>NZ_CM136898.1:0-3084321 GCF_054456555.1 Faecalibacterium sp. PGM34
GTAAGCGGTCAATCTTCATCCGTATTATAATCAACTCCACTTTATGAGATAATAGACTCTAAGAAGTCTCAGAAATCCAAAAAGTCCAAGGCAAATAGCAAGGAACTATTAAAAGACGCAAAAGTCTCGGAAGTTTCAGATATCGAACGAGACGTATCAGAAGTCTAAAAAGTCTCAAAGGATGGAGCGTGAACTATGGCCGGTGAATATCATAGCCTGAAAAAGCAGCAGTATCTGAATCTGATCAAAGAGTGTGCGCACAGCGGAAAGAACAAGCGCGAGTGGTGTTCCGAAAAAGGAATCAAGTATTCCACATTCATGCGTTGGCAGGCTTTGCTACGGGATGAGGTGGCAGAGCAGGTCATGGAACAGCAGGCGATCGTACCAGTGAAAATTGCTCCACCGGCATCTGGCACTCGTATTCCAGATCGTTCATCCCGGCAGGAGGTCGAGATCCGGAAAGGAGAACTGTCGATCTCTTTGCCGAATTCAGTGTCTGCCGCATACATCCTGGAAATCATAAAAGGTCTTTCCTGATGCTGGGGGATATCCGACAGGCGAAGAATGTGTACATCGTTACAGGCTACACAGATATGCGAAAAGGAATACGAAGCCTGGTGCCCTATGTGATGCAGAATTTCAAAATGGATCCATATGAAAGCGGCCTGTTTCTGTTCTGTGGCAAGAAGTGTGACCGCATAAAGGCACTGCTTTGGGAACCGGATGGATTTGTTCTTCTGTATAAGGTACTGGACAACGGCAGATACCAGTGGCCCCGGAATGAAAAAGAAGTCAAAGAGCTGACATGGGAACAGTTCACTTGGCTCATGCAGGGCCTGAGCATCGAGCAGCCCAAAGCGATCCGTCCAGGCAAGCCAAAATTCTATGTGTAGTTTTCAACAGTGCTTGCGTTTTTCGCGTAATATTCTGACCAAACGAACCGCCTTTTTGACCGTAATTTTCTCCGTGGCAATCTCCCTCATTTTGCTGGAAATCTGCTCTTTTCTCCTGTATAATCTTCTTGTGAAGAATGCAGAAGAAAGGCGGCAAAGAATATGACGGAGATTGATTTGAGCACTCTGACCCCGGAGATTGCCGCCTACATTCGCGCTCTTGAAGCGAAGAACCAGAAGCTGGAAGAAGAAAACCGCGCCCAGAAGGATGCGCTTGTCCGGCTGCAGTCTCTGAACGAGCAGCTCGTTTGCCTGCGCAAGCGTATGTTCGGGCAATCCAGCGAGAAGATCGAATACGTCGACTGCAAGCAGTTGGATTTTTTCAATGAAGCGGAAGTCTGCTGTGATGCCGCAGCTCCCGAGCCGGGGAAAACTGTTCCGGTAGCAGCCCATTCACGCAAAGCAAAGCGTACCAAGGCTGAGCTCACCGAGGGCCTGGAACACCAGAAGGTCTTATGCGAGCTGCCAGAGAATGAGCGGATCTGCGCCCGGTGCGGCACTGAGATGGTTCGGATCGGTGAAAAATACATTCGCTCTGAGCTTACCATTATCCCCGCAAAACTCTCTGTGATTGATTATTATACAGCAACCTACAAGTGTGCTCACTGTGAGCAGGAAACGGGTGAATGCTACATTGAGCAGGCGAAAGCCCCGGTTCCGGTCATGAAGAAAAGCATGGCTGCTGCTTCCACAGTCGCTTATGTTATGCAGGAAAAGTTCCAGAAAGGCGTACCTCTCTACCGACAGGAAGAATATTGGAAGAGCCAGGGTGTTGACCTGCGACGGAACACAATGGCAAACTGGGTCATTCGAAGTTCCCGGTGGTTTGCCCCTTTATGGGATGCCTTCCGGGATGAACTTCTCCAGAGTGGCATTGTCAATGCAGACGAGACGGACTGCCACGTTCTGAAAGAGGATGGCCGCGAATCGAAACAGATGTCGAAGATGTGGGTGTTCTGCTCACCGGAAAAGAACATTGCGCTTTACCAGTACAAACCCAGCCGTAAGGGCCAGGTAGCAAAAGAGATGCTCAAGGGCTTCTCAGGCTATCTGCAGACCGACGGCTACTCGGGTTACAATGCGGTAGAAAATGTAACTCATATTGGCTGCTGGGCGCATGCGCGGCGTAAATGGGTGGACTGCTTCGTGGATAACAAGCCTGTGGAGGGCAGCAAATCTCAAAAAGCGTTTGAGTACGTTGAGAAAATCTTTGCGCTGGATTCGTCGTGGAAGGATCTGCCGCCGGATGACCGAAAGTCACATCGCCTGGCAGAACTGAAACCTGTTATGGATGAGTATTGGGAGTTTCTGAACAGCTTTGAATCTGACAAAAATTCAAATCTTGGCAAGGCACAGACTTATTCATTGAACCAGAGGGAAGCCCTGGAAAGTGTTCTGCTGGATGGCCGTCTGACGCTTACCAACAATCTTGCAGAGCGGACCGTGAAGCCTTTCGTTATGTCCCGAAGGAACTTCCTGTTTTGTGACACCTCGAAGGGTGCAGATGCAAGTGCGCTGTGCTTCAGTATGATCGAAACGGCAAGGCGAAATGGTCTTGATCCTTTTGGGTATCTGCTGTTTCTGCTGCAGGAGCTTCCTAAACTTGGTGAAATGCCTGCAATGGAACAGCTCAAACCTCTTTTTCCGTGGTCTGAGTCCATCCCGCAGTATTGCCATCTTACCTGATTTTCTGCACCTCCTGTCCGAGGTGCTTTTTCTTTTGCCCTTGATGGGTGATTATTGACCGCTTACGCTGTTTCTGCTGCAGGAGCTTCCTAAACTTGGTGAAATGCCTGCAATGGAACAGCTCAAACCTCTTTTTCCGTGGTCTGAGTCCATCCCGCAGTATTGCCATCTTACCTGATTTTCTGCACCTCCTGTCCGAGGTGCTTTTTCTTTTGCCCTTGATGGGTGATTATTGACCGCTTACATCTCATCTGCGCTCATGCCACTGGCTAATAATTTCTTCAGCACTGATCTGCCGCATTCAACTTGAGAATTTCACACGTCATTTTTTCAACCACTTTCATACTATTACTCGGGAGGCAGAACGCTTTCATCATCTCGTTTACCGTTGTCAGCTGTGCTCTATTCTTCTTCGTCCATTTTCTTCCACAGTTCTTCTCTTACTTCCGGGTGCTCCCACAGCCATTCAATCAACTTCTTGTCTGCCGGATACCGCTTTTTTCCTTCATCACCGGTAATCAGCCAATCTACTCCCACATCGAGAGCTTCGGCAAGCTTCTCTCCGGCTTTTCTTTTCAACTGGTATTTTCCGCTTTCCAGCAAACTGATCTGCGGTTGCGAGATACCTGATCTTCTGGACAGCTCCCACATGCTCAGTCCCTTCTCCAGTCTTGCGCTTGTCAGCCGTTGTGCCGCTGCGCCTGTAAGACTGTCATCATTTTTCCGAACGGACTGTTCCACGCTCAGTGCACCTGTGAAATAAGACGGCTCAACATGAAACACCTCGCAGATTCTCTGAATCACTCGCTCATCCGGCTCCACAACGTTTTTCTCAAATCGGCTGATATGCCTTCCCGTATATCCAAGCGATTCTCCAAAGGCTTGGAGTGAAAGGCCCAGATATAATCTAAGCGCATGGATTTTTTCTCCCATTCCCACGTCCCCCTATTGACATTTGAAACAACGCAAGATATTATTGGTATGTCCACATTACGCAATCGACAAAGGTTATAAAAATGCAAAACACAATCTATCGCTGGATTCCTGTTTCCGTTCTGGCTGAAATCACAAAACAATCTCCTAGAAAACTGCAAAAGCTTTACCGTAAGATTATTCAGGATGATTGTGTTCCGCTGAATGACATTCCAAGGAGCATACAAGATATTTACGTATCGGAATATCTGCTCCGGGATCGAGTGATCGATTTTTCATTTCTTGATGCTGTCAGAGATTATTCTACAAAGCCGCTATTCTCCCCCGATGTTCAATCACTGTTTCGTGAAATGCAGATGATGCGCAGGGCATACACAATCTCTCAGGCATTCGCCTCTTCCGGCACAGTCACCGCGCATCTGCGTGAACTTGCGTCTGAATACCATATTTCTTACAGCACCTTAGCCAGAAGGAGAGCTCTTTACATGAATAGTACACCGCTTTACAGGGCCTTGTCTCACTCTGCTTCTGCAGAAGATACCAAAGACCGTTATCGAACCTGCTGTCTATACTGCCGCGATCTGATCATCTTTCTCCATGAAAAACCCGGAAAAATCTCTGCAGCAAAAATCTTCAGAGACATTCGTGATTCGAAACCATTTCCATGCAAAACCTGCCCTTATCACCCTGATGTAAAAAATGGGCCTCACAAAAAAGGGGACTCTATCCCAATCGCAACCTGTGCACGCAAATCTGAATTTATGGTCAAACCCAATTGCGATGATACCGTTGGCACCATCATCCGAAGAATACCGGAACAGCAGGATGTCCTTGCTTGGGCAGGCGTAAGAGCCTGGGCTGCGCTCTATCATTACGCTCCAGCCAGAGAAAAGTCTAAAGTTGTGAACCGCGTGTGGTTCTCCGACCACAAAATCATTGACTTGGAGGTCCGTACCAGACAACGGCCCGACGGTTCATGGGAGGTGCAGCGCCCCTGGATTACCGCAATCATTGATGATGCCAGCGATGTAATGGTATCCTATGTCCTCAGCCTAAGACCAAACTCAGACTGTATTGCTGAGTGCTTCGCCAGAGCCTGCGCCTTCACCGTTGACACACCCTATTCCGGCATCTGCGATTACTTTTACATCGATAACGGCCGCGATTATCGTTCCAACAAGATGAAGGGGCTGCCTAACTCAGAATCCGAGCCGCTGTTTCTGAACAAAGAATTTGGCGAATCTGGAATTTTGGAATGGTTTGGAATTAAAGTCATTCACGCCTTGAGTCATCGAGCCCGTAGTAAAACGATTGAGTCCATCTGGAACACGATTGACAGAGAATGGATTCGCCCGCTGCCTGGTTACTGCGGTTCCAGTCCAAATGAACGCCCTTTTATACTGGCACAGCAAATCAAGTCCAATGAGCTCTACACGTTTGAGCAATTCGCCGACTATTTTGCTGATGTTATTTATCCCAAATACAACGATTTTGCTGTCACAAAAGAATCTCCGAATTCACTTTATCAGAAGCTTCCAAAGGCCAGTTCTTATGTGCCAACCTGGCGGACACTCAGCGTTCTGAAGAGTGTAACCGCCGAGCGGGTCATTCGCACCAAAGGAATCCAATACGGCAACAATCGTTTCTATTGGTGTTCCGAATTGGCACCGCTTATTGAACGCAAAAAGAGCACAAAGTATCGGATATTCGCTTTCGACACTCCATTTAACCGTAATATTTCTGTGGTTTATGATCACAAATACATCGGCGAGGCTCATTTGGTGGAGAAACTGAATGTGGTAGAGCAAAACCGATATAAGATCATCCATCACATTCGGCAGCAGCAAGCGCAGCACCGCTTTTATTCTGACAAGCTGGAGCAGCTGCATTCCATCGTGCTTCAAACGGACATTGCCGATCAGGTCTGTCATGTTCCCCCCGTGGACAATATTCGCTATGGACAGGCAATCGATACAGAAAGGGATTCAAAAGACGCAATTGATGACACGTCTATTCCAGAAGCGCTAAAAGAAAAGGCAGAGGAGTATTCCAGGAATCTGATGAACTTGGAGGGTTCTCACAAAAAGCAGGGAAAAATTACGCAGTCCTATCGGGAACTGGGTAAAAAGCTCCGGGAATCCAAAAAACAGAACAGAGGAGGCGATTGATCATGAGAGAATCCATATTGCCAAGGATGTACACCGCTACACAGGATACTGTTCTCGGCGGCGTTATTCAACATGTGAACAGCAAGAAAATGGTCATTGTTTTAGGGGAACCCGGTGAGGGAAAAACCGTTACTATGCTGGATTTCTGCACACAATATCCCCATCCTGCTTATTATTACCGTTGTTCTCCAAACACGACGATGAACAGCCTTCTTGTTTTTGTCGCTAACGCAATCGGCGTTCGGGTTGTAGGCGATAACGGTACTGTGCAGGATCGCATCCAAAGAAAGCTTCAGGATGATCCCAACTATTGTTTTGTATTCGATGAAGCGGAATATCTTGCCAACGGAAACGGTTCAAAGATTGATGTGCTTCGCCAGATATTCGATGAAACAGATGTCCCCATCATCATCTGTGGTACTTATGTTCTGAAAGATCTGATTTCGGGAGAACGGAAAAAAGATCATAACATCACCCACAATCGCCCGCAGATATTCCGCCGTCTCCGAAAAGAAGAGTTTGACCGCATCGATGAGCAGGAAATACTCGACTACTTACGCCAACTGGAGCGGAAGTATGCCGTATCTTTTAGCTCCAAAGTCAAATCTGAACTGGTTTCCATCTGCCGCGATCGCCAAAGCGGTGGCCTTGGGAACTTCATAGAAATCATTGAACTACTCTTCGATCAGGTTCGTCCAGAATGGAAAAATATCAGCTATCAGCTCATCAAAGAATCCGGGCGTATTCTGCACACCCACAAAGAAAAGTCTCAATCCTTCAAGGCAATAAAACATAGTAAAGAAGATCTCGTAGACACCGAAAATCTCGAAAAAGCCAACACCCCTGAAGCAGAAATCCCTTCACCAGTCGCAATTGAGGTCGACGCATCTTCTCTTCCCATATCTCAAATCGATAGCGCATTGCTGCATGATTGTTTACATCACAAAATGACCATGTGATTGTCTCTTATGAACTCCAAGGCAGGATATCTCACCTGTCTTGGATTTTTCTATGCCCTTTTTTCCGTAATAATGCCGCACATTTTTCTCAATTTCAATTCGGTTTGTACAGTCCAATATGCCGAATAAGGCTTCATTTCCATCATATGTTTTGAAGCTATAAAGATAATCAATGTTCAGGTAGGGGTATTTACCGAATTAAGATATGGGATTATTCTCATTCTGAGTCCGGGAGATCATCTAGCTCGGCTTTCTTCGCTTCTTCAGCTTGCGCAGCATCGAACGCAGCCTTCTGCTCTTCCAATTTACTCAGCTCAGTATCCAGCTTCTTCAACTCCGTCTTCTTCGATTTCAGATCAGCTTTGATACTGGCGAGGTTTTCTTCTAAGGTTGCGATGTCGGCAACGAGCGCTTCTTTGGTGGATGACTTCTCGGCGATGAGGGTAGTGAAGTCAGTAGGTTGGGTAGTGGGCTTGACTTTATTCTTGGAACCCTTGGGACGCGGCATAGATGTACACACTCCGTTTCATTGATTAGTTTTTGTTGTCTGATAATTATATATAGCAGCGAAGCCTTAAAAGCAAGTGATTGTATCCCAACGATTACTATTTAGCCTATTTCACAGGCACAGCTATAAAATCCATTGACCCTCTTGAAAGACGGCTTGTATAGTAATTTCCCGTAATCCTGTCAGGGTTATCAATTCGTAACATTGCGGTTCCATAATGAATAGCACTTCTATTCTGAAGTTCTGCTTTCGGTGTGTTCAAATAAGTATAAACCAGTTGCTTCTCATTATTGATTGTTTCTATTGACGCCGTAACAGAATTACTAGAACTTTCAACAGTGCCCAATTTTACTGTAACACTGAGAAATGTCTGCTCTATTCCAATTTCAGAATCCCTCGTCTGTTCTTTTCCATCCCAGACAAAAGTAATCGTACCTTTATATCTCTTTGACAAGACTGGCATTCCTCCAGCAAGCCAGTTAAAGAATTTACTTTTCCATAACCACTTGTTGAAAATTGTCATAAAAATCGTTGCAATTCCGATTGCTTCACCTGCGTATCCATAAAGAGAGTAACTACACTCTGCAATCTTATGGTCGGAAACTATCGAACTCAAATTACTCCAATCAATCCAGCAACGAAATACAAACAGTAATATGGTACACCATATACCCATATTCATAAATTTTTTGGCCGCTTCGCTCATTTATTCTTCTCCATACCCCAGGTAATTCCACGTATCACACAGCCATTGCTTGGCATCTAGATCTGTCCACTTTCTGCCGCGGAATAAATACAGCATATCGCTAACTTCACACCATTCTTTATGGCGTTCCTCTTTTATCTCATTGTAAAGATAAATCAATGCCTGTCGCACTGTTTCAGTCCATGTGGAAGCATTCGATATTGTGTTGTTTGGAATTTGGTATACAAGGCACTCTACCAAAAAAGAAGTTATCTTTTCTCCATCTGCTGCTTGATCATCAACCATATTATTTTTAATGTGTTTCATTATTCGCACAAGTTTTTTATACTCTTTATTCGTCGCATTATTCTTGGAGATACCATTTTGAATGTGTCTTTTCGGATAATTTGAGACCTCTTTCCCGGTTTTTGCGACAAACCATGTACCCTCTATGTATTTATTTCGATCAGTACTTCCCCAGTAATAGTAATTGCGCAACTGAAAAGCTGGAACAACATCAGCCTGAACATGATAAGTGTTTTCGTTTATTTTAAGTGACTTATTGCCATCATTTACATATTCCGTTTTAAATTTGTCCTGAAGAGCAGTTTTAACCATATTACGATATTGCTGAAACGTCAAATCAGAAGCAAGAAAGCCATAGTCCTCGCGTTTTTTTCCATCTGGGTACACAGTGTGAAAAGTGTCTTTCAGCATTACACATACATCAACGTCGCTTTCAGAACGAACGTTGGTATTATTTGCATATGATCCTTGGGTAAAAACCTCAATATCCATCGATTTTAAATCGTCATTTGCATCAATGGCAGTTCTTATCATTTTTATTGTGTTTTCAGCTCTTTGTTCTTCCGTTTGCGACAATGGTAAAGTCCACCCCTGTAATGTTTGTTCTGAATATTTCACACAATCCCCTCCATTCTATGTCCGGATGATTTTCTTATCTTTAAAATGATACAGTATGATAAATAACGCACTGTTGAATCAAAAGCATACTGTTGGACTTCACGTGTTTCCTGAAACCAACGACATTTCTACACTTGCCTCTTAGCCACAGTACATCATTACTGCGTTGCCTGCTGCTCACCGCGGAGAGGTGTGCCAAGAACTGAGCAACTACCGTACAGGGATTCTATATCCCTACACAGCCTAATTGTAGTATATAGCGAGCGTTGGTAGAAATCAAGACACATATATTTATTCTCACAAATCGCTATACAGTTCTTCCCTATACACGCCATCCTCAATCAGCTTCTTAAAGCTCTGAACGACAGACTCTTTGTCTTCCTTATAGGTAACACCGAACCACTTGTCCTTTGTCTCCAGAACCTTCACGGTATATTTTCCATCTCTCAAAAGGCCACCAATATGCGTTGGCAGCAGATACTCTGCTTTCAGAGGATTCGCCTTTACATCATTTTCAAAGAAATCCTTGAAGCCCTGCTCCAGAACGCCCAGATATGCAGGAGTACAACCTTCCTTTGCAGGGAAGCCCCAGAAATTCATAGACACATAAGACTCTGGATCAAGTTTCCTTCCATCGGTTTCTGCGCCATCAACCGTCTTGATAATATTGCTGGTCTCCACAACATCTACGATGTGTGTATGACCTTCTTCTACTTTGCAGACGCCTCTGGTAACTCCACCGTTATCCGACAAGGTGTTCTTCAGAATAAATCCCGCCATTGCAATCGCGTTATCCGCGTGATCCAACACCAACCAGTCGTGCATCTGGCGGTACGCTTCTTTACCATAGTAATCGTCAGCGTTGATGACGGCAAACGATTCATGAATCAGATCTTTTGCAGCGAGCACTGCCTGTCCGGTTCCCCAAGGTTTGGTCCGGCCCGCCGGGACTTCACCCGGCACATTGTTCAAATCCTGAAATGCGTAGGCAATTTCCACATTCTGTTTCTCACAGATGGATTCCACGCGGTTGCCAATCCGCTCCCGGAAGTCAGCTTCGATATTCTTGCGAATTACAAAGATGATTTTGTTGAAACCCGCTTCGATTGCGTCATGGATGGAATAATCCATGATAATTTCATTATGTAAGCCAACCGGCTCCAGCTGCTTGATTCCTGTTCCAAATCGGCTGCCGATTCCGGCCGCCATGATTAGTAATGTTGTTTTTTTCATATCATTTTTCCTCTGTGCTTTATTTTATAACCAATATAGTAGATAAGACTGCCAATGACTCCGCCCAGTGTATTATAAAAGAGATCTGATAGCTGCCACGTGCCAACCCGGAACAACAACTGCACCATTTCAATGGCAAACGAGCATACGAAGGGAACAACAATTACGTCCCAACAGCCACATCGTTCTATCCATTTGGCTCTATGCTCAGTTTCGCAAGTTTTAACGAAAGGATACAATGGAACAAATAGCAAGATGTTTTCAAACATCTCATAATTCGGACTTCCATTCTGTACTAACCACCAATTCCCAACAACATTGCCTAACGGATTACCCCAAGGGCCTCTATTAAATATTGTCCTCTGTAAAACAAATACAATATAAAGGACAAAAAAGAATCTCTTTCTCCATCTTTGATTTTGTAGCAGTGTTTTAAGCCTTACCCATATGGATTTCCATGAGTTTTCTTCTGCCTGCTTCCAAACAAGAATAATCAACACCGAACATATTATGGAAATCCCCAAATACTGATACAGCATTGTCAGTATATCCTGAATAATCTGTTTTACATATTCCATACACGCTTTCCCGTTCTCACCTCACAAAACTCAGATATTTCTTTTGAACAGTACTTGGCATCATTGCTTTGATGAATTTGAAGATATAAATCACTATGATATCCACAATCAACACCTCAAATACAATCGCCAAGGAGCACAATGCATTACTCTGCAACAAATCTATCGATATGTAGACGCCAACTTTTCCGGATAAAATCTCAGTAAGCTTAAGTATGACACGTTTGATTGGCTCATGTGTAGCTAAAATTACTATCGTATTCTTCCCTATCAGCTCCAAAAAGCTGTTCTTACAAATAATGCACTTACAAAATAAGGCAACAAACATTGAACCCACAATGCTTCCTGACAGATAGAGAAGATACGAATTCCCATATTCATTGCTCCACATTGAGGCTCCTGGATTCAGCATACAGATACAAATAGATAACACGAATAGAATCACAAGAGCGCCGTATATACAGATTCTATTAATATGGAAATTATTCTTTAATTTGATAATTCCAACTAGATGCCCCACAAGATACCACAAAAGACCGTTTAGGCATCTTAGCAACCATGCGCACACTGTGTTCTCCGGGAAGAGTTGCTTCATGGCGAACCAAACTACAGCTAACATAATAGCTAACGCAAAGTTAAACAGAATGCTTTTCTTTCTACTCCCTGATAGAAATAAAAAAGCTAGAATCTCAGCAACAAACAGTACAATCAAAAACCAAATAGGGCCTAAATCTAATTGACGAAAATGTGACTCCACGACAATCCAGTATGCTACAAGAATGATGCGAAATAGAACAAAGGGCCATAATATGGACCTAATACGTTTTACGAGAAAACCTTTAAACGTAACCTGATTGTTTGATCTGCTCCACAGGTAACCGGAGAGAGCAAAAAACAGCGGCATATGAAAAGTGTAAACCCATGTATTCAGAGCATTTGCCTGGCTAACATGACCGATAACAACAAGGATTATTCCTATTCCTTTCAGTACATCAACCCAAGATTCACGCTGTCTGTCTGTCTGTCTGTCTGTCTGTCTGTCTGTCTGTCTGTCTGTCTGTCTGTCTGTCTGTCTGTCTGTCTGTCTGTCTGTCTGTCTGTCTGTCTGTCTGTCTGTCTGTCTGTCTGTCTGTCTGTCTGTCTGTCTGTCTGTCTGTCTGTCTGTCTGTCTGTCTGTCTGTCTGTATGTCTGTCTGTCTGTCTGTCTGTCTGTCTGTCTGTCTGTCTGTCAAAGTATGCGTTTCTCTGTACATTTTGTCAACCCTTTTTTCAAAATTTCATCATGTTATTTATCTTATAAAAACCATTCGTCAATATACTCGATTCTAATATTGCATTCTCGATTCTTCTTCTAAGAAATTCAATAATAGCAGCTGAAAAAAATAGAATTAATACAACCAAGCACATATGAGCAAGTAATACCAATAAATTAGTATGAAAGAACATTTCCGTACAAAATAGCTTTTTCCACATTGTATCCCTGAAGTATGGATTGTCATGAAGTAAATATACAGGGAACGTTAGTGAACCAAAGTAATTGATGACCCGATTGTAGGGGATGTTCATGTTTTTGAAAGACACAAATAAACCGATACCCGCAGTAAGCATCAGAGGCGATGTAATACCAGAAAAATAATATGCCTGTCTGACAATAGCTTCGCTCCCTGAAAAGTAACCAGTAACGGAGAATAACACAGAAGATATCCATATCAAAAGAATACTACCAACTCCGATTATAATTGAATGCGCCTCGATATTTTCAATTCTATATCGCTTGATATATGCGCCCCAGAAGTACAGATAAAGAAACCATGTAAAGTCGCTGTATAAGAATCCGGAACCTACAAACAGGAAATTGGTCAGGCCGAACACAAGTGATAACAGAAGTTGGATTTTCAATAGATTCTTCCCCAACTTGTCCACAATGATGTTGAGCAGCGGAAAACAAACGTACATTCCGATATACGCCGTTGGGAACCAGTACAATCCGTAGATTGGAGCGAAAAGAGATTTGAATATCTCAGTTACGCTGTACCCCCCCCCACTTACAAAATACTTAATAATCAAAACAAGAACTGCATAAAAGGAAGTCTCTAGAAATAGTTTAATTACACTTCTAATATTGAACTTAGAATCAACCAAAAAATAAGCACTTATCAGTACAAAACAGGTCACTCCGAGTTTTCCGCCGATTTTCAGGAGTTGCGCTAGAACCTGATTCGCGGAAAGTGTTTCAGCTAATAACCCTCCATGATACACATAGTGACTTAAAACTATAATTATCATAGAAATGATGCGTAACAACTCCATATTAGATTGTCTTGTCTTATTCATTGATTTTCTCCCCTCTGCATAGGTACTACCACTACTGCTGATTCAACATTTTGGGGGATCGTGGATAATTATAACCGGAATTGAATTCCAAATAGTTTCCCACAATTCACAGCATATAACAACAACATCCCCAGGTTACATTTCAACATGAAAAGTGGAATATCCACTTTCTTTCTTCCCGTAAACGGTAACTTCTTTATAGATTCTTTTACAATCGAATTTTGAATATATTTTTTTGTCTCGCTCCGAACAGAAAAAGGCATTTTAATTATCAACTCAAAACAAGACATAACGTTTGATCCAGCGTAATCCTTAACAGAAAAGTCATAACCTCTTCTTTTTAAGTCACCCACAATACGACTACGTTCATTAAGCAATGCGGTTTTATTATCTACTAACCAGGCATCTCTTTTTTTCATAAATGCACCTGTTGGACGAATTGTATAGCAATAGTAACATTGATTTAACGTTCTAACACTTTCTGCCAGAGAAAAGCATGCTGCATTAAACATGCTGTCTTCATTCAATCGAATCGAAGGATTAAACCGGATATGATTCTTGTTTAAAAATTCTCTTCGATACACATTTCGCCAAACCGCTCCCCATTCAAGTCTTTTTGCTAATACGTCTGTTGATTTAGCCCATTTCAAAATATCTTCAACTGAATATCCAAAGTATTTGGGCAGAATGTTTGTTACTGTTTCTCTAACTGAATCAGATCTATAGTCTCTTTGTGGATAAAATTCCCCTTCTTCAATTATGTTTCCATCTGCGCTTTCAATAATCTGATGAAACCCCAAAATAGCAACATCCACATTTGTTGATGCCACAAACTCTTTTACTGTAAAAAAATAGTCAACTTTTACTGTATCATCAGGATCGATAAATATAATGTAATCTCCTGTTGCATTTTCAATTCCAGTATTTCTTGCTGCTGAAACACCACAATTGCATGTGTGAATTATTTTGATTTGAGCACTTTTATACCCAAATTTTATATTCTGGTCACAATTATTCTTATTGAAATATTGGTTTAACCCCCCCCCGATATCATCAGAAGATCCATCATCCACCAAGATAATTTCAACATCAGCACACTCATTTTCAAAAATGCTATCTAAGCATTTTGGCAGATACTGTACTACATTGTAGCACGGCAAAATCAAACTCAAACGCATTTTACTATCTCCTTTAAAACACCTTTTACTTTTTTAATTTATTTCTACCTGTCAAAATCATGTGCATTATAAGCTTTTCTTTTAACATAATAAGAACCAACACATAGATTATGCAACCAGTAGTTCCGCCTATTATGCACTTTACTATATCTTGAAGTCCAGTAATTCTTGGCATAATAGCAATAACGCCAACACACATGCAAACCATTGCCACAAGTGCCTTCACAAATGTGCTTGCTGCTCTTATATACTCAAAGCCGTCCATCTTTTTGCACATCCGGATTAAAAGTAATATTGTACAAACAGTCGCTGAAATAGAAGTTGCGAGAGCCAATCCGAGATATTCTAATTTATTTACTAGTACAATATTCAGGGTGATATTTACCGCAACAGCAATCGTTCCGTTTATCATTGGAGTCTTTGTATCTTTCATAGAGTAAAACACTTTATTTAAAACATCTCTAAATGAAAATCCAACAATACCCAGCGCATAAATTTTTAAGGCACTGCTCACAAATAGAACCGTGGTTTCATTAAAAGCTCCACGTCCAAAAAGGATTTGCACAATTTCTTTTGAAAAAATAAAAATCAATGCTGTCAAAGGAAGAACTAATAATGAAACAACATTAATATATGTAAGTGTAAACGAATTCTTCTCTATCTTATTATCTTTTGCATATAGCTCAGTCATTTTAGGATATAGAATTGTTGTCAGACTCAATATCACGACCTGAGTGACCATATTTGCAACTTCACTTGAATAGTTAAGTGCAGAAACACTTCCTTCTATCAAACCAGATGCCATAGAACGATCAACAATTGAGTTCAACTGATTTACGCCCGTACTAATAAATACCGGACCAACAAGTATCAGCATTTGCCTAATATGACTATCCTGAAAATCTAATAAGCGCTCATGCTTGAAATCTGTTTTTTTCTTTATCAGTACTCTCAAATAAGCAAATTGTCCAAATGATGCCAAAAGTAGCCCTACTGCAAGAATGTATACATTCCCAATATAAAATCCAATTGCGATAAAAACAATCTGAATCAAATTATACGGAACATTCATTAAGGAATTTTGATTGAAATAGCCTTCAATTTGCAAATAAGCATTATAAACATATACCAAAATAATCGCGATACAAGTAGGCATAATGATTTTTGCGTATTGGTTACACAACTCAAATGTTTCTCCTTGAAATCCTCCTGCAAACAATTTCACAAGTTGCTTTGAGAAAAGATCTCCTAAAACTGTTAACACAACTGATAGTAGAAGAAAGATATTAAACACATTATTTGCAAATAGGTCAGCAGATTCTTTATCTTTCTTAACCTTTATTTCTGTATATAATGGGATGAATCCTGTTGTGACTGCTGTACCGAATACTGTGAATATAATGGCAGGAATATTTTGGACTGCAACAAAAACATCTGACACATAGCTAGTTCCATAGTAATAAGCTAAAACCATTTCGCGGACAAAGCCTAACCCTTTTGCTATAAATGCCACAAAGATTAATTCAATAACCTTTATTGCAATGCTTTTATCCCCTTTTCGACCCATTTAATTAAATCCTCTCTTTACGGACAGTCTGGCTTTCTTTCTAAGATAAAAAGCCAGTTTTTTGACCGTAATTTTCTTTCTATAGAACCACGCTATTTTTGTATAGAAATGCAGCGTACTACAGGTTCCATGCTTTTTGATAAATTTGTAATCTAGTCTATCCTTTCCGAGTTCCCTAACCACATCTGGATAAATGGCGTAAACGATATCTTTTGAATATGCTCTGGCTTTAAAAGAAATTGGTCTCGAAAAAAGATGAATATACATATATTCTTCTTTTTTGACAGTTGTTCCATCTAAATAATTTCTTACGATTTTTCCATTTTCCCAGCTGAATACTTGCCTATTATTCTTATATCCATCTTCCTCAGGTAAATACAGCAAATAAAAACTTGTTGTAAATCTATCCAAATGAGCAAAGTTGGTTTCTGTATACTGCGGTATGTCTAAGGCTGTATATAAATCCGCCATAACAACCTCATCGAAAAATCGACCATCCCGACTTGTGAATGCTTCTTTATAGTCAATTATTCCATCCACATGGATTCTGTATCTGCCATTTACTTCCGGCGTGTTTCTATATAATATCGAATGCCCCTGAAATCCTATCTTATCATACTTAGATAAAATATCTTCTGTAATAAACCCTCTGATATCTCCCCATATCAAGTCCATATCACAGTGCCCCCAGAAGTCGTACCCCACCAAATCATCTGCAAAAATTTCACCATAGGCCGGTTTAAATTCGCACAGTTTCCAAGGGCGTTCAATTGATACTTTGAAGTCGTAGCATCTTTGTATTCTATTCTTAATATCTTCGTAAGAACAATAATGTACTTTCACATTATCTGGATACTCATATTCTGTGTGATCATCCGTATATAAGATCCAATCAATCGTATCATTTGCGCTGCATGAGAGAAGCCACATTTTAAATCCGGCAGGCAACTTTCCAAAGTAAGGTATCACATAACATATTGAAGTCTGTTTTTTCATTTACTAATTCCCTTTCTTATTGCCAACACAAATCCTATTGGGTATCCACAAGTAACAAGCACTTTCCTATATATTCCATTGATTGAAGATATGGCTTCTTTATATTTCCGACCAATTCTAATATTATCTCTGCTATATCCAATATATGCCTTAATAAATGCTTCTGGATATTTCCAGAAATAATCCATAGCTTCGTTTATATAATACCGCCACAAATATATTGTTTCTCTGGCGCGCCCAGCGCTCTGCTTGATCACAGAGTTTTCTTGATCGTGATAATAAGCCCTTATATTTTCATCAATGTAACGTGTTTTATATTTCCTTGCCATTCTCCACCATACAACAGATTCTGGATAGAACTTGAGCTTTTCATCTGGTTCAGGAAATGGAATTTCTTTCATCACATCTGTGCGAACTATATTCCACTTTTCAAAACAAAGTCTGTATATAAAATATGCGTCCAAGTCATTACTATCAAACATATGCTTAGGATAAGAACCAATGGGAGTACCATCTTCAGCATTGTAACATTTAGCAATAACTCCCTTATACTGATTTCTCTTCTCCTGAGGAATCGATTCCCACGTGTTAATAAATACTTCTAGTGCATTTTCTTTGAAAGAATCATCCGAATCGGCAATCAAAAACAGTTCAGATGTTGTTTCCTTCAATGCCCTGTTTATTGCCGAATGCTTTCCTGCATTTTCCTGATAAATATAGACAATCTTAAAATCCGCCTCTTCTCTGAATTTATCCACGAGGCTTTTTGTATCATCAGTTGATCCATCATCAACAATGATCCAAATAAAGTCTCTAAAAGTCTGTTTTTTTAGACTTTCAAACACTCGTGGTAATGATTTTCTTCTGTTATATGTCGGCGTAAAGACCGTTATTCTTTCCAACTTGATTTTCCTCCATTGACTTTCTGTTTTGTGTTGTCATACCAGCCAACGACATCATTAAATATACCAACACCCATATATGTGTACATCCTGCACCAAAAAGATGATTGAAATAGCACTCAAAGAATACATAACACATCAGGACAAATGACATTCTGCTTACTGAAGCTGCTTTCATATAAACATATGTAAAAACTACTGATCCAACAATTCCGCACTCCAGGTACATTTGTACAAGATCATTATGCATATTGCGACTTGCAAAATTCGATCCGTGCATTGCATTCAAATATTTTGTCAAATAGCTTGTAACGGAACCTAAGCCATATTTAATCTGACCCGAATTCATCACAGCTTCAATTCTTGCAGATCTACTAAGAGTGGCTTCATACAACGTTACATGAAATGTTTGATAAAACCATGCTTCAAATGTATCATTCAGCATCAAACATGTGAGCATTGGTAATAGTACAAAAAAGGCTACTGCAACAACAACAACCTTTTTGCTGACAGGTTTCTTTTCCACAAGCCATTTTGAAAGCACAAAAATAGCTATCGCAACAAGCATACAGATTCTTTTGAAGCTCAAAATGCAAAAAATCAAAGAGATCAATGCATTTTTTCTTTTTCCCATGTAAAGGTAATAACACTCAAAAATCAAGAAGACAAAGGCCAGCTCACTCTCAAACGGGCTGTATGAATTTGCAAATGAAATGCTTCTTATGTTTGCAAGTGTCAACTGCCCAGCAAAATTCTTAAAAAAGACTACAATATATAGTATAAACAAGTAGTCAAAAATACTTTCTATTTGTGCTTCATTAGTAAGTTGTGAATACACTATAATCAATATCAGTGGAGTATAATAGTATACAGCTTCATTAATTGCATACGAATTAAATCCATTCATTATTTGAAGCACAGCTGTAATAGCAAATAGAACTGTAATACCATTAAAAATTAGCAGATATTCTCTTCCTATTCCCCTCAACCTACGACTTTGATATAGTCCACTTCCTAAAAAATACATTCCAGAGAAAAGCCACGCCATAGCATATTTAATATAACCAAAATCAAATGCGTATGCGATTAGGACAAAAAGAAAGAATAGATCTATTTGTCGAAGCTTTTTTATTTGAAACATACGCATTCACCCCTTTATTTTTCTCAATGTTTCCATTAGCCCACATTTATATGCAATCCCCTTGATTGATTCAAGCAGCCTATCCTTAGTAGTAACTTTTATATACTTCTGAATATGCTCATCCAAGCCATGTTCATCCAAATCTTCGTAGAAATATTCTCTGCTTTTATGTGGCGTTGCAGAGTTACAAACCATTATTCCATCGAACAAAATTGCTTTTTCTGTATCAACAGGAACTATATCGTAGTAAGGGGCAAGTTCTTTTAGAAGTTTTTCTCCTTTGCTTGTATGAACCAAAAGATTTGTATATCCCTTGTCATCATCCTCCCTTTCAAGCAGTTCCCCCATATGCCAACAGTCAAACACTGTGTAATCGCTAACTCGGTTCAGTTGTTTAAATCTACAATCATAGCAAGATGGTCTGGACGAAATTTCCGAGAAAAAACTCTTAAGCATATAGTCAACTCTTGCGCTGCCTGTATATTTCTTTCCATTTTCAAATTTAAGCATCATAGTGCCACTATGGTAACCATATGTCTTATTTCTAAAGTTGATTTCCTCTATTTGAGAGTTATACTTTTGAGTTTGATAATCAATATATTTTTTCCATAGCTTGGGTGATGGTGTTCCGTGACATACCAAATCCACAGTTATTAATCTTTCATAATCCTTTCTCAAGAACTGCTTCAATCCATAGACCTGGCAGGTAGTTCCAATAAAACAAACCCAGCGTTCCTCTTTCAATTCATCCAAAATTTTTGTATACACATCTCCCAAATAACTCTGGACATACTTTGATCCTCTGGTTTTAGAAAACTCGGCATCATCCTTAGTAAATTCTCTATGTACGACATTCCAGTCGTTGTCATAACTTGCTGTCCAAACACTTCCGCCCTTACTGAAGAACCATTGCGCAAGGGGAGTTGAAAAACCACCCGATGTACTTTGCATAAGATCGTTCTGATTCTTAGTGCGAACAACATATGCTACAGGTGTTTTTCCCTCAATCGGTTTATAATTTGATATTGGGCATACTTTTTCGCACACCCCACAGTTTACACATTGAACTTTGTTAACTACCGGGTATAAAAATCCTTCTTCATCCGGCCTCATCGAAATACATTTACTAGGGCAAGCATTGAAGCATGCCGTACAACCGCAGCACTCTCTTTTATCTGTAATTTCAATCACTGTCTTATCTCCGCTCTTTTTAGTTTTCTGAAGCAAATGTCAATCGTTCTTTTGGCAACCAAAGCAAAAGCAATCGTCAATGCCACTGTTAAAAATAGAACAACAAAGTATGCGACGTTTCCATTGCTAATATGGTCTGCAATTCTGGCTTTCTCAACGATTCGGAATATCATCATATGAGAAAGATATACTTCCAAACTAACTTGGCTCAACAATTTTGTAATACTATTATCCAACAACTTCAACGGATGCGATATTGCCATTACCATCCACATTGAAAAGAGAACTACGGTTTTTAATGTAAAGAAAAGTGAAAATTCATCTGCTGGAATTAAATACCATATTACTGTCATAAAAGCTGTTATTATTAGCACACAAGGCACTGGAATGTTGCTTACTTTTTCTTTAATATCTTCTTTATAAAGATATACAATTCCACCAACTACAAAATAAATCGATAAAAACAAAAAGTTGGCACCATCTGCTTTACCTACAGATTCGTAGTAATTACAACAGCACCAATTTAGGACAAAGCAAATAATTGCTGTTATCCATGCTCTTTTTTTTGTTGAAATCAAGAAAATATAGAATGGAAACATGAAATAGAAAACGAAGATTACGCCCAACGTCCAACCAACACCAATCACTGACATGTCATGTGAAGGCAACAAATTAAATGCCAATGTAAGCGAAGCAAAGACATCTCTCCAAATAACCGTTTTTATGCTAAATAATGTATCAATGCACACAAGCAGCACAAAAAAGGGAAGATTTTTTTCAAAACGGCGAGCATAGAACTTTTCAAGATTTGCTGTTCCATTCTTAAATCGTTCATAATATCCACAACACATTCCAAATCCACTTAAAATCAGAAATAATTTCACAAAATGTGTCATACTACCTATAATATTAGTAGCAAGTTCCGAGGAAAGTGGATGTCCCATATTAGATGACACATGCATTGCAACGATGCCAAAAGCAGCAATAACTTTTAGCCCATCCAAATTTCCATATCGATTATCACTGCTTATTCCCATAGATTCCTTCTCCTCTTAAGCGCGCTCCTTGATTTCACGCAAAACAGTGCTAAGATAATTGTCTGTTACTCGCTTAAGCTTCTTATATTTTTGGCTTACAACCGTGTAGTCAATATCGTTTTTTACAATATCAGACAAATTCATTCCGTCTTTATAACGTCTATTTTCCAAACCAAAATTCACACACAACGTGTCTATCCGTGAATTTTTTGAAAAGCTGGAATTTTCAGCATATCTATTAAATACAACAAATTGTTTCTCATTAAGAATAGAAAATGCCGTTCCATGGAACGAATCAGTACACACATATTCTGCATTTCTCAGTAGATTCAAAAATCTTTCAGGGCTAACATCATATGGAGCATAATCGCCAAAGTTCTCATCCTCTTCTACATATTGATCCATATGTCGCAGTGCAACAACTTTCATATTTTTATCTTTTGCCAGCTTTTGCACAGCAGTTCTATATTCTCTCGTAGCTCCAAGAAAATACGCAAAAATATACGGTTCTTCAATTTCTTTTTTATTTGGAATTCTCTCCAACCACTCTTCTTTACTCAAAAAGAAAACAGGATCTAAAATTGTAGGAACATCTCGTCCAGTCAGTTCCTTGACAATTTCGCTTCCTCGATTTTCTCGCATACTGATATACGCAATTCGATTCAGATATTGTATTGTTCTCTTTTTCTGATACCACGGAATTTCCTTCACGCCAAAGCTGGAGGCAATTGAAATCTTCAATGTGTCATCTGGAACGAACATCAAATTATAATAATTTGTCGGTAATCCTGCAGGGCTCCAAAGCTGATCGCTTCCAGTTATTACTGCTGAATACTTTTTTCCGCCTTCACACAACGCAGCATATCCAATATATTCATCCGAAAACTTTTTAAATGCCCATTTCTTAAAATCAGCAAATTCTCTCATCCGAATTTCATTATTCTTTGCATAGTCCGGATGTTTTTTCAGACTAATTTTTCTCTGAATTCCCTCATACCTGCTATTAAACCAAACGGCATTAAATAGACGCGGCACATCTTTCAACGCTTCTGTCAAAGTCTTCTTTCGAGTATATCGAACCAACTCATACTCAATATTCTGATTTTCCAAATAACTAACAGTTGCATACGCTTGCAGTATGCCACCATAGTTTTCATGCATGTACTTTATGCATACTCCAACCATGTTAACTTCTCCTCTATACTACAAGACTCACTTCTTTAGCAAATCATCGTATATTCTCTGATACTTCTTATTCTTTTCCTGCCAAGTATAGTTTTCTGCTTTCTTTCGTGCATTCGTTCCACGCCTTACCACTTCATTCGGGTTTGCAATACATTCAAGAATCGCTTTTTTCAGATTTTCAATATATTCATCTTTTGTATTCCCATCATAAAGCCAGCCTGTGTCCTCATCAAAAAGAGTTGCTCCACCGAATTTATTGATGGTAATAACCGGAATTCCTTTTGACATCGCCTCTAGCAAAACAGTCCCTGTTGTTTCTCGTATGCTTGGCATAATAAAGACATTTGCGCCTGCGTATTCTTTTTCCATTTCCATATAGGGAATAGAACCCATACAACACACATGCTCAGACAAGTTTGTGTTATCCTTGCAACGCTTACGCAGATGCTCAAGCTCAGGGCCATCACCAACAACCCTAACTTGATATCTTGTTTCCGGTGGGATTCTAATCAATGCATCAAAAAGAAAATCTAATCCCTTTCGGTATATCATTCTTCCTGCAACCAAAAATACACATTCTTCATTTTTGTTCTTTTCGTTGTAGACATTCTTAATGTCATTTATATCTACCGCGACTTCAGTCACTGGCGCATTACATATGTTGCATTTTCCCATTTACTCATCCTTTTCTGTCCAACATACTAATTCATCCGGTCTCAGTCCATTGTCAAAGACTAACTCATACGGACAGTTTAGTTCTGCCCCCCCCCCACGAGGAATTCTTGAGTTTCTTTGTTTGCGAACATAATATAATCACAACGATTAAGTTTTCCTGTGATTCTTAACTTAAAACGATACCAGCGATTAATTCCTGAACGAACAATTTCAATAATTTCATGTCCCTTTGCATAGTCCTTTAACCCTTTAGGTAAGGACTCTCCGCCACCAAGTGGACCGCATACAAATTTGACATTTTCTATTTTTCCATAGTCACCAATTGCACGAAACTCGATCGGTGTAATTTGATGGATGATATCCACCTTTTTATCTTCACAGATTTTCTTTGCAAGGGGGAAGACACGTCTATTCCATACATTAAGCCTTCCTGAATACATGAATCCTTTAAAAACTTTTTTATAAAGATTCGGGATATCGACATAATAGAATTCTATATTTTCAAGTGGATGGCTCTGCAAATATTTTTCAACTGGTTCACGCTGTTCCTCTTTTGTAATTACATACACTTTATTTGTTTTTGAGCTTTCATAAGGAACACACCAACCAATTTTATCTTCGCTTCCGGCAAAAGGATTACATGAATACGCTATATACAGAATATTCATCACTTCTTCTCCATCTGCTGCGCAATATCGGCATCAACAATCTCTTCACCGGTCTTATTCTTCAGCTGCTCCATGCTTGCTTCACTCAGGCCATTATTGACAACAGCACACATATCGCATGTGCTGCACTTGTCCAGTTCCTCTTTGGTAACCTTACCATCACGGTAATCCCGGCAAATCTTGTTCTCGTACATGCTATACGGATGCTTGCTGAACAGTGCCTTAAACTTATGTACCAGAACCCACGTAGCAGGCTTCCAAATGTACTTGTGCATAGCCGGAGATACACTACCGATCATCCAGCAATCGCGGTCACAGCAGCGTACCTTTGCTCGTACTTTCTCTGCCTCCGGACTGTTCCACAGCTCATCCCAGCTCTGGGTGTTCAGGTTGCCCATGACTTCCTTGTCTTTGGTGCCATTGCAGGGCATGACATCACCATACGGATCGATGAAGAAGGTATCAAAACTCATGTCGCATGGCAGCAGACGCTTCTGGCCGTAGATGTAGTTGATCAGACCGTGATTAAAGTAAGCTCGGAACCACTTCTTCGGACTATTAGACCGCAACAACTCGTTAATCAGATCCTCAAAGTTCTTGGCCACCATCGGACGATCATGGATGATGTTCTTGGCTTCCACGAAATAGAAGCTGTTGTGAAGCGACGCCGTGGCGAACTCCATGCCCATCTCGTCAGAAATCTTGTACAGCGGTACGAGGTCAGGAGCATTCTTGTCCTGGACAGTCATGCCAAAGCCAACGTCCTTCATGCCCATCTCCCGCAAGGTTTTCAGGGTCTGATAGCCACGCTGATAACCATTCTGAAGGCCGCGAATCTCATTGTTGGTCTGCTCCAGACCCTCGATGGAAATACGGATACCAATCTGCGGGAACTCCTTGCACAGGTCAACGATACGATCTGTGAAGAAACCGTTGGTAGAGATAACGATACGGTCAGACTTCTTGTACAGTTCACGCACGATATCCTTCAGGTCGGTACGGATGAAAGGCTCACCGCCGGTAATATTGGTAAAGTACATCTTCGGCAGCTTCTTGATTGTCTCGATCGAGATTTCCTCTTCCGGCTTTGAAGGTGCCTTATATCGATTACACATAGAACAGCGCGCATTGCAACGGTAGGTCACAATGACTGTACCATTCAGTTTCTTCTCATTATTACTTGACATAATTTTCTCTCCTCTTGCAGCGACTTCACCGCTGTGTATTTCAATTATTTTCCCTGATAAATTTTCATAATTTTCTCGTAATACTCATCAATGGTATCGAAGCTGATGTCCTTACAGTTCGCACTGTACTCCGCACACAGCTTCTTATCACCCCAGAGCTTCTCGATCTTCTTCTTCAGATCTTCGGCATTACCGCTCTCAAACAGCTCGCCAGTCTTGCCGACCTGAATCAGCTCCGGGATACCACCTATCTCAGCTCCCAGCACCGGTGTGCCGTACATCTGGGATTCCATCACAGAGAACGGGCAGTTCTCATACCACTCAGACGGGTAGATGGAGAACCGTGCCTCACGGATGAGCTTTTCCAGTGCTTCGCCTTTCTGGAAGCCAACATTCTTGATGTTGCTTACACCCTTGATGCTCTCCTCCAACGGACCAGTACCAGCGAAGATAAACTGCACATCCGGCAGCTCCTTACAGACCTTGATGAGTGTGCCAATGCCCTTCTCCTCAGAGAAGCGGCCGAAGTAGAGGACGTAATCCTTCTTCGGAGTCTCTTTCCACTCCACCTTATCGATGAAGTTATGCATTGCCACGGTCTTCGTCGCAAACAGCGGATTGCTGTCCATCTTGCTCTTCATGAACTCAGAACAGCAGATCATGGTATCAATGTACTTGTAAGTCCCTTTCCACTTCCAGAACTCGGCCTCCATCATGCCGATGGCAGACTTCGCCGTGGAGCCGTGGATGCACTTGCCTTTCATGCAGTTCACGAAATGGCCGCCGAGGCACTTCTCACAGTTCTGGTGGGTGTTCGGATTGTTCAGCATGTGGTTCGGACAGACAAGCTGGTAGTCATGCGCCGTGAAGATGATTTTACAATCCCTTCCGGTCTCCTTCCGCCACTTCACGATTTCCAGAATGATGGAAGGTGTCAGCTGGTAGTTAAAGTTGTTCAGGTGACATACGTCGGGCTTGAAGTCGTCCAGAACTTTTCTCAGCTGTACTCTTGCTTCTTTGCTGTAAATCGTCTTGATTGGGTAGGTCAGCTTCGACAGCTTGCTGCCGCCGTGGAAGTCCATATCGCTTGTATAAGCATTGACTCGGTTGCCAACGCAGCGGCCTTTGTGTTCCATACCGAAGTACTGAACCTCGTGTCCATGCTGCTCCAGTGCCTCACCCAATTTGAATATATACGTCTCGCTGCCGCCATTTCGGTGCAGAAATTTATTCAAAATCAGCGTCCTCACGTTAAATTTCTCCTTGTTCTATGTTCTATTTCACTACCTCTGTTCAGATGAAGCACTTCCAATGTATTGTTCATAAACCAGAGTGCTCCATACAAACGCAGGTAGTGATACTGAAAGTCCTTATGATAATTTCATCTGCTGTTGCTGAACCTAGGTAGCGAGATTAAAACTGCTCTTGCAGCTCCACCCATCTCTCAAAAAATGCCGGAAATACGCTATTTTTTAGACGTTTTCACTATGTACATCTCACTACCTGCGTTCGGTTAGAGGAGATTATTTATTATCAATACTCTCATCTATTATTTTCTCCTGTACAGTTTCATGGTTTCTTTCGTGATTTCATCCCAGTTGTACTTTTTGCAGATGAAATCAGCCGCCTGCTTTTTGTGTACATCCACCTTTTCAGGATGGTCACAGGCATCCTGCAGCTTTTCTTGCAGATCCTGCACATCAGCCCTTTTGAAAATCAGCGCCTTATCTTCTACAACCTCTGCGCACTCCGGAATATCCGAAACCAAACAGCAGTTGCCGTAGCTCATTGCTTCCAGTAGACTTAGCGGCATTCCTTCCAGATCGGACGGCAGCGTGTAAATGTAAGCATTGCTGTATAGTTCATCCAGCATTGCTCCCTGTACAAACCCGGTAAAGAGAATCCGATCGTCACCCTTTGCCAGTTCTTTCAATTCCTCCATAAAGGAATCCGTATCACTGGAGCCGCCTGCGATAACCAGCTTTTTATCCGTCTTGACATTCTTGAAGGCCTCAACCAGATATCGAATCCCCTTTTCTGGCACCAAACGCCCAAGGAACAATATGTAGGAGTCTTTTTTCAGCCCGAACTTCTCCGTAATCAGATTTGCTTTCCGAATCTGCGGCCTATTCACGCCATTAGGGATAAAGTGTGTTTCTCTGCCATAAGTTTCCTTGAAATAGTCCTGCACGCCCTTGCTTAGAACAATAATCTCGTCCGCGTATTTCACGGCATTTTTTTCGCCCTGACGGATAAATTTGGAGCCAAACCCTGACTGCCACTTCTCGCGCTGCCAGTCAACGCCATGGATAGTAACCACCACCCTTTTGCCAAACATCTTCGGCAGCCATGAGAAGAAGGCCGGTCCCTCTGCATGGATATGCACCACATCGTATTTTCCAAATGCACTGTAAAGCGCTGCAAAAGCCGATGCGCTTACCGCTGCAAGGCCTTTTTTCTCTATCGTTGGAACGTACTTCTGACGGATTCCCTTGTACTCCGTTTTACCAGCATCGTCATATTCTGCACCACTCACATGGTGTCCTGACCGGTTGTAGCAGGTCACCTGACAGCCTTGCTGTGCCATCCGCGTGCATAGCTCCTTTACAACGATCTCCACACCGCCCTCTCTTGACAGCCGCTTCTGTCCAAATACCGCAATTCTAAGGTCTCTCTCCATCTCGTCTCTCCAACAGTTTTCCTTCCATGTACTATTTTTTACTCCCCACGCCCCAGCAGACACACCTTAAAGGTCTTAAAAATAATCTTCCAATCCACCCAGAAGCTGCGCTCCTTGACATACTTCACGTCCAGATCCATCCACTCCTCAAAAGAGAGGTCGTTGCGATGCGGGGCAATCTGCCAGTAGCAGCTCAATCCGGGGGTCACATACAGACGCTGCTTTTCGTAGTCGCCGTACTGCTCCACCTCGCGGGGAAGCGCCGGGCGGGGCCAACAATGCTCATATCGCCTTTCAGGATGTTCCACAGCTGGGGCAGCTCATCGAGGCTGGTCTTGCGGATAAACTTGCCCACACGGGTAATACGGGGGTCGTCCTTGATCTTGAACACAGGACCATCCATCTCGTTCTGGTCCAGCAGGTCGTCCAGTTTTGCCTCTGCATTGGGGCACATGGAGCGGAATTTATAGAACTTGAAGGGCTTTCCGTTGCGTCCGATGCGTTCCTGACTGAAAATAGGACCTGCAGACGGGTCATCCACCACAATGGCAATTGCTGTAGCCAGCATGACAGGCGACAGTACCACCAGTGCCAGAGACGACAGAATCACATCCTGTGTCCGACGCCCAATCCAGTACAGGCGATGATTGCGCAGATTTTCCTTTCGGTCAACTTCAACTTCCTTATCGATTCCGACAGTATTCGTAGCCATTTTTTCTCCTCACATAAATTTGCGTTTGTTTATAGATTTCTTGTTTTAGCCTGCCTTTGCCGTAACGGTTTCGGCTTGTACCGCCCGCCCAGACGAGCGCTTCGGGTTGCTTTTCTCCCACCGCATCCCGATTTCATCCAGCTTGGCAATCCGTTCCTCTGTCAGAACAGCGCAGCTTTTTTCAGGATTATGACGGGTATACCGCTGCCGCTTGACCCAATTTCCGAGGTTATATCCGTTCGGCGACACATAATCAGCTGGGACGTTCAGGTCTCCATGGGCATCAAAATAGCGCTTCGCCTCCTGATAACCTTCGTTCCACTGGCGGTCATTGCGGTTGCCCCAGTACATCCCAATCCTGTTGAGCCGCTCGACTTGTTCGTCCGTCAGTTTTCCTTTCGGGTACGCCCATTGCTGGCTTGCGACCCATTGCCCCAGCCGTTCACCAGCCGCTGTCACATAGGAACGTGGGATATTCAGGTTGCCATTTTCCTCATAGTAGACTGCAGCCAATGCATAAGCCTTTTCCCACTTGGCATCGAAAATGTTCCACACCATACCGATCTCATCGAGCTGTGCGATGCGTTCTTCCTTTAAGCGTCCGTTCAGCTTTTGCTGCCGGGTCTTGATGATCCACTGTCCCAGTGGGTAGCCGTCCGGGTCGGTGTATTTGCCGGGCACCATCAGGTTCCCGTAGGTGTCGTGGTATTTCTTGGCGACCTCAAATCCATGCTGCCACGCGATTTCTTTTCGGTTGCCCCAGACCATCCCGATGCTGTCCAGCCGCGCGATCTGCTGCTCGGTCAGATTGCCTTGGATCTGTCCCTCGCGCACACGGCGCTGGGTCACCAGCCACACCCCAAGGCTCAGACCACCGGGCGTCGTATACAGTTTCGGAACGTTCAGGTTGCCGTGTTCTGCGTAGTAGATGCTCGCCTCAGAGAAATAGTGCTCCCAGCCGGAAGAAAGGCTTGCCTGCAGCTGCTCGAACAGTACCCGGCAATCGTGCACCTGCTCGATAACCTCAAACCGCTCGGTGACGATCTTATCGCCCTCGCCGTTGGCATACAGACGATGGACTGCTTCCTGCATCTCGCTTTGCAGACCGGATATACTGGTCAAGCCCTCGAAATTGTTGACCACATCCAGGATCAGCGGGGCTGCGGTATCTCCAGCGGTCAGGGCGCGTCCGATCTGCTGCTTGTAGATGATGGGTGAAATCGTTGGTCGGAACAGAATGACGCCGGAAATGCCCTCCACATGGACGCCCTCGTTGAGCATATCAATGCAGAACAGCAGCTTGAGCCTGTCACTGATGTCCGTCTTGAAGTCTGCAAACGCCTTGTCGGTATTCGGATCATCGGAGTAGGCTTCGTACACCACAACATCTGGATTGACCCCTGCGAACCACTCCGGCACGTGGGACACCATCTCGTCCATGTGCTCCTTGTTGGCGCAGAACACGATGTACTTGCCAACCTTATTCGTGATATGATGGGCAAAGACCCTGTCCAGACCGTCCGCCTGCTCCAGTGCACGGCGCAGCGCGTCCAGATATTTCTGATTCACGTCCTGAATGCCCGGTGCCCGCAGGTTGTCCACCCGTGCCTGATACTTTGCAAGCGTTTTCTGGTACTGGTAAACCGTGGTCACATATTTCGGGGCAGGCAAAATACCCCTGACGACTGCTTCGCCAAGGGTCATGTTACTCGCAACACGGCTATCAAAAAGTTCTTCGGCCATATCGCGGTTATTATCCAGATATCGGATGTTTGTTGCCGTCAGCCCCAGAAGTTTTGCGTCCGGGCATAACTTTAATAAAGCCACTGTGCTTTCGCCCCAACATTCAGCACCGGCACGGTGGAATTCATCGAGTATAATATAAGCAGGCTTCTGCGCTGCTATTTCGTCCAGCTGTGCCTGCGTACAACACATCAGTTTGGCGTAGGTGTAAAAGTGAACGTTTGCCAACGGAAAATCCGGGTCGTTCCTTTTCAGACTCTCCAGCTGGGTCTTGAAGATATATTCACTGGGAGAAAGCCAAATCACGACCTTGTCCGGGTTGTCCTCGATCAGCTTGAACGCAATGTAGCTCTTTCCGGTGCCGGTGGGATGAACAATGGCAGCTTTGCCATATCGCTCCATCATCCGGACTGCCGCATGATATGCTTTTTCGTTGTGCTCAAACAGACATAATGCCACCTTGTTCACCCCTTCCCGCATAAAGGGGTATCCTCCACATGGAAAATGGAGGATACCAATTTTTCGACATCATTGTTTGATTCTCCCTATTATTTTATCATGGTTATATCTGGGAATCAATAGAAAACCATACAAATGTATCCCACCTGACCTTAGAAAAAACCTCGCAGTAGCTGAAACTTTTTTGCACATTGCCCAGTTTCGCATGAAAAATTCAGCAAAAAACGAAGGTGGACAGAATAAGTGGTCAGATGGGTGTCCAAGACGCAGGAGGAAACAAAATGGCACGACGGGGAGAAAACATTCACAAACGCAAGGATGGCCGGTGGGAAGGCCGCTACATCAAAGCGCGTACACCGGAGGGAAAGATCCAGTGGGGCTACGTCTATGGCACAGTCTATGCAGAGGTCAAACGGGTGCTCATTCAGAAGAAAGCAGAGGCAGGCTTCTACAATCTGAAAAGAACCGACCTGACCTTTGAAGCACTGGCTGAGGTATGGCTGCACTCCCAGCGGAATGCAGTAAAAGAATCCACCTATGCACATTATTCGTACACGCTGCACAAATATCTTCTTCCGGTTTTGAGTAAAGTGCCAGTCACATCCCTTGAGGAAAGCTTTCTGGAACAAGCTATGCAGCAGATCATCGCGCCGATAGATGCCACCCACAAGCCGCTGGGAAACTCCTCTGCCCGGGAATGCCTCTCCATGCTGCGCCGCATCTGCAAATATGCCGCACATTTACGGCTGATTCGTCCGATGGAGTTGGAAGTTGCGCTGCCAAAAGCTGTTGATAAAACACCCGTGCCCCTTTTTCCGGCAGAACAGCAACGGCTTTATCATTATGTACAGGAGAACCCCACGCCTCGCAAAATCGGCTTATTACTGGGGCTTGAATTAGGTCTGCGTATTGGCGAGATCTGCGGCTTGCAATGGGGTGATTTTGACCTGAAACTCGGAACGCTGAAAATCAGCCGGACAGTCTGCCGAATTTCCTGTGAAAATGGGCATACAAAGGTGGTCATCCAAACGCCTAAAACCCGCACCTCCCGCCGGGAAATTCCAATCCCAAAGCAGCTGCTTATTATGCTGAAAAAGCTGCGCGGATGTGTCAGCAATGCTGCATGGTTTCTGTCCGGCAACGAGTCCAAGCCCACCGAACCCCGTTGCTACCGAAAAAGCATCAAATCATATCTGAAACAGTCAACTGTCCGGCAGGTACGTCCGCACGCGCTGCGCCATACCTTTGCAACGACCTGTCTGCAGGCGGGGTGCGATGTAAAGACCCTCAGCGAATTGTTAGGACACGCTAACGCCAACATCACCTTGCAGCGCTATGTGCACTCTGACCTGACCCGAAAGCGCCGGGAGATGAACCGAATTTTCTCCCATCAGGTGTCCATAAAGGGCAGGAGCATTCCAAATATGACGTAGTGGTGCATAATTTCTTCGCCGTTCCTCCATTTTCCATATGGAGGATACTTTTTTATTAAATATATTCTTTGCCATTACGCGGCTGCACATTCTCTGTATCATAAAATACTTTTGCAGCATACGCAGATGCGTATGCATAGCGCACGAACCTCTGTAGCATCATATTGAGGTGAACTTTATCCATGACTGTAAAAGATGCCGTTGCCAAACGCTTTGAACAGTTCTACGACCAGCGGAAGATACATCCCAACAAGTTGGCAACCCACGCCGGTGCATATTCCAAAATTGATTTATTGTTTATATATTTTTATTCTACAAACTGCACCTCTTGCGAACATAAAAAACGCGTGTTATACTGAAGCCATCTAAAAACATTGGAGGTGTCCCCTATGCCCCGTCCCAAAGGAAGCAAGAACAAGACCAAGACCGTAAAAGCAACCGTTGACTTTGCTGCACAGATTGCTGAAAAGCAGTCTGCAAAGGAAGCCGCTGCCGCCGAAATCGCATCGATCACTGCGAACATCGATGCGCTGAAAGCTGACCTGAAAACCAAGAAGGCAGAGCTGAAATCTATCGACAAGGAAATCGCCAGAATTGAAGCCAAAAAGGTCAAGGCTGAAACCAAAGCAGCGGAATCCGCAAAGAAAGCCGAAGCAGAGGACGTGCTGAAAAAGCTGCTGGCAAGCGGCGTGAGCGCAGACGATATCCTCGCAAAGCTGAAGTGATTTAAAATTTCTGACGCAGCAGTTGACGGAAACATCTACGTCGCAAGCAGTGCAACTTGGTACCAACTTGCGATTTTTGAATCGGATTTTTCAAAATCCAAATTCAAAATGCTTGTTGGGCTGTGCCCAAACCCCTTGTGTTCTGCATCCGGTGGATGCAGGCTGCGCATTTTTGCAAAATGCTTTTTCAATCTGAGTGCCGATGCCTGTGGTATCGGCACTTTTTTCACAGATAGATTCCCGGAAGCAGAAAATAGTGCTATGCAGCACATCCGGAATTGTGCTATACTTGATTTACATAAACCTGTTCGTCCTAAAAAGTTGGAGGTGTTCATGGCTACACGAACCATTTGTTTTCCCATATCCGGCTACCCCTATTGCAAAGAACAGCCGGTGACATTCACATGGATAAACGGTAGCAAGCGGCAGAATATCCGTGCCGTCCATGATGCCGTCCATACAACAGACCCGGATGTTTCAATTCTGGAAGTCAGCTCTGCATCCGTTCAGCCGGAGGGTGAGGCTGTTTCTTCTCTGCGGCTTCTGCTGCGTCTGGATTCTGTTGCGCAGGATGTGCCCATCTGCACGGTTTTTGAAGCCGCCATGGTATTTGAACATGGTGGTCCATTCGCAGACCTTCTGACCTGTGCGCCATCCAAAGTCCATAAGGACACTCGACTGCGAACCAATGGAAAGTTGCTGCGCTACTCTTTGGAAGGAAGTGAGTATCCGATAGAGCCGTACCCGGATTCATTTTTTGAGTGGCTCTACTGCCGTGCGTTGAAGCAGTTCCCGGAAAAGACTGCGCAGTTGAGCAGATATAATGCCTTTTCCGATATTGCTGCCGCAGCGGATTCTAAAAAGTATTATGGCGATTCCTCGCGGGCGGCTGCAATCTATGTAGGACTTGCAGCGGCTGGAAAACTTCCGTGCATCGATTCCTATGAATCATTCATTGCGGAAGTTTACACGGAGCCAAAGCCCTTGCCCAAGTCTGGAAAATCTGAAATTGCTTCAAAAAAGGCACCCGAGGTTTCTGCACCAGCAAAGGAGATTCCGGCAGACGAATCGTCGCAGTCCGATCATGCAAATATTCCGGACGGTGCGCAGATGGAACATATCCTTGAGCTGCCCAAAGCGACCTGTCTGCTCCTTTCTTTGGCAAAAAATGCTGGTCTTTCTGCAAATAATTCCAGTGAGCTGGCGTATAAGGGAAAGGAATTTTTTCTTGACGCTTATCAGAAAGCACTGAAAAACAAAACGCTCCAAATCAATGTTCATAAGAACAAGATCACTTTTCCGATGGAAGAGCATGACAGCGGATTTCATGCAGTCGGAGTACTGACCCGTTCGCCTGCTTGGGAATACGGATGGAAGTTCAACTATCTGGCCGAGAATACACCCGGAGCAGAAAAGCCCGAAGTCAAAGCAAAAATCCAGAAGCCTTTGACCGCATTGGAGCATCTGGAACGCTGTGGATATAAAATCGTTCAGCAGGTCGTGCCGGAAAAGCTCCCACCGATTGCTGTTCAGCGGATGGCCTGGAAAACAGGCGAGGCTCTTTGCGACCCGGTGGTGGTGGATTTCTTGCAGTTTATCCGAACACATATGCAGAGCGACGGTTCTTTTTCGTTCCGTATCCCAAAGGGTGCGTCCAAAAAATCGTTTGCCACACTTTCAGAGATTGCTCAGACGTGGGACAAAATGGGACTTTTTGCATCCATTGTGATTTATCCGCAGAATATCGTCTATGAACTTGCGCAAAATGAAACCGTCCGGCATTTTTTGAGCGGAAAGTGGCTGGAGCTTTTTGTAGAGCATCAGGTTCAGCAGATCCTGAACCGCTATCAGGAGGAGCAGGGCGCAGAAGTTTCGGTTTGCTCCAATGTGGTTCTTTCAGAAACGGCATCCGTAGGGAGCACGCATGAGCTGGATGTCGTGTTCTCCATCAATGGAAAATTTTTCTGGGTAGAAGCCAAATCCTCCAGCCGAAGCATTGATTATGGAAAATATGCTTCTCTGTGCGAAAAGCTGAACGTGACACCAGAAAGCTTGCTTTTGGTCAACAGCGATTTGTCCGTGGAAGAGTGCGAAGGTGTTTCTTATTTCTGGAATTACCGTGTTGCAAATTGTGCAACGATCACGCAGGAACTGGAAAGCATGATTGCTAAACAAATTGAAAGCACCGGAAATGCTGTTCTGAATACAGACTGAACAATAAGCAAAAAAGGCCCTGAGAACCCTGCCGGATAAGCGGCAAAGTTCTCAGGGTCGTATTGTTTATCTGGAATGTTCGGTTTGCTCTGGCTTCTTTTCCTCATCGAAGAAAAGCTCAATATTTTTCTGCGCTCGAAGAAACTCCTGCATTTCTTCTTTCGCCTTGCGATAGCCCGGGTAGAGCGCTTTCTTTTCTGTCAGCAGCTTGGAATATTCCGCGTCCAACTCTTTGACCTTGGGAAGTGTTTTCAAATTGGCTTCATCAAATGCCGCTTTCGCCGCCTTGTGCAGCGTGATCTCTGTGCGGTGCGTTTCCAGAAAGCGCTTGCTGTATCCGGTCTTGCGGTAGGCGTCATAGACCGGACGCGTCTTGGCGTAGTTGATGATGTGCGCTTTCAGCACCGCGATTTCTGCCAGCCGCTTCTCAGAGGCTTTAATGGAATCGCCCAGTTCATGATAACGGGCAGTGGCAGCATCCACACGCTCCTGCATTTCCTCGATGCTGCTGATTTTGTTCTCCTGCAAGAAAACCAGCGTCCGGGACATTTCTTTTAAGTTGTGCTGCTTTGCCCAGCGGGCAAAACCCGTGCCTTTTCCCTCGGCTAGTTTTGCCTGAATGTCCACCAGCATCTGAAATTTCTGCTCCGGTGCCGGGCACTTTTGCCGTGGCCGATGCTCCGCTTCTCCGGCAAGGACAGCTTTCAGTTCTTCCTCACTGTACCCTGCCCCCAAAGTGCGGAACCGGATGAATCGTTTCTGCCGTGCGCCCTTGACGGAGGTGTACTTTCCGCGTTTGACTTCATAGCCCTGCTGCTCCAGCTTTTGCAGAAAGTCCTCGTAGTCCTTGGGCTTTTCATCCAAAATACTATCGATCACGTTACATAGCCGGTCACGGTTGCTCTCTTTGGGCGGATAGAGCGTGCGCTTCTGCCGCTCCCGGTAAGGCTTTATCTCAATGACAGAGAGCTGATGCTCTAAGCAGATCATGTCACTCAACCGCTGCACAGCCAACGCTGAAAAGAAAAAATCCCGGAATTTTCGTGTTCCATCCAACGCAGTGGAGTTATAAACAATGTGGTTGTGGATGTGTTCCCTGTCCGTGTGAGTGGCAACGATAAACGCATATTTGCCCTTGGTAAAGCGCATCGCCAGTTCGTAGCCCACCTTGTTGGCCTCCTCTGCGGTGATCTCACCGGGGCGAAAAGACTGCCGAATCTGATAGGCGATCACATCATTTTTCTGTCTGCGGCCTGTAGAAAGTTCGTATTGCCGCTTAGACAGCATAAATTCTTCGTCTGCGGTCAAAGGGCTGCACTCGTAGCTGCTGACCAGCTCTCCCCTGTTCGTCTTGTCAGGATTCTTTGCGTAGTCCGTGCGGCTTTTCAGGCAGGCCGCAACCGACTTGCCTTTGTTTTTGTGCAGCGCAATCAAACGTGTTGCAGCCAGTCTGACCACCTCCCGGCAAAAAGAAAATGCCGCACAGTAGCGGCATTTTGATGGAAAACGTGAATGTTCAATATTCCGAACTCAAAAGAAAATCTGCAATGTGCATTGTTTTGATCCCCTCATAGTTGCCACCCGCAAAAGCATCGGTGGTGAGAACATATTTGGGATAATTATCGTGGATTTCCAGTAGACGCTCGTATTCACGTTTTTCTGTGTTTATGGAATTGATCTGCTGTGTGACCTGAACATACAGCTTTTCGTTTTGGCGTACAGCAACAAAGTCGATTTCGCCATCGGGTGTTTTGCCGATTTGGACAGTATATCTCCGGCGGCAAAGCTCCAGATAGACAATGTTTTCAAGGCTGGCAGCAACACTGTCGGCATTATAACCGAGAACACTGTATCGTAAAGCGGTATCTGCAAGGTAGAACTTTTCCTGCGTTTTCAAAATTTCTCTGCCACGCAGGTCATAGCGGGAACAGCGGTGCAGCAAATAGGCATTTTCCAGCTTTTCGAGATAGCTGTAAACGGTTTCATTGTCAATGGCACGACGCTCGGACTTCAGGTAATCCGCAATCGACTTGGCAGAAAATGTGTTACCGACATTCTGAAACGTGTATTTGACGATGCGCTCTAACTGGTCGATTTTCTTGACTTGATTCCGACGGACAATATCAGAGAAAATAGTAGAATTATAAATGTCCCGGACGATCGTGTAAACTTCATCCGGCGCATATGCCTGCAAGTGTGTGGCAGGAAAACCGCCCAGACGAACGTAGTTGGCAAGTTCGTCTTTCGGATCGCTAAGTGTAGCGTATTGCTGTTTGAACGTCAGGTATTCGCTGAAAGACAACGTATAGATGCGGAAAGCAACATATCGTCCTGTGAGGTAAGTTGAAATTTCCGAGGACATCATATGGGAGTTAGAACCAGTGACATACAGGTCAACATCAAAGTCAGAGGCCAGCGAATTGACAACCTTTTCCCAGCCTTTGACCTCCTGAACTTCGTCGAGAAAAAGATAGGTCTTTCCATTTGTGGAGAGCTGCGCTTTGAGCTGTGCATACATCTGTTTCGCCGTCATATCCGCATACTCCATCGAATCATAGCGGCAGTTGACAATGCGTTCAACAGGAATGTTCCGCTCGGTTTTCAACTTTTCCGTAATCATTTTCAAGATCGTGGATTTTCCGCAGCGACGCACGCCAGTCAGGATTTTTACGAAAGGGGTATCGGTGTATGCCATGATTTGGTTTACATATAAAGGTCTGTAAATCATCGAAATCGCCTCCCATCTAGTATAGATTACCGCAAAGGCAATGCAAAGTCAACAAGTTTTGCGGTTTCAAATCGCAAAACCAAAAAAATCAAAACAAAGATACGGGCAACGTGCAGGGAACTTGCTCATCACCGTTCTGCAATCCAACCGCTGAACCATTCCACGGCTTCCGCAATGACCGTTGCGGCTGTGATGAGCAGAAAGCATCCAAACTCTGCCACCAGCAAAATCAAAAACTGTAACCACTCTCGGCAGTACAGCGTATAAAGACCGCAGCCGAAAATATACAGCATGGGCAGCGCCAGCACGAACGCCGACAGGTTCAGCAACCATTTTGCCATCAGAGCCAGAAAAGCAGCGAAAAGCGAAATAGGAAAAAGAGCAATTTTCTTCAGCGTAAACATCATATCGAGCACCAACCTTTCCGCCTTTATTATAAAGGTATCCGCTATTGCGTTGCAAGGATGTCAACCCATATGTACCCCCGCAGCCCTCCAACTGCGGGGAAAAATTTTAAAGTTCTGCCAGCCGGGAAAGAATCTGCCGACCAATGTCAATCAGTTCGTCCAGCCGCTGCCGCAGGTCCTCCAGATCGGCAGCATAGACCCGGCCATTTTCATTGGCTACTTTGGCATACTGGTTCAGATTGTTACTGCACATCTGCAAAAGATACGCCATGCGGCGCAGTTGCGGCAGATCCAGATGCAGACAATATCCGTCCAGCGCCATCTTGCGCAGATAGGAGCCGATGCTCAGAATGCCGCTGGATTCCATTTTGTTTCGAATCCGCTCCAACTCCGGTTTGCTGACCCGGAAATGGAGTTGCTGGTCGCGGCGGTCGCTCACCGGGCATCACCATCCTTATCATAATAGCTGCGGAACGGTTTGACAGGCTCCGACTGATTGGTCTTTTCCCCCAGTGCAGCCAGCACAGACGGACGAGTTGCAGGTGCTTCGGTTTGCTCGGTTTCTTCGGGAGCATCCTGCGAGGAACTGCGGTCACGGTCGATATTCAGCAAGGCGTTCAATTCAGCAAGACGGGCAGACTTTTCGGCCAGTTCTTCCTCCTGTGCAAAGGGCTTTGCCACTTCGACCTCTGCGGCCTGCTTCTGCTGTTCAAGGTTTTGCAGAGCATTTTCGGCATCTGCAATACGGTCAGCGAAATTGTCGATGGCATTGTCCAGACGAGTGATATTGCCGCGCGCATCATCGCCCAGCGACACCGGGTAACTCAACTCTGCCCGGAGTACGGCCTGATGCTCATTTTTGAAGCTGTCGAATCGAATGTTCAGTTCAAAGCCACGGTAGGTGCCCAGCAGCATCATATCGGCATTGGGCATCTCCTGCCGAGCCAGCAGCAGCCGTTCGCCCGCAGCCTTTTTGTCATCGTACACCATACCCTTGATGGTCATGCCGCAGAAGTTTTCTTTGTCCTGCGGGTGTGCTGCTGCAATCTGTGAATCCTGTTGTAAAGCAGCAATGCGGGTTTTCTGTTTCTGGATCTCTTCCGGGAATGTTTTGAGCAGCTTATCTTCCAGACGATATTTCTGATTCTGGAAGTCACCGCGCAGAACTTTCAATTTTGCTACCTGCACGTCCAAATCCATCTTTTCCCGGATACGAGGGTCGCCTGCACACAGAGCCTTGATTTCTGCGTAAGATAAAGCCTGTTCGTCAATATCATCGCAAGATCGCATAGGCGATTTGCTCGTCATAATCTGCGAGATAAACTTCTGTTTATTCTCAAGGGTCTGATCGGGTAAGAGGATGGCATTACTGCCAGCCCCTCCCCTAAGAACCGTACGTGAGAGTTTCCCCTCATACGGCTCAAGCCTTTCATAAAGCTCCCATCAGGGAACCCGGCTCAACAAAACAAGAATCGTTTTTGTGCAATACGGCATGGCATTCGGGATGCACCATTTCCAGCCATGGCGACTTCCCGCTTCGAAACACCTTATGAACCTTGAAACTCGTTTCCGAGGTAATAGGCTCATTGCATACTGGGCAACAGCGGCGTTGATTTCTCCATACTTTCAGGAGTTTTTCGCGTCCGTTAGTGCTGTTCAACATTTTCTCACCATCGCGCTCTTCATAATAACCGTTCCATCGCTCATCGAAGGGATTTGCGTTAGAGACGATTTTCTTAAAGCGGATGATTTTGGTGTCCGTTGCATATTCAAGAGCAAAGTAGGATTGCTCACCGTTCTTCTTGGTGCGTTCCTCTGCGGCAAAAGTCCAGTTTCGGGTTCCGATGCGATGCCAGTATTTCGCTGCTATCCACCGTATGCCTTTGTTCTTATGCCTGCGCTTTGCCCACTGCCAAAGACAATTGTAAATCTGATAGTCGATTTTGCTGAATGTTTCAGCGGATACAACAAATCGCTGGTTATTGACCCATCCACGGATAACCGGGTTGAGCTGGCGAATCAGGGAATCCTGCTTTGCCGATTTGTTGCTCTTGACGATTTCACGCACCTTTTTCAGCAGAGAGCCGACCGACTGCTTCGAGGGCTTGATTAGAAGTTTTCCGTTATACTTACGGATGTTCTTGCCCAAGAAGTCAAATCCATCATCAATGTGAGTGATGACCGTCTTTTCTTCAGATAACTGCAACCCACGTTCCGTCATGAAATCTCTGATAATAGGGAGCACTTCTTCACGCAGAAATTCCGGGCTTTCTCCGGTTACGATAAAGTCGTCAGCATAGCGCACGAAGTTCATCTTATTAAAATGAGTTTTACCATTGACCTTTTTGCGGGTCGGCAGTCGTTCCTTTAAGAGCCGTTCCAGTCCATCCAGCGTCATATTCATCAGAGTAGGCGAGATGGCTCCACCTTGCGGTGTGCCTTCCTCAGTGGGGAAAAGTTGCTTTGTATCAACGTATCCACACTTTAACCACTTCTGTAAAACCTGCGTATCCATCGGGATATTCTCCATGAGCCATTCATGGCTGATGTGGTCGAAGCATCCCTTGATGTCACCTTCAAGAATCCACTGAGGAGACTTGCCCTTGTTCAGGTCGGTGAAACACTGCTCGATTGCATCGTGTGTGCTTCTTCCGATTCGGAATCCGTAGGAGTTGAGGTCACCGTAGGTTTCAGCAAGCGGTTCCAATGCAAACTTGTATAGGGTCTGCATGGCACGGTCTGTCATTGTCGGAATGCTCAGAGGCCGCAGTTTGCCGTTTTTCTTCGGAATATAAACACGTTTCAGGGGCTGAGGACGGTATCCTCTCCGTTTCAGTTTACTGATTGCCTTGAATTTTGCCTCAGGAGTTAGCCACAATTCATGGTCAACTCCAGCCGTATTTTTACCACGATTGCTTGTTACCCGCTTCACTGCCAAGGCTTTGGCGTAAAACGAGTGAGTTAACAGCCATTGCAGCGTTTTTACCTTGCTGTAATGACCTTCTTGTTGAGCCTTTACGATACGCATTTGCAGCTTTTTAACATAAGCACGAGCCTTGTTCCAGTCGATGCTGTCCCAATTCCCCGCTCTGCAAGTCGGTGCACACGATTTCTCGTTCATTTGCAATTCCTCCTTTTTGAAAAGTTCTGTAAATTCTCTCGTAAAGAAAGACCATAGATGGAAGTCTGCCTGCTTTCGCATGAGGTGATGTTACAACCTCTATCCATCCCCATTACAGGGTCGGCATTCGCTTTTTCCATCGTTCTTCTACCCGCATTTCATAAAGTCCCCTTACGGTTTCCGTCCGATTGCTCGGGGAAATACGGGCTTACCACGTTCCGCTTATTCAACAGTATGGGTTAGGTTTCACTTCTCCGCCAGCAGCTTTTGAATCCATGTGTTCCCACTCTATAGAGGAGCAACCAGCTGCGTTACCGTTTTGGTTCAGGCTTGTCAGCAACTTTAGCCTGTTCAGCTTTAACGACGTTTAACAGTGATTCACATTACATTAACCATACCATACAAGTCAGGCTCCCCAACCACATTGTTGCTTGCAGTTTATCGCTTCCACCTCGCGGTTTCGGCTTGAACCCTTTCGGGTGGGGCTACCCTTGTCCTGTCACGCTTCCTCACAGCCGTTACCAGCTGCTTTGTTGACAGTAGACTACTGCTAATGGAATAACAGGTCTGGTCATAGCCAGACAGTTGATTTAAGCGACTTCGTGTCGCACATAGAGGTAGGCGTCAAATGTCGATTCCGTGACGTAATTATAGACGTAGACTTGTTTGTTTTGGTTGCCTTGGCGGATGATTCTGCCGTTACGCTGGGTCATATCAGACGGACGCCAGCCTACATCCAGATGATGCACCGCCACAAGCAGCGTCTGGACATTTGTACCGGCTCCCATTTTGGCAGTGCTGCCCAGCAACACACGCACCTGTCCGCTGCGTACCTTGGAGAACAGTTCTGCTTTCTTGTTCTCCGTATCTGCGTTGTGGATGAACTCGATCTCCTGTTCGGGCACACCGGCGTTGAGCAGCTTGGTGCGAATATCATCATAGACGTTGAACGAACCGTCCCCCTTGGGAGTAGACATATCGCAGAAAATCAGCTGGGTCAGCTTCTGCTCTTTGGTGTCGTTCCAGATGCGCAGGACGTTGTTGACGCAGGCATTTAACTTGCTGTTGGGGTCATCGGGCAGAGCGGAATTCATCAACCGCTGGTCAAGACCGATTTTGCGGCCATCCGACGTGATTTTCAACATATTATCCACAGAGGGGTCAACAGAACCGCTGTGGACTTCGGCTGCACGTTCGCTCAACGCCTGCACCATATCCTGTTGGATTTCCGAAGGTTTGACCACCACCGTCTCAAATTTTGCATCAGGCACCGGGAGATGAAGCTGGTCGCTGGTCTTGATATCCGCAGCTTCTTTGAACATCGCCATCAGTTCAGGTAAGTTGAAGAACTTCGCAAAACGAGTGCGGGCACGGTATCCGGTACCTTCGGGGGCAAGTTCGATGGCGGTAGTAGTTTCGCCAAAAGTCGATGCCCATGCATCAAAATGGGTCAACCCTTTCTGCTGCAAGGTGTTGTACTGGAGGTAGCGCATGAGGGTGTACATCTCGGTCATACTGTTGCTCAGGGGTGTACCCGTTGCAAAAATCACGCCACGGCCTCCGGTGATCTCATCGAGGTAGCGGCATTTTCCAAACATATCGGAGGATTTTTGCGCTTCAGATGTGCTCAGTCCGGCCACATTCCGCATCTTCGTATATAAGAACAAGTTCTTATAGTTTTGGCTCTCATCCACAAACAACCTGTCTACGCCCAATTGTTCAAACGTAACCACATCATCTTTACGGTCTGCGCCTTGCAGCTTTTCCAGTTTCTGTTTCAGAGACTTGCGTAACTTTTCCAGCTGCTTTACTGTAAAATGCTCGCCAACCTGTGCTTTCGCTTCTTCGATGGCCTCCTCGATTTCATCCATCTGTTCCTGAATCAGACGCTCCTGTCGTTCTGCGGACAAGGGTATCTTTTCAAACTGGCTGTGTCCGATGATAACCGCATCATAATCACCGGTTGCAATTCTCGCACAGAATTTTTTGCGATTACCGGGTTCAAAATCTTTTTTGCTGGTAACCAGCAGCTTTGCATTGGGGTACAGGCGTAAAAATTCGCTGGCCCATTGTTCCGTCAAATGGTTTGGCACGACAAAAAGACTTTTCTGGCACAAGCCCAGACGTTTCAGTTCCATAGCGGAAGCCGCCATCTCAAAACTCTTGCCGGCACCGACTTCGTGTGCCAAAAGGGTGTTGTACCCATACAGCACATGGGCAACTGCATTGCGCTGATGCTCTCGCAAATTGATCTCCGGGTTCATGCCCACAAAATGAATGTGGGAACCATCGTATTCACGGGGGCGGGTGCTGTTAAAAAGCTCGTTGTACTTCTTCACCAATAAGGCACGCCGCTGAGGGTCTTTCCAGACCCAGCCAGCGAAAGCATCCTTGATGGCCTGCTGTTTCTGCTGGGCGAGGGTGGTTTCGTTTTGATTCAGCACACGCTTTTCTTTCCCATCCTCCTCGATGGTATCATAAACGCGGCTATCACGCAAATTCAAGGTGTCTTCCAAAATCTTGTAAGCATTGGCCCTGCGGGTACCGTAGGTTTCGGTGGCCATAATGTCACCGAAGCCAGTAGCAGATTTATTGCTGATTCGCCATTCGGAAGTGTAAGGCGAGTAGCGAACGGTGATGGCATTGTTGTAGCGGATACGATAGGGCGGCTGAAAAGTTTCCATCATAAACTGCTGCACGATGGAGGGGGCAAGCCAAGTGGCACCCAAACGCACATCAATTTCAGATGCCTCCAGATCTTTGGGCTGTGCCTTGGTCAGTGCGTCCACATTGACCTTGAACTCCGAGCGGCTTTCTGCAGCAAGTTGTGCCATCCGTAGTTTATCGCGCACATTACCGGAAAGGTATTCGTCCGCTGTTTGCCAGCCGGCTTCCGGGTCGTCTACATCGGCGGCAGGATCTTTGAAGATCACGCCGGAGAGTTCGGTGGTGATGCGCCCGTACTCGCCGGGTGTGCCCAGCAGTTCTGCCATATAAGGCAGATCAACCTTGCCATGCTCACCGATGGACACTGCCAGTGCTTCACTGGGGGTATCCACGCTGGTGACAACACGCTCTGGCCGAATCGTCCGCTTGGTGAACATATCTGCCTTGGACTTGAGATTTTTATTCTCGTCCAGATTCTCCAGTGAGCAGAGCAGATAGTAGGAGCTGTCATCATCGAACAGGCGGGCATTTTTCTTGTCGTTGATCAGCCCGTATTTTGCAGTAAAGGCATCATAGGCGGCATTCAACTTGGCCTGCGATGCCTTAATGTCCTCGTCCGGGTAGTCGTTCAACTGCTGGTCAATCAGTTCGTTGACGATCTGCCGCAGTTCCACCATGCCGGTGACACGCCCCTTGGCAGTGTCGGACAGTTCCACCTGCGTCATCACGGAATTTTCCCGGTAGAACACCTCGCCGTCCACCACCGTGTAGGAGAAATTCTTCACCTCCGGGTCAGCAGGCAGCGTTTTGCGCTGTGCTTCCGCATCTGCGATGTCCGGGGCAGCAATCTCCACCGCAGTGTAATTGCCCTCGATGTGCTGTACCGCTTCTGCAAGCTGGTCGGCAAGGCTGGTGCCCTCGATGGGCGCAACGGTCAGGTCGTGACCATATTGGGTGCTTTCCATCGTGAGCCGCCCCAGCACCATCTCCGGGTGGTCTACGAAATACTGGTTGATGGCGAAGCCATCTTCTGTTTTGCCCAACTGCACCCAGTCCGGCTCATGGTCGATGGGACGGTCACGCTTTTGCAGGAAGATAATATCCGAAACAACATCCGTGCCAGCATTGGCGCGGAAAGCGCTATTGGGCAGACGGATGGCACCCAGCAAGTCGGCACGCTCTGCCATGTGCTTGCGGGCGGTGCTGTCCTTGCTGTCCATGGTATAACGAGAAGTCACAAACGCCACAATGCCGCCCGGACGCACTTGGTCGATGGTTTTTGCAAAGAAATAATTGTGGATGCTGAAGCCAAGTTTGTTGTACGCCTTGTCGTTGACCTTGTACTGACCAAAGGGCACATTACCGACAGCGAGGTCATAAAAATCACGGCGGTCGGTTGTCTCAAAGCCAGCCACAGTAATATCTGCCTGAGGGTACAGTTTTTTGGCAATGCGCCCGGTGATGCTGTCCAGCTCCACACCGTACAGTCGGCTGTCCGCCATGCTGTCCGGCAGCATTCCAAAGAAGTTGCCCACACCCATGGACGGCTCCAGAATGTTACCGCTGCGGAAACCCATGCGCTCCACCGCATCGTAGATACCACGGATGACGGTGGGGCTGGTGTAGTGGGCGTTCAGAGTAGAAGCGCGAGCGGCGGCGTATTCATCCTCAGAGAGTAGTTCTTTCAGCTGGGTGTACTCGGCAGACCAATTTTCCTTGTTGGGGTCAAAAGCGTCTGCCAGACCGCCCCAGCCCACATATTGCGAAAGCAACAGCTGTTCCTCGGCGGTGGCACCCCGGTGATTCTGTTCCAACTGGAACAGGGTGCGGATGGCTTCAATGTTCCGGGCGTACTTCTGCTTTGCACCGCCCTCGCCCAGATGGTCATCTGTGATGCGGAAGTTCCCGGCAGGCACAGCATTCAGAGCTTCGTCTAAGGCAGCGGCATCCGGGAAGTTCTGCACCTTTCTGTCCATCACGGCAGAGATGGGCAGCGCATCCAGTTCCCCGTCAGAGAGTTTCGGCTCGTCCTGTTCCTGCTCGTACAACTCCCGGACAACAGCAAGCGGCGCTTCCCGGAAAATTGGCATCCGCATTTCTGCTAGTGCCACGTCCTGCAAGGATACGCTGCCCTTATCAAAGTTTACTGTATCCACCCGGAAGGCCCGCCCTTCCATGTGGACGGTGGCACCCAGCGGCAGATAATCCTCCCGGCGCAGATACTTCGTCTGGTGGTGGGTGCCATCCTCGTTCAGCCCGGCAAGATAGACGTTCTCGCCGCACTGCCACAGCTGCTTGGCACGGTACACCCACTGGCCGCTGGGGAAGCCGGTGACAGGAACGATGCCCAGTGCTGTTTCTTTTTCCAGAAGTTTGCCGCCCAGAAGTTCGCAGACCTTCCGGGCATCCTCACCGTAAAACTCAAACTGTCCGTTCTGCTCAAAGCCCACCAGCGCATCCGGGTGCTGTTCCTTCAGGGCATTGTACTCGGTGGCGGCATCCAGCGGCAGCAGTGCCGAGCGTTCCTCTGCCTTGCTGTGGTAATGCTCCAGTTCCTCGTCTGTGACGCTGACCAGTTCCGAAAAATCCAGAGCCTCCAATTCGGTTTCGGTCAGATCTTCCAGACTTTCATACTGGCGTTCATCCACAAGAATATCGCCCAGATAGCGTTCCACACGGTATCCCACCAGATCAATGTTGACCTGAATGGGAATCTCCTCATCGGTGGCGTTGGTGTAGGCAACGCCGATCTTGGACAGGTCGGAAAAGTCCGGCTCGGAGTCGTATTCTTCCTGACAAAACTCCCGAATCAGGTTTTTGGCACGAGCAAGCTCAACATCCGGCTCTGCGTTGACAGGCGCAGGGGGCGTGTAATGCTCCTTCTCTTTGTCCGTCAGGTAACGGTCGGACTGGATCATCAGGTCGATATACTGTTCCACCTGTGCCCATTTTAAGGTGATTTTCTGGTGGTCGGGATAATGGTCGAATTCCAGTCCCTTCCAGTCGTGGTTGACAAACCCTCTGCTGCCATCCAGATAATCGTGGGAGTGCCCACCGATACCGTACTCCTTTGCCAGAGCCTTGGCACGGAGGCTGCGGTCAGGCTGGGTCTGGTACAGTGCCATAATGCGCTGTTTACCGCCCATAAATCCTGAACCGTGCTTGCGCAGTTCGTTCTCAATTTCCGCTTGAGATAACGAAAAAGCGGAGGGCGTTTTTTCGCTCTCCGCTCGGTCGATGGTTTCAATTTGCTGGGCTTCGGTGGGGATGTGGGCATCGAAGAAACTTAGCTGTAGATCAGCTCCGTCAGCACCAGTTCCTCTGCCTGTGCCCGCAGGCTGTTCATGTGCTGCACCCATGCCATCTGATTCTGTTCCTTGTTCGGAGCCGGGTTCTGCGTCAGAAGCTGTGCCATGGTCTGCTGCATCCGGCTTTCCGCCGTCTGCTCCACTTCCATCAGGTGCGGGTACAGGCTCCCGTTCAGGAGCATCGTGTTGTACAGCACCGGGCGCTGCTGCCTCAGAAAGCTCAGGCGCATCCTGCCGTACTTGCCCAGCGGGGTCTTCGGCTGATGCAGGGTCAGGTTCGGGAGAAGATAATCCCCGGTCTGCGTGTAACTCAGATTGCTGCTCATATTCATGCTGGCTCCTTTCATTGTTTCGGCGGCGAATGGTGGTTTTTACGGTGCGCTCGATGTTCCGCAACACCTCTCGGCTCATGTCGCTGACGGCTGCGCCGAGGGCGTAGACACTATCCGGGGTAGAGAAATTGTAGATTGCCTGAAAATCGTCCTTGTCGAACCACCCGGCAGGCTCAAAGCCGCAGCGTTCCAGCAGCGTGTAGGTGACACTCATTGCTGCTGCGCTTTTGAACTGCATCTCCACCCCGGCTTCATCATAATCCATCAGGAGCGAGCCGTCAACGATGGCACGGATGTCGCCGCCGTTGTTGTCCCAGTAATCCGCCACCAATTTTCCGGCAACATCGGCAAGCTGCTGGCTAACACGCTCTCCGCTGATGCCGTAGATAGCGGCGAGCATTTCCGAAACAGGCTGTTTCAGATCATCGTTGTACTGCCACACCTCCGGGTCACGGGAATTACGGCGCACACCGGTGTCCGACACATCGAAAACGTAGTGCAGGCGCGGGAATCCGCTGGATTCGTCCAGCAGGGCGATGCCCTTAGAGCCACGTCTGATATAGCGGTTCATCCGGTTGTTCCAAACATCATAGTCAGCGCAGGCGGTAGCATCGGGCCGCTGGGCGTAGATCATCAGCTGGTCCGCAAAGGGGTACTTGTACAACCGGGATGCGGTGGTCAGGTAGTCCGTCCAGCTTTCCCAGTACCGGGTCAGACCATTCGCCGTGCGCTGGGCAAGGGCAAGATATTCTTCGGTTTTGCTTGGCATAGCGTTCCTCCCTTCAAGTTCATGGTAAACAAAAAAGCGAGCGGCCTTTTCAGGTCACTCGCTATGGAATCTATGGTATTTTATTCGTGTTTTGCGGCAAACTTTTCTGCCATCTCCAGCAGACGGTCAAAGGTCTGCTTTTCTTCCGGTTGCTCGATCAGTTTTGCAAGCAGGACACGGAACACACATGAACCCAACGGTGCTATCAAGACTGCATTTTTGAGGGCTTCAAAAACAGAACCCATTTGGTAGTCTCAATCTGGATGCGATCAGAAGATTTTTCCAACTATGCCGCCTAAGACAGCACCTAGTATGCAAAAGAACCAATTACTTTTTTTAGTGGAAAGCAGCTCGTTTCTGTGTTCTTCTTTTTGTCGTTGTAACTCATCTTCATATACTTCTTGGGAGTGGCGCAGTTGGTCATACAATTGTTCTACTCTCTTTTCCAATCGATCGAGAACAAGTTCGGATGATGTAGTCCCAGAAGTTTCGGAATCGGACAAGATTCGTGATATAACATCTTTGCTTGCCAATGGAGTAGTTTCATCACCGTTTCGTATATAAGCTCCTCCACCAGCAATGATGATTGATTTGGATTTTTCAACTTGAACAACAGCCAAAGTTTTCCCCTTATACTGAACTGTATAAGTATAGCAGATGCCTTCAAGCGAATTGGCTCTAATAACTTTTCTGAGGACTTCCAATTCATTGTTGGTGATTCCATCTGCAAGTTTGCGACGTTCGTCATAGCCAAAAATGATGACTCCGCCCTCTGCATTAGCAAATGCACTAATAATTTTGGGTAATGAATTAGGCGAGCCGCTTACTCTCGTCTTAAACTCAACTGTGTTACTTTCACCAGCTTGTAGTATTAAACTGATGTTATCGTTAGAAACGATATTCATGCTTTTTCTCCTTTTCCACCTCTGCTATATGTTTTTTCATCATCGACCTAAAGCGCCTGCATAAAATCAACTTGTTGTACTGAGTATACCACAATGCAAACCAGTATAAAAGATGTTATGTACGCCGCCCGCAGGCGGCAAAAATCAGTCCGGGGGAAATTCCAGTTCGGCAAATTCCGCATCGGTCAGCAGTTTCAGTGTATAAAAATAGCGGATGAACATATAATCCATCCGCTTTAGGGATACACTTATAAACGAAAAAGCTAATTATGCCCTCGGATTTTGGTTTGAAGCCCGCTCTTCTTCATAAACATCCAGAAGATAATCGGGGCCCTCTTTCCAAACTGCTGTGTCAAAATCAAACAGTGTTTCGTATGTGTCTGATTCTGTAAATTGAAGCATTGCATCCTCGAAAGGAATACCATGCTTCTGTGCATATTTTACCAGCATACTGCGCATTAAATTTACAGCACAAGCGTTTTTTCTTTTATCAGAAACTGGATTGATGGACATCGCCATAGCGATCACTCCTTACAAACTCAAGTGTGCCTATGGAAGCTTCTGTCCTGAAGCAAAATTGATCGGTCAAGCGTTCTGGAAGAAGCTGACTAATTGTAAAGCTGTCCGCTCGTTCGGAGCCGGGTTCTCCATACTCGCCTGTGATATAAGAGTTCAAAGTTGCCGCAGTACTATCGTCTGCGACTTTTCCACCAATGATATCATAGGAATTGTATTCTTTCAGGAGCGATTGAAACAGTGAATCGTCTCGATTTGCCGAGATAAAATGAAGCCAATCAAGATTAGCTGTATCAAAATAGTGCACCAACAACTCTGGTGTTGGATGGAATCGAAAAACCGAAATACAACCGTTTTCCACTTTGAAATCGGCAGGAAGTTTTCGCCAGCGAATATTCTTCTTGACAGCAGACGGAATATAGTTTAACGCCTGTTCATAGGAAGAAGTAAGGTAAAAACCCTTGCCAAAATCCAATGTGCGTTTACTATATTTCAAATCAATCGCAGATATTTCGGTATAGCTTCCATGATAAAGGAGCACCCCTTCTGTCAGCTTTTGCATACATTTACCCCATTAGCTTTGAGGATCTCTTCGACATCTTCAAGCGCACAAGCGTAGCTGCTTACATGAAGAAGTTCATAGCATTCATCGATAAATCCGAGGATATCGTACTTCTTAAACAGTTCGGCACATTCTTTGGGTGACATTTTCCATTTTGTTTGTGCCATACGAAAAATCCAGCACTGCATATCAGCAATACTGAGCTGACGTTCACTCATAAAGCAGCCTCCCTTCAATTGCTTTTCTTAATGTAAGTATAGCTCATTTTGCATTTCATAGCAACGGAAGAATTATGAACATCCTGAAAAGGAATGGTTGAAACCCTATGTACGCCGCCCGCAGGCGGCAAAAGTCAGTCCGGGGGAAATTCCAGTTTGGCAAACTCTGCATCGGTCAGCAGTTTCAGCTTTTCGATAACGCCCTCCGACAACTCCCGCAGGGCGGCTTCATCGGGCATCAGGTAGCACTGCATGAGCCGCAGTTCGTGGATAAGCCCCAGCCGGGTGCCGGTGTTGTAGAGCATCATCAGCATGAGTTCTTCGTGATTAAAGTTCATGCGCATCCCTCGCTTTCCGGCAGACGATGGGATTGCACTCTGGGGCATCGCACTTCTCCTTGAGGTTTTGCAGAACAGAAAGGCGCTCCGGCTTTTTATCCAGAAACCCCGGCAGTTCCTTGAAGCCGATGCTGTCCACATAATGCGCCGAAATTTTCCCGTCCTGATTCAGCATGATCACATCACTGACCGACAAGCTGTGCCCATGGTAGTCCGTAGGGCGGGCGAAGTTGAATTTCTGGTACAGTTGTTCCAGCAGTTCTGCTCGCGGAACGCTGCGCTTTCCTTCCGGGAGATTGCCCCGGTACAGGATCTCGTAATTCTCAATGGACGGAGCAATGTTCTGCTTATTCAGATAGCGCATGGCGGCAAATCGGAGCGCAGGGTCTGCATCCTGATGCAGCTGCATGACCAGATAGCAGTCGTGGCCGCTTTGCTGGAATTGCTTCATCCGGTATGACTGAATCTCGTTTCGGTCTGCGAGTTTCTGCACAAATTCCTCTTGCGTGAGCGGGATGCAGTCCTTGTTCCATAGGTTGTGAGTGTACATAATTTCGTCCCGCACTTCTTCGATCATCAGTTCAGGCGCATCAATTTTCCCACGCTCCAACAGGCAGCAGTCGCCCTGATAGAGAGCGTACTCCCATGCGTCGTCCGCTGCTTGTACGGTAAGGTAATAATCGTATTCCAGATTCCATGCCCGCTGCTCCTGCTGTGTCAGCGGCTCCGGTTCCACAATGGCACGGCTACGCGCCATGCGCTCTGCAAATTCGCAGATGTGCTGCACCGAGGACCCGATCTTCATGTGGTAGTCATCGAGGTATTCGACCTTCTCGGAGCGCTGATGTCCATCCGGGAAAGTCATCTGCACAACGCCGCCGTCCGGCACCCGAAACAGCTCGTTGTACATCGGGTCAATGAACCGCACATCATTTTCCGGCAGAGAACGTGGAGCCAGATTTCTGCGCCTGCGAACCCCGGAGCGAAACTTTTCCAAGGTGGTAACGGCAACGTTCTGAATCCTTCCCACAGGCTCGTCCTGATGCTCTGCCAGATAGTACGCACGGGCAGTCTCAATGCGCCGCTGGGTATTGCCCAGAACTTCCCGTGGAATCTGCCCTTCCTCCACCGGGAGAGGGCTGTTCTTATCGAAGACCTCATACCCGACACCTGCGAGATTTTCCCGCAGATGCAGATACGTCTGCTCGTTGATGAGGTAGACTGCCTCGTTGTCCTTTATTACGGCATCATCCTTCATCAGCAGCCCCCATTCTCAAATTCCAGACTGAACTTGCTGCGGCCATCGACCTCGGTGCCCAGCAGCACGGTGGCATTGTAGGTCTTGCCCTTGGCACTCTTGCAGTCCTTCAGCCGGACCCGACCATCCCGCAGCAGCTTGTCTGCCACATGGGCGTCCAGACGCTTGCCCAAACGCTTAAAGAACGCATTGTCCTTCCACAGCACGAAACGGCAAGGGTTGGATTCACAGAACCAGCCTTTTTCACGCTCCACAACATTTGCACTGCAGTTGGGGCAGACACCAATAATCTTGCTTTTCATAAGTGCATTCGCTCCTTTTTTCATTTCCGTGTTCTTTACCAGTTCGGTAATCATCGTATTGATCTCGGTCATAAATTCGCTCGGCTCCATTTCGCTGCGCTCGATTCGCAGCAGCTTTGTTTCCCAATCGGCGGTCATTTCCGGGGATTGGATTTCTTCGGGCATCACGGTGACGAGGGCTTTGCCCTTATCCGTGGGCAGCAGCACCTTGGTTTTCTTGGTGCCCTTGCGCTCCAGAAAACCCTTCTGCACCAGTTTTTCAATAGTTGCGGCACGGGTTGCCGGGGTGCCGATGCCCTGACGTTCCACACCCTCCGGCATGCTGTCTGCACTGGCGGTTTCCATCGCATGAAGTAGAAGGTTCATCGGTGAAATGCTTCGGTGGGGAGGTCTGCCCCTCCTTCAGTTCGGCACCGGCAACGCTGCACTGGCTCTGCTCCTGCACATCGGGCAGAACAGCCGGTTCTTTCTGCTTGCCCAGCATTTTCCGCTCCACAGCTTTCCATCCCTCGGACAGCACCACCTTGCCCTTTGCGGAGAACTCCTCCCCGGCGCAGATGGTGATAATCGTGGTTTCAGCATAGCGGTGCGGCTCACCCACGGCGCAGAGCAGCCGTGCAGCAATCAGCCGTAGGATATTCCGCTCCCCGGCAGGGAGGGCGGCAAGGTCTGCTTTTTCCATGCTTTTCGTGGGCAGCAGTGCATGGTGGTCGGTGACTTTGCTGCCATTGATGACCTGCTGCACATGGATGGAAATCGGCTCCTCCACAGCAAACGCCTTGCCCGTATCTGTCACCAGCCCCGGAAGGGATGCCGCCATATCCTCCGTCAAAAATCGGCTGTCTGTGCGGGGGTAGGTGATGAGCCGTTTTTCGTAAAGGCTTTGGGCATAATCCAAGGTCTGCTGTGCCGTAAATCCCAACAGACGGTTTGCATCCCGCTGCAATGCGGTAAGGTCATAGAGCTGCGGCGGATTTTCGGACTTTTCCTTGCGTTCCATCTTCTGCACCGTGACACGCCCCTCCTTTCGGCATTTGGAAAGCAGCAGTTCGGCGTCCGTTTTCTGAGCAAACCGTTTGCTGGATGCGGTGCCGCCATCTGCAAGGGTCAGGGCAACCGTGTAGAATTTCTCTGGCGTGAAGGCGGCAATGGCAGCTTCCCGCACCACCGTCATGGCAAGCACCGGGGTCATAACACGCCCTACCGCCAGCGGTTGACCGTACAGGCACGAAAAAAGCCGGGACGCATTGATGCCGACTATCCAGTCGGCGCGTTCCCGGCAGAGTGCTGCGTTGTACAGCGCATCGTATTCAGTTGACGGTTTGAGATGAGCAAAGCCCTCCCGGATAGCGTTTTCCTCCATGCTGGACAGCCACAGGCGAGAAAAGGGCTTTTTGCAGCCTGCTTGCTGATACACCAAGCGGAAGATCAGTTCTCCCTCGCGCCCTGCGTCCGTAGCACAGATCACGCTGTCCACATCCGGGCGGTGCATCAGCTTTTGCAGGATGCCGAACTGTTTTTTGGTACCGGCAGACACCAGATACTCCCACTTTTGCGGCAGGATGGGCAAATCTGCAATGCTCCACTTGACGTATTTGGCATCGTAGACATTAGGCGGAGCCAGTTCCACCAGATGACCCACGCACCAGCTTACCAGATAGCCGTTGCCCTCAAGATAACCGTCTTTGCGGTTGGTGGCACCGAGGACTTTGGCGTAGGACATGGCCACGGACGGTTTCTCGCTGACCACAAGTTGATAAGACAATAAGCATTCCTCCATTTCTTCTTGATTTTTTCGCAAAATTCACTTGAAAAAGCATATCGCTTCGGCTAAAATGTAATTAGATGAAAAATCAGCCGAAATAATTGAAAGTAGGTGACGAACGTGAGCTATATTACCAGAAGTCTTGAGAAAGTCGTGCAGCAGGTCACGCAGGAATATCCGGTTGTACTTGTAACTGGACCTCGACAAGTAGGAAAGACGACCATGCTGCAAAAACTCATGGAGGGGACTTCCCGTGGTTATGTTTCGCTGGACGATCTGAACGAACGTGCGCTCGCAAAAAACGATCCCGAATTGTTTTTGCAGCTGCATAAGCCACCGGTTCTGATCGACGAAGTGCAGTATGCACCGGAGCTGTTCACCTATATCAAGGTCTATGCAGATACTCACCACGAGCCGGGTGCCTTCTGGCTGACCGGTTCGCAGGTGTTCAAGCTGATGCACGGGGTACAAGAATCCCTTGCCGGGCGTGTTGCTGTGCTGTCAATGACTTCTCTTTCGCAGTCAGAAATAAACGGTGTAGATACCGAGCCATTCCGTGTAGATTTGGACGCTCTGCTGAAACGAGAGGAAAAAGCTTTGCCCGCAGATACCAAAGGTATCTTTGAGCGTATCTATAGGGGGTCCATGCCCGCTATTGCAAGCGGAAAAAATACCAACAGCCAGATTTTTTACAGCAGCTACCTTTCTACCTATATTGAACGTGACATAAAAGAGCTTTCCGATGCCATTGATGCGCTGAAATTTCTGCGTTTTATGACTGCCGTTGCCGCCCGCTGCTCGCAGATGCTGAATGTTTCTGAGATCGCACAGGATGCGGACATCAATCAAAAGCAAGCAAAAGACTGGCTGCACATTCTGGAAACCTTGGGCATCATCTTCTACCTGCACCCCTATTCTAACAACCTACTGAAACGTCTGGTAAAGACCCCGAAACTCTATTTCTACGACACCGGGCTTGTGTGTTACCTGACCAAGTGGAGCAGTGCAGAGGTTCTGGAATGCGGTGCTATGAACGGTGCGATCCTTGAAAACTACGTTGTTTCTGAAATTGCAAAGACCTATCTGAATACCGGCAGAGAGCCGTTCTTGTATTACTACCGCGATAAAGACGCCAAGGAAATCGACATTGTTTTGGAACAGGATGGTGTGCTGAACCCCATCGAGATCAAAAAGACTTCAAATCCCGGTACTGAACTGACAAAGGTATTTTCCCTGCTGGATAAAGCATCTGTTCCCCGCGGGAAAGGCGCTATTGTCTGCATGAAGCCAAAAGTCGGTGTGGTGGATCGGGATAATTACGTTGTTCCGATTTGGGTTATCTGATATGTAGGGCGGCAAACGCCGCCAATAGAATTATTCTTCTGCCTTATCCTCCTCGCCGGTCTCCTCCGGATCATCCTCCACAGGGATTTCAAAGTCGCCCTTGTCCTCAGTGTAGTTTGCATCGGGGTCAAGGGCTTCTTTTTCTGCCTGCTTTTTCTGCTTCTGCTTCATAAAGGTGTAAATGCCGCCGCCAGCAACCAAACCGACCAGCGCCAGTACGCCTAAGAATGTGGCAGCATACTTCGTAACTTTGTTGCCACCAGTCTGTTCAGAATCGGATGCCTCCGCTTCTTCCGCAGCCTTTTTCGCATCCTCCTCGGTCTGTTTGCGCTCCTGTTCTGCCTGCGCCGCCGCTTCTTTTTCGGCGGTGTACGCTTCGGCATCTTCATCTTCCATCAGGGAAAGAAGGTCGGCTTCATCCACGAGATTCATGAAATGAACGGTGTTTTCACCCTTAGCGTTGCGGTCAATGACCAGATAAAACGTATTGCCAGGCTTCGACACCAGCGTGATAAACTGCTGTCCGCTGCCATCGGAATAGTCGGTGTGGTAATCGTCTACCAGCGTCAGGTTGCCCTCCGGGGTCAGGGCACCAGAGGTTTCGTCCGTGACGGTGACAACATCTTCCTCCACGACTTCCGGCAGAACCGGCTGCTCCACCGGGGCGGCTTCGCCCTCGAAGGCAAAGGCAGGAGCCGCCATGCCAGCGCACAGTGCCGCCGATACCAGCAGCGCACCCAGTTTCTTAATCTTCATCTGCATCGACCTCCTTCTCAAAAGTTGCACCCACGGCAGACAGCGCAGCCGGGTTCGGGGTGGTGGTAGCCGACTGCCGCAGCAGAGCGGCGAGCTGCTCCGGCGTGAGCTTGGCAGTCCGCACCATTTCGTTGACCTCGGCGGAATCCTCTTCCTGAATGCGCCGCTCCAGAATCTCGATGCGGTTGTTCAGTTTGATGCGGCGCTCCTTCTCTTTTTCCAGCATTGCCCGCAGCTTATCCGATTTTTCGCTCATCGTAATCCCTCCGTTTCATTTTGAAAGCCGTCCGAACCCGGCGAGATGCTTCTCCCAGTAGGACGAGTGAATGTTTGCGTACTTGATGGGGTCTCCGGCACTGACCATCATGCCGTTGCCCAGATAGATTCCGGTATGGCTCATGCCGGGGGTGTCGTAGGTTCCTTTGAAAAAGACCAGATCTCCGGGCTTTGCTTCGACCTCGCTGATGTGTTGGCTCTTATTCCACAAGCCGTTGGCGGTGGTGCGCCCCACATCGTAGCCGTTCTGGTTATAAACCCAGCAGACGTATCCGGAGCAGTCAAAGCCTGTTTCCGGGGTGGAGCCACCCCACACATAGGGTGTGCCTACATATTTTTGGGCTTCCTTGTAGATGGCGGCAAACTCGCTGTCCGTCAGGGCTTCTGCCGGAACCTGATAATCAATGCCCGGTGTACCGGAGCCATCGGAGCCACCGGGCGGCAGACCGCCGTTGAACAGGTAGGGTCTGCCGCCCAGCGTATCCTGAAAGATCTCATAGCGTTTCCACTGGTCAGCATCCAGTTCCTCCCGGATAACGACTTCCAAGCCACGATTGACCAGCTTTGTGTGAAAAATTCGATACTCATAGGGCACTTGCACGGTGTAGGGGATGCCAGTAAAAATGTCAATCATCACTACCGTGCGGTATCGGGTCTGCACCTCCACCCATGTGGTCAGCTTGTATTGCTTGGCAAACGTTTCCTTCAATTTGCCCTGCACCTCGCTGCGGGTGTAGTCGTCGTAAAGAGTAGTCAGGAACGAAGTGAGCTGCCAAGGATCGTGCTCAATAGCATCCAGATGGTATCGGTATTCGTCATAGCCGGGGTGGTCGGTGGGGGTACGCTTGATTTTCTTATCCAGTTCCTTTTCCAACTTCTTGTAGTCGGTTTCGGCTCCACGGATGTCCCGGTCCTCTGCGGTGTAAATGGTCTGCCCGGATACCTGCGTGGTGCCGGAGAACAGAATGGAACAGGACGAAAACGCTGACATGACCAGCAGTAGGAGCAAAAGAAAAACGCCCACGATCAAAAGAACGTGCGCGTTGCTCTTTGCAAAATTGGCAATGCCGTTGACTGCGGTGCTGACCACCGATTTTCCTTTGTCGATGACCTGCTCCACGCCGGATCGGGTGGCAGATGCACCGTTGGATGCCGCTTTACCGCCTGCGGTCTGCGCCGCCGTGCCCGACCGGGCTGCGGCACGGTAGCTTTTCTGAATATCCTGTTTCTGCCGCCACCGGGAAAGCCAGTTGGAACTGCTCTCGCCGGTGCCGGATGCGTCTGCATCTTGTGCCGCAGTCGGCTTCTGCACGGAAGATTTTGCGTTTCGGACACCTTTCTTGCCTTGCATCTTGGCTTTCTTTTTGAGCTTTCTAGCGTAACGGCTCTTGAAAATATCGTGGGTAGTCTCGGCAGCTTTTTCGCCCTCGCTTAAAGCCTGCGTGCCCACATTATCGTCCTCGTACTGGTCAACCTCCCGATGCACCGCAGACCGGGCGGCATGGGCGGCGTACATCTCCCGCTTCTGCGCCTTGCTCAACCGGCTCAGTTCGTCCGGAGTCAGCTCCGCTTTGCCAAACCGCAGGTGCTGCGCCCTTTCCGCAGCCTTATCTGCATCGGTTTTCAGTTTTTTCTTTCTGGGCACCGACTGTTCCACCCTCGCTTTCTTCGGGGGAGAACGGGTCTTTTTTGCGGACGATTCCTCTTTGATGTTCAGCTTCGGATTACTCATTTCTGTGTGCCCTCCGAGATCTCGTTGAGTTTGGTCGTGAGGATGCGGTAGAGTTCAAGGTCTTTCGGGAAGTGGTCAACAAAGGGCAAAATCACGTTGCCGAAAAACAGCAGCCCTTCGCCCTCGCCGGAGTGGGTAACGTAGGAAAGCTGATGGGGCGAGATGTTGAGCTGCTTTGCAAGGATTTGCCGATCACCATTTGCCTGATTGAGCATATACACAAAGTCCGAGTTCTCGAAAATGTTCGATACTTCGGGACTTGCCAGCAGATCTTTGACGTTCTGCGTTAGGGCTGTCGGGATGCCGCCCCACTTACGAAAACGTTTCCAAATTTCAACGCTGTATGCCGCAGTCTGTTCCTCTTTCAGCAAAAGGTGGAACTCGTCTGCATAGTACCGGGTGGATTTTCCGGCACTGCGGTTGGCGGTCACACGCCCCCATACGGCATCCTGCACGATGAGCATACCCAGCTTTTTGAGCTGCTTGCCCAGCTGCTTGATGTCAAAACAGACAATGCGGTTGTGGATATCCACGTTGGTGTGGTGGTTAAAAATGTTCAAACTGCCCTTGACGTAGATTTCCAGCGCAGCCGCCACATGGCGAGCTTCCGGTTCGTCCTGTGTCAGCAGGGCGTTGTACAGATCTTCCAACAGGGGCATATTTTCCGGGGTGGGGTTCTCGAAATACTTGCGATAGATCACATGAACGCAGCGGTCAATGACCGTCTTTTCCACCGGCTGCAACCCTTCTTTGCCGCCCACCACCAGTTCGCACAGGGATAGCACAAAGTCGGCTTTCAAAGCCAGCGGGTTATCCTCTTCCGAGTAGTTGCTGTTGATGTCCATCGGGTTGATATACTGGGTGCTGGCAGGGCTGATGTGGATGACCTGCCCATGCAGACGCTCCACCAGCGGAGCGTAATCGGCTGGGTCAGCGGTGTTACCACCGCCTTCCCGCCTAAGAACCGTACGTGACAGTTTCCCGTCATACGGCTCAAGCATTTCATCACTTCTTCAAGCGGTTCTCAGCATAAATACGCTGACAGGTGCAATGAACGTAGCGCATATTGCGAACATCTTCCATGCCAGCCTTTGCCTTTGGTGCCAGGTAGAAGATTTCTCTTTCCTCCGTTACATCCATCGGCATTCCGCAGTGGTAGCACAGTCCGTTCTGGTTTTTCCAAATCATCTTGAATTTTCCAGTCAGCCGGTGCATTCCTTTATCGAATTTCCTTTTTTGGAAATACGCCTTATCGAGGAACGGATTTGCAGTAGCTTTTATCTTGGTATGTCGCACAATGGCTGTGCTGTCCACCCGTATCAGCTCCTTGTTTTCCGTAGAGAACACCCAGTTCCGATTACCGACACGATGCCAGTATCTCGTGGAAATCCACCACTTGTTCTTCTTTGGGTGCCGTCTTTTAGCCCATCGCCACAGCAGTTCGTACAGGACATAGTCCAGATGCGCGAACGCATCACTTGCGCATACGGACTGGTGGTAATTAGTCCAACCTCGAATTTGTTCATTCAACTTCATAATCAGAACATCTTGCTGCCACGCTTTTCCTCTGCGGAGAATCGTGTCAGAGATATTGGAAACGATAGCCTTGACCGCCTTTTGGGAAGGCTTGATAATCAGCTTTTCGTTATACTTTCTGAAGTTCCAGCCGAGGAAGTCGAAACCATCGTCTATGTTGGTGACAACGGTCTTTTCATCAGAAAGTTCCAATCCGCGTTCAGCGAGAAACTCTCGAATCAGCTCCTTTGCTTCAAGAGCCAGTTCAGGTGTTGCCGCTGTGACCACAAAATCGTCTGCATAGCGGACGAAGTTTACTTTGTGGGCATTCTTAAATCTTGAATCGACCTTACCGAGCGCGTTCGTGTGAAAGCGTTCGACCAGCTTCTTCTCGATACCATCCAGCGTCATGTTCGCCAGAATGGGGGAGATAATACCACCTTGCGGAGTTCCTTCCTCGGTAGGAAAGAGTTCGCGCTGATAGATAAATCCCGCCTTTAAGAACTGCTTCAAAATGTTCTTGTCCATGGGGATGTTCGCCAGAAGCCAATCATGGCTGATATGGTCGAAGCAACCTTTGATGTCACCCTCCAAAACCCACTTCGGAGAAATGTGCTTGCGCGACAGTGCATTGAACAGATATTCGCAGGCATCCTGTGCGCATCTTCCTTTTCGGAAACCAAAGGATTTCCCATCTGCTGTTGTTTCCGCCACCGGCTCCAGTGCCAAAGCATAAAGAGCCTGCATTGCGCGGTCATACATCGTGGGAATCCCCAACGGACGTTTTTTCTTCTTGTCCTTCTTTTCGATATACACTCTACGGAGAGGACGTGCACGATACCTTTTATCTGTCAGCGATAGAGCCGCTGCCATTTTCTTCGCCGGAGTGTTCCAGAGAACACCATCCACACCGGGAGTTCTGCGCCCGTCGTTGGTTACGACACGCTTGACAGCCAGTGCTTTGGCGTAAAAGGAATGTGTCAGAAGATACTGAAGTCGTTTTACTGCGTTGTAGTCTTTTTGCTGAGTTGCCTTGACAATCCTGATTTGTAGCCTGTTGACTTCCCGCTCTGCCTTATGCCAGTCAATGTTTTTCCATTGGGCACTCAACATAGCTTCGTCCGACAGCTTCTCAGAAGTTTTACCTTCCGTCGTTGAATACTTATCGTTCACAGGAATACCTCCAATCTTGCCATGAAATACCCGGAATAAGTCAGCACCCTTTCAGGTCAGAGCAAATTTTGAACCCCTATGCTCACCGTTACAGTGAACCTTTCGCTTTTTATTCCATCTCATACCCTCTGCGCCATTTCTTCCTCTTGCGAGGTCGATACCTTTGTTCAAGGAACGCATAGGGTTTTCCACGTTCCACGTAATGCATAATTCTCGAATGCCTTAGCCGCCATCTTTGAACCGGGAGGATTTGTGTCCATTTGCTTCGGGGTAGCGAAAGACCCCTCGGCCACCTCCAACACCTTTTGGTGTAGGTGTATCAGCCTTATTTCACCTATTCCCTGTAACGATCCTTACGATGATTCACATTACGTTCGACATAGCATTCTTTACCCTAACAGTACATCCGCTTTAGGCTGGCAGATTTCCCATATTGTCCTGTGAGCTTCCCAACGCCGGCTTTTGACCAGTGCAGGTCACAGTAGGGTTACTCCAAATGGATAGAGCAGTGTTTATACACAATACATTACGCGACTTCGTGTCGCACCTCACATTCCGGGTCACAGATGATAATATCATCGTCCGTCACGAGGAACGCATTGCAGATCTCACGCTTTGCGCTGAAGGATTTACCGGAACCGGGAGTGCCCAAAATCAGACCGTTGGGGTTCTTCAGCTTTTTGCGGTCAACCATAATCAGGTTGTTGGACAGGGCGTTCAAGCCATAATACAGGCTTTCCTTGCCGTTGTCGAACAGCTCCTGTGTGGTAAACGGCACAAAAATCGCCGTGCTACTGGTGGTCAGCCCCCGCTGGATCTCGATTTGGCAGTCTGCCAGCGGCAGCGAGGACATAAGCCCCTGCTCCTGCTGAAAATCAAGGCGGCATAATTCGCAGTTGTGCTTCTGGGCAATGCTGACTGCCTGAAACACGTTGGTTTCCAGTTCCTGCTCGGTTTTGCCGGTGTTCAAAACCAGAAAAGTGACAAGGAACATACGCTCATTTTGCGACTGTAATTCTTTCAGCAGGGCTTTTGCATCCCTGCCATAAGTCGCCAAATCAGACGGCAGCACGTCGATGTCGTATCCGGCGCGGACAGCTTTTTTCTGCTCCTCGATCTTGGACCTATCGAGTTCGGTAATGGTGTGCTTGATGGTTTTGATGGCCTTGTTCTGGTCAACGGACTGGATGTGCATGGTAACGATCTGGCTGGAATCCATGTCCAGAAAATCCTTCAGCAGCTGGTCGCTCAGGTCGGAGGCTGTGATGTTCAGAAAGCTGACCGCCCCGAAGATGCCGCCCATCTGAAAGGTACGGCTGTTCTTAAATGCCAATGCAGTAGGGGCAATGGCATCCTTTACGGACAGACCGCTGGGCACAAGGTCTTTCCAGTTGAAGTGGAACTTGTTGGCTCCGTCCATATTCAGCATCCCATGCATCAGCCGCAGGCGCTCCGTGCCGTCCAGCGGCTTTGCCAGAACGCCCAGCCTGTGGAAATTGTTCATCAGGTCGTTCTGGATGTGCTCCAATCGCGGCTTGACCTGCTCCATGCTGTCGCCCTCGATGCCATAGGTCAGAAATTTGGTCTTGGTCAGACCGTTATTGCCCTTGGAAAGCTGCTGCCGCAGCATCTGGCTGTACTCGGCGCGCACATCATCAAAACCATCCTGCTGATACGGGATGCGGATGGACTTCTCAAAGTCTGCGGAATCGGTGGCGGTATTCACAAAGGACAACTCAAAGTGGATAGAGCTGTCGAAAAAGTTGAGAAAACTGCACCATTCATCAAAGATGGCGGTCTTGTCCTCCTGCTGCGCCAACTGGTAGTTGATATCCTGATACTGGATGGTGCGGGTGTAGTAGCCGGGACGGACACGGCAGGTGCCGTCCTCAAACATCCGCTGGAACGGAATGCTCTCCTGTGCCGTGCGGGGCACCGTGGACTTGGGCGGCTTTTTGCCGTCCTTATTCTTTTTCAGAAACGGAATCATGGGCGTCATCTCCCTTCACAAGCAGCGCATAGTAATTGCGGGTCTTATACGGACGCACCTTCGGACGAACAAAGCGCGCCTGAAGGTAGTACCGCAGGATCTTTTCGGCGGGCTGGCCGTTCTTCTGGTACATGGCCAGAAAGAACATGGGCAGCATGACCGCCATCATGCCAAGGGTAGCGCCAGTATTGCCTGCGGTGTCCCGCAGAACAAAGAACAGCGGCACTCCTACGACTGCCGCTGCCCCAAAACAGATAAGCTGCCGGGCGGTCAGGTTGAAGGCTACTTTGGACTTCACCTTGCTGAAATCGCGCGGCACGGAAATATAAGCTGCCAAAATTCCACCTCCTTAGTGTGCGCCCAGAATGCTTCGGGCGACGGAACCAGTCTTGAACAGCGTAAAGCACAGCAGCACCGTGTACCCCACGATGCTCCAGATCGAGTTGATGGCATCCCCGGATATGGCAACATTCTGAAGCAGAACCGCGTAGATCGCCACGCAGATCAGGATCAGAAAGCCCTGAAATCCCAGCGCAAACAGGGATTTCAGGTAGTTCTGTCCTACATGGGATTGCTCGTGGTTGCCCCATGTTGCCATGGGCACCGGGGCAAGGCTGACCATCATGTAGATTTCAATCATTCTTCCGTAGACGATGACGAAAATCACGATGGACAGGATGCGCATGGTGATACCGATGAAGAAGGACTGCAAGAACAGCCCGAACAGGGGGCCTACGTCCATCTGCATCATGCTGGATTGCAGCATGGAAAGCCCGATGTCGTTGACCCGTGTGTTGCCGGAAATAATGCCGCTGGAATTTGCCACCACCTGCTGCGTCACGTCGAACACCGCCATGATGATGTCAAACGTATTCGAGATCATCCAAACCGAAATGGCAGTTTTGAAAATCCACTTCAAAATCAATGCCGGTTCAAACTGTGCCATATTGTTGTGTTCAATAATCATCTGAATCAATTCATAGCAAGCAATGAAGGTCAAAATCACACCTGCAATGGGCAGCACCACATTCCGGGAGAGGGCTTCGATCATAGCGAAAACGCGCGGTTCAAAACTGGATGGTTTGGTGCCGACCTGCTGTGCAATGTTGCCCACTTGGGTGTTCACATCATCAAACAGGCCGGAGAGATTGGACATGATCGCCGCTGTCAGCAGCGACTTGATCCAATCTGAGATTGCTTTGAGAACGGTCTCCATTCAGTCACCGTCCTTAGCTGAAGTGGTTGATAAGGGTCTTGAGAAGGTTCAGGAGAAAAATAATGTGGGTCAAAAACTGCATAAAGCACCGCCTTTCGTTGATGGGTGGATAAAAAACACGGCTTGGGGCACGGACATTCAAACAACTGCAAACCACAGAGGGCTTTCCGTTGCTGTTCAAGCCGCCGTATGGAACAATAGCCTCGTTTCATCTATCATTTTTTCAAAATTCTGATTGATGAATGATAGATGAAATGATATGATAAAAGAAATGATATGGGAGGTATACACCGTGCGAAACAAGAAACCGCCATTTGAAATCACAGAAGCAGCTCTTTCAGAGGTTATGGGAATCAGCGAACTGGTAGGCAAAATCAGTTCCACCCAGAATCTTTCCACAAGTCCGATTCTGCGCCGCCAGAATCGCATCCGAACGATTTATTCTTCTCTGGCTATCGAGCAGAACACACTCTCTTTGGAGCAGGTGACGGCTGTTCTGTCTGGAAAACGTGTGCTTGCCCCTCCAAAAGACATTGCAGAAGTAAAAACGCCTACGAAATCTACGACCATCTCGCAGAGTTGAATCCATATTCGATGGATGATCTTTTGCTTGCACATCGGACGATGATGCAGGGTCTTGTCCGGGAGGCTGGCGAGTTTCGCTCCCGTCCTGTCGGCGTAGTAGACAGCAAGGGTAATGTCCTCCATTTCGGCACCCTGCCGCAGTACGTTCCCTCTTTGATGGAGGAACTGATTCAGTGGACAGAAAACAGTCCTTTACCGCTTTTAATTAAGAGCTGCGTCTTCCATTATGAATTTGAGGTGATCCATCCATTTGCGGATGGCAACGGTCGTATTGGGCGGCTCTGGCACACACTTCTGCTGTCAAAGTGGAACCCCTTGTTTGCATGGCTTCCAATCGAATCCATCATTCACGACCATCAGGCCGAGTATTACGCAGCAATCAATCAGTCTAACGCACAGGGGGAAGGAACAGTTTTTATCGAGTTTATGCTGGGAATTATCAAAGAGGCTTTGACCGAAGCAATCAACGAACAACCTGTTGCACAGAGTAAGGAAGAAGTGCGTTGGATGAAGATTGCAGCTTTTCTCCGCACGAACCATATTATCCAGAACGTCGATGTTCAGAATCTTCTCAATGTTTCTCCTGCCACTGCAAGTCGAGTCTTGAATACTTTGACAAAAGAAGGAAAGCTCGCCAAAGTGCGAAATGGCCGCTATTGGGCATATAGATTGGCAGATTGATTATGTACAGGCGGGAAGACCCGCCTGCGGCACTTAGCCGAACAGACCAGACAGCAGAGGAATGAGGGTGATGCCGATGAGGGCAACGCCGCCGCCAGCCATGAGCTGCTTCATGCCCTGACTCTTGGCGGAGGGGTTATCGCCGCCGTAACCTTCCAGCAGGTTGACAGCACCCCACACGCCGAGACCGGCACCCAGAGCCACAACCAGAGTCTGAAGAACTTCGATAGCAGAGTTAAAGAATTCCATAGTCGTTTCTCCTTTATTTTGAAAAAATTGTAGGCCATCCGTACACACCTGAAGCTGCCTATTGAAGCCGCGAACTGCGGCGAGAGTGGACTTTCTGGTGTACCTCTCTGGTCAGGATAAAATAAAACCGCCTACCGGGTCAGGCAGACGGAAGCGAATCAGCATCCACCATGACGAAGGTATCGTCCGGGTGGATTTTTTCTTTTCGGTTCAAGAACTTCTCGATATCCAAGGCGTTCTTGGGGTCATAGTCGGAGGTGTACTTGTAGTTCGGGTGCTGGGTCAGGTCGTACTTGTCGCTCAAAAATGGGCGCACACCACGAAGCTGCAGGATGCACTTGCCGCCATCCAGCACCGCCAGTTCATCCCGGCTCATAAGTTCGTGGCCGAGTTTTTGATAGTTGGTGCCATAGCTTGGGCTATTGCCACGGGTATCAGAATTGTTGTAGCTGTCGATGGTTTCCTTGCCGAGTGCTTCGGCAAGATCTTTCAGGGTGGTAGGCTCGCTGCCGCCGAGGAAAATCTGGCTGTCCATGTTGCCCACGATGGTATCCGCATTATCCTTGTAGATGGCTTTCAACTGGCTGCGGGTCTGCAAAACCAGACACGCCGAGATCTCACGGCTGCGGATGGTAGCCACCAGTTTTTCCAGTTGTGGAATCTGACCGATGTTAGCACACTCATCAATGAGGCACCGCACATGGATGGGCAGCTTACCGCCGTACACATCATCGGCTTTGTAGCAGAGCAGATTGAAAAGCTGGGTGTAGATCATAGAGATCAGAAAGTTAAAGGTGCTGTCCGTATCGCTCATGATAAGGAACAGCGCTGTTTTCCGGTCGCCCAGCTTGTCCAGTTCCAGCTCATCGTACATGGTGGCATCCCGGACTTCCTGAATGTCGAAGGGTGCCATCCGGGCACCGCAGGAGATCAGTATCGAACGGGCCGTCTTGCCGGCAGCCAATTTATAGAGCTTGTACTGGCGCACGGCGAAAGAATTGGGCTTTTTCTTGCCCAGATCTTCAAACAACAGGTCTACCGGATTCTGGTAAGTTTCATCATCTTCCGAAACCTGCATAGTGTTGAGCATTTCTAACAGCGTAGCGAAGTTTTGTTCCTCGACCGGGGCTTCATAGTGAAGGTAGGCAATCAGCGAAACCAGCAAAAGCCTCTCCGCCTTGTCCCAGAAAGGGTCGCCACCCTGCCCCTCCCCTTTGGTGTTGGTCATCAGTGCGGTGACGAGTTTCAAAATGTCCTTCTCGCTGTGGATATAAGCCATCGGATTGTATTTCATGCTCTTGGAAAAGTTTATACTGTTAAAGAATTTTAACTTGTAACCGTGCTTTAACAGCGCCTCTCCACATTCCACGCCGATACTACCTTTCGGGTCAGTAACCACGAACGAAACTGGAAAGTCCTTAGAGTTACATTGCAGCAAGTTCGGCTTGATGAAAAACCTCGTCTTACCGCTGCCGGAACCGCCGACTACCAGAACGTTTTTGTTCCGGGCGTTCTTGGGGTCCGTCGGGCGGTTGGACATCATCAGCCGTTCTGTTTTAGTTAGGATGATATTGTCCTCAAATTTCGGAGCCATGAATGGCTCGATATCTTTGCCCACCCCACCGGGCAGAGCCGTATTCCATGCCATGCCGGTACTTCTTGGCGTTTTTTCCTTTCAGGTAGACCGCCAGCCGCATCGCGGCACCGCAGCATAATCCCACCAGCAAATCAAGCGGGTGCAGGCTTGGCAGCGGGTTTGCGAATGCCGCCGGGATGGTTCCCATCAGCGACATGATCTTATCGCCCAGTTCCCTGCCCTCGGCAAGCCGCCATGCTTCACCAAAGTTGGTCGCTACAAGACCCATCAGGATATAGGGCAGATAGAGCGCCAGCAGCTTGGAAAGCTTCTTTTTGCTCATAAGCTGCGCTCCTCCTGCTTGTTCCGCACCTTGTCCGGCAGGCTTGCAACGGACTGCGCCAGATCGTGCAGCTTTGCCAGCACGGAAGGACGCTTGGTTTTATCCAGCACCGATGCCGAATATTCCTTGAACGCTGCGCTCAAGGCATCCGTGTCCTGTGCCTTGAAGTAGATCAGATACCGGGGCGGTGTGCAGGACAGGTCTTTCTGGATGGCATAGTCGATATGATACCGCTTAGCATAGCGGTCAAAGTCCTTGATGCCGGTTTTCTGGATCTCCACATTGGTCACGCCACGGTTCTGCCGTACCAGCCGCTTCATGGACTGCTTGCCCTGCGAAGCGTGCTTGTCGTACTGCCGCAGGAGAAACTGCATCCCGCGCAGCAGGGTGCGGGCAGACAGTTTTGTGGTCGAGATGGCAAGGTTGACCGTCTTATGCTCGATTTCTTCCTGCATCGTTACCACCTCCTGTGCAGAAAATTGTCTTAGCGGTCATGTTCCACCGGGGGCTTGCTCACAGCTTTTTCTGTGTCATTCTGAACCGATTCATCCGGAACCGGAATGACCATCAGGCGACGCCCCAGAGGGAGAAAAGCTTCGGGCTGATGGAAATGCTCTTCGTACTTCTGTGCCAGTTCCGGGGAGAGCGACGCAAAATCTTCCTCGCCCAGACCTACCACCAAAAAGGTTCCGGCAACGACGTCATACATCAGCCCATTCTCGTCCCACAGGGCACGGTTCAGCGGCAGACCCATGAGCTTTGCGTCATCATTATAAACGATGGCAACCGGGTCATCCGCAAAGGGGTAGCTTGCGCCGATAGAGCCGCCCACTGCCTGCTGCAAGGCTTTCAGGTCGTTATCGATCTCGACCTGCTGCGGATACTGTCCCGGTGCAATTTTCAGCACCGACAGAGTGTTCTCTTCCATGTGAATCCTCCTTTCCGTTCCGCCCGATTTCTCCGCTCCGTGCCGCCTGCATCAAAGCCGCCACGAAGAAACCGAAAAAGGCACCAGCCTCAAAAAATGTGATACCGATAAAAAAGTTCAGCATGTCACACCTCACTCCATGCAGATGCAGGGCAGCTTCTGGTCATCTGCCATCAGGGTGATGCTGTGGCTTTCCAGATACTTCTGGAACAGGTAGACCTCATCGATGGTCAGCGAGATGACCTCGCCGTCCATGTTGGTACGAACCAGAATCACCGGGCCGGTCAGGTAGTGCTTGCCGCCCATCTTCAGCACCTGCGCCGGGTTGTAGCAGAGCAGCAGCGAGGTGTTGGGAAGGTTCAGGCAGGCATCGTCCTCGTCAAAGCAGGGCAGGATGTCGGGAGCCTCGTCCAGCGTGATGACGGTCAGCTCCATATCCGGGGCAATGGCTGCGAGGTAGACCTCACCGCCCCGGTTTGCCGCCAGCGCAGCGCAGATACGCACGTCAATGGTGATCTCCTCGGAGCGGATGGTACGGGTAGCGTTGTTTTTCATAGGCGTTTTCTCCTTTTGTTTGCAAAAGAAAAAGACCCCCTCGGGTCTTTCATTACGGTATAAGTCAGCGTTCGTTCTGCCTCTGCTGTTTGCGCTGCCACTGTTCCAGCAGCTTGATGATGGTGTCCTCCATCTGTTTCGGGGTGTAGCTGCGTGGGAAATACTTCCGCAGGGTGTCGTTTTTGATGACCACTTTGTCCAACTCGTCCTTTTTTTCTTCGCCCATCACAGCAAAGGCAACATCATACGAGAAATGCCCTTCCTGCGCCAGCTTTTTAAGCCGCTGCGCTTGGGAAAGGGACGGCGCATTCTGGGTGTCGTTCATGGCTTCTAAAAAATCCCGCTGTTGGCTTTCGTCCAGATAGGACAACTCCACAGCGGGATTGAAGGCAATTTTCTTTTCGTCCACCATGTCCAGCAGTTCAGGTACAAGATTGGTCAGGCGAATATAGCGTTTGACATTATCCTTACTCATGCCCACTTCTTCACCGATTTTCTCGGTGCTCAACTTCGGTGCAACTTGCACCGAAGTTAAATCTGACCTAGCACCTTGATTTTTTAGGGCTTCCAGCTTCATTTTGTAGGCAAAAGCCCTTTCACTGGGCAGAATGTTCTCACGTTGAAGATTGCTGTCTACCATGAGCAAAACAGCGGCATCATCATCCATATTGCGGACAATGACCGGCAGGGTGTCCAGTCCGGCAAGCTGTGCAGCGTGCTGACGGCGATGCCCGGAGATGATTTCGTAGCCACCTTCCGGGCGTGGGCGTGCAATCAGCGGAGAAAGCACACCGTACTGTTCTACGCTTTCTACGGTGCGCTGCATGGACTCGTCATCCAAGACCTTAAAGGGGTGGTTCTTGAAAGGAAACAGCTCCCCGATGGGAATTTGCTGCACCTGTTCCCGCTGCTGTTCCTGCCGGGATTCTTCCGTGGAGAAAATGTCATCTGCCCCTTTCAGCGACACGTTTAAGCTGCCTTTCGGCATTCGCTAGCACCTCCTCGGTCAGAGATTTATAGGCTTCTGCCACCTTGCCTTTGGGGTCGTGCTGGAAAATGCTCTTACTCACGGCACTGATCTCCGCAGCGCGGACGGACCGGGGAATGGTCTGGTCAAACACTTTGATCTTGCTGCCGTAAGCACCTCGAATCAAATTGTCGATCTGCTGTCCGTAGTTGGTGCGGCTGTCGGTCATGGTGAGCAGGATACCCTCGATTTTCAATTTCGGGTTGATCTGCCGCCGGACCTTCTGCACGGTCTGCAAAAGCTGTTCCAGACCCTTTGCCGAAAGGTACTGCGCCTGCACGGGAATCAGGGTGGTGTCCGCCGCTGCCAAGGCATTGACGGTCAGCATTCCAAGGGAAGGAGTGCAGTCCAGCAGAATGAAATCGTATTCATACTTTGCCCCTTCCAGCACCTGTTTGAGCATCTTTTCCCGGTTCATGCAGTTGACAAGGGAAACTTCCAGCCCTGCCAGTTCGATGTTTGCCGGAATCAGGTCAACGCCTTCTGCATGGTGCAGAACACCCTCGCCGGGTGGAATGCTCTGGTCGTTCATGGCTTTTGCCATCAGGGTGGAAAGGGTCGTGGGCAGTTCATCGGGCTGCTGCCAGCCCATGCTGATGGTCAAGCTGCCCTGTGGGTCAGCGTCCACCAACAGGACCTTTTTGCCTTCCATCGCCAGACCGATGCCCAGATTTTCACAGGTCGTGGTCTTGCCGGTGCCGCCTTTCTGGTTGACGATGGCTATTGTGGTTGCTTTCTTTGAAATTCTCATCACCTCCGATTCGCTAAGTCGTGGTTGGTTTGGTTCTGATAGGAAAGCTGCATCGTGGTGGGTGCGTTGTACAGAGATGCGAGCAGGTATTGTTTCATGTTTCGGATTGGGCTGCTGTTCTCTGCAAGGCACTTCAGCACAAAACGAATATGGTCGGCGTTCAGCTTCATAAACCGGCTGCGTACCACCTCGGCGGGCTTATCGTCCCCGGCAATGCGCAGCGTTTTGCGGTTGGTGGCGCAGGTATCCACCAGCAAATCTACGATTTGATAGATGGTATCCTCATCGTCCGGGCAGAGCCGGAGCAGTAGTTCCACCTCCAAAGACTGCGAAAAATATTCTTCCAGTTGGGTGCGTTTGCTCATCCCATCCGCTTCTTCAGAATAGAAAGGCTCAGTCTCACTCAGTTCAGTATCATTCTCTATTACAATAAACATGGAACCGGATATGGCAGCCAGCCATATTCCATTCCAACTCGTACCTAAGCTACAATAAGAGAGTAATCGGCTAACGCATCATTCTCTGGGCTTCTACGCCCGTTCTAAAGACAGTTGACCATCTCTCTTGTTGTAGCATTCGTTTTAAGCAGGTTGAGCCACCCGCCAAGCGGAGCGTTCGTGTCACCCAATAGATTGAATCGGCAACGAGTAAAAGATGGATTCCGGTTGCAAATACAAAGTAATGGAGGAACCGTTATGAACGCTGTAGGCATTGACGTTTCCAAAGGAAAGAGCATGGTTTGCGTCATGCGCCCCTTTGGAGAAGTAGTACTCGAACCCTTTGAAGTTTTACATACCGCCCAAAGCCTGAACGATCTGGCTGGGAAGCTCAAAGCTTTGGACGGAGAGACCCGTGTCGTCATGGAAGCCACCGGGAATTACCACAAACCAGTTGCTTTCGTTTTACACGATGCGGGCTTATTCGTTTCCGTAGTCAATCCTGTTCTGATTCATGACTATGACAACAACAGTTTAAGACGTGTCAAAACGGATAGAAAAGACGCTGTTAAAATCGCCAACTATACGCTCGACAAGTGGACACGGCTACGACAGTATCTTCCCGAAGATGATACCCGGCTGGCTTTGAAGAATTGTTATCGTCAGTACCAGCAAGCCGTGGCAGTTCGTACTATGCTGAAGAATAATCTGATCTCATCTCTTGACCTGACCTTTCCAGATGCAAACAAGCTATTTTCAAGCCCCGCAAAGAGCAACGGGTGCGAAAAATGGGTCGATTTCATTGGAGACTTCTGGCACAGTGAGTGTGTTTCAAGCCTTTCCTCTGATGCCTTTGCTAAAAAGTATTTAAAGTGGTGTCAGAAGCACGGATATAATTTCACTCGCTCAAAATCGGATACGATCTATGCCTGTGCAGTCAATGCTGCTTCTCTTCCAAAATCCCCAACCTCAAAACTCCTTATTCAGCAACAGGTCGCTCAGCTGAAAGCCGTATCTCAGTCCGTGGCTGCATTCCAGCAGGAGATGCTTCGCCTTTCTCAACAGCTTCCGGAATTTGATACTGTGATGGAAATGTACGGCGTCGGCCCTTCTCTCGGTCCTCAACTGATGGCTGAGATCGGAGATGTCCGTCGTTTCTCATCCAAGAAATCACTCATTGCATTTGCAGGAATTGAACCGCAGCCAAATGATTCTGGCAAGATTGTGGGCAACGATAGCGGAATTAGTAAAGTGGGTTCGGCTGTTCTACGTAGGACGCTCTTTCTGATTATGACTGTCATCTTGAAGACACAACCTCAGGATGAGCCGGTTTTTCAATTCATGAACAAAAAGCGCTCTGAGGGAAAACCCTACAAAGTTTACATGATGGCTTCAGCCAACAAGTTCTTGCGAATCTATTATGCTAGAGTGAAAGCTGTAATGGACTCCAAACACTCAAAATAAGCATGGATATTTGTTTTTGGTCGTAATTTCCTCTTGAGCCTGAGCTGAATTCAAAGAACCGCTTAGCTGGCGCAGCGAACCCTTGACAAACCGAAGCATTCAAATGCTATCCTGATTTTGCGAGGGCTGGCTGGGCTTGCTTTGCTATCCCCTCCGTCGCCCTCGCTGTGTTTTGACCAGCATTTGAATACTGTTTGTCATGGGCAGCGGTCGGTTAGCGAATTTTCTTGTTTTGGGACTTGACTTTTATTAGCAGGTCTTTAGTCTTATTACATCGTGATTTTGCAGGGTCTTGACACGCGATTTTGAAGCCACAAGAATCGTCATTATCACGATTCTTGACACTCTCTTTTGAAGATTCTGCCGAAAAGTTTTTCACATACACCAAACTTGGCTTTCCCTGCCCTCGGCGTTTTCGTTCAATCAGCCCAAACTTTTCGAGTTCCCGGAGCAGCTTGGTCGCTTTGTTGTCTGCGCAACACAATGCCCTCTTGACATCCTCTATCGTGAAGAGGATGAACACCCGGTCCTGCTTGTCCAGCCAGCCGTTTTTCACGGACAGGCTCATGCGGTCAAGCAAGATGCCGTACAGGGTCTTGGCATCGGTTGACAGATTTTGAAACCGCTGCTCCTGAAAAAGAGCCTTGGGAATGCGGTAGAACGAAAACAGCTCTCCGGCTTGTCCGTAGAAATAATCAAGGATCATGCTGTTTTTTCAACTTTCTGTTCTTATTGCTGTGCAAAACTTGACCTCCTGTCTGAAAAAATAAAAGCGCACAGCTTCTTGACATTGAAAAAGCAGTGCGCTATGTAATATAATATAGTCGATATGGAATCAATCGCTCAAAAGGTAATCTATGAGATATTCTTTGGGGATCATAAAGTTTCTGCCGACCTTCAGGTACCGGATACGGTTCTGATGGATGCGCCGTATCACGCCGGTCTGGCTTTTGAAGCCCAAGAGATTTGTTGCATCCTCCACGGTAAGAACATCGGGATAGTTTGCAAATATTTTCCTGTAAAATTTTCTGGCTTGAAATTTGTTCATCATCCTTGACTTTCCTTTCGTTTTGTGCCTAAGCAGAGGAGCGTTTTGCCCTGCATCCCTCCTAAATATCCCTCCAATTTCCTTTTTTGCCTTCCAAATCGAAAAATCGGAGCCGAGGGGAAACGTAACGAAAAATCGTAGATTTATCAAAAATTCATTCGATGTGCTGTTGTTTTTTCGCTTTAAAGCCGGGCGTCAGATGACCTTAAAGATCACCAGATGACACCAAATGGAAAACCCTCCCGAAAACTCAAAATCCCTTGTGCTAATAACACGTGTGGGTTCGACCCCCACCACCGGCATAAAAAAGAGAACTTCCCCAGCTTGTCTGGGGGAGTTTTCTTTTTTATCTGCGGCGTGTGAGCACGATCTCGTAGTTTGCATAGGTCGTGACCGCCACACGGGGCTTCATCCTTTTCAACCAGTCCATGAGAAAATCGTTGAAAAATAACGGATGATGACCCTGCCTATATCGTAGGCGTATCGACCGTAAGTAAGCCACTACAAGGAACTCGACATATTCTTTGGAATGAAGCAGCTCACGGACGATTGCTTCCAACTGCTGTTCAATCACAAACGGATCATCAACTTCTCTGTGTCCAAAGAAACTGACAGCGAATAAATTCATAAAAATCTCTCCTTTGGAGATACTTCATACTGGTATCGCCAATCAAAACCTGATATTGGTAATTACATCACCAATAAAAGAAAAGATAAAGCGAAAATTCATTTTCTTGCTACCAACACTGCCTTCCAATTCATACTACAATAATTGAGGAAGGAGGGACAGAAGTGGCCAACACGCAGTATGATGAATTTATTCGTATCAGAATTACTGAACTGAGAATAGCAAAGAATATTTCCGAACACAAGATGAGTTTGGATTTGGACAAGAGCGGCTCATACATTCGTGGTATAACCAGCGGAGCGGCCTTGCCATCTCTCAGGGAACTGTTCAATATTATCTCGTATTTTGATATGACACCGGCAGAATTTTTCACTCCGCTGGACGATGCGAATACCCCGTATCGTGATTTGTGCGAGAAGCTGAGAACCATGAATGAGGAGAATCTCGAAAAGGTCAGTACCTTTATTGGCTGGATTGAGAAGTAAGAATAATCAAATGGAATTAAGATTTTAACCTGGATGCCAAATGGTAGTCCAGGTTTTTTCTTTCTCAGGAAAACGTTCAGAATGAACGAGCAGCCGGTATCGCAGATACCGTTCAAAGGGGATTGGGGACGCTTCCTCAACAAGAAGATTTGCGAAGATTGCACCGGAGGGGAAATCGAGAAAATGCGTGAACCTGTACAGGTTTACACTGCTTGCCAATTTGCCAATTTGTGAATCGTGCCTGAGAGCGTATTTAAACCTCCCTAAAAAGTATGCGATCATATAAACAAAGATATTATTAAAATATTCCATAAAAACAGAGTTATCACAACATTATCCATTGAAAATAAGCAAGTTCGTGGTATACTATAAAATAGTATAAGTCTACTTAGCAGAGTTGACAAGAAAGGATCGGTGAAGTACATGGCTGTCAGCTATAAGAGGCTTTGGAAAGATGATTTTGATTTACCTAAAGAATAATGAAAATTTGAATTTGTTTTGCTAATGCAAAAGCTTTTGACTTAAATACAGATGTTGCGGTATTATGGAAACACAATATTTGTATGCTTACAAACGGGTTTATAGTGTTGCAAATCTATATTTTTAGGAGGATAAACGATGAATCATTTACCTTTACATGTGCGTGTTCCAATCGAGGGAAATAATCCGAGTATTACTCGTTTGGAAGAAAAATGTATTAAATGTGGAATGTGTAAGGACGTATGTACAAATGCCATAGGTGTGCATGGTACATATACATTTGAGCAGACTTGTGGAGAGGCTGTGTGTATAAATTGCGGACAGTGTGCAAATGTCTGTCCTGTAGACAGTATTATAGAAAAGTATGAATACTTGGATGTAAAGAGAGAGGTTCAGAATTCGGAAAAGATTGTCATTGTAAGTACGTCGCCATCCGTACGAGCTGCGCTGGGGGAAGAATTCGGTATGCCTGATGGCAGCTTTGTACAAGGAAAAATGGTTTCGTTGCTTAGAAAATTAGGCGTAAATTATGTCCTTGATACCTGTTTTGCAGCTGACCTTACTATTGTTGAGGAAGCTAGTGAGCTTATTGAGAGAATAACCAAAAAAAACGCTCCCTTACCTCAGTTTACCAGTTGTTGTCCTGCATGGGTTAAGTATGTGGAAACATATTATCCGGAAATGATTCCGAATCTTTCATCAGCGAAAAGCCCTATCGGAATGCAGGGACCTACAATTAAGACCTATTTTGCTGAGAAGAAGGGTATAGATCCAAAATCAATTGTAAATGTGGCACTTACTCCATGTACTGCAAAGAAATTTGAAATTCGCAGAGATGAGATGAACGCTTCTGCTCATTATCTTGGTGTAGAGGGGATGCGTGACATGGATTACGTGATCACGACCAGAGAGCTTGCAAAGTGGGCAAAAGAGGAAGGAATTGATTTTGCCAGTCTTGAAGATGGTGAATATGACAATTTTATGGGAGATGCATCTGGAGCTGGTATTATTTTCGGCAATACCGGAGGTGTTATGGAAGCTGCTCTCAGAACTGCTTACGAATTTATTACAAAAGAAAAATCACCGGAGCAGTTATTCAACCTTACACCTGTAAGGGGATATGAAGGCGTCAAAGAAGCCACTTTAAAGGTTGGCGATTTAGATGTGAATATCGCTGTAGTATATGGTACAGCCAATGCCGGGAAATTAATTGAGGGCATCAAGAAGGGGGAAAAACAGTATCATTTTGTGGAAGTTATGACTTGCCCGGGCGGATGTATCGGTGGAGGCGGCCAACCAAAGGATATCATGAAGGATAAGGACGAGGTACGTAAAGCGAGAATTGCAAGTCTCTATACAAGGGATGAGGCGATGACACTCAGACGGAGTCATGAGAATCCGGAGATTATTCATCTTTATGAGGAGTTTTATGGAAAGCCGTTAAGTGAATTGGCAGAAAAGATGTTACACACTTCTTATGAAGATAAGAGTGAAATATTAAATCGAAAAGGAGATATAAAAATGAGTAAATGGGTATGTAGTGTTTGTGGTTATGTGTATGAAGGAGAGGCAGCACCGGAGCAGTGTCCAGTATGTAAGCAGCCTGCATCTGTTTTCAAGAAGGTGGAAGAGTCGCCTGTAAAGAGTAAGTATGCTGGAACAAAGACAGAGAAGAATCTTTGGGAAGCGTTCGCAGGGGAATCTCAGGCCAGAAATAAATACACTTATTTTGCTTCAGTAGCAAAGAAGGCCGGATATGAGCAGATTGCAGCATTATTCCTGCAGACAGCTGACAATGAGAAGGAGCATGCAAAACTCTGGTTTAAGGCGCTTGGTGAACTTGGAGATACCGCAGAAAATCTTCTTCACGCTGCAGAAGGCGAAAATGCAGAATGGACAGATATGTATGCTAGAATGGCTAATGAAGCGGAAGAAGAAGGTTTCCCGGAATTAGCCGCTCAGTTCAGAGGTGTTGCTGCGATCGAAAAACTTCATGAAGAAAGATATCGTGCACTTCTTAAGAACGTTGAAACTATGGAAGTGTTTAAGAAGAGTGGCATTACAATGTGGGAATGTCGCAATTGCGGACATCTTGTAATTAGTGCAGAAGCTCCTGAAAAATGCCCTGTATGTAATCATCCTCAGGCTTACTTTGAGGTAAGAAAAGAGAACTATTAAGATACCGTATTTATTTGATCAAAGACTATTTACAGTGTACAAAAATGTAAATTTACAAAACAGTTAGACATATTTCAATTTGTTGAACTGAATAGCATATACTGACCGATAGGAGCAAGGTTGAAACCCACCTTGCTCCTATTCATTTTTCAATGAGCATTCATACAAAATGAATAAAAAGGTCAGTTATATATACCAATACTTATCTCGGACAGAGACTAAAATAAAGGAGTGTGTTCGTATGATGTGAATGTCAATGAATATTTGAGCCACGTGACAGCCAATATTTGAGCCACTTTTGCTAACGAATACTTGAGCCATTTGTAGCATTTGTGACATCGAATATTTGAGCCACTGCTCGTCTGTTAATACCAGGGCCAGTAAATAGCCCTGGTGGATATGTCTTTATTCAAGTGGAGTGTCCAGTTGAATCCGTTCCTGAATGTGAACCGGAACCTCAATGGAATGCTTGCGCAAAATATCAATCAGTTCATTTAGGGTCTTTCCCAAATTTTGTGTAAAGTCCAGACAGCTATAAAACAAGAGCAATTTTAATATAAAGCGGCAGACGGCGAAACCGGCTGTCGCCTTAACAACAACATAACGCCGGCAAGGGGGAATGTCAAGGGCGGCGAAGCCGTTCATATACCCTTGACATTCCTCCGCAGCAGGTGTTAATCCGGCATACGCTCAGCGAAATAGATGGACAACTGCGCATGGATTCGGCTCCAGTCCTGCTGCCGACCCGTCCACTTTTTCGTAATATCCATCATCGCCAGATACAGCATTTTCAGCAGACTGTCGTCTGTCGGGAAAACGCTCTTGGATTTTGTGACCTTCCGCAGCTGCCGATTAAAGCCTTCGATCGTGTTCGTGGTATAGATCAGACGGCGGACTTCCTGAGGATATTTGAAGTAGGTGCTGAGGTTGGCCCAGTTTTCCCGCCACGACTTTGCGATCTTGGGATATTTGTTGTCCCAGTTCTGCGCGAAAGTCTCCAAAGCGTCCAGAGCAGCCTGCTCGTCCACTGCTGCATACACGGCTTTCAGATCGGACATGAGAGCCTTCAGGTCTTTGTAAGAAACGTATTTGCTGGAATTCCGCAGCTGGTGAATCATGCAGTTCTGAATCTCCGTTTCCGGGAACACTGCATGGATGGCTGTATCGAAACCAGTCAAATTGTCTGTACATGCGATAAAAATATCCTCTACGCCCCGATTCCTCAGACCATTCAGTACGGTCGCCCAGAACTTTGCGCTCTCATTCTCGCCGACCCACATCCCCAGAACATCTTTGCGGCCATCCAGATCAAGGCCGATGGCAATGTATACTGCTTTCTTTACAATCTGCCCTTCGCTGCGGACATGGTAGTGGATCGCATCCAGAAAAACTACGGCATAGATCGATTCCAGAGGCCGCTGCTGCCATTCTTTCGCCACAGGCAGAATCTTATCCGTGATCCGGCTCACCGTAGTGTCTGACACAGACAGCCCGTAGATATCCTGAATATGCGCCTCGATGTCGCCGGTCGTCATGCCTTTCGCATACATGGACAGGATCTTCTCTTCGATATCCTGACTGATGCTGGTCTGGTTCTTTTTCAAAAGCTGCGGTTCAAACTCACCTTTCCGGTCACGGGGAACAGAAACCTCGACTTCACCGAAACTGGTCCGCAGATTTTTGCTGCTGTGGCCGTTCCGGCTGTTGTCCGTAGCTTTGTTCTTGTAGTCGTATTTGCTGTAGCCAAGATCCTCATCCAGTTCGGCCTCTAAACCATTCTCCATGAATTCGGCAATGGTTTCCTTGAACAAGTCCTGGATGTCATCCATGCTGTCGATATTTGCCATCTGCAGCAGTTCACGGATTTTTGCTCTACGGGCTTTTTCTTCCGGACTTCGATTCTTTCGGGACATATCTTTTTCCTCCATCCTGATGCTTCTATTTTACACCTCTCCGGAGGTTTACACAATTATTGGGATGGTCTCCCTTTGCACAGCCTGTCCGCTCTGCACCGGGGTGCAGACGGGCGGCGAGCGCTGGTGCTGCTGGCGCTGGTGCGCCGGGCAGGCTTCCTTGCGATACTGTTCGTCGTGTTGTTTGCCGTATTTCAGGTTCTGGCACTGTTTCTGTGTTGAGCGCAGCCTGATATCATTACTCCCGCTTTTCAGCGTCATCGCATTTTTGTACGGTTTCTTTTCGCTGTATCTGTTATATTTTTTCAAGCAGTTTTAATTTCCAACCGCAGGTTTTACAAAAATATTTTCGAAATCCTGTTAATTTTACGCAGATGGCGTTCCATAACACGAGCGACGACCTGCCGTAGCAAAAGAAAGCTGCCGCACTGCTTTTTGTGCGGCAGCTTCTGCTTTTTCTCTGCTGCGCCCCTGCGTGCGCCGACAGTTCCGTTCCGCCTTATTCTGCCCTCGCAAAAGGCCGTTTTTGCCCGCCGTATTTGTGGCCGCAATGCTGCCCGGCTTTCCCGGGAATGGCTGCCTGTTTTGCCGAAAGGTCGTACTATACCCGAGAAAAAAGCATCGGAACACCGCTCCGGGCATTTATTCTACTGTTTCCTCCCGTTTTTACAATGTTTTTTATAAAAAAGTCTTTACAAATGAATTTTAAAAACTTATTATATAATTATAAGTTTAACTTCTTTACGCAAACATTTTCGTTCCGGTTCGTATGGGGCAGCGAGTTCTGCGCTTTCCGCGCCGCTTCTGCCTTGCGATAGATCATTGGAGCCCGCCGGTGCAGCCCCGCTGCATCAGATCAAATACAGAAGGAAGGTTATGTATTATGCCTGAAAAGAAAGTTTCTGCTCCCGCAGCCGAAGCTCCGGCTGCCGAGGGCAAGACCCGCAAATCCACCAAGGCTCCCGCCCGCCGTGGCCGCCCGCCGCTGGCACCCGAGTTGTATGTAGAGATGGGCGGTGAGCAGTACAACATCACCGACATCATCGACCGCGCCAAGGCAGACTACCGCACCACCCACAAGGTCGGCGTGCAGTCCTGCAAGGTGTACGTCAAGCCCGAGGAGGGCGCAGCTTACTACGTCATCAACAAATTCTCCGGTAAGCTGGAACTGTAATTTTTTTCACAGAGACGCAGGCAGTACCGCACTGCTGCCGCGCCCGCCATTCCCGCAATAAGGCTCCATAAACAAAAAGGCCGCTGCACAAGCACTGTGCAGCGGCTTCTTTTTATGCCAGGACGATTGAGAATGCGCTCCGCGCATAAACAGCGGAAAATTATTTTAAATTTCGGGATATCGGAACGCCTGCGGGTGTTCCGATATCTCATTTTCACAGGAGTGGTCGTAAAGGCGGAGGGCATTTCAAATCATTTTTCCAAGAGCCGAAAGCCAGTCAGAACCCCAGCATCCGCCAAAGGGACTTACGCTCTTCGGCCGGATCCGGGTCCGGGATCTCGAACACATAGCGCTCGGTGGCGTTGATGACGGTGGTGTTGCCGCGGGTGCACACCCGGGGCAGCTTTGCATTGTAATTCAGGTGTATGTGCCCGTGGATGAACCACTTGGGCTGGTACTCGTCCAGAATCTCGTTGAAGCACTCAAAGCCCATGTGGGCACGGTCGTCCCCATCGTTCAGCCCTTTTGCCGGGGCGTGGGTCAGCAGCAGATCGATGCCGCCCTTTTTGTGCGCCTGATGCTCCAGCTTGTGCGCACGGCGGCGCATGGCCTTTTCGGTGTACTGGTAGGTGTCCTCTTTATTATAGCGCTGAGAGCCCCCCAGCCCCATGATGCGCAGGCCCTTCCATGTGTACACCTGATCGTCCACGCAGATGCAGCCGCCGGGTTCCCCCTCGGTCTGGTAGCTGCCGTCGTGGTTGCCGTGCACATACAGGATGGGTGCAGCGGTAAAGTTTGTAAGATATTCCAGATACTTTTTAGGCAGATCCCCGCAGGAGAGGATCAGGTCGATGCCTTCCAGCCGGGCACGGGTGTCATAGTCCCACAGCGCCTTGGACGGGACATCTGAGATGGCAAGAATTTTCACGTTCGTATGCTCCATTCTTTTCCGGTCAGGCCGGCTCATTTCTCCAGACCCTTTACGTTGTCCAGTCCGTTGATCGCCAGCACAGTGCGGGTCTTGACGTCCAGTTCATCGTAATGGGGCAGCTTTCCGTGCACACAGGCATCCAGCCAGTCCATCTCCATCAGCTCTTTGGGGCTGTAAACTTTGTTTTCCGGGGAGTGCAGGTTATCCTCGTTATCATACAGCTTTTCCGGGAAGATGTGCACATTGTCCGCCCCCTGCAGCATTTCCATCAGATCCAGCAGCTGCCGCGTACCGCTGGGCAGCGCTTCCTGATACTCCAGATCCTCTGCGCCGCTGCGCAGACCCCACCAGTAGTTCACTGCGCGGGTGGTGGCTGCATTGTCCCAGCTGCCGTCAAAAATGGAGCGCACGATCTGCACATAGAAGGTATCCCACCGCCAGATCGGCAGCCCCAGCGGCTGCAGGCTGCCGTCCGGCAGCTTGCGGCACAGGCCGTAGTCCCGGTGGGCGTTGGCAGGCTCCCGGCTGTCCCGGGCGTAGACCATGTCGATCTCCGGGCAGTCGGCAAAATCCAGCGGGTGGGCGGTATCGGGCTGGCAGGCCCAGCGCAGCCAGATACGGCCTGCCGGGCGCACGCTCTTTAAGCCCTGTGCAAAGGCGTTGATCGCAGCGGGCACGCCGTACACGGGGTTTGCCGCCACATAGCCGATGTGCCCGGTCTTGGTCATGATACCGGCCAGCATACCCAGCAGATAGGTCACCTCATAGGTGCGGGGGTAGTAGGTGCGCACCAGCGGATGCGGCGCGTTCAGCGAGCAGTTCAGGATGCGGGTCTTGGGGTGCTGCGCCGCCACCTTCAGGCAGGCGTTGTACATCCGCACACTGGTGGCGAACACCACGTCCGCATTGTTGTGGGCTACCTCCTCCAGCACCTGCTCCGCGTCCACCTCCGGGTTCACATCCTCGTAGCAGCTGATATACACCTTGTCCGGGAAAACCTTGGCCAGCGCCTCGCGCCCTTCGTCATGCGCGCGCACCCATGCGCTGATCTTGGCGTTGTACTCGTGGATAAATGCCACCCGCAGCTCGCTGGGCTGCTTGCTGGGGCTGAAGATATTCAGCTTGGACAAAAGCGGCTCTGCGGGGCTCTTGGGCGGTTCCAGTGAAAGCTCCACACCGTGGGGCTCGGTAAGCACCTTCACCTCGTTCCACAGCTTTTCCAGGTTCTGCCGCACCTGCGCCGGGGTGGCGTCGTAGGTATCGGAGTAGCGGTACACCGACAGGTACACCAGCAGCGCATCACCGGTGGTCAGCCCCATGGAAGTGCCGCCCAAGGCTTCGAACTGCTGGTGGAACATGGTGTAGAAGGCGGCAAAGTTCAGCCGGTCATCCTCCGACCACGCCTCGCCGCTGGCCTTGCACACCAGCGTTTGCAGTTTGTTATAGCCGCCCAGCTTGGAAAAATGCACATAGTTCACTTTGGACAGCTTATAGAAATCCAGAAACTCATAGTAGATCTTATTTTCAAGGTCATCCGTGCGGGCGGGGATGAGCCGGGTGACCGTGCCCGGGATCTTGACAGCACCGTAATACTTGAGCACCGAGACCCGCTTGTTGCCCTCCTGCACATAGAACCGGTTCATGTACTCAAAGGCAATAATAGGCGTCTGGATGCCCTCTTCCAAGTGCGCGTCACACAGGTTCGACCACTTGACAGCAAACTCGGTATCCGGCTCCAGCAGAGGCATAAAGTCATACGAAAAGGCAGTATGCCGTCCGCTGGTCTTGGTGCCCACAAGGCTGTCTGACGGGATCTCCACCAGCCCCAGCGGCTCCTGCGCCACGATATCCACGCCCTTGAGCACATCGTCCAGAACAGCCAGATAGGGCGACTGGCCGCGGGCTATGCGGGCACGATAGGCGCGCTGCCCTGCGCGCAGTGCACTTCTATAATCTTCCAGCATAAAAACTCCTTCTTTATCATAACCGCGGTGCCGCAGTCCCTCTGCCGCACCGGAACACCCCCAGTATACCACAAAAACAGAAATAAGGCAGTATTTTAGGAATAAAACTGTTGATTTTCCCGGTAGATTCAGGTACGATAAGAATGCTATTCAAAACCGACAGGAGTTTACGATCATGCAAACCGTTTCTCTGCCCGTGCTTACGGCGGGCGAATACGCCGGCGGCGTCTGGTATTACGAACCACACACCTACCAAAACTACCGTTATGTCCTTGGCCGCGTGGGTAAGCACCCGCTGGTGTGCATCGGCATCAACCCCAGCACCGCCCAGCCCGGCGCGCTGGACCCCACCTTAAAAAGCGTGGAGCGTCTGGCCGCCGCCAACGGCTTTGACAGCTGGATCATGTTCAACGTCTATCCCCAGCGCGCCACCGACCCCAACGATATGGATAAGACCCCCGACCGCGCCCTGTGCGATGAAAACCTGCGCTGGCTGCGGGCGGTGCTGGCACAGACCGAGCCCACCATGTGGGCGGCATGGGGCACCCTGATCGAAAAGCGGGACTACCTGCCCGGCCTGATGCGGGAGATGGTGGCCCTGACGCGGGAGCGGGAGATCCCGTGGGTCACCTTTGGCAAGCGCAGCAAAAAGGGACACCCGCACCACCCGCTGTACCTGCGCAAGGATTCCACCCCGGAGCCCTTTGATGTGGAAAACTATCTGGACACCTGTTTCTGATGTCCGCCCGACAGGAGGAGAGCTGCTTTGACCACCGAGCAGTATAAGCCCATCTATCACTGGTTCAGCGCCCACCCGGCTGTAAAGCGTCTGGTCGTTTTTCTGGACCGGTGGCTGCCGCTGGTGCCCTTTGTGTGCTACCCGGTGCTGCTGTGCCTGCTGAACGTCCGGCTCTCGCGGCTGTTCCTCACCCAGAAGCAGGCCGCGCTGGACTTTATGGTGCTCATCGCCCGCTCCGTCTTTGTACCGGGGCTGGTGTTCTGGGGCGGCACGCTGCTGCGCAGTCGGCTGCACTTCCCCCGCCCCTACGAGCAGTCCGGCTTCACCCCGCTGGTGGCAAAGGAGAGCCGTGGGCACTCCATGCCCTCCCGCCACGCGCTGAGCGCCGCCGTGCTGGCGGCGGTGTGGCTGTATTTCTACCCCGCTGCGGGCTGCGTGATGGTGGGCATCGCACTGCTCATCTGCTGTCTGCGGGTGCTCACCGGGGTGCATCATGTGCGGGACGTGGTGTGCGGCTTTGCACTGGGCTTTGCGCTGGGCTGTGCCGGAATGTGGCTGCTGTAAAGCGGTTTTGTGCGCGCCGGAGCGTCTGTTTTTGCCCGCAGCGCAAAAAAGTTGAAACTTTTTTCAGATTTTCCTTGACAGAATGCGATGGGTATGGTATTATTTCTTTCGCAGCCTGTGCCGACACAGCGCTGCCGCCATAATGGAACCCATTGGGATAACAACGTGCGCCCGTAGCTCAGGTGGATAGAGCAACTGCCTTCTAAGCAGTGGGCCGGGGGTTCGAGTCCCTTCGGGCGCATCTATGTGGTGCCCATAGCGTAGTCGGTTAACGCGCCAGATTGTGGATCTGGAGACCGTGGGTTCGAGTCCCACTGGGCACCCCACCAAAAAGTCCGCTGTTCAAAACAGCGGACTTTTCCTTTTGGCGGGATACTATAAAAGTACGGCACCCCGGCAAAGCAGCTGCTTTGCCGGGGTGCCTTTTCTCTTATTTATTCATCTCCTGTAAAATCTTTGCGATCTGGGCAGGGGTGTAGCCCTCCTGCCGCAAGGCAGAAGTGATGGCTACATCGCTCTTGCCCTGACTGCGCAGCAGCGCTGCCGTGTAGGGCACCCCGGCGCTGACGGTGCTGCGGCTGCCGCCGGAAGCAGAGCCGCTGCTACCGGTGGCCTTTCCGCTGCCGGAACTGCCGGACTTTGTGCCCGCAGCCGCTGCCTTGCCGGCGGCCTGTGCGGCCTTCTGCTGGGCGTTTGCCTGCTTCAGTGCCCACTCGCCCTTGGCGATGTTCAGCTTCTGGGTGGTCACGTTATTGTTGAAGGCCTGCTGCCTCAGTGCATCCTGATAGGCGCGCTCGCTGGCGGCGTTGTCGTACTGCTGCTGGGTCAGTGCATCCTGCCGCTGCTTCTCCTGCATCTGCTGGCTCCACTGGGTATCGGCACGCTCGGCCTCGTAGGCGCGGTTGCCGGAGTAGATGTTGTACCCGGTGTTCAGCAGGCTGCCCGCCAGCGTACCCAGACCGGTGGTGCCGCTGATGGCCAGCTGCACCACGTCCCCGATGACCCCCAGCACGGTCATAAGGTTGTTGAACGCCTGCTGGCGCTGACTGATCTGTGCCTGTTCCTGCGCGGTGTAGTAGCCGTGCAGGGTGTCCAGCCGGTTCAGATGCTCCTGATACTGGCCGTAGTCCTTGGCGTAGGCGTCGTTGTAGGCCTCGCCCTTCTGCTGCAGCTGGGTGTAGTAGTCCTGCAGCTGACGGTCGTACAGGGTCTGGGCGTTCTGCTCCTGTCCGTTCAGCTGATCCAGCCGGTTCACCAGCTCCTCGCCGCCGCTCTGGTAGGTATCCAGCGCCAGACTGTACAGGGTGGGGATAGCGCTTGCCAGCCCGCCGATCTGCTGCTGATAGGCCTGCTGCGCCGCACTGGTGGCATAGCTGGAACCATAGCCGCCGGTCAGGGCAGCAGCCTGCGCCGCCGCGTCCGCGCTGGCGTTGTGGGCGTTCTGGGTGTACAGCTGCTCGTACTGGCGGTAGAGCGGGTCACGGGTGTAGCTGTACTGAAAATTCTCCCGCTCCAGCAGCTGCCCCAGCAGGCTGTTGATCTTATCCTGATAGCTGCTCTGGTAGTCTGCAGGGCGGTTCTGCTGCCACTGCTTCAGGGCATCTGCCGCATCCGTCACCTGTTGGCTGGGACGGTAGCTGGCGTTTGCCATGGCCTTTTCCACATCGGCGCGGCTGTTCAGCCCCTCCGTGCTGTAAGCGGGCTGCGCGGCAGGCTGTGCCTGCGTTTGCACATCCGGCTGCAGCAGTTCCTCCTTCTTTTTGGATGCCATAAAATTCTCCTTTCATGCTTATAATCCCTGCAACTTGCTGCGCAGGGTGTCGGACATATTTTCCGTATCCAGATTGGTCAGTACATACTGCAGCTGCTCCTGCATCTGGTACAGATAGCTGCGCAGTGCCCGGGCATCCTCCGGGTCCATGTGATCGCTGAGCTTGGGCAGCCCCAGCTTGCTCAGGCCGTTCATGCTTGCCATGAGGCATCCTCCTCCCATAATTTTCCCTTTGCCGGGGCAATGGTGCGCACAAGACCGCGCAGGGTGATCTGTCCTTTGCCGCGCAGCCGCAGCCGCAGCGACCCGCACCGCCGGGGCACAAAGGGCAGGTCATAGCAGCGGCGGCTGCCTTGGGCGGCAAGGGAAGCTACCGTCTCCCACGCGCCGCCGTCATAGCTCACCGCCACCTCCACCGTGCTGGTGCGTTCGGCGTCCAGCCGCAGGGTCAGCCGGGAAAGATACCGCTGCTCGGTGCCGTCCAGTCCCACATCGCCGGTGACCAGCTCAAAGGGGATGTCCGTTTCCACGCCGTCGGTGGTCTGCCAGTCCGGCTCGCGGGTGGGGTCTGCCGCCCACAGCGCCTGCCCGTCCCACAGATAAAGCTGCCCGCCGGTGCTGGTCATATCGCAGGAGCAGACGTCCTCCTCGCTCCACAGTCCCTTCTCAGTATCATAGACCAGCAGTCGGGCACTCTCCCGGGAGATGTGCAGGTAGTACCGTCCATCAAACGCACCGCCCACGGCGCTTTGCACGTTGGCAAGCTTTGCGGCATCCAGCGCACCGGATACCTTGGTGGGCAGACTGCCGTCCCACGCCATGACACCGTCCGGCGAGAGATAATACAGCGTTTCATTCAGCACGCACAGGCTGCGGGCGGCGTTTTTTGCCACACCACGGCAGCGCAGGCTGGAAAGCTGAAAATCCGAGGGCTTGGAGCCGTACAGCTTGTGCAGGGTGTTCTCCTTAAAGAACAGCGCATAGCCCATGCAGGAGGCCGCCCCGGTAAAGGCACCGTCGCTGCCCACGGTGACGGCGTAGCTGTCTGCGGCGATGCCCCGGTAGCTGAACCAGTTGGTAGGGTCGCCCAGCTTGCAGCCGTAGATAACGTTCTCTTTGCTGTTGCAGCCCCACACCCGGTTGTCGCACTCGGTCACAAAATCCAGTTCCGGCACCCGGCGCTCCATGGATACCGTCTGTGCGGCTTCCACGCTGCGGCGCTGCTTGCCGTCCACGCTCTGCCACTGGGCGGCGGCGGCGTTCTGCACCAGTGTGCCGTAGAAATACTCGCCCTGCGGGGTGCAGCGCACCCGCAGCCAGTCCTCGCCCACGTCATACACGATCTGGTCTCCGTTCAGCTCCGGGCTCTGCCCCGCCGCCTCGGCGGCTGCGCCCTGCACGGTCACGGTGTCCCACTGCCGGAACAGCTTGCCCAGCCCTGCCGCCGTGATGCGGCAGTATTCCAGCGGGATGGCTGTCCAGCTGCCGGAGTTTTTGCTGTACATTTCCAGCGTGCTGTCGTACCGCCACGGGTGGTCGGCATCCTCTACCTTTAAAAACAGCTGTCCGTCTGCGGGTTCGGCGGGCTCCTCCCGGCCAAAGGCTTCCACCTGATAGGTCTTGCCTGCGGCATCGCAGGGGGCGAAGGTCACGCTTTGGCCCGCCGCCGTCCACAGCGCTCCCAGTGCGGTCACGCTGCCGTCTGCCGTATCAAAGGCCAGCTTGTCCGGGAAGATCAGGATCTTTGTACCGATGCCCACCAGCGCCTTGCGGCCATCGGTCACGGCATCCAGCTTCGTCACCGCTGGGGCGGCGGCATCGTCCGGGGTATAGGTGATATCCCGCCCGCAGACGGTCAGCAGACCGTTCAGATGGTACATCCCGTTCAGCCCGGTCAGCGCCCGCAGTTTGCGGCGCGGGGTGCGGGTGCTCAGGGCGGGAAAATCCCGGGTGGAAAAGTTCACTCCGGCGCTGTACTCTGCCTCCGAACAGCCGTAAGTCTCGTTCAGGCCGCCAAAGGCCCGCAGCAGCTGCCGGGTGTTGGCAAGCCGTATTCTGTCTGCCAGTACCATCGCCTCACCCCCTTACCAGCGCCACTGCGCCCGGCTGCGGGGCGGGTAGTTCTGCCGCAGCCAGACCGCCAGCTCTGCATACAGGGCGTTGTACTGCGCCTGCTCCCCGGCGTAGCGGTCGGTCTCGCCCAAGGCGGCGTCCATCTGCGCACACAGCAGGTGCGGGTATAGGGCATCAAAGGGCGGCGGGGCCAGCAGCGTCTGGTCATCCTGCACCGGCTGCTCCCACGGACGGTCTGCGCCCACGGCATCAAACGCCCCGGCGGCGGCGCGGTCAAACAGCTTTGTGCGCAGCAATGCGTCTGCCTCCCGCAGCCATTGCAGCCGTGTCTCGGTTTCAATGCGGCAGTTTGGGCGCAGCTGCTCGGCACGCTCCAAAGCCTCTCCTATGGTCATGTCATCACATCCTTTTTATAAAAAGCCCGGCCGGGGGCATTTCTCCCAGCCGGGCAGCGTTGTTTTTACTGTGCCGCGTTCTCCGCAGCGGCAATGCGGGCAGCGGTCAGTTCGTCCTGACGCTGGCTGTGCTCCAGCACCTCGGCCACAGCGGGCGGCACTTCCACCTCCACGCCCCGGCGGATCTTGTAGTTCACGCCGTTGACGCTGACGAACAGATCGCCCTTGTAGCGGCTGTTGTCCTTGAACAGCCGGATGCGCACGTTCTTTTCAGCCATAGGCACCTCCTTAGTTGGCAGTGGCAGTGGCAGAGTAGCTGGACACGCTCTCGATGCGCACCATGTACTGCTCCACCAGACGCTCGGCGGCGCGCATCCCCTTCCAGCCCACAGAGGCGCGTTGGTTCAGCGGGTCGTCGCCGTAGCCCAGCTGCTTGACGATATGCTCAAGGCCGCCGCCCTCCAGCTCGGTCACGCCGTAGGCGTGGGCACCCAGCACCAGCGTGCCGAACACTGCCAGACCCGCCGGGCAGGTATCGTCCTTCCAGATCTTGGCCTCGCTGGTCTCGATAAAGCGGATGTTGCCCAGCTTGCCGATCTCGCCGCGGAACATGGTGTCGGGGTCGGCGTACTTGTGCACCTCCATGAACTCCTTGCAGGTCTTGAGGTCATAGGCCGCATAGGGGTGGATAATGGCAACGTAGCTGTCGCCGATGGGGTCAGCGTTCATTGCGCCCAGCTGCGCCGCTGCCTGAAAGAAGAGCTTCGGGGTCAGGGTGCAGCTCTTGTCCAGCGCCTTGCGGCTGGTAACGGCGGTCTCGGTGCCGTCTGCGCCCAGCTTCGGGGCGTAGATGACATTGGTGCCGCCCGCCAGCACATCGCGGGTGATGCTGTCCATGGTGCGGCCGGCCTGACTTGCCAGCACGCGGGTGGCCTGCACCACGTTGTTGTCGATGGCGGTCATCTGCAAAACATCGGTCAGCGGGGTCCAGCCGCCGTACTGGTGCAGGTCGCTGGTGATGCTGGTCACGTTCAGCGCCTGACCGTTGGGGGTAACGCCCTCGGTCAGCGGAGTGCTGGCCTTGGGCAGGCTGTCGTACTTGCGGAACTCGATGGTCTTGCCGCCGTTCTGGGGCACAGGGTAGTAGTCCGCAAACTGGTCGTGCACAAGGCGCGGCTCTGCCTGATCGATCAGGCGCTTCTCGTAAAAGGTCTTCATCTCCGCCGACATGGTGCCGGTGGTGTTGGTCTGCGCGTCCGCAAACAGCTGGATGTTGAAATTCATCATGCTTTTTTCCTTTCTTCTGTTGGCTTACAATTCGATCTGTGCACCGTGCAGCACACGGCGCTCCAGGGCTTCCCGCTGGGCGCGGGTCATGGCGGCTACGTCCGGTCGTACCGAAGCGGCAGCGCCGGGGCGCAGGCCGTTTTCCAGCGGACGCGCGGCGCGCTGCTGCACCCGCTCCACTACCCCCTGCTCCACGGTCTGTGCCGTGGTGCGCAGAGTGTCCTCGTAGTGGGCAAGGCGGTAGGCGTCCTGCACCCGCATCCCGGGCAGCTGCATCAGGCGGCGCATCTCCGGGTTCTTCAGCTCTGCCTTCAGGTCAAAACCCGGCTGGCTGCGGCGCATGGCGGCTTCCTCTGCCGCCCAGCGGGCGTGCAGGCTGCGCACCGTGTTCTGCACCGGCAGCGGCAGGGGCGGCAGCACCGGGCGTTCCGGCTGTGCAGGTGCTTCCGGCTGCGGCTCCGGCTCTGCCGGGGTCTGCCGGGGCGCTTCCGGCTGCGGGGCGGTGGCTTCCGGTTTCAGGGTGCCCGCAGCCACCGCCTGTCGGCTCTGCTCCGGGCTCAACGCGGGGGCAGCTTCGCCTTCCGCAAACAGCTGCAAATCCATCATGCTCTCCTGTCCGCTGCGGCTCACATCCGCAAAGCGCAGGTTATCCGGGTAGCGTTCTGCCAGCAGGGTAAAGCCCGCCTTGGCCAGCTCAAACGCGCCCTGCACCCACGGCGCTACCGGTGCCTGTGCCGCCACGGCAAGGCGCGGGCCATCCGGCTCATCCCAAGCATCGCTGCGGGCGCTCTCCTCCCCTGCCAGCAGGTACACCAGCGCCTGCATCAGGGTGCTTGCACCAGCGCATACGATATCCTGCCCGGCGGGCGCGTAGCCCGCGTGACCGGCGGCTTCCAGCCGCAGACTCAGCCCCTTGGGGCCATCCAGCTCGCTGTAACATACCTTGATCATCTCACTTCACCTCCTTTCCGTTCCAGTTCATGGCGCGGGCAGCCGCCGCCACCGGCAGCTGTGCCGTCAGCCCGGCGGTGTCCTGCGCCGTTTGGGTGCCGCCGGGCTGCTGCGCAAGAGCGGCAGACAGTCTTGCCATCTGCCCTTGCAGCTGCACCAGCTGCTGCGCCAGCGTACCGTTCTGCCGCACCCGGGCGCGCACCTTTTCCACCCCTTCAAAGTCCATCATTTCCAGCGCCACAAGGGCAGCATCCGCGTTGGCGGGGTCGAAGAAGCCCAGCTTGTAGCACTCCTTGGCGGTCTCGTTCTGGGACAGGCGGCTGAAGGTGCTTTTTTTGGCGGCGCTGACCACGATGTCAAAGACAGGCTCCCGGCTGCCCAGCTCCACCCCGCCCACAGCGGGTACAGGCTTTGCGCGCAGCCCCTGTGCCGAGAAGGACACGAACTCGCTCTCGCCGCGCTGCCCGGTGATACGGAACACCCGCTGCTCATCGTAGAACTGCCGCATCAATTCGATGATGAGGTAGCACTGCCTTGCAAAGGCGCGGTAGGCACTCTTGAGCATATCGCGGCTCAGCTTGCTGCCCGCCTCCTGCAAGGCAGCGATGGCGCTGGCAGCGGTCACGCCGCCGGTGGTGCCACCCTGCGTCAGGTCGCGGTTGCCGCTGATCTCCTTCAGCTCCTCAATGCGGCTGTTGCGGTAGCTCAGGCTGTTGCCCTGCAAGCCTGCCGTTTGCAGCGGACGGAAACTGTCCTCGTTCAGGCGGCCCACAACGTGCACGATGTCCCGGCTCAGGTCGGCCAGCTCCTCCTCGTTCACCCCGGCGGTGTCGCTGAGCACATACCGCTGGCGGGACGCCAGCAGCACGTTCTCGTCCATGGCGTGGTTCATTTTGTCAATGGCGTTCTGGCAGTCCTTCATCACGTCGATGTAGCCGAACCCGGCGGGGGAATCCTCCTCCACGAACAGCGGGTCGAACACAAAGGGGTACTTGCCGTGGTCGTACAATCCGCGCGCCACCAGCGCCGGGTCGTTCTGGCTGGCATACAGCACCACGCCGTTGCACAACTTGCAGTAGTGCAGCCGCAATTTGCCGTTCTCGTCCGGGCGCTTATAGTACCAGTCCACCACCACGCTCTTGTTGGCGGTGGTCTGTCCGTCCTCGTGGATGTACCGGGGCACATCCACCACACCGGCGGCGTGCCCTGCCAGCTGTGGATACTGCGCGGTCAGCCGGGCAGTATCCTCAAGGCTGAGGTGGAACAAATCCGGCGAATCCTGAATATCCTGCACGCCGGGCTCCCAGTAGAGCATGAGCAGGTTGACGCTGCGCACCGCAATGTCGCCCAGCCCGCCGCGCGCCGCCGGGTCCCAGAAGATGCCGGTAACGCCGGTGCCCTGCTTGAGCTTGCGCCACCAGACATCGCTGTACACCTGCTCGTAATCCGCCTGCTCCAGCACTACCGGCAGCACGCTGGAAAGTGCCTGCGCCGTGGCCTGATCGTCTGCCGCCCGGGGCAGCACCATGGGCTCGGGGTAGTTGTCCATGGCATCGGCGTGCTTGTTGGCGATGCTGTTGAACAGCCACCCGCTGGAGGACTGTGCCTTGCCGGACATCAGCGGGTCGCGGTAGTTTTTCCAGTGTCCCATACGGAACCACAATTCGTTATCGATCAGGCGCTTGTCCAGCGCCGCCTTGCCCGCCTTGTAGCGTTGCAGCGTCTGCAAGGCAGCCGCCGCCTCTGCCGCGCCGATGGGCAGGGCTTCTGCTCTTGTATCTTCCATAGTCTTTCCTTTCTTTTCAAATGCGGTAGAACCGCGCCTGCCGGTGCAACTCCAGCGGGTCGTCCGGCCTTGGCGGCGCGGCAGAAGCCTCGGGCGGGCTGATGGGATGCTCCATCAGCACATAGCGGCACTCGTCGTAGATGTCGTCCTCCTGCCGGGTGTCGATATCCTCCACATTGCTCTCGTCGTACACAAGGTTTGGCAGGGTGCGGATGAAATGCTTGCAGCTGCTGAACACCTGCAGCATCGGCCGTCCGTCCGGCGCGAACCGCAGCCGGTAGTGGAACTGCATCTTACCTGCCAGCCGGGTGTGGTCCCCGGGCTGCCAGCGCAGAAAATGCGGGCTGCGCTCCATCATAGCCGCAATGCTCTCGCCCCGGCTTTCGTCAAAGATGGCGGGGTCTGCCACTCCGTGGATCACCCTGCCCCGCAGCAGCGGGTCGTTCTGCTCGGCCTCCCGGATGCGCTTGGCCTGCTCCACCGGGTCGATGCGCAGCCCTTCGTTGGGACGTCCGGTGCAGCCGTACAGCTCCTTGATGCGGTACAGCCGCCCCTCCTCGTCCACCGCGTACCATCCCACCGAAAAGGGCTTGGAAAAACCGAAGTCGTACCCGCGCCAGATGGGCCAATGCTTGGGGATGGCAAAGGGCGCGATGACGTGGGTCCAGCGCTGATCCTGATAGTGCGCCGGGTCGTTGCGCCATTCGGTGAACACCTGCCCGGAAAAGCTGTCCCAGCTGCCGTAGAGCAGCGCCTGCTTTTCCGCTTCCGGCAGGCTGGCAAGGCTTGCCAGATACCCGGGATCGTTGGCCAGCAGCGCAGGGTTATCGAACACGCTGGACGAGATGAACACCCGCGCCCGCTCCATCTGCTGGTCGGTGCCGTCCGGCAGACGCACCGTGACCGTTTCCACAATGGGGGTGCCGGGCGGGGCGGGTGTGATGAACCGCGCCTTCACCCAGCCGTGACCGATGCCGCCGGGGTTGGTGGTGGCACGCATATACACCCGGGTGCCCGGCCATGTGGGACGGTTGCGGCTCATCATGTAGCTGTACTCGTCCCACTCAAAGTGGGTCAGCTCGTCAAAGCCGATAAAATCGTAGGCTTTGCCCTGATAGTTGGTGCGATCCTTGGTGTACTGCATGGAACCGAACCAGATCTTCGCCCCGCTGGGAAAGACCCATACATGGGAGGTAGCGTTGTACTGCGCCTCCGGGAAAGCCCGGCGGTAGTACATCTGGCTCTTATCCACAAGGTCGGAAAGCTGCGGGTAGGTCTTGCGCAGGATCAGCGCCCGGTAATGCGGGATATGCACCTGCCGCAGCGCTTCGATCAGCAGCGCATCGCTTTTGCCGCCGCCCGCCGCGCCGCCGTACAGCGCCTCCGGTTCCGGTCTGCGCATAAATTCCAGCTGCCGGGGCTGCGGCTTCCACACGATGACTGCGCGCTCGGTTCTGTTCATTCCTTCTCCTCCTGTTCCACCGGCGGCAGCAGCACCACGCCGCACTCTGTTCCTTCCAGTTCCGTGCCCTGATCGTTCAGGGTCTTTACCACACCCGCCAGATCCTTAAGCACGGCGGTAGCCTCCTTCAGCCCCTTCATCATCCCGGGGTCGGGGGTGTTTTCCCGCCGGGCGGCCTTCTGCCGCTCGTTCAGCTCCTTCACCTCCTGTGCCAGCAGGGTGCTCAGGGTATCGGCGGCGCGGTTCAGGCTCTTCAGCCCGGCGGCGGGCTTTGTCTGCCCCATGATGTTCATCCTCCTTTCGTCCGGTGTCCCGGGCTCTGTACATAGGATATCATCCGGCCGCCGCACCCGACAGTGTGCACTTTTGCAGGGCCATTTTGTATTTTTGTAAAAGCATTATCCATATTGTATATTTTACAGTTTCAAGGCACAACGCAGCTTCGTCAGTTTTGTTATTTCAGGCAGTGCAGCACGCAGAAAACGTCCGCTCGTATTTCGGGCGCTTCCCACAAAAACGTTCGCTGCGCCCTGACCGCCCTGTTACTATAAAGGTACAGTGCCGCCCCACCCGGGAAGTAAACATTTTTCTTGACCCGTGTTGTTTTTCCCTTCCGGTAAGAGTGTATAAAAGGCGTTTTCTTTCCGCTGTGTAGTATCCTTGAAAATATCTTTCAAGAAATGTATCGCCCCTTTTCGCGGTTTTTTAGCAGGCATGCAACATTCAATCATGTTCAAGCATGTTTTTTTACATACCTGCATCATATTTGTATGTTGGTTGCATCGGCATGAAAAATTGTGATAATTCGCGAAAAGATTTTGTAACCTTTGGTCCGCTTTTGTAGAAACGTAACAAAACATTTGCACCAATCTTGTGAACTTATTCTCTTGCGGAACACCCCCATACAAGGGTATAATACTGTCAGGGATTACGGACGCATGCGACAAATGCGTCTGTGAATATGCTGTGACACACAAATGAAGGAGATTACTATTATGAAAATGATTTCTCGCCGCGACTTCCTGAAGGCTTCTGCCGTTGTGGGCGCTACCGCTGCTATGACCGCTTGCGGCGGCTCTTCCTCCACCAGCACCGCTGCTTCCAGCGTTGCTTCTTCCACCGCTGCTTCTGCCGCTGCTACCAGCGGCTCTGCCAACATCGGCGTTTGCATCTATCAGTTTGCTGATAACTTCATGACCCTGTACCGCTCCGATCTGGAAGGCTACCTGAAGGATATGGGCTACTCCGTCACCATCATGGACGGCAAGAACGACCAGAACACCCAGACCGAGCAGATCAACACCTTCCTGCAGCAGGGCGTGGACGTGCTGGTCATCAACCCCGTCCAGACCACTTCCGCTCAGACCATCGTTGATACCGTTTCTCCCTCCGGCACCCCCATCGTGTTCATCAACCGTGAGCCCGAGGAGAGCGTGCTGGATTCCTACAAGGGCAAGTGCTGCTACGTTGGTGCTGACGCACGTCAGTCCGGTACTTATCAGGGCGAGCTGATCCTCGAGACCGAGACCCAGGGCGATATCAACGGTGACGGCAAGATCACCTACATCATGTGCAAGGGCGACCCCGAGAACATCGATGCTCAGTACCGCACCGAGTTCTCCATCAAGGCTCTGACCGATGCCGGCAAGGAAGTTGAGTGCCTGTACGAGTACCTGGACAACTGGGATCAGACCACCGCTCAGCAGGACGTTGCAAACGCTCTGTCTCAGTACGGCGATAAGATCGAAGTCGTCTTCTGCAACAACGACGCAATGGCACTGGGCGCTCTGCAGTCCATCCAGCAGGCCGGCCGCACCGTCGGCAAGGACATCTATCTGGTCGGCGTCGATGCTCTGGCAGAGGCTGTTCAGGACGTTCTGGACGGCAACATGACCGGTACTGTTCTGAACGACGACGTTGGTCAGGCTACCAAGGCTGCCGAGGCTACCAAGCTGTTCGTTGAGGGCAAGGATGTCGAGAAGTACTACTGGGTCGACTACGTCAAGGTCACCAAGGACAACGCTTCTCAGTACCTGAAGTAAGACCAAAGTTTCCCGGAACCAATGCAAGGTGCGCAGCAGGCCTTAACGGCTTGAATGTAAGCTAAAAAGCGCGTGCGTGCGAGAAAACGTCTCCACGCGCGCGCCTTATTTTGGAAAAAACTGCCCGCCTGTAAACAACCAAAAAGGAGGCTTTTGCGGAATGTCAGAATACCGTCTGGTAATGAAAGGCGTGGTCAAGACCTTCCCCGGTGTCAAAGCCCTGGATCATGCACAGCTGGAGCTCCGTCCCGGCAAAGTCATGGCTCTGATGGGTGAAAACGGCGCCGGTAAGTCCACTCTGATGAAATGTATGTTCGGCATTTACAAGATGGACGAGGGCGAGATCGAATACGAGGGGCAGAAGGTAACCATTCCCACCCCGCTGGATGCACTGGACCGTGGCATCGCCATGGTGCATCAGGAATTGCAGCCCATCCCGGCCCGTACCGTGGCCGAGAACATCTGGCTGGGACGCTACCCCACCAAGAAATACGGCATCGTCACTGTTGTGGACCATGCCAAAATGTACAAAGATACCGATGAACTGCTGAAGAAACTGAAGCTGGACATCGACCCCCATGCAAAGCTGGGCTCTTTGAGCATCGCCCAGATGCAGATGGTGGAGATCGCCAAGGCCGTTTCCGCCAACTGTAAGGTGCTGATTTTGGACGAGCCCACCTCTTCTCTGACCGCGAACGAGGTCGAGAGCCTGTTCCGCATCATGCGGGAGCTGAAGGAGCAGGGCGTTGCTCTGGTCTACATCAGCCATAAGATGGACGAGATCAAGGTGATTGCGGACGAAGTCACCATCATGCGCGATGGCCAGTACATCGGTAAGTGGGACGTTGCCAACATGACCAAGGAAGAGATCATTGCAAAGATGGTCGGCCGTGAGCTGTCCAACCTGTTCCCCCCGCTGGAGAACGTGCCCTCGGACGAGGTCATGATGAAGGTGGAGGACTTCACCTCCATCCATCCCCGCTCCTTCCGCCATTGCAGCTTTGAGCTGAAAAAGGGCGAGATTCTGGGCGTTGCCGGTCTGGTGGGCGCACAGCGTACCGAGCTGATGGAAGGCATCTTCGGCCTGCGTGCCCATACCTCCGGTAAGGTGTGGATCAAGGGTGAAGAGGTCAACATCAAGCAGCCCCGCGATGCCATCCAGAAGAGCGTTGCTCTGCTGACCGAGGACCGCCGTGCTACCGGCATTCTGGGCGTGCTGAGCGTTGCCGATAACATCTCCATCGCTTCTCTGGACGCCCTGCGCAAGGGTCCCATCATGCTGGACAACAAAAAGATCCTAGATCTGGTGGCTACCAACAAGGAAAAGATGGCCATCAAGGTCCCCAGCCCCAAGACCCAGATCAAGAGCCTTTCCGGCGGCAACCAGCAGAAGGTGCTGATCGCCCGCTGGCTTGCCAACAACCCCGATGTGCTCATTCTGGACGAGCCTACCCGCGGCATCGACGTCGGTGCAAAGTACGAAATTTACTGCATCATCGCCGATCTGGCCAAGCAGGGCAAGAGCATTATCATGATCTCCTCTGAAATGAGCGAGATCATCGGTATGTCCAACCGTGTCATGGTCATGTGCGATGGCCGTATCACCGGCTTTATCAACGGTAAGGATGCCACGCAGGAGAACATCATGGCGCTGGCTACCCAGTTCGAGACCGCACCTGACGCAGCTGCGGCAAATCAGTAATTAAGGAGGCTGTCTATCGTGGAAGCTACCAAAAAATTGAATGGCAAGGCTGTGGGCAAGTGGCTCAGCAACAACGCCATTATCATGATGATGCTGGCCATCACTCTGGTCGTTGGCATCATTCACCCCAACTTCTTCTCCGGCACCAACATGATCAACCTGTTCAAGAACGTGTCCATCCGCTACATCATCGCGCTGGGCATTTCCGGCTGCCTGATCACCACCGGTAACGACCTGTCCGCTGGCCGTCTGGCCGGTTTTGCCGCCTGCCTTGCCTGCATTTTTGCGCAGACCGAAGGCGCTTCCGGCAAGTTCTACCCCAATATGCCCACCCTGTCCACCCCCGTGGTGTTCATTCTGGTCATTGCCATCTGCGCCATCGTGGGTCTGTGCAACGGACTGGTGGTCAGCTACCTGAAGGTGCAGCCCTTCATTGCTACCTTGGGTATGCAGCAGGTGGTCTACGGTATCTGCCTTGTGTACACCGGCGGTACCCCCATCGGCTCTTTGAACAAAAACTTCACCTCTCTGGCCTCCAACACCATCCTGAAGGTCCCCGTGCTGATCTGGATCGCCCTGATCGTGGCTGTCTGCTTCTGGTTCCTGTACAACAAGACCCGCCACGGCAAGTACATGTACGCCATCGGCGGCAACGAGGCTGCTGCTGAGGTGGCCGGTGTCAACGTGATCGCTACCAAGATCCGCATCTACATCCTGGCCTCCTGCATGTTCGGTCTGGCAGGCTGCCTGCTGGCTGCAAAGTCCGGCGGCGCATCCGTCAACACTGCAATGGGCTATGAGCTGGACGCCATCGCAGCCTGCACCATCGGCGGTGTTTCCACCACCGGCGGCGTTGGTACTGTTCCCGGCGTTCTGGTCGGCGTTCTGGTCTTTGAGCTGATGAAGGTCGCTCTGCAGTTCATGAACGTCAACTCCTCCTACACCTACATCGTTCAGGGTCTTGTCATTATTGTGGCTGTCGCCATTGATATCCGCAAGTATCTGGCTAAGAAGTAATCTCCTCATCATCCCCCTTTGCATCCGCAGTCTTTGCACTGCGGGTGCTTTTTTTGTCCACATTTTTGTGGTATCATAAGGAAAAACATCTTATGCTTACAGGAGGGACTTTCCATGGCACAGCCCACCCCGGATACGCAGACCGAGCTTGAACGCCGCGAGGCCGCATTGGCCGCCCGCGAGGCAGAACTTGCCCGCCAGCAGGCTGAATTGCAGGCGCAGAAGGCCGATTTTGAGCAGGGCAAAAAGCGCCTGCTGGACAACGGCAACAAGGACTTTGTAAACCCCAAGGAAAAGCTTTACGATAAATTCCCGCTCACGGTGCACCAGATGGACATCATCATCGGCGTGCTGTTCGCCCTGATCGCTCTTTTCCTTGTGCTGGGTGTGACCCACACCAGCTTTTTCGGCCTGTTCGGCGGCTGAGCCGCAGGCGCATCCTCTGTGAAAAACATCCCGTAAAGGAGAATAAAAATGGCACACTATCCCGGTTATACCGTCCTGCGCACCGAGGACTGCCCCGAGCAGCACGGTACTTTGACCCTGCTCACCCATGACGTCAGCGGCGCAGCCGTGCTGCTGGTGGAAAACGAGGACGTCAACAAGGCCTTCGGCATCGGCTTCGGCACTTTTCCCTCCGATGACACCGGCGTGTTCCACATTCTGGAGCACTCCGTGCTGGCCGGCAGCGAAAAATACCCGGTCAGCTCCCCCTTCGTGCAGCTGCTCAAAAGCAGCATGGCGTCCTTCCTCAATGCAATGACCTTCCCGGATAAGACGGTCTACCCCTTTGCCACCCCCAACGAGACCGATTTCTGCAACCTGATGGATGTCTACCTGAACGCGGTGTTCTGCCCGCTGGCTATGGTGGATTCTGCCGTGTTCGAGCAGGAAGGCTGGCATCGGGATGCGGACGGCACGGTCAGCGGTGTGGTCTACAACGAGATGCAGGGCGCGCTGGCCTCCCCGGATGCTCAGCTGCAAAACGCCCTGCAACGGGCGATGTTCCCGGATACCGCCTACGGCTTTGTGTCCGGCGGTGACCCGGCGTCCATCCCCGCGCTGACCTACGAGAAATACCAGCGGGTGTACCGCCGCCATTACAGCGCCGACAACTGCTGCATCACCCTGTACGGCAAGATGGACATGGCCGACAAGCTGGCGCGGCTGGATCAGGATTACCTGTCCAAGATGCCCAAGGCCGCTGCCCGTCCCCGCCTGACCATGCAGGACGAGCAGCCCGGCGCATTCGTGGAGCTGCCCTACTACACCGACCAGCCCAAGCCGGACGAGGTGCAGTGCGCACTGGCATGGTACACCGGCGCATTTGCCGACCGGGAGCGGCAGCTGGGTGTGGAGATCCTGCTGGGTGCGCTTCTGAGCACCAACAGCTCCCCCCTCAAGGCCGCTCTGCTGGCCGAGCAGCTGGGTGCCGATATCGACATCGGCTTTGACGACAGCACCCTGCAGCCCACCTTGGAGCTGCTGCTGCGCGGTGCTACGGTGGATTCTGCCCGCAAGTTTGCCCCCGCCGTGCGCAAGGCCGTGGATGAGCTGCTGGAGGACGGCATCCCCCGCGAGCTGCTGCTGGCTGCTCTGAACGAGGCCGAGTTTGCCTCGCTGGAGCGCCCGGGCAGTCTGCCGGACGGCGTGCTGGACGCCATCAACGCCGCCACCGGCTGGCTGCACACCGGCGATGCCGCCCTGCTGCTGCATACCGACAAGCTCTTCGCCGCCCTGCGCAGCAAGCTGGAAGAGGGCTGGTTCGACACCCTGCTGCGGGAGCTGTTTGCCCCCGCCCCGGTGCAGGTGCTGCAGATCCCCACCGCACCCAAAGCGGAGGACACCGCTGCCCCGGTGCGCACCGATGGAAAGCTGGTGTTGGAGCACCCTCTCACCGCCGCCGACCTTGGCGCGGGCGATACCGCCCCGCAGGGCAGCGTCGAGCAGCTGGCAGGTGCCACCCTGCTGCGCCACCCCTCTGCCGGCAGCCTGTACCTGAATTTCTACTATGATCTGGGCACTGTTGCCCCGGAGGAGCTGCAATACCTGAACCTGCTCACCGATGTGCTGGACGAGCTGGATACCCCCGCCCATACCGCCCAGCAGCTGAACACCCTGCGCAGCACATGGCTGGGCGACAGCCGCGCCCAGCTGGACATCTGGACCGGGCGGCAGGAGGGCAGCCCCTGCCACGCAAAGCTTTCCCTCTGCCTGAGCCTGCTGGAGCGCAGCTTAGAAAAGGCGGTAGAGATCGGCGGCGAGTGGCTGTACGATACCGTCCTTACCGGCACTGCCGCCGAAGCCGCCTATGCCCGGGTGGTCAGCCAGCTGAAGCTGCGCATGGAGCAGCTGTTCATCCAGCAGGGCAACGAGTTCGCTTCCACCCGCGCCCGCGCCCATTATTATGTAGAGGGCGCTGCGGACGAAGCCTGCACCGGCGTGAGCTATTACCACTTCCTGTGCGGTCTGCTGGAAAAGGCCGACTGGGCGGAACTGGGCGCAAAGCTGGATGCGCTGCGCGCCCGGGTGCTGCAAAACGCCGCCCTGACCGTCAGCCTGCACGGCACCGAAGCCGCACTGGAAAAGCTGCGTGCCCTGCTGCCGGAAAGCCGCTTTGCCGCCGCCCGGCGCACCCCGGCGCAGCCCTATACCCAGCCCCTGACGCCCCCGGTGAACGAAGCCTTTATCATTGACGGCGGCGTGAACTACGATGTGCTGGCATGGCCCATGCCCCGGGACAGCCGCCGCCGGGTGCTGGCGCGGGTGATGAGCTACGAGTACCTGTGGCACACCATCCGGGAGGTGGGCGGCGCCTACGGCACCGGAATGCTCTGTGCCGACGGCATCGAGTTTTTGTACACCTACCGGGACCCCCACCTGCGAGAAAGCTACGACACCTTTGCAGCCGCCCCTGCCGCCCTTGCCGCCCGGGACTACACTGCCCGGGATCTGGACGAGTTCATCGTGGGCACCGCCGCCAAACTGGACACGCCCCGCAAGGCGCGTGCCGCTGCCCGGGAATTGGATCACCGGTATTTCTGCGGCATCACGGACGAGATGCGCGCCGCCGACCGCAAGGCGCTGTGCAGCGTGGACGCCGCCCTGCTCAAAGCACAGGCCGCAGCCCTGTCTGACGTGCTGTCCGGCGGCGTGCGGGTGGCCTTTGGCAGCAAGGACGCCGTGGAAGCCGCGAAGGATCTGTTCGACCGGGTAGAGACGCTGTAAGCGTTTGCGCTGCGGGCGGGACGATTTTAAATGGCCGTCGCGTGCGCTTTGGCCATAATCAGCGGAAAAATTATTTTTAATAGAGCAATGCCGGAGCGTCTGCGGACGCTCCGGCATTGCATTTTCACGGGAAGGGGTCGTAACGGCAAACGGCGGCTGCCGCGCCTGCTTCCTGCGGAAGCGGCGGTGCGGCGGGAAAGTTTTTGCTGCACTTGACACCTTTAGCACTAAGGGCAACGGCGTACGCCCTCTCAGTCAAAGCCTCTGGCTTTGCCAGCTCTCCCAAAGGGAGAGCCAAGAGCACTGCCGGAAGCTTTCTCATTGCACTCAATACTTTAGCATTGAGGTTAATGGCTTGGCTCCCCCTTTGAGGAAAGACTTCCCCCGCTCCGGGGGAAGATGTCACCGCAGGTGACAAAAGGGGGAATCTGGCGCGGGAGCGCATGAGAGGGCGAGCTTTTTTCCACAGACATTTTTCTGCACAAATTGCCTGCATTCCGTCCAAACTACCAAAAAAAGCCAGATTTTTTGTCGGATAAGTCATACTTATTTAAGAAAATTTGAACAAATTGCGAAATTTGTGTGTTTCCGGTGTGGACAAAAACGTTTTCAGCTGATAGAATGGGAGCTGTTCTTTCTCCGCCGTCCGCAACCGGCGGAGTGTTTTATTAGAAACAGGAGGTTTCTCATGTTAGAAAAGTTCTTTCACCTGAAAGAAAACCACACCGATGTAAAGACCGAGATCATGGCCGGTATCACCACCTTCATGACCATGGCTTACATCCTTGCCGTCAACCCCAACATCCTGTCCGCAGCGGGCATGGATTCCAAGGCAGTGCTGATCGCCACTGCGCTGGCATCCTTTATTGCCACCGCACTGATGGCTGTGCTGGCCAACTACCCCTTTGCACTGGCTCCCGGCATGGGCCTGAACGCCTACTTTGCCTACACGGTCGTGCTGACCATGGGTTACAGCTGGCAGCTGGCTCTGATGGCCGTCTTTGTTGAGGGCATCATCTTCATTGCACTGTCCCTGACCAATGTGCGCGAGGGCATCTTCAATGCCATTCCCATGACCCTGAAGAGCGCCGTCAGCGTGGGCATCGGCCTGTTCGTGGCCTTTGTCGGCCTGCAGAACGCCAAGCTGATCGTCAACAGCGATTCCACGCTGGTCACCTACCAGCACTTCAAGGGCGCAACCTTCCACAGCGTTGGCGTGGGCGCCATTCTGGCTCTGCTGGGCGTGGTCATCACCGCCATTCTGCTGGTCAAAAAGGTCAAGGGCGGCATCCTGTACGGCATCCTGATCACCTGGCTGCTGGGCATCGTGTGCGAGCTGACCGGCATCTACGTCCCCGATGTGGAAGCCGGCATGTACTCCGTGATCCCCACCGCCTTTGTCAGCTTCGACTTCTCCGCACTGGGCGAGACCTTTGGTCAGGTGTTCAAGACCGACTTCTCCGGTGTCGGCCTGCTGAACTTCTTCGCCGTGATGTTCTCCTTCCTGTTCGTGGACCTGTTCGACACGCTGGGCACTCTGATCGGCGTGGCCTCCAAGGCTGATATGCTGGACGAGGACGGCCGTCTGCCCCGCATCAAGGGCGCACTGATGGCAGACTCCATCGGCACCTGCGTGGGCGCTGTGCTGGGCACTTCCACCACCACCACCTTCGTGGAGAGCGCCTCCGGCGTTACCGAGGGTGGCCGCACCGGTCTGACCGCTATGACCACCGGCGTGCTGTTCCTGCTGGCTACCATCTTCAGCCCGCTGTTCCTCACCATCCCCAGCTTTGCTACCGCTCCGGCTCTGATCATCGTGGGCTTCTACATGATGGGCTCTGCCGTCAAGATCGACTTCAATGATCCCAGCGAGGGCATCCCCGCCTTCCTGACTATTCTGGCTATGCCCACCGCTTACAGCATCTCCGAGGGTATCGCCATCGGCATCATCTCCTGGACCATCATCAATGTGATCACCGGCAAGGCCAAGGAGAAGAAGATCAGCCCGCTGATGTATGTACTCACCGTGCTGTTCATCCTCAAGTATGTGTTCCTCTAATTCCCTGCGCGTCTAAAAAGCCAAGCACCCCCTGCGGTCTGCCCGTACAGACCGCAGGGGGTGCTTTTTTATGGTTTTACTTTGTAATTACTCCGGGGCCTTCATGCTTTCCACCATGCTGATGCGCCGGACGTGCCGCCGCATCACAAAACAGACCGCCACGGTAAACACCATGGTCAGTGCCACCGCCAACAGGTAGCTGCGGGGAGCGATAGTGCGGATGAACATGAGCTGATCCATCTCCACGGTCAGCACGATGAACTTGTGCAGCGGCACACCCAGCGCCAGGCCCACGCCGGAGCCGATGAGCGCCAGCAGCTCGATCTCGCGGAAGATGTAGCGGTACACCTCCTGATCGTAGAAGCCCAGCACCTTGATGGTCGCCAGCTCCTTTTTGCGCTCCCCAAGGTTGACGCTGATCAGGTTATACAGCACCACTGCCGCCAGCGCCGCCGCGCAGATGATGATCAGCACCACCACATAGCCCAGACTGACGATGAGATTATCGAACAGCTCGGTGGTGTCCTCGGTAAAGCTGATGCTGCTGACGTAGTTGCAGTCCAGCAGGTCAGTGCGCAGGGCGTTGTAACCGGCAGCATCGGTGCAGGTGGTCTGCCCGTAGACCGTGTTCCACGGGATCTCTGCCGTGCCCAGCAGGCTTTCCAGCTGTGCGCGGGGGAGGTACAACCGGGTGAACATATAGTTTTCCGTGATGCCGGTCAGGGTCAGCTCCACCCGGGCACCCTCGGTGTTTTCCACCCAGAAGGTATCGCCGGTGTGCAGGCCCAGGTTCTCGGCGGTCTTTTCGGTCAGGATGGCGCTGCCGCTGTCAAAGCTGATGGCCTTGTGCCCCTTGCGGGTGCGGAAGGTGACGTACCGGGTCAGGTCGCTGTCCTTGGCGGCGGCCACGATGCTCACGCTTGCGCTCTCGCCTTCGGCATTGTAGATGGTGGTGGATTTGGTATACACCGCGCTCCAGTTCTGCACGGCGCTGTTGCTGTCCAGCTCCTCTGCCAGCCCCTGCTCCATGGTCAGGGCTTTGGGGTCGCTGAGGGTGATGGACATATCGTTGTGGGTCAGCTCGGTAGACTGCTTCGTGACGATGGGCAGCAGCGAGTCCTGAATGCCAAAGCCGATGAGCAGCAGCGCGGTGCAGCCCGCCACGCCCAGCACGGTCATGAAGAACCGCTTTTTATACCGGAACAGGTTGCGGGCTGTGGTCTTTTGGGAGAAGGACATCCGCTGCCACAGCGGGGTGATGCGCTCCATCAGGATGCGCTTGCCCGCCACGGGGCCAGGGGCAGCAGCAAAGCTGCGGTCTTTTCGGCCAGACTGGAACGGCAGGCGTACCATGTGGCAAAGCCGATGACGGCAGCGCTGATGCCCACGCTGGCAGCTGCCATGCCCGGGTAGAAGTGCAGGGTGAAGGTGGGCAGGGTGAACACCAGCTGATAGGCGTTCCAGATAATGATGGGGAATACCACAAAGCCCACCACCATGCCGACGATGCTGCCCAGAATAGTGGCAAGCAGCGCGTAAAACAAATACTTGCCCGCGATGCTGAAATTGGAGTAGCCCAGCGCCTTTAAGGTGCCCATCTGCAGGCGGTTCTCGTCCACCATGCGGGTCATGGTGGTGGTAGCCACCAGCGCCGCCACAAGGAAGAAGAACACCGGGAACACCCGGGCAATGGCGTCCATGCGGTCGGCGTACTGGGCAAAGGTGACGCAGCTCATGGTGGAGGTGCGGTCCAGCACATACCACTCGCCTTTTTTGATCTGGCTCACCTGCTCCTCGGCGTCATTCAGCTGGGCAAGGCCGTCTGCCAGTTTCTGCTCTGCCTCAGCTTTCTGGCTCTCGTACTCAGTGCGGGAGGCTTCCAGCTGGGTCTGCCCGGCGTTATACTCTGCCCAGCCCTCTTCCAGCTGCTTTTGTGCGGCATCGAACTGGGTGTAGGCGCTGGCGGTGCCGGTGGTCAGCTGCAATTGCCCCTGCAAAAGCTGCAATTTCATCTTGCGCAGCGCAGCCTTGGCTTCGGTCACCAGCTGGTCGTTGGAGAGGTTCGGCGAGGAGATCAGCCCCTGCTGGTACATCTGCCGCTTGCCCGCGTCCAGCTGCTGCTGATAGCCTTGCAGCTGGTTATAGATGTTGTCGTAAGCGGCCTGCGCCTTGGCCAGCGCATCCCGCAGTTCAATGTAATCCTCGTCCTCCGGCTCGGCCTCGTCCAGCGCCTTTTCGGCGTTGCGCAGGGCGGCTTCCGCGTAGCTCAGCAAGGGGTCTGCCACCTTTTTCAGGTTGACCAACAGCTCCATCTGCTGCAGCTGCTCCTCAAATTCCAGAACCTGCGCTTCGCTGCTCACCAGCTTGTCCGCACCGCTCTGCATGGTGTCCGGCAGGGCGGCTTTCTGGGCGGCAAGCTCTTTTTCACCGGCTTCCAGCTGCGCCTTGGCGGCTTCCAGCTGCTGCTGCGCGTCTGCCAGCTTTGCCTCGGCTTCGGCGAACTGACGTTCGGCTTCGGCCTTCTGGCTGTCGTACTCCGCGCGCGCTTCGGTCAGCTTGTCGTTGGCGGTGTCCATCAGCTCTTCCCGCCGGGCGGTACACTGCACGCCCTGAATGGCCTTGAGGTTTTCGGCTACGGCATCCACTGCGGCCTGATATTCATCGGAATAATTATCATACAGCCCGGCGTTTTTCGCTTTGATATAGCACACCGTATAATAATCTGCGGTCAAAGTGCCCTCCGGCACAAACAGGATGTAGTCCAGCTGACCATCGCCCACGGTGCTGCTCTCGGAATCGGAGGAAAAATGCAGCGGGTCCTGCACCGTGCCCACCACCGTGAACACCTGCCCGCTGACCCCCTCGGTCTCCTCGGGCAGGGTCAGCTGGGTGCCCAGCTCCACCGGGCTGCCGTGGCCCATCACATGCACCACGCACTCCCCGGCAGCTTCCGGCATCCGGCCGGACAGCAGCACCGGGCGGTTCATATTCTCCGGCGTATCGGCCTGCGGGTCGGCAGGCAGCTGATACAGCCGCGCCACCGTGGTCTGCTCGTCCCCTGTCCAGTGGCCTTCCACATCCTGATACTTCACCGCCTGCACGGCATCCACACCGTCCACAGCGGCAATGGCGTCGATATCGCTCTGACTCAGGCCAAGGGTGGACAGCACCCGCAGGTCGAACACATTCTGCTGCACATAGTACTTCTGGGCAGCGGAGCGCATATCGGGGGCAATGCACATCAGGCCGGTGAGCATCATCACCCCCAGCGCCACGATGCCAAACAGGGACACCACCCGGCTGATGCTGCTTTTCATCTCGCGCAGGATATTTTTGCGGTAACTTTTCTGCACAGTACTCACCACTCGATCTGTTCCACCGGCACCGGGTGCTCGTTGACCCGATTGGACACGATGCGGCCGCTGCGCACCTGAATGATGCGGTCGGCCATACCGGTCAGTGCCGTGTTGTGGGTAATAACAATGACGGTGCGTCCGGTCTTGCGGCAGGTATCCTGCAAAAGACCCAGCACCTGCTTGCCGGTGCGGTAGTCCAGCGCACCAGTGGGCTCGTCGCAGAGCAGCAGCTTGGGGTTTTTGGCCAGTGCGCGGGCAATGGACACCCGCTGCTGCTCGCCGCCGGAAAGCTGCGCCGGGAAGTTGTTCAGCCGCTCGCCCAGACCCACGCTGCGCAAGGTCTCGGTGGGGTCCAGCGGGTCGCGGCAGATCTCGCTGGCCAGCTCCACGTTTTCCAGCGCGGTCAGGTTCTGCACCAAGTTGTAGAACTGGAACACAAAGCCCACGTCATACCGGCGGTAGGTGGTCAGCTCCCGGGCGGAAAAGCGGCTCACGTTGCGGCCGTCCAGCCAGACGTTGCCCTCGTCGCAGTTGTCCATGCCGCCCAGAATGTTCAGCAGGGTGGTCTTGCCCGCGCCGGAGGGCCCCACAATGATGCAGAACTCGCCCTTGTCCACATAGAAATTCAGGTGGTCTGCGGCAGCGATCTTCACACTGCCGGTCTGGTAATATTTACAGACATCTTCAAACTCCACAAAATGCTCCATGGCGTTTTTCCTTTCTGTCAGAATGCAAAGTATTTCAACTTAAATATAGCATAAACCCACCGGGTTTTGCAAAGCCCCCGGCACGAATTTTCAAAAACTTAACAGACAACGCCATAAAATGTAAAAGGGCGGTGACAGACCGCTGCCCCATGCGCCGCAGGGCTTCTGAATGTTCAAAACCCCTTTATATAACTCTATTACTACTATGGACTTTTGAACAACTAGAACTTTTCAACGTATCTATGCTTATTCCTAGTTGTTCAAGATGAACAACTAGGGCAAAAAACACCGTTTTTGTTCGGTTAGCGTTTCTAGTTGTTCAAAACCCCCTCTGCTTTTTGAACAACTAGAGATATAACGTATATCCGTTATTTATTTTCTCGCAAGGCTGAAAAGCCGCCGAAAGCTGCGCTTTTCTGCGCACTATTTTTTAGTTGTTCAAAACCCCCTGTGTATCATAGGGGACTTTTGAACACTCAGCCCCTGCCGGGAGGCGGGACGATTTTGAATGTGCTCCGCTGCGCTCTGCACATATCCAGCGGAATGATTATTTTTATTTCGCGTTTGTCGCGCTCTGCGGAGCGCTCCAAACGCTATTTTCACAGGAGGGGTCGCTGCCGGAAGCGGCAGGTGCAAACCTTACCGTCCTCGCCCTCTCCGTCTTTGCTCCGCAAATCCACCTCTCCCAAAGGGAGAGGCCTTGGCATGGCGGTACAGTTCCCGGCTCAAGTGCAAAGTGCCCGTTCGCGCCAGAGGCTTCCTCCCAGAGAGAACTGGCAAAGCCTACGGCTTTGCCTGAGGGAGTTAAATCGTCCCACGCAAAAAGCCCCCGCACACAGGGTGCAGGGGCTTTGGAAAGCGATCTTACTTGCGGTTTGCCAGCAGGTTCTCGATCTTCTTCAGGGGGTCGATGATGCTGGAAACGGACATATCGTGGTTCAGAGCCACCACAAAGTATGCAGCGTACTTGGAAACGTCCACGTCCACATACCAGTCGCGGGTCAGCAGCTCGGGCATACGGTAGGTCAGGTTGGTGCCCACAACGTAGGTCAGGGTGCCGTCTGCCACAGCCTTGTCGAACTTCTCCAGACCACTGGTGAACAGGGGGAAGGTGGCGTTGGCGATGATGTTGGCAGCGCCGCGCTCCTTCAGATTGCTGGCGACCTCCAGCATGCTCTCGCCGGAAGCAATGATATCGTCTGCGATAAAGACGGTCTTGCCCTCCACGCTCTCGCCCAGATACTCATGGGCAACGATGGGGTTGCGGCCGTTCACCACGCGGGTGTAATCGCGGCGCTTGTAGAACATACCCAGGTTGCAGCCCAGCACGCTGGAGAAGTACATATTGCGGTTCATCGCGCCCTCGTCCGGGCTGACCACGGTGAACTTCTCCTTGTCGAAGGACAGGGTGGGGTCCTTCTTCAGCAGGCTCTTGAGCACCTGATAGGTGGGCATGGCGTTATCAAAGCTCATCAGGGGCACTGCGTTCTGCACGCGGGGGTCGTGTGCGTCAAAGGTGATGATGTTGCGCACGCCCATGGTCTGCAGCTCCTGCAGCGCCACAGCGCAGTCCAGGCTCTCGCGCACCACGCGGCGGTGCTGACGGCCGCCGTACAGGCTGGGCATGATGACGGAAACGCGGTGTGCCTTACCGGCCACAGCCTGGATCAGACGCTTCAGGTTTGCAAAGTGATCGTCCGGGGACATGTGGTTCTCGTAGTTGAACAGCTTGTAGGTGACGCTGTAATTGCCCGGGTCCACCACGATAAAGATATCATCGCCGCGGACAGACTCCTTGACCAGACCCTTGGCGTCGCCGCTCTGGAAGCGGGGGCAGTCGCAAGGAATAATGAAGGTGTCTTTTTCAATTCCGGCAGCCTTTGCCCAACGGACAAGGTGCTTGTCGATCAGGCCGGTCAGCTCCTCGGCACCGGGGCAGGCGATCAGCCGCATATCCGCCACACTGGGCTGCTCAAAGAAGGACTTCGGGGAAATTTCAATAGACATAGTCACATAACTCCTTATTGCTGTTTACGATCCGTATCATGCACACAAGTGCTCATATCTGGTTTTATTTTATCACATTTTGTCGATTGTTCCATATCAATTTGTTTCATGTGCGGATTTTCTGCGCCTTGCACAGCTGTTTTTCCTTTTCCTTCAAGAGAATGTGAGTTTCTTACAAAAACCCGACAAAATCTTTACCGTTTCGCAAAGTTTATCTGATTTTTGAGGAAAAGCAGTACTTTTCCTCGTTGATATTCTTATCCCCATAGTCCCCCTAAAAACAGGAACGGGGAACGGCATCAAAACTGTTCCCCATCGATTGGTATTTGGCAGGCGTAGCATTCTCCTGCATCTCTCAGAACCGAAGTTCCTGTCGTTACCGGCGGCGTGTGGTCGCTACGAATTTTACCACCTCAAATACCTCTCTTATCCTATGTACAGTATAGCATATTTCAGCACCGTTTGCACTGATTTATATACAAAAAGCTCCTCACCGTTCACATTCCGGTGAGGAGCCTTCTTCACTTACCTTCCATCAGGGTAAAACGCTTTTTACAGGGCAGCCACGGCAGCCTTCAAAGCATCCACGCGGTCGGTATTCTCCCACTTCACGCCCAGATCCTCGCGGCCCATGTGGCCGTAGGCAGCCAGCTGGCGGTAGATGGGCTTGCGCAGATCCAGCTCACGGATGATGGCGGCGGGGGTCAGGTCAAACACCTTCTCCACAGCCTGCTCGATCTTCTCGTCTGCCACGGTGCCGGTGCCGAAGGTATCCACCATGATGGACACAGGCTTTGCCACGCCGATGGCGTAGGCCACCTGCACCTCGCACTGCTTTGCCAGACCCGCAGCCACGATGTTCTTGGCCACCCAGCGGGTAGCGTAGGCTGCGCTGCGGTCCACCTTGCTGGGGTCCTTGCCGGAGAAGGCACCGCCGCCGTGGCGTGCATAGCCGCCGTAGGTGTCCACGATGATCTTACGGCCGGTCAGGCCGGTATCGCCCTGCGGGCCGCCCACAACAAAGCGGCCGGTGGGGTTGATGTAGTACTTGGTGTTCTCGTCCAGCAGCTCGGCGGGGATGGTGGCCTTGATGACCTTTTCCATCACATCTGCGCGCAGCTGCTCCATACTCACGCTCTCGCTGTGCTGGCTGGAGATGACCACGGCGTCCACGCGCACGGGCTTGTTGTTCTCGTCGTACTCCACGGTCACCTGACTCTTGCCATCCGGGCGCAGGTAATCCATTTCGCCGCTCTTGCGCACTTCGGTCAGGCGCTTTGCCAGCTTGTGGGCAAGGCTGATGGGCATGGGCATCAGCTCGGGGGTCTCGTCGCAGGCATAACCGAACATCATGCCCTGATCGCCTGCACCGCCCACCTGATCGTTGGTGCCCAGTGCAATGTCGGGGCTCTGGCCGTCAATGTTGGAGATGACGGCGCAGGTGTCGGCGTCAAAGCCGAACTTTGCGCGGGTGTAGCCGATATCTGCCACCACCTCGCGGACGACCTTCTGGAAGTCCACATAGCAGCTGGTGGTGATCTCGCCCATAATGTGCACAAGGCCGGTGGATGCGCAGGTCTCGCAGGCCACGCGGGCATCGGGGTCGTGGGTCAGGATCTCGTCCAGAATTGCATCAGAGATCTGGTCGCAGATCTTGTCGGGATGTCCCTCGGTGACGGACTCTGAAGTAAACAGGTGTCTAGCCATTTTTTGCCTCCTAAATGTTGCAGTTGCGTGTATTTACCATTCCATCAAGTTTGTTCTGAAAAATAAAAGCGCCCAGAGCCGAAAGCTCTGAGCGTTGCACTCTTATCTTCCGGTTTCCCGCAGGATTTGGCACCTTACGCTCTCGCGCAGGTTGTCGGGCTTCACAGGGCCTGTCCCCTCAGCCGCTCTTGATAAGTCGGTATTCAATTGGTACGTCCCATATTCTATCATTGCAGCGTCAGATTGTCAAGATAAGTCGCACTTATTTTAGACATTCCTTTTAAATTGATGGAGTATTTCCCTGCTCCGGTGCGGCATGGCCGTCCCGGGCGGCGTGGAAAGCGCGCTTTTCCGCGTACATCCGCCGATCCAGCTCCACCAGAAACTTTTCCACACTGCCGCCCTCGTACTTTGCCACACCGGTGGAGAAGGACAGCTGAAAGCTGCCCGCCGGGGCGGTGGCGTTATAGTGCTGCACCCGCTGCTCAATGGCGGCGCAGGTCTTATCCAGCAGTTCTTCCGAGCCGTGCCGGATCAGCACCATGAACTCATCGCCGCTCATGCGGATGGCCACCGAGTTTGCCGCCAGCGCCCCGGACAGGATATGCCCGATCTCTTGGATTGCCCGGTCGCCCTCGGCATGACCGTAGGTGTCGTTGATCTCCTTGAAGCAGTTCACGTCCATCATGATGCCGTAAACGTCCTTCTCCTGTGTGGCGTGGATGCGGTCCAGACAGTAGTTCATGTACTTGCGCCCAAACAGACCGGACAGCTCGTCGGTATAGCCGCGCAGGCTGCGGGTCTGGCTGTCCACGAACACAAAGGCGATGGCCACCGACAGCCAGCCAAAGGCCATACCGTAGAACACGCCCTGCAGCACCGTGCCCACCGCACAGGTGACCACGAAGTAGTACACCGGGAAAAACTCCACCGTAACGCCATCGCGCCTTGCCTTATGCACCTGCCACACGCTCTCGGCATAATAGCCGAACAGCAGCAGATACAGCAAAATGTTCAGCGGACCGCGGCGGTAGACGTTGTCCGCGGAGATGGTAAAGATCCACCCCGTGCCAAAAAGGTTTGCCACCAGCAGCACCAAAAGCGCCAGCAGCGGCGCGCCCAGCAGCAGATGCCTTCTGCGCAGGCGTCCGGTGCTGCGGTAGACCCGGAAGTCCACATACAAGCACCACGCATAGCCCACGCACACGGTAGCGCCGGTGCAGATGGTGTTGGTCAGGTACAGCCAGAAGCGGCTTGCCGCGCCGGGCGCGCCGTCCAGCAGAAAGCTGATCGTCTCTGTTGCCTGTGCCAGCAGCGTCACCACCAGCATCCGGCAGAACAGCTCTGTTCCCACGCTGTTTTTACTCTCGCCGCGCACCCGCAGTAAAAGCAGAAAGCTTACCAGCACCGCCCCTGTGCCATTGGCTACAAGGATCTCGGGTATATTCATTGCATTTCCTCCTCTGCCCGCCTCACCCCATAAAGCGTGCAGCTCCTATTTTATACAGTACCTATTTGTATTATACACCCTGCCGCGCCCTGCTTGCAAGGCTTGGGCGCAAAAAAGGCCGCTGCACGGCAATTTGTGCAGCAGCCTTTGGGAAATCATCCTTTGCAGCTCAGCCTAGCCGCAGGCTTGGCTGACAATGCCCTTTCTACGCAGAAAGCTTAGTAGCCCTTTGCCTGCTCGCCGTTCAGGATCTTGACAGCGCGGGAGGTGCCCAGACGGTCAGCGCCCAGTGCAAGGAAAGTCTCCATATCCTCCACGGTGGAAATGCCGCCGGCAGCCTTGACCTTGCAGCGGCCATGCACGCCCTTGACCATCAGCTCCACATCGTGGAAGTTTGCACCTGCGGTAGAGAAGCCGGTGCTGGTCTTGATGTAGTCGGCACCGGCCTCGCAGACGATGTCGCACATCTTTTCCTTTTCTTCCTCGGTCAGCAGGCAGGTCTCGATGATGACCTTCAAAATCTTATCACCCACAGCCTGCTTCACGGCACGGATGTCCTCGCGGACAGCATCGTACTCCTTGTTCTTCAGACGGCCGATGTTGATGACCATATCCACCTCGGCTGCACCGTTGGCGATGGCAGTCTTGGCTTCAAAGGCCTTGCTGGCGGTATCCATTGCGCCCAGAGGGAAGCCCACCACGCAGCACACGGGGATGCGGCCTGCCATATACTCCACAGCCTGCTTGACGTAGCAGGTGTTGATGCAGACGGATGCGGTGTGGTTTGCAATGGCTTCGTCACACAGCTGCTGGATCTGGGGCCAGGTGGCCTCCGGCTTCAGCAGGGTATGATCGACATGGGACAGGATCTCTTCGCGGTTCATGCTTGTTCCTCCGTTATTTTACTTGCTGGCACGGCGCACCTTTGCCATGCCCACAGCGCTCAGTGCGATCGCAGTCGCCGATACCGTTGCACCAATGATGCCCAGCACCAGACCAGAGACCAGGAATGCGAACCCTTTCAGACCACGTTTCATAATACCGTACCTCCTAAATTATATTGGATATTTTCTCCGCCTGCGGCGGAGAAAGTATCTCACTTGCGATTTTTAAAGATGATCAGCTTGCTGAACACATAGTTCAGCACCACGACCACCACGTTGGAGAATACCTTGACGCACAGACCCCACAGCTCCTGCGCTGTAATGAGGGTCGTGACAAAGATCGCCGTAGGGCCATCTGCGCCGCCAATGATGGCAATGCCCGCTGCCGATGCTGCTGCCGAAGCAGCCGCGCCGGTATAGCTTACCCCGAATGGGATAAAATGTCCGATCAGACCGTCCATCAGCGCTGCACCCTGCGCGGCCAGCAGGTTGCCGCCCACGATCATGATAGCGGCATCCAGCACCATGGTGCCCAGACGGCAGGTGACAAAGGTGCCGAACTCTTTGGCCATCGCTTTGCCGGTGGTCTTGCTGCGGAACACGAACGCGCGGTTGGTGCAGTAGGCAAACAGGATGCACAAGGCATTATCCAGCACATTGCCCCAGCTGTTGGCGGCGGTATAGCCGAACAGCCGGCTGAACAGCGCGTACAGCACAATATTCAGCAGGGTGGTCAGCACGCCAAAGATCAGGTAACTGAGCACTTCCCAGTGCTTTTTGAAGAATTTCATCATGGCTTTGTTAACAAAAACAGCCCCGCCGCCGTTTTCCCGGCAACGGGGCTGCAGATCGCATTGCGTCAGAAGCTATGCTTTTGCACGAAGGGCTGATTACTCAGCGTCGTCGTTCAGCAGAGCCTTCATAGACAGGCTGATGCGCTTCTTGTCGAAGTCAACATCCAGCAGCTTCACATCGACCATATCGCCGACCTTCAGTGCGTCGGAGACCTTCTCAACGCGGTCATTGCTGATCTCGCTGATGTGGACCAGACCGTCAACACCCGGCAGGATGCGGACGAATGCACCAAACTTGGTCAGAGAAACGACCGGAGCATGGAAGGTGCTGCCGATGGGGTAGTTGTTCTTCAGCTGCTCCCAGGGGTTGTCCTCGGACTTCTTGTAGCCCAGAGAGACCTTGTGGTTCTCGGTGTCGATGTCCTTGACATACACTTCGATGGTGTCACCAACGGAGACGACCTCGGAGGGGTGCTTGATGCGGTTCCAGCTCAGCTCGCTGATGTGGCACAGGCCGTCAACACCACCGATGTCAACGAATGCACCGTAAGAGGTCAGGCTCTTGACAACGCCGGTGTAGCTCTTGCCCACCTCAACGTTTGCCCAGAACTCCTCGCGCTTTGCCTTGTTCTGCTCAGCGGTCACCTTGTTGATGCTGCCCACGATCTTGCGGCCAGAGCACTCGGTGACGACCAGCTGAACATGCTGACCGACCAGAGCAGTGTAGTCCTCGTCGCGGCGCATAGTGGCCTGAGAACGGGGAACGAACACCTTGACGCCCTTGACGTTAACAACAACGCCGCCCTTATTGAACTCGGTAACATCGCCCTCGACGACTTCACCGGATTCTGCTGCCTTGGCGATCTCTTCCATGCCCTTGCGAGATGCGAGCTTCTTGCGGGAGAGCTGGATGACGCCATCCTGGTCCATAACCTTCTCGACGATGAGGTCCAGCTCATCGCCAACCTTCACCAGGTCTTCGACCTTGGCGGAGGAATCATCGGTCAGCTCGCTCAGCTTGACAAAGCCGGTCTGCTTCGCACCGATATCCACCTGGATCTCGTTGGCAGAGATGCTGGTCACGATTCCTTTCACAATACTGCCTGCATGAACTCGCTTTTCTTCGGATGCGTTCAGCATCTCCTCAAAGCTCATGTTGTCATTGATTTCTGCGCTCATACTGTTAAGTACCTCCTCAATAATAGACGATGGCGTTGAAGCCCCGGCTGTCACGCCCGCCACTTTAACATCTGCAAACCATTCCGGCCGAAGTTCGCTCGCTGTTTCGACCGTTACGGCACGCGTGTGTTTTGCGGCGACCTGTACCAGCTTTTGGGTATTGGAAGAATGATGACCGCCAATGACAACAACAATGTCGCATTTTTGGCTGAGGTCTTCCGCTTCCTGTTGCCTCGCCCACGTCGCATTACATATTGTATCAAAAATTCGGGCGTTTGTATAGGCTTTTTTGAGAAACTCCGAACTTTCTTTCCATTTTGTCACCTGAAATGTGGTCTGTGCAACTGCAAAAAGGGGTTTTTGGGGGTCAGAAGGGCCTTTCCACGCCTTTAACTCGGCTAAATCGGCAAAAACGAACACCTCGCCCCGGGTGTGTCCTACGATACCCTGCACCTCCGGGTGGGTCTTATCCCCCGCCACCAGCAGCACCGCGCCCTCTTTTTCAGCCTGCGCGGCAATGCGCTGGATCTTCTGCACAAAGGGGCAGGTAGCGTCATGGTACGGGATGCCGCGCGTGGCCAGCTCATCGTAAACGCTGCGGGGCACCCCGTGGCTGCGGATGACTACCTCACACCCGGCAGGCACATCCTGCACGGTGTCTACCACCTGTGCACCCTTGCGCCGCATATCCTCCACCGCCTGCGGGTTGTGGATCAGCGGGCCCAGCGTTGCCACTTTATACCCCTCGGCCAGCAGGCCGTAGGTCAGTTCCACGGCGCGGTTCACGCCAAAGCAGAACCCTGCCGTTTTTGCCAAACGGATCTCCATCTCTTACGCCCCCATCTTTTCCCATGCTTCCAGCAGCGCCTGCTTGTTGGCGCGGAGCTTTTTGGTGTCCCGGCGGCCCTCCATGGCAAACTGTGCTGCGGGCATCGGCTCGCCGTAGAGCACCCGCACCTTGCAGAACAGGTGCATTCTTCCGTCCGGGGTGTCGTACAGGATGCGGCAGGGCACAACGTCCACCCCCGCCTCGGCGGCAATGACGAACAGGCCGCTCTTGGGGGGCAGAAGCTTGCCCTCCTTTTCGCGGGTGCCCTCCGGGAAGATGAGCAGGGTCTTGCCCTGCTTACAGGCCTCCACCGTCTGGGAGATGACCGCCATTTCGTCCTTGGTGCCGCGGACGCACACGCCGCCGCAGCAGCGGAAGAACCATGTCAGAAAGGCGTTGATCTCGAACAGCTCCTTTTTGGCAAACACCACCATCCGCCTGCCCCACCGGGTGACAACGATGAACACCGGGTCGATGGCCGACACATGGGTGGGCGCAAGGATATAACCCTTCGTCTGCACCTTTTTCAGGTTTTCACGCCCCTCCACCCGGATGCGGAAACCGATGTGCCACACAAGCCACGCAAGGGGCATCAGAATATAATATAGTACCATTTTTCTATTCCTGTCCTGTTTGTTTTATCCGCCGATCTTTTTGGCAATGATCTGCTTCATGGCGTCAAGGCTCTGCTCAAAATCCAGTTCCGAGGTATCCAGCAGCACGGCGTCCTCTGCCTGCTTCAGCGGAGCGGCGGCGCGGTGGGTGTCCTGATAGTCCCGCTGCTTCACATCTGCCAGCACCTCCTCGTAGGGGGTGTCGATGCCCTTGGCCTGATACTCCTTCCAGCGGCGGGTGGCGCGTGCCTCCGGGCTGGCGGTCAGGAAAATTTTTACCGTAGCGTCCGGCAGCACCACCGTGCCGATATCCCGGCCGTCCATCAGCACATCCTGCTTTTTGGCCATGCTGCGCTGCAAGTCCAGCAGAAATGCCCGCACGGCAGGGTTTGCACCCACGGCAGAGGCTGCCATACCCGCCTGTTCGGTGCGGATGGCGGTGCTCACATCCTCGTCCTTTAAGTAGATGTGCTGCTCGCCCGCAATGGAGGCCAGCCGCAGCTCGATCTCCGGCAGCAGGGCGTCCACCGCCGCGTTGTCCTTGGGGTCCTTGCCCGCGCGCAGGGCGTACAGGCCGATGGCGCGGTACATTGCACCGGTGTCCACATAGATATAGCCCAGCTCTGCCGCCAGACGGCGTGCCAAAGTGGATTTGCCTGCACCTGCAGGCCCATCAATTGCAACAGATACCATGATATGTTCTCCTTATTTATATATAGTACACAGGAAATTGACTGCACTGTTTTTTACAGGTTATTCGCAAAGCTCTGTGCGGTGCAGAAAGCGATCTGCAGATTGTAGCCGCCGGTGTAGGCGTCCACGTCCAGCACCTCGCCCGCAAAGTACAGCCCCAACGCCTTTTTGCTCTGCATGGTCTTGGGGTCCACCTCCCGCACTGATACGCCGCCGCTGGTGATCACTGCGTGGGCAAGGTCGCCCCGGGCGTCAATGGACACCTGCCAGTGCTTGACCAGCTGCACCAGCTCCCGCTTCTGCTCCCGGGTGATCTGGTTTGCCTTGGTGGCGGGGTCAATGCCCCAGCGCGCCACCATGACCGGCTGCATACTGGAGGGCAGCAGCTTGACCAGCGCCCCCTGCGCCGCGTGGTTTGCCAGCAGGGCAAAGTCCCGGGTGATGCGGTCGTACAGCTGCTCCTCGCTCAGGGCGGGCTTCAGGTCGATCTCCGCGATGTACCTGTGCTTTTTCATGTCCCCCAGATGGCTGGACGCGCTCAGGGTCAGCGGCACGCTGATGCCAAAGTGGGTGAACAGCATCTCGCCCTGCTCGTCAAAGATGGCCTTGCCATCCTCCAGCAGGGTCAGGGTGACGTTTTTCAGCGCCAGACCCATCATCTTTTTGCAGTCCGGGTCCCGGCTGACAAGGCTGACCAGACTGGGCACCGGCTCCACAAGGGTGTGCCCCGCCTGCTGCGCCAGCCGGTAGCCGTCGCCGGTAGAGCCGGTGGTGGGGTAGCTCACGCCGCCGGTAGCCACCAGCACCGCATCTGCCCGGTATTCCCGGCCAGAGGTGCCCCGCACGCCCACGCAGCGCAGCGCCGGGCCAGCCTTTTTCTTTTTGGGGTGACGCGGGTTTTCCGGTGCTGCCGGAGCGGGCTCTGCCTCGGGCACGATGTCCTCCAGCAGCAGCTTCTTTGCGCCATCATAGACGATGTCGGCATCCTGCGCATAGCGCAGCAATGCCTGCCGGATCTCCTCGGCCTTATCCGATACCGGGAACACCCGGCGGCCGCGCTCCACCTTCAGCTCCACACCCAAAGCTTCGAACAGCTCCATGGTCTTTGCCGGGGGAAACGCCCCCAGCGAGGAGTACAAAAAGCGCGGGTTCGTGCGCACATGGCGCAAAAACTCCTCTGCCGGGCAGTCGTTGGTCACGTTGCAGCGTCCCTTGCCGGTGACAAGGATCTTCTGCCCGGGCTTCTCGGTATGCTCCAGCACCGTCACCTGATGTCCCTGCCGCACGGCGGCACCCGCCGCCATCAGTCCGGCCGCCCCGGCTCCGACGATCAAAACCCTTGCCATCTGTCATCCTCCCAAAATCGCCTGTTGATTCTATTGTATCATACCAGAAACCCCGCGCAAAAGCAATGCAGCGCCGCAGGAAATGAATGGATTTTGCGTACACAGCAAAAAAGGAGCCGCTATTGCAGCCCCTTTTATGGTTTGCTTACTCCGGCAGCTTTGCCGGGTCGAGATAGCTTTCGCCCTGCTTTACCTCCACATGGATGTGGCTCTCCTCGGCGCACTCGCAGCCGACAGTGCCCACCGTGCCCAGCTTCTGCCCGGCGGCTACGGTGTCCCCGGCCTTTACGGCAGGGTTCGCCACACCGCACAGCCGCCAACTGCGGCCAGCGGCATCTTCCAGCACCACCACGGTGCCCCAGTTGCCCTCTGCCCCGGCAGAGACCACCTTGCCCGCCACGGGTGCTGCTACCGCAGCGCCCTGCGTGCAGGCATAGTCCACGCCGTTGTGGGTGCGCCAGTCGCCCAGCGTTTTGTTATACACCAGCTCATCGCCGCTGAAGGCGTTGAGCACGCGCCCCGGCATAGAGGGCGCGGCGGCAGGCTGCGCCGAACTGCTGGCAGGCGAGGATGCGCCTTGCAGTGCCGAGGGTTCGCGCAGCGAACCAGAGCCAGACTGCGCACCAGAGGACGCCCCAGAGGGCGTCTGCTGCGGCACATCTGCCTTGCTGTTTGCAACGTCGGTCACGGGCTGCTGCCATGTGGTATCCTCCTGTGCGTCCCAGTCCGGTTCTGTTTCCGGAGTGGTCTGTTGGGTGGTGCCGGGGGCGTTTAGTCCATCCAGACTTTTTTGCAGTTCTGCCCGCAGGGCGCGCACCGCCCACACCCCCGCCGCAGCCGCAGCCAGCAGGCTTGCGGTCAGCAGCAGGGCAAAGCCCTTGCCGTGCAGAAATTTTTTGATCTGCTCCATGCTTGTTACTCCCATCTGTCCGTTTTGTGTACGGGGTCTTTTTCTGGGCTTAGTGTGGGACAGCGGCGGGCAGTTTATGCAAGGGGACAAAAAAGACACGCAAAAAGGCTGAGCAGCCTCTTTTTTGCAGCTGCTCAGCCCTGCTGTGTCCCGTTTTGGGTTACTTCCGTGCGATCATTTCGGTATAGGCCAGCACCAGCGGGCCTACGCCCTTGGCGTCATTGCAGACCACCGGCTCGCTGAAGTAGTAGGCCAGAGAGCCGTCACGGTGATCCTTGCCGCCCAGACCTGCCACAAGGCAGATGCCGTCCAGCTGCAAGCTGCCGTCCGGGTTCTTGGACAGGTACCGGTCGCAGGTGCCGTAGAAAGCCTTCTCCGCCCATGCAGCCATGCGTTTGGGCAGATAGCCCAGACGCACGCCCTTGAGCACGGCATAGGCAAACAGGGCAGTGCCGCTGGTCTCCAGATAGTTGCCCTCGGCCTCCGGGTGGTCGATGACCTGCCAGAACATCCCGGTCTGCTCGTCCTGGAACTTGTGCATATCCTCCACAGTCTGCTTGAGCATGGCCATGATGCCGCGGTACTCGTTGTACAGCTGCTCGTCCATGCGCTCCAGCACGTCCACCATTGCCACAAGGAACCAGCCCATGGCGCGTAGCCAGAAGTTGGGGCTGCACCCGGTCTCGGGGTCTGCCCAGTACATCTGGCGGCTCTCATCGTAGCCGTGGTAGTACAGGCCGGTCTTTTCGTCCCGCATGTGCTTTTTGATGTTCATGAACTGCTTGTAGCTGTCGATGCAGCCCTGCATCTTGTTGAAGCGGGTCTCGTACTCCATGTAGAAGGGCTGTGCCATATAGGTGCCGTCCAGCCATACCTGCCACGGATAGATGTCCTTGTGCCAGAAGTTGCCCTCCTTGGTGCGGGGCTGGGTAAGCAGCTGGCTGCGGATGGTATCAATGGCCTTGCGGTACTTCTCGTCCCCGTAGATGTCGTACAGGATGAACAGGTTCTTGCCCTGATTCACGTTGTCCAGATTATACTCCTTGGGGTCGTAGGTCTTGATGGAGCCGTCCGGCTGCACAAAGTAGTCGATAAACTCCTTGGAGAACTCCAGATACTTCTCGTCGCCGGTAGTCTTGTACAGGCTCAGGCAGGCGGTGATCATGCAGCCGTCGATGTAGTTCCACTTATTGGGCTTGCCGCTGCGCACCTTCTCGATGTTCCACATCGGTGCCTCGGCGCTGGAATTGGCGATCAGGTAGTCCACATAGTCGCCCAGCATGGACAGGATCTCTTCATGGGTCATGGGTCAGTCCTCCTCAAAATGTCCTACGTTGGCAAAATGCAGGCGCTCGCCCTCGTAGCCCTCGATCTTCACGTTGTGCAGGTCGATCTCCTTGACGTTCTCGGCATAGATGGCCAGCTTTTTCACCAGGGGACGGTTGTCGGCCATGGCAGCCTGTCCCTCCTTGGCGTTGGGGTCGAAGGTGATGCTTACATCCCGCATGGTCACCCGCTCGATGGGCTGCTCCGGCAGGCCGTCGAAGTAGCAGCCCGCGAACTGGGCATCGGTAGCCACGATGTTCTCCATGGTCAGGCTGCCCAGCTTGGGGGTGTACTCGTCCACCGGCAGCGGCTCGCGGCACTGCACATAGGGGCCGTGGCCGTCCGGGTCGCAGAAGTAGAACATATTGATGACGAAGGGCGCTTTGACGCCCCGCATCTCCACGTTGCGGAACACCAGCCCGTCAATAACGGCGGTGTTGCCGCGGCCGCGGCGGGTCTTGACGCGCAGACCGCGGTCAGTGTGGTCCATCAGGCACTGGGTCACTACCATGTCCTTGACGCCGCCGCTCATCTCGCTGCCGATGACGATACCGCCGTGGCCCTTGTCCAGCAGGCAGTTGCGGATAACAGTGTGCTCGCAGCTGCGCTTCAGCTTCATGCCCAGAAAGACCTTGCTGGCCTTCATGGCGATGCAATCGTCGCCCACATGGATGTTCATGCCGATGATGCGGATATGCTCGCAGCTCTCGGGGTCGATGCCGTCCGTGTTGGGGGCGTTGTAGGGGTTGTTGATGTTGAAGTTGAGCAGGTCGAGGTGCTTGACGAAGATGGGGTGGATGGTCCACGAATAGCTGTTCTGCACCGTGATGCCGTGCAGACAGACGTTCTCGCTGTCCACCGCAGCCACGGCGCGGGGACGCCATGCGATGCGCTTGACCTTGGGGTTCACCCACCAGTCGCCGTTTTCGGCGTCGCAGTCCAGCGTGCCCTCACCGGTCACCACCACGTCATGCACCTGCGTGATGTTCAAAAGCCCTGCAAAGCTGTCCAGCGGGTTGCCCTCCCAGCCGGTCAGGTAGTACTCGTCCACCTCGTTCTCGCTGGGCAGCACGCCGGGCAGGATGGGGTAATGGGTGCGGTCGTTGTCGCCCAGCAGCACAGCGCCCTTTTCCAGATACAGGGTGGTGTTGCTCTTCATGAACAGGCTGGCGGTGCGGTAACGGCCAGCGGGCACATACACCGTGCCGCCCTTGGGGCAGGTGGACAGTGCCGCCTGCAGCCGCACGGTGTTGTCGGTCTCGCCGTCAGCCACCAGACCGTAGCGAGAAGCATCCACAAAGAAGGTCTCGGCCTCGGTGGTGAACTCCAGCTTCAGGGTCTCGCCCTCGGCCTGCACCTCCACCGTATAGGTGGTGCCGGGCAGAAGGGAGAACAGGGAGAACACGTTAGTGTTGCAGGCCTCGTATACCGTTTTGCCATTCAAGGCAACCGTAAAGGGGTGTGCCGGACGGTAGCATAGCTCGTTTTCCAGCTCGAAAACGGCGCTGCGGGTCATGGAACGGATCAGGGTCAGATTCATGCGAAATAACCTCCTGTGAGTTTGTCTTGCCCCCACGGGGCAGACGTGGTATCATGAGGAAAAGCGCTCTCCCGGTGACCGGGAGGGTCGTTTTCGGAAAGGATGCGCAAAATGAAAGCGGAACGGGAAAAGATCCATGCAAAGGTAAAGGCAGACACCGTGCGGCTGACCGGCAGCAAGCTGGAGCTGACGGCAGACGAGGAGACGTGCACCTTTCTGCTGGTAAGCGAGGGCAGCTGCACCCTGCAAATGGGGGAAACCAGCCTGCTGGTGAACCCCGGCAGCGCGCTGCTGCTGGGTGCGGGGGATGCCGTGCTCTCCGCCGCCGGGGCAGCCGTACCGGAGCTGGTGGGCTGCCGCTTTCCGCTCAGCGCCCTGCACGAGCTGCGCAGCGCCGCCCAGCGGGATTTTGTCCGGCTGTTTTTGCCCGGGGAGGTAACGGTGCTGTACGGCCCGGTGCTATGGACCCGCCGCCTGCGTACCCTGCTGGAGATGATGTGCTCTGCCATGCCGGAGCAGGATTACCCCGGCTGGCTGTACCTGCTGCTCATCCTGCACTATGTTGAGCAGGAATGCCTTGCCGAGAGCAGCGCCGCAGCGCGCCCCCGCAACGAGACCATTGAGCAGGTGTGTGCCTACCTTGCCGCCAACTACCGGCAAAAGTTTTCTCTTACCGAGGTGGCGGCAAAGTTCTACCTCTCCCCCTACTATCTCAGCCGCCTGTTCCGGCGGGTGACCGGGCAGTCCATCGTGGATTACCTGAACAACCGCCGCATCGAGGCCGCGCAGAAGCTGCTGGAGACCACCGAGCTTTCCATCAGCGCGATTGCCGAGCAGACCGGCTTCGCCAGCGCCGCCCACTTCCGCCGCGTGTTCCGCGAGGTAATGGACATCAGCCCCCTGCAGTACCGCAAAAAGCAGAGAAAATGATGTATCTACCAAAACACCCCCTGTGCCATCCGTTGGGAGCAGCACAGGGGGTGTTGGTCTTGGTCAGATGTTCTTATGGCGCATTAGCCCTTGACGGCACCTGCGGAGATACCTTCAACGAACTGATCCTGTGCACAGAAGAATACGATCAGCTGCGGCAGGATGGAGATGAGGGACAGAGCAAGGATCTTGTTCCATGCAAAGCCGGTATCACCATCCATGGACAGCTTGACGAACAGGGACATGGGGTACTTGCCGGGGGTGCTGACGTAAAGCAGCGGGCCCATAAAGTCGTTGCAGCTCCACATGAACTGGAACAGTGCGCAGGATACCAGAGCGGGTCCCAGCATGGGCACGATGACCTTGTACAGGGTCTGGAAGGAGGAACAGCCGTCAATGGCGGCAGCCTCGTCCAGATCACGCGGGACGTTGCGCATGAACTGCACCAGCTGATACACGAAGTAGGTCTCGGTAGCAAATGCGCAGTGTACCCAGATGGCCAGATAGAAGGGGCTGTCCACCCAGCCGAACTTGTTGTACAGCAGGTACTGCGGCACGTTCAGCACGACCTGCGGCAGGAACAGGGTGGCCAGCATGATGTTGAACAGCAGCTTGCGGCCGGGGAAGTCGAAACGGCCAAAGCCGTAAGCGGCAATACAGGCAGACACCACAGTGCAGATCACCTTGGGGATGACGTAGCTGTAAGTGTTGAGCATAGCCTGCAGGATGTTGATGGAGCCGCCGAAGTTGTTCAGGGCGTTGCGGTAGCCATCCAGCGTAGGCTTTTTGATCCACAGGCTGATGCCTGCAAAGATCTCGCTGTTATCCTTGAAGGTAGCGCTGATCATCCACAGCAGAGGATAGATCATGATGACACCAACCAGGATCAGCACGAAGTACTTAAAGAAGGTTGCGATCTTATTCGATGCTTTCATTCCCATATTGGTCACCTTACCTTTCATCCGAGTAGTAGACCCACTTCTTCTGGCTGGTGAACGCAATGATCGTCAGGATGCAGACGATGATGAACATGATCCATGCCAGAGCAGAAGCCATGCCCATGTCGTAGGACTTGAATGCGTAGTTGTAAACCAGCAGGGAGATCAGGGTAGTGGAACCACGGGGACCACCGTTGGTGATGATGTAGGGGCCGTTGAACTCCTGGAAAGCCTGGCAGATCTGAGTGACCAGGTTGTAGAAGATGATGGGGGTGATCATCGGAACGGTGATGGAGAAGAACTGACGCCACTTACCGGCACCGTCGATGGTAGCCGCCTCGTACAGGTCTGCGGGCACGCCCTTCAGTGCAGCAAGGAACAGCACCATGGCGGAACCGAACTGCCATATACGCAAAAAGCAGATGATCCACAGTGCGTAGTTGGGGTCACTCAGCCACTCGGGGCCCTGCACCGCACCAAAGGTGACAGCGCGCACCACGGTGTTCAGCAGACCGTCCACGCTGAACACAGCCTTCCACAGCACGGCGATCGCCACAGAGCCGCCCAGAATGGAGGGAATGTAGTACACGGTGCGGAACAGGTTGACGCAGGCGATCTTGAAGTTCAGGATGTAGGCGATGAACAGTGCGAAGATCAGCTTCAGGGGCACGGTGATAAAGGCGTACTTGAAGGTGATGATCAGCGCCTTGGTGATCTTTCTGGTATGGAATGCGGTAATGTAGTTGGCCAGACCAACAAAGCTGGTGCCGTCCTTGAAGAAGTTCATATCGGTGAAGCTGTAATACAGCGACTGACCGAAGGGGAACGCCTTAAAGACGAGAAAGCCGATGATCCAGGGGATCAGATAAAACAGACCCTGATACTTATCGACCCATTTCTGGAACGGAGTTCGTGCGCCTGCGGGCGCATTACTTTTTTTCATCCGAAGTCCTCCTTTTACAGGATTTGAAGCAGACAGTGCAGCAGGTCACAGACCGGCAACAATTCATTCAAGGTTTGATAATCTTTCTCCGATAAAACAAGGGCATCTGTCGTACGGGCGGCAGATACCCTTATTGTGTTTCAGATGCGGAATATCCGGTTCTGACCGCTGTCAGAGAGGGGTAAGCTTAGCCGATGGTGTAGCCGACAGACTCCATGCCGTCCAGCAGGATCTCAACAGCCTCTTCGGGGGTCTGATCGCCGTAGTCGATGTTATCGAACACTTCCTGATAGATGCCGGTGCCGGAAGCCTTCAGGTCGTTGTGCTCGAACAGAGGATCCAGCTTGTTGGTGGTGAAGGCCATGACCTTGGCGTTAGCCTCAGCAACCAGGCTCTTGACAGCGCCGGCGTCCTGCGCGAACTTCAGGCCAGCCTTGGAGGCGGGGATGCCGCACTCGGAGCCCATGATGGAAGCGCCCTTCTCCTCGTTCAGCAGGAAGTTGATCAGGGTAGCAGCCTCGGCAACGTTCTTGCAGGTCTTGGTGATAGCCAGACCCATGGACACCTTGGAGAAGCCGCCGTTGTTGTCGCCGAACTTGATCTCCTCGCCGACGGTGAAGCCGTCCTTGTTGCTGTCGTCCAGAGCGGAGGAGTACTTGCTTGCAGCGGAATCCCACTCGAAGATGCCTGCGATCTTACCGGTGATCCACTCGTTGGACTGGTGGGTAGCGGTATCGGAGTTTGCAGAGTAGTAGGTCTTGAGGTTCATCATGACGTGGTTGTCCACCAGGCTCTTGATGAAGGCCAGACCCTCAGCGATCTCCTCCTCGGTGTAGTTCAGGGTGGAGGTGACGGGATCTGCCCAGTCCTTGCCGTACTTGGACTCGAGGTAGAACACCATCAGGATCATACGGTCGTATGCGCCCAGGTGCATGGGGTAGTAATCGTTGCCCAGCTTCTCCTGGAAGGCCTTACCGGCAGCCATCAGATCGTCCAGAGACTTGGGAACTTCGGTGATGCCAGCCTTATTAAAGGTGGTCATGTTCCAGTAGAAGATACGGCCGGTCATGGAAACGGGCACGCACTGCTGGCTGTTGGCCACATAGCAGGCGTCCATAGCAGCGGCATCCCACTGGGTCAGGTCGATGAACTTGGAGGTGGTGTTCAGGTCCACGAACTTGCTGCCGTCAGCAGAGTAGTTGTACAGCCAGTTCCAGTTCACCTGGCAGACATCCTGAGCGTTGCCTGCGATGAAGGCAGCAGCCATCTTCTCTTCCCAGCCGGACCATGCGGCAAAGGTGGGCTCCACGGTGATGTTGGAGTGCTCAGCCTGGAAAGCCTCCAGAGCGCTCTGGTAAGCAGCGTGACGGCTGTCGCCGCCCCACCAGCTGATGCTCAGGTTGACGGGGCCGTCAGACAGAGCCAAGCTCTCGTCTGCGGAAGCAGCGGGAGCCTGAGAAGCAGCGGAAGAAGCGGTGGAAGAAGCAGCGGGCTTGCTGCCGCAGGCAGCCAGCAGACCTGCAGCACCGACAGCGCCGGTAGCCATCAGGAAGTTACGACGAGAAATTGCCTTGCTCATTTTTGTTCTCCTCCTAATAGAAAACATCTTCATGCAGGGGGTCTGCACATGCCCCCTTGTATACAATTATGATAACAAAAGCCACAAGAAAAAGAAAGATGCAATTTACAGTGATACAGGATAAAAACATACAAATATTGCCCTTGTTTTCAGAACAGATTCGACGTCCTTGCCGAAATGAATAAACTTGCGCTGAAAAACTGTGCAGCTTGTATACTTCAATGACTTGCATAAAAATCTGGGATGCAACAGGGGCATAACGGCAAAAATTTCAATAATTCCTGTTACATTTACCGTTCCGCCTGTAATTTTTTGTGCTCTGCCGTCCCCCGCTACTCTCTTCTTCTCCCATTCCCTCTCCCCTCCGTCGAGTAACTGCCCAGTCTGAACTGATATATCAATAGTGCAAAAAACGTGCGAATTCCGCCCGGTTGATATATCAGTCCCTCTAAATGCAACAAATTGATATATCAGTCTGTATACAGCCTATGGGGGGTACCCCTTCCGTCTGCTCCCCGCATTCGCAGCCACCTTCCCCCGGCGGGTGAAGGCTTCAGCGGGGGCGGTACAGTTTCCGACTGAAGTGGAAAGCTGCTTGCCCGGAAGTCAACCCTCTCCGTCATCGCTGCGCGATGCCACCTCCCCCGAAAGGGGGAGGTTTTGCTCTACCTACCGGCGTAAGCCGTGACTGAGAGGGTGCAATCCACGCAAAAAAGCCGCTGCACCCGGCGCGGTGCAGCGGCTTGTATATAATATAAAAGTATCTCAGTTTTCCTTTGCAGCGTAGAACGCCCGCCGCGCTTTGAAGTAGCACTGGGGGCACATGCTGACGTACTGCACATCGTTTTCAAGGTCGATGGCTACCTGCTCGCCCTCAAAGACGAACTGCCCGTTCACCTTGCGGCAGTTGCAGATGGCCTTGCGCCCGCAGGTGCAGATGGTTTTCATCTCCTCGATGGTGTGCGCCAGCTCCAGCAGACGGGTAGAGCCCGGGAAGCCCTTGAGGGAAAAATCTGCCCGCAGACCGTAGCAGATCACCGGGATATTCAGATCTACCGTGACCATGAACAGCTGCTCGGCCTGCTCCGGGGTGAAGAACTGGCTCTCGTCGCACAGCACACAGGCCAGTGGGCCAGAAGCATCGTTTGCCGCCTTCACAGCTGCAAACACGTCCAGCTCCGGCGGGATCAGCAGGTCTGCCTTGCGGCGCACGCCCAGACGGCTCACCAGTTCCCCGCCGCCCTTGGTATCCACCTGCGGCTTTAAAATGAGCACCTTCATGCCCTGCTCTTCGTAGTTGTGTGCCACCTGCATCAGCGCCGTGCTCTTGCCGCTGTTCATGGCACCGTAGCGGAAATACAATTTTGCCATGCCGTCACTCCTGATTGCGCAGACGGTAGCCCAAGCTCATCAGGCTGTCGCCCAGATGGACGTTTTCCACCACCACATCGGGGTAAGGCACCGACAGGTCATAGTGGGAGAAGTTCCAGAAGCCCTCGATGCCCAGATCCACCAGCCGTCCGCTGACCTGCTGTGCACCATCGCGGGGCACACAGAGCACCGCCACCTTGGGCTTGTTTTCCTCGCAGAATGCCTCCAGCTCGTCAATGTGCCGGATGCGGATGCCGCTGATTTCCTTGCCCACTTCGTTTTCAGCCACATCAAAAGCGGCGATCAGCTTGTAACCGTTGGCGTCGGTAGTGATAAAGCGGCTCACCGCCTTGCCCAGACGGCCGCAGCCGATCAGGATGGTGGGCAGACGGTCGCCGTTGCCGAACAGCAGGCTTTCCAGAATGGAAAGCAGGTTCTCCACCGAGTAGCCGATGCCCTGCCGACCGTTCACGTCGCCGATGCAGTTGAAGTCCTGCCGCACCTGCGAGGCGGTGGTGCCCATCTGGGAAGCCAGCTCCCGGGAGGAGATGCTGGTAATGCCGTCGTCCTGCAAGGAGCGCAGATACCGGTAATATTTGGGGAGACGCTTGATCACAGGGATCGATGCTTTTTGGGGGGTGTTCATAGGAAAATTCTCCTTTCTGCCCAACGCGCTGCAGCTTCTGCCGCCATGCAAGGGACTTCTTTGCGCGCAGAGAGATGTTCCATTTTATCCTGTAATATTATTTAAAGTATACAGCATGAAAGGCGAATGTCAAATACCCATTTATAAAAAAATAAAAAATTCACAAAGTTTCTTGTTTCTTTTCTCCTGTATACTTTCCCGTTTGCCGGGGGATACTGACCCCACAAAGACCCCGCTACGGAAGGAGAACGCGCATGGATACGGCAAAAGACACCCCCGCAGAGCAGCACCGGATGGAAAAAGAGGATATCGAAGATCTGGGCACGGTCACCCTGAGCCGTGGCGGTCATGTCATCCACTGCCTGACCGTCATCGGCCAGATCGAAGGGCATACCGAAGCGCCGCAGGGGCAAAAGACCACCAAGTACGAGCACGTCATCCCGCAGCTGGTGGCGGTGCAGGAGGACCCCCGCATCGAGGGACTGCTGGTGCTGCTGAACACGGTGGGCGGCGATGTGGAGACCGGCCTTGCACTGGCAGAACTGATCGCCAGCATCTCCAAACCCAGCGCCACGCTGGTGCTGGGCGGCGGGCACTCCATCGGCATCCCGCTGGCGGTCAGTGCGCGGCACAGCTTTATTGTCCCCACCGCCACCATGACAGTGCATCCGGTGCGGCACTCCGGGCTGATCTTAGGCGTCCCGCAGACCATGCACTGCTTTGAGCAGATGCAGCAGCGCATCACCGGTTTTGTAGCCGCCCACAGCGGCATGCCGGAAAAGCGCTACACCCAGCTGATGCTCCATACCGGGGAGCTGGTCATGGACATGGGCACAGTGCTGGACGGACGCCGCGCCGTAAAGGAAAAGCTGATCGACGAGCTGGGCGGTCTTTCGGACGCGCTGGCATGGCTGTACAGGGAGATCGAGCGGGAATAATAAAAACAACATTATGGTTTGCCATTTTTGCCCTTGCGTGGTACAATAGTAGAATCAATTATTGTGTCTATGGGAAGTTGGGGAACAGAGTAGAATGGCAACGAAAAAACGAAAATCAACGAAACGGCGTACTGCTGCCCGCCGTAAAAAGGCAGAACAGCGGCTCCCGGCAGGGCTTGGCACCCTGTTCGGCGGTCTGCTGCTGATGGTGCTGGCCTTTGTGCAGGGCGATTCCGCATGGCGGGTGCTCCATGATGTGCTGTTCGGGCTGTTCGGCTGCGGCAGCTTTGTGCTGGGTGCAGCCGTGTGTTGTCTGGCCGTTTTGTACACCCGGGGCGAGGAGCTGCTGTCCCGCATCCTCAAGCTGGTGCTGGGGCTTATCTTTGTCTGCGGCACGGTCATCGTGTTTTCCGATATCCAGCCGCAGGGGCTGTCGGCGCTGCAAATGCTTTCCGCCTGCTATGCCAACGGTGTCAGCGCATGGCTGTCCGGCGGCGCAATGGGCTTTGTGCTGGGCGGCGTGCTGCTTTTGCTGTGCGGACGCCCGGCGGCAAACCTCATTATGATCGTGCTTTTGCTGTGCGGCAGCCTGTACATTTTTGACATCACCCCCGCCGAGGTCTGGGTCTGGCTGTGCGCTGTCACCGGCGGCCTCCGCGCCCGCAGCTCTGCCTTTGCAGAGCAGAGCGCCGCCCGCCGCGCCGAGCGCGCCGCCATCCGGCAGGCAGAGCGAGAGATCGATGAGGAATACGACGAGGCCGAGGACGAGCCGCTGGACGAGGAGGACGAGCCTGCCGGGCTGCATCTGGGTGTACCGGACTGGATGTCCGGCGTGCTGCGCTGGGGACACAAGGTAACGCAGGAGATGGAAGCAGACGCGGTGGACACCGAAGCCGCTCCCGCCGCCCCTGCTCAGCCGGAGCCCGCCGCGCCGCCCATCACCCCGGTGCGGGTCAGCGTTGCGCGTCCCCGCGCCGCCTTTGACGTAGACCTCGGCCCCGACCACACCGCCCTTTCCGAGGGCGGCAGCGAGCCCATTGAGCCGCTGATTGTCGGGCCGGGCGGCACCTTCGGGCAGGACCCGCTGCGCCCCGCTCCCAAGCCCACGCCGCCGCCCATCGTGGCAGACCCGGTGGTCACCGCTGCGTCAGATTTCTTTGCCAAGGACACCCCGCAGCCGGAAGAGCCCGCCCCCGCTTTTGATGCTCCCATCGTCCAGCCGGCAGCGCCGGTGGTACAGCCGCAGATGCCGCCGCAGCCGGAAGCTGCGCCCATCCAGCCCGCCGTGCCCCGGGTGAGCGCCGAGAACGCCGTGGCGTTCCGCTCTGCGCCGGATGAGGACGGCTGGATCAGCATCACCGCCGAGCCGGTGGAGGAAAAGGACATCAACTCGCTGGTGGCAGCGGCCATGGAAAAGCCCGCCGTTTCCGAGCAGGCAGCCGCCACCGCCCCCGCAGAGGAGAGCGAGCCGGTGGGCAGCTACGAGTACCAGTACCCGCCCATCGAACTGTTTGGAAAAACGCAGGAGGAGAGCGACCCCGGCGCACAGGAGGAGCTGAAGGCCAACGCCCAGAAGCTGGTGGATACGCTGGAAAGCTTCGGCGTGCGCACCCGGGTGCTGGATATCTCCCGCGGGCCCTCTGTCACCCGGTACGAGCTGCAGCCCATGGCAGGCGTGAAGATCAGCCGCATCACCTCGCTGGCAGACGATATCGCCCTGAACCTTGCGGTGGCAGACGTGCGTATGGAAGCGCCCATCCCCGGCAAGCCCGCCGTGGGCATCGAGGTGCCCAACCACAAAAAGACCGCTGTTTCCATCCGCAGCATCTTTGAGAGCCAGAGCTTTCTGCGCATGACCTCGCCGCTGGGCATCGCCTTGGGCAAGGACATTGCCGGTGTGGCGCAGGTGACCGACCTGTGCAAGATGCCCCACCTGCTCATCGCGGGCAGCACCGGCAGCGGTAAATCCGTGTGCGTGAACAGCATCATCATGAGCCTGCTGTTCCGCTCCAGCCCGGAGGACGTCAAGCTGCTGCTCATCGACCCCAAGGTGGTAGAGCTGGCCGAGTATAACGGCATCCCCCACCTGCTGATGCCCGTTGTCACCGAGCCCCGCAAGGCCGCCGGTGCACTGGGCAGCGCGGTGCAGGAGATGGAGCGCCGCTACCGCCTGTTTGCGGAGAACAACGTGCGCGATATCAAGTCCTTCAACAAGCTGGCTGCCGAGCAGCCGGAGCTGGAAAAGATGCCCTACATCGCCATTATCATCGACGAGCTGGCCGATTTGATGATGGTGGTGGGCAAGGACGTGGAGGATTCCATCTGCCGCATTGCCCAGAAGGCGCGTGCCGCCGGTATGCACCTGATCGTTGCCACCCAGCGCCCCAGCGTGGACGTGATCACCGGCCTGATCAAGGCCAACATCCCCAGCCGCATCGCCTTTGCGGTGTCCAGTCAGGTAGACAGCCGCACCATTCTGGACGGTGCCGGTGCAGAAAAGCTGCTGGGTCAGGGCGATATGCTCTTTATGCCCGTGGGCGCACCCAAGCCCACCCGTATCCAGGGCACCTTTGTGCGGGATGAGGAGATCAGCCGTGTGCTGGACTTCATCAAATCCAGCGCCACCGTGCAGTACGACGAGGCCATGATCGAGGCCATGGAAAAGCACGCCATTCAGGACGGCAAAAAGGGCGGCGGCGGTGCCGACGCCGAAGAGGACGCAGGCTCCGACCCCATGTTCAAGCAGGCCGTGGATGTGGTCATCGACGCCGGTCAGGCCTCCACCAGCCTGTTGCAGCGCCGCTGCAAGCTGGGCTACGCCCGCGCCGCCCGCATCATGGACGAGATGGAGCAAAAGAGCATCATCGGCCCCTACGAGGGCGCAAAGCCCCGCGCTGTGCTCATCAGCCGCCAGCAGTGGCTGGAAATGCAGATGAACCAGCCGGAGGAATAATAAAGGAGCATTATGGAACATTCTACTCCCCAGATCTACACCGAATTTCTTCCCATCAGCCGGGCGGACATGGAAGCCCGGGGCTGGGAACAGCTGGACTTTGTGGTGGTGGGCGGTGACGCCTATGTGGACCATCCCAGCTTTGGCACCGCCATCATCAGCCGCCTGCTGGAGGCCGAGGGCTACAAGGTGGGCGTGCTGGCGCAGCCCCGCTACACCGACTGCGAGGACTTCAAGCGGTTCGGCAAGCCCAAATACGGCTTTTTCATCGGCGGCGGCAATGTGGACAGCATGGTCAGCCACTATTCTGTGGCAAAGATCCCCCGCGCCGAGGACGAATACTCCCCCGGCGGCAAGGCCGGTGCCCGCCCGGACCGCAGCGCCACCGTGTACACCAAGCTTGCCAAGCAGGCTTACCCTGACCTGCCGGTGATCTTAGGCGGTCTGGAAGCCAGCCTGCGCCGGTTTGCCCACTACGATTACTGGCTGGACACCGTACTGCCCAGCATCGCGGAGGACTCCGGCGCGGATCTCATCAGCTTCGGCATGGGCGAGCACCAGACCGTGGAGATCGCCCGCCGTCTGGCCGCCGGAGAGCCGGTGGAGAGCATCACGGATGTGAACGGCACCTGCTACCTGACCGATTTCGACCATCTGCCCCAGCGGTATGTGGAGTGCGCCGGTTTTAAAAAGGTAGCCGCCGATAAGACCGCCTATGCCAAGGCCTGCCGCATCCAGATGGACAATCAGGACGTGGTCAGCGGCCAGATCATCGTGCAGAAGCAGAGCGAAAAGTATCTGGTGCAGAACATCCCCGCAAAGCCGCTGGTGCGCGGAGAGCTGGACAAGGTGTATGCCCTGCCCTACACCCGCCGCTACCACCCCATCTACGAGAGCATGGGCGGCGTGCCCGCCATCCGCGAGGTGCAGTTTTCCATCATCCAGAACCGCGGCTGCTTCGGCGGCTGCAACTTCTGCGCCATCCAGCTGCATCAGGGGCGGCGTGTCACCAGCCGCAGCGCGGACAGCATCGTGGCAGAAGCCGAGCGCATGACCCACGAGCCGGATTTCAAGGGCTACATCCACGATGTGGGCGGCCCCACCGCAAACTTCCGCTTTCCCTCCTGCCGGGAGCAGATGCTGCGGGGCATGTGCACCGGCGGCAAGCACTGCCTTGCTCCCACCACCTGCTCCCACATGATCGTGGATCACAGCGACTACCTTAAAATCCTGCGCCGGGTGCGGGAGCTGCCGGGCGTGAAAAAGGTGTTCATCCGCAGCGGCATCCGGTTCGACTACCTGATGGCTGACCCGGACGATACCTTCTTCAAGGAGCTGGTGGAGTACCATGTGTCCGGCCAGCTGAAGGTCGCCCCGGAGCACTGCGCCCCCAATACCCTTGCCTACATGGGCAAGCCCCCCATCGAGACCTTCAACAAGTTCAAGGATAAATTCTACGAGCTGAGCAAAAAGGCGGGCAAAAAGCAGTATCTGGTGCCCTACCTCATGTCCAGCCACCCGGGCAGCACTTTGAAGGACGCGGTCTATCTGGCCGAGTACCTTTATAAGAACCACATGCGCCCGGAGCAGGTGCAGGACTTCTACCCCACCCCCGGCACCGTGAGCACCTGTATGTTCTATACCGGACTTGACCCCTACACCCTCAAGCCGGTGTTTGTGGAAAAGACCCCCGAGGGCAAGGCGTTGCAGCGCGCGCTGCTGCAATACTACGAGCCCCGCAACGCGGAAAAGGTGGTCAAGGCCTTGCAGCTGACCCACCGGGAGGGCCTCATCCCCCTGCTGGTGCCCGCCGCAGGACGCCGCGCCGTGCAGCGCACCGCCCGCCGAGCCGAAAGCGCCGAGGTGACCATCCACAACGATGGCACCTATACCGTACATTCCAACCAGAAGGGGCGCAGCACCGGCAAAAACACCCGTACTGCTGCCCCGGCAGGCCGTCAGCCCAGCCCGGGCGCACGCTTTGCGCCCAACTCTGCGCCCGGCCATAAGCTCAAGAATAATCAACAGAAAGAGAACGCAACGTGGAAAACTGGAAAGAAGAAAAAGTAACTCTGTTCCCCCGCCGCCTGTTCCTGCGGCTGGCTGCGCTGGCGCTGGCCGCTGTGCTGGCGCTGGGACTTACCGCCTGTGACAGCCTGCCCGGCGATGGCGGACACATCGTCAAGCCCTCCACCGGGACAAGCCAGCCCTTTGAGATGCACTTTATTGATGTAGGGCAGGCGCTGAGCGTGCTGGTGGAGTGTGACGGGCAGTTCATGCTCTACGATGGCGGCAATGTGGACGACGGCAGTCTGGTGGTATCCTACCTGCAAAAGCAGGGGGTGGAGCAGCTGCAATATGTGTTCTGCTCCCACGCCCACGAGGACCATGTGGGCGGTCTTGCCGCCGTAATGGCAAAGTTCCCGGCTGGGCACGCTTACAGTCCTGTGACCGAAAGCAGCACCAAATGCTTCAACGATTTTGTCAAGTACACCCGGCAGCAGGGCTTGCAGCTGGAAGTGCCCTCCGTGGGCACCGTCTGGCCGCTGGGCAGCGCCACCGTTACCCTGCTTGGCCCGGTGACCGGGTACAGCGAGACCAACAACACCTCACTGGTGCTGCGCATCGACTACGGCAGCACCAGCTTTCTGCTGACCGGCGACATGGAAAAGACCGCCGAGACCGACCTTGTGAACAGCGGTGCCAACCTGAAGGCCGATGTTTTACAGGTAGGGCACCACGGCTCCAGCACCAGCACCGGCTACCTGTTTCTGAACGCTGTTCTGCCGGAAATGGGCGTCATCTCCTGCGGCGCAGGCAACAAGTACGGCCACCCCCACGAGGAGACGTTAAGCATCCTGCGGGACGCAAAGGTGGACGTCTACCGCACCGACCTGCAGGGTACCATCACCATTGGCAGCGACGGCCAGAACTTCACCGTGGGCACCGAGCACTTTGTGCCGGACAGCCAGCTGAACCCCACCGACCCGTCGTCCTCCAGCACGGCGCAGCAGGTCTACATCGGCAACGTGAACAGCCAAAAGTTCCATCTGCCCACCTGCGCAAACCTGCCTGCGGAAAAGAACCAGGTCCTCTTTTCCAGCTATGACGAAGCCATTGCCGCAGGCTATACCCCCTGCGCAAGCTGTATCAAATAAAGCTTTGCTTTCAAAATACCGGAGCGTCTGCGGATGCTCCGGTATTTCTTTTACACCGGGCAGTCCCTTGGGGATGCCTGAGGGAGTTCGTTCCCAAACTCCTCCCGTGAAAAAGGGGTTCTGAAAAGCCCGCAGGCTTTTCAGAACCCCAAATTAAAAATCTATTTTCCTCTGAATATGCGCAGAGCAACGCGGCGCGCATTCCCCATCGTTCTCTAAAAGCGGTTACTGTGCAGCGGGGAGCTCCTTCTCCCGCTCTTCCTTCAGGATGGCGGTGGCGCGCTGCATGGTGGCAGCGGCGCGGCGCAGCTCCTCGTCCCCAAGCTCGGCGCGCATCCGGCGGTAGCAGCGCTGCAAAAGCGCCTGCTCCTCTGCCATCAGCTCCACCGCCTTGCTGGAAAGCTCCACATAGGTGCGCCCGGCCTCGCGGTCGGTTTTCCACGTCACAAAGCCGCTGTCCTGCAGCTTCTCAATGCCCTTGGAAAGCTCGGTCACCCGCAGTCCCATGGCGGCGGCAAGGTCAGCAAGATAAAGCTTTTCGCCGGGGTGTGCCTCCTGCGCCACCTTGATATAATACAGGATGAGATAATCTGCCCGCTGGATGGTGCTGAACACCTTATCCACGTTGAACTCGTGGAGGAAGAACCATTCCCCCTGATGCTGCTGCAACTCTTCCATGCTGATGCCCTCCCTTTATGCCCGCTGGCTGCGCGGGATATAATCGTGGGTGCCGCCAAGGCTCTTGTAGGCCGGGCGGATGATCTTGTTGGCGCTGAGCAGCTCCTCGATGCGGTGGGCGCTCCAGCCCATGACGCGCGCCACAGCAAACAGTGGGGTGTACAGTTCCATGGGGATGCCCAGCATCTCGTACACAAAGCCGCTGTAAAAGTCCACGTTGGGGCTGACGCCCTTGAAGATTTTGCGCTCCTGCGCGATCAGCTGCGGTGCCATGCGCTCGATGCGGGTGTAGAGGGAAAGATCCTTATCCCGGCCCTTTTCGTGGGCAAGCTGCTCCACATAGCCCTTGAACACCACCTCGCGCGGGTCGCTGAGGGAGTAGACGGCGTGACCCATACCGTAGATCAGACCCTTGCGGTCAAAGGCCTCGCCATGGAGCAGCTTTTTCAGGTAGGCTTCCAGCTCCTCGTCGTCCTCGATATCGTGGAGGTTGTCCCGGATGTTCTGCATCATGTGCATGACCATCAGGTTCGCACCGCCGTGGCGCGGGCCCTTGAGGGAGCACAGCGCCGCCGCTATGGCCGAGTAGGTGTCGGTGCCGGAGGAGGTGACCACGCGGGTGGTAAAGGTGGAGTTGTTGCCGCCGCCGTGCTCGGCGTGCAGCAGCAGTGCCACGTCCAGCACGCGGGCTTCCAGCGGGGTGTACTGCATATCCGGGCGCAGCATCCGCAAAAAGTTCTCTGCGGTGGAAAGGCTGGGGTCCGGGCGATGGATATACATACTGGCGTCTTTTTCATAGTGGTTATAGGCGTGGTAGCTGTACACCGCCAGCATGGGGAAAATGCCCGCCAGCTGGATGCTCTGGCGCAGCACGTTGGCGGTATCTAAATCTGCCACCTTGGGGTCGTAGGACGCCAGCGTCAGCACGCTGCGCGCCATGCTGTTCATGATATCATGGCTGGGTGCCTTCATAATGACATCGCGGGTAAAGTTGGTGGGCATGGTGCGGCACTCGCCCAGCACCGCGCAGAACTGCTCCAGCTGCTCCGGGGTGGGCAGCTGACCAAACAGCAGCAGATAGCCTGCCTCCTCAAAGGCAAAGCGGCTGCCGCGGCTGCCGTTGATGAGGTCCTTTACGTCATAGCCGCGGTACAGCAGCTGACCGTCTGCCGGGTGCTTGACCCCGTCCACATACTGGAATGCCCGGATGTCCGAGATGTTGGTCAGACCTGCCAGCACGCCCTTGCCGGTCTCGTCGCGCAAACCGGCCTTGACCCCGAACTCCCGATAGAAGTCCTTGGGGATGCGGTCGTGCTCTGCACAAAGGGGCTGCTGCTGGTCGAAGTAGCTTAATACATTCTGCAAATGATCCATGTGTCTGGCTGCTCCTTTCCTATTCGTCCATATCAGTTTTTTATTTTTCAACAACTTTTATATTACAGAACGGATATTTCGGTGTCAACCAACCATTTGTAAACAAAAATAAAACAATTCAACCGTAGGGGTCGTACAAATCGTACTCCTCCGTTTCCTGATGCTTCTCCTCCAGCACCCGGATGGCCTGCTCCAAGGCGCTCTGAGAGCAGCCGCTCTCGCTTACCAGCGCATGGACGGCGGCGGCAAGGTCGCCTGCAAACAGGGTGTCCAGCCGCTGGCGCATACAGTACACACCGTACGCCCGCCGGGTGACCAGCGGCACATACACGTTGCAATTGCCCTGCTTTGCCGACCTGACCCAGCCTTTTTCCTCCAACCGGTAGAGAAAATTCAGCACCGTAGCTGCTGCCCAGCCGGTGGCTTTGAGCTTTTGGCTGATGTCCCGCCGCGCCGCCGCACCCGGGCACGCCCACAGCGCAAGCATCACCTGTTCTTCCGCCGCCGAAAGCGACCGCAGGGTATCCGGTAAGCCGTACATCTGTTGTACCTCCGTAAATGTTTAGCGGGTTCGCCCTCTCAGTCAAAGCCTATCGGCTTTGCCAGCTCCCCCAAAGGGGGAGCCAAGGTTTAAAGCCCGTTGCTAAAGCGTTAGGTGTAATGCGAAAGTTTCCGGCAGTGCTCTTGCCTCTCCCTTTGAGGTAGCACAGCGTAAGCCGTGACGGAGAGGGCACACGCCGTTGCCCTCAGTGCTAAAGCATCAAATGCAATAAGAAACCTTCCCGCCATGCCAGAGCCTCCCTCCCCGAGGGAGCTGGCAAAGCCGTCAGGCTTTGACTGAGGGAGTTATTTCTTTTACATTTGTCTTAGTATTCCCAGTATACCGCATTTCTGCCAAAGGTGCAAGCGGCAGAAATCCGCATGAAACCAAGGGATAGCGCATATCTTTTACAATTGTCTTATATTTTGTCCCCGCACGGCGTACATTTGTATGCTTTGTGCCCTCAGACGGGGTTCAGGGGCAATATCTTTGTGCAAAGATGCTCTTGTTTTCGTCATGAGAAAACCGGTATACTACGGCTACGGAAAGCAACAGACGCACCGCAAAAACGGCGGTGCTGCGTGATAGGTGTATCACAGGAAAAGGAGAGGTTGATTATGGCACGAGTATATAACTTCAGCGCAGGCCCCAGCATGCTGCCCGAAAAGGTGCTGCGGCAGGCACAGGCCGAGCTGCTGGAATACGGCGACAGCGGTCAGAGCGTCATGGAGATGAGCCACCGCAGCAAGTGGTTCGACGCCATCATCAAGGACACCGAAGCTTCCCTGCGCCGGGTGATGAACATTCCCGATAACTACAAGGTGGGCTTCTTTCAGGGCGGTGCTACCCAGCAGTTCGCCATGGTGCCGCTGAACTTTATGACCACCGGCAAGGCAGACTACATCGTGTCCGGCAACTTCTCGGGTCTGGCTGCCAAGGAGGCCGCCAAGTTCGGCGAGGCCAAGATCGTAGCATCCAGTAAGGATAAAAATTTCACTTATATCCCGGATGTAAACGCCATCGATTACGACAAGGACGCCAGCTACATCCACATCTGCCAGAACAACACCATCTTCGGCACCCAGTATGTGGAGCTGCCGCAGGTGGAGGGCGTGCCGCTGGTGGCGGATATGAGTTCCATGATCCTTTCTAAGCCGGTGGACGTCAGCAAGTACGGCTGCATCTACTTTGGCGTGCAGAAGAACGTAGCCCCCGCCGGTATGGCCATTGCCATCATCCGGGACGACCTGCTGGGCCACGCCGCCGACAACGTGCCCACCATGATGAACTACACCACCCTGCTGGCCAAGGACAGCATGTACAACACCCCGCCGTGCTGGTGCATCTACATGACCGGTCTGGTGCTCAAGTATCTGGAAAACGACATCGGCGGTTTGGCCAATATGCAAAAGATCAACGAAGCTAAGGCCAAGGTGCTGTACGACTATCTGGACGGGCAGGCGTTCTTCACGAACCCTGTGGAGCACCGCTACCGCAGCACCATGAACGTCACCTTCACCAGCCCCAACCCGGACATGGACAAAAAGTTCTGCGCCGAGGCCGCCGAGGCGGGCTTTGTGAACCTGAAGGGTCATCGTCTGGTAGGCGGTATGCGCGCTTCCATCTACAACGCCATGCCTGCCGAGGGTGTGGACAAGCTGGTGGACTTCATGGAGAAGTTCCGCAAAGAGAATGCATAAAGAGGGGTTTCAGATATGTACACCATCAAAACGCTCAACGCCATCAGCCCGGTGGGGCTGGCAAAGCTGCCCAAGAACCAGTTCGATGTCACGGTGGATGCCGACGCCCCGGACGGTATTCTGGTGCGCAGCGCCGACCTTTTGAACACCACCTTCAACAACAATCTGCTGGCTATCGCCCGCGCCGGTGCGGGTGTGAACAACATCCCGCTGGAGCGCTGCAGCGAGCAGGGCATCGTGGTGTTCAACACCCCGGGTGCCAACGCCAACGCCGTGGCAGAGCTGGTCATCGGTATGCTCATTGCGGGCAGCCGCAACGTGGCTGCCGCCGCCCAGTGGTGTCAGGAACTGGCCGGTGACCCCGCCATGGCAAAGAGCGTGGAAAAGGGCAAAAAGCAGTTCGTGGGCAACGAGATCAAGGGCAAGACCCTTGGCGTCATCGGTCTGGGTGCCATCGGCTCCCGGGTGGCAAACTGCGCCATCGAGCTGGGCATGGAGGTCTACGGCTACGACCCCTACATCTCCATTGAAGCCGCATGGAACCTGAGCAGTCAGGTGCACCACTGCGTAAACCTGAACGATATGCTGCCCCTGTGCGACTACATCACCATCCATGTGCCCTACCTGCCCACCACCAAGGACACCATCAACGCCCAGACCCTTGCCCTGTGCAAGGACGGGGTCAAGATTTTGAACTACGCCCGCGGCGAGCTGGTGAACACCGACGCCCTGCTGGAAGCCATGGACAGCGGCAAGGTGTCCGGCTACATGACCGACTTCCCCTCCGAGGCCATTCTCGGCCGTCCCGGCATCGTGTGCACCCCGCACCTTGGCGCTTCCACCCCAGAAGCCGAGGACAACTGCGCCATCATGGCAACGCAGGAGCTGAGCGACTACCTGCGCAACGGCAACATTACCCACTCGGTCAACCTGCCGGAGGTGCACCAGCCCCGTGCCGGCGGCAAACGCATCTGCATCATCCACAAGAACGAGCCGGGCATGATCAGCCAGATCACCGCCCTGACCACCGAGGCCGGTCTGAATATCGAAAACATGGTGAACAAGAGCAAAAAGAACATGGCCTACACCATGCTGGACGCCACCGGTGCCGTGGATGCCCGCCTGAGCGAGAAGCTGAGCAGCATCCCCGCCGTCATCCGGGTGCGCATCCTGTAACAGCAAAAATACACGAGACACAAAAAGGTGAAGTGACCAGCGATCACTTCACCTTTTTTGTAGGAGTCATGCCCGGCAAAGCCAGCCGGACAGGCCTTACCTGAGCTGCCTTCACTCATGATATGAGCCAGATGAAAAAACAGACGGGTCATATCCCTTGACTTCAGTCCCCCAGGGGAGTATACTCCAGGGCAGTGAAATATTCGGCTATGACGAGAAAGAGTACCCGGAAAGAATGTTACAGAGAGCTGCCGGTTGGTGCAAGGCAGTACAGGGCGTCCGCGGGAAGATCCTCTCCGAGCTTTCCGGCTGAATGGGCGGTGTATGCGCCCCAGTAAGCGGGAACGGCAGGCCCCCGTTATCACGGGCCGCGCATTGTTGGATGCGCACTGAGGGGCCGGGCTTTGCACCGGCAATAAGAGTGGTACCGCAGAGGAGTTTATACGCCTTTGTCTCTTACGAACCGTAAGGGGCAAAGGCGTTTTTGTTTGCGGGAAAGCCATTTCCCGGATGTTTCATTGCCTTTACATCCGCAAAAAATAGTGTTCAAAAAAAGGAGAGTTTATCATGAAAACATTGGAAAAAGTAAGCGACTTTGTGGGCAAGTACATGGCCGCCATCGTTATTGTGGTGGCGGCACTGGCGCTGCTGTTCCCCGGCACCTTCAGCGTGGTAAAAACCGCGTGGGTCAACACCCTGCTGGGCATCGTTATGTTCGGCATGGGTCTTACCCTGAAGCCGGAGGATTTCAAGGTGGTGTTCAGCCGCCCGAAAGACGTGATCATCGGCTGCATTGCACAGTTCACCCTGATGCCCTTCCTTGCATGGGCGTTGACGCAGCTGTTCCACCTGCCCACCGAACTGGCCATCGGCGTCATTCTTGTGGGCACCTGCCCCGGCGGCACCTCCTCTAACGTGATGACCTATCTGTCCAAGGGCGATGTTGCGCTGTCCGTTGGCATGACTGCCGTTTCCACCGTGCTGGCCCCCTTCCTCACCCCGCTGCTCACCCTGCTGTATGCCGGCCAGCGCGTGGATGTGAACCCTGTAAATATGTTCCTGTCCATCGTCAAGGTGGTGCTGGTGCCCATCGCACTGGGCTTTGTGGTCAACCACTTCTTCCACGCCTTCACCCAGAACGCCGTCCGCGTGCTGCCGCTGATCTCCACCACTGCCATCGTGCTCATCATCTGCGCTGTTGTGTCCGCAAACTCTGCTAAGATCATGACCAGCGGCCTGCTGATCCTTGCCGTGGTCATCCTGCACAACCTGCTGGGCTACCTCACCGGCTTCGGCGTGGGCAAGCTGCTGAAGCTGGATTCCACCAAGTGCCGCGCGATCTCCATTGAGGTCGGCATGCAGAACTCCGGTCTGGCCACCTCTCTGGCCGCTGCCCACTTTGCACAGTATCCGCTGGCAACCATCCCCGGCGCCGTGTTCTCGGTGTGGCATAACATTTCCGGTGCCGTCCTCGCCAACTTCTTTGCCCGCACCGCAGAGAAGAAAGACTGATCTTATATAATAATAAGGGGCTGCTGCACAAGGTTTCTTCCCTGTGCAGCAGCCCCTGTTTTGTTTATCGCAGGCAGCGCCTCAGCTCCGGTATTCCTCCGGCAGCTGCTCCATGGTCTGCCACTTGTCCATGGCTTCTTCCAGCTTCATGCCCTTGGCCACTGCATCGCGGCGGCAGGCGTTGACAGCCTGGATCTCCTTCATCTTGGCACCGGTCAGGGTGTAGCCCTTCATAGCGATGAGGGTCGCCGCCCAAGCCACCATGGGGATGATGCAGAACAGCACGATGACCACCCAGTTCATGCCCGGGGTGTAGGGGTCATACTGGGTGGGCAGGCTCTGCAGGCCCACAAAGCTGACCGCAATGCCCACAACGGTAGCGGAAAGGCTGGACACCAGCTTGTCCACCAGGCTGAACAGGGTGCCCATGATGCCGGGGATGTAGTTGCCGCTGCGGTAGGTCTCGTAGTCGGAGCAGTCGGCAACCATGGGGATGGGCATATCGGCGGTGGCGTAGTACGCACCGTAGCCAATGCCGAAGAAGGCGATGAACAGGATGGTGTACAGATTCAGGGACAGTCCGTTCTCCCCCAGAATGGACAGGGTGAAGGCATCGCCGCGGCCCCAGAGCAGCAGCAGCACCAGCACGCCCACATAGCACACCAGCGCCACGGTGACGTACTTCATCAGGCTGGCCTTCTGACCCTCTTTCTGGCTGGTGCGGACGGTGAGCAGGAAGAAGGGCACACTAAACACATAGCCCAGCACCATCATGGGCAGGTACAGGCCGTCGTAGTTGCCCATCATGCAGCCGTACAGCATACACAGCACGGTGGTGTTGGTGGCGATGGAAAGTGCCAGCTTGCAGCCCGCACCGGCCACCATCAGCCGCTGCATGGGGTTATTGTTCTTGATGATCTGGAGGTACTCGCGCAGCTTGACCTTCTCGCTGACCTCGCCGCCGATGCCAAAGTACTTGGGCTGATCCTTCTCCCAGATGCCGATGACGGCCAGCAGGGTGAGCAGAATAGAGATGACGATGCCCACGGGAGCCAGCGTGCGGAAGAACCCGGCAGAAGCGTAGCCGCCCTCATAATTCTTGGCAAGGATGGGGGCAAAGAACTGCATGGCACCCATGCCCAGCAGGCTGCCCACGGTGTTGAAGATGGTGAACAGCGGACGCTGCTTCGGATCATTGGTCAAAACGGTCTGGCCGGAGCGGGTGCAGCTGGTCTGAAAGGTATAGCCGATGACCCACACGGCGTACAGCCCCACAAAGGCGGCGTAGCGCAGCCCCATGGCGCTGGCGGGGATGAGCGGGGTAAGGCAGTACAGCACCAGAATGCTGGCTGCCATGATCAGGTTGCCAATGACCATAAAAGGCCGGAACTTGCCGAACTTGCCGTTGGTGCGGTCCATGAGGGCACCGATGATGGGGTCGGTGATGGCGTCAAACAGACGCATTCCGGTGACCATCACCGAGGCAAACAGCATGCTCAGCGCCAGCACCTTACTGCCGAAGGTAGCGATGTAGGAAAGCACCAGCACATAGTACACATTCGTTGCGCCATTGTTCAGCGGGAACAGCACCAGCTGGTAGGTTTTGGCGCGGTTCACACTCGACGCCGTCGTTTTTTGTTCGCCCATTGCGGTCTCTCCTTTTGTCTTTGATAAAAAAGCGGCAGCCTGCCCCGCCTTCGGGGCAGGCTGCCGCTTGCGAAAATCTGATTTTTCGGAGGGCTGGATTATTCCTGATCTTCCGCCGGGGCAGTCAGAGCCTTTGCCGCCTTGCGTGCCTTGATGCGCTTGATCAGCATAAAGATGCTGACAGCCACCAGAACGCCCAGCACCACATCAGCGCAGATCAGTGCGGTCTTCCACCAAGGTGTAACGGATACGATCTTGGTCTCTGCGGTGACGCCGTTCATGGCGTTGGAGTTGGCCACCGTGTACAGGATGCGATGGGTGGACTCACGCATGGCCTGCGTGATATCGGCATCGCCCTTATACAGCTTCAGCAGCTCGTCAGTCCACTGCTGAGCGCTGGAGTCCCAGCTGTTGGTACCGGCCAGCAGACCCTGTGCAACGTCAAAGCTCTTCATCGTGATACCGTAGTTGGCAAACATGGCGTTGCCGGAGAAGTCGGTCAGGTTGAAGCCGGTCATGCCCCACTCGCCGCGCAGAATATTGGTCTGCAGACCCTTGTGCGCGCCGGACCAGATACCACCAATGCGGGCAAAGGAGTTCATGACACACTTGGCATCACCCTCGGTAACTGCCATCTCAAAGCTCTTGAGGTACAGTTCACGGATCGCCTGCTCACTGGCAAAAGTTGCAATGCAGCGGCAGCGGCTCTCGGTATCGTTCAGCGCAAAGTGCTTGATGTAGACATACACGCCCTTGGACTGGATGCCCTCTACCTCGGCTGCTGCGATCTTGCCGGAGAGGAAGGGATCCTCAGAGTAATACTCGAAGTTGCGGCCGGAGTAAGCAGTGCGGTGGATATTCATAGCAGGGCCGTACAGGCCGGAAGCGCCCAGGTCCAGCATATCATTGCCGATGCAGATACCCACTTCCTTCATCAGATTCACATTGAAGGTGGCGGCCATGATGTTTTCATCGCTGTAAGCAGCATGACAGGTGGCCACACCGGTCAGGGTCTGGGTAAAGCCCTGCGGGCCGTTATCATCGGTAGTGGCAGGCTTGGAAACGCTCTGTACCATAGCGGTGTTGTGATATCCCTTGCCCACCAGCTCGGCCATTTCCTCATAGGTGACCTGATCCAGCAGCTTGTCCCAATCCGGGTCGTCGTAATCCTTGCCGATCATCATGCCCAGCGTCATGCCGTTGTCGGCACCCATAGTGGGCATCTCGGTGGTAGAGCCATCAATGCCCTTGTAGCTCTGATACGGGTTGATATCCGCCAGCAAGGCATCGTTGGCCTCAATGGCGATCTTCTCCGGCCAGGTGCCGGTCCAGTTGGCACGGGTGAGCATATTCATCTCGTCATAACCGTAGTAGGTCATGTCGGCAGAATCCAGCTGGTTGGTAATTTTCTCGCCGGTAGCGGCAGAGATGGAGTAGGTCTCGGTATCGGTCACACCGTTGGTGTAGGTGTAGGTGAAAGCGGCATCGCCGTTGGCAGTCATGCCGTTGGCAGTGGTGTAGCCCTTGGCAGCCAGAACATTGTTCACAGCATCGTGGGCATTGCGGGCGGCGGTCAGGTAGTAATCACCGGCCTCCAGAATATAGGTCTGTGCCACATTCTCATCGTAGCAGGCCAGCTCGCTGCGGGGCACGTTGATGGTAACAGTCTCGCTTTCGCCGGGGGCCAGCAGCTGGGTCTTGCCAAAACCGCACAGCTCCACAGAAGCCTTCTCGATGCCGTTTGCCTTATCGTACTCGGTATAGGGGGACTGGAAGTAAGCCTGCACCACTTCCTTGCCTGCCACAGAGCCGGTGTTCTTCACATCCACGCTGATGTTGAAGCTGTCGGTAGCTGCATCGTAGGAGGACTGGAAGTTGGACCAGTCAAAGGTGGTGTAGCTCATGCCGTAGCCAAAGGGATAGGCCACGGTGGAGGCATAGTCGTACTCGCCCACGTTCTGGGTGCCCATGACCACATCCTCGTAGCGGGTCTCGTAGTAACGGTAGCCCACATAGATGCCTTCCTGATAGGTGGTGTAGTAACCGTTGCCGTCCAGACCGCCGTTTGCAACAGAATACCACTTGCTGGTATCCTTCTCGTCATAGTTGGTGTACTGGTTTGCATAGTAGTCCACCAGACCGGGTGCGGTGGTGTTGTCGTAGCAGTAGGTGTCCACCAGATGGCCGCTGGGGTTCACATTGCCGGCCAGAATATCTGCCACGGCATTCAGGCCGTAAGAGCCGGTGTAGCCGATCCACAGAGCGGCGTCCACGCCGTACTCGGGATCATTGAGGAAATCGCACTCCATGGCGTTGGTGGAGTTGATCAGCACGATGGTGCGTGCAAACTCCTCCTTGGCCATCTTCAGCATATCCTTTTCTTCGTTGGTCAGGGACAGCACATTGGTGCCATCCACAAAATCGCCGTACTCCAGATCAGCACCCTCACCGGCCACACGGGAGAGCATCACGATCGCAGCATCGCCGTAGGAGGCAAAGCTGGAGCGCACATCGATGATGTTTGCACCGGCTGCCACATCCGTAGCCTTGGCGTTCGCGGTGTACAGGGAGATGGGCACTTCATTGATATGCCATGCAGAGCGGTCGCCCAGACTGGTACCCTTGCTGGGAGAGCGGACATAGTCCTTGCCTGCACCGTTGGTGTAGAAGTCCCACAGCACGGGGTTCACCTCAAAGCCAACAGCTTCCAGAGCCTCTTTCCATGTAGGCGCGTTAGAGGTGTCAATATCGGCAGAGCCGGTACCGCAGGTCACAACGTCCACGCTGGAATGGCTGAGCGTAGACACCTTACTGCCCGCAGCCAGAGGCAGCGTGTTGTTATCGTTTTTCAGCAGTACAGCACCCTCACCGGTAAGCTGCTCTGCAATTTCCTTATCGTGTGCTTCCAGCTCTTCCACACTGCTGAAATCACTCTCGTAATACACGGCACTGTCGTCCTTGCCCACGGTCTTGTGGGTGGGGGTCTTCAGTGCAATGTTCACGGCCTGTGCACTGGCAAATGCCAGGTTGGAACCGATGCAGGCACCGGCGAACAGTACCGTGAAAAGCACCGTAAGGATGCTCCACAGTACAACGCCAGAGCCTTTCTTCTTGCCCTTCTTCATGTTGTTCTCCTTTTCTTGTGTGTGTCAGCAATAGCCGCAGGCTTTTTTATGGCCGCTGTGGCGCAGCCATTTTCCAAAGTGTGGCAGTTTATTCCAAGGTGTGGACCGGCACTCAGACCCAGTTCGCACTCTTCGACTTGGTTTTTACCAGCTTGTAGCTGGGGTTCGGGGCCGCCACGCTGCGGAAACAGGCGGTGTCGATGCAGTCGCCTGCAACGGCTTTCAGCTCTACCTTTCCGTGCAGCGGCACGCGGAACTTGAAGATATGCTCCCCGGTCTGCTCTGCCAGCTTTTTACCGTCCGCATACAGGGTAACGGATTTCTGGTTGGAGTAGACCTTGACCTCGATTTCCTTCTCAGTGCGGTCGGTGAACCGCTTGGAGCAGATGTGGACGAAGTTCTCCTCGCTCCACCATGCTTTATAGAGGTAAAAGCTGTCCTTTTTGGTCTTTCGGTCAAAGGTGACCAGACCCTTGTGGTTCATGCCCGGCTCGCCGCCCTGATCCCGGGCGTCGGCTGCAAAGTCGAACATATTCCAGACGTGGGTCGCCCACAGCCACGGGTGGCGGTCGAAGCACTTCAGCATGTACTCGTGGTACTTGGCCTGATACTCCTCGGTGTGGTCGCCCCGGCGGGGGTGGGCACTGTGGAGGTTGGGCATCCCCTCGGCACCGTACTCAGAAAAGCCCAAGGGACGGTTGGGGTATACCAGATGGAAAAAATCCATCCACAGGTCATTCAAAAACAGCCCCGGCACATACCAGCCCAGATACAGGTTCCAGCTCACCAGATCGGTGATGTGCGCCACCGGGTTGAAGGGGCCGCACATGGCGTAGCAGGCCAGTGTAGTCAGACGGGTTGGGTCCATCTTGTGGCACAACTCGTTGAGCACCCGGTGGTTATCCAGCATATCCGCCTTGTCCTTGGTGGAGATGGTGATCTCGTTGGACACGCCCCAGCAGACGATGGAGGGGTGGTTGTAGTTCTGGTGGATCAGCTCTTTCATCTGGCTGATGGTATTCTCCCGGCCGTTGGGCAGATGCTCGGAGATATAGGGGATCTCTGCCCAGACCACCATGCCGTACCGGTCGCACAGGTCGTAGAAATACTGGTCGTGCTGGTAGTGCGCCAAGCGGACGGTGTTTGCACCCAGCTCCCGGATCAGCGCCATGTCCTCATCGTGCATCTCCCGGGTGATGGCATTGCCCAGACCCTTGCGGTCCTGATGGCGGGAAACGCCGTGGAGGGGGTAGGGCTTGCCGTTGAGGAAAAAGCCCTTCTTTGCATCCACCGAGAAACTGCGCAGACCCACCTTGGTGGTCACTTCGTCCACCGGCTTGCCGTCCTGCATCAGACGAACCACACAGGTGTACAGGTAGGGGTCCTTTACGCCATTCCACAGGTGGGGAGCATCCAGATGGAGGGAAGCATTTTCGCTCTCACCTTTTGCAACCAAGTTACCCTCGGCGTCCAGCAGCTCCACCGCAACGGTGCCCTCGCCTTCCACCAGCGTTTCCACCTGAATGTCGGCGCTGCCCTCTTTCAGGGCGGGGGTGATCTTCACACCGGTATCGCCAAAGTGTCCCAGCGCAATGTGGTTTTTGTTCACCACCAGCAGGCTCACATCCCGGTAGATGCCGCCGTAGAAGGTAAAGTCTGCTTTCTGGGGATAAACGCGGTCGTTGACGCTGTTGTCTACCTGCACCGTGAGCTGGTTTTCTGCCTGCAGCAGCTCCGTGACCTCTGCCCGGAAGGTGGAGTAGCCGCCGTCATGGGTGCAGAGCTGCTGACCGTTCAGCAGCACAGCAGCGCTGGCGTTGACACCCTCAAATTGCAGCCAGACCTGCTGCTGTGCCGGGTCAAAGGCCGGTGCTGCAAAGCTGGTGCGGTAGGTGCAGGTACCCCGCCAGTAATCGTTACCGCCATCCTGACCGTCTTGGGCGTTCCAGGTGTGGGGCAGTGCTACGGCAGCGGTCACGCCGTCCGGGCCGGTAAACTGCCAGTCCTTCATAAGCTTTGCAATACTGCGCATTCGATTCCTCCTGTTTTTCGCTGTACTCCGGTAATTTTTCCGTGCATTTTTCTTTCGTTGTTATTTTATCAAAGCGACCGCATTTCGCAAGATGCCCGCGAAAATCGGTCGTTTTGCGTGCGCATTCGGTTTTTTGCTTCCAAATGTAAACCAATATATTTGTATATTTTTCACAAGCAGATGTATCTAACACGCCGTAAAAAGAAAGCCGCCGCAGGACTTCCGTTTTCGGAAATTCTGCGGCGGCTGCCGGTTTCTTAACTTATTTTTGCAGCGGGAAGATGATCTTTTCCGCAAAGAATTCGCCCTGCTCTTCCAGGGTCAGCGTGCCTTTATACTTCTGCACGATACGCCGGATCACCTTCAGCTCGTATTGTGCGGAGCGGTTTGCCTGCTTTTCCGGCGGGCGCAGCGGGCTGATGATATTCGCCACCACAAAGCCCTGCCGCACACAGACCAGCAGGTCAATGACACGGCACTCCGGGCGGGCAGTCTGCACCGCGCTTTCCACGGCATGATCCAGTGCATTGGCAAACAGCGCGTACAGATCCCCTGCCTCGATAAAACCCAGACAGCTGCCGTTTGCCACGGCATTCAGCTGGATGCCCCGGGACTCGCACAGCAGGCTCTTCTCGGTCAGCACCACATCCAGCACCTCGTTGCCGGTGTTGCAGTTCGCATCATAAAGGCGGGCTGCGCGCTCGGCCTCCTCGATGCGCTCTTGCGGCACCGCTTCGGGCGACAGCTTGCGGAGATCGGCGATCTGCACCTTCAGTTCATGGCAGCGCTTGTTGATGATCTGCACATTCTGCCGGGCGACCTGATACTGCTGACGCTGGCGCTCGTACAACAGGTTCAGGGCATTCATCTCTTTTTCCATGGCAGATTTCTTGAACAGCTCTGTCTGGAAATACAATAATGTAAGAAAATAGAGCTGTCCGGTAACCAGCGTAGCCACCAGACTGGGCGGCCATGAATCGATAGAGGTATCGCTTAAAACCGCTGCCTGCACCATAAACAGGCTCCCAATAAAAAATGAACTGAACAACTGCCGGGGCCCGATATGGTATTCCCCCTTATAGGGAAGCTGCCGGGCAGGCAGTGCATACACCACCCCAAAGAACACCGTCCCGGACAGCAGCTGTACCAGAACCGCCCAAGGGGAAGTCATATTCAGCGGGTGTCCATGCCGGGAAAAATACAGTTCCAGAAAGCACCAGCCCTCGTAGGCGCACTGCGCGATGAGCAGGCTCCACACCGCGCAGTACATCGCACCTTTTTTATTGATAACCGTACACAGGTAGATCATCCCGGCCAGCAGCACAAAAAAGGAAATATAAAGCACCAGCAGCAAAAGCTGCTGCTGCCACAGTGTTGTGGACTGTGCCAGCGGATCCAGCAGCTGTGCCAGTAAAAGCAGCGGGAACAGCATCCCACAGGCACGCGCCCAGAAATGGGAGCGATGCCGTAAAGGCAGGCAAAAGACCAGCGCCGCGCCCCAGCGCAGCAGCGCCCGGAGCAGGCTGTTCAGCAGGGATGTTGTCACAGCACACCTCCCATATAGGACGCCACTGCGGTAAGAAAGGCCGTGCGCTGCCGTCGGCTGATCTCAAGTCGGTCGTCTTTCACAAGGGCAAAGTCACTTTCAACGCCCTTGACGTAGGCCAGGTTGACCAGATAGCACTGGTTGCAGCGGACAAAGTGGTACTCGGCAAGCTGCTTTTCGGCGCTTTGCAGGCTGGCGCGCACCGCAAATTCTCCTTTGGCGGTGTGGTAGTACAGCATCCGGCTGCGGGTCTCCAGATAATAGATATCCGCAGTGTCCAGCAGCTGGATGCCGCCGCCCGCCAGCTGCAGCACCACCTGCCCGCCTCTGCGCCGCTGCACCCGCTGGATGGCGCGGGAGAGCTTTGTGCAGAACTGATAATAATTCACCGGTTTCAGCACATAATCCAGCGCGTCCACCTCGTACCCCCGGATGGCGTACTGCGCCATGTTGGTCACAAAGACCAGCACCACCTCCGCGTCCACCGCCCGGATGGCTTCGGCAGCGGCAAAACCGTCCAGCCGGGGCATCTCCACATCCATAAAAATGATGTCGAACCCCGGCGTATAGTGCTCTGCAATCTCGGAGCCGTCCGCAATGAGGCTGATCTCCACCTGTAACCCCTGCTCCTCGGCATATTGCCGAACGAACCGATTCAGGCATTCCCGCGTTTCCTCCTGATCTTCCACGATCGCGATTCTGAACATCCTGCACCCACCTTCTCTCTGCGTCTGATCGCCGTATCACTCTTTTTATTGAAACATACTTTTCTGTGAAATGCAATGGAAAACCTTTGTTTGAAACGAGGTTGTTTTTAGACGCCCGTCTTGTAGGGGCGGCCAAGTTCGCACAAAGCAAGCTTCCTTCTGCAAAGCAAAAAGGCAGGATACCACTATCATAGTGATACCCTGCCTTTGCTCGTTTACCGTTCCGATTAGTTCTTCCGCAGAACCTCCGATAAACAAAAAACGTACCCGAACCCTTTTTCGTAAAGAATCGGGTTCGAGTACGAACTGTATGGTGGAGAATTAGGGACTCGAACCCCAGACCCCCTGCGTGTGATGCAGGTGCTCTAACCAGCTGAGCTAATCCTCCATATTCGCTTGTGTTGTGCGCTCCGAACTGGAACGTGATTATTATAGCACGGCCTTTGCCGAAATGCAAGCCCTAATTTGAAATTATTTTACTTTTTTCGAAACACTTTCCTTCCCAGCAAAAACGCCATGCCGGGTGCCGGGCGTGCAACATTACCGCCGGGCAGCTGCACCGGCTGCGCCCTGCACAAAAAATGTGCGGCAGGCTGTTGCTCTTTGCCTGCAAATCGTGTATACTTGGGGGCAGAAAGCTGCATAAGAGAAATCGAGGGATGAATATGCTGACACTTCGCGGGATCATCACGCTGGTAATATTGGCTGTGCTGTTTGCGCTGGCCGTGGTCTGGATCTCCAGACAGGGCGGCTGGAAGGGCGAGGGCTGCAACGGCAACTGCGCTTCCTGCCACAGCCATTGCGAGGACCCGAACGCCAAGAAGAAATAACCCAAACAGGGCTGCTGCACGAAATACGGTGCAACAGCCCTGTTTTATCCCGCTATTGCTGCGGAAAAATGATTATAATTTGTGCCCAAGAAACGTCCGCAGACCTTTCTTGGGCACTTTTCACTGTTGTTTCCGTTCAGAACGCACCGCGCTGGGCGGCATAGACGGCGATGGTGCTCAAAAGATCCTGCAGCGCCTTCTGGTAGGTAGTGCGGCCGATGTGCAGCTGCTCTAAGATCTCGTCCTCCGGGCGCTGCTCAAAGAAACGCATCCGCAGCAGATCTGCCCGCATGGGGTCGTGCACCTGATAGTAGTCGATTCCCTCATCAATGGCGCTTTGCCAGCGGCGGTTTTCCGGCGTGCGTGCCCAGTGGCGCTCGCCGTACTTGCGCAGGGCGTTCCGGGTCAAGTCGCGTTGTTCCTGCGTCACTGGCGCTTCCCCCTTTTGGGCAGTTCCAGCGTTGCACTGCGCGAGAACCGGTTCTCGGCATCGAAAAAGCAGGCGTCCCGCTCGGCCATCGTCAGGCCCAGCATGGTGGAAAGCCGCTCGGCTTCGTCCAGCTTGAACTGAGTCTCGCCCAGCAGCTTGTGCCGCAGGGTGTTGCTGCTGATGTGCAGCACACTGGCCACATATTGCAGCTTGTAGCCACTGTCTTGGATGTAAGTGTAGATCAGGTTTGTGTTTGCCATGGCTTTGCTCCTTTTTTGTAGTTCATCGCATTTGCAACAATCATTGGTTGTATTATACTTTGTTGTTGATTAACTGTCAACCTATAATTTCCAAAACGCTCGTCAATTGTTGATTTTCAGGAAATTTTCTGCTATACTCAAAGCAGAAAGCCGCGTTTCACGCTACAACCCATAGTTTTCAGGAGAACCGCCATGTCCGATCTATCTACCCGTGTCCGTCTGCGCCGGGAGCAGCTGGGCCTTTCGCAGCAGGAGCTTGCCCGGCGCATGGGCTACCGCTCCCGTTCCTCCATCACCAAGCTGGAAAAAGGCATCAACGACCTACCTCAGTCCAAAGTAGAGGAGCTGGCGCAGGCTTTGGAGACCACCCCCGCCGCCCTGCTGGGGCTGGACACGCCCTGCGCCTGCCCCCCGGGCTTTGAGCCTCTGCCCGCCATGGTGCAGGTACCGCTGATCGGCTCCATCGCCTGCGGCACCCCCATCACCGCCGAGCAGAATATCGAGTGCTATATCGGGGTGCCCGCTGCGTGGCACGCAGATTTTGCCCTGACCTGCCACGGCGACAGTATGTCTCCCACGATCTGCAACGGGGATATCGTCTGCATCCGCTGCCAGCCCGAGGTGGAGCAGGGTGAGATCGCCGCCGTGCGGGTGGGCGAGGAAGCCACCCTCAAGCACTTCCACCGGCAGGGCGATGCTGTGATGCTGCTGGCGGATAACGCCGCCGTCTGCCCGCCCATGTTCTACGCCGGAGAGCAGCTTTCGGAGCTGCACATTGAGGGTAAAGCCGTGGGGCTTTGCCGCGGCCTATAAGATAAGGAGAGAAAGGAGCAGCCCGTGTTCGGCAAAAAGAAAGCGTTCCCCGCTTACGACTCCGCCACCCAGAAGCCGGTGCTGCGGTGCAGCATCTGCACTGGGGAGCAGGTGGCCGGGTTTCAGGATCTGCACACCGGCCATTTTACCGAGGTGCAACTGATCCGCAGCCCGCAGGAATTGCAGTCCTTTCGCAGCCGGTACGGCATCCCCGCCGACTGCCCTATTGAAAAGATTTATTGAGCAAGGAGTTCATCATGCAGCAGGCACCCGAAGCCATGACCCTGAAGGTCATTGCCCATATCCACACCGCCTTTCCCACCAAGTTCGGCATCCCGCGCCAGAGCGGGCTGGTAGAAGAGCTGCGGGGCGAGATCCTCTTTACCCCGGAATACCGCAACCCCGACGCCCTGCGCGGGCTGGAGGATTTCAGCCACATCTGGCTGGTGTGGCAGTTTTCCGGTGCAGTGCGGGAAAGCTGGTCCCCCACCGTGCGCCCGCCGCGCCTTGGCGGCAACACCCGTGTGGGTGTGTTCGCCACCCGGTCGCCCTTCCGGCCGAACCCTCTGGGGCTTTCCAGCGTAAAGCTGGAAGCCATTGAGCAGCGCCCGGACGTGGGGCCGGTGCTCATCGTGCGCGGTGCCGACCTGATGGACGGCACCCCCATCTACGATATCAAGCCCTACATCCCCTACGCGGACTGCCACCCGGATGCCGCCGAGGGCTTTACCGGGCAGACCCGCACCCACCATCTGGAGGTGTCCTGCCCGGAAGCGCTGTGGCAGACCGTACCGGAGGCCGACCGCGCCGCTTTGCAGGGCGTGCTTGCCAGTGACCCCCGCCCCTCCTATCAGCACGACCCGCAGCGGGTATACGGCATGGAGTTTGCCGGGCTGGAAGTGCATTTTACCGTGGACGGTGCTCAGCTCACCGTGCGGGACATCACCCTATTATAAAAGGAGCCGTTCATGGAACTGCGGACTGTCAATACCTTTCTGCACATCGCCGAGCTGCACAGCTTTTCCCGCACCGCGCGGCAGCTGGGCTACTCGCAGTCGGCGGTGTCCTCCCAAATCGCACAGCTGGAAGCCGAGCTGGGCACCCCGCTGTTTGACCGCGTGGGCAAAACGGTACGTCTGACCGATGCCGGGCAGACCTTTTTAGGCTACGCCCGCACCCTGCTGGAAACTGCCCAGCAGGCGCAGGCCGCCTTGCAGCCCGCCCAGCAGGTGCGGGGCAGCCTGCGCATCGCGCTGGCAGATTCCGTGTGCAGCACCTTTTTGCCGGGGCTGTTGCAGCGCTACCACGCCCGCTGCCCGCAGGTGGAGCTGGTGCTGCACACCGCCAGCTCGGACGAGATGCTGCAATTGCTGAGCACCAATCAGGTAGACCTTGTCTACACGCTGAACCAGCCCCTTTTGCAGCCCGCGCTGGTGCTGGCTGCGGACGTGCCGGAGCCGGTGTGCTTCATTGCACCGCCGCAGCATCCGCTTGCGCAGGAAAACGCGCTCCCGCTGGACATTCTGCCCCGGCAGGAGTTTCTGCTTACCGAGCGGGGCATGAGCTACCGGGACGCGCTGGACCAGTGCATGGCGGCGCACGGCCTTGCCATCCATCCCTATCTGGAACTGGGCAGCGCCGCGCTGCTGTGCCAGATGGTAGAACAGGGCATGGGACTTTCCTTTTTGCCGGAGTACATCGTGCGCAGCGCACTGGCCGAGGGGCGTCTGGCGCGGCTGAACGTGCCGGACTGCACCGTCATGATGCACCGGCAGCTGTTCTACCACCGCGATAAATGGGTGACCCCCCAGATGAACGTATTCATCGAGCTGGTGCGGCAGGGCGCACAGATAAAATGATGGGGTTCAGAAACGCCTGCGGGCGTTTCTGAACCCCATTTTCACGGGAGGGTTTTCCAAAACGAAAAACCGCCGAAGGTTTCCCTTCGGCGGTCTCTCGTATGATAGGAGGATCAAAAATGATCTTTGCTAAGTCTTAGTTCAGGATGGTCTGCTCGGTCTCGATGTCGAACAGGTGCACCTTATGGGGATCGAATGCAACGCGGACGGTGTCTCCGTTGCGCGCCTTGGAGGTGGGAGCAACACGAGCGGTCATCTTGTTGCCCTTGTACTCCAGGTACAGGTAGATCTCAGCGCCCATCATTTCGGAAACATCAACCTGAGCATCCAGCTGGCAGTCGGTGTGCTTTGCCATAAACTCGGGCTCGTCATCGATATCCTCGGGACGGATGCCCATCTTGATCTTCTTGCCAACGTAGGAATCCAGCTTGCCGTCGGCGGTCTTTTCCTTGGGCAGGGGGATCACGTCGCCGCCCAGGTCAACACCGTACAACTCGCCCTTCTTGATCAGGGTGCCGTCCAGGAAGTTCATCTGAGGGCTGCCGATGAAGCCAGCAACGAACATATTGCAGGGCATATCGTACAGGTTCTGCGGAGTATCGACCTGCTGGATGATGCCGTCCTTCATAACCACGATACGGTCGCCCATGGTCATAGCCTCGGTCTGGTCGTGGGTAACGTAGATGAAGGTGGTAGCCAGCTTCTTGTGCAGCTTGATGATCTCGGTGCGCATGGAGGTACGCAGCTTAGCATCCAGGTTGGACAGGGGCTCGTCCAGCAGGAAGACTGCCGGGTTACGAACCATTGCACGGCCCAGAGCAACACGCTGACGCTGACCACCGGACAGAGCCTTGGGCTTGCGGTCCAGCAGGTGCTCGATCTCCAGGATCTTAGCAGCCTCGTGCACGCGCTTGTCGATCTCGTCCTTCGGGGTCTTGCGCAGCTCCAGACCGAAAGCGATGTTCTTGTAAACGGTCATGTGGGGGTACAGAGCGTAGCTCTGGAACACCATGGCGATATCACGATCCTTCGGGGGAACGTCGTTGATCAGACGGCCGCCGATGTACATCTCGCCCTTGGAGATCTCCTCCAGACCGGCGATCATACGCAGGGTGGTGGACTTGCCGCAGCCAGAGGGGCCGACGAAGATGATGAACTCCTTATCCTGGATCTCCAGGTTGAAGTCGGTAACAGACGGGGCAGTTGCGCCCGGATAGATCTTGTAGATGTGCTGGCAGCTAATGGAAGCCATAATCGTTATCCTCCGTAAATATTTGGTGTTTCACGCCCTTGACGGCGTGTTGTTTCGTTGGTACTATAATAACAGATAATTTTGTGATATAAAATAGCATTTTATTGATTAGAGGTGTCAGATATTGCTGTTTGACTGGAACACCATCGCCGCACCGGCTGCACTGCTGGACGTGCAGCTTTCCGCGCCCCGCACCCTGAGCGGCGAGGGGCTGTGGGTCTGCCTTGTTTCCAGCGGCAGATGCACGGCTTCCCTGCCCGGGGCATCGGCTGCGCCCGCCGGCGCTGTGCTGGTGCTGCCGCCGCAGTCCGCTGCGGCGGGGCACCTGATTTTAAGCCGTGCCCCGCTCACCCTGACCCCGGAGGACAGCTGCCACCTGTTGTGCGTCCAGCTGACCGGGCAGGCCAGCGCACAGTTTTTGAACGGCCTGCAGGAGCTGCCCTACCTTGCCAAGGGCGAGACCTGTCCTGCCGCCGCCGAGCTGATGGGACGGCTTGCCGAGGAAAAGCCCACCCACAGCCGCGCCCGCAGCCAGCTGGTCTTTGCCCTGCTGTGCGAGCTGGCGGATGCCGACAGCGCCGCGCCCGCCCTGCCGCCGCTGGTGCAGGCCGCTATTGAGGATATCCGCGCAAACTACGCCGGGCTGTACGGCGTGGAGGAGCTTAGCGAGCGGCTGGGCGTCTCCAAAAGCCATCTGGTGCGCACCTTTACCGCCGCCGTGGGCGTGCCGCCGGGCAAGTACCTGACCACCGTGCGCATCGAGGCCGCGCAGCGGCTGCTGCTGCACAGGGAGTACACACTGGATGTGGTGGCCAGCCTGTGCGGCTTTTCCGGGGCGAACTACCTGTGCCGGGTATTCAAAAAAGAAACCGGCCAGTCCCCTGCACAATGGCGGGCACTGACCGGTCGCGCCGCACAGGCCGGGCTTACGCCCGAGGAGACCATGCGGGAACAGGAGATGTATATTTAAGCGTTTTCGCTCTCTTTTCTGCGCAGCAGAAACAGGGTCAGCAGGGCGGTGAGCAGCTCCGAAGCCGGGAAGGCCGCCCATACGCCCGGCATCCCGAACACCGCGCTCAGCACCAGCGAGCAGGCCACAATGGCCACCATGCCGCGGCAGATGGAGGTGATGGAGGCCTCTGCCGGGCGGTTCACCGCGCTCAGATAGCCCGCCGCCATGATGTTGAAGCCCGCAAAGAAGTAGCCCACAAAGTACATCCGCATCCCGGTGTGGGCGTACTGCGTCATCTGCACCGAGTTTTCGCTGTTGAACCAGCTTACAAGGGGATCGGTCAGCCCGAACACCGCAGCGTACAGCACCGCCGCCAGCACCAGCACGGTGCCGCTGCCCAACAGCAGCAGCTTCCGCGCTCCGGCGTGGTCGTTTTGACCATAGCAGCGGCTCACCAGCGGCTGTGCGCCCTGCGCCACACCGTTGAAGATGGCGGTAGCCACCAGCGCAAAGTTTGCCACCACGCCGTAGGCTGCTACGCCCACGTTGCCCGCCAGACCCAGCAGCAGAAAGTTGAACACCGTGGTGGTCACGCCGGAGGAAAGCTCACCCACAAAGCCGGAGATGCCCAGCTGACAGCTCTGCCCCAGCAGCCGTGCCGAGGGCATCTGCCGCACGAATTGCAGGGTGTTCTCCTTTTTAAAGAAGTGGCGGCTGCAAATGGCGATGCTGATAATGGGCGACACCGCCGTTGCCAGCGCCGCACCGGCCAAGCCCAGCCCCAAGGGGAACATAAAGATATAGTCGAACACCACGTTGAACAGACTGCCGCTCAGGGTCGCTACCATGGCAAGGGAGGGGTCGCCGTCGTTGCGGATAAAGGCCGAAACGATGTAGTTGCACATAAAAAACGGGGTGAACAGCAAAAAGATGCGGGCGTAGGGGATGCCCAGTGCCACAATGCCCGCATCGCCGCCCATGAACCGCAGCAGCGTCCCGGGCGCAAAGACACCCGCCAGCATCCACGGGATGGACGCCAGCACGGCGCACAGGATGGCGTTGGAAAAATACCGCTGTCCCCGGGCATCGTTCTGCGCCTTGGCAATGGCGTAGCGGGTGGCCGAGCCCAGCGCGATCATGGAGCCAATGGCAAAAATAAAGTTGTAGATGGGCAGGCAGAGGTTAAGCAGAGTAATGCCGTCTGTACCGGCGGCCTGCGCAATAAAATAGGTATCGGCCAGAATATAGAACGAGGTGCCCAGCAGACCAAAAATATTCTGCGAGACATATTTAAAGAACTGTTTTGTCAGATCCATACATTTTTTCCTTTTCCTGTTGTTGCATACGTCTGGAAATTGTAGCATATCTGCCGCCGCAAGTCAACCGCAAAACCCGCCCATTACCGTATAAAAGAAGCAGTTGCGCACAGCGCCCTGCGGGTGTATACTGTACACTGCCGCAGCTTGTAGCACACCTGAATGCAGAAAGGAAGAAGCCCTATGTCCGACAGGATCTTATTTTCCATCGGCGAAGCGCTAATCGATATGATCCCCTCCCGGGTGGGGTGCAGCTTTGACGAAGTGCCCGCCTTCAGCCCCCGGGTGGGCGGTGCCCCGGCCAATGTCTGCGCCGCCGTTGCCCGGCTGGGCGGCCGCAGTGCGCTGCTGAGCCAGCTGGGCGATGACCCCTTTGGCCACAAAATTGCCCGGGTGCTGGCCGGATGCGGCGTAGAGCTCTCCCATCTGGAATTTACCGGCAAAGCCAGCACCGCGCTGGCCTTTGTCAGCTTAGCAGAAAACGGCCAGCGCACCTTCAGCTTCTGCCGCAAGCCCTCCGCAGACCTGCTGTATACCCCAGAGCAGATCGACCCGGGCTGGTTTTCGCAGGCCTTTGCCCTGCATTTTTGCAGCGTCTCACTGGTGGACAGCCCCATGCGCTACGCCCATCTGGCTGCCATCACTGCCGCACGGGAGGCGGGCGCCATCCTCAGCTTCGACCCCAATCTCCGCTTCCCCCTCTGGCCGGACCGGGAGCAGCTGCACCAGACCGTGTGGCAGTTTCTCCCCCTGACCCATATCCTGAAGCTTTCGGACGAGGAGCTGCCCTTCCTCACCGGCACCGAGGATATTGAAGCCGCGCTGCCCGCACTTTTTACCGGAGATGTGCAGCTGGTGCTGTACACCTGCGGCGGCAAGGGTGCCCGCGCCTATACCCGCACCGCCAGTGCCCGCGCCCGCAGTCCCAAGGTGACGGCGGTGGACACCACCGGCGCAGGGGACGGCTTTATCGGCTCGTTCCTGTGGCAGCTGCAGCGGGACGGCGTGACCGCCGCTGAGCTACCAAAGCTTTCCCGCAAACGCCTGACCGAGTATCTGACCTTTTCCAACCGCTTCTGCGCCCTCAGCGTGCAGCACCACGGTGCGCTCGACAGCTACCCCACTTTGGAGCAGATGAAAGCGGAGTATCCCCTGCCCTGAAGGCAAATTTACCGCACATTTTGTATTTTTCAACATTTATATGCTATATTGTATAAAAAGTCCGCTCTTTCACCACCCAAAAAGGAGGAACCCATGCCCTTTGAGTTTGCTTTTCTGGACTGGCTGTACCAGTTCCGCAACCCGGTAATGAACGCGATCTCCATCTTTTTTGATTACGCCGGAGCCCACGGCGAGATCTGGATCGCGTTCACCCTGCTGCTTCTGCTCTTCCGGCGCACCCGCAAAGCGGGCTTTGCCATGGCAGTGGCGCTGGTGCTGTACATGGCGGCAGGGCACTTCTTCCTCAAGCCGCTGTTCGCCCGCCCCCGCCCCTGCGATATGAACACCACCATCACCATGCTGGTGGCGCGACCGCACGGGCACTCCTTCCCCTCCGGGCACACTGCCTCCGGGGTGGCGGCAGCCTACGCGCTCTGGCTGCAAAACCGGAAGCTGGGCGCGCCCGCGCTGGTGCTGGCAGCCTTTATCGCCTTTACCCGGCTGTACCTCTATGTGCACTTTCCTACCGATGTCCTCGGCGGCGCAGTGCTGGGCATCGTGCTGGGCACTGCGGCCTCCGCGATTGCAAACTATATGGCAAATCGCAAGAAGAAACAACAAATTGTATAAGAAAAGGTCGCTGCACGCATTTTGTGCAGTGACCTTTTTGCTCTATTATTCTGCCGGGAGCTGTACCTTCCGGTTCTGTGCCGGATCCCAGCACACCAGCTCCAGCCGACTGCCCGCAGGCAGGGCGGTATCCGGCTTTGCCGCCTGCCAGCAGCGCTTGAGCGCCGCAGCGGCTGTGGCATCCTCTGCGCCGGGCAGCTCGGTGCACAGCACCGTGCCCTGCCAGCCGTTTTCCGTGTACAGGCTCAGTGCGCCCGCCTTGCCGTCCAGAATGGCGGTGATGTCCTGCTGCAGCTGCGCGTAGCCCTCGGCGGTGGCGGCGTACTCGCCGTGCCACTTTTCAAAAAACACCGAAAACTCCCCGCACAGCTCAATCAGCAGGTCCTCTGTGCCGGAGGGGCTTTGCACCACCAGTGCCAGATCCTGCTCTTCCATGTAGTCAAAGTCCGGGTCGTCCCATGTGTGCACGGTGACCTGCTGTCGGCTGAGCAGCATCAGCAGCTCCCCCTGCTTTTCAGCGGTATCAAAATCGCCCTGCGGGCTGTTCCAATCTGTGTTCATCGGTGTTCCTCCGTTTATCAAAAGTTCGATGGTCGTAAAATAACCATCCGCTGCAAATTATCTCGCTCTGTGCGCTGCTGTCTTGGACAATGCGCATACCGTCTCGACACGATCCTTATTGTCCAAACTCAATTCAAGGTCATGGTCGATGATAGGCAGCTTGAACCGGACGGACTTCAGCCACTGTCCGTTAGGCTGGCGTTCCGGGTAGATCTGCACCTCATCGATCAAAATCTCCACCAGTCTGCGGCGTTCCGCCTCGGTCATGGTGGCATAGAGCTTGTCGAAGCAAATCAGGATCTTATAGATGTTGTCGCCTGTGATTTTGTCGGCTTCAATGGCCTGCTTCTTTGCCCGGGCATCCATCAGTCCATTTTCCACCTCTTCGATTTTATCGTACATCTTATAAAGGCGGTCGTCAAGGTCGGATTTTCGGTTGGGTCAATGGCATTCCTCCTTCAGCTTTTATATTGGAAGTTTGCTCAAGGTTGGGCCCAATGATGGAAAGCCTGGCAGATTATGATTGAATTGTTTCTTGCTTCAGGAAAGTCATCATTCGGTCAAATGCATCTTTTGCAACCCCATCGGTTCTTTCCCCTGAGACAAAACAGTGCGGCACCGGTATACTGCATTCTGCCAACGGGTCGATTAGAATATGTTTTACACCGGCTTCTTTAAGCGTATCATGGAGTTTGCGCATGTCGGCATAATACTCGCCCCCGAGCAGGACGCAGGGGATATAGTCTTCTGTTACCGACAAGATATTGTTGTATTTTTTGATTTCTTCTTTGCTCAGGAAGATGGAGCCCTTTACATAGTTTCCGACCAACAACTTTGTACCCAGCGAGAATTGCTCGTAGTCCAACGGCGCATCATCGATAACCAGCGCCTTCACCTGTCCCGGTTCCAAAGCAGGATTAATCCCAAGCAAGGCGGCATATTCCGGATTTGTCAGGACGCTCCCCAGCTGGCTTGTAATAATCGCCCCTGCGGAAGACCCCATAATCACCACACGATCCATATCCAGATGGTATTCTTCGGCGTGATCCATTAGAAAACGGAAGGCCTCATTTGCTTGTAGAACCGGTGTCGGAAAGTGGTACTCTGGAACCAGAGCGTAGTCGATATTTACAAGGTTAAACCCTTCCGCGCAAATATCGTCCAGCAGCGCAGTGGCATCCCCCTCAGCCAGGGGGTCCCCGTCACACTTGCTGCCGCCAAAAAATCCTCCTCCGTGAAAGTAAATAAAGGTCGGACGATCGGTCTCAAGATTTTTATCGGGGTAGGTAATATCCAAAAAACTATTCGGATACTCCTCGGCGTAATGGATTTCGGTAATAATAAACTGTCCGTTGTCTTTTGTTGCCTGGACCGGATCCCGCAGGGGCTCATAGAGGTTCTTTGTATTCACAATTCCTTGTGACAGATTTTGAATTGCTCCTACAATGATTTGTGTATCCGTCATCAGACGGAAGAACAAGCCGGCCGTTAAAACCACCACAACGCAAACAGCCATCCCAATAACTTTTACTACTCTGTGTTTTTTTCTGAGTTTCATTATGCTCATTGATTTTTCTCCACGTCCTGCCAATTGATGTTATGCAGGATCTCCGCATCCTCTCCTGCAAAGGCCTTTGCAGCTTCCGTATCCCCCATGAGCTGGTAAAGCATCCACGCTGTCATGTACCCATCGCTGCGCGCAAAGATCTCCCCGTGTTCTGCACCCACGGCCCTTGCAAGGACTTTGAAGCAGTGATCCGAAAGCAGCTGGTAGCTTTCCTGCATGGCGGCCAGCGGCGAAACTCCCCCGAATTCTTTCTCATAATCGTTTACTCCTCTATCATCGGATGTTCCGGTTCCCGCCACCATAAAATAGGGAATCTTGACTTTCGTCAAATCGTAGTGCCATCCTAAATTTTCAGAAAGGAAGGGATAGGCGGCGCTCCCCGTAAAAATTGCCTTGTAGGCAGACCCGTTTTCGTATTCTGTTGCGGCCGCCAATGCACCCGCGCCTCCCTGGGAGAAGCCCACAAGACCGATCTTGTTCGTGTCAAGTTTCCCATAGAGTATGTGATCCTCCGGCAGATGCAGCAGATAGTCCAATGTAAGAGAAGTTGTCTCTCCGGTCCCCGTTTGAGGATCTTCGTTTCCTACCACCACAAATCCCCACGAGGCAAGGCGCTGAAACCATGCCTCATACTTAGCAGCCGGCGTACCGCTGGCATTGACCACAAGAATCACGGGATATTGTTTCTCCGTTTTCTCAAGTTCCGCAGGATACCAAAAGCGATACTTTTGAATCGCTTTGTTCTCTAACGGGAAGTCGGCACTGGCTACCTCATAAGAGCCAAGCTGGGAATACTTTTGCTCCAGCGGAGCCGCAGAAGCAAAAGATGCATAGTAATCAGGTGCCAGCACAGCGTTTTTTGATGCGATCCCTTTGATACTGAGACCTGTGAGCATTGCGATGATTGCGAATGAAATAATTCCAAATAGTTTCATGGTTTAATCTGCTCCTTCTTGACAATTAGGTGAAACAACTGTATCATAAAAGACAAGTTGAAACAAGTGTTTCAGCAAAAATGGAACAAAGCGAAGAGGTTTGTATCATCTCATGAACCGAAACAACGAACAAAAGAACACCTATGTAAAAAAGCAGATCACCCTTGCTCTGCTGGAGCTTTTGAAGGAAAAACCACTGGTTGATATTTCAATCAGCGAACTGACACAGAAGGCCCAGATTGGACGCGTTTCTTTTTATCGCAACTATCAAACCAAGGAAGATATTCTCAGAGAAGAATCCGACCGACTGCTCAAAGAATGGGGGAAACTTTATGAGGAAAATCCCGCATCTTCACCGGGTACTCTGTTTCCCTCCCTCTTTGATTTCTATCGGGAACACAAAGATTTTTATACCATTCTATACCAGGCCGGAATGACCTCAATCCTGCAGGAAACCATCCTGAACACCTCGCAAATTACTTCCGAAATGTCCAATCCGGAAGCTTACATGAAGTCCTTTTGGGCATATGGAATCTATGGCTGGATGATTGAATGGATTAAACGAGGCATGCCGGAATCCGGCGATGAACTGACTCGATTATTCATCCTTGCAGAGCACTCATCGGGAACGCATCAAGGCCAATAACAGCGGCAGGGCCTCTAGTCGGAGGCCCTGCCGCTGTTTCATTTGTCATTTATGTTTTTGACCTGTTCCACCGCTTCCTGCTGCACCAGCAGCCCCGCTGAAAAGCCAACCTTGAAGTGGCACTCGTTCTCCTCGCTTTGGGCGATGGAAGCCTGATTCTGAAGTTCTTCCACCAGGTCGTAATCTTTCTTTGTCAGTCTTTCCTCCAGCTGATCTGTGAGAAGTACGATGCGGAAACCGATGTGGAAATGCGTACCTTGCAGGTGGGGCAGCTCGTAGAGGACGAATACTTTGGCCGTACGATCTATGAAGAGCTGTCTGCGATTCTGAAGGATATCCTCACCGCCCATATTACAGACGACACCACATCGGACGGTTCTGCCATCGAGCGGGTACGGCAATCCATCGAAAGCGCAAAATCTTTTGAAGGTTCCGCAGAGGAACAGCAGCTTCGGGCACTGTGCAAACAGGTCGGCAAGGACTTCGATTCCCTGAACAAAGCGGACGTAGCAGCTACCATGCGTATTCTGCGGGAACTGACCCCCACGACTACACAGCAGGGGCGTGCCGTGCGAAAGAGCATGGACAAACAACTGCGCGAAAAAACGCACCGGAAACGGCAAAGTGGAATCGTGTCAAATTGACACAATTCCTCCCGGAAAGGAAAAACGCTACTGCGGCAGGACGGGGGAACGTACACCATTGGTTCCTCTGCAAGCCTGCGCTGGGTGGGCGGAGACTGTCAATAGCAACGCCCATCTGCACATCCTTCTGCCGCAGAATAAGTGCTTGCCGGAGCCTCTCGCAGCCCCTTTTCCGCATCAGCCGGAACCAAGGTGTAACACACTAGACTTTGCAAGCAAAGTCGTGTGCCAAAGGGCGCTGCTCTCGCCTGTCGGCTCGGTCAAGCGCTTCAAAATGCAACGCATTTTGAGGTCGCCACTGGCGACCCGCGCCCCTTTGGAAACCCAGCTATAGAAACAGCCCGGGCAGTCACAATACTGTCCGGGCTGTTTCAGCAAAGCAGTATATTAAGAAGATGGAGAAAATATCGTTTTTTAGTCCTCGAAAGCCATGTATGCACCCTTCATGGGGCTGACGGCGTGCTGAGAGTAGAGCTTCAGCAGACCCTTGGTGTACTTGGGAGCCTTGGGCTTCCAGTTGGCGCGGCGCTCGGCAAGGATGGCGTCCATCTCCTCGGGGGTCTTGGGCTCGCCCTTCACACCCACGATGGCCAGCTTGCGGTTATGCACATCGATCTGGATCAGGTCGTCCGGCTCTACCAGTGCGATGGGTCCGCCCACCGCAGCCTCCGGGCTGACATGGCCGATGACCGGGCCGCGGCTTGCGCCGGAGAAGCGGCCGTCGGTGATCAGCGCTACGCTGGAAGCCAGCTTCGGGTCGGCGCAGATGGCCTCGCCGGTGTAGAACATCTCGGGCATACCGCTGCCGCGCGGGCCCTCGTAGCGGATAAAGATGGCGTCGCCGGGCTTTACCTCGCCGTGCAGCACAGCGGCGATGCACGCCTCCTCGCTGTCGTAGGGCTTGGCGCGCAGGGTGGCTTCGAACATATTCTTGGGGCAGGCGGTGTGCTTGATGACGCAGCCCTCCGGGGCAAGATTGCCCTTCAGGATGGCGATGCTGCCGTCGGTGCCCTTGGCGTGATCAAAGCTATGGATGATATCCTCGCGGCTGACCGGACGGGCAAAACCGGCGGTCTTTTCTGCCAGAATGGCATCGCAGTGCTGGTAGAAGCCGTTCTTCTTCAGCTCTTCCAGATTCTCGCCCAGCGTCTTGCCGGTGACGGTCATCACGTCCAGATGCAGCATGGACTTGATCTCCTCCATCACCCGGGGCACGCCGCCTGCGTAGTAGAAGTACTGTGCGGGCCAATCGCCGGAGGGGCGGATGTTCAGCAGGTAGTGTGCGCCGCGGTGCATCCGGTCAAAGGTGTCGGCGTCGATCTCAATGCCGAACTCGTGGGCGATGGCGGGCAGGTGCATGGTGGCGTTGGTAGAGCCGGAGATGGCGGCGTGCACCATGATGGCGTTCTCAAAGCTCTTCTTTGTCACGATATCCTTGGCGGTGATGCCCTTCTTGACCAGCTCCATCAGCTGCTTGCCGGCATCGTAGGCGGCCTGCTTCAGCTCCGGGGCGGTGGCGGGCATCAGGGCGGTGCCCGGCAGCATCAGACCCAGTGCCTCAGCCATGATCTGCATGGTGGAAGCAGTGCCCATGAAGGAGCAAGCACCGCAGCTGGGACAGGCGTTGTGCTTGTAGTAGTCCAGCTGGCTGTTGGGGATGACGCCGGTCTTTTCCCATGCATCAAACTTGCCGATCTGCTCCAGCGTCAGCAGCTCGTTGATGGCACAGGCAGGGTCGCTGACCACATATTCCTTGGGCAGGGTGTGAGCTTCCATGACGCCGCCGGTGACCACGATGGCGCTCATGTTCTTCAGGCGGCCGATGCTCATCAGCATGGCGGGCACGGACTTGTCGCAGCTGGCGATGAACACGCCGCCATCGTAGACGCTGGCGTTGGCCTGTGCCTCCACCAGATTCACAATGGCGTCACGGTGGGGCAGAGAGTAGTTGATGCCGTCATGCCCCTGTGCGATGCCGTCGCACATATCGGTGGCAAAGTAGCGGGCAGCCTTGCCGCCGTTATCGTTGACCGCCTGCACAGCCTCCTTGACGAACTGATCCAGATGGGCGCTGCCGGGATGGCTGTCGCCGAAGGTGCTCTCCACCATGATCTGGGGCTTGGAAAGATCCTCGACCTGCCAGCCCATACCCATCTTCAGCGGGTCATTCTCGGGTGCTAAAGTGCGGACGTTCTGTGAACGAAGTTCCATTGTCTTTACCTCGTCAGGAGACCGTTAAGATTTGGTCAGGAAGCCGCCATCAACAGGGATGGTCGCACCATTCAGGTAATCACTTGCAGAGGATGCGAGGAACAGGATGGGGCCCTTTACATCTTCAGGAGTGCCCCAGCGGGCTGCGGGGATGCGTGCGGTGCACTCGTCCTTGCGCTCCTGCGTCATGTTGGCGCACATCTCGGTATCCATGTAGCCCGGGGCGATGGCGTTGCAGCAGATGCTGTGATCGGCGCAGTCGGATGCGATGCTGCGGGTCAGGGAGACGATGGCACCCTTGGCAGCGGAGTAAGCGGGCACGGTAGTACCGCCGAAGTAGGAGTTCATAGATGCGATATTGATGATCTTGCCCACAGTGTCGCGGTCCTTCATGACCTGAATAGCCTTCTGGCACATAAACCAGACATGGTTCAAGTCAACATCGATGACCAGACGCCACTGCTCCTCTGGGAACTCCCACGGCTCATAGCGGCGCTGGATGCCGGCAGCAGGGATCATAACATCCAGCTCGCCGCCCAGATACTGCATAGCCTCGTCAAACATCCGGTCGATCTCACTCTTCTGGGACAGGTTGCCGGAGACGGCGTAAGCCTTGTAGCCCATGGCGTTGTACTCGTCCACGACCTTCTGCAGCTTCTCAGCCTGCAGGTCCATCAGGACGACCTCAGCGCCGTTTTCCAGCAGACCCTCAGCCATGCCGCGGGACAGACCCTGTGCGCCACCGGTAACGATGCACTTCTTGCCAGCAACACTAAACTTTTCCATGTAATTGAAACTCATGATAAATGCCCTCTTTCTGTTATTTTAAAGATGATTTGTTTTCAAACGATCAGTGGATCAGGAATGTGCAGAATGTTTCCGAGAATACGCAGAGGAAGAACACAGCCACATAGCCAATCAAGAACGGGATCTCGGCTTTGGCAATATCGCCCATCTTCAGGCCGGAAACAGTGGACGCAGAGAAGATATTGACGGCCACCGGCGGGGTCATGGTGCCGACAACGTTGGAGATACAGACGATCATGCCAAAGTGGATGACGTCGATGCCCATGCTCTGTGCGATAGGCCACAGCACCGGAACCAGCAGAACAGCGATTGCCGTGCCCTCCATAAAGGTACCGAAAATCAGCAGGATGATAGCCACGACAAGGCAGAACAGAGCCTTGTTCAGGTGCATAGCCACCACGGCATCCACCAAAGCCTGCGAAGCGCCGGAGAAGGTAAACACCCAAGAGAATGCGGTAGAAGCTGCAATGATGAACAGGATCATAGCTGCACTCTTGGCAGAATCCTTCAGAATAGGGATCAGGTCCTTGAAAGTCAGTTCTTTATAGATGAACAGACCGGCGATGGTTGCCCAGACAACTGCCACAGCGGCGCTCTCGGTTGCGGTGAGCAGACCGGAGTAGATGCCGCCCAGAATGATAACAGGGGTCATCAGCGCAGGGACTGCATCAAGGAAGATCTTCAGGATCTCTTTGCCGGTGTAGTGGATATTCTGCTTGGGCCAGTTTTCCTTCTTGGCAAAGAAGAGGACTTCTACCATCAGCACCACCATGATGGTGACACCGATCATCATGCCCTGCGAGAACATATTGCTGACCGATGCGCCCGTCAGAGTGCAGTAGATGACCATGATGATGGAAGGCGGGATGATGGGGCCAAGGCCGCCGGATACCACCAGCAGACCTGCAGTGCGGTCACCGGGGTAACCCAGATCGACCATATCACCGTACAGCATGGTGCCGATGGCGATAACGGTTGCCGGTGCAGAACCGGACAGAGCTGCGAAGAATGCACAGGCCAAAACCAGTGCCAGACCCATTCCGCCGCGGACGTTACCCACCAAGCAGTTCGCAAATTTCACGATGCGGCGAGAGATGCCACCTTTCGTCATCAGGTTGCCGGCCAATACGAAGAATGCAATGGCCATGATGGAGGTGGACTGCAGGCCACCGAAGATACGCTGTGCAATGACCGTGGAAGACGCTCCAAGATCACCCAGCAGCACAGCACTCAGGGAAGCGGTGCCCAGAGATACCGACACCGGCACGCCAATGATCAGGCATACAACGAATACGCCGAATAGGATCACAGCTGCATTCATACATCTTCCTCCTTTTTCTTAAAGTTCAGGATCATTTCAACAAAGGTCACGGTCTGCACCAGCAGGATCAGTCCGAAGGCCAGAACCAGAGACGAATACATAAACGACATCGGGATCTTCAGGACAGGCGTTGTCTGACCATGCTGCAGCTGCTTTGCCACCAGCTGAACACCGGCGTTCAACATGGAAAAGGAGAACAGTTCCAGAACGAGCTGCTTGACCAGATCCACGACTTTGCGGGTCATTCCGTGCAGCTTTTCGATTACGGCAGTCACCGCCACCTGCGTGCCGTCACGCAGGCCAACTTCCGTGCCAAGCAGAGCCATGAAGGTCATGCTGTAAAGCGCCAGCTCCTCCGCCCATGGCATCGAAACCTTGATGAAGTTGCGGTTCACCACCGAGGTGAAATAGCACAGGACCATGAGTACAAACGCTACGATCATGATGGCGTATTCCACTTTTGTGATCCATTCAAGGACCTTTTTTGTCTTTTTCATAAAGCATCCCCTTCTCTTAGACGGCTGCTTTTGCAGCATCCACAGCTGCTGCCCAGTCTGCATCGTAGGCAGTGGTATTTACCTTGTCGTAGGCGGCTTTCAGCTCCTCCAAATCAATGTCGTGGAAAGTAACGCCGACCTCCTTCAGGTTCTTGATGGCTTCCTCATTCGCGTCGATCAGGTACTGCCACTGTGCCTCGCAGCCCTCCTGCACGGCAGCAAGGAAAGTCTCCCTCAGGTCTTCGGGGATCTTGTTCCATGCAGTATCGCTCATGCACATGGGAATGTAAACAAAGCAGTGATGCGTGTTGATGACATGTGTAGTGCCTGCCTCGTAATACTTGTTGATCCAGCAGTTGGAAACGGCGTTCTCGCAGGCATCGATAGTGCCCTGCTGCAGAGCGGTGAACTGCTCGGAGGAGGACAGTGCGATGGGGTTTGCACCAAAGGAGGTGAAGGCGGTCAGCTGGCCTTCGTTCTGCATCACGCGGATCTTCAGGCCCTTGAAGTCAGCCATGGAATCAACAGCGCGGGTAGCAAATACATCGCGGAAGCCAGATTCCAGATAGCCGATCACATGCAGACCCAGAGCATTGGCCTTGGCTTGGATCAGCTCGCCCAGCTCATGGGTGACGGCGTAGTTTGCCTGCGCAGCGGTATCCCACAGAAAGGCCTGATCCAGAATGGTCATCTCCGGGATATAGTTTGCCAGCACCGAGTTTGCGCAGGACGCAATATCAAGGTCGCCCTGAATGGCCATATCCAGGCAGTCGCCCTCGCTGCCCAGCGTACCGCCAGCCTGAACCGTCATGGTGATCTGGCCGTTGGTAGCCTTTTCCACGCACTCTGCGATCTTCAGAGCACCCTGATAGTAGTTGGAAGAGGTGTTGTCCTGCAGGGACATGGTCAGCTTTACTGCACCACCTGCAGATGCACCGGCAGAAGCAGAACTATTGCTGCCGCCACAGGCAGACAAAGCGGCTGCGGCGCCCAGAACACCGGCGGCTTTCAGGAAGGAACGGCGGGAAATCAAAGTTTTCATGATGTTTCTCCTTTTCTTCTTAGTACGGAATCTGTTGTTCGGTCTCTCAGCTTGTTCGACGTGTGTCGTGCGACGTCATACGTCATTTGTTGACAAAAATATAACACCGCCGATAGGAACTGTCAACGGTGTTCTGTGGTTTTCTCTGTTTGCTACAATTTTAACAGCATGGTTTTGTCAGTTTTCCACAACAGCCTGCTTTGCCATGTCGATACTGTCCTGATTCTGCGCCACATGCTTGTACATTGCATCGTATGCTTTTTGGGGATCGCGGGCGCAGATAGCCTCTGTGATCTGCGTGTGCGTGCGGATGGTATCTTCCAGCAGCCGTTTGGAGCGGAAGTGGGTGTACATCTCAATGCTGTAAGTGATCACCGGCATGATCTCGGTAATAACACTGTTGTGGGTGCACTGGGCAATATAGGCATGGAACGCCTTGTCTGCCGCACCATGATCCTCCCCACTGCGGATGATCCGGGTAACCTCCTCACACCGAGCCTGAAGCTCCGGCATTTCTTCATCTGTGATGCGTTGAGCCGCCAACTGGGCTGCCCATGGCTCTACCCGGAGACGCAGTTCCATCAGATCCTCCGCAAGGGTGATCTTATCCTTTACATAGGCAAATCCCAAAGGGTCCTCGATCTGGCCGGTCTTTTCCACCACAAAAGTGCCCTTGCCGCGACGGACTTCCAGACAGTTCCGGGCCACCAACAGCTTTACCGCTTCCCGGATGGTTCCGCGACCGACATTCAGGCGTTCAGCAAGCTCAAACTCATTCGGAAGCTTCTGCTCCGGGCCGATGTTCTGATCAATGATCAACTGGTTGATCTGCGCCGCCACCTGCTCCGGCAAAGACTGGTTGGTGGATTTTATATGCTTCATGGTGGAAAGCATCTCGTTATTCTGCATCATTCTAGTCCTTCTTTCACATTGATCCAACATCCGACATCATACTTTCAGTATACTGAAAATTTCCTGTTCCTGCAAGAGGTTTCTGCTTTTTGTAGATAGGACTGCCTCTCATATCATCTTAAAATACTTCAGCGCCTCCCGGATGGCTCTTTCCTTCTCTGCCGGGCACTTGAGCCGCTTGGGGTTCTCAGCCTTAGGCTTGTTGTAGTTCTGCCGCTCCTTGATGCCGCATTTCTGCTTGACCTGTGCAATATAGAGGTCGCTCACGTTCAGACCGGTGTGCTCCTTGACGTACTCCCGGATCTCTTCATAAGTAGCCTTGGTCTCCGCAGCAGTCACGTCCAACTCATCCATCTTCAGGTCTACCGTGATCTTCTGGTAGATATCTAGTTTGGACAATGCACATACCGCCTCGATATGCTCCGTATGCGGGAACATATCCACCGGGGTAAAGTCCTCGGCCTTATAGCCCAGCTTTGTCAGGGTGGCAAGGTCGCGGGCGAGGGTAACGGGGTTGCAGCTGACATAGACCACCCGCTTCGGGGCCATGCGCGCCACGCTGGCAAGGAATTCCGGGGTAGAGCCCTCGCGCGGGGGGTCCATAAAGATGACGTCTGCCTTCTCCCCTGCTGCGGCTGCCTCGCGGATCCAGCGGGTGGCGTCGGCGGCAAAGAAGCGGGCGTTCTTTACGCCGTTATGCCTTGCGTTGCCAATGGCATCCTGCACGGCGTCCCGGTTCAGCTCCACGCCCACCACCTGCTTTGCATGGTCGGCGGCGGTCAGACCGATGGTGCCGATGCCGCAGTAGGCGTCCAGCACTACCTCTTTGCCGGTCAGCTTCGCGGCCTCCACCGCAAGGCCGTACAGCACTTCGGTCTGGGAGTGATTGATTTGATAAAAGCTGCGCGGGCTGATGGCGTAGGTCTTGCCGCAAAGGGTATCCAGAATAAACCCCTTGCCGTACAGCACCTTTTCCGCTTCGCCCAGCACCACGCTGGTCTTGCGGCTGTTCACGTTCTGCACCACGGTAGTCACAGTCACACCGCGCTGCGCAGTTTCCGCCAGCAGCGCCTTGACAAAGTTCTTCGCGCCCGGCAGCACCGGCTGCGCCGTCACCAGCACCACCATCACCTGCCCGGTGGCTACGCCCCGCCGCAGCAAACAGTGGCGCACAAGGCCGGTGCCCTTGTCCTCATCGTAGGGCTGGTAGCGGCAGGCGTTGGCGGCAGACCGCACCGCCTGCATCGTCTTGTCCAGCACCTCGTCCTGCAGCAGACAGCTTTCCACCGGCAGCACCTTGTGGCTGTTTGCCGCATAGATGCCGGAGGTCAGTTTTCCACCCCAGCCGGGGGCAAAGGTGGAGATCACCTTGTTGCGGTAGTGGTAAGGCTGCTCCATGCCCCGGATGGGGTGCACCGGGCCGTATTTGCCCAAAAGAGCACGCACTTTTTCTTCCTTCTGTTTCAGCTGCGCGGCATAGTCCAGCCCCAGCAAGGGGCAGCCGCCGCAGTTTTTGGCACGCAGTTTGCAATCCATGGCAGTTTTTTCCTTTATATAGCAGATACTCTCTTTTCAGGATATCACAGGGCAGGGCGGATTGCAACCGCAAGCCGGTGCGTTTTTTGCAGTTTTCTTTTTTACCGCCGGGGCTTTACTTTCCCGTGATGATTTGCCATAATAGGGACAGAAAACGACCGTTTACGGGAGGGCTACAAGATGAAGGTCATGGTTTTTGATGTAGGCGGAACCGAGATCAAATACTCGGTCATGGATGAGCAGATGCACCGCACGAACAGCGGCGCGGTGCCCACGCCGCAGGATACGCAGGCGCAGTTTCTGGATACCATCTACCGGCTGTATGCGCCCCACAAGGGCGAGGTAGTCGGCATTGCCATGGCGCTGCCGGGCTTTGTGGACAACCGCACCGGCTATGTGTCCAACGGCGGGGCGCTGCTGTACAACACCGCTACCCCGGTGGGGCAGCTGCTGGCAGAAAAGTGCAGCTGCCCTGTCATACTGGAAAACGATGGCAAGGCCGCCGCCATGGCAGAGTTGGCAAACGGCGCGCTGAAAGGCTGCTGCAACGCAGCGGTGTTCATCATCGGCACCGGCGTGGGCGGCGGCATCATCGCCAACGGACAGCTGGTGCGCGGGGTGCACTTTACCGCCGGGGAGTACAGCTTTGTCAACACCAACGCCGAGGCGTGGGACGCCCCGGACCAGAACATGGCCTGCCAGTGCAGCACCAGCAATCTGCTCAAATGGTACCGCGCCCGCAAGGCGCTGCCGGAAAACGCCCCGCTGGACGGACGCAGCTTTTTTGCTGCCGCCAACGCCGGGGAGCCGGAGGCGCTGGAGGTGCTGCGGCGGTTCTGCCACGCGGTGGCGGTGCAGATCTACAACCTGACCGTTCTGCTGGATGTGGAAAAGGTGGCCATCGGCGGCGGCATCAGCAAGCAGCCCCTGCTGCTGGAAAGCCTGCGCAGCGCCTACGATGGACTGTACGCCTCCCGGGCGGGACAAGCTTACATGGAGGGCTTACCCCGCTGCCAGATCGTGCCCTGTGCCTTCAGCAGTGAAGCCAATCAGGTGGGCGTTGCCGCCGCATATTTTGAAGCCATGCAGAAAAAATGTTGATTTTCAGCCGGTTTCATGGTACTATATCTGCCGTGCGTTCTGCACGCAAAACACGAAACAAGGAGATTTTGAACCATGAACACTCTGCATAAATTTGCCGTTCTGACCCTCAGTGCTGTGCTGTCCGTCTGCCTGCTGGCAGGCTGCGGCGCTTCTGCGTCCTCTACTGCTTCCAGCACTGCCTCCTCCGTGGCTTCTTCTGTGGCCGCTTCCGAGGCTGTCTCTTCCGCTGCCAGCAAGGCACAGGTCACGGTGGAGTTCACCGTTACCGCTGCGGACGGCAGCGTTTCCAGCGTTCTGCTGAACGTGACCGATGGCGAAAAGCTGAGCACCGCACTGGCCGAGGCCGGGATCATCAGTCAGGAAGAAGCCGATGCAGGCTTTGTGACCACCGTGAACGGTGAGACCGCCGACTATGATAAGGATCAGGCATGGTGGTGCCTGACCGATGCTGCCGGTGAGATGACCACGGTGGGCGTGGCCGACATCGAGCTCCACGACGGTGACAGCTATGCCTTTACCTACACCAAGGGCTAAAAAGCCGGTGGCGCTGCACACCCGGGTGCTGCGGCTGGTGCTCAGCGGCCTGATGGGCGCACTGCTGGTGGTGAGCAAGCAGGCCATGAGCGGCCTACCCAATCTGGAGCCGGTGAGCCTGCTCATCATCCTGTTTGCGCTGGAGCTGCCCCGGGAGACGCCCGGTGCTATTACGGTATTCATTCTGCTGCAGGGCGTGCTGTACGGCTTTGGCCTGTGGTGGGTGATGTACCTGTATGTGTGGTATCTGCTGGCGCTGCTGGCATGGCTGCTGCGCCGCATGGACAACGCCTTTTTCTGGGCGGTGTTCAGCGGGCTGTACGGCCTGTGCTTCGGCGGGCTGTGCGCGGCGGTGTATCTGTTTGCCAAAACGCCTGCCTTTGCCCTGAGCTGGTGGCTCAGCGGGCTGAGCTACGATGCAATGCACGGCGTTGGCAATTTTGTGCTGATGCTGCTGCTCTACCGTCCGCTGCGCCGTGCGCTGCAAATGGCAAAAAAGCAGCTGCGGATCTAATGTTTTCTTTATAAAAAAGCAGAGCCGGACAGCCCGCGGGCTGTCCGGCTCTGCTTGTATTCAAAAATATTTTTTCTGCATCGTTACGCATTCAGGCGGGCAAAGGCCTGCCGGACATCGCCGGAGAAATACAGCGTACCCAGTGCGCACACCGGGCCTTCGCCGCCCAGTTCTTCCGCACGCGCTACACCGGCCTCGATGCTGTCCGCAGCCTCGGCGGTGCAGCCGTAGGCGCGGATATGCTCTGCCAGCGTCTGCGCCGGCATGGCGCGGGGGTTGTGCGCCGTCACGGTCACGAACCGCTCGGCCAGCGGTGCCAGCAGCGCCAGCATCTCGTCCACGTCCTTGTCTGCCATGATGCTGACCAGAAAGACGAATTTCTGCCCGGGGAAGCGGTCTTCGAGGCTCTGCACCGTGGCGCGCATCCCGTGGGCGTTGTGGCTGCCGTCCAGCACAAAGGCCGGGCTGTGGCGCAGCAGCTCAAAGCGCCCGGGCCAGCTTACCTGCTCCAGCCCGGCGCGGATGGCGCTTTCCGGGATGTTCCAGCCCTGCTGCCGCAGCACCCGCAGGGCGGTGATGGCCAGCGCGGCGTTGCGGGGCTGATAGCTGCCGATGAGCGGCAGACGCACCTCATCCAGCCCGTCAAAGCTGAAGGTAACTGCATCCAGATCTCCGCCGGTGATCTGCAGCTTTGCAAGATCCACCTCGGTAAAGGGGGCATTCTGCTGCGCTGCCACCCGGCGCAGCACGGCGTCTGCCTCCGGTGCACCGCCGTAGCTCACCACCGGGCAGCCCGGTTTGATGATGCCCGCCTTGGCAGCGGCGATATCCGCCAGCGTAGGGCCAAGTTCCTTGACGTGGTCCATGCCCAGTGCAGTGATCACCGCGCAGGCAGGCTTTTCGATGACATTGGTGGAATCCAGCGTGCCGCCAAGCCCCACCTCCAGCACCACGATATCGCATTGCTGCTGCGCAAAATAGAGCATTCCCAGTGCGGTGATGATCTCGAACTCGGTGGGCACGTCCTCCATGGCGTCGGCGGCGGGTTTTACCTGCTCCACCAGTTCCACCAGCGCCTCGTCCGGGATCTGCTGTCCGTCGATCTGGATGCGCTCGTTGAACCGGTTGATGAAGGGCGAGGTATACAGTCCCACCCGGTAACCGGCGGCTTGCAGGCAGGAAGCCAGCATCGCCGCCGTACTGCCCTTGCCGTTGGTGCCCGCCACATGGACGAACTGCAGCTTTTTGTGCGGGTCGCCCAGTGCAGCCAGCAGGGTGCGGGTGCGGGTAAGCCCGGGCTTATGCCCCGCCCACTGCACCGCGTGGATGTATTCCATTGCCTGTTCGTAGTTCATAGATACTGCCTCGATTCAAGGAATAATATTAAAAATTTCGGAACACCGGAGCGTCTGCCGACGCTCCGGTGTTCCATTTTACGAATCTCTTACTTCTTTGCCAGCTTCATCAGGCTGCGGTTTTCCAGCAGGATGCGCAGCAGCACAACGTTCACGGCGCTCAGGATGAGGGCGTTAGGGATGCGCACTGCCAGCGTTGCCCACGGATAGCCGTAAAACAGGCGCAGCGCCAGCGAGGTGATGACCATGGAGCCCACAAAATGCCCCAGCAGCACGCTGACTGCAAGCCGCAAATTTGTGGAAAGGCGGTTCAGCTTCTGCCATGCAAAGCCCGCCACTAAACCAGTGGCGCCCGCGCCCAGCGTGATGAGCGGGTTGATGGCGTAGCCCGCCAGCACACCGCCGATGATATCGGCCACTGCGCCCACCGCAAAGCCTGCGCCGGGGCCGAACACCACCGCCGCCAGCAGCACCGGCAGACTGCCCAGATTGAACCGGACGAAGCCGGTAGAGATGCTCAGCACCCGGCTGAACACGATGCTCATAGCTACCAGCAAAGCCAGCATGGTCAGGGTACGCACCGAAGTTTTTTTGTCGTTCATCGTAGTTGTCCTCCTTAAAAAGGAACAGCAGGCAGGACGCAAAAACGCCCTCCCCTGTGACAGACCGCACAAAGGAGGGCGTGAATTCCAACAACATTCACTTCCGGGCAAAAACCGCAGACGGCTCTCGCCTGCACCCAAGTCCATGCAGCAGCGGGATGCAGACCCTGCACCGCGGTCAATGCCTTCGTCCGCAGCACAACTCCCCGTTGATGCGGCACTTAACGCGCAGGGTCTTACTCTGTTGATGATGCCATTATAAACCTTTTTTTGCCGCTCTGCAAGCGCTTAAACAGACATCTTTGCCAAAGGAGCGTTTTTATTTTTGGCAGTGTTGTATAAACGTAGGACTTTTGCCCGCTTGTCTCCCTCTTTTCTTTTGGCGCAGAACGTGGTAAGATGAACACAAGATACCAAAGGGGGAACTGCCCCGGAAAGGAAATTTTCCATGAAATTCAGCGAAATGACCTATACCCGCCCGGACATCGACGCCCTGCTGGCACGGTGCAAGCAGCTGGCTGCCAAGGCCGCTGACGCCCCAGACGGCGACGCCCTCATTCAGGTGTACTACGAGCAGAGCCGCGCCTTTGCAGACTACACCACCGCCTCCCAGCTGGCCAACATCCACTACACCTGCGACACCCGCGATGCCTACTGGAAGGCCGAGCAGGACTTTTTTGATGCCAACGGCCCCGCCGTGACCAACGCCAGCGTGGAGATCAGCCGGGCATTTCTGGCAAATCCCTATGTGGATGCCCTCACCGAGCACTTCGGCACCACCTGCGTGGCCGGTATGAAGAACGCCGTGCTGGGCATGGACGACCGTACCGTGGAATTGCAGCAGGAGTTCAACGCGCTGGTCAGTCAGTACCAGCAGATCTACGGCGGCGCGCTGGTGGAGCTGGACGGTAAGCAGCTGACCATCCCCCAGCTGGGCCCCTACAAGGAGGATCTGGATCCCGCCGTGCGCCGCGCCGCCTACGAAGCCGAGGCCGGTTACTTTGACGCCCACCGGGACGAGCTGGACGCACTGTACACCAAGATCGTCAAAAACCTGAATCAGCAGGCCAAGGTGCTGGGCTATAAGGATTACAGCGAGCTTTCCTATGTGCGCATGAACCGCATCGGCTACGGTCAGGCTGAAATTCAGGCCTTCCGGGATCAGGTGGCAAGGGACGTTGTGCCCGAACTGCAAAAGGTGATGGCTATGCGCGCCAAGCGCACCGGCATCACCCACCCCACCTTTACCGATCTGCCCATCATCTTCAAGGACGGCAACCCCAAGCCCATCCCGGGCTATCAGGCACGCATGGATGCCGCCCGCACCATGTACCACGAGCTGAGCCCCGAGACCGCCAAGTTCATCGACTTTATGCAGGACAACGAGCTGTTTGATGTGGAGAGCCGCCCCGGCAAGATGTCCGGCGGCTACATGACCAGCCTGCCCAGCTACAAGGCACCCTTTATCTTTGCCAACTGGAATAACACCTCCGGTGATGTGGACGTGCTGACCCACGAGTGCGGCCACGCCTTTGAGGGCTATGTGGCCGAGCGCGACCCCAATGTGCCCGCCGATCTGGAATGCCCCGCCATGGAAAGCGCCGAGATCCACTCCATGGCGATGGAGTTCCTCACCGCGCCGTGGCACCACCTGCTGTTCGGCAAGGACACCGAGAAGTACGCCCTGCTCCACGCTGAGGACAGCTTTGTGTTCCTTGCCTACGGCTGCGCCGTGGACGAGTTCCAGCATATCATGTACCAGAACCCCGACCTGACCCCCGACCAGCGCAACGCCGAGTGGCTCAAGCTGGAAAAGAAGTACCGCCCGTGGATCGATTTTGACAACCTGCCCTTCTACGGCCGCGGTGCCGGGTGGCAGCGCCAGCTGCACATCTACGAGTGCCCCTTCTACTATATCGACTACTGCCTGTCCACCATGGCGGCCTTGCAGTTCTTCCTGCTGAGCCTTGATGACCACAAGGACGCATGGGAGCGCTACCTCAAGCTGGTGCGCCGCGCCGGTCTTGCCAGCTACACCGAGCTGATGCAGACTGCCGGACTGAAGGTGCCTTTTGAGGAAGGCAGCGTCAAGGGCATTGCTCAGCAGATGACCCGCTGGCTGGAAGAGCATCAGGTGGGCTAAAGTCGTTTCGTGACTGCGTCAGGGCGTTTCGTGTCAGTTTTCTTGCTTTTCCGCCGGGCTGCGGTATACTGAAGCCAGCAGATTCCCCTTCGAAAATGGAAAGGAGTACTGACTTATGAGATCTTCCCGTTTGTTCCGGCGCGTCATCGCCGGTCTTTGCGCTGCCGCCATGCTGTGCGGCGGCATGGCGGCAGCGGCTGCTGCGCCCGCACTGCCCGCCGCCCCCGCTGCGGTGGAAGCCACCAACGCTGCCCCCAGTGATGCCGAGCTCAAGACCGCTTTTTCCAAGTTCACCGTCACCTACGATGAGGAGGCCGGTGGCTGGGATCTTTCCTCTCCGCAGGAGCAGGCCAGCATGGCCAAAAAGTCCTGCGGGCTGTACCCCTATATGTTCGTGCAGGACGACGGCATTGCCTTCAACATGATCCTGACCTATGTGGGCAGCAAGAAGCTGGACATCAAGACGGTCAATGTGGCTGCCGATGACGATCTGTACACCTTCACCTGTGACGAGGAGTACGGCGGCGGCTACGATCAGGATCTGGGCTGCTGGTTCGACATGGAGCTGTTCCAGCTGAGCGATGAGGAGATCAGCTGGCTGAGCGAGTGGCTGAACGCCAAGAGCGTCACCGCCGTGTTCGTTGGCCGGGACGGCACCACCCAGAGCTATGCCCTGACCAAGGAGAACCGCACCGCCATTCAGGAGATGGTCACCGCCTACAACCTGATGCTCTCCTCCACCGTGGAGCAGTGCGAGCCCATCCTGACCAGTCTGGCAAAGTAAACGCATTTTACAGTGTTCCCGGAGCGTCTGCGGATGCTCCGGGTTCTTTTTTGCGCAAAAATATTATTTTTTGTAAAAATCACTTGCAAAACCGGTCAAGCTGTGCTATACTAATCGAGCTGTGATGTGCTGCTATAGCTCAGTTGGTAGAGCGCATCCTTGGTAAGGATGAGGTCTCCAGTTCGAATCTGGATAGCAGCTCCAGCTTAACCGCCCTGAAGTCTTAGGACTTCGGGGCGGTTTTCATTTATCCCTTCAGCCGCACTGCAAAAATACCGCCGCACAGCTGTGCGGCGGTATTTTTTAATCCTCATCAGGAATATTCTCTGCATCCAGCAGATACTCGGTCTCGGTCTGCTGCTCCATCTGATGCTCTGTCCAGTCCAGCTGCACAGCGCCGCTCAGGTCCAGCGAATAGTCCTCGGTATACAGCAGACTGCCGGTGTTCAGGCTGCTTTCTGCCGCGCTGAGGGCATCCCATGTAAAGTGCAGCTTTTCCGGCGGCACGGTGCACTGCTTTGCCAGTGCGGTCAGGGTGTAGCAGTCCCGGGCAAAGGCGGCGGCGCTGTCGTAAGGGCCGAACAGCTCCACGGTCAAGGTCAGGCAGGTATCCCCGGCGGGCAGGGCGGCTGCCTCCTGCAATGTTTCCGCCTTCGGGCCGCTCAGGTACAGCCTGCCGCTGATGTCCCGGATGGCGATATCCTGCGCATCCTGCTTGCAGGCGGTGTACAGCTCATCAATGGCCTGTGCGCTCAGGCGGTTCATCGTCTGCTGGTTTTCGCCGCTCACTTCGTCCCACAGCAGGGGCAGCATCGCCATGCAAAAGCAGCCCGCCATCAGCACCAGACAGACCAGCACAGACACAAAATCGTACTTCCAGCGGCCGGGGCGGGCGGCAAAGAAGAGCACCTCACACCCCAGCAGCACCAGCGCCACCGCCGGGGCAATTTTCAGGGTCAGCTGCACATCAAAGCCCGGCACAAAGAAATACAGCAGGAAGAACACGCCCGCCGCAATGAGGCACGCGCCCAAGGTCAGGCTGCCCACCCGGCGCAGAGGCTTTTCTGCGGGCTTGTGCTCCGGCGCGGGCACACTGCCCGGCTGTGCCGTCAAGGGGGTCTTATTCTGCTCGGCCATCGTCATCCTCCACAGGGGTTTCGTCCTGCTCTGCGCCGGTCACCGGCTCGCCCAGCAGTGCCGAAAGCTCCGGCATGGCAAAATGGGTGTCCGTGTCCGCGGTATCCTCGGCATCCTCAGCCTGCGGCGCAGCCGTGTAGGCGTGGAAATCTTCGGCTTCCTCGGTCTCCTCTTCAGGGGGCTGCTTGCCCTTTTTGTTTTTCGGGCCGCGCACCAGCCACATACCACACACGATCAGTGCCACGCAGACCACGATCTGCGGCAGGGAATCCAGCATCAGGTAGATGGCGCGGAAAACCGGGTTATCCTGTCCCCAGCGCCACATCACATCGCCCAGCACCCGCATGATGATGTTGTTGTAGAACACGATCGCGCCCAGCGCGATGAGCCCCCAGCCCACCAGCTTGTGGCTTTCGCCCATGAACTGGGTCATGCGGGCATCGTGCCAGTTAAAGTGCACCAGATAATCGTCCTCCGGGGCTTTTTCCGCCGCCAGCTGCGCGCGGAGGTTCAAGGTATCGAAAAAGCTGTACATATACACAACGATGCAGCCGACTACCAGTGCGTCCAGCCCCGTGGTGCTGCCTAGGATAATAAACAGGCAGAACATGGTGATGAGCGAGAGCCCCCGCTTCATATAGCCCTGATACATCTGCCCCGCACCGGGGATGCAGGCAAACAGCAGGGTCAGGATCCCGTTTTTCTTCATAATCAGTTCCCTCATTTCTCAGTGGTGTCTGCACTGTGGTGCAAAAGCGCGTCCAGTGCGTCGAATAGTTTTTCGGTCAGCTGCTTTTTGTCCTCTATGGGCTTGCCCAGCGGGGCGGTGGAGGGCTGCGGTGCTTTGTCGTTCACCGGCTTGCCCAGCAGCTCCGGTTCGGTCTGCTGTGTGGTCTGCGGCAGCCATGTGTTCAGCTGCTGCCCGGTGTGCAAAATCTGTTCCAGCGTACCGGCGCGCCACAGCGTCAGCGCCAGAACCGCCGCCACCGTTGCCACAGCGGCGCGTCCCCATGTGTTCTGCATCAGCCGTATCCAGATGGTGCCCATCACCGCGCCCCGGGCGGAGCGCGGCGGCTGCTCCAGCAGATCGTCGGTCAGCAGAGCGGTGTAGCGGTCCATGCAGCGGTCGCAGTAGGCAAGGTGCTCGGCGGCTTCCAGCCGCTGCGTTTCGTCCAATTGCCCGCCGACCAGTGCCTGTAAGCCTTCCTCGCTCAGACAGCCTTTTGCGTCAAACAGTTCCATGTACGCTCCTCCTTTCACAGGGTACGCGGTCGTTTTGCAAAATCTGCTGCGCCAGCATCTTTTTGGCGCGGTAGACCTGCGCTTCCACCGTTTTGAGCGGTCGGCCGCACAGTCTTGCAGCTTCGGCCATGGTGTGCTGTTCCAGCAGCACCAGACGGCAGGGCGTGCAGTAGGGCTCGCGCAGATTTAAGATCATCCCAGTAAGCTCTTCTTCGCCCAGCGCCTCCAGCACCTGCTGTTCCGGCTGCATACCGGGCGGCGCGCCCTCCAGCGCCAGCACCTCGTCGCCGGGGGTGTTCATCTTGCGCACCCACGCGCTGCGCAGATAGTCCTTGGCTTTGTTGGCGGCGATGCGCGCCAGCCATTGCTTTTCAAAGCCGGACGGGCAGCGGTCGATGGCCCGCCACGCCGCCAGAAAGGTCTCCTGCGTCAGATCCTGCGCTTCCTGCACATCCGGTACCAGCTGGTGGCAGACCGTGTACACGAGCGCCTGATATTTCTGCACCATCGTGCTGAATTCCTGTGTTGTCAACGCGCTGCACGGCCTCCTTTCCGGTTCTGGATGCGGTGCTCTGCGCCGCCCTTCTGTCTTTAATACGAGACAGCGGCGGCAGTTCCTGCAAAAAACTGAAATATTTTCAAACTTTTTCTTCTGCCGCAGATATGGTACAATAGCAGTATAGCACACAGGGAGGATTTTCGCCATGGCTTCTACCACCCGTCAGGCGCTTTTACAGGCGCTGAGCGCCGCCGAGGGCGCGTATATTTCCGGCCAGCAGCTGGCGCAGCAGCTGGGGGTCAGCCGCGCCGCCGTGCACAAGGCGGCGGCTGCACTTACCGCGCAGGGCTATGCGCTGGAAGCCGCCTCCCGCCGGGGGTACCGTCTGCTGGGCGGCGACCCCTTCTGCACCGAGGCGGTAGGTGTCTACCCTGCCCCGGTGCAGCTGTACGACACGCTGGAAAGCACCAACCGCACCGCCAAGCTGCTGGCGCTGGAAGGCGCTGCCCACGGCACACTGGTGCTGGCGGGCGGGCAGACCGCCGGGCGCGGGCGGCTGGGGCGCAGCTTTGCCAGCCCGGCGGGCAAGGGGGTGTACTGCTCGGTGGTGCTGCGCCCGCCGCTGCCTGCCGCCAACGCCCAGACCGCCACCATCGGCGCGGCAGTGGCAGTGTGCCGGGCGGTGCAGATGCTTTGCGGGCTGGAGCTTGCCATCAAGTGGGTGAACGACCTGTATTACAAGGGCAAAAAGGTGTGCGGCATCCTGACCGAGGCCGGTACAGACCTTGAAAGCGGCCAGCTGGAATGGCTGGTGGTGGGCATCGGGCTGAACCTGACCGCCACCGCCGAGGACTTTCCCCCGGAGCTTGCCGTCAAGGCAGGCAGCCTATACCCCGGCGGCCCTGCCCCGGTAAGCCGTGCGGCGCTGGCAGGTGCCATCGGGCGGGAGCTGTTGGCGCTCTGCCCGGGCTTTGCCTGTCTGGACGAGTACCGCGCCCGCTGCTTTGTGCCCGGCCATTGGGTGACCGTGTGCACCGGCACCGAGACCTACGCCGCGCAGGCGCTTTCTATTGACGACATCGGGCGGCTGGTGGTGCAGCGGGAGAGCGGCCGCACCGAGGCGCTGCGCTGCGGCGAGGTGACCATCCGCCCCACCAAGACGGAATAAACGGATACAAAAAGCCCGCCGGGCATTGCAGCACGGCGGGCTTTGGTTTACAGTTTACTCTGCCTTGGTCTCGGGCTTCACCACGGGCTTCGGGGGATTGGGGTCATCCTTCAGCGGGAACAGGATGATGTGCTTGGGGCACTTCTGGGCGCACATACCGCAGCCCTTGCACTTGTCGTAATCAACGCGTGCCACGCCGTCCACAACATGGATGGCGTCGAACTTACAGGTGCGCTCGCACATACCGCAGGCAATGCAGGAGGTGGTGCACAGCTTGTTTGCCACAGCACCCTTGTCCTTGTTGGAGCACATGACCACCGGCTTGCGGGGGCCTGCAGTATCGATCATGATCACCTGCTTGGGACAGATATTGGCACAGGCACCACAGCCGGTGCACTTGTCCTTGTCCACCTTTGCCACACCGTCCACGATGTGGATGGCGTCGAACTTACACACCTTGGTGCAGTCGCCCAAACCGATGCAGGCGAAAGAGCAGGTCTTGGGGCCGCCGTACAGGGCTGCCGCAGCAGCACAGGTCTGGATGCCCTTGTAGTCGTAGGCGGGCTTGCAGTGCTCGGAGCTGCCCTGACACTGCACAACAGCCTTCTTCTCTACGGCGCTTGCCTCGCCGCCCATGATCTTGGCAATGGCAGCGGCAGCCTTGGGGCCGCCGGGTGCGCATTTGTCGCAGGGCACGCCGTCCAGAACAACAGCCTTGGCATAGTCGGCACAGCCTGCGTAGCCGCAGCCGCCGCAGTTTGCGCCGGCCAGACAGGCGGAAACTTCCTCAATGCGGGGGTCTTCCTCCACCGCCATGAACTTTGCGGCGGCTACCAGAATGATAGCACCCACAGCGCCCACGATGGTGCACAGGATAACAGCAGATACAATATTCATAGTCCTGTTCCTCCCTTACAGCGTAACATTGAACAGGTTTTCGACGATGCCGCCGAAGCCCATGAAGGACAGGCTGGTGATTGCAGCTGCGATCAGGGTGATGGGCAGGCCCTTGAAGGGTGCCGGGGGATCGCAGGCTTCCACGCGCTTGCGCACGCCGCTGAACATGACCATAGCCAGCATAAAGCCGCAGCCTGCGCCGATGGCGCAGATCAGAGCCTCGATATAGGCGTAGCCGAAGCCGTGTGCAGCCACATCTGCGCCGTAGTCGCCCACGACCAGAATGGTCACAGCCAGCACGCAGCAGTTGGTGGTGATCAGAGGCAGATAAACGCCCAGCGAGTTATACAGTGCAACGATGTACTTCTTGAGGAAGATCTCGATGAACTGCACCAGCACAGCGATGACCAGAATGAACACGATGGTCTGCAGGTAGCCCAGCTCTGCCGGCTCAAGGATGAAGATCTGGATGGGGAAGGTAACGGCCGTTGCCATGAACATAACAAAGATGACAGCACCGGACATACCCACAGCGGAATCCAGCTTTTTGGAAACGCCCAGGAACGGGCAGATACCGTAGAACTTCACCAGCACATAGTTGTTGACAAGGATCATGCTGAAGAAGATCGCAGCGAGTTTGACGAGCATCTTATTCCGCCTCCTTCTTCAGATTGTCAAGATCACAGCAGCTCTTGCGCTCGATACGGGCGTCCAGCTTGCCTTCCAGCCAGATGCAGCCTGCCATCAGGATGCCGTAGCAGAAGAAGGCGCCGGGAGCCTGCGTCATGATGGACACCTTGGCAACGCTTTCCGGGATGATCTGGAAGCCCAGCCAGGTGCCGCTGCCCAGGATCTCGCGGATGGAGGCCATCAGGGTAGCGGTGAGGGTGTAGCCGAGGCCCATGCCCACGCCGTCCAGTGCAGAATCCACCACATTGTTCTTGCAGGCGAACATCTCAGCACGGCCCAGAATGATACAGTTGACAACGATCAGGGGCAGGAACACGCCCAGTGCGTTGTACAGGCTTTCCATGTAGGCCTGCATGAACATCTGCACGATGGTCACAAAGCCTGCAATGATGACGATGTAGCAAGGCAGATGCACCTTGCCGGGGATCACCTTGCGCAGCAGGGAGATCATGATATTGGAGCACACCAGCACGAAGGTGAAGGCGGCGCCCATGCCCAGTGCGTTGGAAACTGCCGTGGTAACGGCCAGAATGGAGCAGGTGCCCAGAACCAGACGCAGAACAGGGTTTTCCTTGATGATGCCGTTGGTAAGGATGCTTACCTTGGACTTATTTTCTTGTGCCATTTCTTACCAACCTCCTTTTATGCCAGCTCGTTGAAGCAGTTGATACAGTCATTGATGGCAGCAAACAGAGCGGTGGACGAAATGGTTGCGCCGCTGTACGCATCGAAATCCTGATTCATCACAATGTTCTTGGTGCCGTCCATGCCGTTGAACTGTGCCAGATAGTCATCGGTGGACACATTGGAGCCGATGCCCTTGGTCTGGGTAGAAGCGTCCACCCAGATGCCGGTCTCGGCGCCGTTGGCATCAAAGCCCATGATCACGGTCAGGATGCCGCCGTCAAAGCCCTTTTCCTCGGCCTTGATGGCAATGCCGCCATCGGGAGCCTTTACCACGCCGGTAACATTGGCGGTGGTGTAATCGGTCACTTCCTCCAGCGTAGCTGCGTCCGAAACGGTGGGCATCACGCTGACATAAGCAGCCAGCGTGGTGCGGCGGGTGTTCTCCTTGATAACGGGAGCGGTCATGCCGTTCACCAGAGCCAGCAGCAGGCTGACGATCAGAGAGATAACGGTCAGCACAACGATCGGCTTACCGGTGGTTTCCCAGCTGGAATTTGCAGTCTTACTCATTTGCCAGCACCCTCCTTCGCTTTCTTTGCAGGCTTCACATAGCCATACGGGGTCTGACGGGTCAGATCATTGATGTACGGGACCCACAGGTTCATGAACAGCAGCGCGAAGGACACGCCCTCGGTGTAGCTGCCCCAGTAGCGGATGGCAAAGGTAACGATGCCAAGGCACACGCCGTACACCAGCTTGCCCTTCAGGGTAAAGGGGCTGGTAACGTAGTCGGTAGCCATGAACACAGCGCCGAACAGCAGGCCGCCGCTCAGCACGGCAACCAGTGCGCTGTGCAGATCCCTGGTAGCGATCAGGTAGAACACGAACACGCTGCCAACGTAGGAAGCCGGGATGGCGATGCTGATGGTCTTGGTAGCCACCAGATAGATAAGACCCAGCACGATGGCCAGTGCGCAGGTCTCGCCCAGCACACCGCCGTGGATGCCCATGAACAGGTCCAGCAGGCTCAGCTTGGAGGGATCTGCCACAGCCAGCGGGGTAGCCTTGGACAGCTGATCCACCGCTGCATCCGGGAACACCCACTTATTCATGGAACCGGCAAAGCTGATAAACAGCACGATACGGCCCACCAGAGCGGGGTTTGCAAAGTTCATGCCAATGCCGCCGAACAGCTGCTTGACAACAATAATTGCCACCAGATCGCCGATGATCAGCTGACCGATGGGCATGCCCACGGGCACGTTCATGGCCAGAATGATGCCGGTGACCACAGCAGACAGGTCGCTGATGGGGTTTGCACGCTTCAGCAGCTTGCAGTACAGCCACTCAAAGGCCACACAGGCCACCACGGAAACGGCGGTGACCAGCAGGGCGCGCACGCCGAAAATGATCGCAGAGGCAACCACGCAGGGGCACAGTGCAACGATCACATTAGCCATCAGGCTCTGGGTGGTCTCGTCACTGCGGACGTGCGGGGAAGCCGAAACAATAAGCTTCGTATCCATTACTTATTGCCTCCTTTTTTGATTTCGCCAAGATAGAAGGCCTTGGCCAGACTCATCATCTGGGTAACCGGGCGCTTTGCCGGGCAGACGAAGGAGCAGCTGCCGCAGTTGAAGCAGTAGTCAGTGTGCAGCTTGCCCAGCTCCTGCACATCGCGGGCGGCGTAGGCCTGATTCACCTCCACGGGCTCCAGACCCATGGGGCAGTACTCCACGCAGCGGCCGCAGCGGATGCAGGGGTTGACCTGTGCGGGCTGTGCAGCTGCCTTGCTCAGCAGGATCAGACCGGAAGTGGTCTTGGTGGTGGGGTAAGCAAGGTTCTCCACAGCGGGGCCCATCATGGCACCGCCGGCAACCACCTTGCCCAGCTCGCCCTTGACGCCCACATAGTCCAGAATGTCCTGATAGGCGGTGCCCACGGGCACAACAACGTTCTGGGGCTTTGCGCAGGCATCGCCGTCCACGGTGATGGTACGCTGGACCACCGGCATACCGGTAGCCAGATACTTGCCCAGCGTGGAAACGCTGGTCACGTTCATCACGATAGCGCCTGCATCGGCGGGCAGACCGCCGTGGGGCACCTCGCGGCCGAGACACTTCTCGATCAGGATCAGCTCTGCGCCGGTGCCGTAGACACTGGGCAGGGGCTTTACCTCGATGGTGCTGTCGTCCTTGGTCTTTTTGCACAGCAGGTCGATGCACTCGGGCTTGTTGTTCTCAATACCAATGATGCACTTCGGGATGCCGGTATACTGCAGCACAGCCTTGATGCCGCGGATGATATCATCGCTGCACTCCAGCATCTCCTGCGTGTCGCTGGTCAGCCACACCTCGCACTCGGAGGCATTGATCAGCAAAGTATCCACCGGCTGCTTGGGCTGCAGCTTCACATCGGTGGGGAAGCCTGCGCCGCCCAGACCGACCAGACCGCACTCGCGCACAGCAGCAAGGAAGCTGGCCTTATCAGTGACTTCCGGTGCCTTGACGGCCGGGTCTACGGTCTGCTTGCCATCGGTCTTGATGACAACAGAATCGCACATACGGCCATTGGACAGACGGAAAGCTTCCACTGCAGCTACCGTACCGGAAACGCTGGAGTGGATGTTTGCGGAGACAAAGCCGCCCGCCTCACCGATCTTGGTGCCGACGAACACTTCATCGCCTTTTTTCACCAGCGCCTTGGCGGGTGCGCCAATGTGCTGGCTCATAAGGATGCGTACCTGCGCGGGCAGAGGCATCGGGACAGGTTTGCTTGCAGCAGTTGCCTTGTCATGCGGCGTATGCGCGCCAAGCGCCGCACGTTTCAGCTTGTTCAACATGGATTTCAAATCCCCCATTCTGCTTGAATTGCCATCCCCACGCCCATGCAGGCGCACTGGTACAGGGACAGCAGCTGCTTAACACACCTATTGTATCATTTTGGCGCGGGAAGTCAACGACAACACGCCCCAAATGATGAATTTTCCTGAACTTTCTTATTCATTTTCGTCGATTAGTTTTGACTAACCTCCGTATTTTTCTTTTTGTTCTCCCCTCTCTGCCGTTTGCCTTTACTGCGGGAATATGCTATACTATACCTAACATGACAGGCGGAACGTCCCCCGCTCCGCTCCCGAACTTCACAAGGAGGCACCAAACCATGAAAGTTCTCAAAGCTCTGCTCGCCGTCCTCACCACACTGGCTGTCGCTTTGACCGCCATTCTGCTGTTCTGGCAGGATAAAAGCGCCCCGCGCTATATCAAGATCTACGAAAACGAGCAGTAATTATTTCTTGCAAAAACAGCACCCCGGCCAAGCGGTAAAACCGCCCGGCCGGGGTGTTTTTTCGTTGTCCGGCAAACCACACAAAAACGCCGCCGACTTTTCGTCAGCGGCGTTTGCCAAATATGCTCAGTAATCGGTTTCGCAGCCAAGCAGGAATTTCATGTAGGCAAAGGTGCGCTCCCGCCCCAGGTCCCGCACCATGCACAGCAGCTTTTCCAGCAGCGCCCGGGTCTCCGGGTGCATCAGGTAGTGATCCTTACTGCGCTGGTAGTACTCCCACGCGGAGGCATCGGTGTACTTGTCGCCCAGATAGATCTGGCTTGCCGCCACCCGGTCGCACACCATCTCGCAGACGTACCGCAGGGGGATCTTCATGCCGGTCAGGCCGGTCTTGGTGGTGCTGTAATCGATCCAGTATTCCAGATGATGCTTATTGCGCCCCTTGTGGTGCAGCCACGCCGAGGTGTAGCCCTTGGCTGCGCGCTCGGCCTCGTTGGGGCTGTGGTCGCCCTGATAGTAGATGCACCCGGGGATGAACTCGGTGGGGCTGTACTTGCTCAGGTCGTGGGCAAGCCCCTGCTCATACAGTCCGCATTCAAAGCAGTATTTCATCACCAGCAACTTGTGCCGGGTGATAGTCTCGAAATGGCCCTTGATGTTCATGCTGTTATTCCCTCCACTGCACCGTGATGCGTCCCTCTTTCAGTCCGCGCAGATCATCGCTTTCGGAAAAATCCTCCCGGTCCATGGTCAGGTTGGGGTTGTAGTAGGGATCGTGCAGGATGTTCGCCTTGCCGTGCACCTCGTACAGGCGCTGCTGCTCGGCGGCAAAGCGCCGTGCTTTTACCGGGTCTTTTTCGTCCCCACCGCGGCTCTTGCTCTCGTAATGGGTCAGCTGGGCATAGGGCGTCCACGCAATGCGGTAGCCCGCATCCCGCACCCGCAGGCAGAAGTCCACGTCGTTGAAGGCCACCGCAAAGGCTTCGTCCAACCCCTTTACCTCGTCCCACACGCTGGTCTTTACCAGCAGGCAGGCACCGGTCACAGCAGAAAAGTCCTGCACCGTGGCGGTGCGGAACAGATACCCGCTGCCGCCTGCCTTTTTGTACTTGTGGCTGTGCCCCGCGTAGCCCCCCAGCCCGGTGATGACCCCCGCGTGCTGGATGGTCTCGTCCGGGTAATAAAGCATCGCACCGCACACGGCCGCCCCGCCGGGGTGGGCGCATTGGCGCAAAAGTTCAGTGAGCCATTCGCCGCTGCGCACCTCCACATCGTTGTTCAGCAGCAGCAGATACTCGCCCGTAGCGTACTTGCGGCCAAAGTTGTTGATGCCGGAAAAGTTGAAGCCCTTTTTCGGGTAGGTGACCACCCGCAGACCGTCGTAGCGCTGCTGCGCCTTTTTATAGTAGGCAAAGGTGGCGGGGTCGGTGGAGTTGTTTTCCACCACAATGACCTCAAAGTGCTCCCATGCGGTCTTTGTCCAGATGCTGTGCAGGCACTTTTCGAGGTCCTCGGTGTGGTCCTTATTGGGGATGAGGATGCTCACCTTCGGTTCGCCCACGATGTCCCATTTCACCCGGTAGGTGCTGGGGAACAGGCCGTCCTCCACCGTGCCGGTGCGCCCGGTGCGGGTCAGGTGATCTGCCAGCGCCTTTTTGGCTGCCGCCGCAACGTATGGCTTGGCGTCTGCACCGCCGGAGGTAGACCCCGCGTGCACCCGCCAGTAATACAGCACCTGCGGCACATGGGCAGCACCGCCGGTCTTTTCCAACAGCCGCAGGAACAGATCATGATCCTGACTGCCATCGCATTCCGGGCGCTCGCCGCCCAGCTGCTCCCACAAAGTTTTTTGGAACACCGCCAGATGGCAGATGTAGTTGCAGCACAACAGGTAGTCCGGGGCATAGTCTGGCTTGAAGTGCGCCACCATGGGGCGGCGGATGTCTTTGGTGAACAGGGCTTCATCGCTGTACAGAAAGCCGTCCGGCTCGCCGCGCTGCCGCAGCTGCAGGATGGCCTTGCCCATGGTGTACAGGGCATGGGGTGCCAGAATGTCGTCGTGGTCAGCCAGCGCCAGATACTCCCCCGTTGCCAGCTGCGCGGCGGCGTTGGTGTTGGCGGCAATGCCCTGATTTTCGATCTTTTTATATACGATCTGTTGATTTTTTTGCTGATATTCCTTTATGATGCGCTCCACGTCCCCGTGGGCAGCGTCCGACGCATCGGCAAGGCAGAGCTGCCCGTTGGGCGCGGTCTGCCCCACAAAGGAATCCAGAAACTCCCGCAGATATTTTTCCGGGGTATTGTACAGCGGGGTCAATATCGAAATGGTGGGCAGGCCGCAATCTGCCGCCGTTTTGCCTGCCACCTCTGCGCACTGCGCCTCCAGCACCTTTTTAGTGGGCAGGTAGCGTGCACGCTTGCCAAAGCAGCGGCGCTTCACAAAGCCCGCGCCGCGTTTGACCATGGTGGGCAGACCCTCATCCTTTGTCAGCCGCACAGCATAGCCGACAAGCTCCTTGGCGCGTTTCAACCGTACATTCATATCAGACCTCGCCGCGCTGGGTCGCCTTGTAGGCGGTGCAGACTGTCTGGGTGTCCCCGTTCATTTTCAGGTGACCGTGGCTCAGCCATGCCACCTTGGTGCACATCCGCTCGATCTGCTCGATGGAGTGGGACACCAGAATGACCGTGGTGCCGCCCGCCATCAGCTCCTGCATCCGCTTTTCGCACTTCTGCTGGAACAAAAAATCGCCCACCGACAGCACCTCGTCCGCGATAAGGATATCGGGCTTTGTGATGGTGGCAATGGCAAAGCCGATGCGCGCCACCATGCCGGAGGAGTAGTTTTTCAGCGGCACATCCAGAAAGTTTTCCAGCTCGCTGAATTCCACGATCTCGTCAAATTTTTCGTCCAGATACTTGGGCGAGAAGCCCAGCACCGTGCCGTTGAGGTAGATATTCTCGCGGGCGGTCAGATCCATATCAAAGCCCGCGCCCAGCTCGATGAGCGGGGCGATGGTGCCGTTTACGGTCACCTTGCCCTTGCTGGGCTTGTACACCCCGGCAATGGTCTTGAGCAGGGTGGATTTGCCCGAGCCGTTCAAGCCCACAAGGCCGTAAAAATCGCCGGGCATAATGTCCAGACTGACGTCCTTTAAAGCGTAGAACTCATCGTATTGCAGCCGTCCCTGCACCATGGCCAGAAAGTACTCCTTCAGGCTCTCATGCTTTTCCTTGGAAAGGTTGAAGCACATGGAAACATTGTCCACTTTGATGATCGGTTCCATTGTTCACCCTCCTTAAATGTGCAGCACAAAGCGGTCCTGCGTTTTGCGGAACACCTGCAGCCCCACTACCATGGACACTACGGCGCAGATGCCGCAGACAAGGAACATATTCCAATCCAGCGGGATGCCCCACATCACCGTACGGCGGAAGCCCGTGATATACCAGTACATAGGGTTCAGCTTGATGATCTGCTGCATATTGAACCCGCCGATGGAAAAGGTCATCTGGGTGGGGTCGTAGAAGATGGCGGAGAAATACAGCAGCGCGGTGACGAACACGCTCCAGATATGCATGATATCCCGGAAGAACACAGTAGCCGCCGCCAAGAACATACTGACCCCGAGGCTGAAGAAGAACAAGGTCACCAGCGGGTACAGCGCCTCGAGAATGGTCAGGTGGAAGGGTGAGCCGGTAAAGATCATGACCAGCAGCAGCGCCACAAAGCTGAACACGCAGTTCACCATGGCAAAGCAGCATTTTTCCAGCGGGAAGATATACTTGGGGATATACACCTTTTTCAGCAGCGGGGCAGCGCTGAGCACGCTGCTCATGCTGGTGGAGGTAGCCTCGTTGAAGAAGTTGAACAGCAGCTGACCGCACATCAGAAAGACGGCAAAATTGTCGATGCCGCTGCCCCGCATATCCATCAGACTGCTGAACACCGCCCAGTACACAAGGCACATCAGCAGCGGGTTCAAAACGCTCCACACCACGCCCAGCACGCTGCGGCGGTACTTCAGCTTGAAATCACGGCTTACAAGGTTCCACAGCAGATAGCGGTAGCGCCAGAAGCCGTTCCACATTGCTTTGAATTTTGCCACGGGCGATCACCACTTTTCAAAATACTCGAACTTCTGGGCGGCAAAGGGCTCGTGCAGCTTGTCCTTTGCGCTGGTCTTGTGCTCGCAGCCGCAGTCCGGCCACTGCACGTTGACGGTGGGGTCGTCGTAGGGGATGCCGCCCTCACTGGTGGGGTCGTAGACATCGGTGCACTTATAGCAGAACTCTGCCACATCGCTCAGCACCAGAAAACCGTGGGCAAAGCCCTCCGGGATATAGAACATCTTCTTGTTGTCCTCGGAAAGGGTCACGCCCACCCACTTGCCAAAGGTAGCGCTGTGGGGGCGGCAGTCCACGGCAACGTCATACACCTCGCCCTTGGTCACGCGCACCAGCTTGCCCTGGGTGTGGTTCTTCTGGAAGTGCAGCCCGCGCAGCACGCCCCGGGTGGAGCGGCTCTGGTTGTCCTGCACGAATTCCTTGTCGATGCCGGCCTCTGCGAACTGATCCTTCTGGTAGGTCTCCATAAAATAGCCGCGGTCATCGCCGAACACCTGCGGCTCAATGACCACCACGCCGGGGATCTCGGTCTGCGTAAAAATAAACTTACCCATGATATTTTACCTCTCTTTTTCTGAAAGCTTTTTCTTTATCTGGAAAAGTCTGGTTTAAAACAGGCTTTTACGCTTTGTTGCGGTGTCTTGCCGTTTTGCGGCGCTTTTTCAGACGTGCGTGCACCCGCAGCACCAGCACCGTGACCACTGCTGCGCCTACCGTACAGCCTATCGAGATGCCCGCCAGCAGCCATGCGCTGCTGCCCGGCTCCACGTCCTTGGCGGCTTCCAGCGTTGTGCCGGTGCTCTGCTCCAGCAAATCCGCCAGACCGGTGATCTCGGCCTTTACCCGCACGCTGGTACTCTCCTGCTTTGCGCCGCCGTTCAGGGTGTACACTGCATACACGGCGGGCTCTGCGCCCAGCAGATACTGCTCCGGCAGCTCCAAGTCCACGGTCACGTCCTGCGCGGATAAGCCCTCGGCCAGCAGCAGCTTCACCCCGGGGTCGGCTACGGTAACAGTGCCAAGGCTCTGCCCGCCGCCCGCCACTGCCAGCTGTGCGGTGACGCTGCCGCCAGGCAGCTGGGTGTAGCTTTTATAGGTAGCAAAGGCGTAGTCCAGCAGGGTGCGCATATCGTTATATTTATCGGTGCTCAGCTGACTTTGCATGGTCACGCAGATCAGCCGTACCCCATCCTGCTCCGCCAGACAGACATAGCTGTACCGGGCGGTGTTGGTGTAGCCCAGCTTGGAGCCCAGCACGCTGCCGATATGGTAGCGGCTGGAGCCGATGCGGATCTTATCCTGCTGGGAGAAGTAGCGGGTCACCGGCTGGATGTTGGTGGACTGCATGGTGTACATCTGGTTGCGGGTGAACACATCCTCAAACCCCGGCTGCTGCAATGCCCAGCGCAGGATCTGCGCCATATCATAGCAGCTGGTGTAGTGGTCCTCATCGCTGATGCCGTGGGGGTTTGCAAAGTGGGTGTGGGCAAGCCCCAGCTCCTCCACCTGTGCATTCATGGCCGCCACGCCGTCCGCGATGGTGCCGCCGCCGAAATACTCCGCCAGCAGGTTGGCACCGTCATTGGCGCTGGCCATCTGGGTGGCGTACAGCGCATCCACCAAGGGGACTTCTTCCCCTTCCAGCAGGGCGATATGGCTGGAATCCGTGCCCGCCAGCGAGTAGACATCCTCGTGGGTCACGGTCAGCTTGACATCGTCCCAATCTCCCTGCGCCTTTTCGCAGGCAAGACCGAGGGTCATCACCTTGGTAATGGAGGCCGGGTGCAGTTCCTCGTCCATATTCTGCTGCGCCAGCACAAGGCCGGTGTCTGCATCCATGATGCAGTATGCCCGGGTATTGGCCAGTGCCGGGCCGGCTGCTGCCGCGCCGGGCACCAGCACAGCGCCTATCAAAAGCAGCACAGTGCACAGTGCTGCGGTAAATTTTTTCATCAGGTATTCTCCGCTTGTCAGTTTTATGCCCGCAAGACATCGTTTGAAGTATACCACATTTTTTCCCCGCTGAAAAGAGATTTACGCATTCCTTTGCCCCAGCAGCACCGGCTGCAGCTGCTCGCCCCGCAAAGCGGCGTCCACGGCGGCGGGCAGCAGGGCAAGGTCTGCTTTCAGGCTCTGGGGCTTGGCAAAGGGGTCGTCCTGCCCGTAGGGCACAAAGTAATAGTGCTTGCGCTGGCACAGCCGCGCCATGTTTTCGCCGGAAGCGCCAAGGCCGTCGTTGGTGGAGACCGCCAGCACCACCGGGCTGCCCACCCGCAGCAGGCTTTTGGCGGCAAGGGTCACCGGCGTATCCGAAAGCCCCGCCGCCAGCCGCGCAAGTGTTGCACCGGTGCAGGGGGCGACCACCAGCGCCTGTGCCAGCCGCCGGGGGCCCAGCGGCTCCACCGCCTGCAGGGTGTCCAGCACCGGCTGCCCGGTAACGGCCTGTAAACGCTGCCGCCAGCTTTCCCCGGTGCCGAACCGGGTATCCTGCTGCGCGGCAAAACTCATGACGGGCAGCAGCGTCCAGCCCTGTGCCGTCAGTGCCTGCGCCGCGCCCAAGGCGTCCTCCAGCGTGCAAAAGCTGCCGCACACCGCAAAGGCAAGACAGCCCTTTTTCTCTGTGGTCATATCGTTCCCTCCCGCTCCTGCAAAATGGCCTGTACCGTGCGCGCCAGCGCCTCCCCTGCCGTTTCCGGCGCCCAGACCGTCGGCAGGCTCAGCGCGTGCAGCGCCGTGTGCCCCAGCCGCCGGGCGGCGGCAAAGTCTGTGCCGCCGGGCTTTGAGGCCAGATCTACGATCAGACTTTTCTTTGGCAGCGCTGCCAGCACTGCCGCCGTCAGCACCGGCGCGGGGATGGTGTTCACCACCGTATCAAAGGCGGCCGCTGCGGCGGCAAGGTCTGTCAGCGGCACCGCCCGCAGACCAAGCTCCTCTGCCATCGCCCGCTGCACCGGGCGGCGTGCCGCCACGGTCACCCGCGCGCCCAGTGCTGCCAGACGTACCGCAAGCGCCCGCCCCACAGGGCCAAAGCCCAGCACCAGCACCGCTGCACCCCACAGGGTACGGCTGCGCCGTTCCAGCAAAATACCGATGCAGCCCTCGGCGGTGGGGATGGCGTTATACACGGTCAGCTCCGGGCGGGCAAAGTAATCCACCAGCTCCACCCCCGCCGCCCGGGCAATGGAAATTGCACCGTCCGTCACCTTGCCGCCCAGCGCCAGCGCGCCGGGCTTTGCCGCGCCCAGCAGCTGCGCCAGCGGCAGACCGGCCTGTTCCAGCGGGAGCGGCAGCAGGATGTAGTCTGCCTGCGGCAGCTGCTGCACGCCGCCCACCGTATACCCCGCCCGCGCCAGTGCACGCCCTGCCGCCGCCTGCCGGGCATCGCTGCCCAACACCGCAAACCGCTTTGTCTGCTTCATGCCGTCATCTCCCCTTTTCCGCTGTGCGCCATCCTATGCGAGTGGGCAAAAATGCGTGAGGGAACGCCTTGCGGCACCACCTGTAAAAATGGGGCACAGAAACGCCCGCAGACGGTTCTGTGCCCCGAAATCCAAACGATTCTTCCGCGCTCAGCTGCGCTCCCCGGTCAGGTCGGTGCGGCGGGTCACCTTGTGGATGGTGCCGTCCGGCTCCTGAATGGACGTGCGCTCCAGCTGGCTGCGCAGGCTGGCCTTGATGTCGGCCAGATACTCCTGCCGCAATGCCTGCTGCTCGGCTTTTTCGGCCTCGGTCAGGCCGGTGGTCTTGCTCTTTTTGGCCAGCGCATTGATGCGGGCGATCTTTTCTTTCGTCATGGGGGGAACCTCCTGTATTTCATCGTAAAATATGCTATAATGTAGGCAAGACCATTATAGCAAAGGATGATACCAATGGCAACACAACGCAACTATGCCCAGCAGATGGACGCCGTGCTGGCAACCCTTGGCGATACCCGCCCGCGGCTTTTGCTCCACGCCTGCTGCGGCCCCTGTTCCAGTGCCGTGCTGGAACAGCTGTGCCGGTATTTTGAGATCACGGTGCTGTACTATAACCCTAACACATGGCCTGCGGCAGAGTACCACCGCCGGGGCGAGGAGCTGCAAAAGTTCGTAGCCGCCGCCCACCCGCTGGGGGTGACCGTGGTGGAGGACACTTACGACCCGCAGCAGTTCTACACCGCCGTAGCCGGGCTGGAAAACGAGCCGGAGCGCGGCAGCCGCTGCACCGTCTGCTACCGGCTGCGGATGCGCCGCGCGGCGCAGTACGCCCGGGACAATGGCTTTGACTGGTTCACCACCACCCTGTCCATCAGCCCCCACAAGGACGCCGCCCGCATCAACGCCATCGGGCAGGAATTGGAAGCCGAGTTCGGGGTCAAGCACCTGCCCTCGGACTTCAAAAAGCACAACGGCTACCTGCGCAGCCTGCAGCTTTCGGAGCAGTACGGCCTGTACCGGCAGGACTACTGCGGCTGCGAGTTCAGCGCAAAAGCAAGAGGCATTGAGGGATAATGCAAAACGATTTAAAATGCGCTCCGCGTTCGCTTTGCGCATCATCAGCGGAATCATTATTTATAATTTCGGGGTTCAGGAAAGTCTGCGGACTTTCCTGAACCCCATTTTCACAGGAGGAGTCGTAGAGGGGAACAGCAGCTGCCGCCTTTAGCGGCCTCGCCCTCTCAGTCATCTCGCTTTGCTCGATGCCAGCTCTCCCAAAGGGAGAGCCAAGAGCACTGCCGGAAACTTTTTCGTTACTCCTAACACTTTAGCGATGAGCTCTACGGCTTGGCTCTCCCTGAGAGGAAAGACTTCCCCCGCTCCGGGGGAAGATGTCACCGTAGGTGACAAAAGGGGGAATCTGGCGCGGGAGCGCCTGAGAGGGCGTCCCCGGCATTGCCGCGCAGCGGCACATCATTCCTCCGGCAGTCTTGCCACCAGAATGGTAAAGGCCACCAGCCCCACGCAGGGCACGATGTTGGAGGCCATACCGGCGGCAAGCCCCGCACGCTCGGCCACCATGCCGATGACCCACGGCATCAGGATGGCACCGCTGGAGGCCACCGGCAGCATGATGCCCATGCTGGTCACGCTGGTCATGCGTCCCGCGCTGGCCACGGCGGTGGGGTTCAGCCCGGACATGGAGATGGCAAAGGCGAACAGCAGCGCAATGGCTGCGCCCTGCGTGTGCGCCATGACCAGCAGCACATAGAACACGGTGCACAGCACGCTCATGCCCACCATGGCCTTGCGGGGCTTTTTTAAGGGGAACACAAAGGCAATGAGCAGACGCCCCACCAGCGTAGCGCCCCACATCACGGTGACGGTGTAGGCCGCCAGCGTGCCCGCAATGATGCCGCTGTCCTTGAAGTAGGTCACCATCCAGCCGTTGACACTCTGCTCGGCGGCGTTCTGGAAAAAGAGCAATCCGGTCAGCAGCCAGAAGCGGGCAGAGCGCAGAAAGCTCCAGTCGATGGTCTCTTTCTCTGCATTGCCCTTGCTCTTGCCGCCGCGCAGCGGGGTAAAGACGTATACCAGCCAGAGCAAAAGGCCCATGGCCGCCAGCAGAAAGACGGCCAGCTCGGTGCTTACCCGGGCTGCTGCCGCGATGAGGAAGGGGCACAGCAGTGCGCCGCAGGCGTAGCAGCTGTGCATCAGGTTCATGCCCCGGGTGCGGTCGGCGGAATGATCGCTGACCAGAATGGTACAGGTATTGATCACGCTGCCCTTGGCGATGCCCACCACAAAAAAGGCCGCTGCCAGCAGCGCCACTGCGCCGGTCAGTCCCATGACGGCGTAGCCCGCCGCATAGCCGATGGTCAGCAGCAGCACACTGCGTTTCATGCCCAGCGCACTGGGCAGCATGCCCATCAGCAGCCCTGCCAGCAGGTTGCCCACGCTCATCAGGGAGAGCAGTGTACCGGTCATGCCGTAGGCAAAGCCGTAGCGCTCCTGCAGCAGGCTGACCACCACACCCGCACTGATGGAGCAGATGCCGCTGAAGAAAAAGGTTGCAAAGCCCGCATTGCGCAGGCGCGTGTTCTGTTGTTCCATGGTGTTCCTCTCCTTGCGGAAATATCCTTTCTCTATTTAACCATTTTTTCGCAGCTTTGCAACCGGATTTTCTTACAAAAAGCAGCAAAAAAGCCACTGCACAAAAACGTGCGGCAGCCTTTTGCTTTTACAATATGTATTTCTCAGTCCAGATCTTCGGCTTCCAGCACCGCAACACCTTCGTTTTCAAAGGTCTTGCGGAGAGTTTCGGCCAGACCCGGGTTGGGTGCCTTGTTGTGGATGCACAGGATGATCTTTCCGTTCAGGCTGGCGGCTTCCACGCCCACAGATGCGCCCTCCGGCGGTACCCAGACGCCAAAATCCGTGGTGTACTGTGCCAGCTCCGGGGTGGCGGGCATCAGCGGATTACCCAGATAGCTGAGCCAGAAATCTGAAATGGTGCCGCCGATGTACTCGCCCATCTGGAACACCCGCTGCTTGATGCGCAGGGGCGCTTTTTGCTGATCCACCTTGTACACCCAGCCCATCTGCTCGGTCATACGGCGGCGCTTGGACTGCGGCTGCAAGTCCTGCTTGATATCTGCATCAATATCTCCCACAAAATCTGCAAGGCGGGTCTGCGGCTGCAGCTGTACCTCATGCTGGAAGGAGCACACGCAGTTGTACAGCGCATTCGGCACACCAGCCACATCGCGGGTATCGGAGGAGTAGGAATACTGGATCTTCTCCTTACCCAGATACTCCCGCATGGCCATGCACAACAGCCCCATCAGGGCGCTTACCGGCTTTGCGTTGTTTGCCAGCGCTTTTTCCACAAGGCTCTGCTTGCTCAGGCACACCCGGGTGCGGCGCAGCGCACCCTCATAAGTCTGCACCACGTCCCGCTGGATGGCATCGCACCCGCCCTCCACGGGCGGGTGCTCTGCCAGCATAGCCTCCATATCATAGGGCGGGTCGCACACGATCTGCTGCACCGCAAAGGCCGTGCCGTAACGCAGGTTGCAGTACTGCTCCAGAATGCTGGTGAACAGGGGCGATACCCCGTGGCCGTCCAGCAGGAAGTGATGCCAGTCAAAGTAGACGGTATCCCCTTCGCAGCTGACGCAGAACAGGTAGCCGTTCGTCTGTTCCGGGATATTGCGCATGGTGCTGCCGGGGTACACAAGGCAGGGCTCCGTATTGGGCTCCAGCCACATCTCCTGCTTTTCCTGCACCAGACGCTGCGTATAATAAGGCGCACTTGCCAAAGCCGCTGTCAGTGCTCGCTGCAAGAGGGTGATATCCACCGCATCCCGCAGCGAGAACTGGTACCGGCACTGGATCTTTTCCCGACGGAAAAAGTACATGATTCCCTGAAAGTTATATTCCGTCGAGCGCTGTTGTGTTTCCATTGGTTTTTACCCCACGTTTGCTGCCAGATAATCCACCAGATCACCCATGGTGACAAAGTTGCGCAGCTCCTTTTCCGGGATGCGCAGGCCAAAGGTCTCCTCAAGATCTGCCACAATGGTCAAAATCTCCATAGAGGACAGATCCAGATCGTCCATCAGGACGCTGCTTTCGGTCACATCCTCCGGCGATACCTCTGCGACATCCTCCAGAATAGCCGTGATCTGAGAAATGATTTCTGCACGTTCCATCGTATTATGCTTCCTTTCTGTTGCGTTTTACTTGCGCACCAGCTTGCCCGCAGCGTTGCGGGGCAGCGGCGTTTCGCTGAACTCCACCACACCGATGCGCTTGTACAGCGGGATGGTGCGGTTCACTTGGGTAACAAAGTCACGCACGGTCTGCTGGTGCTCCTTTTCACAGTATACCACAACACCTATCTTTTTGCCCAGTTCTTTTACGATACATTCCTGTACGGCGGGACATTTTTCTAACATGCCCTCCAGCTCCTCGGGGCTGACGTTCTCACCGCTGTTCAGAATGATCAGGTTCTTCTTGCGGCCGGTAATGTAATAGTAGCCGTCCTCGTCCACCCGGGCAAGGTCGCCGGTGTGGAACCAGCCGTCCTTGTCGATGACCGCAGCGGTGGCCTCGGGATCCTTGTAGTAGCCCAGCATGATGCTGTCGCCCCGGATGCACAGCTCTCCGTCCGGCTCGAGCTTGTAATCCAGATAATCGTTGCCCTGTCCCACAGCGCCGATGTGCTTTGCATCCTGTGCATAGTTGATGATGCCATCGCCGCAGGTCTCGGTAGCGCCGTAGGTCTGCACCACGAGCATCCCGTTGGTGGCCATATCCAGCATCACCTGCGGGTCAAACATGGCAGAGGAGCAGATGGGCACCCACAGCTCGCCCAAGCGCTCCTTGCGGCCGCGCATTACGTCCTTGTGCAGGGAGTTCATGATCACCGGCACCACCGCCATGACCTGACTGGGCATCCGCTGGATCTCCTTGTAGAAGTTGCGGATATCGCCGCTGATGTTCAGCGCCCAGCCCGCGTGCGCCCACGAGAACAGGCAGATGAACGCGCCCAGATGGAACATGGGCAGCACCGTGTACTGGCTGACCACAAGCTCCGGGTCGTGCTTATACTCCATCATGTGCTCACCGATCTGCACATGGGCGCGCATGACGCTGAAGAAGTTGCGCTCGCTCAGCATCACGCCCTTGCTGCGTCCGGTGGTGCCGGAGGTGAACATCAGCACCATCAGGTCATCGTGGCCGATGCAGCGGGGCATTTCTGCCACCGGCTCATAAGCGCGGAAGCCGTCCATCGGGCGCATGATGCTGCCGTAGGCGGCTTCCAGCTGCTCCTTGGTGCCGTAGTCGTCACCATCGGTCAGGATGGCGGCGGGTTCCACCAGCTCCAGCTCGTAGGACAGCTCGTCCCAGCTCTTGTGCTGGTTGAGCAGTACCAGCACACCGCCCGCCAGAATGATGCCGAAGGTGTTCACGGCGTATTCGTAGCTGTTTTTATTCAGCAGGCAGATCTTTTTACCCTTGATATCCGGGATAGTGCTTTGGAAGTAGCTGACCGCACGGCGGATGTCCCGCGCATAATCCTTATAATGGACTGCGGTCACTGTGTCCGTCTCCTTATCATAAAAACGGAGCGCCACACGCTCCGAAAAACGCTGTTCCATATTCAGGGTGACCAGATCATAAACGTTGTCCAATACTTTTACCTTCATCATTGCTTTTTCCTCCCACGTTGTCCTTTCATGCAACGGTGCATCGCACTGTGCCCAGTATACAATATCTTCCAGTGCAATGCAATACTTCCGCAACATTTAATTTCTCACTTTGACAACTTTCAATTGCGTATCTCGGGACACGCCCCGGCCAAATTCTACCTTTCGTTGCAATCCGCCGGTTTTCGTGCTACAATTTTTAGCGCAAAATACCAGTTCCGGTATGGTGCAGACTGCAAAACAAAATTGACAGTCTCTATAAAAAGCATTATACTAGCCATATATCATGACAATGCTGTATAAAAATTGATCATTTGCGCCGTATCCGGCTTTTTTCTTGAGGGGTATTGGCCCGGCGCAGGGAAGGAATCTTTCATGGAAACAACCAAGCCCCGCACTGTCAGCTCCATCGGGATGTTTGATATGCTCAAGGGCGCAGGGATGCTGGCCATCGTGCTGGGGCACACTGCGGAGCTTTATCCGCTTCAGTTGTCGAACGGCCTGTCGCTGACCGCCTTTTTGGTCTTTGTCTACCGCGAAACGCTGATGGCGGCCTTTTTTATCGCCAGCGGCTACGGCTTCCGCAAGCGCTCCATCGGCAAGTGCATCCACCAGCAGCTCAAAAGCCTGCTCAAGCCCTTTTGCTACACTGCGGTCTTTACCACGGTGCTGCATTTTATCATTCATTATAATACCTTTCACTATCTGCCCGGCTCCCTGACCGAGAGCATCAAGGTGGCGGGCGGCTTTCTGCTGGGGTTGCCCCACACCGCCACCTACTTCGGGCAGGAGTTCTTTTCCTGTGGGCCCATGTGGTACCTGCTGGCGCTGCTGATGGGCTGGATTGCACTGGACGTTATCCTGAACATCTTCCCGGAGCGGTACATTCCATGGGCGGTGGGCGGCTGCGCCCTGCTGGGCTGGGGTGCCAGCCTTGTATGGGAGCTGCCCTTCTGCCTGATCCAAGGCGCGGTGATCACGCCGTACCTGTACCTTGGCTACCTTGCCAAGCGTCAGCACTGGCTGGATCAGCCCTTGTCCCGCCGGATGTCCTGCATCCTGTGGGCAGCCGTGCTGCTGATCCCGGTGGCCGCCTTTGCCACCGGCAGCACCGACTGTGTGTCCATGGCAGAGTGGACGATGGGTCCCATCAGCATCCTGCTGGACGGCCTTGCCGGGCTGCTGTTCGTCCGGCTGTTTCTGCGCTTGAACCGGCACCGGAATGCGCTGGTGAGCTTTTTTGAGGCCATTGGCCGCCGCTCCCTGTACATCTTCTGCATACATACGGTGGAGCTTACCGCTATTCCGTGGTATCTGTTCGCGGCGAAATACGCCGACCGCCCTGTTTTGGGCATCTGTCTGCAATATGTCCTTTCGCTGGGCTCCATCTGGCTGATCTGCGCCCTGCTGCAGCGGCGGCGGGACCTGATCATCAAGCTGTTCCCCGCCCGGCGGCACACCCCGCAGGTACACTACACCCCACGGCACTGATATTCTGAATGTTCCGGCTGCGGCGGCGCAGCCGATCTTAGGATAAGGAAGAGGAGGATCCCGTTATGAACCACGATGCCCCCGTGACCCCTGCTGCCATGCAGGCACACATTGCCGAGCTGGAGCAGCAGCTCAAGCTTTCGGACGAGGGTGTTTCCCGGCTGGCGCAGCGGTGTCTGGAGCTGGAACAGCAGCTGCTGACCTGCCAGACCGAGCTTTCCAGGCACAGCGCCGAAGCCGAGAACATCACCCTTACCCTGCCGCAGCTGTTCTACGACACCGGCAGCGGCTTTTCGCCCCGGGAATGCCTTGTCGCCACCGAGGATGTCTACAACGAGCTGACCCACGAGGTGTCGGTCACCTTTATTCTGCCGGAGGACGCCCGCGCCGTCCGGCTGGACCCGGGCGAGCTGGCCTGCTGCATCACCGACCTTGCCATCTCGGACGAGCGCATCAGCTTTCAGCCGGTCAACGGCCTTGTATTGCAGGAGGACAGCCTGCTGTTTTTGGACGTAGACCCCAACCTCTCGCTGCACTGCACCACCGGCTTTGGTGCCGGCATGAAGTTTGCGGTGAACTATCACTACTACCCGCTGGGACGTTTTCTGCACGAGCAGCCCGGCAAATCCCTGTTGCGGGCGCTGAACGACCTGAAGCTGAAAAACGCCACCGCCGCACAGGAAGCAGACGAGGTATTGCAGGCCAGCCGCGCCGAGTGTATGCGGCTGAATCAGCAGCTGCTGACCTTGCAGGGCATCCAGCACGAATATCAGGTCTCGCTGGAAAATATGCGCGCCAGCAGCAGCTGGCGGCTGACCGCCCCGCTGCGCAGGCTGCTGACCCTGCTGCGCGGCCACTGAGCCCGCCCGATATTCTGCCCGGAGGAGTTGGATCATGTACACCAGTTACAGTACCCTGCAGCGCAAGCAATTGTCCAAGCAGGTCTATACCGATACCCAGAGCACCTATCTTCTGGTCTACGCGCCGGGGCGTCACAAGGCGCTGGAAACGGCGCTGCAAAACCAGCTGCACCGCAAGTTCCGTCTGGTGACACAGCTGGAGGACGAGCTGACCCCCGCTGTGGCCGGGGTGCTGCTGGCAAGCGAGGATGTGGAGTGCACCCCCACCGCCCTGACCTATTTTGCCGCTGCCCTGCGGGAGGGCGCAGACCTTGCGATCTGCGACGCCTCCTTTGGCTTTGACGGCGCTACCGCCCTGTACCTGAGCACCCAGCACCTGCCCGGCAGCCGCTGCGCACTGGTGTCCCGCGCATTACTGGACGAAGTGCGCGCCGCCGCCCGTGGCAAGGACAGCGTTACCGAGCTGCTGCGTCTGGCCCATTCCATGGCGCAGCACAGCTGCCGCATCCCGCAGGCACTGCTGCACTTCCGCCGGGAGCTGTGCGCCGACGACGTGTTCTCCGCCAAGGGACGCCGTGCGCTGATCCTGAGCCACGAGCTGACCATGACCGGCGCGCCCATCGTGCTGGTAAGCGCCGTACCGGTGCTGCGCAGCTTAGGCTTTGAGGTGGTGGTGCTGGGGCCGGCGGACGAAGGCTCGCTGCCGCTGTTTCTGGATGCCGGAGCCGCCGTGGTCACCCGCCCGGACTGCGTTACTTCCAGTGCCCTGTGGGGGCTGGCCACCAGCGCAGACCTTGTGCTGGCCAATACGGTGGTAGAAGCGCCGGTGGTGAACACCCTGAACGGCTCCTTTGTGCCGGTGCTGTGGTGGCTGCACGATGCCTTTGCGGGCTACCCCTTCATCTCTCACAGCATCCCCAAGGCGCTGGGCAAAAATATCCACGTCTGCGCCGTAGGCTCCCACGCCACCGCCGCCATGCACTCCGTCCGGCCGGATTTTGAAATCGAGCAGCTGATCTACGGTCTGCCGGACTACGCCGCCGAGCAGTTTCCCCGCTATGACATCAGCTTTGCCGGTGGGCGTCCCCTCTTTGTAACGGTAGGCTCGCTGGAGCACCGCAAGGGGCCGGATATCTTCTGCAACGCCATCCGGCTGCTGCCCTCTGCGGTGCGGGAGAAAGCCGCCTTCCTCTTTGTGGGCAAAGCCGCCGACAAGGGGATGTACAATGCCGTGGACAGTCTGGTGCGGGACTACCCCCAGACCGTTTTCTACCGTAAACGGTTAGAACGCCCGGAGGTCAAATCCCTGATGGAGCAGTGCAACTGCGTGGTGTGTGCCTCCCGGGATGACCCCATGCCCACCTTCGTCACCGAGGGTCTGATCTTCGGCAAGCCCTCCATCGTATCGGAGCACACCGGCACCGCCGGACTGGTGACCGAGGGCGTGGATGGTTTCCTCTACAAAGACGACGACCCGCAGCAGCTTGCCGACAAGCTGACATGGGCCATCGAGCACCCGGAGGCGCTGGCTGCCATGCACGACAGCTGCCGCCGCCTGTATGAACAACAGTTCTCCAACGAATCCTATGTAGCCACCCTGACAAGGCTGGTAAAAGAGCTGACGGACGGGGAAGAATAATTGAAAAACAATGCCGGACAGCCGCACGCTGCCCGGCATTATTTTTTAGAAGGTTTGCCCTCTCAGGCGCTCCCGCGCCAGATTCCCCCTTTTGTCACCTACGGTGACATCTTCCCCCGGAGCGGGGGAAGTCTTTTCTCAAAGGGGGAGCCAAGCCGTTAAGTTCGTTACTGAAGTTTTAAGTGTAATGAGAAAGTTTCCGGCAGTGCTCTTGGCTCTCCCTTTGGGAGAGCTGTCACCGCAGGTGACTGAGAGGGCGCAAACTGTTGACCATATTGTATATGATATCAGCAGCAATGAGAAAGTTCTCCGCAGCACATTCTCATTTTATCAAATCCCCCAAATTGCAAAACAAAGTTCCGCTTCCGTTCACAAAGGGCGGCGGGAGATGTGCTATACTGGTTCCAGAATTTCCGGTTGTGAAAGGAGTTTTATTTCCATGAGCCAAGCCGCCGCGCAGCAGCCCTCCCGCAAAAAGACCGTGATCTCTCTGCTGGTGCTGCTGGCACTTACCTGCATCATCGTGTTCACTTTTAAGGATCACTGGGCCGAGATCACCACGGCGCTGGCGCAGCTGTCGGTGTGGCAGGTGCTGGCGGTGCTGGCCGTCGGCCTCAGTTACCCCCTGCTGGAAGGGTGCGTGGCGTGGGTCATCGTGCGCAGCCGTCTGCCGCAGTTCAAGCTGCGGCAGGGGCTGGACGTGGGCTGGTGCGGCACCTTTGGCAACGTGGTCACGCTGGGTGCCGGTGCTGTGCCGGTGCAGCTGTACTACCTGCACAAGGCCGGGCTGCCGCTGGGCCCCGGCGCGGGGCTGATGACGCTGGAATACGTTTTCCACAAGAGCACGGTGCTTTTGTACGCCACCGTGATGCTGCTGTTACAGCGCCGCTGGCTTGCCGCCAACACCACCGGTGTCATGCGCTACCTGCCCATGGCATACGCTGTGGTAGCGGTAGTTATCGTGGCGCTGGTGCTGCTGTGCGTCTCGCCGCTGGTGCAGAACCTCGCCCGCTGGCTGCTGGGCTTTCTGCCCAAGACCGAAAAGTGGCAGCAGCGCCGCGCCGACTGGCTGGAGCAGCTGGAAGTGCTGGGCACCGAGAGCCGCCGCCTGCTGGTGGATAAGCCCCGCTGCCTGAAAATTTTTGCGCTGCAGGCGCTCAAGCTGTTCGGGCTGTTCTGCCTGCCCTACCTGTGCATCCGGTTCATGGGGCTTTCGCCGCTGGGCTTCTGGCAGGTGCAGCTGCTCACCAGCCTGATGCTCTTCGTCTCCAACGCCCTGCCCAATGTAGCCGGGATGGGTTCTATTGAGACCGCCTTTCTGCTGGTGTTCGGCAGCTTTCTGGAACGGGGCGAGGTGATGAGCGTGCTGATGCTCTACCGCATCGCCAGCTATTATGTAGTATTTGCCGCCAGCGCCGTAGGCTTCTTCATCGCCCAGCGGCATCTGTCCCAAATGGAGCCGCCAAAGGAGGGGTGAGCAGATGAAAAGCTTCCACATTCCCCGCACCGCTTTATTTTTTATCCTGTTTGCACTGGCAGCTTTTGCAGTGCTGTACCGTCCCATCGACCTGAAGGCACTGGTACGCGCCAGCTCGCAGGGCACGCTCCGCACCGAGGAAGTGGCGCATTTTGGCAGCACAAACGACATGGACTATCACCTCCTCTCCATGGACAGCGAAGAGTTCCAGCAAACGGCAGAGCTGCTTTCCACCGTCTCCTGCCGCAAAAAACTGAACCAGAAATACTCTTCCTACACCCACACCACCTTTCCGGTGCAGTCGGTCACCGTCAGCTTTTATGACGATGCCGAAAACCAGAAGTTTCTGCTGACGGTGTACTCCGACGGCGTGTGCATCCTGAACAGCGCCTTTGTCAGCGTAAAATACCCCGGCGGCGGCGCAGCGCAGCTGTATGAACAGCTGGCGGGGCTGGGGAAGTAAAAACAAAAATCGGGGCGTGCAGGTGGTCAAGCTGCACGTCCCGTTTTTGTTTTCTTTGCATCGGCTGTGGTACCAAACACAGCCGGTGCCGCGCCGGAAGCAGCAGAGCAAACCGTGCTGCTGCTTCCCGTAGAAAAGAGAAAGGAATGGAGGAATGGAGCGGAGCGCTTGCAGACGCTCCTTTTTTCTGGTGCAACGTGGTTAGAATTAGCTAACCGCCGCTGCGAGAACAGGATACCACAGACGGTTAGTCTTGTCAACCCTTAATTTGCAAATTTTTTCGCAAAGTTGCCGCGCCACCGGAGTTTCTGCCGTTTTTCTACATTCTGCCCAAAGAACAGCCTTTCCGCTGGAAGAAAACCCACTTGTTTTCTATTGCTTTTTAAAACGGTTCTTGCTATTATAGTAACGCAAGATTTTGTGGGCAGGTTTTTATTTTTGTCTACACCTTGTAGTAAGGGCTGCCGCAGACGGCAGCGCAAGACCGTTTCGCCCCCAGAAAGCCGCCCAGACAGAGCGGTTTTTCAAAGGCTCATTAGTTAGAAAATGCTAACCGTGTAATGGAGCAAGGAGGTTCCAATGATCCAGTTTGAACAGTGGGAAGGCTTTGAAGGCCGCATCTGGAAGGAAGAAGTCAATGTGCGTGACTTCATCCAGAAAAACTACACCCCGTATGACGGCGACGAAAGCTTTCTGGCTGGCCCCACCGAGGCTACCGATAAGCTTTGGGGTGCTTTGCAGCAGCTGCAAAAGGCTGAGCGCGCCAAGGGCGGCGTGCTGGATATGGAGACCGAGGTGGTCAGCAGCCTGACCTCCTACGGCCCCGGCTATATTGACGAAAACCTGAAGGATCTGGAGCAGATCGTGGGCTTGCAGACCGACAAGCCCCTCAAGCGCGCCTTTATGCCCTACGGCGGCATCAAGATGGCAGAGCAGGCCTGCACCACCTACGGCTACCAGCCCTCTGCCGAGCTGCACAAGATCTTTACCGACTACACCCGCACCCACAATCAGGCTGTGTTCGATGCCTACACCCCGGAGATGAAGAAGGCACGCCACACCCACATCATCACCGGTCTGCCGGACACCTACGGCCGCGGCCGCATCGTGGGCGACTACCGCCGTGTTGCCCTGTACGGCATCGACGCCCTGATCCAGTTCAAGCAGGAGGATCTTGCCAACTGCGGCGACGGCACCATGACCGATGACGTCATCCGCCTGCGCGAGGAGATCGCCCGCCAGATCAGCGCCCTGAAGGGCATGAAGAAGATGGCCGAGGCCTACGGCTACGACATCTCCCAGCCCGCCAAGGACGCCAAGGAGGCCTGCCAGTGGCTGTACTTCGGCTATCTGGCCGCCATCAAGACCCAGAACGGCGCCGCCATGAGCGTGGGCCGCATCTCCACCTTCCTTGACATTTATATCCAGCGCGATCTGGACAAGGGCATCCTGACCGAAAGTCAGGCACAGGAGCTCATCGACCACATGGTCATGAAGTTCCGCATGGTCAAGTTTGCCCGCATCCCCAGCTACAACCAGCTGTTCTCCGGCGACCCCGTGTGGGCGACGCTGGAGGTGGGCGGCATCGGCATGGACGGCCGCAGCATGGTTACCAAGAACTGCTACCGCTTCCTGCACACGCTGGAAAATATGGGCCCCGCACCGGAGCCCAACCTGACCGTGCTGTACTCCTCTGCCCTGCCGGAGGCCTTTAAGAAGTACGCCGCCAAGGTGTCCATCAACACCAGCAGCGTCCAGTACGAGAACGACGATGTGATGAAGCCCGTCTGGGGCGATGATTACTCCATCTGCTGCTGCGTGTCTGCCACCCAGACCGGCAAGGAGATGCAGTTCTTCGGCGCACGCGCCAACCTTGCCAAGTGCCTGCTGTACGCCATCAACGGCGGCGTGGACGAGAAGAGCCACGAGCAGTGCGGCCCCAATTACGCCCCCATCACCAGCGAGTACCTGACCTATGACGAGGTGCTGCCCAAGTATGTGCAGATGCTGGACTGGCTGGCCGGGCTGTACGTCAACGTGCTGAACCTCATCCAGTATATGCACGACAAGTACTACTACGAGGAAGCCGAGATGGCACTCATCGACACCGATGTGCGCCGCACCTTTGCCACCGGCATTGCAGGCTTCTCCCACGTCATCGACTCCCTGAGCGCCATCAAGTACGCCAAGGTGAAGGTGGTGCGCGATGAAAACGGCCTTGCCACCGGCTTTGAGACCGAGGGCGACTTCCCCAAGTACGGCAACGATGACGACCGCGCCGATGAGATCGGCGTGTGGCTGCTCAAGACCTTCCTTGAGATGATCAAGAAGCGCCACACCTACCGCAACTCCGAAGCTACCACCTCCATCCTGACCATCACCTCCAACGTGGTGTACGGCAAGTATACCGGCGCTCTGCCGGACGGCCGCGCCGCCTTCACCCCGTTTGCACCCGGCGCTACCCCCAGCTACGGCGCAGAGCAGAACGGCCTGCTGGCTTCGCTGAATTCCGTGGCAAAGCTGCCCTACCACTGGGCACTGGACGGCATCTCCAACACCCAGACCATCAACCCCGAGGCACTGGGTCACAGCGAGGGCGAGCGCGTGGAGAATCTGGTGCAGGTGCTGGACGGCTACTTCGATCAGGGCGCACACCACCTGAACGTGAACGTCTTTGGCAAGGAGAAGCTGCTGGACGCCATGGAGCACCCCGAGAAGGAAGAGTACGCCAACTTCACCATCCGCGTTTCCGGCTACGCCGTCAAGTTCATCGACCTGACCCGTGAGCAGCAGCTGGACGTGCTGGCCCGTACCTGCCATGGCGCTCTGTAAGACCCTTGGGTACGTCCACTCGCTGGAATCCTTCGGCTCTGTGGACGGCCCCGGCGTGCGCTTTGTGGTGTTTTTGCAGGGGTGTGCCCTGCGGTGCAAGTACTGCCACAACCCCGAAACATGGGCAGAGGGCGGCGAGGCGTGGACGGCGGAAGCGCTGTTCCAGCGGGTATACCGCTACCGCAACTACTGGGGCAAAAAGGGCGGCATTACGGTCAGCGGCGGCGAGCCGCTGCGGCAGATGGACTTTTTGACTGAGTTCTTCACGCTGGCACGTGCCAAGGGCGTGCACACGGCGCTGGACACCGCCGGGCAGCCCTTCCGCCCGGACGACCCGGCCTATCTTGCCGCATTCGACCGCCTGATGGCTAACACCAGTCTGGTGATCTTAGATCTTAAGGAGATCGACCCGGAGCGTCACCGGCAGCTCACCGGCAAGGACAACGCCAACATTCTTGCCATGGCGCGGCACATCTCCGACCTCGGCATCCCGCTGTGGGTGCGGCACGTCCTTGTGCCCGGTCTGACCGATGACGAGGAGGGGCTGCGCAAAACAGCAGACTTCATCCGCAGCCTGAAAACGGTGCAGCGGGTGGAGGTGCTGCCCTACCACACCTTGGGGCTGTTCAAGTGGCAGAAGCTGGGCATCCCCTACCCCCTGCCGGACGCTGTGCCGCCCACCGCAGAGCAGGTAAAGCGGGCAGAAGAACTGCTGGAAGTGAACCGGTATCCCGGGTAAAGCCAGACGATTTTGATTGCGCTCCGCTTCGCTCTGCGCCCTTCCCGTGAAAATGGGATATCGGAACGCCCGCAGGCGTTCCGATATCCCGAAATTCAGAATAATTCTTCCGCTGAAGATGCCCAAAGCAACGCGGAGGGCATTCTGAATCGTTCTTTGTTCCTCCTTGACTTCCCTGTGCGGCACCGCTATAATAAAGGGGTAAAAGGATAAATGCGTTTATCCGGGCAGAGTAGCGCCGCACACCGTCTGCGCAGAGAGAACAGGACACTGGCTGGAAGCCTGTTTGCAGACCGCTGCGCAAAGTGCGCCCGGACAGCACGCGGCGGGAACCCCTGCGGGGAAGTATCGCCGTGCGGTGTGCCGCCGTTACCGGCTTTGAGCGACAAACAGAAGTGGAACCGCGATTTTGATTTTAAAACCGCCTTCGGAGTTGTGCCTTGTGCACCGCTCCGGGGGCGTTTTGTTTTGCGGCTTCTGTTTGGAACAAAAAGGAGAATTGACCATGCAGATCTTCAACACCCTGACCCGACAGAAGGAAGAATTTGTGCCGCAGGTGCCCGGCGAGTACCGCATCTACGTCTGCGGCCCCACCGTGTACAACTATATCCACATTGGCAACGCACGCCCGCTGATCGTGTTCGACACTCTGCGCCGCTATCTGGAATACCGGGGCAACAAGGTGATCTATGTTTCCAACATCACCGATATCGACGATAAACTCATCCAGAAGGGACAGGAAGAGGGCACCTCCATGAAGGAGGTTGCACAGCACTTTGAGGCCGAGTACCTGAAGGATGCCGCCGGTCTGAACTGCAAAAAGCCCACCGTCCAGCCCCGGGCCACCGAGCATATCCAGCAGATCCTGGACATCGTGAAGGATCTGATCGACTCCGGCCATGCCTACGTTGCCAAGAACGGCGATGTGTACTTCCGCGTGAAGAGCGACCCCGGCTACGGCAAGCTGAGCCACCTGAATCTGGACGATCTGGAAAGCGGCAACCGCGAGCTGCGCAGCCGCATGGAGGACGATCTGAAGGAGGACCCCGCCGACTTTGCCGTCTGGAAGGCAGCAAAGCCCGGTGAGCCCGCATGGGAAAGTCCCTACGGCATGGGCCGTCCGGGCTGGCACATTGAGTGCAGCGCCATGAGCCGCACCCATCTGGGCAAGACCATCGACCTGCACTGCGGCGGTCAGGATTTGATCTTCCCTCACCACGAGAACGAGATCGCCCAGAGCGAGTGCGCCAACGGCTGCACCTTTGCCCGCTACTGGATGCACAATGGCTTCATCAACGTGGACAATCAGAAGATGTCCAAGAGCCTGCACAACTTCTTTACCGTGCGGGATGTGGCAAACCTTTACGGCTACGAGCCCATCCGCTACTTCATGCTGACCGCCGGCTACCGGATGCCCCTGAACTACACTGTGGACCTCATCGAGAGCTGCAAGAACAGTCTGGAGCGCCTGTACACCTGCCGCGAGAATCTGGACTTTGCCCTGAGCAAGACCGACTTTGGCACCGACGAGACCCTGAAGGAAAAGGCTGCCGAGGCACGCACCAAGTTCTGCACCGCCATGGATGACGACCTGAACACCCCGGATGCGCTGGCTGCCGTGTTCGATCTGGTCAAGGAGATCAACACCCTGTCTGCTGCTTCCAGCAAGGCTGCGCTGGAGATCGCTGCCGCCGCCTTTGACGAGATCACCGGTGTGCTGGGTCTGCTGTACAACCGCAAGAAGGACGAGGTGCCCGCCGAGGTGACCGAGCTGGTGGAGAAGCGCGCTGCCGCCAAGAAGGCCAAGGACTGGGCCACTGCCGACGCCATCCGCGCACAGCTGACCGAACTGGGCTGGGCTGTCAAGGATACCGCACAGGGTCCCCAGCTGAGCAAGCTGTAAGCTTTGCTCAGCTGGTAGGAGGACCATTTTGAATGGCCTCCGCGCTGCTCTGACCATCATTCAAGGAAAACTATTTTAAAATTTGGGGTTCAGAAACGCCTGCGGGCGTTTCTGAACCCCTTTTTTACGGTTGGAGCGCACGCGGCGGGCATTTCAAATCGTCCCACATAAACGGCAAAAGCCCCGCAGGGCGTTTGAACTGCACCCCATTTGTTAGACAGTATGGTATACTGTTTAGGAAATGGGGTGTTTTTGTATGCCAAAGGGACAACGAAAGTACAACGGAACGCAGAAGGTAGAAATCATTAAACGAATCCACAGAGAAAACCTGAGCTTTAAGGGAGCGTCCAGAGAATATGGCATTTCGGACCGTACACTCAGGGACTGGGAGCGCATTTATTGGGAGGAAGGAGAAGAAGCGCTTCTGTTAGAGCGTCGAGGACGAGCCTGTGCCGCCAGTGGGACGCAGAAAGGTCGGAAGCCAAAGCTGGATAAGCAAGTAGAAGAAGATCTTATTGCAGAAAATCAGCGACTTCGGATGGAAATCGACTACTTAAAAAAATTGAATGCCTTGGTGCTGGAAGAGGAACGCCAAAACAGAAAGCACAAGTAGTTCAGGAACTAAGGCAGAAATACCCTCTGAAAGCACTGCTGCAACTTGCCGGACTTCCTCGCAGCACGTTCTACTACTATCTGCACCAGTCTCAGAATCCTGCCAAATACCAAATGGTAAAGGAACAGATTGTTATAATCTTCAACGAGAACAAAAAACGATACGGATACCGCAGAATCACAAAAGAACTGCATAACAACGATATTTGTGTGAACCACAAGACGGTTCGGAAACTTATGAAGCAGCTTGGTTTAGTCTGTCAGGTTCGTGCAAAAAGGAAGTACAGTTCTTACAAAGGCGAAGTTGGAGAAGTAGCTCCAAACCTGCTGGAACGGCATTTCAAGACAAACCAGCCGAATCGGAAATGGGTCACAGATGTTACCGAGTTCAAAGTGAACGACCAGAAACTCTACCTGTCTCCAATTCTTGATTTGTTCAATGGCGAAGTTGTTAGCTACAATCTGAGCCGCCATCCGAACTTTAAGCAAATCACGGATATGCTGGAAGGTGCTTTTCAAAAGCTGCCGGACAAGGTTGACAATCTGATTCTGCATTCGGATCAGGGCTGGCAATACCAGATGAAGTCCTACCAGAATCTACTGAAAGCAAAAGGAATTACGCAAAGTATGTCTCGGAAAGCCACTTGTCTGGACAATGCTGTTGCCGAGAACTTCTTCGGACTGCTCAAGACGGAGCTGTTCTATCTGGAAAAATTTGATTCCATTGACCAGCTCGAAAAGGCTATTGTCGATTACATCGACTATTACAACAATCGCCGAATCAAATTAAAACTAAACGGTCTGAGCCCTGTACAGTACAGGATTCAGACCGTTGGAGCTGCTTAATTCAATTTTTGTCTAACTTTTGGGGTTCATTTCAGTTGTGCTCTGCGGGGCTTTTGGCGCTAGGGGAGGTGTAACGAAGAAAGGACGGATTAGAAATCCACCTCGGTGTCGTAGTAGCAGCACTTGAGCAGCTTCTCCATCTCCTCCTGACTGGGCTGGCGGGGGTTGGAGCCGGTGCAGGCGTCGGCGATGGCATTCTTGGCGATCTCGGGCAGACGCTCGAGGAACACATTCTCCGGCACAAAGCCCTGCTCAGTGGGGTAGGAGTCCGGGCCGTAGTGCTGGATGCAGTGGGGGATGTTCAGCGCATCGTTCATGCCGCGCAGGTACTCGATGAGCAGCTTGACCTTCTCGTCATCGTTTGCGCCGCCCAGCTTCATCTCGTCTGCGATGACGCCGTAGCGCTTCTTGGCCTCGGGGTCCTTGGCGTTGAAGGCGATGACCTTGGGCAGGTACATGGCGTTGGCAGCGCCGTGGATGATGTGTGCACCGTAGTCTGCAAAGGCAGCGCCGGTCTTGTGTGCCATGGAGTGCACGATGCCCAGCAGTGCGTTGGAGAAGGCCATACCGGCAAGGCACTGTGCGTTGTGCATGGAGTCGCGCTTAGACATATCGCCATTGTAGCTGTCCACCAGATCACCCTGGATCATGCGGATGGCAAAAATGGCCAGCGGATCGGTGTAGTCGCAGTGTGCGGTGGAAACGTAAGCCTCCACGGCATGGGTCATAGCGTCCATACCGGTGTGGGCAACCAGCTTCTTGGGCATGGTCTCAGCCAGATCGGGGTCAACGATGGCCACGTCCGGGGTGATCTCGAAGTCCGCGATGGGGTACTTGATGCCTTTCTGGTAGTCGGTAATGATGGAGAAGGCGGTCACCTCGGTAGCAGTGCCGGAGGTGGAGGAAATGGCGCAGAAGTGTGCCTTGCGGCGCAGCGGCGGGATGCCGAACACCTTGCACATCTCCTCAAAGGTGATCTCGGGGTACTCGTACTTGATCCACATGGCCTTGGCTGCATCGATGGGAGAGCCGCCGCCCATGGCGATGATCCAGTCGGGCTCAAACTTCAGCATGGCCTCGGCACCGCGCATGACGGTCTCCACGGAAGGATCGGGTTCGATGCCCTCGAACAGTTCCACTTCCATGCCGGCTTCCTTCAGGTACTCCACGGCACGGTTCAGGAAGCCGAAACGCTTCATGGAGCCGCCGCCGACACAGATCATTGCCTTTTTGCCAGTGAAGGACTTCAGCGCTTCCAGAGCGCCCTTGCCATGGTACAGATCACGGGGCAGAGTAAAACGAGCCATAATACAAAACCTCCAAAATTATCACGGCACACGCAGCGCTGTGCCATATTTCATCATTATGTTAATTATATAACAATTTGGAGGCAGCTTCAATTGACGTACCGGGAGAAAAAGTCGTTCTATTTTGGGCGGTTTTCACAAGCAGTAGGATGCAACAGCTCCCCTGCCCTGAAAAAGCGCAAAAAAACACCCCGAAGTCCTAAGACTTCGAGGTGTCTGCCTTTGGAGCTGCTATCCAGATTCGAACTGGAGACCTCATCCTTACCAAGGATGCGCTCTACCAACTGAGCTATAGCAGCAAATGGCGACCCGGATCGGGCTCGAACCGACGACCCCCAGCGTGACAGGCTGGTGCTCTAACCAACTGAGCTACCGGGCCATGATCGCTCAAGTTCGTGCGGCGTCTTACCGCGGGAACGTGCTCTATTATATCGGAAAGTCGGTCTGTTGTCAAGCACAAATTTGCGGAAAATGCAATTTTTTGCAAAAGCGGTAAAGGTGGGCTGTTTGGAGGAGCTGGGACGATTTTAAATTTCGCGTTTGTCGCGCTCTGCGGAGCGCTCCAAACGCATTTTCACGGGAGGGGTTTAGAACGAACTCCCTCAGTCAAAACCTGACGGTTTTGACAGCTCCCTCTGGGAGGGATCCTTTGGCATGGTGGGAAATTTTCTCATTGCGTTTGATACTTTAAAAATAAGGCTAACGGCGTGCGCCCTCTCCGTCATCGCTGCGCGATGCCACCTCTCCCAAAGGGAGAGGCAAGAGCACTGCCGAAAACTTTCTCATTGCGCCTAATGCTTTAGTGCCAAACTTTACGGCTTGGCTCTCCCTGAGAGGAAAGACTTCCCCCGCTCCGGGGGAAGATGTCACCGTAGGGGACAAAAGGGGGAATCTGGCGCGGGAGCGCCTGAGAGGGTTCAAAAACAAAACGCACAAGCTCCGAAGAACCTGTGCGTCATGGCAGGGGTAGTAAGTTTCGAACTCACGGCACGCGGTTTTGGAGACCGCTGCTCTACCAGCTGAGCTATACCCCTATATACATTCGCTGAATGCTTGATTATTATAGCCGATGCAAAGGGGAATGTCAAGCCTTATTTTTACTTATTTCTCATTTTTCGCACCGCCGCAGCTGCAGCAGTTCTCCTGTGCGTCAGAATCCGGTGCGGGCAGCTGGCTTGCCAACTGTTCCAGCGTAACGCTGTCGATATACTGGTTGATCACCTCGTCCAGCCCGGCCCAGAACGGCAGGGTGAAGCACTGCTCAGACATGGGGCACTCGTTGGTCACACTGCCAAGGCACGGAATGGGCGCTACGCTGCCCTCGATGGCGCGCAGGATCTCGCCGGCGGTGTAGCCGGCGGGGTCCTTTGTCAGGCGGTAGCCGCCCTGACTGCCCCGCTCGCTCTTGACCAGCCCCACCCGCGCCAGCGGGGTGACGATCTGCTCCAGATATTTCAGGCTCAGGTTCTGCCGCTCGCTGATCTCCTTCAGGCTGACGGTGGTGCCCGGCGCATAGCGCGCCAGCTCCGCCATCAGGCGCAGGGCGTAGCGGCTCTTGGTGGAAAATTTCATGGTCGTCCTCTCCTTGTTGCAGTTTATAGTATAGCACGTTACTCGGATTTTGCAAAGGAGAAACCTCTTGTGCAAACAAAAAAGGTCTGTTATCATAGGATGGAACAGAACCTATCTTTGAGGAGTGAGAGTATGACAGAAAAGATCACCGCCGCAGACGCCATTCGTCTGCTGGATTCCGGCAAGGCCGTGGCCGTGGATGTGCGCGAGCCGGACGAGTACGCCGTGGGGCACATCCCGGGGGCAAAGCTGCTGCCGCTGGGGCAGGTCATCGACCGCGCCGCCGAGGTGCTGCCGGACAAAAACGCCCTGTGGCTGGTGTACTGCCGCACAGGACGCCGCAGCGCCGACGCCGTGCAGAAGCTGGAAGCCCTTGGCTACACCGACCTGCGGGACTTAGGCGGCATTTTAAGCTGGCCCTACGAGATCGAGGGCGATTTTGAGGGGCATTTTTAAAACCCTCTCAGGCGCTCCCGCGCCAGATTCCCCCTTTTGTCACCTGCTGTGACATCTTCCCCCGGAGCGGGGGAAGTCTTTCCTCTCAGGGAGAGCCAAGCCGTAAAGTTTGGCACTAAAGCATTAGGCGCAATGAGAAAGTTTCCGGCAGTGCTCTTGCCTCTCCCTTTGGGAGAGGTGGCACGGCGTAAGCCGTGACGGAGAGGGCGAACCCGCCAAAAAGCTGCTTACTATAATAAGAGGCACAAAACCACAACAGAAAGGAAACCATGCCATGTCGTTCCATGCAAAAGAGTTCGCGGGCAGCCACTGCGGCTGCCGTTACCAGCAGGATTACCGCCCCACCTTGGGTCGAGACGGCAAAAAGGAATCCGGCACGCTGGAGGTCATCAAGTTCTACTACGATGGCGCCATCCGCTTTGAGCAGCACTGCTACGGCGAGGCTGCCACCTTTGTGTTCGGCGTGTGGGCGTCCGGCATGGATGAGGACGGCACGCTGCACTGGGTGCTGCCGGACCGCCGCAAGAGCTACTACGACGAAAGCTACCTGCCCAAAAAGCTGGATAAGGTGGACGAAGCCGGAAACTTGTACTTTGACGGCGGGGTGTTCCCGTGGAAGCTGGCGGACGACTTTGCCGAGGATAAGCGCTGGGGCTACCCCAAGTGGAAGGTGGTGCTGGGCAAGCTGACCGGAAAAGGAAGATAATGGTTTTTCCCGGCTTTCGGAGTGCAGAAAACTGCTTTTGAACCGGGAAGTTCCAGTATTCCTATTGACATACTAGGGAATGATATGGTATAACTTATCCGTTGAAAGGATTCCGCGCGTGCGTGCGGGGGTGCCGCCCTGTGGCACACGCATTCAATGAGAAAGGGTCATTCTTATGGAAAACACAGAAAAAGTGGTTTATGTAGATAATGCTGCCACCACAGCCTGTGCACCGGAGGTACTGGAGGTAATGGTGCAGGCGCTCAGCGGTGCCTGCGGCAACCCCAGCAGCCATTACAGCATCGGCTACGAGGCAAAGGAATTTGTGGATACCGGCCGCGCACAGGTGGCAAAGGCCATCAATGCTACCCCCGCCGAGATCTTCTTCACCGGCTGCGGCTCCGAGGCCGACAACTGGGCGGTGAAGGGCACTGCCTTTACCAAGGCACGCCAGAATAAAAAGCACCTCATCACCAGTGCTTTCGAGCACCACGCTATCATGCACAGCATGGCTGCACTGGAGCGCATGGGCTTTGAGGTGACCTATATCCGTCCCACCTCCGAGGGCTACATCCGCCCCGAGGATGTGGAGGCTGCCATCCGTCCCGACACCGCACTGGTCAGCATCATGATGGCCAACAACGAGATCGGCACCATCCAGCCCATCAAGGAGATCGCCGAGATCGCCCACAAGCATGGCGTGTGGATGCACACCGATGCCGTGCAGGCTGTGGGTGCCATCCCTGTGGACGTGAAGGAGCTGGGCGTGGATATGCTGTCCATGAGCGCCCACAAGTTCAACGGCCCCAAGGGCGTGGGCGTGCTGTACTGCCGCAAGGGCGTATGGCCCCAGAACCTGATCGACGGCGGCAGTCAGGAAGCCCGCCACCGCGCCGGTACCGAGAACGTTGCCGGTATCGCCGGCATGGGCAAGGCACTGGAAATGGCTACCACGCATCTGGAAGAGCGCATGGCACATGAACAGGAGCTGCGGGATTATGTCATCGACCGCATCCTGAAGAACATCCCGGAGGCACGCCTGAACGGCGGCCGCGCACCCCGTCTGCCCGGCAATGTGAACATCAGCTTCCCGGGGCTGGAGGGCGAGACCATTCTGCTGGATCTGGATATGCACGGCATCTGCGCTTCTACCGGCTCTGCCTGCAACTCCGACAGTCTGGACCCCAGCCATGTGCTGCTGAGCATCGGTCTGCCGGAGGAGATCGGCCACGGTTCCATGCGGTTCACCTTTGGCCCGCAGAACACCATGGAAGAAGCAAAATATCTGTGTGACGTGCTGGAGGAGGTCATTCCCCGCCGCCGCGCTATGAGTTGTATGTGGCTGCAGGGTCAGAACAAGGCCCGCCAGTTCAGCCTGAAGGGAGAACAGTAATTATGGCAAGTATGTATAGTGCCAAGGTCATGGAGCATTTCGCAAATCCGCACAACGTAGGTGAGCTGCCCGACGCAAACGGCGTGGGCGAAGTGGGCAATCCCAAGTGCGGCGACATCATGCGCATGTACCTGAAGATCGAGAACAATGTGATCGTGGACGTCAAGTTCCTCACCTTTGGCTGCGGCGCAGCCATTGCCACCAGCAGCATGGCCACCGACCTGATCAAGGGCAAGACCGTGGACGAGGCGCTGAAGCTGACTAACAAGGCCGTTGTGGAGGCTCTGGAGGGTCTGCCCCCGGTCAAGGTGCACTGCTCTGTTCTGGCCGAGCAGGCTGTCAAGGCTGCTCTGTCCGACTACTACCGCCGTCAGGGCATCGACCCGGAGCCCATCGTGGGCAAGCTGGAAGAGGATTGCGAGCACTGCGAGAGCTGCGGCCACTGATCCTGACAATATCCTAAGCAAAAAAGAGGACACCGCTGCGCGCGGTGTCCTTTTTTGCGCCCCCACTTGTGAGAAAAGGGGTTCAGAAACGCCCGCAGGCGTTTCTGAACCCCAAAAAATCAAATCGTTTTCCGCGCCTTACACCCCGCCATGGCGGCGCTGCTCGGCGGCAAGCTCCTGCTGCAAAGCGGCCTTGCGGTGATCCAGCAGCAGGTCCTTGTTGTACTTGAAGTACCGCTCGCAGCCGTTCTCGGTGAGGAACTGGTGGGAGACGGGGTTCACCGTAAGCTCGGTGACGAACACCACCATCTCCTGACTTTCCGCAAAGGCCTGCTCCATAAAGTCGAAGGCGGCTTCCAGCGCAGCGGCGGCGGTCTTTTGCGTAGTCTCGCGCTGATCTGCCAGTGCACGGAACTGACCGCGCAGCAGGTCGAAGGCCTCCTGCGTGCCGGCGGCGTTGGCGCGGCGCAGCTCCCCTTCCCACTGGTGCAGCGCGGCCTGCACCTGCAGGCGGTTGGTCAGCTCTGCCTTGCCCAGCAGCCCGGCATCGCGCTTTTGCTGGGTCTCCGTCTCGTAGTCCTTGATCTGCTGGCTGAACAGCTCTGCGGAGCCGTCCGGGATATCCTCCGGCAGGGTAGCCAGCGCCTTTTTGGTCTCCCGCAAAAAGGCGTAGCAGGCATCGGCCACGGCGTCCGCCTGCAAGGAGGCGGCAAAGCGGGTGTCCAGCCCCGCCAGCAGCAGGCTGACAAGGCTGAGCCGCTCGTCAAAGGGAGCCTGCAGCAGCCGTGCGAACACGGCGGGCTTTGCCTGCCCGGCAAGAATTTCCTCCACGCCGTAGTCGTCCCGGTACTTGTAGTACAGATCCAGATAGGCCGAAAAGTCCTCGGCGATCTTGGGGTGCTGGATATACTCCCGGATCAGCTCCTCGTCCGCCTGCAAGCCCAGTGCCTCGTAGGTATCCAGCAGGTTGGAAAGATCCTCCCAGCCGCGGGCGGTGACGAACTGGGTGCCGTCCACGTCCGCATTGATCTGGTAAAAGTTCTGGGGATGCAGCTCCAGATAACTCAGGATGGCACTGTGGATGTGCGCAGCGCGGGCGTAGTCCTTCCACACCGGCAGGTCAGGCTCGATGTCCATGCGGCGCACGCGGTCAAGGGTGACGATGTCAAAATCCCGGACGGATTTGTTGTACTCCGGCGGGTTACCTGCCGCCACGATGACCCAGCCCGCAGGCACAGCCTGATTGCCAAAGGTCTTGCACTGCAAAAATTGCAGCATGGTGGGCGCCAGCGTCTCGGACACGCAGTTGATCTCGTCGATGAACAGAATACCCTCCGAAAGGCCTGTGGCCTCCATTTTAGCGTAGATGCTGGCGATGATCTCGCTCATGGTGTACTCGGTCACCGATACGTCCTTATCGCCGTAGTGGCGCTGCCGGATAAAGGGCAGACCCACGGCGCTCTGGCGGGTGTGGTGGGTGATGGTGTAGGCCACCAGCGCCACCCCGCACTCCCGGGCCACCTGCTCCATCACCTGCGTTTTGCCAATGCCCGGAGGACCCATCAGCAGGATGGGGCGCTGCCGGATGGCGGGAATGGCGTATTCGCCCAGCGCATCCTTGGCAAGGTAGGCTTTTACGGTATGCTCGATCTCTTCTTTGGCACGTTTGATGTTCATAATGGTTCCCCCTCTTGTCAGGAGTTGTTCAGCTCGCGGTACAGGTCGTCCTCCTCAGCCAGAGCGTCCGCAAGGGCGCTGGCCGGACGGGCTGCCGCGCCGGTAAATTCTTCTTCGTCCAGTACCACCTTCATCGCCCACGGCGGCACGTTGGCATCATCGAACCGCTCCCCCAAAAACAGAAAGGCGGTATCGTAGCCGGGACGCCGCGCCGGGTAGGTGCCCATGCCGTCGGTGAAGTACAGCAGGCCGCGCAGGTTCGAAAACTTCTTTTCGGCGCAGAGCTGGTTTACATATTCAAAGGCCGGGCGGAAGTCCGTTCCGCCGCCGCCCCGCAGTTCAAAGTGGTTCATGGCGTGGATGAGTTCGTCCTCGTTGCGGATGAGGATATCCTGCCGCACGGCGTTGTCAGCCTGAATCAGGTGCAAATTCATGCGGTGGAAAAAGTTCTCCCGCCCTTTCAGCAGGGTGTAGGTCTCGGCCAGAAAGGCGCGCACCAGCTCGCCGGAGGTGGAGTAGCTGGTATCAATGACCAATGCCAGTTCCTCGATCTTTTTGCTCTCCCGGCTTTCCAGCGGCTCGATGAGGGGCAGGTTGCCGTACACCGAAAGGCCGTAGGTATAAAAGTTCAGATCAAACTCGTCCGGGTCCAGCTTGACCTCCTCGCGCAGGACGCAGAACCGGCGCAGAAAGTCCTTGTAGCTGCGGCGGCTGCGGTTGGCGGCTTTGACCTGCTGCTTCAAGGCATCGGTGCCCTCGCCTGCCTCCTTGTCCCGCAGGTTCAGCTCGGTCTGCATCCGTTCCCCGATCTTCTGCCACGTTTTCTGCGGCAGAGGGGTGGGCAACTGCTGGGGCTGCTCCGGGGCATCCTTCGGCCACAGGCGGTGGTCATCGGTGAAAAACTCCCGCTCCAGCTGCCGCAGCACGCCGGGCGTCTGCCGGGTGAGCCAGCGGTACACCGGCGCTGCTGCCACTACCTTTTCCTCGGCGGTGATCTGCCGGTAGGCGTTCTGCCGCACATAGGTCAGTGGGCGCATCACGCTTTTGCGCTGTAAGCTGTCGATGACGTTTTCCACCGCGATATCGCACGCAAGGCTCCACAGCTGCGGCTCGCGGCGGCCTTTCAGCCACAAATGCCGGAATACGCAGTGGAATATGGTGTGCAGATACAACCGGTTGAGATATTTCGGGTTCTCCTGATAAAGCTGCAACAGGCGCTGCGGCTGGTAATACAGGGTCTGTCCGTCCGTAGCCAGCACCCGGCAGCGCTCGTCCGGGGCGGGGGTCAGGGCGCTGAGTGCCATATCCAGAAACCGGAAGTCCAGATACAGCCCGCTGCGCACCACCGCCAGCACCTCACCGCCCATGCGCGCCTGCCACTCCTCGTGGGTCTCCGGCCGCTGGGACTGGAAGGGCTTGCGGGGGTCGAAAAATTTTTCCTTTGGCAACGTGTGGTCACCTCTCAAAAATCAAAATCGTACCGCTGCTTTTTGGGCTGGGGAGCATATTTTTTGTGCTCCGCATCTGCCAGCAGGGCGGCAGCGGCGGCGTTCTCTGCCTTGGCGGCAAGGGCGGCGGCGGACGCAAAAGCGTCTTTATCCAGCACGTCCAACGCCAGCAGGGCGCGGATGCTGTCGGTGTCCTGCGCCTTTAAAAGGCGGGCGAACACCCGGTCGGTGTTGGCTGCCAGAAACGCCCGGTAGTGTCCGGCGGCAGCTTCGGTCAGCTGCCACGGGTACCGCAGACGGGCAAAGCAGAGCATGGCCATAATGGCGGCGTCATCGGCATCGTGCCCCTGCGGGAAGATAGCGTCATATTCTGCGGGGAGGAATTTATTGTCGAGAAAACACTGCCGGTAATGATATCCCTGCCCGGAAAAGGTGTGCAGCAGGATGTGGGCGGGGGTCTCCTCGATATCCTCCCAGTAGGCGGGGTACCACAGCGCCGCCAGCGGCGCGGGGGCATCGGCGGGCCAGAACTGCGCCTGCACGGCCTCGGTGATGTTGTTCACCAGCGCAAACAGCCCGGTGGGCTGCTCCGGTGCGGCCTGCACCCGCAGGGTCTCCAGCGCAAAGCAGTTCAAAAACACATCGCTGCCAACGGTCAGGCTGCTGCTGCCCACCGTGAGCAGACGCAGGCTGCGGCAGTTGTAAAAGGCGCAGCTGCCAATGACCTGTACACTGTCCGGCAGGGTGACTTCCTCTAAAAAGCTGCCGCACACCGGGTGCAGTTCTGCTTCCTCCGCTGTCGGGGCATCGAGGTCAAAATCGTACCGGCGGGCGGGCTTTTGCCCCACCGCCTGCCCGAATGCCCGGGTCAGCCGCACCGTGCCGTCCGCGCCTACTGCGTAGCGGCAGAGGGCATCTGCCACAGGCAGACTGCGGGGCTTTTCCGAGAAGCAGTAGTCGCCCAGCTCGGTCAGGGCAAAGCTGCCGCCCGCCGGGGCGGGCAGAGTGCCCGGCAGCACCACGCAGGGCGCTGTGCCGTACACCCGCACCAGCCGTGCTGCATCTGCCGAAAGGGGCAGGAGATCCAATATCAGTTCGTTTGCCTGTTCCACCATGCTGCGACCTCGTTTTTTCTGCATTCATTCAGCTTTCAGTATACCGCGAACAGGGGGTGGTTGTCCAGTGCAGAGAACGATTTGAACGGTTCTGTGCAAATAGGCCGCGGTGCCCGGCAGCGCTGCCGGTGCTTCCCTTTTGTTGCCGCCCTGTTCAAGTCCGCTGTTCTGCCGGTGCTGCTGAAAGAAAATTGCCATATAAAGCAAAAAAGACAGCTATCAAAAGCTGTCTTTTCTGTGGTGCGGATAAGAGGACTTGAACCTCCACCGAGTTGCCCCGATTAGAACCTGAATCTAACGCGTCTGCCAATTCCGCCATATCCGCATATTCTGTTTTGTTCCTGCACCGCAGCGCCGGGAACGATAGTTATTATACCAGATACAAGAGAAATGTCAAGGCTTAATTTCAAAATTATTCGACAAAATTTTACGGCAAAGTTGGTGCACTCTGGATAGCGGCTGTGGGGCGCTTTTTAGGGCAGATTATGGTACAATAAACGAAAGGCAACACCGCACAATTCCCGCCTGACGGCTTAAGCACCGTTCCGGCGGCTGCGGCACGGCATCTGCGCTGCCAAAATGCTCGATAATACAAAAAGTATTATCTGCGCTTTTGGCTTAGCATCTGCCGCACCTCGCGCGCCGTATCGGCACTTAGAATTATGTGGTATTGCCTATACGTCCGGGCACAACCCGGCGATTACGGAAAAACGAGGGAAAACGATGCTGAATGTGATTATTTTTCTGGTGGGTGCACTGATCATGTTTTACATGGCGCTGCGCAGCGTGCGGGCGCGGCAGCAGCTGCGCACCAAGGGCGTCTGCGTGCAGGCCACGGTAAGCGGCACGGTGCAGAGCCGGGACGGCGCTGCCTATGTGCTGGAGTTTACCACCGCAGGCGGCAGCCACCGGCTGCAATATCCCAAGCCCGCCAAGGGCAAGCCCTTTGCCGAGGGCAGCGTGGTCACCCTGTACTACGACCCCGATGCCCCGGAGAAGATGTTCGTGGAGGGCGACAAGTCCGTGCTGGGTGCTGAGCTGCTGTACGTCGGCATCGGCGTGGCGCTGCTGGTGCTGATGTTCGGTATCATGAACCGCTGAGAAGGAGGGACACCGCATGAAACTGGAACATTTCGGCATGGCTGAGCCGGGGGACTGCCGACTGGTATTCACGGCAAGTGCAGAGGAGCTGGCCGCTGCGCTGGCAAAGGAGCAGGCCACCCCGGATGCCCCGCAGGACGAGGAAGAGCTGCTGACGGCAGCGGTGAACCGCACCATTCTGGAGGGCTTTGACCCTCTTTACCGACAGCTGGTGCAGGAGCAGCAGCTTGTACCGGTGACCGACCCGGATTTTGAGCTGCTGGCGGTCAACAGGGCCGAGGGCTTCCGGGCAGGAGCGCAGTTCTACACCCTGCCGCCGCTGGAGCTGGGACGGGATACCGGCTTTGTGCAGGCCATCGAGCCGCACCCGCTGCGCCGGTTGACCATTGAATTGGAGATCAACCGCAACTACGGCGATGAAGAGCGCGCCGCCGATGCCGCAGGCAAGGCCGCGCTGCGCGACCGGGTGACCCGGGAACTCTACGCAAAGCGCTGCGCACAGGCCAAAGACCGTGCCGAGAAGGAGCTGGTCTGGCAGCTGGGCGACGAGGTGACCGGCCCGGTGCCCAAACGGCTGGAAGCGGGCAACTACTTTGCCGAGCAGCGGCAGTTCAATCTGGGTTTGCAGGCGAACGGGGTCAACTTTGACCAGTTTTTGGCCGTGCGCGGGCAGACGGTGGAGCAGTTTCGGCAGTGGCTGCATCGGCAGGCAGAGCGCAAGCTGCGCAGCTGGCTGGGGCTTTTGCTGGTGGCTGAGCGGGAGGGCTTACAGCCCACCGAAGCCGAGGTGAACGCCGCCCTTGCGCACTGGAACGAGAAGCTGGACGGGGAGCGCACCTTTCCCGCGAACGATGCCCGCAAGGTGCGACAGCGCCTTGCCCGGGCAAAGGCAACGGCCTTTGTGGTAGCGCATTCCACCCTCACCCCGCCGCCGTCCGAGCCCCTTGTGCAGGAACCGGAAGCAAAATAATACGACCTACACCATGGCGGGCAGTCTGCGGGCTGTCCGTCATGGCTTTTTTCTGCAAAAAAAGAGACAGCAGTGCGCCCGCAGGTGCTCCGCTGTCCCGAACAGTATCGCTTTATTCCAGATGATGCTTCTGGCAGAACCTTTTGCTTACCCAGTACATCCCGCCCCACAGCAGGACTGCGAGCACAAGGTAGACCGGGTTCTTCAGGGAGCTGACCAGTGACTGCCCAAAGACGGCCATCATGGCGACCATCAAGCCTTTGCCCAAAAGAACAGTGCGCAGGTAGCGCTTTTCGTCAAAGTCCGACATCCCGAAGGCAAAGTGCATGAAGGAGGTGGGGGTGAAGGGCAGCAGCGACAGCATGAACAGGGACGAGGTATCGAAGCGGTTCACCCACTGCTGTGCCTTTTCCAGCTTGGGAGAGCGGCTGGCTACCTTCCAGAAAAAGCGCTTGATGAGCCGCCGCCAGAACAAAAACATGATGGTGCCGCCCAGCGCCACGCCTGCCCAGCTGTACAAAAAGCCCAGCAGACCGCCGTGTGCGGCTACGTTCAGTGCCACAATGGCGATGAGCGGCAGCGGCGGAAAAAAGGACTCCACCATCGCCAGCAGAATGGGCACAAGGGGGCCAAGCCCCTCAAAGCCCGCCAGCAGTGCCTCCCAGTATTCCAGTGTTCCAAGCTGGTGTATCCAGCCCATCAGTGTGGTTTGCATCCTGTGTCCGATCCCTTTCCGTGCAGCCGGTGCCGGGGCGTTCCCGGGCAGGCTGTATCATGCTTAGTATATCCATTCTCTATGACAGAGCCGTGAACAGAGTGTGCATTTTTCGACACGCTTCAGGCTCTGCTACCAATACTACGAGATGAAAAGGGATTTTCCTTCATTTACTTTTCCGCGGCCTGCTTTTCGGCCTTGGCGCGCATCCGCTCCAGCTGGGCGGTGCGCAGCTTTTCCCAGCGGGCAAGGCTTTCGGCGTCCGGCATCTGGGCACAGCGGGCAAAGCTCCAGTGCAGACCGTCCCGGCGGGACAGCTTGTACCGCTGGAACACGCCCTGCCCGGCGGCGTTGCCGCTGCCGGTGCAGCTGGGGCACTGACATAGTGTATACCAGCTGTTGCTGCCCTTTTTCAGCCAAATCTCATCCGGCTGCAGGGTGGTGCCGCACTCCGGGCAGGGCATCTGGCTGATCTTGGGGTCAACCCGCCATGCGTACTGCTCCACATAGCCGTGGAACACCGTAAAATCCCGGTAGTCACCGGGGGTCTGGCACAAGCTCTGGCGCAGCGCCTCGTCCTCGGTGGGGTAGGCGGCAAGCCCGGCGCGCAGATCCAGCAGACGGCAGACATCGGCGGTGTACAGCGTGTCCGAAAGTGCATCGTGGAAGGGGCGCTCCATGGGGATGCCCATGCGGGTAACTACACTTTCCAGCGTCATGCCCTCGCCCTCCTTGCGGGGATGCTCCCGCAGAAAGACCTGCTGCAGATCGTACCACACGGTGGGCTTGGATTCGTCCAGATTGCACAGGAACAGGTTCTGCTTGAGTACCGGCACATCGTCCAGACCCCACTCGGCAAACTCGGCATCCGGGCCGCACCACTGCATAAAACGGCGCAGTCCCTGCACGATGGGCTCGCCCTTGTCCAGATCTGCCTGCGTCAGGCCGGTCACCTTGGCGATATGGTGCTGCAATTTGCGGAAGATGCGGGGACGCAGATGGATGGAAAAGGTGTCCAGCACATTGGCGTCCTCGTCGATCTTTACAGCGCCGATCTCCACGATCTCGCCCCGCAGGGTCTGCTGCACCCCATGGTAGTTAAAGGTATACGGCTGGTAGCCGATGTTCCATTCCAGATCAAATAAAACCAAGTTACGCGGCATTGCTTTGTTAGTCCTCTCGTAAAATAAACTTCTCCACGGCCTCGGCCACGCCGTCGTGGTTGTTGTCGGCGGTGGTCACATAGTCGGCGCAGTCCTTTACCGGCTGCTCGGCGTTCTGCATGGCGACGCCCACCCCGGCGTAGGCGATCATGGAGCGGTCATTCAGGCCATCGCCGCAGGCCATCAGGTTCTCGCGGGTCAGCCCCATGCGGTTCAGAAGCTCCGCCAGACTACCGTCCTTCGCAACGCCCAGCGGCACCGCCTCGATAAAGAAGGGGCTGGAGGGGTACAGGTCGGCGCGGCCCGCAAACTGCTGCTGCCCGGCGGCACACACCGCGTCCCGGCGGGCGGGGTCCAGCGTGATAAGCATCTTGCACACGGGGTAGTTCACATAGGATGCCAGATCGTCCACATGGATCATGGGCAGCTTGGTGGTAAAGCACTCCTTGTTGGCCCACTCGTCCTTGTCTCGCTCGCAGACGATGCCCTCGCGGTTATAGGTCAGGATGGCAATATCCTGCGCGGCGGCAAAGGCGCACAGCTCGGGCACAAGGGCGGGGTCCAGCGTCTTTTCCACCAGCGTCTCGCCGGTGCGGCAGTCCACGATCTTGCCGCCGTTGTAGGACAGGATGCAGCCGCCCTTTTTGTCCAGACCCAGCTCCTCAGCCAGCGGCTGGATGCCGGCGGTGGGCCGACCGGACGCCAGCACGATGGTGACGCCTTTTTCAATGGCGGCATCCAGCGCGGCGCGGGTGCGCGGGGTGACGAGCTTCTGGTCGTTGGTCAGAGTGCCATCCAGATCCAGCGCCAGCACTTTGATATCAAACATATTTAAAAGATCCTCTCATTATAGAAGTATATCTCAGCTTGCTCTCTCTATTGTACAATGAAAAGCCCCCTGCTTGCAACCCTTGCGGGGCGGTTCGGCCAAAAAGTCACGAAAATCAACGTTTGAAGTTTGCCCCGGAGCAAAAGCCTTCACCCCTTGGGGGAAGGTAGCGCGTAGCGCCGGATGAGGAGTAACTACGGCAACAGCGCCCTCATCAGTCACCTGCGGTGACAGCTGTTCCCCTCTTTGTCACCTTCGGTGACATTTCTCCCCGGCGCGGGGAGAATCTGTCCCTTCCGGGGGAAGCCTTTAGAGGAAAATTGATTTCTGTGGCAAAAAGTGACCCTTCGGCGGGCGTTACAGGCAGATTTTACCTGCTTTGCCCGGATTTTACACCCCCGCCCTTCCGCACGCCAAAGGTTTACCTAAGTGTTACACGGGGCTGGTTTCGCCGCTGCGGGCGGTGTGCTACAATACAGGTGTTCCCACAAGAAATAGTAGAACCGCCCCAAGCCGGGCTGAAAAAAGAGAGGATATCTGTTATGAAAAATGCGAAAATTTCCCGCCGCAGCTTCCTGAAGGCCGGTGCCGTTGCATCGGCAGTGGGCATGCTGTCGGCTGCCCCCGTAGCCGCTCACGCCGCCGAGGCCGATGCTTCTGCCGCTGCAGACGAAGAGAACGGTCTGCTGGACGTATTCAAAAAGCCCAAGTATGTTTTCCTGTTCATCGGTGACGGCATGGGCACTGCCCAGATCCAGTCCGCACGCTTCTACAAGGGCACCGTGGACAACAACGGCGCTGTGACCGAGGCTGACCTGAGCTTTACCAGCTTCCCGCAGGTGGGCAGCGTGACTACCTACGACAGCACCTCCTTCTGCCCGGACTCCGCTTCCACCGCCACCTCCATCGCCACCGGCCACAAGACCGAGAGCGGTGTCATCAATATGTGCCCGTGGACCCGCGATGTGCCCTACGAGACCATCGCCGAAAAGCTGCACGCCCAGAAGGGCTATAAGGTGGGCGTCATCTCCACCGTGAACATCGACCACGCTACCCCTGCTGCTTTCTATGCCCACCAAAAAACCCGCAAGAACTACTATCAGATCGGCGTGGAGCTGGCAAACTCCGACTTTGAATACTTCGCCGGCGGCGAATTCCAGAAGGTGAACGGCGACGGCACCGGCCCCGACAACCACACCGTGGCTGCCAACGCAGGCTACAATGTGGTCACCACGCAGGCCGGTGCAGCTGCCCTGACCGCCGGTGCAGGCAAGACCCTGATCATCGCCGAGAACCTAGGCGACGGTAAGTCCATGAATTACGCTATGGACGCTGCCAACGGCGAGTGGCAGCTGACCGATTACGTCAAGAAGGGCATCGAACTGCTGAACAACAAGAAGGGCTTCTTCCTGATGACCGAGTCCGGCAAAATCGACTGGGCCTGCCACGCCAACGATGCCGCTGCCTCCATCCATGATGTGCTGGAGATGAGCAACGCAGTGCAGGCTGCTGTGGACTTCTACAACGAGCACCCCAATGAGACTTTGATCCTCGTCACCGCCGACCACGAGACCGGCGGCATGGCCATCGGCTACAAGACCACCAACTACGACACCTTCCTGACCAATCTGGCACACCAGAAGATGTCCTATGCAAAGTTCGATTCCACCTATGTGCAGGGCTACATTGCCAACAAGACCCCCTTTGAGACTGCCATGCAGGATGTGAAGAGCGTCTTTGGCCTGACCCTGCCCACCGACCCCGCTGCCGCCAGCGCAGGCAAACTACTGCTGACCGACTACGAGGTGGAGAACCTGCGCAAGGCCTACGAGCGCACCCTGCAGGTGGGTTCCTCCAGCCAGAGCAAGATGAGCCAGCAGGATTACGAGCTGTACGGTACCTACATCCCCTTCAGCATGGCTGTCTGCCATGCCATCAACCATAAGTCCGGCATGGACCACACCACCTACGCCCACACCGGTGCCATGGTCAACGTGTACGCCATGGGTGTCGGCGCCGAGAAGTTCGGCGGCGTGTACGACAACACTGAGATCTACCACAAGCTGGCTGAGCTGACCAAGGTTCAGTAAGTAATATATCTTGATTTTCCCACTCCACTTTTCCACAACCAAGCCGCAAAATGTGCAAAAACCTCCCTGCCGCAAGCGCAAAGACTGCGCCCGGCAGGGAGGGTTTTGTTGTAATGCGAAGAAAAACGTGTTACAATGGGTCTGCCGCTGCAAAGCGGTGAAAAGGTGCTGTGTCGAAAACGCAGGCGGCTGCTCTTACCGACAGGAGTTTGTTCCACGGAGACCCATGGAATGAACGGAATGCCGAGGGGCAGGCTTATTTTGAAGTCATCCCCTTACTTGTAGCATTACGAGGAAGGGGGGAGTTGCATGACCTTGTCGGAAGTGATGCTGTTGCTGACTTTGTTAGCGACAGTGGCAGCGTTGATCGTTGATGTAGTAAACACTACATTTGACATCGCGTGGAAAATCTCTCATGACAAATCGAACGATGACAACAAGAAAAGCAAGTAACCGCCACACGCTTCCCCAAGCTAACGGTCACTTGCTTTCTTTACTCTTAGGAACAAGCGATCGCCGGTAACGGGTAGCCGTTTGCCGACCAGCGCCTTTTCTACTTCTATTATAGCGCATCTGCGCCAATTGTCAATGCTGAATGCTTCAGGCCTTCATTTCGGGAAAGCCCTCCAGCTTGGAGGTGCAGTGGGGGCAGCGCACAGCCTTGATGGAGATCTCACTCTGGCAGTAGGGGCACACCTTGGTGGTGGGCTCCTCCGGCTCGGCGGGCTCTTCGGGCTTTTTGTGCAGGGAGTTGACAAACTTGATCACAACGAACAGCACAAAGGCAACGATGAGGAAGTTAATGATGGAGTTGACGAACTCGCCGATCTTGATGCTGGAGCCGCCCAGACCGATGACCACATCGGAAAAATCCGCCTTGAAGAACAGGCCGATCAGCGGGTTGATGATATCCTCCACCAGCGCGGTGACAATGGCAGTGAAGGCACCGCCGATGACAACGCCCACTGCCATGTCCAGCACGTTGCCGCGCATGGCAAACGCCTTGAACTCTTCAAGGAACTTTTTGATGCCGCTTTTTTTCTCTTCCATAGATAAACCGCTCCTTCTTGTCCCCTTTTTTTACCGAAAGGGGTTATTTATTTTTATAATAGCGTATTGCGCGGCGATTTGCAAGAGTAAAGCAGCCCATTTCATGGAAAATAAAAAGTAGCTTCTGTTGTGAAAAAACGCTCCCGGAAAGTCTGCGGACTTTCCGGGAGCGTCCTATTTAAAAGTAGTTTTCCGCTGATTTATGCTGCGGGCTGCTCTGCCGCTTGTTCGGCGGGCTGCTCGGCTGCGGGCTGGGGGTCAGCGGTCACCGTAATGGTGCGGCTGATGCTGCCGCAGGAGTAGTTGCCCCCTGCCTTGGCAGTCTGGATGTAGGTACCGGGCTCGGTGGGCACACCGCTCATTTTGCTGCTGAACCACAGGAAGGTCTTTTTCTTGTAGGTGTAGCTCACCTTGCCGTTTTCAGCCACCTGTCCGTCCGAAATGACCTTGGCGGTCAGGTCGGCGTTTTGCAGCTGGGAGATGGTCATGCTGGACGGGGCATCGGCTGCCCAGCTCAGGCTGACGTTTTCCGTCTTAGGCTTGATTTTGAACATGGCAAAGCCGGCGGCATTGATATCGCTGCTTTCCAGCGCGATGGCACCGGCAAAGTACTTGCCGCTGTCCTTGGGCTGCTCGTCCAGATAGATGCGGCTCAGCGCGCCCTCGGGCAGATACTTACGGATCAGGCTCAGTGCCAGCTTCATGCCGTTGGAAACGTTCTTCACGGTGGTCAGGTAGCTGGCCGGGATAAAGAAGCTGACGGTGTCCATTACCGACACTACCTCGTCCGCCACCCGCAGCAGTACGCTGACGTCGTTGCCGTCGATCAGCTGCTTGAGGTAGCTGTATACGTTGAATTCCTCGGTCTGATCCGGGGTCTGGGACATCTTTTTGGGCAGGGGGATCAGCTTGAGCAGGGTGCGCAGCTTATCCGAGATCATCAGGGTCACATAGCCGTAGGCTTCGCCGCTGGTGCCCAGCACCACAGCGATATACTGGGTGTTTTCAGGCCGGGTCTCCACCTCCAGCTTATAATCGGAACCATAGACAAGGTTGCCGGTCGCCCGGATGCGGATGCTGACGATATCATTTTCATCCTCTGCCGCGCTCAGCGCTGCGGCATCGGGCAGCTCCTCGCTGACAACAGCGGTGCTTTCCGGCTGCTGCGCTGCCGCCGAGGCGGGCATTGCCAGCACACCAAGCATCATGCTGACCGCAAGCAGCAGCGAGATCCATCGTTTGGCCTTCATACGAAAACCTCCTTTATTGTTTGGCATCATACCCACATTTTACCGCAAAATAATCCTAGGGTCAATAACGGGATTCAAGCCGGGGGCCTCACTCTCCGATATAGGTAAAGCGGGGCTGGGTAACGCCATCCCGGGTCACAGTCTCCAGCCACATGGCGGCGGGGCGCACCCACAGCCCGCCCTCGCCGTACAGGGCGCGGTACACCACCATTTCCTCCTCGGTCTCGCTGTGGCGTGCTACGCCCAGCACCTGATATTCGTTGCCTTTAAAGTGGCGGTAGCGCCCGGGGCGCACCGGATATTGCAGTTCCTTCATAACGGCTCCCTTCTCTTTCTTCAAAAAAGGGCTGCTGCGCCGGGCGGGTGCAGCAGCCCACAAACCTTATTATATTAAAGCGTGCTGTCCGTTCCATCGCCGGGGGTCTGCTCGGCAGAGTACAACAGCATCAGGTGGTTGGCCGAGGTTTCCAGCTGGCTCTTGGCCTGCCGCAGGGCGGCTTCCTCGGTCTCGTTCATCTTTTCGGGCTTATCCTTGCGCAGGCAGTGGCGCAGGTTGGCAAGGTCGGCCTTCACGCGGGACTTTTCGTCCTTGTCCAGCTCCTTTTTGCACTTAGAAAGTGCTTCGTCCACCTTATAAGCCAGCACCTCGGCCTGATTGTGCAGCTCCAGACGCTCCTTGCGGCGGCTGTCCTCGGCCTCGTAGGCGGCGGCGTCTGCCATGGCGCGCTGGATCTCGTTTTCGGAAAGGTTGGTGCTGCCGGTGATGGTGATGTTCTGCTCCCGCCCGGTGGCAAGGTCCTTGGCAGATACCTTCACCACGCCGTTCACGTCGATATCAAAGGTGACCTCGATCTGGGGCTTAGACGAAAAGCTTGCCCGGATGCCGTTCAGCTTGAACTTGCCCAAAGACTTGTTGTCCCGCGCAAAGTGGCGCTCGCCCTGCAAAACGTTGATCTCCACGCTGGTCTGCATGGGACGGGCGGTGGTAAAGATCTGGCTCTTGCGGGTGGGGATCATGCTGTTGCGGGTGATCAGCGGGGTGGCGACCCCGCCCAGCGTCTCGATGGACAAAGTCAGCGGGGTCACATCCATCAGCACCAATCCCTGCGCTGCCGCGCCGGTGGCACCCGCCAGCTTGCCGCCGCCCTGCAGCAGTGCACCCTGCACCGCTGCGCCCATGGCAACGCACTCGTCCGGGTTCAGACTGTGGCTGGGCTCCTTGCCCAGCAGCTCCCGCACCTGCCGCTCCACGGCGGGCATCCGGGTGCTGCCGCCCACCAGCAGCACCTTGCCCAGCTGGCTGGCAGAGATGCCGGCATCCCGCAAAGCGTTCTGCACCGGGGTCACGGTGCGGGACAGCAGATCGCCGGTCATCATCTCGAACTGCGGGCGGGACAGGGCGATATCCAAGTGGTGGGGTCCATCCTTGCCCACCGTGATAAAGGGCAGGTTCAGCTGGGCGGAGAGCGCACTGGAAAGCTCCTTCTTGGCCTTTTCCGCTTCCTCCTTCAGCCGTCCCATGGCGGCGGGGTCGCGGGTCAGGTCGATGCGGTCAGACTTTTTGAACTCTGCCACCGCGTACTCCACGATGCGCTGGTCAAAATCATCGCCGCCCAGATGGGTGTCGCCGCCGGTGGCAAGCACCGTAAAGGTGCCGTCCTCGATCTCGATGATGGACACGTCAAAGGTGCCGCCGCCAAGGTCGTAGACCAGGATCTTCTGTGCGGCTTCGTTGTCCAAGCCGTAGGCCACAGCGGCGGCGGTAGGCTCGTTGATGATGCGCAGCACGTTCAGCCCCGCAATGCGGCCTGCATCCTGCGTGGCCTTGCGCTGGCTGTCGTCAAAATAGGCGGGCACGGTGATGACAGCCTCGGTGACGGGCTCGCCCAGATAGCTTTCGGCGTCTCGGCGGATCTTGGCAAGAATCATGGCGCTGATCTCCTGCGGGGCAAGGTCCTTGCCGTCAATGTGCGCCCGGTAGTCTGAGCCCATGTACCGCTTGATGCTGGAGATCGTGCGCCCGGAGTTTGTGGCGATCTGGCGCTTGGCTGCACCGCCCACCAGACGCTCACCGTCCTTGGTAAAGGCCACCACGCTGGGGGTGGTGCGCTCGCCCTCTGCATTGGTGATGACCACGGGCTTGCCGCCCTCTACTACTGCTACACAGGAATTGGTCGTACCCAGATCAATGCCGATCACTTTGCTCATACTGTTTCCTCTATTTCTTGTCCGCCGTGTCTGCGGGCTGATTTTTCTCCAGTCTATCTTACCGGACGGCTGTGACCATTTTTTAGTCCAATTGTAAAGATTCTATGTTATATGCCGCCGGAGCCGCGGGCGGCTCGTGGGTCAGCTCGTAGAGCAGCTGCTCCGCTTCCTGTAACCAGCGGTCGGCGTCCGGCTCGTGCTCCCGCTGCAAAATGGTAAAAGCCTGCTTTGCTTCTGCCGCCTGCGCCAGCGCCTTTTTGCGGGAGGTGTAGCGGGTCTCGTACTGCGCCAGCCGCAGACAGACCCGGGGCGTGTACTCGATATCCGGCACCGCTGCCGCGTTCTGCCGCGCCCGGCGGTACCACAATAGTGCCTTGCCGTTATCGCCCCGGGCGGCGCAGTCATCGCCAAGGTTCAAAAGGGCGATGGGTTCGCCGCTTTCGGCTGCGGCCTTCCACAGCTTGCGCGCCTGCGCAGCGCTTTTGGGCACGCCGCGCCCCTGATACAAGCACTCGCCCAGCAGCGATAGCCCGGCAGAATTTCCCTGCTCAGCGGCTTTCTGGTAGCACTCTGCCGCTGCCGCCCAGTGTCCGGCGCGGGCGGCCTCCTTACCGGCTTCGGCTTCCTCTGCACCGGGGCCCTCTGGGGTGTGCCCTGCGTGCAGCAGACCGTTGAGCAGCGCACCGTCCAGCGAGGCCGAGTTGCTCCATGGGTCCAGCACCACGCCGTCGATGCCCGGGGTGTCCAGCGCCAGCTGCATGGCCTGTTCCAAGGTGCGGTCAGCCATGGGGCGGCTTGCGGTGCTGCGGTCCGCACCGGCAGCTGCCACCGAGGTAAACAGCGGCAGCCAGCAGCGCCCTTTATCGTTGCGCAGCGTCCACAAGGCAAGACCGTCGGCCTTTTCTGCCGGAATGGGGTGCTCCATCCACGGGGCGGGCGCACCCTGCGCCGAAAGCGCCGTTTGCAGCGGCACCAGCACATGGGTCTCCAGCTCCAGCGCGTAATTCAAGGCGCTCATCAAAGACCAGAAGCTTTCCTCATTCTGCCCCTTGTACAGCCTCTGCACTGCCTGCTCGATAGCCGGGCAGCCGGTGCCGCGCGGGCTGTACACCGGTGCGGTGCGGCTGCGGCGGCTGCCCACCGGGCGGAAGCGTACCCCGCCGTCTGTTCGTCTTACCATTGTGTTCACCATACTTCCCTATCAATCTCAGCTCTAGTATAACAGGATTTGGCAGCTTGTACAATGCAAAACGCAGCTGCTGCACTGGATTTTCAGCATACAGCGCGCTATAATAAGGTAGATTTTGACCCCCAAAGGAGGAATTTTTTTGAACCGGATGCTTGGCTACCTGAAGGGCTACGAGCGCGAAAGTGTGCTTGCACCGCTCTTTAAGATGCTGGAAGCCACCTTTGATCTGTTTGTGCCGCTGGTCATGGCCGATATCGTCAATGTTGGCATTGCAGCACATGACCTGCATTATATTCTGGTGCGGTGCGGCCTTTTGCTGCTGCTGGCTTTCATCGGCCTTACCTGCAGCCTGACCGCGCAGTATTTTTCCGCCAAGGCGGCGGTGGGCTACTCCACCGCGCTGCGGCACGCTCTGTTTGCCCATATCCAGAGCCTGAGCTTTTCAGAGATGGATACGCTGGGCACCAGCACCCTTATCACCCGCATGACCAGCGATATCAATCAGGTGCAGAGCGGGCTCAACCTGTTTTTGCGCCTGTTCCTGCGCAGCCCCTTTGTAGTGCTGGGCGCTATGGTCATGGCCTTTACGGTCAACGCCCGGGCGGCAATGATCTTTGTAGTCACCATCCCGCTGCTCAGCGTGGTGGTGTTTGGTGTGATGGTCATCACCCGTCCGCTGTACAAGACGGTGCAGACCCGGCTGGATCGGGTGCTGGGTCTGACCCGCGAGAACCTGACCGGCGTGCGCGTGGTGCGCGCTTTTGATAAGGAGCAGAGCGAGATCGACCGCTTTGAGCACGCCAACGCCCTGCTGACCGGGATGCAGCTGCACGTCGGCCATCTTTCGGCGCTGATGAACCCGCTGACCTATGTGCTCATCAACCTTTCCATCGTGGCGCTGCTGTATGTGGGCAGCATCGAGATCAACGTGGGCGGCATGGCCTCCGGCGATGTCATTGCGCTGGTGAACTACATGAACCAGATCCTTGTGGAGCTGGTAAAGCTTGCCAATCTCATCGTACAAATCAGCAAGGCGCTGGCCTGCGCGGGCCGTGTGCAGGCGGTGCTGGACACCAAACCCGGCATGACCTTCCCGGCAGAACTGCTGGGCGAAGTGCCCGCCGACAAAAGCGGCGATGCCGTGCGCTTTGACCATGTAGGGCTGACCTACACCGGGGCGGGCGCACCCAGCCTGACCGATATCAGCTTTACCGCCAAAAAAGGCCAGACCATCGGCGTCATCGGCGGCACCGGCAGCGGCAAATCCAGCCTTGTAAACCTCATCCCGCGCTTTTACGATGCCACCGAGGGCAGCGTGGAGATCTTTGGCCGTCCGGTGCAAAGCTACCCCCGGGACGCTTTACGCGGCAGGGTGGCGGTGGTCATGCAGAAGGCGCAGCTCTTCGGCGGCACCATCCGCTCCAATCTGCTGTGGGGCAACAAGGATGCCACCGATGCCGACCTGTGGGCGGCGCTGGAAACGGCACAGGCCGCAGACTTTGTGCGTGCAAAGCCCCTTGGGCTGGACGAGCCGGTGGAGCAGGGCGGACGTAACCTCTCCGGCGGACAGAAGCAGCGCCTGACCATCGCCCGTGCGCTGGTGGGCAAGCCGGACATTCTGATTTTGGATGACAGCGCCAGCGCGCTGGACTACGCCACCGACGCCGCCCTGCGCAAGGCACTGGCGGCGCTGCCCGGGGCACTGACTGTGTTCATCGTCAGCCAGCGTGCCGCCAGTTTGCAGCACGCCGACCAGATCTTAGTATTGGATGACGGTCATCTGGTGGGCATCGGCACCCACAGCGCCCTGCGCAGCAGCTGCCCGGTGTACGAGGAGATCTACGAGAGCCAGTTCAAGAAAGGGGAGGCAGAAGCATGAGTGCAAAAGCAAAAAACAAGCTGACCCCGCAGCAGCGCAAGGCCACCCTGAACCGGGTGCTGCACAAGATACGCCCGTACAGCATTTTTGTGGTGTGCAGTCTGCTGGTGGCGGCGGTAAGCGTAGCCGCCCAGCTGTATATCCCCATCCTGTGCGGCGACGCCATTGATAAGATGCTGGGCAAGGGCAATGTAGACCTTGCCGGGGTGCTGCGCATTGCAGTGAGCATTCTGGTGGTGGCAGCCGTAGCCGCCCTTGCGCAGTGGCTTTTGAGCGTGTGCAACAACCGCATCACCTTTTCGGTCAGCCGCGACCTGCGCAACGAGGCGCTGCGCAAGATCCAGACCTTGCCGCTGTCCTATCTGGACAGCCACCCCTCCGGCGATATCGTCAGCCGCATGGTGGCAGATGTGGACACCTTTGCGGACGGTCTATTGATGGGCTTTACCCAGCTGTTCTCCGGCATTCTGACCATCTTTGGCACCCTGCTGTTCATGCTGCGGGAAAACGTGCCCATTACGCTGGTGGTGGTGTGCATCACCCCGCTGAGCCTTGTGGTGGCGGGCTTTCTGGCAAAGCGCAGCTACGGCTACTTCCAGAGCCAGAGCACCGTCCGCGGCAAGCAGACCGCGCTGGTCAACGAGATGGTCGAGGGCCAGAAGGTGGTGCAGGCCTTTGGCCACGAAGCCGAGAGCCTTGCCGCCTTTGACAAAGTGAACGGACAATTACAGGACGTGAGCCTGAAGGCTATCTTTTTCTCCAGCCTGACCAACCCCGCCACCCGCTTTGTGAACAACATCGTGTACGCGGGCGTGGGGCTTGTGGGGGCGCTGTACGCCGTGCGCGGCGGCATCACCATCGGCCAGCTGAGCGTCTTTTTAAGCTACGCCAACCAGTACACCAAACCCTTCAACGAGATCTCGGGCGTTGTCACCGAGCTGCAGAACGCACTGGCCTGCGCCGCCCGGGTGTTTGAATTGCTGGACGCCGAGGATCAGGTGCCGGAGGCCGAAAACGCCGCCGCCTTGCAGCCGGACGGCCATGTGCAGCTGCAGGATGTATCCTTCCGCTACCTGCCGGACCGCCCGCTCATTGAGGGGCTCTCGCTGGACGTGCAGCCCGGCCAGCGCATCGCCATCGTAGGCCCTACCGGCTGCGGCAAGACCACCCTCATCAACCTGCTTATGCGGTTCTATGATGTAAACAGCGGCAGCATCAGGGTGTCTGGCACCGATATCCGGGATGTGACCCGCGCTTCCCTGCGCGGCAGCTACGGCATGGTGCTGCAGGACACCTGGCTGCGCGCCGGTACGGTGCGGGAGAACATCGCCTACGGCAAGCCGGACGCTACCATGGACGAGGTGATCGCCGCCGCCAAGGCTGCCCATGCCCACAGCTTTATCCGCCGCCTGCCCGATGGCTACAATACCGTCATTGCAGAGGACGGCGGCAACATCAGTCAGGGACAAAAGCAGCTGCTCTGCATCGCCCGCGTGATGCTCTGCCTGCCGCCCATGCTGATCTTGGACGAAGCTACCTCCTCCATTGATACCCGCACCGAGGTACGCATCCAGAAGGCTTTTGCCCGCATGATGCAGGGGCGCACCAGCTTCATCGTGGCGCACCGCCTTTCCACCATCCGGGAAGCAGACGTCATCCTTGTGATGAAGGACGGCCATATCGTGGAGCAGGGCAACCACGACCAGCTGCTGGCGCAGGGCGGCTTCTATGCCAAGCTCTACAACAGTCAGTTCGAGGGCGTGCAGACCTGAGAACACTGTTGTATCCTATCCAGCCTGTAATAACAAATGCCGAAAATGCGTTTTGTTAAATAAAACGGGCTGAATAGGCGCTCATTCACAGAATGTTAATAATAAGTTAACATTCAGTACACCACTTTTCGGTATACATAGGGCAACAAAGGCGCGCAGTACGCCGAATCCCCGCCAAAAAGGGCAGAAATACGCAGACCGCTGTGGTGTGCAGCGGCCTTGGAAACGCCCTTGGTACAGGAAAGGAAACGTTACTTATGAAAATTGGTTTTTGGGAACTTATCGTCATCGTCATCGTGGCGTTTGTGTTCATCGGTCTGGACCAGCTGCCTGTCTACGCAAAGAAGATCGGCAAGATGCTCCGCGAGCTGAAGAAGTACACCGGCGCTGCTTCTGAGGAAATCCAGAAGAACGTGGTGGAGCCCCTGAACGAGATCCAGGCACCCCTGAAAGAAGCTGTTGCCCCCCTGACCGATATCAAGAAGGATATCGACAGCAGCATGCGGGATGTGACCAAGAGCTTTACCGGCATTGGCAAGACCAGCAAGGAGGAGGCCGCAAAGAAGCAGGCTGAGACCGAGGAGGTCACCGACCTGACCGAGGATGCTGTGGAGGAACTGCCCGAGCAGCCCGCCGAAGCCCCGGCAGAAGCTGCCGAAGTTGCTGAGACTCCCACCGATAAGCCGGAGCAGCCCGCTGCCGAGGCCGCACAGCCTGCCGCAGAGCCGGTGGCTGAGCCCGTGCAGGAAGCCCCTGCCGCAGCCGAAGAGGCTGCCGAAGCTGCACCCGCTGAGGAAGCAAAGGTGTAAGCGCCCCTACTTATTTATGGATGCACCCGCGCCTGCGGTTGCCAGATACATTCTGTAATACGCCCGCCACGCGGCGCGGCAAGAAAAAGGAGATATTTATTATGCGTATTGGTACTAATGAGCTGCTGATCATTCTGGTTGTCGTTCTGCTGATCTTTGAACCCAAGAACCTGCCGAAGCTGGGCAAGATGTTCGGTAAGACCATCAATGGCTTCAAGAAGGGCATGGAGGACGAGGACGCCGAGGAGTCCGAGGAGACCGTGAAGAAGGCTGATAAGAAGGACGAAGACGAGGAGTAATTGTGGCTACAAGCAAAAAGCGCAAAAAGAAAGCCGAAGTCATGGCAGAGGACGGCAGCATGACGCTGACCGACCATCTGAAAGAACTGCGGAACCGGCTCATCATCTGCGCGGTGGTGTTTGTGGTGGGCGTGGTGGTCTCGCTGGCGTATGCAGACCGTCTGATCGATCTGCTTACCGCCATGGGCCGCGACTATTATCAGTTCGTGTCCATTGCCCCGCAGGAAAAACTGATGCAGTATTTCCGGGTGTCCATTCTGGCAGGTGTGGTGGTAACGGTGCCTGTGGCCTTTTACAACATCTACGCCTTTGCAAAGCCGGGCCTGAAAAAGAGCGAAAGCACCTTTTTCAAGCTGGTCATGCTGCTGGGTCTGATTTTGTTCTGCGTAGGCGTGCTGTTCGCCTATAAGCTCATGATGCCGTTCATGCTGCGGTTCCTCAGCACCGGCATCGAGGGTGCTGAGTACATCCAGACCACCACCAGTATCGAAAGCTACGTCAACCTCTGCCTGACCATGTTCATCATCTTTGGCTGTGTGTTTGAGATGCCGCTGATCACCATCATCCTTTCCAAGATGGGCATCATCAACCCGCAGATCCTCAAGCAGGTGCGCGGCGTAGCCATCGTGGTCATCTTCTTCATCGCCGCTGTAGTCACCCCGCCGGACATCGTGTCCCAGTGCATGGTGGCTGGCCCCATGGTGCTGCTGTACTTTGTCAGCATCTTGCTGAGCGGCATCTTCTATAAGCCGCGTGATACGGACGAGGATGACGAGGACGAAGAAGAGGAAGAAGCAGAGAGCAAGGACTGATCCCGCTTCCGTTCCGGTTTTCATCAACTGAATCAAACGCCGCTGCACAGCCGTGCAGCGGCGTTTCTTGTTGGCACGGAAACACAAAGCTGCCGCACAGCTTTGTGCAGCAGCCTATGAGAAAATAAAGGAGAAACGCAGGTTCAAAAAAGATTATTTGCCCAGATGCCAGATGTCGCGGTCGTACTCGGCAATGGTGCGGTCAGAGGAGAACATGCCCGCCTTGGCAATGTTCACAAGGCACTTGCGCCGCCAGCCCATGGGGTCGCAGGCGTAATCGCTGAGCGCCTGTCCCTTGCGCACAACGTAGGCGTTGAAGTCCGGCAGGGTCTGGAACCAGTCTTTATGGATCAGTTCATCGTGCAGGCGGGTCAGGTTTTCGGCATGGCCGGCGGCCAGCATCTCCGGCCCGGTGAGGAAGCTGATGGCGCGGCGGATGTTGGCATCGCCCTCCACCCACTGGGCGGGGTCGTAGTCGCCTACGGCGTAGCGGTGGATGACCTGATCGGAGGTCTGGCCGAAGATATAGATGTTCTCCTCGCCCACCTGCTGGCTGATCTCCACGTTGGCACCGTCCATGGTGCCCAGCGTCAGCGCGCCGTTCAGCATAAACTTCATGTTGCCGGTGCCGGAGGCTTCCTTGGAAGCAAGGCTGATCTGCTCGGACAGGTCGCAGGCCGGGATGAGCTTTTCAGCGGCGGTGACATTGTAGTTTTCCACGAACACCACCTGCAGCCACTTGGACACCACCGGGTCGGCAGCAATGACTTTGGAGAGAGTCAGCAGCGCATGGATGATGTCCTTGGCAATGGTATACGCAGGCGCGGCCTTGGCGCCGAAGATGCTCACCAGCGGCACGGCAGGCAGATGCCCGGCCTTGATCTCATAGTACTGGTGGATGAGGTACAGCAGGTTGAGCTGCTGGCGCTTATACTCATGCAGGCGCTTGGACTGGATATCGAACACTGCATCGGTGTTCACGCTCACCTTCTGGGTGTGCAGCAGCCAGTCGGCCAGCGCTTCCTTGTTGGCCTTTTTCACGGCGGTCAGCTCGCTGAGCACCGTTTCGTCGTCGGCAAAGGTCAGCAGCTTTTCCAGCTCGGCGGCGTCCTTACGGAAACCGGAGCCGATGTGCTTTTCCAGCGTGGCGGTCAGGCGCGGGTCGCACTCCAGCAGCCAGCGGCGGAAGGTGATGCCGTTGGTCTTGTTGTTGAACTTTTCCGGGTACAGCTCATAGAAGCCGTGCAGCTCGGAATTTTTCAGGATCTCGGTATGCAGCGCCGCTACACCGTTGGTGGAGTGGGTGAAGTGGATGTCCATGTGTGCCATGTGCACCCGCTCGTCCTTGTCGATGATGGCAAGGCTCTCGTCCTGGGTGCGGGTGCGTGCCAGTGCGTCCAGCTTTTCAATAATGGGCATCAGCTGGGGCACCACGGCATCCAGATAGGCCCGGGGCCACTTTTCCAGTGCTTCGGCCAGAATGGTGTGGTTGGTGTAGGCGCAGGTCTTGGTAACGATCTCCACAGCCTCCTCAAATTCGATGCCGCGCGCGCCCAGCAGACGAATGAGCTCCGGGATGACCATGCTGGGGTGGGTGTCGTTGATCTGGATGGCGGCGTAGTCTGCCAGATCATGGAAGTTGCAGCCCCGGGCGGCGCACTCGGCCAGAATGAGCTGCGCACCGGCGGAGACCATCAGGTACTGCTGGTACACCCGCAGACGGCGGCCAGCCTCATCGGAATCGTCCGGGTAGAGGAAGAGGGTCAGGTTCTTATCAATAGCGGTCTTGTCGAAGGCAATGCCGTCATGGACGATGCTCTCATCGATGGTATCCAGATCGAACAGGTTCAGGGTGTTGGTGCGTCCCTCGTAGCCGGTGACCGCCAGCTTGTACAGCCGGGCGGTGTACTCCTTGCCCGCCAGCTCCACCGGGTAGGTGGTGTCGGTCTTTTCTGCCCAGCTGTGGGCAGTCAGCCACGGGTCGGGCTTTTCGTTCTGCACGCCGTCCTCAAAGGACTGGTGGAACAGACCGAAGTGGTACCGCAGACCCACGCCGTCGCCGGGCAGGTTCAGCGTTGCCAGAGAGTCGAGGAAGCAGGCAGCCAGACGCCCCAAGCCGCCGTTGCCCAGAGAAGGCTCCGGCTCTACCTCTTCAATATCGGAAAGGCGCTTTCCGGCAGCAGCCAGTGCAGACCGGGCTTCATCGTACAGCCCCAGATTGATGAGGTTGTTGGACAGCAGCTTGCCAATGAGAAATTCGGCGCTGATATAGTACAGCTTACGCCCGGTGACCGGCTGCACGCGGTCGGCGCTCTTCTGCCGTACAAGTTCCAGCAGTGCCAGATACAGCTCCTGATCGGTGCAGTCTGCCAGCAGCTTGCCGGTGATACTCTGTAACGTTTCGGTAAAGCTCATAAAAGCATCCTCCTTTGCTAGGGTATATCTGAAAATTCGAAAATTCAGTCTATTTCTTTGTTTTCAGATACACCTTACGGAAAACAGGTTTGACATCTGTACCTCAAGATATACCACATAGAACCTTCAAAATCTTGCCTAAACAGTGCAAACTATGGTACAATCCTATCATCAGGGGGTGAGACGATGCAAAATCGGGCTTCTTTGCAGGAGACAAAACAGCACGGTGCCGTGCGCTTTCCGTTCAATCTGTACCCCTGCACCATTCCGGGAGATTTTCAGCAGGTGGCACTCCACTGGCACGAGAGCATGGAGCTGGTCTTTGTCAAGCAGGGCATGGGGCTGGTACAGGTGGGCGCTGTGACCTACCCGGCTTACCGGGGGGATATCTTCCTTTTTGCCCCTGGCACGCTCCACGCGCTGCGGCAGGCAGAGGGGCAGCGCATGGAATACGAAAATATCATCTTTGAGCCGGAGCTTCTGGGCGGCGCAGAGGATCTTTGCGCCGAGAAATATCTGCTGCCGCTGCAAAGCGGTCGGCTGTCGCTGCCGGTGCGTCTGACCCCGAACGATTTGTGCTATCTGCAAGCCGCCGCCTGCCTGCGGGAGCTGGAGGATGCCAACCGCGCCAAGCGCCCCGGCTACGAGCTGCTGGTAAAAGGAGCGCTGCTGCGCTTTCTTGCCCTGCTCATTGCGCAGGGCAGGCAGTGTCTCCCCACCGAAACTGCCGACACCCAGCGGCTGAAAACCGTACTGCAATGGCTCTCGGCACATTATGCCGAGCCGCTCCGGGTAGCCGATGCCGCCGGGGTCTGCTCCTTCAGCGCCAGCCATTTTATGCGCTGGTTCCGGCAGATGACCGGACAGAGCTTTGTCGCCTTTCTGAACGAGTACCGGCTGAACACCGCAGCCGAAGCGCTGCAAACCACGGACGAGACCGTGCTGACCATCGCCTCCCGGTGCGGGTTTGAAAACCTTTCCTATTTTAACCGGGCGTTCAAGGCGCATTTCGGCATGACCCCGCGGGACTACCGGAAAAAATAAGCAAAGCGCTTGACAGCTGCGGCTGTATGGCGTGTTCCATGTGCGAAGCCCATATCAATGACGCCGTGCGCAGTGCGTTCCCTGTGGAGAAGGTCTCGTCCTCTCATTCTAAGGGCAAGACCGTGATCCTTTCCAAGGAGCCGCTGGACGAAAACGCGCTCCGCGCCGCCATCGAAGCCACCGGATACCATGTGGGCACCATCCACAGCGCACCGTATGAAAAGAAGGGGCTGTTCTCCTTTTTCAAAAAGTGATATGTCCCCCCGCCGCTGCTGGCTGACTGCCGAGGTGCTGCTGTACATCATTCTGCCGCAGGCCCACCGCAACATCATCCCTCAGCTGCATCGTCCGCTCCATGCAGGCGCGGCAGAAGAAGGCCGTGGTCTTTGCCCCGGCAAAGGCCGCATAAAACGGATCTCTACCAACCATTCTTCTTTTCACCTCTTTTTTGTTTCCACCCACAGAGAAACACCCCCGGCAGCCGTTGCGGTTGCCGGGGGTGTTTCTGTATCTTTAGATTTGCACTCGGCTTTAGTGGACAAAGCCCACGAACACCGGGCAGAGCACGGCGGTCAGCACACCGGCTACGGCGATGGAAAGGCCGCTCATGGCGCCTTCCACCTCGCCCATCTGCAGCGCCTTGCTGGTGCCCACGGCATGGGCTGCCGTGCCGATGCCCACGCCCTTGGCGATGGGGTCGGTGATGTGGAACAGCTTGCACACCGTCTCGGCCAGCAGTGCACCCACGATGCCGGTGACGATGACGATGGCACCGGTCAGGGCGGCAATGCCGCCCAGCTCTGCGGCCACGTCCATGCTGATGGCGGTGGTCACGGACTTCGGCAGCAGGGTGGCGTACTGCTCCTGGGTCAGGTCCATTGCCAGCGCCAGCGCAAAAGCGCTGCCCAGACTGACCAGCGTACCCACCGAGATGCCCGCGATGATGGCGGGCGCGTTCTTTTTGAGCAGATCCAGCTTTTCATACAGCGGGATGGCCAGCGCCACCGTGGCGGGCAGCAGCAGGTAGCTTACCGGCGCGGCGCTGGTTTTGTAGTCCCCGTAGGGGATATTGCACACCGACAGAAAAATGATGACAAAAATACTGCCCAGCAGCAGCGGGTTAAAGATGGCCTTGCCGGTCACCTTATTGATGAGCACACCCAGCCCAAAGGCTGCCAGCGTAAGCAGCACGCCCCACGCTGCCGAGCCGGTCAGAAAGTCGTTCAGCAGCTCAGTCATGGTCGGTCTCCTCCTTTTTATTGCGGGCAGTCAGCGCCTGCGTGGTGCGGCCTGCAGCCACCATCACCAGCACCGTCACCGGCAGAATGGCGATCAGGATGGGCAGCAGCAGCTGTCCCATCTCTGCCCACAGCTCCATGATGCCCGCAGCGGCGGGCACGAACAGCAGCGGAAAGATACCGGTCAGGTAGGTGCCGGTCTCCTTGACCTGCTCCAGCTTTACGACCCCGGCGGTCAGGGCTGCCAGCAGCAGCACCAAGCCGTACACACTGGCAGGTACCGGCAGCGGCAGCACCGCGTGCAGCACCTCGCCCAGAAAACAGAACGCGAGAATGCGCCCGAACTGAAAAATATACTTCGTGTCAGAACTCCCCTTTCTGGTCTTATGGTTTTATAACGAACAGACAACGGGCTTTTTGCCCGGAATTTTCTGTCTCACACAAGGTAAAAGTATACCGCAGACTGCCCGTCCCATCAACCGTAAATCTTGCCAAGAAGTTCTGCACCTTTTGCGCAGAACTGTACAAAAACGCACCGGTGCAGTTCCGGTGCGCAAGGTTCAGATCACATAATCGTTGCCGGCCTGATCCGGCAGGGCAAGATCTGCCAGCGTGATCTTGCCGAAATAGTCCGAGATCAAATCATTGAGCCCCTTCCACATCTCGTAGGTACGGCAGTTGGCCATCCGGGCGCAGGCAGAAGCGCCGGGGGTCAGGCAGCTTACCGGGGCAAGACTGCCCTCGGTGAGCATCAGGATCTCGCTTACCGTGTACTGATCCGGGCTGCGGGTCAGCCGGTAGCCGCCGCCCTTGCCGCGCAGCCCCTCCAGAAAGCCGTTCTGCACCAGCACCTTGAGGATATTCTCCAGATACTTTTCCGAGATCTCCTGCCGGGTGGCTACTTCCTTTAAGGGAACATATTTTTCAGACTGATGCTCCGCGAGGTCGATCATCACCCGCAGCGCATAGCGTCCTTTGGTCGAAACGATCATGATCCGTACTTCCTTCCGGTTAAATTTTATTATAACCCATTATACAACAGGGTAAATCACTTTTCAATCCCACATTTTTTCAAAAACCCCTTGACAAGCAGAGAAAACAGGGCTATAATGCCATCAAACCCACAAACAATGTTGGTTTAAAGGTTTAGAGGGAATCACAGCCGGGCACCCCGGCACAAGACAGGGCTACACACCCCGTAACGATATCAGAAAGAGGGACAAGTATTATGAGCAAGATCTATACCGCCGCAGATCAGTTGATCGGTCACACCCCGCTGCTGGAGCTCAGCCATATCGAGAAGGAAGAGCAGCTGCCCGCCCACGTTATTGCCAAGCTGGAGTACTTCAACCCCGCCGGTTCTGTGAAGGATCGCATTGCCAAGAAGATGATCGACGATGCCGAGGCCAAGGGTCTGCTGAAGGAAGGCTCCGTCATCATCGAGCCCACCTCCGGCAACACCGGCATCGGTCTGGCTGCTGTGGCAGCCGCCAAGGGCTACCGCATCATCATCGTGATGCCCGAGACCATGAGCGTGGAGCGCCGCCAGCTGATGAAGGCCTACGGTGCCGAGCTGGTGCTCAGCGAGGGTGCCAAGGGCATGAAGGGTGCCATTGCGAAGGCCGACGAGCTGGCAAAGGAGATCCCCAATTCCTTTATCCCCGGCCAGTTCGTGAACCCCGCCAACCCGCAGGCACACATCGAGACCACCGGCCCCGAGATCTGGGAGGACACCGATGGTAAGGTGGATATCTTTGTGGCAGGCGTTGGCACCGGCGGCACCGTGACCGGCGTAGGCAAGTACCTCAAGAGCAAGAATCCCGATGTCAAGGTGGTGGCTGTTGAGCCCGCCTCCTCCCCTGTGCTGAGCAAGGGCACTGCCGGTGCACATAAGATCCAGGGCATCGGCGCCGGCTTTGTGCCGGACGTGCTGGACACCACCGTCTATGACGAGATCATCGCCGTGGAGAACGACGACGCTTTCGCCACCGGCCGTCTGATCGGCCACAAGGAAGGCGTGCTGGTGGGCATCTCCTCCGGTGCTGCCGTCTGGGCCGCCATCCAGCTGGCAAAGCGCCCGGAGAATGCAGGCAAGAACATTGTTGTTCTGCTGCCCGATACCGGCGACCGCTACCTGTCCACCCCGCTGTTTGCTGAATAATTTCCCAAAAACTCTCCTCTCCCGCTCTGCACCCCGCAGGGCGGGAGTTTTTTATACCCCCTCAGTCATCGCTGCGCGATGCCAGCTCCCCCGAAGGGGGAGCTTTTTGCGGTAGCGGGAAGGTTTCTTATTGCACCTGAAGCTTTAGCGACAGGGCTAACGGCGTGCGCCCTCTCAGTCACCTACGGTGACAGCTCTCCCAAAGGGAGAGCCAAGAGCACTGCCGGAAGCTTCCTCATTATGCCTAATACTTTAGCAACGGGCTTTAAATCTTGGCTCCCCCTGAGAGGAAAGACTTCCCCCGCTCCGGGGGAAGATGTCACCACAGGTGGCAAAAGGGGGAATCTGGCGCGGGAGCGCCTGAGAGGGCGTGCCCCCTTTCCCCTCACTCGATTTTATGCTACAATACCGGTAACAAAAACGTTTGGAGAAACGCCCATGCTTTATTATGCTGCCCCCATGGAGGGCTTCACGGACCGGGTCTGGCGGCAGACCCATCAGAAATGGTTCGGCGCACAAGGCGCTGCCGACCGCTATTATGCGCCGTTTATCTCTCCGCCGGAGAACCGGGTGCTCATTAAAAAGAAGATGGCAGAGCTTGCCCCGGCGGCAAACCCGGGTGCACCGGTCATCCCGCAATTGCTGGCGAAGGACGGCGAACTGGCTGCGTGGATGATCGAGCAGCTGCGGGCGCTGGGCTATACCGAGGTGAACCTGAATCTGGGCTGCCCCGCCGGGACGGTGACCGCCAAGGGCAAGGGCTCCGGGATGCTGCGGGACCCGGCCAAGGTAGACGCCTTTCTGGACGGTGTATTCTCCCATGCCGAGGGGCCTGTCTCGGTCAAGACCCGGCTGGGCGCGGAGAAACCGGAGGAGTTTTCCGCCATTCTGGAAATTTACAGCCGCTACCCTATCTCGGAGCTGACCATCCACCCCCGGGTGATGCGGCAGCAATACCGCGGACAGGCCGACCGCGCCGCCTTTGCGGCTGCGCTGCCCCGGTGCACCATGCCGGTGTGCTATAACGGCGATGTGACCACTGCCGCCCAGCTCCACGCGCTGGAAGAAGAGTTTCCCACCCTGTCCGGTATCATGGTGGGTCGCGGGCTCATCGCAGACCCTGCACTCTTCCGCAGGGCGCGGGGCGGTGCACCCGCCACCAAGGAGGAGCTGCGGGGCTACCTGACCGACCTGTACCACGGCTACACCGAACTGTTCGGCAGCGCGGGCTGCGCCATCAGCCGGATGAAAGGGCACTGGTTCTACCTCATCCACTGCTTTGCCGGGGCAGAAAAGCTGGAAAAACAGCTGAAAAAGCTGCGGGAGCCGTGGGAGTATGAGGTGGTGGTGAACCAGATCTTCACCCTGCCGCTGGTGGAAAACGATTAAAATGGTCACGAAAAAAAGCCCGCCGTCTTGCAAGACAGCGGAGCTGAAAAGGACCGTATTACACGTTAAGGTAGCTGCGCAGCATGGCTTGCAGCAGATCGTCACGATCCACCTTGCGGATCATGGCACGGGCATTCTTATAGGTCGTAATGTAGGTAGGGTCTTCGGACAAAATGTAGCCCACCAGCTGATTGACCGGATTATAGCCTTTTTCCTTCAAAGCATCGTACACCTGTTGTACGATCTCGTGGATCTCATAGTCCTTTTTATCGTGGATGGAGAAAATCGCGGTTGCGTCTCCCACGCAATACACCCCCTTCGGTTGAAACTAGTCCCATTGTACACGAAATGCGCCGAAACTTCAAGATAATTACGCCGGATTTGCACATCCTGCACAAAATTTCCAGCATTGTTCCGGCAAGATGAACGATGTCCGGGCGGCATTCTGCCCGCGAAAGGAGCCTTTGTATGCTTTACGGCATCGGCTGCGACCTGTGCAGCCTTTCCCATCTGGAAAAAAGCCTTTCCTCTGCCCACGCGGCGGCCTTTGTGCGCCGGGTATACGGCCCGGCCGAGCAGGCGGCGCTGGGCCTTTGTGAAGCCTCCCCTGCGCCGCTGAACGCCCACCGCCTTGCCAGCGCCGCCGCAGATTTTGCCGCCAAGGAGGCCTTTCTCAAGGCGGCGGGCACCGGCCTGCGGGAGCCTTTTTCCCTGCGGGAGATCGAAGCCGTCCGGCAGGAGAACGGTGCCCCAGCCTACCGGTTCAGCGGACAGACCGCCGCATGGGTGGCACAGCACCGGCTGCGCGCGGCTCTCCCTGAGCCACGAGGGCGGCATGGCGCTGGCCTTCTGCACGCTGGAAGAGGAAAGCTGACCGCCCTTTGTGCATACAATGGAATATCGCCCCCGCACTGCATAAGCCGCACCCGGTCTGCGCATACTGAGAGCAGACAGGATGCGCCGGACGCATCACATAGCGGGGCACATCCTCCAGACAAACAGGAGGGAGATTCCATGGAGGTACACAGAGGAGAAGTTTTCTACGCCGATCTTTCGCCGGTGGTGGGCTCGGAGCAGGGCGGTGTGCGCCCGGTGCTGATCGTACAGAACGAGATCGGCAACCGGCACAGCCCCACGGTAATCGCGGCAGCCATTACATCCCGGCTGGACAAGACCCGCCTGCCCACCCATATCAACATCCGGGCGGCAGACACCGGCCTTGCCAAGGACAGCGTAGTGCTGCTGGAGCAGATCCGCACGCTGGATAAGCACCGCCTGCGGGAGCGCGCCGGGCAGATCACTGCCGCCGACCAGAAGCGGGTGGATCAGGCGCTGGACGTAAGCCTTGGGCTGAGCTCGTACTGAAAAACGATTTGGAATGCGCTCCGCTGTGCTCTGCGCATCATCAGCGGAAAAAAGATTTTTTAATTTGGGGTTCTGAAAAGCCTGCGGGCTTTTCAGAACCCCTTTTTCACGGGAGGAGTCGTAGAGGAAAACGGCATTTGCAGCTTCTCTCTATGCCCTATGAAAAAAGGGATAGCAGAACCCACGCGGGTGTTCTGCTATCCCAAAATACATTATTACTCGATCAGACCATTGAGCAGGGTCAGGCACTTGCGGCTGTGCAGCTTTCGGATAGCCTTGGCTTCGATCTGGCGCACACGCTCACGGGTGACGCCGAAGTCGCGGCCGACCTCCTCCAGCGTGCGGGGACGGCCATCATCCAGACCAAAGCGCAGGCGGATGACCTTTTCCTCGCGGGGGGTCAGGCTCTTGAGTGCCAGATTGATCTGCTGTGCCACCATGGCGCGGTCGGCTGCCTTGCCGGGTGCTTCGGCGTTTTCGTCGGCGACGAAATCACCCAGAGAGGAATCCTCTTCCTCACCCACGGGGCTTTCCAAGCTGGCGGGCTCCTGTGCCATGCGCTGGATCTCGCGCACGCGCTCCACGCTCATGTCCATGGCCTTTGCCAGCTCCTCCGGGGTGGGCTCGTGACCGTTCTGGTACACCAGCTGGTTGGTAGCCTGACGCATCCGGTTGATGGTCTCCACCATGTGCACCGGGATGCGGATGGTACGGGCCTGATCCGCAATAGCGCGGGTGATGGCCTGACGGATCCACCAGGTAGCGTAGGTGGAGAAGCGGAAGCCGCGGTCGCAGTCGAACTTCTCGGCAGCCTTGATCAGGCCGATGTTGCCCTCCTGAATGAGGTCAAGAAAGGCCAGATTATGGCCAACATGCTTCTTGGCGATGGACACCACCAGACGCAGGTTCGCTTCGCTCAGGCTGCGGCGGGCGTTCAGGCCATCGCGGCGGGTCTTGAGCAGCTCCTGACGGCGCTCCTCGCTCAGGGTGCCGTTCTCCACGGCTTCCATGGCCTTTTCCTCGTCTGCCTTCTCCTCGGCATCCTCGGCAGACTTTTCGCCGTCCTCGTCCAGATCCTCGGTGTAGCTGCGGCTGTTCTCGTCCTCCTCAAAGGAGAAGCGGGCGCTGTTCTTCTTGATGTACTCCGGCGCACCGTATTTCTGGCGGTCTGCCTGCAAAATGTGCGCAGCCTCGGCACCGGCATGGATGCGGCGGCTCAGCTCCACCTCCTGCTCGGCGCTCAGCAGCGGGATCTGACCGATCTGCTTGAGGTAGTTCTTCACCGGGTCGTCCAGCAGCTCGTCCATGGCAGCCTTCAGGTCTGCCGGGTTCTCCTCGGCATCCTCTTCGTTCTCATCGGCAAGGCCCATGTCATCGTTGTTGTTCTCGGCGTTCTCCACCTCAGCAATGATGCTGTCCACGTCCAGACTCGGCTCGTTCTCTTCCTCCAGGATCTTGATGCCGCGCTCTTCCAGCAGGGTGTAGAGGGTGTCTACATCCATGCGGCATTGTGCCGCCAGCGCCTTGGCCTCCTGTGCAGAGAGGGTGCCCTCGCCCTTAGTCAACAGTTCCTTCAAAGTCATGCCCATTTTTTCTCTCCTTCCCACTCCGGGGAAAATTCTGTAATATCGCCCTGTGCATCAGATCACAAGGCCGCCGTTCACCCCAAACACCTGTCCGGTAATGTATCCGGCATCCTCGCCGGCCAGAAAGACCAGCAGCTTTGCAACTTCTTCCGGGGTGCCCAGCCGACCCACAGGGGTCTCCTCGGCCAGCGCCGCCTTGTCCTCGGCGGTAAAGGCCGCCATCATATCGGTCTCAATGACCCCCGGCGCTACGCAGTTCACCGTGATGCCGCTGGGGCCTTCTTCCTTGGCCAGTGCCTTGGTCAGGCCGATGAGCCCGGCTTTCGCGGCGGAATAGTGCACCTCGCAGCTGCCGCCGGTCTGGCCCCACATACTGCTCACGGTCAGGATGCGGCCCTGCTTGCGGCGGATCATGCCGGGCAGTGCCAGCTGGCACAGGTGGAACGCGCCGCTCAGGTTCACGTCCAGCATCCGCTGCCATTCCTCCGGGGTGATGTCGGTAAACAGCTTCTGCTGCGCGATACCGGCGTTGCACACCAGCACATCCACCCTGCCCATGGCCTGCTCCACTGCATGGAACGCCAGTTCACAGCTGGCGCGGCTGGCTACATCGCACTGGATGGCGATGCACCCGGGCAGCTGCTGCTCCAGCGCAGCGGCGGCAGCGGCATTCTGGTGGTAGAGCACCGCCACCTGATACCCTGCTACCGCAAAGGCGCGGGCAGCGGCAGCACCGATGCCCCGGTCGCCGCCGGAGATCAGCACCCGGCGCACCGCAGCGGGTGCGGCAGGGGCAGGCTGTTCTTTTACAGGCTCCGGCGCAGGCTCTGCGGGCGGCTCCGGTGCAGGCGGCTCTGCGGGCTTTTCCAGCGTGATCACCCGGGTGGGCTCGTCCACCGCAGGCGCTGCCGGTTTTTCCAGCGTCATGATGCGGGTGGGTTCGTCCACCACCGGCTCCACCGGCGCAGCCGGTTTTGCAGCCGGTGCGGCAAGGGGCTCCGGCGCAGGCTCTTCCTCCGGTACCTGAAAGGTCAGTTCAAACTCGTCCTCGTACAAGAGTGTATCCCTCCTGTTCGGTATTCTCGGCCGGGCGCAGTGCCCCAGCCGGAAAAACCCTGTGCCCATCCCCAGACAGTGCAGCGTTCCGTTCGTATGTCCGGCAAAGGTCCGGTGCTTTGGCGTGCCTGCCTGTACTTATGATGGGTTTCGACAAGATTCCATTGAATAATATACCACAATCCAGCCCAAAAAGAAAGTGGGAACTGCAATTTTTTACGCAGTTCCCACTATTTTTCCTTATTTTCCCCTGTTTTCGGGCACTGGGGGCTTCCAGCGGGGTCTGCCCGCCCGCTTTTCCCGCAGGGAAACAAAAAACGCCTGCAAAAGCTGCTGCGCCTCGGCCTCCCGCAGCCCCTTTTCCACCACCGGATGGTGGTTGAAGGGCAGCGCAAACAGGTCGGTCACCGAGCCGCAGCACCCGGCCTTGGTATCGGCAGCGCCGTACACCACCCGGCGCAAGCGGCTGTTGATGATGCCGCCCGCGCACATGGGGCAGGGCTCTAAGGTGACGAACAGCTCGCACTCCCACAGCCGCCAGCCGCCCAGCGCCTTGCAGGCGGCATCAATGGCCAGCAGCTCCGCGTGGTGCAAAGCGTTTTTCTCGGTCTCCCGGGTGTTGTGCGCCGTAGCCACCACCTCGCCGTGCCGCGCCACCACAGCGCCCACCGGCACCTCGCCCAAGGCGGCGGCTTTGGCGGCTTCTTCCAGCGCAAGACCCATCAGTTCAAAATCGGTCATGTATCCCATCCTCTCATCCCATCGCCAGCACCAGCAGGTTGTTTGCGCTGTGCAGCAGCATCCCCGGCCAGAGATGCCCGGTGCGGTCGGCAAGCCACCCCAACCCCAGCCCGCACACCAGCGCATAGGCCATGGCGGCGACGCTGCCGTGCTGCAAGGCAAACAGCACCGCCTGCAGCAGAATGGCCTGTCCCCTGCCCAGCGGCTGCGCCCGGCGCTGCACCGCACCCCGGAACATCCCTTCCTCTGCCAGCGGAGCCAGCAGGCAGACCCGGAAAAGCCGCGCTGCGCCGCCGGGCGGCGCGGGCAGCAGCACCGCCAGCGCCTTGCCCGCCAGCAGATACCCCACCGCCCAGCCAAAGGCTGACAGCAGTGCGGCGGTGCGGGGGTTCAGCTTGTGCATGGTCGGTCTCCTCCTGCTATGGTTCGTTCCCGGTTATAGTACCATATCTGCCGCCGGGTGTGCAAGGTTTCGGCGTTCTGTCGCGGCAAATTTATGCAAAATATTGACACATTGCCCTACATGGTGGTATAATAATTTCCAACCTTTTTGACGAAAAAGTTGTGTATACTGTATTTTACCGGTAGACCGGAGGTATTATTATGATCCGTATCCTCACCGATTCCGCGTGCGACATCCTGCCCGCCGAGGCGCAGCAGCTGGGCGTGACCGTGATCCCCCTGAACGTGACGCTGGAGGACGGCACTGTCCTGCGGGACGGCATCGACATGACCCCCAGCGAATACTATACCCATCTGGCAGCCTGCCGCAAGCTGCCCACCACCAGCCAGCCCAGCCCGGAGCAGTTCGAGCGGCTGTATCTGGATGCCGCTGCCGCCGGGGACGAGGTGCTGGGCATCTTTTTGTCCGATGCGCTGTCCGGCACCGGTCAGTGCGCAAAAATTGCTGCCGACCTTGCCAACGTGGACAATGTGGTATTCGTGAACACCGAGAACGTCTGTCTGGGACAGTCTTTGCTGGTGCGTCTGGCGGTGCAGCTGCGGGACGCCGGCAAAACCATCACCCAGATCGCTGCCGATCTGGAAAAAGCCAAGCAGCACCTGCATCTGGTAGCCGCTGTGGACGATCTGAAGTACCTGCGCAAGGGCGGCAGACTGTCTGCCGCCGCCGCTGTGGCGGGCGGTATGCTGGGCATTAAGCCCATCCTCGCCGTCATAGAGGGCAAGGTGGCACTGGCCGGTAAGGCACGCGGTCTGCCCGGCGTGTATGTGGCACTGTTCAAAAAGATCGACGAGATGGGCGGCATCCACCCGGACTACACCCCGCTGCTGGGCTACACCGTCAACCCCCGGGAGCTGCAGCCGCTGCTGACCTACCTGCAGGACAACCTGCATCTGGACGCACCGCTGGTGCGCCAGATCGGCTGCGTCATCGGCACCCACACCGGCCCCGGTGCCTTCGGCATCGCGTTCTTTGATAAAGAGCTGGCGCTGGAATAAAACCTATTAGTAAAAACAAGTCGGACAGCCCGCTGGCTGCCCGACTTGTTTTTTATCCGTGAAAATGTCATACCGGAGCGTCCGCAGACGCTCCGGTATGACGAAATATAAAATATTCTTTCCGCTATTGATGCGCAGAGCAGCGCGGAGCGCATTCCAAATCGTCCCGCCCTGCCTTACAGCACCGCGTCCGAGATGAGCTTGCCCAGCAGCAGCACCAGCACCACCAGCATCATGGGGCGGATGAAGCGGGCACCCTTTTTCAGGGCGAAGTGGGAGCCCAGCAGGTTGCCCAGAATGTTGCTGACTGCACAGGGGATGCCGATGTGGAACACCACCAGACCGTTCATCAGGTAGGTGAACAGGCTGGCGTAGTTGCTGGCCAGATTGAGCACCTTGCCGTTGCCGTTGGCGGTGCGCAGGTCAAAGCCCATCAGGGTGGTAAAAGCGATGATGGCAAAGGTGCCGGTGCCCGGGCCCATGACGCCATCGTACAGGCCGATGCCAAAGCCGATAGCCAGCGCCAGTAGGATCTTTTTCAGGCCCAGCGTGCCGTCGTCCCGGTTCTCGTCCGGCAGGTTGCGCTGCCACAGGATGATGACCGCCGCCACCGGCAGGATGATGAACATCATGGTGCGCAGCATCTCGTCGCTGAGCAGCAGCACGATGTGCGCACCCAGCGCACTGCCCGCAAAGCTGCCGATGGCCGCAAGAACACCCACCTTCACATTCATGGCACCGCTTTTGAAAAAGCTTGCCGTGGCAAAGGTCGTGCCGCAGGCGGCGCTGAACTTGTTGGTTGCATAGGTGTAGTGGGGCGGCAGCCCGGCGAACAGATAGGCAGGCAGGCTGATCAGCCCGCCGCCGCCGGCTGCCGAATCCACAAAACCTGCAAAGCCGGTCATCAGAATGAGAAACGCCATCATCCACGGCGAGATCGTGATACCCATTGTTATAATTCCTCTTATCTTTCCAAGTCGTTTGTTCTTTTTCAGGGGACGCGCGCCTCAGACCATATAAAACCTCCCCTCGCAGGGCAATACACAGCCCGGGATACCCGCGCAGCGCAGGAGTATCCCGGGCATATTTTGCAATTTTAAGACGTTTTATTACAGGTTGTTTTTAAAGAAGCGGTAGGCGTTGCGCCAGTAGATGGCCTCCACCTCGTCCTCGGTAAAGCCCTCGCGGCGCAGTGCCTCGGCCAGCAGCGGCATATCTGCCGCCGTTTCCAGCTCGTGCTGGCCGCCGATGCCGTCAAAATCGCTGCCAAGGCTGATGACCTCAATGCCGCCCACCTGCTTGAAGTGCGCCGCGTGCTTTGCCAGCCGCTCCACCGTGCTGCGGCAAAGCTTCGGGTGTGCCGAGTCTGCGTCCACAAAGGAAGCGCAGTAGTTCAGCCCCGCAATGCCGCCTTTTTCTGCCAGTGCGCGGATCATCTCATCGGTCAGGTTGCGGTTGTGGGGCGACAGAGCACGGCAGTTGGAGTGACTTGCCGCAAAGGGACGGGTGCTGTGGTTTGCGATGTCCCAGAAGCCCTTATCGGAAAGGTGGCTCACGTCTGCGGTGATATGCAGCCTTTCCATTTCTTCCAAAAAGGCAAAGCCCCGCTCGGTCAGGCCGGTCTCGGTGTTGGCTACCAGCGGCCCGCCGGGGTTTGCGTTGGGGGCTGCCAGCTCGTTGGGGTAGTTCCATGTCAGGGTCATCATGCGCACGCCCAGCTCCTGCAGCCGCCGCAGCACGCCCAGACTGCCCTTGCAGCAGCCGCCCTCTTCCACCGTCAGCATGGCGCTGAGCTTGCCTTCGGCGCGGTTGCGCTCAAGGTCGGCGGCGGTGTACACCGGGGCGATTTTTTCCGGGTAAGCTGCCATGAGCCGCTTGAAGATGTCGATCTCCTCCAGCACGCTTACCAGCGGGTCGGCTCCGGGTGCGGGGTCGGCCAGATCCACATAGGCCGCAAAGCATTGCAGCAGATAATCCCCCTGCTGCAATTTTTCGAGGTCGATATGCAGATCGTTGTGCAAAAAGCTTTTGGGTGCGCCCGCCTTTTCGGCGCGGCGCAGTTCGTACAGGGTATCGCAATGCAGATCCCAAACCTTCATGATGGATGCACTCCTTTATGCTTCTTCTCCCAGCAGCTGCAGCAGCTGTTCGGGGTTCATGGACAGAATCGCGCCGTCTGCCCCGCCGGTAACGGTGTCGGCCAACGACTGCTTGGCCTGCTGCAGCTCCACGATCTTTTCCTCAATGGTGTCCTGCGCGATCAGCCGATACACCTGTACCGGGTTGCGCTGACCGATGCGGTAGGCGCGGTCGGTGGCCTGATTTTGCGCGGCAAGGTTCCACCACGGGTCGTAGTGGATGACGATATCGGCGGCGGTCAGGTTGAGGCCCGTGCCGCCCGCCCGCAGCGAGATGAGAAAGACGTCCGCCTCGCCCTGATTGAACCGGCGCACCTGCTCGGCACGCACCGGCTTCGGGGTAGAGCCTTGCAGGGTGAAGTGGCTCACCCCGGCCTCGTCCAGCCGCTTTGCCAGCAGCTCCAGCATGGAGGTGAACTGGCTGAACAGCAGAATGCGGTGCCCGCCCGCCACCGCCTCGGTGACAAGTTCCAGACAGGCTTCCAGCTTGGCGCTGCTGCCGGTCCAGTTGTCTGCCACAAGGCGCGGGTCACAGCAGATCTCCCGCAGCCGCATCAGCACGGCAAACACGGTCATCTTGTCCTCCGGCTTTGCCGCCCGCAGCTTTTCCCGGGCGTCCACCACCGCTGCCAGATACAGCTTGCGCTGTTCCGCTTCCAGCTCGACGCGGCGCACATTCTCGGTTTTGGGCGGCAGCTCCCGCAGCACCTCGGACTTCATGCGCCGCAGGATGAAGGGGCCGGTGAACTGGTTCAGCCGCCGCACGGCGTTGGCATCCTCATCCTGCACGATGGGCTTTTCAAACCGGGCGCAGAAGGTCTTGTAGGGGGGCAGATACCCGGGCATCAAAAAGGAGAAGATGCTCCACAGCTCGCCCAAGCGGTTCTCCACCGGGGTGCCGGTCAGCGCAAAGCGCACCCGGCTGTTCACCCGGCACACCGCCTTGTATTTCTGGGTGGTGTGGTTTTTGATGGCCTGCGCTTCGTCCAGAATGCAGGCGTAAAAGCTTTGCCCGGCATACAGTTTTTCGTCCCGGCGCAGCAGGTCGTAACTGGTAATGACGAGATCTGCCTGCGCCCACCCATCGACCAGTGCAGCGCGGTGGGCGGCATCGCCGTCCATGGCTACGCTTTGCAGCTGCGGAGTGAACTTCTGGCATTCCTCCTGCCAGTTCAGCACCAGCGACGCCGGGCAGACGATGAGGCTGGGCAGCTGCTGCCCGCCTTCCTTCATGGCCAGCAGGTAGCTGAGCAGCTGCACGGTCTTGCCCAGACCCATATCATCGGCCAGAATGCCGCCCATGCCGTAGCCGTCCAGCGTGCGCAGCCAGCGGTAGCCGTCCCGCTGGTATTTGCGCAGGGTCTTTTGCAGCGAGAGCGGCGGGGTATATTCGCTGTCCCGCACGGCGTGGAAGCTGCGGCTGATGCGCCGGAAAGCATCGTCCCGGTCGAACCGCAGACCGTTCTGCCCCGAAAGCGCCCAGTCCAGCGTGGGGGCGCGGTAGAGCGGCAGAGCGGCGTGGCCGTCCTTCAGCTTTGCGCCGGAAAGTTCCAACGTGTCGTTCAGCTCGTCCAGCCCTTCCAGACTGTCATCCAGCCGCAGCAGACTGCCGTCCCGCAGGCGGTGGTAGCGTTTTTTCTGGTGCAGGGACTGCAGCAGTTCCCGCAGTTCCTCCACCGGGAAGGCGCCGGTGTCCACTTCCAAGTCCAGCACGCTGCCGTGCACCGAAACCCCTACCGAGATCTTAGGCGGGGCGGCTTGTAAGTTGCGGAAGGCATCGGTCTGGTACACCTCGCCCATGGCCAGCAGGGCGGGAATGCCCTCTTCCAGCAGTTGGAAAAGCGCCTCCTCCCCGGAAAGGCTGTAATGCCCCGGCTTGCCGGTCTCGGGTTCCAGATAGGTTTCCAGCAGCCGCTTTGCCCGGTTCTCGGTGCGGGCATCCCGCAAAAGGTCGGGCGGCACCGGCTCGCCGGGGGCTACCCTGTCCTCTCCGTACAGAAAGACCGGGTAGGCCGTAACGGTAAGCCCCCGGTCGGCATCCAGATAAAACTGCACCACCGGTTCCAGCGGGATCTGGTTCAGCAGCAGCCGGTCGGGGTCCACGATGTTGACCCGGTTGCCCAGTTCCGGCAGCACATAGCTGCAAAAGGCGGCGGCGTCCGCGCTGGTAAAGAACAAGCTGCGCCCGCCAAAGGTCTCCAGCACCGGCAGCACCCGGCGGCATTCCTCCCGCTGCATCCGCCAGAGGGTGCTTTCGCCCAGCAGATAGGCATAGTCCAGCCCCTGCACCCCGCTGAGCGCCGGGGTACAGCTCAGCTGCACGCCGCCTTTGCGGCGCTCCACCTTCAGGCTGATGACCGGCAGACCCTCTTTAAGGGTATAGCCGCCCACAACGCCCTCGGCGGCGTAAAGCTCCACAAGGGCATCCAGCCCCTCGCCGGTCAGCGGCAGACCGCCCGCCGGGCCTTTGTCCCAAGCAGAGCGCACCGTGCCCTCGGCTTCAAATGCCTGCCGGGCGCTCACCTGACGGCGCAGCAGCCGCAGCAGCTGCTGCGCATCCGGGGCAAAAGCGTCCCACCGGTGCACGAAAGCCAACGATTTCCCGTAGCTGACGCTTTCGCCCCGCTCGATCGCATCCAGAAACTGCGGGATGCTTTTTACCAGATACTGCCGCCCGCCGATGCCGTCCGAGACCCGCAGCCGCAGCCAGATACGGTCGTTGTGCACCGTAAGTTCCGGTTCCAGCAGGGCAAAGCCGGTGCGCTGGGCAGCGGGCTGGGGCAGGGGCTGCGCATCCTCCCGCTGGTAGCGCTTCAGCAGCAGCTGGGCGGCGTAATCGGTCTCCGGCTCTTCTCCCCGCCACTTGCGGCCGAACAGCATATCCAGCCCAGCGCTGTAACTGTCCTTGCGGGGTTCGGTGCTCAAGCCTGCCACGCCCCGCTGCACCCCGGGGATGCTCTCCAGTTTCTTTACCGGAGCCTCCGGGGCAGGCGGGTTCTTTTCCGCGTCCTGCAATAGCAGCGCACCGATATGCTTGCAGTAGGTGCCGTCGCCGTTTTGATTATAGGGGCAGTCGCAGGAGGCGCTGACAAAGCTGCCGTTTTCCCGCAGCCAGACCTGCGTATAATAGCAGTCCGGCCCGCTGCCCTGCACCAGCGCCGTCAGATGCCGCACCCCGTCCTCGTTGGTGGTGCAGCTGCTTTGCAGGATGCGCTTGCGGTATTTCTGCGCCCGCTCAAAGATGCTTTTGCCCAGCAATGCGCGGATCTCCTGTGCGTCCATGTGTTCTCCCTCCCCTGTGCTGTCGCGGTTCCGGCCTATTCTATAAGAATACCGCGTTCCACCCCGGGATGCAAGGGTAGAAGGGTAAAAAACGTTTAGAAAACGCCGGGCGGGACGATTTTGAATGGCTTCCGCTATCGGGTTGCGGCACCCAGCATCCGCATCGTGCCTTGGGCGGCACGTGCGTCTTGCTGGCCGCTGCCCCAACAACTCCTTCCTGTTTCCGCCGCTGGCGGCGGTCGTCGTCGTTGCTAGCCATATTCAGCGGAAGGATTATTTTTAATTTCGGGATAACGGAGCGTCTGCGGACGCTCCGTTATCCCATTTTCACGGGAAGGGTCGCAGCGGGAAACGGCATTTGCGGCACGAACTTCTTCGCTATAAAAAGCAAAAACACCGGAACATCTTTCGGCGTTCCGGTGTCTTTTGAACTCAAATCACTTTGCCTGCGGATGGGCGGCATCGTTGCGCAGGGCGCTTTCGCGGATCTTTTCCAGCGTCTGCTCGCTGAGGATGTGCTCTGCCTTGCAGGCGTCCTCGGCGGCGGTCTGCTCGTCCACGCCCAGCTGCACAAAGAAGTGGGTCAGCAGCTGGTGGCGGCTGTAAATGCGCTGGGCGATCTCCAACCCGGGCTCCAGCAGGGTCAGGTTGCCTTCGCCGTCCACCGCGATATAGCCGTTCTCCCGCAGCTTTTTCATGGCGATGCTCACGCTGGCTTTGGTAAAGCCCAGCTCATTGACAACATCAATGGAGCGCACTTTACCCATACGCTGGCTCAGCATCAGGATCGTTTCAAGATAATCTTCCGCGGACTGGTGGATCTGCATGGTTTGTCCGGCCTCCTGCCTTATTCCCTCTGGGGGATTTTTCCGACAGGGTATGTGTACCCTCTGTCGTATGTTAAAGGATATCACACTTTTGCGGTTGATGCAAGTAATTCGCAGCAAGTTTTGTTAAACTAACCATACTTTTCTGCACAGAACTGCTGTTTTGCCGGTTTTGCACCGCCCCTGTTTTGTGCAAAGGGTGCAATTTACAGCGCAGCCAGATAGGCCGCAGGGCCTGCCTCGTACAGGTCGCCGCCGTGGGCGTCCAGCACCACGGTCAGGGGCATATCCTGCACGGTCAGGCGGCGCACCGCTTCACAGCCCAAGTCCGGCCATGCGATCACTTCCAGCGTCTGCACGCTTTTTGCCATCAGCGCACCGGCACCGCCCAGCGCAGCCAGATACACCGCACCGTTGCGCACCACAGCGTCTTTGACGGCGGCGTCCCGCTTGCCTTTACCGATCATGATCTTGTTGCCCAGATCCAGCAGCCGGGGGCTCATGGCGTCCATGCGTCCGCTGGTGGTAGGCCCTGCCGAGCCGATGACCTCGCCCGGGCGTTCCGGGGTGGGGCCTACATAATAGATGGCGCTGCCTTCCAGATCAAAAGGCAGGGTCTCGCCCTTGTCCAGCGCTTCCATCATCCGCTTGTGTGCCTGATCCCGGGCGGTGTACACCACACCGGAAAGCAGCACGGTATCCCCCGCCTTCAGCGGGGCCAGATCCTGCGCGGTGCAGGGGGTCGTCAGTCTGTATTCCATTCTTCTCCCCTCCTTACAGCTCCGCGCTGGCGCGGCGGGTCACATGGCAGGAAACGTTCACCGCCACCGGCAGACCCGCCACATGGGTGGGCATCTGCTCAATGGCAAGGCCAAGGCAGGTAGTTTTGCCGCCAAAGCCCTGCGGACCGATGCCCAGTGCATTGATGGCGGTAAGCAGCTCCTGCTCCAACTGGGCGTAGTAGGGGTCGGGGTTGGGGATATCCAGCGGACGCAGCAGCGCCTTTTTGGCCAGATACGCCACCTTGTCAAAGCTGCCGCCCACGCCGATGCCCAGCACGATGGGCGGGCAGGGGTTGGAGCCGGCCAGCTTTACGGTATCCACCACGAACTTTTTAAAGCCCTCCACGCCGTCGGCGGGCTTGAGCATCTGGATGCGGCTCATATTCTCGCTGCCAAAGCCCTTGGGCGCCACCGTGATGCGGCAGCCCTCGCCGTCCACCAGATGCACCGTGATGGCTGCGGGGGTGTTATCGCCGGTGTTGCCCCGGCGCAGCGGGTCGGCCACGATGCTCTTGCGCAGATAGCCGTCCGTATAGCCCCGGCGCACGCCCTCGTGGATGGCGGCTTCAAAGCTGCCGTCAATGTGCACCTCGGTGCCCAGCTCCACGAACACACAGGCCATGCCGGTGTCCTGACAGATGGGCAGTTCTTTCTCCTTTGCAGCGTCAAGGTTCGACCACAGCAGGTCTAATGTGTTCTTTGCCAGCGGCCACGGCTCTTCTTCCCGCGCCTTTTCCAGCGCGGCCTGCACGTCCTGCGGCAGCTGGGTGTTGGCTCGGATGCAAAGGCGCGCCACCGTATCCGTAATGCTCTGTGCGGAGATCGTTCTCATGCCTGTATCCTCCGCTTACAGCCGTGCCACACCGGTCTCGCGGGCAGCCTTTGCCACGGCATTTGCCACAGCCTCAGCCACGCGGGGGTCGAACGCGCCGGGGATGATGTTCTCCTCGCTGCGGTCGGCATCGGTGATGAGGTCTGCAATGGCGTAGGCAGCAGCCAGCTTCATCTCGTTGTTGATATCCCGGGCGCGGACGCTGAGCGCGCCCTTGAACAGGCCGGGGAAGCACAGCACGTTGTTGACCTGATTGGGGAAGTCGCTGCGGCCGGTAGCCATCACGCGCACGCCGCCCGCCTTGGCTTCGTCCGGCATGATCTCCGGGGTGGGGTTTGCCATGGCAAAGACGATGGCGTCCTTGTTCATGGTCTTGCACAGCTCAGTGGTCAGGATGCCGGGGCGGGACACACCGATGAACACGTCTGCGCCCTCCAGCGCTTCCTTCAGGCCGCCCTTGATCTGGCGGGGGTTGGTCACCTCGCCCAGCCAGTTCTTGTGGGCTTCGGCGCTGTTGCAGCCCTTGTACAGGGTGCCGAACTGATCCACTGCCACGATGTCCTTGGCACCGGCGGTCATGAGCATCTTGATGATGGCAGTACCGGCAGCGCCGGGGCCGTTCAGGACGATGTGCACGTCCTCCATCTTTTTGCCCACCACCCGCAGGGCGTTGATGAGAGCAGCGGTGACCACGATGGCGGTGCCGTGCTGGTCATCGTGGAACACGGGGATGTCCAGCTCCCGCTCCAGGGTCTCCTCGATCTCGAAGCACTCGGGACTCTTGATATCCTCCAGATTGATGCCGCCAAAGGTGGGTGCGATGGCCTTGCAGGCAGCGATGACGCTGGCAGCGTCGTGGGCGTCGATGCAGATCGGGAAGGCGTCCACGCCGCCGAACTCCTTGAACAGCACGGCCTTGCCCTCCATGACAGGCAGACCGGCTTCCGGGCCGATATCGCCGAGGCCCAGCACGGCGGTACCGTTGGAGACAACGGCCACCATGTTGCCCTTGAAGGTGTACTTATACACATCGTCGGGGTTTTCCTTGATCTTGCGGCAGGGCTCGGCCACACCGGGGGTGTAGGCGGTGGACAGGTCGTCACGGGTGGCGACCTCCACCTTGCTCACGATGCCCACCTTTCCCTTGTGGGTCTCGTGCATTTCCAGAGCTGCTTTATTGTAATCCATGGTTTTATCCTCCAATTTCAGCAAAAGGCTTTCCCCCGCAGGGAAAGGCTCATACAGTTTTATTGTAGCAGAACCGCCGGGGTATTTCCACCGGTTTTGCGGTATTTCCCGCCTCAAAGCGGTCAAAAGTGATACCTGTGCCGGGCGGCATTTGTGGAATTTTAGCAAAAATCTTTTCTTTTCGCATTTTTCCGTTATAATAGTAAGGTATGATATTTGCATTCTCCGTGAAAACGGTCTGCTATTTTTAGGAGGTACCTCTTTTGAAACGCAATACCAAGACCCTGTTGTGTGTGCTGTGCGCGGTAGCCGCTGTGCTGTGCGTGGTTTTCGCCTGCTTTATGCTGACCAAGAAGCAGAGCGGCACCACGGCATCCTCTGCCGCATCCGGCGCAAGCGTGTCCACCTACGGCAAGGTGTCGGATTTCGACTATTCCAGCTTCGATTACTCCGAGGGACTGGACGATAACGGCCACTGGACCGGCATCCGCGCACTGGACTATGTGACCCTGCCGGATAATGTATCCGCGCTGCCGCTTTCTAAGGCAGACATTGAGCCCACCGAAGCCGAGATCCAGACCCAGATCGACACTTTGCTGAACCGGTACGCCACCACCCAGAACATCACCGGCCGGGCGGCCCAGAGCGGCGACACCGTGAACATCGACTATTCCGGCGCGGTGGATGGCGTAGCCTTTACCGGCGGCACCGCCACCGGCTACGACCTGACGCTGGGCAGCCACACCTTTATTGACGGCTTCGAGGATCAGATCATCGGTCACAACATCGGCGATGTCTTTGACGTGACCGTTACCTTCCCGGAGGGCTACGGCGACTCCACCGATGCCGAGGGCAACACCATCCCCCTCAGCGGCAAGGAGGCCGTGTTCAGCGTGACCCTGAACGCCATCACCCAGAGCGTTGTGCCCACCCTGACCGACGAGTGGGTGGAGAGCAATTTTGCCGCCAGCGACGACCTGCACACCGCAGACGCCCTGCGCCAGTACTTTGACCGTGCCCTGTATGCCAACAATCTGGACACCGCCGCGATGGACTATCTGCTCACGAACTCCACCTTTAAAGAAGTCCCCACCCAGATCACCAGCTACTACATTCGTATGTTCCTGAACTACCACTCTCAGCTTGCCGCTAAGTACGACATGGAGCTGGATACCTACGCACAGGCCAAGGGCTACGCCGATGCGGACGCATTTCTGGCAGATTCCGATGCCTACTTTGAGCATCTGGCAAAGCAGGATCTTGTAATGCAAGCCATTGCAGAGCAGCTGGACATCACCCCCACACAGGAGCAGATCGACAGCGCCAACAGCTCCTACGCCGACACCTACGGCGCACAGCGCAGTATGCTGAACGCTTTGCAGCTGGCGGTGCTGGATAAGGTGGAGGAAAGCGCCGTGCTTTCCTGACAGACGTCAAAACACGATTTAAAATGGCTTCCGCTGCGCTCTAGCCATGTTCAGCGGAAAGATTATTTTAAATTTTGGGGTTCAGGAAAGTCTGCGGACTTTCCTGAACCCCATTTTCACGGGAGGGGTCGTAACGGAAAACGGCAGCTGCAGCGCCGCTTTCTGCGAAAGCGCGGCGCGGCGGGCGTGCCCGCTCCCCCGGGGGGAGCTGTCGCGCAGCGACTGAGGGGTTATAAATGGAGAAGCGAAAAAAGCGTTAAAGCGCTAGCGCCGACCGGCGCAGCGCTAGCTTTTTTGTGCTTCGACTTCTTCTTTAGGATTGTTAAGGGCGTGCAGCCCTTGACGACGGGTTGCGGCACCCAGCATCCGCTTCGTGCCTTGGGCGGCACTCGCGTCTTGCTGGCCGCTGTCCCAACAACTGCTCCCTGTTTCCGCCGCTGGCGGCGGTCGCAGTTGTTGCGTTGCGGGGTGGGTGGAGTCCAGAGGTAGGGAGGGGGGAGTCGGAACACCCCTCCCTGCCTCTGGCCCAGCGGAGCGTCTTTGCACGCTGAAAGCAAGCAGAAGCTTTCCCCCAGCGGCGTTGCAGATGAATTTTCCGCTGCATTTTCTCCTTACAAAGCAAAAGGCCGCTGCACGGTGAGGTGCAGCGGCCTTTGGTTTTCCACATCTTTACTTGGCAGTGTTGATAAAGCTGCGGTTATCCCACAGGTACTTGATGCCGGAGATGGCGGTCACAGCAGCCACCAGCCAGCACAGGGCGATGGAGACCACCACCACGATGGAAACGCTTTCCAGCGTGCCGCGGTAGCTCAGGGCAGTGCCGAAGAAGTAGAAGATGATGCTCAGCATCTGCAGCACGGTCTTTACCTTGCCCCACATATTGGCGGCGATGACCTTGCCGTCCTTGGCACCAGCAGCCACCATGCGCAGACCGGACACCGCAAACTCACGGGCCAGAATGATGCACAGCACCACAGGGCTGCACACGCCGTCCCGCAGCATGTAGATGAAGGCCACGGTGGTCAGCAGCTTGTCGGCCAGCGGGTCGGCAAACTTGCCGAAATCGGTGACCATGTGCCACTTGCGTGCCAGATGGCCGTCCAGAAAGTCGGTGAAGCTGGCAGCCGCAAACACGATACCGGCCAGCAGGTAGAAGGTGGGGTTGAAAGTGCCGTCTACGATGCCGTCCAGACCGGTCAGGGACACAAAGATCATGAACACCGGCACCAGAATAATGCGGGTCAGGGTAAGTTTATTGGGCAGATTCATAGATTTTATCCTCCAATTCGTTATTTTACGACTGTACCATACAGATCGTAAAGGTCGCTGTCCTCTACCAGCACATCATAGAACTGGCCGGGGTACAGCGGTTCCTCGCTGGAAACGCAGACGCAGCCGTCCACCTCCGGCGCATCGCCGGTGGTGCGGCAGAGGTACAGGCCGTTTTCCTCGTCGATGCCGTCACACAGAACGTGCACGGTCTGGCCCACCTTTTCGGCCTGCTTCTGCGCCATGATGCCGGTCTGGATCTGCATCACCAGCTCGGCGCGCTTGTCCTTGACTTCCTGCTCGATCTGACCGTCCATCCGTGCTGCCACGGTGTTCTCCTCGGCGGAGTAGGCAAAGCAGCCCAGACGGTCGAACTGCACTTCTTTGACGAAGTTGCACAGATCCTCGAACTGCTCCTCGGTCTCGCCGGGGAAGCCCGCGATCAGGGTGGTGCGCAGGGTGATGCCGGGGATCTCGCGGCGCAGCTTGCCGATGACCTCCAACAGCTCCGCACGGGTGGAGCGGCGGTTCATGTTCTTGAGGATGGTATCATTGCAGTGCTGGATGGGCAGATCGAGGTAGGGCACCACCTTCTCGTTGCGCTTCATGGCGGCGATGAATTCATCGGTGATGCGCTCCGGGTAGGCGTACATGATGCGGATCCATTCCAGCCCCGGCACCTTGTTCAGCTTGTCCAGCAGCTCACAGATGCTGCCGGGCTTGCCCCAGTCCTCGCCGTAGGCGGTGGGGTCCTGCGCCACAACGATAAGCTCCTTCACGCCCTCACCGGCCAGCCAGCGGGCCTCGGCAACGCAGTCGGCCATATCGCGGCTGCGCAGCGGGCCGCGGATGCCCGGGATGGCGCAGTAGTGGCAGCGGTTGTTGCAGCCCTCGGCGATCTTTAAGTACGCATAGTGGGCGGGCGTGCCGATGACGCGCTTGCCGCCCAGCGGGAAGTCCTTTTTGGCGCCGTAGCTTTCCAGATGATCCTCGCCGTGGAACAGCCGCTCCACGATGGTGTCAATGGCCTTGTTGGAGGCGCAGCCCACAACAGCGTCAACCTCGGGGATCTCTTCCTCGATCTGGCTGCGGTAGCGCTCGGCAAGGCAGCCGGTAACGATGACCTTCAGGTTCGGGTTCTGCTGCTTGTAAGCGCAGGCTTCCAGAATGTTTTCAATGGCCTCGGTCTTGGCGCTCTCGATAAAGCCGCAGGTGTTCACAAGAATGACATCGGCTTCGGCCAGATCGGCCACGGTCTCGTGCCCGGCAGACAGCAGGATGTGCACCATCACATCCAGATCCACCTGATTTTTCGGGCAGCCAAGGGAAATACACGCAATTTTCATAAGGGACGATACTCTCTTTCTCTTTTGAGGGATGCTTTTGATTTTGACGATTTAAGGATTTAAAATGCGCTCCGCGGAGCGCTCCAAACGCTATTTTCACAGGAGGGGTTTAGAACGAACTCCCTCAGTCAAAACCTGTCGGTTTTGACAGCTCCCTCTGGGAGGGAGCCTTTAGCATGGCGGGAAAGCTTCTTATTGCACTTGAGACTTTAGCACCGAGGGAAACGGCGTGCGCCCTCTCCGTCTTTGCTTCGCAAATCCACCTCTCCCAAAGGGAGAGGCAAGAGCACTACCGGAAACTCTCTCATTACATTTAAAACTTCAGCAACGAACGTAACGGCTTGGCTCTCCCTGAGAGGAAAGACTTCCCCCGCTCCGGGGGAAGATGTCACCGTAGGTGACAAAAGGGGGAATCTGGCGCGGGAGCGCCTGAGAGGGCGTTTTATTCCTCCTCCACCCTGCGGATGGCTTCTTTGATGACAGGGTAGGCAAAGCCGCGGCGCTGCAGAGCGGCCACCACAAGGTCTCGGCGGCCGATGGAAAGCTTTTTGCGGTAGCGGCTGTCCACCAGCGCGGCGGCGGCTTCCAGCTCCGGGTCATCGCCGTCCTCCGGGGCGTAGACCGCTTCCAACGCACCTGCTACCTCGGCGGGAGCAAGCCCCTTCTGGCGCAGGCTCTGGGCGGCGGCGCGGCGGCTTTTGCGGGCAGCCAGCAGGCTGTGCGCCCGTGCTTCGGCATAGCGGGCATCGTTCACATAGTCCAGCTGCACCATCTCCGCCACAGCGGCGGCGGCGGCCTGCTCGGTATAGCGGCGGCAGAGCCGCTCATACAGCATATTGGCAGAGACCTCCTGCCCGGCCAGCGTTTCCAGCGCGCTGGCCCGCGCCTTGGCGGGGTCGGCGCACTTTTCCGCATCCGGGCGGGGTCGGCGTCGGTAGAAGGCCATTTAGTCCTCCACCATGATGTCCAGCTCGCTCTCGCTGCTGCGGGTGGGTGCCTTGACTACCGGCTCCTTTGCGGCGGCGGGCTCGGCGGGCTTTTCCGCTGCGGCTGCGGCGCGGCCTGCCGGGCGGCGGGTGGCGTACAGCTTATCGGCGTTGGCGCGGATCTGCCCCTCGATGTCATTGGCGATCTCGGGGTTATCCTTTAAGAACTGCTTGGCATTGTCGCGGCCCTGACCCAGACGGATATCGCCGTAGTTGAACCATGCGCCGCTCTTCTGCACGATGCCCAGCTTGACGCCCACGTCAATGAGCTCGCTCATTTTGGAGATGCCCTCGCCGAACATGATATCGAACTCGGCCTCACGGAACGGCGGAGCCACCTTGTTCTTGACGATCTTGGCGCGGGTGTGGTTGCCGATGAACTGACCGGAGGAGTCCTTCAGACCCTCCACGCGGCGGATGTCGATACGCACCGAGGCGTAGTACTTCAGGGCGCGGCCGCCGGTGGTCACCTCCGGGTTGCCGTACATGACGCCCACCTTCTCACGCAGCTGGTTGATGAACACGCAGACCGTGTTTGTCTTGCCGATGACGCTGGTCAGCTTGCGCATAGCCTGACTCATCAGACGTGCCTGCAGACCCACATGGCTGTCGCCCATCTCGCCCTCGATTTCGGCGCGGGGCACCATGGCGGCTACCGAGTCCACTACGATGGCATCGATGGCACCGGAGCGCACCAGTGCCTCGCAGATCTCCATAGCCTGCTCGCCGGTGTCCGGCTGGCTGACCAGCAGGTTATTGATGTCCACGCCCAGTGCCTCGGCATAGGTGGGATCCAGTGCGTGCTCTACGTCGATAAAGGCCACCTCGCCGCCCTTCTTCTGGGCTTCGGCAAGGATGTGCAGTGCCAGCGTGGTCTTACCGCTGGATTCCGGGCCGTACACCTCGATGATGCGGCCGCGCGGCACACCGCCCACGCCCAGCGCCAGATCCAGCCCCAGACTGCCGGTGGAAATGGCATCCACCTGCATGGAGGCGTTGTCGCCCAGCTTCATAACGGCGCCCTTGCCGAACTGCTTTTCGATCTGCGCCAGCGCCGTAGCCAGCGCGTCCTTCTTGGCTTCCGGCTCGGTCTTTTGGGTAGCCGGTGCAACGTTGTTGTTCTGATTTTTTGCCATAGCCTGCTGCTCCTTTTATCCTTTGGGCCCGCAGAGGGCGGGCGGTGCTTTGCTTTCCTTCTTAGTATAACACAAAATCAAAATATTACAACAAGAAGTTGTTTGTTTTTTCCAATTTATTTTGGGCGATGGGCGATCACGCAGCGGTCGTTGCCGCCAAAGTCCTGGATGCAGCGGATCTCTGCCCAGCCGTTCTCAGCCAGCAGGGCGGTTACGGCTTCCCGCTGCTGCCAGCCGATCTCCAGCACCAGCGCCCCGCCGGGGCACAGCACATTTTGGTAGTGCTGCGCCAGCGCCCGGTAGAACACAAGGCCGTCCTCCCCGGCTTCCAGCGCCATGGCAGGTTCCTGCGCCACCTCGGGCTGCAGCTGCTCCATCTCGGCAGCGGTCAGGTAGGGCGGGTTCGAGACGATGAGTTCCAGCTGCCCCTCCGGCAGCGTTTCCCAGTAGGTGAACAGATCTGCCTGCACCGGCTGCACCGCGTAGGCGGGCTTTTTGCCTGCCCGCAGCGCGTTCAGCGCCGGGCCCCAGTCAAAAGCAGGGGCATCCGCCTGCTCTAAGGCAGAGGGTTCCAGCACGTTCTCGGTCTGTCTGCCCTGCCCGGTCAGAGCGCAGCGGGCGTTCTTTTCCAGATAAGCAAAGGCCGCCGGGCTTTTTTCCACACAGGTCACCTGCGCGGCGGGGCAGAAGCGCTTGACCCCCAGCCCCAGACAGCCTGTGCCGGCGCACAGGTCCAGCACCCGGGGCGATGCGATGCCCGCAAGGGTCTCGGCGGCGGCCTGCGCCACCACCTCGGTGTCTGCCCGGGGGCAGAGCACCCCGGGGCCCACCGCCAGCTCAAAGTCCAGAAAGCTCCAGCTGCCGCAGAGGTATTGCAGCGGCTCCCGCGCGGCACGGCGGGTGCAGAGCACTTCCAGCGCCGCTGCCTGCTCTGCGGTCAGCGGGCGGTCGGAAAGGCGCACGTCCCGCCCGGTCGCCAGCCGGAACAGCTCCCGCGCGTCAAAATCTGCGTCCGGGCAGCCTGCGGCGGTCAGCCGCTGCTCCACCTCCCGCACCGCTGCGCGGGGGAGCATTGCTTCGCTTACCATTTGCCCTCCTCCGGGGTCTCCGGCAGCACGGGGGTAACGGCTGCAATGGCCACCTCGATCATGCTGTCGTCCGGTTCAAAGACGGTGAGATGCTGCACCCAGATGCCCGGCTGCCGGATAATGCGGGTGGCAATATTGTCCGACCGGCCGCACCACTTGAGCAGCTCGTAGCTGATGCCCATGACCAGCGGCAGCAGCAGCAGCTTGCACACCACCCGCAGACCGATGCTGCCCCACGGCAGCACGCTGTACAAGAACACGCTGACGATGACCACCAGAATGAGGAAGCTGGTGCCGCAGCGGGGATGGAAGCGGGTGTACTTGCGCACGTTCTCCACGGTCAGTGGGTCGCCCGCCTCGTAGCAGGCAATGGTCTTGTGCTCCGCACCGTGGTACTCGAACACGCGATGGATCTCCTTCATTTTGGAGATGCCCACCATATAGGTCAGGAAGATGGCCACCTTCAGCACGGCCTCCAGCACCACCTTGCCCCAGCGCCCCAGCGGCAGCAGACGGTTCACCCCGCCCACAAGGAAGGTGGGCAGCACGGTGAACAGCAAAATGGCCAGCAGGCCGCCCAGCACCGCAGCCACGGTCAACAGTGCGTTCTCGGCTTTCTCGCCCAGATGCTCCCCCACCCATTTTTCAAAGGCGGTCTCCTCCTCGGCGGGGTCGTAGTCGTCCCCCATGCTCACCTGTGCCGAGTACATCATGTAGCGGTAGCCCACGATCATGCTCTCGATCATAGAAATAGCGCCGCGCACCAGCGGGATCTTCGTCCATACCCCGTGGGCGGGGGTAGGGTCGAGCTTGGTCTCGATGGTGCCGTCCGGCTTGCGCACGGCGCAGCACATCTGCTTGGGGCCGCGCATCATGATGCCCTCCATCAGCGCCTGCCCGCCCACGCTGGTTTTAAAGCGTTCCTTTTTAGGTTGATTCATTGGTTTCTCCCGATATCCGCCCCTGCCGCTTTGGGCAAAGAGCGGTCTTTTTGTATTTTATCCGGGTCAAGACCCGGGCAAAATTTATTCTAGCACACAAATGTGACAAAATCTGTGTTCTGGGGGCATTGCTCACGCCTTATGGTACAGCGGCAGACCCAAGGTGACCACGGTGCCGCGCCCGAGGGTGCTCTTGATATCCAACGTACCGTCCAGCGCAGTCATGATGGAATCCACCAGCGCCAGACCGATGCCGCTGCCGCGCACCGAGTTGCTGCCCTTGTAGAACTTGGTCTTTACGTTTTCCAGATCCTCCGGCGGGATGCCGCGCCCCTGATCGATGATCTCCACAAAGGCCTTGTACTCCCCTGCCCACAGCTTGACCGTGATGCGTCCGCCGGGGGCAGAGTATTTGATGGCGTTATCCAGAATATTGATGAACACCTGCCGCAGACGGTCAGGGTCGGCGTAGACGGGGATCATCTCCTCCGGCTCGGTGTAGTGAAGCAACAGCCCCTCCTGCCGGATGCGTGCCTCGCAGAAGAGCACCGCATCGGTCAGCTCTGCCACCAAGTCCAGCGGGCGGCACTCCATGCGGATGCGTCCGTTCTGCAGGCGGCTGAAATCCAGCAGCTCCTCCACCATGTTGTTCAGCCGCCCGGTCTCATTGTTGATGATCTCCAGCCCCTTGCGGTAGTTCTCGTCGGTGGGGTCGTCCAAAGTCATCAAGGTCTCCACCCAGCCCCGGATGGAGGTAAGCGGGGTGCGCAGTTCGTGGGACACCGAGCTGATGAACTCGTTCTTCATCTTTTCGGTCTCTTCCAGCCCCTCGGCCATCTGGTTGATGGTGCCGCGCAGCCGGTCCACCTCGTCGTGGGGGTCGCCGGTCAGGGGCAGACGCACATCCAGCTCGCCCCGGGCGATGCCGGCGGCGGTGCGCTCCACCTGCCCCAGCGGCACCACAATACCCCGCACAAAGTACAGGCCGGACATAACCGTAAACAGCAAAATTGCCACTGCAATGAATCCGCTGACGATAACGGCGTTTTTGACCTGCCGCTCCACCAGCGCCAGACTGGTGACCAGCCGCAGAGCAGCCACGTCCTCGGCGTCGTAGGGCACCAGCGAGCAGGCCGCCATGACCATCTCGCCGGACTGGGTGCGGTACACCGCCACGCCCAGTCCGTCCGGTGCGCCGAGCGCCTGTTCAAAATCCTTACTGCTGACGATGCCCTCTGCATCTGTACCGCTGGAGGAGGCGATGACGCCGCCGTAGCTGTCCAGCAGCATGAACTCGTATTTATCCTTATCGGCAAACTGTTCCACCATGCGCCGCAGCGCCAGACTGCGGCTGGCGGCGGCGCTCTGGGCGGTATCGCCGGTATACATTTTCAGCTGACCGGTCACCGAGGAGAACCGCCGGTACATGATCTGCTGCACACTGCCGTAGTAGCTGCGGGTATAGCTGTACAAAAACATTGCCTCGGCCAGCAGCACCACCAGTACGGTGATAAGCAGGTTGCCCCGCAGCCAGCGGCGGGTGATACCGCTTCGCATAACAGTGTCCTCCTTTCGGTGAGTATAGACGAAAAAAATATTTTTTGTGATTCAGGAAAGTCCGCAGGACTTTCCTGAATCACATTTTTATTCTTCCCACCGGTAGCCGTAGCCCCACACGGTCATGATGTGGGTGGGGTGGCTGGGCTCGTCTTCCACCTTCATGCGCAGACGGCGGATGTTCACATCCACGATCTTTACATCGCCGAAGTAGTTCTCGCCCCAGACCCCTTTCAGGATCTTTTCGCGCACCAGCGCGGTACCCGGGTTGCGGAAGAACAGCTCCATGATCTGGAACTCCACCTGCGTCAGCTCGATGGGCTGACCGGCCTTCAGCAGCACGCGGCGGTTCTCGTCCAGCACAAAGTCGCCGCTGGTCAGGGTACCCAGCGGGGTGTTCTCCCGGCTCTCCCCTTCCTTGGTGCGGATGACCCGGCGGCACAGCGCCTCCACACGCGCCAGCAGCTCGCTGACGCTGAAGGGCTTGGTCATGTAATCGTCTGCACCGATGGACAGACCGCGGATCTTATCCTGCTCCTGCCCCTTCGCGCTGAGGATGATGATGCCGATCTGCTGGTCGGTGCGGCGGATGGTCTCGCACAGCGAGAACCCGTTCATGCCCGGCAGCATCACGTCCAGAATGGCGGCATCGCAGCCGGGCTTCTGCGCCAGCAGCGGCAGGGCGGCTTCGGCGCTTTCGGCCTCCACTACCTCCATCCCCGCATGGCGCAGGTTCAGGGCGATCATATCGCGGATATTGGCTTCATCTTCTACAACAAGCACTCGTACCATGCAGCATCCTCCATTCCTTAATTCAGCAGATACAACGCCTTGGAAAGGCGGTAGTTCGTGTCGGCAAGCAAAACGCCCGGGCCCATTTTGGCCTGCACCTGACGGGACGCCACCACGCCCAGCCGGGTCCAGCCGGTGGAGTTGGCCGAGGTCCTTGCCAGCCGTACCGTCAGCACCAGCTGATCCTCGTCTACGGTGCGCAGCTCCACCGCGTCATCATATTCCTCGCTGTCGGCCAGTTTCAGATTGCCCTCCCACTCGGCGGGCAGCTCGATATAACAGTTGGTCTCCTCGTCCAGCAGGCCAAAGCTTTTTTCCGGGTGGCTGCTGGTGTAGTCCATCCAGACGATAAAGTCCATGCGGCGGCTCTGGCTCAGGTTCAGCAGACCCGCCTCGTCCGGCTGGGTGGGGATCTCCACGATGCCGTCCCCATCCAAGTCCCGGCTGACCAGCGTAGGCACATTGCGCAGAGAGGCATTATACAGCCGCTGGCTGCTGATCCTTGTGGCGGGCACCATCTGCTGGCTGTTCTCATCGTAGCACAGCAGCACCGAGGCCAGATTGTTGCCGGAAATGCCGGTCCAGCCGTCCAGCACCAGATAGTGCCGCCCGTCCGCGCCTGCGCCCGCCGCCACCGAAGCGCAGCCGGAGAACTTATCTGCGGAAAGGCCGTTGACTGCCACCTGCCGGAAGCTGCCTTTGCGGTCCGCGGTCAGCAGCTCGATCTGCACGCTGCCGTCCTCCTGCGTGGACATCAGGATCAGATCCTGACTGCTGCCGCCGGTGATATTTTCCACCAGATACTGCTCGTACTGCTGCTCCAGAATGGTGGACAGGGTGCCGTCCTGATAGGAATACACCGCCAGATAGTGGTCATTCTGGGCGGCGGTATAGCCCACCACCAGCTGGCAGCTGTCTGTATCCTGCAATTGGGCAAGGCTGACGTTCTCCACCGTTTCGGCAAGACCTTCCACGCTCTGGCGCACCTGCCAGCTTCCGGCGTCATCCCGCTGCAAAATGGCCACGCAAACGTTGGCGGTCTGGGCGGTGGTATACAGTACCGCCGCATCCTGCTGACCGTCGCCGTCCAAATCTTGCAGCACAAAGGGAGAAAGCAGCTCGCCCTGAATGGGATATTTCAGCTGGGCGCTCTCCCCCAGCCAGTCGTTCAGGGCAGTTTGCAGCGCGCCGTAATCGCCGGAAAGCTTCGGGGCACGCAGCAGCTCCTCTACCTGTGCCTTTTCGTTGGCCGGCAGCACGGTCTGGCAGTTGCACAGCACAAAGCACAGCAGCATACACAGCACCAGCCGCAGCCTGCGGGTCCTGTTCATACCGGTCAACCTCCTTCCGGGCATAAAATGCTATTTTCAGTATACCACACTTTGCGGGCACAAAAAAGGGGGTGAGGCATATCCGGCAAGCTTGCGCGTGGGACGATTTTGAATGCGCGCCGCGTCTTCCGGGTTGCGGCACCCAGTATCCGCATCGTGCCTTGGGCGGCACTCGCATCTTGCTGGCCGCTGCCCCAACAGCTGCTCCCTGTTTCCGCCGCTGGCGGCGGTCGTCGTCGTTGCAGCGGAAAGATTATTTTTAATAGAGCAATGCCGGAGCGTCTGCGGACGCTCCGGCATTGCATTTTCATAGGTGGGGTCGTGGAGGGAAACGGCAGCTGCCGCACCGCTTTCCGCGAAAGCGCGGCGCTGCGGGGAGAGTGGGCTCGCCCTCTCAGGCACCTGCGGTGACAGCTCTCCCAAAGGGAGAGCCAAGAGCACTGCCGGAAACTTTCTCATTACACTTAAAACTTTAGCAACGAGCATAACGGCTTGGCTCTCCCCTTGTGAGAGGAAAGACTTCCCCCGCTCCGGGGGAAGATGTCACCGTAGGTGACAAAAGGGGGAATCTGGCGCGGGAGCGCCTGAGAGGGCGTGCAAGGCTAACGGGTGCTGCTCCTCATCCGGCGCTGCGCGCCACCTTCCCCCGGCAGGTGAAGGCTTCAGCGGTGGCGGGAAACTTTGCGGCAGCATCGAAAGGCTCCCCCTTTTGGAATCCATCGCGCAGCAACTGAGGGGGTACCAGCCCCTATAACAAAAAAGAAACCACTGCACAAAAGCTGTGCAATGGTTTCTCTTGTTACTGTATCAAACAGTCAGAGCAGGATCAGACGAGCTCCAGAACTGCCATCTCAGCTGCGTCGCCGCGGCGAGCGCCGATCTTGATGATGCGGGTGTAGCCGCCGTTGCGGTCAGCGTACTTGGGGCTGATCTCGTCAAACAGCTTCTTTGCAACATCTTCCTTGGTGATGTAGGCGTAGACCTGACGCTTGGTGTGCAGGTCGCTGGCCTTGCCAAGGGTGATCATCTTCTCGGCCATGGAACGAACGTCCTTAGCGCGAGTGACAGTGGTCTCAATCTTGCCATTCTCTAACAGGTAGGTAACCATAGCGCGCATCATAGCGTTGCGGCTGTCGCTGGTTCTACCGAGCTTTCTGGTACCGGGCATCCCGTTTCACTCCTTAAATTATTTTAGTTATTCGTCATCCGTGTTCAGCTTGAAGCCAAGGGAGTCCAGCTTAGCCATGACTTCCTCCAGGCTCTTGCGACCGAGGTTACGGACCTTCATCATCTCGTCCTCGCTCTTGCTGACCAGATCTTCCACCGTGTTGATGCCTGCGCGCTTCAGGCAGTTGAAGGAACGCACGCTCAGATCCAGCTCTTCGATGGTCATCTCCAGAGCCTTCTCCTTGTCGTCGTTGGTCTTTTCTACCATGATTTCAGCGCCGGCGGCCTCGTCCGACAGGTTGACGAACAGGTTCAGGTGCTCGGCCAGCACACGGGCAGCCAGAGAAACGGCCTCCTGTGCGTTGATCGTGCCATCGGTCCAAACCTCAATGGTCAGCTTGTCGTAATCAATGGCCTGTCCAACACGGGTGCTCTCGACGTTATAATTCACCTTGAGCACAGGGGTGTAAATGCTGTCAACGGGAAGGGTGTTGATATCGTTCTTCTCGATGATAGCCTGTTTGTTGCGCTCTGCGGGCACATAGCCGCGACCCTTGTCGAAAGTCAGCTCCATAACGAGCTTGGCACCCTCGCCCAGAGTTGCAATGTGCCACTCAGGGTTCAGAATTTCGATGTCGTCGCCCTGCTTGATGTTGTCAGCAGTGACCTCACAGGGACCAACTGCCTCAACACGCACTGTCTTCGGACCATCGGTGTACAGCTTTGCAGCAATACCCTTCAGGTTCAGGACAATTTCGGTAACGTCTTCCTTGACGCCCTCAATGGTGGAGAACTCGTGGACCACACCGTCAATCTTGACGCTGGTCACGGCGACACCGGGCAGAGAGGAAAGAAGCACACGACGCAGGCTATTGCCCAGTGTGATGCCAAAGCCACGCTCCAGAGGTTCTGCCACGAATTTGCCGTAGCGACCGTCCGGGGACAGGCTTGCCGTTTCGATCTTGGGACGTTCAATCTCCATCATATCTATGCCCTCCTTGTCAAACCGGTGTTGCCACCGGCCCATTATTGAATTCTTTCAAAAAAAGAATGCGAAAGCGTACCATCCAAAAGGAAGGCACCGCCTTCTTAATGGATTACTTGGAGTACAGCTCGACGATGAGGTGCTCTGCGACTTCGTAGTCGATATCGCTGCGCTCGGGCAGCTTAGCGACAACGCCCTTCAGAGAACCGGTCTCGCGGTTCAGCCATGCAGGCAGAGCCACGACGGGAGCCTCGGCACCGGTCAGCTTTGCAAACTTTGCAGAGCTGCGGCTGGACTCGCGCACTTCGATCACATCGCCAGCCTTCACCTGGTAAGAGGGGATGTTGACCTTCTTGCCGTTGACGGTGAAGTGAGCGTGAGACACCAGCTGACGAGCGTCGCGGCGGGTCTGAGCAAAGCCCAGACGGAACACGACGTTGTCCAGACGGCACTCCATGATCTGCAGCAGGTTCTCACCGGTCTTGCCGGGGCGAGACTCTGCCTTCAGGTAAGCGTTGTGGAACTGCTTCTCCAGAACGCCGTAGATGAACTTGACCTTCTGCTTCTCCTTCAGCTGAGATGCGTACTCAGACTGCTTCTTGCGGACGTTGCCGTTGGAGTTGCGGGTGGTATTCTTCTTTGCATAGCCCATGACCGCAGGAGAAATGCCCAGGGCCTTGCAACGCTTTGCGATAGGCTGCGTATTCTTTGCCATAATTCAATTTCCTCCTTCGATCAGACACGACGGCGCTTCGGGGGACGGCAGCCGTTGTGGGGGATGGGAGTCACGTCCTTGATCAGGGTGACTTCCAGACCGGTAGCCTGCAGCGCACGGATAGCGGACTCGCGGCCAGCGCCGGGGCCCTTGACGTAAACTTCAACAGTCTTCATGCCGTGCTCGATCGCAGTCTTAGCTGCGGTCTCGGCAGCGGACTGAGCTGCGAACGGGGTGCTCTTGCGGCTGCCACGGAAGTTCAGGGAGCCGGAGGAGCACCAAGACACTGCATTACCCTGCAGGTCGGTGATAGTAACGACAGTATTGTTGAAGGTAGACTGGATGTGAGCCTGACCAGCAGCAATGTTCTTGCGCTCTTTCCGCTTCATGCGGACATTTGCGCCCTTCTTGGCGTTATTTGCACTTGCCATTTCTCAAATCCTCCTTACTTCTTCTTGTTTGCGACAGTGCGCTTGGGACCCTTGCAGGTACGAGCATTGGTCTTGGTGCGCTGGCCGCGGCAGGGCAGATTCTTGCGATGGCGGGTGCCACGGAAGGACTGGATCTCGACCAGACGCTTGATGTCCAGAGCCACGTTGCGGCGCAGGTCGCCTTCAACGATGATGTTTGCCTGATCGATGTAGTCACGGATCTTAGCCTCTTCGTCCAGAGTCAGATCCTTGACGCGGGTATCGGGGTTGATGCCAGTTGCTTCCAGGATCTTGTTAGCAGTGGTCTGGCCGATACCATAAACGTAGGTGAGACCCACCTGAACGCGCTTCTCGCGGGGCAGGTCAACGCCGGCAATACGTGCCATAGTAGTTTCCTCCAAAAATCATCCCATGTCAGTGTCGGGGTCTGCGCCGGGACTCTACGCACTTGACCCCCAAGCGCCCGAATTAGCCCTGGCGCTGCTTGTGCTTGGGGTTCTGGCAGATGACCATCACGCGGCCTTTGCGGCGGATGACCTTGCACTTTTCGCAGATGGGTTTCACGGAAGGCTTGACCTTCATGATGTTGAACCTCCTTTTGGTTGATGCCCTGACGCTTATTTGGAGCGCCAGGTGATGCGGCCCTTAGAAAGATCATAGGGCGACATTTCCACGGTTACCTTGTCCCCGGGCAGGATACGGATGAAATTGGTCCGCAGCTTGCCGGAGATGTGCGCTAAGAGGATGTGACCGCTGGGAGTGAGCTTCCCGGTGTTCTTATCCTCGCTCAACATTTCCACCTTAAAGATGGCGTTGGGCATGGCTTCACGCACAATGCCTTCGATCTCGATGACGTCTTCTTTAGACAAGCTATTTGCCTCCTTATTGGATCCGCTCAGTTTGTCATAATTGAGCACCGGTGCTCCCGCCCCAGAAAACAGAAAGCACTGCATTCCTCCGTGCCTGCGCCCGTTTTTGTGCAGTTTGCCGCTTCTCTTTTCAAGAGCCTTTACGCCGATCCTCAGACGGACAGGTGGCGATGAGCGCCACATACTTCATCTCCTGCGGCACAAAATCCGCAAAACGGGCAGACTGAGCCTGTCCGTCGAGGAAGTATCTGGCTTCCACAGCCATTTATAGATTATACACCTTTTGTTGTCAATTTGCAAGAGGTTTTTTCCGTATTTCCGATAAAAAATTATTCTGTGTCAAAGCTCTTTTCTGCCCCGTCCGGCTTTCGCGTTTCTCCACCGTGAAGGTGAAACTTTTTCACGAAAACTTGTCACAATTGCACAAATTGCAGGGGTGAAAAGAGAAAGGAGCCGCTGCACATCATCTGTGCAGCGGCTCCTTTATAAAGGTTGCTTACTTCAGGCTGAAGGTGGCCGGGTCAAAATCCGGGTCATCCCAGCTACGAGTCATGATCTCGGTGCAGTCCTTCAGGATGGCGATGGAGTGCTCGAAGTGGGCAGCCAGTCCGCCGTCCTTGGTCTTGACAGTCCAGCCGTCGCTGAGCTGCTTGATCTTGTAGTCTCCCTGACAGATCATCGGCTCGATGGCGATGGTCATGCCGGGCACCAGCCGGGGCCGCGGCCTGATGGCCGTAGTTGGGCACCTCGGGGTCCTCGTGCAGCTCCTTGCCGGTGCCGTGACCCACAAAGTCACGCACCACAGAGAAGCCCGCGTCCTCGCAGTAGCTCTGCACGGCGTAGCCGATATCGCCGATGCGGTTGCCCGCCACGGCCTGCCCGATGCCCTTGTACAGAGAAGCCTTGGTCACCTCCAGCAGGCGCTGGGCTTCCAAGTCCACCTTGCCCACCGCGTAGGTGCAGGCGTTGTCGCCGTTGAAGCCGTCCACCTTGGCACCGGTGTCGATGCTCACGATGTCACCCGGGCGGATGACGATATCATGAGAGGGGATGCCATGGATGACGGTATCGTTCAGGCTGATGCAGGCTGTGCCGGGAAAACCGTACAGACCCTTGAAGTTGGGGATGCCGCCGTGCTTCACGATGAAGTCGTAGATCAGCTTGTCCAGCTCCCAGGTGGTCATGCCTGCTTCGATATGCTCTCCGCCGTACTTCAGGGCAGCTGCGCTCAGGGCGTTTGCCCGGCGCATACCGTCCAGCTCTTTTGCATTTTTGATCTGGATCACGCTTATGCCTCCAAAGCCTTCATGACTTCAGCCGTAGTCTCCTCGATGGAGGGGCAGAACTTGATCTCTGCCAGCTTGCCGCGGGTGCGGTAGAACTCCACCAGCGGCTCGGTCTGCTCATGGTAGGCTTTCAGACGATCCAGCACGGTCGCGGGCTGGTCGTCCTTGCGGATGACGGTCTTGCCGCCGCACAGGTCGCAGACGCCCTCCACCTTGCTCTTCTTGTTCAGGATGTGGTAGCTTGCGCCGCACTTCTCGCAGACGCGGCGGCCGCTCATGCGCTCCACGATCACGCTGTCCTCAACCTGCAGCTCCAGCACCTTGTCGATGCGGATGCCCATGGTCTCGATGGCCTCGGCCTGCGCAATAGTGCGGGGCACGCCGTCCAGAATGAAGCCGTTGGCGCAGTCAGCCTGTGCCAGACGCTCCTTCAGGATGCCGATGATGACTTCATCGGGCACCAGTGCGCCGGCGTCCATAAAGCTCTTGGCCTTCAGACCCATCTCGGTGCCCTCCTTGACAGCAGCGCGCAGGATGTTGCCGGTGCTGATGGAAGGGATGTTCAGCTTTGCGCAGATGATCTCGGCCTGCGTGCCTTTGCCTGCGCCGGGTGCGCCCAACAGGATCAGATTCATAGGATCGCTTCCTTTCTTATATGTCACATGATAGAAACATACCGTACAAAAGCAAAAAAGCACTGAAAAGTATGAGCGTGCTCTCCTTTCCAGTGCTTTCTTACATCTTTATTGCTTCAGATCAGCCAAGGAAACCCTTGTGGTTGCGCATGGTCATAAAGCTATCGAGGCTGCGGGTGGTATCCAGTGCCACACCAACCACGATCAGCAGGCTGGTACCGCCCAGCTGAATGCTCATACCGGTCAGGTTGCCCAGAATGATCGGCAGTACAGCCACCGCAGCCAGGAAGATGGCACCGATGAGGGTGATCTTGTTCAGGGTGCGGGTGATGAAATCGCTGGTCGGCTTGCCGGGACGGAAGCCGGGGATCGAGCCGTTGTTGCGGCGCAGATTGTTGGCGATCTCAACAGGGTTGTACTGGATGGCCACATAGAAGTAGTTGAATGCCAGGATCAGCAGCAGGTAGATCACAACGTACAGCCAAGAGGTGTAGTTGAAGGTATGGAAGAACGCATACCAGACCGGGTGAGCGGTCTGATCGATCTGCAAAAAGCTGCCGATGGTGCCCGGGATGGACACCAGTGCCGAAGCGAAGATGATGGGCATGACGCCGCTCATGTTCAGCTTCAGGGGCAGGTAGCTGTTCTGGCCGCCCATCTGCTTCCGACCCACCACACGCTTGGCGTACTGGATGGTGATGCGGCGCTCTGCATTGGTCATGACCACCACAAAGACCACAGCGACCAGTGCCAGAATCACCAGAACGGGCAGCAGGATATAGAACTGCGGCTCGCCAGCCGCTGCGCGGGTCAGCAGACCCGTGACAGAGGTGTACAGCGAGGACCAGTTGGAAACGATGGAGGCGAAGATCAGAAGGGAAACACCGTTGCCGATACCCTTGTCATCGATCTGCTCGCCCGCCCAGGTGATCAGCTGAGCACCTGCAACGAAGGTGGCGATGATGACCACAGCGGCGAACACGCCGGCTGCGCCGGAAACATACTTCAGTGCGCCCATATTGCGGATCACGAAGTAGTAGCCAATGCTCATGATCAGTGCGACCACGGCACCGGCGTACCGGTTGATCTGCTGCAGCTTCTGCTGGCCGTCTGCTTCCTTTGCCAGGTTTTCCAGCGCGGGAATGGCCACAGTCAGCAGCTGCACAATAATAGAGGCGTTGATATAGGGTGTCACACCTAACGCGAAGAGCGTGCATCTTGCCAGTGCGCCGCCGCTCATCATATTGAGGTACGAGAGCATATCGCCGTTTGCAAACATCTGCGTCAGTGCAGAGCCGGAAACGAACGGCACGGGGATGGCACAGCCAAGACGGTAAACCACGAGGATCGCCAGCGTGAACAGAAGACGATTTTTAAGCTCGGGGATCTTCCATGCGTTACGGAATGTCTGGAACACCTTACATCACCTCAGCCTTTCCGCCTGCCTTCTCGATTTTCTCTTTGGCAGAAGCGGAATAGGCTGCGGCCTTCACGGTCAGAGCCTTGGTCAGCTCGCCGTTGCCCAGAACCTTAACGCCGTCCAGGGTCTTCTTTACCAGACCCTTAGCCTTCAGAGCCTCGGTATCGACGACATCGCCGGCATTGAAAGCAGCCTCCAGATCGGCCACGTTGACGATGGCGTACTGGGTAGCAAAGATGTTGTTAAAGCCAACCTTGGGCAGGCGGCGTGCCAGAGGCATCTGGCCGCCCTCGAAACCAGCGTGCTTCACGCCGGAACGGGCCTTCTGGCCCTTGCTGCCGAAGCCGGCAGTCTTGCCATTGCCGGAGCCAATGCCGCGGCCCTTGCGGGTTGCAGCCTTATTGGCGCCCTTGCTGGCGTGCAATTCATGAAGCTTCATTGTGCGTATACCCCCTGCTATTAGGCTTCGGTGACGCTGAGCAGGAAGCTGATCTTTGCGATCTTGCCCTGCGTAGCGGCGTTGTCAGGCTGAACGGTAACGTCGCCCGGCTTCTTCAGGCCCAGAGCCTCAGCGGTAGCGATCTGCTTAGCGCCGCGGCCGATCAGGCTCTTCTTCAGCTCGATCTTGAGCATCTTATCTGCCATGGTTAGTTACCTCCTTAACCCAGAATTTCTTTCACGGTCTTGCCGCGCTTCTCAGCGACAGACTCGGCGCTGACCAGGCCGCACAGACCTGCGAAGGTAGCAGAAACAACGTTGATGGGGTTGTTGGAACGCATAGACTTCGCACGAACGTCCTTGATGCCAGCAGCCTCAATGACGGCACGCACGGGGCCGCCGGCGATCATACCGGTACCGGGTGCAGCCGGCTTGAGCAGAACAGCGCCTGCGCCGTACTTGCCGACGATCTCGTGGGGGATGGTGGTGCCCTTCAGGGCAACCTTGTGCATGTTCTTCTTGGCAGCGGCCTCACCCTTGCGGATAGCCTCGGGAACTTCACCGGACTTGCCGATGCCGTAGCCGATGGTGCCCTTGCCGTCGCCAACGACAACCAGAGCGGCAAACTTCATGATGCGGCCGCCCTTGACAGTCTTGGAAACGCGGTTGATAGACACAACCTTGGTGATCATGCCGTCGTCTTCACGGTTTCTCATAGCCATAATGTGTTTCCTCCTCTCATTACAGCTTCAGGCCGCCCTCACGGGCGCCATCAGCCAGGGCCTTAACACGGCCATGATAAACGTAGCCACCACGGTCGAACACGACCTCGGTGATGCCCTTTTCCAGAGCCTTTGCTGCAACCTTCTTGCCGATCTCAGCAGCGGCCTCGACGTTGCCGCCGTTGCCGTTGAAGTCCTTGTCCATAGTGGACGCCGACACCAGAGTAACGCCCTGCTCATCATCGATGATCTGAGCGTAGATGTGCTTGGCGGAGCGGAAAACATCCAGGCGAGGACGTGCTGCGGTGCCGCTGATCTTGTTGCGAACGCGGCGATGACGACGAAGACGAGCTTCGTTCTTGTCGATCTGCTTAACCATTGTCTTTCACTCCTTACCTTATTTCTTGCCCTTACCGGCCTTGCCTTCTTTGTGCTTGACGACCTCGCCAGCGTAGCGGATGCCCTTGCCCTTGTACGGCTCAGGCGGCTTCTTGGCGCGGATCTCTGCAGCATACTGGCCGACCTTCTGCTTGTCGATACCGGTAACAGAGAAGTGGTTGGGATCCTGCCACACAATGGTGCAGTCCTCGGTATCGGGAACGTTCACCTGATGAGAGAAGCCCAGGTTCATGACCAGGTTGGAGCCCTGCTTCTGGCAGCGCATACCAACGCCAACGATCTCCAGCTTCTTCTCGTAGCCGTTCACAACACCGTTCACCATGTTGGCGATGTTGGTACGGGTCAGGCCGTGCAGGCTGCGGGCCTTGGGTTCGTCATTGGGGCGGGTAACCAAAACCTCATTGCCCTCGACCTTAACGGTCATCAGGGGATGATAGTTGGAATTCAGGCTGCCCTTGGGGCCCTTGACGGCGACAGTGTGTGCTGCCTCATCGACAGTGACAGTGACACCGGCAGGAATGACGATGGGTTTTCTTCCAATTCTCGACATTGTCTTTTACCCCTTTCTTACCACACGTAGGCCAGGACTTCGCCGCCGACGTGCTCAGCACGAGCGGCCTTGTCAGTCATGATGCCCTTGGAGGTGGAAATGATCGCGGTGCCCAGGCCCTTCATGACCTTGGGCATATCCTCGCAGTTGGTGTAGATGCGCAGGCCGGGCTTGGACACACGGCGCAGGCCGGCAATAACGGGCTCGCCGTTTGCCTGATACTTCAGGGTGACAACGATGGTGCCCTGAACAGTGTCGTTCTTGACCTGCATACCCTTGATGTAGCCCTCGTCAACCAGGATCTGGCAGATAGCCTTTTTCATGTTGGAAGCGGGGATCTCCACAGAAGGGTGTTTGGCAGTGCTAGCGTTGCGGATGCGAGTCAGCAGGTCCGCGATAGGATCAGTAATCTGCATTTGCCACTAACCTCCTTAGATTAGCTCTCATTTGTTTTATAATGATACCGCCCCGAAACAAGTTGTTTGCCCCGGGGCGGATATCCGACATTCTATCCAGCCCTCTGGTAAATTACCAGGAAGCCTTCTTCACGCCCGGGATCTCGCCCTTGTAGGCCAGCTCACGGAAGCACACACGGCACACGCCGTACTTGCGCAGCACGGAGTGGGGACGGCCGCAGATGCGGCAGCGGGTGTATGCACGGGTAGAGAACTTAGCAGGACGAGACTGCTTCAGCTTCATAGACAGTTTAGCCATTTTACAAATCTCCTCCCTTAGTTGTTCTCTGCGAACGGAGCGCCCAGAGCCTTCAGCAGCTCCTTGCCCTCCTCGTCAGTCTTTGCGGTGGTGACGAAGCAGACATCCATGCCGCGGACAGCATCGACCTTCTCGAAGTCGATCTCGGGGAAGATGATCTGCTCCTTGATGCCGCAGGCAAAGTTGCCGCGGCCGTCAAAGCCGTTGCCGTTGATGCCGCGGAAGTCGCGCACACGGGGCAGAGCCACGTTGAAGAAGCGATCCACGAACTCGTACATACGCTCACCACGCAGGGTGACCTTGCAGCCGATGGGAGTGCCCTGACGCAGCTTGAAGTTAGCAACGCTCTTCTTGGCACGGCAGACGACTGCCTTCTGGCCGGTGATCTGGCCCAGATCCTTCATAACTGCTTCCAGGATCTTCTCGTTTTCCTTGGCTTCGCCGCAGGCAACGTTGATGACGACCTTGTCCAGCTTGGGGATCTGCATAACGCTCTTGTAACCGAACTTGGAGTTCAGAGCAGGAGCAATTTCATTGACATACTGTTCTTTCAAACGAGCCATTGTTCCTTACTCCTTTCTTACAGCTCAGCGCCGCACTTCTTGCAGACGCGAACCATCTTGCCGTCCTTCTCAACGTGGCCCACGCGCACGGCCTTGCCGCACTTGGGGCAGACGGGCATGACCTTGGAAGCGTAGATAGCGCCCTCGGCCTTAACGATGCCGCCCTGCTCGCCCTGACGGCGGGGCTTGACGTGCTTGGTAACCATGTTCTGGCCTTCAACGATGACCTTGCCTTCAGCGGGGCTGACCTGCAGGACCTTACCAGTGTGGCCCTTGTCCTTGCCGCTGATGATCATCACGTTGTCGCCGGTTTTAACATGAAGATTATTCATTTTTAAAACCTCCTTACAGCGATTCCGGAGCCAGGCTCAGGATCTTGGTGTAGCCGGCATCACGCAGCTCGCGAGCAACAGGTCCAAAGATACGGGTACCCTTGGGGTTCTTGTCGGCCATAACGATAACGGCGGCGTTCTCATCAAAACGGATGTAGGAACCGTCGTCGCGGCGCACGCCATGCTTGCTGCGCACGATGACAGCCTTGACGACGTCGCCCTTCTTAACGGAGCCGCCGGGGGCTGCCTTCTTGACAGAGCAGACCACGACGTCACCAATGTTTGCGTATCTCTTGCGGGTGCCGCCCAGCACACGGAAGCACATCAGCTCCTTGGCACCGGTGTTGTCGGCAACTTTGAGATAAGTTTGCATCTGAACCATATCAGATATCTCCTTTCAAACTGTTCAAAGCAGCGGGCAAAGATTACTTTGCCTTCTCAACGATACGGACCAGGCGCCAGCGCACATCCTTGCTCAGGGGGCGGCACTCCATGATCTCAACACGGTCACCGATACCGCACTCGTTCTGCTCGTCACGAGCCTTGAACTTCACGGTACGCTTCAGGATCTTCTTGTACAGGGGGTGCTGCACGCTATCCTTAACGGCAACCACGATGGTCTTATCCATCTTGTCGGACACGACAACGCCGACGCGGGTCTTTCTCAGATTACGTTCTTCCATCGTTTAACCTCCTTACTGCTTCTCAGCCAGAACGGTCATCACGCGGGCGATGTCCTTCTTGACTGCTTCGATGCGGCCGGGGTTCTCCAGCTGGTTGATGGCATGCTGGAAGCGCAGGTTAAACAGCTCAGCCTTCAGATCTGCCAGCTTGCTGGTCAGCTCTGCGGTCTGCATTTCGCGGAGTTCATTAGCCTTCATTGGTGCCATCCTCCTTCACGGAGTCCTCACGGACAACAAATTTGCACTTGATGGGCAGCTTGTGCATAGCCAGACGCAGAGCCTCGCGAGCAGTTGCCTCATCGACATCTGCCAGCTCGAACATCACGCGGCCGGGCTTCACGACTGCAACCCAGTATTCGGGAGAGCCCTTACCGGAGCCCATGCGGGTCTCAGCGGGCTTTTCAGTCACGGGCTTATCGGGGAAGATCTTGATCCAAACCTTGCCGCCACGCTTGATGTAACGAGTCATGGCAACACGGGCAGCCTCGATCTGCTTGGAGGAGATCCATGCCGGCTCCAGAGCAACAAGGCCATACTGACCCTGGCACACCACGTTGCCGCGGGTAGCCTTGCCGGTCATGCGGCCGCGCTGAACGCGGCGGTACTTAACACGCTTAGGCAGTAACATTACTTGTTGCCTCCTTCCTTCTTAGGAGCGGTCTTTGCGCTCTTGAGGACCTCGCCCTTGTAGATCCACACCTTAACGCCGATGCGGCCGTAGGTGGTAGCAGCCTCTGCAAAGCCGTAGTCGATGTCGGCGCGCAGGGTCTGCAGGGGGATGGTGCCCTCGTGGTAGCTCTCGGTGCGGGCGATATCAGCGCCGCCCAGACGGCCGGAGCACATTGCCTTGATGCCCTTTGCGGGAACGGTTGCGCGATCGCGGGGGCTCATGGCATTGCGCATGCACTGCTTCATAGCACGACGGAAGGTGACGCGGTTCTCCAGCTGACGAGCGATGTCCTCAGCAACCAGCTGTGCGTTGGTGGAGGGGCTCTTCACCTCGATGACATTGACGATAACGGTCTTGCCATACTCCTTGGTCAGCTTGTTCTGCAGGGCGATGCGCTCTTCGCCGCCCTTGCCGATGACCATACCGGGCTTAGCGCAGTAGATGTTAACATTAACGCGAGGAGCGGAAGTGGAAGGATCCACAGTGCGCTCGATCTCGATCTTGGGGACGCCAGCGTCCTTCAGCTGAGCCTTCAGCTCAGTGCGGATCTTGTGATCCTCGACGAGGTTATCGCTGAAATCCTTCTTGGAGGCAAACCAGCGGCTGTCCCAGTCTTTAATAACGCCGACACGAATGCCGTGCGGATTTACTTTCTGGCCCATTGTTTTCCCTCCTTACTCTTTCTCTTTCAGAACAACGGTCATGTGGCTGGTGCGCTTCAGGATGCGGTAGCTGCGACCATGGTCACGAGGCATCATGCGCTTCAGCGTCGGGCCGGGGCAGACGTAGCACTCGGCGACGTAGAGGTTGTTCTTGTCCATATTGAAGTTGTTTTCCGCATTTGCGGCTGCAGACTTCACCAGCTTCAGAAGGGGCTCACAAGCGGCCTTCGGGGTGTACTGCAGGATTGCCAGCGCTTCGTCCAGGGGCTTGTTACGGATCAGGTCCATAACGATAGACACCTTACGAGGACTAATGCGGGCATAACGAAGAATTGCCCGAGCTTCCATGTTGTGTTCCTCCCTCTATTACTTAGAATTACCAGTGTGGCCCTTGAAGGTACGGGTGGGAACGAACTCACCCAGCTTGTGGCCAACCATGTCCTCAGTCACATACACAGGCACATGCTTGCGGCCGTCGTGGACGGCAAAGGTGTGACCAACGAATTCGGGGAAGATCGTGGAGGCGCGGCTCCAGGTCTTGATGACCTGCTTCTTGCCGGAAGCGTTCATCGCTTCAACGTGCTTCATAAGAGCAGCCTGGACGAAAGGTCCTTTTTTAATGCTTCTACCCATTGTCTTAAACTCCTCTCTTACTTACCTGCACGCTTCACGATCAGCTTATCGGAGCGCTTATGATGCTTGCGAGTCTTGAGACCCAGAGCGGGCTTGCCCCAGGGAGTCATAGGACCGGAGTGACCAACAGGTGCGCGGCCCTCGCCACCACCGTGGGGATGGTCGCAGGGGTTCATAACGGTACCACGGCTGCCGGGACGCACGCCCATGTGGCGCTTGCGGCCTGCCTTGCCCAGGTTGACGTTCTCGTGGTCGATGTTGGAAACCTGACCGATGACTGCGGTGCAGTTCATGGGCACGTTGCGCATCTCACCGGAGGGCAGACGAACCAGAGCGTAGCCATTCTCCTTAGCCATCAGCTGAGCCATGTTGCCAGCGGAACGAACCAGCTGAGCGCCGCGGCCGGGATACAGCTCGATGTTGTGGATGATGGTACCGACGGGGATGTTCTCGAAGGGCAGGCAGTTGCCGGGCTTGATATCGGCAGACTTGCTGCTGACGACCACGTCGCCCACCTTCAGGCCATCGGGAGCAATGATGTAGCTCTTGACGCCGTCGGTGTACTCGACCAGAGCGATGAATGCGCTGCGGTTCGGATCGTACTCGAGAGTCTTGACGGTAGCGGGGATATCGGTCTTCTGACGCTTGAAGTCGATGACGCGATACTTGGTGCGGTTGCCGCCGCCCTGATGGCGGACGGTGATACGACCGGTGTTGTTGCGGCCGCTGTGCTTCTTCATGGGCTCCAGCAGGCTGCGCTCAGGAGCGACCTTGCTCAGGACGCTGTAATCCGTGACGGTCATGCCGCGGCGGCCCGGAGTAGTGGGGCCATACTTTTTGATAGCCATTGTGCTATTCTCCTTTGTTTATCTTATGAATTATTATCGGGGTCATATCCCCATAGAGGAACCCTCGGCGGGTTCTATCAGACCATGCTGTTGAAGAACTCGATCTCCTTGGAGTCCTTAGTCAGGGTCACGATCGCCTTCTTGGATGCAGCGGTGTAACCGGCGTGCATACCCTGACGGCGGAAGCGGCCGCGGACGGAAACGGTGTTCACCTTAGCGACCTTGACGCCGGGGAACAGAACTTCAACTGCCTGAGCGATCTCGACCTTGGTAGCATCGGTAGCGACCTTGAAGGTGTACTTCTTGTCAGCGATGCCAGCCATGGAGTTCTCGGTAATGACCGGCTTCAGGACGATATCATGTGCGGTTTTCATTAGCCAAGCACCTCCTCGAGCTTCTTAGCTGCGTCGACGCTGATGATCAGCTTGTCGGCGTTCAGCACATCGTAGGTGTTCACGCTGCCTGCGAAAGTGGTCTTGACACCGGCGATGTTGCCAGCGCTCTTGACGAACTTTGCATCGACAGTCTCGTTGACCAGCAGGTTCTTCTTGCCGGCGCCCACAGCGTTCAGCATAGCGACCACAGCCTTGGTCTTGTACTCGTCGCAAGCGAACTTGTCAACGACGACCATGTTGCCATTGGCAGCCTTGTCGGACAGCACGCTCAGCAGAGCCAGACGCTTGACCTTGTTGTTGATGTGGTAGTTGTAGCTGCGGGGCTTGGCGCCCAGAGCAACGCCGCCGTGGGTCCACTGCGGAGCACGGATGGAGCCCTGACGAGCGTGGCCGGTGCCCTTCTGACGCCAAGGCTTCTTGCCGCCGCCGGAAACTTCCATGCGGATCTTGGTGTTCTGGGTGCCCTGACGCTGGTTGGCCAGGAAGTTCACCACAGCAATGTGGACAGCCTTCTCATTCGGGGTGATACCGAACACGGCGTCGGAAAGCTCGATCTCGCTAACGTGCTGACCGTTCATATCGACTACATTAAACTTTGCCATTGTAGCTTTCCTCCTTACGCCTTGACGCTGTTGGCCAGGGTGATGATGGTGCCCTTGGAACCGGGGACCGCACCCTTGACAGCGATCAGATTGTTCTCGGTGTCAACCTTGACAACGGTCAGGTTCTGCACGGTAACGCGCACGCAGCCCATGTGGCCGGGCAGGCGCTTGCCGGGGAACACGCGAGAGGGGTTGGAAATAGCGCCCATAGAACCTGCATGACGTGCCACCGGGCCAGTGCCGTGGCTCTCACGCAGACGGTGCTGGCCAAAGCGCTTGATAACGCCCTGGTAGCCCTTGCCCTTGGAAACGCCTGCAACGTCAACCTTGTCGCCTGCTGCAAAGACGTCAGCCTTCAGGATGTCGCCAACGTTCATTGCGGAAACGTCGTCCAGACGGAACTCACGCAGGGTCTTCTTGGGGGCAACGTTTGCCTTCTTGAAGTGACCTGCAGCTGCCTTGTTGACCTTCTTGGCGGAAACCTCGCCGAAGCCCAGCTGAACAGCCTGATAGCCATCGCTCTCGACAGTCTTCTTCTGCACGACGGTGCAGGGGCCTGCCTCGATGACGGTGACGGGGATAACCTTGCCGCTCTCATCGAACAGCTGGGTCATACCGACTTTCTTGCCGATAATGCCTTTAACCATTTTCTTTTCCTCCTGTAAAGGTTATTGGTTGGCAGCGCACGTCACTGCCAACATGACCCCTCGGGAAACGAGGGCATCGAATTTGATCGTGTATGGTTTACAGCTTGATCTCGATGTCCACGCCAGCGGGGAGCTGGAGGCTCATCAGAGCCTCGACCGTCTTGTTGGACGGCTTCAGAATGTCGATCAGACGCTTATGAGTGCGGCTCTCGAACTGCTCGCGGCTATCCTTGTACTTGTGGGTAGCGCGCAGAACGGTAACGACCTCACGATCGGTGGGCAGGGGGATGGGGCCGGACACGCGGGCGCCGGTGCGCTTTGCGGTCTCCACGATCTTCTCTGCTGCGGCATCGATCAGCTGAGCATCATAGCTCTGCAGACGGATTCTGATTTTCTCTTTGACTGCCATTGCTTACGCCTCCTGAAAAATTGTTTTTGCCCTAGGCGAGCCGATAAATTGCTCTACACAGTTCCGGGTGTTCCTCGATTTGGCGCTATAAAAACCGGTGAACCGCATGGCAGTTCTCCCGGAAACATATTAGCAAATCAAATCCGAACATTGGTTCCGCCCGTTTCGCAGAGGAGTAACTTCTCTGCCGAGGGAACGTATTCCATCGCTGTCAGTAATTTTTTCGCCCGGTTCTAAGATCGGACATACTCCGCGGAAATAACCCATCGCAGCTATCGCCGGATGACAACCTCCCGCATCAACGCATATCGCTGGCCTGCACGACTTGTATCGCACAAGCCTTTTGCAGCCGAGAGATATTTTATCACATCTTCGTCTATTTGGCAAGTGTTTTTTGCGGAAAATTACGATTTTTCTTTTTTATTTTCTCTGTTTTGTCAATGGCCGTATTTTCTGTGCAAGATGCACAATCCCGGCGCTTTTTGCCGGTGGAAAACTCCGCCGTGCCCCTTTGCAGCATCAGTATGGGCGGGAAAAGCGGGGGGTATACCTATTATATAGGGAACTCCCTTCCGTGAAAAAGGGGTTCTGAAAAGGCTGCGGTTGCGTAGCAATGAAAGCCCCAGTGGGGCTTTCAAGCAGCGGAGTGGTCTGCGTTAGCAGATGGAGGGCTTTGCCTCTCCAAACTCCGTAGGCTTTTCAGAACCCCAAAATTCAAATCATTCTTCTTCAGCTGCTCTTCCAGCCCCTCGCGCGGGGTGATGTAGACGGTGGTGTACACCTCGTACAGCACCATGCCGGGCTTGGCGCCGTTGGCTTTCCAGATGTTCTTCACCTCAGTGGTGTCCACTGCCACCTTGGCACCGGTGCCCGCCTTGTAGGCGCTGGAATGGATGACCGCCAGCTCCGCCGCTTCCTGTTTGGTGGTGTCCGGGATGTCCTCGCCATGGCTCATGACCACAACATGGCTGCCGGGTGCCTTCTGCACATGGAACCATAAATCCTTGCCCCGGGCGGTGTGCAGGGTGAGCTTGTCGTTCTGGGCGTTGTTGCGGCCTACCAAAATCTCAAAGCCGTCACTGGAGGTATAGCGCAGGAAGTCCGCAGGCTTCTGCTTTTTGTCCCGCTGCTTGTAGTACTTCAGGTAGCCCTGATTTTTCAGCTCCATGCGGATCTCATTCAGGGCAGCTTCACCGGAGGCGCTTTCCACCTCGTAGAGCACCGTTTCCAGATAGGCGATCTCCTTTTCGCCCTCGGCCAGCAGGTCTACCAGCATCCGGGCGGCAGTCTGCTTCTTTTTGTAGTTCTTAAAGAAGTTCTGGGCGTTCTGGCTGGGGCTGAACCGCAGATCCAGCGGGATGGTCACCTCTTTGCCTTCGTCGTACCAGTTGGGCACGGTCAGGCTCTTCATGCCCTTTTGCGCCAGATAGAGGTTTGCGGACAGCAGCTCACCGTACAGGCGCAGCTTTTCGCTTTTGCCGCTGGCGGCAAGCTCCTCCTGCCGGGCTGCCTGCTTGCGCAGGGCGCGGTCGTACATATTGTGCACCGCCTTGTGCAGCTCCTTGCTCTTGGTGCGCAGCCGCTCGGCGCGGTCTTTTTCGGCATAGTAGCCCTCCAGCATCCCGTTGAAGGACGGCCACTCCCGGATGGTGTACTGCTCGCCGTACTGCTGCGGCCGGAAGAAGGTATACTCCACCGGCTTGCCGTCCGGCGCGGTGACGCTGCATGGACAGCCGCCCTGCGCGTGCAGCTCCTTCAGCTCGTCGATTGCCGCCATCAGGCTGCGCTTCTGGGCATCGGTCAGCTCGTTGGCGGGCAGATGTTCCCCGTCAAAGGCGCGCCATGCGGCTTCGCGGCAGACCACCGGCCCTACGCCGGCCACCGTCTTGTTCAACGCATCTGCCACCGGCAGCTCCCGCTGACAGGCCGCTGCCACAATGGATGCACTGCTCACCAGCAAAAAATCCGGGCGGGCAGGCTTGGGGGGCGTAGTATAGGGCAAGCCCGGCAGCAGCTGCCGGACATCGCTGTCCTCAAAATCCACCCGCTTGAGGGCGTCGATAATTTTGCCGCTCTGTACCAGCACAAGGTTGGAGTAGCGCCCCATCAGCTCAGCGCACAGGGTGTTGCGCACAAGGTCGCCCATCTCGTTGGTGCACTGAAAATCAAAGTAGACGATGCGGTCGCCCGGCTCCATGTGCACGTCCAGCAGTCTGCCGCCGGTCAGGTGCTTGCGCATGAGCATACAGAAGGAGGGCGGCGTTTCGGGGTTTTCAAAGGTTTCCTCGGTCAGGCACACCCGGGCAGAGCCGCTGCGGGCAGACAGCAGCAGCGCGTAGGTATCGGTGCGGGTGCGCAGGGTGATGACCAGCTCATCCCGGGTAGGTTCAAAAATTTTTGCGATCTTGGCATCGGTCAGGGTGGCTTTCAGCTCCGCAGCCGTCAGCGCCAGTGTCGCGGCATCCAGTGCCATAGTGTTTACCTCGTTTTATCTATAACCCTCTCGGTCGCCTGCGGCGTTGCCAGTTTTTCGATTTATGCTGAAAGACCTCCCCCTTTCGGGGGAGGTGGCATTGCGCAGCAATGACGGAGAGGGCTTTCTCTTTATAAATAAGTATACGGGTCGCGGTTCTCGGTGCTCACCAGCACCTCTACCTCCGGCAGGGCGGTGCGCAGGGCAGCCGCCACGGCGGCGGTCACCGGGAACTCGGTGGCGTAATGCCCCGCCGCAATGAGGGACAGCCCCAGCCGCTTGGCATCCAGCGCATGGTGGTGGTTGGCTTCACCGGTCAGCAGACAGTCCGCACCCTCGGCAATGGCTTCGGCAAACAGACTGCCGCCCGCGCCGCTGATGACCGCCAGCCGGTGCACCGGCTTTCCGGTATCGGCAAACTTCACCTGTACTGCCGTGCCGGTATCCGGCGCGTTACACAGGGCAGCCAGCTTGTGCTGCGCCAATGCTGCCAGTTCCGGCACGGTGATGGGTTCGATGTCCCCTACCCGGCCGCAGCCGTCTGCAAAGGCGGTGCGCTGCCGGATGCCGAAAAGGTCGGCCAGCACATCGTTCACCCCGCCCTCGGCGGCATCCAGATTGGTGTGCATACAGATGGCAGAAATGCCCGCCCGCACCAGCTGATAGGGCACATCGGCGGGGCACAGCCGCTTGAGCGGGTCAAAGATGACCGGGTGGTGCGCTGCGATGACCGTGCACTGCTTTGCCGCAGCCTCCGCCACCACCTCCGGGGTGATGTCCAGCGTCACCAGCACCCGGCGCACATTGCCGCCGCAGTCCACCAGCAGGCCGGGGTTATCCCAGTGCTCTGCCAGCTCCGGCGGGGCAAGCCGCTGCATTACTTCGTATACCTGCTGTACCGTGGTCATTTCAGTTTCCCTCTTTCAGAATAGCATCCATCTCTGCGGCAAGCGGACTGCCGTCCGGCACGCCCAGCCGCATCCGGGGCAGCTTTGCCCGCTGCCATGCGGCGTAGCCCGCGCCCTCCGGCCAGCGGGCGGTGTCCCCCAGCAGACACTGCGTAAAGGTAGGCTCTGTCACCTTACCGGTGTACTCTGCCGCCATCACCGCATACCAGCGGCCAGCGGCCAGCACCGGGCGGTCTGCCACAAGGGCAAAGCCGTGCTGCCACAGCCAGCGGCGCAGCTCGCTGTGGCGGGTGGCAGGCACCATGACAAGGCGCGGCCCGCCCATGGCGGACACCCACGGCGCTTTTTCGATGATTTCCCATGTGGTCTGTGCGGACACGCCTGCCAGCACGATGCTGCCCACCTCCCCGGCAGACAACACAGAAAGACCGTCGCCGAGCCGAAGCTCAGCGCGGTCCAGACAGCCTGCATTTTCCAGCGTCTGTTTTGCCTTTGCCAGCGGGCCGGGGCGCAGGTCTGACCCGATGACCTTCGGGTACTTACCCGAAGCCGCCAGCACTGCCGTCAGCTTGCCGTGGTCGCAGCCGATGTCCGCCACCGGCTGTCCCGGGCGCACCAGCTCTGCCGCTGCGGTCAGACGCGCATCCAGTGTGGGCAGCACTCAGGCCTTCTTGGCTGCCAGATGGGTGTTCAGCTTCTCCAGCAGCTCGTCGCAGTTCACGCCGTGCACTTCGCAGGCTTCCTCGATGGTCTCCCCGCGGGAAGCCGGGCAGCCCAGACAGTGCATTCCGATCTCCATAAAGTAGGGTGCGGTGGTCTGGTCCATATCCAGAATGTCGCCGATGATGGTATCGCGGGTCACCTGCTTGGGTGCGGTGTGTTCCTCTTTTTTGAGCATATTGAAAATATCAAACATGATAGCTTTTCCTTTCTGTTTTGGGTGAGATACAGCATAACCTACTGTTCCTCTATACTATACCCCAAACCGGGGCAGTTTTGCAAGAGCCTTGCGGAAATCCGCTTACTCCTCCGCCTGATAGTCCTTTTCCAGCGAGAAACCGCGCCCGCTTACCTCGGTAACATGGCTCACGATCATAAAACAGGTGGGGTCGATGGCGTGCGCCAGCTTTTCCAGCCTTGGCAGCTGCCGGTTGGAGACCACGCTCAGCAGCACCGACTCCGGCTCCCGCAGGTAGCCGCCCTCGCCGTGCAGGATGGTCACGCCGCGGTCCAACTGCGCAAAAATAGCCGCGCAGATCTCGTCGGACTTGGCGCTGATGATCTTTACCTCGGTGCGGGTGGTGCCCAGCATGAGCACCTTGTCCAGCACGACCGTGTAGATGATAGCCATCACCACGCCGTACAGGGACTGCCGCACCGGGCTGAACGCCGCCTGCGCCGCCAGAATGATAAAGTCGAAAACCATCATGGTGCTGGACACCGGCAGGTGGAACCACTTGTTCAGCACCAGCGGGGGGATATCCATGCCGCCGGTGGAAGCACCGGCGCGGATGGTGATGCCCAGCGAAATGCCGATGCCAAAGCCCGCGAATACGGTGTTCAGCACCAGATCATCGGTCAGCACAAGATTGCCCAGCAGCCGCTCCCACAGTGCCATAAAAAAGGGACTGAGCACCGTGCTTGCAAGGGTGTTCAGGGCAAAGCGGCGTCCCAGCACCCACCAGCCCAGCAGCAGCATGGCCACGTTGACCACGAACAGTATTGCAGACACCGACAGTCCGGTGACCTTGTTGAAAGCCAGTGCGATACCGGTGGCACCGCCGGTGATGAGGCCGGAGGACATCAGAAATAATACCACAGTCAGCGCATACATCGCGTTGCCCACCACGATGGACAGTGCGTTGAAGAGCTGCTGTTGCTTGCGTGTTAATTGCGTCATCTTCATCTTCCTTTGTTTATAGTTGAAGTTTCTTCTACTATGATAACGAAAATATCCGCATTTATCAAGCCTTCAGCGATAAATGCGGATATCGGGATCAATTTTTAAGGGGGTCACAGGGCGGCTTCCGGCTGGGCTTCGTCCTCTTCCATCAGCCGCAGACCGGCGGTATCGGTCACCGGCAGCGAGAACACGATAGCACCCGCCTTGGGGTTTGCCCCCTCCATGATGGCTTTCATGATGGTGTTTTTCTGGCTGGTGCGGCTGACAATGAGCACCAGCTCCTTTTTGTTCACCAGCTCCACGCCCAAAAAGGCGGCTGCACCCTCCATGCCGGTGCCCGGCACATCGATCTGCATTTTGCGGCGCAGATCCTTCTGGATCTTCTGCCAGCTTTCTGCCATTACCACGGCCAGCAGCACCGCCTGCGGCGCCTCCAAAAGCTTTTCCCGCAGCTTGGGGAGTGATCGTCTGAGAATGATGTCCACCGCCTTTCGTCTGTATCCTGTTTGTACACTTTTGCACAAGATATATTTATAGTATACGGATTTAGGGAGATGCCGTTAATCCCCAAAAGGAAAAAGCTTGAGCAAGTTCCATAAATTGTAAAAATATATTACTCACCTTTATGTTCTTCCCCGTGAAAATGGAATACCGGAGCGTCCGCAGACGCTCCGGTATTCCGAACTTATAAATAATTTTTCCGCTGAATATGGCCAAAGCGCACGCGGCGGCCATTCAAAATCGTCCCGCTTTACGCCTTTTTCGGCTTCAGCCAGCCGTCCACGGCGGCTACCAGTGCCTTGCCCCGGCGGCCCAGCAGGCGGGGCAGCAGCACCCGCGCCATCGCCCATACGCCCGCAAAGTTGTACAGGATGATAACCAGCGTAATCAGCCCCGTCCACAGCCCGTACAGCGGCGGCTCTGCCAGCAGCACAAAGGCCTCAAATACCAGTGCGGCGGCATTTGCCAGCACCCGCGCCGGGTGGACGTGCATCCCGATCATGCGGCGGGCGTCCACCGCACGCAGGGTGAACACCAGCGCAAGGCCAAGGAAGGACGCATAGGTCGCGCCCACAGGCCCCCACAGCTTGATGAAGAAATAGTTCATGATGCAGTTGCTGATAGCACCCGCCATCATGGTGACCATGCTGCGGTCAGACTTTTTGGTCACCACATAGACGCTGTTCATGAACTGGTTGAAGCAGCTGCAGGTGGAAGCCATCACAAGGAACGGTACAAAGTGCCATGCGTAATAGTAGTTGGACTTCATGACGTGCATCACCGGGCGGCACAGCCAGATAATGCCCGCCGCACAGCAGAACAGCACGCTGGAATAGGTGCGGAAGATCTGGGTAAAGAACCGGGCGCGCCCTTCCTCCTCGGTGACAGCGGAAAGCTGCCACGCATCGTAGAAGATCAGACCCAGCGTGGTCAGGATGGTGGGCAGGAAGTAGCCGGTGGAAAGCAGGCCGCTCCATGCGTTGCCGGTGCGCCCATCCAGTCCTTCGCACATTTCGCGCACAAAGAACAGGTCGGAGGCGTTGATGATCCAGAAGCTGATCTGCGCCGGGATCATGGGCAGCGAGAAGTTGAGCATCTGCCGCCACAGCTTTTTGTTGATGCCCTTCAGCTCCACATAGTTCCACAGCTTGCCGGTAAACAGCAAAAACAGCACGCTGGTCAGGTCACCGCTGATGATGGCCAGCAGGTAGCCGTTGGCGCCCCACTTGAAGCCCACCAGATACAGCACATAGAACGCCATGGTCGCCACGGTGCACAGCACGCCGTCCACTGCCACAAGCTTATTCCACTGGCGGCTGCGCACGAACTGGGTGCACAGGGTACGTAGGCAGCTCATGAGCACATAAATGTAGATCAGCAGGCCGTACTGCGCCATATCCGGCAAAAACTGGGTGACCGGCCAGCACAGCACCAGAATGCCAAAGCCGCCCAGAATGGTCAGCAGGCCATTGGTGAACACCTGTTTTTCGCTGTTGCCCTTGTCCAGACCAAAGCGGATGATGGCGTTGGACATGCCCATGGACACAAAGGGGATGAGCAGGTTTGCGTACTGGCTCAGGATCTTGGACAGACCCAGATCCGAGATCTCCGCCATGGCGTAGGTCAGAAAGGGCTGTACGATCAGGGTAAGCAGCTTGGACGAAAAGCTGGAGATTGCAAAGATCAAAGTATTACCGGCAAGCTTGGAATATTTATCGCCGGTCTTTTTTTCGTTTTCCAAGGGAATTTCCCTCCGTTTTTACGATAGATTATTTTTTCAGCAGTTCCCGCCGGGCTTTCCAGTCCGGCAGCAGCTTTTCCACTTCTGCCCAGAAAGCCGGGCTGTGGTTCAACTGCAAAAAGTGGCAGTACTCGTGTACTACCACATAGATCTGCGCCGCAGGGGGCTGGTTATACAGCTGCAAGGCAAGGGTGATCTGCCGCTTGGCCGGGCAGCACACGCCCCAGCGGCTGGTCATACTGCGCACTTTCAGGATGGGCTTCTGCCCACCCAGCACCCCGGCAAAGGCCGGGTAGACCTTATCGCTCATGGCGGTAAAGTAGGCCAGCGCCGTGGCCTTGTCCGGCAGGTCGGCGTTATCCTTGTTCCGCTTGGCGATGTTCTTCACCCGGGTGTCCCGGATCCACTGGGCGTTTTGCAGCACAAAACGGTCAGCCTGCTCCAGACTGGCCGTCAAAGGGATGCTTACCATCACGGTGCCGTTGCTGCGCACCCGCAGATGCAGCTGCTTTACCTTTTTGCGCACCAGCTCGTACTGGATGCCCTCCACGCTGCGCAGCTGGGCGCACGGCTTTGCCGCCACCTCAGGCCTTGCTCCGCATCAGGCGGCCAAGGGGTAGCTGTGCCAGCACCACGGCGGCAAACAGCAGCACGCAGCCGGAGGCTTCCCGGAAAGAAAGGTTCTGGTGCAGCAGCAGCCAGCCGCCCAAGGCGCTGAATACGCTTTCCAGACACATAATCAGGCTTGCCACAGCGGGGTTCAGGCCCCGCTGACCCAGAATCTGCAGCGTGTAGGCCACGCCGCTGGACATGATGCCGCAGTACAGGATGGGCACGGCGAAGGTGACAAATTCTGCCATGGCAGGCTGCTCGAACAAAAACGCCGCCACGGTGCTTTCCACCGACACCACAAAAAACTCCACGAGGCTCAGGCGCACACCGTCCATCTGCGGGGAGAAATGATCCACCGCCATGATCTGGAAGCTGAACAGCACCGCGCACAAAAGCAGCAGCCAGTCGCTGCTCTGGATGCTGCCAAAGCCGTCCTTCATGCACAGCAGGTACAGCCCCACTACGGCAATGGTCATGCTCACCCACAGCTGCGCGCTGCCCTTGCGGCCCAGAAACAGGCCGAACACCGGCACCAGCACCACATACATAGCGGTCAGGAAGCCCGCCTTTGCGGTGGAGGGGTCCAGCGTGATGCCCAGCTGCTGCGCCGCACTGGCCAAAAACAGCAGCGTGCCGCACACAAGCCCGGCTTTCAGCAGCAGCTTGCGCTCGGCTGCGGTCTTGGGCTTGCCGTCCGGCCTGCCCTGCCGGTGGTGCAAGGCGTCAAACGCCTTGACCGTGGGGATCAGCACCAGCACCGCCATCCAGCTGCGCCCCGCCAGAAAGGAGAACGCGCCCATGCCGGAACCGGCGCTCTGCGCCACAAAGGCTGTGCCCCAGATCAGGGCGCACAGCATCAGTAACATTGAATTTTTCGTCTGGTTCGTCATCCGGCAATGCCCTCCACCTTCAGCAGGCCGTACAGGTAGTACCGGCTGGAATCATAGGAGATGGTCACGCGGTACTGCGCCGCCGGGTCCAGCCCGGAAATGGTGCAGCGGTAGTCGGTGCCATCGGTCTTGACGTAGTAGGTGCTGTCCGGCACATACGCTGCGCCGCCGTCCACCTTTTTCCACAGTGCAACCTTGAACTTCTGGGTGCCCTCGGCGGTGCCGCAGGCCATAATGTTCAAACTGCCGCCCGGCACGGTAAAGTAGCCGGTGTTGCGGCTCCAGATGCCATTGAATACCGCGTACAGGCAGCCGTCTGCGGTGGCGGTGGCATACTTTGCCGAGGCATCCGCAATGCCCTGAATGATCAGTGGGTCGGTGGTGGATTCCGCCCAGCGGGTGGTGTCCTCCTCCTGCACTTCCTCGGAGTGACCTGTCACCTTCTGCGCCACCTTTTTCAGGGTTTCCTTGCAGCCGGTCAGGCTAAGCACCATCACCGCCGCCAGCAGCAGTGCCAAAAGCTGTTTTTTCATCTTCATAGCTTTCCTCATAGAAACAAAGAAACTTTTCTTTTTCGTGCGTCTCTGCCAACGGGCAGATACAGGGTAAGTATACCGCATTTTGCCGCTCTGCACAAGATACCTGCATTTATTTTGTGCGGTTTGCCGCCTGTTTCTGCACAAATTTTCACCCATTCAGCGCCCGCAGCGCCGCGCACTCGGCCCCGGCCAGCGCGGGAGCCTCCGGCCCGAACAGGCTGCCGTAGCGGTACAGCGCCCAGCCGCCCGCCGCCTGCTGCCGCAAGTCCTTTACCTGTGCCGCCAGCGCGCTGCCGGTGCTCCAGCCGGACACGCTGTCCGGGTTCGCGCCGCCGTCCCCGGTGCCCACCCGGTACGCGCCCAGCCCGAAATACAGCGCCACATCCCCCGCCCGGGGGTAGGCAAGCCACGCCGGGACGATGTTTTCAAAGGCAAAGCGGGTGCTGCCGGAGTGCAGGGTAAAGCCGTAGCCCCAGTACACCTGCGGGCAGAGGTAGTCGATGACCTTCTCCTCCCCGCCCGCCGCCAGCCATGCGGTCACATCGCTGTACTGCTGGTCAAGGTCGTTATCCGGGTTGCCCTGCGGGCTGATACCGAACCGCAATGTGGGGTCTGCCGCCTTTACGGTGCGGTACACTTTCGCCACCAACGCGGTAACGTTCTGCCGCCGCCACGCGGCAAGGTCGGCTGCGCCGCTTGCCGCAAACTGCACCGCGTCCACGGCGGCATCGGTGGTGGGGTAAAAGTAATCGTCAAAGTGGATGCCGTCCACCGGATAGTTCTGCACAAGCTCTGCCACCCCCTGCACCACATAGTCTGCGGCGGCGGGCACGGCGGGGTTCAGGTACAGCCCCTCCCCGGCGGTGCACAACCAGTCCGGGTGGGTGTTGGCCAGATTATTCTCCGCCAGATTCGGCGGCATCGCCGCCGAGGAGCGCAGGCGGTAGGGGTTGACCCACGCCTCCACCCCGATGCCCCGGCGGTGCGCCTCGGTAAGAAAGACATCCAGCGGGTCAAAGCCGGGGTCTTTGCCCTGCACCCCGGTGCACAGATGGCTCCACGGGAACAGGCTGCTGCGGTACAGTGCATCCCCGAAGGGGCGCACCTGTGCCAGTACGGTGTTCAGTCCCAGCCCGGCGCAATTGTCCAGCAGCTGCGCCGCCCCGGCGCGGAAGGTGTCCTCGGTGGAGAAATCCAGCAGTGCCCAGTCCAGATAGCTCACCCACACCGCCCGCCACTCCCCGGCGGGCAGGGCGGGGTTGGGTGCCGGAGGCGTATCCTGCCCTGAGGCGGCAGTGTGGTCTGCATCGCTTTTCTGCCGCAGGTACCACCCCGTTGCCGCACAGGCCGCTGCGCCCGCACCAGCCAGAAAGGCTCTGCGGCCAAAGCGGCGTTTTGCCTTGGCTTTAGACGTCCTGCGGCGCTGGGTCACAGGGTCTCCTCCTGGGTCTTATACAGGGTAAGCCCTGCCCAGCCCCGGGCGCAGGTCAGCAGCACGAACATGATATTCGTCCAGAAGGCAAGGCCGCTCATGCCCGCGTACTTGGTCAGCATCCAGAACACCAGCCGCAGCACCTCGGCGGCGCTCACCAGCTGCAGCTGCCGCTGGATGGGTCTGCCGCGCTCGTACTCGGTGGCAAGCAGCGCAGGCCACACCAGCGCCGAGCAGATATCGCCCGCCCAGCCGCTGGCACCCAGCTTGCTGAGCATCAGCACCACGAACACGCCGGTGTAGTTGCGTTTTTCCCTTGCCGGTGCGCCCTTTTGCGCCGCCAGAAACAGCACCGCGATGCCGGTAAGGCAGAATACGATCATTTCCAGCCCGGAAAAATCCATCCCGCCCAGCACGGCAAAGCCGCCCAGCATGGACACTGCCGCCGCAGCCAGTAAAAAGAAATACCATGTCTTGCGTGTAAATTTAAGCTTCATGAGCCCCTCCCCCCGGGCGTTTGCGCCCGGCTTGCAGAAAAATTTAAAAAAGAATTGTAAATATTATAGCACAAACCCCCGCAGGTTGTGTTACAATAAGGAAAACTCTTTTGGGGAGGGTCTTTCCATGAACGCTGTCGTTTCCGTCTGTCTTTTAGCCTGTGCGCTGGGCATCATCGTGTATCTGCTCTCCCGGCGGGAGACAAACCGCCGCAGCCAGTACGGCCCCGCCGGCCTGTCCGAGTTCCGCACTAGCCTTGCGCTGGACGAATGCTTTGACCGTCTGGACACCCACAGCGACTCAGACCTCTTTGCCTACGAGTGCCGCCGGGAGAACGACGGCGGCTTTCTGCTGCACCTGACGCTGCACCAGCCCAGCCAGCAGCCGCTGGACACTTTGTACACCCTGCGGCTGGACCCCGGCCGCCAGACCGTGGTAACCCTCATCTTTATCCGGGAGGCCTTTGGCTACAAGGAGCCTCTGTTCCCGCCCGCCATGCTGGACGAATTTATGCTGCAAAAGCTGGATGCCCGCCGCACCAAATGATTTTTGCGGAAAATGCTTTCCTTTTTGCGCGGTTTTTGCTATACTAGTGCGTGTTGCAGCAATGCAGCACCACATACGGGCCAGTAGCTCAGCTGGTCAGAGCTGGCGGCTCATAACCGCTTGGTCGCGGGTTCAAGTCCTGCCTGGCCCATACGAAAAAAGACACCCTTCCGGGTGTCTTTTTTGTATTTCAGGCTTCTTTATTCCCCATCCTCTGCGGGCAGCTGGTTCCACAGGCGGTAGTAGACGCCCTGCTTTTCCAGCAGCTGGGCGTGGGTACCCTCTTCCACGATGCCCTCCTCGCCCAGCACAAGGATACGGTCGTAGTCCTTGATGGTGGTCAGGCGGTGGGCGATGGTCAGGGTGGTGCGGCCGTGCGCCAGCTTTTCAAGGCTCTGCCCCACAAGGATCTCGCTCTCGTTATCCAGTGCGCTGGTGGCTTCGTCCAGAATCAGGATGGGCGGGTTCTTCAAGAACACCCGGGCAATGGCGATGCGCTGCTTCTGTCCGCCGGAAAGCTTGACGCCGCGCTCGCCCACATAGGTGTCGTAGCCGTCCTTCAGCGCAAGGATGAACTTTTCCGCGCCCGCCAGACGGGCGGCTTGCTCGATCTCCTGCCGGGTGGCGCCGGGCTTGCCGTAGGCGATGTTCTGCGCCACCGTGCCGCTGAACAGGTACACGTCCTGCTGCACGATGCCGATATCCTGCCGCAGGCTCTTCAGGGTGACACGGCGGATGTCCTGCCCGTCAATGAGGATGCGGCCGCTGGTCACCTCATAAAAGCGGGGGATCAGGTTGCACAGGGTGGTCTTGCCGCCGCCGGAGGCTCCCACCAGCGCCAGACGCTCCCCGGCGCGGATGTCCAGACTGACGTCGTGCAGCACCTTGTTGTGGTCGTCCGGGTACTCAAAGCACACCTTCTCGAACCGGATCTCGCCGGGGCCGGGCTGCAATGGCACTGCGTCCGGTGCGTCCTTGATGGCAACCGGGGTATCCATGATCTCGGCAAAGCGCTCGATGCCGGTCATGCCGCGCTGGAACTGCTCGGCAAACTCCACGATGCGCCGGATGGTGGCGATAAGGGTGGTGACGTAGAGCATATACGCCACCAAGTCACCGGCAGTAATTTTACCGTACACCAGCGACAGGCCGCCCGCCAGAATGACCACCAGATACATCAGGCCGTCAAACAGGCGGGTGGAGGTGTTGAAGGCGCCCATGGCGTAGTAGCCAAGGGTCTTGATCTGCTCAAAGGCGCGGTTGCCCTTGGCAAACTTCTCCTGTTCCTCGTCCTCGGCGGCAAAAGCCTTGACTACGCCCTGTCCCAGCAGGCTGTCCTCGATGGTGGAGTTCAGCTCGCCGATCTGGACGCGCTGCTGGCGGAACCGCGCCCGCAGACGGCCGTTCAGGTACACCGACACCACGCCCATCAGCGGCACGCAGGCAAACACCGCTAAAGTCAGCGGGATGCTGGCGCGGCACAAAATGACAAAGGAAGCCACGATCTTGATGCCCGCGATGAAAAATTCCTCCGGGCAGTGGTGGGCGAACTCGGTCACGTCAAACAAATCGTTGGTGATGCGCCCCATGATGGTGCCCACCTTGGTGTTGTTGTAGTAGGTGTGATCCAGCTGCAAAAGATGGTCAAAGGCATCCCGGCGCATATCCGTTTCAATATGCACGCCCATGATATGGCCGATGCTGGACATATAGTAGCTGGCTGCGCCGTCGATGATGCGCAGCACAAAGTAGAGCGCCGCCAGCTTCAGCACGATGCCCGCCGTCAGGGTGATGCCCACCCCCATAGCGGAGTTGGTGATGATGCTCATGATCTTGGGCAGCACGATATCGCACAGGGTGGTCAGTGCTGCACAGAACAGATCAAGGCACAGCACCATCTTATAGTTTGCCAGATAGGGCAGAAAACGCCGGATCAGCGCACCGCTGCTTGCGTGGTGCGCCCCGGGGTCGTTGGTCTTGGTTTTCGACATGGTTCCTCCGTTTTTATCGTTACTTTTTACTGTAATCCCGCGCGCCGTAGATGGCGGTGCCGATGCGCACAAGGGTTGCGCCCTCGCGGATGGCGTTTTCAAAATCGCCGCTCATGCCCATGGAAAGGGTCTGCATCTCCACGTTGCGGTAACCGCGCTCCCCCGCCCGGACGAACAGCTGATACACCTGCGCCAGATAGCGGCGGTTCCGGGCATCATCGTCATTTACGGGCGGGATGGCCATCAGGCCCTTGACCCGGATATGCTGTTGTGCGGCGGCGGTGTCCAGCAGCGGCCAGAGCAGCTCCGGCGCGGCGCCGGCCTTGCTCTCCTCCCCGCCGATGTTCACCTCCAGCAGGATGTCCTGCACGATGCCGGCTTTGGCGGCTTCCTTCTCGATGGCAAGCAGCAGATGTTCGCTGTCCACGCTCTGGATCAGGCTTGCCCGCCCCAGCACCTTTTTGATCTTATTGGTCTGCAAATGGCCGATAAAATGGCTGGGCTTACCGCAGTAAGCCCCGGCATCGTAGTTTGTACACAGCTCCTGCACATGGTTCTCGCCAAACAAGTCAATAGGCAGGGCAGCACTGGCTGCAATGGTCTGCGCCGTGCGGGTCTTGCAGGCGGCGCACAGCTGCACCGCTGCCGGGTCGCGCCCGGCTTCCCGGGCGGCGGCTGCCATCTTTTCCCGGATCCCGGCGACAGCCTGCCGCATCTCTTCCAACGTTTTTTCTGCCATCTCGCTCAATCCTCCTCGGTATAGCGGGCGCGTTCGCCGCCGATCAGCTTCGGGCGGGTGTAGGCGCACAGAATGTTTGCTTCGCCAATCTTATTAAGGCTCAGCCGCACCGGCACCGCCACCCGCTTCAGGTGCATCCCGATCAGGGTGCCGCCGATGTCCATGCCCGCGTTGGCGCGGATCTCCTCCACCGCCACCGGGTCTTTGAAGTTTTTCCAGCAGGTAGTGGCCCAGCTTCCGCCCGCATGGGGACGGGGCACGACGCACACTTCTTCCCAGCCGTATTTTTCTGCGGCTTCCCGCTCAAGGATGATGACGCGGTTCAGGTGCTCGCAGCACTGGGCTGCCAGCCAGATGCCTTTTTCTGCCAGCACCGGCGCAGCGCCCGCGTACAGCGCCCGGGCGGCTTCCAGGCTGGAATCCTTGCCGATGTGACCGCCCACCATCTCACTGGAAGAGCAGCCCACCACGAGCACATCTCCCTTTTTCAGCTTTGCCGCAGCCACCAGCTCGGTCATTGCCTGCCGCGCCTCGGTCTCGATCTGTTTTGCAAATGCTTCGGTCATACAAAAACACCTCGCTTATCGGTTTGCAGCCAGCAGGCTGTTTGCCCCTGCTGCACCGAAATATACTTTACTTTCCATCAGACACACCGCCGCGCAGCTGTCCTGTGCAAGGCCGGTAAAGGTCTGCTCCCAAGCTCCGGTGGCAAGGCTTACCGCCTCGGCACAGGGGGTGTCCGCCGTGCGCCGGAACAGCCGCTCCTGCGTATTCTGCCCCGCCCGCAGGGCAATGCCCCGCAGCAGGGTGCTGTCCGCGTTCTTTTCCAGCCAGCTGCTGCGCGCCCAGCGGTAGCTGATGTACAGCGTACCGTCCGTGTCCGCAGCCAGCGCACCGGGATAGCCCGGCAGACCGGCAAAGGCGGCAGTACAGCCCCGTCCCCCGGCGGTCAGCTCCCGGGCAGCGGCATCCACCGCCCAGATGCAGCGGCTGCCAAGGTCGGAGACATACAGGGTGCTGCCGTCCGGGCTGAGTGCCAAACCGGCAGCACCTGCCACCCCGCCCAGCACCTTTTCCACCGTGCGGGCGGCGGGGTCATACACATACACGCAGCCGGTGGCGGTGTGCGCCAGCAGCTCAGTGCGCAGGGCGCTTTCCAGCCCGTTCTCCGCGCCTGCCGCCGCAGCCACCGCAAAATACACCTTGCCCGCCGGGCTTACCTCCACGGCAGATACCGCCCCCAGCGGCGCACCATCCAGCTGGGTGACCACCTGCTCCACCGCTGCGCCCCAGCTGTCGTGCTTGGCGCGGCACAAAGTTCCCCCGGCGGTGGTCAGCTGGGTCAGCCACACATCCCCGGCGGCGTCAAAGGCAAAGCCGGTCAGCTCGCCCTCCACGCTCAGGATGGCGGCAGCGTGCCCGCCGTCGGTACGCACAAGGTCGGTGGTGCGCTTTTTCAATGCAGCACCGTTCCACGCAGCGGCATATAACAGGCCGTCCTTGGCGCGGATGCAGTCCACGCCCTGATACTCCCCCAGCTCCAGCCGGGTCTTGCGGTCGGTGGAAACTGCCGTCTGCATCGCGCCCGTCTCCTGCCGGAGATCGGGGGCTTTATAGGCCTGCGGCGGGGTGTCGATGGGACGGAAGCCCAGCGCATACACCAGCACCAGCAGAATGCCCACCCCGAACACGGTGCTGGCGGTGCGGAACCGCTTGAGCATGGCGTCCCGCTCGGCAGCCATCTGGGCGGCATACTCCGCCCGGCGGCGCGCCGCCATGGCGTTGGCGCGGTTGGCGCGGCGCATCCACCGGTTCACGAACAAAGCCACCCGCGGCCCCACCGTGAGGGACGCAATGGCCAGTATGAGCAAAAATTCGATCAGTCCGATTCGCATAAGCGCTTTTCCTTATCTCTGAAAAACCTGCGGACAGCGCACTGTCCTTTATCGCTAAAGTATAGCATTCCTGCGCAAAAAGGGCAAGCGGAGTGTGATTTTTGCTCCGTGCCTTCCCGTAAAAAGATTGCCGCCCCGCCGCCCGGTGTGGTATACTGGGTGCAGACGGTTTTGTTTTTCCAAACCATTCACTTAAAATTCACAGCTTTTTCCAATTCTTGCATTAAAATAGAGCTGTATATTGATATATGATAGGAGGAGTCCTGTTTTATGGCAAAGATCCTGATCGTTGACGATGAGCCCCGCATCCGGGAGCTGATCCACGAGCATCTGCAATATTCCGGTTACGTCTGCGAGGAAGCCGGAGACGGCTCTGCGGCGCTGGCACAGCTGTCCGGCGGCGGGTTTGATCTGGTGATCTTAGACCTGATGATGCCCTTTATGGACGGCATGACCTGCCTGCGGGAGATGCGCGCCCGCCACATCAATACCCCGGTCATCATCCTGACCGCCCGGGGCGAAGAGTACGACAAACTGGCCGGGCTGGAAAGCGGCGCAGACGACTATGTGGTAAAGCCCTTCTCCCCCCGGGAGCTGGTGGCGCGGGTGCGCGCGGTGCTGAACCGCACCATGCCCCGCCCCACCGAGGCCGCCGACACCATGACCTTTGGCGAGCTGACCATCGACACTGCCAGCCATACCGTGCGGGTGTCCGGCGAGGAGATCGCCCTGACCCCCAAAGAGTTTGACCTGCTGGTATTTCTGGCCTCCAACAAGGGCATTGCCCTGAGCCGGGAAAAGATCCTGCAGAAGGTGTGGAACTACGACTACTTCGGCGAGGACCGCACCGTGGACACCCATGTAAAGATGCTGCGCGGCCATCTGGGCAAATGCCGCAGCTACATTGCTACGGTATGGGGCATCGGCTATAAGTTCGACCCCGATGCCGCCCGTTGACTGAAGGAGCGTGCGGTTCATGCGGCAAACCACCAAAGCACGGCATACCCTTGGCATCCGCGGGCAGCTGATGTGGTTTTTGTGCTTCATCTGCCTGTTTCTGCTGGGGCTGTTCTGGCTGCTGTCCACCCAGCTGCTGGAGCCCTTGTACACCAAGCACATCGAGACCCAGCTCACCAATCAGGCCGACAGCATCGTGGAGCGGCTGGACGACGCCATTGCCGAGGGCAAGGTGCTGTCCAGCTGGTCTTTTGGGCAGCTTGCGGTCAACAGCGATTTTTTTGATAAGCTCACGCTGGAACTGTACACCAAGGGCACTTTGAACAGCTTCTGCGTGGATATCTCGGACACCACCCTGCACACCATTTATAAGATCGAGAACCAGTCCTTCTGCAACCTGCACGGCACCTATCTTTCGGATTCTGCCAACAACGATAAGATCATTGCCACCGCCCTTGCCATGCGGCGCAAGTGCCGCAGCATGGGCAGCTTTGTGCAGACGCTCAACCCGCCCCGGCTCTCCGGCTCGGCGCAGCTATTGGTGGGGCGCACCACGGCAGACGGCAGCTACACCGTACTGGTGACCACCAGCCTTGTGCACGTTGCCGAGGCCGGAAAGGTGCTCAGCACCCTGCTGCCGCTGGCGGCAGCGCTCATCTTCGGCTTTGCCATATCGGCAGCGTGGCTGTTCAGCGAGTGGTTCACAAAGCCGCTGCGCCAGCTTTCCAGCGCGGCGCGGCAGATGGCGCTGGGCAACTACGCCGTGCAGGTGGACAACCGCCGCAACGATGAGCTTGGCGACCTTGCCCGGGACTTCAACCACATGGCCGAGGAGGTGCAGCACGCGGTGCAGATGCAGCGCGATTTGCTGGCTAACGTCTCCCACGACCTGCGCACCCCGCTGACCCTTATCAAGGGCTACGCCGAGACGGTGCGCGATCTGACCGGCGACGATAAGGCGCACCGGGACGAGCAGATGAATATCATCGTGGACGAGGCCGACCGCCTGACCGCGCTGGTGTCCAGCGTGATGGAGCTGAGCAAAGTGACCAGCGGCACCTACAAGTGCGAGCGGGTGCACTTTGACATGGGGCAGCTGTGTGATGAAGTAAGCGAGCGCTACGACGCCGTCTGCGCCCAGAACGGCTGGCAATTGCAGCTGGAACTGCCGGAAGAAGAACTGCCGGTCTATGCCGACCCGGATATGATGCAGCGTGCGCTGCACAACCTGCTGGGCAACGCCATGCACCACATCGGCAAGGACGGAATCTTTATCCTGCGCGCCTTCCGCTGCTCTGAGGGCGTGCGGGTAGAGGTGGAGGACCACGGCCCGGGCATTGCCGCCGCCGACCTGCCCTATATCTTTGACCGGTACTACCGCTCCCGCTCGGACGCAGGCAAGCAGGGCACCGGTCTGGGGCTTTCCATCACCAAGGCCATCTTCCAGCAGCACAGCTTCCGCTTTGGCGTGCAAAGCACCGTAGGCAAGGGCACCACCTTCTGGTTCGTCATGAGCGATTTACCCTATGTGGACGATTTTGAGGGCAAGTGAGCACCCCCTGTGATACAGAAAAAGCACCGGCAGTTTTCCAGATCTTCCAATCGGGAAACTGCCGGTGCTTTTATTATGTTCCGCTCTCTGCCGTATGGTAGATGCCAAAGGTGTTGTCCGGGGCGGGCATCTCCACCCGGGAGGCGCGGTCGTTCACCGCCCACATCATAGCGCCCATGGCACCCAGCACCACCAGAATGATGAGCCATTTTACTGCATTGGGTAATTTTTTCATCCCGTTATCCTTTCCGTAGTCTCCATGCGGCACTTCTGCCGGGCAGTGCGCAGCAGTGCAGCGGCTTCAGCCGCCGAAAGCGCCTGCACCCAGCCGGGGCGCTCCCCTGTACCCGCGCCGGTGCTGCCTGCTTCGGCAAAGCCGGCCAGCGCCGTGTCGGTGCGGTCGTTCCAGCCGGCAAAGCCTTCCGGTGCAATGTGCGCCCCAAGGCGGCAGTCCAGCACCGCCGTTTTGCCGGTAGGCCGCCACGGCCTGCCCAGATACACGCTGCCCGCCGGGCAGTCCGAGACAAAATCGCAGTCCCAGAACACAAAGCCCAGCCCATCCGCCGCACCGGAAGGCGCGGTGACCCAGCTGTGCGCAAGACCGTTATCCACCGTGCGCAGGGTGCAGTGCTCAAACAGGGCGTCTGCCCCGCCAAAGATAAAATCAATGTCCCCGGCAATTTCGCAGGCGTGGTAATACTGCGCACTTGCCCGGCGGGGTGCCAGCGCGCGCGGGCCCAGAAAGCCGTCCTTCTCCCGCTCTTTCTCCGGCAGAGGGGCGCAGAACAGGGTATCCTGATTGCCCAGCAGCCGCACCCGGCTGAACGCCGCCCGGGCACTGTCCACATAGGCCGCGATGGCCTGCCCCGCCTTCGCACCGGGGCCTGCATCGTTTTCAATGGTCATATCCTCCACCCGCAGCTTTTCGCCGCTGAAAAAGGCGGTGTAGCTGCGGAAGGTGTGGGTAGGCCGCCCGTCCGGGTGCAGCAGCTTGCCGCCGTCGTTCCATACCAGCCGGGTGGCATCCATGCCCGCGCCCGCAAGGGTGATCTCCTTCTTCTCACAAACCAGCTTTTCCCGGTAAATGCCCGGCGCGATGCGGATGACCGCAGGGCAGTCGTAGGGCACCGCCAGCACCGCCTCGGAAATGGTGGTAAACTGTCCGCTGCCGTCAGGTGCAACGTTGATGGTAAGCATAAGCCGCCTCCTGTGCCCGGCACTGCCGGGCTGAAAAATATGTTTCCAGTATACCCCTCCTTCCCGCAAATTGCAACGGAAACTCTGCCGCTGTCACCCGCTCTTTTCCAGCCGGAGCACGGCGGCGGTGATATCGTCCGGGCGGCCGGTCTTTTGTGCGCGGATGCGGGCGGTCTCCACCAGCGTCTCGGCAAGCTTTTCCGGTGCGTCCCCTGCCGCCGCCGAAAGCTCCACCTGCTTTGCCACCCAGCCCGCGCCGTCCACCAGCAAGCCGTCCGATACCAGCACCGCGTAGTCCCCGGCGGTCAGGTGCACCACCCGGCTCTGTCCGTTCACCCCGCCCAGCACCCCCATGGGCAGAGTAGCTTCGCCCACAGCCCGCACCCGCCCGCCATGCACCAGAAACCCCGGGGCAGCCCCGGCCTTGAACAGCCGCGCCGTGCCGGTGTATAAGTCCACGCTGATCAGGTCCAGCGTTGCGCCGCTCTCGTCCTCGCTTTTCAGCGCCAGCGCCACGTTCACCAGCCGCGCCGCCAGCTCGGCGGTAAAGCCCGCCTTGAGCAGCCGGGCGGTCAGCTCTGCCGCAAGATTGCCGTCCACCGCCGCCGGGCGTCCGGTGCCCATGCCGTCACATAAGATCATCTGCGCCGCCGTAGGGCTGCAAAATTGCTGCACTGCATCGCCGGAAACCTCACCCCGGGCGGCAGCGCTTGCCGCCCCGAACACCGCCCGCAGCGTCGGTCTTTCGCTGAACAGCAGGGTGGTCATGCCCTTGCAGGAAAGCACCTGCGGCACCTCCAGCGTGCGGCGGCAGATATGTCCCACCTCCCCCGCCAGCGCTGCCAGCTCCTGCGGGGTGAACCGGGTGCGCGGCAGGGTGACGGCGGCATGGGTGCGCCCAAGGTCGTCCAGTGTGACGGCGCACTCCTGCGGCGGGGCACCCAGCCCGGTGAAGAACTCCGCCACCCGGCTGGATTTATAGGGCTCCGGGTCGCCGGGGCGTCCCAGCTGCTCGCTGAGCACCCCAAGCGCCTCGGCTACGGCGCTGTACTGCTCGGTCAGGGCGGTGCGCATGGCCTCGGAATGGATGCGCGCCTCCTTGCGGCTGCGGTACAGCGCAAAGCTGCGTCCCGCCGCCGCGCACAGCGCCGCCGGGTGGATGCAGCGGGACAATTGCCCGGGCAATTGCGCCGCTTCCACACTGCCATTCTGTTCCAGCAGCGGGCGCAGCGCTTCCATGCCCGCCATGGTAGCGGTGTATTCCTGCTTCCAGCAGGTCTCCCGCCGCCCGCAGTTAAAACAAAGCGTATCATGTACATTGTCTATGACCCAGCGGAAACCCTCCCGCCGCCGGGGCAGGCCCTCGTAGACCGCGTTCACCGTCTCCGCCAGTGAGGAAAGGCTCTGCGCCACGGCTTCCAGCCGGGTGGACGCCGCCGCACTGCGGGCGGGCGCGGGGGCGTTTTCCCCGCTCTGTGAGGGTTCCGCCACCGGAGCCAGCCACCCGCCGGGCAGCAGACAGACCACCGCCATGCCGCCACAGGCGCTGAACAGCAGCCCAAAGGCGTTTCCGGGCGGCTGTACGCAGAGCACCCCGGACACGCACCCGCCCGCGTAGGCGGCAAGGGTCTCCACCCGCCGTCCGGGTGCCAGCACCGCCGCCGCTGCTGTGGCACAGCCCAGCCCCGCTGCCGCCGGGGCAAGGGCGGGGTCTGCGGCGCAGAGGGCTGCACCCAGCACCGCGCTGCCGCTCAGGGCGGCAAGCCTCTGCGCCCGGCAGCACAGCGCCAGCTCCGCGGCGGCACACGCCAGCACCCCGGGCGAAAACCACCCCCACCGCACACTGCCCAGCGCCGCCGCCACGGCTGCGCCCACCAGCAGCGTACCCATGCCCGGGCGCTCCGGGGCAAATTTGCGCAGCCCGAAGCCGATGCCCGCCGCAAGCAATGCGTCCGCCGCGCTGTACAGCAAAAGGTCTGCCCCGCCGCTGCTGCCCAGCGCAAAGCACAGCGCCATGCCGGTCAGGGTGCCGCAGCCCGCCAGCACGGCGGGCATAAACCTTTGCGGCAGCAGCCAGCGGGCTGCCACAGCAGCGCCCAGCGCACACAGCTGACACAGGCTGCGCAGCGAGAGCGCCCCCAGCCCATGGAGCAGCAGCCCCAGCGCCGCCCCTGCCGCGCAGGGGGCAAAGCAGTCCTCTGCCAGACCAAGGGTCAGCCCCAGTCCAAAGGGCATCAGCGCCCCGTACAGCACCGCCCAGCCGCCAGCAAAGCCGATGCCCACCGCTGCCAGCCGCCGCGCCGCCGGGCGCAGCATTGCCCGTGCCGCCAAGGGTGAAGGCTGCAAGCACCGCCCGTCCGAAGATAAAACACCCATCCGCTCTGTCATAAAAATCCCCCGCTTTCCGGCGGGGAATTTTGTTCTGTTCCCCGCACTGTCTGCATATACTGTAACGCGGGGCAGCGGCGCTTTTTGGCGCGGTGCATAGAACCGCCCCAAACCCGCCCAAAGACGCAAAAAAGCCCTGCGGCCGTCATTTTGCCGCAGGGCTTTGGGGGTATTTTGAAAATTAACCGTTCAGCTTTGCAATGGCAGCCTGCACGCGCTGCAGGGTCTTTTCGCGGCCCATCATGCAGGCAAGGTCGGTGCCGCCGCCGGGGGTGCGCTGCTTGCCGGACAGGGCAATGCCCAGCGGGTAGAGCAGCCAGCCGTTCTTTTTGCCCAGCTCCTCTGCCTTGGCCTTGCAGGCATCAAACACGGCATCGCGGTTCGCAAAATCCAGCGTCTCGTCGCTCAGCACCGGCAGCAGGGCTTCCAGTGCTTCCTTGGCAGTTTCCGGGGTGGTCTTTTGCTTTTTGTTGGCGTACAGGCTCACGTCGTACTCCGGCATCGCGTCAAAGAAATCCAGCTGCTCGGGGATCTCGCCCAGCACCTCGCACCGGGGCTGCAGGTTTGCGCACAGCAGCTTTTTGTCGATGGTGCTGTGCACGGCGCTGTTGATCCACGGCTCGGCCTTTTTCTGGAACTCCTCGGGGCTCAGGCGGCGGATATACTCCGCATTGATGGCGCGCAGCTTGAGGGGGTCGAAGATGGCGGGAGACTTGGAGATGCCCTCCGGGGACCAGATCCTGACCAGCTCCGGCAAGGAGAAGATCTCCTGCTCGGCGTACTCGCCGCGGGGGCTCCAGCCCAGCAGGCAGATATAGTTCAGCACCGCCTCGGTCAGGTAGCCCTTTTCCACCAGATCCTGATAGCTGGCATCGCCGTTGCGCTTGGACAGCTTATTCTGTGCGTCCTTCATCACCGGCGGGCAGTGGATATAGGTGGGGATGTCCCAGCCAAAGGCCTGATACAGCAGGTTATACTTGGGGGTGGAGGACAGATACTCGCTGCCGCGGATGACGTGGGTAATGCCCATCAGGTGGTCGTCCACAACGTTGGCAAAGTTGTAGGTGGGCATCCCGTCGGTCTTGATGAGGATCTGGTCGTCCATCTCGCTGTTGTTCACCTCGATGTGGCCGTACACCACATCGTCAAAGCCGGTCACGCCCTCGCGGGGGATCTTCTGGCGGATGACGTAAGGCTCGCCTGCGGCAAGGCGCTTTTCCACTTCCTCCTTGGGCAGTTCGCGGCAGCAGCCGTCGTAGTGAGTCATCTCACCGGCAGCGCGCTGCTCGGCGTGCAGAGCCTCCAAGCGCTCCTCGGTGCAGAAGCAGTAATAGGCCTTGCCCTCTGCCACCAGCTGCTCGGCGTACTGCTTGAACATACCCATGCGCTCGCTCTGCACATAGGGGCCCACGGGGCCGCCGATATCCGGGCCCTCGTCCCACAGAAGGCCGGTCTCCCGCAGGGTGTTGTAGATGACATCCACAGCGCCCTCCACATAGCGGCCCTGATCGGTATCCTCGATGCGCAGGATGAAGGTGCCATCCTCGTGCTTGGCCATCAGGTAGGTGTACAGGGCAGTACGCAGGTTGCCAACGTGCATATAACCCGTAGGCGACGGCGCAAAACGGGTACGGACTTTATTGCTCGGCATAGAAAAACGCTCCTTTATTCTCATGCAAAAAATTTGCGGATAGCTATGTTTTATTGTACTTATTCTGCGCAGATTTGTCAATGCGGGATAATATCATACGTTCCCTGCTCCGCTTTTCTTTTTGTTCGCAATATGCTATACTCAACTCGACAAATCGGAAGTTGGAGGATACACGCATGAAAATTGTAATCATTAATGGAAGTGCCAGAAAAGGAAATACGCTGGCAGCAATCAATGCATTTATAAAAGGAGCGTCAGAAAAGAATAAAATTGAAATCATTGAACCCGACAAACTCAACATTGCACCATGCAAGGGATGTGGTGTCTGTCAATGCTCTAAGGGATGCGTCGATAAGGATGATACAAATCCTACAATTGATAAAATTGCTGCCGCAGATATGATTCTTTTTGCTACACCAGTTTATTGGTGGGGAATGTCAGCACAATTGAAACTTATCATTGATAAGTGCTACTGCCGTGGATTGCAGTTAAAAAACAAAAAAGTTGGCACGATTGTTGTAGGTGGTTCTCCCGTAGGCAGTATCCAGTATGAGCTGATTGATAAGCAGTTTGACTGTATGGCAAAATATCTTTCATGGGATATGCTTTTCAAAAAATCATATTACGCAACCGCCAGAGATGAACTTGAAAAAAATAAGGATTCCATGAACGAACTTGAGTGGATCGGAAAAAATTTATAAAGCACACACCAACTTCCAGCTTGCCGTACAGTGCTGAACCAAAAAGCCCCTGCATTCCAAAACGGATGCAGGGGCTTTCTCTTGTTTACTTCAAGATGATCTCGCCGTTTTCATCGGCATCCACCACAAGGGTGCCGCCGGATGCCAGCGTGCCGTCGATCAGGCGCTCGGCGGCGGGGTCCTCCACCGCCTTGCGGATGGTGCGGCGCAGGTCGCGCGCACCAAAGCGCCCGCCCTGACTCTTTTGCACCAGTGCCTTGAGCGCTGCCGGGGTGTAGCTGTAAGCGATGCCCTTGGCCTCCATGCCGGGCTTGTACTCGTCCAGCATCAGGGCGGCAATGCCCTGCAGGGTCTCCTCGGTCAGGGGCTTGAAGGCGATCACCTCATCCACGCGGCCAAGGAACTCCGGGCGCAGGAACTGCGCCAGCGCCTTGCGGGTCTTTTCCTCGCTGCGCTGGGCGTCGCTCTTGTTAAAGCCAAGGCTGCCCGCGCTCTGGTCGCTGCTGCCGGCGTTGGAGGTCATGCAGATGACCGTGTTGGAAAAATCCACCGTGCGTCCCTGCGCATCGTTGATCTTGCCCTCGTCCAGAATCTGCAGCAGAATGTTCATCACGTCCGGGTGTGCCTTTTCGATCTCGTCAAACAGCACCACACTGTACGGGCGGCGGCGCACCTTCTCGGTAAGCTGACCGGCTTCCTCGTAGCCCACATAGCCCGGAGGAGAACCGATCATACGGGACACCGCGTATTTTTCCATGTACTCGCTCATATCCAGACGGATGAGCGGGTCGGGACCGTCGAACAACTGATCTGCCAGCTGCTTGACCAGCTCGGTCTTGCCCACGCCGGTGGAACCCACAAAGATGAAGCTTGCGGGACGGCGGCGGCCGGAAAGGTCGGCGCGGCTGCGCTTGATGGCCTGCGCCACCAGATGCACGGCCTCGTCCTGACCGATGACCTTCTGCTTCAAAGCGTTTTCCAGCCCTGCCAGCTTGACGAACTCGGTCTCACGAATTTTCACCGCCGGGATGCCCGTCCACAGCTCGATGACCTTGGCCACATCGTCCATGGTCACCTGAATTTCGCTGGCAGCAGCCTGCTTGGCGGGCAGTTCGGATTCCAGCTTGGCGATGCGGGTCTTGCGCTCGGCCACGCGCTCGTAGTCGATGGCTTCGTTCACATCCGCGCTTTCCATCTCGGCTTCTTCCTGCTTCAGGGCGTCCAGCTCCTTCTGCATCCCCAGATACTCGGAGATGACCGGGTGCGCCAGATTGCAGCAGGCACAGGCTTCGTCCAGCAGGTCAATGGCCTTATCCGGCAGAAAACGGTCGGTGATGTACCGCTCGCTCAGGGTGACCACCGCCGAAAGCACCTCGGCAGGCACCTGTACATGGTGGTGCTGCTCGTAGTAGCGCTTGATGCCGTTCATCACGGCAAGGGTGTCCGCCACGCTGGGCTCTTCCACCCGCACGGGCTGGAAGCGGCGCTCCAGCGCCTGATCTTTTTCAATATACTTGCGGTACTCGGTAAAGGTGGTGGCGCCGATGACCTGAATCTCGCCGCGGGAAAGGGCGGGCTTTAAGATGTTGCCCGCGTTCATGGCGCCCTCGCTCTCACCGGCAGAGGTGATGGTGTGGATCTCGTCAATAAACAGGATGACGTTGCCTGCGGCCTTTACCTCGCTCAGCAGGCCCTTGACCCGCTGCTCGAACTGGCCGCGGAACTGGGTGCCCGCCACAAGGCTGGTGAGGTCGAGCAGAAAAATTTCCTTATCCCGCAGGCCGATGGACACCTGTCCCTTGGCAATGCGCTCGGCAATGCCCTCGGCGATGGCGGTCTTGCCCACACCGGCTTCACCGATGAGGCAGGGGTTATTCTTCTGGCGGCGGCTCAAAATCTGGATGGTGCGGTAAATTTCGCGGTCGCGGCCGATGATATCGTCCAGCTTACCCTCCCGCGCCTTGCGGGTCAGGTTTTCGCAGTAGGTATCCAAAAATTTGCGCTTGGGCGGCTTTTTGCCGTTTTTGCGGTCGGCCTTTTTTTCGCCGTCCTGCTTCTCCGTGCCGGTAAAGCCCAGCGGGAAGGTGGCATTGCTGCCGGGTACAAGATCCTCGTCCATGTTCTCCGCATCGGCATCCTCGCCGGCGCCGGACATATTCATCAGCATGGAAAGGGGGTTGGAATCGCCCAACTCCTCCATCATGCTCTCCATGCGGTTTTCCATGTTATCCAGATCCTGCTCCGACATCCCGAATTGTTTCATCAGGTCGTCCACAGGCTTGATGTGCAGCTCCCGGGCACAGTGCAGACAGTACCCCTCCTGCTTCATCTGACCATTCTCCATCCGCTGGATAAAGATGATTGCCGGACGCTTCTGGCATCGAATACAGACCATAGTTCCTCCTTGTCGCCCCTGTTACAAAAAGGGGTTGAACATATTAAACGCTTTATAGTAAAGACTGCTGTGCATCACAGTGTCGTTGAGCACATTCAGATTGCCGCCGGTAATGACCACCAGCCCCCACACCACGCACAGCACGAGGTATAAGTCCAGCATGGCGGTCATGCCGCCGGTCAGCCAACCCAGACCCCGGTTGACAGTACCAATAACCGGCAGCTTGTTCACCAGCCCCAGCACGGTGACCAGCATGCTGACCAGCAGCCGCAGCACCGCGTAGAACACAAAGAACAGCACCAGCATGATCACCGGGGTGAGCAGCGGCTGCAATACTTTTTCCACGATGGTATCGGCCAGCACCACGGCGTTATCGGCCAGCACGGCGTTGATGCTGCGCTCACAGGCCGCCACGATGGAGGCGCGGAAGCTTTCGGGCAGAAAGCCCGCGTACTGCTGGGCAATGCCGGAAAGGTTCACCACGCCGTCCGCCGAAAGGTGGGCGGCGATCTGGGTGCGGAAGCCCCCGGCCAGCAGATTTTCGAACACCCAGCCCGCGCAGGCGGCAGAACACTGCCGTGCGCCCAGAAGGCTGATGAGGTTGCCGGACAGCTGCACGATGGACGCCAGAAAGCCCTTGCGGGCGTAGCGTACCATCAGCACCAGCCATACCACCGTACATAGGATATCAAAAAGAAATGACGGATTCTTGAACATATCTTGTTTTCCCTGTTATAAAGATCACTTTCCCCGCAAAAATACCGTTTTTTCCCTCGTTCACCGGGCGCTGGAAGCCGTTTGCTCCGGCGGGGTGATCTGCTGCACCGTGTTTCCGCACAGCACCAGCAGCTGCTTGCCCGCCAGCAGCGCCTGCGGACGGACGGAAAGCTCCTGTCCCCACTGGTACACCCCATCTGCGGCAAAGCATTCCACGCTGCTGTCGGTGAGCAGATAAAAGTTTTGCCCCCGGCGCAAAATTTGGTTTGCCGCCGGCACGTTGCCGCTGTACTGCACGTTCAGGTCCTTATCCAGCAGCACGGCGGTGCACACCTGCCCGTTTTCCAGCAGCAGGGCGGCGTTTGCACCGTCCTGCGAAACACTGACAAGGCTGCCGCCGCCAAGGTCAAAGCGTCCCCGCTCGCCGCCGTCCGCGCCGTACACCACGGCGCAGTTCTCGTACACAGCCAGCACGGTGTCGTTGTTCAGCCAGCCCAGCCACTGGGGCACGCTGTCCCCGCTGCTCAGCTGCACCGGGTCGCCCTGCGCAAGGCTGAGCACAAAGAGATTTGCCTGTAACTGCCCCGCACTGGAGGTGACCGCAGCCACCGCCAGACGGCGGCTGTCGGCGGCAAACGCCATCCGCACCGGGGTGCCCTGCGCGCTGGTCATATCCCAGTGCAGCTGTTCGCTCATGGTGGGGGTGTACACGGTCAGCCGGGCGGTGCTGTCGGCGGAATCGGTGGCCACTGCCAGCGTGCCGGTGTCCGACATGGCGCACAGATAGATGCTGTTTTCCAGCGTTTTGCTGTACAGGTTCTGGGTGCGGCTTTCCACCCGCAGCTCGTTGCCGGAACGGTTGTACAGCACAAAGCGGGTCTTGCCCGCAGCCAGCGCCGGGCGGGCGTAGCCGCTCTGGATGCTGGCAAGGCGGGTACCGCCAAGGCTGTACACCGCGCAGGCATCCTCGTCCATGGCTACAAAGCTGCCGGACATGGGCTGCACTGCGGTCAAATCGCCAAAGCCGGTCTGCTGCGGCCAGCCCACCGCCGGGGACAGGGCGATATGCACCGTATCCACCAGATCCTTTACCCGTGCGATGGATGCGCCCACCGCGCCGGTGGCAAACAGGGTGACCAGTATCAGCGCCGCCAGAATGATGGCGGTGCGGCGCAGACGGCGGCGGCGCACCCGCTGGCGCGCTGCTTCCAGATATTCCACACGCCCGGCAGAAAGCGGCTCTCCGTCCGGGTTGCTGCCGCCGCGATGAAGCTTTTTCATGGCTGCTCTTCCTTTCTTTCCGGGTAATCCACACACTTTAAAAACAAGCCCTTTGCAGGCAGGGTGGGGCAGGCCCGGCTGCGGGCCCGGCTTGCCAGAATGGCGGGGATGTCCGCCGCACACAGCCGCCCCGCGCCCACCTCGCACAAGGTGCCCGCCAGAATGCGCACCATGTTGTACAGGTAGCCGTCGGCGGTCACCTCAATGTCCACCTCGTCCCCGCGCCGAGTGACGCGGCAGTCCGTGATGGTGCGCACGGTGTCCCCGTGGGCGGCGGCAGAAGAGCCCGCCGCGCACAGCGCCAGAAAATCGTGGGTGCCTACGAACTGCTGCGCCGCCGCCTGCATGGCAGCCTCGTCCAGCCGCCGGGGCACACGGGTGTAGTAGGCGGCGTCAAAGGGCGAGTCGATGGGGTGGTTATGGATGCGGTATAAATAGGTCTTGGTATGGGCGGCGTACCGGGCGTGAAAATCCTCCGGCACGGTCTGCGCCGCCAGCACACGGATATCCGGCGGCAGATGCTGGTTGAGCGCCAGCGGCAGCTTTTGTGGCGGGATGCGGGTATCGGCATGGAAATTCAGCCGGAAGCCCAGCGCGTGCACCCCGGCATCGGTGCGGCTGCAGCCCTTGATATCCGGGCGTGCGCCCAGCACCGCTTCCAGTGCATCCTGAAAGGTAGCAGCCACGCTGCGCCCGTTGGGCTGCACCTGAAAGCCGCAGTAATTTGTGCCGTCGTAGGCAAGGGTAAGTAAAAAGTTCATAGTTCTGATTTAAAATGGCCTCTTTGCGGAAAGCCTTCCCCCCAAGGGGTGAAGGCTTTAGCGCGCCCGGAAGGTTTCTCATTGCACTTGACCCTTTAGCACGGAGGGTAACGGCATGCGCCCTCTCAGTCACCTTTGGTGACAGCTCTCCCAAAGGGAGAGCCAAGAGCACTGCCGGGAACTTCCTCATTATACCTAATACTTTAGTGCTGAACTTTACGGCTTGGCTCCCCCCTTGGGGGAGCTGGCGCGGGAGCGCCTGAGAGGGCGAAACTGGCGCGCCCGGAAGCTTTTCACTTTAGCCAGAAACTTTGCCGTTACCACTGAAGCCTTCCCCCGGTCGGGGGAAGGCTTAAAAGGAGTTCTCCTCTTTAATAATTCGGGAACACCAGCCGGGAGGCAAGGATGACGGCAAAGCAGGCGATGCAGACCGCAAGGTCGATGTAGTCCTGTTTTTCGCAACGCAGCACCTTCAGGCGGGTGCGACCCGTGCCGCCGCGGTAGCAGCGGCACTCCATGGCCATGGCCAGCTCGTCTGCGCGGCGAAAAGCCGAGATGAACAACGGAATGAGCACCGGCACCAGCGCCTTGACCCGGTCGGTCATTTTGCCGGTGTCCAGCTGCGCGCCGCGCGCCTTCTGCGCGTTCATGATCTTATCCGTTTCCTCGATGAGGGTGGGGATGAAGCGCAGGGCAATGCTCATCATCATGGCAAGCTCGTGCACCGGGAAGTGCAGCTTGCCCAAGGGCTTGAGCAGCTGCTCAATGGCATCGGTCAGCACAATGGGGCTGGTGGTGTAGGTAAGCAGGCTGGTGCCCGCGATGAGCGCCATCACGCGCACCGCCATCAGCACCGCATAGCGCACGCCCTCGGCGTAGATGGTCAAGAACCAGAAATGCACCAGCGGGTCGCCCTCGCCGGAGACAAAGAAGAGGTTCAGCACCGCCGTGAACAGCACGATGGGCAGAATAGGTTTCAGGCTTTTGCCGATCATCTTGACCGGAATCTTTGCCACCTTGTACATGACCCCCAGAAAGAGGATGGACAAAGTAAGCCCCAAGGGGTTGGAGGCTGCAAACAGCAGCACGATATAAGCGACCGTCAGCACAAGCTTCAGTCTGGGGTCGAACCGATGCACCAGACTGTTGCCCGGGAAGTGCTGACCGATGGTGATATCTCGCAGCATCAGACAGCACCCCCTTTCTGGACAGCGCTGCGGGGCAGCACAAGGCTTTCCCCGGCATCGCGGCGGCGCTTGGCCTCCAGCAGGGTCTTGACCGCGTAGGGAATGGTGTACACGTCCGCCGGGACGTCCACCCCCATCTCCCGCAGCTTGAGGAAGATTTTCGTCACCTGCGGCACCGACAGCCCCAGTTCCAGCAGCTCCGGGGCGCGGGCAAAGATCTTTTCCACCGTGTCGTACATGGCAATTTTCTTGTTGCTCATCACCAGCACGCGGTTGGCGTACTTGGCGATATCCTCCATGCTGTGGGACACCAGCAGCACGGTGGTGCCGGTCTTTTTGTGGTACTCCTTCACCTCGGAAAGGATATCATCCCGTCCCTCCGGGTCAAGACCGGCGGCAGGCTCGTCCAGCACAAGGATGCGGGGCTTCATGGCCATCACACCGGCCACCGCCACCCGGCGCTTCTGACCGCCGGACAGCTCAAAGGGGCTTCGCTCCAAAAGCGCCGGGTCCAAGCCTACAAAGTCTGCGGCTTCGTGGACGCGGCGGTCTACCTCGGCCTCGTCCAAGCCCATATTTTTAGGGCCAAAGGCGATGTCCTTGTAGCAGGTCTCCTCAAACAGCTGGTATTCCGGGTACTGGAACACAAGGCCGGTGAGAAAGCGGAAATCCCGGATCTTTTCCGGGTCTGCCCACAGGTCGCGGCCGTCGATGTAAATTTTGCCGCTGGTGGGCTTGTTCAGGCCGTTCATGTGGGTGATGAGGGTGCTTTTGCCGGAGCCGGTGGCCCCGATGATGCCCACAAAATCGCCCTCTTCTACGGTAAAGCTCACGTCGTCCAGCGCGGTCACTGCGGTGGGCAGGCCGGGGTTATAGACGTAGCTCAGATGTTCTACCTTAATGATATCTGCCATTTCGTCCGCCCCCCTTACTGCAGCAGTTCATACAGCGCCTGTGCGCAGGCACCGGTGTCGATGATGCCCTCCGGCATCGGGATACCGGCCTTCACCAGCTCGTCCCGCAGCTCAGCGGCCTGCGGCACGTCCAGATGCAGAGAACGCACCTTCTCGGTCTGGCTGAACACCTCTTTCGGGGTGCCCTCCATCACCACATGACCCTTGCTCATCACCAGCACACGGTCGGCCTGTGCGGCTTCTTCCATATAGTGGGTGATGGACACCACCGTGATGCCCATGTTCCTGTTCAGGTAGTGGATGGTCTGCATCACCTGCTCGCGGCCGCGCGGGTCCAGCATGGCGGTGGCTTCGTCCAAAATCAGGCAGTCCGGGCGCATGGCAACCACACCGGCAATCGCCACGCGCTGCTTCTGACCGCCGGAAAGGTTGTGGGGTGCGCGCTCGCGGTATTCGTAGATACCCGCCATCTTCATGGAGTCGTCCACACGGCGGCGCATCTCGTCCTGCGGCACGCCGAGGTTTTCCAGCGCAAAGGCCACGTCCTCTTCCACCACGGTGGCAACGATCTGGTTGTCCGGGTTCTGGAACACCATGCCCACGGTCTGGCGGATATCGTAGAGCTTGTCCTCGTCTGCGGTATCCATGCCCTCCACATACACCTTGCCGCTCTCGGGCAGCAAAATGGCGTTGAAGTGCTTGGCCAGCGTGGATTTGCCGCAGCCGTTTGCACCCAGCACCGCCACGAACTCCCCGCGCTTCACCTGCGCGGATACGCCGTCCAGCGCGTAGACCGGCTGCTCAGCATCGTAGCGGAACTTCAAATTTTCAGCAGTTAAAATCGTATCACTCATGCTTTGTTTCTCTTTCTGGTGGTGCGCCCCTCCGAAAAGGGCTGTACCCCATTCTTAGCATATATTTATCTCAGTCACGGCTGTCGCCGTGACTGAGATAATACTTTACTTTCATTCTTCCCAAATGGCGGTGGCGCCGCAGGGCACCACGCCGCCGGTGGCAGACACCGGCAGGCCGATCTCATCGCAGCTGGTTTTGCCGCCAAAGCGGGGCACCAGCGTGGTTTTGAGCATATACTCCATCACCGCCGGGGACAGGCCGGTGGTGTAGCTGTTGACCGCAAAGAACAGCGGGGTATCGCTGAGCACCTCTTCGCACTGGCTGATGAGGTCGTAGATGCAGTCCTCCAGCTTCCAGATCTCGCCGCCGGGGCCGCGCCCGTAGCTGGGCGGGTCCATGATGATGCCATCATAGGTGTTGCCCCGGCGCTTTTCCCGCGCCACGAACTTGGCGCAGTCGTCCACCAGCCAGCGGATGGGCTTATCGGTCAGGCTGCTTGCCACGGCGTTGTCCTTGCCCCATGCCACGATGCCCTTGGAGGCATCCACATGGCAGACGGTGGCACCGGCAGCGGCGCAGGCCAGCGTAGCGCCGCCGGTGTAGCCGAAGAGGTTCAGCACCTTCACCGGGCGGTTCGCGGCGCGGATCTTCTGCTGGTACCACGCCCAGTTGACCGCCTGCTCCGGGAACACGCCGGTGTGCTTGAAGCCGGTGGGGCTGACGATGAGGGTCAGCTTATCCTCCCCTTCGCCGCAGCTGATCTTCCACTTTTCCGGCAGACGGCGGCGGTATTCCCACTCGCCGCCGCCCTGATTGGAGCGGTGGTAGATGGCATCTGCCTTTGCCCACAGGGGGCTCTGCTTGGGGGTCTTCCACACCACCTGCGGGTCGGGGCGGATGAGCAGGGTCTCTCCCCAGCGTTCCAGCCGGTTGCCGTCGGTGGCATCCAGCAGTTCGTAGTCTTTCCAAGTATCTGCAGGGCGCATAGCGTCCTCCTTCCGTTTAATTCCTTTATATGATAGGTCAGAACAGGCTCTGCTGGCCGTTTTCCTCGGCGCTGCCGGTCTCCGGGGCCTTCATACCCAGATGCTCGTAGGCAAGGCGGGTGGCGCAGCGTCCGCGGGGGGTGCGGGTCAAAAAGCCCATCTGCATCAGATACGGCTCGCACAGATCCTCCAGCGTGACGGCCTCCTCGCCCAGCGCGGCAGCCAGCGTTTCCAGACCCACCGGCCCGCCGTTGTACATCTCGATGATGGCACGCAGCAGGCTGCGGTCCAGTTCGTCCAGACCCAGTGCGTCCACGTCCATCCGCTTGAGCCCCAGCAGCGCCACGTCCTGATCGATGATGCCGTCACCCAGCACGGTGGCGAAGTCGCGGATGCGCTTCAAAAAGCGGTTCGCCACGCGGGGCGTGCCCCGGCTGCACTTTGCCAGCTCGTAAGCGCCTTCCGGGGTGATGGGCTGATCCAGAATGCCCGCTGACCGCATGATGATGCGGGAAAGCTCGTCCGGGCTGTACAGTTCCAGCTTGAGCAGCACGCCAAAGCGGTCGCGCAGCGGGCCGGTGATCTGTCCGGCGCGGGTGGTAGCGCCCACCAGCGTGAACCGGGGCAGGTTGATGCGGATGCTCTGGGCGCTGGGGCCTTTGCCGATCATGATATCCAGCGCGTAGTCCTCCAGTGCGGGGTACAGCACCTCCTCCACCTGCCGGGACAGGCGGTGGATCTCGTCGATGAACAGCACATCGCCCTCCTGCAGGTTGGTCAGCAGGGCAGCAAGGTCGCCGGGCTTTTCAATGGCAGGGCCGCTGGTGATGCGGATCTGCACCCCCATCTCGTTGGCAATGATACCCGCCAGCGTGGTCTTGCCCAGACCCGGCGGGCCATAGAGCAGAATGTGATCCACCGGCTCGCCCCGGCGCTTGGCGGCTTCCAGATAGATCTTCAGGTTCTGCTTGGCCTTTTCCTGCCCGATGTAGTCCTCCAGATGCTGCGGGCGGAGGTTATTTTCCTCACTGTCCGCCGGGGTCATGACGGGCTGCATCATTTTTGCGCCGTACAGCGCGGTATCGTCCTGCATTGCTTACCTCCTGCCTGCCATGCTGCGCAAGGCCAGCTTGATGATCTCTTCCACCGGCAGCGCGGCGTCGATCTTTGCGATGGCCAGCGCCGCCTCGCTCTGGCTGTACCCCAGCGACACCAGCGCCGCAATGGCCTGTGCGCTGCTCTGAGTCGCGGGCGTGTCGGCGGCAGAGCCCGCCACATCCTCCAGTGAGATGCCGTCCACAAAGCCCCGCGCCACCTTATCCTTCAGTTCCAGCACGATGCGCTGCGCCAGCTTCGGCCCCACGCCGGAAGCAGCCTTAAAGGCCTTGTGGTCCACCGCCGAGATGGCCAGCGCCACCCGCTGCGGCTCCATGACGCTGAGGATAGCCAGCCCCACCTTGGGGCCCACGCCGGACACGGCGGTCAGCATCTCAAAGCAGGCCTGCTGCTCCTCGGTGGCAAAGCCGTACAGGCTTACATCGTTCTCGGTCACGCTCATCACGGTGTACAGGGTAGCCTCCTGCCCCACACCGGGCAGTGCCCCCGCCACACTGGCCGGGCACTGGGTATAGTAACCCACGCCGCCGCAGCTGAGCACCACGGCGTTCAGGCTTTTTTTCACGATTTTTCCAGTCAGACAGTAGATCATAGAATCCTCTCAGTCAAGACCCGCCGCCCCGCAGGGCGGCTGTGGTATGCGGTCAGATGGGCCCCGCCACCCGGCGGGTGTAGCGGTTGAGCTGGTTGCCGTTGGTATGGCAGAAGGTAATGGCCATGGCCAGCGCATCGGCGGTATCGTCCGGCTTTGGCACGGCAGGCAGATGCAGCAGCACCCGGGTCATCTCCTGCACCTGCTTTTTCACGGCCTTGCCATAGCCGGTGACCGCCTGCTTGACCTGCATGGGGGTGTACTCGTAGATGGGCAGCCCCGCCTGCGCCGCCGCCAGCAGAATGACCCCGCGCGCCTCAGCTACGCCGATCACGGTGGTCTGGTTGTGCTGGTAGAACAGCTTTTCGATGGCAAGCACCTCGGGCTGCGTGCGTTCGATGACCTCCTTGATGCCGGTATACACCTCGTCCAGCCGCCGTTCAAACGGCACGCCCGCGTCCGTGCACACCGCGCCGAAATCCACCGGCGCAAAGCGGTTGCCCGCATACTCCACCACGCCCCAGCCCACGATGGCGTAACCGGGGTCGATGCCCAAAACTCTCATGCTGCGTTCCCTTTCCGACACTACTCCTATTATAGTTTTCTATTATAGCACAACGTCTGGTTGGGGGCAACAAGAAAGCTGTCGCCCGCCGTCCCAAAACCCGCGCTGCACCGCACAGAAGCCGGGTTCCGGGGTGCTTTTTTCAAAAAAGTTTTACAATTTTTGAAAAAAGCCCTTGCTTTTTGTCACAGGCTATGGTATTATAATCTAGCTGATTTCAGCAAAACAGAATATGGACGGTTAGCTCAGCTGGTAGAGCATCTGCTTGACGTGCAGGAGGTCACAGGTTCGAGTCCTGTACCGTCCACCACATCCCCAGACCATTCGGTCTGGGTTTTTTGTTTGTGGTGGGTGCTGCACCGCTTGTAAATCCACCGTATTTTCGTTATAATAAAACTGAAAGAAGGTGGGCACTATAATTTTGCAGTATTTTGTCATAGCATCCGATACGGGCAATAAGATTCCGGTTGAAATCGAAAAATCAACTTCTGCCGACCTTGCAGCGACCCAAGAGAGTTGGCAGACCGACTGGACAAGCGAGTTCATCGGTGATCCCGCACTGGAAAAGTATACCGCCAAGACCGAAGGCGGCGAAATCGTAGCATTGGGTGCTTACCGCGAAACAGAAGCCAGTATGTTCGTGTATATTGAATACATCGAAAGTCACCCAGAAAGTAACCCTACGTTAACTGCAAAACGCAAATATCTGGATATTGGGCGCATGATGATCGCATTCGGCATCCAGCTTTCCATTGATTCCGGTAAAAATGGTGTTGTCACCTTTGAAGCCAAGACGGATGAACTCGCAAAACATTATATCCGGGATTTTGGCGCAATTCAGGTCTTTGCCAAACAGTCCGGTGGACCGATCATGTTGATGGTTGCCGATAATGCGGCGCTTTCTCTTTTCAATACATATCTTTCCTGAAAGGTGGTGCTCCTATGGATATCGAGGTCAAACGAATGTCCCCTACTGCTGTTGAAATGCTTGACCAACTCAGTGCAGTCTGCAAACGGTTCAGCGTTGATTACTATGCAGTCTCCCAGAATCAGCGTGATCTGCTGGACAGCATTGCCCTGCACGAATACCAACTGAAAAAAGCACACGAACAAGGGCTGAAGCGTTCCGAAGTGCCGCCGTTTCTCGGTTTGAAGCGCTCTGACCGCAGCAACGATATGCCCGCCTGAAGGTTCGACTGCCTTGGACAATGCTCCACCACATCCCCAGACCATTCGGTCTGGGGATTTTTTGTTGTCGTTCGCCAGCCCGGAACAGCAAACCGGGAATTTCACTCTTATCGGGGGTGTTCTTTCCTTGGCGGGTGTGATATACTCGGCTTAGTTCAACAAATCGGAATTTGGAGGGGCGAATCATGTGGAATGAATTAGGTATCAGCGGTGGAACCGCAATTGTTATTTTGATCGCGCTGTATTACGTTATCAAATGGGCAGTGAGAAACGGCATCAAAGAAGCTTACCGTGCTATCACGGGAGAGAAAACCGATGAAGATATCCAAAACGAAAAAGAACTGGAAAAACTCGGATCAGATTCAGAAGAGCAATAAAGCTGCACGCGTTCCCGGCAAAGAACAGCGCACAAAAAACCACATAAAGGAGAACCTTCACCATGGAATACAAACGTTTTGGCAATAAGATCATTGTCCGCATCGACAAGGACGAGGAGATTCTTGAACAGGTCAAAGAGCTTGCCCTGAAGGAAAACATCCGCCTTGCCGCTGTGCAGGCGCTGGGCGCCGCCAACAGCTTCACGGTGGGCGTATATAATGTAGCGGAGAAGAAATACTACGCCAACACCTTCAGCGGCAGCTTTGAGATCGTGTCCCTGACTGGCACCATCAACACCATGAACGGTGAATTCTACGCCCACCTGCACATGAGCGCCGGCAACGACAAGGGTGAGGTGTTCGGCGGGCATCTGAACCGGGCGGTGGTCAGCGCCACCTGTGAGATGGTGGTGGATGTTCTGGACGGAACGGTAGACCGCCAGTACGACCCCGTTACCGGGCTGAACCTGTTCAAGTTCTGAGCTGCTTTGTAAAAAATAAGGCCGCTGCGCGATGTTTGCGCAGCGGCCTTTTGCTTATAGCTCCTCCTGCCGGGTGTAGGGCTCCATACCGTGGTCGGCGGGGTCGTAGGATTCCAGCACGGTGATGTAGTTTTCTTGAAAGTGGCACATCACCGTCTTTAGCATGCCGCTCAGCTGCCCCTTTACCGTGATGGTGGACAGGACAAAGTCTGCCACCAGCTGCACAGTATCCGGCTGCAATTCAAAGCACAGACCAACCGCCAGCATGGGGATGACGACCTGCTGCGCCTGCAGCGGCACCGCGCTGCCCAGCTTTTCCAGTACAGGACGGCTCAGCGCCGAGGCTGCCTGTACGCAGCGCTCCACCTTTTCCTGCGGGAAGCGCCGCATCAGCTCCATGCTGCGCAGCTGCGCCACCACGGCGGTATCGCCCCGTACGATGCCCCGGGTCACCTCCGCCTCCGAGCGGGTGTTGGCGCATTGCAGCATACAGCGCATGGCGTCCTCGTAATCCTCGTAGTAGGTCTGACGGTCGCAGAACAGGTTCAGCATAGATTGCAGCACGGCATCGGTCTCCTCGGTGACCGCCAGCCGCCCGAAGTCCATCGGCGTGCCCTCCATCCGTGCGCTGCGGTCGTTCAGCTTCTCCAGCTCCTCCGGGATGACCGTGGAGGGCAGAAAGCGGTCATTGCCGTTGCGGTAAAATCCCCACTCTGCGGGCAGAATGCGGGGGATGACATCGCCGCTGGAAACGATATTGAAGATATTGCTGGTGCCCCAGTTCTTTTTCAGGCTGCCGTCTGCCGCGTGGTTGTTGTTAAAATCCTGCTGTAAATCGGGGCAGTCTGCCGCCGTCAGGGCTGCCGGAGCGGCAAAGGTATAGACGTAGGTGTTTTTCTTTTCCAACTGCGGCAGCACGGCGGGCAGGCGCGCCGCCACAAGGTTGGTCACGCCGCCGCCCCGGCTGTACCCGCCCATCCAGAGCTTCAAAGTGCCCAGCGGCTGACGCTTTGCCGATGCCTGAACGTATCCGCGTATTTTTTCAACCAGCTGCCGCGCCGCCGTCACAAAGCCGGTATGGGCGCTGCCGGGCCCCGCATGAAGGTTGCCGGACCACTCGGCACCGTAGCCGGAGCCGCGCAAAAACGCCCCGATGATGGTCACCTGTCTTCCGCCGCGCACCAGCGTTTTGCGGGCGATGGCACAGGCCACAGTGTCCGGGGTGTTGTTCAGGCTGTGGGTATAGTTGAACAGCTGCACCTCGGTAAAGCCCAGCTTTGCAAAGGCGTCCCGGATATGGTCGGCGCGGCCGACCTCGCCCTCCATCCAATAGCGCTGGTCGCTCTCCCATGGACAATCGGCGGCTGCCGCCATGCCCAAGGTGGCCAGCGCCAGCTGGTTGTCGTACTCCGTGGCAGGGTGGTCGAACAGGCTGTCGCTGTAATAGTAGTCGTGCCGCAGGTCGGCGCTGTTGCGGTCACTGCGGTACCACAGGGTATAGTAGTCGTCCGGCACGGCGCGGCCGACCAGCGCCGTAGCTGCCCCGGCCTGCGGCAGCGCCGCAGCGGGAGCAAGCGCCCCCGCCGCAAGGGTCACCGCAAGACCCTTGCAAAAATCCCGTCGTTTCATGGTTCCATCCCCTCACATCCGCTTCTGCGGCCTGTACCCCGCAGGCTTTTTTATAGTATAATCCTTTTTACCGCCGGATGCAATTTTTACTTGCGGCAGTCAACAAAAACCGGGAAGCTCCGCAGAACTTCCCGGTTGACAGATACAAGAATATTCTTTATTACAGCGAAAGATCCAGCTCGTGGCAGTATTCCACGATATGGTGGAACATCTGCTCCACGGCAGGGGCCATAGAGGCCGGGCGCTGCACGGCCAGACCCACCACGCGGTACTCCTCCGGCTCGATGGGGTACACCTTGACGGCGGCCTTGCAGTCCCGCAGCAGCATCCGCGGCATGATGGAGATGCCCAGCCCGGCTTCCACCATGGCAATGTTGGACTGGTCGTCGATGACATGGCAGCGGCGCTCGGTGCCGATCTTGTATTTCTTGAGGAACTGGCGCATCTCGGCATCGGTGGCGTCGCACTGCACTACAAAGCTCTGGCCGTTCATCAGCGCCGGGGTCATTACGCCGTCCTGCGGCTCCGGCCAGTCCTGCGGCACGATGCACAGCAGCGGCTCCCGGAACAGCTCGGTGAGGTTGAACTCCTCCCGGCAGGTGGAGGACAGGAAGGCGATATCCACCTGACCGGTGCGCAGCCACTCCTTGACATCATCGTAGGTGCCCTGATATACTTCGATCTCGATCTGCGGATAATGCGCCGCAAAGCTTTTCAGCAGCCCGGGCAGCAGCGAGGCGCACACCGAGTTGAATACACCCAGCTTCACCTTGCCCTTTTCCAAGCCGTTCAGGCGGGCGATGCTCTGCTTTAGCGCCTCGTCACTGTTGAGCACATCGCGGATAGAGGGGTACAGGGAAGCGCCGTAGCTGGTCATGGATACGCCGTTTTTGCCGCGGTTGAACAGGGCAAAGCCCAGCTCCTCCTCCATTACGGCAATGGCGTGACTGATGGCCGAGGGGGTCAGGTGCAGCTGCTGTGCCGCCTTGTTGAAGCTGCCCTGCCGCGCCACAGCATCAAAAATTTCGTAGGAAAATAGCGTCATGCCCAAAGCCTCCTTCCGTCTATACTGGTTCGGAGACGCCCGATTCTCTGTGAATCTTTTTCATCTTTCATTTGAGATAGTTCAATTATCTTCTTGATTGTACTATCCCGCGCCTTTTCTGTCAAGCATTTTGCCCCGATTTTTGCACGTTCTGTGCAGATTTTGCCGCGATTTTTGCAGGAAATGCCGCCTTTCCTCCGTTATGGTTCCTGTAACGATTTTTAACGACCTGAACGAGGTGTTTTTTATGGCCGCACTATCCCCGCACCGCAGCTTCAGCGGCACCGCTCTGAAAACCATTGCCTGCATCACTATGCTGGTGAACCACATCGGTGCGTCCTGCATCGAGGCAGGCATCCTTACGCCCGGACTGGACGCCGGTGTCCTTTCGCAGGACACCCTTTCCGCCTACCCGTTGTACCGGCTGGACATGGTGCTGCGCTTCACCGGACGGCTGGCCTTTCCTCTGTTCTGCTTTTTACTGGTGGAGGGCTTTGTGCACACCCACAACGTCAAAGGCTACCTTGGGCGGCTGGTGCTGTTCGGCCTAGTGAGCGAAGTACCCTTTGATCTTGCGTTCTTCCGCACCCCCTTTTACTCGGATGCGCAGAACGTTTACTGGACGCTGGCGCTGGGCGTGCTGGCTATGGCAGGGCTCAAGCGCTTTGAAAAGGAAAACGGCCTGCCCGGCTGGCAGGGGCTTGTGTGGGCGGGCGGGTGCGCCGCGCTGGCACTGGCTGCCAATACCGACTACAACGCCAGCGGCGTGATCATCATCTGCGCGTTGTACCTCACCCGCGCAGACCGCAAGCAGCAGTGCCTTGCGGGCGCGCTGCTGTTTTTGTTCGAGCTCACCGCCCCGCTGGCCTTTGTGCTGGTCTGGTTCTATAACGGGCAGCGCGGCGCGTGCAGTCCGCTGCAAAAGAAGGCCTTTTACTGGTTCTACCCGGTGCACCTGCTGGTGCTGGCGGCTATCACGAACCTGCTGCTGTAAAGTTTTTGCGAACAGGCATTTATAATTTTGGGGTCCTGAAAAGCCTGTGGGCTTTTCAGGACCCTTTTTTACGCGTAAAAACGCTACAAAAAGGAAAATCCCCCGCAGTTTTCACGAAACTACGAGGGATTTTCTTGGCGGAGTAGGAGGGATTTGAACCCTCGCGCCGTTGTTTAGACGACCTACGCCCTTAGCAGGGGCGCCTCTTCGGCCTCTTGAGTACTACTCCAGAGCAAAGTGCATTACACTTATTCAATAAAAAATGGCGGAGAGAGTGGGATTCGAACCCACGGTACGTTGCCGTACGGCAGTTTTCAAGACTGCTTCCTTAAACCACTCGGACATCTCTCCTTGTGGACACTCGCGTTACGCCGTGTCGAATGCCTACTTACTTTACCAGATTTACGCCGTTCTGTCAAGCCCTTATGCAAATTTTTTCTTTTTTCTGTACGGCAACTGTACAACGGGCGCAATTATCACAACCTTTATTCGAAGTTTTTTTGGAATCTCTCTTTACAGAAACACCTTTTTGTTGTATAATAAAACCAACATAAACCACCCATCGGGAAAAGGAGCATCATCATGTCGTTTTCAGAGCTATTGAAGCAGTGCCGCAAAAAGCAGGGCGTCAGCCAAGCGGAGCTTGCCTCCAGACTGGGGGTCACCCAGCAGGCTGTCGGCAAGTGGGAAAGCGGCAAGTCCTCCCCCGACCCCTCCACCGTGGCCCGCATTGCGGAGCTGCTGAACACCACGGCGGACTATCTGCTGGGGCTGTACCGCCCGGTCAGCAACGTTTCTGCCCCCGAGGAGCGCTTTTTCGGCAGCTACACCGAGAGCCTGATCCCGGTCATCGGCACGGTGAAGGCCGGCTACGGCGCACTGGCCTTTGAAGAGGACTACGGGCAGGAGTACGCCCGGGTGAAAGACCCCGCCAACTATTTTTATCTGGTGGTGCGCGGCGACAGCATGGAGCCCCGCATTCAGGACGGCGACCTTGCGCTGGTGCACAAGCAGGACACGCTGGAAAACGGTGATCTGGGCGTGCTGATCTACGGCGACGAGGGCGAGGGCACCCTGAAGCGCTACATCCAGCGCGGCAACTGCGTGGTATTGCAGCCCTTCAACCCCGCCTATCATGAAATGGTCATCAAGGGCGAGGAGCTGAACCACCTGCACATTGCAGGCCGCGTGGTAGAGACCAAGGCCAAGTGGTAAGTCGGGCGATTTAAGATTTCGCTGTTAAAGGTTTCCCCCGGACGGGGGAAGGCTTCGGCGGCAACGGCACAGTTTCCGGCACACCGGAAACGTTGTGTGTGTGCCAAAGGGGCTCCCTCCCTGAGGGAGTTCCCCCTATTTTTTCATAAAGCCATCTGCTGTTTTGCGCATGGCTTTATTTTTTGACCCTTTTTCCCGGTTTTATCCTTTTTGGAGGTGCATTCTGCATGGAACAGACCCTGACGGACAAGCTGACCATTCTGGCGGACAGCGCCAAATATGACGTTGCCTGCACCTCCAGCGGGGCATCCCGCACCGCGCGCCCGGGCACGGTGGGCAGCTGCTATGCCCCAGGCTGCTGCCACGCCTTTACAGCCGATGGCCGCTGCGTCAGCCTGCTCAAGGTGCTCATGACCAACTGCTGCTCCTTCGACTGCGGCTACTGCGTCAACCGCCGCTCCAACGATATCCCCCGCGCCACCTTTGCGCCCCGGGAGCTGGCAGAGCTGACCATGGAGTTCTACCGCCGCAACTATATCGAGGGGCTGTTTTTGTCCAGCGCGGTGCTGGGCACCCCGGACTACACCACCGAGCGGATGCTGGCGGTGCTGCGGCTGCTGCGGGGCGAATACCGCTTTGGGGGCTACATCCACGCCAAGGCCATCCCGGGAACAAGCCCGGAGCTTGTGCAGCAGCTGGGGTATCTGGCCGACCGTCTGAGCGTGAACGTGGAGCTACCCAGCGAGCGCAGCCTGAACCTGCTGGCCCCGGACAAAGGGCGGCACTCCATCTTCCGCCCCATGAAGCAGATCGCGGTGTCCGGCGCTGCCAGCCGGGAGGAGCTTACCCTCTACCGCCATGCGCCCAAGTTTGCCCCCGCCGGGCAGAGCACCCAGATGATCGTGGGTGCTTCGCCGGAGACGGACTACCATATCTTAAAGCTGACCGAGGGGATGTACCACAAATACGGGCTGAAGCGGGTGTTCTACTCCGCTTACATCCCGGTAGCCGAGGACATCCGCCTGCCCGCGCTGGACACAAAGCCGCCCCTTTTGCGGGAGCACCGGCTGTATCAGGCAGACTGGCTGCTGCGGTTCTACCAGTTCGAGGCGGACGAGATCTTAGATAAGGATAACCCCAACTTCAACCCCTATCTGGACCCCAAATGCAACTGGGCGGTGCAGCACTACGGGCTGTTCCCGGTGGACGTAAACCGTGCCCCCTTCGAGATGCTGCTGCGGGTGCCGGGCATCGGCCCGAAAAGCGCCCGGCGCATCTGGCGCGCCCGCAAGCAGGCGGCGCTGGGTCTGGACGAGCTGAAACGCATGGGCGTGGTGCTCAAGCGGGCGCAGTACTTCATCACCTGCCGGGGTTTTTCCGGGGCGCACCCGGGGCGCGGCACCGCCGGGCGAGAGCGCATCACCCGGGCGCTCATCGACCCCAACGTATTCAGCGGCAGCTGCGAGCAGCTGAGCCTGTTCAGCCCGCCCGCCGTGGACAACCTCATCGGGCAGGGCGTGCCGCCCCGGGCGGCTGTCCGCATGGTAAGGGAGGAGGCTGTGCAATGTCTTGCCAAGGCGCTGTAAGCCCCAAGGGGGCGCGCAAGCTGCACGATGCCGACGTGGTCTACCTGTACGACGGCAGCTTTAAGGGCTTTCTGTGCTGCGTGTACGAAAGCTTTGCCCAGCACGAGCTTCCCTTTGCGGTGTGGACGCCCCAGCGGGAGACTGCTACCCTTTACCCGGTCAAGGAGATCGCCACCGACCCCGCCGTTGCCCGGCGGGTGTTCGCAAGCTTTGGCAAAAAGCTGGGTGCAGAGACCGAGTACCTCGTCAGCCGGGATTTTCTTTCCGGGCAGGAGGACAAGGAGCTACTATTGCTCCGCTTTCTGCATCTGGCCTTTGCGCTGGGCCCGGGCACGGTCAAACGGGAGGGGCATCCGGTGGTCGCACCCCTCTACGCCATGAAAAAAAGTCTGGACTGGGAGGTGGACAAGTTTCAGGGCTTTGTGCGTTTCGAGGAGCACGACGGCATGCTGGGCGCGGTCATCCACCCCAAAAATTATATCCTCCCCCTGCTGCGCCCACACTTCTGCGGACGCTTCCCGGAGGAGGACTTTATGATCTACGATGCCGTCCATCAGGCAGTGCTGCTGCACGAGGGGCACAGCACCCGGCTGCTGGAGCTGGCAGCACCCTTGGAGCTGCCGCCGCCCAGCGCGCGGGAGCAGCAGTTTCAGGCGCTGTGGACGCAGTTCTACAAAACGCTGGAAATCAAGGCGCGCCACAACGAAAAAGGCCGCATGACCCATTGCCCCAAGCGCTTCTGGGCGGATATGGTGGAGATGCAGGGGGAATTGTAATTATTTTTTCTGTGGCACGATTCTAGCACAAAAGCCCGGTTGCGTCCACCAACCAGAGCGCAAACTCCGGTTGCGGCGCACATTTTCAGCCTATTGGGGCAGATAATTCACAAAAACGTTGCATCTGCATCGTTGCAACGGGCAAAACCTATGGTATACTATAAGGGATATCCGGGCAGTCATTTCTGCCACCAACACCCCCGCTGCGGGGTCAACACAAAAGGAGTATTGTAGCGTTATGGTTCGCATTACTATGGAAGACGGCGGCATCATCGACATCGAGCTGAACGAGGAAGTTGCCCCCATCACCTGTGAGAATTTCAAAAAGCTGGTCAAGGAAGGCTTTTACAACGGCCTGACCTTCCACCGTGTCATCCCCGGCTTTATGATCCAGGGCGGCTGCCCGCTGGGCACCGGCACCGGCGGCCCGGGCTGGAACATCAAGGGCGAGTTTGCCGCTAACGGCGTGAACAACCCCCTCAAGCACACCCGCGGTGTGATCAGCATGGCCCGCAGCATGAATCCCAACAGCGCAGGCAGCCAGTTCTTCATCATGCATCAGGATGCACCTCATCTGGACGGCCAGTACGCCGCCTTTGGCAAGGTCGTTGCCGGCATGGACGTTGTGGATAAGATCGCAGCCGTCCGCACCGACTGGAACGACAAGCCCACCACCCCGGTCAAGATGAAGACCGTGGAACTCATCGAGGGCTAAAATGTGATAACAAAAAATCCCGACACCTTGCGGTGTCGGGATTTTTTATTATAGATAACTTTTAGCAGCCTTCTTTTTCAGCCAGCTTCCGGCCCATGAGCACGCCCATGACGGACGCCATCATCAAGCCGCGGGTCCAGCCGGAGGAGTCGCCCAGGCAGTGCAGGCCCTTGATGTTGGTGTCGAGGTTCTCGTCCATCTTGACCTTGTTGGAGTAGAACTTCAGCTCCGGGCTGTACAGCAGCGTCTCGTTGGCGGCAAAGCCGGGCACGACCATATCCAGCATCTTGATGAACTCGATGATGTTGGTCATGGCGCGGTAGGGCATGGCGGCGGTGATATCACCCGCCACGGCGTCCTTCAACGTGGGCTTCACGTTGGACTGCGCCAGCTCCTTCTGCCATGTGCGCTTGCCGTCCAGAATATCGCCGTAGCGCTGCACCATGATGTGGCCTGCGCCCAGCATATTGGTCAGCTCGCCCACTTTCTGGGCGTAGGCGATGGGCTGGTTGAAGGGCTCGGTAAAGTTGTGGGACACCAGAATGGCAAGGTTGGTATTCGGGCTCTTCTTTTCCTTGAAACTGTGGCCGTTGACCACCGCAAGGTCGTTGTCATAGTTCTCCTGCGCCACAAAGCCGCCGGGGTTCTGGCAGAAGGTGCGCACCTTGTTCTTCCACGGCTTCGGATAGCCGATGAGTTTGGACTCATATAGCACCTTGTTCACCTTTTCCATGACCTCGTTACGGCACTCCACGCGCACGCCGATGTCCACGGTGCCGGGCTTGTGGGCGATGTGGTGCTCTGCGCAGAGCTTTTCCAGCCAGTCTGCGCCGCGGCGTCCGGTGCCAATGACCACCTCGTCCGCGTACACGGGCAGCAGGCTGTCGCCGTCCTTCAGCAGCACGCCCTTGCAGCCTTCCTCTTCCAGAATGATATTCTCGCACTCGGTATTGAAGCGCATCTCCACGCCGTTGTCTGCCAGATAGTTCTGGATAGCCAGATACAGCTCCTGTGCCTTCTCGGTGCCCAGATGGCGGATGGGGCAGTCCACCAGCTTCAGACCTGCATGGATGGCATTTTTGCGGATCTCCTTGATGTCCTCGCCGGTGTAGATGCCCTCCACATGGGGGTCTGCGCCGAACTCCAGATAGATTTTATCGGTGTAGTCGATGAGCTCCTGCGCAAGCTCCTCCCCGATGAGGGTGGGCAGGTCGCCGCCCACCTCATAGGAAAGGCTCAGCTTGCCGTCCGAGAACGCGCCCGCACCGGAAAAGCCGGTGGTGATGGCGCAGGTGGGACGGCAGTTGACGCAATGGCCCACCTCTGCCTTGGGGCAGTGGCGTTTTTCCACCGGCTTGCCCTTTTCCACCAGCAGCATCTTCTTTTTGCTGCCGCGGCGCAGCAGCTCCACAGCGGTAAAGATGCCGGCAGGCCCGCACCCACGATGATCAGATCGTACTTTTCCATGATTTTGTTCCTTTTCTTGTTATAGATTTACTCATTTATGATTTGGTGGAATGTGCTTGCCCTCTCCGTCATCGCTGCGCGATGCCACACTCCCCCTTTTGTCGCTGCGCGACATCTTCCCCCGGAGCGGGGGAAGTCTTTCCTCAAAGGGAGAGGCAAGAGCGCTACCGGAAACCTTCTCATTTAACCTAAAGCTTCAGCAGCAAGCCTTAGACCTTGGCTCTCCCTCCGGGAGAGCTGGCGCGGGAGCGCCTGAGAGGGCGGGATTGTTTTCCTTACTCCCGTTCCTCCTGCTCCACGGTGGCGCTCTCGTCCACATGATCCAGCTCTACGGCGGTAGCTTCTGCATCGGTGCAGGTCACGTCCGGGGCGACAACGCCATCGCCGTTCAGGTCATCCCCCGCAATGGCTTCCAGCACAGACTGGGTCTCCGGGTGCAGCTTGGCAAAGCGGCGCACCGCAAGGATGGTGTACAGGGCACTGAGCAGGTTGATGGCACCTTCCACGATCAGGATGACGCCGATAGCCATCACCAGTGTTTCCATGGCGCCGAAGGGGTTGGCGATCAGGATGACGCCCAGCACCACGCTGAGCACCGGCAGCAGCAGAAAGCCCTTCCAGCTGTCGTAGCCGCAGCGGCGCAGATCCAAGGCGTTCTGCACCCGGCCAATGGCGTCAAAGACGACGAACAGGCCGAACACGATGGGCAGGATGCTTACCACGATATCGCTGCGCAGCAGCAGAAAAACGCCCAGTGCAAGGCAGACAAGGCCGGAGATCAGGGTAAGCTGGCTCTGGAACACCCCGCGCCCCACCACAAAGTAGCGGATCAGCTGTACGGCTGCGCAGGCCAGCACCACGCCGCCCAGCGCGTAGCAGACGATGTTCAGCGCCGTGCCGGGCTTCATGACCAGAAAAATGCCCAGCCCGACATACAACAGGCTCATAAGGATCAGGTTCCACTTCAGCTTTTTTACCATAGAGATCACGTTCCTTTCGTTTGCAGGGCCGCTGCCCGCACCCGGGTCAGTGGTACAGGGGTGCGATGGTGGTCTTGTTGATACGGGCATAGAAGGCCAGACTCATCAGGATGCTGACGACTTCCGCAATGAGGAAGGCCCACCAGACATTGTTGACGCTGCCGGTCTGTGCCAGCAGCCACGCTGCCGGCAGCAGCACGAACAGCTGACGGCAGACCGAAACGATCAGGCTGAAAACGCCGTTGCCCAGCGCCTGAAACACCGAGCTGAGCACGATGCTGACGCCTGCCAGCAGGAAATGCAGGCAGATGATGCGCATGGCCGGGATGCCGATGGCCAGCATGGCGTCACTGGCGGCAAAGATGCTCAGCACCAGCCCGGGCGCGAACTGGAACACGCAGAAGCCCGCCAGCATGATGCCTTCGGCGTAGCACACCGACAGCTTGATGGTCTTTTTCACGCGGTCCGGTCTGCGGGCACCGTAGTTGTAGCCGATGATGGGCACCATGCCGTTATTCAGGCCGAAGATGGGCATGAACACGAAGCTTTGCAGCTTGAAGTAGACGCCGAACACCGCCACCGCCGTAGCCGAGAAGGCCATCAGGATCAGGTTCATGCCGAAGGTCATCAGGCTGCCCACGCACTGCATGGCGATGCTGGGCAGACCCACCGTGTAGATGCGGCCAATGGCCTTGGCGCTGGGGCGGAAGCCCTTGAAGCTGATCTGGATATCCGGGTTTTTGCGGGTGTTGAAGTACAGGGTCATGCCTGCGCCGCAGAACTGGCCGATGACCGTTGCCACCGCTGCGCCGGTGGTGCCGGACAGTGCCTCGCCGCAGTAGCCGAAGATGAAGATGGGGTCCAGAATGATGTTGACCACTGCACCCACCAGCTGGCTGATCATGCTCAGATAGGTGCGGCCGGTAGCCGCCAGCAGCTTTTCGCCCATGGTCTGGGTGAAAATGCCCAGACTGAAGATGCAGCACACCGACAAATACCGGATGCCCTGCTGCGCGATGACGGCGTCGCTGGTCTGGGCGTAGAAGTAGGGCTTCATGCAGGTAAGGCCGATGACAAAAAACACCACAAAGCTGCACAGGGAAAGGAAGATGCCGTTTTCTGCGGTGGCGTTGGCGCGGCTCTGGTTCTTTTCGCCAAGGCTCTTGCTCAGCAGGGCGTTCACGCCCACGCCGGTGCCCACGCCTACGGCGATCATGACGTTCTGCAATGAAAAGGCCAGCGATACGGCGGTAAGGGCGCTCTCGCTGACATGGGACACGAATACCGAGTCCACCACGTTGTACAGCGCCTGCACCAGCATGGAGATCATCATCGGGATGCTGAGCTTGAGCAAAAGGGGGTTGATCTCCATGGTGCCCATGATGTTTTCCCGCACCTCGGCGGGTGCGGTCTGCGATTGACTTGTTTTCACGATTTCTCCTTGCCGGAAACATGGGCAGAGCGCAGAAGCGCCCTGCCCACGTTCTGTCGTAGTTTATTGGGTCTTGCCGGGGTTCACAGCATCTTTTCCTTTGCGGCGGCTGCGTCCAGGATCATCTTTACGCAGGTCTCGCGGCCAAGGGCGGCGTTGATGGCCAGATCGTAGTTATGGGCATCGCCCCAGCGGTTCTGGGTATAGTAGTTGTAGTAGGCCGAGCGGTTGCGGTCGGTCTTTTCCACCTCGTCCTTGATGCCCTTTTCGTCCTTGGCTTTTACCAAGGGGTTCGTCTTGGCGTACTGCAGGCGCCACTCCTTGGGTGCATACACGAACACCCGCAGCACGTCCTTGCGCTCCCGCAGAACGTAGTCACCGCAGCGGCCAAGGATCACGCAGGGGCCTTCCTCGGCCAACTGCTTGATGATACGGCTCTGCAGAATGAACACCTGATCGCCCAGCGGCAGCTCGTTGCCCATGGTGTACAGGCTGTACAGCAGGCTGTGGGTATGCCGTTTCTCGCTGGCGGCAACAGCCTCCTCCGACAAGCCGGAGTTCTTTGCTGCCATGGTGATCAGCTCCTTGTCGTAAAGCTTGATGCCCAGCGCATTTGCCACATCCTCTGCGATGTAGCGTCCACCGGTGCAGTACTCACGACCCAAAGTGATGATCGTCTTTGCCATAATGTGTTCCTCCTGTTTCATATATGCCCTGAAAAAGCTTACGGCTGTGCCGGGGCGTCCCCGGTCTGGCCGCTGGCTTGGGGTTCTGTGCTGGCGGGCGCGGGGGTCGGCTTCGGCAGCCGCACCTCTGCTACCCGCATGGTGCCGGTCTGGTTCACTGCATACACACTGTAGCGCCCGCCTGCGGCCAGCAGCTCCGGCGGGAACTGTACCCCGCCGTCCTCGGTGCGGGTACAGCGCAAAAAGGTGCGGTGGGCGGTGGTGGCGTGCGCCACGCCATCGTGGGGCGCGCAGGCGATCCAGCCGGAAAAATCCTCCGGCAGGTCTGCGGGCTCTCCCCGCCGCTCAAAGTAGTAAACGCCCGGCTCGCTGCCGGCGCGCAGGTCGCAGCGCAGCCGCCGGGGACGGTCGGCCTCGGCCTCCCGCCGCTTTGGCCGCAGGGCAATGGCCTTGCCGGTAAAGTAACGCATAAAATCCACCAGCGCCATGGTGCAGTTCACTGCGCCGTCGGTATCGGCGGTGGGGTCGTTCAGCAGCACAAAATCTGCCATTACGGCGTCATCGTGGCCAAAGCCGCGCAAGCCCATCCACAGCCGCACCGGGTCGCGCTGGCCGCGCACCCGCCGCTCCACCTGCACTGCCACCGAGCAGCCGTCGTGGATCTGCTCCCGCAGGTCGGCAAGGTTCATCCATGCCTGCCAGCAGGGGTAGCCGCAGCAGCCTGCGGCGGCCGCCGCAAAGGCGGTGTTGCCGGTGCTGCGGGTGCTGCCGTCCTCCATGGCGTAGGCCACTTCCTCCGGCAGGATATCCTCGCCCCAGCGGTTCATCAGCGCCGCCATGACCAGCGGCAGATCCATCTCCCGCCCAAAGCTGGGGTCGTGGGCGGAAAGGCAGTATTCCGGCAGATAGAGCCGCCGGTTCAGCGCATGGCCGTTGCGCTTTTCCCACGCAAGAGGACGCACCGCCGCCGCCAGCAGACGCACCGCCGGGGTGACTTTATCGTTGTTGGTGGAAAGGTTCACCTGCAATTGCACACCGGTGCCGCCGCCCGGGGCGGCTACCGTGACGGTATCGCCCATCAAAAAGATCATGCCGTCCTCGCTCTGGCTGGACACGCTGCACCGGGGGTAATCCGGTGCCCACTTGCCAAAGCTCATCCAGCCTGTCCACGCCCCTGCCGCGTACACCCGGCAGCGCACCTCCACCATGGTGTCCCGGGGTGCATGGGCGTTCCAGCTGACGTTCAGGTTGCAGAAGGCCGGCATGGCAAACTCCGGGGTGGTGTAGCTGCCGTACAAAAGGCTGCGCCCTGCCACGCTGTCCAGCACCAGTGCGCCGTTTTCCAGCGCAACGTTGTCCAGCTGCCCGCGGGAAAAGGTCTCCGTCCCCTGCAGCACAAGATTATTCCGTTGTTCCATGGTACATCGCTCCTTTCCGCAGTGTCAGCGCTTATTCTTCCGGGGTGTCGTCGTCGGCGTAGTCCTCCTTGAGGGCGGCTTCCAGCGCGGCATCCTTCATTTTGCGGATGTTCTCCTCAATGTGGAATACCCGGTCGATGTCGCCGTACACGATCTGGCAGGACACCTCGGTGACGAACCAGAAGCCGAAGATCAGCATCAGGAAAAGCCCCAGCGGCATGCACAGGATCACCACGCCCCAGAACAGCACCTGCACGATGGCGGCAGCCAGTGCGTGGGGCAGAAAGGCGATCATGCAGTTGATGCTGTTTTTCAAAGTCAGGCTCAAAGGCTGTTCCAGCAGCACCACCTGCGGCCACATATAGGCAAACAGCATCTGGAACAGCACCAGATTGAGCACCGTAGCCACCCACAGCGGGACGCCTACGTTGGTGCCGTGGTAAAGCATATTGAAGCAGAAATAAACAAGGAAAATTTGCAGCGTGACCACCACGGTGTACAGCACACCGGGCACAAGGCTGGCCTTGAAGTTGCGCTTAAAGGCCTTGCGGTAGGTCACCCACCAGTAGCCCGCCTCGTCGCGCAGTGCGCGCAGAACGGTATCATACATTCCGGCCAGTGCGGGCCAGGCCAGCAGACCGCCCACGGCGGCGCTGCCCAGCATCACCGGCAGGCTGTTCTGCAAAAAGCCGATGTACACCAAGCAGATGGCCGGTGCAAACCCGATGCAGGTCAGCAGGTTTGCAAGGAACATGCCGTTCATATCACGGCCTACAAGCTCAAAAAAGCGGCCGATGCCGGTCTTGCGGGGGGCATCCTTTTCGACACCCTTACCAGCCTTGAAATCATTGGCAGAAGGAAAAAGACCCATAATAACTGCGGTACCTTTCTTACGTTTTTAACCGGCACCGCAGGCGTTTTGTCTGGAAAGTGCCATTGTGCTAACTTTACAGATATAAATATACCTGTATTTTGTCAACTTTGCAAGATACAACCGGGGCGAATTGTAAAAAAATATTTATCTCTCCCTTTTTTGCCCAAAGTGTGCTACAATGACAATGGCATTTTTTGCAATAGGAGGAAACCATTATGAGCATTCTTCGCACCATTGCGATGTTTATTTATCTGTTCGGATACATGATCCTGCATTACGGCGTCCTGCGCCGCGCCGAGCGCGCCGCAGCCGCCGGAGATACCGCCACCGTGGAGCAGATCGTGAACCAGCATATCCCCCGCTGGAGCCGGGGCATTTTAAAAGTGACTGGCGTTTCCCTGTCGGTGGACGGGCTGGAAAACATCCCCAAAGACCGCCCCTGCGTGTTTGTGGCAAACCATCGCAGCTACTACGACATCCCCCTGCTGCTGGCCGGGCTGGAAAAGCCCCACGGCATCCTTGCCAAGGAGGAGCTGGAAAAGATCTTCCTGCTCAACCGCTGGATGAAGCTGCTGGGCTGCGTGTTCGTGCAGCGTGACGATGTGCGCGCCTCGGTGCGGGCACTGAACGATGCCACCGCCATCGTGGAGGGAGGCCGCAGCTTTGTCATCTTCCCTGAGGGCACCCGCTACAAGGGTGAAGAGGGCGGCGCAGGCGAGTTCAAGGCCGGTGCTTTCCGCATTGCGGTCAAGACCGGCGCCCCGGTGGTACCGGTGGCTGTGACCGGTGCCCGCGCCCTGTTTGAGAGCAATGGCAACCGCTGCCGCCCGGGCAGCGTACGCATCAAGATCATGCCCCCCATCCAGACCGCCGGCATGAGCAAGGCCGAGCAGAAGCAGCTGCCCGATGCCGTGCGCCAGACCATTCTGGCTGCCCTGAAGTAACAGCCTTTCCCGCTTGTTTCATCACACAGGAGAACTATTTTATGGCAAGCTACCGTTACGAACGCGACATCGACCCCAAGGACCTCAAGCCCCGCAAGGAGCGGCAGTACAGCCGCAAGGAGCGCTGGGCAAACTGGTGGGACTATAACCTGAAATGGGTGCTCCTCTTCGGCATTGCGGGTGCGTTCGTGGCGTACTGCTTTATCGGGCAGTATTTCCTGACCACCCACCCGGATTACAACGTGGCGGTGGTAAGCCCCTACTACCTGCCCGAAGCCACCGTCACCGCCCTGCAACAGCAGCTTGCCGCCTACGGCGAGGACTGCAACGGCGACGGCAAGGTGGTAGTGAAACTGAACCAGTACACCATGGCCTTCAACAGTGAGGACTCGGACGCTTATCTGGATATGGCGGGCACCACCAAGCTTTCCACCGATATCCAAAGCTCCCTCAGCTCCATCTTTATCCTGTATGACCCCGCCGGCTTCCAGCAGACCACCGGCACGCTGCGGTATCTGGACGGCCACCTGCCCAAGTCCGACGCCGACAGCGACTGGTGGAACATGGTCTACCGCTGGACGGACTGCCCGGTGCTGACCGGGCTGGAGCTGGGCAGCTACACCTCGGACGCGGTGCAGAGCGCCAGCGGCGACAGCCAGCAGCTGCTGGCAGATTACTATATCGGCATCCGGGGCGCATGGCTGAAGGAATCCGCTTCCCTGCTGGAAAACAGCGAGACCCTTTGGGCAAACCTGACCGCCGGGGCAGTGTCCACCGCCGGGGAGGGGCACTGAAGATGCGCTTCCGCATCAAAACCGGCGGCCCCGCCGCACGGTTTACCTTTGACCGCACCCCAAAGCCCCAGCCACCCGTGCCGCCTGTCCTCCGCGCCGCAGACCTTGATAACCCTTACGGGCGCTATTACGGCAAAGCCCGCAGCTGGGAGGATATTTTGAAGAATAAAACAACAGACTGACCCGGGCTGCCGCACAGCATTTTGTGCGGCAGCTTTTTTTGCAAGGTACGAACCCTCTCCGCAGTGCAGCGTCCTCGCCCTCTCAGGCGCTCCCGCGCCAGATTCCCCATTTTGTCACCTATGGTGACATCTTCCCCCGGAGCGGGGGAAGTCTTTCCTCGAAAGGGGGAGCTTTTGGCGCGCCCGGAAGTTTTCTCCCTGCATTTAACACTTTAGAAAACAAGGCTGACGGCGTGCGCCCTCTCCGTCATCGCTGCGCGATGCCACCTCTCCCAAAGGGAGAGGCAAGAACACTACCGGAAACTTTCTCATTTCACCTAACACTTTAGTGTTGAACTTTACGGCTTGGCTCTCCCTTTGGGAGAGCTGTCAAGCCCGACAGGGCTTGACTGAGAGGGCGCATGTCGTTAGCCCTGCCACTAAAGTGTCAGGTGCAATGAGGAAGTTTCCGGGAGCAGACTGAGAGGGTTCGTCTTTTCTGTTTTCTATTTTCGTCTTTTTACCCATGGCTGATTTGAAATTTTCTCCACCCTCAATAAAGAGCGGTTTGTTGTTTCCCTGTCCCGGTTATGGTATACTTACTAGGTATCCCCGCAAAAACCGACCAAAAAGGATGTGACCCCCATGGACGCACTGGAACAAGCCCGTGCCGAAATTGACACGGTGGATGCGCAGCTGGCTGCGCTGTTCGAGCGCCGGATGGCTGCTGTTTTACAGGTGGCCGAATATAAGCGGGCGCACGGCCTGCCCATCTACGATGCCGCCCGGGAGGCCGCCGTGCTGGAAAAGGCCGCAGCCCGCATCCAGCAGCCCGCGCTGCGCCCTTACTATAAAGACCATGTCCAGCACATGATGGATCTCGCCAAGCAGTACGAGGCCGCTGTGCTGGGACGCAACCGCGCTGCCTATCAGGGGGTGGAGGGGGCGTTTGCCCACATCGCCCTCAAGGCGCTGTTCCCCCACGCCGAAGCCGTGAGCTACTCCACATGGGACGAGGTGTTCGAGGCCGTGGTCTCCGGCGAAGCCGCCCATGGCGTAGTGCCCTTTGAAAACAGCCACGCCGGGGATGTTTCCGCCGTGCTGGACCTGTGCTACAACCACCCGGAGCTGTGGGTGGTGGACGTGTACGACCTGCCCATCTCCCAGAACCTGCTGGTGCTGCCGGGCACCCAGCTTTCCCAGCTGCGCACGGTGTACAGCCACCAGCAGGCCATCGCTCAGAGCGAGACCTTTTTAAAGCAGTTCCGTCTGCCCGCCACCGCCATGGCAAACACCGCCATGGCTGCAAAGTTCGTGGCAGAAAGCAAAGACCCGACAAAGGCCGCTATTGCCAGCGCCGAGACTGCCGCCCTGTACGGGCTGGAAATTCTGGTGCCCAACATCAACACCGACGGCGACAACACCACCCGGTTCATCGTGCTCAGCCGCGAAAAGCCCACGGCGGGCAACCGGTTCTCGCTGCTGTTCACGGTGGACAACAAACCCGGCAAGCTGGCGGAGGTGATTCAGGTCATCGGTGCCAGCGGCTTCAATATGGAGTCCATCAAGAGCCGCCCCATGCCGCACGTCCCCTTTGAATATTATTTTTATGTAGAGCTGGTGGGCGATGCCGCCGCCGGCGAGACCGCCGCGCTGCTGCGCGAGCTTGACCGCACCTGCCGGACGGTGCGGCTGTTAGGAGTGTATACAAAATGAGTGATTTTATCGGAACCAAGCTGACCATGAACTTGGGCGAGCGCAGCTACGACATCATCGTCAAGCGCGGCTCGCTGGAAAACCTGTACCAGTTCGCCCGGCTGGACCGCCGGGTGGCGGTGGTCACCGACAGCGGTGTGCCTGCACAGTACGCCCAGATGGTGGCCGACCAGTGCAAGGACGCCACCATCATCACCGTACCGCAGGGCGAGGCCAGCAAGAGCTTTAAAATTCTTGAGACCGTGCTGCGGCAGATGCTGGACTTCGGCATGGGCCGGGGCGACCTTGTGGTGGCCGTAGGCGGCGGCGTGGTGGGCGACCTTGCCGGTTTTGCCGCTTCCATCTATATGCGCGGCATCGACTTTATCAACTGCCCCACTACCACCCTTTCCATGATCGATTCCTCCATCGGCGGCAAGACCGCTGTGGATCTGGGCGACACCAAGAACATCGTGGGTGCCTTCTGGCAGCCAAAGCTGGTCATCGTGGACCCGGACACCCTGTCCACCCTGCCCCGCCGCCACTTCATCAACGGTCTGGCCGAGGCGGTCAAGGCCGGGCTTCTGGCCGACCCGGAGCTGTTCTCCATCTTTGAAAAAGAGGACGTGGACGACCGCATCGGCGACATCATCTGCCGCAGTCTGCGCTTTAAAAAGAGCATCGTGGAGCAGGACGAGACCGAGCAGGGCATGCGCAAAGCGCTGAACTTCGGCCACACCATCGGCCACGGCATCGAGGCCGTGAAGGGCATCAAAGGGCGCCGCACCACCGGCCTGTTCCACGGCGAGTGCGTGGCGCTGGGCATGCTGCCCATGATCGAATCCAAAGCGCTGCAAAAGCGGGTGCGCAATGTGTACCGCCGCTTAGGCCTGCCCACCCGCACCGCCTACGATAAGGAAAAGGTGCTGGCCGAGATGCTGCACGACAAAAAAGCGCAGGGCGGGCAGATCACCATCATCAAGGTGCCCGGCCTTGGCTGCTGGCGCGCCGAGACCATCCCTGTGGAGGGGCTGCGCCCGCTGCTGGGCATGGAGGACTGACCCATGAAAAATACCTTTGGCAGCGACCTTTCGCTGACCATCTTCGGCGAGAGCCACGGCCGCGCCGTAGGTGCGGTGCTGGACGGCATGGCCGCCGGTGTGCCGGTGGACGAGAGCTTCCTCGCCGCCTGCATGGATAAGCGCCGCGCCCGGGGCGACGGCCTTTCCACCCCCCGGGTGGAGGCGGATGCGGTGCAGCTGCTGTCCGGTGTGGTGAACGGCCACACCACCGGCACCGCCATTGCCCTGATGATCGAAAACCAGAACACCCGCAGCGCGGACTACGCCAAGACCGCCGACCTTCTGCGCCCCGGCCACGCGGACTTTACCGCCTATGCAAAGTACCACGGCTTTCAGGACGCCCGGGGCGGCGGGCATTTTTCCGGCCGGGTGACTGCCGCCCTCGTGGCAGGCGGCAGCATCGTGCTTGCCGCATTGCAGCGGGCGGGCATTGATATCACCACCCACATCGCCCGGTGCGCAGGGCTTGCAGATACCCCCTTTGCGCTGGACGACCCCGCCGCCCTTGCGGCACAGCTGGGGACACTTACCGCCAAGACCGAAGGCTTTGCGGTGCTGGACGCCGCCGTGGAAGAGCCCATGAAAGCCGCTATCCGTGCCGCCGGTGCCGAGGGCGACAGCGTGGGCGGCGTGCTGGAAACTGCCATCCTCGGCCTGCCCGCCGGCATCGGCGAGCCCTACTTTGACAGTGTAGAGAGCGAAATCGCCCACTTGGCCTTTTCCATCCCGGCGGTCAAGGGCATCGAGTTCGGCACCGGCTTCGGCTTTGCCGGGCTGCGCGGCTCGGAAGCGAACGACGCCTTCCGCATGACGGCAGAGGGCGCGGTGGTCACCGCCACCAACCACAACGCGGGCATCAACGGCGGCATCGCCAACGGTATGCCGGTGGTGTTCCGCACCGCCGTCAAGCCCACCCCCAGCATCTATAAGCAGCAGGATACGGTGGACTACATTGCAAAAAAGGACGCACAGCTGTCCATTCAGGGACGGCACGACCCCTGCATCGTGCCCCGGGCCGCCATTGTGCAGACCTGCGCCGCCGCCCTTGCGGTGGGCGATCTGCTCACCGCCCGGTACGGTGCCCGGTGGATGACCGACCCCACCGGCTACCGGAAGGAGGACTGAGATGGAATACGGACTCATCGGCGGCAAGCTGGGACACTCCTACTCCAAGACCATCCATGAGCTGCTCTGCGGGTACAGCTACGAGCTGTGCCCCCTGCCCACCGAGGCAGACGCCCGCGCCTTTTTGCGGCGGCGGCAGTTCAAGGCCATCAATGTGACCATCCCCTACAAAAAGCTGGTGATGGAGTACTGCTCCTTCATCGACCCCCGCGCCCGCGCCATCGGCGCGGTGAACACGGTGGTGAACAAAAACGGCCTACTCTACGGCTACAACACCGATTATCTGGGCTTTGCCCATTTATGCGAAGCCCATGGCGTAGAACTTGCGGGCAAGACGATACTCATTTTAGGCACCGGCGGCACCCACAACACCACCCGCGCGGTGGCGCTGGACAAGGGCGCAGCAAAAGTGCTGACGGTCAGCCGCACCCCCGACCCGGAAAAGGGCGAGCTGAGCTACGCCGAAGCCGTGCGCAGCGGCGCACAGGTGGTGTTCAACACCACCCCCGCCGGGATGTACCCCAACGTGGGCGTGTGCAGTCTGGACGTGGCTGCCATGCCCGGGCTGGAAGCCGTGGTGGACGTAGTTTATAACCCCAACAAGACGGAACTCATCCTCCGCGCCGAGGAAGCCGGTGTGCCGGTAGCCGTAGGCGGGCTGGAGATGCTGGTGGCACAGGCGGTGTACGCCGCCGAATACTTCCTTAGCCGCAAGTTCGAGGACGCCCCGGGCGAGGTGCGGCGCATTACCGCTGCGCTGCGCCGCGAGACGCTGAACATCGCCCTTGTGGGAATGCCCTCCTGCGGCAAATCCACCCTTGGCCGCCTGCTGGCAAAGCAGCTGGGCAGACCGCTTGTGGATCTGGACGAGGAGATCGTCAAGGCAGACGGGCGCAGCATCCCGGATATCTTTGCCGCCGAGGGCGAAGCGGGCTTCCGCGCAAAGGAAGCCGCGCAGATCGCCCGTTTCGGCAAGGAAAAGGGGCTTGTGCTCTCCTGCGGCGGCGGTGCGGTAAAGCGGGCAGAGAATGTCCGCGCCCTGCGCCAGAACGGCGTGGTGCTGTTCATTGACCGGCCGGTGGAAGCGCTGGCTGTGGGCGGCAACCGTCCGCTTTCTTCCAGCGCCGAGGCGCTGCGCACCATGGAAGCCCAGCGCCGCCCGCTGTACCTTGCCGCCGCAGATGCGGTGATTTCTAACACCGGCACGCTGGCCGAAGCGCTGGCGGCTGCACAGGAGGCACTGGATGAAATTTTTGATTCTTAACGGGCCAAACATCAATCTGGCGCGCTGGACTGAGCCCGGCGTGCCGGGCGAAGTGGACTACACCGGCCTGATGGACTATGTGCAGGCGGGCTGCGACCAGCTTGGCATCGAGACGGACATCTGCCAGTCCAACCACGAGGGCGATCTCATCGACGAGATCCAGTCTGCCCCGGGACGGGTGGACGGCATCGTGCTGAACCCCGGCGGCTACGCCCATTACAGTGTGGCCATTCTGGACGCGCTGCGGCTGTGCAGCGTGCCCGCCGTAGAGGTGATGCTGGACGCCCCGGACGAGCGCGAGCCCTTCCGCAAAACGGACGTGGTGTCCTTTGGCTGTCAGGGACATTTTATCGGCGAAGGCCCGCAGGGCTACCTGCACGCCTGCATCTGGCTGGCGCAGCTGCTGCGCACCGACGGCTCCACTAAGGCGCATATCGTGATGTAAAGGACGAACCCTCTCAGTCACCTGCGGTGACAGCTCTCCCAGCGGGAGAGCCAAGAGCACTGCCGGAAGCTTTCTCATTGCTCCTAAAACTTCAGCAACGAAGCCAACGGCGTGCGCCCTCTCAGTCACCTGCGGTGCCAGCTCTCCCAAAGGGAGAGCCAAGAGCACTGCCGGAAACTTTCTCATTGCTCCTAAAACTTCAGCAACGAAGCCAACGGCGTACGCCCTCTCAGTCACCTGCGGTGACAGCTCTCCCAAAGGGAGAGCCAAGAGCACTGCCGGAAACTTTCTCATTGCTCCTAAAACTTCAGCAACGAAGCCAACGGCGTGCGCCCTCTCAGTCACCTGCGGTGACAGCTCTCCCAAAGGGAGAGCCAAGAGCACTGCCGGAAGCTTTCTCATTGCTCCTAATGCTTTAGCAACGAGCCTTAGACCTTGGCTCTCCCTTTGGGAGAGCTGGCGCGGGAGCGCCTGAGAGGGCGTGCCCGTTACCACAAAGGAAGCCGTTCATGAAACACGCCACAGTCAACAAAAATTATAAAATGCTTGGTACTGCACGTGCTCTGCGCCGCACATCTACTGCGCAGGAGCGAAAGCTTTGGTATCTGTTTCTGCGTGATTATCCTGTAAAAATCTACAAGCAGCGGATCATTGAATCCTTTGTCGTTGACTTTTACTGTGCACAGGCACGGCTTGTGATCGAGTTGGACGGTTCTCAACACTATACCGAGCAGGGCAAGGCTTACGATGCAGAACGAAGTGCGGTTCTTGAACAGTATGGACTGCTGGTTTTCCGTTTTGCAAATAACGATGTGGACAACCATTTTAATGCCGTCTGTACACAGATAGACAATACCATTCAAAGCAGACTTCAATCTTAAAAACAGGAAAGGAACGACCTCTCATGATCATCTCCACCAAAAAAGGCACTCCCAAAGAGGAGCTGGAAAAGATCGTTGACAAATTCGAAAAGCAGGGTCTGGACGTGACCCTGATCACCGGCAAGGACTACAATGTGTTCGGTCTGGTGGGCGACACCACCAAGATCGACGAGCGGGACGTACTGGCAAACCCGTGGATCGACAACGTCACCCGCGTGTCTGCGCCCTATAAGCGCGCAAACCGCCTGTTCCACCCCGCAGACTCGGTCATCGACTGCGGCGGCGTGAAGATCGGCAGTAAGGAAAAGATCGCCGTCATGGCGGGCCTGCAGCATTGAGAACGCCGAGCAGGCACTGCGCATCGCGCAGGGGGTCAAGGCGGGCGGCGCGGCGCTGTTCCGCGGCGGCGCCTACAAGCCCCGCACCTCTCCCTACGCCTTTCAGGGCCTTGAGACCGAGGGCATCTTAGACATGGTAAAGGCTCGCGAAGCCACCGGCCTGCCCATCGTCTCCGAGCTGATGAGCGAGGACCGCATCCCGGAATTTGAGGAGTATGTGGACGTGGTGCAGATCGGCGCACGCAATATGCAGAACTTCCAGCTGCTCAAGGCGGTGGGCAAAATGCACAAGCCCGTGCTGCTCAAGCGCGGTCTGTGCAACACCATCGAGGAGTGGATCATGAGCGCCGAGTACATCATGGCCGGCGGCAACGAGCAGGTCATCTTCTGCGAGCGCGGCATCCGCACCTTTGAAAAGTACACCCGCAACACGCTGGATCTTTCCGCTGTGCCCATCATCCACGAAAAGACCCATCTGCCCATCGTGGTAGACCCCAGCCACGCCACCGGCAAGGCCAATCTGGTAGAGCCGATGATGATCGCCGCCGTAGCCGCCGGTGCGGACGGTCTGGAGGTGGAGGTGCACTACGACCCCCAGCACGCATGGAGCGACGGCGCACAGTGCCTGACCCCGGACGCCTTTGCACAGGCCATGGCCAAGTGCCGTCAGGTGGCTTGGGCCATCGGCCGGGAGATGTAAACCGTTTACCCCCTCAGGCGCTGACGCGCCAGCTCCCCCAAGGGGGCGCCTGAAGCGTTGCCCGGGGGAAATCTGCAAAAGGATAACACCGCTATGCTTGTAACCATCAGACCTGCCCCCGGCGGCATCGGGGGCGTGATCGCCGCGCCGCCCAGCAAAAGCATGGCGCACCGCGCCGTGCTGTGCGCCGCGCTGGCCGTGGGGCGCTCCCACATCACCCATTTGGAATTCAGCAAGGACATCTCTGCCACCCTGTCCGCCGCTGCGCAGCTGTGCGCCGCCGTGGACACCGGCGCGGACGATGCCACCGTGCAGGGGCTTGGGCATTTTCTGCCCCTGACCGCCCCGGTGGACTGCTGCGAAAGCGGCAGCACCCTGCGGTTTTTGATCCCCATTGCCAGCCTGACCGGCCAGCCGGTCACCTTTACCGGGCGCGGACGGCTGATGGAGCGCCCGCAATCCGTATACGAAACGTTATATCGTGAGCAGGATCTACGGTTTGAGCAGTCTCCCACCGGGCTGACCGTGGAAGGTGCGCTGACACCCGGGGACTACCGGCTGGCGGGCAACGTGTCCAGCCAGTTCATCAGCGGGCTGCTGTTCGCGCTGCCGCTGCTGCCCGGGGACAGCCAGCTGCACCTCATCCCCCCGGTGGAGAGCCGCAGCTACATCGACATGACCCGCGCCGTGCAGGCCGCCTTTGGGGTGCACAGCCGCTGGCTGGACGAAACCACCCTGCTGCTGCCGGGCGGGCAGCAGTACCGCCCCTGCGACTACAACGTGGAGGGCGATTACAGTCAGGCCGCCTTTCCGGCGGTGCTGGGCGCGGTGTGCGGCGGGGTGACCATCACCGGCCTTGCGCCGGACACCTTGCAGGGCGATGCTGCCATTCTGGACATCCTGCGCCGGTGCGGCGCGGTGTTCACCCGCAAAGGCGACAGCGTCACCTTTGCAAAAGCTCCCCTGCATGGGGTGGACATCGACCTTGCGGACTGCCCCGACCTTGGCCCCGTGCTGATGGTGCTGGGTCTGCTGTGCGAGGGCACCACCGTCATCCGCAACGCCGAGCGGCTGCGCCTGAAGGAGAGTGACCGCATCGCAGCCATGGAAGCCGAGCTGCGCGCCTGCGGCGGCGTGCTGGAAAGCGACGGCGGCACCATCACGGTGCACGGCTGTGCCGGGCTTCTGCACGCCCCCGCCGCGCCCCTGCACGGCCACAACGACCACCGGGTGGTCATGAGCCTTGCGGTGCTGGCTGCTGCCGCCGCACTGCCCCTGACCGTGGACGACGCCGAAGCCATCCAGAAGAGCTGGCCCGGCTTTTTTGCAGATGCAGCGCCGCTTGGCGTGGAGGTAGAAGATGCTTGATAAAACAAAACGTTATCTCGTAGTGGGTCTGGGTCTGCTGGGCGGCAAGTACGCGCTGGAGCTGACCCGCGCCGGCTTCCATGTGGACGGCATCAACCGCAGCGAGGGACATTTGCAGTACGCGCTGGAGCACGGCTATATCGCCAGCGGTAAGACCCATGATTTTGAGGACCTTGTCCGGCAGGCCGACCATATCATCTTTGGCCTGTACCCCACCGCGCTGCTGGACTGGTTCCGTACCTACGGCCACCTGCTCAAGCCCGGGTGCATCTTTACGGATGTTTCCGGCGTCAAGACCGGCCTTGTGGAGCCGATACAGGCGCTGTGCCCGGCGGGGGTGGAGTTCATCGCCAGCCACCCCATGGCGGGCCGCGAGACCTCCAGCGTGGAGCACGCCGCCGAGGTGAATTTTGCCCCGGCCAACTTCATCATCACCCCCACCGAGAAAAACACCCCGGCGGGCATCCGGTGGGCAAGGGAGCTGGCCGAGGTGCTGGGCTTCAAGCACATCTGCACCCTGACGGTGCAGGAGCACGACCGGATGATCGGCTATGTCAGCCAGCTGTGCCACGCCATCGCCGTAAGCCTGATGTGCGCCAACGACAACTCCTCGCTGTGCGAGTACACCGGCGACTCCTTCCGCGACCTGACCCGCATTGCACGCATCAACGATAAAATGTGGGCAGAACTGTTTTTGTGGAACAAGCAGAACCTGATCAGCGAGATCGACCAGTTTGATTCTGCCCTGCAGGAGATGCGCGCCGCCCTTGTGGCGGACGACCGGGACAAGCTGGAACAGATGTTCCGCCTTTCCACCCAGCGCCGCGCCGCCTTTGACAAAAAGCTGCCGGAATAAACCGTGACGGAGGTATTGCCCCATGCCCAAGCAGGAAGGACAGAAATCCAAGCTGGTAACACTGCTGCGCATCCTTGAGCAGCGCACCGACGAGACCCACCGCCTGAACGTGCCCCAGCTGGTGCAGCTGCTGGAAAATCAGGGCATTCTGGCCGAGCGCAAGAGCATTTACAGCGATATCGACACCCTGCGCAGTCTGGGCTACGACATCCAGCTGCAGCGCGGGCGCGGCGGCGGGTACTGGATGGCCAGCCGTGCATTCGAGCTTTCGGAGCTGAAACTGCTGGTGGATGCGGTACAGTCCAGCAGCGTCATCTCGGCACGCACCAGCAAGCGCATCATCCACAAGCTGGAAGCCCTCTGCTCCGACTACGAGGGTACCCAATTGCAGCGTCAGGTGTATGTGGACGGACGCCCCAAGACCGACAGCCAGACCCTTTTGTACAGCATCGACGCGCTGCACACCGCCATCAACCGGGGGTGTCTGGTGCAGTTCCGCTACAAGGGCAGCAGCGCCGTGCGCATCGTAAGCCCGTGGCAGCTGGCATGGGAAAACGGCTGCTATTACCTGATCGCCTATCAGGACGAAAAAGCGCCCCCGGTGCGCCACTACCGGGTGGACCGGATGGCCGGGGTGCTGGTGCTGGACGAGCCGCGCCGGGGCAAGGAGTTCTTCCGTACCTTCGACCTGCCCGCCTACCTGCGCAAGCACTTCAATATGTTCGGCGGCACCGAGTACCGGGTCACCCTGCGGTGCGCTGCCGACCTTGAGCCGGTCATGCGGGAGCGCTTTGGCCGGGAGCCGGTGTTCTGCCCGGAGGACGCAGAGCACTTCCACTTTGACGTACCCATCTGCGTCAGCCAGCAGTTTTTCGGCTGGGTGTGCGGCTTTGGCGGCAAGGTAGAGGTCACCGCGCCCGAAAAAGTCCGCACCGGGATGCGGGCACTGGCCGAACGGCTGGCGAAAGAACATCGCTAAACAAGAAAAAACGGACCGTTTCGGCGGTCCGTTTTTTGCTGCGATGGATTCAGCTCTCCGGGCGAAGAGTCACGGTATTGGTGTTGAGGTCATAAAGAACGAGGTTGTCCCAGTCCCGCCGAAGAACAAACTGCGCGGTGCGCTGGGTATCGTTGTAAACGAGCGACCATTGGGTGTTGCTGGTCACATCGTTGGGGTTGGGGTTCTGTGCCGAAGCCTTCAGGGCGTTCCATGCGGTGTCTACGGTGTAGGTGTCCGTCTCGTTCAGAACGGCTTCGATGCTGTCATAGCGCTCCCGACCGTGGCCGTAGATACCGTTTCTCTGGTTGGGCAGAACACGGTCTGCATACAGGCCGTAGAAATTCGTAATGGCGCGGATGGGGGTCGCCACAAGGGGGCGGGCGGGGTCGTCGCAGTCATATTCCACGACACGTCCATCGCCGCTCGCATCCGTGATATAAAAATGGTAGTCCCGACCGCTGGTGGCGAACATGTCGTAGCTGTCCAGCAGATCTACGGCTTCCTGTGTGGTAGCCGCACGATCCAGCACCAGACGAATAGCCAGCGTCGTAAAGATGGTCTGTTTGCCGGTCTGCTGGACGGTCGGCTCACTGTCCAACGTCAGCACAGCGATGGAAACACCCTTTTCGTTCATGCCGTCCAGACAGATGAACGGAGCCGTCAGCGTGGCGATCTTCTTGGTCAGACTGGCGTCTGGCTGATTGGCCGAAATGTTGCTCAGAGCGGCAAAGGCCACCGACTCATAGCCGTCTTTTGGGGTACAGTGAACCAGAAGCGAAGAGGTGTCGATCTTGAAATCGTAGTTCCGCCCCATCAGGATATTCTGGCTGCTGTCCGCAATGCTGAAGGCGCTGCATCCGTAATTCGGAGCCTTCATGTGGATGGGCAGAAGCGGGATAGACTCCTTCAGGATGGCGTCCAGCATGTCCTGATTGCTGGAGATGCCATAGGAAATGAGGCGGTCGAGGTCGTATGAATACCGGACATCCATCCGGTAAAGGTTGTAGTCTTCGTAGTCGGTCACTTTTTTCAGGCTCTGGATGGTGCGGATGCGGGAAAAATAAAATGCCGCAAAGCCGAAGACCGCAACGAGTACCAGAACCAGAAGCGTCAGCAAAATGCCCTTGAAGATTTTTTTCATGCAGATCCCTCCTTTGGTTTGATTATATCATGCCAAACGGGAGGAGCGCAATTTGGAAAAACAGACAGAGATTTCCAGCTTTTTTTATAAAATCCAACGACAATGGATAAGAAATTTTACTCATTCAGTTCCAGATCGCCGGGCTGGATGAGGTCAAGGGGAGCGGCGGGCTCGGCGATAAGGCGGCGGCTTTGGTTGAAAATAGCCTTTTCCAGCGTGTTGCGCGCCAGACGGCCATTGCCGGCGGTGCGGCTGTCCAGCGCCTGACGGCGCTTGTAGTAGCCCAGCAGCGGGAAGGTGCAGCCCTCGGCAAGGCGGTAGCCCTTGCCCTTGGCCAGCACGGTGGTAATGTCCAGCAGCTCGTCCGCGGTGTAGTCCGGGAATTCGATCTTGTTGGGGAAGCGGCTGGCAAGGCCGCTGTTGGCGGTGAGGAACACCTCCATCTCCTTGGTGTAGCCCGCAAGGATGACCACCAGCTCGTCCCGGTGATCCTCCATGCCCTTTACAAGGGTGTCGATGGCTTCCAGCCCAAAGCTGTCCTGCTGGCCGCGGTACAGGCTGTACGCCTCGTCAATGAACAGCACACCGCCCAGTGCGCTCTCGATGACGCTGTTGGTCAGCGGAGCGGTGTGACCGGTGTAGCGCCCCACAAGGTCGGCGCGGGTCACCTCCACCAGCTGCCCGCCCCCCAGCGCGCCGATGGCCTTAAGGTACTTTGCCACCAGCCGGGCAATGGTGGTCTTGCCGGTGCCGGGGTTGCCGGTAAAGATCATGTGCATGGACAGGCTTGCGGTCTTAAAGCCCGCCGCCGCGCGGCGCTGCTGCACCTGTAAATTGTCTGCCAGACCGAACACATACTCCTTGACCGGGGCAAGCCCCACCAGCGCATCCAGCTCGGCGCGGATCTGCTCCACCGCGCCGGTGTAGGCCGCCGGAAGCAGGCTGAACAGGTCTGCCGGGGCGGCGCCGTTCAGCGCAAATTGCAGCCCCTCGGGCGCGGCGGTCAGTGCCACCGTGCCGGACAGCTTTGCATCGGTCTGCAAGCAGTACTCGCTCAGAGCGCGGAAGATGCGCTCGCAGCAGTCTGCCAGCCCCTCTGCGCCCTTTTCCTTGGAGCACTGCGCCGCCACATAGTCCCGCACCTCTGCCCCGGCGGCGAGGGTCAGCCCCAGACGGCTGTGCACCCGCTGCGCCAGCGCGTTCAGCTGCTGCGCCGCCAGCGCAGCCAGTGCTTCCGGGGTAAAGGGGGCGGTCTGGCACACATCCCCTACCGCCGCCACAAAGGACGCGCCGACCTTATCTGCCAGCGCCTCCCGTCCCTTGCGGGAGAAGAAAATCAGGTACTTGCCGCAGGGGTCGATGCAGCTCACTGCGCCGGGGGCAAGCGCCGTACCGGCTTCCACCAGAATGCCCTCTTTGTTCACCAGATACCGGCTGGACAGGGGCGCACTGCCCTTGACCGCAAGGTCGGAGAGGATGCGCAGAAAGCCGGGGTGGCAGCTCTCGTAGTGCTCGAACACCACGATCTCGCCCGGGGCGTGCAGGGCGGCGTACAGGTCCTGCAAAAACAGCTTTTCCGCACCGGGGTCGGGGTAGAGTGCAAGATCCATCACCGCCATCCGGTCGCTTTGCAGCAGCCCCCGCGCCGCCATGATGCGGGCGGTCTCGGCCAGCGCAAAGTGCCGTCCCGTGCCCGGTGCACCCCACAGCAGGATCACATTGCGGGCGGCTGCGCCCCCGGTGCCCAGCACAAAGGGGCGGCGCATGGCCCGTACCACGCTGTCCACAAAGGCATCCTGCCCGAGGACGGTCTTTTTCACCTCGGCGACAAGGCCTTCAAAGCTGCCGAGCTGCTCCGGTTTTGTGTCTGCCGTGCCCTTTGCCAGCAGGCCGTCTGCTTCCATATCCCGCAGCATCCGGCGGCTGTCCTCCAGCGCCGTCTGCACCCCGGCATCCTGCGCCTTCAGCCGGGCGTTCTGCTGCTTCAGCAATTCGTCCAGCTGCTTTTGCTGTTCCAGCAGCGCCGCGTTCAGGTCCGGCAGGCTGCTGCCCGCCGGTTTTTCGGGCTGCGGCTTTTCCGGCTGCGGCTGTGCGCCGCCGAACTTCAGTTTGCCGCCCGCGCCGAACACGCCGTTCATCAAGCTTTCCCAATCATCGGTGTATGCCATGGTGCTGCCCTCCATCGGTGTTTTTTCTTCCAGTATAGTGAACTGCGCGGCATTTTGCAAGCACAAAAAAGCTCCCCCTTTCGGGGGAGCCGGATAGGGTCTATGCCGTTTTCTCAGCCCTTGCAGCCCTGCTCTTCCCAGTCGCCGAAATCGTTGGCATCGGCGATCTTGGTGGCATCAAACTTGCCGTTCTCGTCCTTGGGGGCAACGGCGGGGCCGGCCTCCACGGGGTTGGCGTTCGGGGCTTCGGGGTCGTACACCGGGCGCTCGGCGGCGGTCTCCGGCTGGGTCTGGGGTGCGTTCTCAGCAGGGGCGGGTGTCTCCGGTGCGGCTTCTTCGGCAGCTTCTGCGGCGGCATCGGCAGCCTTTGCCTCTTCCTTGGCCTCAGCCTCTGCGTAGGCTTCGGCAGTCTTTTCGGCCTCCTCGGCGTCCTGCTCGGCTTCCTCCGGGAACTCGACCTCCTCCACATGGAGCGGGTCTTTCTGGTTCAGGATCTTGTCCAGCACCACGATGGCAGCGCCGGTGACGGCCACGGCAGCAGCCGTGCCAAGAATACGGAACAGAGTTTTCATACCAGAACCTCCTTGTTATAAAGAAACGTTAAGAGAACGTTACGACCTCTTCCAGGGGCTTTTCGGCAGGCTCTACCGACACGGCAGTAAGCACCGGGCCCTTGCCCCGGTAAATGTTGTGGAACTTGTAGCCCACCTTGGCGGTCACCCGCACCCATGCGCGCTGCTCCAGCGCCTTGTAGCCATCGTAGCTGCAGGGGAAGCCCACAAACTGGATGTCCTGCACGCAGCAGGTCATGGCAAAGCGGCCGGGCACAAAGCTGTTTTTACCGGCGCGGTTGGTCTGGCAGACCTGTGCCAGAAAACGCACCGTCTTGCCGGTGTACTTCTGGGGCTCGTCCTGACAGTCCATGTACCAGATGCCGAAATCGTCATCCGGGATGTCGATGGGGTCGGCGTTGATATCAAAGGGCAGCGGGTCGGGGATATCGTCATAGGCTACGCTGCCGTCCTTGAACTCGTAGGCGATATCGCACTTGCGGGAGGCCTGCCGCACCAGCTTGTGCAGCTCCTGCCGGGCGTCATCGTTGTTCACGGCTTCGGCACGGTTGAACACGATCAGCTCGCTGCGGGCGATCTTGTCCAGCATCAGGCTGCGCATGGAGTTGTCGCGGGCGTAGGTCAGGGCGGTGGTGCCGTCGGCGGTGGCGATGCACTGGTACACCAGCCAGTTCTCGGGCAGGGCCTCGGCTAAGTCCTGCAGCAGCCACATGCCGTTGTACTCGATGACCACGCGGCCTGCGTCTGCTTCCTTACCCAGCTTTGCAAGGTTCTGGGGGTTCAGCTCGGACTTATCCTCCAGCACCTTCACGGTCACGCCGGGGAAGGCAAACTTCTTCTCGTTGTATTCCTCTTCGCCCTCCTCGCAGATCAGCAGCAGGGTCTTGTCGCCGGAGTCGAAATTGGGGTCTTCAAAGGTCTCCTGAATAAACTTGGTCTTGCCGCTTTCCAGAAAGCCCACAAACAGGTAGACCGGGATCTCTTTTGCCATAATAAATGGTTGCTCCTTCTCTCAATAATGGGGTTCTCAGCAGCCGAACAGCTGGGCGATGGCGGTCTCGTTCAGCTTGGAGCCGATGACCACCAGCTTGCCGCCCACGTCTGCGCTGCGGCTGCGCACTTCCCACTCGCCGGGCACATAATCGAACTCCAGCCAGCCGTCTGCGCCGCCGTCCACGATGCCCTTGCTGCGCAGGATCATTCCGTAATTGCCGGTATCCAGCTCGGTGAGGGCGTGCTCCACCTCGGCCTTGGTGAACTTGCGGGCCGTCTCCACGCCCCAGCTGGTGAACACTTCATCGGCGTGGTGGTCGTGATGATGATGACCGCAGCAGCAATGACCGTCATGGTCGTGATGATGCTCGTGCTCCTCGTGATCATGCTCGTCATGGTCATGGTGATGATGCTCATGCTCGTGCTCGTGCTCGTCGTCATCATCGTCATGATCGTGGTGGTGACCGCAGCAGCAGTGGTCATCATGATCATGCTCGTCGTGGTCGTGGTGATGATGCTCGTGCTCATCCTCGTCATCATCATGATGATGGCCGCAGCTGCACACACCGTTCTCATCGTAGTGATGATGGTGATGCTCGTGCTCCTCTTCCTCGTCCTCGTGGGCGTGCTCCTCGTTGGCCTTGGCAGCCATGGCGATCAGCTCAGCCTTGAAGTCGTCCTTGGTGGACATGGCCTTCAGGATCTGCTCACCGGTCAGGTGATCCCATGCGGTGGTCACGATGGTGGCGGTGGGGTTCTTTTCGCGCAGCATTGCCACGGCAGCGGCGATCTTTTCCTCGCTGGCGGTCTGGGTGCGGCTGAGCAGGATGCAGCTTGCGTGGCTGATCTGGTCATCGTAGAACTCGCCGAAGTTCTTCATATACATCTTGACCTTGTTCACATCGGCCACGGTGACAAAGCTGTTCAGCTGCACGTCCAGATGCTCGGCCACGCCCTCCACGGCGCGGGTCACATCGCTGAGCTTGCCCACACCGGACGGCTCGATGACGATGCGGTCGGGGTGGTACTGCTCCACCACCTGCTGCAGCGCGGTGCGGAAATCGCCCACCAGAGAGCAGCAGATGCAGCCGGCGTTCAGCTCGTTGATCTGGATGCCGCTTTCCTTCAGAAAGCCGCCGTCAATGCCGATCTCGCCGAACTCGTTCTCGATCAGCACCACCTGCTGGCCTGCAAAGGCCTCGGTGATCAGCTTTTTGATCAGGGTCGTTTTGCCGGCGCCAAGGAAGCCGGAGAAGATATCGATTTTAGTCATGTTCCAGATGCCTCTTTCTTTTTATCGCAATATTCGCAGTTGTTAGCGCAAAGGGCCGCAGAGTGCTGACCCATAAAAATACTACATCTCTATTATAACAAGCCTGTCAATGGGAAACCGCCCTTTTTCAAGAAAAAATTGTAACTTTTTTTGCAAATTGACGGCGTTTTGGGGCGTGGACGAACTCCCGGCAGCGGCACGCCCTCTCAGGCGCTCCCGCGCCAGCTCCCCCAAAGGGGGAGCCAAGCCGTTAAGCTCGTTACTAAAGTATTAGGTATAACGAGAAAGCTCCCGGCAGTGCTCTTGGCTCTCCCTTTGAGGAAAGACTTCCCCCGCTCCGGGGGAAGATGTCGCGCAGCGACAAAAGGGGGAATCTGGCAAAGCCGTAGGCTTTGACTGAGAGGGCGAGCCCGCTGAAAATAGCGTGCGTCCCCTCCCCCGCATTGCATTCTTCCCCGCAGAATGATACAATAGCAGCAGCAAACCATCGCCGCCGGACGTTTTTCCGGCAAATAATAGAAAGAGGGCTTTTGTTATGAGTATGAACACGGTTCCCGAGCGTCTGGCCGCGCTGCGTGCCGCTATGCAGGCAAACGGCGTGGACGTCTATCTGATCCCGGTGGGCGACCCGCATTCCAGCGAGTATCTGCCCGACCACTACACCTCCCTGACCTACTTCTCCGGCTTCCATGGTGAAAACTCCAACTTTGTGGTCACCATGACCGAGAGCGCCGTCTGGGCAGACGGCCGGTACTTCGTGCAGGCAGAAAAGGAGATCGCCGGCACCGAGATCCAGCTGATGCGCATGGGCGAGCCGGGCGTGCCCACCGCTGAGGAATACTGCGGCAAGGTGCTGCCCGAGGGCGGCACGCTGGGTCTGTGCGGCCTGACCGCCAACTGCGCACTGGTCAACAACCTGAAAAAGGAGCTGGAGCCCAAGCACGGCAGCATCAAGACCCTGTTTTTGGAGGACGAGCTGTGGGTGGAGGGCCGCCCTGCCCGCCCGGCTACTCCGGCATGGATCCTGCCCAAGGAGTACGCAGGCTTCTCCCCGGCGGAAAAGCTGGAGCAGCTGCGCGCAAAGCTGAAGGAGCAGGGCTGCACCGCCCAGCTGGTGGGCAAGCTGGATAATCTGGCTTGGCTTCTGAATCTGCGCGCCATGGATATCGAGTGCACCCCCTACGCCATGGCCTACTGCTACGTTACCCCGAGCCGCGCCGTGCTGTTCATCAATCAGGCACGGATCACCCCGGAGGCTAAGGCAGAGCTGGAAGCCAACGGCGTGACGCTGGCCGACTACGACAGCATTCTGGACGTGATGGCCGCCGAGACCGAGCCGCAGACCGTGCTGGCAGAAAGCGCTACCGTGAACTACGCCGTGTATCAGGTGCTGGAAAACAATCCCGCCCTGACCGTGAAGGACGCCGCCGACCCCCTGCTGGCCATGAAGGGCGTAAAGAACGAGGTGGAGCTGGCACATCTGCGCGAGTCCCATCTGCGGGACGCTGTTGCCATGGTGCGGTTCCAGATCGAGCTGGAAAACCGTCTGGCTGCCGGGGAAGAGCTGACCGAGCTGACCGTGGACGAGATCCTGCATAAGTACCGCAGCGCGGACGAGAAGTTCCTTGTGGAGAGCTTTGGCACCATTGCAGCCTACGGCGGCAATGCAGCCATGATGCACTACCATGCCACCCCGGAGGATCACGCCACCTTGCAGCGCAAGGGCTTTTTGCTGGTGGACAGCGGCGCTACCTACATGGACGGCACCACCGACATCACCCGCACCTACCCGCTGGGCGAGCTGACCGAGGACGAGCGGCTGTTCTATACCTGGACCTTGCAGTGCCACATCGACATTGCCAAGGCCGTCTGGCTGGATTACTGCGACTGCCACATGCTGGACACCATCGCCCGCGAGCCGCTGTGGCGTCACCTCATCAACTACCGCTGCGGCACCGGCCACAGCGTCAGCTTTGTGGGCAACGTCCATGAGGGTCCCCACGCTCTGAACGGCCGCAACACCACCCTGATGCGCCCAGGCATGATCGTCACCGACGAGCCCGGCGTGTACGAGGCCGGAGAGGTGGGCATCCGCATCGAGAACGAGATCGAGTGCTACCATAAGGCCGACAACCAGTACGGCACCTTCCTTGCCTTCCGTCCCCTCACCTTTGTGCCCATCGCTACCTCTCCCATCGTGCCCGGCGTGCTGGACAAGGAGCAGGTCGCTTGGCTGAACGACTATCACCGCAAGGTGTTCGAGCAGCTGGCGCCCCGCCTGAACGAAGACGAGCGCGCATGGCTGGCTGAGAAGTGCGCCGCCATCGGCTGCTGAAAAGTAGCTGCGCTTGTACGTTAAGGCGTAAACTATTATAAAAACCAAACGGTCTGGAGCCTGTATGGTACAGGGTTCAGGCCGTTTTTTGTAAAATATCTCTTTACGGCAGGACGCTCCTTGACATTATCGGTTTTATCCGATAAAATATAGATGGAAAGCTTCGATGTGAGGATATAAAAATGCGGGAATACGATGTTGACTTCTTCATAAAGGAAAATGGCGATTGTCCGGTAAAAGAGTTTTTGCTCTCTCTTGACAAGAAGATGCGGGCAAAGCTTTTGGTGGAACTCGACCTGCTGGAAGAAAACGGTCCACAGCTCAGAGAGCCCTATTCAAAGCATCTTGAGGACGGGATCTTTGAGCTCCGGGCGAAGCAGGGGTCGGACATCACACGCGTGCTGTACTTCTTTTTTGTAGGAAAGAAGATCGTCCTTACAAACGGATTCACAAAGAAAACCCAGAAAACACCCCGTGCTGAGATAGCGGCCGCGAAAAAATACCGCGCGGAATACATAGAGCGAAAGGAGAATCTCTCATGAGTGACTTTAGAAAATTCCTTGATGAACAGCTTGAGGATCCGGAGCTCAAGGCTGAATGGGATACTTTGCAGCCGGAACGCGCACTGGTTCAGGCCATGATCGATGCACGCAAGCGCACCGGTCTGACGCAGCAGCAGCTGGCAGAAAAAACCGGCATCTCTCAATCCGACATCAGCAAATTCGAAACAGGCGGCGGCAATCCTTCCATCAAGACCCTGCAGCGCTTGGCGACAGGCATGGGGATGATCCTTCATGTTGAGTTCAAACCTGCCACAGGCACCCACTGAGCTGCGGACACGTTCCGTTTTGACAGCATTTTTTGAAAATTGCGGTAGCTCGTCTACCCTGCAAAGGAAACCGAACCATGATCTTTCATATTGCGATCTGCAGTCCGGACGGGGCGCTGCGCAGCAGGCTGGAACACCAGTGCATGGAGTTCTTCGCCCGGCGGGAGGACGCCTGCATCGTGGAGCAGTTGCAAAGCCCGGAGGCGCTTTTGCAGCAGGATGCCGCCGGGCTGCGGTACGAGCTGTACCTCATCGAGCTTGCGGCGGTGGCCCGGCCCGAAGGGCTTACGGCGGCGGCAGAACTGCGCCGCCGGGGCCGCCGCGCGCCGCTGGCCTTTGTGGCGCGCACCCCGGCCCACGCATACAGCGCCTATCGGGTGGACGCCATGCAGTACCTGCTGCAGCCGGTGCACCAGACGGAAGTCTCTGCCCTGCTCAAGCGGGCGGTGGAGCCGGAATACGGCCCCACCCTTACCGTGACCACCGCAGACGGTGTGCGGGCGCTGGCCTATGCAGAGATCGAATATCTGGAATGCACCCACCACATCGTGCACTTCCACCTGACCACCGGGGAGGATGTGGCCTCCCTCTCGCTGCGGGTACCTTTTTCCGCCGTGGCACAGCCGCTATTGGCGGACGGACGCTTTGTGCAGCCGCACCGCTCCTATGTGGTCAATCTGGAAGCAGTGCAGCTGCTGACACCCGGCGAGGTACGGATGCGCAGCGGGGCACGCATCCCCATCCCCCGCGGGCGGGAAGCCGCCGTCCGGGAGGCTTTCTGCGCCCGGGTGGGGTAAAAAGAAAAAAGTCGCTGCACATTCGTGCAGCGACTTTTTTGCTTGACGATTCAAAATGGCTTCCGCTGCGCTTTAGCCATATTCAGCGGAAAGAATATTTTTCATTTCGCGTTTGTCGCGCTCTACCGAGCGCGACAAACGCATTTTCATAAAAGGAGCATAGAGGAAAAAGACATTTGCATCGGCTTTTGTTTTACGGAAAATTATCACTTGGGCTGGTTTTTGCGTTTCAGCAGGGTCTGGACAGGGCCTGCAGGCGTGAAACGCTCCGACTGGGCAATGAGGGTGTGGTACAGCCGCATCTGATTGCCCCGGGAGAGCCCCAGCTCGGTCAGCATCTGCTTGTAATGAGGGAACATCTGCAAGCGGCTGTTCACGATCTTACCAAGATCCACATTGGTGTGCAGCAAGCTTTGGGGGTTCTGGATGTAGTAATAACCCGGGTCGGCAAGGGCAGTGTACGCCTTTGCCAGCCGGAAATACCGCACGTTGAACAGCTGATCCTCGTTGTAGATCTCGCGGGTGAACCAGAGCCCCGCGTTCATCAAAAGGCTGCGGCGGTACAGCTTGTTGCACACAATATTGAAATAGAAGGAGGAGGGCTTTTTCATGTACTCCTGCATAAACGCCTTCTGGCCGTAGTTCCCGGCGGGCAGAAAGCTGTAAACGTTCACCTCCGGCTCGGCGGTGCCGGTCTGTACGCCCAGCTGCATCAGCAGCTTTTCGGTGCGCTGGCCGCTTTTGCTGGAATCCGGTGGGATCACCATCCAATAGGGTGCAATGACCAGATCGGCATAGTTCTTCTCGGCAGCTTCCACCATGCGGGCTGTAAAGGTGGGTTCAATATAATCATCGCTGTCCACGAACTGCAAATACTTGCCGTGGGCAGCGCACATTCCGGCGTTCCGCGTGCGGGAAACGCCCTCGTTTTCCTTGTCCACCACCGTCACACGGGGGTCTTTTGCCCGGAACTGCTCACAGATGGCAAGGCTGCCATCCGGGGAGCCATCGTTCACCACGATGATCTCAAGGTTCTGGTAACTCTGGCCGCAGATGCTTTCCAGACAGCGGGCAAGGGTCTTTTCCACGTTGTAAACGGGCACGATCACGCTGACGAGCGGGGTGTTCATGGGGTTCCTCCTTCACAGGCTTACTCCGTTCCGAGCCTCTGCTTTTTCTTGGCGGCAGCTTTTCGTGCGCTGCGCTCGGCGGCAAGCTCCGCTTCCTCGTCGCTGCCGGCAAAAAAGGCGTACCAGTACTCTGCCGCGTCGCTCAATGCTTTCTGGATGCTGAGGGTGGGGCTTACGCTTTCTGCCAGACCCAGCAGCGAGGCGTGCAGCTGGGTCTGCACCTCCTCGTAAAGGCCGAGTTTCGTATAGAGATCCTTATAGTAATCTATCATTTGCAGACGGTTCTGCATGATGGTAGAAAGATTGATCTGGGTGTGGCAGATGCTCTGGGGGTTCTGGACATAGTAATAGCCCGGCTCTTCCAGCGAGACCACCCGCTCCACAAACTCCAGATACAGGATATTGAACTGCTGATCCTCGGCGTGGATCAGCTCGTTGGTAAACTCCAGCCCGTGGGCGTTCAATACGTCCCGGCGGTAGAGCTTGTTCCACACCACATTATAAAAAAAGGTCACGGGCTTTTCCATCAGGTGCAGCGCATAGCTTTTCTGGTCGTAGACACCGGCGGGCAGAAAGCCGTACTCCCGGTACTCCACCTCCGGCTTTTTCCGGCGCAGCTTCTTTTTGGCGATGTCCTCCGGGTTGCTTGCCTTGGCCTTTTCCCGCAACTGCTCCTTCTGGGTATCCCGGGGGATCTCCATCCAGTAGGGCGAGATGACCAGCGTGGCATCATACTGCTCGGCGGCAGTCACCATACGCTGGGTGAAATCCGGAGCAAGGTGGTCATCACTGTCCACGAACTGCAAATATTTGCCCTGTGCCAGCCGCATACCCACATTGCGGGTGATGGAAAGGCCCTCGTTTTCCTTGTCCACCACCGTCACACGGGGGTCTTTTGCACAAAACTGATTGCAGATGGTAAGGCTGTCATCCGTAGAGCCATCGTTCAGCACGATGATCTCCAGTTCCTGATAGGTCTGGCTGCAAATACTTTCCAGACAGCGGGCAACACTATTCCGCGCGTTGTACACAGGCACAATAACGCTGACAAGCGGGTTTGTCATGACAGGAGTCTCCTTTTGACGATAAGGTTTGGTTTTTTCGCTTCACCAAAGCACGTCTTTGTAAAAAAGACGTAATTATTTATAATATCATACTCCTGTGGCACGCAAAATGCAAGAGGATGGGCGTTTTATCCATCCGGGAGCAGGCAGTTTATACTTGCGCCCAGTCCAGCGCGTTCCAGTCCGGCAAGAACTGATCGCATACCCGGCGCAGGGCGGGGGCATCTGCGCCGCTGGTAGTGTCCTGAATGCCTACCAGATAAAAACCGGCATCGTGGGCGGTCTGGGCGGCGTAAAGGGCGTCCTCGCACACGGCGCACCCGGCGGGGTCTGCGCCGCCAAGGCGGTGCAGCGCCTCCATAAAGGGCGCGGGGCTGCTTTTGCTCATAGCGCCCCGTGCTTCGATATAAAAATCAAAGTATTCGTCCACCCCAAGGCGGGTCAGCACGGTGCGGCACTGGCTGCTCCGTGTATTGGAGCACACGCACATCCGTGCGCCCTCGGCCCGCAGCCGGGCAAGGGTGTCCCGCACGCCGGGCTTCAGCTCCACCTTTTCGTACAGGGCGGCGATCACCTTGTACATCACGTCCCGGTAGCTGTCCATATCCAGCGGCAGCGCATACTCCCGGATAAGATACTGTGCGCCGTCCTCCATGCCCATGGTCAGCAGGGTCTCGTGCAGGTCTGCCTTCGGGGTGCGGCCAAAGCGCGCCAGCAGCGCCTCCGGGGCACTCTCCCACACCACCACCATGCTGTCGGTCAGGGTGCCGTCCATATCAAAGATCCATTGTTTGCAGTGCATACTTTCCTCCTGTTGTGCGCCCCTCCGGGCGGCCTCTATACTTATCTCCGGCTAGTATAGCACGAAACTTTCACAGGAAAAAGGCATGATATCCGAAAATTCGGGAGAATTTTCCGCAAAAGTATGGTATAATTATAACAATATCGGAAATACCGGGAACGTGCACGGGAGGGTTTGATATGGAACGCAGAGATCCCACGCAAAAGGCGCTGGTGCTGGCAGGCGGCGGTGCGCGCGGCAGCTATCAGGTGGGCGTCTGGCGGGCTTTGATGGAGCTGGACTGGCACCCGCAGATCATCACCGGCACCAGCGTGGGCGGGCTGAACGGTGCCATGTTCGTGCTGGACCTGTACGAGACTGCCCGGGATATGTGGCTGACCATCCGCAGCCGGGATGTGATGGAGCTGCCGGAGGAAAACGCCGACCTTTCCGCCCTGCACCAGTTTCTGCGCCGGGTGGTAAAGGAAGGCGGCATGGACGTGACCCCGCTGGAGGAGATCGTGGAGCGGGTGCTGGACGAGGACGCGCTGCGGGCGGCGCCCATCCGGTTCGGCATCGTGACGGTGGAGCAGCGCGGACTGCGCCCCCGGGAGCTGACGCTGGAGGATATTCCCGCCGGGCAGGTGCGGGACTACCTGATGGCTTCGGCGGCCTGCTTCCCCGCATTGCGGGCGCGGCAGATCAACGGGGTCAAGTTTCTGGACGGCGGGTACAGCGATAACATGCCCACCGGCCTTGCCAAGACCATGGGCGCAGAGGAGCTGGTCTGTGTGGATCTTGAGGGCGTGGGCATCACCCGCCCCAACCTGACCGGCCTGCCCACCACCATGATCCGCAGCTACTGGGAACTGGGCGATATCCTCCACTTCGACCCCGACACCGCAAAGCGCAACATGGAGCTGGGCTATTACGACACCCTGCGCGCCTTTGGACGCATCCGGGGCTGTGCCTACGCGGTGGACAGCGGCGCGGACAGCAGCGCCGATGCCGAAGCCTTCCGCACAGCCTTTGACGCAGTGCAGAAGGAGGTGCGGGAGAAGTACCCTGTTACCCTTACCGCCGATGCCGCTTTGCTGCTGGCGCGGATGAAGGACGCCCAGCTTGCCCCGCTGGAAGCCGCCGCCGAGGACGCCGGGGTAGACCCCACCCACTTCTACACCACCCGGACGCTGGCCGAGGCGTTTCTGACAGCGTGCGATAAGGACCGTATGGAAAGTTTTACCCCGCTGTTTACGGGCAGCAGCACCGCCGGGCAGGCGGCGCTGGCCGCGTTGCTGCCCAATACATTCTTACAGGCACTGGTGTGGCGCACTTTGACCGCATCGGCTTTGCCGGAGGTGACAGAAGATGAAGGTTTATAAAGGCGTATCCGCATCCCCTGGGCTGGTGCTGGGTCAGGTGAGCCGACTGGAGCACCACGTGGAGACCTTCAGCCACGGGCCTTTCAACCCGGAGCGGGAGCTGCAGCTGCTGGCAAATGCCGTGCACACGGCGCAGAAGGAACTGGACTCCATGGCGGAGCGCGCCGCCCCCACCGAGCAGGCCATCTTTTTGTTCCAGAGCATGATGCTGGACGATGAGGGCATGATGAACGAGGTGCGCTTTTGCATCAATGCGGGCATCAGCGCCTCGGCGGCGATGCATCAGGTAGGGCAGCGCTACGCCGACCAGCTGGCCAACATGAAGGATAACCCCTATATGCAGCTGCGCAGCGTGGATATTCTGGACGCCACCCGCCGGGTGATCAATATCCTGAACAACCGCCCCCGGGTGTGGCTGGCGCTGGATCATCCGGTGATCCTTGCCGCCGACCGGCTGATGCCCACCGACCTGTTCAGTGTGCCCTCCGGCATGATCTTAGGTGTCATCACCGCCGAGGGCAGCGGCCAGAGCCATGCCGCCATCATTGCCCGGGCAATGAACATCCCGGGCATCATGCAGGTGGGCAAGGATTTTCTGGACGACTGCGACGGACGCACCGTCATTCTGGACGCAACCAACGGCAACTGCATCCTTGACCCGGACGCCGCAGCCCGCCAGCAGGCGGAAGCCAGGATCTGCCAGCTCCAGCGCGAGGACGCGGAGATGAAGCAGCTGCACAGCCTGCCGGACGAAACGCGGGACGGCGAACCCTTTGAGCTGCTGGCCAACTGCTTCGGCCCGGAGGATATCGACACCGCCATGCAGTCCGGTGCCAAGGGCGTGGGGCTGCTGCGCAGCGGCTACATGATGCTGCCCGGGCGCATTCTGGACGAGCAGGAGCAGTATTTCTTCTACTGCTCCTGTCTGGCAGCGGCAAACGGCTGCCCGGTGACCGTGCGCACCTTCGACTTTGGCTCTGACCGCACCGTGGCCGATGCCAATCAGGGGCCGCAGTCCTCTAAGCTCGGCCTGCGCGGCATCCGCAACAGCCTGCGCCAGCCCCAGCAGTTCCAGACCCAGATCTGCGCCCTGCTGCGCGCAGCCGCCCGGGGGCCGCTGCGGGTGATGTTCCCCATGGTGACCGATGTAGAGGACTGGGACGCCGCCATGAGCATCGTGGAGCACTGCCGCCAGAGCCTGCAGGAGCGGGGCGTGCCCTTTAACGAAAACACCCAGTTCGGCGTGATGCTGAGCATCCCCGCCGCCTGCCTGACCGTGGAGGACTTTGTAGCCCACGGCTGCGATTTTCTGGTCATCGGCACCAACGACCTGACCCAGTACACCCACGCCGCCGACCGGGAGCTTGCCAGCGCAGAGCACTACTACCGCCCCGCCAGCCCTGCCATGAAAAAGCTGATCACCATGGTGATGGATGCCGCCAATGCGCACCACGTCCCGGTGACCATCTGCGGCCTTGCCGTGGGCAACCCCGCCAACACGGCGCAGTACCTGCACCTTGGTCTGCGCAGCTTCTCGGTGAGCCCGCAGAACCTGCTCAAGGTAAAGCGAGCCCTGCTGGACACCGATGCCCACCCGGATGCAGGGGAAAACAACTGAGAAAGTTTTACGAAGCGTAATATAATGCGAAGTAATAAGGCATCTGTATCCTTTCGTGCTGCCAGAAAGGGTACAGATGTCTTTTTTCAACGACAAGTGAACTGCGCTGATGGCAGCGGTTTGGATTGAAAAAAATCGGGTTTGTGGTATAATGTCAAAGATAATATCCTATTTGAGGAGAACAAGTATAATGTACAAATCGATTGAACTTTTTGCCGGAGCAGGCGGGCTTGCTTTGGGATTGGAGCAAGCTGGTTTTGAACATATTGGACTTGTTGAGTTCAATCGTGATGCCGCTGAAACCTTGAAGAAGAACAGACCCAATTGGAATGTTCTTTGTGAAGATATTGCACAAACAGCAGAAAGGGATTTGGAAAAAGAATTTTCCATAAAAAAGTATGAACTGGATTTGCTGTCGGGTGGCGCACCCTGCCAATCGTTCAGTTATGCGGGCAAGCGGCTGGGACTTCAAGATGTGCGTGGCACAATGTTTTATCACTATGCTACTTTTTTACACAAGCTTCAGCCCAAAATGTTTTTATTTGAGAATGTAAAGGGGTTGCTGTCGCATGATAGTGGCCGAACCTACAAAACAATTCTTGGTATTTTTGAGGATGAGGGCTATACCACATATCATCAAGTGATGAACGCTTGGGATTATGGCGTACCGCAAAAAAGAGAACGTCTCATTACAATTGGCATCAGAAACGACCTTGTAAATAAAGCCTATTTTGAATTTCCCAAAAAGCACGACTATAAGCCCGTAGTCCGAGATATTAAACTTGATGTTGCACCTCCTTCAACAGAGTGCGCAAAATATTCTGAAAATAAAGCTGCTGTTTTTGCCTTGGTTCCTCCGGGTGGCTATTGGCGCAATATCGACCCCACGATTGCTAAAGCCTACATGAAAACTTGTTGGGATATGGAAGGTGGACGAACCGGTATTTTGCGTAGGTTGAGTCTTGATGAACCGTCTTTGACTGTTCTTACGAATCCCGGCATGAAGCAAACTGACCGATGCCATCCACTTGAGGTAAGACCTTTTTCTTACCGTGAAAATGCTCGTTTTCAGACATTCCCAGATGAATGGGAGTTCTGCGGCAAACTTTCGGAACGGTATAAGCAAGTTGGTAATGCTGTACCTGTCAATTTAGCAAAAGAGATTGGATTGAGTATCAAGTCAACATTGGAGGAGTTATAATGTCTTGGCCGCTGACCTTCATTTCCGAAGCAGATTTCAGGAATCATGTGATTGCTACCATTGAGAAGTACGGCGAAAAGCTTGATTCTTACGATATACGCAGGTTTAACAGCAATATTGTTGACCCTGTCAAGCTTATTTTTGATAAGATGGTATATCGTTCCACATGGGAAGAAATTGTAAAGAACGAAATTTTCCGTCAGCGGGATAAATCCAATAATAACGATATCGGATATTTTCATCAGCGCATTTTTCAGTATATGGATAAGTGCCATGTTCCACCAAATGGAAAAGAAGGTGGCTGGGATGTGATTTTTCAAGACCCGGATGGGATTCTGTTGGCAACGGGAGACCGCGTGCACACCATCTACGTCGAGATGAAGAACAAGCACAATACCATGAATGCTGCCGCTGCTGGCAAGACATATATCAAAATGCAGAATCAGCTGCTGCAAGATGATGACTGTGCCTGCTATCTTGTGGAAGCAATCGCCAAGCGTTCGCAGGATATAAAATGGGAAACCACGGTAGACAAGAGAAAAGTGTCGCACCGGTTGATTCGCAGGGTTAGTCTGGATCGGTTCTATGCACTGGTTACAGGGCAGGAGGACGCTTTTTATCAGATGTGCATGGTGTTGCCCGATGTTATTGAATCGGTAGTGAATACCGCAGATATCCGTATTCCGCATGATACAGTCATGCAGGAACTGCAAGAAATCGCAGACCAGAAGGGCATTTCGATTGCAATGGCATTTTATATGCTGGGCTTTTCTACTTATAACGGATTTACAGAAAAATAATAAGAGGCTGTTGCACAAAATCCTGTGCAGCAGCCTTTTATTGTTTATTACTCCAGATTCCCCGTCAGGGTCATGACGGCAGAGAGCACCGCCAGCGGGGCGGTCTCGCAGCGGAGGATGCGGGGGCCAAGGCCCACCGTTTTTGCCCCGGCGCACGCGGCCATTTCGGCCTCCTCGGCGGCAAAGCCGCCCTCTGCGCCGGTCACGATGGCAAGGCGCAGCTTCTGCCCGTCGGCGGGCTTTGCTTCGGCCAGCAGCTGGCGCAGGGGTGCGCCGCCGCACTCGTAGCAGAACAGCACCAGGTCGTACTGGTCAAAGCTGCGGCACACCGCCCCGAAGTTCGGCAGCGGCAGGGCTACGTCCGGCAGAACGCCCCGGCCGCACTGCTTGGCGGCTTCCAGCGCAATGCGGTTGTAGCGCTCGTTCTTCTGCTCCTCCTTTTTGGGTGCAGCCACGCAGTAGCGGCTGAAGAAGGGTACGATGTGGGCAGCGCCCAGCTCCACCCCGTGCTTGATGATCTGTTCCAGCTTGTCCTGCTTGGGATAGCCCGCCAGCAACGTCACCTCCACGGTGGGCTCGGCGGCGCTGGGGTAGCCCGGTTCTACGGCAAAATCCACCCTGTCCTCCCCAAAGCCGGTGATGGTGGCGGTGTACTCTACGGCGTTGCCGTCGCAGAGGATGACGGTATCTCCCGGCTTTGCCCGCATCACCCGGGCAAGGTGATGGGCGTCCGCACCCCGCAGGGTGGCGGTGCCGTCGGCAATTTCAGTGGTAAAGTAGCGGTGCGGCATACTGTACGCTCCTTCTTACAATATTTGAATCTCAGGCCTTTTTGCAGACGATGCACTCCCAGCCGCGCTTTTCCTTCACTTCCACCACGGCAAGCCCAGCCTTTTCCAGCCCGGCGATCACCTCGTCCTTGCGGCTGTCGATGATGCCGCTGGCAATAAAGGTTGCACCCTCGGCCATCAGGCCGGGCACGGCGGGGGCAAGGCTGAGGATGGCGTTGGCCACGATGTTGGCGGTGATGATATCATAGGTGCCGCTGGCCTTATCGGACAGGTCGCCCACCAGCACGGTGAGCTTATCCTGCACGCCGTTCAGGGCGGCGTTCTCCCCGGCGGTGCGCACCGCCACGGGGTCGATGTCCACGCCCTCGGCGCTGGCAGCGCCCAGCTTGAGGGCGGCAATGGCAAGGATGCCGCTGCCGGTGCCGATATCCAGCACCCGCTCGCCGCCGCGCACCTGCTCGTCCAGCGCTTCAAGGCAGAGACTGGTGGTCTCGTGACCGCCGGTGCCGAAGGCAAGGCCGGGGTCAAGGATCAGCTTTACCCGGTCGGTGTCGTACTGCTGCCACGAGGGCACCACAGCCAGACGGCTGCCGATCTCCATGGGGTGGTAGTATTTGCGCCAGCCGTTCTGCCAGTCCTCCTGCTCCACGCCCTCGGTCTCCACGGTGTAGGGGATGCCGGCGGCTTCCATGCGGGCGGCGATGAGCGCCAGCGTTTCCACCTGAGAAGCGCCCGGCTCCAGATACAGATGGATGATCACGGTATCCCGGGGCTTGTCCAGCAGCTCCTGCTCGATCAGGTCCACATGGGCGATCTCGGCCACCTGCTGCTCGATGTCGCTGTAATCCTCGATGTAGATGCCGCCCTCGGCGATCAGGGTGGCAACGGCTTCGGCGTTTTCGGCATCAGCCTTGGCCACGGTCAGGCGGATATCGGTCCATTCCATAGTACAAGTCTCCTTTTTGTATCCTGGGGTGTATCTGAAAAGTCGAAAATTTAGTCTATTTCTACAAGCGCAGCTGGATTTTGCGTTAAACAGCCTTGAAATCCACAAAGGATTCCTGCGGCTATTTGCCTTAAATCCCGCTTGTGCTTGCGAAATATTCGTCATTTTCTTTGTTTTCAGATACACCTTAGCCCTTCCGGCAGCGCCGGAGGGAAAAATTCTGTCACCTGTATAGTACCCGATTCTGCGCCCGGATGCAAGCCCCCCGGCAAAACCGGCGGCGCTGCCGCCCGAAAAGGCGCACAGATTGACTTTCGGCAGAACATCCGGTATGCTATACAGGACAGGAAAAAATGTGATGCTGCGCAAAGGAGCATCGGAAAGGGATCTTTATCGTATGTGTACCAAAACCTTCACATGGCGGCTGCTCACCGGCCCCGAGCTGACCGCGGTGTATCTGAACGAGATGCGCCGGGACTTTCCCGCCGGGGAGCTGAAGCCTTTGAGCATGATCCTGACCAGCGAAGCGGAGGGCACCGCCCACACATGGGGCGTGTTTGACGGCGACACGCTGGCGGCTTATCTTTTGATGGTGCGGCCGGAGGGCTGCCGGGTGAGCCAGCTGGATTATTTTGCCGTAGTGCCCGCCTACCGCGCCCACGGCATCGGAGCACAGCTGCTGGCACAGCTGCCCGCCCAGGAGGGCGATGCCGAAGCGATCCTCATCGAGGCCGAGATGCCGGAAAAGGCCGAGGACGCCGCTATGGCCGTGCGGCGTCTGGGCTTTTACGCCCGCTGCGGCGCATGGGACACCCACTACACCGAGCATCTTTTTGACGCATGGTTCCGCATTCTGGTGCTGGACTGCCCGGGCTGCGCCTCCCTTGCCCCAGAGACTGTGGTAGAGGCGCTGGCCGACTGCTACCGCCGCACCATCAGCCCCACCCAGTGGCAAAAGCACGTTCAGTTCTTTGCCCCGGACGGCAGTGTGTGCAGGTAACCAAACCATCAGATGCGCAGGACGCGGAGGAAGCTGCCATGAGTGAATTTTCACACCTGAAAAACAAGCTGTTGGCCGAGCAGGTGGAGGACCAGATCTACCATTATATTCTGGACGAAGCGTTGGAACCGGGGGCAAAGCTGCCCAACGAGTTTGCGCTGGGAGAAAAGTTCCGGGTGGGGCGCAGCACCATCCGCGAAGCGGTGAAACTGTTGTCCAGCAAGGGCATCGTGGAGGTGCGGCAGGGCTCCGGCACCTATGTGGTGACCACGGTCAAGGGTCTTTCCGACCCGCTGAACCTGCGCAGCGTGCAGGACAAGAACGCGCTGGCTTTTGATCTGGTAAACGTCCGTCTGCTGCTGGAGCCGGGCATTGCGGAGATGGCGGCGCAGAATGCCACCCCGGAGGACATCGAGCGGCTGCGGCGGCTGTGCGAGCGGGTGGAGAACAAGATCCACAGCGGCGAGCGCTACATCGAGGACGACATCGCCTTTCACACCTGCATCGCCGAGAGCAGCAAGAATCTGGTGGTGGGGCAGCTGATCCCGGTCATCGACACGGCGGTGATGATGTTCGTGAACGTCACCCACAAAAAGCTCATTGATGAGACCATCATGACCCACCGCATGATCACCGAAGCCATTGCCAACCACGACCCCATCGGCGCAAAGGCTGCCATGGTGATGCACCTGAACTTCAACCGCAGCTACATCAAAAAGGTCTACGATGGCGAGGACCCGGATGACGGCACCATCGGTATGGCGGCGTATGTCATGGATAAGAAAGAGGACTGAACCCTCTCCAGCTCCCCCGAAAGGGGGAGCTTTTTTCGTTATCATCAGAGGAAAGAATACTTTTGATGGGGAAAGCTAGCGGCAGCTCACCCCTTCCGTCTGCTCACTTCGTTCGCAGCCACCTTCCCCAAGGGGACGGCTTTTGGTGATGCCGGGAAAGTTTCTCGTTACCTTTGATACATTAGTGACAGGGCTAACGGCGTGCGCCCTCTCAGTCAAAGCCTACGGCTTTGCCAGCTCTCCCTTCGGGAGAGCTGGCGCAGGAGCGCCTGAGAGGGCGTCCCCTCGGTGGAGCTGTCGCGCCGCAAGGCGTGACTGAGAGGGTTCTTTCAAAGTCATCAGATGACTTTTCCTCCGCGTTTTTCTCAAAAGCCGCTTTGACGGCTGATTTTGGGCAAAATTCGCCCGGATTTGGGCAGTGTGCATGATGTATCCCAGAGTTTTTGCACAAAAAGTAGGACATACCCGTGACAACTTGCAAAGAGACGTCTGCGGATTTACAATAAAGCCACAAAAAGGCCCAACAGAAAAAAGGACAAAAGCAAGCAGTATTTGGAGGTATGGATATGGAGTTGCGCTCACAGGAAGTCCGCACTTTAGCACCCGAGAATGACCCGCTGAAGATGGGTATGGGCTGGAAGGTCGATGACCTTGCAAAGCCCCAGATCATGGTGGAGAGCACCTTCGGCGACAGCCACCCCGGCAGTGCCCATCTGGATCAGTTCGTCAAGGAGGCTGTGCAGGCGGTCAACGAAAACGGCGGCAAGGCTGCCCGCTACTTTGCCACCGATATGTGCGACGGCATTGCACAGGGTCATGACGGCATCAACTACTCGCTGCCCCACCGTGACGCCATTGTGAATCTGGTGGAGGCACAGGCAAACGCCAGCGTCTACGATGGCGGCGTGTTCATCGCCAGCTGCGACAAGTCCGTGCCCGCCATGCTGATGAGCATCGGCCGCCTGAAGGACATGAGCGCCATCGTGGTCACCGGCGGCGTCATGGAAGCCCACACCCTGCCCAAGGAGTATGTGGTCAGCGACCCCGCCTGCGCCATCAACGAGCTGCTGACGCTGGAGCAGATCGGCAAGTTTGATGCATGGGAGAAGACCGGCGTCATCCCCAACAGCCAGCTGGACTACTACAAGCACAACGCCTGTCCCAGCTGCGGTGCCTGCTCCTTCATGGGCACTGCTTCCACCATGCAGATCATGGCCGAGGCACTGGGTCTGATGCTGCCGGGCACCGCCCTGATGCCCGCCACCGCCCCGGAGCTGAAGCAGGCCGCCTACGATGCCGGCAAGCAGCTGATGGAGCTGGTCAAGAAGGGCATCACCGCCAAGGATATCGTGACCAAGAAGAGCTTTGAGAACGCCATCATGGTGCACGCCGCCATCTCCGGCTCCACCAACGCCACCATGCACCTGCCCGCCATCGCCCACGAGTTCGGCATCGAGATCGACGCCGACACCTTTGACCGGATGCACCGCGGCGCACACTACCTGCTGAACATCCGTCCCTCCGGCGACTGGCCCGCCCAGTACTTCTACTATGCAGGCGGCGTGCCCCGGGTGATGGAGGAGATCAAGTCCATGCTGCATCTGGACGTGATGACCGTCACCGGCAAGACGCTGGGCGAGAATCTGGAAGAGCTGAAGAAGAACGGCTTCTACCAGCACTGCGATGCCATTCTGGCGGAAAAGACCGCCGGTTTTGCCCGTCCGGTCAGCCGCGAGGATATCATCCATAGCTTTGATCACGCCAAGGGCACCGACGGCAGCATCGCCATCCTGAAGGGCAACCTTGCCCCGGAAGGCTGCGTCATCAAGCACACCGCCTGCCCCAAGAATATGTTCGAAGCCACCCTGCGCGCCAAGCCCTACGACAGCGAGGAGGCGTGCATCTCCGCTGTGCTGCACGGCGAGGTAAAGCCCGGCGACGCCATCTTTATCCGCTACGAGGGCCCGCGCGGCAGCGGTATGCCCGAGATGTTCTACACCGGCGAGGCCATCTGCGCCGACCCGAAGCTGGCTTCCAGCGTAGCGCTGATCACCGACGGCCGCTTCTCCGGCGCAAGCCGCGGCCCGGTCATCGGCCATGTCAGCCCGGAGGCTGCGGTGGGCGGCCCCATCGCACTGGTGGAGCAGGATGACCTGATCCAGATCGACGTCCATAACCGCAAGCTGGCCATTGTGGGCGTGAAGGGCGAGCCCAAGACCCCCGAGGAGATGGACGCCATCCTTGCCGAGCGCCGCGCCAACTGGAAGCCCAAGGCTCCCAAGTACACCAAGGGTCTGCTGAAGCTCTACTCTCAGCACGCTGTCAGCCCCATGAAGGGCGCATACATGGAGTAAACCGCTCCACATAAACAACAAGAAGTAAACTGCCCGGCGGGTTTTGCCGGACGGCTTGGATAAGTGCAGCCAAAAATCACGAAACGGAGGAAATTTCTATGACAGCAGTTGCAACGCCCGATGCGGCACGGCTGGTATTTGCTGCCTGCGTGACCCGGTCACGGAAAAGCGGGCGGCGTATGGGGTATACTGATGCTGTCAGTAAAAACACAACACCCATTCAGGAGGGAAAAAATATGGCAGTCATCAACATTACCAAGGAAAACTTTGCACAGGAAGTGCTCCACAGCGAAAAGCCGGTACTGCTGGACTTCTGGGCCAGCTGGTGCGGCCCCTGCCGGATGCTGAGCCCCGTGGTGGACGAAGTAGCTGAAGAGCGCACCGATGTAAAGGTGGGCAAGGTGAACGTGGACGAGCAGCCGGATCTGGCGGCGCAGTTCGGGGTGATGAGCATCCCCACCCTGCTGGTGTTTGAGCAGGGCAAGCTGGTGCGTCAGGCTGTGGGCGCACGCCCCAAGGCAGGTGTGCTGGAGCTGCTGGGCTGAATACAAGAAAAGGCACCCTGAGGGTGCCTTGACAAAAAGCGGCGATGCTACTATAATAAAAACAGAGGAAAGGCACTGGCTGTAGATGTGGTCAGTTCCTTCCCGGGATTATGTCAAAAGATTGACCGCTCGGTTGGGGAAGAACAGAGGCGGTCAATCTTTTTTGTTTTTGAAACAATGCTTTGCTTTGGGTCTGCTCCGAAAGACATCCCGCGAAATCATCCATGTCACCTGAACGACACCAATGATGACGGTAGCCAGAAGGTTCAGTACACTGAAAACAATATTTAACAAATCCATAACGGATTCCTCCTTTCGGTATCCTGTAAGAACATTCAAACCGTCCGGAGGAACACAAAAAATTGAGCACCCCCCGGACATTGGATGCCGGGAGGAACTTGACCACCTGCAACTACAGCGCAGTGCCTTTCTTTTTATAGAATAACATAAACCGGTTAAAAATACAATACGCGCAAACAGCAAAGCGCCCGCCCTATGGTTCGAGCAGAACCACGGGGCGGGCGCTTATTTTATATGGAGTTCAGAAGAAAAATGCGACTTTCAGCTTACAGCTGGGGGCCTGCGGAGACCAGAGCCTTGCCGTGCTCGTTGCCCTCGTACTTAGCGAAGTTCTTCACGAAGCGGCCGGCCAGATCCTTTGCCTTCTCTTCCCACTGAGCGGCATCTGCGTAGGTGTCGCGGGGATCGAGGATGGCGGGGTCGACACCGGGCAGAGCGGTGGGAACCTCAAAGTCGAAGTAGGGGATCTTCTTGGTGGGAGCCTCGTTGATGGCACCGCTCAGGATGGCGTCGATGATGCCGCGGGTATCCTTGATGGAGATGCGCTTGCCGGTGCCGTTCCAGCCGGTGTTGACCAGATAAGCCTTTGCGCCGCTGGCCTTCATCTTCTTGACCAGCTCCTCAGCGTACTTGGTGGGGTGCAGCTCCAGGAAAGCCTGACCGAAGCAAGCGGAGAAGGTGGGGGTGGGCTCGGTGATGCCGCGCTCGGTGCCTGCCAGCTTTGCGGTAAAGCCGGACAGGAAGTAGTACTGGGTCTGCTCCGGGGTCAGGATGGAGACCGGGGGCAGAACGCCGAAGGCGTCAGCGGACAGGAAGATCACGTTCTTTGCTGCGGGAGCAGAAGAAACGGGACGCACGATGTTGTTGATGTGGTTGATGGGGTAGGACACACGGGTGTTCTCGGTGACAGACTTGTCAGCGAAGTCGATGTGACCCTCGGCATCCAGAGTGACGTTCTCCAGCAGAGCGTTGCGCTTGATGGCGTTGTAGATATCGGGCTCGGAGTCCTTATCCAGGTTGATGACCTTAGCGTAGCAGCCGCCCTCGAAGTTGAACACACCGTTGTCGTCCCAGCCGTGCTCGTCATCGCCGATCAGCAGACGCTTGGGATCGGTGGACAGGGTGGTCTTGCCGGTGCCGGACAGGCCGAAGAAGATGGCGGTGTTCTCGCCGTTCATATCGGTGTTGGCAGAGCAGTGCATGGAAGCAATACCCTTCAGCGGCAGGAAGTAGTTCATCATGGAGAACATACCCTTCTTCATCTCGCCGCCGTACCAGGTGTTGACGATGACCTGCTCCTTGCTGGTGATGTTGAACAGCACAGCAGTCTCGGAGTTCAGGCCCAGCTCCTTGTAGTTCTCGACCTTAGCCTTGGAAGCGTTGTAAACAACGAAATCAGGCTCGAAGTTCTCCAGCTCCTCAGCGGTGGGACGGATGAACATATTGGTAACGAAGTGTGCCTGCCAGGCCACTTCCATGATGAAACGCACTGCCATGCGGGTATCCTTGTTGGCGCCGCAGAAAGCATCCACGACGTACAGGCGCTTGTTGGACAGCTCCTTCTGAGCGATCTCCTTGACAGCCTTCCAAGCCTCCTCGGAAGCGGGGTGGTTGTCGTTCTTGTACTCATCGCTGGTTCACCACACGGTGTCCTTGGAGTTCTCGTCCATCACGATGAACTTATCCTTGGGAGAACGGCCGGTGTAGATACCGGTCATCACGTTCACAGCACCCAGCTCGCTGACCTGACCCTTCTCGTAGCCTTCCAGCTCGGGCTTGGTCTCCTCTGCGAACAGCTGCTCGTAGGAGGGGTTGTGCACGACTTCAGTCGTGCCGGTGATGCCATACTTGGTAAGATCCAACTTTGCCATATTTGCGTACCTCTACTTTCGTTTGATCCTTACATAACTCTGTGTGAGGTGTATCTGAAAACAAAGAAAATGACGAATATTTCGCAAGCGCAAGCGGGATTTAAGGCAAACAGCCGCAGGAATCCTTTGTGGATTTCAAGGCTGTTTCACGCAAAATCCAGCTGTGCTTGTAGAAATAGACTAAATTTTCGACTTTTCAGATGCACCCTAGGAGATGCAGCGCCATTTATGGTACGGACACCGCATAAGGGGGAGACAGCACAGAACGGTGCAATGCAAATTCTCCTGTCTATCATTATACACAAAAGCTTTCCAAAAGCAATAAATGGAAGGTTCTGTTTGCAAAAAAGAAACAAATTTCATAAACAGGCTTTCCCACATAAAGTAATTTCACGAAACCCGGCAGGGATGCAGACTGTGAAAAATAAGGCGGGACGGGGAAAAACCGACATTTTGATAAAAGTTTGACAAACCGGGATGCAAGGTGGGACCCCCGACCCCGGTGGGGCAAAAAACACAGCAGACAGCTCTTTGGTGCAAGACCGAGAAGATGTAAATGAGCACAAAAAAATAAGATGATAGTTGAAAAAATAAAGCAGTATGGTACAATAAATCTAGAGAGGACTCTCCGAGAAACAGAAACCAACATACCGAAAGAGAGGAAGTGCTTTTCTATGAAAAAGATCGCCCCGATCCTGCTGGCCATGGTTTTGGCCCTGACCCTTTGCCTGGTAGGCTTTGCGGATGCAGAAAGCTATGACGATGATCCATTGGAAGAAACGGCGGCTTCCACGTCCGAGGAGGCCTTGGAGGAGGCAGAGCCGGTTCCTGCCAGGAGCAGTGAGTGCGACGCTTGTGGGAAAATGTCTTGCGTAACCCCAAAAAAAGACACATTTGAGACCGGACCGGAGGAAGTAAAATGCATCCATTATCCCCACGGGACGGACGAAGTCTATTATCAGCATGCTACGTATTACCAGGTCTGCGGTTCCTGCGGATACAAGTCCGGCACATGGACTGTGGACGAGGGAGAGTCGCTCCGGTACTGCCACGGGTGGTCGGCGACAAAGCACTGAGTTCCGGGGAGAGCGATTTTTGTACGGCTAAATGGAGAGGCCCCTGTAGCAGGGTGCCGCTGACAGTTTCAAGAACTTGTGAGAAACAGCAGCCCAGAGCCCTGAAAACAGCTTTGGGCTGCTGTTTTTGCCCTTTTTTGCAATATTTTGGCCAGAAGAAACGTTTTAGTGGTAAAGGGACCTTACTTATGCTATACTGGTTCTGTATATAGATGATACTTTTCCCCCTTTGCCGGGGGCTGACATAAGGGAAACTGCCATGAAAACCATCTACATCCTGCTCACCCGCTCCGGCACGCTGCTGTCCAAACTGGTCTATGCTGCCACCGGCGCCAGCTATACTCACGCTTCTATGGCCTTTGATGCAGAGCTGAGTTGCCTATACAGCTCCACCCGCAAAAACGGCTACACCATGTTCCCGGCGGGTCCCAGCAAAGAATACCTGAACAAGGGCGTTTTCCGTCTGCGGGACGACGCCCCCTGTGCGCTGTACACGCTGGAGGTGTCCGACGAGGCCTATTTCCGCGCCCTGCACTGCGCCGAGGAGTTCATGCGTCACAGCGAGGAGTACAGCTTCAACACGCTGGGGCTGATCTTGTGCGGGCTGCATATCCGCTGGCAGCGCCGCCACCATTATTTCTGCTCCCAGTTCGTCAGCGAAGTGCTGGAACAAAGCGGTGCGCTGGCGCTGCCCAAGGACAGCACCCTGATGCACCCCAACGACTACACCCTGCTGCCCCAGCTGAAGTGCCTGTACAAGGGACGCTTGGCCGACCTGCCCCAGCGCAAGGCGATGGATCTGGGCGAGACGCCCTCGATGGTCAGCATTTATACCGGACTGCTGGTGGAGCTGCTGCAGCGCCGGGCGCAAAGGTTTTTTGAGTGATTTTTCTGTATAATACTGAAATTTCCGCTTTTTTGAGCGCTGCTCTTGCATTTTGCAGCCAATTGTGGTAATATTATTCGGCGGTATTGTTTTGCCGCAGAATATGCGCTCGTAGCTCAGCCGGTAGAGCATCTGACTTTTAATCAGAGGGCCAGGGATTCGAGTTCCCTCGAGCGCACCAAAATCCCACGAAGAATCGTAAGATTCCTCGTGGGATTTTCCTTTTTCTGGGGCTCTGCACACTTTTGCACACTTTTTGCACACCGGCGGGAAAGCCGTGTTTTTCCTTGCATTGTCTGCATTCTGTGCATCGTGAGCGTTTTTTCCATACTTTTTTCAGGCGAACAGCAGGCGGGTGAACTCACGCCGCTGCTCGGGGTTCATCTGTCGGACAACTTTCAGCATCCCTTCCGGGGTGATCTGGATGCTGTCCGGCAGATTTTCTTTTACCGGCACAGAGCCGGATTTGGGGGAACCGATGTCCTGTGAATAGAAGTCTGCTTCCAGCTTCTCGGCCAATTCCAACCGGGGCTTGTCCTGCGTGTGGGCGTAGGTATCCATCAGGATGCCGGTGGTGGCGTGACCGGTGTTGCCCTGCACGGCTTTAATGTTGCCGCCGGATTCAATCAACTGGTAAGTGGCACTGGAGTGGCGCAGACCGTGGAACACGATCTTCTCAAACTCCGGGTGCTCCGCACGCCAAGTGCGGTACCATTTAGAAAGGGCTTCCGGGGCAACAGGCATACCGTTGGGCAAGCGGAAGAGCTGGCCGCAGTTGCGATACCTGCCATCCATGGCAAGCTCGTCCTGACGGAGCTTTTCCAGCCAAGCCAGCAGTTCCTCTTTCAAGGGTCTCGTCAGATAAAGGGTGCGGCTGGATTTCTTGGTTTTCGGCTTCTTCAGCACCAGTGCGGAGCTGCTGCCCTCACGCTGGTCGGGGAAGATGTGGTAGATCTGATTCGGGTCGGTCTTTTCCAGTGCAGCCTTTTCGGTGCGCTGTAAGCTCCTGCCGACCGTGATGGTCCCACGTCCATCCGCTGCATCGAAGTCGATGTCTCCCGGCTGCAAGCCAAGGATCTCTCCGACACGCAGCGAGAGAATCATGCTCAGATGAACAGCAAGGTGGAGCGTAGGGTCGGTCATGGTCTGCAACGCAGCAAGCATGGTCTTTTCGTCCCAGATGGCACGTTCTTCCGAGGTCGATTTCGGGGCTTCTCTCGGAATCGGTGACTTGAGAAGCAGCCCCCACTCAACGGCATAGGAAAAAGCAGTCTTGAGCATGGCGTGGACTTCCCGGATGGAAGCACCCGTCAGAAACTGCCGCTTCTGTTTGTCGGTGAGCGTTTGCTTGACACCCTGCTTATACAGTCCGCGCGGTGTCCGGCTCAGCGTGGCGTAAAACTGTTCGAGGTCATACGTCTGAACCTTCTGAATCTGCTTCTTGCCGAGATAGGGCACGACAAGATTCTGAATCATGGCTACCGTGTGGGTGTAGGTTTTGGGTGCCCACTTGTGCTTGCTGGACTGGATGGGGAGCCACTTGTACAGCATTTCCGCTACCGTCATTGCATCGGGTATGAGGAAAGTACCGTCCAAGAGTTCTTTCTCTACCGAGATCTTGCGGTCTTGCGCTTCCTTCTTGGTTTTGAAACTCTCCCAGCCTTCACAAATCCGGCCAGCATGGTCTTTGTATTTGAAACGAACGGAGTAGGAATCTCCGCGCCTGAGAATAGATGCCATAGATGTTCCCTCCCTCAGACCGCAGCAAACCAATCGTCAAAGCTCTGCTTGCTTACCCGGATGCTGGTACCAAGGCGGATCACCTTGAAGTCTTTCGTGGTGTTGCACAGATTGTACGCAGCACGGTTGGAAATCGCCAACAGTTGGGCGATCTCCTCCACCCGGTAAACGAGCGGGGCGTGTCGGACGGTTTTGCTGGTCTGGTCAGAAGGTTCTACGGCAGGGTTTTCGGACAATTTCATTGTAGGGGATTCGGGCGCGATTTTCAAGTCCTCACGAGTCAGTTTGGCGGAATTTTTGCGGACATTCGTCATAGGCATGTCTCCTTTGCACTTCTCCAGACCCGGTGCAGCTCCGGTTGAGCTGCACCCTGTGGGCCGGTAAATATGTAAGGGCCTGCCGCTCCTGACCCGAAGCAGCAGCCCAAAAAAGTGCGAGAACTTGAATTTACGCGCCCCACGCGCCCCAAACCACACAAAAGTACCTTCCTGTGCTGATTTTACAGGGCGCATGGCTGAATTGTATGCGCCCTTTTGGGGCGCATCTTGCCTTCTCTCCTGCCCCGAAGGGCGTGTTGCCGCCCCGCATCCGCCCGGAAAGGGTGGATACGCGCCCGGAGAAAGCAACGATAACAGGTAAAAATAAATGCTTTGGGGCGCGTGGGGCGGGAGATTTTCACTTTTCGTGTGTTTTATGCCGCAGCAAAGGAGGGGTGGACGCATACGCCCCGGAAGCCACAGAACTTGTCGGGGCAAAGCCCCTCCATCTTGCTGCGCAAGACCGTTCTGTCGCTTAAAAGCCCCACTGGGGCTTTCATTGCTGCGCTGCGCTCGCAAACGCGAACTTTCCCTCGATGTGCTTGGAGAAGGTCAGGCCATACTTCCCTGCATTTTTCAGCAGGAACTGGCTGAACTTCTTTTGCGGAACAGGCGATTCCAGATTATCCTCGCACCACTTGGTGTAGGCGCGATAGAGGTAGGTGGAGCGTTCCTCGGTGTCGGGCTTGAAGCGGACATACGCCGTTGCCTGCATGAACTGGGTCAGGTTGTCGCTGTCCGCCATGGCTGCTTCGAGGTTCTGGATGGAGCGATCGCTGATGGTGAACTGGTAGTTGTTCGCCAGCAGACGGTGCAGCCCCTCCAGCATCCACAGCAGGATGCCGGGACGCTCCTCGGACAACTCTTCGATGAGGAAGGGGTTATCCACCCGGGCAGGGTCACGGTCTTTCACCGTGATGAGGATCTGTCTGCGCCAGAAGCCGTCGCTGTCATCGTGAGCAGCCACAAGGTTGCCATTGCCGAAGCAGATGAAACGAACGTACAGCAGACCTTGGACAGCCTGCTTATTCTTTCGCTCAATGCACAAACGGTCTTCGGCGGTGACGATGGACTTGATGTTCCGTGTTTCGGGCAAAGCCACCATGTTCAGGTCGTCATCGACCATGACCAGCTTATACTCCAGATTTGCACTGGCAAAGCGGTTCGTTTCGATGCGGAGGATGGATTCGGAGTGAGAGGCTTCCCCGAACAGCTTCTTCAGCAGCAAGCCGATGCGGGATTTTCCCTCGCCGCCCTTGCCAGTCATGACCAGCATCTTCTGCGCCTTGGTAGACGGGATCAGGAGATAGCCAAGGTATTCCTGCAAGGTCAGAATGTCCTCCGGGATGAGCAGACCGTCCAAAAATTCCAGCCACTTGGTCGGTGCGGGGGCATCGGGCTGGTATTCCACGGGGAGCCGGTTCAGGCAGAGCTCCTTTTCCGGCACAAAGCCCCGCTCGTCCAGAAAGTAGGTTCCGTTCTGGAGATGGATGCGGTCAAGCTGGGGTTTCCATTCAGGGGTATAGGTTTCGATACGGAGTGCGTCCAGAACCTGCTTCTCCTTCTTGGCAAGGTTGTCGAGCACAAAGTCACGGAGGTCGCTGTGGACTTCGTAGAGCAGTGCGTCCTCGTCTACCTCGCCGTTCTGGTCGAACAGCTTCTGTTTCAGGCACATCATGGGGTGTTTCTCTAAAAGGTACTGGCAGTAAGCGGTTTCACGCACTTTGCCCTTACTGTCTACCCAAGGGCATTCGCATTTTTCCTCTTCTTCCAGTTCGTCCTCATCACGCCAATCTTCGTTCCTCTTTTTCCAGTCGCTCATGCAATCCCTCCCAATACTTCCGTAGCTCGATTTCGGTCTGCGGATCCGGGAGCACCGAACAGTCCAGATAATATTCAACGATGTCAAGGTTCTTTATCGCTTCAAGAAAGCAGGGGTGAAGTTCTTCTGTGGGTGACTGCGGTGCGTATCGGACCCGCCAACGCTGCAGACAGCGGTAATAGTCCAGCAGCTGCTGCCGGACGGTGGGCGGTCTGCGGAGAGCAAGCCGCACCTTGCCGTCGGCAAGTGCCATGCCGAAGTCCTCCTTCAACTTTTCCACAGCCTTATAGGGAGAAAGTTGAAAAAGTCTGCCGACAAAATCGATCACATCGCCATCTGCTTGACAGGCGAAACAGTGGAAACGGCTGTCCACCTTCATGCTGGGGTGTTTATCCCCGTGGAAGGGACAGCGCATCATGCCGTTCCGGTTTACGGCGAAGCCGTATAGCTCCGCTGCCTGCCGGGTCGAGATGGCGCTTTTTACGTCCGAAAAGACAGAGGTGCTACCCTCCGTCCCAATGGGTGGGGTACAGGCGAAAGGACGAAGCCCGGTGAGGGGCGTGGGTGAGGTTGGGTTTATTCACACATCGATCCGTCAGAGTGTTGTTCATTTGACCTCCTGCTGCGGTACGGCGTGGCTGCGCTCCTCCTTGCGGAAGAAGGCTTCCACGTTCTGTTGTGCGGTGCGGAGTTCACGCAGTTCGATCTGCGCTTTCTTGTAGCGGGTGTAGAACCCGTTTTTCTCCGAGGAAAGGGTCTGATATTCGGCATCCAGCTTTTTGAGGTCCGGCAGCGTCCTGAGCCCATTGGCCTTGAAATAGGCGCAAGCGGCCTCGTACACAGCAAACTCTGCACGGTGCTGCTCCTTGAACTTGGCGGGATTCCGCACAGTCTGGAGCTTCTGTGCAAGAGGCTTGTACTGCCGATAGACCACAAGATGCCCGCGCAGCTCCTTGAGGGAGACCATGCGGGCATCCAAGTCTTTGACCACCGCCAGTGCATCGTCGTGCTGGGTTTGCAGTTCGGCAATGCGCTGGTGCAGGGCATCTTCGCTGAGCAGCTTCTTCTCCTGCAGGAGACACAAGGTCTGCGACCAGCGTTTGAGGTTGAACTTTTTCGCCCAACGCTCATAGCCGATGCCCTTGCCCGCAGCAACTTTCGCCTGAATGTCAACCAGTTTCCTGATCTTATCCGGCTTCTTCTCGCTGTTGGGCTGGATGGTGACGGCAAGCTGGATGTTCTGGGAGAGGGCGGTCAGCACCTGCTCCTTTTCCAGCTTCTTGCTCAGTTTCTTGGCGGTGATGAACTTTGTCCGACCGGGCGGGCAGTAGCTCAACCGGCCTCGGCTCTCCTTCACGGCGATGCCGTGTTCCTGCATGAGCAATGCAGAAAATTCCTCGAAGGTGGTGGTCTTGTTCAGCACGGAGTAGATCTGCTTTCGCAGCTTGTCCAGCTCGGTCTGGTAGACGGTCTGGGTGAGCTGCTGCCCTTCGGCGGCAAGTTTGGCGTTGGCATGGTCGAGGCGGCGTTGTCCGCGCCGCTGCGCCCAATACTCCCGCTCGGAAACATGGTCGCCTTGGGCTTCCAGCAGGTTGATTTGGTTCAGGTCGGCTTGCTCGCACATTTCCATGACTGCGACACGAAGGTGCCGGAGCATGGCAGAGGTGCAGCGGTGCTTCTTGCCCGCTTCCCAGTCGCACGGCTTGTCCATGAAGGGCTGCCGTTCCACGGTGCGGACGCGCAAGCTGCCGATGACGATGTGGACGTGGATATTCCCGGCACTGTTGTGACCGTCCGGGTGGGTGCAGACGATGGCGGGATGACCGGGGAAGTTGTCCTTGCAGAACTGCAAGCCAAGGGCTTGCGCCAGCTCCATGGTCAGGTCGTTCTCTACTGCGTCCTTCGGGTCGAAGCTGATGATATAATGGTGGGTCTTCACGTCCTCCCGCCCGCCGTTCTTGCCGTACTTGCGATTGGCGATCAGGCAGGCCATAGCGAACGAAGATTCGCCGCACTCAAGGGTGTCGAGCAGGTACGAATCCCGCAGCTTGGGTCTGCCTTTCTCGTCCAGAATGGGCAGACCGGTGTACTCGTTGTGCTGAAAGGTGAGATAGCTTTCGGCGGCGGCATAGTTAGAGTTTTTCGAGGTCAAATGCTTGATGGTTGCCATACAGTTCACCAACCGTTTCTTCGGCTTTCAGCCGAAAGTTCGTGAGTGCGGACAGTTCCTCCAGAATCTGCGCCCGGAGCTGCTCGGTGTCTTTGCCGCCGGAGTTGAAGTGCCGTGCAAGCTGGTTGAGGTTGCTTCCCACCTTGCTGCACTGGGCAGACAAGGCAGCAAGCGCCGCCAGTGCATCCTCGCCGCCCTGTGCCACCACAACGGTGTGCTTGACGTTCACGCCGTACAGGACGCGGCGGACGAGTTCGGATTGGGTGAGGTGGAGTTCTTTGCAGGCGTATGCGATCCGCAGTTTTTCTTCTGCGGTCACCCTGACTTTGATGATGTGTGTCTTTCGTTTTCGCGGCGTGTCATTGCGGTTCTCTCGTGCGTGTACGTTCGGACTTTTCATTTCAGTCATATTCGACCTCCTGTGAAAATGATAAATGCCCGCTCCGGGATGGAGAGGGCTATGTAATGCGACACGCCGCATTCGCACCAACGGTGCGAAGCTAGAGCAGGGTTTGGGGAAGGCACTCCCCAACAAGTGGCAGACCATGTGACAGAACATTTTCAAGCATTGAAAATTTGTGGCCACAGGTCGATACTTGCTTTCGCCCTTTCCGTGCAACACTGAAAATTTCAGAAGTCGAACCGCAATGCACGTTGAAGATTTTGCAGAGCAAAACGTGTGAAAAGGCAAAGCCCCTGCTCGTGGTCACCGTTCACACCGAACGCAGTTCCTGCCCCTGTTTTGCAGCGGCGTTGTCCGGCTCGCCCACAGAAAGTGTGAGGTCATGGCGCAGTATCTCGTTCAGACGGCTTATGTAAGATTCAAGGTACAGTATGAAGAAAGCCGGGCGCAGTGCGGACACTACAACCTGCTTCTTTCAAGCGCAAGAATAACACTTTGAAGTTGTGCTGTCAACAACCAAAAACAAATTTTGGGAGATTGTACAACTACATAAGATTTTATTTGTGAAAAAGAAAAATACCGCCCACGCAGCGCAGCGATGATTTTGTCGGATGAAGTAAGCGGCAAAATGAATCGGGTGTGTTGCGGGGCGGTAAAAATCTTCATGGGAAATAAATCCTCGCCGTTCTGTACTTTTCTACAAAATTGGTGGGATTTGCGATAAAGGGTATCATGAATTGCGGAGCGCGTCAAGATGGTTTTGCAAATTTTATTGCAGTAAAGCAGTGATAGTAGGACTTATAGCACGGCGTTCAAGCGCTTTCCCGTTCAATCAATGTATTTCTGCATTTTGACAACCTGCCTATAAATCCCCCATGAACGTTGTGGAATCTTCCAAAGCATCCATGGATGGTTTCTTGTACCGCATCAAACGTTCAACTTATTGCAACGAAATTCCATAAAGGCGCATTGCATCTTGTGGAGGTTCTTGCTATACTCTGTATCAAACGCAACTTTATCCGATAAAAATGTTGCGCAATTTGCGCAACCAAAGGAGGCCGCTATCATGCAGCAGCTCAGATTACTTCATGGCGGAGACTACAACCCGGAACAGTGGCTGGACCGGCCCGATATTCTGGCGCAGGACATCGAACTGATGAAAAAGGCACACGTTAATACTGTGACGCTGGGCGTGTTCTCATGGTTCACATTGGAACCGCAGGAGGGGGTATTTGAGCTGGATTGGCTGGCAGACATCGTCCATAACCTGTATGCCAATGGAATCTATACGATCCTTGCAACGCCCAGTGCGGCCCGCCCCGCTTGGATGGCACACAAATACCCCGAGGTGCGCCGAGTCCGGGCAGACCGGGTCCGGGAGCTGTACAACCGGCGGCAGAATTACTGCTATACATCGCCGGTTTACCGGGAAAAAGTCCGCATCATCGACCAGATGCTGGCGCAGCGGTTCGGCAATGACCCGGCTGTCCTGCTCTGGCATATCTCCAACGAGATGAGCGGCGACTGCCATTGCGAGCTGTGTCAGGCCGCGTTCCGCTGCTGGCTCAAGGAACGGTATGGCTCTTTGGATGCCTTGAACAAGGCATGGAACGCCCGGTTCTGGAGTCACGACTATACCGCTTGGGAACAAATCGAAAGCCCTGCCCCGCAGGGGGAAAATGCCGTGCAGGGTCTTGCGCTGGACTGGAAGCGCTTTGTCAGTGACCGACACATTGATTTTTTGAAATATGAGCGTGATACCGTGAAAGAATTTGCGCCGGATGCAAAGTTCACGGTAAACATGATGTACCGGTTTGACGGCATCGACTATTTCAAAATGTCCAAGGAGATCGACGTGGCTAGCTGGGACAACTATCCCACATGGCACAAGCCCAGCGAAACAGTGGAAGAAACAGCGTTGGATACGGCCCTGATGCACGACCTGTATTACTCCATGAAGGGCAAGCCCTTCCTGCTGATGGAATCCAGCCCCAGCTTTACCAACTGGCAGCCGATCTCCAAACAGAAGCGCCCCGGCATTGCGGAGCTTGCGGCTCTGCAGACGGTTGCACATGGTTCGGACAGTGTGCTTTACTTCCAGTGGCGAGCCAGCCGCGGCGCTGAAGAAAAGTTCCATGGTGCAGTCGTCGGCCATGATGGCCGGGAGGATGCCCGTCCCTTCCGGGAAACAGTCGGTGTGGGCCAAAAGCTGGAAGTGCTCTCGGAGATTGCAACAGTCTGCCGCGAGAAGCAGGCGGCGATCGTCCACGATTGGGAAAACAAGTGGGCATTGGAAGGTTCCTGCGGCCCGCGCAATGCAGGGATGGGCTACTGGGACGAGCTGAAGCTGCACTACAATGCTCTTGCGCGGGAAGGCATTGCGGTGGAGTTCGTGAATCAGGAATCCGATTTGACGGGTTATGGCTTGGTCGTTGTTCCGATAGTTTATTTGCTGACCGATGCCTTTGCCCAAAAACTCTGTGATTTTGCCCGGAATGGTGGTACGGTCGTGGTTACATACTGGACCGGTGTGGTGGATGAAAGCGACCTGTGTCGCTTGGGGGATACGCCCTACGGCCTGACCGAGCTGCTGGGCCTGCGCCGCACCGAAATTGACGGGATGTATGACGGCGAGGTGCGCCGCTGCGCCCCCGTAGATGGCGTGACCCTGCCGGAAACGCAGGCTTCGGTCCTATGCGAGGTCGCAAGTCTGAACGACACCGACCCTGCCACACCGCTGAGCGTCTACGCCGAGGACTACTTTGTCGGCTGCCCTGCCGTGGCTGTCCACTCCTACGGGGAGGGCCGTGCCTACTATCTGGCAAGCCGTTTTGATGCTGCGTTCTATCGCGCATTTTATCGTGCTGCTGTAAAGGAAGTCGGCCTGACCCCGGCCTGGCCGGAGGCACTGCCGGACGGCGTTCTGGCCGCGCGGCGCGGTACATTCGTCTTTGTACAGAACTGCAATGAACATCCGGTCGAAGTAGGCGGTGTTGCGCTGAACCGTTACGGAACGGCCGTCTGGAAAAACGGCGAGCAGATCCTGTAAGGCGCAAAAACATCAACTTTCAGCGTTCTGCCGAAAAAGCAGAACGCTTTTTGTTTGCTTTCGTACTTGACAAAGCGGGCTTATCCCGGTATGCTGGGGTGGCGCACTGTTGCGCAGTTCTGTGAAAAGGAGAGGATATCCTGTGGCTGCAAAGGAAACCGAAAAAATGACGATCGAGCAGGTGGCCGATGCGCTTGGTGTTTCTAAAACAACGGTATCACGCGCACTTTCCGGCAAGGGACGCATCAGCGAGGCGACCCGCGCCAAGGTGTACGCCTATATGGGGCGCACCCGCTCCGAGCCTGTTTCCGCACAGAGCGGCGAAAAGCTGCGCACCAACAATATTGCCATGATCGTACCGCAGCGGTTTATTGCGCTGGATCTGCCCTTTTTGCGCAAGTGCATGGGCGGCATCTGCATCATGGCAGACCAGCGCGGCTATGACCTGATGCTTTGCTACGCCTCCAACACCGAGTATTCGCAGCTGCAGCGGCAGTTGGCCAACCACAAGGTGGACGGCGTGATCCTGACCTACGCCATGGCGGATGATCCCTGCATCGAACTTTTGCGGCAATACGAGACACCTTTTGTGCTCATCGGACGCAGCGAAGACAAGACCATCCCGCAGGCAGACAACGATCAGGTGGCGGCTGCCTGCGAAATGACACGCATCCTTTTGCAGCTGGGTGCCAAGCGGATCGCGCTGCTGGTGGGCAGTACCATCTACGCCGTCAACACCGACCGCACACGCGGTTATCTGCGCGGATTCGCGGAATTTGGCGTACCGGTAGACCAGCGGCTGGTTCATTCCGGCGTGGAATCTGCCGGGCAGACGCTCGATGCACTGGAGGCTGCGCTGGAGCAGAAGGCAGATTGCATCCTTTGCGGCGATGATGAGATCGCCTTTGAGGTCATGCGGGAGCTGCGGACGCGGCATATCCTCGTGCCCAACGACCTGCGGGTCGCCAGTCTGTACGACAGCTCCATGCTCGCCAGCATTACACCCTCGGTCTCGGCAGTGCAGTATGATGCCGAGCAGCTGGGCAAGACCGCCTGCCGGATGCTGCTGGATCGTTTGGCCGGAAAGGAAACGGTCATGCGGCAGCTGGAAGGCTATCAGGTCATTTTGCGGGACTCTACCAAGTGGATGGAACGCGCCCGCAGCATCAAATAACGCGCTTTTTGTGCCTGCTCCTTTCCCGGAGCGGGCATTTTTGTTCTTTGCATGACAAAGGGCATGACAAAGGTTGCTCTAAAGTTGCGCACTTTTGCCCATGTATCCTAATTTTACCGTCACTTTTTCCAGTTTTGACTCAATAATACCGTGAATTTCGTCCATTGACGGGAGCAAAAGAATGCGGTATCCTATGAGTACAGAAAAACAGTTGCTCAGATGTGCGCAACTTGTGAGCGCAACAAAGAGCGCCCGAAGATTTCAGATTGAGAACGAAGGAGAACTGGATCATGAAAAAGCTGATTTCCCGCCGTAAATTCCTTGCTGCTATGGGTACGATGGCTGCTGCCGGTGCGCTGACCGCCTGCGGCGGCTCTTCCAACAGCACCGCTTCCTCCGTTGCCGCTTCCAGCACGGCTGCCTCTGCTGCGGAGAGCTGGGGTGATGTGAAGCTGACCATGTGGGGCGCAGAAGAGGATCAGACCATGCTGCGCGAGATGGCAGACGCCTTTATCGAGCAGAATGCGGACAAGGGCAACGTGACCATCGAGATCGGCGTGCAGTCTGAGTCCACCGCAAAGGACACCGTTCTGGCTGACCCGGAGTCTGCCGCAGACGTTTTCGCCTTTGCAGACGACCAGCTGAACGAGCTGGTAAACGCCGGTGCGCTGCAGGAAGTGCTGCTGAACCCGGACGACGTGAAGAGCCGCAACCTGCCCGGCTCTGTGGGCGCTGCCACCATGAACGACAAGCTTTACGCCTACCCCATGACCGCCGATAACGGCTACTTCTTGTACTATGATGCAAGCATTCTGAGCGCCGAGGACGTGCAGAGCATGGACACCATGCTGGAAAAGGCTGCAGCTGCCGGCAAAAAGTTCATGATGAGTGTGAACGATGCGTGGTACATTTACAGCTTCTACGCCGGTGCCGGTCTGGTGGCAACGCTGGCAGACGACGGTATCAACACCGTCTGCAACTGGAACGAGGCTCCCGGCGCAGACGTAACGCAGGCCATTCTGGATATCACCGCAAACCCCGGCTTCAAGTCCGGCGCAGATGCTGATATCGTTTCTGCCATCAAGGACGGCAGCTGCTGCGCCGCCATCTCCGGTACTTGGAACGCCAGCACCGCCGAGGAGGCTTGGGGCGAGGGCTACGCCGCCACCAAGCTGCCAACCTACACCCTGAACGGCGCACAGGTCCAGATGGGCTCCTTCTCCGGCTACAAGCTGGTGGGCGTCAACCCCCACAGCGCCAACGTGGGCGTTGCCATGATGCTGGCCGACTTCATCACCAACGAGGACAACCAGAACAAGCGCTTCAACGACCGCAAACTGGGTCCCTCCAACATCAATGCCAATGCTTCCGAGGCTGTGCAGTCTGCACCCGCCATTGCCGCACTGGCTGAGCAGAGCTCCTACGCTACCCTGCAGCGGGTAGGCGCAAACTACTGGAGCTCCGCCGCAAGTCTGGGCGAGATCCTCGCCTCCGGCGACACGCAGGGCAAGACCACGCAGCAGCTGGTGGATGACGCTGTGGCCGGCATCACCGCACCTGTGGCACAGTAAGTTCCGGTTTTTCCCGGCGGGCACGCAGCAGAATGCGGTGTGCCCGCTTTTTATCGCAAGACAAAAATCAGCATTTTGTTTGCCATAAACCCTCTGCAAGTAGAAAGGAGTTGACTTCTGTGGCAGAAATGGTCCTTACGCCGCCCTTGCGCGCGGATGGCCGGGAGCCGAATTTCCTTCAGAAGTTCGGTCACGCATTTGTTCACGGAGATATTTTTACAAAGCTATCCCTCTTTGTCTGGGGTCTGGGCTACATCGGCCACGGCCAGCTCATCAAGGCGCTGCTGGTAACGCTGGTGCAGGGATTGGGGCTGTATTTTCTGGGCACCTCCGGCATTCCGGCGCTGAAAAAGTTCAGTACGCTGGGCACGGTGCAGATGGAAATGCAGTTCAACCCCCTTACCTTAAAGAATGAGGTCAACAACTACGACAACTCGTTTGCCATCCTGCTGCTCAGCGTGATCGCGCTGGTGGTCATTGTAACGCTGATCGCTGCTGCCATGCTGGTGGTGCAGAGCAATTACGCATTACAGGCGCAGAAGGCCGCTGGCAAAAAGCCCAACAATTTCCGGCAGGATATCACCTTGTACCTGAACGAAAAGTTCTACGTTACCCTGCTCACCCTTCCGGTGCTGGGTGTGGTGGTGTTCACCATCATCCCGCTGTTCATTTTGATCGCTGTTGCCTTTACCAACTACGATCAGCAGCATATGCCGCCCGCCGCCCTGTTCACATGGGTGGGGCTGGCAAACTTTGCCGCCCTGTTCGGCGGGCAGTCGCTGACGGTGACCTTCAGCTACGCCTTTGGCCGAGTGCTGGGCTGGACGTTGGTGTGGGCCTTCTTTGCCACCTTCACCACCTTTTTCGGCGGCGTATTTCTGGCCATGCTCATCAACAACAAAAAGACCAAGTGCCAGAAGCTCTGGCGCACCCTGTTCATGGTCACCATTGCGGTGCCGCAGTTCGTCACCCTGCTGCTGGTGCGCAACTTCTTCTCGGACGCCGGCATCTTCAACACCCTGATGACCAATGCGGGCGTGACCGATTTTTTAAAGACCATCGGCCTGCTGGGGCAGAACATGAACCACATTCCCTTCCTGACCGATCAGCATTGGGCTAAGTTCATGATCGTCCTCATCAACATCTGGGTGGGCGTGCCCTACCAGATGCTCATCGCCACCGGCGTGCTGATGAACATTCCCACCGATATGCTGGAGGCCTCCACCATCGACGGTGCATCGCCGTGGCAGAGCTTCATCCACATCAAGCTGCCCTATCTATTCAGCGTGCAGGGACCTGCGCTGGTCACGGATTTCGTCAAGAACGTCAACAACTTCAACGTCATCTACCTGCTCACGCAGGACGTTTACATTACAAAGGATCAGGCACTGGCATCCTCCAGCGCCAAAGAGGTGGACTTGCTGGTCACATGGCTGTTCCGCCTGACGCAGGAACAGTACAACTACAAGATGGCCGCTGTCATCGGCATTATGGTGTTCATCATCTGTGCCGTGTTCACGCTGGTCTGCTTCCGATTCCTTAATAAAAAGGAGGCGACGTTCTCTTGACACAGGCAACTGTTTCTCCGGCACGCACGACCGAAACCGCAGCGCAGCTGCGCCGCGGGCGCATCCTCCGCACGGTCCGCAGTGTTCTGCGGCATCTTCTGCTGACCTTGCTGGCAGGTATCTGGCTGGTGCCCATTCTGTGGCTGCTGGTCACCTCCTTTTCCACCGACCGGGGCATCAATGTGCGGCGGTTCTTCCCGGCAAGCTACACGGTAAGCAACTACGTCAACATCCTGTTCCACCCGGACTCTGTGGCGCAGTTCCCGCGCTGGTTCGCCAACACCCTTGTGGTGGCCTGCTTTAACTGTGTGATCTCCACCTGCTTTGTGCTGATGGTGGCCTATGCGCTGAGCTGCTGCCGGTTCAAGGGGCGCAAGCTGCTGCAGAACCTCTCGGTCATCGTCAACCTGTTCCCCGGTGTGCTGGCTATGATCGCCGTCTACTTCGTGCTGAAGTACCTCAACCTGACCAACTCCTATGCGGGCCTCATCATGGTCTACGCCGGTTCGTCCGGTCTGGGCTACCTGATCTGCAAGGGCTTTTTCGACACCATTCCCATCTCCCTGCGGGAGGCCGCCAAGCTGGACGGTGCATCCGACGCCCGGGTATTCTTTCAGGTCGTTCTGCCCATGTCCAGACCCATTCTGGTGTACACCATCATCAGCTCCTTCATGGTGCCGTGGACCGATTTCGTGATGGCAAAAATGATCCTGAACTCCGGCCTTTCTGCCGACTGGACAGTGGCCATCGGCCTGTACAACATGCTGCAAAAGACCCTGATCAACAACTACTTTGCACTTTTCTGTGCAGGCGGTGTGCTGGTGTCCATCCCCATCTCCATCCTGTTTGTCATCATGCAGAAGTTCTACGTCGAGGGCATCACCTCCGGCGCGGACAAGGGTTAACACGTTATTCTCTTTCTCCTTCACCATAAAAGCAATCCCCACAGTCCTTTTTGCGGCTGTGGGGATTGCTTTTTCTCAGTAGCGGCAGGAAAGCAGTTTGTTCATGGTGAACCTCATTTCTATATCAAACGGTGTCTGTTCGGATGTCCTAAACCCTGCCATAAAACCGGTGGTTGATTTGTCCATTGGGCTTTGTTTTGCCCGTCTGCACATTTTTGCACACTTTTTGCACACCTGAATAGCTGGATAACGGTTGCAAAGCATTACACTGTATGCAAACAATGCGGTATGTACAAAGGCGTGTTTTGCGATGATACGACAAAAATAACGTTTCTTCGAACTTTTGAAATTTGACGAATGATGCACCTTTGATTCTTTTAATCAGAGGGCCAGGGATTCGAGTTCCCTCGAGCGCACCAAAATCCCACGAAGAATCGCAAGATTCATCGTGGGGTTTTCCATTTTCTGGGGCTCTGCACACTTTTGCACACCGGCGGGAAAGCCGTGTTTTTCCTTGCATTGTCTGCATTCTGTGCATCGTGAGCCGAGCTTATCGGGGCAAAGCCCCTCTATTTTGCTGCGCAAGACCGCTCTGTCACTTAAAAGCTCCACCGGGGCTTTCATTGCTGCGCTCCGCTCGCAAACGCGAACTTGTCGGGACAGGGGATCCGCGTCCCGGAGGATGTGCAGATCATCGGCTTTGACGATACGCTGGCAAGCCGGGAAAACATTCCCGCCCTGACCACCATTCATCAGGATGCGGCGCAGCGGCGGCAGGACAAAAATCATTCTGGTCATCGACTGTCTGGGAACATGGTGCGTCGGCATTCCCTTGTGCCTGCTGGCTGCCTACGGGCTGCGGTGGGGCATCATGGGTGTATATGCCCTGCTCAACGCCGAGGAAGCGTTCCGGCTGGCCTTGTCCCTTGTGATGTTCCGCAGGCGCAGCTGGATGGTCAGCCTGTCTGAGAAACAGAACGTGCCCTGAAGGATGCAAAAAACAGCTGCCGTACCGGTGCGTAGCCGGTGCGGCAGCTGTCTTGCTTATTCACTCAGGGTGCCTTACTGTGCGCTTGCGTACATGGCGCGGCGGTGCGACCCCTACTTTACGCTGGATTTTGCAGACAGCACGCTGCCCGTAATGCTCTTCCGGCTGGTATCCCAGACCGCCGCCCTCTGAATGCTTTTACAGCGGCACGAACGATAAACCGCAAAAAGCCCGCCCACCGTGGTTTTCCACAGGTGGGCGGGCTTTTTCTATAAAGCAAACCGTCATTTGCGCTAAAAACGCGCAGTTCCGTTTTTTATCAGGTCTTATTTACACCACTTGGCAAACTCTTCGTCCGTGCACTTGACGTAGTGGCTGCCCTCCAAATGGTGGCTGGTGCCCTTGGAATAGTCGATGCCGGAGGTGGCATAGTCATAGGTCTCTGCCACGCGGCGCTTTTCCACCACCGGGTTCGGCAGCGGAATGGCCGACAGCAGGCTCCGGGTGTAGGGGTGGATGGGGTGTTCGAAGATCTCCTCGGTGGTGCCGGTTTCCAGCAGGTGGCCCAGATGCAGCACACCGATGCGGTCGGAGATGTACTTGACCATGGACAGGTCGTGGGCGATGAACAGGTAGGCCGTGCCGGTCTCCTGCTGAATATCCTTCATCAGGTTGACCACCTGTGCCTGAATGGACACATCCAGTGCCGAGATGCACTCGTCCGCAATGATGAGCTTGGGATTCATGATGAGGGCGCGGGCAATGCCTACGCGCTGGCGCTGACCGCCGGAGAACTGGTGGGGGTAGCGCTCGGCGTGCTCCGGGGCAAGGCCGACCTTGGCAAGGATCTTTTCCACCTTTTCGCGGCGCTCTGCCTGCGTTTTGTACATGTGGTGGATATCCAGCCCCTCGCCGATGATGTCCTCCACCTTTTTGCGGGGGTTCAGGGACGCCATGGGGTCCTGAAAGATCATCTGCATCTGGGTGCGCAGGGTGTTGTTCTGCGCATGGGTCAGGCGGCCGCTGATATCCTGCCCGTCAAAGGTGATCTTGCCCGCAGTGGGGTCGTACAGGCGGATGATGCTGCGGCCGATGGTGGATTTGCCCGAGCCGGACTCGCCCACCAGACCATAGGTCTCGCCGGGGTAGATCTCAAAACTGACATCGTCCACCGCCTTGACCGTGAAATTCTTATTGACGCGGAAATACTGCTTCAGCCCTTCGACCTTCAGCAGCGGGGTCGTGCTCTGTGCTGCCATTTATTCCGCCTCCTCGATCTTTTTTGCTTCTGCTTTCATGCGGGCAATGCGCTCCTTGAGCTCCGGCGGCATCTCCACCTTGGGGGCGCGGGGGTTCAGCAGCCATGTTGCCGCATAGTGGGTATCGCTGATCTTGAACATGGGCGGGTCGATCTCGTCATCGATGTTCAGCGCAAAGCGGTTGCGGGGTGCAAAGGCATCGCCGGGCTTCTCGTGCAGCAGGTTCGGCGGCGAACCGGGAATGGTATACAGACGGTCGTCGGCGGTGTCAAGGTCGGGCATAGCCGACAGCAGACCCCATGTGTAGGGGTGCTTGGGGTCGTAGAAGATCTCGTCGATGGTGCCGGTCTCCACGATCTTGCCGGCGTACATCACGTCCACATAGTCTGCCACCTTTGCCACAACGCCAAGGTCGTGGGTGATGTAGATGACCGAGATACCGCGCTCCTTCTGGATGCGGCGGATCAGCTCCAGGATTTTTGCCTGAATGGTCACATCCAGCGCGGTGGTAGGCTCGTCACAGATCAGCAGGTCGGGGTCGCAGGAGAGCGCAATGGCAATGACCACGCGCTGGCGCATACCGCCGGACAGCTGGTGCGGGTAGTTTTTCATCCGCTTTTCGGCATCGGTGATGCCCACCTCCTCCAGCAGCTCCAGCGCCTTTTTGTAGGCTTCCGCCTTGGGCATTTTGAAGTGCCAGAGCATGCCCTCCATGATCTGCTTGCCAATGGTCATGGTGGGGTCAAGGCTGGTCATGGGGTCCTGGAACACCATGGCGATGCGCTTGCCGTTGATGTGGCGGCGGATCCACTTTTTGTCCTTTTGCAGCAGGTCCACGGTCTCCGGGCTGCCGTCGGCGTGGTGGTAGCTGAACCGGATGCTGCCGCTGTTCACGGTGGCATTCTTGGCCAGAATGCCCATGGCGGCTTTCATGGTGACCGACTTGCCGGAGCCGGACTCGCCCACCAGCGCGACCGTCTCGCCCTTGTACAGGTCGATGTTCACGCCGCGGATGGCGTGCACCGGGCCTGCGGTGGTCTTAAAGGTGATATCAAGGTCTCGCACCGACAAGACCTGTTCTTTTTTCGTTTCAGGCATGGGGTGTTCCTCCTTACATACTCTTCATCTTGGGGTCCAGCGCCTCGCGCAGGCCGTCCGCTACCAGATTGAAGCTGAGCATCAGCAGGCTCATGACCACGATGGGCGGGATGATCTGGTAGGGGTGGGTGGTGAAGCTGTTGTACAGCTCGCTGATCAGAGAACCCAGCGAGCACTGCGGCACCGGGATGCCCAGACCCACGAAGGAGAGGAACGCCTCGGTGAAGATGGCGGTGGGGATGCTGAACATGACCTGCGTGATGATGGGTCCGATGATGTTGGGCAGCACTTCCTTGAAGATGATGAAGAAGCTGCCTGCACCCAGCGTGCGGGACGCCAGAACGAACTCCTGATCCTTCAGCTTGAGCATCTCGGCACGGGCAATGCGGCTCATGCCCACCCACTCGGTCAGCATCAGGGCAAAGATGATGGTCACCATGCCGGGCTGCAATACCAGCAGCAGCAGGGTAACGATGACCAGCCGGGGGATACCGTTGGCCACTTCCAGAAAGCGCTGCATCACCATATCCACCCTGCCGCCAAAGTAGCCGGAGATCAGGCCGTAGCTCATGCCGATAAGCATATCAATGATGGCTGCCGCCACCGCGATGATCAGCGAGACGCGGGCGCCTTCCCATGTACGGGTCCAGATGTCACGGCCATACAGGTCGCTGCCGAACCAGTAGTAAACGTCCAGCTTGTCTTTTTCCTGATAGGCGTTGGTCACCTTGGTGCCGGTGGTGGTGCTCATCTTCTCGCTGCCGTCCAGAATGCCGAACTGCTCAATGCCCGGCACGCGGGGCGCAAAGTTTTTCTGGCTCAGATCCTGCCCGGAGTAGGTGTAGCTGTTCATGCCCGGGCCAAATACGGCCAGCAGCACGATGACCACGATGAGGACAAGCCCCAGCACGGCGCTCTTCTTATTGAAAAAGCGGATGAGCGCTTCCTTCCAGAAGTTCTGCGCCGCAAAGTTGGTATCTACGCTGATCTCGTCCTCGTTGTGCTTGAGGGCAAAATCCTTTTCTGCAAAGGTGTGCTCCGTGTACATTGCATCCACGGCGCTGACAATGGCATCGGCGGTGGATTCGCCGCCCAGCCGGATCGCTTTTTCTGCCATTTAGTCGTCCCCCTTTGCCAAACGAATGCGCGGGTCGATGATGCCGTACAGCAGGTCAACGACCAGCATGATGCCAATGTACATGGCGCTGTAGATAAAGCTCAGACCAATGACCACGTTGTAATCGTTGGACTGGATGGCCGTCACCAGCAGGCTGCCCACGCCGGGGATGGCAAAGATCTTTTCCACCACCAGCGAGCCGGTCATCAGATCCACGATCAGCGGTGCCAGCACCGTGATGATGGGGATCAGGGCGTTGCGCAGCGCGTGGCGGAAGATCAGCGCCGGGCCGGAGATGCCCTTGCTCTCAGCCAGCAGCATATAATCGGAATCCAGCACCTCGATCATCTCACTGCGGGTAAAGCGGGCAATGGACGCCATGGTGAACATGGAAAGCGAAATACTGGGCAGCACGCTGGAGCCAAAGATATCCTTGGCGGAAAACAGCATGGGGAACCAGCGGAATTTGAAGCCGAAGGTATAGCTCAGCGCCAGCGCGAACACATAGGACGGCACCGATACGCCGATGACCGAGATGATGGTGGCGATGGAGTCCACCACGGTATCCCGCTTCAAAGCGGCAAGGATGCCCAGTACCAGACCCACCAGCGCACCCAGCGTGACCGCCATGCCGCCCACCTGAATGGAGATGGGCAGACGGGACTGGATGAGCTGGGAGATGGGCGTATTTTTGGAGATATTGTAGCTGACACCCAGATCGCCCCGGAGCATATTGCCCACATAGCGGAAGAACTGGATATAGATAGGCTGGTCAAGGCCGTACTTTGCATACAGGGCTGCCCGCATATCGGGCGTCAGCTTTTCATCATTGAAGGGCGAACCGGGCATCAGCTGCATCAGGATGAACAGCACCAGCAGAATTGCCAGCAGCGTAAACAGCGAGGTCAGGATTCGCTTGAGCGTATATTTTTTCACGTTGGGTGGACCCCCTTTTTCCTTCCGGGATCTCGCGGTCAGTCGTTCGTCTGCCGCGGACAGGCACAATGCCAAAAAGGCGCACAGTGGCTCTTTGCGGGCCACTGTGCGGCCTTGTTCAGTGTGCTTTCAGTTTTACTCGCTCTTAGCAGCGTTCTTGTACACGCGGTTCAGTGCCACAGGGTGGAACTCTACGCCGGTAACGGCAGAGGAGACCATCTCGGCATTGCACTGGCCGTACAGGGGGAAGATGACCGCCTGCTCCAGAACGATCTGCTCTGCCTCGTACAGGGCAGCCCAGCGGCCCTCGGGGTCGGTGCACAGGTCACCGGTGGTGCACTCGTCAATGATGGCATCGTAGTCGGCATCGCTCCACAGACCGTAGTTGTTGGAGTTGCCGGTGACCCACATGCCCAGATAGGTCATGGGGTCGGCGTAGTCGGGGCCCCAGCGGGTCAGGCCGATCTCAAAGTTGCCGTCCTGCATATCCTGCACGCGCTGCTTCTTGGGCTCCACGGTCAGGTTCAGGGTAAAGCCTGCCAGCGTGGTCTCCAGCTGCTCCTTGACGACCTGTGCCACCTTCTGGGGTGCGTCGTCGGCATCCACCACCATGTTAAAGGTGAAGGAGTCCTTGCCCAGCTCGGTCTTGGCCTGCTCGTAGTATTCCTTGGCCTTGTCGGCATCATAAGCGCAGAACTCTGCAAACTTGGTCTGATCGGCGCTGAAGTCGCTGCCGTCGGGGCCGGTGGCGAACTGCGGCGGAACGGCGGTGTAGCAGGGGGCAGAGCCATCCTTCAGCACGTCTCCGGTAATGGCGTCACGATCCAGTGCAAAGTTGATGGCCTTGCGCAGGTTCTCGTTGGCCAGATCCGGCACACCGCCGATGTTGGGGCTGATGTACCACAGGTAACCGGCACCCACGCTGGTAAACTCGGGGTCATCCTTGACCTGATCCACCTGCTCGCCGTTCAGCAGGGTCATGTCCAGAGCACCGGTCTGGTAGCTCATCAGTGCCTGCTGGCTGTCCTTGATGACCTGATAGGCCAGACTGTCCAGAGCGATCTTGTCGGCATCGTAGTAATCGGGGTTCTTTTCCAGCGTAAAGGCGGTTGCGGCAGGCTGGTAGTCGGTCAGCTTGAACGCACCGTTGGACAGCACCGTGTCGGGGCTGGTGCCGAAGGTATCCTTGCAGGTGTTGTAGAACGCCTCGTTGACCGGATAGAAGGTGGGGAAGTACATCAGGCTCAAAAAGTAGCTGACGGGAACGTTCAGCTGGACTTCCAGCGTCTTGTCGTCCACAGCAGTCACGCCCAGATCGGTGACGGGCTTCTCGCCTGCAATGATCTCGGCCGCGTTGACCACCTGACCGATATCAGAAAGCATATAGGAATACTCGGAAGCGGTGGCGGGGTCCACAGCGCGCTGCCAGCCAAACACGAAGTCGGCAGCGGTAACGGCTTCGCCGTTGGACCACTTGGCATCCCGCAGGTGGAAGGTGTAGGTCTTGCCGTCCTCGCTGATGTCGTAGGTCTCTGCAATGGCGGGAACTGCTGCGCCGTCTGCATCCATCTGCATCAGACCGTCGGTGTAGTCTGCGATGACCTCAAAGGAGGTGCCGTCGGTGGCTACCTGCGGGTCCAGCGACTGGACCTCGGTCTCCAGCATGATGTTCAGGGTGCCGCCCTGTGCAGTGCCAGCTGCAGAGGAGGCAGTGCCGGAGGCGGAAGAAGCCGCCACCGAGCTGGAAGAGCCGCCGCAGGCCGTCAGAGCCAGCGCAGCGGAGGTAGCACCGGCAGCTGCCAGGAAGCTGCGGCGCGAAATACGACGATCGAATCTCATAGATATTTCCCCTCTCTTTACTGCTTTAGCTTTATACTCTGATAAAGCGTCACGTTCTAAAAATACACAAGGGATGTCCGTTCCTCCTTCTGGAACTATGCACTCCCTTGTGCTATGACGGCATTATACCGCTCCTTTCCGCAAAAGAAAAGGGGTTTTGCAAAATTTGTCCGCGTTGTGCGTTCATTTCTGCGGTTTGTCTAACGTAATGCCCAAAAAATCCCATGATTTTTGTACAATTTCAGCCCATGAGCATATTTCACTTTTAAACAATCATACTTGAACAATCGTGTTATTCCTTTTTTATCTCTTGTTTTTGAACGACTCTATTTATTTTATAAATCCAGTCGCACGCTTTTCTTTTCGATATAAAGCGCAGACAAAACGCAGGCTTTCATTTCGCCGTTGTCCTTGTGCAGAGGACAATTACTGAGACAAAAAAGAAGCCGCCGCACAGTGTTTTGTGCGGCGGCTTTAAAAATCGAATTCGTACTGCTGTAAAAAGCGCTTACTTGCCCAGCATCTCGTGAGCAGTCTTGCAGATGGTGGCAGCGTCCAGACCGAACTTCTTCAGCAGATCCCATGCGGGGCCGGAGCAGCCGAACACGTCCTGCACGCCCACGCGGCGCACGGGGGTGGGCTGCTTCTCGCTCAGGACAGCGCAGACGGCCTCGCCCAGACCGCCGATGACGTTGTGCTCCTCGGCGGTGATGACCTTGCCGCACTCCTTTGCAGCCTTGAGGACGATCTCCTCGTCCAGGGGCTTGATGGTGTGGATGTTGATGACCCGGGCGTGGATGCCCTCGGCAGCCAGCTGCTCGGCAGCCATGCGGGCTTCGTTGACCATCAGGCCGGTGGCGATGATGGCAATGTCGTTGCCCTCGGTCAGCTGCTCGCCCTTGCCCAGCTCAAAGTGGTAGTTGGCCTCATCGTGGAACACCGGCACAGCCAGACGGCCGAAGCGCAGGTAGACGGGGCCTTCCATGGCGTAGGCGGCGCGCACAGCGGCGCGTGCTTCGATATCATCAGCGGGGCAGATGACGGTCATGCCGGGGATGCTGCGCATCAGGGCAAAGTCCTCGCAGCACTGGTGGGAAGCGCCGTCCTCGCCCACGGAGATGCCGCCGTGGGTAGCGCCGATCTTCACGTTCAGGTGGGGGTAGCCCACAGAGTTGCGCACCTGCTCAAAGGCACGTCCGGCTGCGAACATGGCAAAGCTGGAAACAAAGGGCACATAGCCCATAGCGGCCAGACCTGCGGCCACGCCTACCATGTTGCCCTCGGCAATGCCGCAGTCAAAGTGACGGTCCGGGTATGCCTTCTGGAACATGCCGGTCTTGGTAGCGGCGGCCAGATCGGCGTCCAGCACCACCAGATCATCGTGGCCTTCCGCGGCCAGCTCCTTCAGGGTGTTGCCGTAGCTGTCGCGGGTCGCGATCTTTTTCACGTCTGCCATCTCAGTTCTCCTCCTGTTCCAGCGCGGCATAGGCGGCGTTCAGCTCGTTCATGGCCACCTGATACTCTTCGTCGTTGGGGCCCTTGCCGTGCCATGCAACGGCATTGGTCATATAGGAAACTCCGGTGCCCTTGACCGTATCCAGAATGATGCAGGTGGGCTTTTCGCTCTCAGCGTGGAAAGCCTGCACGGCGCTCTCGATCTGGTCGAAGTCGTGGCCGTTGATGGTGACCACATTGAAGTTGAAGGCGCGGAGCTTATCCTCCAGCGGGGCGCTGCTCATAACCGTCTCGGTGGTGCCGTCGATCTGCAGATGGTTGCGGTCCAGCATCACGCACAGGTTAGAAAGGCCGTAGTGGGCGGCAAACATAAAGGCCTCCCAGCATTCGCCCTCTTCCACCTCGCCGTCGCCCAGAATGGCGTAAACGTTCACGGCAGAGCCGGCGTGCTTTGCGCCCAGCGCCATGCCGCAGGCGGCAGAGATGCCCTGACCCAGACTGCCGGTGGACATATCCACGCCGGGCACGCTGTTCATGTTGGGGTGGCCCTGCAGGCGGCTGCCGATCTTGCGCAGGGTCTTGAGCTCTTCCACCGGGAAGAAGCCCCGCTCTGCCAGCGCTGCGTACAGCGCCGGGGCGGCGTGACCCTTGGACAGCACCAGACGGTCGCGGCTCGCCATCTTAGGCTGGGCAGGGTCGATGTTCAGTTCCTTAAAGTACAGATAAGACAGCACGTCTGCGATGCTCAGACTGCCGCCCGGATGACCACAGCCTGCACTGTGGGTCCCTTCGATCACGCCCATGCGGATGTGGCAGGCGTGCTTTTTCAGGGTAAGTTTTTCAGCATTTGTCATGATGGTCCTCCCGTATGAACCTCAGAATTCATGCGCTCAAAAAAGCCTCTCGTCAGCGCCCCGGCGTCAAGATTGCCGCAGCGCGCTCTTTTTCAATTTTATATTATCCATTCTGCGCAAAAAGGTCAAGCTTCTTCCAGCAAAATGTACAGCCCCGGGGAAATTTTTTGGCGAATAGACCGATTTTTGTCTATTTTGCAGACATCCCGCCCCGCTTGACAGGGGCAAAATGGTTTGTTATACTTTTGACCATCGTTCCGGCAGGAAGCCGGGCACGGGCGGGCAGCAGCCTGCCGCTTCCCCTGCAAGCAATATTTTTTTTGAAACAGACGCCACGAAGGGGTCTGCCTTTGGCATGGAATGCCGGGGCAGGCTCCTTTTTATTTTGCGGCTGAAAAAGGAGGAACCCTTATGAAAACCAAAAACACTCCCTCCGTGCGGCAGCTGGTGCTTGCCGCCCTGTTTTTAGCGCTGGCCTTTGTGCTGCCCCTGCTCACCGGTCAGGTGCCCAAGGTGGGCAATATGCTCTGCCCGATGCACTTCCCGGTGCTGCTGTGCGGCTTTATGCTGGGCGGCCCGTGGGCGCTGACTGTGGGCTTTGCCGCCCCGCTGCTGCGCTCGGTGCTGTTCGGCACGCCGCCCATGTTTCCGGTGGCCATCTCCATGGCCTTTGAGCTGGCCACCTACGGGCTGGTGTCCGGGCTGCTGTGGCGCAGGGCAAAGCACACTTTGCCCGCGCTCTACGCCGTGCTGCTGACCGCCATGGTGTCCGGGCGCATCGTGTGGGGCATCGTGCGGTTTGTGCTGGCGGGGCTGACCGGCGGCAGCTTCCCCTTCAGTGCCTTTTTGTCCGGGGCACTGTTCACCGCTGTGCCGGGCATCGTGGCACAGCTGGTGCTCATCCCGCTGCTGCTCACCGCCCTGCAGAAGGGCGGGTTTGCAGACTGACCCCCCGCGCGCGCCTTTTGTGCAAAAGAACGGTACTTCAGCCGGTTTTTAAGGCACTTTTTCCAAAAGAAACGGAAAACCGGAAAAATTGTGCCGTTTTGTGGCTTTCCGTCGGCAAATGTGATAAACTTGAACCAGATGCGGGCGTGTGCCGCTGTGCACCGCCCACAAAGAGTAAATGAAGAAGAGAGGTCGTTTATCGTGAAGATCATTCGTACAAAGGACTACGCTGATATGTCCCGCAAGGCAGCAAACATCATTTCTGCGCAGGTCATCATGAAGCCGGACTGTGTGCTGGGTCTGGCTACCGGCGGCACCCCCGTTGGCATCTACGAGAAGCTGGTGGAGCGCTACAACGAGGGAGATCTGGATTTTTCTGAGGTCACCTCCGTCAATCTGGACGAGTACCGCGGCCTGCCCAAGGATCACCCGGAAAGCTACTGGAGCTTTATGCACCGCAACCTGTTCGACCATGTGAACATCGACCCCGCCCACATCAACCTGCCGGACGGCACCAACATGGATGCCGAGGCCGAGTGCAAGCGCTATGACGAGGTCATCCGCAGCGTGGGCGGCGTGGATCTGCAGCTGCTGGGCATTGGCCATGACGGTCACATCGGCTTCAACGAGCCCCACGATGCTTTTGATCTGGGCACCCACTGCGTGGATCTGACCCAGGAGACCATCGAGGCCAACAAGCGCTTCTTTGACGGCAACGTGGATCTGGTGCCCAAGCAGGCTTACACCATGGGCATCCGCACCATCATGCAGGCACGCAAGGTGCTGATGGTGGTCAACGGCGCAGGCAAGGCCGAGATCGTCAAGAAGGCCTTCTTCGGCCCCGTCACCCCCGAGGTGCCCGCAAGCATCCTGCAGATGCACCCGGACTTCATTCTGGTGGCTGACGAAGAGGCTCTGAGCCTGATCTGATCCTCCAAGCTTCTGAGCCGCTGCACGGCTGCCGCCGTGCAGCGGCTTTTTGCTGCCCTTCTCTTTACATTCCGCCGGAAAAGCGGTATTCTTTGTCCAGAACAAACTTTCCCGGGAGGAGACCATGGATATCCGCCAGCTGCACTACTTTTTGACCCTGTGCGAAGAAATGAATTATACCCGCGCCGCACAGCGGCTGTTCCTGTCGCGGCAGGCGCTGCGCCAGAGCATCTCTGCGCTGGAGGCCGAAATGTGCGGGCCGCTGTTCATCAGTGCCCACCACAAGCTGGCGCTCACCGACCGTGGCATGAGCCTGCAGCGCCACGCCGCCCCGGTGGTGGAGCAGTTCCAGCAGATGCAGGCCGCGCTGCGGGCAGAGATCCAGTCTGCCCAGCCGGTGCGCATCGGCATCAGCGTGGCGCTGGTACCGGACTATCTGCCCGGGCTGGAAACCCAGCTGGACAAGTTCCGGCAGCAGTACCCCCATGTGGAGATGCGCTTCCGCCTGCTGGACAACGATGCCGTGGCCGATGGGGTAGAGCAGGGCGAGCTGGACGCGGGCCTTGTCATCGACCTTGGCTGCGCTGCGCCGGTGCTGGCGCGCACCACCCTGCGGGCAGACCCCGCCTGCCTGCTGGTGCCCCGGGGACATCCCTTCTGGGAAAAGGAGCGCATCCCGCTGGCGGAGCTGCGCGGGCAGCGGGTGCTGCTGCCCAGCCTGCGGCAGGATCTGTTCAGCCCGCTGTGGGCGGCCTGTGCCCGGGCGGGCTTTGCGCCCAACGCCGAGATCGGCCCCAGCTTTTATCAGGCCTACTATCTGGTGCAGGAGCAGCTGTGCACCTGCCTGACCCGCTACGAGCCCGGCGCGCGCCGGGAGCTGGACCGGGTGCGGGACGTGCTGCTGGAAGATATGCCCCCGCTGTGCGTCTCACTGGTGCAGCGGCGGGACACCAGCTCTGCCTACATCGACCTGCTGCGCAGCTACCTGTTAGAAGTCCTGGGCAGCACCGCCAGCCTGCCGCCCCGCCGGGGTCGCCCTGCAAAGCCCTTCTACACCGCGCCGGTGCTTTCCAGCGCCGCCGCAAAGGCTGCCCCGGAGCATCCCGCCCCGGGCACCCAGCTGCCCTTTGCGGGCGGCAACAACTTCCGGGAGCTGGGCGGCTACCATGCCGACGAAGGCAAGACCGTAAAGTGGGGACAGATCTACCGCGGTTTCCCCACCGGGCGGCTGACCGGCGAAGCCGACCGTGCACGGCTGGACGGGCTGGGGCTGCGGCTCATCCTTGATCTGCGCAGCGGCGCAGAGGCCGCCAAGCTGCCGGACTATGTGCCGGACGGCGCACGGCTGGTGCAGATCTGCGGCCTGCGGGATGCCTCCGGGCAGGAGATCGATTTTTCGCCCAACGACATCCAGCGGCTGGTGCAGAGCGTCCCCGCCGGGATGAGCCTCACCCAGCTGATGTACCGGCAGATGCTCACCGGCAACAAGGCGTTCAAGGAGCTGTTCCGGGCGCTGGAAGCCGGCGAGACGCCCATCCTGTTCCACTGCACGGCAGGCAAGGACCGCACCGGCGTAGCCGCCATGCTGATCTTACTGGCGCTGGGTGCTTCGGACGAGACCATCTGCGCGGATTATGCCCGCACCAACCTCTGCCGCGCCGCCGAGATCGAAAAGGCCATGGCCGACCATGCGGCGGAGATCGCCGCCGACCCGGCGCAGCGGATGCGCTGGCAGACTGCCGCCGGGGTAGACCCGGAGACTGCGCCCTTTGTGCTGCGCACCATCCGGCAGGACTACGGCAGCGCCGAGAGCTATCTGGAGGCCGAATACGGCCTGACCCCCGCCCGCCTGATGCGGCTGCGGCGGATGTATCTGGAGTGAGACGATTTGGAATGCCCTCCGCATTGCTCTGGGCATTTTCAGCGGAAAGAATTTTTATAATTTCGGGGTTCAGAAACGCTTGCGGGCGTTTCTGAACCCCATTTTCATGGAAAGGGGTTGCAACCGGGAACGGCAGCTGCTGCGCTGGTTTCCTACGGAAAATTGATTTCCGTGGTAAAAGTTGATTTCCTCTTGAAAAAAAGCCTGTTGTCCGATACACTGAATAAAACGAATCTTTTAAGAAGGAATGAAGCTGACCATGGCTGCAAAAACGCCTGCCCAGTGGAAAACACTGTTTGAAAACGAACCCTTCCACTGCGAAAACTATTATACCGGCCCCCTGGCCGGACTACACCCCCGGCGGCACCTGTCTGCGGCTGTGGGCCCCCACCGCCGAAGCCGTCACCGTGACCTTATATCATAAAGGAGACGGCGGTGCCGTGCTGGGCACAAAGCCCCTTGTGCGCGGGGCGCAGGGGGTGTGGAGCATCTGGCTGCCCGGGGAGCAGCACGGCCGCTACTACACCTTTGCCGTCACCGTGGACGGCGTCACCCGCGAGACCGGCGACCCCTACGCCCGGGCGGCGGGGGTGAACGGCGTCCGCAGCATGATCGTAGACCTTGCCCGCACCGCGCCCTCCGGGTGGGAGCGGGATGTGCGCCCCACTATCCCCCCGGCGCAGCGCGCCGTGTGGGAGGTGAGCGTGCGGGACTTCTCGCAGGATGCCGCCAGCGGGGTACGCCCGGCGTGGCGGGGCAAATATATGGCCTTTACCCAGCAGGGCACCACATTGCACGGCGACGGCATCCACCCCACCTGCCTGAACTACCTCAAGCGGCTGGGGGTAAAATACGTCCAGCTGATGCCCATTTTTGATTTTGGCAGCGTGGACGAGGCAAGGCCTTTGCTGCGGCAGTATAACTGGGGCTACGACCCCACCAACTTCAACGTGCCGGAGGGCAGCTACTCCACCGACCCCACCCGGGGTGAGGTGCGTATCCGGGAGTGCCGGGCGATGATCGCCGCCCTCCATGCGGCGGGCATCGGGGTAGTGATGGACGTGGTGTATAACCACACCTACCGCACCGAGAACCCCCTGAACGACACCGTGCCCTATTACTTTTTCCGCCAGAACCCGGACGGCAGCTTTTCCAACGGCAGCGGCTGCGGCAACGAGTTTGCCAGCGAGCGCCCCATGGCGCGGCGGTACCTCATCGACTCCATCCTTTACTGGGCAAAGGAGTACCATATCGACGGCTTCCGGTTCGACCTGATGGGCCTGTACGACGCCGAGAGCATCAACGCGGTGCGTGCCGCACTGGACAGGCTGCCCGGCGGGCGGGATATCCTGCTGTACGGCGAGCCGTGGCAGGGTGGTGCCAGCCAGCTGCACCGGTACGAGGCCAACAAGGCAAACCTTGCCATGCTCAACGAGCGGGTGGGCATCTTCTGTGACGACACCCGGGACGCCATCAAGGGCGGCTGCTTCGATGCCCGCGAGCCGGGCTATGTGGAGGGCAAGCCCGGCAGCTTCTGGGATATCGGCGCGGCGGTGGCGGCATGGTGCCGCAGCGACCGTCTGCCGCCCCACGCGCCCAGCCAGATCGTGAGCTATGTTTCCGCCCACGACAACTTTACCCTGTGGGACAAGCTGCTCTGCGTCCGTTACGAAAAACCGGAGTTCACCGCCCGGGACACTGTGGCGCTGGCGCAGAACCGGCTGGCAGCGGGCATCTACCTGACCAGCTTCGGCCTGCCCTTCATGCAGGCGGGCGAGGAGTTTGCCCGCACCAAAAAGGGGGTAGGGAACAGCTACCGCTCTTCTCCCGCCCTGAACCGTCTGGACTGGAACCGCGCCGAGCAGTACCACGCCCTCGTGGACTACTACCGGGGGCTTCTGGCGTTGCGGGCGGCCTTTCCCCGGCTGGGCAGCACCGACCGTCACGCCCCGGAGGCTTTGCGGTTCTTTGCGCTGGAACAGCCGCTGGTGGGCTGGACGCTGCCCGCCGTCTGGGGTGACGGCGCGGCATGGAGCGCTTTGTGCGTCTTTTATAACCCCACCGACACCACCTGCACCGTTGCCCTGCCCGCCGGGCAATGGAAACTGCTGAGTGACGGCACTTCTTCCAGCCTGTGGCGCGGCCCCAGCCGCGTTTTTACCGGCAATGCCCCCCTTGCGCCGTACAGCGCGACTGTTTTTGGTGCGGTGTAAATAAAGAACGAACTCCCTCAGTCAAAACCTGACGGTTTTGCCAGCTCCCTCGGAGAGGGAGCCTTTGGCATGGCGGCAAAGTTTCTCACTGCACTTGATACTTTAAAATATAGCTAACGGCGTGCGCCCTCTCAGTCACCTGCGGTGACAGCTCTCCCAAAGGGAGAGCCAAGAGCACTGCCGGAAACCTCCTCATTATGTCTAATACTTTAGTGATGAACTTTACGGCTTGGCTCTCCCTTTGAGGAAAGACTTCCCCCGCTCCGGGGGAAGATGTCACCGTAGGTGACAAAAGGGGGAATCTGGCGCGGGAGCGCCTGAGAGGGCTCGCTCCCGGGGGGGCTGTCGCTGTAGGCGACTGGGGGAGTTTTTTCACAACCTAAAAAAGGCTGCTGCACATTCCGTGCAACAGCCTTTTTACTATTTTCAGTTATTCTCCGCGCCCTTTTCGCCAAGGGTGACAGTAACGGTCTGCATCTGGCCGCCGCGTGCGACGGTGATCTCGATGGTGTCGCCGGCCTTGTGGTTCTGCATCAGGGTGCCAAGGTCGCTCTGGGTGGCAACCTCGCTGCCGTCCATGCTCACGATGCGGTCACCGGCCTGCAGGCCCGCCTTGTCGGCAGGGCCGCCCTTGACCACTTCCACGATGTAGACACCGTAGGCGTTCACGCCCAGCTGGGCGGCGGTCTGGGCGTCGGTCACGGCATAGTAGCTGATGCCCAGATAGGGACGGCCGGTCACATAGCCGTTTTCCAGCAGCTCCTGCGCCACCTTCACGGCGTCATTTACCGGGATGGCAAAGCCCAGACCCTCGGCATCGCTGTCGGAGGACTTTGCATTGACGATGCCCACCAGCTCGCCGTTCATGTTGAACAGGCCACCGCCGGAGTTGCCGGGGCTGACGGAGGCATCCATCTGGATCAGGGACATAGTGTTGACAGAGCTGGAGCCCTGAATGCTGACGCTGCGGTTCAGTGCGCTGACGATGCCGCTGGTCACGGTGCCGCCCAGCTCACCCAAGGGGTTGCCCACGGCCATGACGCTCTCGCCCACCTTCAGGCTGTCACTGTTGCCCACGGTGGCAGGGGTCAGGCCGGTAGCATCGACCTTGACCACGGCGATATCACTGGTGGTATCCTCGCCCACCAGCGTAGCGGCGTAATCCTTGTCGCCGATGCTCACGGTGATGTTGGATGCACCGCTCACCACATGGGCGCAGGTGAGGATATAGCCGTCCGAGCTGATGATGACGCCGCTGCCCGCGCCGCTCTCCACCTGACTCTGGCCGTACCACGACCACTGGGAGTAGACCACCTGCTCGGTGGTGATGACCACCACGCTGGGGCTGACCATCTCAGCCACCTGTGCGGTGCTCAGGCCGGTGCCGCTGGTGGCGCTGATGGAATTGCCGGTGCTGTCGGTGCTGCTGTCAGAGCTGGCCGGGCGCTCCACCTGCTGGATGACCACCTTGCTGCCGCCGCCGTATTTTGCGCCCACAAAGCCGCCCGCAAAGCCCATGGCAGCCGCCAGCACCAGCGCCACGGCGCTGCGTGCCAGCTTTTTGCCATTGAACTTCTTGCGGCGGGGCTTTTCCGGCTGCGCCGGGGCGCTGTACTGCGGCTGCTCCGGCGGGGTGGGCGGCACGCTGCCGCCGTCTGCCGGGGCGGTATACACCGGGCGCGCAGGCTGCGCCTCCGGCTCGTTATACTGGTTTGCCGTGTTCATGCCGCTGCTGCCCACGTTGGGGTAGCCGGTCTCGTTATTGGAAGCGGAATAATCGTATTCCCACTTGTTCTCGTTTTCCATGTTACTACATCCTTCCCTCAAAGGCTGGTCCGAAGGGACATCTGTTCCTTTGAACTGTCCCTATTGTAACTGTCAAATGTGAAAATGAATCGCTTGCGCCGTGAAGAATATGTGAAATACGGTCCTGTTTTTCTGCCCTTGACAGCCGCGCCGCTGCTTGCTATTGTAAGGGAAGAACATCAGCCCGTCAAGGAGGAGCTTTTTTATGGAACTGCGCCGCACCGAACAGGGGTTTGCCCTGTATAAAGAAAAGGACTGCATCGGAGAATGCACCCTCTCTGCCGCCCCTAGGGGCGCACAGCTTGCCGCCCTGTGCATCCTGCCCCGGTGGCGGCGCAAGGGCTACGGCTCCTACCTGTTAAAAGAAGTATTGCGCAGCTTTGGCGGCTATGACCGGGAAGCCGCCACGATTTTTACCGCCCCGCTGCCGGAAAACGCCGCCGAGCTTGCCTTCTGGGGCAAATTCGGCTTTGCCGCCGAGGGCGGGCAGCTGGTGCGCCGCCGCACCCCGGATTTAACGGCGGTCAAGTTCGTGCAGGACTTTTTAGCCGCCCGGCTGGTGCATCCGCAGCTGTGCGTGGACGCCACCTGCGGCAACGGCGGCGACACCGCCTTTCTGTGCAATCTGACTGCCCCCGCCGGGCGGGTGCTGGCCTTTGACGTGCAGCCCGAAGCCATCCGCTCCACCCGCGCCCGGCTGGAACAGGCAAATGTGCCCGCCGACCGGTACAGCCTTATCTGCGGCAGCCACGCCGACCTATTACAGTATGTGCAGCCCGGCACCGCCGATGCAGTCATGTTCAACTTCGGCTGGCTGCCGGGAGCAGACCACGGGGTGTTTTCCACCGCGCAGAGCAGCATCCCCGCCTTGCAGGCAGCGCTGCAGGCGGTGCGCCCCGGCGGCATCGTGAGCGCCATCCTGTACAGCGGGGCGGTCATCGGCTCGGACGAAAAACAGGCGGTGCTGCGCTTTCTGCGGGCACTTCCGCTGAAAAGTTTCACCGTTCTGGTGTGTGATTTTGCCAATTGGGCCGAAACTGCCCCGCTGCCCTGCCTGATCCTGAAAAAATAACGAAAACCCTTGCATTATCACGCGTTTTCGTATAGAATAAGGTGCGTATGTGTAAAAACAAGAACCCTCTCAGTCACGGCTGACATCAGGCCGGAGAGGGGTTTCTCAGAAAGCAGGATGGAGGCTCCCATGTAAGACACCATCTGTCTGCCATTTATTCTCTGCCTTGCAAAGGCAATTTTTATAGGAGAAACTACGATCTATGACAAATCGTGAAGAGATCGAACGCCGCAGGACGTTCGCCATCATCAGCCACCCCGACGCAGGTAAGACCACCCTTACCGAAAAGCTGCTGCTGTATGGTGGAGCCATCAATCAGGCTGGTTCCGTCAAGGGCAAGCAGAGTGCTAAGCACGCCGTGTCCGACTGGATGGACATTGAAAAGCAGCGTGGTATCTCGGTCACCTCTTCGGTGCTGCAGTTCAACTACGCCGGTAAATGCGTGAACATTCTGGACACCCCCGGCCATCAGGACTTCTCGGAGGATACCTACCGCACCCTGATGGCGGCAGACTCTGCCGTCATGGTCATCGACGCCGCAAAGGGCGTTGAGGCGCAGACCATCAAGCTGTTCAAGGTTTGCACCCTGCGCCATATCCCCATTTTTACCTTCATCAACAAGATGGATCGCGAAGCCCGCGACCCCTTTGAGCTGATGGAGAACATCGAGGAGATCCTTGGCATCAAGACCTACCCCATGAACTGGCCCATCGGCTGCGGCAAGGAGTTCAAGGGCGTGTTCGACCGCAACGCACGCAAGGTGCTGGCTTTTTCCAGCGACGGCCGCGCCAACGGCGTGAAGAAGGTCAGCGAGACCGAGGCTGAGCTGGGCGACCCCGCACTGGACGAGCTGCTGACCCCCTACCTGCACCAGCAGCTGGTGGACGAGATCGAGCTGCTGGACGGCGCTGCCGAGGAGTTTGATCTGGACAAGGTGCTGCGCGGCGAATTAAGCCCCGTGTTCTTCGGCTCTGCCCTGACCAACTTCGGCGTGGAGCCCTTCCTGGAAAACTTCCTGCGGCTCACCTCCGCCCCGCTGGCCCGCGTGGACAGCCTGACCGGCGAGCCGGTGGACCCCTGCCGGGACGAGTTCTCCGCTTTCATCTTTAAAATTCAGGCCAACATGAACAAGGCCCACCGCGACCGCATTGCCTTTATGCGCATCTGCTCCGGCAAGTTCGAGCGCGGCATGGAAGCCTATCATGTGCAGGAGGGCAAGAACATCAAGCTTGCCACCGGCACCCAGCTGATGGCGCAGGACCGCGCCATCGTGGACGAGGCCTACGCCGGCGACATCATCGGCCTGTTCGACCCGGGCATCTTCTCCATCGGCGACACCCTGTGTACCGGCAAAAAGAAGGTTCAGTTCGCGGGCATCCCCACCTTCTCCCCGGAGCACTTTGCCCGCATTGAGCAGAAGGACACCATGAAGCGCAAGCAGTTCGTGAAGGGTATGGAGCAGATCGCGCAGGAAGGCGCCATCCAGATCTTCCGCGAAGTGGGCGGCGGCATGGAAGAAGTGGTGGTCGGCGTGGTGGGCGTGCTGCAGCTGGAAGTGCTGGAGTACCGCCTGAACACCGAGTACAATGTGGAAATTCGGATGCAGCAGCTGCCCTTTGAGCAGCTGCGCTGGGTGCAGAACGACCCCGACACCTACAACCTGCGGGATCTGGACCTGACCAGCGACACCAAGGCTGTGGAGGACATGAAGGGCAACCGTCTGCTGCTGTTCACCTCCGACTGGGCGGTGCGCTGGGCCGAGACCCACAACGAGAGCTTGCAGCTGAGCGAGTTCGGCAACATCTGATAAAAGAGCGCTGCGGAGTGTACCTGCGCTCCGCAGTTCTTTTTTATGGAATAAAAAACACAACAAAGTATGCCAGATATTGGAATGAGGGTTCCCATTGCGGGGAACACTGCTGGCATGGAGGGTAAAGTATATGCAGAATATCAATATTGGCAAAAGCGGTATTGCCGTGCCGTTTCTGGGCATGGGTACATGGGCCATCGGCGGCGGTGCATGGTGGGGCGATAACGACGATGCACTGTCCGTAAAGGCCATCCAGACCGCCGTGGAGCAGGGCATCCAGTGGATTGACACTGCGCCCATCTACGGGCTGTACCACAGCGAGGAAGTGGTGGGCGAGGCCATGAAGCACATCGACCGCGACAAGGTGGTGCTTTCCACCAAATGCGGCCTGGAGTGGCGGCACGAGTCTCCCATCCTGCACAAGGTAGTGGACGGCGTACAGGTGTACCGCGACCTCTCCGCCAAGAGCATCATCGAGGACGTGGAGGACAGCCTGCGCCGTCTGCACACCGACCATCTGGACGTGCTGTACACCCACTGGCAGAGCCCGGATTTTGGCGTGTATCCGCTGGAAGAGACCATGGAAGCCATGATGAAGCTGAAGGAGCAGGGCAAGATCCGCGCCATCGGTGCTTCCAACGTTACCTCCGACATCATCCGGGGCTACTGCAAGTACGGCCAGCTGGACGTCATTCAGGAAAAGTACAGCCTGCTGACCCGCCGCATTGAAAAGCAGCTGCTGCCCACCTGCAAGGAGCTGGGTGTCTCGGTACAGGCGTATTCCCCGCTGGAGCAGGGGCTTCTGACCGGCAAGGTGACCATGGACACCACCTACCCGGAGGGCAGCACCCGCAACACGAACCCCTGCTTCCAGCCCACCCGCCGGGCACAGGCGCTGGAGCTGCTGGCAAAGTGGAGCGATCTGACCGAGAAGTACGACTGCACCATGGCGCAGCTGGTCATCGCTATGACCGCCCGCATGATACCGGAACTGCACGTTCTGTGCGGTGCCCGCAAGCCGGAGCAGGTACTGGACAACGCCGGTGCGCTGCACATCAAGCTGGACGGCGCCGACGCCGTCCGCATGAAGTGGGACGTGGACGCGATCTCCTGAGCATAAACAGAACAACACCGGAGCATCTTCGGACGCTCCGGTGTTGTTTTTTGCCTCTTATTCTCCCCTTGCCAGCGCTTGCAGCTTTTTCTTGTCCAGCACCTGCACGCCGCCGCGGTACAGCCGCACCCAGCCCTCCTGCGCAAAGTACTTGAGCATCCGGCTCACCACCTCGCGTGCAGAGCCCATGTACTTTGCCATCTGGTCGTGGGTCATGCGGACGTCCGCGCCGCCGGTCTTGGCAAGCTCGTCGGTCAGAAAGATCGCCAGCCGCCGGTCGGCGCTCATGAACAAGATCTGCTGCATTGTCCACATGGTGTCAGAAAAGCGCTCTGCCGTCATCTGGTAGGCGTAGCAGCGCACATAGACGTTTTCCTGCATCAGCTGTCGGAAGATGCCCGCGCTGATGCACAGCGCTTCGGTATCCTCCTCGGCGTCGATGTAGAGGTCGATGTTCACCGCGTCCATCACGCAGGAGGCGGACAGGATGCACACCTCCCCGCCGAACAGGCGGTACAGCGTCACGTCCCTGCCGTCCTCGGACAGCAGATAGGAGCGCAGCTGCCCGCTGCGCAGCAAAAGGATGCCCACACAGCTTTCCAGCGGGCTGTGCACCCGGGCACCCTTGGCGTAATGCACCGGGCGGGTAAAGCGGCACAGCCGCTCCTGCTCTTCCGGGGTCAGCTGCTCCCAGAATGGGAACGCGCAGGCAAGGCACCGGGCGTGCGGAGATGTTTCGGCCATGCAGTTCACCCCTTTCGCAGCGCCTTGGCGGCTTCCGTGCCCGCCAGTGCGCCCTCGTAAACGGCCTTTGCCACCTGCAGCAGCCCGCCGGTGCAGTCGCCGGCGGCGTACAGGCCGGGCACGGTGGTCTGCATTTTGTCATCCACCACGATGCGGCTTCCCTCTACGGCAGCGCCCAGCTTCCGGGCAAGTGCGGTACTGCCCGCCACGCCCAGCGCCACAAATACGCCGGACACCTCCCGCACCGCGCCGCCTGCCAGCTGCACGCCGGTGACGGTCTGCTCGCCCAGAATAGCATCCACCTTCTGGGTGCAGACGGTCACCTCGGGCGGGAAGTCTGCGGTCAGGGCTGCGCCGTCCGTCAGCAGGGTGACGCTTTTTACTACCGGCAAAAGCGCCTGCACCTCGTGCAGGGCGTACTCGCCGCTGCCCAGCACCGCCACGTCCTTTCCACGGTAGAAAAAGGCATCGCAGGCGGCGCACCAGCTTACGCCGTGGCCTTCCAGCCCGGTCAGCCCCGGGATGCGGGGCACCGCGCGGGAAGCACCCGTTGCCAGAATGACCGCGTCTGCCGGGTACGCGCCTGCCAGCGTTTCCACGGTCAGACGGTCGGTCCATGTCAGCCCCACGGCCTCGGTCTGCACGAACTGCACCCCCAGCCGCCGGGCGTTCTCGATGCTGCGGCGTTCGAGCTCCGGCCCGGAGACCGGCTGGGCGAAGCCGTAATAGTTTTCGATTGTTTCGGCGCGCGCCAGCGCCCCGGAGCCCTTGGTCAGCACGGTGGTCTGCACCCCGGCGCGCACGGCGTACAGGGCAGCGGACACCCCCGCAGGGCCGGAACCTACAATGACGATGTTGGACATGGTGTTGCTCCTTTGCATGGTTCTTTTGCCCTTATTATACACCAAAGCCGCGCAGATTTCTGTGACCGGGTCGCAAAAACTTTTTGGGCGGCGGGCACTGTTCAAGCCCCGGGGCGTGTGCTATACTGTTGTCATGTTGAAATTTCTGCCACAGGGGGCTTTTGCTTTATGTCCAAACAACGTCTGCTTTTCATCACCACCGGCGGCACCATTGCCAGCGTGCGCACCCAGCAGGGGTTAAAGCCCGTGCTTACCAGCGAGGAGCTGCTTGCCCATCTGCCGGAACTAAAGGAGCTGTGCTGCCCGGAAACGCTGGCGCTGTGCAGCATCGACAGCACCGACCTCGGGCAGGAGCACTGGCTCATGATGGCACGCGCCATTCAGGAAAACTACGCCCTGTACGACGGCTTTATCATCTGCCACGGCACGGATACGCTGGCCTACTCTGCGGCGGCGCTCTCTTATTTAATTCAGAACGCGGATAAGCCCATCATCCTTACCGGCGCGCAGCAGCCCATCTCCAACGAGATCACGGATGCCAAGAAAAACCTGCGGGACAGCGTGATCTGCGCCATTGACCCGGGCAGCCGGGGCGTGATGGTGGTGTTCGGCGGGCACGTCATCGCGGGCACCCGCGCCAAGAAGAACAAGACCATCAGCTACGACGCCTTTGCCTCGGTCAACTTCCCGGAGCTGGCGCTGGTGCAGGGCGACCGGCTGGTGCGGTACATCCCCTCGCCGTGGCCCACCGGGCCGGTGGAGTTCAGCCGCACGCTGGACAGCCGGGTATTCCTGCTCAAGCTGACCCCGGGCATGTCCCCGGCGCTCATCCCGGAGATCTTCCGCCTGTACGACTGCGTCATCGTGGAAAGCTTTGGCGTGGGCGGCATCCCGCAGCAGCTGATGGACGCCTTTGCCGCCGGGCTGGGCGATTACGAGACCACCCACAAGGTGCTCATCATGACCACGCAGGTCACCTACGAGGGCAGCGACGTGGGCGTGTACGAGGTGGGCAAGCGGGTGCGCAACCGCTTCCGCTTCTTCAGAGGCCCACGATATGACCATCGAGGCCGTGGTGACCAAAAGTATGTGGCTGCTGGCACAGAACTGCGAAAGCTTTGACCAGCTGCAGCAGCGGTTCTACCGTCAGGTGAACTTTGACACCTTCTACCACTGAGCCGCTTTTTTCAGAATACCAGCTGCACCAGCAGTACATAGCAAAGGGTGCCCCCGGCTACGCTGAGCAGGGTCTGGTGCTTCCACTTGTGCAGCGCGATGGTAGCCAGCAGCGCAAGCGCTTCCGGGATGCCGTGACTGCCGGAGAACGGGGTAACGCCCTTCAGGCAATAGACGATGAGCACCCCGAAGATGGCGGCGGGCAGCACCCGCCCCAGATACCGCACCACCTCCGGCGGCTGCTGCTCCTTGCTGGAAAAGATCAGAAACGGCAAAAACCGGGTAAGCATGGTGGCGGCGGTACACACCACAATGGTAAACCCCATCTGAACTGCTGTCATTTCTCTACCTCCCCGGCTGCTTTTTCCATCGGACGGCGCAAGGCCAGCAGCAGCACCAGAATGCCGCCCATGGACGGCAGCAGAAAGCTGCCGGAACCGAATATCATCAAGCACACCAGCGGCACGGCAAGGCCAATGAGGGCACTGCCGTGCTGCTTATCTTTTTCCCACTGGTTCAGGAAGATGACCGTGAACATTGCGGTCATGACGAAATCCACGCCCTCGGTGCTGAAGGGCAGCACCGTGCCCAGCGCAGCCCCAAGCCCGGCGCTGCCCACCCAGTAAATCTGATCCAGCAGGGTGATGAAGAACATGAACCAGCCCTTGTCCACCCCTTCCGGCGGCGCTGCCGAGCAGGTGATGGAAAAGGTCTCGTCGCTCATGGCAAAGATCATGTAAAAACTGCGCCAGCCGTAGCCCTTGTAGCGCTCCAGCATGGCAAGGCCGTAGAACAGGTGCCGCGCCTGGATCATCAGCGCCATCAGAAAGGCCGACAGCGGCGAAAACGCGCCCAGCAGCAGGCTTGCCAGTACGAACTCCAGCGAGCCGCCGTACACGACAGTGCCCATGAGCATGGGCATCCATACCGGCAGCCCCAAGGACTGCACATAGATGCCGTAGCCCAGCCCCAGCACAAAATAACCCGCCAGCACCGGGATGGTCTGCGGAAAAGCCGCCCGCAGCGCCCGCAGGCAGGGGTGCGGCAGAGCGGGGGAAACGGTTTGGGACAGATGCTGCATAAAAAAGCTCCTTGCTTTGCGGGAACAGCGGGCATTGCGCCCATATACCCACATATATTGTATGAAATACGCAATTGTTATTATAGCACATCCCGGCGCATTTGCAAGACGACGGACTGCGCCCTCTCAGTCAAAGCCTACGGCTTTGACTGAGAGGGCGCACGCCGTTGCCCTTCGTGCTAAAGTGTCAAGTGCAATAAGAAGCTTTCCCTCCATGCCAAAGCTCCCCCTTCGGGGGAGCTGGCATCGCGCAGCGATGACTGAGAGGGTTGCGTCAAACGCAAAAGCAGCCAGACCGGACGGTCTGGCTGCTTTTATAGTTTATAAAAATATTTTACTCTACCTCTTCATCCGCGAAGATCCACAGCACCTCGTTGATGTGGGAGCCGCTGCGGGAGTAGGGGGTCACACGGATGCAGAAGCTGCGGCCGTCCGTCTTGCGGTAGCGGTGCTCCAGCAGGTTGCTGCTGAACACGGTGCTGCGCACAAGGCCGAAATCGAACAGCTTTGCAAAGTTTTCTCTGTCCTCGGGCGCTACCAGCGTGTCGCGGTAGTTGGTCAGCGCAGCGCGGAAAGAGCCGCCGCAGGTGTCCAGAACGGACTGGAAGTAGTCCGGCACAATAACGGGGCGCACGGTGTCCTCCTGCAGGTTCACCACGATCACTGTCTTGTATTTGGGGGCAAGCACCTTTAAAAAGTGCTCGGCATCCCGCTTTTCCTGCAGGGTGCGCTCCATCTTTTCGTTCAGACCTTCCAGCTGGCGGGCGTGGCCGTTGTGGTCGTAGTAAGCCTGCCGGTCCTGCCGCATGGCAGCCTCGGCCTTGGCGACAGCTTCGTCCAGATGGCGCAGGTCGGCGGTCTGCTGGATGCCTACGGAAATAACATAGTCCTTTTCCTTCAGAAAGGCGCGCATCCGGTCCGCAGTGCTCCACACGCTGTAAGGCGGCTCGTTGGGGGTCAGGATGACAAATTCATCGCTGCCGATGCGGTACACCCGGCTGGTAGCAAAGAACTTGCGGGCGGCATTTGCCAGACAGCACAGCAGGGTGTCGCCGCTGCGGTGACCCAGATGCTCGTTTACCTCGTGCATCCCGACCACATCAATGTAGGTGCACACCACGGATTCGTACCCGCTGTGGGGCAGCTCCCGCAGGTCGGCCTCGTACCGGCTGCGGTTGGCAAGACCGGTCAGAGTGTCGTGGCTGTAAGAGAAGTCCAGCTCCTCGCTGAGCTGGTCGGCCTGTGCATCGTTGCGCACCAGCACGGTCGCCCACGGGTTCTGGGCGCAGCAGCCCCGGCAGGGCAGCACCTCTGTGGTGACCCAGACGTACTGGCCGGACACGTTCTCGCGGTAGCGGTAGAACTCCGGCGCGGTGGCGTGGTACAGCACAGCGCGCAAGGCCTCCAGATCGGTCTGCTCCAAAAACAGGTCTGTGTCCTCCTCGTGCACGATCTTCTCGTTCACCAGACGGTCGCAGTAATTGACAAAATCCTCTTCTTTTTCCAGATCTGCACCCAGCAGGCGGGCGTCCCGCTTGATCACCCGGTACGCACCGGTGGCAAGGTTCAGCAGCGAGATCTCCAGCACATTATCGGTAAAGATCTGGTACGCCTGCAAGGCCAGCGCGGTCTTTTCGGTGCCCGGGTTCTCCACCCGGCGGTCACGGCGCATCAGGTCGCGGCGCAGATCCCAGTAATTCTGATTGGTTGGATCTGCCAGCAGCTTTTCGGCGTTTTCCACCGGCATGGGCTTGAAGAAGTAGTAGCCCTGCGAATACAGGCAGTCTGCGGCTTGCAGCATGGACACCTGTTCCGGGGTCTCCACACCCTCGGCGATGATGGGCAGGTTCAGCCGGTGTGCCATATCCACCACCGACTCCACGATCTGCACGCCCTTGCTGCGGTTCTCCTGATTCATGTCGATGAGCTTCATGTCCAGCTTGATGGCATCGACGTTGGTATCCTTGAGCATATTCAGCGAGGAATACCCGCTGCCGAAGTCGTCCATCATCACCGAGAAGCCCTTGCGGTGCAGGCCCTGAATGGCGTTTTCCACCATCTGGGTGTCCTCGGCCACCATGGTCTCGGTGATCTCAGCCAGAAGGAGCTTGGGCTCCAGCTTATATTTTTCCACCAGATCTGCAAAGATCTGCGGCACATCCAGATTCAGGATATCCTGCACCGAAACGTTCACCGATACCGGCACAAGGTTGCTGCCGCTCTCCTGCCACTTCTGCAAGGTCTGGCAGACGGATTCCCAGATGTACTGATCCAGCCTTGTCACAAGGCCGGTGCGCTCCAGCAGCGGCATGAACTCGGCGGGGGGAACACAGCCCCGGGTGGGGTGGTTCCAGCGTACCAGCGCTTCCATGCCCACGATGGCGCGGGTGATGCTGTTGCACTTGGGCTGCAGGAAGAAGCAGAATTCGTGGTTGTCCAGTGCGCGCTCCAGCTCGCCCAACAGCTGCTGCTGTTCTTTCAGTTCGTTGAGCATGGTGGACTCAAAGCGGTGCAGGTAGCCGCTGTCGGTCGTTACGCCGGCGATCTGCGCGTAGTTGCACAGGGTGGCGGCATCTGCGCCGGGGTTTGCCTGCATGGGGCACACGCCCATTACCACAAAGAAGGTGACATCCTGCCTGCCAGCAGCCATGCAGGCCTGCAGCGTGGCAAGCACGGCGGTCTGCTCGGCTTTTTCGTCCGGCAGGCACAGGAAAAAGTCATCGTTTCCAAAATAGCCCACAGGATAGCCGGTCTGCTTGCTGTAACCCAACAGACAGTTTGCCACCGTTTCCAGCAGAGCATCGCCCTTTTCGGTGCCGTAAAGCTCGTTATAAAGCTTGAAGTGCTGGATATCCACAGCGGCGACAGCCCATTCTGTTCCCTGATGCGCGGTCAGGAATGTATGCAGGGCCTGCAAAAATGCGTCCTTGCGGTCGATCCGCTCCAACGCAGCAGATACCGGTGCGGCGGCATCTGTTTTGGTCTTTCGTTCCTCTGACATGACGATTCCTCACAATTTGGATAGATTTCAATACGGACAAGTCGATTGCGGTCAGTTTATATACTTTATAATCAGTATAACACGGTTTAAGCGGTTTTGAAATAATTTTTTCACACTTTCTAACAACATTATTCAAGCAAAGTGCAACAAAAACGCCACACACAGCAGTGCCGGTGCGGCATTCGGGGTTATTTGGTATTCTTGTTGTCGTCCTTGTTTTCCTGCTCGGTGCGGTGCAGCATCTCCCGCAATGTGGGCAGGCTGCGCAGCTTTTTGCCGTGCCGGAGCTTGGGGTAGGCACGCAGCATACGGCGCGGGCCGACGATGCGGGGGGTGCGCAGCAGCTGCGTCTGCATTTCCTCGCTGCGCTGCTGCAGCTCTGCGGCCAGCTGTTCCAGTTGCAGCAGCTCGGCGGCGCGCTCGGCAGTGCCCTTGGCGGCAAGACGGGCGGCGTTGGCGGCTTCGGCAGCGTTCAGGCGGGCGTCCTCGCTGGCGCGGCGGGCAGCTTCGCTGGCTTCGGCGGCCTTGGCGCGGATGGCAGCCAGCGTCTCACGGGCAGAGGGGCGCTTTTCAGCAGCGTCCCGCGCCTCGGCAGCGGCAAGCTTGAATTGCAGCCGTCCCTCGTCCAGCTTCTGGTCGGCGTTCAGGGTGGTGGTGCCCAGCAGCTGGGTCATGGCGTCGCTGACGGCGTGGATGCTGTCGCCCAGCTGCTCCATGGTGTCCAGCGTATCGGCCAGCGCAGAGGCGGCAATGGCGGTAGCCACCACGTCTACTGCGTACACGGCGTACAAAAAGCACATGAGGATGACCCCCACAAAGGGCGGGATCAGATCTACAAGGTCTGCCACCACCGGGTGCACGATGCGCATGATCACCAGCGTGCCCACGCCCCACAGCAGGCAGAATTCCAGACAGATATAGCCCCCGATGTTAAAGGGAAAATCGCTGTAATCCCACCAGCGGGTGTGGTAGAGCTTATACAGTGCCCAGCCGCCCACCAGCTCCAGCGCACTGGGCAGGATGACGCCGCCGAGATACAGCAGCAGGATGCTGTGCTGCAAGGGCGTAAGGGCAAACAGCACGATGATCATGCCAAAGCCGTAGATGGGGCAGACCGGGCCGTTCAAAAAGCCCCGGTTCACCAGCTGACCGGTGGTGGCGGCGGCATAGATGACCTCCAGACACCAGCCCATGCAGGAGTAGATCAGGAAATAGGCCAGAATATGGTACAGCGAAAAGCCGCATACCACGGTATCGGTAAGAAAGCTTACCATAGGCACCTCCGTTCTTCAGTTCTGTTTGGATACGATCTTATATTCGTCCCCCGGCTCAAAAAAGGGGCAGGCAGCGGTGCTGCGGGCAAGATAGCGCGCCATCTCGTCCTCGTCCAGCGCAGCGCCCTGCGCGCAGTAATAGCTGCCGTATTCGTCCTGAACATTATTCAGGCACAGCTCACAGGGGTCAGACATTGGCTTCGCCTTCCTGCGTGGCGGCTTCGGCGGCGGCAGCTTCCCGCGCCATCCGCTTGAGCACCTTGGGGTCTACCCATGTCACGCTGTCGGCACCGGGCTTCTTGCGGGCGATGAGCGCCTTGATCTTGATCCCCATCTCGGTGAACATGCCCTCGTGCTCGGTGCGGATGTTCCATTCCGGCTCGTTCTCGTGGAGGTCGTAGGTGATCCACTCGATGTCGTAGCCGGAAGCGGGGAAGTACTCCACACTGTCCCGGAACAGATCATCGTCGTCGGTCTTGAAGTAGATCTCGCCGCCGTCCTTCAAAAACTCGCGGTAGGCGATGAGCTGGCGCGGGTAGGTAAGGCGGTGCTTGTGGGAGGAGTCGTTCTTGCTCCACGGGTTGCAGAAGTTGATGTAGATGCGGCTGACGGTATCCTCCGGGGTGATGACGCCCTTGATGCGCTCGATATCGGTGCTCATGATCTTGACGTTGTCGATGGGGCGCCCCGCTGCCTGATAGGCGGCTTCGATCTTGCGCTTGGCAAGGATGAGCACCTTGTCGGTGATATCGATGCCCAGATAGTTGTTTTCCGGGTGGGCGCAGGCCAGCTGGGAGATGAAGCCGCCCTTGCCGCAGCCCAGCTCCAGAATAAAGGGCTGCTCCGGGCGGGCGTACTGGCCGTGCCACTTACCGCCCCAGATCAGGGGCTCGTGCACATGGAAATCCGCGGCCATCAGTTCGTCGTGGGCATAGGGTTTGAAACGCATTCTCATAGTTTGTTGTTCTCCTTCAAAAATCTCTCCACCTGCTCCGGGGTGGCGGCGCAGCTGCCCTGACAGATGCCGGGCTTGCCGCCGCCGCGTCCGTTCAGCGCGGCGTTCAGAGCCTTGGTCAGGGCGCGCACATCGCCGTCCCGCCGGGCAAGGCAGTAGCCGGTGCCCTTTTCGGTAGGGGTCAGGGCGGCACACAGGCCGGTAGTGGCCTCGGTCAAGCGCACAGCCAGCCGGTGCAGCCCGTCCGGGTCCAGCCCCGGCAGGATGCGGATGGCGTCTGCATCGGGCGCTGTCAGCTGCGCAAGGGCATCAAACAGCTGGCTGCACAGTCCGAAATGTGTAAACTTGAGCGCGGTATACTCATCGTATACCCGGTGCACCGCCACAGCGGTCTGGTCGGCCTTGGCAGAGAGCAGCGCACCGATCTCCGCCTGCCGGGCGCGCATGGCCTGCGCCGCCGCCAGTGCACGGGCGCCGCACACCACGCTCAGCCGCACACCGCCCTTGTAGTTCTCGCTGGCAAGGATCTTGATCTGCCCCACCTGACCGGTGGTGCGGGTGTGGGTGCCGCAGCAGGCGCAGACGTCCGCGCCCGGGATGGTCACAATGCGCACCTGCCCCTCGATCTCCTTTTTGGAGCGGTAGACAAGGGCGGCAAGCTCCTCCCGGGTGGGGTAGCTGATGAGCACCGGCACATCCTGCCACACGATGCGGTTGGCGGCAAGCTCGGCCTGCCGCAGCCCCTCGGGGCTGATGGGCACACTGGTGTCCATGCGCACCGCCTCGGTGCCCACATGGAAGCCCACATTCTCCGCCCCGAACATCTGGTGCAAAATGCCGGAAAGGATATGCTCGCCGGTGTGCTGCTGCATCTTATCGAACCGCCAGTCCCAGTCGATACAGCCGGTCACGGCTGCGCCGGGCGCTGCGGCAGCGGGCAGGGCATCCACCGTATGCCAGATGACGCCCGCCTGCTCGTGGACGTCCAGCACCTGCAGCACCGTGCCGTCCGGCAGGGTCAGCGTGCCCCGGTCGGCGGGCTGACCGCCGCCCTCCGGGTAGAACACCGTGCCGTCCAGCGCGATGCGCCCGCCGCCGGTCTTTTCGTCCGGCTCTGCGGCAAGGATGACGCTTTCGCACCCGGTGCGGAAGGCGTCCTGCTCAAAGTATTTTTCTGTGCGCTGCATAGCGCGAGTACCTCCTGTAGATAGAACGATTGAAAATGGGGGAGCGCACGCCCTCTCAGGCGCTCCCGCGCCAGATTCCCCTTTTTGTCACCTGCGGTGACATCTTCCCCCGGAACGGGGGAAGTCTTTCCTCAAAGGGAGAGCCAAGCCGTAAAGCGCATCGCTAAAGTATTAGGTGCAAAGAGGAAGCTTCCGGCAGTGCTCTTGCCTCTCCCTTTGGGAGAGGTGGCATCGCGCAGCGATGACGGAGAGGGCGCACGCCGTTAGCCCTGTCACTAAAGTTTCAGACGCAACAAGAAACTTTCCCGCCATGCCAAAGGCTCCCTCCCAGAGGGAGCTGGCAAAGCCGTCAGGCTTTGCCTGAGGGAGTTCAAAGCGTCATCTTTTTCAGTATACCACGATTTTTGCCTGTGGAAAATAGTTTGCGGTTATGTTATGATAGGAAACAACGAATATTCCCGAAAATTGACAGCGAGGAAGGTAACGGATCATGCGTGAAAGTGGTATTCTGATGCCGGTATCCAGTCTGCCCGGCCCTTACGGGATCGGCTGCTTTGGCAAGGCGGCATTTCAATTTGTGGATTTCCTGTCTGCGGCAGGGCAGACGATCTGGCAGCTGCTGCCGCTCAGCCCCACCGGCTACGGCGACAGCCCCTATCAGAGCTGCTCTGCCTTTGCGGGCAACCCCTATTTTGTGGATCTGGAAACGCTGGAAAAAGAGGGTCTGCTGACCGCCGCAGACCTCAAGGCAGAAAGCTGGGGCAAAGACCCGCTGGAAGTGGACTACGGCACTTTGTATGTCAGCCGCTTTGCAGTGCTGCGCAAGGCCTACGCCGCATGGCGCAGCCAGTGCGCCGGGCTGCACGGCTGTGCCTACTACTACCCCGATGACTACTACGCCTTTACCCTTGCCAACGAGGACTGGCTGGAGGACTATGCCCTGTACATGGCGCTGAAGGTCGCCAACAAGATGAAGAACTGGGTGGAGTGGGACGCACCCTACCGCCGCCGCGACAAGGCCGCGCTGGCCGCCTTTGCCGCCGCAAATGAAGAGGAGATCGGCTTCTGGAAGTTTGTGCAGTACAAGTTCAGCGTCCAGTGGCAGGCCGTCAAGACCTATGCCAACGAAAAGGGCGTGCAGATTTTGGGCGATATCCCCATCTATGTTTCTGCCGACTCGGTGGACGCATGGGTGGGCGGCAAGCTGTTTGAGCTGGACGCCGACGGCCGCTTTGCCCGGGTGGCAGGCTGCCCGCCGGACTACTTCTCCGCAGACGGCCAGCTGTGGGGCAACCCCCTGTACGACTGGGCGTACCACAAAAAGACCGGCTACGCTTGGTGGGTGCGCCGGGTGCGCCATGCACTGGGCATCTACGACCTGCTGCGCATCGACCACTTCCGCGGCTTCGACACCTACTGGGCCATCCCGGCAGACAGCACCACCGCCCGCACCGGCAAGTGGGAGAACGGCCCCGGCATGGAGCTGTTCGACACACTGGAGGCCGCACTGGGCAAGCTGCCCATCATCGCAGAGGACTTGGGCGAGCTGTTCCCCAGCGTGCGCAAGCTGCTGGCCGACAGCACCTTCCCGGGCATGAAGGTGCTGCAGTTTGCCTTCGGCGGCGGGGACAACGAGTATCTGCCCCATAACCACGTCAAGAACGGTGTGGTCTACCCCGGCACCCACGACAACACCACCCTGACCGACTGGTGGGAGAACGGCGCTTCCAAAAAGGAAAAAGCCACCGCTGCGGCCTATCTGCACCTTACCCCCTGCAAGCCCACCGCCAAGGAGGTGGCAGCGGTCAAGACCGCAGCCGCGCGCACCGCCCTGCTGCGGGCGGCGCTGGGCTCGGTGGCGGACAGAGCCATCATTCCCATGTACGACTGGCTGGGTCTGGGTGCCGAGGCGCACCTGAACACCCCGGGCAAGCTGGGCGGCAACTGGGCATGGCGTGCCAAGGCCGGTTTTGACTCCAAAGCCCTTGCCGCACAGATCGAAGCTGAGTGCGCCGTGTACTGCCGCTGCAATGCAGACGTTCAAAACGTGAAATAATTAGCAATCTGACGAAATTGTAAAAATTGCCGTAAAAATTTGTGCGTTTTGCTGGAAAAATTTGTATTTCAATGGTATAATAGCCGTAAGTTCCCGGATTTGTGGGAAAATTGGAATTTCGCCCGTCGGAAGCGGCGGCGCGTACTGATGATGGGGAAATTACAGATGGACAGAGAATGGACAGAGCAGGATCTGCGCGCCTTTGCCGAGGGCGCACAGGCTGCGTTTGAAACGGTATTGCTGGACGAGCTGCCACAGGACACCGGCTGGCAGGACGAGGGCTTACAGGTGAGTTATAGCCTGTGCAACGGCCGGGTAAGCTGCGTGCTGCACCGCACGGTGCGGGCAGACGGCAAGCTGTGGCGGATCACCATGTCTGCCCCGCTGGCGGGCAATCTGCTGCCGGAAGAGCGCATGAGCGCCCGCGAGCGGGAGCTGTGCCGCGAGGATCTGAACCACGATTTTCTTTCCGGCGTGTACAACCGCCGCTATCTGGAGACCGTGATCGCCGCCGAGCTGGACCGCTGGGCAGAGCAGGGGCGCAAGGCCGCCGTGGCGCTGATATCGCTGGATAGCGGTGCACAGCTGCGGGACACTTACGGTCAGCCGGTGATGGATCAGCTGATCTGCTTTGTGGCAAACCAGTGGAAAAAGTATTTCGACATTCCGGGCAGTCAGATCGTCTGCCGCCTGACCGGCACCACCTTTGTGGTAGGCTGTCTGGACATGGACGGCGGGCAGCTGGCACAGCAGATGCGGAACATCTACGCCGGAATGCCCCACGAGTGCGTCACCTCCATGGGCATGATGAAGCGGGTGCCCTTTACCCTGAGCGTCGCAGTGGCAGGGCTGGACGAGCTGGACAGCGCCGCCAACTGCTGGCAGCGCCTGTACGCCATCTGTGACGAGCGGCTGCGCGGCATCCAGATCTCCGGCGGCAATAAGATCTGCTGAGAAACAACGCATAAAATCCCCCTTTGGACACATACTAGGTGCCAAAGGGGGATTTTTTGTATGGAAAACCAGAAAAACGATAACCTGAACCTGTTGGAAGCGGTAGTGCAGAACACCGAGATGGGCAAAAATACCTTGGAGCAGATCTTACCCATGACCAACGATGTGCAGTTCAAGGCCGAGCTGCTGCGCCAGCGGAACATCTACCACCAGCTCAATCAGGAGGCACACACCGCCATCGAAGCCTGCGGCGGCAGTGCACAGGGGCAGAGCACCATGGCAAAGCTGAACACGAAAATGGGCATCAGCCTTAAAACTCTTACGGACAAGTCCACCCGCAATCTGGCGGAGATGCTCACGCAGGGCAGCGGCATGGGGGTGGTGGACTGCGTGAAAAGCTGCAAGGACTACCCCAACGCCGCCCCGGGCGCAAAGCGCCTTGCCCAGCGGCTGCAGGATTTTGAAGAGGATAACCGCATCCAGCTGGAACGGTTTTTGTAAATACGTTCCACCCCATGAAAACACAAAGTCGGGCAGCCTGCGGGCTGTCCGACTTTGTTCTGCTTAAAATAATTTTCCGCTATTGCGGGCACTCACTCCCACAGCTTCTCGGGGTACTGACCCTCGGCGGTCTTGCGGGCAATGGCATCCACCACCAAGGGCTTGTCCTCCCGGTAGGTGACGCCGAACCACTTATCGGTGCTGCGCAGCACCTGAATTTTTGCCTTGTTCTCCTCGATCAGCTCGGTCACCACCAGCGGCAGGAAGTACTCGCACTTCAGGGGATTCACCGGCAGATTCTCGGTCAGCCAGCCCGCAAAGCGCTGCTCGGCCTCGTCCAGAAAGCTCTTGCCAAAGCCCCACAGGTTCATGCTCACGGGGGTGTCGCCGGGCAGATCCACCCAGCTCTCACCGCCGTCCTCGGTGTAGTGTGCGCCGCCGTCGCAGGGCTCGATGCGGGTGCGCTCGGTCACGCTTTGCAGGGTGCCGTCCTCGTTTTTGATGCACACACCGCGTGCCACGCTGCCGTTCTCGGACAGGGTGTTTTTCAGCAGATAGCTGACCATGCAGTAGCGGTAGAAATCATCATCGGCGTGGGTGGACAGGTAATCGTACATCACCTGAAACGCCTCCGGGCCGTAGTAGTCGTCTGCATTGATGACCGCAAAGGGGCCGTCAATCAGGGGCTTTGCAGCCAGCACGGCGTGGCAGGTGCCCCAGGGCTTTACACGGCCCTCCGGCACGGCAAAACCGGCGGGCAGCTCTTCCAGCTGCTGGAAGGCGTACTTCACGTTCATTGCTTTCGCCACGCGGTCGCCGATGGCAGCCTTGAAGGCGTCCTCGATCTCGTGCTTGATGACAAAGATCACGGTCTCAAAGCCGGCGCGGCGGGCGTCGTAGAGAGAATAGTCCATAATGACCTGTCCGTTGGGGCCCACCGGGTCGATCTGCTTCATGCCGCCGTAGCGGCTGCCCATGCCGGCTGCCATGACGACCAGTACCGGTTTATTCATCTGCAATTCCTCCTGTATCTGCCGGGGTTTCCGGCGTTGTAGCGTTCTGAGGCTATTATACACTGCTTCGCCGCCTGTGGCAAGGTGCAGAGGGAAGTTTTTACATTTCTGCCGCTATCCCTTGATTTTTTTGCTCCGGCGTGCTACAATCAGCGTAGTTTCATCCTGTCCAAAACATTGATGCGGACAAACTGAAGCCCCGCTTTTCATGCCGCAGAGAGGGCTGCCCCGGGTTTCCGGGTGCTGCAAGCAGCCTGCCATGACCCCGGCTTCTACCACCGCAGAGTGCAGAGGCGAACCTCTGCCGGGCGTGCCCGTTACAGCACTGCGAGGGGCGCGTTTCCCCGCCGGGGAACGCGCAATTCGGGTGGAACCGTGGAACGCAGACATTTGATCGGCGCTTCATCCCGTGAGTTTTACGGGGTGAAGCGCTTTTTATTTTTGTTCAAACCACATTGTCAAAGGAGAACCTACTATGAAGATCATCTACAAGGACGGTCATGTGGACGAGTGCCCGCAGGATCAGGAGCTGCACGTTATCCGTCACACCGCTGCTCACGTTATGGCACAGGCCATCAAGCGCCTGTATCCGCAGGCTGATTTTGCCTTCGGCCCTGCCACCGAGAATGGCTTCTACTACGATGTCGATCTGGGTGACCAGAAGCTGAGCGACGAGGATCTGGCCAACATCGAAAAAGAGATGCGCAAGATCGTCAAGGAGAACCTGCCCATCAAGCCCTTCATCCTGCCCCGCGCCGAGGCTGAAAAGCTGATGGAGGAGCGTCAGGAGCACTACAAGGTGGAGCACATGGCAGACCTTGCCAACGAGACCGAGTTCAGCTTCTTCCAGCAGGGCGAGTACGTGGATATGTGCATCGGACCTCACCTGACCTACACCAAGGCACTGAAGGCCTTCAAGATCACTCAGCAGTCCGGCGCATACTGGAAGAACGACAAGGAAAACAAGATGCTGACCCGTATCAACGGCGTGGCCTTCCGCAATCAGGAGGAGCTGGACGCATGGGAGAAGGAGCAGCAGGAGGCCCGCGAGCGCGATCACCGCAAGATCGGCAAGGAGATGGGCCTGTTTATGACCGATGATCTGGTGGGCCGCGGCCTGCCCATGTTCCTGCCCGCAGGCTACACCGTCTGGCAGGAGCTGGAGAACTATATCAAGGAGAAGGAGCGCAAGCGCGGCTATCTGCACGTCATGACCCCCTGCGTGGGCACTGTGAACCTGTACAAGACCTCCGGTCACTGGGATCACTACCGTGAGAACATGTTCCCCGCCATGGAGATGGAGGGCGAAAGCTATGTGCTGCGCCCGATGAACTGCCCCCATCACATGATGATCTACGCAAACCGTCCCCACTCCTACCGTGACCTGCCCATGCGCATCGGCGAAATCGCCCACGACTTCCGCTACGAGTCCTCCGGCACCCTGAAGGGCATCGAGCGCGGCCGTCACTTCTGCCAGAACGACGCCCACCTGTTCTGCACCCCGGAGCAGATCAAGAGCGAAGTGGCAGACGTGTGCAACCTGATCTTTGAGGTGTACAAGGACTTCAACATCACCGATTACCGCTGCGTGCTGAGCCTGCGTGACCCCGCCGACAAGAAGAAGTACCACGATGACGATGCCATGTGGAACCACGCCGAAAGCGCTCTGCGCGAGGTGCTGACCGAGCTGGGCATCCACTTCACCGAGGAGATCGGCGAGGCTGCCTTCTACGGCCCGAAGCTGGACGTGAACGTGAAGCCCGCCGTGGGTGCCGAGTACACCCTGTCCACCTGCCAGCTGGACTTCTGCCTGCCCGCAAAGTTCCACCTGACCTATGTGGACAAGGACGGCTCCGAAAAGACCCCCGTGGTGCTGCACCGCGCAATTCTGGGCTCTCTGGACCGCTTCATGGCCTATATGATCGAGGAGACCAAGGGCAAGTTCCCCACCTGGCTGGCTCCCACGCAGGTCAAGGTGCTGCCCGTTTCCGAAAAGACGCTGGAGTACGCACAGGATGTGACCGAGAAGCTGGCCGATGCCGGTGTCCGCGTTGTGCTGGATGACGACAACCAGAAGATCGGCTACAAGATCCGTGCCGCACAGCAGGTAGACCGCGTGCCCTATATGCTGGTGCTGGGCGCCAAGGAAGCCGAGGCCGGCAATATCTCCGTGCGCGACCGTAAGGGCGAGACCACCGAGATGAGCCTTGAGGACTTCATCGCCAAGGTCACCACCGAGATCCGCACCCGCAGCCTGTAAGGTATAAATGATAAGTACCCCGGAAACGCCTGTCGGCGTTTCCGGGGTACTTTTTTTCACGGGTGGGGATGATGGTCAGCTTTGTTTCTCTCATTTTTCCAGATCCGCAAACAGCTCATCCAGATCCCGATACTTCTTTGCCTTCGGGTCTGCCGCGACATGCTCTGCTTCCAGCATAGCGGCCACGGTCTCCTTGTTCGGGCGCTCGGTGCGGATCTCGAAGGGAATACCGCCCTCCCGCAAGGACTGCCGCACAAAGATGTTGAACGCGGTGGAAAGGTTCATGCCCAGTTCTGCAAACAGGGCATCGGCCTGCGCCTTCAGGTCGGAATCCATCCGAATACTGACATTGGTAGTTGCCATACAGATCAGCTCCTTTCGCCTTTATTATATGTGCATTGCACGAAGATTGCAATACGCTGCACATAAAATTTACAAATTCGCGGCACAGCAAAAGCCCCACTCCCTTGTGCGCAGGAGCGGGGCTTTCGACTTACTGTTGACTCGAACAAAAAAAGGAAAAGGAAAAAGGAGAACGATCTATCTGTCACGCCGGGCGGCGGGGACTGTGTCGGAGCAGCCGGGCTGCCGCCGCAGCGGGAACAGCGGAAAAGCTTGTGGAGCGTTACTCCACGTCCTGCAGAGCGGCGTAGTCCTCCTCGCCGGTGCGGATCTTGACCACGCGGGTCACGTTGTAGACAAAGATCTTGCCATCGCCGATATGGCCGGTGTACAGCGCCTTCTTGGCGGCTTCCACCACAGCGTCCACGCTGATGCGGGAGACGATGACTTCCACCTTGATCTTGGGCAGCAGGGTAGTATCCACCGGCACGCCGCGGTACTTTTCAGGGGTGCCCTTCTGGATGCCGCAGCCCATGACCTGCGTCACGGTCATGCCGGTGACGCCCAGATCATTCAAGGCAGTCTTGAGCTGATCGAACTTAGCCAGCTTTGCAATGATGGACACCTTGTGCATCCCGGTGTCGTAGACGCCATCGTGGATCACGGGCTCACGCACCACCGGCACGGCGGCATCCACCTGCGTTGCCGAAGCCTTGGTAACATCGTCCTCACCCAGATCGGTGTTCTCGTTGGGGGTCATAGCAGCGGAGTTGGCATCCGAGATGGCAAAGCCTGCATAAGCGGAAGTCAGACCGTGCTCGTGGATGTCCAGACCGTCGATCTCTACCTCGGCGGGCACACGCAGGCCAAGGGTCTTATCAATGATCTTAAAGACGATGAACATCACGATCACAACGTAGGCATCCACGCAGACCAGACCCAGCAGCTGGGTGCCCAGCTGTGCCAGACCGCCGCCGTAGAACAGACCGGCGTGGGCGGTGTTGGAGCCGGTGGAGAACAGACCCACCGCAATGGTGCCCCAGACGCCGTTTGCAAAGTGGACGGAAACAGCACCTACGGGGTCATCCACCTTGGCGATCTTATCGAAGAATTCCACGCTCAGCACCACAAGGATACCGGCCACAAAGCCGATGAAGAAAGCGCCGAAGGGGGAGACGGTATCGCAGCCTGCGGTAATAGCCACAAGGCCAGCCAGAGAACCGTTCAGGGTCATGGAGACGTCCGGCTTGCCGTAGCGCAGCCAAGTGAAGATCATGGTCACGCAGGTAGCAACGGCTGCGGCAAGGTTGGTGTTGAAGCAGACCAGACCGGTCAGGGTCATGGTGGCATCGGTGGACAGGCTCAGGGAAGAGCCGCCGTTGAAGCCGAACCAGCAGAACCACAGGATGAACACGCCCAGAGCACCGGCGGTCAGGTTGTGGCCGGGGATGGCGTGAGGGTTGCCGTCCTTATCGTACTTGCCAATACGGGGGCCCAGCATCCAAGCGCCCAGCAGAGCGATGACGCCGCCCACATTATGCACGGCTGCGGAGCCTGCAAAATCGTGGAAGCCCATGCTCTGCAGCCAGCCGCCGCCCCACATCCAGTGGCCGCAGATGGGGTACACCACCAGCGAGATGGCGGCGGAGTACACGCAGTAGGCCTTGAAATTGGTGCGCTCGGCCATGGAGCCGGAGACGATGGTGGCTGCCGTAGCGCAGAACACGGTCTGGAACACGATGTACACCCACAGGGGGATGTCCAGACCCAAGTGGCTGTAATCGCCCTGAATGAAGGGATCGAAACCGCCGATCAGTGCGCCGGTGCCGCCGAACATCAGGCCGAAGCCGATGAGCCAGTAGCAGGGCGTGCCGATGCAGAAATCCATCATGTTTTTCATCAGGATGTTGCCGGTATTCTTTGCCCGGGTGAAGCCGGCTTCGCATAGGGCGAATCCGGCCTGCATGAAGTACACTAGGAACGCTCCCACGAGCGTCCAACAGGTGTTGACGGAGTTGAACATTTTTCCTACCTCCTACGGTCGTTTTTTGCACAGGGAGCCCTCTATTCTCTCCGTGCGTCAGTATCCCCGAAAACACAAAAGGCGCTGGCGGAATTGCTTCCGTCAGCGCCTTTGCTTTCGATGGCACGAGTATAGTCTCTTTGTGCAAACCTGTCAAGTATTCATCTCAAGGTTTTACGTTTTTCACAATACGGCGAAACTTTGCCCTGCTAAAGTTTGGCAAATGTTTTGCCTGTCAGCCGTTTTCGCCGTCCTTCGGGGAGCCGGACTTATTCTTTTCCTTGGCGTTGGCCGGGCGGTGGCCGCCTTCCATCTCCCAGTGCAGCAGCATACTCATCAAGGCGCGCAGCGCAAAGGTAGCCGCCAGCGGCACCACGGAATCCAGATTTTGCAGCAGGAAGGTCTTGGCAATCTCTGCCGACATCAGAAATTCCAGCGCGGTGGTCAGGCCGCTGCTCATTTCATGGTGGAAGTCCCGGTGGTCGTTGAAGAAGGTGGCGCGGACATAGTAGAAGGTGGCCTTGGCCAGACTGGTGATGATGATGAACAGACCCACCACCTCGGCAAGACCGGCGATCATGGGCACTGCAGTTTCCAGAAAGGCATCCAGCAGGTGTGTGAGGTTCAGGTTGAACAGGGTCAGTCCTTGCATGATCTCCTCCGCAGCTTACAGCAGGGTCTTGACGTAAGCGGCCAGCTCCTCGTCCTTGCAGGAGGCGAAGAACAGCTCAGAGAACTTTGCACCGGCCACAGCGCCCTTCAGCAGATCCTGATCGATGCTCTTCAGGCACTCGATGAGGGGCTTGAAGGTGGCGGCGCGCACGCCGTCCAGAATCTTCTTGTTGCGCTGCTCGGGCACAACGCGCTCCTTGGGGTAGCCCTGACCGTGGCCAAAGCCGAACAGCTTCTCGAAGCAGTACTCAAGGTTCAGCTCGCCGCCCCAGCCGAAGCCCTTGGCAAAGGGCATGGCAACGGCGTTGCCGTCGTTGACGTGGGCAAAGGTGTAGGCGTCCACAGGGTCCTCCACATGGCCGCAGATGACGCCGGGGAAGCTGTTCAGTGCCAGCATGGCGCCCTCGCCGGTGCCGCAGCCGGTAATAACGTAGTCCGCAGCGCCGCTGTTCAGCAGGATAGCGGCCAGAATGCCGCACTGCACATAGGTCAGCTGTGCAGCATCGTCGGCGGCGTACATGCCGTAGTTGACCACCTCATGACCCATGGGCTCCACCACCTTTTTCAGGGCGGCTTCAATGATGCCGTTCTTGGCGGCCTGACTGTTCTCGTTGATAAGTGCGATCTTCATAACAATGGTTCTCCTTCTTATTTTTCCCTGCGGTACGCAGGTATTATACAAAGTCCTCCCGCATGGGGGTAAAGAAATCCAGCATCACGCCGCCCTCCAGACAGACGCAGCCGTGCATCACGCCGTTCTGCTTGAGCAGGGTGTCGCCGGGGCCCACCTCCCGGGTCTCGTCCCCGATGGTAAAGCGGTACCGCCCGGAGACGATATAGGTGATCTGGGTGTGGGGGTGGCAGTGCATGGCACCCACGCCGCCGGTCTCAAAGGTGTTTTCCACGCACATGGCGTCCTTGCTGTACGCCAGCACGCGGCGCTGCACCCCGGAGCCGCAGGGTTCCGGGGCAATTTCGGCATGGGGCACCCAAGGGATATCCTGATGTGCTTTTTCCATTATAGCATAACATCCTTTCCCGTACAAACAAAAGGGGACTGCCACACAACGCTGTGCGGCAGTCCCCGGGTCAAGAACTGCGGAGTGCCCTCAGCGCTTACTGGGGCTGCTTGCCGATGTAGGCCAGAATGCCGCCGTCCACATACAGGATCAGGCCGTTGACAAAGTCAGAGGCCTCAGATGCCAGGAACACAGCGGGTCCGCCCAGATCCTCGGCCTCGCCCCAGCGGCCTGCGGGGGTCTTGGCAACGATGAACTGGTCGAAGGGGTGACGGCTGCCGTCGGGCTGGATCTCGCGCAGAGGTGCGGTCTGCGGGGTAGCGATGTAGCCGGGTCCGATGCCGTTGCACTGGATGTTGTAGGCGCCGTACTCGGAAGCGATGTTCTTGGTCAGCATCTTCAGGCCGCCCTTTGCTGCTGCATAAGCAGAAACGGTCTCACGGCCCAGCTCGCTCATCATGGAGCAGATGTTGATGATCTTGCCGCCGCCCTGTGCGATCATGTCGGGGATGATGGCCTTTGCCACGATGAAGGGAGCGTTCAGATCCACGTCGATGACCTGACGGAACTGGGCAGCGCTCATCTCGGTCATGGGGATGCGCTTGATGATACCGGCGTTGTTGACCAGAATGTTGATGTGGCCGACTTCCTCGGTGATCTTTGCCACCATAGCATTGACGGCGTCCTCATCGGTGACGTCGCAGACGTAGCCGTGTGCCTTGATGCCGGCCTCTGCATAGGAAGCCAGACCCTTGTCCACCAGCTCCTGCTTGATATCATTGAACACGATGGTAGCGCCGTTGGCTGCCATAGCCTTTGCAATTGCCATGCCTATGCCGTAGGATGCGCCGGTGATCAGCGCCACCTTGCCGGTCAGGTCAAAGGATTTGGGCGTGCACTGTGCCATAATAAAGTCCTCCTGTCAAAAAACCATATTTTACACGGGGCAAAACTGCTCCGTGCTGCTTTGCAAAGCGCGTCGTATCCGGCCGTGCCGGAGTGCGCTCTTACTTGTATACCAGTCTAGCATCCTTTGCAGGAAGTGTCAAGGCACATTCTTGTGAAGTTTTATTGTACTTTCTTTAGATTTTCGCTTTTCTTTCAAAAAACAGCACGTAAAACCGTCGTTTTTCAGTGCAACAGCTTGTGCAAACCGCCGCACCTTGTCACGGTGCACAAGATATTCCGACTATCTTTGGGCTTGTTGACAAGTTTGGGCGGCTTTTGTCTTTTACCCCAGCTTTTTCTTCTGCTGGCGCGCCACGATGGGCATCAGCAGCGGGATGGGCACAAGGCGCTGGGCGCTGGTGCACAGCCGCATAAAGGCAGAGGGCACAATGATGGTCTTGCGGTGCATCATGCCCAGCAGAGCCTCCTCCACACACAGCTCGGGGGTGATGCCCCGCAGGGCAAACACCACCCCGGCGTGGTCGTTGAACTCGGTGTCCACCGGGCCGGGGCAGAGGGCGCAGACGTAGACCGGGCTGTGCATCTCCCGCAGCTCCTCGGCCACGCCGCGGGTCATGCTGACCACATAGGCCTTGCTGGCGTAGTAGCCCGCCATATAGGGTCCGCCGGGCAGAAGCCCCGCAGAGGACGCCACATTCAGGATGGTGCCGCCGCCCTGCGCGTCCATCTTGCGCACCACGGCGCGGAACAGCCGCGCCATGGCGGCTACGTTCACTTGGATCATCTCTTCCTCGCGGGCTTCCTCCGTTTCCAGAATGCTGCCGCAGACGCCGAAACCGGCGTTGTTGATGAAGATGTCGATGTGCGCATCGGCCAGTACTTCGCACAGGCGGCTGCACTCCTCGGCGCGGGAGAGGTCGGCAGCCTCGATGCGGCAGTCGGTGCCGTGGGCTGCGTGCAGCTCCTTGGCAAGCGCCTGCAAGCGGTCGGCGCGGCGGGCGGTCAGGATGAGCCGACAGCCCATGGCGGCGTACCGGCGGGCGAACTCCCGGCCGATGCCGGAGCTTGCTCCGGTGATCCAGATGGTCTTTTGCATGGTGGTTCTCCTTTTTTCTTCTCGCCCCCCCAAAAACGGGGCTTTCTGTACTTGTTGCCCTTATTTTAGCATAGTTTGACCGTGCTTTCTATGCAATTTTCGTAAACGATGCAAAAGAGAGCCCGAAACGCTTTTCGTTTATCGCATGGCAGAAAACTGCATTTACAAACGTTAGCGTTCTCGCCCTCTCAGGCGCTCCCGCGCCAGATTCCCCCTTTTGTCACCTACGGTGACATCTTCCCCCGGAGCGGGGGAAGTCTTTCCTCAAAGGGAGAGCCAAGCCGTTAACCTCGATGCTAAAGCATTAGGTACAAAGAGGAGGTTTCCGGCAGTGCTCTTGCCTCTCCCTTTGGGAGAGGTGGATTTGCGAAGCAAAGACGGAGAGGGCGAGGACGTTGCCCATATAAAAAAGAACCCGAAACGCCTGCGGCGTTTCGGGCTCTCTCATAGATCTTACTTCAGCAGGTTATCGTTGTCAAAGTAGTCGATGCGCATGGCCTTGCGCACCTCGTCCAGCGTGGCGGCAGCGGTCTTTTCGGCGTAGGCGCTGCCCTCTTTGAGGATCTCCACCACCTCGGGCAGGCGCTGCTCCCACTCCTTGCGGCGGGTGCGGATGGGCTCCAGCTCAGCCTGCATGACGCTGTTCAGGAACTTCTTCACCTTCATATCGCCAAGACCGCCGCGCTGATAGTGTGCCTTGACCTCGTCCAGATTCTGGTACTCCGGCCAGAACTCGGCAAAGTGCTCCGGGCGGCAGAAAGCGTCCAGATAGATGAACACCGGGTTGCCCTCCACCTTGCCGGGGTCCTGCACCCGCAGGTGGTTGGGGTCGGTAAACATGGACTTGACCTTCTTCTCGATCTCCTCCGGCTCCTCGGACAGGTAGATGCAGTTACCAAGACTCTTGCTCATCTTGGCCTTGCCGTCAATGCCGGGCAGACGCAGGCAGGCGGCGTTCTGGGGCAGCACGATCTGGGGCTCTACCAGCGTTTCGCCGTAGACGGAGTTGAACTTGTGCACGATCTCGCAGCACTGCTCGATCATGGGCTTCTGGTCCTCACCGGCGGGCACGGTGGTGGCCTTGAAGGCGGTGATATCGGCTGCCTGACTGATGGGGTAGCAGAAGAAGCCCACCGGGATGCTGGCTTCGAAGTTGCGCATCTGGATCTCGCTCTTCACGGTGGGGTTGCGCTGCAAACGGCTGACGGTGACCAGATTCTGGTAGTAGAAGCTCAGCTCGGTCAGCTGGGGCACCATGGACTGGATGAAGATGTGCACCTTGTTGGGGTCCAGACCGCAGGCCAGATAGTCCAGTGCCACCTGCAGAATGTTCTGGCGCACCTTCTCCGGGTTGTCGGCGTTGTCGGTCAGCGCCTGCGCATCGGCGATCATGATAAAGATCTCGTCGTACTCGCCGGTATTCTGCAGCCGCACCCGCTCCTTCAGAGAGCCGACATAGTGGCCAACGTGCAGGCGACCAGTGGGACGGTCGCCGGTCAGAATAACTTTTTTCATGATGTTCTCCTTTGTCAAGGGTTTGACCCCCTCCGTCAATGCCTTACGGCATTGCCAGCTCCCCCAAGGGGGCGCCTTTTCGGCCTTACTGCACCGTAAAGCCGCACGGCAGGAGGTTCCTTTTATACTTTATAGTGTGTTAAGTATAGCCCCCCGGGGCGGTGCTGTCAACAAGGCCGCCGGGAAAAAGAAAAAGCGATGGAAATTTTCCATCGCTTTGCTGGCGCCTCTTGCCTGACTCGAACAGGCGACACCCTGATTAACAGTCAGGTGCTCTAACCGACTGAGCTAAAGAGGCATCTATATAAAACGGCATGCAGCCGTTTTACTACTATAAAATGGTGACCCGTACCGGAATCGAACCGATGTTAAAGGCGTGAGAGGCCTCTGTCTTAACCGCTTGACCAACGGGCCATACGTCCATTTTGCATCAGGTGTTCGCACCCGACTTGGTTATTTTAGCACAGGAAAAGGCCTTTGTCAACAGCAAATTTCGATTTTATTTGAAAAAAAGCAAAAATTTCCGCCGCCGCCCCGGAACGGCAGCAGACACTGCGCCCGCCGCCGCACAGTTATAACAGATTATAAAGGAACGATAAAATGGTGAAGCCTAAGTTCCGATAGTTGACAATGTGGTAAAATGTGGTACTCTTAGGGTGCAAAAAGCATTTGAGGAGGGCTTATAGTATGGCTATGAAAATGGATCGTCGTGCGTTTTTAAAGACCTCTGCTGCGGTGGCAGTGGCGGCATCCATGACCGGACTGCTGGGCGGCTGCAGTGGCGGTGTCGATGGCACTGATCTGGGTGGTTTTACTGCATCTGCCGTAAAGTGGGATGTACAAGAAAATAAGCCGAAGCTGAGCGAAGATCAGACGAAATGGAATGCCGATATCATGGTGTTGGTGCGTACCACCAACCTTACGAATTCTGACTGGAACATTTCTGGTGAAAGCATTATGGAGCTTACCGTTAACGGAACTCCCATTGAAATGCAGGGTGGTGGTCTGCTGAAGAATGACAAAGTCCTCGCATTCAGCCGCAAGCACAAGGCAAATGAGGGCTTGGTCAACTTTAAAATGAACTATGAGCAGAAGAAACTGTACGACGCGATCGCCAATAAGGAAGCTGTCGTAAAGTTCAGCATCGGCACGAAAAAGGCTACCGATACCTATACTGCTCTTTATAGCGAGGGACTTCCCCTTAAAAAGGATAACGCCCTTGTGTAATTGAACGCAGACTGCCCGATACAGGAGGTGCATCGCTATGATCGACCGCAGAACATTTCTCAAGCTCAGCGCCGGGGCACTGGTGCTGACCGCCGCAGGGGCTTTGACCGGCTGCGGTGATACCGTGATCGACAAGACCAGCGGTGTAGCCAAGATCGGTGATGTCACCTTTATCTGTGCAACACCGTTTCTGGGCGGCGGCGATAATTTTGCATTGACCTATTGCACAGAGTTTACCATCCAGAACAACAGCGGCGAAACGGTGAAGATCGTACCGGAGGATATCACCTGCATCTTCCGCGAGGCAGATACAGAGGAAACATTGTATTTCAAGCGGAATGAACTGGTCGCAGCGCCGGGTCAGACGGCTGTCTACAATGGTTCGCAGAGGTTCTATCTGGAAACTAAGGAGCGCATCCCGGAAAAAAACAGTCCCGGCACCTACGAACTGCGCGTGCGCTACAATGGCAAGACCGCTGTGTTCCTCTACGGGAACAACGGCAAAAACGTAACGGGCCGCGTAGAATAAAACCCAATACACCCCGCCGCCGGGCACTCTTGGAAACAGGAGTGCCCGGCGGCTTTTTTGTTTTGGCCCGCATTACCTGTTCTTTACATTGGAGCTGACATTGTGCACAAAGTTTTACGCACTTTTTGCACGTCCATGGTCGCGGCAAGGGCGGCAAAGCGGTAGAATAAGGCCGTTCCCAAGGAAAACACAAAAAGACAGTGCCGGGCGGGCACCCGGGTTTTTAATGGAGGAAATTCTATCATGAAAAAGATCTCTCGTCGTTCGTTCCTGACCGTTTGCGGTGCAGCTGCTGCGGCTACTGCTCTGACTGCCTGCGGCGGCTCTGCTTCTTCTGCATCCACCGCTGCTTCTGCTTCCAGCACCGCTTCTTCCGCTGCCGGGCAGGCAGCCGGTACCCTGAGCGGCAACGTTGCTACCGGCGGTTCCACTTCCATGAAGAACGTCATCGCGGCCCTGACCGAGGGCTTTGCCGAGGTCGAGCCGGGCGTCACCGTCAGCTACGACCCCACCGGTTCCGGCGCAGGTATCACCGGCGCTACCGATAAGACCTTGGACATCGGTCTGTCCTCCCGCGCCCTGAAGGACGATGAGAAGAACGATGTGGACGGCACCATCGTGGCGCTGGACGGTATTGCCATCATCGTGAACAAGGACAGCAAGGTCGCTGACCTGACTGTGGAGCAGCTCAAGAAGATGTTCACCGGCGAGATCACCAACTGGAAGGAGGTCGGCGGCGATGACGGCGAGATCGTTCTGGTGGGTCGTGAGGCCGGTTCCGGCACCCGCGATGGCTTTGAGAGCATCGTGGACGTGAAGGACAGCTGCAAGTACGCACAGGAGCTGACCGCCACCGGCGCTGTCATCAGCGCCGTGGAGGCAAACCCGCTGGCCATCGGCTACGCTTCCCTGTCCGCTGTGGGCGACACCGTAGCCATGGTCACCGTGGAGGGTGTGGAGTGCAGCGAGGACACCGTCAAGGACGGCAGCTATAAAATTCAGCGTCCCTTCGTGTTCGTCACCAACAAGAGCGCTGCCCTGTCTGAGCAGGCACAGGCTTTTGTAGACTTTGCCACCAGCAAGGGCGCTGCCGACCTCATCCGCACCGCAGGCGCTGTGCCCGTGAACGAGTAATCACCCCGCATCTGAACAAGAGAACTGCCGCGTCGGCCTGCCCTAAAAGGCTGGGCTGGTGCGGCTTTTTATAGGATCGCGTTATGAAAAATACAACCTCTTCTCTGCGCCGGGTACGGCTGCCCCGCACCCCCGCCGACTGGCTGGAAGCGGTGATGAATTTCATCTTCTTCCTGTGCGGAATGCTGGCGGTGTGCTGTGTGGTGCTCATCTCGGTGTACATGGTGGTCTCCGGCGTGCCGGCCATCCATAAGATCGGCATTTTCAAGTTCCTGTTCGGCACAAGATGGGCGTCCACCGCGGCAGAGCCGCTGTTCGGCATCCTGCCCTTCATCCTGTCCAGTGTCTACGGCACGCTGGGCGCTGCCATCCTCGGCGTGCCCATCGGCCTGTTGACGGCAGTGTTCCTCTCCAAGGCCGCAGACCCCAAGCTGCGCACCGTGGTGGTCACCGCCATTGAGCTGCTGTCCGGCATCCCCAGCGTGGTGTTCGGCCTTTTGGGTATGCAGGTGCTGGTGCCCGCCGTGGCCAAGACCTTCGGCAAGGCCTCCGGTGCCTGCCTGCTCAGCGCCATCGTGGTGCTTTCCATCATGATCCTGCCCAGCATCGTATCCGTGTCGGTGACGGCGCTCAACGCCGTGCCGCCGGAGTATGAACAGGGCAGTCTGGCGCTGGGTGCTACCGACACCGAAACATGGTTCAAGATCAGCATCCCGGCGGCCAAAAGCGGCATTGCTGCAGGCGTTGTGCTGGGCATCGGCCGCGCCATTGGCGAGGCCATGGCTGTGATGATGGTGGCGGGCAACAGCCCCAATATGCCGGACAGCCTGTTCCGCAGCGTCACCCTGCTGACCACCGCCATCGCCAAGGAGATGAGCTACGCCGGCGGCTTGCAGCGGCAGGCACTGTTCAGCATCGCGCTGGTGCTGTTCGTGTTCATCATGCTCATCAACGTAGTGCTGAACGTGGTACTGAAGGGAGGAAACCGCGATGAATGACGGCTTTTCGCCCTCCCGCCGGGCATGGAACCGGGTAATGACCGTGCTGGTCTGGGCCAGCGCAGTGCTGGTGATGGTGCTGGTTGCCGGGATCATCGGCATGGTGCTGGTGCGGGGCATCCCCCATATCAGCTGGAAGTTCCTTTCCACCACCGCCAGTGTACTGAAAAAGACGGACGGCATCCTGCCCGCCATCCTCAACACCTTGTATGTCATCCTGCTGACATTACTCATCGTATTGCCGCTGGGCGTGGGCGCGGCGGTCTACCTGACCGAATACGCCTCCAACCGGCGGCTTATCGAGGTCATCGAGTTCACCAACGAAACGCTGGCGGGTATTCCCAGCATCCTCTACGGCTTGGTAGGTATGCTGGTGTTCAGTCAGGCGCTGGGCTTCCAGACCTGTCTGCTGTCCGGCAGCCTGACACTGGTGGTGATGAACCTGCCCACCATCATCCGCACCACGCAGGAATCCCTGAAAACCGTGCCGCAGGGCTACCGCGAGGGTGCCATGGGCTTGGGTGCAGGCAAGTGGCACATCATCCGCACCATCGTGCTGCCTTGCAGCATCGACGGCATCGTCACCGGCTGCATTCTGGCGGTAGGACGCATCGTGGGCGAAAGCGCCGCGCTGCTGTTCACCGCCGGTGCGGCAGAGGTGATTGCCAAGAGCGTGTTCAAAGCCTACACCGCCAATGGTGCCACCCTGTCTGTGCTGCTGTATCTGCGCGCCTTTGAGGACGGCGATTTCGCCTCCGCATGGGGCATCGGCGCAGTGCTGCTGGTGCTGGTGCTGCTGATCAATCTGGCAGCACGGCTGGCAAAAACGAAACTGAAACAGAAGCAGTAAAAATAAAGAGGTACTCTATGGAAAACACGAATGTGCCGGTGATATCGGCAAAGGATCTGAACCTCTGGTACGGCGACTTCAAGGCGCTGAAGAGCATTTCGCTGGATGTGGGTGAGCGGGAGATCACCGCACTGATCGGCCCCTCCGGCTGCGGCAAGTCCACCTTTTTAAAGACCCTGAACCGCATGAACGACCTTGTGCCGGGCGTGCGCATCGAGGGCGATGTACGGCTGAAGGGCGAGGATATCTTTGCCCGCGAGATGGAGCTGACCGACCTGCGCCGCCGCGTGGGTATGGTGTTCCAGAAGGCAAACCCCTTCCCCATGAGCATCTACGACAACATTACCTACGGCCCCAAGCTGCACGGCGTGCGCAATAAGGCCGAGCTGGACGAGCTGGTGGAAAGCTCGCTGCGGGGTGCCGCCCTGTGGGACGAGGTGAAGGATCGCCTGAAAAAGAGCGCCCTTGGCCTTTCCGGCGGTCAGCAGCAGCGTCTTTGCATCGCCCGGGCGCTGGCGGTCAAGCCCGAGGTGCTGCTGATGGACGAGCCCACCAGCGCACTGGACCCCGGCTCTACCATGAAGGTGGAGGAGCTGATGAGCGAGCTGAAAAAGAACTATACCGTGGTCATCGTTACCCACAATATGCAGCAGGCGGCCCGCATCAGCGACCGCACCGCCTTCTTCCTGCTGGGTGAACTGGTGGAAGTTGGCCCCACGAACCAGATCTTCAGCACGCCCCGGGACAAGCGCACCGAGGACTACATCTCCGGCCGGTTCGGTTAATGCAGGGAGGAACAAAGCAATGAGCATTCGCAAACAATACGACAGCGATCTGGAGGCCCTTAAAACCGCCTTGGTGGAGATGGGGCAGAACGCCGCCGAGGCGGTGGAGAACGCGCTGGAAGCGCTGTGCACCGCCGACACCGCAGCCGCCCAGAAGATCGTGCAGGGGGATGACCGCATCAACAACATGGAGCGGGACATTGAGCACCGCTGCATGGCCTTGCTGCTGCGCCAGCAGCCGGTAGCGGGCGACCTGCGCCACATTTCCACCGCCATGAAGGTGGTCACCGATATCGAGCGCATGGGCGACCACGCCTCGGATATCGCCGAGATCATCCCGCATCTTGTCACCGTGCGCAGGGAGGGCGACCCCGCCGTCAGTCAGGCCATCGCCATGGGACGCAAGGCCTACCAGATGATCCTTGACGCCATGGCCGCCCTGACCGCCGAGGACGAGGTAGCTGCCCGCCGCGTCATCGCCGCAGACGACGCCGTGGACTACGACTTCAACGCCATCAAGCACACACTGGCACAGGAGATCGCCGCCGACCCCGCCAAGGTGGACGCCGCGCTGGATCTGCTCATGGTCATCAAGTATCTGGAGCGCATCGGCGACCACGCCGTGAACGTAGCCGAGTGGGTGCAGTTCGTGCGCACCGGGCGCTACAAGGACGAAAGCATGTTCTGATACTCACTCTGCCCCTTTGGGCGCGTGTTTTCCTTATTTTCTTCTGGAAAAGGCTGTCTGCCAATTGGCGGGCAGCCTTTTTCTGTGGAGAATATCCGCCCTCTCAGGCGCTCCCGCGCCAGCTCCCCCGAAGGGGGAGCCAAGGTCTAAGGCTCGTTGCTGAGGTTTTAAGTGCAATGAGGAAGCTTCCGGGCGTGCTCTTGGCTCTCCCTTTGAGGAAAGACTTCCCCCGCTCCGGGGGAAGATGTCGCGCAGCGACAAAAGGGGGAATCTGGCATCGCGTAGCGATGACTGAGAGGGCGCACGCCGTCATCCCTGTCACTAAAGTATCAAACGCAACAAGAAACTTTTCCGTCATCGCCAAAAGCTCCCCTTTCGGGGGAGCTGGCACGCCGTCAGGCGTGACTGAGAGGGTTCAGCCCGTTGAAAGCTTGCAAAAAACTTTCCCGCAGCGCCGCGCTTTCGAAGAAAGCGGCGCTGCAAATGCCGCTTGCCTTTACGACCCCTCCCGTGAAAATGCGTTTGGAGCGCTCCGCAGAGCGCGACAAACGCGAAATTTAAAATAATTTTTCCGCTGATGATGCGCAAAGCGAACGCGGAGCGCATTCCAAATCGTCCTCTTTCCCGCTACAACGAAAATTGACTAAAAAATTTTTATCTTTTCTGCAATGTTTGCGGCAGGTGATTCGTATTCAGGGTATAAGAGCCCTGAAGGGGCTCCGCAGTTATCGTGCGGCGGGTGGTCCGGCTTCCCCCAGTCCCCCGCCCGCCGCACCGTTACGGAGGACAGATACAATGATGGCAAAGCTTGAATGTTCCACGCAGCAAGCCCGCATGGAGGCCGTGAGCCGCGATGCACTGGTGCAGGCGGCGCTGCAGGAGATCACCCAAAATTATCGTGAGGCCAGCCTTTCCAACGTGGCAAGGGCTTATGGTGTTTCGCTGGCGTATGTCAGCGAGTGCGTGCGCGCCCAGACCGGGCGCACTTACAAGGAGCTGCTGCAAAAGCACCGCATGGAGACTGCCGCGCGGCTGCTGCGCCGCAGCGATCTGAACATCCAGCAGATCATTGCGCAGGTGGGATACGAGAACACCAGCTACTTCTACCGCCTGTTCCACGAGCGCTACGGCCTGAGCCCCCGGGAGTACCGGCTGGTGCGCACCGGCGCCGCTCCTCGCCGCCCTACCGCATGAAGCCTTTTTTTGATTTGCTGCCCCCGACCGCCGTGCTGCCGCCCCGCGCACGGCGGTCTGTTTTTGCCGCAAAATGGAGAAAAATCTGGTACTTTATGGAAAATTGTGTTATACTGAAACAAATGCACCCCGCGCAGCAGGGCGCGGGCAAGAGAGGATGAGTGGATATGTTTCGCGGAGCGGTAAGAGCAGATCTGCCACGGATTTTGGATATCTATTCCCGTGCGCGGGAATTTATGGCGAAAAACGGCAACCCCACCCAGTGGGGCGACAATTACCCCAGCCCGGAGCTGCTGGAGGAGGACATCGACACCAACCGGCTGTTCGTATACATGATCAACGGCCGGATGCAGGCGGTGTTTGCCTTTATCCTTGGCGAGGACCCCACCTACAAGGTCATCGAGGATGGGCAGTGGCTCAACGACACGTTGCCCTACGGCACCCTGCACCGGCTGGCTTCGGCGGAGGAGAGCAAGGGTGTAGGCAAGGCGGTAGTGGAGTGGTGTCTGGAGCACTGCGAGAGCCTGCGCGCCGACACCCACGCCGACAACAAGGTGATGCAGCATCTGCTGGAAAGCGAGGGCTTTACCCGCTGCGGCATCATCCATGTAAAGGACGGCACCCCGCGCATTGCCTATCAGCGAATGTCCCTGACCCAGAGCCAGCTGGGGTAAGCGGGAAAATAATTTTAATTTTGTGGTTCTGAAAAGTCTGCGGGCTTTTCAGAACCTTTTTTCATGGGTGAGGGAATCTGGCATCGCGCAGCGATGACTGAGAGGGTTCTGTTCCTCGTCAAAACCGCAAAACTGTATTTTATACAAGTACAGTTTTCGAGACAATTTTGCAAAAGGTTACAAAAAACGTGATTTGAGGCGTCAAAATGCCTGAAAGCACTTCCTCTTTTGGGTCGTATATGATATAATGACAACTGTTCTCGTGCAAGAAACAGGAAAATGTACGCAATAGGCGTACAGTGTAAGAGGAGTGTTACAATATGAAAACCTTGAAAGCGGTTGTAGCAAAATACAACCAGACCAGCCTGATCCTGCGCATCCTGATCGGCCTGGCAGTCGGTTCGGTGCTGGCACTGGTAGTGCCGGGCGCGGGTTGGGTAGGCGAGCTGGGCAGCCTATTCGTCGGTGCGCTGAAGGGCATTGCCCCGGTGCTGGTGTTCGTCATTGTGGCAAGCGCGCTGGCACAGGGCTCGTCCAAGCTGGACCGCCGCTTCGGCACCGTGATCTGGCTGTATATGCTCACCACCTTTCTGGCGGCAGCCATCGCGGCCATCACCAGCTTTATGTTCCCGGTCACGGTGGTGCTGGCCGATGCGGCACAGTCTGACGTGATCCCGCAGGGCTTGGGCGAGGTGCTGAGCACCCTGCTGACCAACTTTGTGGCCAACCCCGTCAGCGCCCTGATGAGCGGCAACTACATCGGCATCCTGTTCTGGGCCTGTATGTTCGGCATTGCCATGAAGAAGATCGGTGCAGAGAGCACCAAGGTCTTTCTGGCAAACACCGCCGATGCCGTCTCCCAGATCGTGCGCTGGATCATCAATCTGGCACCCTTCGGCATCATGGGTCTGGTGTACACCAACGTTTCCGGCAACGGTCTGGCCATCTTTACCCAGTACGGCAAGCTGCTGGCGCTGCTGGTGGGCACCATGCTGTTCATGGCGCTGATCGTTTCCCCTTTTATCATGTTCATCTACCTGCACTGCAACCCGTACCCGCTGGTATTCCGCTGCCTGAAGGAGTCCGGTCTGACCGCCTTCTTCACCCGCAGCTCTGCCGCCAACATCCCCGTGAATATGTCCCTGTGTGAAAAGCTGGGTCTGGACAAGGATATGTACTCTGTGTCCATCCCGCTGGGCGCTACCATCAACATGGACGGTGCCGCCATCACCATCACCATCATGACGCTGGCAGCGGCCAATACGCTGGGCATTCAGGTGTCCCTGCCCGCCGCCATCGTGCTGAGCGCCATGAGCGCTCTGGGTGCCTGCGGCGCTTCCGGCGTGGCCGGCGGCTCTCTGCTGCTGATCCCCATGGCCTGCTCGCTGTTCGGCATCTCCAACGACATCGCCATGCAGATGGTGGGTGTGGGCTTCATCATCGGCGTGGTGCAGGACTCGGTGGAAACTGCGCTGAACTCTGCCGGTGACGTGGAATTTGCCGCCACCGCCGAGTATCACCAGTGGCTCAAGGAAGGCAAGCCCCTGCCGGCTTTCCTGAAGGGCTGATAACCTATAACATAAGCAAAGCAGCCGCTGCACTTTTGGTGCGGCGGCTGCTTTGTTTGTTGTAATGAAATTTACCCAAACAGCACCACAGCGTAGCTTACGCCGTCCTTTACCACGTAGGCAACGCCCAGCTTGGTCTTGCCCTTTGCGGCCTTGGTCATAGCTTCGGGGTAAGTGCCGTCCTTCGGCAGAACAAAGGTGATGACCGATGTGCCGTTGCTCTCCAAATCACAGTCGATTACAAAGCCCGGGGTAAAGTCGTTGTCGCTCATACCGCCGCCGATGCTGCCGATTCCCATGAGATCAAATGCATCTGCATAACGCGGATTCTCCATCTGTAGTAGCGCTTTTGCATCATTGCCGATATTGTCCTTCCGGGAAAGCTCCGCTTTTTCCGTATTGACCTTGCAGGACACTGAGGATTTGGCGACCCAGTAGGCAATATAGTAAGCCTTTTCGCTCAGCTCTTCATCGTAGGTCACGCCTTTAAAGCTCTCGCACAGTGCCTTTGCGCTTTCGGCGTTCGAGCGCTTAGGGCCCATCGGTGCGCCCACACTGGCATCACAGGCGGTGAATATGGTCAGTGCCATCAGGCCGACCAGCAGGCAGGCCAGTAGTTTCTTCCAGTTTTTTATAAAACGATGCTCCTTTCCGTTCCGGGGTCGTTGCGGGTCTGCGTCCGCACGGACGCAGCTTTTTGCTTTCTTCTGCATCCATGATACCCTTTTTAACAGGAAATGCAATCGTTTTGGCGTAAAAAACAGGCTGCCGTGCAAAAACACGGCAGCCTGCGGAAAAGGCTTTATTTTGCGTACTCCACAGCGCGGCTCTCGCGGATGACGTTGACCTTGATCTGGCCGGGATAATCCAGCGTATCCTCGATCTTTTTGGCGATAGCGCGTGCCAGCAGGATGACCTGATCGTCGCTGATGACGTCGGGCTTGACCAGAATGCGTACCTCGCGGCCTGCCTGTACGGCAAAGGCCTGCTCCACGCCCTCGAAGCCGGAGGAGATCTCCTCCAGATTTTCAAGGCGCTTGACGTAGCTTTCCACGTTCTCGCGGCGGGCACCCGGGCGGGCGGCGCTGATGGCGTCGGCAGCCTGAATGATGAAGGCCAGCGGGGTCTTGGGCTCCACGTCGCCGTGGTGTGCCTCAATGGCGTGGATGATCTGGGTGTTCTCCTTGTACTTGCGGCAGATGTCCACGCCGATCTGGACGTGGCTGCCCTCGATCTCGTGATCCAGTGCCTTGCCGATATCATGCAGCAGACCGGCGCGGCGTGCCATGGTGATGTTCACGCCCATCTCGCCCGCCAGCAGACCGGCCACCCAGGCCACTTCCATGCTGTGGGCCAGGGCGTTCTGGCCAAAGCTGGTGCGGTACTTCAGCCGCCCGATCAGCTTGATCAGGTCGGGGTGCAGGCCGTGGATGCCCAGCTCCATCACCGCGCGCTCGCCCTCGCGCTTCATCTGCAGTTCCAGATCGTGGCGGCACTTTTCCACCGTCTCCTCGATGCGGGCGGGGTGGATACGGCCATCGCCGATCAGGCGCTCCAGCGTCATGCGGGCCACCTCGCGGCGGGTCTGGTCAAAGGAGGACAGGGTAATGGCCTCCGGGGTATCGTCGATGATGAGATCCACGCCGGTAGCGGTCTCCAGTGCGCGGATGTTGCGGCCCTCGCGGCCGATGATGCGGCCCTTCATCTCATCGCTGGGCAGCGGCACCACGCTGACGGTGGTCTCGCTGCAATGGTCGGCAGCGCAGCGGCTGACGGCCTGTCCGATGAGGTTGCGGGCGATGTTATCGCAGTTTTCCTTCAGGTCGGTCTCGTAGGCGGCAACGCGCACGGCCTTTTCGTGGATCAGCTCCTCGTCCACCTTATGCAGCAGCACCTCGCGGGCGTCCTCCTGGCTCAGGCCAGCCAGCGTTTCCAGACGCTCCATCTCCTTGGCGCGCAGAGCATCGATCTCTGCCAGACGCTCCTCGGCCTCGGCGGCGCGCTTTTTCAGCTCGTCTTCCTTCTTTTCCAGAGCCTCGGTCTTGCGGTTCAGCGCCGTTTCCTTCTGGTCGATGCGGTTCTCCTGACGGCTGATCTCCGCACGGCGCTGCTTGATTTCCTTGTCGGCCTCTGCCTTCTGGGCATCGACCTCGGCTTTCAGACGGAAAGCCTCGTCCTTTGCTTCCAGAACCGCTTCCTTGCGCTTCTGGTCGGCGGTCTTGATCGCCTCGTTCACCAGCCGGGTAGCCTCGGCTTCGGCGCTGCCGATCTGGGCTTCGGCAGTCTTTTTACGGTTGTTGTAACCAATAAAATAGCCCGCAGCCACGCCGACAACAGCAACGATCAAGGCCACGATCACTCCGATCGCGGTCATTGCGTTCACTCTCCTTTGTTTCAATTCAATGCAAAATTAAAAGCAGGAGACGCTGCGCAGCAGGACACGGGCAATGATATAGAAAGAGCTTTCAATCCAAAAAGTGACACCAAAACCATACGCACCGCCCAAAACCGGCGGCACGGGCAAAAGCATACGGCTTTTCTCTTTACGGTTCCATTTTATATCAAACAGGCACGCTTTGCCTGAAACGGGTACAGGGTGACACAGAAACCTGCATACAGCGTCTTTGATTCCATACTACTAAATATAGTACGAAACATTTGCCCGCTTGTCAAGAGGAAAACCCTGCCCGCAGAACATTTTGTGCAGAAAAACAAAAATAAGAACGAACCCTCTCAGGCGCTCCCGCGCCAGATTCCCCCTTTTGTCACCTACGGTGACATCTTCCCCCAGAGCGGGGGAAGTCTTTCCTCTCAGGGAGAGCCAAGATTTAAAGCCCGTTGCTAAAGTGTCTGGTTCTATGATGAAGTTTCCGGCAGTGCTCTTGCCTCTCCCTTTGGGAGAGGTGGCATCGCGCAGCGATGACGGAGAGGGCGCACGCCGTTAGCTCTGTCGCTAAAGTTTCAGACGCAATAAGGAACCTTCCCACCATGCCAAAAGCTCTCCCCAAACCAAAAGGGCTGCCCCGGAGAACGGAGCAGCCCTTCTGGCTTATCATGAAAAGAAGAAAATGAAGGAGAATAGCTTATTATTGGGCGGCTTTTTCGCCCTCCGGGAAGATGATCTTATTCACAAAGAAGAAGATGACCATGGAGATGCCGCCGTTGAGCACGGTGGTGCCGATGTTGTAGATGAAGTCCGGTACCAGCAGCCCTGCCACCGCTACCCAGATGCAGTTGATGGAGTTGACGATGCAGGTGATGACGCAGAACGCCAGCACATACCAGCCGATCTGTTTTGCCAGATTGCCCTTGCTGCGGAACACAAAATTGCGCTGGATGGGGAAGTTGATGCACTCGCCGATGACCATGGCGATCATGTAGGCGCAGAAGTAGGGCAGACCGCCGTGGGCGGCATCGTAGCCCAAAATGTTCCACTTGAAGGTCTCGCCGAACAGGGTGATGTCGATGCCCGGCCAGCCGAAATCCACCACCGGCAGGCTTGCAAAGGCCTTGGGCAGAAATTGCAGCAGCAGGTACTTGAACACGGTGATGAGGTTGGACACGATGACGAACAAGCCGCCCTCGCGCACCCACTTGGCAGCGGCGGGGTGCTTTGCCGCGAAGTTATTCCAGAAATTCATAGCCTGCTTCCTTTCAGCTGTTTTTCAAGCGCTCTTCCATGCGGCTGTTCAGCACGAGGTTCTTCACGGCCTCCACGATCACCCGCACAAGACCGATGATCCAGAAGCCCTGCAGCTCCATCACGATGCCGTCCACCATGCCCATGCTGATAGCGCCGTTGGTCATTTTTGCCAGCGCACGCAGGGGCATATTGTACTGGAACAGGATGTTCAGGTCGGGCTTGCCCTTTTTGATGCTGCGGCGCAGCAGGGTGCCCAGCACGGCAGCCGCCAGCCAGCCGATGGGGCTGCGTCCGTGTCCCATCTCGCCCAGCGTCATGTTGCGGTCGATGCGCACCTTGTTCTCCGGGATGGCGTGCCCCAGCAGCGCTTCAAATTCCGCGTCCGGCACGTTCTGCACCTGCGCAGTGCGGTAATGCTCCAGATTTTTGCCCGCGTAGGGGTCGGGTGCGCCGGTGCCCGCCACCGTGACGGCGGCAGTCAGACGGATGTCGGCGCTGGAAGCGCCCACCAGCAGCTGATAGCTGCCGCCCTCCACCTCCCAGCGGTCGGTCTTGACGTTCCAGTAGCGGAACGCCTTGTCATCCAGCGGGATGGTGACGGTCTTGCTCTCTCCGGCTTCCAGCTGCACCTTGGTAAAGCCCTTCAGCTCCTTGACGGGGCGGAAAACCTTTGCATCCGGCTTTGCCACATACAGCTGCACCACCTCGGCACCGGCACAGCTGCCGGTGTTGGTGACAGTCAGGGTCACGCCGGTTTCGTCTGCTTTCAGGTCACTGTACGCAAAGCTGGTATAGCTCAGGCCGTAGCCGAAGGGGAAGGCGGTGGGCACACCGGCGGTGTCGTAGTAGCGGTAGCCCACATACAGACCCTCGCGGTACTCCACGGTGGGGCCGTCGCCGCCGAAATGCGCTTTTGCGGGGGTGTCGGCGTAGCTGCGCGCCCAAGTCTCAGCCAGCTTGCCGCAGGGGTTCTGCGCGCCGGTGAGCACCTCGACCAGTGCGCCCGCACCGGCCTGACCGCCCAGACAGCCGTAGACCAGCGCCTTGCAGTCCTTGACCCAATCGCTTTCCAGCGAGGAGCCTGCACTCAGCAGCACCACCACGTTGGGGTTTGCCGCCGCCACAGCAGCCAGCAGCTCCAGCTGGTTCTCTGCCAGCTTCATGTCGGCGCGGTCGATGCCCTCGCTCTCCTTGATCTCGTCCAGACCCATGCACAGCAACACCACGTTGGCATTCTTTGCCAGCAGCACCGCTTCGGCTTTCAGCGCCTCGTCGGGCTTGCCCTGCCGGTCAAAGCCCTTGGCGTAGCCGATGCTGTTCAGGCCGCTCTCGGCAAGGCAATCCAAGAAGGAATCCACCTTGATGGAGTTGACGGCGCTGGAGCCTGCACCCTGATAGCGGGGGGTCTGGGCAAAGTCGCCGATGACCGCCACCTTTTCCCCCTTTGCAAGGGGCAGCAGGCCGGTTTCGTTCTTCAGCAGCACGATGCTCTGGGCAGCAGCCCGGCGTGCCAGTGCGTGGTGGGCGTCGGCATCGAACTTGCCGGGTGCGGCGTCCACCGCCGCCTTGGTGGTGAACACCAGCTCCAGCAGCTCGTCCAGCCGGGCGTCCACGTCCGCTTCGGTGATCTTGCCGGTCTGCACCGCCTTCATCAGCTCCCGGACGGCGTCCCCGCCGGGGGCGGGCATTTCCAGCGTAGAGCCGTTCTTTACACCCAAAGCGTGGTCGTTGCTGCCGCCCCAGTCGGTGACCACTGCGCCGTCAAAGCCCCAGTCCCTGCGCAGGATATCCATGAGCAGGTGGGCGTTCTCGTTGGCGTAGGTGCCGTTGATAAGGTTATAGGCGGACATGATGGTCTTGGGCTGCGCCTCCTTGACCACCATCTCGAAGCCGGTCAGGTAAATTTCCCGCAGGGTGCGCTCGTCCACAATGGAATCCGAGGCCATGCGGCGCAGCTCCTGACTGTTCACGGCAAAGTGCTTGGGACAGGCGGCAATGCCGTTTTTCTGGATGCCGCGGACGTAGGCCGCTGCCATCTTACCGGCAAGGTAGGGGTCCTCCGAGAAATACTCGAAGTTGCGGCCGCACAGGGGGCTGCGCTTGATGTTCAGGCCGGGGCCCAGCAGCACCGATACGCCCTGTGCTGCTGCCTCTTCGCCCATGGCTGCGCCCACAGCCTCGCCCAGTGCCGGGTCCCAGCTGTTGGCAACGGTGGCCGAGGTGGGGAAGCAGGTGGCGGGCACACTGGGGTTCAGCCCCAGATGGTCAGCCGCACCCGCCTGCTTACGCACGCCGTTGGGGCCGTCCGACAGGGTAATGGCCGGGATGCCCTTGCCCGGCAGCGCCCGGGTGGTGAACACCGTGCCGCCGCTCAGCAGGGCGCATTTTTGTTCCAGACTCAGGCTGTTGATGATATCTGTATGTTTCATGGCATTTTCCTCTTTGCCTTTTCAAATCCAGAAAAGGCCCGCTGTTTTTTACGCAGCGGGCCTTTGGTCTGGTTTCAGTTCAGGTGCTGCAAACGTTCAGAGCGTCTTGCCCGGAATCAGGCGTTGACTTCCTCTTCCTTGCGCTTTGCATAGCCCTTTTTGACCACCAGAACTTCCAGTGCGATCAGAGCAGCTGCCAGCACAACATCCACACCGATCATCACCTTTTCCCAACCGGGCATACCGGGGTTCAGGTTCTCAGGGTAGTAAGCACGGGAGTTTGCCACAGTGTACAGGATGTTCTTGCAGGCCTGACGTGCGGACACCAGAGCGGTGGCGCTGGTGGTATCGGTCAGGTGGTTGGTCTCGGTGTCGTAGTTGACCAGGCAGAAGTCGCCGCCGTTGCGGATCAGGCGGTCAGCATCCTGATAGCCGTACACACCGTAGTAGTCGGTCAGCACCATGCCCACGAAGCCCCACTCGCCGCGCAGAACGTCGTTCAGCAGGGCAGAGCAGTTGCCGGCGTAGGTGTTGCCGATATAGTTGAAGGAGGACATGACGGCATGGCAGTCAGCTGCCTTGACGCACTGCTCAAAGGGCTTGAGGTAGATCTCGCGGATGGCCTGCTCGCTGGACCAGGTGCAGAGCATGCCGCAGCGGTTGGTCTCCTGATCGTTCAGGGCGAAGTGCTTCATGAAGGCGTAGACGCCCTGCTCCTGAGAGCCCAGGATGGCATTGGCAGCCATTGCGCCGGACAGCACGCCGTCCTCGGAGTAGTACTCGAAGTTACGGCCTGCGAAAGCGGAGCGGTGGATGTTCATAGCCGGTGCGTACCAGCCGGAAACGTCCATGTCGTCCGCCATCTTGCCGATGGAGGTGCCGAAGTCGTGTGCCAGATCGGTGTTCCAGGTCGCTGCGATCATCACAGCGGAGGGGAAGCCGATGGAGCCCTGCTGGGTGAAGTTGTTGTTGATGGAGGCAGGGCCGTCGCAGTCGATGGCCTGCACCTTGCCGATGGAATCCACTGCCACGGACTGATAGCCGCCCAGAGCAATGAGCTTGTCCATATCGGCAACGGTCAGCTGATCGAGGAAGGTATCCCACTGGGCATCGTTGTAATCCACGCCCACCATGTCCTTCAGCTTCAGGCCGTTCTTGGCACCGGTGGTGGGAGCCACGTCGTCGGCGTTGTTGAAGTCCTCGGGGTTCCAGTTGGAGTTGTTGTAGAAGGTTGCCTTAGCCTCTGCCGGCAGCTCAAAGTCTGCGGGAGCAGCGGTAGCCTCGGCGTAGTTGGCAAAGCCGTCGGCGCGGGACAGGTAGGTCACATTGCCCTCGGCAAAGTCAAACTTGTTGTCGGCCACCTCCACATCGCTCTCACGCTTGTTGGAAGCGTCGTAGACGATGTCGGAAGCCACATTGTAGACCTTGGAATCCAGAACGGTGTGGGAGTCGGCGTTGATGCTGATGACGTAATCGCCCTTTTCCAGCACATAGCAGCCCTTGCCGTAGGTGTCGTAGGAGGCCATATCCTCGGCCTTGAAGGTAACGGTGACGTTCTCGGAAGCGCCGGGAGCCAGCTCGGAAGTCTTTGCAAAGCCGATCAGGTTTGCAGAAGCCTTCTCAATGCCGCCGTTGGTGTACGGAGGATTATAGTAGACCTCCACGACCTCCTTACCGGAGGCAGAACCGGTGTTGGTGACGGTGACATCCACAGTGATGGTGCCGTCAGCCTCGGTAACGCTGTTCAGGGTCTGGGTGAAGGTGGTGTAGCTCAGGCCGCGGCCGAAGGGATACACCACAGTCTTGTCGTAGTCAATGAGGCCCTCTGCGGCAGCAGTTTCGTAGAACTTGTAGCCGACATAGATGCCTTCCACATAGTTCACGAAAGCAGGGATGGTGTCGGTGCCAAAGGCGTTGGCCTTGAACTCATCCATGTTGGTGTAGGTGAAGTTGCCAAAGTTGTTCGCAGTGGGGGTCTGGGTCAGGTCGTACACAAAGGTATCGATGGTACGGCCGGAGGGGTTCACATCACCGCAGAGGATGGAGCCCAGTGCGTTGAAGCCGCTCTGACCGGTGCCTGCGCACCAGACAACGCTCTTGATCTGGCTGTAATCCTTGACCCAGCCCAGCTCCATGGCGTTGGCGCCGTTGTAGACCACAACGACCTTATCAAAGTTCTTGCAGACCAGATCGATCATGTCCTTCTCGGTCTTGGATAGCTGCAGGTAGTGGTCGCCGGGCTCAAAGTCGTTGTAGCTGTGGCCTGCGTCGTAGGTGACCTGAGACACATCGGTGGGCAGGTCAGCGCCCTCGCCGCCCACGCGGGTGATGACTACCATGGCGGTATCAGAGAAAGCCTTGGCGTTGTTCATCAGCTCGTCGGTGTACTGTGCAGCCTCCGGCTCCGGCAGGGTCCAGTCCTGAGAAAACATGCCCACCACCGGGCGGTCTGCACGGTAGGCGGTGTAGAAGTCGGAGAGCTCGGTGTTCAGCTCAAAGCCGGCATTCTTCAGGCCCTCCAGCAGGGTGACGGTGGGATAAGCATCGGACAGTGCACCGGAACCGGTGCCGCCGTAGCAGGGGTTGGTGGAAGCCCAGCCAAAGACGTTCAGCTTGCTGTTCTTTGCCATGGGCAGGGTGCCGTCGTTATCCAGCAGGACGATGCCCTCATCGGCAATGTCCTCGCACAGCTGGGTAGCGGATGCCACGTTCTCCTCGCTGACCTTGCCGCCGCCGGTGGCAAGGGTGACCATGGAGTACATGGGGCCGGTCAGGATCAGGTTCACGGTAATGGCCAGCGCCAGCACCATGCCCAGACCCGCCTGCCAGCGGATCAGATACTTTTTGGACTTGCTCTGCTTACGGCAGGCGATCATGACTGCGATCAGCAGAACTGCTACGACACCAAAGCCGATCAACTGCGATTTGATCGAGTTGAGAACCTTGATGACGTCATCCATATTGATGGACAACATAGTTTTCTCCTCCTTGTTTTGTCGAATCGGATAACGGCAGGGGACGCCCCTGCCAGCTTGGCTTTATGATACCAGAAGCTGACAGGGAATTTTCATTTTGTTCACAATCTGTCGTTTTGAACGCACAATTTGCAAAAGTTACAATAATGTTTCAAATTTTATTGTGCTAATACACAAATATCACCGCATTACATTTGTGCACCCTGCCAGACAGCAAAAAACGGCAGGGGATACCTGCCGTAAAAATTATTTGTTTTTGGGCAGCGGAAATAAGATCCGCAGGGTGCACCAGTTGTTTTCCCAGTGCAGCGTCATGCTGCCGCCGTGCTGCTGGGCGGTGGTGCGGACGCTTTTCAGGTCCGACCCCTGCTTTGGCAGACCGTCCGCATCCAGCACGGGGGAAGTTTCTGTATAGTGCTCGAACCGCAGCATGGCAAAGCCGCCCTGACTGTACACCGCCACCTTGATGAGCCGCTTTTCGGGGTCGGGCTCGGCACGGACGGCGGCAATGGCGTTGTCCAGCGCCACGCCCACGATGGTGCACAGCTCCCGGATGGTGAGAAAACCCAGCATCCTGCCGTCCGCCACGCTGGTGATGGTGATATTCTCCTGCTGGCACGCCATGGTCTTGGCGGTGAGCAGGGTATCCAGCACCGGGTTGCCGGTCTTGTTCTCGGCCTCGTACTGGCGGATGTTCTGCTCCATGGCGGCAATGGCGGCGTTCTGCTTGGTCTGATCCTGCTCCTCCCGGATGCGGGCAAGCTGGACTTTCAGTTCATGGTAGCGCCGGTTGATGAGGTTGATCCCCTCTTTGCTGCGCTTGTACTGCTCGTACTGGCGGTGCAGCACCTCGTCCATGGCGGCAAGCTCGCTGTGCAAAGCGTTCTCCCGCAGCTGCTCGTGCTGCACGGTCAGGATCAGCACGCCGGAAAAATCCACCAGTGTGCGGATGGAAAAGATACTCATGTTGATATCGCTGCCCGGCAGAAAGCCCAGATTGCTCACCGCAAAGGCGGTCAGCGCCAGCATGACCGCCGTCAGGGCGGCGCTGCCGCTGATCTCCAGATGCCCGGCAGGCTGGGGGCTGATGTGCAGCCAATAGCACATTCCCCCGAACAGCGCCCCGTACACCAGCGCCAGCAGCAGCAAAGACAGCGGCTCCCATGGGCCGCGGGCGGGCCAGAGGGCGCAGTGCAACTGCCACTCCACGCTGGCTGCAAGTTCTGCCAGAATAAACGCCCGGGCGCAGTGATACCCGGCTTCCAGCAGGGTGATGCTCCACACGCCCCATAGATATAGGTAGGAAAACCCAATGGCCGCCGCCATGCAGGGGATCCAAAGCCCGCCGGGCACATCGCCCGTCAGCGCCAGAAAGGCCGACAGCACCGCCGCCCACAGCAGGGTGACACCCACGGTAACTGCCTTGGAAAAGCGGGGCATCAGTGCCGGTGTGACCAGCAGCACCGCCAGACACTCGGCAAGGGCGGTGTACAGCCGGGGGATATCCGGCAGCGCTGTCATGAGCCCTCACCTCCGATGTAATCGGTCAGGGCGGCAAGAAAGGCCTTGCGCTTGGGACGGCTGACCTGTAGCTCGCAGGGGCGCACCTGTACGGTGCTCTGCCGCAGCTCCCGCACCTGTGCCAGATTGACAAGATAGCCGCTGTTGCACCGGGCAAAGGGGCAGCCCGCCAGCTTTTCCTCAAAGGTCTTGAGGGCGCCGGGGGCAGAAAAATCGCCCTCGTCGGTGTAAAAGTGCACCCGATGCCCCTCGCTTTCCAAGTAATAGATGCTTGCGGTGTCCAGCCGCCGCAGCCCGCCCTCCACCGGCACGGTCAGGTAGCGCTTTGCCCGCTTTTTCAGCCGGGAAACGGCCTTGAGCAGCTGCTGCGAAAAGGCAAAGTAGGGCACCGGCTTCAGCACATAGTCCAGCGCCCCCACCGAGTAGCCCTGGATGGCATACTGCGCCATGTTGGTGATGAAGATCAGGATGACGTCTGCATCCATCTGCCGGATGCGCTCTGCCGTGGTCATGCCGTCCAGATGCTTCATCTCCACATCCAGAAAAATAATGTCGTAGACCGCGCGGTAGTTGTCCAGAATGTCCACGCCGTCCGCAAAGACCGTTACTTCAAATTCTGTCCCGTACTGCCGGGTATACCGCCGGACATACTCCTGCAATACCCCCTGCACCTCCGCGTCGTCCTCTACGATCGCCACCCGGATCATGACCGCACCTCCCTTACCACACCTTTGTGGAACTGTTACGGCTCTATTATAGCGCAATCACGCCGGGTTTGCCAAGGGGCACTCCGCAACAAAGGGCAGGGCAGCCCACAGGCCGCCCTGCCCTTTGTATTGAGTTCTCTTACGCTCATGCCCAGTTCATCCGGCCGTAGCGGGTGGTCAACTGGCAGATCTCCTTTTGGAGCTTCTTGGTCAGCTGGGTCTTTTTCAGCCGCCAGCGCCAGTTCTGGCCTACGGTGGAGGGCTTATTGATGCGGGCGGCGTTGTCCAGCCCCAGCCAGTCCTGCATGGGGATGATGCACCTTGCCGCTGCGCTGCGCAGGATCAGTGCGATCATGCTTTTATAAAGCTGCTCGTCCGGGGTGGCGTAGTCGTACAGGTAATCCCGCACCATGGCGCGCTCGGCGGCGGAGATGGTCTGGTACCAGGAGACCAGCGTCTCGTTGTCGTGGGTGCCGGTATACGCCACGCTGTTCACCGGGTAGTTGTGTGGCAGATAGTCGCTGGCACTGCCGGTATCGCGGGAGTCAAAGGCAAATTCCAGCACCTTCATACCGGGGAAGCCGCTGTCCCGCACCAGCTGCCGCACGGTGTCGCTCATATAGCCGAGATCCTCGGCAATGATCTCCCGCTTGCCCAGTGCCTGCTCCACCGCGCGGAACAGCTCGATGCCGGGGCCTTTTTCCCAGTGGCCATCCACGGCGGTCTCGCTGCCGTAGGGGATGGAGAAATACTCATCGAAGCCGCGGAAGTGGTCGATGCGCACCACATCATACAGCTCGAAGCAGTACCACAGCCGGGTGATCCACCACTGATAGCCGGTCGCACGGTGGGCTTCCCAGCGGTAGAGCGGGTTGCCCCAGAGCTGACCGGTGGGGGAGAAACCATCCGGGGGAACGCCCGCCACCGCCGTGGGGATGTTGTCCTTGTCCAGCTGGAACAGCCCCGGGTTTGCCCATGCGTCCGCAGAATCCAGCGCCACATAAATAGGGATATCGCCGATGATCTGGATGCCCTTGCTGTTGGCGTAGGCTTTCAGCTTGCGCCACTGCTCGTCGAACTTGAACTGAAGATACTTGTGGTACTCCACCTCAAAGTACAGCTCCCGGCGGTAGTAGTCCATAGCAGGCTGCCAGCGCAGACGGATATCCTCTGCCCACTCGATCCACGGCTTGCCCTCAAAGCGGCCCTTCACCGCCATGAACAGGGCAAAATCGTCCAGCCACCACTTGTTTTTCTCGCAGAATGCCGTAAACGCTTCGTTGTGGCCGATGTCGCTGCGGGAGTACGCCAGCCGCAGCAGACGGCCGCGCTCGGTATACAGGCGGCTGTAATCAATGTCGTCTGCCTTGCGGCCGAAGTTCGCCTTTTTGCACTCGGCGGCGGTCAGCACTCCTTCCTCCACCAGTGCATCCAGACTGATGAAATAAGGGTTGCCCGCAAAGGCGGAAAAGCTCTGGTAGGGGCTGTCGCCGTAGCTGGTCACACCCAGCGGTAAAATCTGCCAGTAGGTCTGCCCGGCTTCCTTGAGCCAGTCCACAAAGTCGTATGCCTCCTGCGAAAAGCAGCCGATGCCATAAGGGGACGGCAGACTGCTGATGGGCAGCAAAATGCCTGCACTTCTCTGCATCTTCTTTTACCTTCCTTTATAACTCGATCATAACACCGGCATGGTCAGACACCTGCGGCTCCTGCAGGCCGCCAAACACCACCCGGCTGCTCTTGACAGCCACCGCCTTGGAGCACCAGATCTGGTCGATGCGCTTTTTTGCCGCTGCATCCGGGGCATCCCGCCAGCCGTCAATGGCTTCCACCACCGTGTAGCCCGCGTCCCGCTGCTGTGCCAAGCAGTAGGTATCCTGCCAGCCGCTGCGCCGGACAAGGTCGTAGCCCTCGCCCCGCACATCGGCTTCACTGTTGAAGTCGCCCAGCAGAAAGGCAGTCTGCTTTGCGCCCGCTGCCTTTGAAAGCTTTTCCCACTGGGGAGCGAAAGGTTCTACTTCGTCCTTCCACCAGCCCAGATGCACCGTATAGTACCAGACATCTCCTGCACAGACGCCCAGCGTGCGGCGGGTCTTCCAGTTGCTGTAATCATTGATCTGGCTCAGCAGCAGGTTTTCGGCGGCGGTGATGGGTGCACGGCTGAACACCGCCGCGCCCTCATCGTAAATGTCGTAGCCCACCTTTGCCGGAAGCCAGCTCCAATAATAGTGCACACCCCGCGCTTCCAGCATTTTTGCCACGGCTGCGGCGTGGTTGTCCGCTTTCAGCAGCACGGTATTGCCGGGGCAGGGGTAGTACCCCGCCGGAGCCTCTGCCAGCAGCGGCGCAGCGGCGGTCTGGTTCACCTCCTGCAGGGCGAACACCTCCGGCTGCTCCTTTGCGATGAAGTCTACAAATATCTCCCGCTTTGCCTCATGCTCCGGGATGATAAGGCTGTGGGTATTCAATGTCAGCAGTTTCATGGTTTTTTACAGAATATCGTTGATGTCAGATTTCAGAACGTCTGCCTTGGGGCCGTACACGGCCTGAATGCCGTCGCCCTTCACCAGCAGGCTCAGCGCGCCCTCGGCCTTCCATGCGGCAAGGTCGGCCACCTTGGCGGGATCCTTCACGGTAACGCGCAAGCGGGTCATGCAGGCGTCCACCAGCACGATGTTCTCCCGGCCGCCCAGCAGGGCGATGATGCGCTCGGCCTGACCGTTGTCAGCCTTTTTGTCGGCCTTCTTCTCGGTCTTTGCGGCAGCGGCAGAATCGTCTGCGTTGTCATCGGTGTAGTTGCCCAGACGACCCGGTGTTGCCAGCTGCAGCTTGCCGATCATGAAGTAGGCCACGAAGTAGCCGATAACAAAGAACGCCACCACGCAGATCACAAAGTTGATGATATCGCCGCCCAGACCTGCCTGCAGGGACATGGGGATGCGGGTGATGAACTCCAGATTGCCGAAGGAGTGCAGGCGCAGATGGATGATGCCTGCCATGGCGAAGGCGCAGCCCTGTAGCAGTGCGTACACGATGTACAGCGGCATGGCGCAGAACATGAACATGAATTCCAGCGGCTCGGTGACGCCGGTCAGGAACACGGCCAGTGCGGTGGAAATGAACATGGACTTATAGTTTGCGCGCTTGTCGGCATCCACACGGCGGAACATGGCCAGTGCAACGCCCAGCAGCAGACCGGTGGCACCGATCATCTGACCCACCTTGAAGCGGGCGGGGGTGACGGTAGCCAGCAGGTTGTTGTAAGCGGCCACATCACCGGCCTTTTTGAAGTTGATGAGGTCGTTTGCCCATGCCAGCCACAGCGGGTCCTGACCAAACACCTGACTGCCCGCGTTGACGCCGGTAGCGATGGTGTAGGTGCCGCCGAAGGAGGTGTAGTTCATGGGGATGGTCAGCATGTGATGCAGACCGAAGGGCAGCAGCAGACGCTCCAGCGTACCATAGATGAACGGAGCCAGCACGGGAGAGGTCTCGGAAGAGTTGGCGATCCAGATGCCGAAGTTGTTGATGCCGGTCTGCACCACAGGCCAGAACAGCGACAGCACGATGGAAATGACCACCGAGTAGGCAATGACCACCATGGGCACGAAGCGCTTGCCGTTGAAGAAGGCCAGCGCATCCGGCAGCTTGCGGAAGTTGTAGTACTTATTGTAAGCTACGCCGCCCACAAAACCGGCAATGATGCCCACGAACACGCCCATGTTCAGCGCCGGTGCGCCCAGCACGGAGGTGAAGTAGCCGTTGACGGCGATCTCCTGCCCGAACAGGGTGTGGGTCACGGCGTCGGGGTCTGCCAGCATGGCGCTGGTCACGCCGAAGATGTTGCCGGTGATGACGTTGATGAGGGCGAACGCCAGCACGGCGGCAAAGGCACCGCCTGCCCGCTCCTTTGCCCAGCTGCCGCCGATGGCGACAGCGAACAGGATGTGCAGGTTATTGATGACCGCCCAGCCGATGTTCTCCATGGTGGTTCCGACGGTCATGACCGCTGCGATGTCGCCGCCGCCCATCTGCACCAGCTTGCCCAGACTGATCATCAGACCGGCAGCCGGCATAACGGCGATGACCGTCATCAGCACCTTGCCCAGCTTCTGTAAGAAGTCGAAGTTGATGAGCCCCTTTTTGCCCGGGGCCGCTTTTGTTGTTGCCATGATGTTCCTCCTTATTTCTTTTGCATCGTTTTGTGCAAGCGTTGCGTTGCGTTTGCACTACTTTACGCAACAAGAATAATCCAACTCCGCAATTTTTACAAGAGTTTTTTGGAGTGAAAATAATTTTTCTATGTTTTATACAAGTAGATACACGCTTATTTGTGGAAATTGTCGAAGGCACGCAAGCTCAGTGTTGCACAGTTTACGCAATTCCGTGCGCAAACATTGACATTGCGTGCAAACAGCTTTACAATAGAACCACTATATCAGGGAGGAACAGACAATGGCAGTTACCATCAAGGATGTCGCAGCGGCAGCGGGGGTCTCGCCCTCCACGGTGTCCCGCACCTGCAAGGACAGCCCTTCCATCAGCCGGGAGACCAAGGAGCGGGTGCGCCGCATCATGGCACAGCTGGGCTACGAGCCGAATTTTGAGGCCGAGCCGGTGGAGGCTTTTTCCAAGACCATCGGCATCATTCTGCCCTCCTCCCAGCGGGATGTCTACGAAAACGCCTTTCATCTGGAGATCATCCGCGGCATCGGGCAGTTCTGCAACCAGCGGCGGTATGTGAACACAGTCATCACCGGGCAGGACGACGCCGAGGTGCTGGACGCCATCCAGAGCATGGTGGCCAACGCACAGGCGGACGGCTTTATCCTGCTCTATTCCAAAAAGGACTGCCCGGTGGCGGCGTATCTGCGCAACGAGGGACTGCTCCATGTCATTGTGGGCAAGGCGGCGCAGTCCGCGAACCAGACCATCTACATCGACAACGACAACGCCCTTGCCGGAGAGGAAGCCACCGATTACCTTTATGAAATGGGGCACCGCCGTATTGCGTATTTCGGGGTCAGCAATGCTATGCTGTTTTCCGCAGAGCGCAAGCGGGGCTACCAGATGTCCCTCCTCAAGCACGGCATCACCCCCCGGGAAGAGGACTGTGTGGAGGTCAACGCCCTGAACGACGCCTATGAGGGGGCGCTGAAAGCTCTGCTCACCGCCCCGAATCACCCCACCGCCATGCTGGTCAGCGATGACATCCTTGCTGTGGTGCTGGAGCAGTTCTGCGGCAAGCTGGGACTGCGCGTCCCGAAAGACCTGTCCATCGTGTCCTTCAACAACTCGCTGTTCTCCCGCATCACCAGCCCGCAGCTGACCACCGTGGACGTGAACCCCTACCAGCTGGGCATGGAAGCGGCCAGCCAGACCATCAACCATATCGAAAACCCGAATCTTCTGGCAACCAAGATCATCGTGCCGCACAAGCTCATCCCGCGGGAGAGCTGCTGCCCGCCGCCGGAGGTCTGATCAAACATCCTCTTTTTCAGAGAAACCAAAGAGCCGAACCTTTTCCCGATTGGGGAAAGGCTCGGCTCTTCCGTCACAAAAAGACAACTTCCTGTCACAAAACCACTTTGGGAAAAGCAGCTGTCCATGGTAGAATAAAGAAAATACCATAATAAGGAGTTTTCTTTATGGCAGCTACTTCTCAAAAGCGCTCCGGCACCACCGACCTTACCGTGGGCAAGCCGCTGTTCCAGATCTTGCGGTTCGCCTTGCCGCTGGTGCTGGGCACCTTGTTCCAGCAGCTGTACAGCTTTGCGGACACCGTCATCGTCGGGCGGTGTCTGGGCACCGATGCACTGGGCGCGGTGGGCACCACCTACTCCCTCAACTTTCTCATTCTGGGCTTTGTGCAGGGTGCCTGCGTGGGCTTTGGCATCCCGGCGGCAGAGACCTTTGGCGCAAAGGATAAGGACGGACTGCAAAAATACCTGCTGAACGGCGCACTGCTCTGTCTGGTGCTGAGCGTAGTGTTCACCGTGCTCACCACCCTGATGGCAGGGCCGCTGCTCCGGCTCATCCATACGCCGGAGGAGCTATACGCCGATGCAGTGCTCTACATCCGAATCATTTTTCTGGGCATCCCGGCTACGGTGCTGTATAACTACGCCTCCAGCGTGCTGCGGGCACTGGGGGATTCCCAACACCCGTTTTATTTCCTGCTGGTCGCCAGCGTGGTGAACATTCTGCTGGACTACCTCTTCATCGTGCCGCTGGGCATGGGGGTGGACGGCGCCGCCATTGCCACCGTGCTCAGCCAGCTGCTCAGCGGCGGGCTGTGCGCCTACTGGTTCTTTGCCCGCACGGCAAAGCTGGAGGGGCTTTCCTTCCGGCAGCCGCGCACCCTGCTTTCGGCAGGGCACTGCAAGCGGCTGGCCTACATCGGCCTTCCCATGGGGTTTGAATACTCCGTCTCTGCCATCGGCGCAGTCATCATGCAGGACGCCATCAACCTGCTGGGCAGCACCGCTGTGGCAGCCCAGACCGCAGGCGAAAAGATCCGTCAGATGTTCACCCTGCCCATGGAGAGCGTAGGCATGGCCATGGCTACCTATGTAGGGCAGAACCACGGTGCCCGCCGCACCGACCGCATCCGGCAGGGCATCAAGGACGGCTGCATGGTGCAGCTGCTCTACTGCGCCGTGGCGTGGGGCGTGATCTTTTTCATCAAGCCCTACGCGGTGGGGCTGGTGCTGGGCGATGCCGACCCCGCCGTCACGGCGGGTGCTATCCAGTACCTCAGCGTCATGAGCATGCTGTTCTGTTTCCACGGCCTGCTGATGATCTTCCGCAACACTTTGCAGGGGCTTGGCTACAGCGTGCTGGCCATCGTTTCCGGCGTGGGCGAGCTCATCGGCCGCAGTCTTGGCGGCGTGCTGGCGGTAAAGACCGGCCTTGGCTATCTGGGCATCTGCCTTTCCAACCCCTTTGCTTGGGGCTTGGCGATGTTCTACTGCCTGTTCATGGTCTGCCGCATCCTCCGGCGGGAGACGCAGACCGAAGCCTGAAACCCATAAAAAACACGAAGGCCCGTGGGGAACTCCCCACGGGCCTTTGTGTTTCTGAAGAAGAATCAAAGAAGATTGGAAATGGCTTTTTAGTCCTCTGCCATACCGATCAGGTCAAACTTTTCGGTGGAGACAGTCACCGTAAAGTCCTTCTTGGCAGGCTTTGCGAACTTGACCCAGATGGTGCGGTCAGGCAGGTTGTAGTACCAGCCGGACTCTGCGGTCTCCCAGCCGTCGCGGACGATGAACTGAGGAAGCTGCTGCCCATCCACGCTGGCCCAGAGTGCGCCCTTTTTCTTGCTGACCAGCTTCAGGGTCATGCGCTCCACAGGGGAAGCGTAGCTGCCCTCGGTGGCAAAGCGGATATCGGTGCGGTCGCCGGCCTTGACGGTGATGGTAGTCTTGGCGTAAACGCCGTTTTTGTAATCCTCGGTGTGGCCGTCGTCATCGTACAGCACAAAGCTGGTGTCGGTCTCGGCAGCGACCAGCAGGTCGATCTGGCGCATGGTGTCCTTGAGGATGTGCTTGACGTCCTCGGTGGTCACCACAACGGCAGAGCCGCGCAGGAACATGGGGATGCTTGCCAGCGTGACCGGGACCTCGATGGTCTGGCCGCCCTCGTAGGCGCGCAGATTATCGTTCATATCGTACCAGGTGCAGCCTGCGGGCAGGTAGACGGTGCGGGTAGTGGCACCCTTTTCCACCACGTTTGCCACCAGAATGCTCTTGCCGAACATAAAGGTCAGGTTCTTATCGGTGTAGCACTTGGGGTCGTCCGGGAACTCAAGGAACAGCGGACGCCATGCCGGCATACCGTTCTGGTTGGACTCGTACATCAGGGAGTACAACGTGGGCAGCAGACGGTAGCGCAGCTGGTAGGCTGCACGGATGTAGGGCAGGTTCTCCTCGTACATCCACGGCTGGGTGACGGTGTTGTCGTTGTTGGCGGAGTTCAGGCAGAAGCGCGGCTGGAAGATGCCGTTCTGCAGCCAGCGGAGCAGCAGCTCTGCTTCGGGTGCAGGGCCCGCAAAGCCGCCGATATCGCAGCCCATGTTGGAGCAGCCGGACAGGCCCATGCCCAGAATGGTGGCAATGTTGAACTTGACAGTGCGCCAGTCGGTCAGGTTATCACCGCCCCACACCTGTGCGTAGCGCTGGATACCGGCGTAGCCTGCGCGGTTGATGATGTAGGGGCGCTCGCCGGGGTACACATCTGCCAGCGCCTGCTTGGCGGTGTAGGCCATCAGGTTGGAGTGCAGGATCTTCAGCTCTGCCATGGTGCCCTTTTTGCCCTCAAAGTCGCACTGGGCGTCGCGGTCCTCCACGCCGTCCATCTCGCAGTTGTCGTTCCAGACGGTCTTGGTGCCCTTTTTGAGGATGTTCTCCTCCAGCAGCTGCTTCCAGGTGTTGCGGCCATTGGGGCCGGTGAAGTCGAAGAAGCGTCCCTCGCCGCCCCACCAGCGGCCGTAGTACGGAGCCTTGCCGTCCGGGGTCTTGATAAAGACATCGTTCTTTTCAAACAGGTCGATGTAGGGGTGGTGCTTCAGGATGCCGGGCTTCAGGTTGGGGATGACGTTGATGCCCCGGGCGTTCATGTTCTCAAAGAACTTCTCCGGCTCCGGGAAGCGCTTGTAGTTCCAGTTGAACACATAGCGCAGGTTGTCCTTTTCGCCGCTGGAATAGCCGGAGGCCAGCCAGAAGTTGTCGATGAGGATGCCCTCTTTTTCGTGCTTGTCGATGACCTTGTAGATCTCCTCGTCGCAGTTCTTTTCCAGCTCGGCGTAGTACATGGTGGAGGCGCAGTAGCCCAGAGACTGCTTGGTGGGCAGGGCGCTGCGGCCGGTCAGCAGGGTGTACTCGTTCAGGATCTCCGGCAGGGTCTCACCAGCCAGCAGGAACAGGTCGATGTCGCCGCCGTCGGTCTGGTAGTAGCAGTAGCGCTCCCAGTAGCCGGACAGCTCCTCGCCAAGGTCGAACACGCAGTCGTAGGAGTTGTGGTAGAACAGGCCGACAGGGCGCAGGTCGTGCTCATTTACCCGGATGTAGAAGGGGATGTGCTTGTACATCGGGTCGCCGGTCTCGGGGTCGTGGCCGATGGCATCCTTGGGGGACATCCGCAGGCGGCGTCCCTTTTTGTCCAGATGGCCGGTCTTTTCGCCAAAGCCGTAGAAGTGGTCAAATTCCCGGTTCACCTTGGAGAAGTGGCTCAGACGGCCGATCTGATCCTTCTCAAAGGCGCGCTCCCGCAGATCCTGATAGATCAGCTTGCCGGACTTATCGAACAGCTCAAAATGGAAGGGCTTTTTGAACAGCTTCAAAGTCAGGTGTGCGGTCTCAAAGGTCAGGGTCTTATCGTCCTCAGCGCAGGGGACATCCAGCGCGGTGATGCGGGTGCGCTCGTCCTTGAGCAGGGTGTCCATCCGGTCCTCCCACGCGGTGGTCACCAGCGTGTAGGACTCCTCCTCCATGGGAGTGCCCTTGTCGAAGTGCACCCGGATGCGGATGATATCGTCTGTCATGAAAACCAGCTTCACATCGGCAGCATCGCCGTGGATGAGATAGCCGTTTTCGGTCTTTTCAAAGGATTCAAAACTACGCAGCAGCATAAGAGGTTCCTCCGTGCAGTGTTACATACCGATCAGGTCGAACTGTTCAAACGAGACAGTCAATTCGTGATCCTTGGCGGGATTTGCGTACTTGACCTCGACAGCCTTTTTGCTCTGGCTGTAATACCAGCCCTCGGCAGCGGCGTCGAACTTGCGGCGGTTGAGGAAGTGCTCGATCTTGCGGCCATCCAGCGTGACCCAGAAGGGGCTCTTTTCCTTGGCGATCATCTCCACCTTGATGGTCTCCACGGTGTCCTTGTAGCTGCCCTCGGAGGCAAAGTTCATGGTTACCCGCTCGCCTGCGGTGGTGGTGATGGTGGTCTTGCGGTACACACCGCTCTTGAAATCGTTGGTGATGCCGTCGTCATCGTACAGGGTCGTGGTGGTGGTGCCCTTGGGTGCCACGATGAGGTGCAGGGCGGTGGTGTGGTCGCCCTCCATGGTCATCAGCTGGTTGTCTGCCATGGCGATCACTGCGCCCTCGCGGACGAACATGGGGATGGTAGCCATGGTGACCGGCACTTCGATGGTCTGGCCGCCCTCGTAGCAGCGGAACTTATCGTTCCAGTCGTACCACTTGCAGCCTGCGGGCAGGTAGACGGTGCGGGTCTTGGCACCCTCTTCCAGAACGTTGGCCACCAGAATATCCCGGCCGAACAGGAACTCGAAGCTTTCCTCCCAGACCTTGGGGTCGTTCTGGAAGTCGTAGACCAGAGCGCGCATGATGGGCGCACCGGTCTGGCTGGCCTCGTACTCGGCGCTGTAAAGATAGGGGGTAAAGCGGTAGCGCAGCAGAATGGCGTCCCGGATGATATCCGCAGACTCCCGGAACATCCACGGCTCGGTGACGGTGTTATCGTTGGAGGCAGAGTGGATGGAGAAGCGGGCCTGGAAGATGCCGTTCTGCACCCAGCGCACGAACAGCTCCTCGGTGGGTGCGGGACCGGCAAAGCCGCCGATGTCCGCGCCCTCGTTGGGCTGGCCGGACAGACCCATGCCGGTGATGATGGGGATATTGTACTTCAGGCTCTTCCAGCTGGTGTAGTTGTCGCCGCACCAGGTCTGGGCGTAGCGCTGGATACCGGCGCTGCCACTGCGGCAGACCATGTAGGGGCGTGCCTTGGCGTTGTGCTCCACCACGGCATCGGCACCCACCTTGCACATCAGGGTGCTCATGATGGGCTTGAGCTGGCCGATGGTGCCGCCCTTGCCGTCAAAATCGCAGGTGCAGTCCTTGTCCATCAGGCTGTCGTACTCGCAGTTGTCATTCCAGACGGAATCGGTGCCCACGGCGATGATGGACTCGGTGAGGTACTTTTTCCAGGCTGCACGGCCTTCGGGCTTGGTGAAGTCCCAGAATGCGCCGTCGCCGCCCCACCATTTGCCGACGCCGTAGGTCTCGGGATTCTTGCTGTCCTTCACGAATACGTCATCTGCGTTGAACTCGTCGAAACGGGGGTTGCACAGCAGGACACCCGGCTTGACGTTGGGCACGTTCTGGGCGTGCTTTTCGTTCATGGCATGGAAGTAGGCGCTGGGGTCCTTGAAGCGTTCGGTGTTCCATGTAAAGACGCAGCGCTTGTTGTTCTGGCTGGTATAGCCGCTGGACAGGTGGAAGCCATCGATGGGGAAGCCCTCTTCCTTGATGGTGTCGATGAAGCCCAGCACAGCGTCATCGCTGTCCTTCTCCAGCTCGGGGTAGTACATACTGGAGCCCTGATAGCCCAGTGCACGCTTGGGCAGCAGGGCCGGACGGCCGGTCAGCAGGGTGTAGTTGTCCACGATGCGGGCAATGGTGTCGCCGCCGATCAGGAAGCAGTCCAGATCGCCGCCGTCTGCCTGAAAATAGGTGTAGCGGGGCCAGTAGTTGCTCTTTTCGCAGCCCATGTTGAACACGGACTCGTAGAAGTTGTGGTAGAACACGCCCACAGCCTTGTGGGTGTCGCGGTCCAGACGGATGTAGAAGGGGATGTGCTTGTAGAGGGTATCCATCTTCTCGGCATCGTAGCCCATGGCGTCGGTGGCGCGCTCCCGCTGGAAGGTCTTGTTCTTATCCAGCAGGCCGGTCTTTTCGCCAAAGCCGTAGAAGCAGTCGTCCTCCTTCATCCGGCTGTAAGCCACCACGCGGTTGTTGGAATCCTTGACGAAGGGGTTGCCGGGCAGGGTGCTGTACAGCTCGGAGCCGTCGGCAGCCATCAGCTTGAAGTTGATGGGGTCTTTGTCCACCACCAGCGTCACCTTGCCGGTGGCAAAGGTGAGGGTGCTGTCATCCTCGGTGAGCTCGGCGGCGAAAGGCTCCACACGGGTGCGCTCACCCTTGAACAGCTCGTCCATCCGATCCTCCCATGCGGTGGTCATCAGGACATAGGACTCCTCTGCCAGCTCGTGGTCAAAGCTTGCGCGGACGCGGACGATCTCATCGGTCACAAAGCAGACCTTGATATCAGCGTTATCAGTATGCAGCAGAAAAGCGCCGTCTTTGCGCTCCATGCCGGTAAAACGGGAGCAGATCTCCATTGTTTTTACTCCTCTCAGTTGATTTTTGATAAAAAATGCCCCCATTCCCCCTCAGATGCAGGATATCTTCAGAGAAATGGGGGCAACGTATTCGTTGCTTTACCCGGAACAGTCAGGGCTTAGAACGTCCAGCCAAGGCTGGGCACCAGACCGCACAGGTACGGGATGCACAGCGCAATGGCAGGGATGAAGGTGACAAGGAACAGTGCCACGACCATGGCGGTGAACAGCGGCACAATGTACTTGGTAACGCCTTCGATCTTGACCTTGCCGACACCGCAGCCCACGAACAGGCAGGAACCGACCGGCGGGGTGACCGAGCCGATGCCCAGGTTCATGATGAGCATGATACCGAACTGCACATCGCTCATGCCGATGCTGCGGGTGATGGGCAGGAAGATGGGAGTGAAGATCAGAACTGCGGGGGTCAGATCCAGGAACATACCCATGACCAGCAGGAACACGTTCATGACCAGCAGGATGACGTAGCGGTTGCTGGAAATGCTCATCAGCGCGTTGCTGATAGCGGCAGGGATGCCGGAGTAGCTCATGACGTAGGACATGATGGAGGAAGCGGCGATCAGGAACAGGATGGTGGCGCTGCTCTCCATGGTGTCTGCCAGCAGATTATAGAAGCTCTTGAAGGTCATCTCCTTGTACAGGATGGACAGCAGGCCGCAGTACAGGCAAAGCACCACACCAGCCTCAGTAGCGGTGAAGATGCCTGCCAGAATGCCGCCCATGACGATGATGACGGCCAGCAGAGAGGGCACTGCATCAATGATGATCTTGATGGCAGGGTCGGGGTCCTTGACGTCGGAGGACTTATAGCCCTTCTTGACGGCGATGAACACAGCCAGACCAGCCACGCACAGACCCATCAGGATGCCGGGCAGGTAGCCGCCCATGAACAGAGCAGCCACAGAAACGCCGCCGGCGGTGATGGAGTAAAGGATCAGCGGGCCGGACGGGGGGATCAGGATGCCGGTGGGGGCAGAGCAGATGTTGACGGCTGCGGAGTAGTTGGGGTCGTAGCCCTCATCCAGCTCCAGCGGTGCCATGATGGAGCCCATGGCAGAGGTAGCTGCCACGGAGGAGCCGGAAACGGCACCGAAGAACATATTGGCCAGAACGTTGGTGGCAGCCAGATAGCCGGGCATCTTGCCCACAGCCAGACGTGCCAGACGGACAAGGCGCTTTGCAATGCCGCCCTTGTTCATGATGTTGCCGCCCAGAGAGAAGAAGGGCAGTGCCAGCAGAGAGAAGGAGTCAATACCCGAGAAGCAGCGCTGTGCGGCGGTCAGGGCAAAAATTGCGGGGTCCATGCTGAACAGTGCCGTGAAGATGGATGCAATGCCGATGCCTGCCGAGATGGGCACACCGGCCAGCAGCATGACAAAGAAGGAACCGAACAGCAGTAACGTAGCCTGTGCAACCATTATGCGTTTTCTCCTTTCTTTTCCTTACGCTCCGCGAAGAGCTGTACATACTTCAGCACGCGAGCCAGAATGATGAACACGCCGGAGATCGGCAGGATGGAATACAGGAACTTGAAGGGGATGCGCATGACCGAGGAAACGTTGGTGGCGTTTGCAGTCAGCTTCCAGCCGCCGTAAACAAAGACGTAGCCCACAAAGAACACGATGGCGGCCTCGATGAACACGCTGAGCACAACGTTGAACGCACCCTTTGCGCGGCCCTTGACCAGATCCAGTGCCAGATGCTTATCCTTGTAGAAGCAGTAGGCGGAACCGATCATGGAAGCCCAGATCAGGACATAGCGCAGAAACTCGTCCGTCACAGTGGAGGGGTTGCGCAGGATCCAGCGGGTAAAGATCTGCCAAGTGCCGCCTGCCAGCAGGGCGAACATTGCCACTGCCATGAGGAAGCGCATGACATTATCCAGAATTTTATCCAGTTTTTTCACAAGATCATCTCCTTGAACTCATTCCCTCCCGCGCAGCTGCGGGCTGCGCCGTGCGCTGCCCGCAGCATGGGAGGTAAGGCAATACCGCATAATTCTAAGTGCCGATACGGCGAGCGAGGTGCGGCAGATGCTAAGCCAAAAGTGCAGATAATACTTTGTGTATTATCGAGCATTTTGGCAACGCAGATGCCGTGTCGCAGCCGCCGGAACGGTGCTTAAGCCGTCAGGCGGGAATTGTGCGGTGTTGCCGGAAGAATGGAAAGCAATGAGTCGGCGTTTAGGCCATTGCGCGGATCTCTTCCACGACCGCGTAGGTGGTGGGGTTGGAGGTCTTGAGGTTCTCGTAGATGGGCTGCACAGCGGCCTGGAATGCGGCGATATCCACATCCTTGACCAGCTCGACGCCGTTCTGGTTCACAGCCTTGTCCAGCACCTCGTCCTCGAACTTCTTCCAAGCGTCCTTATACTCCTCGGTAGCGGCCTTGGCGCACTCGGACACGATGGACTTCTGCTCGTCAGAGAACTTGTTCCACACGCTGGAAGCGATGACCACCATATCGGGGATGCGGGTGTGCTCGTCGAAGCAGTAGTACTTGGTCACGTCGCCGTGGTCGCGCAGTGCGGTGACGTTGTTCTCGGCACCGTCGATGACGCCCTGCTGCATACCGGTGTAGATATCGCTGTAACCCATAACGGTAGCGGAGCCGCCCAGGCAGTTCATCATGTCGATAGCCATCTGGCTGTCCATGGTGCGGATCTTCAGACCCTTCAGGTCAGCCGGGGTGCGGATGGCGGTAGCCTTGGTGTAGAAGGAACGTGCGCCGGAATCCAGCCAGGTCAGGCCGCGGAAGCCCTGATCATCGGTGGACTCAAAGACTGCCTTTGCAGAGTCGCTGTCCATGTAGCTGTAGTAGTGTGCCTGATCGTTGAACACATAAGGCACGGAGAAGGCGTTGTACTTCTCGCTGAAGTTGCCCAGGGTGGAAGCGGAGACCTTTGCCATATCCAGTGCGCCTGCCTGGATCTGGGAGATCATGTCAGCCTCGCTGCCCAGGGTGCCGTTGGGGATGATCTGGATGTTGATGCTGCCGCCGGTCTTTTCCTTGACCTGCTCTGCAAAGCTGGTCAGCTGGATGTGCACAGCGTGATCCTCGGCCAGATTGTGGCCCAGCTTCAGGTTGAAGCTGCCGCCGGTGGCAGCAGCTGCGCCGGAACCGGCAGTGCTGTTGGAAGAACCGCCGCAAGCGGTGAGCAGGGCAGATGCACCAGCAACTGCCATGACCTGTACGAACTGTCTGCGAGTGATTTTCATAGTGTTTTTCCTTCCTTATCTTGTTTTTATCGTATCCAACGATCACAGCCGGTCGGCTGTGAAACAACAAAAATTGCGGTGCAGCGCTCAGGACGCGCTGCGCTGAAAGCGATCCTTTCCCATCTGGATCAGGTCTTTCAGGTTGAGCCCCCACAGGCTCTTGGAGCGCTTCCAGTCCTTGCCGGTCTCCTTGGCAAGCACCTTTGCGAACCGCTCCGGGTTTGCCGGCAGCAGGCTGCCCTTGGGGATCATCACGGCCATCTGACGGCTCTGGAAGATGTAGAAATACTGGTCATCCTCCACCAGCCGGTCGATCTTTGCAAAGGGGATGTGGGCACCGTTTTCCACGTCCACGCCGCCATCGTTGACCCGGCAGCTCACGGTGGTCTCCGCCCCGCCCCGCTGCATGATGACCCCCTCTGCCGCCACCCGGCTCAAAAAGTCCGGCATGGCGAACATGGCACAGCCCACCAGCAGGCAGAGCACCTTGATGAAGGCGGGGATGGCGGTGAACAGCGCCGCCATCACCAGCACAAAGGCCGCTGCAAGCCACAGCAGGTGCCGCAGCCCCTCGTAGGTGTAGAACTCCGTGCGGAACATCCGGCGGATGGTCTCATCGTTAAAGACCACCTTGGCTTCAAAATGATTCTTTGAGGTCTGCATGGACGGACTCCTTTCAGACGGTCACGAAATGCGACCGGCGCATTCGTCGATAAGCACAAAAGTGTTGAAACATTTTTGTGTATTTGGTCAATCTCGTCTCCTTGCACCCTTATCATACTAAAAAACACATGGATTTTCCGCAGATTTTGTGATTTAAATGTTGCAAAATGTGATATATACTGATATACTAGGGCAAAAAACGACGTAAAGGCACGATTCTGATTTTTTTAACAAGGAGCAGGAGCGGCTATGGGCATCGAACGGGTCACACATTATATCGATAATGTCCTTACGGAAGCGCAGGCGCGGATGGGGCTGAGCAACACCCGGCTTCTGGTCACATGGTACACGAACCGGGAAAACAAGCAGTCCGTGGTGCACTCCCACCCGTATCACGAGCTGGTGCTTCCCATCGGCGGCAGCACGGTGCGCTACTCGGTGGACGGCAGCGTGTATCTGGTCCATGTGGGGGAGCTGGTCTACTTCCCCTCTCAGGTCTACCACTCCGGCAACTTCAATATTGACGATGCCCAGTCGGATCGTCTGGTCATCCAGATCGACGATGCTCTCTGGCAGGCCACCCGCCGCCGCGTGAACCTGAAAAATGCAGACTGGATGCACGAGCTCACCGTGCTGGACAGCGAGGCCTGCCGCAAGTGGGATTTCAAGGGGCTTTTCATCCGCATGGCGCAAAGTCAGGAGCTGCCGGGCTCTATCCGGGATATCGTTTTTGAGGCGCAGGTCGCTGAGATGATGCTGCTTATCACGCAGGCCACCGGCAGCGGACAGACCACTGCACCCAGCAGCACCAGTGTGCTGGTCGCGCGCGCGGTGGCCTACCTGCAGGCCCATTATCAGGACCCGACCCTGACCACCGCGCAGCTGGCGCAGGAACTTTACGCCAGCCGGGAGCACCTTTCCCGCGCATTCAAGGAATGCACCATGGAGAGCATCCACAATTACCTGACCTATCTGCGGATGCAGCACTGCCGCAAGGCGCTGGAAGAGGGCGTTTCCGTCCTGAACGCCTGCACCGAGAGTGGCTTCCCGGATTACAGCAGCTTTCTGAAAACCTTCCGCCGTCTGTACGGCATCACCCCCGCCGAATACCGCACACAGCACCGGATGCAGTAGGCTTACCGCTGCGCCTGTTTTTCTTCGCGTGTATGCAGAAAAGGCCGGACCCCTTTGAACGGGTCCGGCCTTTTCCGTGCCTTGGTTGTATCTTGTGCAAAGTTACGGTAGATCTTCAGTCCCATCGGTGCCCAGAAGGTGCCGAGAGGGGAGATGGAACAGTATCTTTCGCCGGGGTGTGACCGCGGCAGACCGGGAGCTCGATATCAGCAGGTCTCAGGATGAAGCAGTGCTTCCACCAGATCCATGTTCTTGGAAATGTCATTGCGCGTGCTTGCATAAAGCATCGTTGCTACGATCAGGCGATCCATCATGCGCGCCAGATAGACCCGGCCGATGCCCTTCAGACCTGCTTGCTCGAAAATACTCAGCAGATCGTTGAGCGCCAAGCTTGCCGTGCGCGTGTACTCCCGCGTGTAATTGCTGGTATAATGCCCGGACAGCGGGTCCGTTCCGTCCGCATCCATAAGCGTCACATGGTCAAGCGAGTCGGCATTCTTCACCAGTTCTTCTACCAGCTTTGCATTGAAGGCACTACTACGCTTCATCGTTTTCTGCGCGCAGCATCCGGTATCCGACACCAACATGGGTCTGGATCAGATGCGGCGCATTCGGGCATCGTTCCAGTTTTTTGCGCAGGGATGCCATATAAACACGCAAGGAAGCAATGTCATTTTCCTGCGTACTGCCCCATACTTTCTGCGTGAGGGAGGTATGCGTCAGCACTTTGCCCACATTATGCGCCAGCACACACAGCAGTTTGTACTCGATGGGGGTCAGATGCAATTCATTCTCGCTCAACCAGACGCAGCCTGCCGAGAAGTCGATTTTCAAAGGACCATTGACAAAAACCGGGCTATTGATGCCGTCAGAAGCCAGCAGATTCAATCTGCGCTGCGTTACACGCAGTCTTGCCAGCAGCTCATCCACGGAAAACGGCTTCGTCAGATAATCATCTGCGCCGTTGTCAAGGGCTTCGATCTTATCGGAATCTTCGCTCCGGGCACTCAGGACGATGATGGGCAGGTTCGACCATGTGCGGACGCTGCGGATGACCTCAATGCCGTCTATATCGGGCAGTCCAAGATCCAGCAGCATGATGTCCGGGTTGTGGCTGGTGGCCATCATGATCGCCGTTTCCCCATTGGAAGCAGTCAGATATTTATAGCCGTGGGTCTTCAGGGTCGTTGTGATCAGACACCGTACAGGGACATCATCCTCTACGACCAGAATGGACGGCTTATTCATGAATGTTCACCTCGCTTTGCGGCAATGCAAAGGAAAAGACACTGCCATTGGGAATGTTGTCCCGCAGGGTCAATGTTCCGCCGTGAGCCGTCAGGATCGCACGGCAGAGGGGCAAGCCCAAGCCAAGGCTGCGGTGGCTGTCTGCGATGCGGCTCTGCCCGGTATAAAACATCTCGAACACCTGTGCTTTTGCGCGATCTGGAATACCGGGGCCGTTATCTGCAACTTCCACTATGACCTGATGGTCTTTCCGGTAAGCCGAAATCTGAATGACCGAGCCCACGGGGGTGTATTTGATGGCGTTATCCACCAGATTGACAACGACCTGCATGATCAGCCGTGCATCCACATTGACCAAGAGGATCTCGTCCCCATACTGTGTTGTGATGGTGTGTTCGCAGCTTTTCCGGTTGACATGATGCAGTGCTTCTTCGATCATTTCATCCATCAGCTGCGGCGAGATCTGCAGATTCATCCGCCCATCCTCAATGCGGGTGATGGAAAGCAGATTTTCCACCAGACCGATCAGCCATTGTGCATCGTCAAAAATATCGGTGCAGATCTTGTTCCGGGTCTCTGTATCCAATGTTTCTCCGTTGGAAAGCAGATTGCTGGCATTGCCGGAAATGGAGGTCAGCGGGGTGCGCAGGTCATGGGAGATCGTGCGCAGCAGGTTTGCCCGCAGCTCTTCATTCCTTGCCTGCAATGCAGCTTGCTCTTTTTCCAGCGCATTTCTGCGGTTTTCGATGGCCAGCGCACCTTCGCCCAGAATGGAAAGCAGCACACTGTTTTCAAAGGCATCCAGCGGTTTTTCGGACAGATCGATCCCGATCACTCCAAACACACCGCCTCCGGTCCGAAGCGCAAGATAAAGCCCCTTTGCATCCGGGTAGCTATCCGTGCCTGCACCGGAACGCTTTTTGTTGGAAAACGTCCAGTTTGCCGCATCCCGTTCTTCCGGTGCAGAAAAGATGTTACACGGCACTTCCCCGTCAACCGAAAAAAGCTGTTCTGAACCAAGATCTCCGTTTTGTTCCGGGTAGACGATCAGGCTCCGGTTCAGCAGCTTCATCAGCTGGGACGCTGTCTGAGAGAGGATTTCTTCCTCGCTTTTTGCTCTCTGTAAAAGCTGATTTGTATCAAACAGTACTTTTGTCCGGAATGCTGCCTGCGCAGACATTTTTGCATGGTCTTTCAACCGTGTCGTCAACGTACAGGTAATGATTGCAGAGGTCAGCATCAGGGCAAATGTAACCTGATAACCGGGGTCATACGCATGGAATGTCAGGTATGGCTCGGTCATGAAGAAATTGTACAGCGTAACACTGGCAACGGACCCCAGCACACCGCAGGTGTAGCCGCTGGTGAACAGCGCCGTAAACAACACGCCCAGCATATAGAGCATAATAATGTTATAACGCGCAAAGTCCAGTTGCAAGAAAAAGAAGCCGATGAGCGTGATGCAGCTCAGGATGCCTGCGGTGATCAGCAGATCACGGACAGACGGCAGAAGCGGACGGGCGAACAGCCGCCGTCCTGAACCGTAGCCGTTCTCTGCAGAAGCATCCGGGATGATATAAATATCCAGATTGGGCGCAGTCAGCGTCAATTTTTCGGTCAGTGACGGCCCGCTCCAGAAATGGCGGCGATGTATGCTGGAGCGCCCCAGTACGATTTTTGTAATGCCGGAGATCCGGGCAAACTCTGCGATCTGCTGCGGGATGTCATTCCCGTAGATCGTAGAAATGTCGGCACCTGCCTGCTCTGCCATACGAATATGCTGCTGCAAACGCCGACGATCTTCTTTTCCCATCTGATTCGAATCAGGAGTCCGTACATACAGAGCTGTAAAGGTCCCACCAAACGCCTTTGCCATCGTTGCCGCCGTCCGCACGATCTTTGCATTGGAGGGAGAGGACGACAGACACGCCAGAATATGTTCAGTGGGTGGGTCGTTCTGATTCATAAAAATCACCTGCCTTGCCCACAGTATAGCACAATTTGATGGTCACGACCACCAGCCGCGTCTTTTTCCTTCCTGTCGAAGGATCTCCCTCCGTATGTGATCCAGCGCATCTGCTGCCCAGAAGCCACTCAACATGACTCCAAGAACCATCAGCAACAAAACGACATCCATACCAATCCGTCCTATCTTTTTAGAGCCGGAAACACTTCTGGATCGATGCGTATTTTCCCAAAACCAGCATACTTTCATCCCGGCACAGCTGCGTATCCGGCGTAATGCTCATATCGAGCTTTCCGTCTTTTTTCAGCGCAAGAATATTGATGTTATACTTTTTTCGGATATTGATCTCGCCGATCGTGCGATCCGTCCATTCCGGCGGAATGGTCACTTCCATGATGGCGTGGTCGTCCTGCAGCTCGATGTAATCCAGAATGTGTTCGGAGCTGTATCGGATCGCCGCCCACTTTGCCAGCTGCTTTTCCGGGTAGACCACTTCATCCGCACCGTTGCGCAGCAGGAACTTGGCTTGTACATCCCGCTCTGCACGCGAGACCACAAGCTTTGCGCCCAGCTCCTTGAGCAGCGATGTTGTTTCCAACGAACTCTGAAAATTGCCGCCGATGGTTACGATACACACATCAAAATTGCCGACACCAAGGGAGCGCAGAAAGTATTCGCTGGTGCTGTCACCGATCTGTGCATTCGTCACATAGGAAAGCACGGCGTTCACACGGTCCTCATTGCTGTCGATCGCCATGACCTGATGACCCAGCTCATTCAGTTCCTGCGCAATATGGCGGCCAAAACGGCCAAGCCCAATCAAAAGAATCGATTTCATACCTGTCTCCTTTATCCGATTGCGATCTTCTCCTGCGGCAGACGAGAGTGGGCAGGGCTGCTGCCAAATGCCGCATAGATCAACGTCAATCCGCCAACACGTCCCAAAAACATCAGTGCGATCAGCACCCCCTGCGAAAGAGCCCCCAGCTGCGGCGTGATGCCCAATGTCAGACCCACCGTTGCCACAGCCGATGCGGTCTCATACAGACAGACCGACATCGGCAGCTGCTCTGCCGCAGCAATGACAAAGGCTCCGAGGAAGAACAGCGTCAAATACATCCCTGCGATGGTGGCAGCATTCTTGACCGCAGAACCATCTATGCGCCGCCCGAAAAATTCGGCATCTTCTCTGCGGCGGAAGGTCGCCCACATATTGGCCAGCAGAACGGCAAACGTTGTGGTTTTCATGCCGCCTGCCGTAGAGCCGGGCGAACCGCCCAACAGCATCAGAACCACCATCAATGCCTGTGAAGTGCTGCCCATCGCAGCAAGATCAGCAGTGTTAAAACCGGCAGTACGGGGGGTAACGGATTGGAACATCGACAATAAAATGCGCTGCCGGGCAGAGCCTGCCGTGAACTCGAAACAATAAAAGTACAGCGCCGGCAATACCAGAAGAAATGCCGTTGTGACAAGGATCACCTTGCTCTGCATCCGGTAACGGTGAAAATCAAGGCGATATGTATAAATGTCCTCCCATGTCAGAAAACCAAGGCCGCCAAAGACGATCAGAGCCGCGATCACTGTGGTAAGCAATGGGTTTCCTGCATACTGTGTCAGCGAAACAAATTTTGCCCCCTCTGTTCCCAGCAGGTCAAAGCCGGCATTGCAGAACGCCGAAATGGAATGAAACAGTGCATACCAGATCCCGCGCAGTCCATAATCGGCGCAGAACGTCGGCAGCAGCAGTGCAGCACCGGCCAATTCAAACAGGGCGGTGATCCGCAGAATAAAGCCTGTCAGCCGCACGATGCCGCCCATCTGTGGGGCAGCCGTAGCTTCCTGCATCGTGCTGCGCTGCTTGAGGGAGATCTTTCGCCCGGAAAGCAGCGCAAAGGCAGCGCCCACTGTAATGACGCCCAATCCTCCGATCTGGATCAGAAGAAGAATTACGCTTTGCCCAAAAACCGACCAATAGCTGCCGGTATCCTGTACCACAAGTCCGGTCACACAAAGAGCAGAGGTGGAGGTAAACAGTGCCTCATGGAACGGTGTAACGCATCGTTGCTGTGCAGCGATCGGAAGCATCAGAAGCAACGCGCCCACCAGATCAACTGCTGCAAAACCTGCAATAATGACTTGAAAAGAAGAAAAACGGTGCCGCCTGTAACGAGGATATCGAATCATAAAAGCTCCTTTATCTATCCATGTGCATAAAGATTAGCATGGAATAAATAAAAGAGCCGTAAAGAAAATTGTAGAAGTATAAAGATTTCATTAAAATTAATCGGGCAACACCAAATAACAAATGCTGGACATCACCAGCGCAAAAAAGCGGTAATGTCCAGCATTCATTCAGATTTCTAATCCATGGCTTCCAGCCGCATTCTTCAAATATTCCTCCGGGTCACCGTTCAGAATCAAATCCGCATAGCCCAGCGGGTCATTGTAGATGAGGTAGTCTAACTCCGCCCGCTGCGGCCACGGCAGGCTGGAGGATTGAACCTTAGAAACCGCGCGGCAAAAATGCTAATCGCGCGACGCACGTTTCTCAGCGTAAATTCAGCGCAAACCATACCAAGTCAGCGTATTTTCAGCGTAAATCCCGGAAAGTCAGCGTTAATGACCATTTACCATATAAATGATGCCCGCCCAGCTGTGGAAAAGCCACAGTGGGCGGGCATTCTGCGTTTTCAGATGGACTGGAATCCCTTGCCGATAATCTCGCTGGAGTTGACAATGGTCAGAAAGGCCTCCGGGTCCTCCCGGCGCAGGAAATCCCGCAACAGCCCTGCCTGCCGCCGGGTCAGCGCCACCATGATCATGGTGCGGGGCTCGCCGGTGTACACGCCGGTGGCGTTCTGCTGGGTCGCTGTGCGTCCCAGTGTTTCCGTAACGAAATGCCGGATGGGCTCCGGCCTTGAGGTGATGACCGTACACACCTTGCGGAGATTCAGGCTCTCGATGGCTGTATCCACGATGGTGCTGCGCCCGATGAGTCCCAGTACGCAGTACATCCCGGTCTGCGGGCCGTAGAGGTAAGCCGCAAACAGCACCGTGCCGATATCGCTGAGCAGCAGAGCCCTGCCGATCTCCACCTTGATGTACTTGTGCAGGATCATCGCCACGATCTCGGTGCCGCCGGTGGATGCCCCGATGTTGAATACGATGCCGCTGGCAATGGCAGGCAGCGCCACCGCAAAGCACAGCTCCAGAAGAGTGTCATCCGTCAAAGGCTGCGACACGGGAAACATCTTTTCGCACATACTGGAATAAAAGCTGAGCATGAAGGAGGAGTACAGTGTCCAACCCATGGTCTTTATGCCCAGAAAGACGCAGCCCAGCACATCCAGCACCGCATTGGTGATCCACATAAAGGTGCTGACGCTCAGAGCCGGAAAGCAGGTGGCCAGCACGATGGAAAGACCGGTGGTGCCGCCAAATACAAAGTGGTTGGGCGCACAGTAGAAGTTCAGTGCTACTGCATAGATGATAAGTCCCAGATTCAGCAGCAGAAAAAAGCGTGCGCCGCTCCACAGCTGTGCTGGGGTCAGGTTTTTGCGCAGACCGTTCTTGATTGCTTCCATCTCAGTCCAGATGCTCCTTTACATCCATCAGCTGGGTGATGATGCAGTCTGCGGCGGACTGGTCCAGCGGCTCGCCGTGGCGGGGCTTCAGTGCCAGTACCTTCAGCCCTGCCGCCTTTGCGGAGGCGATGCCCGTGGGAGAATCCTCCACCGCAATGGCCTTATCTGCCGTCAGCCCCAGTGCCTTCAGCGCCTTGAGATAGATGTCCGGCGCAGGCTTATGGGCGGCGCAGTCCTCGCCGCTGAAAGCAAAATCCACCATGGCTTTCAAGCCGCCCTCCGTGAGCATCTTCATGATATCCGGCGCTGCGCTGGAGGACGCCACCGCCACCTTCAGTCCACGGCTGCGCAGCGCATTCATCAGCGGCTCTGCCTGCGGATCGGTAAGCTCGCCGTAGGGGGTGGGGCGAGCTTTGCGGTACTCCCGGTAAGCCATCAGCATCTCCTGACGGCGCACAGGGTCGTTGGGAACGATAGCTTCCCAGATGGCTTTTTCGTTAGAGCCGATGAAGTTGCCCTCCGGGATGGGGATGCCGTTTTCCAGCAGAAAGTTCTTGCGGCGGTTCTCGTAGTAATATTCCGTATCTGCCAGCACCCCATCCATATCAAAAATCACTGCTTCAATCATTCTTCATTTCCCTCTTCATCAAAAAAGGGGAGGGGCAAGCCCCTCCCCCAAGCATGGGTCTATTGATCCCGGTTGAACGCTTAGTACTCCAGCTTCCACATATAGCGGCGCAGGGTCAGCGGATGCTGACGGACGTAGGACAGCTCCTCAGCATAGACGCGGAACACGGCGGTGTGCATCAGCGGGTTGAAGTAGGTGATGACGCTGCTGTCCACTGCATTGCCCAGACCGTAATCCTTTGCATCCACAACGGTGGTCAGAGCATCGAAGCGGTGCAGGAAGGTCAGTGCGCGGGCATCCACGGGACGGGTCTTGCCGTCGTTCATCAGCAGGATGAAGGGCACGTCCTTGTCCACGATCTCGAAGGGGCCGTGGAAGAACTCGCCGCTGTGGAAGGAGCCGGAGTTGACCCACTGCATCTCCATCATCAGGCAGATGGAGGTGGAGTAAGCGACCTCCATGGAAGCGCCGCTGGACATGACGTAGACGACGGGAGCGTCCTTGTACTTCTCAGCGAACTCCTTGGCAGACTTGCGGGCAGAGTTGGCAGCGTTCTCGGCAGCCTCGAACACGTTGGTCAGGCCCTCGATCATCTTGTCGTACTTGTCGAAGCCTTCCACCTGCTGCAGGATCTCCACAGCCAGTGCCAGAACGTAGCCCATCTTTTCCAGCTTGGCGGCGTAGTTTGCCTCAAAGCCGTGAACGATGGTGTAGTCAGCTTCCTTGGTCAGGGCAGAACCGGCAGCGTGGGTAACGCTGACAACGGTTGCACCGGCAGCCTTTGCCACGCTGTTGGCCTTGACGGTCTCAGGGGTGCTGCCGCCCAGAGAAGCGGTGATGACCACGGTGGTGTCGCCCAGCCAATCGGGGGTATCGTAGTTGAACTCGTTGGCGGTGTAGTGTGCCACACGCAGCTTCTTGCTGCAGTTTGCCAGGAAGTACTTTGCGGGATACAGCTCTGCCTTGGAAGCACCGCAGCCAACAAAGGCCACGTTCTCCACGTTGTGCTTTGCCACGATGTCTGCCACGATGGACTTGACGTTTGCCAGATCGATGTTATACATAATGCAATCCTCCAAATTATTTTCCTATTGTTCGATGAATCACAAATTACAGGCGTACGGATATCTATGTAAGCCGGAAACCCGGTTACACCAACAGACCAAGGGCGTTGATGGCAACACCGCCCACGATGCAGATGCCCAGCAGCCAGCCGGTCTTGACCTTTTTGCGGATCAGGGTGTACATCAACATCACGATGCCAAGGTTCAGAAGGTTCGGCAGAATGCTGTTCAGCACATCCTGCAGCACCAGACCGGTGCTTGCGAAGGTGATGGGGGTGGTCAGACCCACCATGCTTGCCACCATGGCACCAATGACCATCAGACCCACGATGCCGCAGACGTACATCAGCTTGTCCATCATGCCGCCGTTGAGCTTGGTCAGGTACTTGCTGCCCATGGTGTAGCCCAGCTTACCGGCAAACCATGTGACCAGCACAGAGGGGACGATGGAGATGATCATAGCCAGAATGGGGCCCAGAACGCTGCCCTGCTGTGCCAGAGAGATGCCCAGACCAAAAGCGATCAGGCGGACAGTGCCCTGGAAGAAGGAGTCGCCCACACCGGACAGGGGGCCCATCAGCGAGGTCTTGACGGCGTTGATAGTCTCCGGGTTGAAATTTTCACGGTCGGCGGCGTACTGCTCCTCCATGGAGGCAGCCAGACCCAGCGTAAAGGCACTGGTCTGCGGGGTGCAGTTGTAGAACGCCATCTCGCGCTCGTAGGCTTCCTTTTTGTGCGCCAGCTGCTCGGGGTCGTTCTCGTCGGGGTACAGCTCGTCCAGCGTGGGAGCGATGCCGTACAAAAAGCCCATGTTCATCTGACGTTCGTAGTTCCAGGAGGCCTGAATGTTCAGGGAACGCCACATAAACTGGAAGTATTTCTTGAAGTCGCTGCGCTTTGCAGTCTTGGTTGCGTTGCTCATTTCAGCTTCCTCCTATCAAAGATCGTCGTCATCTTCCAGCGGGTCGTAATCCGGGTTGGCAGCAGCTGCACCGGCAGCGGCTGCGGCGGGTGCGCCCTTGCCATACTTCAGGCCGGTCAGGATCACAGCCAGAATTGCGGCGAAGATTGCCACAGCGGTAACATCCAGACCCAGATAGCCCACAAAGAAGAAGCCCAGCAGGAAGTAAACGGTCAGGTCGCGGTTGAGCATGGTGGACAGCAGCAGGGCAATACCGTAAGCGGTAAGGAACTTACTGCCGAGGTTCAGGCCATCGGTCAGCCATGCGGGGATGAAAGCCACGATCTTCTGCACCAGATCCGTGCCGAAGTAGACGGACAGGAAAATGGGGATGAAGTACATCAGGCTATACAGCAGCGTGCCCCAGACGATGTGCATACTCCATGCCTTGCGGAACTTGCCTTCTGCAATGGCGTGGTCGGCAACGTGGGTCAGGTTGGACAGGATGGTGCGCATCAGCACGCCCAGCATCTGGCCCAGAACAGCGATGGGGATGGCCAGCGCCAGTGCAGTCTCGGCAGAAGCATCGGTCAGGATAGCAAAGGCTGCACAGATGATGGCAGCCATGTTCATGTCCGGGGGTGCGGCTGCGCCGATGTTCACGATGCCAAGGCTCATCAGCTCGATGGATGCGCCAAGGGTCAGGCCGGTCTGCAGATCACCCAGCAGCGCACCGACGATGGTGCAGGTGATGAGCGGACGCTCGAAGTTCATGCGGCCCAGAATGCGCGAGTCCAGAATACAGAACACGCCAACCAGACCCAGAAGCAGTGCGGTAACAAACATGGGTCAATTCCTCCTTTTTATCTCCTTACGATCAGATGTGATCGATGGGTACTACCTTAAAGGTGGGGGTCTGCTGGCTGTAGATCTTAATGCCCATATCCAGCAGCTTCTGGGTGTCTGCCTGCTCCTCCGGGGTCAGGAACACCGACTGGTCAAAGGCCACGGAGCCGGGCTTGTTTGCCACAGCGCCGTAGTTGATCTCTTTGATCTTGGGGTATGCCTGGCAGAACTTGAGCAGGGCAGCGGTGTTGCCGAAGATCATCATGATCTTCTCGTCCAGCTGCTCCACCTTGGGCATCTTGGCGATGGCTTTGTCCACCGTGAAGATGTTCACCCGGACACCGGCAGGCTTGCTCAGCAGCAGGGCGGACTTTTTCATCTCGTCGTTGGCGGCGTCATCGTCCACCACGATGATGCGCTGTGCGCCCACATGGCCGGTTCACGAGAATACCACCTGACCGTGCAGCAGGCGGTAGTCCAGACGTACTAATTTGATCATAGGTCATCCTCCTCATCTTGGGCTGCGTTTTTCAGCAGCAGGTTGCAATCAATGATCTGCGCCTTGGCATCTGCAATGCACTCGGCCAGTTCGTCCTGTGTCAGGGCTTCGTCGTTGGAAGCAAGGGTCAGCACCAGAGAAGCGTTCATGCCGCAGATCAGGTGCACAGCCGGATACTCCGGCAGCAGGGTCAGCATCTCGTTGTTCACGCTGCCGCCCATCACATCGGTCACGATGTACACAGCATCCTCTGCTGCAAAGCCCTCCAGCAGCCGGCGTGCCGCCACCGTGATAGGCTCGGTCTCATCCCGCAGGGTAGCAAGGGCATAAAGGTTCGGCAACTCGCCAAGGATCATCTGCACGGTGTCCTTCATTCCGGCAGACAGCCCTCCGTGCGAAGCAAGAATGATTCGGTTCATACGCATCCACGACCTTTCTTGTGGTTCCTTCATCTCTTCGGCGTCTGTATCGTCTTATTCGTTATAGACGTCATAATCGTCATGTACATAGTACCACATTTTGCACAGACGTCAAGAGGTTTTTCTAAAAAAATCTTTACTTTGGTAACGTGCACAAAGCACTTCCCCTATATTTTAGCAGTTTCACTAACAATTCTCCTTGGAACGACAAAAAGAGCGTCTTTTCCGGGTGGAAAAGACGCTCTTGGGGGACAGAATTCTGCCCTTAAAACTCAAACATATACCGGCTTCCAATGTAATACTGCCGCCCGATGCACAGCGGGTGGTCATATTGGTCATGGAAGTAGGCGTTCAGATACAGCAGCGGCTCGCCCAGCGAAAGGTTGAGCAGCTGTGCCTGTTCTGCTGTGGCGCGCACTGCCTCTATACGCTGACGGCCGGTCGTCGCAGGGCGCAGCCCGGAGATGCGCTCAATGGTGTCAAACATGGAAACATCATTGAGGTTCTCGCTCATCAGATTTTTATAAGGCTCGTAGGGCAGGAACAGGTTTTCCAGAAATACCGGCTGACCATCGGCGGTGCGCAGACGCTGGATATAGATGAGCAAGGCTTCCGGGCCTACATGGAAGAAGGCTTCCTCATCCTTACGCACCGGCACGATCTGACGGTTCAACAGCCGGGCACCCGGCACCATACCGTTTTCTTTGCAGGTCTCCGTAAAGCTGGCAGCATTTCTGCCGCTGGTAAACTTGCGATGGATGCGGGGCTTGCTGACAAAGGTGCCCCGCCCCTGCATTTTGACCAGATACCCTTCGGCGCACAGTTCTTCCACCGCACGGCGTACCGTGATGCGGCTGACCGAGTACTCTGCACTCAGCTCCGGCTCCGGGGGGATCTTCTCATTGGTTTTGTATTTGCCGCTCTCGATCGCGGCACGAATGTCATCCTTTACCTGCTGGTAAAGCGGGACGACAGCACTATCATTGATTGCCATGGAATACCTCACCCTCAAATTGAGCATATCGTCATAAACATTATATTCATCTTATGGTTATGATAGCCCTTATTTTGCGAATTGTCAAGTAAAACCTGCGGGCCGTTCTTTGTGCGAGGTGACGGATGCGCCCCGTGCTGCACAGGGCACCCCATTTTCCAGTGCCCTGCCGGGAAGAATCCAAAGAGCGGCGGAACGCTCGTTGGCACACGACTTTGCCTGCAAAGTCTAGTGTGTTACACCTTGGTTCCGGCTGACGCGGAAAAGGGGCTGCGAGAGGCTCCGGCAAGCACCTGTTCTGTGGCAGAAGGATGTGCGGATGGGCGTGGCAGTTGACGGTCTTTGCCCACCCAGACCGTCTACCAGACCGAGCTGGACAAGCTGCGAAAGCAGATCTACGCTTGCATTAAAAACGAACTCCGCGATAACTTTTTAAGAAAACTTCGTTTGCTTTCAATAGCTTTTCATAGTATTCACGATAAGAACTGCTCAATCGCCGCATAGCAGGGATAAAGACATCATTGTACCCGTTTTCTCGATTTAACTGTGCGAATAGTTCTTGAAGTCTGTAACCCGGAGTGTTTTTGTACGCGTCAGATGCTTTGACTTCCTTATACCGCTCGAACATCTCCCTATTATCTTTCAGATATTGCTCAGGGTCTTGTATAGCAGCAGCAACACTTGCAGCAGCTTTTTTTGACACGTCAACAAGATTAATGGTTTTCGCAGCATCGTCGAGATATTCTTTCAAATCATCCGGGATAACAATATTCACACCGTCTAAAAAATCAATTATCGTTTCAAATGCATCTTGCTGTTCGTCTGTTGCAACCCTCTCATTCAGGTACGGTGCAAAATGGAGACTGATAAATTTCCCGAAATATCCCGGAAAACGGTCAAGCAATCTTGAAAGAATAGAGCGCTTCGTTTCGAGCTGGCTCAATTGCGCCCGGGCATCCTCCCAATTCTGGTTTCTCGCAAGCGTGTGGAGTAATTGTTGTTTCGCTTGTATATCCGAAATTTCCAGTTCTTTCTTGTCGCATATAGTTTGAAAAGATAAACGGTCATTCTCTGCCAAAACCGTTTTAATGTCCGATACTGATATTCCAAGCCCGCGTAAAACTGCGATTTTGTTTAATTGGATGACATCATCCTCTGAAAACACCCTGTAACCATTTTCCATGATTTGAGGGCGAGTTAAGCCTTGTTCCTCATAATACTCAATCGCCTTTTTTGTAAGGCCACATCTCTTGCAGACTTCATTGATAAGCATATCATCGCCTCCACTGGTATGATAAGCCCACCCCCAAGGGGACAGTCAATAGCTTTTTCAAAAATTCTCTTGATTGGGCAAGGTGTGTACGATATGTAATGCCATTTCTGCATTTTCTTTGTCCACAAATACCTCCGTGATATACTTCGGTTTTATACCCAGCGTTCCGATTCTTGCCTGATCGAACGCATTACGCCGATTGACATCTTTCGTTTTACAATAGAACTTGATTCCCGCAGCCGCCAACGCATCCGTGATGCAGTTGCATTGGTAAGGATCGGAAACTGTTGCAATTTGTGATTTGAAAAAACGCTCTAACATAAGTACACCTCCTACCGGTCGTTTGAAAAGGACACAATTTCAGATGTCTTTATTGGAATAACGTAATTTAATCTCAATTTATTTCGTTCGTCCATAAATTTCCAAAAGTTTGTGTGTCTGTATATAAATCTTCTGAAAATTTGCAGCACAATCACAACATTTTCCATTCGGATAAATCGCTATAACCACTTTGTACGCCGCTTATATCCAGCAGTCCTCCCGTGTGGAGCTGGGCAAGAAGTTTGAAAGCGGCTTCTATGCCAAGCCCGACGCTCTCAGCCCGCAGGCTGTACCCGCCGCAGGCGAACCCACCATCTCCATGACGGCTCTTTTGGAATTGCTGAAGGATGCCGACCCGGAAATGAAGGCAAAGCTGCGCCTGGCACTGCTCACCTGATGCAAAAAAGGGCACTGATTGCAATGCAATACAGTGCCCTACATCATCGGACATGGAAAACACCGACCGTGCAGAAACCGTGCAGAAACCGTGCACCCATGGCTTACAAAACAAAAAAGCCATGAAATCTTTCGATTTCACGGCATTTTTTTGGTGCGATGGAAGGGACTCGAACCCCCGGCCTACTGATTCGTAGGAACCGAATGGTACATTTTGTCCATTTCATCATTTGACGCTAAAACGTCATTTTAATCGAATCACCGTTATTTTGCCGTTGTTATTCTGTTGCATCCTTTGCATTGCTTGCACGCCTTTGCACCTGTTATCCATCCTTGCGATGTGCAGAAAATGTGCAAAAGTGTGCAGAGCCAAAATCAGCCCGGCAAAACAGGCTGTTTCGCACAGCCTCAAAAGCTGGATTTCAACGGTATTTATTGTGCAAAATCTTCCAGTTTTATCCAAACAACAATCTTACATGACACACCGGTTCTATGGCAGGGTTTAGGACATCCGAACAGACACCGTTTGATATAGAAATGAGGTTCGCCATGAATAAACTGCTTTCCTGTCGCTACAACATGGACACCAACCGGGTGGAAGCCCGGTTCGAGGATGGCACTACTCTCGCCATCGACTGTATCGCCATCGAGGACGAGTACGGCAACACCCCGGCACAGCGGGCGGAGCTGGACTGGCTGCTCTACAACAAGCCCTTGGAATACGCCCAGCTTGTTCTGGGCGAAGAGATTGAGCATTATCTTTCCCTCGGCTGCGACCACGGCAGACTGGAAGATTAACATATAGATATAGAAACGGCCACCTACTACACAAATCGTGCAATAGGTGGCCGTTTCTCATTTACAGATTCTCGCTGAAGAACTTCTCCATGGCAGAGGCGTTTGCTTTTTCATCGCCGCCCTCAACGGTCACAGTAATGGTATCTCCCTGCTTGATACCCAGCCCCATGACCGCCATCAGCTTGGTAGCAACTGCGGACTTGCCAGCTGCATTTTCCAGCGTGATGGTGCTGTCCAGTGCCTTTGCTGCTTTCACCAGCAACCCAGCCGGACGCGCATGGATGCCATTCGCATCCTTGACAGTGTATTCAAACTTCTTCATTTTCCTTCTTTTCTCCTTCAGGTCAAATCTTCGCCGTTGGTGGTAATGACCTTTTTGTACCAGTCAGCACTATCTTTTTTCAAACGTTTGCCATCGCCGGAACCATCATCCTGATAGTCCACATATACAAAGCCATAGCGCTTTGCCATTTCACCGGTGGAAGCCGACACAAGGTCAATGCAGCCCCACATGGTGTAGCCCATCAGGTCAACACCATCTTCTTCCACAGCCGCTTTCATGGCCTTAATATGACTGCGCAGATAATCGATACGGTAACTGTCGTGGATGGAACCATCGGCTTCCACAACATCCTTTGCGCCCAGACCATTTTCTACGATAAACAGCGGCTTCTGGTAGCGGTCATACAGCCAGTCCAGCGACATCCGCAGGCCGGTTGGGTCGATCTGCCAGCCCCATTCGCTGGTTTCCAGATAAGGGTTCTTCACACCAGACATCATATTACCTGCCTGCGCCTGACCAGTGGTGGGGTCAGCAGCAGCACAGGCCGACATATAGTAGGAAAAGCTGATAAAGTCCACTGTGCCCGCTTTCAGGTCAGCCTGCTCCAGCGCGGTCAGAGTCAATGTCACACCCTCGCGCTCGTATTTTTTCAGCTGATAAGCCGGGTAATAGCCGCGTGCCTGCACATCACAGTAGAAATAGCAGCCGTTGGATCTCATCCATGCGCTCAACACGTCCGCCGGGTTGCAGGTGGCCGGGTAGACGCAGTTGTAGGCGATCATATTGCCCACTTTGTTTTCCGGGTCAATGCTGTGCAGCAGCTGTACTGCCCGCGCACTGGCCAGCAGCTGATGCTTGCCCGCATCGGCAAGGGTCTGCGGGTCACGAGTAGCCACAGCACCTTCCATCCACGGAGCTACTTCCAGCACGTTAATTTCGTTGAAGGTGAGCCAGTATTTCACCTTGCCCTTGTACCGTTCGCCGATGGTCTTCACATAACGCAGATAACAGTCAATGGTGCGTGCGTCTGCCCATGAGCCCCAGCGATTGGCAAGGCCCACCGGTGTTTCGTAGTGGGAAATGGTGACGAGCGGCTCGATGCCCTGCGCGTGCAGTTCATCGAACACAGAATCATAAAATGCCAGACCTGCTTCGTTGGGTGCTTCTTCATAGCCCAGCGGGAAGATGCGGCTCCAGTTGATGCTCATACGAAAGCACTTGAAGCCCATTTCCCCCATAAGCGCAATATCCTCTTTGTAATGGTGGTAAAAGTCGCTGGCACGGTGGGAGGGGTAATCATGATCTTCAAAACATCCAAACTGTGCCTGTTCCGGTTCATTGAGCGTAAACATCATTTGTTCGTTCACACTGCCATCCGGCATCTGGTAAGTAACATTGCGCATTTTGGTACGGGAACCGCAAGTGCAGCAATCGGCACTGCTCACGCCCTTACCCTCGGCATCCCAGCCGCCCTCAAACTGATTGGCGGCAGTGGCACCACCCCAGAGGAAATCCTTTGCAAGTCCAGCCATCTTGTTCTCCATTTCTTCTTATCATAAATCGGGCAGAGCGGTTTTCCACTCTGCCCGCGCTTTTTATGCGTTTTCGGGGTTCTTCTTGAACTCTGCTTTCATCATAACATAGCTTGCCACGAATGCCACCACGATAGAAACGGCTGCACCGATGCAGGCCCAGATAAAGCCGGTCATGCTGCCGCCGCCGATGAAAATAGGCAGAGAGATCAGGCCGGGAGATGCCATAACATAGGCCTTCACGCCAAAGAGGCCGCAGATCAGGCCGCCGACCCCGCCGCCGATCATGGCCGCATACAGGGGCTTCTTGTACCGCAGGTTTACGCCGTACAGAGCCGGCTCGGTAATGCCCATCAGGCCAGTCACACCAGCCGAAAGAGCCAGAGCTTTGGTATCTTCATCCTTGCTTGCAAAACGAACAGCCAGTGCCGCTGCGCCCTGTGCCACATTGGAGACCAGCATACCGGGCATCATGGCACCTTCATAGCCCACCATGTAATACATGGTGCTGAACAGACTGCCCAGCGTGTAATGCATACCGGTCATAATCAGAATCGGAGAGAATGCACCCCAAATTGCAGTGACCAGCCAGCCTGCATGATCAATCATAGCGCTGAACACGACCGTCAGTCCATTTGCAACAATCGTGCCCAGAGGTCCAATCACCACAAGGGCCAGTATAGAGCCGCACAGCAGGGTAAGCAGCGGAGCCACAAAAATACGAACCACTTTGGAAATATGCTTATTAAAGAACTTGTCAAAGTAAGACATTGCCCACACACTGAGGATAATCGGCAATGGATTGCTGCTGTAGGTCACCAGCATAACCGGCAGGCCAAGAATGTGGAAAGATTCCCCCGAAGCTACAATGCTCTGGAAAGTCGGGTGCATCATTGCCGCAGCCAGCGCCATTGCAAGGAAAGGATTGCTGCCAAACTTCTGGGCAGCTGTATACGCAACCATAATTGGCATAAAATACATGGGTGCATTGCCGAGGAAATTCAGGAACACACCCAAATTACTTTCTGCCGAAACAAGGCCGGAGAGGGTCAGCAGGGTATACACGACCGTGATCATACCGCCGCCGATAACGGCAGGCAGCACCGGAGTAAAGATACCTGCCAGTGTATCCATTACAACATCCAGCGGTTTCTTCTTTTTGCCGTCATTCGCTGCCGACGCATCGTTTTTGTTTGCATCCAACTTGCAGATTTTCATAATAACATCATAGGGAAGGCTGACATCCTGCCCAATGATGACCTGGAACTGGCCGCCCTGATTGCGGACGCCCATCACGCCCTTGACAGCCTTTACTTTAGCTTCGTCTGCTTTGCTGTCATCTGCCAGATTGAAACGCAGACGGGTCGCGCAATGGGTCAGAGCCGTAATATTCTCTTTGCCGCCTACGGCTTCAAGAATGGCTTCGCCCATCTTTTGATAATCCTGTGCCATGGTGTTCTCCTTTTCTTCCTGTCCAGCCAGATGCAGCGCCAAACGGCCGCGCTCCAATTCTGCGGCTTCAATGCCCTCTGTCTGCCGGACTGAATCAAGGTCTACTGCACCGGCATCTTTCAGCATCACATACAAGATGTTCTCGCGCGGGATCGTCCGGCTGATATTTTCCTGCCCTCCGATGTGCGGATAAACGCTTTGTAAGATGTCTTTGTCTGCCATTGCAGTGTCCTCCTGTGAATATTCGGTTATGTATGTAATTCCTGTGCACAGAATACATCAAAGTAAAAATCCGAGGCGCACTTCACCGCAGCAAAACCACAGCGGGTTCTGTCCCGTCTGCTGCCGTGAAGTCCGCCCCGGATATCGCGCCCTTTGCGGGCTGTCGCTCCAGAAAACGAGCCGTTGATTTTGTTATTCCTGTTCGCGCTCGTATACGCGCTGTATGTGCATGATGAGGTAAACTACTTCATCATCGTTGCACTCCCAGTTGAAGGTATCTTTCAGGTACTGCACCACTTTCTGGGTGCAGGCGTAGATGTCGGGATATTCCCGCATCAGGGTATGGCGCAGGCTCTTGGACACATTGTCCGTCTGTACGCCATTTTGTAACCGCTGAATAAGATAACGCAGATGCGTTGCAAAGCGGCTGTAATTATAGCTGTCTTTGTCCAATTGGATATGCAGACTGCTCTCCACGATCTCATTGACCTTGGCGATCACCTGCATACTCAGCATCAGGCTGTGCATGTCGCCGCTCTCGGCTTCTGCATTGATGAAATGCATTGCAATGTTGATGGCTTCATTGTCCGGCAGGTTCAGCCCAGCCTGCTCTCGCAGCATTTGCAGTGCGGTATCTGCCATAGCGGTTTCTTTCGGGTAAAGATGCCGGATATCGTAGGCAATGGGTGTGGTCAGATTTACGCCCTTTTTCAGCCGCTCTACTGCAAACTGCACATGGTCGGCCAACGTGAACGGCAGATTCGGGTTAAGTGGACATTCCAGTTCAATGCCTGCCTGATCGGCGATGTCCGCACAGGCCATTACGATGGGCTGTGACAGTTCCGCGATCATGCTTAGATACTTCGGGTCAACATCATAAAAGGTGCGTTCGATTTTGGAAAGGTCATTCAGTTCGTAAGGAACCGGCGGAAACCCGATGCCTTTGCCCATTACCACGATCTCGTGGCCGGTTTTATCCAATGCAAGGGCGGCACTGGTATTGATTTTTTTGATGATCTGCATTTCCAGTACCTCCCTAGTTGATTTTGGGCATAAAAAAACAGGACACGCCTACACTTCCACCTTATTCTTTGGTTAGAAAAAGTGGAACCAAGTAGCGCCTCCTGAGAGTATCGTCTTGTTTCTGACAAAAAGTCTATCACAAGAAACAGACTTTCGTCAATCAGCAAGACTGCCAAAATATTTCTCGAATTTTCATGCAGATTGCATTCTCGGAATCAAAACTCAACCGACTATGTCTGACTAGAAGTCCTACTATCACCGCTTTACTGCAATAAAATTTGCAAAACCATCTTGACGTGCCCTGCAATCCATGATACCCTTTATCGCAAATCCCACCAATTTTGTAGAAAAGTACAGAGCGGCGAGGATTTATTCCCCATGAAGATTTTTACCGCCCCGCAACACACCCGATCTATTTTGCCGCTTACTTCATCCGACAAAATCATCGCTGCGCTGCGTGGGCGGTATTTTTCTTTTTCACAAATAAAATCTTATGTAGTTGTTCAATCTTCCAAAATTTGTTTTTGGTTGTTGACTGCACAACTGTAAAGTGTTATTCTTGTGCTTGAAAGAAGCAGGTTGTAGTGCCCGCACTGCGCCCGGCTTTCTTCATACTGTACCTTGAATCTTACATAAGCCGTCTGAACGAGATACTGCGCCATGACCTCACACTTTCTGTGGGCGAGCCGGACAACGCCGCTGCACAAACAGGGGCAGGAACTGCGTTCGGTGTGAACGGTGACCATGAGCAGGGGCTTTGCCTTTTCACACGTTTTGCTCTGCAAAATTTTCAACGTGCATTGCGGTTCGACTTCTGAAATTTTCAGTGTTGCACGGAAAGGGCGAAAGCAAGTATCGACCTGTGGCCACAAATTTTCAATGCTTGAAAAATTGCTGTCCACTCAGTCATCCTTGTTGGGGAGTGCCTTCCCCAAACCCTGCTCTAGCTTCGCACCGTTGGTGCGAATGCGGCGTGTCGCATTACATAGCCCTCTCCATCCCGGAGCGGGCATTTATCATTTTCACAGGAGGTCGAATATGGCTGAAATGAAAAGTACGAACGCACACGCACGAGAGAACCGCAATGACACGCCGCGAAAACGAAAGACACACATCATCAAAGTCAGGGTGACCGCAGAAGAAAAAATGCGGATCGCATACGCCTGCAAAGAACTCCACCTCACCCAGTCCGAACTCGTCCGCCGCGTCCTGTACGGCGTGAACGTCAAGCACACCGTTGTGGTGGCGCAGGGCGGCGAGGATGCACTGGCGGCGCTTGCCGCCTTGTCTGCCCAGTGCAGCAAGGTGGGCAGCAACCTCAACCAGCTTGCACGGCACTTCAACTCCGGCGGCAAAGACACCGAGCAGCTCCGGGCGCAAATTCTGGAGGAACTGTCCGCACTCACGAACTTTCGGCTGAAAGCCGAAGAAACGGTTGGTGAACTGTATGGCAACCATCAAGCATTTGACCTCGAAGAACTCTAACTATGCCGCCGCCGAAAGCTATCTCACCTTTCAGCACAACGAGTACACCGGCCTGCCCATTCTGGACGAGAAGGGCAGACCCAAGCTGCGGGATTCGTACCTGCTCGACGCCCTTGAGTGCGGCGAATCCTCGTTTGCTATGGCCTGCCTGATTGCCAATCGCAAATACGGCAAGAACGGCAGGCGAGAGGACGTGAAGACCCACCATTATATCATCAGCTTCGACCCGAAGGACGCAGTAGAGAACGACCTGACCATGGAGCGGGCGCAAGCCCTTGGCTTGCAGTTCTGCAAGGACAACTTCCCCGGTCATCCCGCCATCGTCTGCACCCACCCGGACGGTCACAACAGTGCAGGGAACATCCACGTCCACATCGTCATCGGCAGCTTGCGTGTCCGCACCGTGGAACGGCAGCCCTTCATGGACAAGCCGTGCGACTGGGAAGCGGGCAAGAAGCACCGCTGCACCTCTGCCATGCTCCGGCACCTCCGTGTCGCAGTCATGGAGATGTGCGAGCAAGCCGACCTGAACCAGATCAATCTGCTGGAAGCCCAAGGCGACCATGTTTCGGAGCGCGAGTATTGGGCGCAGCGGCGCGGACAACGCCGCCTCGACCATGCCAACGCCAAACTTGCCGCCGAAGGGCAGCAGCCCACCCAGACCGTCTACCAGACCGAGCTGGACAAGCTGCGAAAGCAGATCTACGCTGTGCTGAACAAGACCACCACCTTCGAGGAATTTTCTGCATTGCTCATGCAGGAACACGGCATCGCCGTGAAAGAGAGCCGAGGCCGGTTGAGCTACTGCCCGCCCGGTCGGACAAAGTTCATCACCGCCAAAAAACTGAGCAAGAAGCTGGAAAAAGAGCAGGTGCTGACCGCCCTCTCCCAGAACATCCAGCTTGCCGTCACCATCCAGCCCAACAGCGAGAAGAAGCCGGATAAGATCAGGAAACTGGTTGACATTCAGGCGAAAGTTGCTGCGGGCAAGGGCATCGGCTATGAGCGTTGGGCGAAAAAGTTCAACCTCAAACGCTGGTCGCAGACCTTGTGTCTCCTGCAGGAGAAGAAGCTGCTCAGCGAAGATGCCCTGAACCAGCGCATTGTCGAACTGAAAACCCAGCACGACGATGCACTGGCGGTGGTCAAAGACTTGGATGCCCGCATGGTCTCCCTCAAGGAGCTGCGCGGGCATCTTGTGGTCTATCGGCAGTACAAGCCTCTTGCACAGAAGCTCCAGACTGTGCGGAACCCCGCCAAGTTCAAGGAGCAGCACCGTGCAGAGTTTGCTGTGTACGAGGCCGCTTGCGCCTATTTCAAGGCCAACGGGCTCAGGACACTACCGGACCTCAAAAAGCTGGATACCGAATATCAGACCCTTTCCTCGGAGAAAAACGGGTTCTACACCCGCTACAAGAAAGCGCAGATCGAACTGCGTGAACTCCGCACCGCACAACAGAACGTGGAAGCCTTCTTCCGCAAGGAAGAGCGCAGCCACGCCGTACCGCAGCAGGAGGTCAAATGAACAACACTCTGACGGATCGATGTGTGAATAAACCCAACCTCACCCACGCCCCTCACCGGGCTTCGTCCTTTCGCCTGTACCCCACCCATTGGGACGGAGGGTAGCACCTCTGTCTTTTCGGACGTAAAGAACGCCGTCTCGACCCGGCAGGCGGCGGAGCTGTACGGCTTCGCCGTAAACCGGAATGGTATGATGTGCTGCCCCTTCCACGGGGATAAACACCCCAGCATGAAGGTGGACAGCCGTTTCCACTGTTTCGCCTGTCAGGCGGATGGCGATGTGATCGATTTTGTCGGCAGACTTTTTCAACTTTCTCCCTACAAGGCCGTGGAAAAGTTGAAGGAGGACTTCGGCATGGCACTTGCTGACGGCAAGGTGCGTCTTGCTCCCCGCAGACCGCCCACCGTCCGGCAGCAGCTGTTGGACTATTACCGCTGTCTGCAGCGTTGGCGGGTCCGATACGCACCGCAGTCACCCACAGAAGAACTTCACCCCTGCTTCCTTGAAGCGATAAAGAACCTTGACATCGTTGAATATTATCTGGACTGTTCGGTGCTCCCGGACCCGCAGACCGAAAACGAGCTACGGAAGTATTGGGAGGGATTGCATGAGCGACTGGAAAAAGAGGAACGAAGATTGGCGTGATGAGGACGAACTGGAAGAAGAGGAAGAATGCGAATGCCCTTGGGTAGACAGCAAGGGCAAAGTGCGTGAAACCGCTTACTGCCAGTACCTTTTAGAGAAACACCCCATGATGTGCCTGAAACACAAGCTGTTCGACCAGAACGGCGAGGTGGACGAGGACGCACTGCTCTACGAAGTCCACAGCGACCTCCGCGACTTTGTGCTCGACAACCTTGCCAAGAAGGAAAAGCAGGTTCTGGACGCACTCCGTATCGAAACCTATATCCCCGAATGGAAACCCCAGCTTGACCGCATCCATCTCCAGAACGGAACCTACTTTCTGGACGAGCGGGGATTTGTGCCGGAAAAGGAACTCTGCCTGAACCGGCTCCCCGTGGAATACCAGCCCGATGCCCCCGCACCGACCAAGTGGCTGGAATTTCTGGACGGTCTACTGATCCCGGAGGACATTCTGACCTTGCAGGAATATCTCGGCTATCTCCTGATCCCGTCTACCAAGGCGCAGAAGATGCTAGTCATGACCGGCAAGGGCGGCGAGGGGAAGTCCCGCATCGGCTTGCTGCTGAAGAAGCTGTTCGGGGAAGCCTCTCACTCCGAATCCATCCTCCGCATCGAAACGAACCGCTTTGCCAGTGCAAATCTGGAGTACAAGCTGGTCATGGTCGATGACGACCTGAACATGGTGGCTTTGCCCGAAACACGGAACATCAAGTCCATCGTCACCGCTGAAGACCGTTTGTGCATCGAGCGGAAAAACAAGCAGGCTGTCCAAGGCCTGCTGTACGTTCGTTTCATCTGCTTCGGCAATGGCAACCTTGTGGCCGCTCACGATGACAGCGACGGCTTCTGGCGTAGACAGATCCTCATCACGGTGAAAGACCGTGACCCTGCCCGGGTGGATAACCCCTTCCTCATCGAAGAGCTGTCCGAGGAGCGTCCCGGCATTCTGCTGTGGATGCTGGAAGGTCTGCACCGTTTGCTGGCGAACCGCTATCAGTTTACCATCAGCGAGCGCTCCATCCAGAACCTCGAAGCAGCCATGGCGGACAGCGATAACCTGACCCAGTTCATGCAGGCAACAGCGTATGTCCGCTTCAAGCCCGACACCGAGGAACGCTCCACCTACCTCTACCGCGCCTACACCAAGTGGTGCGAGGATAATCTGGAATCGCCTGTTCCGCAAAAGAAGTTCAGCCAGTTCCTGCTGAAAAATGCAGGGAAGTATGGCCTGACCTTTTCCAAGCACATCGAGGGAAAGTTCGCGTTTGCGAGCGCAGCGCAGCAATGAAAGCCCCAGTGGGGCTTTTAAGCGACAGAACGGTCTTGCGCAGCAAGATGGAGGGGCTTTGCCCCGACAAGTTCTGTGGCTTCCGGGGCGTATGCGTCCACCCCGCCTTTGCTGCGGCATAAAACACACGAAAAGTAAAAAACTCCCGCCCTACGCGCCCCAAATCAGTGGTTTCGACTTGTTATCGCTGTTTTCTCCGGGCGCATGTCCACCCCTTCCGGGCGGATGCAGGGCGGCAACACGCCCTTCGGGGCGGGAGAGAAGCCAAGATGCGCCCCAAGAGGGCGCGTGCATCCCAGCCATGCGCCCCATAAAATCAACACAGAAAGGTACTTTTGTGTGGTTTGGGGCGCGTGGGGCGCGTAAATTCAAGTTCTCGCACTTTTTTGGGCTGCTGCTTCGGGTCAGGAGCGGCAGGCCCTTACATATTTACCGGCCCACAAGGGTGCAGCTCAACCGGAGCTGCGCCGGGTCTGGAGAAGTGCAAAGGAGACATGCCTATGACGAATGTCCGCAAAAATTCCGCCAAACTGACCCGTGAGGACTTGAAAATCGCGCCCGAATCCCCTACAATGGAACGTCAGGAACTTGCAGTTCCATGCGAATTTTCTGTCAGAAATTCCATGGTAATTTCTGACGAAACTTCGGACGAAACCCCTGCCGTAGAACCTTCTGACCAGACCAGCAAAACCGTCCGACACGCCCCGCTCGTTTACCGGGTGGAGGAGATTGCCCAACTGTTGGCGATCTCCAACCGTGCTGCGTACAATCTGTGCAACACCACGAAAGATTTCAAGGTGATCCGCCTCGGTACCAGCATCCGGGTAAGCAAGCAGAGCTTTGACGATTGGTTTGCAGCGGTCTGAGGGAGGGAACATCTATGGCATCTATTATGCCGATGCCTGCCAAGGCAGGCAAAAATATATCCGCGCGCAGCGCACACTGCTAGGCATACGAAGTATGAAACGTGGCAACACGTATTCCGTCCGATACAACTACAAAGATCATGCTGGCAAGCCCTGCAAGGGCTGGGAAACCTTCAAGACCAAGGCCGAAGCGCAGGAGCGCAAGATCACGGTGGAGAAGGAACTGCTGGACGGCACCTTCCTCGTGCCCGACACCATGACGGTCGAGGAGATGCTGTACAAGTGGATCCCCATTCAGTCCAGCAAACACAAGTGGTCTCCCAAGACCTACACCCAATCTGTGGCGATGGTGCAGAACCTCATCGTGCCGTATATCGGAAAGCGGAAGGTGCAAGACCTCCGCACCTATGACATTGAGCAGTTCTACGCCACCCTGAGCCAGACCCCTTGCGGCCAGTACGTTCACGGCAAAAAGCAGGAGCTGACGGAAAATCAGAAGAAACGGCTGTTATCCAGCACGTCCATTCACGAAGTCCACACGCTCCTGAAGACCGCCTTTTCGTATGCCGTTGACTGGGATCTGATCCACAAGTCACCTACTCCCCGTGAAGCCCCCAAGATCAATACCGAAGAACGCACCATCTGGGATGAGCGCACCATGTTGGCGGCGCTGCAGATCATCGAGAACCCTGCCCTGCATCTGGCTGTGCACATGAGCATGATCCTCTCCTTGCGAGAGGGTGAGATCCTCGGCTTACAGCCGAGTGATCTGGACTTTGATGCAGCAGACGGACGGGGAACCATCTCGGTGAACAAAGCCCTGCAGCGTGCCGACAAGGTCGCCTTGTCCAAGATCGACCCCACCCAGATCTACCACACCTTCCCGGACAGACGGGAGGGGAGCAAGTCCTCGCTGATCCTCAAGCGGACTAAGACCAAAAAGTCCAACCGCATCCTGTACATGACCAAGCCCTTGAAAGAGGAGCTTCTGGCATGGCTGGAAAAGCTCCGGCAGGACGAGCTTGCCATGGATGGCAGGTATCGCAACTGCGGTCAGCTTTTTCGCTTGCCCAACGGTATGCCTGTTGCCCCGGAAGCCCTTTCTAAATGGTACCGCACTTGGCGTGCGGAGCACCCGGAGTTTGAGAAGATCGTGTTCCATGGTCTGCGCCACTCCAGTGCCACCTACCAGCTGCTGCAGTCTGGCGGTGACTTCAAGTCGGTGCAGGGCAACACCGGCCATGCAACCGCCACCGTCCTGATGGACACCTACGCCCACATGCAGGACAAACCCCGGTTGGAGTTGACCGAGAAGATCGAAGCCGACTTCTACACGCAGGATGTGGCCGGTGCAAAGCCGCAGGAACCCCCGGAAAACAAAACGCCGGTGGCAACAAAAATCACGGGTAAAATGATCCTTGAAGCCATCCGGCAGATGGACGCAGAGGAGCGCCGCGAGCTGACACGGGTGCTCTTCGCGTAAAAGATTCTTTTTTGTGCAGCGAAATACACGCTGTGCAAGCGATGCAAAGAGTTCATGGTGTGAATGCTAATATATACTTGAGCCACTTTCCAGCAAAATGACAGCGAATATTTGAGCCACCCAATGGCTTCCCGTATAATAGATGTAGACTACTATGCGGGAGGCGATAGAAAGGTGGTCACATCGGTGGATGTCTACAAATCAATCCGCGCGCTGCAACTTGAAGGAGTAACCAGTCAGCGTGCAGCAGCTAAAATTCTGGGAATTTCCAGAAACACAGTCAAGAAATATTGGATGGGCGACGCAGTTCCATGGGATCGGAAAGCCTACCAGCGAGAAGCCTCTGTCATAACGCCAGAAGTAAAGCAGTTCATTGAGCACTGCCTCGATACAGATGCTGCGGAGGGTGTAAAGAAGCAGCGTCACACAGCACGGCGGATTTACAACCGGCTCGTAGAAGAATTTGGTTACACGGGCAGCGAGTCTGCCATCCGAGCGGCAGTTCATGAAGTCAAGGCAGAGCGCAAGGAAAATGAAGTTTTTATTCCATTGAGGTTTGCTCCTGGTCAGGCACTCCAAATCGACTGGGGAGAAGCTACGGTAAAACTGGCCGGCAAGAAAGTAAAGGTAAATCTGTTTTGTGCGCGTATGAGTTATAGCTGCGCGCCCTATGTTATTGCTTACTGGCGGCAAAACTTGGAAAGCTTTCTCGATGCCATTATCCATACGCTTAATTATTTTGGCGGCGTTCCTCGATCCATGATTTTTGACAACGCTCGTGTGGCTGTAAAGAGTGGTTTTGGTGTCCATGCAGCAGCACAGGACGATTATTCCAAACTGGCCGCACACTACGGATTCCAGCCTGTATTTTGTAATCCGGCATCCGGAAATGAAAAGGGTCTTGTAGAGAATCTGGTAGGATATATCCGGCGCAATGTATGTGTGCCGCTGCCTCAAGTGGATTCTTTGGAAGATCTCAATACAAAGCTGTTAGAGCAATGCGCCAAATACATGAACCACAAAATCGACGGACGTTCTCAGAAAGTGGGACAGATGCTGGCCGAAGACCAGGCGCATCTCCACCCGCTTCCCAAATATGTTCTCGATATTTCAAAGAAAGCCTACCCGAAAGTCAATCGCTATTCAACGGTTCTCTTTGATACCAATTACTATTCTGTTCCTTGCAAATACAGGGGAAAAGGCACCACTGTAAAGGCCTATCCCAATAGAGTTGAGATTTGGATCAATGGCCTTCTGGTGGCCACCCATGACCGCTGCATGGGTCGAAAGCAAGAATCTCTGGATTTACGGCACTATTTGCCAATCTTAGAGAGGAAAGGGCGTGCAATTCGTTACGCTCGTCCGGTTTTGAATGCAGTGCCTGCTGAATTCCTGAATTGGATGGAAAAGCAGCATTTGAACTCCAAGCAGATGGTTGAATTGCTGGAGCAGTGTTTGACAGATGGCTACTTGGCTGTTATGCAACGTGATCTGCCGAACCCGGATACGTCGATTGCAAAAAACGATGTTCCGGTTTTGTCCGTTGATCTGAGCCAGTATGACAAGCTGTACGAGCGGAAAGGGGCGGCCTCATGATTGACGTAAAAGAAGAACAGATTCGACTTCTTGCAAAACAGCTGAAGATCCCCACTTTTGCTGAATACAAAAATGTTCTTAACAATTGCGCGCCGGATATGGATTTTAGTGATTTACTTCTGACGCTTATGGCATCTGAAACAGCGGCCAGACAGGAAAACCAAACCAGAAGAAGATTGAAAGCTGCCGGATTTCCTGTACAAAAATCACTGGACGATTTCGATACCAGCCAGCTGAATCCCTCTGTATCTCCGGTGTTCCTTAATGAACTTGCATCCTGCCAGTTCATTGAACAGAAGAAAAACATTGTTATGATTGGAAACCCGGGACGCGGAAAGACGCATATTGCAATTGCTCTTGGAATTAAAGCCTGCCTGCAAGGCTACCATGTTCTATTTAAAAATGCATCTACTCTCTCGACTGAACTTACTGAGGCACGAGATACATACCAGCTTGGCAAATTGGAACGGCAGCTGGCAAAAGCTGATCTTCTGATTTTAGACGAGCTCAGTTATTTGAGTTTTAACCGTTACGAATCCGATTTGCTATTCAAGGTCATTTCTGACCGCAGTGAGCAGTCCAGCACTATTGTGACAACCAATCTTCCTTTTGCAAGATGGACCGAATTATTCGAGAACACAACAATGGTTTCGGCTCTGGTGGATCGATTGACATACAAATCTGCCGTGCTGGATATGAATGGTCCGTCTTACAGACTGCTTAGTTCTCAGAGTAAAGTTGACACTGACAAGGAGAATGAAAATGACTAACATGCAGCCCAATTTTACAGTTGAGGAAGAAAACAAAGCCCTGATTAGCTTCCTTCGTGCTGATTACGATGACGCTCTTGAGCAGATTCGAGTCCTAAAAAGCGATGTAAACGAACTGATTGATATTTTGCGCAAGCATTCCATTGAGGTTCCGGTTCACATTCAGGAACGGATTCAACTGGACACTCCACTTGAATAAAGACATATCCACCAGGGCTATTTACTGGCCCTGGTATTAACAGACGAGCAGTGGCTCAAATATTCGATGTCACAAATGCTACAAATGGCTCAAGTATTCGTTAGCAAAAGTGGCTCAAATATTGGCTGTCACGTGGCTCAAATATTCATTGACATTCACAGTTCATGGCTTTTTTGTAAAGTGTGCAGGAGATGTGCAAAAGTGTGCAGACTCTGCCAGAAAAACAAAAAAGCCATGAAATCTTTCGATTTCACGGCATTTTTTGGTGCGATGGAAGGGACTCGAACCCCCGGCCTACTGATTCGTAGCGCACACCGGTCGATTCCCTCAATTTTGGGAAGTTACGTTTCAACGTCATTTCCAAGCGATACATCGCAGGTTTTGAGTTTCGAATTTCTGCATCCTTTGTCCGATTTTGCAACGATTTGCACCCTTTGCACGTTTTGAAACCGTGCAAAAACCGTGCAGAAACCGTGCACTTACTCTCAGACAAATGAAAAAGCAACTTATCCGACAACGACTTGACGGCATTGGTTCGAGTGACCGCACACCAAAAATCAAGTCTTGGAGGATACGACTATGACGAAATTGCTTACCTGCCGCTACAACATGGACACCAACCGGGTGGAAGCCCGGTTCGCAGATGGCACCGCCCTTGCCATCGACTGCATTGCCGTGGAGGACGAGTACGGCAACACCCCGGCACAGCGGGCAGAACTGGACTGGCTGCTCTACAATAAGCCCTTGGAGTATGCACAGATGGTGCCGAGAGGGGAGATGGAGCACTACCTGTCGCTGGGGTGTGACCATGGCAGGCTGGAGGACTAACGAACCCACCAGTAAATTTAACCACATCTAGCGTCACTTTATTTTTAAATAGTGCGGTGCGATTTTTTTCAGAAATTCTGTATCTTTCTCTTCCTCGACACTTAACATAGTCAAATCAATAGGCAACCCTGTTTCCTTTTGCAACACAGTCGAAGCTTCTAGTGATGCATTTTCTATTTCTTGTGAGTAACTTGCATAAATAATTAAAATATCTATATCATGGGGAATACAACCTAATCTCATTGCAGATCCAAACAAGTAAACGCGTTCAAAAGGTCCAAAAAGTGCCTCGTGTGTCTTTATAATCTCTAAAATGTTATTTTTTGATTTCACGAATACACTCATAAAAGTCGTCCATCGTTAATAATCTCACTCTCATTTTTTCTGCTAAAGAATGTGCTTGAGGTGAAATGCAGTTTTTTCCATTCCAATTATGCAAATTTACAATGATACTGTTTTCTTCTGGCGTTAGCTGTTTTAAGAACGCTTCACTTAAACAGTATTCATAAACAAAAGTCATCTTTTGACCTTGCACCCTGATTTCTCTCAAATTAGCATGTGCAAAAAATTCAAAGTCACATTTTCTTGACCGAATATATTTTAATGCAAAGTTCAAACTATCCAAACGTACTTTTGCTCTTCTAAAACATTTATAGTTATAGTACATTTGCCTTAACCTAGGCGCATCATCTAAAAATACAGAATTCACCATTTTACCGTCATTAACCAGGATAAATGGACGTTCCACACCTAAGGTTATCCCTTCAAATTTTCCTTCGCTCTCCAATTTTTCTATTAAAAGTTCCAAAGATTCTGTAGATGGAATGATAGATTCCTTGACAGGTTCTATACCAAACATTGAATCAATCTTAATAGGAAAGAGAACTGCTCTAGTCTTTTCTGCATCGTAAGCGGTCAATAATCACCCATCAAGGGCAAAAGAAAAAGCACCTCGGACAGGAGGTGCAGAAAATCAGGTAAGATGGCAATACTGCGGGATGGACTCAGACCACGGAAAAAGAGGTTTGAGCTGTTCCATTGCAGGCATTTCACCAAGTTTAGGAAGCTCCTGCAGCAGAAACAGCGTAAGCGGTCAATAATCACCCATCAAGGGCAAAAGAAAAAGCACCTCGGACAGGAGGTGCAGAAAATCAGGTAAGATGGCAATACTGCGGGATGGACTCAGACCACGGAAAAAGAGGTTTGAGCTGTTCCATTGCAGGCATTTCACCAAGTTTAGGAAGCTCCTGCAGCAGAAACAGCAGATACCCAAAAGGATCAAGACCATTTCGCCTTGCCGTTTCGATCATACTGAAGCACAGCGCACTTGCATCTGCACCCTTCGAGGTGTCACAAAACAGGAAGTTCCTTCGGGACATAACGAAAGGCTTCACGGTCCGCTCTGCAAGATTGTTGGTAAGCGTCAGACGGCCATCCAGCAGAACACTTTCCAGGGCTTCCCTCTGGTTCAATGAATAAGTCTGTGCCTTGCCAAGATTTGAATTTTTGTCAGATTCAAAGCTGTTCAGAAACTCCCAATACTCATCCATAACAGGTTTCAGTTCTGCCAGGCGATGTGACTTTCGGTCATCCGGCGGCAGATCCTTCCACGACGAATCCAGCGCAAAGATTTTCTCAACGTACTCAAACGCTTTTTGAGATTTGCTGCCCTCCACAGGCTTGTTATCCACGAAGCAGTCCACCCATTTACGCCGCGCATGCGCCCAGCAGCCAATATGAGTTACATTTTCTACCGCATTGTAACCCGAGTAGCCGTCGGTCTGCAGATAGCCTGAGAAGCCCTTGAGCATCTCTTTTGCTACCTGGCCCTTACGGCTGGGTTTGTACTGGTAAAGCGCAATGTTCTTTTCCGGTGAGCAGAACACCCACATCTTCGACATCTGTTTCGATTCGCGGCCATCCTCTTTCAGAACGTGGCAGTCCGTCTCGTCTGCATTGACAATGCCACTCTGGAGAAGTTCATCCCGGAAGGCATCCCATAAAGGGGCAAACCACCGGGAACTTCGAATGACCCAGTTTGCCATTGTGTTCCGTCGCAGGTCAACACCCTGGCTCTTCCAATATTCTTCCTGTCGGTAGAGAGGTACGCCTTTCTGGAACTTTTCCTGCATAACATAAGCGACTGTGGAAGCAGCAGCCATGCTTTTCTTCATGACCGGAACCGGGGCTTTCGCCTGCTCAATGTAGCATTCACCCGTTTCCTGCTCACAGTGAGCACACTTGTAGGTTGCTGTATAATAATCAATCACAGAGAGTTTTGCGGGGATAATGGTAAGCTCAGAGCGAATGTATTTTTCACCGATCCGAACCATCTCAGTGCCGCACCGGGCGCAGATCCGCTCATTCTCTGGCAGCTCGCATAAGACCTTCTGGTGTTCCAGGCCCTCGGTGAGCTCAGCCTTGGTACGCTTTGCTTTGCGTGAATGGGCTGCTACCGGAACAGTTTTCCCCGGCTCGGGAGCTGCGGCATCACAGCAGACTTCCGCTTCATTGAAAAAATCCAACTGCTTGCAGTCGACGTATTCGATCTTCTCGCTGGATTGCCCGAACATACGCTTGCGCAGGCAAACGAGCTGCTCGTTCAGAGACTGCAGCCGGACAAGCGCATCCTTCTGGGCGCGGTTTTCTTCTTCCAGCTTCTGGTTCTTCGCTTCAAGAGCGCGAATGTAGGCGGCAATCTCCGGGGTCAGAGTGCTCAAATCAATCTCCGTCATATTCTTTGCCGCCTTTCTTCTGCATTCTTCACAAGAAGATTATACAGGAGAAAAGAGCAGATTTCCAGCAAAATGAGGGAGATTGCCACGGAGAAAATTACGGTCAAAAAGGCGGTTCGTTTGGTCAGAATATTACGCGAAAAACGCAAGCACTGTTGAAAACTACACATAGAATTTTGGCTTGCCTGGACGGATCGCTTTGGGCTGCTCGATGCTCAGGCCCTGCATGAGCCAAGTGAACTGTTCCCATGTCAGCTCTTTGACTTCTTTTTCATTCCGGGGCCACTGGTATCTGCCGTTGTCCAGTACCTTATACAGAAGAACAAATCCATCCGGTTCCCAAAGCAGTGCCTTTATGCGGTCACACTTCTTGCCACAGAACAGAAACAGGCCGCTTTCATATGGATCCATTTTGAAATTCTGCATCACATAGGGCACCAGGCTTCGTATTCCTTTTCGCATATCTGTGTAGCCTGTAACGATGTACACATTCTTCGCCTGTCGGATATCCCCCAGCATCAGGAAAGACCTTTTATGATTTCCAGGATGTATGCGGCAGACACTGAATTCGGCAAAGAGATCGACAGTTCTCCTTTCCGGATCTCGACCTCCTGCCGGGATGAACGATCTGGAATACGAGTGCCAGATGCCGGTGGAGCAATTTTCACTGGTACGATCGCCTGCTGTTCCATGACCTGCTCTGCCACCTCATCCCGTAGCAAAGCCTGCCAACGCATGAATGTGGAATACTTGATTCCTTTTTCGGAACACCACTCGCGCTTGTTCTTTCCGCTGTGCGCACACTCTTTGATCAGATTCAGATACTGCTGCTTTTTCAGGCTATGATATTCACCGGCCATAGTTCACGCTCCATCCTTTGAGACTTTTTAGACTTCTGATACGTCTCGTTCGATATCTGAAACTTCCGAGACTTTTGCGTCTTTTAATAGTTCCTTGCTATTTGCCTTGGACTTTTTGGATTTCTGAGACTTCTTAGAGTCTATTATCTCATAAAGTGGAGTTGATTATAATACGGATGAAGATTGACCGCTTACTCTGCATCAGTACGAGTCACCTCAAACTCTTCCACATGTGCAATAAATTGTCGAGCGCATTCTAGATTCGAGTAATCTTCTTCTTTGTTGTGCTGAAGCAATCCCAAATTCGCAGAAAGCAAAAGCTTTAATTTTTTATTATTCTGCAAAATTTTAGCCTCGAATTTATTCCAAAGAGTTTTGTTTCCATTTAAATAATAATTTTCATATATGGACTTGTTCTCTTCTAGCAATGGCGAGACTGCGTCTTTCAGTTCATCAAAATTTGAAAATTTTTTACTGAATAAACGTTCCACCTCTTCTCTTCTGATTTTCTTCCAGCTTAAAACTTCTTCAGCCGTAAAAGCATGGTTTTTGTCAAAATCAGTATGGCAATTGGGACATAATAGGACTAAATTTTCAAATGCGTTATTCGCACTTTCACAGTACGGGTCAATATGAGCCTTTTCAATAATATCTCCATTTCCGCTAAATAGCTTCTTCTGGCATGCTGGATTCATACATCTTCCCAGTGATTCTGCATATAATCTCTTTCTTACATCTTCGGCTATATATCTACTACTCATAGCATATTCTCCTTGGTTTCATCATTCCCTTATCAACCAAACTCTAGGATTATGTTTACACTTCCTCTATATCTTTTAGCTTCCCTTCCATCTATAGTTCTACTGCACTGGAGCAATTCACTATAATAAATTCTTGGAACACATGCAGCTGGTGCTGAAAGGAGCGATAGAGCACTGCCTATCGCTGGGCTGCGACCACGGCAGGCTGGAGGATTGAGCCTTAGAAAACGCGCGGCAAAATCGCTAATCGCGCGGCGCGCGTTTCAGCGCGCGATTAACGATTTCTGTTTTTATCGAATTGTAGTCATTTTCTGTCCTTTCCCAAGAAAATCGCGCGTTTCTTTGCGCGTAATAATCGCGCGGCGCGCGTTTTTATCGCTGATTTTCTTTTAAGCAGTATCTCCTTCCGCGCCCTGCTCCTTTTACTTCAATCTTCCCTTCTTCTACAAGCTTTCGAAGAATACGGTATGCCTGATCTTTTGTGTATCCACACAGCTCTTGAGCTTTCTGATTCGTAATCGACGGCTTATGCTTCAGATATTCAAGAATCCGATCCTTTGCCTGAATCTGGCTGACCGTCTTATCCTGCACATAGGCCACATCGGTTTTCACCGTTTCGTAGACCTTGAGGGACAGCATATAGGTCTTGCCGTTGAGTTCCAGAAGCCCCTCGTCCCGGAGAGCGTTCAGAACCTTGTGGGCGTTGTCATCGGTTTCCTGAATCGTCTTTGCCGCCTGTTTCAGGGTGATTTTCTGGTGCTCCCGCAGATAGTGCAGAATCATCAGCTCCGACAGCGTGAACATCTTGGACCGCATATCCTGCGTCTCTGCGATAAACCGCACGAAGCTCTGATTCTCCATCGTGCTGCGAAGGGTCAGCCGGACGGAGTTGGGCGTGCTGGCGTACTCCGGGTAGGGTTTGCCCTCGGTGAGCATACTCTGGAACATAATGTCTACGCCCTGCCCGGAACGTTGCACATATTTCAGGTGTTGAAGGGTCATGGCAATCAGCTTATTCCGGGGAATGGACTGGTGGGTGATGATGTTACTTTCGTTGATGTCCCCCGGAAAGCCGCCGGGGTTCTCAATCACGATCTTTGTGGGGTAGTGCTTGACGTAGATCGGCGCCATATCCTCATAGGAGCGGTGCGCCAGCGCATTCAGCAAAGCCTCCTGAAAAACCGCTTCGGAGAAATCGTACACTTCCAGCCGGAACAGCCCCACCTGCACATTGGTCAGGCGGTTATAGGTGCGGATGCGCTCGGTCAGCTTATCCAGAATCGAGATCACCGGCTCCTGCATATCCATGCGGTTGTCGTATTCCGTCTGCGCTTCGTCGCTGTAATGGAGGTAGATCACCTCCGCCTGCGGCAGCAGCCGTGCAATAGACGCTGCCTTGCCCACAAACAGCAGCCCCGCCACCGTCACACGCACTTCATCCTTGTCCATGCGGATCAGGTTCAGGTTGTCCAGAAAAGTGGTATCTGCCAAATCCGGCAGGGCAGAGCCTGCATCCCGAATCCGCAGTTTCTCTTTCAGGCGGTACACTTCCAGCAGGTCAATGTCGTTTTCGGTTGCGCCCGCCACGATCTTTGCCGAAAAATCCGGGTTGTCAGCAGGGGAGTACACATCGTTTGCAGGGTAGTCGGGCTTTGTCACATTCCCCAGCCGTCTGTAATAGATGCCGCCGGTGGTGGCAACATGAGAATTGGATTTCTCCACCGATACCACCAGCACCACACCGTCGGAGGTTTCCACCGGCTCGATTTCGGTAAACAGGCTGGGCCGGGTCATATCGTAGATGGCTTCCATCAGTGCCTGCGGGTCGCTCTTTGGGCAGCCTGTAATGGTGCCGTCATCTTCCACGCCAAACAGCAAAACGCCGCCCTTTGTGTTTGCCAGCGCAACCGCACTTTTCACCGCAAGCTCTTTCCGCTGCCGGTAGTCCTTGCACTTCACCCACGACTTAAACTCCTGCCGAGTGCTTTCCCCAGCAGCAATCATTTTGCGGAGTGCTTGTTCAGTCATGGTGGGGGCCTCCTTTCCTCTAAAACTCATTCAGCCATATCTTTTTCAATAAACGCTTTCAGTTCTTTATACGCATCTGCTTGATACAAGTCTACTGCACCGCAAGTACCTAGTTTCACTGTATCACGACACTTTTTCAAGCGTCCTAACATTGGCAAAATAATTGAGATGTCGTGATTTAAGAAATCCTCAATCTCAGATTTTTTTGATGGAATTTTATATCCCTTTTTATGGTGTGAACCGGAAATAATAACTCTAGCATCTCGCATTCCGCCTATCATTTCTTTTCTAAATGTTTGAACGCTAATTTTTCCGTATTTTGTCCATTCAAGCTGATTGAGCAATTCACTTGTAGGGATATAGGCTCTTGTGTCATTATTCATAAATCTAAACAAAAGATATTTCAGAACAATCAATTGTGCCTGTCTTAGTTCATCTGTATCATCTTTGTATTTATTGATGAAATCGACTGCTTGATGTAAACAAATTTCCGCAATATCTTTATCGTATTCCGATGCAATTGCGCACCTTTCCAAATTGTAATTTACATATGTTTTAGGATACTGTTCTATTCTGATAATCTTATCTTTAAGGATTTCTTGATAGTTGGGAACACTCGCATCTTTTTTATGTTCATCATATAGAAAAGACAATGTTCCGCTAATCAAATCTGCTAATTGAACAATAACTTCTGACTTGCTATTTTCAAAAGAGAATTCACTCTCTCCGTATAAATTTGGAATTTCAGAACGTTCTTCCACATATTTGCAGAAGCTCTGCATATAGTCACTTCCACCGATTTCATCTGCAACCACTACCAAGTTTTTGAATGCTGCGCGAAGCTCCTTATGAACAATATTGTTCATAAACTTGTAGAATGATTGCTTGAACCGCAAGCCACGAGAATCTTCTAGGAGTTTTTTCTCCACAACAACAGAGAAGATTTTATATGGAATCGGTAACGTTTCTTCTATAATCTTTTTTCGACGCTCTTGATAGCTTCTTTTAATTCTTGATGATTTTATTTCTCCATTCGGAAAATATCTATCACGAATATCCGCCACGGCTGTTCTAACAGCATCAACATCCGACTCTCTTACAATGATAGCTGTAATGATAAAATGAGTAGAAGTGTTTTCATTGTCCAATTCCCAGCCAAAAGAACCAGATTCGTCCGTGAAAGCGTAAATTTTCTCCACGAATCTCACCCCTTTCCGATTTCATCATACCACAATACGATGTTTGAAATCCACTACATATTTCATAAGAAAACGGTTGTCGATTTTTTACATCCAATCGTGATATAATGTAATTTTATCTCTCAATCAATATTTTTAACCGATATTTCGTTCATCTTTAATCTTCTGGTTTTTTCTTATTCCATCACTCTAATCGTACTCTCAATAAACGCAATCTCATCTTCCGTCAGCTCGTACTTCTTGTACAGTTCTTCATCCGTCCAAACTTCCTTGAAATTCTAAATAGGTTTTTAAGTCCAGACCTTATTTTTACTTTTCAGCAGCGACTGCTATTGCAGACCATATAAATGACTTGCCGGTTTTGTGCAATTTCCTGTAGCATCTGTAATGCGCTCTTCGTGTGTTCATCGTCCAGATTCACAAAGGGGTCATCCAGAAGAATAAACGGCTTTTCCTGCTTGAAGAGGGCATCCACCAGTGCCAGCCGCATACAAAGCAGAATGCTGTCAATGGTGCCCGCACTGAAATAGTCGATTTCCCGCGCTTCGCCCTTTTCATCTACATGGATCGTCAAATCATGGTCGACCAGCGTACTGCCGAAGTCACTGCCAAGCAGTTCCTGCATATAAGCAGCAAAATTCCGCTCCACTCCACCAACATACTGATTGGAAAGGTTGTTTTTGGCTGTTTCCATCAATTCCAGGGTCTTGTCCAAAACAGCACAGCTTGATTCCGCTTCCTTGCGCTGTTCTGTCAGGCGGCCGATTTGATCTTCCATTTCAGGAATCTGCTCAACGACCTGCAGGAGTTTTGCCCGTTCTCCCCGTGCTGTCTGAAGATTCTCCGCCAACTTCTCCAATTTTTCCTTTTCCACTTTTTCAGCTTCAATCAACGCATCAACTGCCGGGAGTTTCTCCTGCTTTTTCTGCTCTTCAGACAGACCGTTTTTGAATTCTGGATGCTCCGTTTGAAATTTAGTCCGTTTGGCCTGAGCTTCCTCATATCGTTTCTGTTGTGAGGCATGGGTATTGACATCGTCCGAAATCCGATCCAGCACTTCTTCCTTCAGCGGCAGAGCAAACCCGTATGTCTGTGCGAACTGCTTCAATCTTTCCTCTGCGGATGCAATTCGTTCGTCGAGTTTCTCTTTTTCTGCGTAGTAACCCTTCACGTTTTTTGCTGCGTTTTGATATGCCGTGAATTTTGTTCTAAGTGTTTCAAGCGCTTCGCCATAAGGAATTTCTTCAGAATATACCTTATATTTTTTCAGAACTTCTTGGATTTTTCCTTCTAATTCACGTGTTTTGATTTCAGCCTCTTCCCGTGTTTTCTTCGCATCGTCCCATTCAGAATTCAGTTTGTGCAGTTCGTTCCGGTCATTTTCCAATCTGGTCAGCTGTTCGGAAAAGTCTTCCGCTTCGTCAGTCGGGTAATATTTTCCGAACTCCTCCCGCAGCTCATTTTCAATGCGGTTGATTTCCGCTTTCCGCTTTTCTCTTTCGCTCAGAATGCTCTTCTGGCGTTCCAGCAGTCGATTATATTCCTTCCAACGTTCCTGCAACTCCGCAGCAAAACCGTCCTGATACGGCTGATTTGAATAAAACCGCTGGAAAATGCCCTGCAAAAGCTTCTGCTGTTCTTCGATCTCCGCACAAAGAGCATCCGCTTCTTTTTCCTGCTGATGCTTCTGCTCCTGCAGCTGAAGATACGCTTTTCGATCCAGCAGAAGATTTACCAGTTTTGCATTGGGTTCAGACGCATCTCCATAAAATTTCAGAATAAACTCTGCCACGTCTTTTTGCAGTGTATACAGTTCCTGAATCTCCGCTTCGCTGATGGCGCTGCTTTCCACAGCAACTTGTGTCGCACCATGATTCGGCATCTGTTTTGTGCGTCCCCAAAGAACCAGCAAAATTCCTGCAAAGCCAGCAACTGCCAGAATCGCGCCCACAGCAATTTTGGACAAAACAAAACATACAACGCCAATTGCAATCAGCAAAACGCTCCCCGCCATCAGTCCCGTTGCATTTGTTTTCTTTTCAGCTTTCGGTTCCTGGACAGGTTGAAGCACCACTGTTTTTGTCTCTTTTTTGTTGTTCAGTGCATCGATCCGTCGGCAGTCATACTGCTTCTGACGAATTTTCTCTTCTTCCGGCACAGCAATGGAGAAGATACGGCTCAGCCGTTTCCATTCGCCCTGATCCTTTTCTGACAGACCGCTGTTCTGAAGCTTACTCTGACAGTCCCGAATCTTCTCCTCTGCTTTCTTGCACTGATCCAGTTCCTGTTCATTGACGCTCTTTCCGTCAAAGAACTGCAAGAGTTCCGACAGGCTGTTTGCTTCTGCCGCGGTCAACTGGTGAGCGGTTAATTCTCCCTGCTTCTGGGACAAATCGCGCACCTTGTCTTTGCATTCCCGAAGCTCCTGATCGGATGGTTCACCCGCTTGAAAAAGCCGCGACAGCTTTTCCCTCCGTTCCAGTTCTTCTTTTCGCACCTGCACATTTGCCCGTTCGGTTGCCTTTACAAATTCCTCGCAATCTTTCTGGCATTCCCGGATTGCCGCATCCGTTTCGGTTTCGTCTACAAAAAGTTCCCGGTTTTGGGTTTCGTATTGAACATCTTCCGGCCGCAATTTCAACTGAATCAGATCTTTCTGCGAATTTCCAATCGTCAATATATTTTTACTTTGCTCCGCGATTTCCGTTTTTGTCGGATACCCCTTCGGATAAGATTGGTCCAGTGCCTGCGCAGCGCTTTCCGCATCGTGCAGATCTTTCTCCAATTCCGTGAATTGATCGCGCAGCGTCTGGGTCGCCTGCTGTGCAGAAGCCTTTGTGATCTTTTCACGGATCGCAGAAAGGATATCATCCCGCTGTTCTTTTTCTTGGCACAGTTTTTCAACTATTTCTGTTTTTCGTTCCAGCGGATCTTTTTGGGTCTCAGCCTGTGCCAAGTCACGTTCCGTCTGCTCAATTTGTTCTTGAATTCCGTCAATGAGGCCGCCATTCCCACGGAATTTCCGATAATTCGACCGCGCTGTCCGCAAACGTTCCATCGCCGAATCGTAGTTATTCAGATCATCTGTGTTATCGACCAGATTGCCCAGTTTTGCCTGAATGGACGTAGTTGCCGTTGTATCCGTATTCTGCGACTGTGACATATAGACGCTCCTCATGAAAGATTCTGCATCCAATTGAAACAGTTCTTCACCTAACTTTTCGCTGAAATGCTTACTCTCCCTGCGGTTAGTCAGATCCCAAAGCTTAAAGGTGTCTTTCGCTGCGGTTTTTCCAAACGTCCGCCACACCCGGTAAGCGGTTCCATCAAATTCAAAGTCCAAGCTTCCGCCATAGGTTCCGCCCTGCCACGGAAGATATTTCTTCCGTTCATTACCTGCAACGCTTCGTCCAGCGGTTCTGGGAAATCCATACAACATCGCCTTGATAAACGCAGCCAGCGTACTTTTTCCAAAGCCATTCGGTTCTTGTATTACCGTCAGACCCTCTGAAAAACGATAATCATAATTCGATAGCTTGCCAAAATTATCAACATGGCATTCCAAAAGTTTCATACCGTCACTTCCTCCCCGGTCAGTGCTTCAAGCCCTGTGCGAATGATCTTGACCTTGTCCTCTTCGCTTGCATCGCTTGCCATGACCAACCGGACAAACTCGCCTTTCAGCGACACATCCTTTTCATAATCTTTCGGGTCCAGCACAAGCTTCGTTTCGTCCTTTATTTTGATAAAGAAGAAATCGTCCTTCGCAAGATTGTACAGATATTTCTTCGCAATGCGCGCGGAAGGGTCTGCCGCACCGGTAAGGATAAATTCTACCATATCTCTTTCCGAGATCTGCTGTGTGGCTTTCTTCATCTCCTGATATACCGCACTGTTTGTCGATGCCCCCGTGATATCGACCTTCACACGGTGCAGTTGCCGCGTCGAAAAAGGAACGAATTCCGGTTCCAGTTTCCGTGCAGCCGTATCCAGAACGACAAAGCCCTTCTCTCCGCACTCATCGAATCCGCGTCCTTCCAGACAACCCGGGTAGCAATAGATTCCATCCCGATCTAGCTGCTCACAGATGTATGTATGGATATGGCCCAGCGCAAGATACTGGATGTTTTTTCCTTTGAGCAAATTCAGATTCACCTGATCCACTTCACAGGCCGTCGAAATTTGTCCATGAAGCATGACAATATTCACTTTACTCTTCTGTGCAGGCAGCTGTTCATAAAGTCTTGCTGCACTCGCCTTGGTAATTTCAATTCCGGATACCGCTACATCACCATAAACAAATGTCGACCATTGATCCGTAAAGGACTTGAAATTCTGCGGAACGTCCTGATCCACAAAGGCATGGGTCTTATCATCATGGTTTCCGCTGACATAAAGATAATCGATCTGCGGCGTACTGCGAACAGCATCCAAAACGCCTTCTACCGTGCGCTTGGTAATGCGCTCCCTGTCAAAAAGGTCACCCGCAATCAACACCAGCCGAATCTTCTGCTGTTCAGCATACTCTGTCATTCTCCTGAAAGACTTCAGGATTTCAGCATTTCGGATCCGTGCCTGTTCCGACGTCATATGTGTCTCCATCGGCGAATCCATATGTAAGTCTGCGCAGTGTAAAATTTTCATATTGCATCAACCCACTTCCAAGCAAAATCCACAAATTTTTCAGTTGTTACAACCATTATACCAAACTTGTGACAAACTTCAATGTAGACGGTCAATATTTCCGCACACCTTAACGCCCATCGAGTGCGAACGGCTCAACGGCTTCCCGGATGATTGGACAGCCGGGCTGCCGGAACGGACGCGCGATTTCACGATGGGAAATGCGCTCGTCGTTCCGCTGGTCAAGGCCATGGGCAAGCGGATCAGCGCACTGGCCGAGGACGAGCGGCGCAGTTGATGGGCGTTTCTCTTGGGTTTCCAAAGGGGTGCGGGTCGCCAGTGGCGACCTCAAAATGTAGCACATTTTGAAGCACCTGACCGAGCCGACAGGCGAGAGGCAGCACCCCTTTGGCACACGACTTTGCTTGCAAAGTCTAGTGTGTTACACCTTGGTTCCGGCTGACGCGGAAAAGGGGCTGCGAGAGGTTCCGGCAAGCACCTGTTCTGTGGCAGAAGGATGCGCGGATGGGCATGGCAGTTGACGGTCTTTGCCACCCAGCGCAGGCTTTCAGAGGAACCAATGGTGTACGTTCTCCTTCCTGCCGCAGCAGCGTTTCTCCTATAAGCCGCAAGGCAAATGATCAACGTCTGTGCTTTCCCCGCATCCCTGCCTTTGTGCGGTGCTTCAGCATGAAGGATTTGTTGAACACCCGCAGCAGGGTCATCTGCTCTTCTTTTGTCAGCTTGGAATAGTCGATGCCGATCTGTCCCATCAGGACATTCATCTTCTTTTCCAACGGAGAACCTTCAAATTTCTGCGCATTTTCAAGCTGCTTTTTTGCTTGCTCGATCGCTGCACCGTCCGATGTGGTCTTATCGTTTCCATGTGCCGCTTTGATCTGCTTCAGGATCGCCGCCAGCTCATCATAGAGGATCCGCCCGAAATACTCGTCCTCGTTGATCTGTGCTGCCTTCAGCGTCCGCATGGTCAGGTCCTCTGTATCGGCATGGTATCGCTTTTCCAGCTCCTGCCGGGTAGCTTCTACCATGGCATTCATGTCCCGGATGCGGTCACTGACCAGACCATCCACACAGATCTCAAGGTCGGTCATCCACCGGGCAAAATCGGAATGTTCCAGAAGCTCGCACAGCAGCCGATGATTGAATTTTCCATTCCTTAATACGTCCACTGCGCCATCGCTCAGATGCAAGTCCGAAAGGACTGCATCTGGGCGTTTTTTGTTTTCCGTCACACCCAGCAGGTAATCCGTGGTCACACCATAAAACTCAGCCAGCGTTGTCACCGCATAAATGCTGAGGTCGGTCACATCGTCGCTCTCGTATTTCGACAGCGCCGATTTGGACAGACCCGTCTGCTCTGCCAGCGTTTCCAACTTCAGATTCCGCTCCACACGCAGGTCTTTGAGCCGTTCTCCCAGTGTCAGCTTGATGTTCATGGTCGCACCTCCGATGTTTTTTGCACAGTATACCACTCCCGGCGGTTCCTGTCCATAAGCGTGGAATTTTGCAGTTTCTGCACCTGTTTTCCGACATTATGGATATACGGCACAGCGGCCATTGCAGTGCTATCCTATAGACAGAAAGAAAACATATTAACTCCCCAGCAGCGAACATATTAAGGGCTTCCCGCGAAAGCCCTCTGAAATATCTTTCATAACAGGACCTTGAGAACAGAATGACCGTCCGAACTGCCCAGACCGCCAAGACCTCCCATCGGGGGAGCGAGCGCCCTGCATGGGGCCGACACAGAGTCCAAAAAGATTTCCTGTCGGGAGGCAGCAAGGGAGACCGGCTTTGAACGTGGCAGGGATCAAATTGATCCGTGCCAAAACTTTTGAGCAAAGGAGAAATTTTGAGTTTATATCAAAAGATCAAGTCCGCCATCACCGTTCGGCAGGTGGGAGAGATGTACGGCATGGAGCCCGACCGCCATGGCATGGTGTGCTGTCCCTTCCACTCCGACAGCGACCCCAGCATGAAGCTGAACGACACCTATTATTATTGCTTTGGCTGTGGAGCCAACGGAGATGCCATCGACCTCACCGCCAAGCTGTTCGACCTGAACCCCCGGCAAGCCGCCGAGAAGCTGATACACGACTTCGGGCTCGACCCGGACAAGCCACCCGCCAATGCCATCGCTCTGCCGCCGCCCAAGCGTGGCCTGACGGACGAGCAGTGGGCAGACATCGCCTACTGTCTGCGGGTGCTGACCGATTATCTCGACCTGCTGCACGACTGGCGAGAGCGTTACAAGCCTACCTGCCCGGAAGAACCGCATGACCCACGGTTTGAAGAAGCCCTCCACACGACCGAGACCATCGAGCACCTGACGGACTGCGTTGCATTTGGGACGCCCCAGCAGAAGGCCGATGCCGCTGCACGACTGCTGTCCGGGTCGTACCTGCTGATGCTGGAGGAGCGCACCGACCGCCTTGCTCTGGCAAAGTGCGCCTAATAATTTATTCACCCGAAGTGGTGGGTCTTACCGTGAGACCCACCACTTCACTTTTCTAAAGGAGAACCCCCCTATGAAGAAAAACATTTCCCGCAATCCCTTATGGCCGGACTGGTACAACGGCAAGAAAATTGACGAAGTCCAGTTTGGCCGTGCCTTTCTGGAACAGTGGCCGCTGAAATGCGTCAACGGAACGCTGTACACGCTGGACGGCCCGGTGGAGGACGAAAGCGAGATCAAGCAGCGCATTTTGGAGAACATCGAGGAATATGTCACCTCCGGCCTGTCAAAAAAGGTCATCAACATTCTGGAGACCATCAAGCTGCTGGCCTTTTCCGACCCGTTCCCTATCGAGCAGGACTGCATCCACCTCCAGAACGGCGTGTACCATCTGCCGGACGGCTCTTTTCAGGAGAGCCGCCTGTTCTGCCAGAACCGTTTACCTGTGAGGTACGACCCCAAAGCAGCCAGCCCGGATCGCTGGCTGACCTTTCTGCACGAACTGCTGGACGATGCCGACATCCCCACCTTGCAGGAATATCTGGGCTACTGCCTGATCCCCAGCACCAAAGGCCAGAAGATGATGCTCATCGTTGGCAAGGGCGGCGAGGGCAAGTCCCGCATCGGGCTGGTGCTCAAGCGGCTCATGGGAGATGCCGCCAGCAACGGCAGCGTCCAGAAAGTGGAGAACAACCGCTTTGCCCGTGCCGATCTGGAACGCCGCCTGCTGATGATCGACGACGACATGGACATGAACGCCCTGCCCAAGACCAACTATATCAAGACCATCGTGACCGCCGAAGCCAAGCTGGACTTGGAGCGCAAGGGTGTCCAGAGCTACCAGCGGGACATCTACGCCCGGTTTCTCTGCTTCGGCAACGGTGCGCTGACCTCGCTGTACGACCATTCGGACGGCTTCTTCCGCCGTCAGCTCATCCTGACCACCAAGGACAAGCCTGCTGACCGCACGGATGACCCTTTCCTTGTGGAGAAGATGTGCGCCGAGTTGGAAGGCATCCTGCTCTGGTGTCTGGAAGGGCTGCACCGGCTGGTGCAGAACGATTTCCGCTTCACGGTCAGCGAACGAGCCGCTGCCAACGTGGACACCATCAAACGCAGCAGCAACAATGTCATCGACTTCATGGAGTCCGAGGGCTACTTCCGTTTCAAGGCGGACTACTCCATCAGCTCCAAGGAGTTCTACGACATTTACAAGCAGTGGTGCGAGGACAATGCCTGTCACAGCGTGTCTGCCATCCGTTTCAGCGCAGAACTGCGCCAGAATGACCGCCGCTATAACCTTGAAGCCACCAACAACATCTATCTGCCCGGTGGCCGCAGGGTGCGGGGTTTTGTAGGCATCGAACCGCTTGTCCACCCCTGTCCGTAAAAAGTGCATTTTTTACGGAAGAAGTTCGTACAACCTGTACGGTCTGTACTTGTACGCACCTGTACGGCAAATTGAAGTAAATTAAAACGTGCTATCGTTTATGTTTCGGGTTTCCGTACACCGTACGAACCGTACAGGTTATTTGAACTCCGTACAGATTTTTTGTACACAAAAAAAGGAGCGTGATCTATGAAAGCCCAATACGGCATTTTAAGGTTCAAAAAGTACAAGGGGCCTGCCATCAGCCCCATCGAAGCCCACAACGAGCGCACCAAGGAACAGTACGCCAGCAACCCGGACATCGACACGAGCCGGAGCCGCTACAACCTCCATTTGGTGCAGCCGCAGGGCAGGTACCGGGAAGAAGCTGACCGCATGATAGCTGCCGCCCACTGCCGTGTCCGCAAGGACAGCGTGCGGGTGGTGGAGGCGCTTGTCACCGCCAGCCCGGAGTTCTTCAAGGATAAAAGCAACCGGGAGATCAGGGCGTACTTTGCGTACGCCCTGAAATTTTTGGAGGGCAGACAGCGCCCGGATACCTTTCTCTCTGCTGTTGTCCACATGGACGAGAAAACACCCCACCTGCACCTCTGTTTTGTGCCACTGACCGCTGACGGACGGCTGAGCGCCAAGGAGATCATTGGCAACCGCAAGAACCTTGTGAAGTGGCAGGACGAGTTCTGGCAGCACATGGTCAAGCAGTACCCGGAGTTGGAACGGGGCGAAAGCGCCAGCCAGACCGGGCGGGAGCACATCCCGCCCCGCATCTTCAAGGAGATGACCCAACTGACCAAGCAGAAGGAGCAGTTGGATGCCCTGTTGGTGGGCATCAACCCCTTCAACGGCAAGAGCCGTGCGGCGGAGATCAGCAAAGTGCTGGACAGCTATATCCCCAACGTAGCACGGATGAGGGACCAGCTGCGAAAGTACAACGTAGCCTTCACCAAGACTGCCGCCGAAAACGAAAAGCTGAAAGAGAAGAACAAGACGCTCTCTGCCTCGCTGGACAAAGCGAAGGAAGGGAGCGTCTTGAAGCGTCTGGAGGATGCCAAGCTGCGGCAGGACTATGAAGCCGCCCTGAAAACGCTGGACAGCATCCCGCCGGAGGTCATTCGATTTTATGAAGACCGCACGCAGGAACCTGCGATGCGCCACGATAAGTAAGGAGCAATGCCTATGTGTAATAAAATGTACGAGAATGTGAAATCTTTGGATTATACGAAAAAGCTCTTGCAGTCGGACTCTGATCCGGCTACAATGGAGGTGGTCACTCGAATCAATGCCGTCAAGTCTCCGACCAACAGCCCTGAGACCACAAAGCTGGTGTATACGGTGAAGGAGGTCGCACAGATGCTGGCCATCAGCCAGCGTGCCGCCTACAACCTGTGCAACAGTACCACCGAGTTCCGTGTCCTGCGGGCAGGCGGAAGCATCCGCATCCCGAAGGACAGCTTCGATGCGTGGCTCTACCGGGCAGCTTGATAAGGAGGCAAATCTATGGCATATATCACGAAACGCGGCAGCTCTTACAGTGTCCGCTACACCTATCAGGACGAGCACGGCAAGAGCTGCGACAAATGGGAGAGCTTTCCCACCAAAGAGGAGGCGGTCAAACGCCAGAAGCAGATCGAGCACGAGCTGGCAACAGGCAATTTCCTGATTCCGTCCACGGTGACGGTGGCAGAGTTCCTGATGGACTGGCTGCCCAAGCAGTGCAGCAAGCACAAGTGGGCACCCAAGACCTACCAGTCCAATCTGGCGCTCATCCAGAACCTCATCATCCCCTATATCGGGGAGATGCAGATGCAGAAGCTGCGGCCCTACCACATCGAAGCCCTGTACGACACCCTGAGCAAGACCCCCTGCGGACAGTATGTGGGCGGCAAGCGGCGAGATCTCTCGCCCAAGCAGCAGAAGCGCACCCTCTCCGGCACCACCCTCCATGAGGTCCACCAGCTTCTGCACAATTCCTTTCTGCTGGCGGTGGAGTGGGGCATCCTCATCAAAAGCCCTGTCCCGGTGGAAGCCCCCAAAAAGACCACCCAAGAGCGCAGCATCTGGGAGGTGGACGAGATGCGGGCAGCGCTGGACAGCATGGAGGACCCCATCCTCCATCTGGCGGTGCACCTGACGCTGGTGGGTGCGCTGCGGGAAGGGGAGGTGGCAGGTCTGACCCCGGAGGACATCGACTTTGATGCCGCCAACGGCATGGGCACCTTCACTGTCAACCGTTCCATGCAGCGGGTGCAGAAGGACACCCTGGCGCAGGTGGACAAGGGCTGCATTCTCCGCATCTTCCCGGACAAGCTGGAGGGCAGCAAGACCTCCCTCATCCTGAAAGACACCAAGACCGAAGCCTCCTGCCGCACCATCTTTATGACCGCTGCCTTGCGGGAGGAACTGAAGCAGTGGCTGGAACGGCTGAAGCGGGAAGAAGCCCTCGACCCGGAGCGATACCGCAACAGCGGGATGCTGCTGCGGCTCCCCAACGGTCTGGCGGTGGAGCCGGTGCTCATCCGCAAAAAGTTCCTGAAATGGCAGGATGCACACCCGGAGTTCCCCCGCATCGTCTTTCACGGTCTGCGGCATTCCAGTGCCACCTACCAGTTGATGATCTCCGGCGGTGACATCAAGGCGGTGCAGGGGACCACAGGACACGCCAGTGCGGATATGCTGGTGAACACCTACGCCCATATCCAGCAGTCCTCCCGTGTGGAACTGGGCAAGAAGTTTGAAAGCGGCTTCTATGCCAAGCCCGACACCTCCAGCCCGCAGGCTGTACCCGCCGCAGGCGAACCCACCATCTCCATGACGGCTCTTTTGGAATTGCTCAAGGATGCCGACCCGGAAATGAAGGCAAAACTCCGCCTGGCACTGCTCACCTGATGCAAAAAAGGGCACTGATTGCAATGCAATACAGAGCCCTACATAATCGGACATGGATAACACCGACCGTGCAAAAACCGTGCAGAAACCGTGCAGCCATAGCTTACAAAACAAAAAAGCCATGAAATCTTTCGATTTCACGGCATTTTCTGGTGCGATGGAAGGGACTCGAACCCCCGGCCTACTGATTCGTAGGAACCGAATGGCACATTTTGTCCATTTCATCATTTGACGATAAAACGTAATTTTAATTGAATCACCGTTATTTTTCCGTTGTTATTCTGTTGCATCCTTTGCATTGCTTGCACGTCTTTGCACCTGTTATCCATCCTTGCGATGTGCAGAAAATGTGCAAAAGTGTGCAGAGCTAAAATCAGCCCGGCAAAACAGGCTGTTTCGCGCAGCCCCAAAAGCTGGATTTCAACGGTATTTATTGTGCAAAATCTTCCAGTTTTATCCAAACAACAATCTTACATGACACACCGGTTCTATGACAGGGTTTAGGACATCCGAACAGACACCGTTTGATATAGAAATGAGGTTCGCCATGAATAAACTGCTTTCCTGTCGCTACAACATGGACACCAACCGGGTGGAAGCCCGGTTCGAGGATGGCACTACTCTCGCCATCGACTGTATCGCCATCGAGGACGAGTACGGCAACACTCCGGCACAGCGGGCAGAACTGGACTGGCTTCTCTACAACAAGCCTTTGGAGTATGCCCAGCTTGTGCTGGATGGTGAGATAGAGCATTATCTGTCACTCGGCTGTGACCACGGCAAACTGGAAGATTAAATTTTGGTCTTTAATGCTCCGCTGAGACACAATACATGGAAAACGTACTATGAAAAATCAATGTATTCTCGCCTGTGCGGATTTCCACATCCACAATACAGACACGATGCCCACGGCTGATGACCTTTCCATAAGCAGTTATCTTTCCCTTTGGCGTGTTGGAAACAAAACTGACCGAAGCGTTCTGGGTAACATACTCCCGTCCATCTGAACGGGCTGTTAATCCTGCGCAACAGTCCGCCATTGTAAAAAGAGCGCCACCATGAACAACACCATAAATATTGGTGGACTCTGGCTGAATATCAAGCCATACCTCTGCATGATCTGACTCAACAACTCCGATTTTAATGTGGTTAAATGACATAAACGGATTTTCTCTCATCTTTGAGATATTTTCTTGTTGTTCCTGCATTTTTCTCACCCCATGCCATTTATTATATTGCAGTACACACTTTCATGCAAGCAGCCCCTGTACAAGACTTTCGCTGTACAGGGGCTGCAATTCTGTAATAGGTCTTCCGGACGAGTTTACCAGATGCAGAGTTCTTCTGCTTCTTTTGCAAGCTGCTCCCGGAATGCCGGATGAGCAATCTTAATGAGTGCCTTTGCACGGTCGCCAATGTTCAGACCGCGCAGCCATGCAACGCCATACTCTGTAACGACATAATCCGTGTCATTCCGGCTCGTGGTGACCGCAGAATTCGGATGCAGGCAGGAAACAATCTTGGAATGAAGCACTTCATTGCCGTTTTCATCCTTCGTGGTGTAGGTAGAGTGCATAGCAAGGATTGACTTGCCGCCCTTGGACATCTGTGCACCCTGTACCGTCTCGGACTGTCCGCCAGTACCGGACCAAGGCAGACCCTTTACCGTCTCGGAAGAAGCCTGACCGTAGAGATCGACTTCCAGCGTTGCATTGATGGAAACGAACTTGTTGTTCAGACCGATCGTGTAGGGGTCATTAGTGTAGGTGCAGGATTTGAACAGAACAGCCGGGTTGTTGTTGATATAGTCATACAGCCGCTGACTGCCCATAGTGAACGAACAGACCGAGTAGCCGTTGTTCAGCCCCTTCTGCGAGTTATCCACTGCGCCGCACTCGATCAGATCCACCATGGTCTCCGTAAACATCTCCGTGTGAATGCCGAGGTGCTTTTTCTTCTTCAGTTCATTTGCCACTGCATTCGGAATATTGCCGATGCCAAGCTGGATGGTGGAACCATCCTCAATCAAATCAGCGATGTACCGACCAATGGTAGCATCCGTTTCCGTATACGGAGCAATTTTGGACAGCGGAATGGGATGATTTGCTTCCACGATTGCATCCACCTGAGAAACGTGAACCAGCGTATCACCAAAGGTGCGTGGGAAATTGGGGTTTACCTCCACCAAGACCAATGCGCCGTACCGAATTAAATCCATCTCATAGATTGCGCTTACCGAAAGACTCATATAGCCATGATCGTCCATGGGGGAGACCGTGCAGATCACGACCGGACGCCAGTGCTCGTATTCGCACCGCTGGAGCGTTTTACGTAGAATGGAGGTAGAACTCTGGGGTACAGGACTGACCATGTGCTCCTTGTACGCTTTACGAAGTCCCGCAGACATAAACCACGCATTGTGATCAAGAACGCCTTTCATCTCTGGATCATGGAATACAGGGTAATCCTTCAGGGGAAGGCAGGTATTCAGATGGCACCCCTTTACACCCGTCTCTTTAAGGTGCTGCAGATGGGACATGATCTCAATCGGTTCGCCTGCGGCCTGTGCAGAGAAGATATAATCACCGTCCTGAATCAGTTCCAGTGCACGGTCAGCAGACATGACTTTGCTCTGATAGATTTCCTGAATGGTTTTCATGAGATTTTCCTTTCTCTATCATCCGATAGACTTCAAAATGTTGATGAGGATGGTGCGAAATACTTCGGGCTGATCCATAAAACTGGCATGACCAGCATCTTCGATAGGAATCAGTTGAGCAGAAGATTCAAAGAAACGAATGCTCTCTTCTCCAACTACATATGGAACGATCATATCCTCTCTGCCATGAATCCATGTCACTGGACACTGAATCTGTGAGATTCTTCCAGTTCCTTCCACCAATGCACGCTCTTTCGTAATATTGAACTGGCAGAGTGCCACACTGATATCAACGAAGCAGCGTTCTTTCAGGATTGCATTCATATATGCATCAAAGTCGCTTTCCGCAGGCGGATACCGATTGAAGATCGTTTTCGCCCAGACCATATGCAGAAACGCCGTGTCTTTGCGTTCAATTGCCCCTGTAATCGGGATCATGGTGACCGGGTCTTTTACGACATCCTCAAGCTTTACAAGATACTCGCCGGGCACCGGGGTCAGGTCTGCATTCCGCCGGGGAAGGCGGAATCCCTGAACACCTACAGATGCCAGTAGCACCAGATGCTGTACCTTTTCGGGATAGCACGCCGCCAGTTCCAGAGCCGTGCCGCCGCCTGCGCTCCAGCCGAGCGCGACTGCTTTCCGGATCTTCTGCGCATCCATGAACTGTGCCACATCGTCTGCCCAGTCCTTCATACAGGTATGCGGGTTTTTATAGCTGGAATCTCCAAAGCCCATCATATCAATTGCATAAATGTGGGCTTCCTTCCTGAACTGCTGCATTAAATGCTCATAGTACAGAGAAGAGCTTTGATTTCCATGGATCAGGAGCAGCACAGGTGCATCAACTGCGGTATTTTCTTCCCGGTATGCCATCACTTCACCGTTTGGAAGCTGCTGCCTTTTCACTTCATACATCATGGATAGCACTCCTTTCCCATCTTTATTTGCTACTCTTTCCTGTCTCCGGCAGGAAAATGCCTCCGACGGTAAAGGACAGGCTCAAAATCACAGCAATCAGAATGCTGGAAGAATAGCTTCCGGTCTTATCGAACAACACGCCAAACAGGAAGAATACGATCGTCTCAATGATATAAGCCATTGCCCAGAAAACACCCATTATGGCGGTCAGGCGGCTGGGGGTCATGTTAGGAAGCTCCTGAGGGATCATAACAAGCGAGGTCATCGGCAGGAACATAAATGTGCCAAGCACCAGTGCCGCAGCGACTGCTACCGCAGGAGTTGTGGTTTTGACCATCAGGAATGCGCTGGCTGTCATGATCAGACCGGAAACAATGATGACAGGTTTTCTCTTCGTGTACTTTTTGGAGAGCGCAATTGCAAGCAGTGTGCCGATAATGCCACCGATACCACTGAGTGCACTCAGAGACGATGCGCTGATAACTGCCTCCTCAGTGCGAGGGAACAGCTGCAACAGGGTCAGGTAAAGGATCAGAACGCCGGAATAGGTTAACGGCAGAAGCCATGTGATCTTTTCCTTCAGCGCATCCGCCATGGAGTACTTCGTTTCCTGACTCTGTGCAGTTGCCTTGTTCAGTTCAAAATCTTCGCCGAAGACGAGCCAGAGGACGAACAGGATACCGCTGATAACAGCGAAGAAGCCCATGCTTTTCTGCCATGTCTGGAACATTGCGATAATGGGACCGACGATCAACAGTGCCAGCACGGCACCAAAGTTATATGCACAACTATTCAGCGCATTGACGGTGGGGCGCTGTGCCGGAGTAAAGTAGTAGATGACGACCGGGGCGAAATAGATTACAAAGACTGCACCGCCAAAACCCATCAGGAATCGTCCGATGATGAACATCGGATAAGACTGTGCAAACACTGCGATCAGACTGCCCACAAAAATAAGGGCAGAACCGAGGCCGATAGATTTTTTGGGCAACAGCTTGCTGAGAATATAGGCGGCCATAAAGTTTCCGATGATCTTGGCGATCGTCACCGCATTGGAAACAAAAGACGATGAAGCACCGCTGTCCACACCGAAAAATGCAGCAATTTGTGCGGTCAGCGTACTTCCGGCGATCCAGTTCACTGCAAAGAATGCGTAGGTGAAGAACAAGATTGCTTCGATCATGTAGGCACGAAACGAACTAGGAGATTTGTTCTGATTGTTTTCCATGGTCTACTCCTTTCCATGAAACACGTCCTGTGTTTTGTTCTATTTTCACGGTAATAAGCGCTTATGTTATCTATATTGTAGCCTGTTGAACAAAAACTGTCCAATACACCTTTTTCATTTATTATGAATTTAGTTCATAATAAATGAGGCTGCTCAGATTCATCAGAATCGAACAGCCTCTCAGGATTCAGAGCAGGTCTATGAACTTTTGCATGGAGCGTGTAACGGGGTACTTTTTAGGGCGGATCACGGTCAACGCCCACGGAAATTCCGGTTCCATGAGATGAAGAGACACCACATTCCGCGGTTTATATTTTTCAACAAGGGGCAGGGGAAGAATCGTCACCCCTTGGTCGTCTGCCACCATCTCCAACAGCATATCCCACTGGTTGCTTTCAAAACAGACATCCGGGTCAAAGCCTGCAGTCTGGCAGTACTGCTCAAAAACCTTCCGATATTGAAAATCTCTGGTCACTTGCAGGAAATGCTCTCTTCTCAGGGTGGAAAACTCAACTTTCTCATGCTCTGCCAAAGGATGGCTACTTGGAACAACAAGAACCGCTTCCGTCTGGTATGCCACTTTTTTCTCAAAGCGGTCATCTTCAAACGGTTCGATTACAACACCAAGATCAATCTCCCCATTCAGTAGTAAATCCGGAATATAACGAGAAGTCGCATCGTTAATTTTGAGCCGAACGTCAGGATTTTGCTTTTGAAAGTCGTGGACGAGTGCAAAGAAATAGATACTGCCTGCCGTAGGAGGTAATCCAAGGCTCAGTTTGTTGTCTGTCTTTTCGATTTTGGAAAGAAGGGCCTTCTCCTGACTGTCATAATAGTTCAAAACATCGGTTGCAAAGGCATACAAAAGTTTTCCGGAAGGAGTCAGAGCAAAGTTCCGTTTTCCATGTTCAAACAGACTCGTCTGTAACTCCGTTTCCAAAGATGCCACCGCCTTGCTGATGGTAGACTGGCTGATGTACAGTTTTTCTGCCGCTTTTGTAAAGCTCTTCTGATCTGCAACCTCAATGAAATATCGAAGATGATTGGATATCATATTGGCCTTCTCTCTGTCCTTGCATAATGGACGAACTCCTTATCTTTACAATGCCATTTTAACGCAGTCGACATACTAAAACAAGATGAAGCAGAGAACATCGGAATTTTTGCTTAAAATGACCAACCATTTCATTATCTACTTTTTCGTTATTTTGACAGCGTTTATTGTCGGGAAAGCAGGTTAACTTAACGCAAAAAACAAGTCGACCATCAATTATCTTTATTCACAGTCGTCTTACTAAGTCGTACTATTCCCGCTTTACTGCAATAAAATTTGCAAAACCATCTTGACGCGCTCCGCAATCCATGATACCCTTTATCGCAAATCCCACCAATTTTGTAGAAAAGTACAGAACGGCGAGGATTTATTCCCCATGAAGATTTTTACCGCCCCGCAACATACCCGATCTATTTTGCCGCCGTTTCACCCGACAAAATCATCGCTGCGCTGCGTGGGCGGTATTTTTCTTTTTCACAAATAAAATCTTATGTAGTTGTTCGATCTTCCAAAATTTGTTTTTGGTTGTTGACTGCACAACCGCAAAGTGTTATTCTTGTGCTTGAAAGAAGCGGGTTGTAGTGTCCGCACTGCGCCCGGCTTTCTTCATACTGTACCTTGAATCTTACATAAGCCGTCTGAACGAGATACTGCGCCATGACCTCACACTTTCTGTGGGCGAGCCGGACAACGCCGCTGCAAAACAGGGGTAGGAACTGCGTTCGGTGTGAACGGTGACCATGAGCAGGGGCTTTGCCTTTTCACACGTTTTGCTCTGCAAAATTTTCAACGTGCATTGCGGTTCGACTTCTGAAATTTTCAGTGTTGCACGGAAAGGGCGAAAGCAAGTATCGACCTGTGGCCACAAATTTTCAATGCTTGAAAAATTGCTGTCCACTCAGTCATCCTTGTTGGGGAGTGCCTTCCCCAAACCCTGCTCTAGCTTCGCACCGTTGGTGCGAATGCGGCGTGTCGCATTACATAGCCCTCTCCATCCCGGAGCGGGCATTTATCATTTTCACAGGAGGTCGAATATGACTGAAATGAAAAGTCCGAACGTACACGCACGAGAGAACCGCAATGACACGCCGCGAAAACGAAAGACACACATCATCAAGGTCAGGGTGACCGCAGAAGAAAAACTGCGGATCGCATACGCCTGCAAAGAACTCCACCTCACCCAATCCGAACTCGTCCGCCGCGTCCTGTACGGCGTGAACGTCAAGCACACCGTTGTGGTGGCGCAGGGCGGCGAGGATGCACTGGCGGCGCTTGCCACCTTGTCTGCCCAGTGCAGCAAGGTGGGCAGCAACCTCAACCAGCTTGCACGGCACTTCAACTCCGGCGGCAAAGACACCGAGCAGCTCCGGGCGCAGATTCTGGAGGAACTGTCCGCACTCACGAACTTTCGGCTGAAAGCCGAAGAAACGGTTGGTGAACTGTATGGCAACCATCAAGCATTTGACCTCGAAAAACTCTAACTATGCCGCCGCTGAGAGCTATCTCTCTTTTCAGCACAACGAGTACACCGGCCTGCCCATTCTGGACGAGAAGGGCAGACCTAAGCTGCGGGATTCGTACCTGCTCGACACCCTTGAGTGCGGCGAATCCTCGTTCGCTATGGCCTGCCTGATCGCCAATCGCAAGTACGGCAAGAATGGCAGGCGAGAGGACGTGAAGACCCACCATATATGGCGACATCCGCCAAAGCGGATGCTAATATATTTGTGCGCAGCACGCACCGCTGGCCATACGAAGTATATCATCAGCTTCGACCCGAAGGACGCAGTGGAGAACGGCCTGACCATGGAGCGAGCGCAAGCCCTCGGCTTGCAGTTCTGCAAGGACAACTTCCCCGGTCATCCCGCCATCGTCTGCACCCACCCGGACGGTCACAACAGTGCCGGGAACATCCACGTCCACATCGTCATCGGCAGCTTGCGCGTCCGCACCGTGGAACGGCAGCCCTTCATGGACAAGCCGTGCGACTGGGAAGCGGGCAAGAAGCACCGCTGCACCTCTGCCATGCTCCGGCACCTCCGTGTCGCAGTCATGGAGATGTGCGAGCAAGCCGACCTGAACCAGATCAATCTGCTGGAAGCCCAAGGCGACCATGTTTCGGAGCGCGAGTATTGGGCGCAGCGGCGCGGACAACGCCGCCTCGACCATGCCAACGCCAAACTTGCCGCCGAAGGGCAGCAGCCCACCCAGACCGTCTACCAGACCGAGCTGGACAAGCTGCGAAAGCAGATCTACGCTGTGCTGAACAAGACCACCACCTTCGAGGAATTTTCTGCATTGCTCATGCAGGAACACGGCATCGCCGTGAAAGAGAGCCGAGGCCGGTTGAGCTACTGCCCGCCCGGTCGGACAAAGTTCATCACCGCCAAAAAACTGAGCAAGAAGCTGGAAAAAGAGCAGGTGCTGACCGCCCTCTCCCAGAACATCCAGCTTGCCGTCACCATCCAGCCCAACAGCGAGAAGAAGCCGGATAAGATCAGGAAACTGGTTGACATTCAGGCGAAAGTTGCTGCGGGCAAGGGCATCGGCTATGAGCGTTGGGCGAAAAAGTTCAACCTCAAACGCTGGTCGCAGACCTTGTGTCTCCTGCAGGAGAAGAAGCTGCTCAGCGAAGATGCCCTGAACCAGCGCATTGTCGAACTGAAAACCCAGCACGACGATGCACTGGCGGTGGTCAAAGACTTGGATGCCCGCATGGTCTCCCTCAAGGAGCTGCGCGGGCATCTTGTGGTCTATCGGCAGTACAAGCCTCTTGCACAGAAGCTCCAGACTGTGCGGAACCCCGCCAAGTTCAAGGAGCAGCACCGTGCAGAGTTTGCTGTGTACGAGGCCGCTTGCGCCTATTTCAAGGCCAACGGGCTCAGGACACTACCGGACCTCAAAAAGCTGGATACCGAATATCAGACCCTTTCCTCGGAGAAAAACGGGTTCTACACCCGCTACAAGAAAGCGCAGATCGAACTGCGTGAACTCCGCACCGCACAACAGAACGTGGAAGCCTTCTTCCGCAAGGAAGAGCGCAGCCACGCCGTACCGCAGCAGGAGGTCAAATGAACAACACTCTGACGGATCGATGTGTGAATAAACCCAACCTCACCCACGCCCCTCACCGGGCTTCGTCCTTTCGCCTGTACCCCACCCATTGGGACGGAGGGTAGCACCTCTGTCTTTTCGGACGTAAAGAACGCCGTCTCGACCCGGCAGGCGGCGGAGCTGTACGGCTTCGCCGTAAACCGGAATGGTATGATGTGCTGCCCCTTCCACGGGGATAAACACCCCAGCATGAAGGTGGACAGCCGTTTCCACTGTTTCGCCTGTCAGGCGGATGGCGATGTGATCGATTTTGTCGGCAGACTTTTTCAACTTTCTCCCTACAAGGCCGTGGAAAAGTTGAAGGAGGACTTCGGCATGGCACTTGCTGACGGCAAGGTGCGTCTTGCTCCCCGCAGACCGCCCACCGTCCGGCAGCAGCTGTTGGACTATTACCGCTGTCTGCAGCGTTGGCGGGTCCGATACGCACCGCAGTCACCCACAGAAGAACTTCACCCCTGCTTCCTTGAAGCGATAAAGAACCTTGACATCGTTGAATATTATCTGGACTGTTCGGTGCTCCCGGACCCGCAGACCGAAAACGAGCTACGGAAGTATTGGGAGGGATTGCATGAGCGACTGGAAAAAGAGGAACGAAGATTGGCGTGATGAGGACGAACTGGAAGAAGAGGAAGAATGCGAATGCCCTTGGGTAGACAGCAAGGGCAAAGTGCGTGAAACCGCTTACTGCCAGTACCTTTTAGAGAAACACCCCATGATGTGCCTGAAACACAAGCTGTTCGACCAGAACGGCGAGGTGGACGAGGACGCACTGCTCTACGAAGTCCACAGCGACCTCCGCGACTTTGTGCTCGACAACCTTGCCAAGAAGGAAAAGCAGGTTCTGGACGCACTCCGTATCGAAACCTATATCCCCGAATGGAAACCCCAGCTTGACCGCATCCATCTCCAGAACGGAACCTACTTTCTGGACGAGCGGGGATTTGTGCCGGAAAAGGAACTCTGCCTGAACCGGCTCCCCGTGGAATACCAGCCCGATGCCCCCGCACCGACCAAGTGGCTGGAATTTCTGGACGGTCTACTGATCCCGGAGGACATTCTGACCTTGCAGGAATATCTCGGCTATCTCCTGATCCCGTCTACCAAGGCGCAGAAGATGCTAGTCATGACCGGCAAGGGCGGCGAGGGGAAGTCCCGCATCGGCTTGCTGCTGAAGAAGCTGTTCGGGGAAGCCTCTCACTCCGAATCCATCCTCCGCATCGAAACGAACCGCTTTGCCAGTGCAAATCTGGAGTACAAGCTGGTCATGGTCGATGACGACCTGAACATGGTGGCTTTGCCCGAAACACGGAACATCAAGTCCATCGTCACCGCTGAAGACCGTTTGTGCATCGAGCGGAAAAACAAGCAGGCTGTCCAAGGCCTGCTGTACGTTCGTTTCATCTGCTTCGGCAATGGCAACCTTGTGGCCGCTCACGATGACAGCGACGGCTTCTGGCGTAGACAGATCCTCATCACGGTGAAAGACCGTGACCCTGCCCGGGTGGATAACCCGTTCCTTATCGAAGAGCTGTCCGAGGAGCGTCCCGGCATCCTGCTGTGGATGCTGGAAGGTCTACACCGTCTGCTGGCGAACCGCTATCAGTTCACCATCAGCGAACGCTCCCGCCGGAACCTCGAAGCAGCCATGGAAGACGGCGACAACCTGAGCCAGTTCATGCAGGCACAGGCTTACGTCCGCTTCCGTCCTGACAGTGAAGAGCGTTCCACATACCTCTATCGCGCCTACACCAAGTGGTGCGAGGATAATCTGGAATCGCCCGCCACACAGAAGAAGTTCAGCCAGTTCCTGCTGAAAAACGCCGGGAAGTATGGCCTGACCTTTTCCAAACACATCGAGGGAAAGTTCGCGTTTGCGAGCGCAGCGCAGCAATGAAAGCCCCAGTGGGGCTTTTAAGCGACAGAACGGTCTTGCGCAGCAAGATGGAGGGGCTTTGCCCCGACAAGTTCTGTGGCTTCCGGGGCGTATGCGTCCACCCCGCCTTTGCTGCGGCATAAAACACACGAAAAGTAAAAAACTCCCGCCCCACGCGTGAACTGCACCCCATTTGTTAGACAGTATGGTATACTGTTTAGGAAATGGGGTGTTTTTGTATGCCAAAGGGACAACGAAAGTACAACGGAACGCAGAAGGTAGAAATCATTAAACGAATCCACAGAGAAAACCTGAGCTTTAAGGGAGCGTCCAGAGAATATGGCATTTCGGACCGTACACTCAGGGACTGGGAGCGCATTTATTGGGAGGAAGGAGAAGAAGCGCTTCTGTTAGAGCGTCGAGGACGAGCCTGTGCCGCCAGTGGGACGCAGAAAGGTCGGAAGCCAAAGCTGGATAAGCAAGTAGAAGAAGATCTTATTGCAGAAAATCAGCGACTTCGGATGGAAATCGACTACTTAAAAAAATTGAATGCCTTGGTGCTGGAAGAGGAACGCCAAAACAGAAAGCACAAGTAGTTCAGGAACTAAGGCAGAAATACCCTCTGAAAGCACTGCTGCAACTTGCCGGACTTCCTCGCAGCACGTTCTACTACTATCTGCACCAGTCTCAGAATCCTGCCAAATACCAAATGGTAAAGGAACAGATTGTTATAATCTTCAACGAGAACAAAAAACGATACGGATACCGCAGAATCACAAAAGAACTGCATAACAACGATATTTGTGTGAACCACAAGACGGTTCGGAAACTTATGAAGCAGCTTGGTTTAGTCTGTCAGGTTCGTGCAAAAAGGAAGTACAGTTCTTACAAAGGCGAAGTTGGAGAAGTAGCTCCAAACCTGCTGGAACGGCATTTCAAGACAAACCAGCCGAATCGGAAATGGGTCACAGATGTTACCGAGTTCAAAGTGAACGACCAGAAACTCTACCTGTCTCCAATTCTTGATTTGTTCAATGGCGAAGTTGTTAGCTACAATCTGAGCCGCCATCCGAACTTTAAGCAAATCACGGATATGCTGGAAGGTGCTTTTCAAAAGCTGCCGGACAAGGTTGACAATCTGATTCTGCATTCGGATCAGGGCTGGCAATACCAGATGAAGTCCTACCAGAATCTACTGAAAGCAAAAGGAATTACGCAAAGTATGTCTCGGAAAGCCACTTGTCTGGACAATGCTGTTGCCGAGAACTTCTTCGGACTGCTCAAGACGGAGCTGTTCTATCTGGAAAAATTTGATTCCATTGACCAGCTCGAAAAGGCTATTGTCGATTACATCGACTATTACAACAATCGCCGAATCAAATTAAAACTAAACGGTCTGAGCCCTGTACAGTACAGGATTCAGACCGTTGGAGCTGCTTAATTCAATTTTTGTCTAACTTTTGGGGTTCATTTCAGCGCCCAAAGCAGTGGTTTTCACTTGTTATCGCTGTTTTCTCCGGGCGCATGTCCACCCCTTCCGGGCGGATGCAGGGCGGCAACACGCCCTTCGGGGCGGGAGAGAATGCAAGATGCGCCCCCAAAGGGCGCATACAATTCAGCCATGCGCCCTGTAAAATCAACATAGGAAGGTACTTTTGTGTGGTTTGGGGCGCGTAGGGCGCGTAAATTCAAGTTCTCGCACTTTTTTGGGCTGCTGCTTCGGGTCAGGAGCGGCAGGCCCTTACATATTTACCGGCCCACAAGGGTGCAGCTCAACCGGAGCTGCACCGGGTCTGGAGAAGTGCAAAGGAGACATGCCTATGACGAATGTCCGCAAAAATTCCGCCAAACTGACCCGTGAGGACTTGAAAATCGCACCCGAATCTCCTACAATGGAACGTCAGGAACTTGCAGTTCCATGCGAATTTTCTGTCAGAAATTCCATGGTAATTTCTGACGAAACTTCAGACCAAACCCCTGCCGTAGAACCTTCTGACCAGACCAGCAAAACCGTCCGACACGCCCCGCTCGTTTACCGGGTGGAGGAGATTGCCCAGCTTTTGGCGATCTCCAACCGTGCTGCGTACAATCTGTGCAACACCACGAAAGATTTCAAGGTGATCCGCCTCGGTACCAGCATCCGGGTAAGCAAGCAGAGCTTTGACGATTGGTTTGCAGCGGTCTGAGGGAGGGAACATCTATGGCATCTATTATGAAACGTGGCAACACGTATTCCGTCCGATACAACTACAAAGATCATGCTGGCAAGCCCTGCAAGGGCTGGGAAACCTTCAAGACCAAGGCCGAAGCGCAGGAGCGCAAGATCACGGTGGAGAAGGAGCTGCTGGACGGCACCTTCCTCGTGCCCGACACCATGACGGTCGAGGAGATGCTGTACAAGTGGATTCCCATTCAGTCCAGCAAACACAAGTGGTCTCCCAAGACCTACACCCAATCTGTGGCGATGGTGCAGAACCTCATCGTGCCGTATATCGGAAAGCGGAAGGTGCAAGACCTCCGCACCTACGACATTGAGCAGTTCTACGCCACCCTGAGCCAGACCCCCTGCGGGCAGTATGTGCACGGTGTGAAGCAGGAGCTGACGGAAAATCAGAAGAAGCGGCTGTTATCCAGCACGTCCATTCACGAAGTCCACACGCTCCTGAAAACCGCCTTTTCGTATGCCGTTGACTGGGACCTGATTCACAAGTCGCCTACTCCCCGTGAAGCCCCCAAGATCAACACCGAAGAACGCACCATCTGGGATGAGCGCACCATGTTGGCGGCGCTGCAGACCATCGAGAATCCCGCTCTGCATCTGGCTGTGCACATGAGTATGATCCTTTCCTTGCGAGAGGGCGAGATCCTCGGCTTGCAGCCGGGAGACCTCGACTTTGATGCAGCAGACGGACGGGGAACCATCTCGGTGAACAAAGCCCTGCAGCGTGCCGACAAGGTCGCCTTGTCCAAGATCGACCCCACCCAGATCTACCACACCTTCCCGGACAGACGGGAGGGGAGTAAGTCCTCGCTGATCCTCAAGCGGACTAAGACCAAAAAGTCCAACCGCATCCTGTACATGACCAAGCCCTTGAAAGAGGAGCTTCTGGCATGGCTGGAAAAGATGAAGCAGGACGAGCAGAGCGCCCCGGAAAAGTACAGCAACTGCGGTCAGCTGTTCCGCTTACCAGACGGCTTACCCATTGCCCCGGACGTTCTGACCAAGTGGTATCGTATGTGGCGGGCAGAGCACCCGGAGTTTGAGAAGATCGTGTTCCACGGTCTGCGCCATTCCAGTGCCACCTACCAGCTGCTGCAGTCTGGCGGTGACTTCAAGTCGGTGCAGGGCAACACCGGCCATGCAACCGCCACCGTCCTGATGGACACCTACGCCCACACGCAGGACAAACCCCGGTTGGAGTTGACCGAGAAGATCGAAGCCGACTTCTACACGCAGGATGTGGCCGGTGCAAAGCCGCAGGAACCCCCGGAAAACAAAACGCCGGTGGCAACAAAAATCACGGGTAAAATGATCCTTGAAGCCATCCGGCAGATGGACGCAGAGGAACGCCGCGAGCTGACGCGGGTGCTCTTCGCGTAAAAGATTCTTTTTTGTGCAGCGAAATACACGCTGTGCAAGCGATGCAAAGAGTTCATGGCTTTTTTGTAAAGTGTGCAGGAGATGTGCAAAAGTGTGCAGCCCCTGCCAAAAAAACAAAAAAGCCATGAAATCTTTCGATTTCACGGCATTTTTTGGTGCGATGGAAGGGACTCGAACCCCCGGCCTACTGATTCGTAGCGCACGCCGGGCGATTCCCTCAATTTTTGGAAGTTACGTTTCAATGTCGTTTTTCTGCGATGCATCGCAGGTTTTGAACTTCGAGTTTCTGCATCCTTTGTCCGATTTTGCAACGATTTGCACCCTTTGCACGTTTTGAAACCGTGCAAAAACCGTGCAGAAACCGTGCACTTACTCCCGGACAAACTAAAAACCACTTCATCCGACAACGACTTGACGGCATTGGTTCGAGTGACCGCACACCAAAAATCAAGTCTTGGAGGATACTATTATGACGAAATTGCTTTCCTGCCGCTACAATATGGACACCAACCGGGTGGAAGCCCAGTTCGCAGATGGCTCTGCTGTTGCCATCGACTGCATTGCCGTGGAGGACGAGTACGGCAACACCCCGGCGCAGCGGGCAGAGCTGGACTGGCTGCTATGGAACAAGCCCTTGGAGTACGCACAGATGGTGCTGAGAGGGGAGATGGAGCATTACCTTTCCCTCGGCTGCGACCACGGCAGGCTGGAGGATTGAATCTTAGAAAACGCGCGGCAAAATGCTAATCGCGCGGCGCGCGTTTTCAGCGTAAATTCAGCGCAAACCATGCCAAGTCAGCGTATTTTCAGCGTAAATCCCGGAAAGTCAGCGTAAATTCAGCGCAAATCAAACTTTCAGCGTAAAAGTCAGCGTAAATTTTCACTTCACGCTTTTGTACTTCGTTCCTCGGCCTACGCCATCAGGCTGCAAGATTCCGTCCTTGCACATCTGGTGCAGGATATAATAGGTTTGATTCTTATTAAATCCACACAGCTTTTGAGCTTTCTGATTCGTAATCGACGGCTTATGCTTCAGATATTCAAGAATCCGATCCTTTGCTTGAATCTGGCTGACCGTCTTATCCTGCACATAGGCCACATCGGTTTTCACCGTTTCGTAGACCTTGAGGGACAGCATATAAATCTTTCCGTTGAGTTCCAGAAGCCCCTCGTCCCGGAGAGCGTTCAGAACCTTGTGGGCGTTGTCATCGGTTTCCTGAATCGTCTTTGCCGCCTGCTTCAGGGTGATTTTCTGGTGCTCCCGCAGATAGTGCAGAATCATCAGCTCCGACAGCGTGAACATCTTGGACCGCTTATCCTGTGTCTCTGCGATGAAACGCACGAAGTTCTGGTTTTCCATCGTGCTGCAAATGGTCAGCCGGACAGAGTTGGGCGTGCTGGCGTACTCCGGGTAGGATTTGCCCTCGGTGAGCATACTCTGGAACATAATGTCCACACCCTGCCCGGAACGCTGCACATACTTCAGGTGCTGAAGGGTCATGGCGATCAGCTTGTTCCAGGGAATGGACTGGTGGGTGATGATGTTGCTTTCGTTGATGTCCCCCGGAAAGCCGCCGGGGTTCTCAATCACGATCTTTGTGGGGTAGTGCTTGACGTAAACCGGTGCCATGTCCTCATAGGAGCGGTGCGCCAGCGCATTCAGCAGCGCCTCCTGAAAAACCGCTTCGGAGAAATCATACACCTCCAGCCGGAACAGAAGCCCTGCCGAAAGGCAGGGCTTCTGTTAAGCGTTTTCATTCAATTCGAGTAAATCTATTCGACTTTTGGTATTTTCTCAGTCTGCAGACAAGTAGCACATGGCTTCGCGCAGACGTCCCTCATTTTCTGCCGTAGGCTCCATGAAGGGGCTGTGGAACAGGTCCTGGAACAAATTCTCCATCTTGGGAGAGTTCGGGTCAATGCCGATGTCCTCCAGGGTCAGAGGCATGTCCATGCTGCGCATGAAGTCACGGAAAGGTGTCACCTGCTCAGGATGACCATTGAAGGCCATCTGCAGGCAGTCGCCAATGGCCACGATCTCGCCGTGGAGGTAGGGCTTTGCCTCCTGGGTAAAGTAGGTCCGCACCAGCTCGTAGGTCTCGTGACCCAGAGCGGTTTGGCCAAAGCCCTTGCTTACGCCGCTGACGATGCCGGCCACGGCAACATTCAGGTATGCAATGTCCTCCACAGCCTTGGTCAGCTTGCCCTCGGCAATGTCGCGGCAGGCCTGATGGGCTTCTTTCTCGTAAACGTGGTAGGCCATCTCGGCAATGGTGTAGGCGGTGAACAGGCCGATGCTCACGTCGTCCAGCAGGATCTCGCTGCGGCCGTTCTGGATCTCGATCATCTTGGCCATACCGTCCATGATGCCGCTGGCGGCGTAACGGGGCGGCTCCTTGCAGATTACATCCATGTCCATAACGATGGCGTTGACCTCATGGTCGTAGCGCAGGCTACCCAGAGAAGCCCCCTCAGCGGTGTACATAACGCTCAGCGGGGCAAAGGCCGCACAGGTAGCAATAGAGGTAGGCACTTCCACAACGGGCAAGTCGCCGGCAAAGTGAGCCGTGGCCTTGGCCTGATCCATAATGCGACCGCCGCCGACACCCACGATGACCTCACAGCCGCTAGTCAAAGCCTGCAGGGCGTGCTCCTTCGCGCGCTCGTAAGTGTTCTGATCGGGGTAGATGGAGAGCTCAAATGCCACATCGGCATCCCGCAGGCTCTTTTCCACCTTGCCTTCGGTGGCAGCCCAGGCACGGGGGCCTGCAATGACCAGGGCCTTTTTGCCAAAGCGTGCCACTTCGTTGCCCACTAGGTTCAGAGCGCCTGCTTCCTGCAGGTAACGGCCTGCGCCAAACTTATAAGCGTTGTCCAGTTTGATATCTGCCAGACTTCTTGCTTCTGCCATAATAATACACTCCTTAGTCCATACAGTCTCGTATTTAACTCCTTTGCAGTCTTCACTCACAAGGTCAGGCGGCGATCACGCGCAGCAACCTTCCACCAGTCCGTGACCTTACCGTCCTCCACCACAGGTACCGCCGGATACAGGGCGCTAGTAGGGCAGACGTGAATGGGCAGGGCAAACAGTTCCGTCCCGATGGGCGGGATGTCGGCAATGTGCTCTTCCGGCACACGCACCACCCAGTGCTCCTCGTTCTGGATCACCGTGCGGGCGTACTCCATGCCCACGATCTCCGCCCGCTCCGGGGTGGGGTCTGTGGCCACGGCCTTGCAGCCCAGATCCATGGTAAATGTATCGCGGCTGGGGCGACTCACCACGCGGGTGAGCAGAGCGGCAGCCGGAGTGAACTTCAGATCCGGGTAGGCGTTGCGGTAGCCAGCGTCCTGGATCACGCAAGTGCCGGGGCTCAAAAACTCTCCGGTCATCTCTGCGTGGGCCGGGAAGGAGGGGGTGCCGCCCATGATCAGGATGCTGCAATCCAGGCCGTCCGCCTGGAGGCGGCCCTTGATGGCCTCGATCTGCTGGTTCACCGGGGCAGTGGCAGTTTCGCGTTCTTTCACACTGCTCTCGTGGCGGTGGCCGTCGTAGCAGTGCATCCCTCGCATGGTAATGCCGGGCAGGGTGTTCCACTCCCGGTACATGGCTTCCACCTTATCCAGGGCCACACCGGTGCGGTGCTGGCCCATGTCCACGTCCATCAACACGTTGGCCTGGCAGGCCTGGCCCAGCAGACGGATCTGCTGGGTGTCATCCCCAATGGCAAAGAACTCCACCTGGGGGAAGGCCTGCTGCAAAGCGGCAAACCGCCGGATGTTCGGCGCCACCAGGGGGTAGGCCAAGGTAATGCGCTTGGCCCCGGCCTGGGCGGCCATCTCTGCCTCTGCGATGGTGGCGCACTTGAAGCGGTCGATGCCAGCCTCCAGCTGCATCTGCACCACCTGGGCCATCTTGTGGGTCTTGATGTGGGGCCACAGACGGTCTGCACCCCCGGCAATGGCGATCATCTTCTGGATGTTCTGGCGGATCAGTGCCGGGTAGTACACCAGCTGGGGGCTTGCCAGGTCCTGCTGGCCCTCAAAGGCGTAAAGGCTTGCGCTGCTCTTATTCATACTCCACCAACATCTCGATCTCTACAGCAATGTTGCCCGGGCAGGAATTGGTGCCCATGGCAGTACGGGCAGGCAGACCCTTCTCCTCGCCAAACAGCTCAAACAGCAGGTTGGAGCCGCCGTTGATGACCTGGGGCTGCTGGGTAAAGTCGTCGGTGCAGTTCACAAAACCCAGCACCTTGACGCACCGCTTGATGCGGTTCAGGTCCCCCAGCTTGGCATCCAGGTTGGCCAGCAGGTTCAGCATGCAGTTGTAAGCAGCCTTCTGGCCCTGCTCCAGGGTCAGGTCGCCACCTACTTTGCCCACGATGTTGTGACCGTCACCGATGTCGGGGCCGCAGCCGCTGCAGTACAGCAGGTGGTCCCCAAACTCCATGACCGGGGTGTAGACGCCGCCCTTGGGGGGAGGGGCAGGCAGGGTGATGTTCATTTCCTTCAGCTTCTCGTAGACGTTTGCCATAAAAAATACCTCTTTTCGTTTGTTTTTATGATGGTGCAGCCGAGATGGGCTGCTGTTTTATAGACCCAACAGCGTGCTGCCCAGGCTCAGCACCAGGGGCACGCTGATCAGGATACACAGGGTAGAATGGGCCACGGCCTGGCTGGCCAGCTCCCCTTCGGTGTCGTACTGCTTGGCCAGCACCGCCGTCAGGCTGCCTGCCGGGCAGGAAGCCAGGATCAGCACTGCCATCCGCAGGGTGGGGTCCAGGGGCAGCAGACACAGCACAGCCAAAAAGCCCAGGGGGAACACCAGGCACCGCAGACCGGTGATGAGCCACACCAGAGGGTTGGCCACCAGCTTTTTCAGGTCACTGCGAGCCAGCATGCCGCCAGCGATCATCAGCGCCAGAGGGGTGGTGGTGTTGCCCATAGCCTTGCAGAAGCTTTCCAGGATGCCGGGCAGCCGCAGACCGGACACCAGCATCACCACCATCAGAGCGGTAGTCACGTTGGCCGGGGTCAAAAAGGTTTTCAGGCTCACCTTGGCCTTGGGGACGAACAGGTGCTGCACATAGGTAAAGAACAGGATGTTGTAGGCCATGATGCCGGCGGCACCGTACAGGGCGCCGGCATCGCTGCCCAGCAGGGCAGAGGCCAGAGGGATGCCGATAAAGGCACTGTTGGGCAGCACCGCCGTGCCGATGAGCACCGCCTTCTGGCCGGGGGTCAGGCCCAGGGCCTTGCTGAGGCACAGGCAGAATGCGGTGGTGACCAGGTAAAAGAGCTCCAGCACCACATAGCCCTTCAGCATCCCGACCACAGCGGCCCACACCGTCGATGCTGGCACTGGCCAGCAGGGTGCAGGGCAGGGACACGGTCATGACCAGGTTGGAGAGGAACTTGCTGTTGCTGTCGTCCAGGATGCCCAGCCGGGTAATGGCGGCTCCGGTGCCGATCTCCAAAAAGATGATGAGGATCTGCTGCAAAAGGATGGCAATGGACATGGGCTGCTCCTTATACTGTCAGCACCATGCCGCCGTTATAGTTGGTGCGGCGGTCGTGGTCGATGGCCACCTCTCCATTGACAAGGCACCAGTCCAGACCGGTCGCCTTCTGGGCGGGGTTGGTGAAGGTGGCATGATCCGTGAACTTGGCCGGATCGAATACCAGTATATCAGCATAATTGCCTTTCTGCAAGCTCCCTCGTCCGACCAATCCCATTCTGGCGGCCGGCTGGCTGGTCATACGGCGGATGGCTTCCTGCAGAGTGTAGATGCCACGCTCGGCCACATACTCCCGCAGCACCTTTGGGAATGCGCCGAACATGCGGGGGTGGGGCGTGTCGGTCTTGGCATAGATGGCATCCGAGATGATGTTGGACCAGGGCAGACGTGCCACCGTATCAATATCATCCTGACTCATGGACATGTTGATGATGGCGGTCTTTCCGTCCTCGCTGTGCATCAGGTAGGCAGCCAAGGCGGTGGCATCCTCAAAGCCGAACTTCTCGGCGGCATCGGTGACCCGCATACCCAGAAACTTCTCATTTTCGGGGCGGACAACGCCGCTGATGATGATGCGATCCCAGCCCAGCGTGATGCAGAAGTTGTCCCAGTCATCATACAACTCACTGCTAGTGCGGCGGAACTCCTCCACGCCTTCGGGGGTGCCCAGCTTTTCCAGCGCGCGGGTCATGTTGCCGGCCACGAACACCGGAGGCAGCATAGTCGTCAGGGCGGTGCTGCCCCCCTCGTAGGGGTAAAAATCCACCGTCACGTCCATGCCCTGAGCCCGGGCAGCCTCAATGTCCGCAATGGCTGTGTGGATGTCCTTACCCCAGTTCTTCATGCCGCAGCTCTTGAAGTGGCTGATCTCCAGGGCGCAGCCCACGCGGCGTGCGATCTCGATGACCTCCCGGACGCTTTGCACCATGCTGTCCCCCTCGCCGCGGATATGGGTGGTGATGACCCGGTGGTACCGGCCCACCGGCTCCAGGATGTAGGCAAATTCATCGGTGGAGGAATAGCACTCCGGCAGGTACATGATGCCCAGGGACACGCCCGGGGCTCCGGCGGCCATGGCCTCCTCGATCAGGGCCCGGGCGGCATCCAGCTCCTGCTGGGTGTAGGGGGTGTCAGAAAAGCCCTTGACGCAGATCTTGACGGTTCCGGTGCCGATCATGGCCGAAACATTCATGGGCAGCGGTGTCTTGCCCAGAGCCTCCAGATACTGGGGATAGGTGTGGGGGCCGTCCAGACCGATGGGGCCCATAACGGCCTCCTCAAAGGAATAATAGGCCTGGGCGTCGGCGTCCTTTTCCGGCCGGGGGGTCATGCTGATGCCGCAGTTGCCTGCCACTGCCGTGGTGATGCCCTGGGCCAGCTCCACCTCTCCAAAGTGAGGGTCATTGAGGGGTTTTGCATCATGGTGACGGTGGATATCCACAAACCCCGGGGTCACCACCTTGCCGGTGGCGTCGATGACCTGGTCTGTCGGCTCCGTGATGCCCGGAGCGATCTGGACAATGCGGTCGTCCTGCACCAGCAGGTCTGCCTGGTAGGGCTGACCCCCCAGGCCATCATATATAGTACCGTTCTGGATCAAAATACGTTTCATGATAGGTTCCCTCTTGCTATGAATTTGCCCTGCGGCAAGGCAGCCCTGCCGTAAACGATGAAAGGGGCAAGGGCGCACGCCCTCGCCCCTTTCGGAGAAACAGATTTACAGTTTGCCGGCCAGATAAAGTTTACAGATCTTCTTCTGCGTCAGCAGCAGCCTCAGCAGCAGCGACCTTTTCCACGACAGTGCCGCGGCGGTCATCCATAACGTGCTTCAGGCGCACGTCGTCGGGAGTGGTGTCAGCAGGGAACACGAGAGAGACCACGATGCCGAACACCAGAGAAACGATGGTAGCAGGCACAGCCGGACCACCCATGGTGGCGTTGATCCAGTTCTTGAAGGAAGGCAGCACCAGGATCAGCACGCCCAGCAGAGTGCCGGAGCCGATGCAGGCCAGACCGCCCTGCCAGTTGACACGCTTCCAGAAGCGGCCCAGCAGCATAGCCACAGCCACGCCGGGCAGGAAGGCGCCCACGATGGTGGAGATGTAGCCGATAACGTCGTTGACGAACAGGGTGATGAAGAAGGCAGCGCCCAGGGTGCAGATCAGAGCGATACGGCTGACCTTGGCGTAATCCTTTTCCTTGATGGTCTTGCCGGTGATGCTGGGGTACACGTCAGTCAGCAGGATGGTAACGCCGGAGATAGCGTCGGAGTCACCGGAGGACATGGTAGCGGACAGGCCGCAGATCATGAACAGCATGCCGATGACCGGGGACAGTGCGTGGGTAGCCATGTAAGCAAAGGCGTAGTCGCCGCTGGCCAAGGTGTCACCATTCATGGTGGCGATGGTAAAGCAGCTCATGCCGATGATGGCGGTAACAAAGCTCCAGCCGAACAGCAGGATGCCCTGGCCCAGGAAGGCCTTGCGAGCGGTCTTTTCGTCCTTGGAGGTGTAGATACGGGTACGGTGGGTGGGGGTGCCGATAACGCCCATGGCTGTGGACAAGACCAGTGCTATGGCAGCCATGACACCGTAGGAGCCCAGGCCGTAGAAGGTCATTGCGCCAGGCTTGCCAACGGCGGTGAAGGTATCCACCACGTTCTGGTAGCCGCCTGCCAGGGGGATGGCACGGAAAGCGATGGTCAGGAAGCCGATGAGGATGGCGATGAACTGGACAGCGTCGGTGGTAACAACGGCCATGTAGCCGCCGATGAACACGTAGATGCCGAAGCCCAGAACGGTGATGATCTTACAGGTAACGTCCGGCATCTGGGTGACGTAAGCCAAGTACTTGGCACCGCCGTTCAGGTGGTTGCCCAGCCAGATGATCTCGATGACAAACATCATGAAGCCCATGACCTGGCGGATGATCTTTTTGCCGCCGTAGTAATACTGTGCTTCCTCAGACATGGTCAGGAAGCCCTTGTTCTTTGCCTTGGTGAACAGCAGCATGGAAAGGATACCTGCCGATGCGCCCAGGCCGTAGATGGCGCCGCCCCAACCGTGGTTGAAGCCGTTGCCGATGGCACCCATGGAAGAACCGGTGCCGATCATGGTTGCACCCACGGTGCAGAAGATCAGGAAGAAGCCGAGGTTGCCGCCGCCGGTCAGGAAGCTGCTGCCCTCATTTTTGCCACGGCTGGTGATCCAGCCCACAAAGATCATGAAGCAGATCCATGCGATAAAGCCGCCAATAAACAATGGGATGTATTTGGGGTCCAACATAGTTTCATTTCCTCCTTAGAAACATTTTCCTCAGCCCGGCGCAGGGTCCGCTCGGGCCGATGTGGCTGTCAAACATTTCCCCGCTGCGGGCCGGCACCGTGGGGTCGTTGTCCGACAACAACTTCGCTGTCCTAAATCTACCAATTTTCTTTCCATCCGTCAATAGTTTTTTAACATTTTTTGCACAAATATGGATTTTCGGCGCATGTTATAATTTTTTGTCCCTTCTTTTGTCATTTTCACGAAAATAAAACCGCCTCTTGCAGTCCTAAAAACAGCGTCGTATACTAAATTTAGAGGAGCTCATCAGGCAGCCGATCCTCCGATTTGTAAAAATCATGCGGTATTCCGTCAATTTTAATTTGCTTCCGCAAGAAAAAGTTGTCTGACAATATCGCAAAGCCACCCCAGACCCCACCAAATCCCCTCTCCTGGGGGCTGGCAGCCCGGTTCCACCGTCAAAAAAAGCGGCTGAGCCCCCGGATGCCAGGGGCTGGAGCCAACATAACACGCTCAGTTTGTTCGGATATAAGAACGCACAGCTCATTACATCCCCATATCCGAACAGAAATCATTCTTCCGAGCCCCAGAGCTGGCCCGAGCCTCCGGCTCCGGCCCGGCCCTTTATAAGGAAAGGAAGTGATCCTTCTATGCCTTCCGGAGATGCCCACCGTTCCCTGGCCCCTGGATATCCTGGAGCTGTGCAGCCAGAACGGCGGCGGTTACACCCTGACCCAGCTGTCCCAGCAGCTGGGCATTGCCAAGGGCAGCATCTCTCCCCTGCTGCACACCCTGCAGGACCGGGGGTATCTGACCTTGGACGAGCAGGACCACCACTACCGCATCGGCCGCATGGCGTTCCGCATTGGGAACACCTACCTGGACGAGGCCAGTGCCCTGCGAGAGATCCACCGCCTGATGAAGGATATCGTGGCGGCCTGTCACGAGACCTGCCACCTGGGCTGCCTGAAAAACGGGGATGTATATTACCTGAAAAAGGTGGAGAGCCCCTTGTACAGCCACACCGTCACCGTAGAGGGCCGCAGCCTGCCGGCCTACGCCACCGGTGTGGGCAAGGCCCTGCTGGCAGACTACCAGCTGCCCCAGCTGAAGGCCCTGTACTACGACGGCCTGTACCCTCTTACGGAGCACACCATCACCGACTTTCGGCAACTGGCCGACCAGCTGGTGGAGATCCGGGCCAAGGGCTTTGCCTACGAGTGCGAGGAGAGCACCCGGGGCATCCGGTGCATCGGCGTGCCCCTGCGAAAGAACGGCCGGGTGGTTGCCGCCCTCAGCGTAGCCTTCCCTCTGGAGCGGTACAGCCCCCAGGCGGCTACCCGGGCAGAAAAAGCCCTGGACGAGGCCCGGCGTCAGATCGAACGAATGCTTTGCAGCGTAGAGCTGCAATTCTGAGCCTTATTTATAAGAAAAGGAGTGTTTTTATGCCACAGTTGATCACCATCGGCGAGACCATGGCCGCCTTTACCCCCGATAGCGTAGGTGCCCTGCGCTATGTGCAGAACTTTGGCATCCGCACCGCCGGAGCCGAAAGCAATGTGGCCGTAGGCCTGGCCAAGCTGGGCCTGGAGGCCGCCTGGGTCAGCCGCCTGGGCACCGACGAGTTTGGCTGCTTTATCCGCAACCAGCTCCGGGCCGAGGGCGTGGACTGCTCCCGGGTCATCTACGACCCGGACCACCGCACCGGCATCATGTTCAAGGAGACCGGCGTAGGCGAGACCAAGGTATTCTATTACCGGGAGAACAGTGCCGCCAGCCACCTGTGCCCGGAGGATGTGACCCCGGCCCTGCTGGAGGGGGTCAAGATCCTGCACATGAGCGGCATCACCCCGGTGCTCAGCGAAAGCTGCCTGGCCATGACCAAGGCTGCCTTTGCCCTGGCCAAGGAGCAGGGGGTGGCCATCAGCTTTGACCCCAACATCCGCCGCAAGCTGTGGAAGGGCCAGGACTACGCCCCCCTGATCCGGGACCTGACCCTCCAGAGCCAGATCGTGCTGCTGGGCCTGGACGAGGCCGAGGCTCTGTTTGGCCTCCGGGACCCGGACGCCATCTTCGACCTGCTGTTCCAGCAGGGCTGCGCTGTGTGGGCCGCCATCAAGGACGGGGGCAACGGTGCCTGGGTAGCAGACAAGACCACCCGTGAGAAGCTGCCGCCCTACCCCTGCAAGCCTGTGGAACCCATCGGAGCCGGAGACGGCTTCAACGCCGGGTTCCTGGCCGGGTACCTACAGGGCCGGGACGTGATCACCGCCGGGCGCATGGGTGCCGTCTGCGGTGCCCTTGCCACCCAGACCCCCGGCGACGTGGAGGGCTACCCCGACGCCATCCAGATGGAAGCTGCCCTCACCGGCGCTGCCATCACTTACCGTTGATCCTCTGAAACCGCCGGTTTCATTGTTTGCTGAAAGGAGTTTTTCTGTATGGACACTTATGATCTGGTTTCCAAACACCCTTTGCTGGCCATCCTGCGGAACGTTCCGTTGGAAAAGACCATCGATTACGCCGAAGCTGCCGTGCAGGGTGGTGCTCCCTTCTTTGAGGTGGCACTGAACAGCCCCCACGCTCTGGAACAGATTACGATGCTGCGCACCCATTTCGGCGATCGCTGCACCGTAGGTGCCGGCACCGCCATTACCGTGGACCGCTGCAAGGCTGCTCTGGACGCCGGTGCACAGTTCCTGCTGACCCCCGGCACCCCTCTGGATGTGTTCGGCTACTGCGCCGACCACGACATTGCTCTGCTGCCCGGCGTGCTGACCCCCACCGACGTGGCCACCAGCCTGCAGTTTGGCTACAAGACCATGAAGCTGTTCCCTGCCGGCAGTATGCCCCGGCACTATGTCAAGGACCTGCAGGGTCCCTTTGACGGCACCAACTACATGGCCATTGGCGGCGTGAGCCCCGCCAATATCCGCGAGTTCTTTGACGCCGGCTGCATCAGCGTAGGGTTGGCTTCCAGCCTGATGCCCAAGGAAGCCGTAGCTGCCAACGACTGGGAAGCCTGCGCCGCCTACGTCCGCAGCATGGTGGAGCAGATCCGCCGCTGAGTTTCTACAGAACGTCCATATTATAACAGATAAAACAGAAAGGAATCTATCCCATGAAGATCGTTGAAGTCAACACCTATACCGTCCGTCCCCGCTGGGGCTTTGTTGAGATCGTGACTGACGAGGGCTTTACCGGCTGGGGCGAGCCCGTGCTGGAGGGCCACTGCTCCACCGTGCTGGCCTGTGTCCAGGAGATGAAGCCCTACCTCATTGGCCAGGACCCCATGAGGATCGAAGATTTTTCCGCCGTGCTGTACCGTGCCGGGTTCTACCGGGGCGGCGGCGTGCTCATGAGCGCCATTGCCGGCATTGATCAGGCTCTGTGGGACATCAAGGGCAAGTTTTTCAATGCCCCGGTGTACCAGCTCATGGGCGGTGCCTGCCGTGACAACATGCGTGTGTACAGCTGGATCGGTGGCGATCGCCCCAGCGATGTGGGCGCTGCCGCTCTGGAACGCAAGAACGCCGGCTTTACCGCCATCAAGATGAACGCCACCGAAGAGCTACAGATGATCGACACCTACGACAAAGTGGACGCTGTTCTGGAGCGCGTGGCCGCCATCCGGGAAAGCTGCGGCAAGTACTTTGGCATTGCCATCGACTTCCACGGCCGTGTGCACAAGCCCATGGCCAAGGTGCTGGCCAAAAAGCTGGAGGAGTTTGACCCCATGTTCATCGAGGAGCCGGTGCTGTGCGAGAACATGGAGGTGTTCAAGGAGATCGCCGCTGCCTGCAATGTGCCCATTGCCACCGGCGAGCGTCTGTTCACCAAGTACGACTTCAAGCGTCTGCTGCAGGCTGGCGGCGTGGACATCATCCAGCCGGACCTGAGCCATGCCGGCGGCCTTACGGAGGTGAAAAAGATCGCCTCCATGGCCGAGGCCTATGACGTAGCCCTGGCCCCCCACTGCCCCCTGGGCCCCATCGCTCTGGCCAGCTGCCTGAATGTGGATGCCACCTGCTACAACGCCGTGATCCAGGAGCAGAGCATCGGCATCCACTACAACGTGGGCAAGAGCGTGCTGGACTATGTGACCAACCAGGAGGACTTTAAGTTCGTGGATGGCCGTGTGCAGCTGCCTGTGCGCCCGGGTCTGGGTGTAGAGGTGAACAAAGAGCTGGTGCTGGAGGAGAACAAGACCCCCCACCAGTGGAAGAACCCGGTGTGGCGTCACAAGGACGGCAGCGTAGCCGAGTGGTGATGCTCCCTGCCCTGGCCGCCTGAAATCCCATAAAAAATCAGCCCACAGACTGGAGCGTTGCACTCTCAGCCTGTGGGCTGTTCTTGTTGTTGAAAAAAGGCTCAGGTGTCCTCTTCCTGGGGGCTGCTGAGTTCCTTCAGGGCCAGCACCCATTCCGGCACCTTGGGGGTCAGGGGCGGTTCGCCGTTGCGCTGGCGGCGCATCTTCCGGTACAGATCCCGGTTGTAGGTAATGTGTAGAGTCATGGCGTCCCGAGCCCAGGTGCTGTCGCCGCTCTTGATGGCCTCCAGCACTGCCTTGTGGGTGTTCAGGGTCTCCTGCAGCAGGGTGCGGTGGGTGCCCTCGGTGAACACCTCCACCGACGCCGTGATAATGGGGGTCAGCTGGGGAGCCACCAGGTTGCCGCTGGCCTGGGCAATGGCCCGGTGGAACTTCATATCCTCCTCCAGGTAGTCCTGGCCGTGGAGGATGTGGTACTCCATCTGATTGTACAGCTGCTCCATCTCGGCGATCTGCTCCGGGGTGGCGTGGTGGGCTGCCAGAGCGGCAATGGCAGGCTCGATGATATTGCGTACTTCCAGCAGGTCAAAGGCCAGCCGCTCTTTGTCCTCGATAAAATCCAGCCCCAGGGGGTCATCAGCCAAGCCTGGCTGGTCCGTCACAAAGGAGCCTGCCCCGTGGCGCACCGTCAGGATGTTCTGGGATTCCAGCCGCTTGATAGCCTCACGCACGGTACTGCGGGCCACTCCCATTTCCTTGGCCAGAGCCGTTTCTGTAGGGAGCTTATCACCAGCCTTCAGTTTTTCTTCCAGGATGTAATCCTTGATCTTTTGGGCCACCTGTTCTGCCAGTGGTCGGCTGGAATCATATTCCGCGTTCTCCATAAGTTTCCTCTCTCTTTGGTCTTTTCAGCTTTTTTCTATTTTTCATTATACCGAAAATTTCAGAGACTGTAAAGCATCCTGGTCGCAGAAATGTCTGTTCCGACAATCTTTTCATCGCAGCCGTGGGAAGTGATGTTGCGGGTGGCAATGATCTTGTTCCATGCGTCTGCGTACGCTAACGCCCATCGAATGCGAACGGCTCAATGGCTTCCCGGATGATTGGACAGCCGGGATGCCGGAACGACTGCGCTATTTCACCATGGGGAATGCGCTCGTCGTTCCGCTGATCAAGGCCATGGGCAAGCCGGATCAGCGCACTGGCCGAGGACGAGCAGCGCAGTTGATGGGCGTTTCTCTTGGGTTTCCAAAGGGGTGCGGGTCGCCAGTGGCGACCTCAAAATGCAGCGCATTTTGAAGCACCTGACCGAGCCGACAGGCGAGAGGCAGCACCCCTTTGGCACACGACTTTGCCCGCAAAGTCTAGTGTGTTACACCTTGGTTCCGGCTGATGCGGAAAAGGGGCTGCGAGAGGCTCCGGCAAGCACCTGTTCTGTGGCAGAAGGATGCGCGGATGGGCATGGCAGTTGACGATCTCCGCCCACCCATCGCAGGCTTTCAGAGGAACCAATGGTGTACGTTCTCCTTCCTGCCGCAGCAGCGCTCCCCCTATAAGGCGCAGGGCAAATGATCAGCGTCTGTGCTTGCCCCGGTTGCCTGCAAGTGTCCCCGGTTTCAGCATTGCCGTTTTATAAAGAATCTTCTTTATCAGCTTTCTTTCATCTTCTGTCAGCTTATCGTAGTTGATGCCGATTGCCTTCAATGCCGTTCGGATCTTCTTTTCATCCGCAGACCCTTCAAGTTTCTGTGCATCCTCCAGTTCCTTCATCAGGTTATCGACCATCGCACCATCCGAAGTGGTCTTGTCCTTGCGGTGTTCCGTCTTGATGTTTTTCAGGATAGCCACCAGCTCATCATACAAAACCCTGCCAAAGTACTCATCTTCATCAATCTGCCCCAACTTCAAGGTGCTCATGTACAGATCGTTTTCATCTGCTGCATACTTCTTTTTCAGCATTTGCCGAGTCGCTTCCAGACCGGCATTGAGGTTTTGAATGTTTGCGCTGACATATCCATCCACATAGATTTCCAGATCGGTCATGAACCGCTGGAAATTCTCATGCACGATCAGCTCGCACAGCAGCCGATGATTGAATTTTCCATTCCTTAATACGTCCACTGCGCCATCGCTCAGATGCAAGTCCGAAAGGACTGCGTCTGGGCGTTTTTTGTTTTCCGTCACACCCAGCAGATAGTCCGTGGTCACACCATAGAACTCAGCCAGCGTTGTCACGGCGTAAATGCTGAGGTCGGTCACATCGTCGCTCTCATACTTCGACAGTGCCGATTTGGACAGACCCGTCTGCTCTGCCAGCGTTTCCAGCTTCAGATTCCGCTCCACACGCAGGTCTTTGAGCCGTTCTCCCAGTGTCAGCTTGATGTTCATGGTCGCACCTCCGATGTTTTTTGCACAGTATACCACTTCCGGCAGTTCCTGTCCATAAGCGTGGAATTTTGCAGTTTCTGCATCTATTTTCCGACATTATGGATATACGGCACAGCGGCCATTGCAGTGCTATCCTATAGACAGAAAGAAAACATATAACTCCCCAGCAGCGAACATATTAAGGGCTTCCCGCGAAAGCCCTCTGAAATATCTTTCATAACAGGACCTTGACAACAGAATGACCGTCCGAACTGCCCAGACCGCCAAGACCTCCCATCGGGGGAGCGAGCGCCCTGCATGGGGCCGACACAGAGTCCAAAAAGATTTCCTGTCGGGAGGCAGCAAGGGAGACCGGCTTCACCGAGATTCTCACTTGGGGACTTCGGTGACTTTGAACGTGGCAAGGATCAAATTGATCCGTTCCAAAACCTTTGACCAAAGGAGAAATTTTGAGTTTATATCAAAAGATCAAGTCCGCCATCACCGTTCGGCAGGTGGGAGAGATGTACGGCATGGAGCCCGACCGCCATGGCATGGTGTGCTGTCCGTTCCATTCTGACAGCGACCCCAGCATGAAGCTGAACGACACCTATTATTACTGCTTTGGCTGCGGAGCCAACGGCGATGCCATCGACCTCACCGCCAAGCTGTTCGACCTGAACCCCCGGCAAGCCGCCGAGAAGCTCGCAAGTGACTTCGGGCTTGACCCGGATAAGCCACCCGCCAATGCCATCGCCCTGCCGCCGCCCAAGCGCGGCCTGACGGACGAGCAGTGGGCAGACATCGCCTACTGTCTGCGGGTGCTGACCGATTATCTCGACCTGCTGCACGACTGGCAGGAGCGCTACAAGCCCGCCACCCCGGAGGAACCGCATGACCCACGGTTTGAAGAAGCCCTCCACACGACCGAGACCATCGAGCACCTGACGGACTACGTTGCATTTGGAACGCCCCAGCAGAAGGCCGCTGCCGCCGCACAGCTGCTGTCCGGGTCGTACCTGCTGATGCTGGAGGAGCGCACCGACCGCCTTGCTCTGGCGAAGTGCGCCTGATAATTTATTCACCTGAAGTGGTAGGTCTCACCGTGAGACCCGCCACTTCACTTTTCTAAAGGAGAACCACCACATGAAGAAAAACATTTCCCGCAACCCCTTATGACCGGACTGGTACAACGGAAAGAAGATCGATGAAGTCCAGTTTGGCCGTGCCTTTCTGGAACAGTGGCCGCTGAAATGCGTCAACGGAACGCTGTACACGCTGGACGGCCCGGTGGAGGACGAAAGCGAGATCAAGCAGCGCATCTTGGAGAACATCGAGGAATATGTCACCTCCGGCCTGTCAAAAAAGGTCATCAACATTCTGGAGACCATCAAGCTGCTGGCCTTTTCCGACCCGTTCCCTATCGAGCAGGACTGCATCCACCTCCAGAACGGCGTGTACCATCTGCCGGACGGCTCTTTTCAGGAGAGCCGCCTGTTCTGCCAGAACCGTTTACCTGTGAGGTACGACCCCAAAGCAGCCAGCCCGGATCGCTGGCTGACCTTTCTGCACGAACTGCTGGACGATGCCGACATCCCCACCTTGCAGGAATATCTGGGCTACTGCCTGATCCCCAGCACCAAAGGCCAGAAGATGATGCTCATCGTTGGCAAGGGCGGCGAGGGCAAGTCCCGCATCGGGCTGGTGCTCAAGCGGCTCATGGGAGATGCCGCCAGCAACGGCAGCGTCCAGAAAGTGGAGAACAACCGCTTTGCCCGTGCCGATCTGGAACGCCGCCTGCTGATGATCGACGATGACATGGACATGAACGCCCTGCCTAAAACAAATTATATCAAGACCATCGTGACCGCCGAAGCCAAGCTGGACTTGGAGCGCAAGGGTGTCCAGAGCTACCAGCGGGACATTTACGCCCGGTTCCTCTGTTTCGGCAACGGTGCGCTGACCTCGCTGTACGACCATTCGGACGGTTTCTTTCGCCGCCAACTTATCCTGACCACTAAGGACAAGCCTGCCGACCGCACAGACGACCCTTTCCTTGTGGAGAAGATGTGCGCCGAGTTGGAGGGCATCCTGCTGTGGTGTCTGGAAGGACTGCACCGGTTGGTGCAGAACAACTTCCGTTTCACGGTCAGCGAACGAGCCGCCGCCAACGTGGACACCATCAAGCGCAGCAGCAACAATGTCATCGACTTCATGGAGTCCGAGGGCTACTTCCGCTTCAAGGCGGACTACTCCATCAGCTCCAAGGAGTTCTACGACATTTACAAGCAGTGGTGCGAGGACAACGCCTACCACAGCGTATCTGCCATCCGTTTCAGCGCGGAACTGCGACAGAACGACCGCCGCTATAACCTTGAAGCCACCAACAACATCTACCTGCCCGGTGGCCGCAGGGTGCGGGGTTTTGTAGGCATCGAGCCGCTTGTCCACCCCTGCCCGTAAAAAGTGCATTTTTTCACGGAAGAAGTTCGTACAACCTGTACGGTCTGTACTTGTACGCACCTGTACGGCAAATTGGTTCAAATTAAAACGTGTTATCGTTTATATTCCAGGTCGCCGTACGCCGTACAGACCGTACAGGTTATTTGAAGTCCGTACAGATTTTTTGTACACCCCAAGAAGGAGCGTGATCTATGAAAGCCCAATACGGCATTTTAAGGTTCAAAAAGTACAAGGGGCCTGCCATCAGCCCCATCGAAGCCCACAACGAGCGCACCAAGGAGCAGTACGCCAGCAACCCGGACATCGACACGAGCCGGAGCCGCTACAACCTCCATCTGGTGCAGCCGCAGGGCAGGTACCGGGAAGAAGCCGACCGCATGATAGCCGCCGCCCACTGCCGTGTCCGCAAGGACAGCGTGCGGGTGGTGGAGGCGCTTGTCACCGCCAGCCCGGAGTTTTTCAAGGATAAGACCAACCGGGAGATCAGGGCGTACTTTGCGTACGCCCTGAAATTTTTGGAGAGCAGACAGCGCCCGGATACCTTCCTCTCCGCCGTCATTCACATGGACGAGAAAACGCCCCACCTGCACCTCTGCTTTGTGCCCCTGACTGCTGACGGACGGCTGAGCGCCAAGGAGATCATCGGCAACCGCAAGAACCTTGTGAAGTGGCAGGATGAGTTCTGGCAGCACATGGTCAAGCAGTACCCGGAGCTGGAACGGGGTGAAAGCGCCAGCCAGACCGGGCGGGAGCATATCCCGCCCCGCATCTTCAAGGAGATGACCCAACTGACCAAGCAGAAGGAGCAACTGGATGCTCTGCTGGTGGGTATCAACCCCTTCAACGGCAAGAGCCGTGCGGCGGAGATCAGCAAGCTGCTGGACAGCTATATCCCCAACGTAGCACGGATGAAGGACCAGCTGCGAAAGTACAACGTAGCCTTCACCAAGACCGCCGCCGAAAACGAAAAACTGAAAGAGAAGAACAAGACGCTCTCCGCCTCGCTGGACAAAGCGAAGGAAGGGAGCGTCTTGAAGCGTCTGGAGGATGCCAAGCTGCGGCAGGACTATGAAGCCGCCCTGAAAACGCTGGACAGCATCCCGCCGGAGGTCATTCGATTTTATGAAGACCGCACGCAGGAACCTGCGATGCGCCACGATAAGTAAGGAGCAATGCCTATGTGTAATAAAATGTACGAGAATGTGAAATCTTTGGATTATACGAAAAAGCTCTTGCAGTCGGACTCTGATCCGGCTACAATGGAGGTGGTCACTCGAATCAATGCCGTCAAGTCTCCGACCAACAGCCCTGAGACCACAAAGCTGGTGTATACGGTGAAGGAGGTCGCACAGATGCTGGCCATCAGCCAGCGTGCCGCCTACAACCTGTGCAACAGTACCACCGAGTTCCGTGTCCTGCGGGCAGGCGGAAGCATCCGCATCCCGAAGGACAGCTTCGATGCGTGGCTCTACCGGGCAGCTTGATAAGGAGGCAAATCTATGGCATATATCACGAAACGCGGCAGCTCTTACAGTGTCCGCTACACCTATCAGGACGAGCACGGCAAGAGCTGCGACAAATGGGAGAGCTTTCCCACAAAAGAGGAGGCGGTGAAACGCCAGAAGCAGATCGAGCACGAGCTGGCAACAGGCAATTTCCTGATTCCGTCCACGGTGACGGTGGCAGAGTTCCTGATGGACTGGCTGCCCAAGCAGTGCAGCAAGCACAAGTGGGCACCCAAGACCTACCAGTCCAATCTGGCGCTCATCCAGAACCTCATCATCCCCTATATCGGGGAGATGCAGATGCAGAAGCTGCGGCCCTACCACATCGAAGCCCTGTACGACACCCTGAGCAAGACCCCCTGCGGACAGTATGTGGGCGGCAAGCGGCGAGACCTCTCGCCCAAGCAGCAGAAGCGCACCCTCTCCGGCACCACCCTCCATGAGGTTCACCAGCTTCTGCACAATTCCTTTCTGCTGGCGGTGGAGTGGGGCATCCTTATTAAAAGCCCCGTCCCGGTGGAAGCCCCCAAAAAGACCACCCAAGAGCGTAGCATCTGGGAAGTGGAGGAGATGCGGGCAGCGCTGGACAGCATGGAGGACCCCATCCTGCATCTGGCGGTGCACCTGACGCTGGTGGGTGCGCTGCGGGAAGGGGAGGTGGCAGGTCTGACCCCGGAGGACATCGACTTTGATGCCGCCAACGGCATGGGCACCTTCACCGTCAACCGTTCCATGCAGCGGGTGCAGAAGGACACGCTGGCACAGGTGGACAAGGGCTGCATCCTCCGCATCTTCCCGGACAAGCTGGAGGGCAGCAAGACTTCCCTCATCCTGAAAGACACCAAGACCGAAGCCTCCTGCCGTACCATCTTTATGACCGCTGCCCTGCGGGAGGAGCTAAAGCAGTGGCTGGAACGGCTGAAGCGGGAAGAAGCCCTCGACCCGGAGCGGTACCGCAACAGCGGGATGCTGCTGCGGCTGCCCAATGGTCTGGCGGTGGAGCCGGTGCTCATCCGCAAAAAGTTCCTGAAATGGCAGGACGCCCACCCGGAGTTCCCGCGTATCGTCTTTCACGGTCTGCGCCACTCCAGTGCCACCTACCAGTTGATGATCTCCGGCGGCGACATCAAGGCGGTGCAGGGGACTACCGGTCACGCCAGTGCGGATATGCTGGTGAACACCTACGCCCATATCCAGCAATCCTCCCGTGTGGAACTGGGCAAGAAGTTTGAAAGCGGCTTCTATGCCAAGCCCGACGCTCTCAGCCCGCAGGCTGTACCCGCCGCAGGCGAACCCACCATCTCCATGACGGCTCTTTTGGAATTGCTCAAGGATGCCGACCCGGAAATGAAGGCAAAACTCCGCCTGGCACTGCTCACCTGATGCAAAAAAGGGCACTGATTGCAATGCAATACAGAGCCCTACATAATCGGACATGGATAACACCGACCGTGCAAAAACCGTGCAGAAACCGTGCAGCCATAGCTTACAAAACAAAAAAGCCATGAAATCTTTCGATTTCACGGCATTTTCTGGTGCGATGGAAGGGACTCGAACCCCCGGCCTACTGATTCGTAGTCAGTCACTCTATCCAGCTGAGCTACCAACGCATACGTTCCGTTCGGAACATGATGTATTTTATCACGAAGGGCGGGGTTTGTCAACAACTTTTTTAAAATAATTTTATATTTTCCGAAAAAGAACGTCTTTTCTTTGATTTTACTGCGGCTTTTCTGTAAATCCTCTGCCGTCCCGGCGCAAAAAGCGGCTTCTGTGGCCGCTTTTTGCCCGCCGGGCGGGGGAGAGCGGGCGTGGCGCTCAGTCCTCCTGCGCCAGCTGACGGGCGATTTTTACGCCGGTGGGGGTGGCGGCAAGGCCGCCCTGACCGGTCTCGCGCAGGTCGGGGGAGAGCAAACTGCCCACGCGCCCCATGGCATCGATAACCTCATCGCAGGGGATGGCGTAGTCCACCCCAGCCAGCGCCATGTTGGCGCAGGAGACCGCGTTCACCGCGCCCACCACGTTGCGCTTGATGCAGGGCACCTCTACCAGACCCGCCACGGGGTCGCAGACCAGACCCAGCAGGTTGCCCAGTGCCATGGCGGCGGCAGCGGCGCACTGCTCCGGGGTGCCACCCTTCAGGTTACACAGAGCGGCGGCGGCCATGGCGCTTGCAGCGCCTACCTCGGCCTGACAGCCGCCCTCTGCGCCCGCCAGCGTGGCGCGGGCGGCGATGACCTGCCCAAAGCCTGCCGCCACATACAGCGCATCGCAGACGGCATCCTCGTCTGCCTGCCCGGCGCGCGCCAGCGGCAGCAGTACTGCCGGCAGCACCCCGCAGCTGCCCGCTGTGGGCGCGGCTACAATGCGCTTCATGCAGGCGTTGCACTCGGCGGTCTTCAGGGCTTCCGCTGTTACGGCGGCCAGATAATCATCGCCCAGCAGGCGTCCCTGCTGCCACGCCTGCTCCACTTTGGCGGCATCGCCGCCGGAAAGGCCGCTGCGGCTGCGCTGCGCGGGGTCATACTCCTGACTGGTGGCCTGCATCACCTGCCACAGGTGCCGCATGGCGGCGCGGCTGTGCGCCTCGGTCAGGCGGCTCTCCTCCAGATCGCTGCGCAGCACCGCCTCTGCCAGCGTGATCTTCTGGCTGCGGGCAGCGGCCAGCATCTCTTCACAGGACAAAAATGCCATGGCTCATTCCTCCGTTTCTTCCGGCTCGTCTACGTTCAGGCAGGTCACCTTCAGCAGACCCGGCATCACCGCCAGCTGCCGCTCCAGCGCGTGGGGGATGTGGGAGTCGCACTCCAGCACCATCACCGCATAGCCGCCCGCGGCCGCGCGGAACACCTGCATGGACGCGATATTGATGCGCCGCAGCGCCAGCGCCATGGTCACCTCGGCAATGCAGCCGGGGGTGTCCTCGTTGTGAATGATGAGGGTGTTACTGTCCCCGCCGAAATCCGCCGGGACGCCGTCAATTTCCGTCACGCGGATGCGTCCGCCGCCCACCGACGCCGCCTTGAGCGAAAGCTGCCGCCCGGTGCGGCTGGTCAGGGTGAGCACGGCGGTGTTAGGGTGGGCAGAGCGCAGCTCTACCGGGTGGATGCTGAACTGCATCCCCTGCTGCGCAGCCAGCGCAAAGCTGTCCGGCAGGCGGGGGTCGTCCGGGCGCAGACCCAGCAGCCCCGCCACCAGCGCACGGTCGGTGCCGTGGCCCTTGCCGGTGGTGGCAAAGCTGCCGTACAGGCCGATGTCTGCCTGCGCCGGAACCTCGCCCAGAAGCTTTTGTGCGGTATAGCCGATCTTTGCCGCACCGGCGGTGTGGCTGGAAGAGGGTCCGATCATCACCGGGCCCAGAACATCAAATAATCGCATAGGGGACAGCCTTCCTTTCCTGAGGGGTTTCCCGCTTTTGCGCGGCAGCTGCTGCCGCAAAACGCGCTTTTTCCTGCTTGAATGGACTAAAATTGCCAAAACGGCACATTTTTATCAAGTTTATTATACCGCTTTTGCTGCACTTGTGCTATAATAACTTTACTAATGTTTGAAAATGTCCCCAAAATGGCGTTCCGGCTGCTGCCTTGGCAGCGCCGCCCCGCCGCCAAGGGAACAACACGGAGGGTAGATCCTATGAAACTGGTAAGCGTGGAAACTCCTGAAAAGAGTGTCTGCAAAATGACCTTCAGCGCTACGGCTGAGGAACTGGAGACCGCCTCCAACGCGGTCTATGAGCGCACCCGCGCCACTTATACCATCAAGGGCTTCCAGAAGGGCGAGGCCGACCGCGCACAGATCGAGGCTGACCGCGGCGAGCACACCTTCTGGTACGATGCCATCAACGATCTGATGGATCAGGATGTGCCTGCTTTGTACGAGGCTGCATTGAAGGAGCACGGCTTTGCGCCGGTAGATGATCCCAGCTACGATCTGGTAAGCGTGAAGAAGGACGAGGGCTTTGTGGCTACCGCCACCGTGGCGCTGCAGCCCGAACTGAAGCTGACCAAGACCACCGGCTTTACCTCCCAGTGCGTCACCCCGGAGGTGACCGACAAGGAGATCGACACGGTGCTGGAGCGCCGCCGCAACTATGCCGCAGAGCTGGTGCCCCACAAGGGCCCCGCTGTAAAGGGCAATGTGGTGCACATGGACTTTGAGGGTCTTCTGGACGGTGTGGCCTTTAAGGGCGGCACGGCAAAGGACCAGTCGGTGCAGCTGGGCAGCGGCCGCATGATCCCCGGCTTCGAGGACGGCATTCTGGGTCACAAGGCAGGGGACGAGTTCGAGATCAACGTCACCTTCCCCCAGAACTACCCCAACAAGGAGCTGGCGGGCAAGCCTGTCGTGTTCAAGATCAAGCTGCATGACGTGTGCGTGCGTCAGCTGCCTGCCCTGAACAGCGACTTTGCCAAGAAGATGGGCAAGGAGACCATGGAGGAGTACCGCGCCTTCGTGAAGCAGCAGCTGTTCGACGGCCGCCACGGCGGTGCGCTGAACCACGCCAAGGATCAGATCCTTGGTCAGCTGGCTGATGCCGCCGAGGGCGAGATCCCCAGCATTCTGGTGGAGAACGCCTACCAGCAGCAGATGCAGGGCATCCAGCAGCAGCTGCAGATGCAGCGCATGAGCCTGAATACCTACCTGAGCCAGATCCATGAGACCCGCGAGAGCTTTACTGCCAAGGTGCGTGCCGCCGCAGAGAAGAACACCCGCGCCCGCATGGCACTGCTGCAGATCGCACAGCAGGAGAACCTGCTGCCCACCGACGAGGAGATCGACAAGCAGCTGGCAGAGCGCGCCGAAAAGACCAAAAAGACGGTCGAGGAGATCAAGGCTGGCACCGACATCGCTGCCCTGCGCCGCAACGAGGGCATCCGCAAGGCTGCCGATTGGGTCATCGACCACTCCACCATCGAGGAAAAGGTAGAGAGCAAGTAAGCTTAAGATATAAAAACAGCCAAGCCTGTGGGCTTGGCTGTTTTTTGTTATAGCTCATGAGAATTGCAGCAGGATCTCATCCAGATTTTTCCCGATGACCTCCATGGTGCGGAAAAACGCCTCCCGGGTGGCGGCATCGGTGTTTTGCAGCAGACGGGCAAAAAAGCGCTCCTGCACTGCGCGCCCCCGTGCGATGACCGGCTGCGCCTTTTCGGTGCACAGCAGCTGGGTCTTGCGGCGGTCGCCCGCCACGGCGCGGCGCTCCAGATACCCCTCCTGCACCAGACGGTCCACGTTTACCGACACAAGATTTGCCTTGATCTTGCGGATCTCCACGATATCCCGGGCAGTGGTGCAGTCCGGGTTGTTGGCTAAAAACATCAGGATATCAAAGGCGGTCTGGGGCAGCTTGAGCTCCTGACACAGCGGCTTGCACATGGCGTTGTAGGCCTGCGCAGTCTTGAAGCTGATCTCTATGGTAGGGTTCATGGGGCGCTCCTTTTGTTCTTATGTAGATAGTTCATTTTTGAAGTATTATAGTGCAGATGCGGGGAGATGTCAAGGGGAGGGGAGCCCTCTCAGGCGCTCCCGCGCCAGATTCCCCCTTTTGTCGCTGCGCGACATCTTCCCCCGGAGCGGGGGAAGTCTTTCCTCTCAGGGAGAGCCAAGCCGTAAGGCTCATTGCTGAAGTTTTAGGAGTAATGAGAAAGCTTCCGGGGGTGCTCTTGCCTCTCCCTTTGGGAGAGGTGGCATCGCGCAGCGATGACGGAGAGGGCGCACGCCGTTAGCCTCGCTCGCCCTCTCAGGCGCTCCCGCGCCAGATTCCCCCTTTTGTCGCTGCGCGACATCTTCCCCCGGAGCGGGGGAAGTCTTTCCTCTCAGGGAGAGCCAAGCCGTTACGTTCGTTGCTAAAGTATTAGGTGCAATAAGAAACCTTCCCGCCGCCGCAAAAAAGTTCCCCCTTCGGGGGAGCTGGCATCGCACAGCGATGACAGAGAGGGTTCGTTCCCAACTCCTTCCTGTGAAAATGCAATGCCGGAGCGTCCGCAGACGCTCCGGCATTGCTCTATTATAAATAATTTTTCCGCTGATGATGCGCAAAGCGAACGCGGCGCGCATTCAAATCGTTTTTCAGAACACCACTACGGCGACCAGACGCACCAGCAGGGCACACAGCCATGCCACGGCGCACTGGTTGACCACCATGATGGTAGCCCACTTGCCGCCAAGCTCCCGCTTGACCGAGGCCACCGCCGCAATGCAGGGGGTGTACAGCAGACAGAACACCAGCAGCGGTGCGGCCTGTGCCGGGGTGAGGGCTGCGGTCAGGGCAGCGGTAGAGCCGAAGAGGATGAGCAGCGAGGACACCACGCTCTCCTTAGCCATAAAGCCGGTGATAAGGGCGGTAGAGATGCGCCAGTCCGCAAAGCCCAGCGGGGCAAACAGCGGGGCGATATCGCCCGCAATGCGCGCCAGAATGCTGGCCTGCGGGTCAGCGGTCAGCCGCAGCTGCAGGTCAAAGTTCTGCAAGAACCAGATGACGATGGTGGCGACAAAAATGACCGTGAAGGCCTTCTGCAAGAAGTCCCGCGCCTTTTCCCACAGCAGCTGCGTCACGTTCTTCAGTCCGGGCAGGCGGTAGTTGGGCAGCTCCATGACAAAGGGCACGGCCTCGCCCTTGAACACGGTGCTCTTGAGCAGCAGCGCCGCCAGCACGCCCACCAGAATGCCGGTGAAGTACAGCAGAACCATCACAAGTCCCGCGTACTTGGGGAAGAACGCCGCCGCAAACAGGCTGTAAATGGGCAGCTTTGCCGAGCAGCTCATGAACGGGGTGAGCAGGATGGTCATTTTGCGGTCGCGCTCCGAGGGCAGGGTGCGGCTTGCCATCACGCCGGGCACGGTGCAGCCAAAGCCGATGAGCATGGGCACGATGCTGCGGCCGGACAGGCCGATGCGGCGCAGCAGCTTATCCATCACAAAGGCGACACGCGCCATGTAGCCGGTATCCTCCAGCATGGAGAGGAAGAAGAACAGCACCACGATGATGGGCAGAAAGCTCAGCACGCTGCCCACGCCGGTAAAGATGCCGTCGATGACCAGCGAGTGCACCGCCGCGTTGACGTTCCAGTTGGTCAGGGCGGTGTCCACAACGCCGGTCAGGGCATCGATGCCCATCTCCATGAGGTTCTGGAAGAACAGGCCGATGACATTGAAGGTAAGGAAGAACACCAGACCCATAATGGCGATAAACGCCGGGATGGCGGTGTACTTGCCGGTGAGGAACTTGTCGATGCGGTTGGAGCGCAGCTGCTCCTTGCTTTCGTGGGGCTTGACCACCGTCTGCGCCACCAGCTTCTGAATGAAGGAGAAGCGCATATCCGCAATGGCGGCAGCGCGGTCCAGTCCGCGCTCCTGCTCCATCTGCACGATGATATGCTCGATCATTTCTTTTTCGTTGGGGTCCAGCTTCAGCGCTTCCTCAATGCGGGGGTCACCCTCCACCAGCTTGGTGGCGGCAAAACGCACCGGGATGCCCGCCGCCTTGGCGTGATCCTCGATGAGGTGCAGGATGCCGTGGATGCAGCGGTGCACTGCGCCGCCGTGGTCCTCCTCGCTGCAAAAATCCATGCGTCCGGGGCGCTCCTGATACTTTGCCACATGGACGGCGTGGTCTACCAGCTCGTCCACGCCCTCGTTCTTGGCGGCGGAGATGGGGATGACCGGGATGCCCAGCATCGCCTCCATCTTGTTGATGCGCACCGTGCCGCCGTTGCCGCGCATTTCGTCCATCATGTTCAGCGCCAGCACCATGGGGATATCCAGCTCCATCAGCTGCATGGTCAGGTAGAGGTTGCGCTCGATGTTGGTGGCGTCCACGATGTTGATGATGCCGGTGGGCTTTTCGCCGATAATGAACTGCCGGGTGACAATCTCCTCGCTGGAATAGGGGGACATGGAGTAGATGCCCGGCAGGTCGGTGACTTCGGTCTCCGGGTGCCCCTTGATGGCACCGCTCTTGCGGTCTACCGTCACACCCGGGAAGTTGCCGACATGCTGGTTGGAGCCGGTAAGCTGGTTGAACAGGGTGGTCTTGCCGCAGTTCTGGTTGCCCGCCAGCGCAAAGGTCAGGGTCTTATCCTCCGGCAGGGGATGCTCCCCCTCCTTGGTGTGGTACTTGCCGCCCTCGCCAAGACCCGGGTGCTCCACCATCTTTCCGTCCACCGGGGCGTGCACCGCCGGGGTCTTTTCGGTGGGGGTCACGGTGATCTGTGCCGCATCGTCCAGACGCAGGGTCAGCTCATAACCGTGGATGCGCAGCTCCATGGGGTCGCCCATGGGCGCCAGCTTTACCAGCGTGACCTCTGCCCCGGGGATCAGACCCATATCCAGAAAATGCTGCCGCAGTGCGCCTGCACCGCCCACAGCATCCACAATGGCGCTTTTGCCGATCTGTAACTCTTTTAACGTCATATCCGTTGCCTTCTTTTATATGTACTGTTCTTGTGTGTTAGTCTGTGTTAACAAATGTAGTATAGGCTAACTGGCAGCGGATGTCAATAGAAAAAACAGACACAAAAAAGCACCGCACACTCTCGGGCGAGAATATGCGGTGCTCCATCTTTATAAAGTTACTTCACGGTGTGGTAGCCATCGGGGTTGTTCTTCTGCCAGTTCCAGCTGTCGGCGCACATCTCCTCGATGCCGTACTCAGCCACCCAGCCCAGCTCGTTCTTGGCCTTGGTGGGGTCGGCGTAGCACTCGGCGATATCGCCGGGACGGCGCGGGTCGATGACATAGGGGATCTCCTTGCCGCAGGCCTTGGAGAAGGCATGGATGACGTCCAGCACGCTGTACCCCTTGCCGGTGCCCAGATTGCAGATGAAGAGGCCGCAGCCGGTCTCCAGCTTGCGGATGGCGCACACATGGCCCCGGGCCAGATCCACAACGTGGATGTAGTCACGCACACCGGTGCCGTCCGGGGTGGGGTAGTCGTTGCCAAAGACGTGCACCTTTTCCAGCTTGCCCACAGCCACCTTGGCAATGTAGGGCATCAGGTTATTGGGGATGCCGTTGGGGTCCTCGCCGATCAGGCCGCTCTTGTGGGCACCGATGGGGTTGAAGTAGCGCAGCAGCGCCACATTCAGGCTGGGGTCAGCCTTGCACACGTCCTGCAGGATGCGCTCGGTAAAGGCCTTGGTGGTGCCGTAGGGGTTGGTGGTAGCGCCCACGGGGAAGTCCTCGGTGATGGGCACACTGGCGGGGTCGCCGTAGACGGTAGCAGAGGAGCTGAACACGAAGTTGTGGCAGTCATGATGGCGCATCACGTCCAGAATGACCAGCGTGCAGTTGAGGTTATTGTAGTAGTACTCGATGGGCTTGGACACGCTCTCGCCCACAGCCTTGTAGGCTGCAAACTGGATGACGGCGGTGATGTCCGGGCACTCGGAGAAGATCTTCTCCACGTCCTCGCGGCGGGTCATGTCTGCATTATAGAAGCGGAAATCCTTGCCGGTGATCTGCTTGACCCGGTCCAGAACCACGGGGGAAGCGTTATAATAGTTATCTGCCACCACGATATCGTAGCCAGCGTTCAACAGTTCGATGCAGGTGTGGCTGCCGATGTAGCCGGCGCCGCCGGAAACCAAAATTGCCATAGCCGAGTACCTCTCTCACATAGTATTATCACTTTTATCTCTTTGCGCCGGGCGCTGCCCGGTCTGCTTAAAGAATACCGCTTTTTGCCGCCGACTGCAAGGGGCGCTTTCTTTATTCAGATATATTTTTGTTGCATCTTTGCGCATTACACTTTTGATTGACAGAGATTTTTCGCGCTTTTCACATGGAGAGAATGCGCCGTTTGTGCAAAACATAGAAATGGAGAGGGAAACCCCCTCAGGCTGCGCCCTCTCAGGCGCAGCCTCCTGCCACGCAAAAAACGTCTGCCGAGGCAGACGTTTTTTTGCGTGATGTATCCTTTTTAAAGTTTTCCGCACTGTTTGCCGGTGAAGAACCGCAGGGTGGTGGTGGCGCGGAACACCTTGCCTGCCCGCAGCACCGTGGAGGGGAACTCCGGGTGGGAGGGGCTGCACGGATAGTGCTGGGTCTCCAAGGCAAAGCCGCCGTACTTGCGCAAGGGCTGGCCGCCCTTGCCCGGGGCGGGGCAGTCCTGCAAAAAGTTGCCGGTGTACAGCTGGATGCCCGGCTGGGTGGTGTACAGCTTCATGCTGATGCCGGTCTTATCGCTGGTAGCCCATGCGCAGATGCTCTGGCTGGAACCGCGTGCGCGGTCGATGACGTAGCAGTGGTCGTAGCCGCCGCCCACCATGGTGGTCTGGGAGAAGCCGGTGTCGATCTCCTTGCCGATGGTCTTACCGGCGGTAAAGTCCATGGGGGTGTTCGCCACGGGCAGGATGTTGCCGGTGGGACAGGTGGTATTGTTGCCCTCCAGATAGCGGGAGGCGTAGATGCGCAGCTTCTGGTTCAGCACATCGCCGCCGCCGTCCAGATTGAAGTAGCTGTGGTTGGTCAGGTTCACAAGGGTGTCGGCGTCCGAGGACACACGGTAGTCCATGCGGAAGGTGTTGTCATCGGTGAGGGTATAGCGCACCGCGATCTTCAGCGTGCCGGGAAAGCCATCCTCGCCGTCGGGGCTTACAGCTTCCATCAGCAGGGTATCGCCGAAGTATTTCACCTCATAGATTTTCCGGGAAAAGCAGCCGTGCAGATGGTGCTCGCCGCAGTTTTTTTCCAGCTGGTAGGTCTTGCCGCCCAAGGTAAAGACGGCGTTCTCGATGCGGTTTGCGTAGCGCCCCACAAAAGCACCGCAGCAGGTGCTGCCGGACGAGGTGAAGTCGTTTTCGTAATCTGCCATGGTGTCGTGACCCAGCACCACATCCACCGGGCCGTTTTTGGCCGGGACGATGATATTCTTGATCACGCAGCCGTAATCCAGCACACTGACGGACATACCGCCGGGGTTCGAGAGGATGTACTCGGTAACATTAGCGCCCTCTTTGGTCACACCGAAGGGCTTGGAACGGATCTGTGCCATTGGGCCTCGCCTCCTAAAGATTTTTTCGGAAATGCAAAAGGGGGCAGACTGCCCCCTTTGCATCTTGTCTGTATTTATGATTATATCACAGTTTTACGGTTTTGTGTTGAAATCCTTTTAGAATTACCATCCAATTTTTACGGCGATTTTTTGTTAGAATCATCAAAAGTGCCAACAATGGGGCTTTCAGCGGCAGGGAAGTCACCCAGCAAGCGCCCGCCCTCTCAGGCGCTCCCGCGCCAGCTCCCCCAAAGGGGGAGCCAAGCCATAAAGTTCATCACTAAAGTGCTAGGAAAAACGAGAAAGTTTCCGGCAGTGCTCTTGCCTCTCCCTTTGGGAGAGGTGGCACGGCGTAAGCCGTGACGGAGAGGGCGAGACCACCTCTTTCCACCTTCAGTCAAAAAGCGCCCCGCATTTCCGGTGGAAATGCGGGGCGCTCTGGTGATACGGGCTGTGTGCCTTATGCCTCCGGCTGGGGCTGTGCCGCAGAGGACTGAGCGGCAATAAACTCGGCGGCATCGTCCGGGATGTCGTCCAGGTCCTCGTCGCTGCCGATGTCCACGTTGAGCGGCGGCTTCTTGAACAGGATATCGTACAAAATGGGCACGATATACAGGGTCATCAGGGTGGCGTAGCTCAGGCCGCAGATGATGACGATGGCCATGCCGCTCATCAGCTGGCTTGCCATATCATTGCTGAACACCATTTGCAGCATGGCCAGCACGGTGGTCAGGGTGGTCATCAGGATGGGGCGCATACGGGTCTTGCCGGTGGCAACCAGCGCGGCGCGGCGCTCCATGCCGCCCATGCGCAGCTGGTTGGCGTAGTCCACGAACACGATGCCGTTGTTGACGACCGTACCCATCAGCACGATGAAGCCCATCATGGAGATCATGGTCAGCTGCTGGCCGGTGAGCAGCAGACCCAGCAGACCGCCGGTAAAGGCCAGCGGCACGGTGAACAGCACGATGAAGGGGGACAGCAGGCTCTGGAACTGTGCCACCATGACAAGGTACACAAAGGGCAGAGCCAATGCCATCCACTGGATCATCTCATTGGTCATATAGTTGACGCTGTCGCTCTCGCCGCCCATGGAGAAGGAGCAGCCTTCCGGCATCTCATCGGTGAGGGCAAAGGCGTCCAGCGCCTTTTTCACGGCACGCGCCTGCACCGTGGTGTTGTAGCCCGACACAGTCTCGGCGGTGACGGTGACGAACTGGTTCTGGTTCTCGCTGGTGATGGAATCCGGCGCGGTTCCGGTGGTCCAGCTGGCGATATCCGACAGCTTGCAGCTACCGGTGGCGGTGGTGCCGTCGGCGGACATGACGGTGGTCTCAAAGGTTATGTCCATCATGTTTTCCTTGGTCAGCGGGTCCAGATTGTTGCTGATCTGCACGTCCATAGTGGTGCCGTCCACGGTAACAGGGGTCTGTGCCGTGGTGGTGGTGGTCAGCTTTGCCGCGATCTGCTGGTACACCTGTGCAACGGTCAGGCCGTAGGCGCGCACCTTGTCGCGGTCCACCTGCAAAATGATGGTGGAATCGCCCGCACCCAGACCGTTGGTGGCATTCTGGAAGCCATCGGTGCTGTTCACGATATCAATGACCTTCTCGGACAGGGCGGTCAGGGTCTCGGCATCGGTACCGTAGATCTTGATGGTCAGACCGGTGGACAGCTGGCTGGTCAGGTCATCGGTCATACCGTACTGCTGGACGGTGGCGGTGCAGTCCGCCACCCCGGCCACGGCTTCCTCCATGGCCTTGCAGGCGGCGTCGATCTTGGAAGAGGAGAGCTCCTCGTTGAGCTTGACGTTGATCTTATACTTGCCGTAGCCGTTGGCGGCGTTCAGCAGGTCGGTGATGGTGGAGGGCAGGCCAAGGTTGGAGACATCCATGCCCGACACGGTGTTGTCGGGGGTAATGCCTACCTCCTCCACGCCGTCCACGGCCATCACGGCCTGCACCACCTTACCAGCCACATCGTAGGATTCCTGCTGCGAGAGGGTGTCGGTGGTAGAAAGGGTGATCATGGCCTCGTTGCTGGTGCTGGTGGGCAGCAGCACGATGCCCATGGAGACCACCCGCCAGCAGCAGAACACCAGCAGCAGCACTGCGGCTGCCAGCGGTACAAAGCGCTTTTCCAGCGCCTTTTCCAGACTGCGGCCGTAGGCGCTCTGAATTTTATCGAACCATGCCAGTTTTTTGGGCTGGGCGTTCTTCAGCACGGTAGCCGAGGCAGCAGGCACCACGGTCAGTGCCACGATAAGGGAAGCCATCAGGCAGTAGCCGATGCACAGGGACATGGGCCCCATCAGGCTGCGGATGAGGCTGGCAGAGAACACCGCCGGCAGGAACACGCAGACCGAGGTAAGGGTAGACGCCACAACAGACATGCCCACCTGACGTGCGCCCTGCACCGCCGCGCGGGCGGCGGGCACGCCGCGGCCGCGCAGACGGTAGATGTTCTCGATGACGACCACCGAGTTATCCACCAGCATGCCGATGCCCAGCGAAAGACCGGCCAGCGTCATAACGTTCAGGTCCAGACCGGTGAAGTACATCAGCACCACGGCAAACAGCACCGACAGAGGGATACTGACGCCGACCACCAGCGTGGGCTTGACGTCCTTCAGGAAGATGGCCAGCACGATGATGGCCAGTACAGCACCCACCAGCATACTGGTGAGGATGCTCTTGATCAGGATGCTGATGTAGTTGCCCTGATTGGACAGCACCACAACGTGCAGACCATCGTACTGGGCTTCCAGCTCCTTGAAAGCCTCCAGACAGTTGGCGGAAACGTCACCTGCGCTGGAGCTGTCGTCCTTGTAGATTTTAAGCACCGAGGCCTGCTCGCCATTCAGGCGGGTGTAGCTGTCAGCGGCGTTGTCGATGATCTCCACGTCTGCCACATCAGAAAGACGCACATCGCCGTAGCCCTCCACATGGAGCAGCAGCGCGCCACGGATATCCTCCACGCTGTCGTATTCCTCGCCGACCTTCAGCAGCCACGACTCGCCGCTTTCGTCCTTGACGTAACCGGCGGGCATGGAGAAGTTCTGGGCGTAGATGAGGGTGGCAAGGGTCTTGATATCCAGCTGCTTGGTCACATCCGCGCTGGCAAGCGCCTTTTCCTTGGCGGCCTCGTACTGGATCTTGGCCTCGCTGAGCTGCTTTTCATACTCGTTCAGCATCTCGCGGGCTTCGGTAAACTGCATATAAGCAGCCAGCTGCTGCTGGGTAAAGCTGCCCAGTGCGTTGGAGAACTCGCTCATCATGCCGGGCACATTGTCCATGGCCTTGATGGTGTCCTCCAGCGTACTATAGATGACATTCAGGCTGTCCTGCAATTGCAGTTCGTCTGCCAGATCCGCAGCGCCTTCGCCCTGCGTACCCGTCTCAGTATTGATGCGGTTCTGCAGGGTCTGCAAGGCAGAGGAGAGTTTATCGGTGATATCGCGCAGCTCGGAGACGATCTCGATCAGGGAGTCGATATCCCGCATACCGGTGTTGTTGAACTTGTCCAGCACCCGCTGCAAGCCTGCCTGCACCTCAATAAGTGCCTGCTGCACCTCAGGCTCCTTGACCACGGCGATCAGGTTGTTGACGCTTTGCAGCAGTGCTTCAGCCTGCTTGCGCACCACCTCTACGGCGTCCCCGACCTCAGAGGACAAAGTGCCCATGACAGAGTTGGACACGGTATTGCCAAAATTTTTGAACTGCTTATCGTATTCTGCGCGGCCGGCCTTGATCTTGGCCTCGGCTTCTTCCAGCTGGGTGTGCGCCGCTTCCAGCTGGGTGTCGATGAGCTCCATCAGCTTTTCGTTGATGGCATCCACCTTTTCCTGATTCAGCTGCACCTGTACCAGCTGCTCCACAAGGCCGCTGGAGGATACGCTGGACACACCGCCCTTGCGCTGGACATAGGGGGTCATGGTGTTCTTGATAAAATCAGAAAGCTCATACACCGAACTGCCCTCGCGGCTGACAGCCACGGTCATAAAGGCGTTCATGTTCATGCTGTACTGTATCACAGAAGGGGTCAGGGCGGTATCCGGCAGGTCGCTCTTGGCCTGATCCAGCTTGTTGGACACCTGCACCATTGCACTGTTCATGTCCGTATCGTCCACGAACTTCATCAGCAGCAGGCTGTAATTCTCAGCCGAGGTGGCGGTGATCTTTTCCACGCCGGGCACTGTAAGCGCGTTTTGCAGCACGTCCGAGACTTCGCTCTCCACACGCTCCGGGCTGGCACCGGGATACACGGTGACCACCATCAGATACGGTGTGCTGACATTCGGCAGCAGGTTTGTTTTCATCTTGGTGATCGACACAAAGCCGAGCATCAGCACCATGATGACTGCAACCAGCACCGTAAATGGTTTTTTGACACTGAATTTTTCCATCTTCTCCTACCGTTTCTCTGCCGCACCGCCCGGCGCAACAGTTCCTCCACCTTCGTGGGGCAATGGGTTCCTAACATTCCTATTATACACGCAAGGCGTACGCTTTCAATAGCGGGGCGGCGAATCTTTTGCGAAAGTTGTGTCAAAATCTGCGAAACGCACAACTTTGCCGCCCCAAAACCGGCAGTCTGCCTTTGTTCCTCCCATCTGCCGCCGGACAGAATTCCGACACCTTTTCCGTACTGCATACGGTTGAGCGGGGTGGATCATTGCAGGGGAGGGGAAAATTTTACTCCCTCAGTCAAAACCTGACGGTTTTGCCAGCTCTCCCAAAGGGAGAGCCAAGAGCACGCCCGGAAGCTTTCTCATTGCACCTAAAACTTTAGTGATGAACTTTACGGCTTGGCTCCCCCTTTGAGGAAAGACTTCCCCCGCTCCGGGGGAAGATGTGGCACCGTAGGTGACAAAAGGGGGAATCTGGCGCGGGAGCGCCTGAGAGGGCGAGCCTATCCCCTCAAAGACTTTTCTTTTTGCATAGAAATGTGCTTTTGATTATGGTATACTAACAGCAGACTGAAAAAGCTGCCCCTTGCGGGGCTTATCCGATACAAAAACGAGGAACACTATGAAAAAAGTTATTTCGGTCCGTTTCAAGGAAAACGGCAAAAGCTATTATTTTGATCCCGGTGATGCCGTCATCCACACCGGGGAGTTCGTGATCGTGGAGACCGCCCGCGGCGTGGAGTGCGGCGAGGTGGTGCAGGGCGTGCGGGAGCTGGCGGATGCAGCCGTACCCAAGGCGCTGAAACCCATCACCCGCATGGCCGACAGCGTGGATATCCGCCGGATGCGCCAGAACCGCGAGGACGAAAAGCGCGCCTACCACACCTGTCAGGAGTGCATCGCCCGCCACGGGCTGGAGATGAAGCTGGTGGAGGTCGAGTACACGCTGGACCGCTCCAAGATCATGTTCTACTTTACCGCTGACGGACGGGTGGACTTCCGGGAACTGGTCAAGGATCTGGCCGGCATCTTCCACACCCGCATCGAGCTGCGCCAGATCGGCGTGCGCGACGAGAGCAAGATGATCGGCGGTCTGGGCATCTGCGGCCAGCCCTTCTGCTGCAGCCGCTTTTTGAAGGATTTCCAGCCCGTTTCCATCAAGATGGCCAAGGAGCAGGGACTTTCGCTGAACCCCACCAAGATCAGCGGTGCCTGCGGCCGCCTGATGTGCTGCCTTGCCTACGAGGAGAGCGCCTACGAGTACCTGAACAGCATCATGCCCATGGTGGGCAGCACGGTGCGCACCCCGGACGGTCTGGGCACTGTGCTGGAGGTGAACCCGGTATCCGGCTACCTGCGGGTGCGCTGCGGCACCGAGAGCCTTGCCCCCCGGTACTACAAGGTGGGCGTATGCGAGTATGTGAGCGGCGGCAAGCGCCCGCCCCGCCGTCCCGACCCGGACGATGATTACTCCGGCGTGCGCAACCCCGCCCCGGTAGTGGCAAGCTCCGACGACGAAAAGCGCCCCGCCTGCCCCCGCCGCCGCGCAAGCGAAAAGGAATGAGCATAATGGCGTGCGCCCTCTCCGTCATCGCTGCGCGATGCCACCTCTCCCAAAGGGAGAGGCAAGAGCTCTGCCGGAAAGTTTCTCATTGCACCTAACACTTTAGCAACGAGGGCAGCGGCATGCGCCCTCTCAGTCAAAGCCTGTCGGCTTTGCCAGCTCTCCCAAAGGGAGAGCCAAGTGCACTCCCAGACAGTTTCTCGTTTCTCCTAAAGCTTTAGCAACGAGCTTTACGGCTTGGCTCTCCCTGAGGGGAAAGACTTCCCCCGCTCCGGGGGAAGATGTCACCGCAGGTGACAAAAGGGGGAATCTGGCGCGGGAGCGCCTGAGAGGGTTTGCTTGCAGTTAGTATTATAAAACTAACCAAGCTTCGTGATTTTCGCTAAAAATCTCCGGCAATTTTGGCTATAAGTTAGGCCGCGCTTTTGTGCAACCCCACAAAATATTTTATTTTGTGGTTGTGGCAGCACGGTTAGTCTTGCCTTTTCCGGCGTGCTTTGTTAGAATGCAGACAAGGATACAAATTCCGGGGGGCGTGCGTGGCCGTGCCAAGGTACGTTTCTTCATACATTACATCGGCACGGGATAAAAAAGGAGAGTTTATTATGGCACACAAGGTTTCTGACGCATGTGTTGGCTGCGGCGCTTGCGAGGGCGCTTGCCCGGTTGGCGCTATCACCATCGAGAACGGCGCTGCAGTTGTGAACGCTGATTCCTGCATCGATTGCGGTGCTTGCGAGGGTGCTTGCCCCACTGGTGCAATCGCTGCTGAATAATCAGTAGTTTTTGCTGAAAACGCATCAAAAAGGACTGCTGCACATCTGTGCAGCAGTCCTTTTTTGTGGTATCATAAAGTAAACTCATGAAAAACGCAGTTCGGCGCGTCCGCAGACGCGCCGAACTGCTGAATCAAAAAATATTTTTCCGCTGCACATGGCCAAAGCACACGCGGCAGCCAATCCTGATCGTCCATCTTAAAAGAGGCGCTGCGCAAAACGCTGCGCAGCCGCCCTTCTTTTTGTTTCATGCACAAATTCCGCAGGAAAATACCCTGCATTTTTTGGAAGGGAAACAGCACACTGTCTATGGAACATTCTACGGAAGTTTTGTATAATAGAACTATGGTCTACTGCACCCCGGAGCATCGGTTCGGCTCGGATGCGCTGCTGCTGGCACGTTTCTGTGAGCCGAAGCACAGCCAGAAGGCCGCAGACCTGTGCTCCGGCTGCGGCATCGTGGCGCTGGAATGGCACGACCGGGGGCATCGCGGCCCCTGCACCGCGCTGGAGTTGCAGCCCGAGGGCAGCGCCCTGCTGGCGGCAGCGGTGGAAGAGCAGCAGCTGGGGCATATCACCCCCGTCTGTGCCGACCTGCGCACATGGCGGCAGGACGAAGGGCAATTTGACGTGTGCGCGTGCAATCCCCCTTATTTTACCGAGGGGCCGCAGAGCCAGAACGCCGCCCACGCCCTTGCCCGGCACGAAAACACCTGCACCTTGGAGGATGTCTGTGCCTGCGGCTTCCGACTGTTGAAGGACGGCGGGCGGCTGGCGCTGTGCCACCGCCCCGAACGGCTTGCCGAGGTGCTGGCTGTGCTGCGCGCCCACCGGCTGGAGCCCAAGCGGCTGGCCTTTGTGAAGAACGCCCCGGAAAATGCCCCGTGGCTGTTCCTTGTGGAAGCCCAGAAAAACCGCAGGACCGGCCTGCGGGTGGAGCCGGACGTGCTCATCCGCGCCGGGGCGGCGCTGTACGGACGATAAATTCAGGAGGTAATTATGGCAGGAACTCTCTACATTGTGGCGACCCCCATCGGCAATCTGGAGGATATGCCGCCCCGGGTGGCTGCCACCTTTGGCGCGGCTGACTTTATTGCCGCCGAGGACACCCGCGTGACCATGAAGCTGCTGAATTATCTGGGGCTGAAAAAGCCCATGGTTAGCTACTACGAGCACGCCTTGCAGAAGGGCGAAGCCATTTTGCAGCGCATCGAGGCAGGGGAGAGCTGCGCCTTGTGCAGTGACGCCGGAATGCCCTGCGTGTCCGACCCGGGCGAGGTCATCGTGCGGGACGCGCTGGCGCGGGGCATCAAGGTGGTGCCCATCCCGGCCGCTTCTGCCTGCGTCACGGCGCTGGCAGTCTCCGGGCAGGACACCTCCCGCTGGGTGTTCGAGGGCTTTCTGCCGGTGAACCGCAAGCAGAAAAAGGAGCGCCTGGCCGAGCTTTTGCAGGAAAAACGCACCGTCATCTTTTACGAAGCGCCCCACAAGCTGCGCACCACGCTGGACGACTTGACCGCCGCCTTTGGCGCAGACCGCAGCATCACCCTTTGCCGGGAGCTGACCAAGCTCCACGAGGAGATCTGGAAAACCACTCTGGGCGAAGCCGTGGAGCACTACCGCACCGCCGAGCCCCGGGGCGAGTATGTACTGGTGATGGCGGGTGCGCCCGCCGGTACCGCCGAGGAAGAGGAGCTGACCCTGGAACAGGCGGCGCAGCGCGCCTTTGCGCTGACCAGCGAGGGCTTCAGCGCCTCTGCCGCCGCCAAGGCTGCTGCGCAGGGCACGGCCTATTCCAAGAGCGAAGTGTACAAGCAGCTGCTGCTGTTGCAACAGACTGCCGAATGAGGATAGAGGAGGATATTTTTCCGTGACAAAACTACTGGTCCTGAGCGACAGCCACGGTGCGCGTGGTGCCATTGAGCGCATTTTGAACAAAGAGCAGAACAACGTGGATGCCGTGATCTTTTTGGGGGACGGTCTGCGGGATCTGGAGCAGGCGCTGGCCTTTTTCCCGCATCTGCGGGTGTATTCCGTGGCTGGCAACTGTGATTACGGTGCGCTGGAGCCGCTGGACGGCTTGGCGGGCTTTGATCAGACGGTGGTTTTCTATACGCACGGCCATATGTACGGCGTAAAATACGATCTGGATACGCTGGCAGATGCTGCCGCCGCCCGGGGGGCCGAGGTGGCACTGTTCGGCCACTCCCATATTCCCCACGCGGAGCAGCGGGGCAATGTATTTTTGTTCAACCCCGGCTCCTGCGGGCGCTGCTACACCGGCCCGGACACCTACGGTCTGCTGACGCTGGAAAAAGGCGCAGTGACCGCCTATGAGCACAAAGAGGTACCCAAGCAATGAGCATCAACGAGGTGCGCTATCTGCCGGAATGCGGCAGCACCAACGCCTATGTGAAAGAACATTTCGAGGAGTTCGGCCCGGTGGCGGCGGTGTATACCGAAAACCAGACTGCCGGGCGCGGGCGGCTTGGCCGCAGCTGGGTAAACGCCGAGGGCAAGGCACTGTACTACACGGTCGCCATCAAGGAGCCGCTGGCGCAGCCCGCCACCCTGCCGCTGCTGGCGAGCCTTGCGGTGCGCCGCCAGTTGCAGCTGCGCTACGGCGTGGACTGCCAGATCAAGTGGCCCAACGACCTTTTGCTGAACGGCAAAAAGATCGTGGGTATCCTGTGCGAAAGCGTAAGCTACGGCTACCAGCAGCAGGGGCGCGGCATCCTGTGCGGCATCGGCATCAACCTTGCCCAGCCTCAGAGCTATTTTGACGCCGCCGACCTGCCCCACGGCACCTCGCTGGCGCTGCAGGGCGCCGCGGTGGATCTTGCCACCGACCCCGCATGGCTGGCGGAAGGGCTGACCGACTTTGGCTTTGACCGCAATCTGTACACCTTTGCCCGGGACGGCTTTGCGCCCTTCCGGGAGGAATACAAGGCCGCCTGTGTCAATCTGGGCCGCCGGGTCACCTTTGACCTGCCGGACGGCCGTCAGGGCGCAGGCGAAGCCGTGGACGTAGACGCCGAGGGGCGTTTAGTGGTGCGCACCGATGCCGGTGAGCAGCACGTTTTCACCGGGGAAGTGTCGGTGCACGGCATCTACGGGGCAGTATAATTATAAAAGGGGCAGATGCACAACCGTGCACCAGCCCCTTTTACTTATTTTTAGTGAGCTCGCCCTCTCAGGCGCTCCCGCGCCAGCTCCCCCGAAGGGGGAGCCAAGATTTAAAGCCTGTCACTAAAGTTTCAAGCGCAATGAGAAACTTTCCCGCCGCGCCAGAGGCTCCCTCTCCGAGGGAGCTGGCAAAACCGGCAGGTTTTGACTGAGAGAGTTATTTTTTATCTTCTCCGTTTCATCTGGCGGCGGCGCTGGTTGAGGGTCAGCCCGCCGCCGCAGCGCAGGGTGACAAAGCCCAGCGCGCACAGAATGAAAATCAGGGCGCAGAGCAGCAGCAGGGTGGCCTTGAGGTCGGTGCGGAAGTCCGACACATACTCCCGGTGGGTCACAAGGTCTACCTGTCCCACCTCGTAGCCGTCCAGATAGACGGTGGCAGTGCCCAGCTTCTGCCCCTCCTTGACGGTGGCGGAAACGCTCTCGGGCAGGTCGAAGGAATAGCTTACCTTATCATCGCTGTGGCCGTAGCCGCTGACCGGGGCGGCGGCGTACAGCTCCACAGACGGCTCGGTGCGGCACTTGTTCAGGTCTACCGAGGTCAGCACGGTCTTGGTATCCACCAGCGGCCGGTCGGCAAAGCTGGCAAAGGCCCAGTCGAACAGGTCGTCACATTCGGTAAACAGATGCTCCGGCGTGTCGCAGCCAAGAATCACCAGCCCGTAGTTGTGGCCGTCCTGCTGGGCAAAAGCCACGGTGCAGCGTCCTGCCAGCGTGGTAAAGCCGCCCTTGACCCACTTGACATATTCCCGGTAGTTGGCGCTTTCGCTGTTCATCAGGCTGTTGGAGCTGCTGATGGTGCGCTCGGCCTTGCGCAGATTGGTGGCAGGGAGCACATAGCTGGCAGTGCCCGCCACCTGTGCAAAGGTCTGGTTCTCCGCGCAGGCTGCGGCGATCTTTGCCAAGTCTTGTGCAGTGGACACGTTGCCGTAGTCAAACAGGCCGTGGGCACAGGTAAAGTTCGTGCCGGTGCAGCCCAGCTCTGCCGCCTTGGCGTTCATCTGCTGCACAAAGCCCACCACGCTGCCCCCCACGTCCCACGCAATGACGCTGGCGGCGTCGTTGGCGCTGACGATGAGCATCGCGTTCAGCAGGTCGATGCGGCGCACGGTCTCGCCGATGCGCAGCCCCATGGTGGTGCCGTTGGCGTTCTGGATATCCTTGAACTCCTGCGTCAGGTCGGTGGGCACGGTCACTTCACCGTTCAGGTCCTTGCCACTTTCCACCAGCAGCAGGGCGGTCATCAGCTTGGTCAGGCTGGCCACATATTTCTGCTGGTCGGCGTTCTGGTTCAGGATGGTCTTGCCGGTGTCCGCGTTGAACAGATACACCGCCTCAGTCTCTGTTGCAGTCTGGACGGGCATGGGGTATACTGCAAATACCGGCAGCACTGCGCTGACGGCGACCGCCAGCGTGAGCACCAGTGCCGCCAGACGGCGGCAGAACGTGTTGTGAAGCATGAAGGTACCCCCTAATCAACTTCTTCAGTAAAAGCATATCACAGATGCCGATAAAAGAAAACCGGCTTTTTTCAGGCAGCAGCCTGCTGCTGCGGACAGCCCGCAAAGGCCCAGTCCAGAATGGCCGCGGCCTCGGCATAGATGTTTTCCCGGCCCGAGCCCAGAATGACCAGCCCGTAAATGCTGTCGCCCTGCTGGGCGGCGGTCACATAGCAGCGCCCGGCTTTTGTGGTAAACCCGGTCTTCATGCCGTGAATGTAGGCGCGGTAGCAGCTGTTTTCCGGATCCAGCATCTTGTTGGTGGAATGGATGCTACGCGCCGCGTGCTGATTCGTTGCCGGGATCTCGTATTGCAGGGTATCGGCGATCTGGCGGTAAAGTTCGTACTGGGCACAGGCCATCGCGATCTTTCCCATATCCTGTGCGGTGGAAACATTTCCATCGTCGTACAGGCCATGCGGGCAGGAGAACTGGGTACTGGTGCAGCCCAGCTGCGCCGCCCGGGCGTTCATCTGCTGCACAAAGTCAGGGATGCTGCCCGCCACGTCCCACGCGATGACGCTGGCGGCATCGTTGGCGCTGCACACCAGCAGCGCATACAGCAGGTCGATGCGGCGCAGCTGTTCGCCCGCCGTCAGCAGAATGGTGCAGCCGTTCTGACCGCGGATATTTTGGAACTCCTCCGTCAGGCTGGCGGGCACGGTAATGGTCTCGTCAAGGTTCTTGCCGCTTTCCAGCAGCAGCAGCGCGGTCATCATCTTGGTCAGGCTGGCTACGCAGCGCTGCTGCCCGGAATTTTGATCCAGCAGCACCTCACCGTTGACGGCGTTGATCAGGTAAATGCTTTCCTGTGCATTGGCTGTCTGAATGGGCATCGCATATACCGCCCCGCCCGGCAGCGCCAGCGCCGCAGCCAGTGCCAGCGTAAGCACCCATGCCGCCAGTCGGCGGCAGTTTTTATGAAGATCCATGAACTTCTCCCTTGATGATAAAGCGTCAGCTTGCTAGAATAGAAACGGCGAGACCCGTCTTTATAAAGAATACCATAAACCAGCCAAAAGAAAAAGAGTGAAAGGTGGTTTTTAACAATGTTCTTATCCTTTTGTGGAAAAATGCCCCGCGATGAAGGCGCAGCCTTTGTAGCCCCCAGCGCTACCGTGCAGGGAGATGTGGTTTTAAAGCCCGGCTCCACCGTCTGGTACGGCGCAGTGCTGCGCGGCGATGACGGCACGTTGACCATCGGCAAAAACAGCAATGTACAGGACAACGCGGTGCTGCACTGCGACATCGGCGGCTGCGTGACCCTTGGCGAAAACGTCACGGTAGGGCACTGCGCACTGGTGCACGGCTGCACCGTAGGGGACGGCAGTCTGATCGGGATGCACGCCACCCTGCTGAACCACTGCGTGGTGGGCAAAAACTGCATCATCGGGGCAGGGGCGCTTGTGCCGGAAGGCATGGTCATCCCGGACAACTCGGTGGCGGTGGGCGTGCCCGCCCGGGTCATCAAGCAGGTGAGCGCCGCGCAGATAGAAGCAAACCTGCACAACGCCGTGCACTATGTGGAGCACGGAAAACTGCACGCAGAGCAGATGAAAAACGGGTGAGAGTGCGCTCTGCGGGGTCACCCTCGCCCTCTCAGGCGCTCCCGCGCCAGATTCCCCCTTTTGTCCCCTATGGTGACATCTTCCCCCGGAGCGGGGGAAGTCTTTCCTCTCAGGGAGAGCCAAGCCGTTAAGCTCGTTGCTAAAGTGTTAGGAGAAACGAGAAAGCTTCCGGCAGAGCTCTTGGCTCTCCCTTTGGGAGAGCTGGCAAAGCCGTAGGCTTTGACTGAGAGGGCGCACGCCGTCAGCCTTGTTGCTAAAGTATCAAACGCAATAAGAAACTTTACCTCCACCTCAAAAAGCTCCCCCTTGGGGGAGCTGGCGAGCGCAGCGAGACTGAGGGGGTTCGTTTTTCTTCTTAAACGTTTCATTTTGCATTTTTTTCGCAGTGCGGTACAAAGTTTCAGGAACTTTCCTGATATTTCACAAAAATGTAATGACTTTTTTCGTAAAATCGGGTATACTGTATCTTGCAGGGACAGTGGGGCCGCAACCACTTCCCCGCACATGATTCCTCCTCACACCAAAGCAATACCCCAAACAAGAAACCCCTCCGGTGTACCGCAAGCGCCGGAGGGGTTTCTTGTTGTTCTGTTATTTTTTAAAGGGTGCGCAGCTTTGCCGCGAACACCGAAAGCACCACCTTGGGGTTCACCTGTGCGCCCAGCCGCTGCAAGGCGGCATCTGCCAGACGCACCGCCTGCCGCGCCTGTGTGCCCTGCACCGGGGCGCGGGGGCTGCTGCGCAGTCCCGCCGCTGCCACAGCGCGGAAATCGGTCAGCAGGGCAGAAGCCGCCGCCTTGTCCTTTTCGTAGGCGGCAAGCAGCACAGCGGCGGTGTAGCTATCCCGGGCGGCAGCGGCGCGGGCAAGCTCCAGCGCTTTTTCCACCTGTGCGGCGCGGGCTTCGTCCCGGGCGACCGTCAGCACCGTGCCGATATGGCCATCGAACAGCTCGCTGTACAGTGCGGCTGTTTTTTTGTCCACTCCCTGCGCCGCGCAGTAGCGGGTGCAGTCGGCGGGGGACACCGGCGCCACCGCAAAGCTGACGCAGCGGCTGCGGATGGTGGGCAGCACGCTGGCCAGCGAATCCGCCGTGAGCAGGAACAGCACCCCTTCTGGGGGCTCCTCCATGACCTTGAGCAGGGCGTTAGCGGATTCCTCGTTCATGCGCTCCACATGGTACAAAAGCACCGCGCGCCCCTCGGCGGAAAGGCTGGTGTTGAAAATTTCGCTGCGCATGGCGGTGACCTGACCCACCAGATACTTCCCGCCGCTGCCCATGCCGGACACCGAGATAGCTTCCCGCACGATGCCGGTCTCCACCGTGCCGCTGTCGCGCTTACCGGCCTTTGCCACGGCGCGGCAGCACTCGCCCCGCAGCAGCGCTTCGGCGGCGGCACCGCCGGCGGGGTAGAGGTAGTCGGCGGCGATGCAGCGGGCGGCAAAGCCGGTGCCAAGACCGGCTTCGCCCACCAGCAGCACACTGTGGGTCAGCCGCCGGGTGGCCAGCATCTGCTGCACGCTGGTTTTCAGTTCTGCGTTGCCTTCCATGCGGTCCAGCATCATGATGGGGGTACTCCTTTTGTGAGACAGTAAAACGATTTAAAATGGCTTCCGCTATCGGGTTTCGCCCTCTCAGTCAAAGCCTGTCGGCTTTGCCAGCTCTCCCAAAGGGAGAGCCAAGTGCGCTCCCAGACAGTTTCTTGTTTCTCCTAAAGCTTTAGCAACGAGCTTCACGGCTTGGCTCCCCCTGAGAGGAAAGACTTCCCCCGCTCCGGGGGAAGATGTCACCGTAGGTGACAAAAGGGGGAATCTGGCGCGGGAGCGCCTGAGAGGGTTCTTACCTCCTGTTCTTCCGCTTCCACTGCTCCCGGCGCACCCATGCGCGGAGGGAGCGGTAGGCCATGGGGGCAAAGAAGAGCCAGACGTTAAGCATGGACAGCAGGTAGTCCAGCTTGCCGGGCAGGGAAGCGCCCAGAAAGCTGAATACCCACAGCACCGCTGCGAAAACGCCGAAATACTTCACCCGGATGGGGATGATGAAGAAGAGCAGCAGCTGCACCTCCGGGTACAGCATGGCAAAAGCCAGCAGCAGCGAGAGGGACAGGCAGTAGGTGCTGGCGGTCACGCCGGTGAGCAGGCAGCCCAGCACCGTGCCCAGTACACCGGACAGCAGATACACCGTGTAGCGGAAATCGCCCCACTCTCGTTCCAGCGCCGTGCCGATGAACCATGTGAAGTAGATGCCCAGCACCACGCTGAGGATGCTGCCGCCGGAAAATGGGATGAATATAAAGCTGATCACCCGCCAGACCTGCCCCTGCAGCAGCAGGCTGCGGCTGAGCCCCAGCCAGAAGGGAAAGGTGCGGTCAACAAACAGCTCGATGGCCAATACCAGAATCTGCCCCGCCACCAGAATATTGGTCAGGTTCGGGATGCCGTAGCGGCCATACTTGCGCTCCAGCCTGTTCAGCCAGTTGTTCATGTGTTTCGCCTCCGTTGCGGGATGCCCCGCCAGTTTCATGTTACCCCTATTTTACCATGACCGGCCCCTGCATTCAAGAAAATCCACGCGGAAGGCGTTGAAACTGCGCTTTCTTTCCCGGCAGACAGGCGGCAAACGCAGTTTTTTCACACCGAAGCCGCCGGGGTGTGGAAAAGGCGGGAAAAGCACAGCATTCATGCGGGTTTCAAGTCCCAAAACGACAACCGAAAATTGTATGGACTATCCGTTCTGGAATGAACTTTTCACTTTTTCCACCGGGTTTTCCACCGTTTTTGTGAAAAAGAGACGCAGTTTCCAACGGTGTTTTCCACCTTTTCCACATAGTTTTCCACATCCGATGGAGGAAAGCCCTATACAAGCCGTAATGGATGCCGCCGCATTCTGGAAATTTGTGGGCTAAAATGTGGGCAATCTGCCTTTTATAAAAAAGAAAGTCGAAGGTTTTTCTTTTGTTTTTACAGTTTACTCCGGCTTACGGGTTTGCTTTTCTCCAAACTGGAATTTTGCCCCGGGCAGTTTTCCACAAACCGCCGGGGAGAAAAACCCGGTGTGGAAAACGGACACAAACTGTGGTTTTCCACACCGTTTTTATCCCGCAGGCGCGGCGGGGAAGTTACCCCCACCCTCGCCCTCTCAGGCGCTCCCGCGCCAAATTCCCCCTTTTGTCACCTACGGTGACATCTTCCCCCGGAGCGGGGGAAGTCTTTCCTCTCAGGGAGAGCCAAGCCGTAAAGTTCATCACTAAAGTGTTAGGTATAACGAGGACGCTTCCGGCAGTGCTCTTGGCTCTCCCTTTGGGAGAGCTGGCAAAGCCGTAGGCTTTGACTGAGAGGGCGCACGCCGCTAACCTTGTCACTAATGTTTCAAAAGCAATAAAAAACTTTGCCGCCACCACCAAAAGCCGTCCCCTTGAGGGAGTTCTCCATAAAAAATGCCGGGCGGTTTGCAGACCGTCCGGCATTGCTTTGTTCTTTACATCATATTGCGGAACACCAGCTGTGCGATTTGGAAATAGAGGATCAGACTGCAGGCGTCCACAATGGTGGTGATGAAGGGGGTAGCCATAATGGCGGGGTCGGCACCCAGCTTTTTGGCGGCAAGCGGCAGCATACCGCCCACCATCTTTGCCAGAATGACGCTGAAGAACAGCGACACGCTGACCACGATGGCGTAGCCCATCACGTTGGCGTACTGGCCGGGGAAGAGGAAGGTGTACATCAGGTAGATGCGCAGGCCGTTCACGATACCCAGCACTGCGCCCACGATGGCAGACACCCGCAGCTCCTTGCCCAGCACCCGCATAAAGTCGGCAGGCTCTACCTCACCCAGTGCCAGACCGCGCACCATCAGGGTGCTGATCTGGTTGCCGCAGTTACCGGCGGTATCCATCAGCATGGGCATGAAGGAGACCAGCAGCGGCAGGCTGACAAAGGCTTCCTCGTAGTGGGTGGTGACCATGCCGGTAAAGGTAGCGGACAGCATCAGGATCAGCAGCCACGGGATGCGCTGCTTGGCGTGGGTCCACACGCTGGTGCCAAAGTAGGTGGTGGCGTCATCATCCGGGAGAATAGCAGCCATCTTCTGCATATCCTCGGTGCTCTCATCGGTCAGAACGTCGATAGCGTCATCAATGGTGATGATACCCACGAACATCCCCTCGTTGTCCAGAACAGGCATGGCGGTAAAGTCGTAGCGCTGCATCTCACGCGCCACAAACTCCTGATCGTCGGTGACCTTCACGGTGACCAGATTGTCCTCCATGATCTCCGTGATGGGGGTCTTGGGGTCGGCCAGCAGCAGATTGCGGGCCGAGACAACGCCCTGCAGCCGGTTGCTCTCCACCACATAGCAGGTGTAGACGGTCTCGGCGTTCTCGCCCTGCTTGCGGATGGCGGCAAAAGCCTGTTCCACCGTCATATCCATGCGCAGACGCACATATTCCGGGGTCATCAGGCTGCCGGCAGAGCTTTCCGGGTAGTTCAGCAGCTTGTTCAGGCTCTCGCGGGTCTCCCGGGAGGATTTTTCCAGCACCCGCTTGACCACGCCTGCGGGCATATCTTCCAGCAGGTCGGCGGCATCGTCCAGGCTCATCTCCTCGATGGCGCTCACCAGCTCCACGTCCGAGAAAGCGTTCACCAGATCGTCCCGGGCTTCATCGGACATATAGGCAAAGGCTTCGGTGGCAACTTCCTTTTTCAGCAGGCGGAACACCACCAGACGGTTGTTCTCGTCCAGCTCCTCCAGCAGCTCGGCAAGGTCGGCGGGCTGCTCTTCCTCGGTCACCTCGCGCAGCTTGACGTACTGCTTTTTGATCAGCAGCTTCAGCAGACGGCTCTTGGTCAGCATCTCGGGGTTGGCCTTGACCTCTTCGTCATTGGCTTCCTCCCGCTCTGCTTCCCGCATATCCTGCTTCAGATCCTCGGTGGCTTCCTCGTTCAGATCCTCCGCCAGCTTCTGACGCACCTCGGCGGGGATATCGGTAGGCAGCTCCTGCACCGGCAGGTTCTGTTCCGTGTTGGTTTCCAGCTTCTTTTCTTCCATATCCATGGGCTACCTCCTCTGGGTACTATACGGCACGGAGGGCTTTCTCCGCGCCGGAGGATGCAGCAGGTCGGGAAACAAAAAACGCGCCGCCCGGTGCCGGAATGCCGCAAATGCAGCCATTTCCGCGCACGCAAAGCCGCGCCTTTCCTATACCGGGGGCTTTTCAGCAAGCCGCCGGATGCAAAAAGGCGAGCGCAGTACTTTTTGTTGTCCGATCTACCGCATCGGTGGAGCTACTTCGACTATGATCAGGGTCCATTGTCCTGCGTTCACCTCCCAGTTTTCGTAAATTCCGCAGCCGCAGCACCCGCGCCGGGCGCTGCATTGGCTATATCCTTTTTTATTATAGCGCCGCAAAAAAATGGGGTCAACCCTAAAGCGAACTTTTGCAAAGATTTTTGCAGCGTCTTACAGAAACAAAACACCCTTCTCCGTGTTGCGGCACACAGAGAAGGGTGTTTTGCTTGGATATTGCCTTGGTGTGAGGAGGAATCATGTTACTTGGGAAGTGGTTGCGGCCCCGCTTCCCATGGCAAAAGTATAACAGCTTTCACAATTCATTTCGTTAAGAAGCTATGAAGAAACTGTAAAAAGGAAGCGGAAAATTCTGGAAGATTTTGTGATAAGCTTTTTGGTTGACGCGCACAAAAATACGCCCCGGTCACCTTGCGGTGAGCGGGGCGCTAAAAACTGATGCAGTTTTTCACTGGGGCAAGATCCCTGCACAGCAGGTCTTATGCCGCAGGCGGAGCAAGGTATCTGCACGCAGACCTTATGCTCCTGACACACGCGGGGTGTGCTCTCAAGGGTCCTCGCGGGCGCTTTGGTATCTCAAGCCCCTGCGCAAAAGGAGGGGAATGAAATCAGGTTTTTCGACCGTTCTGTCAGGTACAGGGCAAAACGTTCAGCCTGTTCTGGCACGGCAAAGGCAAATTCCACAGTTCCGCACCGCTGCATTGCGCAGTAACCGCCGATGCGGGGCTGCCGCTCTTCACACGGGAAAGAGCAGGGGCCGCTGGTTCATTTGGCGTCTGTGCCGCTGCTTAAAAACAGCTTACTTGTACAGCTCGACCAGACGGGTCAGGTGCTCGTAGCGGTCGTTTGCAACCTCCTGGTTGCGAGCGAACAGCTCCTTAGCACGCTCGGGGAAGGCGCGGGTCAGACGGCTGTAACGGGTCTCGTTTGCCAGCAGAGCCTGATACTTCTCGTTGTCCACAGCCTTGGAGGTCAGGGTGAAGGGGTTCTTGCCCTGAGCCTTGTTGGCGGGGTTGAAGGTGAACAGGTTCCAGTAGCCAGCCTCGACTGCCTTCTTCATCTCGTTCTGGCAGTTGGTCATGCCGCCCTTGACACCGTGCAGCTCGCAGGGAGCGTAGCCGATGATCAGAGACGGGCCGGGGTAAGCCTCAGCCTCGGCGATCGCCTTGACAGCCTGGTTCATGTTAGCGCCCAGAGCGATCTGAGCAACATAGATGTAGCCGTAGGTCATTGCGATCTCGGACAGGCTCTTCTTGCTGATCTCCTTACCTGCAGCAGCGAACTGGCAGACCTCGCCGATGTTGGAGGCCTTGGATGCCTGTCCACCGGTGTTGGAGTACATCTCAGTATCGAAGACCATCACGTTGACATCCTCGCCGGAAGCCAGAACGTGATCCAGACCGCCGAAGCCGATGTCGTATGCCCAGCCGTCGCCGCCGAAGATCCAGACGGACTTCTTGGCGATGTACTGCTTGCTCTTCAGGATCTCTGCAGACTTCTCGCAGCCGGCAGCAGCAGCCTTCTCCAGCTCAGCGATCAGGGCCTTTGCGGGCTCGTCGTTGGCCTTGGTGTTGTTCTTGGTTGCGATGAACTGCTCGTAAGCAGCCTTCAGCTCAGCAGAAGCCTTGTCGGAACCAGCAACCTCTGCGATCTCCTTGATCAGGTTCTCGCGGATGGTCTTCTGGCCGATGTACAGACCCAGACCATGCTCTGCGTTATCCTCGAACAGGGAGTTGCACCATGCAGGACCATGGCCGCTGTCCTTGTTGACGGTGTACGGAGAGATGGAAGCGGTGCCGCCCCAGATAGAGGAGCAGCCGGTAGCGTTGGAGATGTACATCTTCTCGCCGAACAGCTGAGTGATCAGGCGAGCGTAAGAGGTCTCGGCACAGCCTGCGCAGGAGCCGGAGAACTCCAGCAGGGGCTGGTTGAACTGAGAGCCCATAACGGTGTCATCGGCCATCTTGGTAGCCTTCTTGGAGATGTTGGCCACGCAGTAGTCAAAGACTTCCTGCTCTGCAGCCTGGCTCTCCTGAGGAACCATGGTGATAGCCTTGGTGGGGCAGACGGTGACGCACTCGCCGCAGCCCATGCAGTCCAGCGGAGAAACAGCCATAACAAACTTGTACTCGGGGGTCAGCTTGTTATCGCGGCTCTTGGTCTGGGCAGGAGCAGCTGCCAGCTCGTCAGCGGTCAGCAGGAAGGGACGGATGGTTGCATGAGAGCACACGAATGCGCACTGGTTGCAGCCAACGCACTTTGCAGCATCCCACTCGGGGACGTTGACAGCGGTGCCGCGCTTCTCGTATGCAGAAGCGCCCTGCTCCCACTCGCCGTTTGCATTTGCCACGAAGGAAGAGACAGGCAGGCTGTCGCCGTCCATACGGGCAATGGGCTCCATGACCTCGCGGATCTGCTTGACCAGTTCCGGACGGCCGGTGAGAGCCTTGGGTGCGGGATCAGCCTCGGGGTTGGACCAGGATGCGGGCACGTCCACCTTGTGGATGGCGTCAACGCCTGCGTCAATGGCCTTCCAGTTCATCTCAACGATGTCCTGGCCCTTCTTGCCGTAGCTCTTCTGAGCGGCCTGCTTCATGAAGTTGATGGCGTCATCGATAGGCATGACGTCAGCCAGCTTGAAGAATGCAGACTGCAGGATGGTGTTGGTGCGTTTGCCCATGCCGATCTCGATAGCCTTATCGATCGCATTGATGGTATACAGCTGGATGTTGTTGTCAGCGATATACTTCTTTGCCTCGGCATTCAGGTGGTGACCCAGCTCCTCATCGGACCACTGGCAGTTGATCATGAACACGCCGCCGGGCTTGACATCCTGAACCATCTTCATGCCCATGTGGATGTAAGCGGGGTTGTGGCAGGCCACGAAGTCAGCCTGGTTGATGTAGTAGGGGCTGCGGATGGGCTTGTCGCCGAAACGCAGGTGGCTGATGGTCACGCCGCCGGTCTTTTTGGAGTCATACTGGAAGTATGCCTGAACATACTTGTCGGTATGGTCGCCAATGATCTTGACGGAGTTCTTGTTTGCGCCGACGGTGCCGTCGCCGCCCAGACCCCAGAACTTGCACTCCTTGGTGCCAGCAGCTGCGGTGATGGGAGCGGGCTTGACCTCGGGCAGGGACAGGAAGGTGACATCATCGGTGATACCCAGAGTGAAACGCTCCTTCGGCTGATCCTTCTCCAGCTCCTTGAACAGAGCGAAGATGGAGGACGGGGGAGTGTCCTTGCTGCCCAGACCGTAGCGGCCGCCGGTCAGAACGACATCGTTCAGGCCAGCCTCACGCAGGGTAGCGGCAACATCCAGGTACAGGGGCTCGCCCAGAGAGCCGGGCTCCTTGGTGCGGTCCAGCACAGCCACCTTCTTGGCGGTCTTGGGCAGGACCTTCAGCAGAGAGGAGGACACCCAGGGACGGTACAGGCGGACCTTGATGATACCGACCTTCTCGCCCTTGGCGTTCAGGTAGTCGATGACCTCGTCAGCAACGTCGCAGATGGAGCCCATAGCCACGATCACACGGTCAGCATCGGCTGCGCCGTAGTAGTTGAACAGATCGTAGTTGGTGCCCAGCTTTGCGTTGATCTTAGCCATGTACTTCTCAACAACAGCCGGCAGAGCGTTGTAAACGCTGTTGCAGGCCTCGCGGTGCTGGAAGAACACGTCGCCGTTCTCGTGGGAGCCGCGCATCTTGGGGCTTTCGGGGTTCAGAGCCTTCTTGCGGAACTCCTCAACAGCCTCCATGTTGCACATTTCCTTCAGATCAGCGTAGTCCCACTTCTCGATCTTCTGGTACTCGTGAGAGGTACGGAAGCCATCGAAGAAGTTCAGGAAGGGAACCTTGCCCTCGATGGCGCACAGATGTGCGACAGGGGACAGATCCATGACTTCCTGCACGCTGCTCTCGACCAGCATTGCAAAGCCGGTCTGGCGGCAAGCCATAACGTCGCTGTGATCACCGAAGATGTTCAGGGACTGGGTAGCAACGGTACGTGCAGAAACATCGAACACGCAGGGCAGCTGCTCAGCAGCGATCTTGTACATATTGGGGATCATCAGCAGCAGGCCCTGAGAAGCGGTGAAGGTGGTGGTAACAGCACCTGCACCCAGAGAGCCGTGGACAGCACCAGCGGCGCCGGCCTCGGACTCCATCTCAACGACCTTGACCTGATTGCCGAAGATGTTCTTCTGGCCGGCTGCGGACAGCTGGTCCACAGAGTCAGCCATCGGAGAAGACGGGGTAATGGGGTAGATGGCAGCCACGTCCGTGTAGGCATACGCTACATGGGCGGCAGCGGTATTGCCATCCATAGTTTGCTTTGCTCTAGGCATTTTTCTTCCTCCATTATTCAGAATTTAGTACCTTTTGCGCGGGGCAATATGCCCGCTGGGCCCGGAGAACCCCATAAAAGGCACTATTGCTTGTATACTATAATAGCAGATTCCGGCAATAAAGTAAACGCAAACCGCCCGACAAACGCACCAAAAATAAAGAAAATTTTTAGCGGTTTTGTACTTTCTTTAGTGCGCTAAAGCAAGCAGTGATGCTGATTTTCGGTTTTTTGGGGGGCGGGTAAGCCCTCTCAGGCGCTCCCGCGCCAGCTCCCCCAAGGGGGGAGCCAAGGTCTAAGGCTCGTTGCTAAAGCTTTAGGAGTAATGAGAAAGTTTCCGGCAGTGCTCTTGGCTCTCCCTTTGAGGAAAGACTTCCCCCGCTCCGGGGGAAGATGTCGCGCAGCGACAAAAGGGGGAATCTGGCAAAGCCGACAGGCTTTGACTGAGAGGGCGAGCCCGCCAAAGATTTTTCCTCTCCTCTTGTATTTATCATATCTTTATTGACAACAAACCGCACTTTGCCGTAAACTGAGAGCATAAAACCGGCGCAGCGCCGGAAAAGGGGCGTAAAACAAATGAACGATACTGTACACTTTGAAAAAACTCTTTCCAGCGAGACCCTGTTCGAGGGTCGGGTCATCACCCTGACCAAGGACACCGCACTGCTGGAAAACGGCAAGACCGCTACCCGCGAGGTGGTGCATCACCACGGCGGTGCCTGCATCCTGCCTTATTTTGCGGACGGCACCATCTGCATGGTGCGGCAGTTCCGCTATGCCATGCAGCAGCAGCTGTGGGAGCTGCCCGCCGGCAAGCTGGAAAAGGGCGAGGACCCCTTTGAAGCTGCCAAGCGGGAGCTGGAAGAGGAGTGCGGCCTGACCGCCGACAACTACATCTCGCTGGGCGAGTTCTACCCCACCGTGGGCTACGATACCGAGGTCATCTATACCTGGGTGGCCACTGGTCTGCACAAGACCAAGATGCACCTTGATGCGGACGAGTTTCTGACCCCCGACCGGGTGCCGCTGGAAAAGGCGTATCAGATGGTCATGAGCGGCGAGATCAAGGACGGCAAGACCATTGCGGGCATCCTGAAGCTGAAGGCTCTGCTGGCCGAGGGCAAGCTGTGATCTTATACGAGGACGCCGCCCTTGTGGTGCTGGACAAGCCCGCCGGGCTTTCCAGCGAGGAGGGCGTGCCCGCCGCGCTGCGCGCCCACTGGAACGCACCTGATGCCTTTGTGGGGGTGGTACACCGGCTGGACACCGGCGTGTCCGGGCTGATGGTCTATGCCCGCACCCCGGCAGCTGCCGCCGCACTGAGCCGTCAGGTGACCCAAAGTCAGGACGCCTACGCCGTGCAGGACGGCCGCGCCGAGGGCAAAGCTGCCGCGCCGCAGTTCGTCAAGCAGTACCGCGCGGTCATTGCCGGTGTGCCGGACGCGCAGCTGTCCGCCGCCGGGGTGCTGCGGGACTACCTGTTCAAGGACAGCCGCAAGGGCAGGGTATTCCCGGTCAGCCGTCCCCGCAAGGGGGTGCGGGAAGCGGTGCTGGAATACCGCATCCTTGCCACGGCAGGGGAAAACAGCCTTGCCGAGATCACCCTGCACACCGGGCGCACCCATCAGATCCGGGTACAGTTTGCCAGCCGCAGGCACCCGCTGTACGGCGATGGCAAATACGGCAGCCGCCAGAAGGGCAGCATTGCCCTGCAAAGCTGCGGCCTGCGCTTTGTGCACCCGGACACCGGCAAGCCCATGGCCTTTTCTCTGCCCCTGCCCGCCGCCGCACCGTGGAAGGAGTTTTTGGAATAAGGCTGTTGCACATTTCGCCCTCTCAGTCACCTCTGAAGCCTTCACCCGCCGGGGGAAGGTGGCGCGCAGCGCCGGATGAGGGGCAGCACACGTTAGCCTTGCACGCCCTCTCAGGCGCTCCCGCGCCAGATTCCCCCTTTTGTCACCTACGGTGACATCTTCCCCCGGAGCGGGGGAAGTCTTTCCTCAAAGGGGGAGCCAAGCCGTAAAGTCCAGCACTAAAGTATTAGGCGCAATGAGAAAGTTTCCGGCAGTGCTCTTGGCTCCCCCTTTGGGGGAGCTGGCATCGCGCAGCGATGACTGAGAGGGCGCACGCCGTTGACCTTTGCATCAAAGCGTCAAGTGTAACGAGAAGCCTTTCCATGATTGCAACGGAGCCGGTAACAGGTGGAGAGGGCGAGCCCGCTAAAGGAATCATCATTTCAATTAGGTGAGTGATATGGAACAGCAATACAAGACTGATGCCGAAATTTACGCTGTGCTGGAACGGGAGATCATCGACCTGACCATCCGTCCCGGCTCTTCGCTGAGCGAGAACCCGCTGTGCGCCCGGTTCGGTGCGCCGCGCTCCCTGATCCGGGTGGTGCTGCAAAAGCTGCAGGAAAACGGGCTGGTGCGTATCGTGCCCTACAAGGGCACCACCGTCACCCGGCTGAACCGGCGCATCGTGGACGAGCTGATCTACGAGCGCACCGCCGTGGAGGGGCGCATTCTGCGGGACTTCGCCCCCATCGCCACCCCGGCGCAGCGGGCGCAGATCCGTGCGCGGGTAGACGCCTACGAGGCGCTGGCGCGCGCCGAGACCCCGGACTTCAACAAGCTGTACGAGATGGACTGCCGCCTGCACGAAACATGGTTTGCCGCCATGGACAAGATGTACCTGTGGAGCACCCTGCAGAACGCCCACGCCGATTACAGCCGGTTCCGTATGCTGGACACCATGACCACCGGCGGGCTGGACGAGGTGATCGCCGACCACCGCAACCTGCTGAACGCCATCGAGCGGTGCGACCTTGCCGCCTTTGAGCCGCTGGTGGAGCGGCACCTGTACGGCGGCATCCGCCGCCTTGGCAGCAAGCTGACCGAGGAATACGCTGACTTTTTTGAGCCGGAAAACGTAAAATAATGCAAAATTGTTCCACGGGGAACAAAGACGATTTAGAATGCCCTCCGCGCTGCTTTGGGCATCTTCAGCGGAAAAATTATTTTTATTTGCGAAAGTAATTATAAAGGGGTATTCATCACAGGCAAAAGCCCGGAGCATCCGCAGACGCTCCGGGCTTTTTATATTCAGAACACCCCGGTGATAAAGATTTCAAGCCCGATGCCGATGAGGATGACACCGCCCAGAATATTGGCCTTGCCGGAAAGCTGTGTGCCGAACTTTTTGCCGATGCGCAGACCCGCCATACAGAGGAAGAAGGTGACCACCGCAATGATAACGGCAGCGGTGAGCGCCATCAGCCAGCCGTATTCCGAGATGGTAAAACCCACCGAGAGGGCATCAATGCTGGTAGCCACGCCCTGCATGAACAGTGCCCCGGCGCTGAGCTCTGCCGCCTCTTCGGCTTCTTCGCCATGGATGCCGTCTGTCAGCATCTTGCCGCCGATGTAGCCCAGCAGCGCCAGCGCGATCCACGGGATCAGGCTTTCAAAGGACGAGAACAGCTCCACGATGGTATGCACGCACACCCAGCCGATCATGGGCATCGCGGCCTGAAAAATGCCAAAAGTGCCCGCGATCTTCACCATGGTGCTTTTCGTCATCTTAGGGTCATGCAGACCGTTTGCCATGGACACCGAAAACGCATCCATCGCAAGCCCCACGCCCAGCAAAACGCTGTTGAGAAAAAACACAAAACTCCATTCCATTCTGTCCGCCTCCTGTTTGTTGACCGTATTCCAAGCAAAAACAAAACCCGGCCCCGGGCGCATTGTACGTCCGGGACCGGGTGATTTTTTAAGATCCACTCCATGTGCACGGGCGCAGCAAACACGCACCAAAACACATGAGTCTCGCAAATGAAAGCAAGCCAGACCGAAACAGTCATTATGTTGACTTGCTGCGCTCTGCAAAGCGCCTGCTACTCCCCCACGGGTATTGTGATTTCGTTTATTCTAGCACAGTTTTAAGGGGAAGTCCAGACAAACCTGACGGCAGGGACGCGTAAAAAATGCGCTTCCCACCGGACGAGACGATTTAGAATGCCCGCCGCGTGTGCTTTGGGCATTTTTAGCGGAAAATCATTTGATATTTCGGGAACCCGGAACGCCTGCGGGCGTTCCGGGTTCCCATTTTCACGGGAGGAATTTCCACTCAGTGCACCCTCAGTGCTTCAACTTGAGGTACAGCGCCGGTGCGACACGGTGCACCGCTGCCTGAAAGACGTGTGCAGGGGTCACTGCGCCGCTCTGCTTCAGCTGCTGCCATGCGGTGCGGCGGCATTCCAGTGCCCTTTGTGCCTGCGGGCTTTTGCGCTCTGCCGGGGTGATGGCGCGCCAGTTCTGCGCAAAATACTTTACGATCAGCCAATAATATACGCACAGCACGTCCGTCAGTCCCTGCTCCCGGGCACAGGTGAACATGGCATAGTTCGCTGCTACCTGATCTTCCAGATTCCGCACGGTGCGCTTGCTGTGCATGATGCTGGCGCCATTGCACCGGTAGCAGTACAGTGCCTCCGGGATGCAGACCGCCTTGCGGAGGGTCGGGTACAGCTTTGCCGCAAACATGGCATCCTCGTAGAGCTTGCCCTCCGGGAACTGCATTTTTTCCAGAATTTCGCGGCGGTACAGCTTTGTCCACGCCACCACAAAGGGGGTAAGGCACATCTTGCGGATCAGTTCCTCCCGCCCCAACTGCTCTGCACGCACCAGCTTTTCAGACTTTGCCTTTACTGCGCCGTTTTCGTCCATGCACAGGTAATCACAGACCACAAGATCCGGCTCTGCCTTTTGGGCTGCGGCATACATCCTTTCAAGATAGCCGGGCATCACGCGGTCGTCTGAATCCACAAATGCGACCCAGTTTCCCCGGGCAATCTTCATACCGGCATTGCGCGCCGCGCTCAGTCCCTTGTTCTTCTGATGGATCACCCGCACACGGTCGTCCCGCAAAGCGGCAGCATCGCACAGGGCAGGGCAGCCGTCCGGGGAGCCATCGTCCACAAGGATCAGCTCAAACTGTGCAAACGTCTGCGCAAGGATCGAGTTTATGCACTCGTTCAGGTATTTTTCCACCTTGTACACCGGCACGATCACACTGATCTCCGGGCATTTTTTCTCTGCCATCTGCCTTCCTCACTTTTCGTTTCGTCCGCTGTGCCGGTGCTGCAAAAAAGCCCACGCGGGCAAGCATACGGCCTGCGTGGGCTTTGCAGCGATTCAGCGGAAAGGATCTTGCAGCTTGCGCTGTTTCTTATTCTTTCTCTTCGGGGTCTGCCTCCGGGGCTTCGGTGGCGGCGGCTGCATCGGCGGCTTCCATCTCTGCCAGCTGCTCGGCGGTGGGCTCGGCCTCGGCCTCAGAAGCGTCGATCTTCTCGGTCTGTGCTTCGTCGTCGTGGTCGGTGCGTGCCAGCACCATCACCTTGTCGTTCTCACCCAGACGCATCACCCGCACGCCGGAGCCGTAGCGGCTCTGCAGCGGGATCTCGTTGGCGTGCAGACGGATGATGATGCCCTCCTGACTGCTCAGCAGCACATCGTCCACGTCATCCACGATCTTCACGGCGGCAACCTTGTCGCGGCTCACATCGTAGTTGCGGATGCCCTTGCCGCCGCGGGCAGTGATGCGGTAGGTGTCGATATCCGAGCGGCGTCCCTTGCCGTTCTCGGTCACGGTCAGCACCGTGCCGCCCTCGCGGCAGATGCACACGCCGATGACCTCGTCGCCCTCTGCCAGACGGATGGCGCGCACGCCATGGCCGTTACGGCCCATCGGGCGGGCATCCTCCTCGTTGAAGCGGATAGCCTGACCGTTGCGGGTGGCAACGATGAGCATATCGTGGCCGGAGGTCAGGCGGGTCCATGCCAAGGCGTCGCCCTCGTTCAGGGCAATGCCGATCAGGCCGCTCTTGCGGATGTTGGCGTACTGCTCCAGCGGGGTGCGCTTGATCAGACCCTGCTTGGTGACCATGGTCACATAGCCGCCCGACTGCTCGGCGTCCTTGCTCTGGCAGATCATATTGGTGACCTTTTCGCCCTCAGCCAGCTGCAGCAGGTTGACGATGTTCATGCCCTTGCTGGTGCGGCTGCCCTCGGCGATGGTGTAGCCCTTGATGCGGAACAGGCGGCCCCGGTCGGTGACAAAGAGCACATAATCGTGGGTGGAGCCTACGAACATCTCCTGCACGATATCCTCTTCCTTGCGGGTCATGCCGGAGATACCGCGTCCGCCGCGGCGCTGTGCCTGATAGGTGGCCTTGAGCTGACGCTTGATATAACCGGCCTCGGTCAGGGTGTAGACGCACTGCTCCTCGGCGATCAGATCCTCGATATCCACCTCGCCGGTCACAGACTGGATCTCGGTGCGGCGCTCGTCACCGAAGCGCTTCTTCATTTCCAGCAGCTCATCCTTGACGATGGCAAGCACCCGGGCGTCATCCGCCAGAATGGCTTCCCAGTCCTCGATCTTGGCCTGCAGGCCGGCCAGCTCTTCCTCGATCTTCAGGATCTCCAGACCGGCCAGACGACCCAGCTGCAGCTTGACGATGGCGTCTGCCTGCGGGTCATCAAAGCCGAACTGCTCCATGATGGCAGCCTTGGCTTCTGCCATGCCGCCCTTGCAGGCGCGGATGGTGGCGATGAGCTCGTCCACGATATCGGTGGCCTTTTTCAGACCTTCCAGAATGTGGGCGCGCTCCTTGGCCTTTTTCAGGTCGTACTGGGTGCGGCGGCGCACCACCTCATCCTGAAACTCCACATACTTCTGCAGCATCTGCTTCAGGGTGAGCACCTTGGGCACCTTGTGGTCGATGGCCAGCATGATAACGCCCACGGTGTCCTGCAGCTGGGTGTACTGGTACAGCTGGTTCAGGATGACCTGTGCATTGGCGTCCTTGCGGACATCCACCACGATGCGCATACCCTTGCGGTTGGTCTCATCGTTCAGGCCGGTGATACCCTCGATGCGCTTTTCCTTGACAAGGTCTGCCATGTGCTCGATCAGGCGCGCCTTGTTGACCATATAGGGGATCTCGGTAATGACGATCTGGGTGCGGCCGTTCTTGGTCTCCTCAATGGTGGCGCGGCCGCGCAGGGTGATCTTACCGCGGCCGGTGGCGTAGGCGGCACGGATGCCGCTGCGGCCCATGATGATGCCGGCAGTGGGGAAGTCCGGGCCCTTGATGTGCTCCATCAGGCCGGGCAGGTCGATGTCCGGGTCATCGATATAGGCGATGCAGCCGTCAATGACCTCGCTCAGGTTGTGGGGCGGGATGTTGGTGGCCATACCGACTGCGATGCCCTGACTGCCGTTGACCAGCAGGTTCGGGAAGCGGCAGGGCAGCACGCTGGGCTCCTTTTTGGTCTCGTCAAAGTTGGGGTCCCAGTCGATGGTGTCCTTCTCGATATCGGTCAGCATCTCCACCGCCATGCGGCTCATGCGGGCCTCGGTGTAACGGTAAGCAGCCGGGGGGTCGCCGTCCACAGAACCAAAGTTACCCTGACCATCCACCAGCGGATAGCGCAGCGAGAAGTCCTGTGCCAGACGTACCATGGCGTCGTAGACCGATGCATCGCCGTGGGGGTGGTAAGAGCCCAGCACCGCACCGACGGTATCGGCAGACTTGCGGTATGCATGGCTGGGGTCGTTGCCGCGCTCGTGCATGGTGTACAGGATGCGGCGGTGAACGGGTTTCAAGCCGTCCCGCACATCGGGCAGGGCGCGGGACACGATGACCGACATGGAATAATCCAGGAAGGCCGTCTCGATCTCCTTTTTGACGTCGCGGACGATCTTTTTGGTTCCGCTGCCCGGTATCATCACATAATCTTCTTCCATTTGTTCCTCCGTAGGGTTTGACCCTCTCAGTCAATGCCTTGCGGCATTGCCAGCTCCCCCGAAAGGGGGAGCTTTTTTTCGTGAGAAGGAAAAGTTTATCTTTTTGCCTGAAGGCTTCAGCGGCAGGGCTAACAGCGTGCGCCCTCTCCGTCATCGCTGCGCGATGCCACCTCTCCCAAAGGGAGAGGCAAGAGCACTGCCGGAAACTTTCTCATTGCGCCTAATACTTTAGTGCTGAACTTTACGGCTTGGCTCCCCCTTTGAGGAAAGACTTCCCCCGCTCCGGGGGAAGATGTCACCGCAGGTGACAAAAGGGGGAATCTGGCGCGGGAGCGCCTGAGAGGGCGCAGGCGAAAGTTTCAAGAGGCGTTACCCATCTTCTGCGCGTCAGCGCCTGAGAGGGTTTTCTTACACGTCCAGCTTTGCGTACTGGGCGTTGGTCTCGATAAAGCGGCGGCGGGGCTCCACCTGATCGCCCATCAGGATGGTAAAGGCTTCATCGGCCTTTTCGGCATCCTCGATGGTGATCTGCACGATGACCCGGTTGTCCGGGTTCATGGTGGTCTCCCACAGCTGCTCGGGGTTCATCTCACCAAGGCCCTTGTAGCGGTTCACCTTTGCGCCGGGCATTTCCTGCGAAAGCACGGCCATTTCGGCATCGTTGTAGGCGTACTTGATGGTGTTGCCCTTCTGCACCTTGAACAGAGGCGGCTGGGCCACATACACATGACCCTGCTCGATAAGGGGGCGCATATAGCGGAAGAAGAAGGTCAGCATCAGGGTGCAGATGTGGGAGCCGTCCACGTCCGCATCGGCCATGATGAACACCTTGTCGTACCGCAGCTTGGAGATATCGAACTCGTCACCGATGCCGCAGCCCAGCGCCAGCACCACCGGCATCAGCTTGTCGTTGCCGTAAATTTTATCGGCGCGGGCCTTTTCCACGTTCAGCATCTTGCCCCACAGCGGCAGGATGGCCTGAATGGCAGAGTCGCGTCCCATCTTGGCAGAGCCGCCTGCAGAGTCGCCCTCGACGATGAAGATTTCGGTGCGGCTGGGGTCTTTTTCGCGGCAGTCGGCCAGCTTGCCGGGCATCCGGCTGGTCTCCAGCGCGCTCTTGCGGCGCACCAGCTCGCGGGCCTTTTTGGCAGCGGCGCGGGCGCGGGCGGCCTGTGTGGCTTTTTCAAAAATGGCCTTTGCCACGCCGGGGTTCTCCTCAAAGAACTCCATCAGCTTGGAGTAGACCATGTTCGAAACGAGGGTGCGAATTTCCGTATTGCCCAGCTTTGCCTTGGTCTGGCCTTCAAATTCGGCCTCCTGCAGCTTGACCGAGATGACGCAGATCAGACCCTCGCGCACGTCTGCACCGGACAGGTTCTCATCCTTGTCCTTCAGCAGGCCGTGGCTGCGGCCGTAGTCGTTGAACACGCGGGTCAGGCTGGCCTTGAAGCCCTCTTCATGGGTGCCGCCGTCCGGGGTGTTGACGTTGTTGGCAAAGCTCAGCAGCAGCTCGTTGTAGCTGGAATTGTACTGCAAAGCGATCTCTGCCACGCCGCGGTCGGTCTGACCCTTGAGGTAGATGACGTTGGGGTGCAGCACCTCCAGCTTGCGCTTTTCGCCCAGATAGGTAACAAAGCTCTTGATGCCGCCCTCGTAGCGCATCACCTCGGAGCGGTAGCAGGGGTCGCCCTCCTGACCGTCCTCCAATACGGGGGTATACAGCTGGCGCTCATCGGTCAGAGTGATCTTGACACCGGCGTTCAGGAAGCTTTCCTCCCGCAGGCGCTTTTCCAGCGTGTCGAAGTCGTAGACGGTGGTGTCCTTGAACATTTCCGGGTCGGGCTTGAAGGTGACCCGGGTGCCGGTGACGCCCTCGGCTACCGTGCCGATGCACTTGAGCGGGCCGTCCGGGTCGCCGCGCCGGAAGGTCTGCTCGTACTCCTTGCCGTCGCGGCGCACGTTGACGGTAAGCCACTCGGAGCAGGCGTTGACCACCGAAGCGCCCACGCCGTGCAGACCACCGGCCACCTTGTAGCCGGAATTTTCGCCGCCGAATTTGCCGCCGGCGTGCAGGATGGTGTACACCACGGTGACGGCGGGCAGACCGGTGTCGGCCTGAATGTCCACGGGGATGCCGCGTCCGTTATCGGTGACCTGAATGATATTATCCTTCAGGATCTTGACCTCGATGTGGTTGCAGTAACCGGCCAGCGCCTCGTCAATGGCGTTGTCCACGATCTCGTACACCAGATGATGCAGACCGCGCTCACCGGTGGAGCCGATATACATACCCGGGCGCTTGCGCACCGCCTCCAGACCCTTCAGCACCTGGATCTCACTGGCGTTGTACTCGTGGTCGGTCACGGTATCGGCATTTGTACTGGTAATGATTTCTTCTGCCATATCCTTTCTCCCTTTTGTTCATTTTTGCGTTTGTTTTTTCAAATTATAGCAAAGCGGGAACCGGTACACTATGGTGTACTTTTTTCTCGCCGTTTTGTTGTGTTTTCACGCGCTGCCCGCAGCGGGCGTTCCGGCTGGCACGGTGCGGCTTTCCGGGCAGTTCCGGGGCTTTCCCATCCCTCTTTTTTCTGTGGATCTTCCGCCCGTTTTCCGCAAATTTCACTCCACCATCTTTTGCGCTCTGCGGCGCATGGCGGCGCTGGACAGCTCCGAAAGATACACCGTATCCACCAGCCCTCCGTCTGCCAGCACATAGCACTGGGGCAGCTCGTCCGAAAGGCTGACCACCGCCCCGTTCTTCTGGGCGTAGTTCAGAAACTCCCGCCCCCGTGGGGAGGTGGTGGTGGTCTCCAGATCAAAGATGCCGATGATATCACGGTCGTTCAGGACATAGTCCCGCCCCAGATGAATATACATACTGTATTTTCTCCCGCGCCTTTTGTTTGCATAAAACCCACGAAAATGTAGTTTTTATGCAATATTCTTTACAACATTTTTCCATGCTGTCAGACCCGATTCAGCACCCCGCCGTCCATGCGGTACACCTCGCCGTCTGTCTTTAAAAAGTCCGTGTCATCGCAGCTGGTCACAAAGGTCTGCTTTTCCTTCATGCAGGTGAGCAGATACTGCTTGCGCCCTTCGTCCAGCTCGCTCAGCACATCATCCAGCAGCAGCACCGGGTGCTCCCCGGTGATCTGCGCCGCCGCAGCGGCTTCGGCCATTTTCAGGCTCAGCACCACGCTGCGCTGCTGTCCCTGACTGGCATACACCCGGGCAGGCTGGTCGTCCAGCAGCAGCTCCAAGTCCTCGCGGTGGATGCCGCACAGGCTCTGCCCGGCGCGCAGCTCCTCCTCCTGCCGCTGACGCAGCAGCGCGGCAAGCCCGCCCGGCGCAAACTGGGCGGCATAGCGGATGCTCATCCGCTCCGCCCCGTGGGAAAGCTCCGCGTAGTTGGCACAGGCGCGGGGAGCCAGCAGCTTCAGATACTCCCGCCGCCGCTGCTGCAAGGCTTCGCCCTGCACGGCAAGTTCGGTATTGAGCACCTCCAGCAGGGTGCGCTTTTCCGCATAGGGGCGCTCCTGCCCGGTTGCAGAGTGGCGCAGCAGCGCATTTTTTTGCTGCAAAACCCGCACATAGCGGCGGTAACTGGCCAGATACCCGGGGTACAGCTGGCACAGCGCAGCGTCCAGAAATTTACGCCGCCCCTCCGGTGCGCCCTTAACAAGGCTCAGGTGGCCGGGGTCGAACACCACCGCCGGAAAGCTGCCTGCCAGCGCCGCCGCCCGCTTGGGCGCTGCACCGTTCACCGCCGCATAGCGGCCGGGCTTTGCGGCTTCCGGGGTGCCCACGGTCATGCGGATGTGGGCAGGCTCGGCGGGCTCGCAGCCTTCCGGCCGGTCCCGCTGGGTGTCGGCTTCCAGCACCGCGAATGCTTCTCCCCGGCGCACAAGCTCGGCATCCTTGCCGCCCCGGAAGCTTTTGCCGCCGGTCAGCAGCCAGATGGCCTCCAGAAGGTTCGTCTTGCCTTGGCCGTTGTTGCCGCAGATGACGGTAAGCTCCCGCCCCGGTTCCAGCCGTGCCGCACAAATATTGCGATAGTTCTGTACTTCCAGCGAAAGCAGACGCATTTACTGACCCTGCCCGATCTCTACGCTCTGGCCGTCCAGCTCGATGACGTCCCCGGCGCGGCACTTTTTGCCCCGCATGGTGCACACCTCGCCGTTCACCTTCACAGCACCGCCCTGCACCAGCTCCTTGGCTTCGCCGCCGGTCTCGCACAGGCCGGCAAATTTGAGCAGGGCATCCAGCTTGATAAACTCGGTATGAATGAGAATCTTCTGCATAAAACGCGCTCCTTAGTCGTTTTTAAAGCGTACCGGCAGTACCAGATACAAGAAATCGTTGCCTTCCACCGGCAGCACCTTCACCGGGCTCAAAGGTTCGCTGATCTCCATGCGCACCTGCTCGGTGCGGGCGTTGCGCAGCGCATCCAGCAGATAGCGGTTATTGAAGCCGATCTCTACCTCATCGCCCTCGCAGGCGGCGCTGAACTCGTCCACCACGCGGCCAAGGTTTGTCTGGCAGCGCACCACGACTTTACCCTCTGTAAAGGAGATGCGGAGGGGATTTTTTAAACGCTCTGTAATAATCAGAGAGGCACGCTCGATGGTGGAGATGAAGTCCTTGGTGTCGATGGTCACCCGGGTGCGGCTTCCGGCGGGGATGACGTTGCGGTAATTCAGGAACTCGCCCTCGATCAGGCGGCTCATGATGGTGTAACCGGCGGTGGTGAACACCACATAGCGGCGGTTGGCACTGATGTGCACGTCCTCTTCGTCATCATTGGCCAGCAGGTGGGACACTTCGGTCATGGTCTTGCTGGGCACGATGATGCGGATATCCTTCACGGCGGTGATAGGCCGCTCCACGATGGCAAGGCGGTAGCCGTCCAGCGCTACGATGGTCAGCTTGTCCAGCTCGATCTCGAACAGCTCGCCGGTGTGGGCGGGTTTTTTCTCGTCCTGACTGACGGCGTACAGGGTGCGGTCGATCATATCCCGCAGCACGCCGGTCTTGATGGTCAAGGTCTGCTCCGCGCCGGTGTTGGGCAGATCCGGGAAATCGGTGGCGGGCATGGACTGGATCTCGAACTGTGCCACGCCGCTCTGGATGGTGGTCTTGCCGTTATCCGCAGCTACGATGCTGATCTGACCTGCCGGCATCCGGCTGATCATGCTGCTGAGCAGCTTTGCATTCAACACGATCTCGCCGGGTTCTTTGATGTTGGCTTCGATGGTGGTCACGATGCTCATTTCCAGATCGTAGCCGGTCAGGGTGAGCTGAAAGCCCTCGGCCTTCAGCAGAATGCCCTCCAGCACCGGGATGGATGAGCGCATGGTGACAGCTTTGGAAACGCCGTCGATGGCTGCACTGAGCAGTGTTTTATCGCAGACGATGTTCAAAACAGTATCTCTCCTTTTTTCACACTTCCGGCTTGATCCCTGCCCTTTGGGCTGCTGCCGGAAGGCAGTAATATATTGAACTTGTTGTAGTAACCGTAGTAGGGGGTGGGGAAGATGTTGAAAACCCGGAAATGTCTTGCCGGGATGCGGGGCTTTGGCTTTCCACCGGATTGTGGAAGGCTCGTGAAGGAAATGTTGAAAGGTGGGGAACGGTGGTTCTTTCCACAGCTGATGTGAACAATTGATGTTGAATGTTGAAAACTAAGTGGAAAGTGTGGAAAGCTTCGCCTTTTTGCCACAAGATATAGGCGTATTTTCCCCCTTTTGTTCCGTTTTCTCCCCATATTTTGGGGTCACACCCTAAAATGAGTATGACTTTTACCCGGTTTTCCCCGGTTCAGGCCTTCACGTTCTTGATGATATCGCTCACGGTCTCCCGCAGGTGCTGGTCGTTCTTCATGTCCCGCTCCATGGTCTTGAGGGAGTAGACGATGGTGGAGTGGTCGCGGCCGGAAAATTCCCGCCCGATCTCCTCCATGCTCATGCCGGTGACCTCCCGCAGGATATAGATGGCCACGCGCCGGGCGGAAGCCACGTTGGCGTTGCGCTTGGTGCCCCGGATGTCGGCAGGGGACACGTTGAAGGTGCGGGACACCTCGCCGATGATCTTTTCAATGGTCACCGGTACCGGCTGGGTCTCGTTGAGGATATCCTTGATGGCGTTCTGCGCTACGCTGATCACCGGCTGGATGCCCTCCAGCATATAATAGGCGTTCAGCTTTTTCACTGCGCCTTCCAGCTGGCGGATGTTATTTTTCAGGTGGTTGGCAATGAACTCTGCCACGTCCTCGGGCAGGTCCAGATGCAAAAGCTCTGCCTTGCGCTTCACGATGGCGACGCGGGTCTCAAAATCCGGCGGCTGCACATCGGCGGTCAGACCCCACTCAAAGCGGGTGCGCAGACGCTCTTCCAGGCTCTTGATCTCCTTGGCGGGGCGGTCGGAGGCGATGACGATCTGCTTGTGGGCATCATGCAGGGAGTTGAAGGTGTGGAAGAACTCCTCCTGCGTGGACTCCTTGCCCGCGATGAACTGGATATCGTCCACCAGCAAAAGGTCTGCCACGCGGTACTTCATGCGGAAGTCCTCGGTGCTGCCGGCGCGGATGGCGGCGATCAGCTCGTTGGTGAACTGCTCGCAGGTGACATACATGATGACGAAATCGGGGTGGGTGCGCTTGATCTCGGTCTGAATGGCGGTCAGCAGATGGGTCTTGCCAAGGCCGGAGCCGCCGTAGATGAACAGGGGGTTATAGGCCCCGGAGGGGTTTGCCGCCACAGCCTGCGCAGCAGCAAACGCAAACTGGTTGGACGGCCCCTTGATGAAATTTTCAAAGGTGAACTCGTAGTTGCCCTGCGGGGAGGCGGGGTTTGCCTCGTACTGCTGAGCCAGCACTACCTCGTGGGGCGGGGTGCTGGGCACCACAAGGGTGATGTCCACATCAAAGCCCAGCACGGACTTGAAGGCCTCCTTGAGCAGGCCGAGGTACCGGTCGGTGACGATCTTGCAGATAAAATCGTTGCGCACCGACAGGGTGATATGGCTGGAGTCCTCAAAGCTGATGGGCTCCAACCCGTCGATATAGAGATTGTACGTTGGCTCGGCCATCTGCGCCTTGCAGTACATCTGGGCCGCTTCTAAAACGTCCTTGAAAGAATCCATAAAACATCCACTCCATTGAATCGGTCGAAGTTTTCAACAATGCTGCTGATACCATGTTAGTATACCACAAAAAACTCCCTGCGTCTATATTACTATAATGTAATTTATAATACATAAGATAAGCCCCCGCAGCGCCCTTGTGGAAACACGCCAAAAAAACCACAATATCTGGTAGAAAAAAGTTTTCCACAGCAAAATGGTGAAAAAGTTGAAAAGCTTTTAACAGAAAAATCAGAAAAAAGTTTGCAGAAAACTGCAAAAAATGCTTGACAGAACGTCATACTATGCGATATACTGTTGAATTGCAAGCCTGTCCCCAATCTGGGACCGATCAAGACCCCATACCGGGGATAAGTTTTTACGGAGGATACAACCATGAAGAGAACTTTTCAGCCCAAGAAGCGTCAGCGCAAGGAAGTTCATGGCTTTCTGACCCGCATGAGCACCAAGAACGGCCGTAAGGTCATCAATGCTCGCCGTGCAAAGGGCCGCAAGAGCCTGACTGTCTGATCTCTGCCTTGCAGGTGAGATCCGGCGCAGAAATGAATATGCGCACAAAAGACCGCTGATATCCCATTGGCGGTCTTATTTTTTTTTACCCGTCAAAAGTTTTTTCGTAAAAAATGCCCGGATGGGCTTTTAAACTGCAAAAATTTTTGATATACTGGCTAAAGAGTGCACCTATGTGCACCCGGACGAAAGGAGGTGCCGATGTTATGCGTTATCGTCCGATCCGCCGCAACAGCGAGTTTGGCCGTGTGTACGCCCGCGGCAAGTCCTATGTGAACCCGGCACTGGTGCTGTATGTGCTCAAGACCCGGGGCCGCAACACCCGGGTGGGCCTGACCGCCACCAAAAAGATCGGCCACGCCGTGCAGCGCAACCGCGCCCGCCGCGTGATGAAGGCCGCCATTGACGAGCATCTGGATTATAATATCGGCGGCTACGATCTGATCTTCGTGGCCCGGGGCATGACCCCCAAACTGAAAAGCTGGCAGCTGAGCAGTGTTGTGGCAAAGCTGTTTGCCCAGGCCGGTCTGCCGGATAAGGCAAAGCGCCCGGACGCAAAGCCGCCCGCCACCGTGCCCCCTGCCCGCAAGCAAAAGCCGGAGCCCCGCGCGTGAACCGGCTGCAAATGCTCTGCCGCAGGGCATTGTGCGTGCCCATCCGCATCTACCAGTACACCCTCAGCCCATGGATCGGCCGCAGTTGCCGGTTTTCGCCCAGCTGCAGCAACTACACCATGCAGGCCATCCTGACCCACGGCTGTATAAAAGGAATTCTGCTGGGCGCATGGCGCATTGCGCGGTGTAATCCCTTGGGTAAATGGGGCTACGACCCCGTGCCGCCGCCCGGCCGCTGGCAAAGCCCCGCCCGCAATTTACAGCCCGCAAAGCTGTTCGAAAAGCGGCACAGGGGATAAAGTTTTCGCTTCTTGTGACGCGCTGCACTGTGGGCGGCGTGTCCTACGATAAAAAAATAATGCGTCCCGGGCCACAGCCGGGGCAGAATGGACAAAGGTATGAACTTCTTTTACATCCTGAGCGGTCCTCTCGGCTATGTCATGGAGTGGATCTACAAGCTGCTGCCGAACTACGGCTGGGACATCATCCTCTTCACCCTGCTCATCAACATTGTCAAGATCCCCCTGCAGACCAGCCAGCAGAAGAGCATGGCAAAAATGTCTGCCTTCCAGCCCATGATCGCGGAGATCCAGACCAAGTACAAGGATAAGCCCGAAAAGCAGCAGGAAGAACTGATGAAGCTGCAGCAGGACTTTGGCTATAAGCCCACGGCCGGCTGCATGCCCATGCTGCTGAATTTCCTTGTCATGTTCGGTGTTATCGGCGTGGTGTATAACCCGCTGGAGCGTATTTTCCACATCAACGCCGCTGCACTTGCCAGCGCAGGCGAGGCGATGACCGCCGCCGGCATCTCCTTTACCGCCATCACCCGCGATACCAACATCATCGCCGAGGTGGTTGCCGGCAACAGCGGCGTGCTGGGCTGCTTTACCGCACAGCAGATCGCTACCATCACCGAGTTCAGCCAGCACATGAACTTCTTTGGCATCGACCTGACCCGCATCCCGAAGCTGGGGCTTTCTCTGGACATCGTCCTGCCGCTGCTGTCGGTCCTCACCATGTTCCTGTCCACCCACATCAGCATGAAGGCCTCCGGCCAGCAGATGCAGGGCAGCATGAAGCTGACCATGTACATGATGCCGCTGCTGTACCTGTTCTTCTGCTTTACCTACCCGCTGGCATTCTCTCTGTACTACGTCATTTCCAACATCGTTATGACCGCACAGACTCAGGTCATGCGCAAGTTCTACGACCCCGAGAAGATGCGCAAGGAAGTGGAAGCGGAGATCGCCGCCAAGCGCAAGCAGGAAAAGCGCGGTGTGAAGAACACCACCATCACGGTGACCGACCCCAAGACCGGCAAGACCGTGGAAAAGAACCTTTCCGCCAGCGAGATGAACAAGCGCCGGCTGGAGTATGCCCGTCAGCTGGACGCCGAGCGCTACAAGGACGAGCGCACCGTGCCGCTGAGCGAGCTTGACAAGCAGGATAAACAGTAACAAGGGAGGTAAACGGTTATGATCCGTACACAGGAATCCACCGGCAAGACGGTGGACGAAGCCCGCGCCAAAGCCTGTGCCCTGCTGGGCGTGCAGGCCGACGATCTGAATGTCAGCTATGAAGTGCTGGAAATGCCCCAGAAGACCGGTTTTCTGGGCTTAAAGACCACCCCCGCCAAGGTGCGCGTGAGCGTGGAAGAGCCGGATGCCCCCGCCGCTGCGCCCGCAAAGCCGGTGGAGGTTGTGGCGGAGCAGCCGGTTGAGACTGCCGCCCCCGTGCAGGAGACTGCCCCCGTGGCAGAGGAAGTTCCCGCTGCTCCCGCCGCAGAGCAGACCCCCGCTGCCGAGCAGCCCGCCGAGACTGCCGAGGAGGCAGAAGAGGTGGAGGTGCCCATCGTCATCGAGGAGAACGCCAAGGTGAAGGCCGCTGTGGACTATCTGCGGGAGGTCATCACCCTGATGGGCGTGGAGAATGTGACCTTCAGCGCCGTGCAGAAGGGCGAAGCCACCATCATCCGTCTGGACGGTGAAAAGCTGGGTGCCCTCATCGGCCGCCGCGGCGAGACCATGGAGAGCCTGTCCTATCTGGCAAGCCTTGTGGCTAACCGTCTGGAAGGCGATTACATCAAGCTGGGTCTGGACGTTGCAGGCTACCGCGATAAGCGCGAGAGCGACCTGACTGCACTGGCACAGCGCATTGGCGCCAAGGTGCGCAAGACCGGCCGCAGCTTTGCCATGGAGCCCATGAACCCCTACGAGCGCCGCATCATCCACTCTGCCATCAGCAAGATGGAGGGTGTGCGCAGCGAGAGCAAGGGCGAAGGCCGTGACCGCCGCGTGGTCATCTACTCCACCGCACCGGATGCCCAGACCGAGAACACCTACGGCGAGCGCCGTGGCCGTGGCGGCAACCGGAATGGCCGCCGTCCCGGCGGCAGCCGCAACGGCGGTTATCGCGGCGAGCGCCGCAGCGAGAACGGCGGCCGCAACGGCGGCTACCGTGGCAGCCGCAGCGGTGCACCCCGCGGCTCACGTCCGTCCAGCGTGCCGGAGCGCACCTACGCCCCCCGCGACGCCGAGAGCGCAGCACCCGTAGCACCCAAGCGCACCGAGCGCGTGGACGACTTTGCAGATTTCAGCTTCGGCAAGATCGAGCTGTAAGCTGTAACCCGAAACAGAACCATGAAGCGCCCCGCATTTCCGGTGGAAATGCGGGGCGCTTTTTTGGTTTCACAGGAGGGGGTCGTGGAGTAAAACGGCATTTGCAGCGCCGCTTTCTGCGAAAGCGCAGCGCTGCGGGAAAAGTCTGCACAGGTTTTCAGCGGGCTGAACCCTCTCAGCTTCGCTGCGCTCAGCACGGTACGATGCGGTCTATCTCTGCTAGAAATTCGCGTTTCTTTGTCAGCACCTGCGACAACTCATCGCTCAGCGCCGACAGACTCATTTATTTGTTCACATCTGTATTATATCACTTCTGTGGTTATATTGCCATTGTGCGGTATTGCCTTAGCTTGCAATTCTGCCTTCTGCCTTTCCGTTAGAAATATAATGTTCGTAGTATTTCACATTACTATTGCCAAACGCTGCTACAAGATCCGGGTTATTTGTCTTATAGGCAGCCAGGTTGAACTGATAATTTCCCTGCCGCCCCTCTTTCATGCCATTTGTAACAAAATGCTCAAAAAGTGCTTTCTGATTTGTTCCAAATGCCTCTACAAGGTCAGGATTCAGTTTCAGATAATTCTTGTAATTGTAAACTGCCTGGTACTGTGCCAGCTGCTGTGCAAACGGAGGATTCTGCAGCTGTATTCCCCGATGTGAACCATTATCAACATTTCTGACAGTTTCTGTGCTTCCATCCATATAGATGATAACAGCATAATCCACATTGATGTGGTCGATTACATTGCTCTTCCACCAAATATCGCTAAAACTAGCCACTCTGTTGCACATTGCATTCTGGACTTCATCATCAGACAGATATGTGCAACTGTCGCTGTCATCTGTATCCGGCACAACAAAGAAGTTTCCATGCAAATCACAGTAAACCGGTGTCAGAATATCATCATCGCCGATTGAAACGAAATAGTCCGTATTTGTGTAATATTTAAATGGACTATCATCTGAAAGCTGACGATTCATATTCAACTGCGCGTCAACATTTTTTATAACCCGAAAAGGCTGGTCAGGCCCAACTACAGTTAACTTTTTTGTTGCAAAAGCAGGAACAGGATCTCCGACACGATTGTACGCAGTCGTATAGAAATCAATATACTTCATTGCTTTGTTTGTATTATTGCGATAATAAAATGTTGGATTCCATGCACAATTATTTCCCCATTGAACTTGCAATGTTATCACTTCGATGCTTGGCTTTTTAGTCGCAAATGCACTGCCACAGAAGCACACACACAGCAGCACTATTGTAAACAATGCGGCAGAAAGTTTTCTTTTCATGTTGATTCCTCCTTCTATGGAAAGCCTTTCTTGCCATCAGTATACCGCTGTTTAAACTAATTTTCAATTTGTTTTTTGTGAAATTTCTTAAAGATTATCGCATGTTACCGTTAAAAATATGGACGCTGCTTTTTGCAACAGCCCCTTGACTCCCTCAGTCAAAACCTGACGGTTTTGCCAGCTCCCTCTGGGAGGGAGCCTCTGGCGCGCCCGGACGTTTTGCACTTTAGCCAAAAACTTCGCCGCCATGCCAAAGGCCCCATCTCCGAAGACGACTTCCCCCGGAGCGGGGGAAGATGTCGCGCAGCGACAAAAAGGGGAATCTGGCATCGAGCAAAGCGAGATGACTGGGGGAGTTTCTCGCGGGGTAAACCCTCTCCGCTTCGCTGCGCTCAGCAGCTCCCCCGAAGGGGGAGCTTTTCGCCATCTGGCGGTAAGTAGAGCAAAACCTCCCCCTTTCGGGGGAGGTGGCATCGCCGTAGGCGATGACGGAGAGGGTTCAAGCCGTAAAGTTTAGCACTAAAGTATTAAGTACAAAGAGAAAGTACCCGCCATTTTCGATCTCTTTTTCCACAAACATTTTGGAAGATGTGGAAAAACCGCGCGGCGGGTGTATCTTTTTGCGCAAAAACGTGGTAAAATAAGCTGTAAAATCAGAAAGTGTGCGCTGCGGCGGCTCTGCCGCAGCGGGCGCACCAGCAGCGCACCCGCAAAGGGCGGTGCGCGGAAAGGATGCAGTATGCAGGGATCGACCATTGCCGCCATCGCAACGCCCCCCGGGGCGGGCGGCATTGCCGTGGTGCGCCTGTCCGGCGCAGAGAGCTACGCCGTGGCTGCCCGGGTGTTTCGCCCGGCAAACCCGGCAAAAAAGGTGGAACAGGCCAAGGGCTACACCGCACTGTTCGGGCATTTCGTGGATAAGGAAGAAGCCTTTGACGAGGGCGTCGCCCTGTTTTTCCGTGCACCCCACAGCTACACCGGCGAGGACGTGGTGGAGCTTTCCTGCCACGGCGGCAGCGCGGTGGCGCGGCGGCTGGTGGAAGCCTGTCTTACAGCGGGTGCGCAGCCTGCCGCCCCCGGCGAGTACACCCGCCGCGCCTTTCTGAACGGCAAGCTGGGCCTGACGCAGGCCGAAGCGGTCATGGATTTGATCGCAGCGGACGGGCGGCAGGGGGCAGCGCTGGCCAATGCCGCGCTGGGCGGCGCACTGGCGAAAAAGATCAACGCCCAGAAAGCCCAGCTGACCGCCCTGCAGGCGCATCTGGCTGCTTGGGTGGACTTCCCGGAGGAGGATGTGCCGGAGCTGGATCCCGCCCACCTGCGCACCGTGCTGGGCGCAGTGCGGGAGGAGCTGGACGCCCTCATCCGCAGCTACGATGCCGGTGCGGTGCTGCGCGAGGGCGTGGACTGCGCCATCGTGGGACGCCCCAACGCGGGCAAGTCTACCTTGCTCAATCTGCTGGCCGGGTTCGACCGCGCCATCGTCACCCCGGTGGCGGGCACCACCCGCGATGTGGTGGAGCAGGCGGTGCAGCTGGGGGATATCCGGCTGAACCTTTTTGACACCGCCGGTCTGCGGGAGACCGAGGACGCCATCGAGGCTGAGGGCATCCGCCGCAGCTGGAAAAAACTGGAAGAGGCCGGGCTGATCCTTGCCGTCTTTGACGGCTCCGAGCCGCCCAGCCGGGAGGACTTGGCGCTGGCACAGCGCTGCGCGGGTCGCCCCGCCATTGCCCTTGTCAACAAGGAGGACAAGCCCACCCGGTTTGATGCAGAGCTCATCGCCCCCTATTTTGCCATGGTGCTGCCGGTCTGCTGCCGGGAAGAGGGGAGCCGCAAGGTCATCGCCGCTGCGGTGGCACGGCTGCTGGGCACGGGCAGCATCGATCCCCACGCCGCCAGCCTGTCCGGGCAGCGGCAGCTTTCCGCCGCCCTCCGCGCCCGGGACGCCGTAGCCGGCGCACTGGATGCCGCTGCCGGCGGCTTTGGGCTGGACGCCGTCTCGGTCTGCGTGGATGACGCACTGGACGCCCTCTGCGACCTGACCGGCGAAAACGCCTCGGAAGCCGTCATCGAGCAGGTGTTCGAACGGTTCTGTGTGGGGAAATAAGGGCGGGGATGCCTTTGCACTATACCGGAAACCTTATCCCTACCGCTGAAGCCTTCACCCGCCGGGGGAAGGTGGCGCGCAGCGCTGGATGAGGAGCAGTACCCGTTAGTCCCGTGCGCCCTCTCAGTCACCTGCGGTGACAGCTCTCCCAAAGGGAGAGCCAAGAGCACTGCCGGAAACTTTCTCATTTCGCCTAATACTTTAGCAACGAGCCTTAGACCTTGGCTCCCCCTTTGGGGGAGCTGGCGCGGAAGCGCCTGAGAGGGCGCACGCTGTTAGCCCTAGTGCTAAAGTATCAAACGCAATAAGAAACTTTACCTCTACCTCAAAAAGCTCCCCCTTCGGGGGAGCTGGCATCGCGTAGCGATGACTGAGAGGGTTCAGCCCAAGGTAAAATTTGCATTTTAAATCATTGATTAGAGGAAACCCGAAAGTATATGAACCACTTAGGAGATTATGATGTCATCGTCATTGGCGCCGGCCATGCGGGCATCGAAGCCGCCCATGCAGCTGCTGTGCTGGGCGCAAAAACGGCCGTCTTTACCATGAGTCTGGACGCCATCGGCAATATGCCCTGCAACCCCAGCATCGGCGGCACCGCCAAGGGCACGCTGGTGCGGGAGGTGGACGCACTGGGCGGCGTGATGGGTCTGGCGGCAGATGCCACCTATCTGCAAAGCCGGATGCTGAACAAGGGCAAAGGCCCCGCCGTGCACGCACTGCGGGTGCAGACCGACCGCCGCCGCTACAACGAATACATGAAGCACGCGCTGGAACAGACCCCGGGGCTGGCTATCCATCAGGCCGAGGTGGTGGCACTGGAAGTGGAAAACGGCCATGTAAAGGGCGTTGTTACCCAACTGCACGGCGAATACACCGCCAAGTGCGTGGTGCTTGCCACCGGCACGAACCTCGGCGGCAAAATTTTTGTGGGCGATGCGTGGTATGCCTCCGGCCCGGACGGCATGCACGCCGCCAACGCCCTGACCGACAGCCTGAAAGCTGCCGGTCTGCCGCTGCGCCGGTTCAAGACCGGCACCCCCGCCCGGGTGCACCGCCGCAGCATTGATTTTTCTAAGCTGGAATGCCAGCCCGGCGACCCGGACAGCGAATTGCAGCCCTTCAGCTTTTTGACCGATGCACCCATGCACAACAAGGTGGAATGCTGGATCGCCTACACGAACCCCGAGACCCACAGGATCATTCTGGATAATATCCAGCGCAGCCCGCTGTACGGCGGCATGATCGAGGGCGTCGGCCCGCGCTACTGCCCCTCCATCGAGGACAAGGTGGTGCGCTTCTCCGGGAAAGACCGCCACCCGCTGTTCGTAGAGCCCTGCGGCGAGAACACCGAGGAAATGTATTTGCAGGGGGCGTCCAGCAGTCTGCCGGAGGACGTGCAGAACGCCTTTTACCACAGCATCAAAGGCTTTGAGCATCTGGAGATCATGCGCCCTGCCTACGCCATCGAGTACGACTGCGTAGACCCCACCAGTCTGGAAGCCACGCTGGAAAGCAAGGTGGTGCGGGGTCTGTACGGGGCAGGGCAGTTCAACGGCACCTCCGGCTACGAGGAAGCCGCCGCGCAGGGTCTGCTGGCGGGATTGAACGCCGCCCGCAACGCGCTGGGCAAGGAGCAGCTGGTGCTGCCCCGGCACACCAGCTATCTGGGCACGCTGGTGGACGACCTTGTCACCAAGGGCGTCATGGACCCCTACCGCATGATGACCAGCCGCAGCGAGTACCGGCTGACCCTGCGGCAGGACAACGCCGACCAGCGCCTGACCCCCATCGGCAGGGAATACGGCCTTGTGCAGGAGGACCGCTGGGCAAAGTACCAGCACACCCAGCAGATCTTGGAAGCCGAGCGCCGCCGCCTGCACGAAGCGCATCTGCGCACCGCAGACCTGCGCGCCGCCATGGAAGCCGCCGGTCTTGCCCCTGCCGCCGAGGGCGGCATTGCCGAGGAGCTGCTGCGCCGCCCCGAGATCAGCTACCCGCTGGTGGCGGGCATCATCGGCTGGGGAGAGGAGATCACCCCCATGCTGGCGGAGCGGCTGGAGACCGAGATCAAGTACGCCGGCTACATTGCCCGGCAGGACCGGATGATCCGGGAGGTGGCACGCCACGAAAAGACCCTCATCCCGGAGGATTTCGAGTACGCCGCCCTGACCGGCCTGACGCTGGAAGCCCGGGAAAAGCTGGCCCGCATCCGTCCCCGCAATCTGGGGCAGGCGGGGCGCATCCCCGGCGTTTCGCCCTCCGATGTGGCGCAGCTGAGCATTGCACTGGCAGGGAAACAACAAAAATAATACGAAGTTGCGATAAAATAGACGATTGCGCACCCCCAACCACCCGACAGAAAGGAAAACACTATGATCGACAAACAGCGGCTGGAGGAAAAATGTTCCACATGGAACATCACCCTCACCGGCACCCAGCTGGATCAGCTGGATGCCTTTGCCCAGATCCTTGTAGACTACAACCAAAAGGTCAACCTGACCGCCATCACCGACCCGGAGGGCATCGAGGACAAGCATTTCCTCGACAGCCTGCTGTTTGCCAGCCAGCCGGAGGTAGCCGGGCGTATGGTGGACGTGGGCGCCGGTGCAGGCTTTCCGGGCATCGTGACCAAAATTTTCAAACCGGAGCTGGAGCTGACCCTGATGGAGCCCACCGGCAAGCGGGTGGAGTTTTTGAAGTACGCCTGCGCCCAGCTGGGGCTGACCGGGGTGGAGTTTGCCAAGGAGCGCGCCGAGGAAGCCGCCCGCAAGATCTGGCGGGAGCAGTTTGATCTTGCCTCTGCCCGTGCCGTGGCAGCCCTGCCCATGCTGGCAGAATACTGCCTGCCGCTGGTAAAAGTGGGCGGCAACTTCCTTGCCATGAAGGGCGCATCCGGGGAAGAGGAGCTGACCGCCGCCCGGGGTGCTATCAAAAAGCTGGGCGGCGAGTACCGCGAGACCCGCACTTTGCACCTGCCCGGCGGCGATACCCGCACTTTGATTTTGTGCAAAAAGATTTCGCAAACTCCGACAGCATACCCCAGAAACGGCGGTAAAATTGCAAAAAGTCCGCTGAAATAACGCATGATTTGACGCAACCTGTAAGACCCTGCCGAACGAAATTTCTGGCGGGGTCTTTCTTTATGTGCTACACTGAAGCTGAACAGGTTTTCCACGATTTCCCGGAGAAATGTGGAAAAACCGAAGGTTTATTTCACAGGAAAGGGGCAGCATCATGTTTGAACGCAAGAAACCGTCCGGGAAATTACTCTCTCTGCCCATCGACCAGATCCACCCGTCGCCCTTTCAGGCGCGGAAAAGCTTTGACGAGCAGGAGCTGACGGCGCTGGCGCAGAGCATCCGGGAGAACGGTCTGCTCCAGCCGGTCACGGTGCGCAGAGCGGCAGAGGGCTACGAACTGGTGGCGGGGGAGCGGCGGCTGCGCGCCTGCCAGCTGGCAAAGATGACCACCATCCCCGCCATCCTGTGCAGCTACGCCGACGACCGCACCGCCGCGCTGGGTCTGCTGGAAAACATCCAGCGCGCCGACCTGAACCCCTTTGAGCAGGCGCAGGGGCTGCGGGATGTGATGGTGCTGTGGGACTGCACCCAAGCCGAAGCCGCCAAGCGTCTGGGCATGGCGCAGCCCACCTTTGCCAACAAGCTGCGGCTGTTGCAGCTGACCGCAGACCAGCGGCAGTTCGTGCTGGACAATAACCTCACCGAGCGCCACGCCCGCGCGGTGCTGCGCCTGCCGGAGAACCGCCGCAGCGAAGCGCTCATCACCATCGCCAAGCGCCGCCTGAACGCCCGCCAGACCGACAGCTACATCGAGCAGCTGCTGAACAGCCCGCCCAAGGCCGGGCACCGCATCTCCATGGTGCGGGACGTGCGCATCTTTGTCAACACCATCGACCACGCCATCCGGCTGATGACCGACAACGGCGTGCCCGCCACCGCCCACCGGGAAGAGAAGGACGGCTACATCGAGTACACCGTCCGTATCCCAACCGCCGCCGCGGAGAAGTGAAGTGTTCCATGTGGAACAGGGGAGAGGGGAAGAGGATGTAGCCGAGAGATGTTCTCTTTTGACACCAAAAGAGAACCAGAAAAGTGCCAGCGATTTCGACGCGCTGGAGCCACGAAAAAGGGGCTGCTCGCCCCTTTTAACCCCAAGGAGGAGGGCTACACCGGAAAAAACTGAAGATTCACGCCTGTTCGGCGTGAAGATCTTTTAACCGTTTTTTCCGGCTCCGCCGATTTGAAGCCCCTCAGTCGCTGCGCGACAGCTCCCCGGGGGGAGCGAGCGCACCCGGAAACTTTGCGCTTCAGCCAGAACCTTACCGTCATCGCTGAAACCTTCACCCACCGGGGAACGGTGGCGCGCAGCGCCGGATGAGGGGCAGCACGCGTTAGCCTTACACGCCCTCTCAGGCGCTCCCGCGCCAGATTCCCCCTTTTGTCACCTACGGTGACATCTTCCCCCGGAGCGGGGGAAGTCTTTCCTCAAAGGGAGAGCCAAGCCGTTAGCCCCGATGCTAAAGTATTAGGCATAATGAGGAAGCTTCCGGCAGTGCTCTTGGCTCTCCCTTTGGGAGAGCTGGCAAAGCCGTAGGCTTTGACTGAGAGGGCGCACGCCGTTAGCTCTGTCACTAATGTATCAAAGGCAACGAGAAACTTTCCCGCCACCACCAAAAGCCGTCCCCTTGGGCAAGATGGAAGGGATGATTTCCGCTTTTCACCCCTCAAAAGTTAAAAATCCAGCTGAAAAACGCTCCAGATGGTTCAAAAACCAATTTGAATGTGTTATACTAGAAGCCAAGGTGCCTGTCGGACGGGGAAACCGGCGGGCACGACTGCGTGTTCCATGTGGAACAAATCTTTCCCCGGGAGGAAGAAAAGCGCGTGGCAAAAATTGTAGCGATCGCAAACCAGAAGGGCGGAGTGGGCAAAACCACCACCGCCGTCAACCTTTCGTCCTGCGTAGCGGCACTGGGCAAAAAGGTGCTCATCGTGGACTTAGACCCGCAGGGCAACACCACCACCGGATACGGCATCCCAAAGCGCAGCGTAGAAGCGGGCACTTATGAGGTGCTTATCGGCAAGGCAACGGCGGCGCAGGCTATCCGGCATACCGAGTACCGCACCGATGTCATCGGCTCCAACACCCGTCTGGCGGGTGCCAGCCTGGAAATGATCGACCTGCCCGGCCGCGAGGGGCGTCTGCGCAAGGCGCTGGCTGGGGTGCAGAAGGATTACGACTTCATCTTTATCGACTGCCCGCCCAGTCTGGATCTGCTCACCCTCAACGGCCTGAGCGCCTGCGACAGTGTGCTCATCCCGGTGCAGTGCGAGTACTATGCGCTGGAAGGTCTGTCGGAGCTCATCAGCACCCTCAAGACCATCCGCAAAAAGTATAATCCGTATCTGGATATCGAGGGCGTGGTGTTCACCATGTTCTCGCTGCGGTACAACCTGACCGTGCAGGTGGTGGAGCAGGTGCAGAAGTACTTCGGCTCCAAGGTGTACAAGACCACCATCCCGCGCTCCATCCGCATTTCGGAGGCGCCCAGCTACGGCCAGCCTATCAACTTCTACGAGCCAAAGGGCAAGGGCAGCGAAGCCTACATGGACTTGGCCATCGAATTCATCAAGCACAACCGTCCGCAGGAACCTAAAAAGTCCCGCGCAAAGGCTGCACCCGCCGCAGAGCAGGCGAAAAACGCTCTGGAAGATTAAAATAGGGGGAACAAGGTAAACAATGGCAAGAGGAAAAGGAGGGCTCGGGCGCGGGCTGGACAGTCTGTTTGAGGACGCAGCACCGGTCTTTGAGTCAGAGCACGCAGCGGTGGAAACGCTGCCGCTGCGCGAGATCGAGCCGGACCCCGACCAGCCCCGCAAGACCTTTGAGCAGGAGACCCTCAGTGAGCTGGCTGCCAGCATCGCCGAGCACGGCTTGCTGCAGCCCATCGCGGTGCGGCCAAGACCCATGGGCGGTTACAGCATCGTGGCGGGCGAGCGCCGCTGGCGCGCCTCCCGCATGGCGGGTCTAACCGAGGTGCCGGTGGTCATCAAGGATGTGTCCGACGAGCAGGCCATGGAGCTGGCGCTGGTGGAAAACTTGCAGCGGGAGGATCTGGACCCGGTGGAAGAAGCTGCCGGGATCCGGGAGCTGATGACCCGCTGCGACCTGACACAGGAGCAGGCCGCCCGCAAGCTGGGCAAGAGCCGCAGCGCACTGGCGAACAGTCTGCGTCTGCTCAATCTGCCGGCAACGGTGCTGGAGCTGCTGAAGAGCGGCTTTATCAATACCGGCCACGCGAAGGTGGTGCTGGGTCTGCCCACGCCGGAATTGCAGGCCGAAGCCGCGCAGATCATCGCGGACAACCAGCTGAACGTCCGTCAGGCTGAGGCGCTTTGCAAAAAGATGGCAAAGCCCGCCAAGGAGCCCCGCGAACCCGCACCCCGCGGCACTTTGCCGGTGGAGGTGGAGGAGAGCCTGAAGCAGGTGCTGGGCAGCGAGGTGAACGTGGCCTACCACGGCGGCAAGGGCAAGCTGACGGTGCATTTTTACTCCGATGAGCAGCTGCGCGCCTTTGCAAACCTGCTGGGACAGTACCAGATGGAAACCGAATAATCATGCGATCCAAGGCGGGAACAGCCGCCTTTGAACGGCAGCGGAAAGCCCCAGGCGCACCGCTGCAAGCCCAATAGAGTTAAGGAGAGTCAATCATGCTGGATATCAAATTTGTCCGCGAGAACCCGGACGCCGTTAAGGAAAACATCAAAAAGAAGTTTCAGGATGCAAAGCTGCCGCTGGTGGACGAGGTCATCGAAAAGGATGCCCAGTACCGCGCAGCCCTGAAGGAAGTGGAGGCTCTGAAGGCCGCCCGCAACAAGCTGAGCAAGGCCAACGGCCCGCTGTTCGGCCAGCTGAAGAAGTGCACCGACGAGGCACAGAAGGCAGAGATTCAGGCACAGATCGACGCCAACAATGCCGCCGTCAAGGCCGACGCCGACAAGATGGCAGAGCTGGAGAAGGAAGAGGAGGCACTGTCTGCCCGCATTCAGGAGATCATGTACACCATTCCCCAGATGATCGACCCCAGCGTGCCCATCGGCCCGGACGATACCTATAACGTGGAGGCTCAGCGCTTCGGCGAGCCAGTGGTGCCGGATTTCCCCATCCCGTACCACACCGAGATCATGGAGAGCTTTGACGGCATCGATATGGACGCCGCAGGCCGCGTGGCCGGTAACGGCTTCTACTACCTGCTGGGCAATATCGCACGCCTGCACGAGGCTGTGCTGGCCTACGCCCGCGACTTTATGATCAACAAGGGCTTTACCTACGTCATCCCGCCCTTCATGATGCACGGCAACGTGGTGCAGGGCGTCATGTCCTTCCCTGAGATGGACGCCATGATGTACAAGATCGAGGGTGAGGACCTGTACCTCATCGGCACCAGCGAGCACACCATGATCGGCCGCTTCATCGACCAGACGCTGGACGAGAGCAAGATGCCCCTGACCCTGACCTCTTACAGCCCCTGCTTCCGCAAGGAGAAGGGCGCACACGGCATCGAGGAGCGCGGCATCTACCGCATCCACCAGTTCGAGAAGCAGGAGATGATCGTGGTCTGCCGCCCCGAGGAGAGCGCCGACTGGTACGAGAAGCTGTGGCAGATGTCCGTGGAGCTGTTCCGCAGCATGGAGATCCCCGTGCGTCAGCTGAACTGCTGCTCCGGCGATCTGGCTGACCTGAAGGTCAAGAGCTGCGATATCGAGGCATGGAGCCCCCGCCAGCAGAAGTACTTCGAGGTCTGCTCCTGCTCCAATCTGGGTGACGCACAGGCACGCCGCCTGCACATCCGCATCAAGGGCAAGGACGGCAAGACCTATCTGGCTCACACCCTGAACAACACCTGCGTGGCACCCCCGCGTATGCTGATCGCCTTCCTGGAGAACCATCTGCAGGCCGACGGCAGCGTGACCATCCCCGAAGTGCTGCAGCCGTACATGGGCGGGTTGAAGGTCATGGTCCCCACCAATAAGAAGAACTGAGAACTGCACCGGGTTTTCCACAACCGGGCAGAAAAAGGTTGAAAAAAGCACCGCTTTCCGCACAGGGAAGCGGTGCTTTTTGCGTGGGAAGCGGGTGCGCTCTTTCAGCCAAGAGCACTGCCGGAAGCTTTCTCATTGCACCTGATACTTTAGCGACAGTGCTAACGGCGTGCGCCCTCTCAGCCAAGAGCACTGCCGGAAACTTTCTCATTGTGCCTAATGCTTTAGCAACGGGCTTTACGGCTTGGCTCTCCCTTTGAGGAAAGACTTCCCCCGCTCCGGGGGAAGATGTCACCGTAGGTGACAAAAGGGGGAATCTGGCGCGGGAGCGCCTGAGAGCGCTTTTTTACCCGCAAAACTGACAAGAAAACCTATGTTTCAACGCACCTATGTAAATAAATTAAGAATATCAAAAAACTGCAAAATTTTTTGAAAATATGTGTTGACAAAAGGGGCATCTATGGATATAATAATAAAGCACCGTTCGAGTGCAAGTTAAATATGTGGCGGTATAGCTCAGTTGGCTAGAGCATTCGGTTCATACCCGAAGTGTCACCGGTTCAAATCCAGTTACCGCTACCACGTTACAGAGTTTCGCTAAGATAAGGGGGACGGTCGTCCGCAGTAGTGGACGATGAAAGTCGGAGGTTTTAGCGAAGCTCTGTATTTGTAAGGCCCGTTGGTCAAGCGGTTAAGACACGGCCCTTTCACGGCTGTAACATGGGTTCGATTCCCGTACGGGTCATAAAAACGCCTTTGCGCATTGCGCAAGGGCGTTTTTGCTTTGTCCCGGATGGGAAGCCTAGCTACATAATACAGGATATAGACTTTTTTCAAAAAATAAGATATACTTACGTTGAAAAGGTGGGATGTGTTATGCCGGAGATCAGTTTGTTTTGCGGGATACGGGTCACAATGTTTTACAGTGACCATAATCCGCCGCATTTTCACGCCGAATACGGCGGATTCAAGGCGTTGATCGATATTCAAAATTCCTGTGTGATCCGTGGTGCATTGCCGGGGCGGCAGCTGAAGCTGATCCTTGCATGGTGTGAGCTGCATAAGGATGAGCTGATGCAGAACTGGGAGCTGGCCAGAACTGCTGCACCGCTCAATCACATTGCACCGCTGATCTAAAAAAGGAGGCATCTCTATGGATACGTTGTTCCCCAAGGTCTTGCAGGCTGTTGCGGGCGAGGACTTTACGGTGTACCTCTATTTCAACGATGGCTCTGTGCGTCTGTATGACGCAAAGCCGCTGCTTGCACTGGGCGGGGTCTTTGCACCCTTGCAGAATGAAGCTTTTTTCAAAAGCCGCCTGACCGTCCTGAACGATACCGCAGCATGGGATGTGACCGGTGACCGGGACCCGGGCAGCTGTGTGGACTTGGACCCCATCGAGTTGTACGAGACCTGTCCTGTGGTGGTAGACCCGCTGGAATCGGCATCCTGATCCGCAAAAATACGCAAAAACACGGGAAGATCCGCAGACCTTCCCGTGTTTTTATTTATTCCTCTCCTGCACATAGTGCAGAATGTCCTCCGGCACTTCTGCCAGCGCATCCGCACCGGCGGCGGTCAGCTCGGCGCGGCCGCGGAAGCCCCACAGCGCGCCCATGGCGGGCAGCTGCGCGTTGTGCCCGGTGAGGATGTCCACGTCGCTGTCGCCCACAAAAAGGGTGGCGGCGGGGTCTGCGCCCAGCTCGGTCATCAGGGCGTACAGCCCGGTGGGGTCGGGCTTGGTAGGCACGCCCGGGCGGCTGCCCCGCACGGTGTCAAAGCGCTCCGTGCCAAAGTAGTGGGCAATGATGCCGCCGCACAGGGCATCGGCCTTGTTGGAGAACACCGCGCACTGGATGCCCTCGGCTTTCAGTGCGTCCAGCAGCGCCGGAATGCCGGGGTAGGGCGCGGTCTTGTCCTCCTTGTGGGCATCGTACCGGGCGGTGAACTGCGTCAGCGTCGCCGCCAGCTGCGCCGGGGTGCGGGCGTCTGCGGGGGAGAACCGCTCCACCAGCTTGGGGATGCCGTTGCCCACCATCATCTTGAACTGCGCCACTGTAAAGGTGGGCCAGCCGTTTTGTGCACACACCCAGTTCCCGGCATCGGCAAGGTCGTCGATGGTGTTCAGCAGGGTGCCGTCAAGGTCAAATAATACAGTCTTTATCATAAAAATAGTCTCCGTTGGTCTGTGATATAAAAAATGCCCCGCCGACCGTAGGTTCAGCGGGGCATCGCAAGTATACTTCTATATTCCCAGAAAATCAAGAGCCGCCAGCGGCACGCTGCGCACCGTGACCTTTTCTTTGCCGGGGAATACAAGGGTCAGGTTGGCGCGCTGCACCGTCACCGCCCAAGGAGACTGCAACGCGGTAAAGCCGGTGTCCGGGTGGAACACGCACAGCTGGTGCAGATGGAACCGGTGCTGTCGGCAGAGCAGCAGCTGTCCCTGCTGCTGCCATACGCCCTCCCGGTGCCAGCCCACAGCGGCAGCGCCCAGCAGGGCGGCAAACACCCCGGTGGGGATGAGCAGCGGCAGGGTAAGGGCAGGCAGGGTGGTGCGGGATACCGCCGTCAGCAGCAGGCAGAGCGCCAGCGGGATGCCCGCCGGTAAAAAGAACACCATGCTGCGGTCGGTGGTGTCGGTGCGGGTGTCCGGGGGCAGCTGCGCCATCTCCGGCAGCAGCTCCCGCAGCAGCGGGGTGCCCTCCCGCCAGACGAACAGGGGCAGCTCCGGGCGGCACGCCCCTGCCGAGACAAATACCGGGCAGTAATGCAGCGCCCATGTGGCCGGGGAGCGGCGCAGGTCGGCGTAGTTCAGCTGGCTGAGCCGCAGCCGCATCTCGTACCGGCGGATCAATCCGCCCCGGCTGCCCAGCTGGGTGTCGGTGCGCCAGACGGTGTAATGCACCGCCTGCAAAGCGCTGCGCACCAGACTGATACAGAACAGGGTGCCCGCCAGCACCAGCAGCCACGCCATGCCCAGCGGCAGCCAGCGGGCGGCAAACGCCGCCAGCTGTCCCAGCTGTGCAAGGGCAGCAGTCTGGGCATCCGGGGCGTAGCTCTGGGTCTGGCGGATGGCCAGCCACCACAAAAACAGGGTAGACAGACCGTTGGCGCCCAGCACCGTAAAGGCCAGCTTTTCGCCGCCCTTGGGCGCGTGCCACAGCGGGTCTGTCACCGGCAGCAGCAGGTCGGCAAGCGTTTCAGCCTGCTGCCGGGTAAGATACAGGATAATGGTCCTTGTCTGCCCAACAGGGTACAGCACCACCCGGCAGGCACCGATCAGGCGGTAGACCAGCGGCTGCTCCAGCACCAGCGCCGCCAGACCTTCGGCGCGCAGGGCGCGGTCCAGCCGCACCCCCAGCCGCCAGCTGACGTGTACCGTGCCCTCGGCATCCACCTGCCAGCGGCCGCCATAGTACACCGCCCAGCAAACGGCGCTGATAAAGAAGAGCAGCACAAGGTCCTGCCGCAGCGCCGCCCGCAAAGCGTCCCAGTTGCGGGCAAAAAGCACCTGTACCAGCGGCAGAAGGTACACCAGCAAAGTCTTGCGCAGCAGATGCAGCGCCGCCAGCGGGTGAAAGTGCTTTTCCCGGTTCATACGTTGCCCTCCATCAGCACCGCTGCCAGCGCGGTAGCCTGTGCGGCGGGGATGCCGGGCAGCACCAATTGCAGCCCCGGGCTGCGCACAAGGAGCACGGTGCACCCTGCCGCCCACAGCAGCGGGGTGCGCAGCAGCTGCACCCCGGTGACCGCCCGGCGCGGGATGCGGCGCAGCACAGGAATGGCGATTCCGGCCTGCACCGTGACGCTGTCTGCCGTCAGGGCGGCGACAAAGCTGCAGCAGCGCGCCCGGACCAGCGCCACCAGCGCCACCCATACGATGCAAAAGACCACGCCCGCCCACACGCTTTGCCAGAAGGCAAAGGGCGCGCAGACCAGCCCGGGCACAGCTGCCCAGACGCAGAGCACCCGGCGGGCGCGGGACGGCAGCACCAGCGCGGTGCGCAGCAGCTCCTGCTCGCTCATTTGTGGGAGGAAAGACCCCACGCATCCATCAGCAGATGCAGGGTGTCGTCCTGTGTCAGGCAGAGCAGCCTATCCCACGGCAGCAGCACCGTGTTGCCGTGAGGGATGATGAACTCGGTATCCCGGGTGATGCTGACCAGAATGGCGTCGCCGGGGATGGGGATCTCCTTGATCTCCTTGCCCGCGAACTGGAAGTCCTCCGGCAGCAGGATCTCGTTCAGGCTGGCAGTGCCGCCGCCCAGGGACAGCAGCTGCCGGATGGTGTCGGTCTCGATCTCCCGCTCCAGAATGTGGCTCAGGTTGTCGGTGCCGCACACCACGGTGTCCACGCCCAGCGTGTGCAGGATGTCCCGGTTTTTGGGGTTGGAGGCGCGCGCCACGGTGCGGTTCACGCCGAACTCCCGCTTGGCGATCTGGCACGCCACCAGATTGGTCTCGTCGGTGTTGGTCACCGCCACAAAGGCGTCGCAGCTGGCCACATCGGCGGTGCACAGGGTGTCAAAGCTCAGGGAGTCGCCGCAGATGACCGGGATATCCAGCGTATCCGCAAGGGTGCGGCACAGCGCCTCCTGCGGCTCAATGATGGTCACCTTATGGTGGTGGGACAGCAGGCTTTGGGCAAGATACATGCCCACCCGGCCGCCGCCGGCAATACAAACTTTCATATCGTTACCTCATTCTACGGTCTGTAAAGCAAAAACAGGCTGTTTTACTTGGAAAGAGCCCGGAACACCGCCTGCTCGGTCAGCACGGTGGGGCAGATGGTCTCCAGCTCGTAGGCCTTGTGGTACAAAATTTGCAGATGCGGGTCGGACACCCGGCAGATGACTTTATCCCGGCGGAAGATGTTCTTGGCCAGCTGCGCCGCCATCAGGTTCACCGAGTCCTCCTCGGTCACCGCCGCCACGGCGTCGCAGTTCTCTACGCCGCCCCGGCGCAGGGTGTCCGGGTCGGTGGGGTCGCCCACAAGGGCAGTGCCGTGAAAGGTATAATCGTCAAAGGCATCCAGACGCTTGAGCTGCTCGGGGTCTTTTTCCACCACCGAGATATCATGGCCGATGCGCTCCAGATCGCGGATCAGCGCCGCACCCACCTGATCGCAGCCGATCACCAGTATGTTCATGAAGGTTCACCTCGTTGTTCTCAGAGCTTTTTGCGCCGGGCGCAGAAAGCGGACAGACTTCTTATTTTTATAGTATAGCACATTTCCCGGGGTAGATAAATACAGCGCCCGGAGGAAATGCGGAAATAAATTGCGCAGGCTGCTTGCGCCCGCGCCCTCTCCGTCACGGCTTACGCCGTACCACCTTTCCCAAAGGGAACGGTTTTAGCGGTGGAGGGAAAGTTTCTTATTGCGACTGAAACCTTAGCGACAAGGCCAACGACGTGCGCCCTCTCAGTCACCTTCGGTGACAGCTCTCCCAAAGGGAGAGCCAAGAGCACTGCCGGAAACTTTCTCATTTCTCCTAAAGCTTTAGCAACGAGCCTTAGACCTTGGCTCTCCCTTTGAGGAAAGACTTCCCCCGCTCCGGGGGAAGATGTCACCGTAGGTGACAAAAGGGGGAATCTGGCCCGGGAGCGCCTGAGAGGGCGTACCCGCCTGCAGAAAACTGCTCTCGCTCCGGTAAAATTTCTATAATCTGTATGCACGGCGGCTCATAGTATGGTATACTGGAACTGCTTTTGAAAAAACTACGCACCCAACGGGTGCTGCAGGAGGGATTTATTACGTTTTTCGAGATCATCAAGGCGATCCTGATGGGTATCGTGGAGGGCATTACCGAGTGGCTGCCTATCTCCTCCACCGGTCACATGATTTTGGTGGAGCAGGTCGTCAAGTTCAATGCCAGTGAAGAATTCATGTCCATGTTCCGGGTAGTCATCCAGCTGGGTGCCATTCTGGCTGTGGTGGTGCTGTTCTGGAATAAGCTGTGGCCCTTCGGGCTGCGGCAGGGCAAGGTCATCTCCAAGCCCAGTGTGTGGAACCTGTGGTTCAAGGTGGTAGCCGCCACCCTGCCGGTGCTGGTCATCAGCCCGCTGGACGACTGGATGGAGGCACACTTCTATAACTACATCACCGTAGCCGCCATGCTGATTTTGTACGGCGTGCTCTTCCTTGTGGTGGAGAACCGCCGCACCACGCCCCGGGTCACAAAGCTGGAACAGATCAGCTACCGGGACGCGCTGCTCATCGGCGTGTGGCAGTGCCTTGCCATCATCCCCGGCACCTCCCGCTCCGGCGCTACCATCGTGGGCGGCCTGCTGCTGGGGCTCTCCCGCGCCTGTGTGGCAGAGTTCACCTTCTATCTTGCCATCCCGGTCATGGCGGGTGCATCCCTGCTCAAGGTGGTCAAGTTCGCGGTTTCCGGTGTATCCATCACCGGCACCGAGGTCGCTGTGCTGCTGGTGGGCTGCGTTGTGGCCTTTGTGGTCAGCCTTGCAGCCATCCGCTTCCTGATGGACTACGTCAAGCGCCACGACTTCAAGTTCTTCGGCATCTACCGCATCGTGCTGGGTGCCATCGTGCTGGCTGTGGCGGCCATCACCGCGCTGGCATAAGAGAAAAGGTTAATAATGATAACAGGGGCTGCTGCACTGAATGCCGTGCAGCAGCCCCTTATTGTATGGTGTGCTTCTTTTTTGGGCGGGCTGAACCCTCTCCGTCATCGGTGGCGGCAAGGTTTCTCGTTGCTCTTGATACTTTCCATAGGACAACGACGTGCGCCCTCTCCGTCACGGCTTACGCCGTGCCACCTCTCCCAAAGGGAGAGGCAAGAGCACTGCCGGAAACTTTCTCATTATACCTAATACTTTAGCAACGAACGTAATGGCTTGGCTCTCCCTTTGGGAGAGCTGGCGCGGGAGCGCCTGAGAGGGCGAACGCAAACTCTTGCTCTTCCTCTTTTTTCACCTTTACGCGCCACTTGTGAGACATATACTCTGAGCGCAGCTTGTTGGTGACAAAGGTCTGGCTGCTGTACAGGCCGTGGTGGCCGGAGAGCATATAGCAGATGCCGCAGCCCAGCGCGATGAGCTCCAGCCCTGCGCCGCTGAACAGCTCAAAGGCCAGCAGGATGGAGGGGATCAGGGCGTTGGTGGCACCGCAGAAGATGGACACCAGCCCCACTGCCGCCGCAAACCCGGCGGGCAGACCCAGCAGCGGGCCGACCACGCAGCCAAAGGTAGCGCCCACAAAAAAGCTGGGCACCACCTCGCCGCCCTTGAACCCGCAGGCAAGGGTCAGCGCGGTGAGGAAGATCTTGCACAGAAAATCCCACGGCAGCGCAGGCCACACCCAGCAGGATGACCAGCAGGGCGGTGCGGACATTCAGCTCCGGCGCGGTGAGGGCAAAGTGGGTGGGTGCGATGCCAAAGACCAGCGAGCAGCCGTAGGCGAGGAGGGCAGAGGTAAAGGCCGGGACAAAGGCAGAGGTGAAGGTCAGGCCCACATCCTCCACCATCATGGCAAAGCAGGCCGCCGCCAGCCGGGTGCCGAACAGGGCAGAGAAGAATGCCGCCATGCCGCTGATGGTGGCGGTGCGGCGGTCGTGGTCCTTGAGCCGCAGCAGGGTGCCGAGGTTCCAGCCGATGCTGCCGCCCATCTGCAACGCAGCGCCCTCGCGGCCGGCAGAGCCGCCGCACAGGTGGGTGAGCACCGTACCCAGAAAAATAGCGGGCACCAGCAGAATGCTGACCGGCTCGCCGCTCTGCACGGCGCGGAGAACATTGTTGGTGCCCACACCCTCGCACTTTGTTACCTTATAAAGGGCAGTGATGAGCAGACCCGCCACAGGCAAAAGGAACAGCAGCCAGGGCTGCGCGGCGCGCAGTTCTGTCGCGTGCTTGACGGCAAGGTGGAACAAGGTGCCCAGAAATCCACAGAGCAGACCCATGGGAACCGCCAGAAAGAACCATTGCAGCGCCACCCGCAGGGCGGCTTCGGCTTCGCGCCGGAATGTATCAAAATCGTTCATAGAAAGTACTCCTGTATCTTGACATCCGTTCCATTTTTCGGAACCGATATAAAATAGCACCGCAGGGCAGGGCTGTCAACCCCAAAATGGGCAGAGAAAAACGGCTCTGCTCATTTTCTGTTTACATCGCTCGCCCGGGTGTGCTATACTGAACAAAAGAGAGACCGCGCGGCAGACGCCGCCGGAAGGATATGGGAGGAAAAACACCATGGAAGCATCCAAAGTTTACTATACGGATTTCCGCTGTCCGGTGGGCACCAGCCTGCTGGAAAAGCTGCGCCGGGTGTGCATTGCCGCCGGCATCAAGGACATCGACATGGACGGCCGGTTCGTGGCCATCAAGATGCACTTCGGCGAGCTGGGCAATCTGGCCTTTCTGCGCCCCAACTACGCCAAGGTGGTGGCAGACCTGTGCAAGGAGCAGGGCGGTATGCCCTTCCTGACCGACTGCAACACCCTGTACCCGGGCAGCCGCAAGAATGCGCTGGAGCATTTGAACTGCGCCCAGCTGAACGGCTTCTGGCCCATGACCACCGGCTGTCAGGTGATCATTGGTGACGGCCTGCGCGGCACGGATGAGGTGGAAGTGCCGGTGCCGAACGGCGAATACTGCAAGACCGCCAAAATCGGCCGCGCCATCATGGATGCGGACGTGTTCATCAGCCTGACCCACTTCAAGGGACATGAGTCCACCGGCTTCGGCGGTGCGCTCAAGAATATCGGCATGGGCTGCGGCTCCCGCGCGGGCAAGATGGAGCAGCACGCTGCCGGCAAGCCCGCCGTGCAGGAGGGGCTGTGCCGCGGCTGCCACCGCTGCGCCAAGGAGTGCGGCTCGGACGCCATTACTTACAATGCCGAAAACAAGGCGGTCATCGACTACGACAAGTGCAAGGGCTGTGGCCGCTGCATCGGCGCATGCAGCTTTGACGCCATCTATTCTCCAAACGACTGCGCCAACGAGCTGCTGGACCGCAAGATGGCAGAGTATGCCGCCGCAGTCTGCCACGACCGCCCCTGCTTCCATATTTCTCTGGTGCAGGACATCAGCCCCAACTGCGACTGCCACGGCGAGAACGATGCACCCATCCTGCCGGATATCGGTATCTTTGCGTCCTTCGACCCGGTGGCGCTGGACCAGGCCTGCGTGGACGCCTGCCTGAACGCCGCCCCGCTGCCCAACAGCCAGCTGAGCACGAACCTTGCAAAGCCGGGCTGGAACTGCTACCACGACAACTTCAAGGACTCCAACCCCAACATCGAGTGGAAGGCCACCCTTGAACAGGCCGAGAAGGTGGGCATGGGCACCCGCCAGTATGTGCTGAAAAAGGTATAAAGACAAAATGGGGCGCTGACCACACGGTCAGCGCCCCATTGCGCTTTAAAGTTTAAGGTTGCGTTTAAGCTTCGCCGTTTGTCTCCGGCACGATATCGTCCAGCACAGCTTGCAGCGCCTGCCAGTTTTTCAGGGTGCAGCCGGGCAGGGTGTCAGCGTCCAGCCCTGCGTCCGCGATGCGGCCGGTCATGCTGTCCTTGTCGCTGAGCAGATCCAGCGCGGCGTCCTTGACCAGCGGCCAAGCCTCGGCAAAGCCCTCCTGCTGGTTGTCGGTCAGGCCGTCGTACCAGCTGTAAAAGGCCTCCTGAATGGCCTCCGGGGAGCGGCTGGACATCCGCGCGTCCTCGGCCCAGTGCAGCAGCGATGCCGCCGCGATGACCGATTTCAAGGAGCAGCCGGATACCCCGGGCCCCCAGCCCAGACAAGGCGCAAAGGCGTTTTCCGTGCCGGTGATGGAGAACACCGAGTTCTCGTCGAAGTTGCCGGGATTCAGCTCTCCGGTGTTGGCCTCTGTGGTGGAGGAGGGCAGCTCACTGCTGCCGGAAGCGGATGCGCTGTCCGAGGCGGGCGCAGCGCTGGATGCGGGGCTGCTGTCGGCAGCCCCGCCGCAGGCTGCCAGCAGGCAGCCCAGCAAAGCGGCGCACAGCAGCAGCGCAAGGGGACGGATATATTTCGATCTCATAAGAAAAACCTCCGTAAACGGTGCTCCGGCAAGCCGCCGGAGCAAAACGGGATCTACACCCTAAGTATACGTTCTGCGCACGGCGTTGTCAATCGTTCTGCGCAGGACGAATTTCAAGCAGACCTGTGCAGGATATACAAAAATACAGCTTAAATTTCGGGCAGTTCAACGCATTGACATTTCCTGCGCTGGCTCGTATAATCAAAAGCAAACAAGTGAATTTATCAGTGCGTGTAACTGTTCGATCAGGCATGAGCATCAGAGGGAAGGCGGCAACGGCATCCCTTTGGTTCTTGTGCCCTTTTCTTTTTCATAAAAGCTGCGGCATGGAAGCGGAGGAGGGCGGCGATGCAGGCTGTAAAGGTATTCAATAACAATGCGGTGTCGGTGGTCATGCCGGACGGCAGGGAAGCCATTCTCGTGGGCAACGGGCTTGGGTTTGGCCGCCGCCCGGGGGACGTGATCGACAAAAGCCGCGTTTCCAAGGTGTACTATGTGCAGAACGAACTGCAGACCAAGTTCCTCAAGATGCTGGATAACGTCACCCCGCAGGTGATGCAGGCCGCCGAGCGCATCTCGCTGGCGGCAGAGGAGTAGGGCATCCTGCTCAGCCGCAACGAGGTGTGCTTACAGCGCATCAATGCCTATCTGCGGCGGGAATTTGATTACGAGCTGGATCATCAGGAGCAGGTCTATCTGCTCATCCACCTGACCAAGATCGTTGGTTAAAATGTTTCAACAGGGCGTCCGGAAGCCCTGCGGAATAGAAATCATCCCCCAAAACAGTCAAGTCAAAAAGTGAGGAGTATTACACGATGAAAGAAAAAGTCATGAATGACTTGGAAAAGTTCTCCAAAGCCATGCTCTCACCGCTGTCGTATATCTCGGCAGCAGGCCTGATCCTTGTGCTGGGCGCATTGCTTACCAGCACAAGCCTTAGTGCGATGATCCCCGTTCTGCAGTGGACCCCCATCAAGCTGCTGGGACAGCTGATCTACAACTGCATCATGGTCATCATCAACAACCTCAGCCTGATGTTCTGCGTGGGCATTGCGGCGGCGCTGGCCAAAAAGAACAAGCAGCAGGCTGCCATCATCGGCCTGATGAGCTACTTTATGTACCTGACCGCCGGCAACGTCACCCTGACCCAGCTGGGTATGCTGGCAGAGGCTGACCCGATGGTGGGCCTGTACGGCACCGGTCAGTCCACCGTGTTCGGCATCCAGACGGTGGATATGGGCGTGTTCGGCGGCATCCTGCTGGGCTTGGTCTGCGGCTGGGTGTACAACCGCACCTGTGAAAAGCAGTTCAAGGGCATTATCACCCAGATCTACTCCGGCAACCGCTGGTCCTTTACCTGCATGGTGGTCTTTTCCATCCTGTTCGGCTTTGGCTCCTGCTTCTTCTGGCCGCCGGTGCAGAACGTCATCAGCGCACTGACCGACCTGATCGCCACCTCCGGCAACTTCGGCCTGTTCCTGTACGGCTTTTTGGAGCGCTTCCTCATCCCCACCGGCCTGCACCACCTCATCTACACCCCCTTCCAGTTCTCTGCGCTGGGCAACAGCCTGACCGTGGGCGATGCCACCTACACCGGCTCCTACATCGTCATGATGATGGAGTACAGCATGGGTCTGCCCTTCTCGGACGGCATCGTGTGGATGTACACCGGCTTCACCAAGACCTTCGGCTACTTTGGCATCGTGGCGGCCTTCATCTTCTGCGCCCGCAAGGAGAACCGCAAAAAGACCGCTGCCGTTCTGGTGCCGCTGGCCTTTACCGCTTCTCTGGCCTCCATCACCGAGCCGCTGGACTTCATGTTCTGCTTCTCTGCCCCCATCCTGTGGGTGGCACACGCCTGCATCTCCGGCCTGTTCATCGTGCTGCTGCACATCTTCCATGTCACCGGCTTTACCACCAACCTCCTCGGCTCGGTGCTGATGAACCTTTCCGCCGGTGCAGATAAGACCAACTATCCCACCCTGTACCTGCTGGCGCTGTGCCAGATCGCAGTGTACTTTGTGGTGTTCACCCTGCTGATCAAGGCCTTCAACCTGCACACCCCCGGCCGGGAAGAGGTGAGCACCGAGACCGCGGGGAGCGATGCACCCGCCAAGAAGGCAAGCGTGAAGAACGCTGCCGAGGTGCAGTGCGTCATCGACGGTCTGGGCGGCAAGGAGAACATCCTGTCGGTGGACAACTGCTTCACCCGCCTGCGGGTAAACATCAAGGACCCCGCAAAGCTGGACGAAGCTGCCATCAACCGGCTGCCGAACAGCGGCATCGTGAAAAAGGGTACCGATATCCAGATCGTTTACGGTCTGCAGGTAGCCGATATTAAGCGTGCCGTGGAAGCACAGCTGGAAAACCAGTAAACCGCTTTACCGTGTCCCGGCGGACTGCGCCGGGCTAACCTGAAAAATACAAAAAAGGAGCGTTTATACTATGGTCATTACCATTGCTGGCGGCGGTAGCACGTTTACCGCCGGTATCGTCAAATCCATCGCCCTGCGCCGGGAAGAACTGGAAGTGGACGAGATCCGTCTGTTCGACATCAACAAGGAGCGGCAGGACAAGGTTGCCGTTTTGGTGGACTGGGTCCTGCACAAGGAGCTGAATACCGACATCAAGCTGGTGGTCACCACCGATGTGCAGCAGGCTTACACCGATACCTCTTTTGTGTTTGCCCAGATGCGCGTGGGCGGCTACGCCATGCGGGAGCAGGACGAAAAGATCCCCCTGCGCCACGGCTGCGTGGGACAGGAGACCTGCGGCTGCGGCGGCATGGCCTACGGAATGCGCACCATCTTCCCCATGATCAAGCTGATCGACGATGTGGAAAAGTATGCCAAGAAGGACTACTGGATCCTGAACTACTCCAACCCCGCCGCCATCGTATCCGAGGCCTGCCGCAAGCTGCGCCCGAAGGCACGGATCATCAACATCTGCGATATGCCCATCGCCATCATTGACGTGGTGGCAGCTGCCATGGGCATCCAGAACAAGAAGGAGATCGTCTACGATTACTTTGGCCTGAACCACTTCGGCTGGTTCACCTCCATCCAGTACCACGGCGAGGACCTGATGCCCAAGCTGCGCGCCTACATCAAGGAGAACCAGATCCTTCTGCCGGAAAGCTACCTCAAGGGCATGGGCGCGCTGACCTCCTCCAGTGGCCAGAACCGCCACACCAAGGGCAGCTGGTACTATGTGTGGAAGGGCGAATACGAGATCATGGAAAACTTCCCGGAGTATCTGCCCAACACCTACCTGAACTACTATCTGCAGGCCAAGGAGTTCGTGGAGCACTCGGACCCGAACCACACCCGTGCCAACGAGGTGGAGGAGACCCGCGAAAAGAACCTGTTCGACGGCATCGACCACTACCTCAAGACCGGCGAGGTGGACGCCAACACCTTCTATGCCGGCAGCCACGGCGACTGGATCGCAGATCTTTCCGCTGCGCTGAAGAACGACACCAAGGCACGCTTCCTCATCATCACCGAGAACCGCGGCGCTATCCCCAATATGCCCTATGACGCAATGGTGGAGCTGCCCGCCTACATCGGTAAAAACGGCCCGGAGGTCATTGCCCGGGACAACATCCCGCTGTTCCAGCAGGGCCTGATGATGCAGCAGCTCAACAGCGAAAAGCTGCTGGTGGAGGGCTGCGTGGAAGGCAGCTACGAGAAGGTGCTGCAGGCCTTTACCCTGAACAAGACTGTGCCCAGCATGAACGTTGCCAAGGCCATTCTGGACGATATGATCGAAGCCAACAAGGGCTACTGGCCGGAGCTGCACTGAGCAGCCGACCTTACAGCCGCCGCAGGCATTGCCGCCTGCGGCGGCTTTTTTGTGCGCATTGACCTTTGCAGAGCAAGGGCTTATAATGAGAAAAAACCAGTAAAAACGAAAGGAAGCACACCCATGCAAAACCAAGTCCCTGTATCCACCAGCCGCCCGGTCACCGGGCGCTTTGCGCCCAGCCCCAGCGGACGGCTGCATCTGGGCAATCTGGCGTGCAGCCTGCTGGCATGGCTCAGCGCAAAAAGTCAGGGCGGGCGCATCGTGCTGCGCATCGAGGATCTGGATGCCGAGCGCTGTCCCCGCGTCTACGCCGACTTGCTGGAGCAGGACCTTGCGTGGCTGGGGCTTACATGGGACGAGGGCGGCAGCACCGGCGGCGCACACGCGCCCTATTACCAGAGCGAGTGCGGGGACATCTATACCCAAAGCTACCGCAAGCTGGAGCAGAGGGGGCTGGTGTACCCCTGCTTTTGCTCCCGCTCCCAGCTGCACGCCGCCAGCGCACCCCACACCTCGGACGGCAACGTCATCTACCCGGGCACCTGCCGGGGGCTGACACCGGAAGAGATCGCGGAAAAGCGCAAAAAGAAAGCCCCTGCCTACCGTCTGATGGTGCCGGACGAGGCCATCACCTTTACGGACGGCTGCATGGGCACCCATACCGAAAACCTGCTGCGGGACTGCGGCGACTTCTATCTGCGCCGGGCAGACGGGGTGTTTGCCTATCAGCTGGCGGTGGTGGTGGACGATGCCCGCATGGGCGTCACCGAGGTGGTGCGCGGGGCAGACCTGCTGTCCTCCACGGCGCGGCAGCTGTACCTGTACCGGCTGCTGGGCTTGCAGCCGCCCCGTTTTGCCCACTGCCCGCTGCTGCTGGCAGCGGACGGGCGGCGGCTGTCCAAGCGGGACGGCGACCAGAGCCTTGAAAACCTGCGGGCAAAATACACCGCACCGGAGATCATCGGTAAGCTGGCGTATGCCTACGGCCTGCAGCCGGAGCCTGCCCCCCGCACCCCGGAAAGCCTTGTGCCGGACTTTGCGTGGACAAAGGTCCCCAAGCAGGATATCTGCCTGCCCGAGGGGCTGTTCTGAAAAAGGAAATGAAAAAACGACCCCTGCCTGCGCCTATGGCGCTGACAGAGGTCGCTTTTTCTTTTTTATGCTCTCCGCACCTGCGGCAGCTGGCTGCGCTCGGCGGCGGTAAAGGTACTGTCCAGCGCCAGAGCCAGCAGCGCACCCAGCGCCACATCAATGCAGCTGTGCTGCTTGAGCAGCACGGTGGAGCAGACGATGGAAACGCACAGCACAGCGGCTGCGGGACGCATCCAGCGGCGGCGGGGCGTATCAAAGATGCGGCTGCGGTAATACGCCAGCAGCAGCGTCACCGAGTTGAACACATGGATGGAGGGGCAGACGTTGGTGGCGGTGTCGGTGCGGTACAAAAAGCGCACCACCCGGGCAAAGATGTCGCTGCCCGGCACCCAGTAGGGGCGCAGGTCCAGTGCCGTGGGCAGCACCGCGTAGCACGCCAGTGCAATGGTCATGCCGGAGAACAGCGGCAGGCACAGCCGCCAGAAGTCCTCCCGCGGGGCTTTCCACAGCAGATAGAACAGGGTAAAGGGGATCCATACGAACCATGCAAAGTAGGGGATCACCGCATATTTGCAGAAGGGGATCAGATCGTCCAACCGGCAGTGCACCAGAATGCTGCGCAGAGGGACGTTTGCCTCCAGATAGTGAAAAACGGAAAGATAAAATATAGAATACAGCGCCATGAACCCGACCGGGTGGCGCGCAAGCCAGCTGCGTTTCATAGAATAGCCTCCTTTTGCGGAAGAGCAGAACTTGATAGCATTGAGAAATTATACGCCCGAACGATGAAGATTGCAAGAACGAAAGGTGAAAACTTTGTCAAGTGCTGAAAAAATAATTTGTGGAACCTGTAAAAAAACACCGGCAACCTTCTGTTGATAATACGAATCAGAGCGGCGTTTTCCTGCAAAAAGAAAAGGCATCCGCCCCATTTTCACCGGTCTTTCACAGACCGGTGAAGGGGTGGATGCCAAATATTCAGATCACACTCTGCTCCAGCCAGCTGCCACGGCGGAAGCGCAAGTAGAAGCACAGCGAGCGGAACACCCAGTCCAGATACATGCCCATCCAGATGCTCAGCAGCCCGCCGCCGAAGCAGAGCACGGCCAGATAGCAGAAGCCCACCCGGAACGCCCACATGGACACGATACTCACGGTCATGGTAAAGCGGGCATCACCGGCGGCGCGCAGGATGTTGGGAAGGGTAAAGCTGGACGGCCACACGAACAGGGAAACGATGTTGAACCACACCATGATGTCCAGCGCCATGGCCTGTGCCTCCGGCGAGAGGTTGAACAGGGACACCGCGAACCGGTTGGCGAAGAAGAAGGCCGAAAGGTTCATCACCCACGCGCCGCAGTAGGCGGTCAGCATCAGGCGGCGGGAGTAGTACACCGCCTGTTCCTTTTCGCCCGCACCCAGACACTGGCCCACCACGGTCAGGGCAGCCATGCCCACGGCGTTGGCGGGGATGTTCAGGAAGGTGGTGGTGGTATTGGCCACTGCGTTGGCGGCAATGGCTGCCGTGCCAAGGGTGGAGGTCAGGCTGGAGACCGACAGCTTGCCGATCTGGAACATGCCGTTCTCGATACCGGCGGGGATGCCCACCCGCAGGATGCGCCGGATCAGCCCGCCATTCGGTGCCATCGCCCGCAGGCTGTCCACCCGCAGCGTGCAGCCCGGCTTTTGCAGCAGGTACAGCACCACCGCGCAGGCAATGGCGCGGGACACAAGGCTGGCCAGCGCCGCACCCATGACCCCCATGCCGAAGCCGTAGATCAGCACCGCGTTGCCGCCGATGTTCACCACGTTCATCACCAAGCTGGACAGCATACTGATCTTGCTGTTGCCCTGCGCCCGGAACAGCGCCGCACCGGCGTTGTACAGGCCGATGAAGGGGTAGCTCAGCGCCGAAAGCAGAAAATAGGTCTCGGCGTAGTGCATCACGTCCGCATCAATGGAGCCGAAGATGCCCCGCAGGATGGCGTGCCGCCCGCCGATGACCACCGCCGCCACCAGCACACTGAAGCTGGACAGCACAAATAAAATTTGCGCCGCCGCCGCCTTGGCGTTTTTCGGCTCCTGATGGCCGATGTACTGGCTGGTGACCACCGCGCCGCCGGTCGCCAGCGCGCTCATGATCTGGATCATCAGGGTGTTGAAGCTGTCCACAAGGCTCACGCCGGACACGGCGGCTTCGCCCACCGAGGATACCATCAATGTGTCCGCCAGACCGATGGTCACGCTTAACGCCTGCTCCGCGATCAGCGGCAGCAGCAGCGCCACCAGCGCCTGCCGTGGAAACAGGGGAGTGGATGTGAATTTGGGCGATTTCATGCTGTCCTCCGTTGCAAATGACAAAAAAGCTCGAATGCTTCTATCATACAGCGGAAGCTGTCGAAATGCAAGGGGTTGTATACAAGAAAAGGCCAAAAAGCAACAGTCTGCCGTGTGCAGTGCCCTTTACCCATGGGCACAGTTGTGTTAAAATAAGGTTGCAGCCCGCCCCGCTGTGCAGGAAAGGGGCGCTGCTTTGGTAAATGATAAGAAGGTAAAGACCCATAAGGGGGTACAGTATGCAGCAAACTGCGCATAAGGTCGTGGTCATCGGGCATCGCAACCCGGACACCGACTCCATCTGCTCTGCCATTGCCTATGCAGAGCTGAAAAACAAGACCAGCGATCTGGTCTGCGAGGCCCGGCGTGCGGGCAAGATGAATCAGGAAACGAAATTTGTGCTGAAAAAGTTCGGGGTCACGCCGCCCCGGATGTGCACCGATGTCAACCCTAAAATTCGGGATGTGGATTACCGGCAGGTGCCCGGCATCCCCGGCTCCACCAGCCTGCGCAAGGCGTGGGAGATCATGCGCGACCAGAAGATCGACACCCTTCCTGTGACCAGCGAGGATGACGAATTGCAGGGCGTCATCACGGTGAAGGATATCGCCACCGCCAACATGGACCTGTTCGACACCGGCATCCTTGCCAAGAGCCGCACCAGCTACCGCAATATTCTGGAAACGCTGGGTGCTACCATGGTAGTGGGCAGCGAGGACGCGGAGTGCACCACCGGTCACATCCGCATTGGCACCGCCACCCCGGAAATGCTGGAAAGCAGCATGGAAAAGGGTGATATCGTCATCCTGACCAACCGCTACGAAAGCCAGCTCTGCGCCATTGAGAAGGAAGCTTCTCTCATCATCATCTGCAACGGCGCAAAGGTAGGCCGCACCATCCAGCATATCGCCGCCGAGACCGGCGTAGCCATCATGAGCGCCCCCTGCGATACCTACGCGGCGGGCAAGCTTATCAGCCAGTGCGCACCCATCTCCTATTACATGACCCGGGACGATATCATGAAATTCACCCTCGTCACCCCGGTGGCAGACGTCACCCGCGTGATGGCAAAGGTGCGCCACCGGTATTTCCCCATTCTGGACGCAGACGGCAAGTACTGCGGCATGATCAGCCGCCGCAACATCATCAACCTGCGCAAGCGCCGCATCATTCTGGTGGACCACAACGAGGCCACGCAGGCGGTGGAGGGCTTTGATCAGGCCGAGATTCTGGAGATCATCGACCACCACCGCATCGGCAGTCTGGAGACCAGCGGCCCGGTGTACTTCCGCAACCAGCCGGTGGGCTGCACCGCCACCATCGTCACCCAGATGTACGATGAAAACGGCGTGACCATCCCGCAAAAGACCGCCGGTCTGCTGCTGGCCGCCATCCTTTCGGATACGCTGGTGTTCCGCAGCCCCACCTGCACCCCTATCGACGTAAACGCCGCCAACCGTCTGGCAAAGCTCGCCGGGGTGGACATCAACGAGTTTGCCAACGAAATGTTCGAAGCCGGCGAAAAGCTGGACGGCAAGACCGCCGAGGAAGTGTTCTTGCAGGACTTCAAGGTGTTCATGTGCGGCGATATCCGCTTTGGCGTGGCGCAGGGCAGCTACATGACCCGCAAGAACCTGACCGCTGCCGAGGCACTGCTGAAGCCGTATCTGGAAGAGGCACGCAACAAGCAGAACGTGGAAGATATCTATATGCTGCTGACCGATGTGCCCAAGGAGGAGAGCGTGGTCATCTGCAATGGGCGCTACGCCGCCGGGGTGCTGACGGAGGGCTTCGAGATCCAGCCCGCCGCCGATGCCAGCTGGACGCTGCCGGGCGTGGTGAGCCGCAAAAAGCAGTTCATCCCCGCCCTGATGACCGCATATCAGAAGCTGTAAAGGGACACTGCCGTGTTTGATTTTCTTTCCAAAAAAGACCGCACCCCGCCCGCACTGCCGGAGGGCACGGAGCGGCGGCGCTACACCATCACCGGGCAGGTGCAGGGGGTGGGTTTCCGCTACCGGGCGCGGTACGCCGCGCAAGCGCTTGGTCTGACCGGCTGGGCGCAGAACGAGGACGACGGCAGCGTGACGCTGGAAGTGCAGGGCGACCCGGACAAATTCATGTCCCTGTTCGCCATGATCCAGAAAAGCGACTATATCCAGATCACCGGCATCCGCAGCAAGAATATCCCGCCCGACCCGTGGGAGCGCGGCTTCTCGGTAAAGGGATATTAAGGAACTGAATAGAAACAGAGCGCCTGACACCGGCGTGCGCCCTCTCAGGCGCTCCCGCGCCAGCTCCCCCAAGGGGGAGCCAAGCCGTTAGCCCCGATGCTAAAGTATTAGGTGCAATGAGAAAGTTTCTGGCAGTGCTCTTGGCTCTCCCTTTGAGGAAAGACTTCCCCCGCTCCGGGGGAAGATGTCGCGCAGCGACAAAAGGGGGAATCTGGCAGCAGCGATGACTGAGAGGGCGCACGCTGTCAGTCCTGTTTTAAAGTATCAAATGCAATAAAAAGCTTTCCCCCGTAAAAATACAAATCGGGCAGTCCGCAGACTGCCCGATTTTGTTCTATATAAAGAGTAATTCCGTTTTCACCCCAGCACCTTGAGGGGGGAGTTTTCCACCCACAGGGTATTGTCCAGCAGGCGGGTGACGGCAAGACGGCCGTTGGCGGTCACCCGGGCGGGGTCGAGGGCGTAGAAGTCGCTCTCGGTCAGGTTTTCCGGGTCGGCGGTGGGGGAGATGCCCGCCACGCAGACCCAGTGTCCGTAGGTGCTGCTGGTGGCAATGTGGGGGTAGTTCACCTCGTCCCAGCCGGAGGAGGTCAGGTGGTATTCATAAGTAGAGGTGCGGTTCGTGTGGCGCTTTACTCCGCTGACCGTGGTGTTCTTCAGGTGCACGATCACCGGATGCCCGGCAGAAAGCTCGCTGTACAGCTTTTTCAGGCACTCGGCGCGGGTGCCGGAGTACCCGGTGTAGCCCGCGGCGAACCACACCGCCCCGTTCGACCACATCCCGCTGCCGGAGCACACCTTGCCGTCCAGAATGGTGCGGGCGTAGCGCAGCGCGTACAGGCTGCACTTGCCGGAGGTCTGGTTGCCGATGGAAAGGATGTGGCTGGTGTCGAAGCTGAGCAGCCGGATGCCGTTTTTCTCTTTCAGCTCGGCGGCGTGGGCACGGGGCAAAAAGGCGCACAGCAGCAAAACCAGCGCCAGAACTGCCGCCGCCAGCCGCTGTGCCGCGCGGGCGGGACAGTGTTGCATGGGTACTTCCTCCAAGTTCGTTTCAATTCGGACATGATTTTACCACAAAAACGTGGTGAAAATGTGTAAAAAGGCAAAATAATGGGGAAATGGCCCGCCCTCTCAGTCTTGCCTGTCGGGAACTCCCTCAGTCAAAGCCGCAGACTGGGGGGTTCTCGCGTCCTACGCCCTCTCAGTCAAAGCCTGCGGCTTTGCCAGCTCTCCCAAAGGGAGAGCCAAGTCCACTGCCGGGAAGTTTCTCTTTGCGCCTAATACTTTAGCGCTGAACTTTACGGCTTGGCTCTCCCTTTGGGAGAGCTGGCGCGGGAGCGCCTGAGAGGGCGAACCCTTTTCAAGAAAGTTAACACCGCCAACACAACATATGTCCAAATTTAAGTACCCCCGCACCCGGCAAAACCGCGCCGCCGGGGCAGGGAAAAGAAGATTCCGTGGATTGTCGACAGAATTGATTCCAGAATATACCAGAACTGCAACAAATCCCCTTGTTTTCATCCTTTTTCACGAAACTGTTTCGGGAAGTTTAGCGATATTCCCGATTGACAAAACCGTCAGGTGTCGGATATAATCAGGGCAGAAAGGCAACGATGGTTGCGAAAGCCTTTCGGGAAAAAAGAAACATATCCACAAAAACGCTGATTGGAGGGATACCCTTATGAAGAACCTGAAAAAATTCGTAGCCCTGCTGCTGGCAGGTGTGATGGCTATGGTGATGCTCACCGCCTGTTCCGGCGGCGGCACTGCTGCGGACACGAAGAAGGAAGAAGCAATCCGGGAGCAGCTCGGTAAGAGAACCGAGGCTACTGAGCTGTGTGACGATGACGGCAAGGTCAAGAATGACCGCGAGCTTTACAAGATCGCAGAGGATTTTCTGGATGCAGATATTGAAGCCAGCCATGGTTCTGCTGTGTTCAAGGGAAAGATTCATTCCGATGGTATTGACCCCGCAAAGGAGTATGTTACCTTTACTGTAACCATGGACTACCACTATGGTGTCATTCTGACGAATCTGATGACTGAGATTAGCAAGGCAGTTGGTCAGGTTGGCGGCAACGTAAATGTGAAGTTGGATAACAAGTGGGCAGGCGCTGCTGTCGTTGTTAAGAGCAACGAAAAGCGTACCTACATGGCTGTTACCATCCGCATTGTGAACATTGCTTACAACAAATAAAAGAATCGTCAGTCCTTTCTTCCCCGGAGAGCACCCGCTCCCCGGGGCTTTTTTTCGCCTTTTTGTGACAAACCCCGCCTGCTGTGGTACAATAAAAGGGTATCGAACTTACACAGAAAGGACGTTTCCATGCAGCTGTTTGAACTGGTCAGCCCACGGCTGTTCCGCCCGCTGGCGGGGCCCAACCGGGCGTTTTATGCAGAGCTTTTGCTGCTGCTCTGGGAGGAGTGCCGCCATACGGCAGATTACAGCATTTCCCGCGCCGAAGCCGTCTCCCGCGCCGAGGATTATTTTGCCGCGCTGGCAAAGCCGCTGGCGCTGGATGCCGACGGCGCGGGCGATGAGGACGAGCAGCCCACCCGCGACCCCCACACGCTGGCGGTGGGCTTTTTGCTGCGTCTGCGCCGCACCGGCTGGCTGGAAGAGCAGCCCGGCAGCTACGAGACCGAGCCCACCCTTGCCTTTATGCCGGAGGTCACCCCGCTGCTGGATGCGCTGGAAGAGATATTGAACCCCCGGGTGGTCACCTACACCGGCAAGCTGTACAAGGCGTGGCAGCTGCTGGGCAGCATCGGGCAGGAAAAAAGCCCCTACGAGAACGTGCTGCGGGAGGTGGCGGCAGACCTTGAGACGTTGAACAAGTCCCTGCGCGCCCTCAACGCCTCCATTGGGCATTATATCGACCGCCTGACCCATAACCGCACCCCGCAGGAGGTGCTGGAGCTGTTCGACCAGTACGAGGAAAAGGTGGTGGCGGCGGCGTACCATCGCTTTAAAACCAGCGATAACCTGTTTAATTATCGCGCCTATCTGGAAGAAGAGCTGGACGACTGTGAGCAGAACCAGCTGCCCCGTCTGGCGCTGGATTACGCCCGGGTGGAGCGCTGCGCCCCCGGCGAGGCTGCACCCCGGGTGCGTGCCCTCATCCAGCAGCAGCGGGACGCGCTGGAAGAGATGAGCACCCTGATGAAGGAGATCGACGCCAGCCACATCCGCTACCGCAAGCGGGCGGTGCAGCGGGCACAGTTTTTGCTGCTGAGCGACCGCTCGGCGCAGGGCAGCGTCACCGCGCTGCTGCGCCGCTATGCGGAGGATATCCGCAGCCCGGAGCAGCTGTTCGAGCCGGACGATGGCCCGGTGGCAGCGCGGCTGCACCTGTACCCGGCGGCAGTGTTCGGCGCAAAACCGCTGTATCCCCCCGCCGCGCCCCGCACCGAAGCACCTCTTGCCCCGGTGCGCACCGAACCTCTTGACCCCGACCGGCTGCGGCAGGAGCAGCAGCTGCTGCTGGACTACGCCCGCCTTGCCGTCACCGAGGAAAACGTGGCGCTGCTGGCGCGGCAGGCATTGGCCGCCCGCGGGCAGGTGAACGCCTCCACCCTTGTGGAGGAATACCCGAACGACTTTACAGGCATCATCGGCCTGCACACCTATTCCCAGTCGCCGCACCGGGAGTATGATATCACCCTGACCGGAAACTGGGTGGAGCGCGGCGGCTTCCGGTTTCAGGATTTTGTCCTGACCCGCCGCAAGGAGGTAAACACGGATGGCAACCATTGATCTGCTGGAAGAGACCGCAAACTATCTGCTCAACCACTGCTTCGTGCTGGGCTGCGTAGAGGAACAGCGGGCAAAATATCTGTATATTCAGGATCACCTCAACGAGGTGCGGGCGGTGTTCAAGCCCTTGGGCTACGCGGTGCTTTTGTACCCCGCGCCCATGCAGGCGGCGGCGCTGGTCAACGAGCACGAGGGCAGTCAGGCGCGGCTGCTCAAGTATGAAAGCATTTTGCTGCTGGTGCTGCGGCTTTTGTACCTGCAAAAGCGGGAAAGCCTTGCCGCCAGTGCGGACGAGGTGCTGGTGACCGTAGAGGAGGTGCAGGCAGAGCTGCAAAAGATGAACCTGCCCCGCAAGCTGGATCAGCAAACGCTGGAAAAGCTTATGCGCACCCTGCGCCGGTACAATCTGGCGCGGCCGGTGGGGCGGCTTTCCGGGCTGGACAGCCGCATTGAGGTATTCCCCACGGTGCTGCTGGCGCTGCCGGACGCCGACCTTGCGGATGCCGCCGCCGAGAGCGCCCGCACCCGCACCGAGCTTGGCCTGTACGAGCGCCCGGAGGGCGCAGACACGGAAGCAGGGGAGGGTGAAGTATGATCGAACTCAAGCGCCTGAAACTGATCAACTGGCACAACTTTGAAAATACCACCTTCGACTGCGCCCGCCTGACCTATATGATCGGCGTGAACGCTGTGGGTAAGACCACCATTCTGGACGCCATCCGCTACTGCCTGACCACCAACCGCAACTTCAATGCGCTGGGCAATAAGAAAAGCGGCCGCACCCTGCAAGGCTCTGTCCACGCCAAGCAGCGCGGCGAAAACGCCTACCGCCGCCCGGGGCATACCGTGGCGTATATCGGGGCAGAGTTCTGGGACAGCGTAAAGCACACCAGCTTTGTCATCGCGGTGCGGGTGGAGTCCGAAGGGCCCATGCAGGAGCTGCACCCCGGCGACCAGACATGGTATATCTCGGAGGACGGCATCACGCTGGAGCAGCTGCCCTTCCTCGACCCGCGCACCGGTGCGCCCAGCGCCAAGGAGGACTTCAAGCCCGCCGAGGGACGGCTTTCCTACACCCGCAGCCCCAGCGAAGCGCGGGACCGCATCTGCCGCGCACTGGGCATCGGGCGCGCAGCCAGCCCGCTGGGCAAAAAGTTCAACGAGGTGTTCCAGATGGGCACCAGCATGGACGAGATCCCGAATTTCCGGGAGTTTCTGTACCAGTATATCCTGCCCCAGCCGGAGCTGGACTTGGAAGCCTTGCAGGGTGACCGCTTGGAGCTGGAAAACCTGCACGCTGTTCTGGCGGAAGCCCAGACCCGCGCCGATGCGCTGGACGAGATCGTGCGCTATGGCCGCGAAGCCACCGAAAAACAGACCGAAGCCCTTGTGAACCGGGGCGCCGCCCTGCTGGCGCGGGCTGCTGCCGATGCCGGGGAAAAGGCCGTCTGGCAGGAGCGGGTGGACGCCGGACGCCGCCAGCAGGAAACGCTGCGCACCCGCTACGCCGAGGCCAAGACCGCCGAAGCGGAAGCCCGCCGCGCCTACCTGACCGCCCACAGCGCCGCCGGTGCCAGCGGCGAGGGGCGCGCACTGGATGCCCTCAGCGAGGAGCTGGCGCACCGGCAGACCGCACTGGATGCCGCTGCCCGCCGCGCCGATACCGCCGAAAAAGCCGCCGAAAAGACCGGCAATCTGCTGGCTGTGCTGCGCCGCAGCGGCTTTGCCGCCGGGCAGAAGCTGGACGACCTGACCCCCGACACCCTGCCCGCCCTGACCGACTGGCTGACCGCACAGGAAAAGCCGCTGGAAGAAGCCTATTTTGCCGCCCGGCAGCACACCGCCGCCTTGCAGCGGCAGCAGACCGAAAAGTGCGCCGAGCTGGACGCCGTATCCGGCGGCAAGTGGGTGTACCCCCACGGCGACGCCGCCACCCGGGTGCGGGACGCCGTGAATGCCGAGCTGAAAAGCCGTGGCATGGAGCCGGACGCCCGCATCTTCTGCGAGCTGCTGAACGTGGAGGACGAAAGCTGGCAGGACTGCGTGGAAGCCTGTCTGGGCGACCGCCGGTTCGATATCCTTGTGCCGCCCGCCCACTACGCCGCCGCAAAAAGCGCTTTTGTGGCGCTGAAGGATAAGGTAGGCCCCATCAGCCTGCTGGACACCCCGGGTCTGCGCAAGGCTAACCGCCGCGCCGACACCGCCCCCGCCGACAGTCTGGCGGCACAGGTCACCAGCGAAAACCCGCTGGCCGCGCAGTACGCCGACACCATCCTGCGCCGCATCGTCTGCTGCGACACCCCCGACACGCTGGAAAACTACCCCGACAGCGCCACCCGGGATCTTCTGCGCCACCACCCCTTCCGCTTGGAGCGTCTGCGCACCCCGCAGCGCTATATCGGCTTGGAAGCCCGCCGCGCCCGCGCCGGGGCACTGGCAGGGGAGATGAACGCCCTTGCCGAGGAGGTACGCGCCGCCGCACAGGCAGAGCAGAACCTGAAAGCTGCATACAGCCAGTACCAGACCCTTTTGCGCGGCACCACGCTGGAAGAGCTTGCCGCTTTGTGGGACGCCCGCGCCGCCCTGACCGCCGCCCGCGCGGCGGTGGACGAGCAGGCGGCAAAGCTGGCGGAGTGCCGCGAGAATCCGCTTTTGCAGCAGCTGTACAAGGAGGAAGAGGTGCGCGAAGCCGCATGGGAAGCCGCCCGCACTGCCGTGGAGCAGACCGGCGGCGATCTGCGCGTATGCGAAAAACAGATCACCTCCTGTGAGGCGGAGCAGCAGAAGGCGGTGGACACCGCCGAAAAGAGCGCACAGGCCGCAGAGAGCTTCTTTGCCGCCCACCCGCTGGTGGAGCCGCTCTCCCGCAGCCGTCAGCAGGCGCTGACCGGGCCGGACAAATCCCCCCGCGCCGCCGCGCAGGCCGCCGAAAAGGCACAGGCCAAGCTGGACGATGCCCTGACTGTCTACCTGAACAGCACGCTGGAACCGGCGCAGAAAGCCTACAACCAGCGCTATGTCTGCGATTATCCCTTGGGGCTTGCCGGGCTGGAGCAGTACCGCGCCCAGCACGAAAGCCTTGTGCGCATTGATTTGGAGCGCTACGCCGCCCGCCTGGAGCAGGCGCAGCGGGATTGCAAGGACCGCTTCCGCAAGGATATCCTGTTCCGCATGAAGGACGATATCTTCAACGCCCGGCGGCAGTTCCGGGAGCTGAACAAGGTCATGGAGCAGCTGACCTACGGCGAGGAGGTCTACCGCTTTGAGCTGGAACCCAGCCGCGACCCGCAGCTTGCGGCGTTCTATCAGGTCATCGTGGATAAGGGCAACCAGCAGATGACCGAGGGTGATTCTCTGGACAACCTTGCCGCTACCGCCGACCCCGCCTACGAGCGTCAGGTGGACGAGCTGATGGAAAAGATCATGGCGGACGTGGACGAGAACACCCGCGCCCGGCAGGAGGGACGCACCGCCGCCGGTGCCACCCTTTCGGACTATGTGGACTACCGCACCTATCTGGACTACGATATCAAGGTGACCAATCAGGTCACCGGGCAGCAGGCGTATCTTTCCCGCGTCAGCCGCGATTCCTCCGGCGGCGAGAATCAGGCACCCTTCTATGTGGCCATCTGCGCAAGCCTTTTGCAAATCTACCAGAAGAGCGAAAACAGCATCCGGCTGGTGCTGCTGGACGAGGCCTTCAGCAAGATGACCAGCGACCGTATCCGCCCCATGATGGAGCTGTTCCGCCGCCTGCAATTGCAGGTGCTGCTCATCTCCACCGTGGAAAAGAGCACCGCCATCCAGCCCTACTGCGATATCACCTACTCCATCGTCCGCCACGGCGACGCCAACGCCATCGCGCCCTTTGTCCGCCTTGCGGCGGAATGATGCAAAGCAGGGCTTGACATCAAAAATAAACTTTGCTATACTGTTTTTCGCTCATCGGAGGGCTGTTTCAACGTAATTGAAAGGCCGGATAAGATGTCGCCGTTCGTGCTTCCCGGAGGCTGTGGGCACCGTAGTGCCGCAGCAGAAGAGGGAACGCACCGGAGCGGTGGTTCTTATCCGGCCTTTTTGCATGTGCAGAGATCAAAAAGGAGGAGTTATGCCAAAGAAAACCATCCAATTGTCCGATCATTTCAACTATTCCCGCCTGCTGCGGTTCGTGCTGCCCTGCATCGGCACCATGCTGTTCACCTCCATCTACGGCATCGTGGATGGACTGTGCGTTTCCAACTTTGTGGGCAAAACGGCTTTTGCAGCGGTCAACCTCATCATGCCGCTGCCGCAGCTGCTGGGCACGGTCGGCTTTATGCTGGGCACCGGCGGCAGCGCCATCGTAGGCATCACGCTGGGCGAGGGCGACCAGAAAAAAGCCGACCGCTATTTTTCCATGCTGATGCTGGCAGCGCTCATCTCGGTCAGTGTGCTGGCCGTGCTGGGCATCCTGTTCCTGCGGCCGGTCGCCGTGCTGCTGGGCGCAAAGGGCGAGCTGCTGGACTACGCCGTGCGCTACGGGCGCATCCTGATGCTGGCGCTGCCGCCCTTTGCGCTGCAAAATATGTTCCAAAGCTTTTTCGTCACCGCCGAAAAGCCGCTTCTGGGCTTCTGGTTCACCGTTGGTGCAGGCTGCACCAACATGGTGCTGGACGTGGTAATGGTGGGTATGCTGCACTGGGGCGTGGAGGGCGCTGCCGTTGCCACCCTCATCAGCCAATTGGTGGGCGGCGTGCTGCCGGTGTTCTACTTTATTGACCGCGGCAATACCAGCCGCCTGCACCTGTGCAGAACGCAGCTTTACGGCCGCGTGCTGTGGGATGCCTGTATCAACGGCTCTTCCGAGCTGATGACCAGCCTTTCCATGTCGCTGGTCAATATCCTGTATAACTTCCAGCTGCTGCGGCTTGCCGGAGAAAACGGTGTGGCGGCTTACGGCGTTATCATGTATGCTGCCTTCCTGTTTGTGGCGGTGTTCGTGGGCTATGCGGTGGGCAGCGCACCCATCGTCAGCTTCCATTACGGCGCGCGCAACCACGCCGAGGTGCATAACCTCTACCAGAAGAGCCTGCGCCTCATCGCCGTGGTGGCTGTGACCATGACGGCGGCGTCCATGGTCATCATCCCCTATGTGGCACGCATCTTTGTGGGCTACGATGCCCAGCTGCTGGCGCTGACAAACCGCGCCTTCCGGCTGTATGCGCTGAGCTTCCTCATCATGGGCTTCAACGTGTATGCGTCCTCTTTCTTCACAGCGCTGGGGGACGGCGTGACGAGTGCTCTCATCTCTTTTCTGCGCACCCTGCTGTTCCAGCTTGCCGCGCTGCTTCTGCTGCCCGCCCTGTGGGGCATTGATGGCGTGTGGCTGGCTGTCACCGCCGCCGAGCTTGCCGCGCTGGCGGTGAGCGTGTATATGTTCGTGACAAAGGACCAGAAATTCCATTACCGTCATGGTTGATGCGCTATAACAGGAAAGCCGCCGGGGCTCCGGCGGCTTTCCTGTTATTCAAAGGTATACTCCACCAGCTGGCAGTTTTTGATGCCCGCTGCGGCGTATTCCTCGTTGGTCATATCGTAAAAATAGGAGTGCACCACCCGGGCGATGCCGTTGTGTGCCACCAGCAGATAGGTCTTGCCGGTGTCGGCTTTCAATTCGTCCAGCAGGTTGTAGATGCGCTGCGCCAGCTGCATCATGCTTTCGCCGCCCACATAGCGGTCGGCAAAGTGGGTCTTGGAGATGCGGAACTCCGCACCGTCCCGGGGCGTGCCCTCGTATTTGCCAAAGCACTGCTCCCGCAGGCGGGGCTCGCAGCGGGCGGGCAGACCGGTAGCGGCTGCAATGGCCTTTGCGGTGTCGGCGGCGCGGGAAAGGGGAGAGTACAGGATCTCGTCGATGTGCAGGCCGCTGTCCCGGACAAGCTCGCCCAGCTGCCGCGCCTGCTGCTGCCCGCGGGCGGTCAGCGGGCTGTCGGTCATGCCGCAGATCTTATTTTCCACGTTCCATACCGTCTCGCCGTGGCGGGTGAAATAGATATTGTGCATAAAAATACTCCTTACAGCTTGTGCAGGGTGCCGTCCGGCAGCAGACAGATGGTGTCTCCCTCCTCGATGCCAAGATATGTCAGCTCCTTGTCCGGGTAGGGCAGAATGCGGGCAGCCCCGGCGGCATCGGTCAGGGTCACATCGCACAGCACCGGCTGCCCGGCGGGCAGCTCCTCGCAGCCGTACAGCTGCTCGTCAATGCGCAGCACGCGGTATTCCGGCATGGTACAGCCCCTCCTTTTTGTTTTTCCTTATTATATAGCACCCGGGGGCTTTGATGCAAGGGAAGAGGGACGATTTGGAATGCGCTCCGCTTCTTACGGGTTGCGGCACCCAGCATCCGCATCGTGCCTTGGGCGGCACGTGCGTCTTGCTGGCCGCTGCCCCAACAACTCCTCCCTGTTTCCGCCACTGGCGGCGGTCGTCGTCGTTGCTGCGCATAATCAGCGGAATTGGATTTTATATTTGTGTTCCAGAAACGCCTGCGGGCGTTTCTGGAACACCCTTTCACCAGAGAGGTCGTAAAAATGAACGGCAGCTGCCGCGCTTGTTTCCTACGGAAACATCCGCGCTGTGAGGTTGCCCCTTCCGGGCAAGCAACTTTGCGTTTTAGCCGGAAACTTTGCCGCTATGCCAAGGGCTCTCCCTTTGGGAGAGCTGTCAAATCCGTAGGATTTGACTGAGAGGGCGAGGACGCTGCCGGGGGAGTTTACTCCCCCGCTTGACAGCGGCGCGGAGAAATTGTTACAATACGGTTACGACTGCAAACCACGCGGAGGGGTTCATGAATATTACGGAACTGCGATATCTGGTAGCTATCATGAAATGGGGGTCGGTGTCGGCGGCGGCAAAGCAGCTGTACGCGGCGCAGCCCAATGTCAGCAAGGCACTGAAGAATCTGGAAGAGGAATATGGGTTGCGCATTTTTGAGCGCTCCTCCACGGGCATGATCCCCACCGAGCAGGGCAAGCGGTTCATCCGGCAGGCGCAGCGGGTGCTGCAGCAGGTGGACGAGCTGGAGCAGGAGGCGCACCAGCAGCGCAGCTGCGCCGAGCTGCGGGTGGTGCTGACCCATGCCACCTACGCCTCCTATGCGGCGGTGGACTTTTTGCAGCAGGCGGCGCGCAGCGAGCAGCTGCGGGTGCATATCCGGGAGAGCGGCGCGATCGAAGCGTTGGACTTTGTGCTGCGGCAGGGCTACCACATGGCGCTGCTGCGCTACGCCGCCGAGGACGAGGACTACTATCTGCGCTACTGCCAGCGCCACGGCCTGCGGCAGGAGCCCATCATGGAATTTTCCTATCTGCTGCTCACCAGTCAGGACAGCCCGCTGGCGCGGCGGCAGGTGCGCGAGCTTGACGAGCTGAACGATTACATCGAGGTGCTGCACGGCGACGCCCATCTGCCCGGGGAGGAGAGCACCGTCTCCCACTGGCAGGCAAACCCCAACCGCCGCATCCATGTGTACGAGCGGTGCAGTCAGTTCTGCATTTTGCAGAACCTGCCCACGGCCTATATGTGGTCGTCCCCCATGCCGCAGCGCGCGCTGGAGCAGTACCATCTGGCGCTGCACGGCTGCCCGGCGCAGAAGCAGCAGATGCGGGACGTGCTGGTGTACCCGGAGCGGGAGCCTTTGCAGCCGGAGGAGCAGCTGTTTGTGCAGCTGCTGCACAAGCAGGCAGATGCCACCATCAAGGACAGCGGGTGGAAGAAGATTTGAAATGCGCGCCGCGTGCGCTTTGCGTTTTCACGGGAGGGGTCGTAAAGGCAAACGGCAGCTGCCGCGCTGGTTTCCTGCGGAAACAGTCGCGCGGCGGGGAGCGTCCTCGCCCTCTCCGTCTGCTCACTGCGTTCGCATCCACACTCCCCCTTTTGTCGCTGCGCGACATCTTCCCCCGGAGCGGGGGAAGTCTTTCCTCAAAGGGAGAGGCAAGAGCGCACCCGGAAGCTTTCTCGTTGCACCTAAAACTTTAGCAACGAGGCTAACGGCTTGGCTCTCCCTTTGGGAGAGCTGTCACCGAAGGTGACTGAGAGGGCGCACGCCGTTGCCCTTGGTACTTAAAGTATCAAGAACAAAGAGAAAGCTTGCGGCAACGCTGAAAGCCGTCCCCTTGGGGAAGGTGGCTGCGACCAACGGGAGCAGACGGAAGGGGTGCCCTGCCTGAGAGGGCGGATTTCCCTTCTTTTCGTCCCAAATCCCACGTTTTGGAGAGAAAATTGCAAACCTTTAAGCAAAGTGCACAAAAAGACGGTGCAAAGTTTGGCGGGGACGGCTTTGACCGTTCCCGGGAGAAAAAATTTTAGAAACTGTAAAATAATTTAAAACGAATCATCGCTGCAAAATGAAAGTTTGCGAAAACAAATAAAATAAGCGGCCATATACTTTTTGATATAGGAACTATACCTAAAAAATATTAACACAATTATGAAAAAGGTGTTAACATGAAGCCAGAGATCGATCATAGCCGCAGTATGGCATATGCTGCCGGCGGCTGAAATTCAAAAGGAGGTTTCTGGTATGATTAGTTTCTTACTGTGTCTGGCGCTTCTGATCGTAGGCTACTTTGTCTATGGTAAGATCGTGGACAACACGTTCGGACCGGACGACCGTGAAACTCCTGCTGTGCGCATCAACGATGGCGTTGACTACGTTGTGATGCCCCAGTGGAAGCTGTTCCTCGTCCAGCTGCTGAACATTGCAGGTCTGGGGCCCATCTTTGGTGCACTGCAGGGTGCTCTGTGGGGTCCCGTGGTGTTCCTGTGGATCACCTTCGGCACCATCTTTGCCGGCGGCGTACATGACTACTTCTCCGGCATGATGAGCGAGCGCAACGACGGCGCTTCCATCGCTGAGGTCACCGGCCGCTATCTGGGCCCTGTGATGCAGAACATCATGCGTGTGTTCTCTGTGGTGCTGCTGATCATGGTCGGTACCGTGTTCGCAGTGGGTCCCGCAGGTCTGATCGTTACCCTGTGCAAGAACGGCGGTATGTCCGGTGTGATGACCACCACTCTGTTCTGGCTGATCATCATTCTGGCTTACTACTTCATCGCAACCTTTATCTCCATTGATGCCATCATCGGTAAGATCTACCCCCTGTTCGGCATCTGCCTGATCATCATGGCTGTGGGCGTTATCTTTGGTATCTTCACCAACCCCACCTACACCATCCCCGAGATCTGGGCAAACTTCAGCAATATGCATCCCTCCAACACTCCCATCTGGAGCTTCATGTTCATCACCGTTGCCTGTGGTGCTATCTCCGGTTTCCACTCCACCCAGTCGCCTTTGATGGCCCGCTGCATGAAGAGTGAGAAGCAGGGTCACTTCGTATTCTACGGTGCAATGATCAGCGAGGGCATCATCGCTCTGATCTGGGCTGCTGCTGGCTGCGCACTGTACACCATCACCGACGGCAAGATGGTCGGTCTGGCCGAGGCTCTGGCTGCCGGTCAGTCTGCCGCTATCTACGACGTCTGCCTCAAGACCATGGGTAAGGTCGGTGTGGCACTGGCTATGATCGGTGTCGTTATCTGCCCCATCACCTCTGGTGATACCGCATTCCGTTCCGCTCGTCTGACCCTGTCCGACTGGCTCAAGATCGATCAGGACAGCTACGTAAACCGCCTGAAGCTGTGCATCCCCGTGCTGGGCGTTGGTGCTTTCCTTGGCATCGGCAACGCACTGGGCTTCATCAACTACACTGTCATCTGGCGTTACTTCAGCTGGACCAACCAGACGCTGGCTATGATCGTCCTGTGGGCTGCTTCCATGTACCTGTTCAAGGAGAAGAAGAACTTCTGGATCACCGCCGTGCCTGCTACCTTCATGAGCGCTGTGTCCTGCACCTACTTCGTGCTGGCTCCCGAGTGCCTGGGCAAGATGATCAACACCTATGCGGACGGCAAGCTGGTGGCTTACAACACCGCCGTTGCTTACCCCATCGGCATCGTCTTTGCCATCGCAATGCTGGCTCTGTTCCTCCATGCTACCAAGAAGCACTCTGCTTCCAAGGCATAAGGAACTGATGGCTCCATATTTCCGTAAGTGACCTGCGCCCGCCGCTGCCTGACCGTACAGCGGCGGGCGCTGTTTTTTAAAAACAAGGCTTGCAATTGCCCCCGCCCCGTGGGAAAATAGGGGCGTAGAATTTATAGCAAAGAAGGGAACTACCCATGATTTTCAAACCCGCACAGCTGGGCATGGCAAAGCTTGACCCGCAGGAGCTGGAGGCAGACAAAAAAGCCTGCCGGAAGATCGGCCCCTGCGGCGTGGGCAAAAAGGCGCTGTACCTGAACAGCTTTTACATCGACCGCCGCTATTATCTGCCCTACGGCAGCATCACCCGGGTGTTCAAGCGGGTGGCTATGAGCTCCGGGGGCTTTTCCGGCAAGGGCGTGTTTGTCTCCATGGCGTATCTTGTGGTGGAGTACGACGGCGGCAAGCAGAAGCAGTGCAACTTCAAGGACGAGCGGGACGTGGACGCCCTGCTGGAGGTGCTTGCCAAAGAGCAGCCGCAGCTGCATCTGCTGAGCGCTGCCGGAGAGCAGGCGCTGGAGAAAAAGGCCGCCGAAAAGGCCGCCCGCAAGCTGCCGGAGCTTTCTGCCGAGGCACAGCACAGCATGACCACCCTGCGCCGGGCGAAGGAGTATCTGGACGCAAAGCCGGAGCTTTCCGCCGAGCTGAGCGCTGCCCAGCGCCGCAAGCGTGCGCAGCTGCAAAGTAAGCCGGTGTACCGGTATGTGGCGCTGGCCATCTTTGTGCTGGGTGTTGCGGCTGCGGCCTACGGTCTGTATTCCGTGTTCAGCCACACCGGCAGCTACGGCGTGTACTTTGCGCTGTTCGGCTTTGCCGCCATCTTCCTGTTTTCCAGCTACAATATGCTGCCCACCGCCCACAATAACAACAACGCCATCATGAAGCGTGCGGACAAGGCCGAGGCTGCCATGGCAGAGTATGTCAAGCACTACCCCCACGGCGCTTTCCCGGTGAAAAGCTGGTACGCCCACCCCATCGTGCTCAAGCAGATGATGGACGCCGTGGAGGAGGGCCGCGCCGTCACCGTGCCCGAGGCACTGGAAGCAGTCAAGGCACGCCTGAAGAGCTTGAACGCGGACGTGCAGGTGGAGCAGGAGGAATATGACGAGGTGGTAGCCATCAAGGCCCTGTTCCTCAACCACGATTATCAGTAAAACCTTGTGATAACACAAAGCCGGGCAGCCTGCGGGCCGTCCGGCTTTCTGCTTTTACAGGAACGTTATGCACACCTGCCTTCGGATAGTGCGGTATGGAATATTGCACAATAAAAGGGGAAACCATATTGTGCAATATATACAGTAAAAGATTGCGCTTTTTTGAAACTTTTGCAGATTGTGCAGTGAAAACGACAGATTGTGAAAAAAATGATATTTTTCTCGGGAATCTGTTATCCTAGCATCAGAATGTGGAGCTTCGGGCTCCGCGGCAGGAAGAATACCGAAAAAAGGAGACTATCATGAACAAAATTTCTCGTCGTCAGTTTCTTCGCACCGGCACAGCTGCCGGTATGCTGAGTGCAGCGGTGGTAAGCGGCGCTACCTCTGCCAGCGCTTGTTTTAAGCCGGAGTTGGCTCTTACCTGCACGCAGACCGCTGTGGTGGAGGGTTACGATTGGGGCCCCGGCGTCAAGGCGACCATTCTTGCCTTTGACCGTTTACTGGATCCTCGCAGCGTCCGGGTGGAGGATATCGACTCGGTGGTGGAGCACAAGGAGTCCATGGATTGGGGCAACGTTGGCGGCCCCCACATTGTGGCCAGCGCGCCCCGCATGGTAACAGCGGCCTATACCTGCTCTAAAAGCGGTAAAAAGCTGGAGGTCCCCTCCAAGTATGTCTGTCTGGAGATGTCCTGCGACCCCAACACCGGCAGTCCCTTCTGCTACGACTTTCTGGTGGGCATGAATACATGGTGCAAGCCCTATGAGCTGGAGATCAACATGAAGGAAAACTCCGCTCTGGCTACCATTTTGGGGCAGAAGGTCACCGCTGCTGTGGACCCGGTAGTGGACCACGAGGATGCCCTGATCCCTCAGATGAAGCAGTTTGTCACCAACGGAGTGTTCCGCGGCACCGATGGCAAAGAGCTGACTTATGGCTACTACGCACCTAAGGGCCGAAAGCTGCCTCTGGTCATCTGGCTCCATGGTGCAGGAGAGGGCGGCAAGGATCCTTCTATTGCTTTTCTGGGCAACAAAGCCTCTGCGCTCCTCAGTGACGAGTTCCAGCAGGCCATGGGCGGGGCTGCCTATGTGCTGCTGCCCCAGACCCCCACGTTCTGGCTGCAATATAACGAGGCCGGGGACTGGGGCAACAACCCGGGCGTGCCCTCGGTGTACACCCAGACCCTGAAGGAGCTCATTGATGCCTTTGTGGCAGAGCATCCCCAGATCGACACGAACCGCATCCTCATTGGCGGCTGCTCCAACGGTGGTTATATGACCGTGAATATGGCAATCCAGTATCCCGGGTACTTTGCAGCAGCTTATCCCATCTGCGAGGCCTATAAGGACAGCGGCATTACCGAGGAGCAGCTGGCTACTCTGAAGGAACTGCCCATGTGGTTCGTCTATGCAGAGAACGACACGACTGTGGACCCGACGATCTACGAGGCACCCACATTGGCACGTTTGAAAGCGGTGGATGCCAAGGTGCACACTAGCATTTTTGCCGATGTTCATGATACCACCGGTCTGTACAAGGGTACGGAGGGGGAACCCTACCAGTATATGGGTCACTGGAGCTGGCTGTACTTCTTCAACCGGGAATGCAAGGATGATATCACCGGTGAGGATCTGTGGACTTGGCTGGGCAAACAGAGCAAGTGATAAAAGACAAGAGGGCTGCTGCACGGTTTGTGCAGCAGCCCTCTTGCGTGAGAGAATAAGCTTCCCCGCAGCGTGGCTGTTTCCGTAGGAAACAAGCGCTGCAAATGCAGTTTGCCTTCACGACCCCTCCTGTGAAAAAGTCCCCCGGGAAGATCCGCAGATTTTCCCGGGGGATAATTTTTATATCATATTTCCTTTTATTACGCCGCTGCGGGCTTGCGGAAGATGGCCATTGCGCGCTTGTAGCAGCTGGCGAAATAGGCGATTTCTGCCAGCGCGGTCAGCGTCCAGCTGCACGGATACAGCAGGTACAGTGCCGGGATGGTGTGGAAGTGGGCAAAGATGGTGTACACCCAGATCACCCGGAACACGCAGGAGCCCAGCACCACGATGACGGTGGGAACCACCGTCTTGCCCAGCCCGCGGGAGGCGGCGATGGTGCAGTCCATAAAGGCGGAGACGCAGTAGGCAAAGGCCATCACGGCCACACGCTTCATGCCGGCATCAATAACGGCGGCTTCGGTAGTGAACAGCGCAAGGAAGGCCGGTCCGCAGAAGAACAGCGCCGCGCCCAGCACAAGCCCCACGCCGAAGGAGTAGCCCAGACTGATGAAGTAGCTCTTCTTCACCCGGTCAGGCCGACCCGCGCCGTAGTTCTGGCTCATAAAGCTGGCACAGGCCATGTAGAAGGCCGCCATGCAGTCGTAGATCAGCCCATCCGCGTTGGCGGCGGCGCTGTTGCCCTTGACCATCAAAGAGTCAAAGGAGTTGACGCCTGCCTGAATGAACAGGTTGGCAATGGCAAAAATGGCGTTCTGTAACCCAGCAGGCACGCCCAACGCAAGGATGCTCTTGGCCTGCACCGGGTCCAGCTGCAATTTATGTACGTCCAGCGCGTAGCAGTCCTGCACCCGGGTCAGCGCCCGCAGGATCAGAAACGCGGAAACGCACTGGCTGATGGCACTGGCCAGCGCCACGCCCACCACGCTTAAATCGCACACGATGACAAAGAACAGGTTCAGCAGAATGTTCAGCGCACCGGCAATGGACAGATACATCAGCGGCTTTTTGGTGTCGCCGATGGAGCTGAACACTGCGTTGCCGAAGTTGTACAGCGCCAGCGCTGGCATACCCAGAAAATACACCCGCAGATACAAGATCGCGCCGGGCAGCAGATCCTCCTTGGTGTTCAGCAGCCGCAGCATGGCGGGGGAGCCCAGCAGGCCGATGAGCAGCAACACTACACCGGCAATGGCGCTGATAATGGTCGCCGAGTGGACGGTCTTTTCCACGTCCTTGGGGTGGCGTGCACCGTAAAAACGCGCCACCAGCACGTTGATGCCGTTGCTCAGGCCAATGAGAAAGCCGGTGAACAGGGTCACCAGAGTGCTTGTGGAGCCCACAGCGCCCAGCGCCGTAGACCCGGCAAAGCGCCCCACCACCGCCACGTCCGACATATTGAACAGCACCTGCAGCAGGTTGGAAAGCGCCAGCGGCAGACTGACCAGAAAGATCTGCTTGGCCAGAGGGCCTTCCGTCAGCGTATTCGTTTGAGAAGCCATACTCTTTTTTCCCTTTATCCTATACATCCTAAACCGTGCCCGCGCACACCGGGGCACAGCCTCTATTATAAGGCACTGCGCCGCTTTTGCAAGATGGATTCGATAAAATAAATAAAAAGGACTGCTGCACAAAACCTGTGCAGCAGTCCTTGGTGCGACCGGGAGGATTCGAACCTCTGGCCTTCCGGGTCGGAGCCGAACGCTCTATCCAGCTGAGCTACGATCGCAAATGCCGTACCCCTTTGGTGGGTACAACACAGTATAACACATCAGAATGCAAAATGCAAACGAAAATCGTCAACCCTTCCGGTTTCGCAGCCAGATGCGGTGCAGGCCATCGGTGATCAGGGTCTCGCGGTAGTGGATGGGGGTGCGGCAGGCCTCCCGGATGGAGCGGGGCAGGTCGCCGGTGGCGTAAAAGGCGGTCTGTGCGCCCAGTTCGGCGCAGAAGCGGTCAGCCAGACCGTCCAGCAGGCTGGCAGTGCCCAGCACAAAGCCGTTTTGCAAACAGGCCGAGGTGCTCTTGCCCAGCACCGAGTCCGAGGCGCGGGCGGCAGGGTCGATCTGGGGCAGCTGGGCAGTTTTTTGCACCAGCGCATTCATGGAAAGCTGCGGCCCGGGCAGGATCACGCCGCCCACCAGTTCTTGTTTAGTGTTTACCGCCATCAGGGAGATGGCCGTGTCTGCCGAGATGACCACCAGCGGCCCGGAACACTCTGCCAGCGCCGCCACCGCGCCGCACAGCAGCTCTGCGCCCAACTGCGCGGGATTGTCCAGCCGCAGCTTGATGCCGCTTTTCAGCCCCGGCCCCACGGTCAGGATGCGTGCCTTGCACAAGAGCTGTAAGGCCGCCAGCACCCGCCCGCTGAGCATGGGCACCACGCTGCCCAGAATGCCGCCCTCGATCTGCGCCGGAGATGCTCCGTACAGCTGTAACAGATTCACCAGCCGGATGGCGTATTCCTCCACCGTGGCAGCGGGGTCGGAGTGCAGCCGCCCGCAGAAGATAAGGGTGTCTTGTTCGTAGCCGCCCACGGTGATGTGGGTGTTGCCGATATTGACGGTGAGGATCATGGTCAGGGCCCTTTCGCAGCGCTCTATAATGTATATAATATATAATAGCGCACCCGCCGCCGATACGCAAGGCTTTTGCCTCCGCAAAGAAATTGGAAAAAAGATGTCAAAAAGTGTTGACAAGCGCAGCGGGGTGTGGTATTATACTTGAGCGCCAAGCGCTGAGACAAAAGAATGACTTCTGAAGTCCCAGCAGGAAGCCCTTGAAAAGAACCAATAGACGCTGAAAAGCTTTGCGGTTGCGAAAGCAATGAATCGCCCCAGTGGGGCGTTCAAGCAAACAGAGCGGTCTTGCGAAAGCAAGATGGAGGGGTCTCACCCCGACAAGCTCACGGTTGACACTGAGATGTGCGAAGCGCTCCAAGTTCAGAAAAGTTCAAAAGCTTCTCAAAAAAGTGCTTGACAAAAAACCGCTTCTGTGGTAAAATAATCAAGTCTTCAGCCGCAAGGCTGCGGCGCACAGGACCTTGAAAATTGAACAATATCGAAAGAACTTGTAACGGAACCTATTTTCGTGTTGGAAAAACACGGTAAACAATTCCAAACAAAAGTAATTCACACAGGACGCAAGCGATTGCGTGCTGAGCGAAACAAGATTTAACACTTTTAAGTGATAAATATCATTTATAAAGAGTTTGATCCTGGCTCAGGACGAACGCTGGCGGCGCGCCTAACACATGCAAGTCGAACGAGCGAGAGAGAGCTTGCTTTCTCGAGCGAGTGGCGAACGGGTGAGTAACGCGTGAGGAACCTGCCTCAAAGAGGGGGACAACAGTTGGAAACGACTGCTAATACCGCATAAGCCCACAGCTCGGCATCGAGCAGAGGGAAAAGGAGCAATCCGCTTTGAGATGGCCTCGCGTCCGATTAGCTAGTTGGTGAGGTAACGGCCCACCAAGGCGACGATCGGTAGCCGGACTGAGAGGTTGAACGGCCACATTGGGACTGAGACACGGCCCAGACTCCTACGGGAGGCAGCAGTGGGGAATATTGCACAATGGGGGAAACCCTGATGCAGCGACGCCGCGTGGAGGAAGAAGGTCTTCGGATTGTAAACTCCTGTTGTTGAGGAAGATAATGACGGTACTCAACAAGGAAGTGACGGCTAACTACGTGCCAGCAGCCGCGGTAAAACGTAGGTCACAAGCGTTGTCCGGAATTACTGGGTGTAAAGGGAGCGCAGGCGGGAAGACAAGTTGGAAGTGAAATCCATGGGCTCAACCCATGAACTGCTTTCAAAACTGTTTTTCTTGAGTAGTGCAGAGGTAGGCGGAATTCCCGGTGTAGCGGTGGAATGCGTAGATATCGGGAGGAACACCAGTGGCGAAGGCGGCCTACTGGGCACCAACTGACGCTGAGGCTCGAAAGTGTGGGTAGCAAACAGGATTAGATACCCTGGTAGTCCACACTGTAAACGATGATTACTAGGTGTTGGAGGATTGACCCCTTCAGTGCCGCAGTTAACACAATAAGTAATCCACCTGGGGAGTACGACCGCAAGGTTGAAACTCAAAGGAATTGACGGGGGCCCGCACAAGCAGTGGAGTATGTGGTTTAATTCGACGCAACGCGAAGAACCTTACCAAGTCTTGACATCCTGCGACGCACATAGAAATATGTGTTTCCTTCGGGACGCAGAGACAGGTGGTGCATGGTTGTCGTCAGCTCGTGTCGTGAGATGTTGGGTTAAGTCCCGCAACGAGCGCAACCCTTATGGTCAGTTACTACGCAAGAGGACTCTGGCCAGACTGCCGTTGACAAAACGGAGGAAGGTGGGGATGACGTCAAATCATCATGCCCTTTATGACTTGGGCTACACACGTACTACAATGGCGTTAAACAAAGAGAAGCAAGACCGCGAGGTGGAGCAAAACTCAGAAACAACGTCCCAGTTCGGACTGCAGGCTGCAACTCGCCTGCACGAAGTCGGAATTGCTAGTAATCGCAGATCAGCATGCTGCGGTGAATACGTTCCCGGGCCTTGTACACACCGCCCGTCACACCATGAGAGCCGGGGGGACCCGAAGTCGGTAGTCTAACCGCAAGGAGGACGCCGCCGAAGGTAAAACTGGTGATTGGGGTGAAGTCGTAACAAGGTAGCCGTAGGAGAACCTGCGGCTGGATCACCTCCTTTCTAAGGAGTCAGGCAATGACAGAGCATCCAAGATGGCCGGTCATTGGAACAGGTGATACGTAAGAGTTTAAGTAGATATTGTTCGATTTTGAGGGCCCTGAAAAGGACGCTCAAAGACGTACCTTGAAAACTGAATAATAACTGCGAAACAAAGATTATAGTAAGTTCTTTTTTAAGAAATATTACAATTTCAAAAGGAAGGGTAACAATAATCTTCGTTGGCAAGAGAGAATCAAGAGGATACCAAATGTTCTGAAAGAACGTTTGAAAGGTCAAGCGAACAAGGGCGCAGGGCGAATGCCTTGGCACTGGGAGCCGATGAAAGACGTGATAAGCTGCGATAAGCTTCGGGGAGCTGCAAATAAGCATTGATCCGGAGATTTCTGAATGAGGAAACTCACCTGGGTTCATACTCAGGTACGTTATACTGAACTTAAAAATAGGTATATCGAGGGAACCGCCTGAACTGAAACATCTAAGTAGGGCGAGGAAGAGACATCAAACGAGATTCCGTAAGTAGTGGCGAGCGAACGCGGAAGAGGGCAAACCGGAAGTAGAAATACTTCCGGGGTACGGACTGCTTTTAGGACTTAATCTGTTAACCGAACGGCATGGGAAGGCCGGTCAGAGAGTGTGAGAACCACGTAGGTGAAAACGGAGAGAGCTGCGCAGGATCCAGAGTACGGCCAGACACGTGAAACCTGGTCGGAATACGGGGGGACCACCCTCCAACCCTAAATACTACCCAGTGACCGATAGCGTATAGTACTGTGAAGGAAAGGTGAAAAGCACCCCGGGAGGGGAGTGAAAAAGAACCTGAAACCCTGTGCCTACAAGCACCTAGAGCACGTCAAAGTGTGATAGGGTACTTTTTGTAGAACGGTCCGGCGAGCGATTGTATGCAGCAAGGTTAAGGACTTAAGGTCTGGAGCCGAAGCGAAAGCGAGTTTGAAAAGGGCGTTAAGTTGCATACAATGGGCCCGAAACCGGGTGACCTACCCATGGTCAGGTTGAAGTGGAAGTAAAATTCCATGGAGGACCGAACCGACCTCCGTTGAAAAGGCGGCGGATGAACTGTGGGTAGCGGAGAAATTCCAATCGAACCCGGAGATAGCTGGTTCTCCCCGAAATAGTTTTAGGACTAGCCTCAAGTTAGATACCTGGAGGTAAAGCACTGAATAGCCTAGCGGCCGAGAGGTTAGCGAAGCTTATCAAACTCAGAATGCCAGAGTATTGATGCTTGGGAGTCAGACAGTGTCAGATAAATGTCATTGTCAAAAGGGAAACAGCCCAGATCTACAGCTAAGGTCCCAAAGTCAGGTTAAGTGGAAAACGATGTGAAGATACGTAGACAACCAGGATGTTGGCTCAGAAGCAGCCACACATTCAAAGAGTGCGTAATAGCTCACTGGTCGAGCGTCTTTGCGCGGAGAATTTAACGGGGCTAAACCTGACACCGAAGCTTAGGCAATGTACTTTGTACATTGGGTAGGGGAGCGTTGTATACGCGGTGAAACAGTAGCGCAAGCGGCTGTGGAGTGTATAGAAGTGAGAATGCCGGAATGAGTAGCGCGAATGCAGTGAGAATCTGCATGGCCGAAAGCCTCAGGTTTCTGGAGGAAGGTTTGTCCGCTCCAGGTTAGTCGGGAGCTAAGGTGAGGCCTAACGGCGTAGCCGATGCACAGACGGTAGAGATTCCGTCACCACCAAAAGAGTTAAACACAGGGACACATTTGAAGTCTCGGAGCCGGGTGTTGGTTCCGGTAGCGATCGAGGGAAGTTAGTACCGAAGTCCGGGATGGAAGATGGCGAGAAAAGCTGTGTGTATTTCTGCGGTGCCCGTACCGCAAACCGACACAGGTAGGTAGGAAGAAGATTCTAAGGCCAACGGGAGAAGGGTTGTTAAGGAACTCGGCAAATTGACCCCGTAACTTCGGGAGAAGGGGTGCTCCAGAGATGGAGCCGCAGAGAATCGGCCCAAGCAACTGTTTACCAAAAACACAGGTTTGTGCTAAATCGAAAGATGACGTATACGAGCTGACGCCTGCCCGGTGCTGGAAGGTTAAGAGGAGATGTGCAAGCATTGAATCGAAGCCCCAGTGAACGGCGGCCGTAACTATAACGGTCCTAAGGTAGCGAAATTCCTTGTCAGGTAAGTTCTGACCCGCATGAAAGGCGTAATGATTTGGGCACTGTCTCAACAGCCCGCCCGGCGAAATTGTAGTACCGGTGAAGATGCCGGTTACCCGCGACAAGACGGAAAGACCCCATGGAGCTTTACTGTAGCCTAATATTGGGTTTCGATGTTGCATGCACAGGATAGATGGGACACTGGGAAGCAAGAGCTTTGGCTTTTGTGGAGTGGCCGTTGGGATACCATCCTTGCGATATTGGAATTCTAACCTGCGCCTTTGAATCAAGGCGGGGGACATTGTTAGGTGGGCAGTTTGACTGGGGCGGTCGCCTCCTAAAGAGTAACGGAGGCGTTCAAAGGTTCGCTCAGCTTGAACGGAAATCAAGCAAAAGAGTGCAAACGCAGAAGCGAGCCTAACTGCGAGACTGACGGGTCGAGCAGTAACGAAAGTTGGAGTTAGTGATCCGGTGGTATGTGAGTGGAAATGCCATCGCTCAACGGATAAAAGTTACCCTGGGGATAACAGGCTGATCTCCCCCAAGAGTCCACATCGACGGGGAGGTTTGGCACCTCGATGTCGGCTCATCGCATCCTGGGGCTGTATTCGGTCCCAAGGGTTTGGCTGTTCGCCAATTAAAGCGGTACGCGAGCTGGGTTCAGAACGTCGTGAGACAGTTCGGTCCCTATCTGTCGTGGGCGCAGGATATTTGATGGGAGCTGTTCCTAGTACGAGAGGACCGGAGCGGACGTACCTCTGGCGCACCAGTTGTTCTGCCAAGGGCATAGCTGGGCAACTATGTACGGATCGGATAAACGCTGAAAGCATCTAAGCGTGAAGCCGACCCAAAGATAAGATATCCCATTGTTTCAAACAAGTAAGACCCCTTGAAGACTACAAGGTTGATAGGCACGATGTGTAAGTGGAGCGATCCATTCAGCAAGCGTGTACTAATAGGTCGAGGGCTTGACCACAATTCGCTTGAGACTTTTAAGTCAACGAAAAAATGTCAGCAGTGATTATTCAGTTTTGAAGGCACGTCCTTCTAAAAATACTGGACAGTAAAGCAGAAATGTGATATACTGATCCAGTCAGATCGGTCGGTGTCGATGACGGTAAGGTTCCACCTGTTCCCATTCCGAACACAGAAGTTAAGCTTACTTGTGCCGAAGATAGTTAGCTGGAAACGGCTTGTGAAAATAGGTAGTCGCCGACTTGAGATTATCAGAATGAAGAAACCACATTCTGATAATATGCACCTCTAGCTCAGTTGGTAGAGCAACTGACTCTTAATCAGTGGGCCCAGGGTTCGAGTCCCTGGAGGTGCACCAGATATTGAACGTCAAATCGTAAGATTTGACGTTCTTTTTTGTTATGTAACCCCGAAAAATCGGGGTCTGCACGGTCAATGCACGGTTTTTGCACGGTCAGCTTTTTCGTAGGAATCCTTTGCAGGGGCTGGAATTACTTTGAAATGCGTGGTAAATTTTGCATCAAGTCAACAGAGCCAGACGGAGCTGCGCCTTTACTTCGGGGTCTGCATTCTTCAGCAGTTCCAGCAGAGCAGTCATAGAAATGGTCGGTTCGCCTGCGGCGGGTACAGCCTGCGGGCTGGGGCTTTCGGACTTAGCATAGAAGCCGCTTTCAAACTTCTTGCCCAGTTCCACACGGGAGGACTGCTGGATGTGGGCGTAGGTGTTCACCAGCATATCTGCCGTAGCGTGTCCTGTGGTGCCCTGAACGGCCTTCACATCGCCGCCGGAGATCATCAGCTGATAGGTGGCACTGGAATGGCGCAGACCGTGAAAGACGATGCGGGGGAATTCCGGGTGGGCATCCTGCCACTTGAGGAACTTCTTGCGGATCAGCACCGGCTCCACCGCCAGACCGTTAGGCAGACGGAACAGCATTCCGCTGTCATGGTAGCGTGTCGGGTTTTTCATCTCGTCTGCTGCCAGCTGATTCAGCCACTTCTTCAATTCCTCTTTCAGTGCAGAGGTCATGAAGATGGTGCGGCAGGAGGATGCCGTTTTAGTGCTTTTCAGGATGAGGGAAGTGGTGCTGCGTTCCAACTTATCCGGGAATACCTTGATGATGCAGCCATCGTCCACTTGGTTCAGGGCTTCTTTTCGCACCCGCTGCATGGATTTGTTGATACGGAAGGTTCCGATGCCATCTGCTGCGTCAAAATCAAGATCTTCCGGGGTCAGACCTACGATCTCGCCCTCTCGCAGTGCGCCCACCAGCGTTAGGTGGACTGCCAGATGCAGGATGGGATCCTCCATACTGTCCAGAGCCGCCCGCATCTCCTCTACCGTCCAGATGGTACGCTCCTGCGTGGACTTCTTGGGGCTGTCCACGGGAACAGGGCTTTTGACAAGGATGCCCCACTCTACGGCATACTGGAACGCAGTACCCAGCAGCCGATGCACCTCATGGATGGTGGTGCCGGAAAGAAACCGTTGCTTCTGCTTTTCGGTCAGTTCCTGCTTCTTTCCCTCGATATACGAACCGCAGGGCGTTTTGCTCAGGGTCGTGTAGAGGTTTTCCATGTGGTAGGGCTTGAGCTTCTGCATCTCCATGCCGCCGATATAGGGGATAATCAGGTTCTGGATGGTGGAAAGGTTGGATTCGTAGGTTTTGGGTGCCCACTTGTGCTTGCTGCACTGCTTGGGCAGCCAATCCATGAGGAACTCTGCCACCGTCACCGAGGACGGGATCAGGAAGGTTCCGGCAGCCAGTTCATGTTCGATCTGCTTTTTTCGGTTCGTTGCCTCCTCTTTTGTGGGAAAGCTCTCCCATTTGTCGCAGATCTTGCCGTGTTCATCTTCGTAAGTGTAGCGGACGCTGTAAGAGTTGCCTCGCTTCGTAATATATGCCATACTGTTGCCTCCTTATCAAGCTGCCCGGTTGAGCCACGCATCGAAACCGTCTTTCGGGATGCGGATGCTTCCGCCTACCCGCAGGACACGGAATTCGGTGGTGCTGTTGCACAGGTTGTAAGCAGAGCGCAGGCTGATGGCCAGCATTCGTGCGATCTCTTCCACCGTGTACACCAGCTTCGTGGTTGCCGGGCTGTCAGTCGGAGACTTGACGGCATTGGTTTGAGTGACCGCTTCTATTGTAGTGGGATTTGAGTCCTTTTGCAAGGGATTATTCGTATAATTTTCAGATTTCACAGTTTCGGTCATGTCAGGCCGATTCAAATTCATAGGCAAACCTCCAATTCCTTGTAGTCGGGTGACTATTACACCCGGCAATTTTTGCTTTCCGATGTTTTCGGTTTATCCAATCAAAAGTTTCATGCGTTTCAGCTTCTCCTGCGCGTTCTCTTTGCGGAAACTCACACCGATGCAGGAAACAGGAATGCACATTTCCAACAGGCGGTCATAGATGCGGGCATGGGTGGTATCCTGTGGGTGCCGTATCTCGTCCAGCGTCAGGTTGGTGGTGACGATCAGCGGCTTCCGGCTGCGGTATCTGCTGTCCACGATGCTGTAGATCTGTTCCAGTGCGTATTTGGTGCCACGCTCCATGCCGAAGTCGTCAATGATAAGCAGGGGATAGCGACAGAGCTTGTCCACAATATCATTTCGCCCGGAAAAGCTGCCGTTCAACTCGTTCAGGATTCGTGCAAAGTTTGTCATGCGCACAGGCACCTCCTGCTCCATCAGAGCGTTTGCAATACACCCGGCAAGGAAACTCTTGCCGGTGCCCACACCGCCCCAGAGGAACAGTCCTAGGTTCTCTGCACGCATGGTCTGCCATTGCTCTACATAACGGTGTGCATGACACATCTGCGGGCTGCGGCCATTGTCGTTTTCAAACTTCCAGTCCAGCATTGCCGGGTCAGAAAATCCCTCGGCTTTCAGCCGCCGCACAAGGTCGCTGTGCTTTTGCTGGTTGATAAGGGCTTCCTGCTTTTTTCTTTCCGTGCGCTGGCAGCTGCATTCGACAGGGTGTTTGTTCTTGCCCATCAGAGCGACGCCTTTTGCGAAGAACGCTTCCCTTGGCGTATGACATTTTCCGCAGTAAAGCAGACCGTCCTTGCCATAATAATCCTCGGTATTTTTGGGAATACTGGAAACGGAATGTTCCAAAATTTTTTCAATCGTCTTTATAGGCTTTCTCCTTCTTTGAATGTGTAGTCCGGGATGCCCGGTGTCGATTTTTGTTCTGTTTTCTGCTGCTTTGCCCAGATGCGCAGAGTGGCGGCATGGTCGGCGTACTTTCTGCCGGTGGACTGGATATAAGCTGAAAGCTGCTCAATCAGACCATCCAGCCCGGAGAAATCAGCTTTGAGTCGCCTGTACTCCTTTGCTGTTAAAAAGACATTTTAATATGTCCATCCACAATATAGCCGTTCCACGTGATGATCGGATTCAGTACACGTTCTTCTTTTAGGATGTTCATTTCCAGTTGGTGGGTTTCCTCAAACGACGGAGGGTTGATTTGATTCTGGAACTCCGGATCGATTTTAAGCTGGCTCAGTTTTGTCATAGGCAAACCATCCTTTCTGAAATGAAATAGAATATCGTTGTTCTTACGCCGTTCTCTCTGCATGGATTTCCTGCCCCCTTCCGGCGGCGTTTTCCGGCTCTCCTTCTGGTCATCGCCGGGTATCCCATGCAGACGGTCATGCGGTTTTCAAGGTTCGATGAAGAGTTGTAGAAAGCATATCACAATTATACAAGCGTTTTTAGGACGTATCAGGTCCGGTTTTGAGGGAGAAAACCGGACTTGGGAGGTCCGGTTCTTGTGAACAGCTCTGGATAGAGCATATCATAATAACACTCAAATTTTTAGGAGGTGATACTTCCGCTTTTTGCCTTCAAAACCGGAAGTAATAGTTCCGGTTTTGTGCGATATTAAATGTATCAACGACGATTTTAATAAAACAAATTTTTCTCCAAGAAATTTGCTTATTCAGCGGTCGTTAAGGGGCGAAACTAGCGCATTCTTGTGCTGAATATCGGGTTTTGGCGAAGCCCAACAATCGTTTTTGAAGTCGGATTTGTAAAATCAGATTCAAAAATCGTGAGTTGGTACCAACTCGCCCTGCTTGCTGCGACTGCAAATGCAAAAACTTTCCGAGCAGAAAAATAACCGTCCGCTTCAAGTTGAACTTGAAAACGGACGGTCTGATTTGCAAAATGATTTTCAAATTTGGAAAGCACGTTGAGAGGCTTCATAGCACCTGCAAGCAGTGTCTTCGTATATACAAAGACCATTTTTGCGTTGCAAAATACTTGTTGGGAAATCCCAAACCCTTGAACTGCATCGTGCCGATGCAGGCTACGCAGTGTTTATGATTCGGCTCAATCCAACTCCAGATCCTCAAAGCCGGTGACTGTTTCAAACCGACGGGTGCGCACCTCCATCATCTCGCTGATGAGTTCGGCAGGAAGGGCGAGTGCTCCGGCCATCCGAAGCAGAGTGCTGACATCAGATGCGGTGAGCAGGTCTGTGCGGCAGAGGAAGCGGAACAGCTCTGCGTAAGCCTGTTGAGACGGGCAGGGCATGAACTGTGGAGCCCGGTCGAAATACTGCACCAGAACTGCACAAAACCACTGGCGGTCGGCGGGGGAAAGCCCTGCAGAGGCTTCCAGCCGAGCCAGCGCCATACGGGCCGAGAAATCCAGCCGGAACGCGTCCCGGGCCAGTTGGTCAAAGTAGGGAATCGGCTGGGTGAAGAACAGTACCGGTACCCGCAGGATGGCACCGAATCTGGCATCGCCTGCCAGAATTTTATCCCGGGCCACGGGTAGACCCAGCCGCGCCACCACATGGCCGGAAACATCGGCCTTTTCCAGCCAGAGCAGTGCGGCAGTGTGGTCAAATGCAGACACAGCCACAGTGACAGTACGGCTCCAATTTTCACACCCAGCATCCCGGGCGGTCAGGGTCGCCAGACCGGAACTGTTGAAGCTGTGAGCGCCCAGCATTTTAAGCTGTGGAGGCAGCGTCAGCTGTTTCAGGGCATGACACCCGGCAAACGTGCCCACATCCGGCATGACCTGATCCGTGGGGCGGGGTAGATAGCCCAGAGCCTGCAGCTGCTCCGGCAGATGGACGCTGGTAAGGCGGCTGCAGTCACCGAATACACCGGCAGGCAGGGCGGAAATGGCATCCGGCAGGGTGATGAAAGTCAGGTTTGTGCAGTGGTAGAACGCGTAGGGACCAATGTGGGTGATGCTGTCTGGCAGTGTGACGGAAGTCGGCCCGCCCTCGTCCAGCGTTTCGGTGGTGACTGCGCGGCCCATTCGCATACAAAATATGCTGAAACTGATAGGCGATTGCCCGAACTGCGCAAAGCAGCTCTCATCCAGATGGCTGGTAGCAAAGGCGGTAGCGGCAATGGCGGTGACAGTGCGGCCTTCTACAGTGTCGGGTACCACAGCGGGCCGTGCCAGCCGGGGCCAGCGCACCAGCGCCAGAGAGCCATCCGGCAGAGGGGCAAAATCGGCTGTCAGGGGAAGGGCATCGGTGTCGGACTCTTCGTTCAGATGGCCGAGCCGTGCAAACTCTGCGCTCATATCGGGAGCATCGCCGCCCCAATCATCCTCGTCGTCCTCCTGCAAGAGAGCTGCCAGTGCGGCTCCGGGCAGGGAGGAGGCCTTTTTTGTTTCCGGGGCGGGCGGTGTCCAGCGGCTGCCCAGCGTTCCGGCGTTGGTTACTTCAAATTGCAGCAGTTCCATTTTACACCAGTCCTGTCAGATCGATCTGGTGCAGCAGCTGCTCCGACTGCCGGTGCAGCAGCAGATCCCAGCTGGCTGCAAAGTAATCGGTGCTGAGAAACTGCCCCAGAAATGCGGTGGCTACGGGAGCTACGGTCAGATCGTTTACCGCCATGCTCAGCTCCGTCCCCTTACCGAAGGCTTCCTGCAAAAAACGGAGAAGATTGCCAAGCTTCTTCTGCGTTTCAGCGACCTCAGCCTGCAGGTCAGCGACCGAGCGCTGATAGCAGGCCTTGAGGGCGGAAAAGGGGGTAGAGCCGGAAAGCTCTCCGTGCCATTGGGCAGTCAGCGACAGCAGATCGAGATAGACCTTCTGCCGGGCAGAGGGGGCTTTGTTGGCTTCGGCGCGCCAGTTGTCCTCCAGCCCGGCGAGGGCGGTCAGGGCATCGCCGGGAACATCCAGTGTCCCGCGCTGGGCTTTGAGGGCGGCCACGATAAGACGCAGCGCATCGTGGCGCAGGGTACAGCGTTCCATCTGCAGGAACACTGCTTCCAGCAACAGGCTAACCAGGCTCATCCGCTCGTCCATTTTGGCGCTGCGTGCCTGCGTGAGGACATCCTCATCCCACACACCCTGCAGGATGGCATCAATATTGTAGGCCTGACGATATTTCTGATAGAGTTCGTAGTAGATGGCAAAATCCCGGGCGACCTGCTTGTTTTGCAGATACTGGGTAGTCAGCTCCTCGCTGACTGCAAGGCCCAGCTCTTCGTGATACTGCAGGATCTCGGAAAGGTCCTCCCAGGCGCGGGGCGTTACCACGGTCAGACCGTCCACAGTGGTCTCGACCTTGTAAAAATCTTCGGGACGGATATCCAGATAGCTGATGACGCTGCGGCTGACACCGTGTTCCAGCGCATAGGCCTTCCATGCTTCATAACTTGGCTCAACTTCGATCACCTTCAGGCGGTCACGGGTGGCAGCGTCGAACTCCCGGACGCTTTTGTTGAAGCGGGGCGGGTTGCCGGCGGTGACCACCACCCAGCCCTCGGGGATCTGATGTCCACCAAAGACTTTGTATTGCAGGAACAGCAGCATGGCAGGGGAGAGGGTCTCGGAGACACAGTTGATCTCGTCCAGAAACAGGATGCCCTGCGTTTTGCCGGTGGTGCGCATACAGTCGTAGACGCTGGCGATGATCTCGCTCATGGTGTATTCGCTGACCTGATAGTGCTTGCCGTCGTATTCCTTTTCTACGATCACAGGCAGACCCAGTGCGCTCTGGCGGGTGTGGTGGGTCATGGAATAGCTCACAAGGCCAAGCCCCATCTCATCAGCGACCTGCTGCATAATGGCAGTCTTGCCCAGACCTGGCGCACCCAGCAGGAAGATGGGCCGCTGGTGCACCAGCGGAAGTCGGTAGTGGCCCAGAGCGTCCTTCTGCAGGTAGATCTGTACGGTATTTTTGATCTGTTGCTTTGCACTTGCTATATCCATGATTCGGTGTCCTCCTCGGTTCGGGTCTTCTGCGGTTCAAGCAGGTGGATGTTGTCAGTGGTAAGTACAGCTCGGATGGCCCAGCTGGGAACGTGGGGGCTGATGTGGTCGTCACGGTTAAAGATGAAGGCAGTCTTGTAGGCAGGGGATTTTTCCGGGTAGGTGCCCACGCCGTCGGTAAAATAGAGCAGGCCGTTGAGGTTCGTCAGCTTTTTCTCTTCCAGCAGCTTGTCTACATAGGCGAACACCGGCCGGAAGTCGGTACCGCCGAAGCCCCGGAGCTTCAGCCGGGGGATCAGCTCATGCAGCTGGTCCAGACTGGTCAGCCGCTCCACGCTCTGCACCTCGGCATCGCATTGGATGAGATAGATCTCTACCCGCTCGGTGAAGGAACCGCTCTGCCGCAGAACGTCGCAGGTGCGCTGCAAAAAGCTCTGAACGATATCGCCCTGAACACTGCCAGAGGTGTCGATGGCAATCACAAATTCCCGGATGCGCTTGTCGTCCCGATATTCCAGCGGCTCGACCAGGGGAACGTTGCCGTAGGTGCGCAGACCGTAAGTGTAATAGATGAGGTCAAATTCGTCCTCGGAAAGCTGCAGCACCTCGTTTTGTGCCCCGAACCGGCGAAGAAAGTCGGTATAGTCGCATTCCTCAAAGGTCACAGGTTCTAACCCATCCATCAATGCTCCGGCACGCTTGCCGTGACGGCGGCTGAAGGTCTCCAGATCGGTCTTGGCCTGGCGGGCCAGCTGCTTCCATTGTCTGCGCAGGGCTTCCTTCTGCCGCTGCTGCATCTGCTGCAGCGTTTCGTCCCGGGTGTCGGTTTTGCGCAGTTCGGTCTCGTTGGTGATATCCTCATCCTCCCCGGCGGGCAGCAGCTGTCCGTTGGGGGTCGTACGAGAGCCGGGCCGTGGCGCAGCATACCAGAGCGCATGGCTGTCCCGGGAAAAAAGCTGGGTCAATTCCGCCAGAACATCGGCGGGGTACTGCCGTTCCAGCAGAAAATTATAGATGGCTTCTGCCGTCAGGTGAGGGCAGGCATCCCGCAGGCGGCTGCGCCAGCTGTCCTGTGCAGCATCATCCGGCAGGGCGCAGGAGGGGATCTCCAGTTCCCGGATGACTTCCTCTGCGGCAATGTCGCAGGCAAGGCTCCATAGGCGGTGATCCATTTCCTGCCGTTGGAAGGGATGCCCCAGAAGAAAGTGCAGGGTGACATGCAGCAGGGCACGGGTGGGCACAGACTGCTGTGCCCGGAATGTGCGGAGCAGCGTTTCAGGGCAATAGTATAAGCAGCGGCCATCCCCGGCAAACAGGGTGTCCAGCGCAGGGACGGGGATCGGCTTCAGCTGTTCCAGGGCGGAGGATAAAAAACGCAGGTCGGCAGTTAACCGACTCTGTGCCAGCAGCAGCACCTGTGCGGCCAGTTCGTCCGCCGCAGGAACAGGAGTCTGGATGGGCTCGGGCATAAGAGAAAACTCCTTTCTGCCCCAAGGGCAGGACGGTATCCTTCAAAAACGGCAAAACCAGCCGACACCACCCGGAGCACCGGGTGGAAGTCTGCTGGTTTGCACGCATTCCGTGGCGTGCTGCGGGTACTCCACCCGGCATACGTTTCGGAATCAGAATGAAGAAATGGGTGAAAAAGGAGGAAGGTGTTTCTTTTGGTGAGACCTCAGAACAGCAGCCCACAGGCTACGCAGCCCACAGCGACCATAATGGCAGATGCAACCCATGCGTAGGGGAGGGTGTGCTTCTGGTGGTCGCCCAGGTCCTGGCCGGAAAGGCCCAGCAGCAGGAAGGTGGCACCCGTCAGGGGACTGAGCGGGAAGCCCAGCGTCATCTGGCCCATGATGGAAGCCTTTGCCACAGCCAGTGCGTTGCCGCCCATAGCGGAAACAGCGTTGGCGATGACCGGCATAACACCGTAGTAGTAGGAGTCCGGGTCAAACAGCAGGCTCAGCGGAACGCTGAACAGGCCGACGATGGGGGCAATGAAGGTACCCATGCTGGTGGGGATGATGGAGACCAGAGCGTCGGTCATGGAAGCCAGCATACCGGAATTTTTGACCACACCGGTGAATGCGCCTGCGGCAAAGACGATGGAGACCATCAGGAATGCGGCCTGTGCATGACTGTTGATGATCTTGTGCTGCAGATCCACACTGGGGTAGTTGACGATGAGCAGGACGCAGTAGCCGATCATAAAGGTGACAGCCGGGCTGAGGCGGTTGGTAACGAGGATGTACAGGATGACCAGGATCAGTGCCACATTGAAGTACCAGCGCCAGCCGGAGCGGGCCAGTTCGTTGGAGGTGTTGGTGGTCTTTGCTTCGGTCAGACCGGTGACCTCCTGCGCGGGGATGCCTGCAGCAATGCGCTTGGCTTCCTTTTTGCCCAGGAAAGCCGCGACGAGCAGACAGGTCACCAAGCCTGCGATCCAGGCGGGCATGATGCCCACCCACAGCTCGCTGCCGGTGACTTCATAGCCCAGGCCGGACATGGCTGCGGCTGCACGGACCGTCGGGCCGCCCCAGGGCATAACATTCATGATACCGGCGGCCAGCGCCACGATGGTAGCCTCTACCCAGAGGTTCATTTTCAGCTTCTGGAACAGGGGCATACAGGCGGGGATGGCAATCAGGAAGGTGGTGGCACCGGAGCCATCCAGATGGCAGATGCAGCCGATGAGGAAGGTGCCGATACAGACCTTGACGGGGTCTTCGCCGGTAAACTTCAGGATGCGGTTGATGATAGGATCAAAGACACCGGCATCCGAGCAGGTACTGAAAAACAGGATGGCAAAGATGAACATGACACCTGTGGCAACGATGCTGCTCAGGCCCTTGCCCATATAATCTGCGCTGAGGATGGAAAGTGCCTTGGTAAAGCGGGTGCCGAACGTGATGACCGGCTCAACATAAGCAGTTCCGGCCTTTTCGGCAGCAGCCTGTGCGGCTTGGATGATGACATTGGGGGCATTGATGAATGCTGCGATGAAACCGGTGATGGCGGGAACAAAGATCAGAGCTACAAGGGTAGAGACCTTCTTGCTCATGATCAGTGCCAGCACCAGCAGAATGGTGACGAACCCTAATACTGCCAGCATGTGATTTCTCCTCGATAATGTGTGTAAAGGTGGTCAGAGATCAGAACACCTGCTTCTCGTGCAGAGTGTTGAACTGCTCTTCGGTCATGCCCAGAACACCCTCAAAGATGTCCCGGTTGTTCTGCCCCAGCTGGGGAGCGGGTGTGCGCACAGAGGGCTTGGTGTCCATCAGTTTGATGGCACAGCCGTTCACGGTGACCTTGCCCAGGGTGGGATGATCCATTTCCACGAACATCTCGCGCTCCTTGACATGGGGATCGTCCAGGATCTCCTTGATGTTCATAATGGGGCCTGCGGGGATGCCGTGGGCCAGTACCAGCTCGGCGGCCTCGTTGGGGGTCAGATCTTTGATCCGCTCCTCAATGACCTCGGCAATGGCATCCTGATTGGCCAGACGGCCCGGCATATCCACGAACCGGGGATCGGTGATCATGTCCGGGCGTTCCAGCACCTCATTGCAGAGCTTTTCGTACAGCTTCTGGTTGCCTGCCGCGATGATGACCTTGCCGCCCTTGCAGGTGAAGCTGTCGTAGGGGGAAACAGCGGCATAACGGTTGCCCATGGGGGCCGGGATGTTGCCGGTCTCGATGTACTTCAGGGCAGTGTTCTCAGTGGCAGCGATCATGCTGTCCATCAGACTCACGTCCACCCGCTGCCCTTTGCCGGTAATGGTGCGGGCGTTGACTGCGGCAAGGATGCCGATGGTTACATGAAGTCCGCCCAGAATATCACCCAGCGCCGAACCGGCACGGGTAGGCTCCCCGCCCTTGGAACCGGTGATGGACATCATACCGCCCATGGCCTGAGCCAGAATATCATAGCCCGGGCGCAGGTGGTAGGGACCGTAGCAGCCGAAGCCGGAGACCGCCGCATAGATGATGCGGGGATTGATCTCCTTCAGAACATCATAGCCCAGCCCCAGCTTGTCCATCACGCCGGGGCGGTAGTTTTCCACCACGATATCCGCTTTTTTGACAAGCTCCTTGAAGATCTCCTTGCCCTCAGGGGCCTTCAGGTTCAGGGTGATCCCCTTTTTGTTGCGGTTGATGTTGGCAAAATAGACGCTTTCCCGCTCACCATTCAGATTTTTGGCACGGAAGGGGGGATAGCTGCGGGTGTCGTCACCGCCTTTGGGAACCTCGATCTTGATGACGTTTGCGCCCATGTCAGCCAGCATCATGGTGCAGAAGGGGCCGGCAAGCACACGGGTCAGGTCGAGAACCGTCAGGTTCTCCAATGCCATATGTTCACTCATGTTACAGCTCTCCATCCTCAACGTGGATCTTCATGCGCATCACGGCACTGCCCATGGATTTGCCCAGGCTGTCCAGACGCAGGCTCATGGTGGCACCGCCGCCCAGAGCGTGCTTCATAACAAAGTTGAAGCCGTTCAGGCTGGGCACGTCGTAGCGGGTAATCTCGCCCTTGACCATGTCGCCAAAGTAGGCTTTGAGTTTTTCGGGGGTCACCTCGCGCTCAATGATCTTATAGTATTCCGGTTTGCGTGCATACACACAGACATTGCTGGTATCGCCCTTGTCGCCGGAGCGGCCGTGAGCAATATCGTTCAGATAGATCTCTGCCATCTTACTTCACCTCCAGAATGTGACTTTCGACCTGTACGGCATCGCGGGGCACGGTGGTGGGCCACAGTGCCATCACTTCCTGCACGCGGGCGCGGCCGCCGAAGAAGGAGGCACCCGGAGGGCCGTTCAGCTGCAGGGGGCTGATCTCGGGAATGATCTTGGCGCACTCGCTCTTGTCCTCGCTGAACACAGCAATGCGCAGCACGCACTCGTTCAGGTTCTTCAGTGCCTCTTCGCTCATATCGGCCACGCCCAGATGCAGGCTGTTCAGGCCGATGTAGCTGATGTGGATGTCATCGGCCTTCATGCCGCGGCGCTGCATCTTCTTCATGATGACCTCGGCGCAGTACTGAGCCTTTTCGTAGGCATCAGGCCATGCAAAGCTCAGCATGGAAACAGTCTTCCAGCCCTTGTGGTAACCCACGCAGAGCTTGAGCGTGTCGGGGCGGGGCTTGCCCTTGACACCGCCGATGCGGACACGGTTGTCACCCACCTGGGTGATGGTAGCATGGCTGATATCCACGTTGACATCCGGGGTCAGGTAGTTGGCAGGATCGTGGACCTCGTACAGGAACTGCTCCTTGCAGCTCTGTTCGCAGATGATGCCACCGCAGTCGGGAGCCTTGGTGATTTCAAAGGTATCATCGGTCAGCTCTGCGATGGGGAAGCCCAGTTCGTCCATGCGGGGGACATTGCGCCAGTCGTACATATAGTTGCCGCCGGCACCCTGACCGCCGCACTCCAGCAGATGGCCTGCCATGATGCCGCGGGCCAGATTGTCCCAATCGTCAGCAGCCCAGCCAAACTCGTACTTCAGCGGAGCCAGGAACAGGGCGCTGTCAGCCGCACGGCCGGTGATGACCACATCGGCACCCTCTGCCAGGCATCCCTCAATGCCCTCATGGCCGATGTAGACATTGCAGTTGTAGATCTTGTCCAGAATATCGTTGAAATTGCCGTCGTAGTCGAAGTTGGGGAAGGTCCAGCCATCCTTCAGCAGCTGCGGGATCTTATCCTTGATGTTATCGCCGGTCACATAACCGATCTTATAGCCGCTCATGCTGTTGCCTTCTGCCCACTGACGGATGCCGTCCACGCAGCCATTGATGTTCATGCCGCCTGCGTTGGTGCAGATCTTGATGTGCTTGTCCCAGGCTTCCTTGCCGGCTTCCTTCAGGATGCGGGTGGTGAAGTCGGGTGCAAAGCCCTTGGTGGGATCCTTGAGCTGCTGCTTTGCCATGATGGAAAGGGTCAGCTCTGCCAGATAATCACAGCCCATATACTGGATATCGGCATTGCGGATCATGTGGATGGCCGCGTCCGGGCTGTCGCCCCAGAAGCCCTGGCCACCGCCGATTGCAACTTTCTTCATTCGATAGCCTCCTTATAAATGAAAATGAAAAGGTGATATCAGCGCCAAACATCAGTACAACGTTTGACTTAATCGTCATACTGAGTGTAGTACGACGATTTACTAATGTCAAGAAAAAAACGAAGTTTGGAGGAAAAGAAATACAACTTTGTTGAAACGGCTAAAAAGGAAAAAGAAAAATATACAGAGTGCACATAAACGGCTGGTTTGAGATGAGAGAGGCTTTTTTGGCTTGTCAAGATACGGGGAAACGGGTACAATAAACCTGATATCAGAAAAAGGTGGGGAAGAGCATGGTTACGATCAAGCAGATCGCGCAGGAGGTCGGGATCTCGTCCAGTACGGTCAGCATTGTTTTGGGCGGCAAGGCGGCAGAGCGGAAGATCAGCACGGCCACGCAGGAAAAAATTTTTGCGGCGGCGGCACGGCTTGGCTACCAGCCCAATATGGCTGCCCGGAGTCTGCGGGGCGGCAGCGGCGCCAATGAGCTGGTGGTGGCTATGTTCTGGGCACAGGATTTCCGGGCCAGCATGATGCTCCGCTTCTGGGATGGTCTGCGGGCCGAGATCGAAAAAACGGCACGTCCGGTGCGGCTGGTCATCTATCCGTATGTCAACGACCACCTGAAGGAAAGCGAGGCACTGACCAGTGGCGCAAACTGCCATGCGGCCATCATCTGCAATGCGTCCTATGCGGATCTGCAGTTTTTGGAGGACACGCAGCTGCCGATCCCGGTGGTGCTGTACAACCGTGTTTGCAATGGGTATTGCAGCGTCAATGTGGATGATTTGAAGATGGGGGCTCTGGCGGCGCGGGCTTTTGCCGATCAGGGATGCAAGACGGCGGCAGTTCTGACGAGCAGCCCGGTCTTTGAGGGGATGGAAAACCGGATGCATGGGTTCCGGCTGGAAGGGGAGCAACACGGGTTGACGATCCTGGCCAACCGGTATTGTGATAACAGCATACGAGGCGGTTACGAGGCAGTTTCGCATCGGCTGCGGCATGAGTGGAAGCAGCAGCTGCCGGACGCAGTGTTCTGCGGTTCCTCGGCCATTGCGCATGGTGCCCTGCGGGCTTTTTGTGAGGCTGGATATATCGGCGAAAAGCTGCCCCGGCTGATCGCTGTAGGCAACGGCCCGGAGGAATCCGATGCGTTTTCGATCCCGAGCCTGAGCGTAGTCTATCTGCCCATGGAGGATATGGCGCGGGAGTGCATCCAGCTGGTGCTGGGGCAGCTGGACGGTCGGATTGCCACGCCGGAAAGCCGGCTGCTGCCGATCGAGTATGTTCCCAGGGAGAGCTGCGGACCGCTGACAGAATACGCCGCACAATAAAAATAAAAAAGCCCCGCACCGGCACGCAAAACGTGCGCAGTGCGGGGAAGAAAGAGCAGTCAGCCCTCGGCGCTGATACAGTACATGGAAAAGGTGCTGGAAAATAACAGGGTGTCGGTCTCGTCTGTGATCTCCACAGCCACCACACAGATGTGCCGGCGGCGGCTGACCGTCCGGCCGCGGGCTGTCAGGTGACCGGCTTTGACGTTGTGGATGAAGTTGACCGAAGCATTCTGGGTGACATACTGCCGCCCGTCAGAACGGGCAGTCAGCCCGGCACAGCAATCGGCCATGGTGAAAAATGCGCCGCCGTGCACATAACCGTAGATGTTGGTGGTGTCCCGCCGGATGTCCAGCGACATGACGGCGCTATCCGACGTTACCGATACGATCTCGATGTGATTGTACTGCATGAATGGATTTTCAAGCATTTGTGCAATGTTCTGTTCCTGCATAAGGAGCCTCTTCTTTTTGATTGTGGTACAACGTTGTACGAAACGAGTTGGACGGTTTTTATTATAATCGCATTTTCCGCAGGATGCAAGCAGCAGGAGGTTTGAAAATAAATGGAACGGCCATCATTACGCAGGCAGCTTGTAATGATCTTTCTGGGAATCGCCATTCCCATTGGTATTCTGCTGGGGCTGCTGCTCTTTTTTTCAGGGCTTTATAACCGCAATCGGCTGGCAGCTGCGGCATCCGGCGGCCTTGATATGTTTACCACAAATTTTGAGAATCAGCTGGGTTCGGTGGAAAACTACCTGCTCAATCTGTCACTGAACGATGCGACCTTTCGCAGCCTGAGCGAACAGACCGACCGCACCCGCGCCTACCTGGATGCTTATGAGATCGCACAGGGGTTTCCGGCGGTATTGGCTGCCAACGATGCCCTGATGGGTGTGGTGCTGCGCAGCGGCTCAGGCAACCTATATGTGGGGCGCTACGGTGCAACTGCCCAGCAGCTCAAGCAGAAACTGAATCTGGAAGCTTATCTCGGCCAGCCAGACCAATAAAATGATGACAAAGGGATGGTATCTGCGCACCATCGGCCAGCGGCTTTACCTGCTGCGCAGTGTTTTCTACCAGAAAGCCAGCCTGACCGCTGCGGTGGATCTGCGGCTGGTGTTTGAAGAACTGGTGAAAGACTATGGGCTGGACGGCCGGGTCATTGTGATGAACGACAGCGGCAATGTGTTGGTAGGGGATGCCAACCTTCTGCCCACAAAGATGGAATGGAACAGCGCAGGGTATTGCCTGACAAAGGTGGGCAGGGACAGCCGACTGGTGGTGCGCAAACAGGTCAAAGCGCTGACGGTATTGTATCTGGTTCCCTACCAGCATTTCGGGGTGGACTTTGCGCCGTATCAGATCTTGCTGGTGATGGGCGCTGTTTTTGTTCTGCTGGCGATCCCGTTCCTCCTGTTCTATATGAAGCAGGAGATCTTTGCCCCTATGACGGCGTTGGTGAGCACCATGGACAGGATCGGCCGCGGTGAACTTTCGGTGCGCTCCAGTGTGGATTATCGCAACGCTGAGTTTACGCAGGTGAACGAGACCTTCAACCGGATGATCGACCAGATCACCCAGCTGAAGATCGACGGTTACGAAAAGGAGCTGGAAGCCCGCCGCAACGAGATGACTGCCTTTAAGCTGCAGATCCGGCCCCACTTTGTGCTCAACTGCCTGAAAAGTGTCTATGCCATGGTTCAGACTGGCAGCCGCGAGGATGCCCAGCAACTGATCCTGCTGCTGAGCCGGTATCTGCGCTATATCCTCTCTTTTACAGCGACCACAACGCCTCTGCACACTGAGATCGAGCAGTGCTGCAATTACGCGGAACTTTCCAGCGTGGGGCAGAACGATCCCGTGGAGGTAGTATGCGAGATCGACCCGGAACTCAGCGAATTGCCCTTGCCGCCGGTCTCGCTGCTGACGCTGGTGGAGAACAGCGTCAAGCACGGCAAGATGATCGGCAAAACGCTGAAGATCACGATCACTGCAAAGCTCCTCGAAACGGAAGAGGGCTGCATGGCGGATCTTTCGGTGGCGGACAATGGCACAGGCTTTACGGCAGGGGATCTGAAGCAGCTGAACAGTGCAGCCCCGCAGGAGGAAAATGGACAGCACGTCGGGCTGTTCAACGTGGTACGGCGGCTGCAGCTGCTCTATGGGGAGCAGGCAGCCATCGCCTTTACCAATAACCGCCGGGGCGGCGGTGCCAGGGTGGAGCTGTTCCTGCCGATAGATCCGGTCTTACAGAAGAAGGAAGGAAAAACAGCATGAAACTGCTGATCGTAGACGATCAAAGCACCGTGGTGCAGGGGCTTTTGCACTGCACCAACTGGGCAGCAATGGGATTTACTGTGGTGGATACGGCTCTGAACGCTGTGGATGCCAAGGCCAGCCTGCTGCGGCAGGAGGCCGAGGTCATGCTCTGCGATATTGAAATGCCCATGGAAAGCGGGCTGGATCTGTTGGACTGGCTCCGGCAGCGAGGGATGACCACCCGCTGCATCTTCCTGACAGCCCACGCTGAGTTCAAATATGCACAGGAGGCACTGCGGCTGGGCGGTTTTGACTATATCATGCAGCCTGCCCCTTATGAACAGGTGGCGGATGCAGTGAGCCGTGCGCTGGATAATGTAAAGGAGGAATGGGCGGCGCTGGAACTGCAGAGCAGGGGCGCTGTTTTTGACGACCAGAAAAAGGAGATCGTGGAGACTATGCTGCGGGGCTTTCTGTTGGGCAACGCCCCATGGCTTACATTGCCGAGCATCTGGAAAATGAGCTGCGCCGGGAAGAACTGGCCGAGGCTGTCCACCTGAATCCGGATTACATGGCCCGGCTTTTTAAGAAAGAGACCGGCATGAACCTGAAGGATTATATCATTCAGCAGAAAATGCAGGAGGCACAGAGCCTGCTCTGCACCACCAATCTGCCCATCAGCCTGATCGCGGCAAAGGTCGGGTATACGAATTTCGGGCATTTCTCCACTTCTTATAAGAAGTTCTATCACAAGACCCCACAGGAGAAGCGCAGCGCAGCATTATGAGAGAAACAAGGATGGCTCGCAGGACATTTTTACAGCTGACCGGTGCTGCAGCCGGAGCAGCTCTGCTTGCTGGCTGCGGGGAGCGGGCGGAATCGGCGGCAGAAAGTGGAACAGAGCCCATGGTTACAGTGCTGATGCCGGGCCAATCGGATGAAACTGCCTGTGTCCGCATTTCGGCGGCGCTGAGCGAAGTCACAAAGCAGAAGCTGGGCTTCAGCGTTTCCATTGAGCAGGTGGCACCCACCAATTACTCGGCAGAGCTGTGGAAACGGATGGTCTGCCAGACCATGCCGGATCTGTTTTTCCTCACAGAGAATCAGCCGCTGGATGTTTACCTAAATCAGAACTGCATCCTGCCCCTGAGTGCGCTTCTGGAAGAACATCCCGGGCTGAAAGCTCTGTTCTCAGAGCAGCAGTGGGCGAGTAGAACCTATTACCGCCGTATCTATGCGGTCCCGGCACGGGCAGTCTCGATGTATCAGATCGGCTTTCTGGCCCGGGCCGACTGGATGCGGGAGCTGGGGGCCAGGCCGGAGGAGAGCACGGATCTGGATGCTCTGCACGACCTGCTGATGCAGGTCAGGCAGCATCGGCCCAATGCAGAGGGGGTCCTGCCGGATAATGGACAGGTTTTTCCTTTTCCGGAACTGGATCCTCTGGGAGATACCTTTGGTGTTCTGACCGAAGAAAGCGGCACCACCGTTGTCAACTGGTATGCCGCGGATGCTTACAGCAGGCTTTGCAGAACTATGCATCAGTGGTATCAGGAAGGATTGATCCTGCGGAATGCCAGCCTGCGGGACGAACCGGCCACCGATCGGATGCGGCTGGGCAACAGCTTTGGCTTTTTTGCACGGCTCAACCGGGATTCGCTGGACTGCTGCACCCGGGCCTGTGGCACAGAGCTGACTGCCATCCCGCTGGGGCCGACCATTCAGAACGGCTCCATCCCGGTGGAGAGCTGGTGTCTGCCGGTGACCAACAGCCACCGCAGGGAGACACTGGCTCTTCTTGAACTGTTGTACACGGATGCATCCTGTTATGATCTCTTTGCGAACGGAGATGGGAAAGAGGAACAGTTCCATCCGTGGCAGAATCTGTATCTCAACGCCAGCGGACTGATGCCGGAAACAGACGAGCAGCCGCAGTGGGTCTCTCCGGCCTATGGATTCAGCTTCAACAACAATGCAGTTGCCGCAAAGCTGGATGCCTGCCGGGCACTGAAGAACAGCTATCACAACGGGCTGATGTGCGGCTATCTGGATTCGGAGGAGGCGCTCCCGGAGTTTTTGGAAAAACTGGAACAGGCCGGGATACAGGAGATCCTTCAGGCAAAACAAAGCGCATTGGATAATTGGCTGAACGCATTGCATTGAAACAGGCAGGGCTGGGAGACCGGCCCTGTTTTCATTTTTTGACAAAAGAAACCTCTGAAAAGGAAAAACAGAGGTCGGAAACTTGAAAAAATGCTGCAGCTCTCGGAACAGGAACACGGAAAATGAAAAATTAGTTTCGGCTTTTTGGTAGTTGGAAAAGCTCCCGGTGCGTTAAACTAAATACAACAAAAGCACGGCAGACACAGAACCGTGCAGATGAACGCAAGAATAAGAAGGACAAGAAGGAGAAACCACTATGAAACGTATCTCTCGTCGGAACTTCCTCAAGGCTATGGGCATTTCTGCAACGGCCCTGACACTGGCCGCGTGCGGCGGCTCTTCCAGTTCCACCGCAGCCGGCACGGCTGGCTCCACAGCCGCCAGTGCAGTGGCAACCGGTGAGCCCAAGGCTGGCGGCACCCTGCGCCTGTGCTATTCCAGCCCCATTGCCACCCCCGGTTACACCCCCCCCCGTGCCACCGGCAATGCGGCCATTTACTACCTGACGCTTTCTTATGAAAGCCTGACCAGCTATGATGCCGAGGGCAATATGATCCCCAATCTGGCAACAGAGTGGGATGTGAACACCGATGAGCTGAGCATTACCTGGACTCTGCGGGAGGGCGTCAATTTCGCCGACGGTGAGCCTTTCAATGCAGAGGCCGTCAAGCGCAACATTGAGGAGTATCAGGCCAACAACCGCACCGAGACCGCAAACATCGCTTCCTGTGAGGTCATTGATGACACCCACATCAAGATGATGATGGCAGAGCCCAACTCCTCCACGCTGGAATCTGTGGGCTTCTTCGTCTACTACATGAGCCCCAAGGCACTGGAAAACCCCAGCAGCCTGGATGCCGCCACCTGCGGCACCGGCCCCTTCCAGCTGAGCGAGTTCGAGAACAACGCCTACGCCATCTACACCAAGAACGAGAATTACTGGAAAGAGGGCCTGCCCTATCTGGATTCCGTGGAGGTGACCCTTGTCACTGAGTCCAGCACCGCAAACACTGCTTTCCAGGCCAACGAGTATGATATGTACTGGGTAGGTCTGGCCAATCCCACCATCCTGCAGCAGCTGGACGGTGCAGGCATCTACGTCAAGGAAGATAACCAGAACGGCATGGGTGTCGAGAGTCTGGGTCTGATCCCCAACAGTGCCGTTGACGGCCCCTGGGCCGATGCCCGTGTCCGCCGCGCCCTGTGCTACGCCATCGATGTGGATGCCATCAACGCAGCATTTCTGATGGGCATGGCACAGATGACCGACCAGTGGGCAGTTCCCGGTTCCGCCACCTACAACGACAGCCTGAATCATTTTACCTATGATCCGGAGAAGGCAAAGTCCCTGCTGGCAGAGGCTGGTTATGCCGATGGTTTTACCACCAACATTATCACCATCAGCGGCATGTCCGATATGCTGACGGCCATTGCCAACATGCTGGACGAGGTGGGCATCCACTGCAACATCCAGCAGGTGGACAGCGCAACCAACAACCAGTACATGAAGGATGGCACCTGGGAGGGCCTGATGCTCCACTTTGCAACCATCGCTCCCGATCTGGGCCTGTACATGGGTCGTCATCTGGACAAGAACGGCGCTTACTACGCCAAGGGCATCCAGCATCCCGACAAGGAAATGGAGCTGCTGGAGGAGATCCGCCGCTGCATGGATCCCGATGAGAAGCACAAGCTGGAAAAGGAGCTACAGGCAGCAATCTACGATGCCGAGGATGGCTCCTGCCTGTTTGGCCGCGTGCTGTACGTGAATAAGTCCTCTATGTACAAGTACGATTACGTCATCGATGATCACGCAACCGAAGCCTTCACTGCTTGCTGGGATCTGTCCGCCTGCTGGCTGAACAAGTAAGAGACCAACCTTAGTGTATCACGACCGGAATACGTTTCTCCTTATTTCGGCAGATTCCGGCGCGGGCAACTGCGCCGGAATTTGTTTTAGAAGGAGAAAGGTTCCGCAGGAAATGGAGCGAACTATGAAATCGAACAACCTTGCCAAAATGATCGGCAAGCGTGTGGTGCAATCCTGCATCACCATCCTGCTTGTCACTCTGTTCGTCTTTGCCCTCATCCAGATGGTTCCGGGCGACCCCGTAGCCAACTATCTGGGTGCAACCGCCACCGAAGAGCAGATCGCCTATTACCGCCACCTTTATGGTTTCGATCGTCCGGTCATCGTCCAGTATCTCAGCTGGATCGGCGGCCTGTTCCGGGGCACCATGGGCCAGTCCATCAGCTATCAGTCTGAGATCGCTGACATCATCCTGCCCCGTCTGGGCACAACCCTGACCATGGTGATCCCCGCCTTTATCATTGGTACGATCACCGGTATCCTGTTCGGCATCATTGCTGCCAAGAACCGAGGCAAGGCCATTGACAGTGTGATCTCCTTCTTTGCGAACATCGGTGTCTCGATGCCCATGTTCTGGCTGGGTATGATGGGGATGCTGGTGTTTGCCCTCAAACTGCGGGTTCTGCCCAGTTCCGGCTATGTTCCCATCACCCGTGATTTTGGAGGCTGGCTCAGCCACATGATCATGCCCATCATTGTGCTGAGTCTGGGTGTCAACGCTGGTTTTGTCCGTCTGACCCGCTCCTCCATGCTGGAAGTCATACGGCAGGATTATGTGACCACCGCCCGTGCCAAAGGCGTTTCCAAGAAGGATGTTACCTTCAGGCATCAGTTGCGCAATTCCATGATCCCCATCGTCACCACCATGGGAATGCGCCTGGGTTCCATGGTGGGCTCCACCGTCCTGATCGAGAGCCTGTTCGTCATCCCGGGTCTTGGCAGCGTGATGATGAACGGCATCAGCAACCGTGACTTCATGCTGGTGGCGAACGGTGTGCTTATCATCTCCATCTTTGTTGCCATCTGCAACCTCGTGGTCGATATCCTGTACGGCATCATCGATCCCCGCACCCGCTAAAAGGAGGAATGAACTGTGGAAAACAAGACAAAAAAGAAGGGTCTGCTGGAGCGTATCACATCCTCCCGCGTGTTCCGGGTCATGTTCAGCCGCAAGATCATCGTGGTCTGCGCAATTTTGCTTCTCATCATGGTGCTCATCGCCATCTTTGCTCCGGTGATTGCTCCCTATAATCCCAACAAGGATGATCTTTACAATGTTCTGAAGGGCTGCTCTGCCGAGCACTGGCTGGGCACTGACTCCAATGGCCGTGATGTTCTGAGCCGCATCATCTATGGTGCCCGCATCTCCTTTACGGTCGGTATCGTGGCCGTGGTCATTTCCAGCGTCATCGGCATGGCACTGGGTCTGATCGCCGGCATGGCAGGTGGCGTGGTGGATGCCTTCATCATGCGTGTCATGGATGCCATGATGGCCGTGCCCATGCTGATCCTGGCTATGTTTCTGGGCGCGATCCTGGGTCAGGGCCTGGGCAATGTCTGCCTGGCCATCGGCATCTCGATGGTGCCCGGCTACGCCCGTGTCACCCGCGGTCAGGTGCTGAGCGTCCGCAATGCCGATTATGTCACCGCCGGTACCCTGTGCGGTGCATCCCGGATCCGCAACACGCTGGTGCATGTGTTCCCCAACTGCCTGTCCGTCAACATCGTCAGCATGACCGCCAGCCTGGGCGGTGCCATTCTGGCCGAAGCGAACCTGAGCTTCCTGGGCATGGGCATCACGCCCCCGACTCCCAGCTGGGGCGCAATGGTCAGCGGCGGCTATAAGTACCTGTCCACCCAGCCCATCATTGCCATTGCTCCCGGCATTGCGATCATCATCGTGGTGCTCTGCTTCAATATGTGCGGCGACGCTCTGCGCGATGCCCTCGACCCGAAGCTGCGCGGCACATTGGGCAGCGGCAAAAAAACCAAGCGCGCAAAGCGCACCAAGAATGTGAAAGAGGTGGCCTGAAATGAGCGACAAGCTGCTGGAAGTCAAAAACCTGAGCGTTGAATATGATACCGAAATTTCCACCGTCTACGCCGTCAATGGTCTGGACTTGGATCTGAACTACGGCGAGACGCTGGGTCTGGTGGGCGAGACCGGTGCCGGTAAGACCACCACAGCCCTGAGCGTCATCCAGCTTCTGCCGGAAGGCATCGGTTTTGTGACCGATGGCTCCATCAAGCTGGACGGTGTGGATATGCTGAATGCTCCCGAGGAAAAGATCCGTGCCATGCGCGGCAGTGTGGTATCCATGATCTTCCAGGATCCCATGTCTGCCCTGAACCCGGTGATGACCGTGGGAGCCCAGATCATGGAGGTGCTGAAGATCCATCATCCGGAGCAGAGCACTGCTCAACTGGAAGCCCGTGTGGACGAGATGATGGAGTTGGTGGGCATCCCTGCAAAGCGCAAGGTGGAGTACCCCCATCAGTTTTCCGGCGGCATGAAGCAGCGCATCGTCATTGCCATTGCGCTGGCCTGTGAGCCGAAGCTGATCCTTGCCGACGAACCCACCACTGCACTGGATGTGACCATTCAGGCCCAGATGCTGGGCCTGATCAATGAGCTGCAGAAGCGGCTGAACACCGCCATGATCCTCATCACCCACGATCTGGGTGTTGTGGCCCAGACCTGCGAAAAGGTCATGGTCATGTATGCCGGTGAGGCCATCGAGTACGGTACAGCAGAGGATATCTTTGAGACCACGCAGCGCCACCCTTACACCCAGGGGCTGTTCAACGCCATTCCCAAGCTGGATGAGAACACCAAGCGTCTGGAGGCCATTGAGGGGATGATGGCTGACCCCACCCAGAAGATCGAGGGCTGCCGCTTTGCTGACCGCTGCAAATATGCCACTGCAGCCTGCAAAAAGGCCCAGAAGATGCGGGAGGTCACACCGGGCCACTTCATCCGCTGCTGCCGGTTCGATCCGCCGCAGTCCAACACCTGAGCCGGGAGGAAATGACAATGGAAGAAAAGATTTTGATCGAGGCAAAGAACCTCAAAAAATACTTCAAAGTCGGCGCAAACAGCCAGCTCCATGCGGTGGACGGCGTGAACTTCAAGATCAAGCGCGGTACCACACTGGGCGTGGTGGGCGAGTCCGGCTGCGGCAAGTCCACGCTGGGCCGCCTGCTGCTGCGGCTCTATGATGTTACCGATGGTCAGATCATCTACGACGGCACCGACATCACCAAACTGAATGCCAAGGAACTCAAGCCCATCCGTGCCCGGATGCAGATGATCTTCCAGGATCCGTCCGGTTCGCTGGATCCCCGCAAGAGCGTGAAGGAACTGATCGGAGAACCGCTGAAGATCTATAAAGCTTGCAAAAACCGTGACGAATACGATGCCCGCATCGCCGAGATCATGGAGACCGTCGGCCTGGATGAGCGTTATGCAGAGAGTTTCAGCCACGAGCTGGACGGCGGCCGCCGCCAGCGCATCGGCATCGGCCGCGCATTGGCCATGGACCCGGAGTTCATCATCTGCGACGAGCCGGTCTCTGCACTGGACGTTTCCATTCAGGCACAGATCCTGAATCTGCTGATGGATCTGCAGGATGAGAAAAAGCTGACCTATGTCTTTATCACCCACGATCTGAGCGTGGTCAAGCACATCAGCCACGAGATCATGGTCATGTATCTGGGCCAGTGTGTGGAATATGCCAAGACCGAGGATCTGTTCAAGAATCCGCTCCACCCCTATACCAAGGGTCTGCTGGATGCTGTGCCCATCCCCAGCCTGAAGGCCAAAAAGCTTTCCACTGAGGTCATGCGCGGCGAACTGACAAGCCCTGTGGACCCGGCTCCCGGCTGCCGTTTTGCGGCCCGCTGTCCCTATGCAACAGATGCCTGCCGCGGCAGGGATATCCCCTTGAAGGAAGTGGAACCCGGCCACTTTGTCAGCTGCACACGCTTTTGAGAACACGGAAAGGCGGGAAAATCGATGACAGAGGAAGAAAAAAAGGCCGCTGCCGAGCAGAAGCAGCGTGAGATGGAAGAGATGATGCGGCAGGTGCAGGAGAGCTACCGGCAGGAATATGCCAGTATGCCCTACGACGGCCCGGTCTATGGCTGCCGCCGGGAGGAACTGATGCTGCCCATGCAGGACGGAGTGAAGCTCTATACCGAGATCTTCAAACCGGAGGGGCTTGCACAGTTCCCTGTGCTGATCCAGCGCAGCTGCTATCCCAATCAGCAGCCGCTGTATGAAATCAACGGAGCAGAACTGACCCGCCGGGGCTACGGCTATGTGATCCAGACCTGCCGCGGTACGGGCAAGAGCGAGGGACATTGGGAACCCAACGTCAATGAGCGCCCGGATGGTCGCGATACCCTGCAGTGGCTCAACGACCAGCCCTGGGCAGAGAGCATCGGCTATTTCGGAGCCAGCTATCTGGCCCTGACCGGCTGGGCCATTGCAGATATCGTTCCACCCAAGGTCAAGGGAATGATGCTGACGGTCTATGGCACCGACCGTTTCAAATCAGCTTATGAAAAGGGACTGTTCCGTCACGACGTGCTGACTGGCTGGGCAATGCAGAATGCAGGCCATCCGGTCACAGCGGACTATCTGGAAAGCTGCCGCTTCCGTCCCCACGACAAGGTGGACGGAGCGCTGTGGGGCGGAACGCTGGACTGGTATCAGGACTGGATCCACGCCACCCGCCGCACAGATGCCTACTGGCAGCAGGGCTGGTGGAAGCTGTTAGCCGATGTGCCCGGGAATACCAAGGTTCCGGTGTATATCATCGATGCATGGTACGATCACCATTTTGGCAGTGCCATCAATACCTATGCCTCCCTCAGCGAGGAAACAAAGGCCCATAGCTGGCTGGATATCGGCTGCTGGAATCATATGTCCCAACCCTGCATTGCATGGGGCGAGCAGCACAATCTGGAAAACGGTGACATCCACCGGATGCTGGAATGGTTCGATCTGCTGCTGAAGCAGAAAAAACAGCCGGAAAAGCGGGTGCGCACCTATGTAATGCGGGAGGACCGCTGGAAAACGCTGGAGGCATGGCCTGCCCCTGTGAGCCGGACTGAAAAGCTTTATCTGGGTGAAACAACTCTGAATGCCGAGTCGGCAGAAGGGAAGCGCACCTTTGTATATGACCCGGAGACCCCCGTGCCCAGCCATGGTGCAGAAAGCGTTCTGACCACTATTGCCGAGGCAGGCAGCCTGCTGCAGCCGGAGCCGGACTATCGGCTCGATGTGGTCAGCTTCGTCAGCGCTCCGCTGGAAAAAGCACTGCCCATTTGTGGGCAAATCAAGGTGCACCTGAATGTCTCGACCGATGTGGATGATACTGCTTTCACTGCCAAGCTGATGGAAGTGTTCCCGGATGGCAGGGCCTATAACATCCGGGGCGGCATCACCACCATTGCAGCAGATTTGCCGGAGGGGCAGACCTATACTCCCGGTCAGACAGCAAAGGTCTGTGTGGAGATGTGGGATATGAACTGGACAGTGCAGCCCGGCAGCTGCCTGCGGCTGGATGTCTCTTCTTCCGACTTTCCGCAGTACGCCGTTCACAGCAATTACGCAGGAGTCTGGTCTGAACAGGGAAAGACCCGCATCGCCCACCAGAAGATCTTGCTGGGGGAGGGCAGCTTTGTAGAACTGCCCCTGCACGAGAACTGAGAGAAAGGAACCAAGACCATGACGGAACAGGAACGAAATGTCCTTCTGAACGAACTGCGGCAGCAGGAGAGCCAGCGGGAAAAGCAGATCAAGCGGGAGCGGTTCCACCGCCTGAATCCTTATGCAAAGAAAGGAGCGGTGGTGTTTGCCGGTTCCAGCCTGATGGAACAGTTTCCGCTGTATGAGTTTTTGCAGGACGATGATCTGCGCTGCACCTTGTACAACCGGGGCATCGGCGGCTTTACCACCACCGAGCTGCTGGAGGCCATGGACGAGTGCATTCTTGAACTGCAGCCTGCGCACCTGTTCCTGAACATCGGCACCAATGACCTGAACGGCCCGGACTACGACCGCGCCGCCATGCTGGGCCGGTATGAGGAGATCGTGCAGCAGATCCGGAAAAAACTGCCCGAAACAAAGCTCTACCTGCTGGCCTATTATCCGGTAAACCCCACCGTGGCCGAAGATTCGGGCCTGATCGAATGCTTCCGCTGGCGTACCAATGAGCGTATCCGGGAGGCAAGCGAGGGCGTGCAGGCCCTGGCCCGGAAATACGGGGCGGAATTCCTCGACCTGAACAAGGATCTGTACGATGCTGCCGGAAATCTGAAAGCGGAGTACACCATTGAGGGAATGCACCTGTATGCCAACGGCTACCGCCCTGTGATGGATGCTCTGCTGCCGCTGCTGCACAAAATCGGAGAAGAACAGGGAGGAAAGCAATGACCGGAGTCTTTGGTGTTGTTCTGGGTCAGATCCTTCTGATGTTCCTCTATCTCATCATAGGTTATGTGCTTTATCGTACCGGACTGATCACCCAGGAAGGCAGCAAGGCACTGGCTCACCTGCTGTTATGTTGCGTGCTGCCCTGTGTTGTGCTAAAATCATTTTGTATTGAGTATTCGGCAAAGGGAGCTGTGGAATTGGCTGTCAGCATTGCGGCAGGTGCCGGGGTGTTGCTGCTCTCCATGGCGGTGTCGTGGCTCTTTTTCCGCAAAGACCCCATGGCGCAGATCGGTGTGGCTTTTTCCAACGCCGGGTTCATGGGATTTCCGCTTGTCACAGCAGTGCTGGGTGGAGAAGCTGTGTTCTACGCAGCAGGCTTTGTGGCCCTGCTGAATGCTTTGCAGTGGACCTACGGCCAGGCAAAGCTTTCCGGGGACAAAAAGTACATCCAGCTGGGGGCAGTGCTCAAAAATCCGCTGGTGCTCTCCCTGCTGGGCGGTGTGATGATCTACTTCTGCCGTATCCCGGTGCCGCAGTTCCTCCGCACCCCCATGGAGGCCATTGCAGGCATGAACGCTCCGCTTGCCATGATCGTGCTGGGTGTCTATCTGGCCAGGACCGACCTCAAAGCCATCTTTACCCGCCCCCGGCTCTACGCCCTTTCGGCAGTACGGCTGGTGGTGATCCCACTGCTGACGATCGTCTGTCTGATGCTTCTTCCAGCCGGATGGCGGCAGATCGGCACGGTGCTCATCATTGTGAATGCGGCCCCCATCGGCAGCAACATCGCGGTATATGCCCAGCGTCTGGGGCTGGATTCTTCCTACGCTGTGCAGATGGTCTGTCTGAGCACTCTGCTGTCACTGATCACGTTGCCAGTGATGCTCAGCCTGGCTGCCGCGTTGGGCTTTGCATGAGTCTGAAAACAACCAACAGAAAGCAGGAGATAAGATGAAACAGTATCTTTTGATCGACATCGGCGGAACCTTCATCAAGTACAGCCTGGCCGATGAACAGGCCCGGAAAATCTCTGGTGGAAAGGTTCCGACACCGCTGACGAATATGGATGACCTTCTGGCGGTCATCGAGGGCTTTGCCGCTCCCCTTCAGGGACAGTTCGTGGGCTGCGCCATCTCTATGCCGGGCCGCATCGATACCAGAAACGGCATCGCCCATACCGGTGGAATGCTCAGTGCCTTTATGTGGGAGCAGCCCTTTGCTGCGCAGGTAGAGGCACGGCTGGGCGTGCCGGTGACCATCGCCAACGATGGCAAGTGTGCCGCAGCAGCGGAGGGCTGGACCGGTGCGCTGGCCGGTGTGGAAAATGGTCTTGTGCTGGCGCTGGGCACCGGCATCGGCGGCGGCATCATCCTGAACGGGAAGGTGCTGATGGGCGCTCACGCTGCCGCAGGCGAGGTTAGCGGCCTTGTCTCGGATATTTCAAAGATGGCCGACGATGATTTCAAACTGACCTCGGTAGAGCGGTATTCCGAAGCACCCCTCTGGGCGGGAATGGCCTCGGCAAGTGGCCTGATCTTCGAGTATGCCCGGCAGAAGCATCTGCCGACGGGCAGCCCCATGCCCACCGGGGAAGAAATCTTTGCGGCTTACAATGCCGGGGAGCCGGAAGCGCAGAAGGCTCTTAAGATCTTTGCCCGGCGGGTGGCCGTTGGCATCCTGAGCCTGCAGAATGTGCTGGATGTGGAAAAGGTGGCCATCGGCGGCGGTATCAGCGCAGCGGAGGCTCTGCTGCCTGCGATTCAGGCCGAGTTGGATTGGCTGTTTGAGCGCTGCACAGTCATGCCGACGGTCAAGCCGGAGCTGGTGCGCTGCCGCTATGGCAACGATGCCAACCTGATCGGTGCCCTGAAGCTGTTCTTTGAACAGAACCCCGCCTGAACCAGAACAAAATAGGATAGGAGTAGAAACTTATGAGCGTTTTCCGTGATGATTTCCTGTGGGGCGGTGCCTGTGCAGCCAACCAGTTCGAGGGCGCATGGGACGTGGATGGCAAAGGACCCAGTGTCCCTGACCTGTGCACCAATGGCTCTCACACCAGCCCGAAATGGGTGACAACTGCTGTCCGCTCCGACCGGCTGTATCCCAGCCATGAGGCCATCGACTTCTACCACCACTACGAGGAGGACATTGCTCTCTTCGCCGAGATGGGCTTCAAGACCTTCCGCACCTCCATCAACTGGACCCGCATTTTCCCCACCGGCATGGAGACCGAGCCGAACGAGAAGGGCCTTGAATTCTATGACAAGGTCTTTGACTGCTGCAAGAAGCACGGCATCGAGCCGCTGGTCACCATCAGCCACTATGAACTGCCCTATGCGCTGGTGGAAAAGTACAACGGCTGGGTCAGCCGGGAACTCATCGAGTTCTATATGAACTACTGCAAGGCTATTTTTGAGCGGTACAAGGATAAGGTCAAGTACTGGCTGACCTTCAACGAGATCAACTGCGGCACCATGCCCATGGGCGCGATCTTGGAAACAGGCACCATCCGGGGCTTTGAAGGCCCTACCGACAAGGTGCCGGACAACAAGCAGGAGCGTTTTCAGGCGCTGCATCACCAGTTTGTGGCCAGTGCAGAGGCTGTCCGGTATGCCCACGACCACTACCCTCAGTTCAAGATGGGCTGCATGATCTGCTTTATCACCAGCTACGCACTGACCTGCGACCCGGCCGACGAGATCGCCAACCAGAAGGCCATGCAGATCAGCAACTGGTTCTGCTCTGATATGCATGTCCGCGGCGAGTATCCTTCTTACATGAAGCGCTATTTTGCCGAGAATAACATCACCATCCGGCAGGAGCCGGAGGATGCTGCCATCCTGAAGGCCGGTACTGTCGATTTCTACACCTTCAGCTACTATATGTCCAACTGCATCACCACCCACAAGGATGCCGATGATGTGGGCGGCAACATCATTGCTGGTAAGAAGAATCCTTACCTGAAAGCCTCCGACTGGGGCTGGCAGATCGATCCCGTTGGTCTGCGCTACACCCTCAACGAGATCTACGACCGCTACCGCATTCCCCTGATGGTGGTGGAAAACGGCCTGGGCGCTTACGACAAGAAAGATGCTGACGGAAAGATCCACGACAGCTACCGCATCGACTACCTGCGGGCACACATCGAGCAGATGGCTGAGGCTGTAAAGGACGGCGTGGATCTGATGGGCTACACCCCCTGGGGCTGCATCGATCTGGTGAGTGCCTCCACCGGTGAGATGGCAAAGCGCTACGGCTTCATCTACGTCAATAAGTTTGACGACGGCACCGGCGACCTGAGCCGCGAAAAGAAGGACAGCTTCTACTGGTATCAGAAGGTCATTGCCACCAACGGCGAAGATTTAGGATAACAAAAACAGACCTCCGGTGGTGATATGTACCCGTTTTTTTGGACACTAGGACAAATTGGACACTAGGACAAAATTGAATCATTAGGCATCCATTGCTTTATGCAGCATAGTGCAATTCGCGAACCGGGCTTCCACCGGTTGGTGTCCATGTTATAGTGGCAGGAAAGCAGTTTCATCATAGTAGTATTCTCCTAGACTTGATTTTGGTGTGCGGCCACTCAAACCAATGCCGTCAAGCCGGTGAGGATAGGGCGATTTTTAATTTGTCGGAGAGTAAGTGCACGGTTCCTGCACGGATTTTGCACGGTTTCAAAACGTGCAGAGGGTGCTTTTCGCTGCAAAATCCGACAAAGGGTGCAGAAATTGCCGGGTGAAAAATCACGTTGCTTTGATTAAAAATAACGATGACTCGAAACTTCCATGAAATGAGGCGAACCGGCGGCTTGCTCTCTTAATCAGTGGGCCCAGGGTTCGAGTCCCTGGAGGTGCACCACAACAACAAAATCCGAACTTTTTTCCAATAGGAGAAGGGTTCGGATTTTTTGTATTCTTTGGAAAACAGAACGAATCCCTTGCTTCCATCGAAAAACGTCCTAGACCTTATCATAAAAAAGCACGACAGACCACGGTAAGAGTGCCGTAAGGCAGAAAGGACACAAACATGAAGTACGATGCAAGAGCTTGCAAATTCAACATGGACACCGGCTGCGTGGAGCTGTTGCTCCGGGATGGGAGAATGATCTCCATTGACTGCACCGGGGTCGAGGATGCACTGGATGTGACCATAGCGCAGAGGTCGGAGTTAGGCTATCTCGTCTATAATGACCCGCTGGGCTATGCGGATTTGATTCTGAATGGCGATCCGGAGAAATACTTGAAAACCGTAACCGGGAGCCATGGGGTAAAAGATTAAACGCAAACAAAAAACAGGGTGCGCCCCTGAATGAACAGCACCCCATTTGTCCGACAGTATTCGGTCTGACAAATGGGGTGTTTTTATATGTCGGAAAAACGAAAGGCGTATAGCGGAGAATGAGACCAATTTTTATAGTGCAAGATGCTTTGCACGATAGTCCCGTGGGCTGATGCCATATACATTTTTGAACGCACGGGAAAAGTGAAGCTGATTAGGATAGCTGACCATGGTGCTGATGGTGCTGATGGGAAGGCGGCTTTCAGCCAGCAGCTGTGCCGCCCGTGCCATGCGGTAGTGCAGCAGGAACCCCTGTGGGCTTTCGCCCATGGTATCTCGGAACACCTTGCTGAAATAGCTGCGGTTCAGTCCGCAGAAGGAGGAGATGTCCTCGATGGAAATATCTTCGCTGTAATGCTGCTCTATGAAAGACAGAGCCTCCTTCATATAGAAGTCCCGCAGGCGGCGGGGACTTTGTGCCTGATGGGAGGCAGAGGACTGTACAAGCTGATCCAGAAACAGAAAGCCGTAGCCGATCTGACGCATGGGGCTGTCCTGACTGTGATTTACCAGGAAGAGCATCTGCTCTTGCAGCAGCTGTCCGGCTTTGGTGCTCGCAGGCGAGTACACCGGGTTCTGTCCGCTGATGCCTGCAAGGTTCAGGGCTTCGTGGGCACGCAGACCGTCAAACTCGATCCATGTGTATTCCCACGGATCCTGTTCATCGGCACGGTAGGTAGTGACCTCACCCGGAGTGATCAGAAAACCATGCCCGCCCTCGATGGCGTATTCCTGTTCGTTTGCAAGCAGAAGCCCTTTGCCGGAGATGACATAGTGGAACAGATAGTGGTTGCGGGCATAGGGACCATAGGAGTGTAGAGGCTCTGTCTGCTCCCAGCCATATTGGTATAAGTTGAGATCGACGAATCGCTCATCCTGAAACACATGGAACCTGCATTTTGTTTCCGTTGATACGTTTCTTTTTGTACATTCTTGCATACAAGACACCTCCTGTCCGCTTTTTCTTATTATATACCAAAATGCGTTATGACTTCAACATAATTCGCAGTATTCCTTCAAATTGAGATATAACAAGTCGCATTTTTGCATTTACGAAACTACTGGCAGATAGTATAATAATGGCACAACAAGAGAAAAGAAACTGTGCAATGTGATGATGCACAAAATTTTCTCGCTGCTTTTGTAAGAGCTGACAAAAGCAAGAAAAATCGACCCGGCCGGTGCGAAACAGTACGAAGATAACCCTACGGAATAAGGACTTTGGAGGAGAACAAAAATGAAGATCTCTCGCAGACAATTCGTAAAGGCAATGGCAGCAATGAGCGCCGCATCCATGCTGGCAGCCTGCGGCGGCAGCAGCAACGGTTCTTCCGGCGGCAAGAAGGCACTGACCTTCCAGATCTGGGACGTTGCACAGAAGGAAGGCATGGAGGCTATGTGTGCCGCCTACACCCAGCAGCACCCGGAGGTCAGCATTGAGGTGCAGGTCACCAGCTGGAACGAATACTGGACCAAGCTGGAGGCCGCAGCCACCAGCAACCAGATGCCGGATATTTTCTGGATGCACACCAACGAGCTGCTGAAATATGCCGACAACGGGATGCTGGCAGATTGCACCGACATTGTGGAGAAGGACAAGTTCTCGGAGGTCTCGCTGTCCAACGCCATGGGCTCCAATGGTACCCTGTATGCAGTCCCCAAGGACAAGGACACGGTTGGGCTGGTGTATAACAAGGAGATGTTCGATGCTGCCGGTGTTGCTTACCCGGACGAGAACTGGACTTGGGACGATCTGGTCAGCGCATCCGAGAAGATCTACGCTGCCACCGGCAAGTACGGCTATATGGCATACGCCGATGACCAGCTTGGCTACTGGAACTTTGTGTATCAGGCTGGCGGCTACATCCTGAACGAGGACAAGACCAAGGCGGGCTTTACCCAGCCTGCCACCGAAAAGGCAATGAAGTTCTACATCGGTCTCCAGCAGAACGACTGGTGCCCGGACCAGACCTACTTTGCCGAGACCGCTCCCGGCACTGCATTCTTCTCCGAGAAGGGCGCAATGTTCCTGGAAGGCGACTGGAACATCCTTGCCGAGCTGCAGAACTACCCCGAAATGGTGGGCAAGTGGGATGTGGCTGTTCTGCCCAAGTGCCCCGACCCGGAAAGCGGAGACGGACGTGCGACCATCTCCAACGGTCTGTGCTACGCTACTGCTGCCAGCAATAAGAATCTGGATACCGTGAAGGACATCCTGAAGTTCTTCGGCAGCGAGGAGGGCCAGCGCATTCAGGGCGAAAGCGGTGCAGCCATCCCTGCCTATCAGGGTCTGGAGGATACCTGGGCAGGCTGCTTTGCAGAGTACCCCATCAATATCCAGTGCTTCATCGACATGTTTGAGTACAGCGTCCAGAGCGTCAACAACGCCTCTCGCCCGGAGTGGAAGAGCAAGGTCAATGATGAGCTGCTGAAGATCTACGCAGGTACCGAGGATATCGAAACCGGCCTGCAGAAGATGCAGGACATCGTGGATCAGGCCAGTGCGGGCTGAAAATGCAGCTTGGGAGGAACCAAATGAAAAGCACATCAAAACTGGGTCGTGATGGGCGTTTCTGGGGGCTGGTCATGATAGCTCCCACCATCATCGGTCTGATGATCCTGAATATTATCCCGTTCTTCCAGACCATCTACATGAGCTTTTCCAAGACGAAAGCCTTTGGAGCCTATCAGTTCTGCGGTCTGGAAAACTACCTTGAAATGTTCCGCAATGTGGAATTCTGGAAGGCAAACTGGAACTCTCTCTACTTCTGCATCCTCACTGTGCCGGTGGGCGTTTTTCTGGCGCTGATCGTGGCGGTACTGCTGAACGCAAAAATTAAGGGCAAGACCGCCTTCCGTGCCATCTTCTTCCTGCCCATGGTGGTGGCTCCTGCTGCCGTTGCGATGGTCTGGAAGTGGATCTTCAATGCGGAGTACGGCATTCTGAATCAGGTCCTTGGCGCGAACATCCGCTGGCTGACCGATCCCAAAATCGTTCTGGTCACCTGTGCCATCGTTTCCATCTGGAGCTCCATCGGCTATGATGCCGTGCTGCTGCTGTCCGGCATCCAGAACATTTCCCAGTCCTTGTACGAAGCCGCCGAGCTGGACGGTGCATCCAAGATCCGTCAGTTCTTCAGCATTACGCTGCCCATGGTGTCGCCCACCCTGTTTGTGGTGCTCATCATGCGCCTGATGGCTTCCCTGAAGGTCTACGATCTGATCTACATGATGGTGGAGCAGACGAACCCTGCGCTGACCAGCGCACAGAGCCTGATGTATCTGTTCTACCGCGAGAGCTTTGTTGCCGGCAACAAGGGCTACGCATCGGCCATTGTGGTGTGGACCGTGCTGCTGATCGGTCTGGTCACGCTGGTGCAGTTCATCGGTCAGAAGAAGTGGGTCAATTACGAGGTGTAAACTATGAATGCCAGTCTGAAAACCAGAAAGAATGTCGTAACGTTCTTTACCTATCTGGTCTTGATCCTCGGCAGCATCAGCATGATCTTCCCCTTTGTATGGATGGTGCTCACCAGCTTCAAGACGCAGGCCGAGTCTATGGCGATCCCGCCGCAGATCCTGCCCTCCCATTGGAATCTGGACAGCTTTGTCAAGGCACTGCAGAGCCTGCCCTTTACCAACCTCTACATCAATACGGGTCTATTGATCCTGTTCCGTGTGATTTTTGCAGTGGTGTTCAGCTCCATGGCGGGCTATGCCTTTGCCAAGCTGGAATTCCCCTGCAAAAAGCTGCTGTTCAGTCTGGTGCTGGTCCAGATGATGCTGCCGAGCCAGATCTTCATTATTCCGCAGTACCAGATGCTGGCAAAGATGGGGGCCACCAACTCCATCTTCGCGCTGGTGTTCCCCGGTCTGGTCAGCGCTTTCGGCACCTTCTTTTTGCGGCAGGCGTATCTGGGCATCCCCAACGAGATCGCAGAGGCAGCGTATCTGGACGGCTGCAACAAGTGGCAGACCTTCGTCAAGGTCATGCTGCCGCTGACCGGCCCCAGCATGGCGGCACTGGCCATCTTTACGGCGGTGTTCGCTTATGCTGACCTGATGTGGCCGCTGATCTGCAACACCGACCTGAACATGATGACCCTGTCTGCCGGCCTTTCCACCCTGAACGGTCAGTACACCACCAACTTCCCGGTGCTGATGGCAGGCAGCCTGCTGGCCATGATCCCCATGGTGATCCTGTACCTGATCTTCCAGAAGCAGTTTATTCAGGGCATTGCCATGACCGGCGGTAAATAAGCAATTCACATTTCTCCTTCATCATAGCCGACAGGCGGGTAGTCGTTCCGAAACGACCGCCTGTCTGTCGGCATTTCTATTAAAAATAATCTCGTTGAGGTATAGGATCCATGAGTATTCGATTTGATTCCGAGGCCCGCATTTTTGTATTGGAGACTGCCCATACCAGCTACCACATGAAGGTGGATGCGCTGGGGCACCTGCTGCATCTGTACTACGGCAAAACCATCGGCACCGGGGACCTGATGCAGCTGTATCCCCGCACAGACCGGGGATTCTCGCCGGATTACTACGCTTACCGCACCCACCGGGGCATTTCCCCGGATCTGCTCCCGCAGGAGTATACCGGCTGCAATGTGGGCGATTTCCGTCTCTCCTGCCTGACGGTGGCCGACAGCCGTGGCGCCTTTGGCGCAGACTTTACCTATGTGAGCCACACGGTGGAGGCGGGCAAATATCAGCTGACCGGTCTGCCCTGTGCCCACGCAGAGGAAAACGATGCCGAGACCCTGATCGTCCGAATGCAGGACGAGGCCACCGGTCTGACGCTGGAGCTGCTGTACGGCGTGTTTGCACAGCAGGATGTCATCACCCGTGCGGCGCGGCTGACAAACCACGGAGATACCCCGCTGCGGCTGGACAAGGCGGCATCTGCCTGTCTGGATCTGCCCTTTGGCAGATGGGATCTGCTGCATTTCCATGGCAGACACGCTATGGAACGGCAGCTGGAGCGGGAAGCTGTGGGCACCAATATCCAGACCATTTCTTCGGTGCGGGGCAGCTCCAGCCACCACAATAATCCCTTCCTGATCCTCTGCCAGCAGGATGCAACGGAGACCAGCGGTGCCTGCTACGGGGTGATGATGGTCTATTCCGGCAGCTACCAGATGGACGTGGAGCGCTCTCAGACCGGGCTTGTCCGGGTAGTGAGCGGCATTCAGGAGGAGCGCTTTGCGTGGAACCTGAAGCCAGGCGAGACCTTTGACACCCCGGAGGTGATCCTCTCCTTTGCGGCAGAGGGTCTGACCCCGCTTTCCCAGCAGTACCACCGCTTTTTGCGGCGCAACATCTGCCGCGGCCCGTGGAAGGACAAACGCCGCCCGGTGCTGATCAACAACTGGGAGGCCACCTATTTTGATTTCAACACCGAAAAGATCGTAAAGATCGCTGAAAAAGCGGCCTCTCTCGGCGTGGAGATGATGGTGCTGGACGATGGCTGGTTCGGCACCCGGAATGACGACAATCAGGGTCTGGGCGACTGGACCGTGAACTGCGAAAAGCTGCCCGGCGGACTGGATCCGCTGATCGGGCAGATCAATGCACTGGGCATGAAATTCGGCCTGTGGATCGAGCCGGAAATGGTCAACGAGAACTCCCAGCTGTACCGCACCCATCCGGACTGGGCGCTGACCCTGCCCGGACGCAAGCCTGCCATGGGGCGTAACCAGCTGGTGCTGGATCTTTCCCGCCCGGAGGTGGTGGACTATCTGGCAGGGGTTATCGGCAAGCTGCTGCGGGAGCATCACATTGAGTATATCAAGTGGGATATGAACCGCAGCATGAGCGATGTGTACAGCCGTGCTTTCCCTGCCGAACAGCAGGGTGAGATCATGCACCGCTATATGCTGGGCGTTTATGCGCTGGCAGAGCGGCTGACGCAGGGCTTCCCGGAGGTGCTGTTTGAGGGCTGCGCAGGCGGCGGCGGACGCTTTGATGCCGGAATGCTGTGCTACTATCCCCAGATCTGGTGCAGTGATGATACCGATGCCATTGAACGGTTGACGATCCAGCACGGCACCTCCTTTGGCTATCCGGTCTGCACCATGGGTGCTCATGTTTCTGCCTGCCCCAACCACCAGACCGGCCGCACTACGCCCATCGACACCCGTGCTGTGGTGGCGATGAGCGGCACCTTTGGCTATGAGCTGGATCTGGGCAAATTAAAGCGCGCCGAGTGCACCGCAGTGAAAAACCAGATCAAGCGGTTCAAACGGCTGAACGACCTGATCCGTACCGGCGATTATTACCGACTGACCGACCCGGCAGAAAACGCATATTTCACGGCATGGCAGTTTGCCGCAGAGGACGGCAGCGAGGCACTGCTGAATCTGGTGGTGACCCATCCGCAGGCGAATCCCTTGCCCATCCACCTGTGCTTCCGTGGGCTGGAAGAAGATGCTGTGTATGAACTGGATGGCATCGACTATTTCGGCTCCCAGTATGCCCACGACGGCGGCAACGCCATAGAGGACGGCATTCACAAGGGGATGCGGTTCAGCGGCAGCACTCTGCTGTATGCGGGGCTTGTCCTGCCGCAGCTGTTTGGCGATTACCCCAGCGTGCAGCTTCATCTTACACGAAAAGGATAAAGAAAGATGACAAGTCAAGATAACTTTGCAGTCCGGTTTGCCAAGCACAAGGACGAGCTGGAATGGCTGTTCATGGAACTGTACCACAACCGGGAAGGGCTGGAAGTTCTGGAGCGGGAGATGGCAGAAGCCTACAACGCCCGCAGCGCCGAGCTGAAAGCACTGGACAAGGCACGCTCTGCCGACCCGGAGTGGTACAAGCGGGGCAATATGTTCGGCATGACCATGTACACCGACCTCTTTGCCGGAAATCTGAAAGAGCTGGCAAAGAAGCTGCCCTACCTCAAGGAGCAGAAGCTGACCTATCTGCACCTGATGCCCCTTTTGCAGATGCCCCATCCCCACAACGACGGCGGCTATGCGGTGGAGGATTTCGACACTGTAGACCCTGCCCTTGGCACCAACAAGGATTTGGAAAACCTGACCCGGGAGCTGCGGAAAGCCGGCATCAGCCTGTGTCTGGATTTTGTCATGAACCACACCGCCAGCACCCACCGCTGGGCCATGGCGGCAAAGGCGGGCGACCCGTGGTTTCAGGCGTATTACCACCTCTATGACGACCGCACCATCCCCGACCAGTACGAGCAGACCGTGCCGCAGGTGTTCCCCAACACCGCACCCGGCAACTTTACATGGTGCGAGGAAATGCACAAGTGGGTGCTGACCACCTTCCACGACTACCAGTGGGACCTGAACTACGCAAACCCGGCGGTGTTCGTGGACATGACCAAGAGCATTCTGCACCTTGCAAATCTCGGTGTGGAAGTGTTCCGCATTGATGCGGTGCCCTACATCTGGAAGCAGCTGGGCACCACCTGCCGCAATCTGCCGCAGGTGCACACCATCGTGCGGATGCTCCGCATGGTGCTGGAATGCGTCTGCCCGGCGGTCATCCTCAAGGGCGAGGTGGTCATGGCTCCCAAGGAGCTGGCAGCTTATTTCGGTACCCCGGAAAAGCCGGAATGCCACATGCTCTACAACGTGTCCACCATGGTCAACCTGTGGAGTGCCCTTGCCAGCCGGGACACCCGGCTGCTGAAAGCACAGCTGGATGCCCTGCACGCCCTGCCGGACAACTGCTGGTTCGTGAACTATCTGCGCTGCCATGATGACATCGGCTGGGGTCTGGATGAGGCAGTGGAAAACCGGCTGGGCATTGACCCGCAGAAGCACAAGGAATATCTGTACCACTTCTACGAGGGCAGCTTCCCCGGCAGCTGGGCAAAGGGCGAGCTGTACAACTACGACCCTGCCACCGGCGATGCCCGAAGCTGCGGCACCACCGCCAGCCTGTGCGGCGTGGAGCAGGCACTGGAAAAGAACGATAAGATCGCACTGGATTATGCCGTGAAGCGCGACTTGCTGCTGCATACTGCCATGGCGTTCTTGCAGGGCTTCCCCATGCTGAACTGCGGCGATGAAATTGCCCAGCGCAACGGCTGGGACTACAAAAACGACCCCGACCGTGTGGAGGACAGCCGCAATCTGCACCGCAGTAAATTCAACTGGGAAGATGCCAAGCAGCGCACCCAAAAAGGCACGCTGCAAAACCAGCTGTGGCAGGGCATGGAGCAGCTGCGCCAAATGCGGGCAGACCCCTGCTTTGCCCCGGATGCGTGGGTGACCACATGGGATAGCCACAACCCCGGCGTGTTGGCACTGGTACGCAAGCGCGGTGAGGAAACGCTGGTGGGACTGTTCAACTTTACCGAGTACCCGGTAGGAGCCGGTCTGGACGCTCTGGGCGGCGAGTATCACACCCCGGAGGGCACTTCCATCTGGCTGGCGGATGTAGAGCTGGAGCCGTATCAGGCGCTGCTGGTGCACCGCTGAAAGGAGCAGCCTCTGCTCACCGGCACCACCGACTGTGCCGAGGGCACAGCCCAGCTGGCACAGAACGGCATCCGGCTGATCTTTGTCACCTTGGGTGCAAACGGCGTATTCTATCGCTTTGGGGACAAGACTGGTCATGTAGCTGGCGTTCCCTGCAAGGTGGGCGACACCAACGGCGCAGGCGACACCTTCTTTGGTGCTGCCCTGTCCAAGCTCTGCAAGGAGGAGCTGGACACCCTGACTGTGGACAAACTGGAAAGCATTCTGGCCTTTGCCAACGAAGCGGCCAGCATCACCACCAGCCGCCACGGTGCTATCCCTGCTATGCCTACATTGGAAGAAATCGAAAAATAATAGAACCGGCCAACGACCTGTATCAAATGACACAGGCTGGTGGCCGGGAACCATGGGTTAGAAGATTAAAGGTAAAACAAAAACAGGGTGCGCCTCTGAATAGGACGCACCCTGCCAAAGACCACAGACGATAACGATATGTACAACAGGGCGTTCCCCGTCGGGAACGCTCTGTTTTTCTTTGCTGGGGGTGTGATGGGCCTGTTCCGCCTGCCACGCGGCAAACTCCCTCTGGCCTTCCTCGCTGTTCCAGCAGGCAAGGATGGCCGGGTAGAATGCCCGCGCCAGACGGTCAATGACTTCATCGGGATAAGGGGAAGTATTTGTGGACTTTTTCTTTTTGTTCAAACGCACGCTCCTTTGATCGTCCCACCGTGGCAAAGTCGGGCGAGAAAATCAAAGTTCCAATTTTTATCAGGCGCAAGGGCGCGGAAGTTTTCCGCCCTGCACTTGCGGCTGGTGGCTCATTGATGGCTTACAAGTGCCTGTCGTTATGCGGTCTTTTCTTCTTCAAGGGCTTCTGCAAGATCCTTTTCCAGATAGGTTTCGATTTCAGTCAGGTAGTTAGCAGGTCGCTGCATTGCGAAGCGGAGAACCTTCTGCTTTTCCGGGTCAGTGAAATAGCTGGGATTGTTTTTGAGCGTTTTCTTCCATGAGTTTTTCATCATTTCGGTCGCACGGCTCAAAGATTTGTAAACCTTCATAAACTCGTCCGGTACATGATAGCACCGAAATTCTTCTGTTTGTGGTGTGGGCATGGGAACGGGTTCCGCTTTTTCAGGTTCAAATTCTGCGCTGGCAGATTCCAACACTTCCAATGCCTCTGGATGCAGGATTTGAGCAAGGACATCTGAACGATGCTCGACACTTGCCTGCACAAGCTTGGACATTTCTTCATTGGTGAACTTCACTTCGCCGAAAAAGACTTTCTGCTTGATGCCGGGAGAGAGATTATCTGCGATGTCGATGCCTCGTGTATAGTGGCTGGCACGAAGAACGGAGGCACGGCTGACACCGTTTTCCTCTGCGATCCGGTCGCAGGTTTTCTTCCCGGAGTGGTGGTTATCACCGTGATCACCACCACTTTTCTTTGCTAAAGTGTACTGATTGCCCCGAAAGATTTTTGCAGCTTTCTTTTCAGCTTCATACTGTTTCCCAAGCAGATAGCGTTTCTGTTCGGGACTCAGGTTTCGCCGTCCCAACTGATTCCGGCAAATCCACGCAATGGCTTCTTCGCGGTTCTCAAATCGGAGCGGCATGGTGGAGAAATAAATCTCCGGGTGTTTCTGGAGGATGGCATAACGATACCATGATCATCTATGATTGTAAAGTAAACCATTTGGATGCCCCTCTGGGCTACCAGCTGGGCACCCCTGTTTTCAGCTGGAAGGTGAAAGAGGCCGCAGGTACAAAGCAGACTGTGGCACGGCTGGCGGTTCGGTGCGGCAGCGGGACGGTGGCGGATACCGGGTGGGCTCCGCTGGACAGCCTTGGCACGCCGCTGGAACTGCCGCTTGCGCCTCGTACCCGCTATACATGGACAGTGGCTGTCCGCACCGACGCCGGCGAGGAAACTGTCAGCTCCGAGCACTGGTTCGAAACAGGCAAACTTGCCGAGTCATGGCAGGGTAAATGGATCGGCTGTCCGGATTGGGATCAGTCGGGCAGCCATCCGGTTTTTTGCCGGGCAGTATCGGTCACAAAGCCGGTGGCCGCCGCTCGGCTGTACATCTGTGGCCTTGGTCTGTATCAAGCTGCGTGGAACGGCAGGAAAATCGGCGATGAGCTGCTGGCCCCCTACTGCACAAACTACGACGGCTGGGTGCAGTATCAAACCTATGACATTACCCGGCAGGTGCAAAAGGATGGCGTCCTGTCGGTAACGCTGGGAAACGGCTGGTACAAAGGCCGTTTTGGTCTGCATTTTGACCAGCGCACATCCCAGCCTTACTACGGCCACCAATGGAAGCTGATCGCCGAACTGCACCTGCACTACACCGACGGCAGTGCCGAAATCATCGGCACCGACGAAAACTGGCAGGTAACCGGCTCGAATATCCTTTTTTCCAACATCTACGATGGCGAATGGCTGGATGACACCCTGCCCGCTCTGCCTTCTGTGCCAGCTGCCCTGGTCGAGCCGCCAAAGGGAATGCTGACCGCCCGCTTGAGCACACCGGTCCGAGTGCGGGAAGAGTTGTCGGCCGCCCTGCTGCACACGCCCGCGGGAGAAACCGTGCTGGATATCGGTCAAAATCAGGCTGGCATCTTCCGCCTGAAAGTAGACCTGCCCGAGGGAGCCAGAGTCCGGCTCCAATTTGGCGAAATTTTGCAGGATGGCTGCTTTTACCGCGACAACCTGCGCAGCGCCAGAGCGGAATACCGCTATACCTCCGATGGCAAACCCCACGTCCTGCAGCCGGACTTTACCTACTACGGCTACCGCTATGTCAAGGTGGAAGGAATTCCTGACCTCGACCCCAGTGATTTCACCGCCCTGGCCCTCTACAGCGAACTGCCTGCCATTGGACGTCTTGCAACCGGCAACGCCAAAGTCAACCAATTGATAGCCAACACTTCCTGGGGTCAAAAGAGCAATTTCATCGACCTGCCCACCGATTGTCCCCAGCGGGACGAGCGGATGGGTTGGACCGGCGACGCCCAGGTTTTTGCGCCTACTGCCTGCTATCTGCGGGACTGCGCCGCCTTTTTTTCCAAGTACCTGTGGGATATCCGCAGCGAACAGCAGGCTCTGGGCGGCATGGTTCCCATGGTCGTACCTGATTTTGGCCTCAAGGCAACCTCAGCGGCCTGGGGTGATGTAGCCTGCATCCTGCCCTGGACGCTCTACCAGTATACCGGCGACAAAGAGGCTCTGGCCCGCGCCTACCCCTGCATGACGTCCTGGCTGGACTATGTAGCCGCTCAGGAGAAGGAAACCCCCGACTGGGCCGCCCAGCATCACTTCGGCGACTGGCTGGCCCTGGATTCCAAAGACCCCAACGGAATGGTAGGTGCGACCGATACCGGCCTTGTGGCTCTGTGGTATTACCGCCACAGTTTGCTACTGACAGCCAGAGCTGCCGCCGTACTCAACAAAGAGCAGGATGCCGCCCGCTGGCAAGCCGAGGCTGACCGCCTATGCAGAAAGCTGCGCGCCCTTTACTTTGGCTCGGACCACCGCTGCACGGTACACACCCAGACCGCCCTGCTACTGGCCCTGCAGGATGATCTGGCCCCTGATCGGGACACCGTTGCCTGCCAGCTCCGGCAACTTTTGGATGAAAGCGGCGGTATGCTGCAAACAGGCTTTGTAGGAACACCGCTGCTCTGCCCCACCCTGACCAGCTTGGGCGAGGAGGAAAGAGCCTTCCGCCTGCTGCTGAACGAGGCATATCCCGGCTGGCTGTACGCCGTAAATCTCGGAGCCACCACCATCTGGGAGCGCTGGAACAGCGTAGAGTCCGACGGCCACATTGCCAAAAACGGGATGAACAGCCTCAACCACTATTCTTATGGCGCAGTGGTGGCCTGGTTGTTTGCCAGCGTGGCAGGCCTTGCACCAGCAGAACCTGGTTTCCGCCGAGCGCTCCTCGCCCCTCACTTCTGCAAGGCATTGGGCCACGCCGAAGCAAGCTACGAATCCGCTGCAGGGCACTGGCAGGTGTCCTGGCGCATCCTGCCCGATGGCCAGGTGACCTACCGCTGCACCGTTCCCTTTGGCTGCACGGCCCGGCTGACACTGCCCTGTGGCGGCAGCTGCGAGCTCGGCCCCGGCACATTTACCCACACCTACCGTCCATCGAAAATGGCTTGACGGTCTGCCAGCTGCATCCAAGCCTTGCCAGGCATACCGCTTTTCCAATCAGGGCGCGTCCTTTAGATGAATACTATTGTGGTATTTCATGGCGAATTCCGGCAAATCTCTTATATGGAAAAGAATGCTATTTGTTCCTTTCTGAGATCAAGAATGATTTTTACCGTGAGTTTTGAATCTGGCTGATTGAAAAGTTGAGATAAACAAAATATACAAAGGACCCGCTCGTCTGGCAGAAACGTCAAACGAACGGGTCCTTCCTTAGGTTCTATTTGTAAAAAAATACCGCCCACGCAGCGCAGCGATGATTTTGTCGGGTGAATCGGCGGCAAAATGAATCGGGTGTGTTGCGGGGCAGTTGATCTTTTAGGGATAATCCACGGCGAGGCTGTGTTCAAAATGAACACGACCACATCTTGTGGATGGTTTCAAACCAATCTACAAAATCAGTAGGATTTACAAGAAAAATACCATGGTATGTAGGATACGTCAAGATGGTTTTGTAAAATTTATTGTGTTAAAGCGTTGATAGTAGGACGTATCATTGGCTTTTGTTTTTAAGAAGCCTTTTTCATAAGCGTTGCACACTGCCTGAACGGTCTTTTTGCCAGCATACGGCGTTGATTTTCCTTGCAATCCATCAGGATTGCAAGGAAAATTGCCTTGTCTGTCGGTAAAAATCCTCGTCATTCGGCGCACCCTGCTTACGAAAACAGCTTCTAAGATGCTCCAAATTATTTTGCATACTTTCCAAGAACATGAAGACTTTCTTTCGGCTTATGTTCCTGTGTTTCACGGTTCAGTGACATCAGGCCGAACTTCATACCATAACCGGACTGCCATTCATAGTTATCAATCATGGACCAGTACAGATAACCTGCAACGGGGATACCATCTGCCTGACAACGCAAAGCACCTTCCACAGCAGTGCGAATATAATCACATCGGCGAGCATCATCGTCCGTGGCAATGCCATTTTCGGTGATGAGCAATTCACCGGGGAAGCTCTCATGCACTTTGCGGACAACGTGCTCCACGCACTCTGGATAGTATTCATATCCCATCTGGGTCAATTCGGCATCTGGTGCTGGATCACACTCTCCGTTTGCATCAAAAAGTGCGCGTGTGTAAGTCTGTACGCCAAAAAAATCGTCATTCTGGATGGTAGGCAGATAATGCAGGAAATCTTTTTCCCAGTCTTTTGCAGCATTTTCTTCGCCACCCGGCAGCGGCTGCAAGTCGCGGACGCTGAGGGAAAGACCAGCTTTCACTCCCGGCAGCATTTCGTGAATTGCCTGCACAGCCTGTTTGTGTGCCTGCTGCACGATCTCATCTCCGTGTTTGCTACGCGGCGATGTAAACACAGCAGCCTGCTTTACGCCGAATACTTTCAAATTTTCTCCCTCGGCTTTTTTCTGCTGTACAGCCATTTCTTCCAAATCCATGCCGATTTGCAAGCCAACACCATTTGTATGTTTCTGAATCTTTTCCAGATAACCGGCAATCAATGTACCCATATTGGCTTCATTGATTGTAACGATATAGTGCAGTTCTTCGCCTTGCAGATGGTTGCACACATAGCGAACATAGCGTTCAAAATAGTCCGGAGTAGTATCTGCTTCCCAGCCGCCTTTCGTGATAAGCCATTTGGGGCAGGTGAAATGCAGCAGCGTTACAACCGGCTCAATGTTGCTTTCCTGACAAGCATGAACCATATCCAGATAATGATTCATCTCTGTTTCATCAAACCGCCCCTCTTCTGGCTCGATTCGCGCCCACTCAAAGGAAAAACGATAAGCGTTCAGACCGGCTTTGGCCATTTTACAAATATCTTCCCGGTAGGTATGGTAATGGTCAGCGGCATTCAGAGACTTTTCTTTATAACCGCCGGTTTCCATATACTCCTGTGCCCATGTATCACTGTTGGTATTATTACCCTCTACCTGATGTCCGGCACTGGCTGCGCCAATTAAAAATTTACGACTCATTTAATAACCCTCGTTTCAAAAAAGCGGCTATCCTTCTCAAGAACCGCCAGAATATCATCAATATACGCACCTGCTTCATTCAGGAGCAGGAACGGAACAACAGCAGCTACATTCTCCTCTGTGCTGTCGTCTTTCTTGTCCTCTTTGTGTTTATCATTGTCTGCCATCCACGACTTGACCGGAACAAAATCTGCGCCGGTCGGCTCAATGATGCTGCGGAAGTTTTCGGTGGTAAGGAATGAGAATCAGGTAACACATCAGAGCCAGCAGACCGTTGTTGAAAGAAAGCTCCTCGTGCTCCCAAATTTTAGCACCCTGATAAGCAATGCAGAACACCATGAACAGACCCATGAAGTTCATGGAAGCATTGTACACGATGGTCAGAAAATCGCTGATGCCAAGGGTAGTAATCAGGTTTTTATAGGGATCCTATGCAATGCTATTGAACAGATTAAAGATAGCACCCAGCATGATAATAGCCATCAGGCTCTGCGAACCGCTGCCAATGCAGCGGATGTAGGGATTCTGTGCAAATCCAGTAGATAGTGGTACGAGCTTTTCTTCAATGAAAGCCCCTACAGGGTTGCGTTTTTCGCTCATGAAAATTTCCTCCTGTGTTGTCGTTCCAATATGAACAGAACATGCTGGCCAGCATCCCACTGTTCGACTGTCTATAGTATAACACAGAAAAAGGCTTGGTTAATTGCGAAAAGACTTGGATGCTTCCACTTTACACAATAAAATTTCATTTTCTGAAATTCTATTAACAATATAACCAAACAAAAAGCTCGATAATTAGACAACCTGCAAGCAGATACTTTTTCTGTACTCATTTTCAGAAAATACTTGCATCAATTATTAAAATGTGGTATATACATTATCTTCAATGTTACCCGTAATGTGCAGATGTCGGTCAACCTGCTGACGATCAAAGAGGATGATTTCCTGGGTGTGCAGAACTACACCCGCACCCTTTATGGCCCGCAGGGGCAGCTGCCGGCACCGGAGGGCGCAGAGCTGACCCAGATGGATTACGAGGTCTACCCGCAGGCACTGGAACACGTCATCCGCAAGGTGGCAGAGGAGTTCAAGGGTGACCTCATCGTCACCGAAAACGGCATTGCCACCGCCGAGGATGCAGATCCAGAAATGTGTGGATTATATCGAGATGAATCTGGACAAAAAGATCGTAGCGGAAGACCTTGCTGCCCTGGTGGGCTACACAGAATATTACCTCACCCACAAATTCAAGGAAGAAACGGGTCTGAGTGTCACGAACTATGTAAAGTTTGCAAAGGTCGAACGTGCGAAAGTTCTGCTGAAAAGTACACCGTTCAGCGTCCGGGAAATTTCCGAGCAGCTTGGCTTTGCCACCCGCAATTATTTCAGCGCAGTCTTTCAGCAGGTCACCGGAAAAACGCCCATGGAATTCCGGGAAACATAAAGCAGAACAGGCATCCTGCGATACCGTTTGGCGGTATCGGGCAGGATGCCTGTTCTGCTATGATGAAGAAAAATGGAGGAGAATGGCTCAGTTGAGGAACTTCTCGTTCAGGGTCACGCCAAAGTCGCGGGCAATGGCGCGCAGGTCATCGTCGGTGATGGTCTGCCGGATGATGCCGCCGCCCATGGAGAGCACCTTGACGTAGATCTCAGCACTCTTTTCGATGGTGTGGGCAAGACCAAAAGTGATGTCGAAGTCCGGGCCGGAGGCAAACAGACCGTGCTGTGCCCAGATGGCTGCCTGATAGTGCTTCATCAGCTCACTGGTGGCCATGGCAATGTCCGCCCCGCCGGGCACCATCCACGGGCAGACGCCCACACCCTCCGGGAACACCACCGGGCACTCGGTAGCACTCTGCCACAGCGCACGGGTGAAGTCCCGGTCGGTCAGGGGCAGAATGTAGGTCAAGGCAATGACGTTGGTGGCGTGGCAGTGGTAGATGACACGGTTTGCGCCATTGGTGGCGGCTTTGCGGACGCTGTGATTCATAAAGTGGCTGGGGAACTCGGATGTGGGCTTTGCGCCGCCCTCCAAGCCCCAGACGATGCGCCAGCTGTCGCCCTTGCCGTTGATCTCCACAATGCCGATGCTGTGGACAGGGTCCGGCTCCACGTTGCGGAAAAACTTGCCGGAGCCGGTGGTAATGAAATACTCGCCCGCCAGATTGTCCGCCTGCACGCCCATGTTCACCCATTCGCGGGGCTGCGGGTCAAAGAAGGGGCGGCACTGTGCCACTTCCTCTTCCTTCATGCGGTAGGTCAGGTTACCGCCGTTGCGCTCGTGCCAGCCCTGCAGCCAGCCATCGTTGCACATCCGCATAAAACCTTTGACAATCTTAATATCCAGAATTCCCATAATAAATACCTCTCTTTTCCGCTTGTTTCAAATTTTATCGCGTAATGATGTCCACAGGAACATCGAAGATTTTTGCCACTTTCAGAATGGTATCGATGTGACAGCCGGTAGCTGCAGCCATGTGGTGGGTGGGACCGGCCTCACTCCAGCGGTTGCAGAACTCCCGTGCGCCGCAGGTAAAGCGAGTGCGCATATTGGTGTCACCAAAGGTGAAGATGGGGCCGGGCTCGTTGACACCCTCGGCCACCACGAACTTGAAGTGACCGTCCTTGTCCTGCGTAATGCCCAGATAGGTCACAGGGCCAAGGTGGGGGTAGAACTGGGTCAGGTAGCCGCCGCCGGTCTTGCCGTGGAACACAGGCACGATCTTCATGGTGGGCTTCTTCTCGGAAATGTCAGCGTCGCCAGAACCGGAGTGGCCGATGATGCAGATGTCCTCATCGAAGTCGATGGAGTACATCTCGCTCAGCTGGCCGCAGCCTGCAATGGTCTTGAGGATGCTCATGGCCATGGAAACCTTGATGTCGCCTTCCACGGCGCAGGCCACGCCCTGCTTGATGAGCATGGAAAAAGCCGGAATCAGCATGCTGTCCAGCACACCGGCCTTGCCCTGTGCAAAACCATCGTAATGGGATGCGATGAATGCAATCTTCTCGTCCTTGACCCACTGCTCAAAGGCCACGACATACTTTGCCATGTCCCAGACCTTTTCGATGGTGCCGCCGCCCTCGATGTCGAAGGTATCCAGAATATCCTGTGCCTTGGCGCGGATGGCAGCTTCATCGGTGATGTTGTCAGCGATCGCCCACATCTTTTCCCAGTCGAACTGTTTGGTGTAGAGGAACATCCGGTTGTACAGATTGGTTTCGTCAATGTACAAGTCCATCATGCCGGGGTACGGACGGCCGATCTGTGCCAGATTGGTGTCGCGGAAGCGGCGGCGCACCTGTGCGGCACGGCACCAGTCCTCGATCTCGGCCTGTACCTGCGGGTCGCCGCCCTCGACCACACCGGTGATGACCGCGTGACGCTTGCCGGCGCGCTCCAAGTCGGCCACCATTTCGCCCACGGCACCACAGGCATACAGCTCGCCCAGCCAAGTGGGGGTGTCGGTATTTGCGTAGTCTGGGGCTTTTTTCTTCTGGACATTCACCAGCACAACGGGCACGTTCAGGTCGCGCACAGCAGGCAGCATATTGTAAGAGGTAGCGTAGGTCAGCAGCTGCAAAATGACCAGATCCACATCTGCGGCGCGGAACTTGTTGCCAGCAGCCATAGACAGCTCCTTGGTGGTGACGATGCCGCCGTCCACGACTTCCACGGTGTTGGGGATGGTCTTTTTAAAGTCGGCGTACTGCTGTTCAAACTCCGGGTGCTCGGCTCTCCACAGGCGGTACCACTTTGTCAGCAGCTCCGGCGCGATGGGCAGACCATCCGGGAGCCGGAACAGCTGCCCGCAGTTGATGTACTTTTCCGGGGCGTTCTGCTCGTCCTGTTTGAGCTTTTCAAGCCATGCTTGAAGTTCCTCTTTCAGAGGTTTGGTCATATACAGGATGCGGTTGGACTTCTTGGTCTTTGGCTTTTTCAGGATGAGAGAGGACTTGCTGCCCTCACGCCTGTCCGGGAAGGTGTAGTAGACCTGATTGAGATCGAGCTTTTCCAGAGCGTCCTTATTATAATAAAGCTATAAGAACAGGATAAAGACAATTATTTGAGATTTTTGAAAAAACGGAAATCATTTTGATGATATGGAACGTTTTAATAGACAGGAAGGGGGTGAACCGTATCCAGACAGAATTATTGCTGCGGAAAGCGCAGAGCGGAGATACAGGTGCGCTGGACACTCTGATTACATCGTACTATCCACAAATTCTGAACTATTGTCGTTGGCATACAGCGGACGAGCAGCAGGCGCAGGATGCAGCACAGGAAACCTTTTTGAAAGCGGTTCGCTGGCTGGATTCCTGTGGTGGATTTCAGGGGGCATTCCGTCCCTTTCTGTACAAAATCGCAAAAAACATTTGCATCGATCTGAACCGTACTATGGAGCGGACGGAGGTATCGCTGGAGAGCTTGCCGGGCGAATCCGCCTATCAGGAAAGCGGCTTTGCTGCGGCAGAGGAGAAAGCAAACCTGCGAGCGCTGACGGCCCAGCTGGAGCCGGAACAGCGGGAACTGGTATTGCTGCGGTTCGCACAACAGCTTAAATTGCGGGAGATCGCGCAGATTACAGGTCTGCCCCTGCGCACAGTGCAGTCCCGCCTGCGTGCCGCATTGAAAACCTTGAAAATGCAATTGGAAAAGGAGGACTGGAGATGAATCGAGCCTTTGAAAAAGAACTGTCCAGAGCACTTGCGGCAGAGCCGGACACAGCTGTCCCGGAAACGCTGCTGCGCCGCTGCCGGGCGGAACATGTCGTAAAACAACGGAGTGATTGGCGTGATTTGCTGCACTGCCAGTTCAAATTGCTGGGCTGGAAGGTGTGGGCACTGGAAGCAATGACGGCACTGGCGTTGTACAGTGTGGGCCGGGAACTTGCCCTGTGGGAGAAGGCATGGACATTACGCAATGCGCTGTTTGGTCTGAGCACACTCGCCATGCTGACAGCCATGCTCGGTCTGCCGTTTTTATATCGGGCAAGTCAATATAAGATGCTTGAACTGGAACATGCCACATATGCAGGAATCGGTCGTCCGCTGGTGATGCGGTTTTTGCTGCTGCTGGCGGGGGAAACGATCCTGCTGGGAGTGCTGGTACTCAATGTGCGGGCAGCCGTGCCATGGAGCATCGGGCAACTGCTGGCGGTGCTGACCGTGCCATTTCTGACTGCAAACAATGAGCTGCTTCTGCTGCTGCGCTGGGTGCGCCCGGAATGGATGATGACCGGGGCTGTACCACTGTTTGCAGGGCAGCTGTGTTTGCTGCGGTTCGTGCAATTATCGGAACTGCCGAAAGGTCTGCCACTGGCGGCGGGCGTGCTGGTGCTCTGTATGGTGTTGCAGTGCATCCGGCTTGCCGCCCGGTCAGAATATATTGCAGAAGCTTGAAAGGAACAAGTCATGGAACTGAAAATCCAGAATATTACAAAGCGATACCGGGATAAAACGGCGGTGGATGATGTGTCCATCACGCTCACGCCGGGTGTGTGGGGACTGCTGGGGGCGAATGGTGCGGGCAAAACAACCTTAATGCGGATGCTGGCGGGCATTCTGCGGCCCAGCAGTGGTCGGATTTTGTGCGATGGGGTGGAGATTGGGACGCTTGGTGCGGCCTACCGGGAAAAGCTGGGGTATCTGCCGCAGGAATTCGGGTTTTACCCGGAATTCACGGTGCAGGACTATCTGGAATATATGGCGGCGCTCAAGGGTCTGCCGCGCACAGAGGCTGCCCGGCAGATCGACGCGCTGCTGGAGCGGGTAAGCCTCACTGAGGTGCGCCGCAAAAAGATCATAAAGCTTTCCGGCGGTATGAAGCGCCGGGTAGGCATCGCACAGGCACTGCTCAACGACCCGGAAATTTTAATTCTAGATGAGCCCACGGCAGGGCTGGACCCCGGAGAACGGGTGCGCTTCCGCAATCTGCTGTCGGAGTTTGCGCAGGAACGGATCGTTCTCATTTCAACGCATATCGTTTCGGATGTGGAATACATTGCAGCTGAAAATGCCGTGATGAAGGCTGGCAAAATCATTGCACAGGACACTACCGAAGGGCTGGTAAAGCAGATCGAAGCCAAAGTCTGGCAGAGAAATATCCCGATGGAACAGCTTGCCCGGTGGGAACACCGACTGCGGGTGGTGAACCTGCGCAACGAGCCGGACGGAACGGTAACATTGCGGTATCTGGCGGATGCACCGCAGCTGCCGGACAGCGTCCCGGCACAGCCCCGGCTGGAAGATCTGTATCTGTGGCTGTTCCCGGAGGAAATGGAGGAAGCAAAATGAACCTGTATCGTTTGGAATTGAAACGTGTGTGCAAAACCCGTATGACAGCTATTCTGCTGGCCATTGCGCTGGTGCTGGCTGTGGTCATGGCATATCTGCCGGTGACCTTTATCGGCTGGACGGAACTGGATGCCAGCGGAAACGAAGTGCGTTACACGGGTCTGAAAGCAATCCGGAAACGGCAGGAGCAGCAGGTATCCGGTACCATCACGCCGGATGTCATGCAGGAAGCACTGGAAGCCTATCAGCGGGTGTACCGGCAGTATGATGCAAGCTCCATCAACGATATCCCGGTCGAGGTATTTTATAAAGAACTTGCCCGGTATCAGCCTCTTGTGAACAACGCAAAGGAAGCCTTTGCCGACTCGAAAACCGGCATGGCACCGGGCGTGATGGGGCTGACCACAGAGGATATGCAGAACTTTTACAGCCAGCTTCCCAAACGGCTGGAATCGGTGATCTGGCTGGAACAAAGCGGAAAGCCAGGCTATGAGCAGGCGCAGGCCATTGCACAGAAAAAGTTCGATGCTGTACAAAAACCGTTCACCTATTCATTTGGGGTCAGTTCAGACGCAATGGATTACCAGACCCTGTTGAGCTTGCTGCTCACCCTGCTGTGCGCGGTGATTGCGGCCCCGGTGTTTGCATCGGATGCACAGACCGGGGCGCAGGACATCCAACTGTGCACAAAAAACGGCGGTCTGCGGCTAGCAGCGGCAAAGCTAGCGGCGGCGTTTAGTATCACAGGGGCGGCGTATCTGCTCTGCGGCGTGGTGTGGATCCTGGTTACGAATGCTCTATTTGGCTGGGAAAGTACCCAAACTTCCGTGCAATGGCTGTTTTCTGTGACCAGCCTGCTGCCGTATACCGTTGGCCAGATGGAGTGGGTCATGCTGGTGGCAAACTTCCTGATCTTCTTTGCGGAGGTGGCCTTTGTGCTGATGGCATCCGTATGGGCCAAGAACAACCTGACCGCTTTGTCTGTGGCGCTGATCAGTGTGGTGGCACCGCTGATTGTTTATATGGTCGTGCCGGGCTCCTTTGGAGAATGGCTGTCCACCCTGATTCCGGCAGGGGGCATTGGGCTTTCCAATGCATTGCTGTATAAAATGATCAGCTTTGATTTTCTCTATGCAGGCGGGCATACCTTCTTTCAGGCAGATGTACTGCTGGCATCGGCACCGATCAAGATCGTTCTGCTCGTTGGATTGGCAGCATGGGGGTATCTGCGAAAGACCAAGGCGGCTTAAAAGGAAACGCTACTGAAAAAAGTTCATCGGATGCATAGAAAACTGCATCGGATGAACTTTTGTGTCCTAAGCTCCCTGCCATGAATCGTAGTTGTTGATGTACATTTGATGCGTGGTCTAAACAGGCAAGATTTCAGCTGCTGTTTTGGGCTCGAACCTGACCGGTTTCCCGGCTTTGCATAAAAATCCGATCCCTGTTTTAAGAGGCTGATTTTGGCTCTGCACATTTTTGCACACTTTTTGCACACCGGAACAACTGGATAACGGATGCAAGAGGGAATAACAGGTGCAAAGGATGCAGCAGATGCAAAACGCAAATTTACGGTGAAACGATAAAAGTAACGAATTCACGCAATTCTGAAAACTGACGATTGTTGCACGTTGGTTTCTCTTAATCAGTGGGCCCAGGGTTCGAGTCCCTGGAGGTGAACCAAATTTTGAACGTCAAATCGTAAGATTTGACGTTCTTTCTTTATGTCATTGATCTTCCAACCTGCCGCGGTCGCGGATGAACTGCGCTATACCCTCGCGCTCGATCTCCTCATCGTCCACGATCAACAGCGTATGTAAAACGGTCTCTCCTTCTTCATCATTTTCACAGCATAGAAGCAGCCGTTCGTGAATGTCGGCTGCTTTTGTGCTATACTGGGGTAAAAAACACGCAGGAGGCGTTTTGTTATGGCACTATGGATCAACGATGGTCTGCACGAGGCAGCGCAGGGCATCCGCTCGTTTTTACTGGTGGGACAGTCTAACATGGCAGGACGGGGCGATTTGACTCCGGAGAACACCATTACCGCCCCGGATTGCTTCATGCTGCGCATGGGGCGCTGGCAGCCCATGAGTGAGCCCATCAATGTGGACCGCGCGGTGGCAGAGGGGGCAGTTCCACGCAGCGGCGCAAACCTTGCCGCAAGCTTTGCCGCGCAGCTGCAAAAAGAAACCGGGGCTAAAATCGGCTTGATTCCCTGCGCAGACGGCGGTACCCGCATCAGCCAGTGGCAACCGGGCGAGGTGCTGTTTGACCATGCAGTCTTTCAGGCAAAGCTGGCTATGCGCACCTCCGCGCTGACCGCGATCTTGTGGCATCAGGGCGAGAGCGACTGTCTTGCCCCGGAGCAGCTGGAAGCCTACCCGGAGCAGTTCTTGCGCACTATGCGGGCGTTCCGGGAAGAACTGGGTGATTTGCCCATCGTGGTGGGGGAACTGGGCTACCCGGAAAACGGTTTCCACGGAACCCCTGCAGAACGATTGAAGGAGTTCAATCATCGTCTGCCGGAACTGGCCGCGCAGCTGCCGAAGTGTGCTGTAGTTTCCGCCGCTGACCTTACTGCCCGCCCGGATGGGCTGCATTTCACGACTGAAAGCCTGCGGACACTGGGTCTGCGCTATCTGGAAGCCTACAAGAGTCTGGTGTAAATGCCGGATTTCTTCAGGAAAGCAGTCGCTTTTCTGCAACCGCTTTTGGGCTTTCTATGCTGCACTTTTCAGATTGAAAAAAGCCGTAAAAAACGTTATACTTTCGCTAACGGAAGCAAAGGCGCTTGGTGAGAAGATCACCAGGTGCCTTTTTTGTACCCTGCGGGCGGCTTTTGGTTTACGGCTGGGTCAGTACCTCCGGGTCACCGGGCTTATAGATATGGGTCTTGGTCAGGCGGCGCATAGTGTCCTCGTGGTTGCGGCTGGCGTAGGCGGTGTACAGGATATCCACCACGTTCAGCTGGGAAAGCCGGGAGGACATGGCACCGTTGCGGAACAGGCTCTCGTTTGCGGCTACATACAGCACATGGTCGGCCAGCTGTGCCACCTCGGAGGGGTAGTAGCGGGTCACCGCGATGACCGGTGCGCCGCCCGCCTTCATCTCCTTGATGCACTGGATCATCTCCATGGTCTGCCCGGAGTAGGAGAACACGATGCCCACATCCTGCGCAGTGGCGTTGCGTGCCTGCAAAAGCTGGGAGTGGGAGTCCTCGTTGACCACGCAGGGCTTGTCCAGCCGCAAAAATTTCAGGTAGGTGTCCTTTGCCACGCACAGCGAGGAGCCGATGCCGAACAACAGCACCGTGCGGGCGTTGGCGATCAGCTCCACGCACTGCTCCAGCTCGTCCAGCAAAAGCAGCCGCTGGGTGTCCAGCAGGCTCTGGATGTTCTTGTGAGTCACCTTGTCCACGATCTCCTGCAAACTGTCCTGCGGGGTGATGTCCTTTTCCCGGTGGCTGCCGTTCTCGCCAAGGGTGGCAAGCTCCAGCGTCAGGGCGTGGCGCAGCTCCTTGTAGCCCTGAAAGCCGATCACCCGGCAGATGCGCACCACGCTGGAAGGGGAAGAGAAGGAGCGCCGCGCCAGCTCCCGGATGGTGAGGGTGGTGGTCTCGTCCGGGTTGTCCAGAATGAACTGCGCGATCTGCCGCTCGGTGCTGCTGAGGGAGGGCTGCACCTCCCGCAGGCGTAAAAGAATGTTCTGCATATAGATACCTCTGTTGTATTTCAGGATGGATTGAACAAGCTGCACAAAAAAGTCATATTTAAACGCAAAAATTTCAAAAACAATGCTTGCATAAAACATTGTACCACAAAATAGTCTTTTTGTGGACATTTTGTTTAAAAAAGTTTATACTTTGGTCACAATCATGCCGCAAGGGGTGCGGCGGAAAGTGGAGGTGCAGGAAATGGGCTTGAATCTGAGTGGGATGACCACCGAGACCCGCAACCCGCGTACGATGCAGCTGGACCAGATGTCCCCGCTGGAGATCGTGACTGTCATGAACGAGGAGGACGCCCGGGTACCGCTGGCCATTGCCAAGTGCCTGCCGCAGATCGCGCAGGCAGTCACATGGGCGGCAGAATCCTTTGAAAAGGGCGGACGGCTGTTCTATATGGGCGCCGGTACCTCCGGCCGCTTAGGCGTGCTGGACGCCGCCGAGTGTCCGCCCACCTTCGGTGTGCCGAAGGAGATGGTGGTGGGGCTCATCGCCGGCGGCGAAAAGGCCTTCATCGAGGCTGTGGAGGGCGCAGAGGACAGCCGGGAGCTGGCTGTTGAGGATCTGAAAGCCCACGGCCTGACCGCAGACGATCTTGTGGTGGGCATTGCCGCTTCCGGTCGCACGCCCTATGTGCTGGGCGGTCTGGACTACGCCAAAAGCGTGGGTTGCCACACTGCCGCCATTGCCTGCAATATCGGCAGCGCCATCGGCAAGGCCGCAGAGCTTGCCATCGAGGTAAATTGCGGCCCCGAGGTATTGACCGGCTCCACCCGGCTCAAGTCCGGCACGGCACAGAAGCTGATCCTGAACATGATCTCCACCGGCTCCATGGTGCGCACCGGCAAGGCCTACCAGAACCTGATGGTGGACGTGCAGCAGACCAACGAAAAGCTGCACACCCGCGCCGAGAATATCGTTATCGACGCCACCGGCGTGGAGCGGGAGAAAGCCCGCGCCGCCATTGATGCAGCGGGCGGCAGCGTAAAGACCGCCATCACCATGCTGCTGGCAGACTGCGATGCACAGGAAGCCGCCCGGCGGCTGGAACGGGCACGCGGCCATGTGCGGGAGGCCATCCGGCTGGAAGTGCTGTAAGGCACATTATTCTACTCAAGTTCCTTAGCGGCACAGGCCGCATCGGATATACACCTGTTTTAAAGGAGGACCCACTTATGACGAATGAAGAACTGGTCCGCGCGGCGCTGGAGAAGGTCGGCGGAAAGAGCAACGTTCTCACCGCAACCAACTGCATGACCCGCCTGCGGGTGCGCGTTAAAGATGACGCCAAGGTCGACGACGAGGGCCTGAAGGCCATCGAGGGCGTGATGGGCATCGTACACGACCGTACCGGCTATGTAGAGATCGTGGTCGGCCCCGGCAAGTGCCGCAAGTGCGCAGACATCTGCCGCGATATGGGCATCCCGGCGGACGCCGCCGCTTCCACCGCCAACGACTGGCAGACCAATAAGGCTGCAGTCAAGGCCGGCCAGAAGCAGAGCAAGGTCAAGGAGCTGTTCAAGACCTTTGGCGATATCTTTATTCCCCTGATCCCGGGCGTTGTGGCTTCCGGTCTGTGCGCCGGCATCAACTCCCTGATCGGTCAGGTGGTGCCGAACTACGCCGACATCCCCGCACTGGCTCTGATCAGCACCCTGCTGGGTCTGATGAACACCTGCTTCCTTGGCTACCTGACCGCATGGGTCGGCTACCGCGCAGCCGAAAAGTTCGGCGGCACCCCCATTCTGGGCGGTATGCTGGGCATGATCACCGGTCTGGAGGGCATCAACAAGATCTCTTCCATTCTGGGTCTCTTCAACGAGGCTGTGCCGCTGGATTCCATCCTGCGTGCAGGCCGCGGCGGCGTGCTGGCCGTTGTGCTGGGCGCATGGTGCCTTGTCAAGATCGAGCGCTGGGTGCGTAAGTGGATGCCCGAATCTCTGGACATCGTGTTCACCCCGCTGATCACCATGATCCTGTGCCTCGTGCCCTATATCCTGGTCATCATGCCCGCTACCGGCTATGTTTCCACCGCGCTGTGCTGGGTGGTTGAAAAGCTGTGCATGAGTGATATCCTGATCGTGCGCATCATTGCCGGTTATGTTTCCACCGCACTGTTCCTGCCCATGGTCGCTATGGGTATGCACCACGGTCTGGTCGCTCTGTACTCCGTGCAGCTGGAGAGCTTTGGCTACGTTACCCTGTACCCCGCTCTGGCTATGGCCGGTGCAGGTCAGGTTGGCGCTGCTGTCGCTATCTACTTCAAGGCTAAGAAGTGCGGCAACACCCGCCTGAAGAACGTGATCACCGGCGCACTGCCCGCAGGTCTGCTGGGCATCGGCGAGCCGCTGATCTACGGCGTCACCCTGCCCATGGGCAAGCCCTTCATCAGCGCCGGTCTGGGCGCCGGCTTCGGCGGTGCCTTCGTCATGGCCATGCAGGTGGCTGCTACCGCATGGGGCCCCTCCGGTCTGCTGGCTCTGTTCGTCATGACCGCCGGCCCTCACGGTGTGGCTGCTTCCGTTGGCTGCTACGCAGTGGGTCTGGTCATCTGCTACATCATGGGCTTTGTCGTGACCAACGCAATGGTCTCTGTTGAGGACGTTGCCAATGCTTAAAACACTCGGACGGTCAGTGTATCTGACGCAGTTTGAGGAACAGCGTGCGTCGCTTTCCGCTTTTGCGGCAGGCGGCGCGCCTGTTTTTATCTCACTGCATATCAGCGAAGAATTTGATGCCGCTTACTGCGCCCGCGTGCAGGAAATGTGCGACTTTCTCTCCGCGCAGGGCTGGCGCATTCTGGCAGATGTGTCGGAAAAGACCATCCGGCAGTTCGGCTGTGCCGACCTGACCGCGCTGGCAAAGCGGCTGCACCTGTGGGGTCTGCGGCTGGACTACGGCTTCTCGCTGGAGGAGATGTGCGCCCTTGCGCAGCAGCTGCCCGTTGCGGTCAACGCTTCCACCACCACCCCGGAGGTGGCGCGGCAGCTGGCCGCAGGCGGCGGCACGGTCATCGCCATGCACAACTTCTACCCCCGCCCGGAGACCGGCCTTGACCCGGAATTTTTGCGCGAGAGCACCGCAGCTTTGCAGGCCGAGGGCTTGCAGGTGTACGGCTTTATCCCCGGCGACGCCCTGCTGCGCGGCCCGCTGTACGCGGGTCTGCCCACGCTGGAAGCCCACCGCACCGCCGCCCCCTCGGCAGCCTTTGCGGACTTGGCGCTGAACTACGGGCTGGACGGCATTTTTGCGGGCGACCCGGAGGTCAGCGCCCGGGAGCAGGAGTACATCCGTCACTTCTGCACCACCGGCGAGCTCTGCCTGCCGGTCGCCCTGCGCCCCGGCTACGAGACGCTGTACGACCGCACCTTTACCTGCCGCCCGGACTCGCCCAAAGGGCTTGTGCGGTATCAGGAATCCCGGCTCTACTCCTGCTTTGGCAGCACCGTGCAGCCGGATAACTGCACAGAGCGCCGCCGCCGCTGCGTGACCATGGATAACATCGGCTACGGGCGCTACTCCGGTGAGATCCAGCTTGTGCGCGCCGACCTGCCCGCAGACGAAAAGGTGAACGTCATCGGCGAGGTGCCCGCAGAATACGACCTGCTGCTGGACTGCATCCGCCGCGGAAAGACCTTCCGCATGGTAAAAACATCATAAATCATAACACAACACCCCCGGACAGCTCTGCGTGCTGTCCGGGGGTGTGCTTTTTGGGGAAGCGTCCTCGCCCTCTCCGTCTTTGCTCCGCAAATCCACACTCCCCTTTTTGTCGCTGTGCGACATCTTCCCCCGGAGCGGGGGAAGTCTTTCCTCAAAGGGAGAGGCTCTGGCGAAACCGCAAACTATGCCGCCATGCCAAGGGCTCTCCCTTTGGGAGAGCTGGCGCGTAAGCGCCTGAGAGGGCGAGCCCGCTGCCCGAAAGTGCTCTTTTTATTGCCCTTTCCTCGGATACACAAAGGCGTCGCGGCGGTACACCGCCACAAGATACGCCGCCATGAAGCACCAGATGATGGGCTCGCACAGGATGACGGCGTTGTAGGCGTAGCGCGGGATGAACACCAGCACAAAGATCACCTTGCCTACCAGCTCGATGACGCTGGAAAACAGCGGCAGCACCTTCTGCCCAAGGCTCTGCAAGGCGTACCGGGTGCACAGCAGCACTCCCAGCACCGCGTAGAACGGGGCGTTCCACATCAGATACCGTGCGCCGTTTTCCAGCACGAGCGGTGCGGTGGAACCGGAGATCAGCTGCACCAGCTGCCGGGCAAAAAGCTGCATCAGCACCATATTTGCCGCCATGATGACCACCGAGCACAGGTACATGGTGCGCATTCCCTTGCGCACCCGCTCCGGCTGGGCGGCGCCCCGGTTCTGGGAGACAAAGGTAGAGCCGGCGTTTGCCATGGAGATCAGCGGCATGCTGGTAAAGGAGAACAGCTTGCGCGCGGCGGTGTGCCCTGCAATGGTCAGCGTGCCCAGCCCGTTGATGCCGTATTGCAGCACCACCGACCCCGCCGACACGATGCTGCTCATCAGCCCCATGGAGATGCTCTGGCTGAACAGCTCCCAGTACAAGTGCTGCCCCACTGCCCAGTGCTTGCGGGCGGGCAGCAGCAGCGGCACGCGGCGCATCACATACAGGATGCACAGCACCACCGAGATGCCCTGCGCGATGACGGTAGCCACCGCCGCGCCCTGTACGCCCATGCCAAGCCCGGCAATGAACCACAGATCCAGCGCCACGTTCAGCCCGGAGCTGATAAGCAAAAATACCAGCGGCATCACGCTGTTGCCGATGGCGCGCAGCAGTCCGGCGCACAGGTTATAAAGGAACATCACCAGCACGCCCAAGTCGATGACGATGATGTAGCGGTAGGCGTCCTCTAAAATCTCTGCGGGGGTGTCCAGCAGTTGCAAAAGCGGCCGCAGACCGAAAAAGCCCGCCGTGGTAATGACAAAGCTTGCGCAAAGCCCGATGACCAGCGAACCGGCCACCGTCCTTTTGAGCAGATCCTCGTCCTGTGCCCCGTAGGAGCGCGCAGCCACGATGGAAAGCCCGTTGCCGATACCGATGCCAAAGCCCACCAGCAGCTCGTAGATGGACCCGCAGGAGCCGATGGCAGCAAGTGCGGTATCGCCCAGCACGTTGCCCACGATCATGGTATCCATGGTATTATACAGCTGCTGGAACAGGTTGGAAACCAGAATGGGCAGCATGAACAGCAAAAGGTTCTTGAAAATAGGCCCGTGCAGCAGGTCTGCATTCCGGTTAAAGAGGTTTGTTTTCAGGGGTCGCGTCTGGGTCATAGGGTTCCTTTCTTCGCGCAAAAAGGAGGCCGTTGCACATTTTTTGTGTGCAGTGGCCTCTTTTGCGGTTAAACGATTTATAAAATTTTATTTGTGCAGTTGCGAAACACCGTAGGTGTTTCGCAACTGCTTTTTTATAACTCCTGCTGCTCAAACCCGTTGACGGTCAGCACAGTCACGGCGGTAAAGCCTGCGGCCTTGATGGCGGCGGCGGCTTCGTCAAAGCCGAAGGTCAGCGCGGCGGTGTCGTGGGCGTCGGCGGTGATGATCACCCTGCCGCCCAGCTTGTTCCACTCGCCCAGCAGCCATGCGCCGGGGTAGAAGTCCTTGCGGTAGCCCCGGTATACGCCGCCGGTGTTCACTTCCAGAATGCAGTCGTTCTCCCGGGCGGCTTGCAGCGCCTTGAGCGCTGCGGCCTTGTAGCGGGGAGACTCCTCGTCAAAGAAGCTGCCGTCCGCGTTCAGCTTTTTGATCAGGTCGATGTGCCCCAGAATGTCCGGCTTTTTGGCGGCGATCTTCTCCACCTCGGCAAAATAGGCTTCCACCGCTGCCAGCGGGTCGCCATCAAAATCGTTGTTGATGCAGTCCCGCAGATCCTCGGGGCGGAAATCGATCTCGTAGTATTTGCCGGTGTTTTTGCCGTACAGGTGGTGTGCGCTGCCGATCCAGTAATCAAAGCCTTTGGGCGTGCCCTCGCTCAGCAGGTCCCACTCGATGCCGCACAGGATATCCACCTTGCCCCGGTACTCGTTTTTCAGCTTGGCAATGGTGGCGCGGTACTGCGCGGTGCGGCCGGGGGTCATGCAGTATTCGCGGTCAGGCTTTGTGTAACTGTGGCCGCTGAAGCCAAGGGTGGTCAGCCCTTGCGCACAGGCGGCACCCGCCATCTGCTGCAGGGTGTTCTTGCCGTCACACAGGGTAGAGTGGCAATGTACGCTGGATTTTCTGTAATCTGCCATAGGCTTCTCACTGCATCCTTTCCTGCTTGACCTTGTGGTCGATGACGTGGCGCTTTTCCAGCTCCCGGGTCACATCCTCTACGGTGATGCCCGCGCTGACCATCAGCACCAGCACATGATAGGCAAGGTCGCTGATCTCGTAGACCGTCTCGGCCTTGTCCTCTTTTTCGCCCGCAATGATGACCTCGGTGCACTCCTCGCCCACCTTTTTCAGGATCTTCTCCTTGCCCTTTTCAAACAGGTAGGTGGTGTAGCTGCCCGCGGTGGGGGTATCCTTGCGGCCCTTGATGAGGTTATACAGCCCCTGCCAGCTGAACTGCTTCAGCTCCGGGGAGACGTATACTTCATTGAAAAAGCAGCTTTCCGCCCCGGTGTGACAGGCGGGGCCGTCCTTTACGACCTCTACCACCAGTGCATCGGCGTCGCAGTCGGCGGTAATGGACACCACCCGCTGCACGTTGCCGCTGGTCTCGCCCTTGCGCCAGATCTCCTGACGGCTGCGGCTCCAGAACACGGTGCGCCCCTCGGCAATGGTCAGCGCCAGCGTTTCGGCGTTCATGTAGGCAAGGGTGAGCACCTGCTTTGTGTAGTGATCCTGCACGATGGCGGGGATCAGGCCTTTTTCATCAAATTTCAGCTCCATAACGGTTCTCCCTCCCCGGATGGGGATATTGTGTATTTTATCGTATTCAAGATAAAAATGCAAGGGCTTTATGCGTTTTTACAGCCGCATCTCCACGCCGTTGGCGTTCAGGTATTCCTTTAGCTTCCGGATGCCCAGCAGCTTTTGGTGGAAGATGCCCGCCGCCAGCCCGGCGTCGATACCCTTGTGGTGGAACAGCTCCAGAAAATCCTCTTTTTTGCCCGCGCCGCCGCTGGCAATGATGGGAATGTTCACCCGGGCAGCCACTGCGTCCAGCATTTCAAGGTCGAAGCCGTTGCGCACGCCGTCGGTGTCGATGCTGTTCAGGCATATTTCGCCCGCGCCGTAGGCGGCGCACCAGCGGATCCAGTCCAGCGCATCCCGGCCGGTATCCTCGCGCCCGCCCTTGGCGAACACCCGGAACTGTCCGTTTACCCGCTTCACGTCTGCGGAAAGCACCACGCACTGGTCGCCGTAGCGCTGCGCGGCGGCGGGGATCAGCCCGGGGTCCTTCAGCGCGCCGGAGTTGACGCTTACCTTATCCGCGCCGCATTTCAGCACCCGATCAAAATCTTCCAGTGTGTTGATGCCGCCGCCCACGGTCAGGGGGATAAAAATTTCTCCCGCCACCCGGGTCAGGATGTCGGTAAAGAGGGCGCGTCCCTCAAAGCTGGCGGTGATATCGTAAAACACCAGTTCGTCCGCCCCGGCGGCGTTGTACAGCCGTGCCATCTCCACCGGGTCGGCCACGTCCCGGATGCCCTCAAAGTTCGTGCCCTTGACCACCCGGCCGTCGCGCACGTCCAGACAGGGGATGATGCGTTTGGTTATCATAAAGCTCCCTCTTTCTCAGTCCTGCACCAGCTGCACGCAGCGGGCAAGGTCCAGCGCGCCGGTGTACAGGCTTTTGCCCAGAATGGCCGCTGCCGTGCCCATCTGCTGCAATTCCAGCAGCTCCGCCTCGGAGGAGATGCCGCCGCTGGCGGTAAAGGCCACCCCGGGCACTTCTGCTGCTAATTGCCGGTAAAGGCTCAGGTTTGTGCCCTGCATCGCGCCGTCACAGGCAATGTCGGTGTAGATGATGGCGGTGCAGCCGGCTTCTGCCAGCCGCTTGCAGAAGGCCACGCCCGGCTCGGTGCTGACCTCCTTCCAGCCGTGGATGGCCACATAGCCGTCCTTGGCGTCCACGCCCACGGCAATTTTGTCGCCGTATTTTTGCAGCATCCGGGCGGTAAAGGCAAAATCCGTCACCGCCACGCTGCCCAGAATGCAGCGCCCCACCCCGAGGGAGAGGTATTTTTCAATGCGCTCCTCGGTGCGGATGCCGCCGCCTACCTCGATGTACAAGCCGCCCTGCTTTGCCAGCGCGGCAATGGTGTCGTAGTTGGAAAGAGTGCCGTCCTTGGCACCGTCCAAGTCCACTACATGAAGATTTTTTGCCCCGGCGGCCACAAAGCTGCGTGCCTGTGCGCAGGGGTCCTGCCCGTAAACGGTCATGCGGTCGTAGTCGCCCTGTGTCAGGCGCACCACCTGCCCGCCGCGCAGGTCAATGGCTGGAAATAGCTGCATAGTTGTTTCTCCTTTAGAAACGAACCCTCTCATAGAAACGAACCCTCTCAGGCGCTCCCGCGCCAGCTCTCCCGAAGGGAGAGCCAAGCCGTTAGCCTCAGCACTAAAGTATTAAGCGCTATGAGAAAGCTATCGGGAGTGCTCTTGGCTCTCCCTTTGGGAGAGCTGGCAAACCCGCAGGGTTTGACTGAGAGGGCGCACGCCGTTACCCTCAGTGTTATAGTGTCGAGTGCAATGAAAAAGTTTCCGGCAGTGTCCTGAAAGCTCCCCCCCCTTTGGGGGAATCTGGCGCGGGAGCGCCTGAGAGGGCGTACCCTCTCACAATTCGCTGAACGCCTTGAGGATCCGCAGCCCGGTGTCGCCGCTTTTTTCCGGGTGGAACTGGGTGCCGTACACCCGCCCCGCCCGCACCGCGCCGGTGACCGGGATGGAATAATCGCTGACGGCAAGGGTGCTTTCGGCGCAGTTTTTGCCGTAGTAGCTGTGGACGTAGTACACATACTCGCCCTCGCGGATGTAGCGGAACAGCGCATCATCCTTTACGATGTGCAAGGCGTTCCAGCCCATCTGCGGTACTTTCAGACTTTTGTCCGCGAGGTCGGGCGCCAGCGGGCAGACCTCGCCTTTGATAAAGCCCAGCCCGGCGTGCGCGCCGTACTCGTAGCTTTTTTCAAACAGCAGCTGCATCCCAAGGCAGATGCCGAGCAACGGCTTTTCTTCCGCCTGCTCCTTCAGCACCGGCACAAGGCCGGTGGCAGTAAGCTTTGCCATGGCATCCCCGAATGCGCCCACCCCCGGCAGGATGAGCCGGTCGGCGGCGCGGATGACATCGGCGTCGGCAGTGACCACCGCCTGCAGCCCCAGCTGCTGTAAGCTGGAACGCAGGCTGAACAGGTTGCCCACCCCGTAATCAAGAATGGCGATCATACCAGCAGTCCTTTCGTGGAGGGAATCTCGTCCCGGTGTGCCGCGTCGATGCGCACGGCCTCGGCCAGCGCGTGCCCTGCGCCCTTGAAGCAGGCTTCCAGAATGTGGTGAGTGTTCTCGCCCGCAAACTGCACAAAGTGGACGGTGGCGGGCACGCTGCGGGCAAAGCCGTACCAGAACTCCTTGGCGCACTCCACGTCAAAATCGCCCACCTTTTCGGTCTGGCAGCGGATGTCCCAGTTCAGGGTGCACCGGCCGGAAAGATCCACCGCGCACAGCACCAGCGCTTCGTCCATGGGCAGATGGAAGCTGCCGTAGCGGCAGATGCCGCGCATCTCGCCCAGCGCCCGGGCAAAGGCCTGTCCCAGCGCAATGCCCACGTCCTCGGTGGTGTGGTGGTAGTCCACCTGCACATCACCGTGGCAGGTGAGCACCAGATCAAACCGTCCGTGCCGGGCAAACAGCTCCAGCATGTGGTTCAGAAAGCCGCATCCGGTGTCGATCTCGTAGCGGCCAGTGCCGTCCAGATCAAGGGTCAGCTCGATCTGGGTCTCGTTGGTGTTGCGTTCCAGCGTTACCATGCGCTCTGCCATTGTCACACCTCCAGTATTTTGTCCACGGCGTCCATCAGCGCCTGCATCTGCTCCGGCGTGCCGATGGTGATGCGCAGCCAGTTTTCAATGCGCGGCGCATCAAAATGCCGCACCAGAATGCCGTTTTTCTTTAACTCTTTGTATAGCTCTCCACCGTTTATCCGTTCTGTGCTTGCAAACACAAAGTTTGCGCGGCTGTCCAGTACGGTAAAGCCCCGGTCAGTCAGCTGCTGCATCGTCCATGTGCGGGTGTCCATAATGGCGGCGCGGGTCTTTTCAAAGTAGGCGGTATCCTCCAGCGCAGCCTGCCCGGCTTTCAGGGTCAGGCGGTTGATGTTGTAGGGGTTCAGGCTGAACTTGACCCGGTTCAGGTCAGCGATCAGCGCCGCGTTGCCCATGGCAAGCCCCAGCCGCGCACCCGCCAGCTGCCGGGATTTGGAGAAGGTCTGCACCACCAGCAGGTTGTCGTATTGGTCGATGAGGGGCACGCAGCTCTCGCCGCCAAAGTCCACATAGGCCTCGTCCACAATGACCACGCTGTCCGGGTTCGATTGCAAAATGCCCTCGATGGCCTCCCGGGGCAGGCACAGCCCGGTGGGAGCGTTGGGGTTTGCGATGACGATGGTCTCGTGCAGGCCGTGGTAATCGGCGGGGTCAAGGGTGAAGTCCTCTTTTAACGGAATGATATGGGTGGGGATGTGCAACAGGCCGCACCACACGCCGTAGCAGCCGTAGGTGATATCCGCAAAAGCCAGCGGGTGGCTCTCGTCACAGAAAGCCCGCAGCGCAAAGAACAGGTTCTCGTCGCTGCCGTTGCCGGGCATGACCTGTGACGGCTGCAAGCCGAAATGCGCCGCCGCCGTGCGCAGCAGCTGGGCACAGGCGGGGTCGGAGTAAAGGCGCAGCTTTTCCACCTCGGTTTCGCTCACGGCTGCCACCACCCGGGGCGACGGCAGATAGGGGCTTTCGTTGGTGTTCAGTTTGATGTACTGCTGATCCTGCGGCTGCTCCCCGGGTGTGTAGGGGGTGACAGCGGACAGGGCAGGGGAAAGAAAACGGCTCATAATGGTTTCCTCTTACTTCTCATACCGGATGGTCACGCTGCGGGCGTGGGCGTGCAGACCCTCGCGCTCGGCAAAGTCTGCAATGCGGGGCGCAACGGCTTCCAGCGCGTCCCGGGTGTAGTAGATGAAGCTGGACTTCTTGACGAAATCGTCCACGCCCAGCGGGCTGGAAAAGCGTGCGGTGCCGCTGGTGGGCAGGGTGTGGTTGGGGCCGGCAAAATAATCGCCCAGCGCCTCCGGCACGTTGCGGCCAAGGAAGATGCTGCCCGCGTTGCGGATCTCGTTCAGCACGCCGAAGGGGTCCTCCACGCAGACCTCCAAGTGCTCCGGCGCGATGATGTTGCAGGCCTCGATGGCCTTGTGTAGGTCGGTGCAGAGGATGATCTTGCCGTTGTCGTCCACGCTGGCGCGGGCAATGGCGGCGCGGGGCAGCTGCGGGATCTGTACCTCCAGCTCCGCCTGTACCGCCTTGGCAAGGTCTGCGCTGTCGGTGACAAGCACCGGGCTTGCCAGCCTGTCGTGCTCGGCCTGACTCAACAGGTCTGCCGCCACCCACGCGGGATTGCAGCTGCCGTCTGCCAGCACCAGAATTTCGCTGGGGCCTGCGATCATATCAATGCCCACCTTGCCGAACACCTTGCGCTTAGCGGTGGCAACGTAGATGTTGCCGGGGCCCACGATCTTATCCACCGCCGGGATGCTCTGGGTACCGTAGGCCAGCGCCGCCACAGCCTGTGCGCCGCCGGTCTTGAAAATTTTAGTCACCCCGGCGGTGGCGGCAGCGGCCAGAATGACCGGGTTCACCTTGCCGTCCTTCCCGGCGGGGGTGGTCATGACGATCTCGGACACCCCTGCCACCTTGGCGGGGATGACGTCCATGAGCACGGTGGAGGGGTACGCCGCCGTGCCGCCGGGCACATAGACGCCCGCTTTTTCAATGGGGGTATATTTCTGCCCCAGTACAATGCCGGGACGGTCGTTCATCACAAAATTCTTGTGCACCTGCTGGCGGTGAAACTGCTCGATGTTCTCCGCCGCCTGCCGCAGCGTCTCGAGGAAATACGGGTCCATGCCCGCAAAGGCTTCGTCGATCTCGGCCTGCGTCACCTGTAAATTTTCGATTGCTGCGCCGTCAAATTTCAGGGCATAGTCCTTCAGGGCGTCGTCGCCCCGGGCGCGCACGTCCGCAATGATGGCGTCCACCACGTCCTCTACGTTCTTTTCGGCGCGGATGTCCCGGTTCAGGATCTCTTCCGGCTTCAGCTCGTCAAAATTATACAGCTTGATCATTTTTCTTCCTCCTGCTTGTGCAAGGTGTCGCGCAGCTTTTCCAGCATGGTGTCCATCTGCCGGTGCTTGAACTGGTAGCTGGCCTTGTTGGCGATGAACCGCGCCGAGATGGGCATGAACTCGGTGACCACCTGTAAGCCGTTCTCCCGCAGGGTGGTGCCGGTCTCCACGATGTCCACAATGACATCCGAAAGCCCAAGGATGGGTGCCAGCTCAATGGAGCCGTTCAGCTTGATGATATCGATATCCCGCCCCATGGAGGCGTAGTAGCGCTTTGCAATGTTGACGAACTTGGTGGCCACCCGCACCGGGCGGCTGGGGTCGTCCCGGTAGCCCGCCGGGGCGGCTACGCACATCCGGCAGCGGCCAAGGCCGGTATCCAGCAGCTCGTACACATCGGCGGCGGCCTCGGTCAGGATATCCTTGCCCACGATGCCCACATCGGCCGCGCCGTGCTCCACATAGATGGCCACATCGCTGGGCTTGACCAGAAAATACCGGATGCCCGCCGCCGGGTTCTCCACCACCAGCTTGCGGGTGGCGTTGTAGTCCTCCGGGCAGCCGTAGCCGATGCCCGCCAGTAAGTTGTACACCTTGTCGCCCAGCCGCCCCTTGGGCAGCGCCACGTTCAGCATCACCTTGCCGGTGTCCTGATGCTGCACCGGCGGCATCGCGTTCAGCCGGTCCAGCTCGTCCAGATACACCGCAAAGCCGATAGCACCCGCCCCGGGGGTGAACTTTTGCAGCAGCAGGTCGTACCGTCCGCCCTTCAGCAGCGGGCGGGGCAAAGCCTTGAGATAGCCCTGAAACACAAGGCCGTTGTAGTATTCCATCTCACCGGCCAAGGTCAAGTCCAGCCGGATGCTGCCGCCCGCCTGTCCCAGCGTGGGGGCTAAGGCGGTCAGTTCTGCCACAGCGGCGGTCATGGCGGGGTTGCGGCAGAGCGCTGCCGCCTTGGAAAGGGTAGCGGCGTAGCCGCCGGAAAGCTCCAGCACCCCGCACAAGGCGTCTGCCGCCGTTTCGGAAAGCCCCGCAGCCAGCGCGGCGGCGCGCAGTTCGTGGGCGTTTTTCTGCCGCAGCTTTTCCAGCAGCTGCGCCCGGGCGGCTTCCGGTACGCCCAGCGCATCGAACAGGCCGAACAGGTAGCCCATGTGGCTGACCTCCAGCACCCACTCTGCGCCCAGCGCCGCCAGCGACTGCGCCGCCAGACATACCGCCTGCTGCACCTCGGCCTCGCCCACAGCGCCCAGCAGCTCCAGACCCATCTGGGAGATCTCTTTAAAGGTGTGGCTTTCGGCGGAGGGACGGTAGACGTTCTCGTGGTAGTAGTACCGCAGCGTCTCGCCCGGCGCGGGCTGCGCCGTCTTGGCGATGGACAGGGTCACATCCGGCTTGAGCGCCAGCAGACGGCCATCCAAGTCGGTAAAGGTGATGACCTGCTCCGACGACAGAAAGCTGCGGTTCTCCTGATACAGGCTGTACTCCTCGAACCGCCCCATGTGGTACTTGCGGCAGCCTGCCGTCTCGTACAGGCTGCGCAGCGCAAAGGAGGCGCGCTCCTTTGGCTGCAAATGCTCCAGACTGAACTCCATTTCGCTCCCTCGTTTCCTTTCCCTTGTTTCTTTCCCTGCACCGGCACAATTCCGGCGTCTCTATACACAAAAACATCCGGCGCGGCATCCTCCGCACCATAGAATGAAAGGCTTCTGTTCTTATTTTACTTTATCTAGGTAAAGTTGTAAAGCATGAAAGCGACGTCTTTTCTATTCTTATCCTACAATTTTTCAGTGCGTTTGTACAGAAAGACGAAATTTTTTCACCCCACCATACGCACAGATGATGGAAGGAAAAAACAGAGCGGGGATGAACCCTCTCCGTCATCGCTGCGCGATGCCACCTCCCCCGAAGGGGGGAGGTTTACGCGGCGGCGGGCACTTTCTTATTGCACCTGATACGTTGGCACAGGCGTAACGGTGTACGCCCTCTCAGTCAAAGCCTTGCGGCTTTGACAGCTCTCCCAAAGGGAGAGCCAAGTCCACTGCCGGGAGCTTTCTCATGGCACTTAATACTTTAGCAATGAGCTTTACGGCTTGGCTCTCCCTTCGGGAGAGCTGGCGCGGGAGCGCCTGAGAGGGTTCTTCCTCCCTCCGGCAGCCTTGCATTCTGCCATATAAAGGTGTATACTGGGGCAAAAAGGAGGCGTTTGCCATGTGGTTCGTTTACGCGCTGGGGTCTGCGGTGTTCGCCGCCCTTACCTCGATTCTGGCGAAGATCGGCATCGAGGGGGTCAACTCCACCCTTGCCACCGCCATCCGCACAGCGGTGGTGCTGCTGATGAGCTGGGGCATGGTGTTCCTCACCGGCACCCAGACCGGCATTGCGGACATCTCCCGCCGCAGCTGGCTGTTTCTGGTGCTGTCCGGCCTTGCCACCGGCGCAAGCTGGCTGTGCTACTACCACGCCTTGCAGATCGGTGCAGCGTCCAAGGTAGTGCCCATTGATAAGCTGAGCGTGGTCATCACCCTTGCGCTGGCCTTTTTGGTGCTGCACGAGCCCTTTACCGCCAAAAGCCTCATCGGCTGCGCCCTCATTACCGCCGGTACGCTGTTTATGGTGCTGTGACGAGATACGCAAAACGGCTGCTGCACTTTTTGTGCAGCAGCCGTTTTATCGTTTTTATTCCTCGCCTTTTTTCAGCAGGTCCAGTTCCGGCATCAGCTCGGTGCTCACGATGGTAAGCATCTGCTCCAGCTTGGCGCATTCCTCGGGGGTAAAGCGCTGGCGGGCACGCTCCACTACGGTGTGCAGGTAAGAGTAGCTGATGTTGTAGTAGTCGATATACTTCTGGGTGGGGCGCAGGTGATACTCCCGCCGGTCGGTGGTGGACTGGATCTTTTCCACATAGCCCTTTTTCACCAGACTGCCGATCTTATACGCCGCATTGGGGGTGGAGATCTGCATCATGCGGGAAAACTCCGCAATGGTGGGCTCGCCCATCGCCATGATGCCCTCCATGCAGAAGGACTCCACCGTGGTCAGGGTAGCCTCACGGGTGGCAAAACGCTGGAATACGTTCTGGTAAAAATGCAGCTTGAATTTGGTGTAGACGTCCTGAAAAGCTTTTTCCAGCATGGGTCATGCGCCTCCAATGGTTCAACTTTTTTACTATACGTTCAGTATACCACGAAAATGCCCCGCTGCATAGCGGAATTTTTACGCAGCATCCCCGGAAGTTTTCGCCCGGGTGCGGGCGCGGATGACGCTGAGCACCGCCAGTTCCAGCACGATGGCTACCACCAGCAGCACCAGCGAGGTGACAAGGCTTGCGCGGCTGCCCAGCACTGCCTGTGCAAGGCCGGTGATGATGTAGCACACCGCCGAGCAGGCCGCCGCCGTAATGGCGTAGGGCAGCTGGGTGGAAACGTGGTTCACATGGCTGCAATGTGCGCCCGCCGAAGCCATGATGGTGGTATCCGAGATGGGGGAGCAGTGGTCGCCGCACACCGCGCCGGACAGGCAGGCGGCAATGGACACCACCAGCATCTCGCCGTCCGGGAAGGCCTGACAGACGATGGGGATCAGGATGGAGAAGGTGCCCCAGGAAGTGCCGGTGGCAAAGGCAAGGAACACTGCCACAAGGAAGATGATGAACGGCAGCAGATACTGCAGCGCCGCCGCAGAGCTGCCCAGCAGGTTTGCCACATAATACTTTGCGCCCAGCAGGCCGGTCATGCCGGACAGCGTCCATGCAAGGGACAAAATCAGCATGGGACTGACCATGGCCTTGAAGCCCTCGGGGATGCAGGCGGCAAAGTCCTGAAAGGTCATCATGCCGCGCACCCGGTAAAATACGAAGGTGAACAGCAGGGCGATGCTGCTGCCCAGCACCAGACCCGCCGAGGCGTTGCAGTCCGCAAAGGCGGTAATGAAGTCCACGCCCTCAAAGAAGCCGCCGGTGTACACCATGCCGAAGATGCAGGCCGCAATCAGCACCAGCACCGGCGCAATCAGGTCGATGACATGGCCGTTGGTATCATTGCCGTCGTCCACGTCGTCGCCGTAGGGACGGTCGGCGGTGGTGAACAGGTCGCCGTTCTTGGCGTTGTCCTCGTTCAGCTTCATGGGGCCGAACTCCGCCCCGGTAAAGATGAGGAACAGGCTCATCACCACGGTCATGACGGCGTAATAGTTATAAGGAATGGTGCGCAGGAACATGGTGAAGCCGTTGATGCCGGAGCCCGCCGGGACGCTGGAGGTGACGGCAGCCGCCCAGCTGGACACCGGCGCAATGATGCAGATGGGCGCGGCGGTGGAATCGATCAGGTAGGCCAGCTTTGCGCGGGACACCTTCTGCCGGTCGGTCACCGGGCGCATCACAGAGCCCACGGTCAGGCAGTTGAAGTAGTCGTCCACAAAGATCATCACGCCCAGCAGCAGGGTGGCAAACTGTGCGCCCGCGCGGCTGTGGATGTGGGTGGATGCCCAGCGGCCAAAGGCCGCCGAGCCGCCCGCCTTGTTCATCAGCGCCACCAGAATGCCCAGCATGACCAGAAAGGCCAGAATGCCCACGTTGCCGGAGTCCGACAGCTTGGTGATCATGCCGCCGTCCTCGTTGAAGAACAGGGTGTTCAGTGCCAGTTCAAGGTTGCCGTTGGCGTACAGCAGCGCACCGGAGGCAATGCCCACCAGCAGCGAGGTGTACACCTCCTTGGTGTTCAGCGCCAGCACGATGGCAATGACCGGCGGCAGCAGGGAAAAGAAGGTGCTGTACACCGCACAGGTGTAGGTGGCGGGGTCGGCGACCTTGCCGGGGGTCACCGCCGTGCACCACAGCAGCAGGGCAAAGACGAACAGCGCCCCCGCCCAGGATAAGTTTTTGTTTTTCATAAGCTCCTCATATCAGGTGTCAATCATTGTCTGCGAAAAAGCTCCGGCGTATCGGGGCGCAGGCTGCGGGGCAGACTACCCACAGAAACGCAAGGGGGGTGTGCACCGTGCCGGATTACAAGGCCATGTACTTTGAGCTGTTCCGCGCCAGTGTGCAGGCCGTGCAGCTTTTGCAGGATGCGCAGGCCCGCGCCGAGCAGCAGCTGCTGGCTGCAGACTTGCCGCCGCTGCGGCTGGACGAAACAGACAAAAGCGACTCTTAGCCCTTTTTGGCTTCTGCCTTAGCGGCAAACTTTTCCTCAAAGATGATAAAGCGCTCGTGGGTGCCGCCGCCCACAGGACCCTTCTCGTCCGCAAGCGTCACCTTAAAGGTCAGCTTGCGGCCCTCTACGGCCACCAGCTCACTGTGGCAGGTCACGGTCATGCCCACAGGGGTGGGTGCGGTGTGCTCCAGCTCCAGTTTGGTGCCCACTGTGCCGCTGCCCGCTTCCAGCGCAGGGGCAACGCTCTGCCAGCAGGTCTTTTCGGCCAGTGCCACCAGTGCAGGGGTAGCAAACACGTCCAGCGTGCCGCTGCCCATGGTCTTTGCGGTGTTCTCTGCGCTCACGCGCACGCTCTGCTCGCCGCAGATCCCGGTTTCCAGCTTCATATACAGTTCCTCCTTATGCGTCCTTTGGACGCAGTTGTGTGATTTGTGCTCATACGCCTTTATAAGATATCACAAAACGCGCCGGAATGCACTATTTTTTGCATAATTTTTCAGGGGGGAAAACTCCCTCAGTCGCGGCTTGCGCCGCGCCAGCTCCCTCTGGGAGGGAGCCTCTGGCGAAACCGGAGACGTTCCCGCCACCGCTGAAGCCTTCACCCGCCGGGGGAAGGTGGCGCGCAGCGCCGGATGAGGGGCAGCACCCGTTAGCCTTGTTCGCCCTCTCAGGCGCTCCCGCGCCAGATTCCCCCTTTTGTCACCTACGGTGACATCTTCCCCCGGAGCGGGGGAAGTCTTTCCTCAAAGGGGGAGAGCCAAGATTTAAAGCCCGTTACTAAAGCTTTAAGCATAATGAGGACGCTTCCGGCAGTGCTCTTGCCTCTCCCTTTGGGAGAGGTGGATTTGCGAAGCAAAGACGGAGAGGGCGCACGCCGTCAGCCCTGTTTTAAAGTATCAAACGCAACAAGAAACCTTCCCGCCATGCCAAAGGCTCCCTCCCAGAGGGAGCTGTCGCCGCAGGCGACTGAGGAGGTAAACCCCGCACCCTGCTTGCAAATTAAATTTGCATCTTTTTTGCGTTTTACGGCGATTTTCAGCAATTTTGCGGCAATGTAAAAAACTTTGCGGATTTTGCTTGACAGGGGGCTGTCTGCGTGTTATCATGAACACATGAACAGATGCTCATATATCGAAACGAAAGGGGAGGACAGCATGACCGGGCTTGAACAGACCGCGCCGGAAAAGGAAAAGCAGCCGGTAGAGATGCCGGATGATGAGGTGCTGTACGAACTGGCAGACCTGTTCCGCGTGTTCGGCGATTCCACCCGCATCAAAATTCTGTACGCCTTACACGACAGCGAACTTTGCGTGCAGGATATCGCGGACGCCGTGCAGCTGAGCCAGTCTGCCGTCAGCCACCAGCTGCGGGTGCTCAAGGACTCCAAGCTTGTGCGCTTCCGGCGGGAGGGCAAAACTGTTTTCTACGCACTGGACGATGACCATGTGCGCAGCATCCTCTCCATGGGGATGGATCATATCGAAGAATGACCGGGCACACGCCCGCAGAAAAGAAAGGCTGGTACTTATTATGAAAAAGACCTACAAAATCGAAGTGGACTGCGCCAACTGCGCCCAGAAGATGGAGGATGCCGCCAACACCGTTTCTGGTGTGGAAAAGGCGACCGTCAGCTTTATGACCCAGAAGATGAAGGTGGAGTTCGCCGAGGGTGCCGACCCCCACGCCACCATGGAGAATGTGCTGTCTGCCTGCAAGAAGGTAGAGGACGACTGCGAGATCTTTGATATCTGATGTACGGCAAAGCTCTCCCGGTCGGTGCTGACTGGGGGAGTTTTTCTGTGGAAAAATCCACCACTTTTCAACAATTTCCACCGGGTTTTCAACAGCCTTTGCGGAAAAACCGAAAAAGAAGCGTGGAAAAGCGCTTTTTTGCCGGAAAACTGTGTGGAAAACGCGGGTAAAACTGTGGAATAACCATTTTTTTGCCGAAAAACTTGTGGAAAACCACCCGTTTTTCATCCGCTGCACCGCAAACTGAGGAGCGTTGCTTATGAACAAGAAACAAAAAAAGACCCTTGAGCGCATCCTGATCGCCGTGGCGCTGGTGATCGTGCTCAAGCTTTTGCCCCCTTTGCCCATGCCGGTGGAGCTGGCGCTCTACTGCATCCCCTACCTTGTGGTGGGCTGGGACGTGCTGCGCAAGGCGCTGAAGGGCATCAAGAACCGCCAGCCCTTTGACGAGTGCTTCCTGATGGCGGTAGCCACCGTGGGTGCGTTTGCGCTGGGCGACTATGTAGAGGGCTGTGCCGTTATCATCTTTTACCAGATCGGCGAGTTGTTCCAGAGCGTCGCCGTGGGCAAGAGCCGCCAGAGCATTGCCAGCCTGATGGATATCCGCCCGGACTACGCCAACATCGAGGGCGAGGACGGCAAGCTGGAACAGGTGGACCCGGATGAGGTCGAGGTGGGCACCGTCATCGTGGTGCAGCCCGGCGAGCGGGTGCCCATTGACGGCGTCATCGTGGAGGGCGCTTCTGCCCTGAACACCGCCGCCCTGACCGGCGAAAGCCTGCCCCGGGACGTGAACGCCGGGGACGAGGTTATCAGCGGCTGCGTGAACATGACCGGCCTGCTGAAGGTGCGCACCACCAAGGAATTTGGCGAATCCACCGTCTCTAAAATTCTCGATCTGGTGGAAAATTCCAGCATGAAAAAGGCGCGGGCAGAAAACTTTATCACCCGCTTTGCCCGGGTGTACACCCCGGCTGTCTGTTACGGCGCACTGGCGCTGGCTTTCCTGCCGCCGGTGGTGCTGCTGCTTATGGGACAGCCCGCCCGCTTTGGCGATTGGGTCTACCGCGCTTTGACCTTCCTTGTCATCAGCTGCCCCTGTGCGCTGGTCATCTCCATCCCGCTGAGCTTTTTCGGCGGCATCGGCGGTGCTTCCTCCTGCGGCATCCTCATCAAGGGCTCTACCTATCTGGAAGAGCTGGCAAGCACCGGCGTTGTGGTGTTCGATAAGACCGGCACCCTGACGCAGGGCACCTTTAAAGTGACCGGCATCCACCCCGCCGAGGGCGTGACCGACGCCGCACTGGTGGAAGCCGCTGCGCTGGCGGAAAGCTGGTCGAAGCACCCCATCTCTCTGAGCATCAAAGCTGCCTACGGTAAGCCCATCGATGCCGCCCGGGTCACGGACGTGCAGGAGCTGGGCGGCCATGGCGTGACCGCGAAGGTGGACGGCAAGACCGTTGCCGCCGGTAACGCCCGCCTGATGGAAAAGCTGGGCATCGCCGTGCCCGCCGTGGAGGGCGTGGGCACTATCGTGCACGTTGCCGTAGAGGGCAGCTACGCGGGCTATCTGCTCATCGCGGACGTGGTAAAGCCCCACAGCGCCGATGCCATCCGCGCTTTGAAGGCCTCCGGCGTGCGCAAGACAGTCATGCTGACCGGCGATGCACAGCCGGTGGCACAGGCGGTGGCGCAGCAGCTGGGTCTGGACGAGTACCACGCCGGTCTTTTGCCCGGCGACAAGGTAGACCAGATCGAAAAGCTGCTTGCCGCAAAGCAGCCCAAAGAAAACCTTGCCTTTGTGGGTGACGGCATCAACGACGCGCCGGTGCTGTCCCGCGCAGACGTGGGCATCGCCATGGGTGCGCTGGGATCGGACGCCGCCATCGAGGCGGCAGACGTGGTGCTGATGGATGATGACCCCGCCAAAATTGCGCTGGCTATGCGCATCGCCCGCCGCACCCTGCGCATCGTGCACCAGAACATCGTGTTCGCGCTGGGCATCAAGGCGCTGTGCCTGCTGCTGGGTGCACTGGGTATTGCCGGAATGTGGGCAGCCATCTTTGCGGACGTGGGCGTGATGGTCATTGCTGTGCTCAACGCCACCCGCGCCCTGTATACCAAAGACCTGACCAAAAACTGACTATAAACGCAAAACAGCCAGACCGGCACTGCCGGTCTGGCTGTTGTTGTTTCAGGAAGCTTACAGCTTTTCCACCATCGCTGCCACGATCTTGGTGGCGGTGGCGACATACTCGCTGATGCTGAACTTCTTCACCACCAGTACCTCGTGGCCGTCCTCGTCGGCGTTGTCGCTCATGGCGCGCAGGATGACGCAGGGCACGCCGTTCTTGGCGGCGATCTGACTTACTGCGGCGCCCTCCATCTCCACGCAGTCCGGGGCGCACTTGGCTTCAATGGCGGCTTTCGTTTCGCTGTCGCCCACGAACAAATCGCCGGTGGCGATCTTGCCCACCAGTGCCTTTACCCCGGCTTCGGCGCAGGCGGCTTCGGCGGCGGCGATCAGTTCCGGGTCGCCGGTGTACTCCTTCAGGAACGGCGGGTTCTGGCAGATCATATCCAGCTGGGCGTCGTGGTACAGCACCGTTTTGCCGATGACCACATCGCCGATGCCGATCTTGCTGGTCATGTTGCCCGCAATGCCGGAGAAGATGATCTTCTCCGCGCCGAACTTGGTGATGAGCACCTGCGTGGTAGCGGCGGCGTTGGCCTTGCCCATACCGGCGCAGCACACCACCACCTGCTTGCCGGCCAGCGTACCCTTGTGGTACTCCACGCCGCCGTAGGGCTCAACGGTGACATTTTCCAGCTTTGCACACAGCTGGTCTACTTCATCGGGCATAGCGCCCATAATACCCAAGATCATGGTGGACTCCTTTTATAGTGAGTATGCTTTTTTCGGCGGCCTCGCCCTCTCCGTCATCGCTGCGCGATGCCACACTCCCCCTTTTGTCGCTGCGCGACATCTTCCCCCGGAGCGGGGGAAGTCTTTCCTCAAAGAGAGAGGCAAGAGCACTGCCGAAAGCGTCCTTTTTGTACCTAATGCTTTAGCATCGAGGTTGACGGCTTGGCTCTCCCTTTGGGAGAGCTGGCGCGGGAGCGCCTGAGAGGGCGAATTTCTTTAAACATTAAACAGGAACTCGATGACATCGCCATCGTGCACAACATACTCCTTGCCCTCGGTGCGCTGCAGGCCCTTGGCCTTGACGGCGGCGTAGTCGAAGTTGTTGGCTTCCAGATCGTTGTAGCCGATGACGCTGGCACGGATGAAGCCGCGCTCGAAGTCACTGTGGATCTTACCGGCAGCCTGCGGAGCCTTGGTGCCCTTGCGGATGGTCCATGCGCGGCACTCCTTCTTGCCGTCGGTCAGGAAGGAAATCAGACCCAGCAGATCGTAGCTGGCGGTGATGAGGTTGTCCAGACCGCTGGCTTCGATGCCCATCTCAGCCAGAAACGCCTTCTTCTCCTCGGGGCTGTAATCCGCAATGTCCTCCTCGGTCTTGGCGCAGATGGGAATGTAGCGGGCGCCCTCCTCCTTGGCGCGGGCAGCCACCAGCGGGACGTACTTGTTGTTCTCGATGCCCTCCATCAGGTCGTCCTCACCCACGTTGCAGGCGTACAGCACCGGCTTTGCGCTCAGCAGACCCATCTCGTGCAGCACGGTCTGCTGCTCGGTGTCGGCGGGGTCAAAATCGAAGCTGCGGGCGGGCTTGCCGGTGCTCAGGTGGTCGGCAAGCTTTTGCAGCCATGCGGCCTCGGCGGCAGCGCCCTTATTGTTGCCGCTCTTGGCAGCCTTTGCCATGCGGCCTGCGCGGTTCTGCACCACCTCAAGGTCGGAGAGGATCAGCTCGTAGTCGATGGCCTCAATGTCGGCAATGGGGTCCACAGCCTCAGCCTTGGTCACATCCTCCACCACATGGATGATGTTGTCATCGTCAAAGCAGCGCACCACATGCACGATGGCATCGCACTCGCGGATATGGCCAAGGAACTTGTTGCCAAGGCCGGCGCCCTGACTTGCACCCTTTACCAGACCTGCAATGTCCACAAACTCCACGATGGCGGGGGTCTTTTTGTTGGTCTGCCAGATCTCGGCCAGCTTATCCAGCCGCTTGTCCGGCACAGCCACGATGCCGGAGTTCGGCTCGATGGTGCAGAAGGGATAGTTTGCAGCCTCCGCGTTTTTGGTGGAGGTGATGGCGTTGAACAGAGTGGACTTGCCCACGTTGGGCAGGCCGACGATACCTAACTTCATATAAAATACGCTCCTTACACGTTTTTTGGCATAACGATACATCTATCATTATACGCGATGAACCCCGCCAGCGCAAGGGGGCGGGGCTATCTTGAATAAGGAATCCTGAAATAATCCAGGATGGTTTATCGGCAAGAAATCGAATTTTAAGGACTGCGGCGTGAACATTTCTTGCCGATAGAGCGGCTGCGCAGGCAGAAATGTGAAAAAAACTACACTTCCTTCTTTATTTTGTCATAACTGTCCCGTATAATAGAAAGGAAAGAGCCTGTCAAAACGCCCGGAAGGGCTGAAGATACAGCAAAAACCTGCATAAAAGGGGAGGAAAACACTTATGGCAAACGAAAAGATCCTTGTGGTGGACGACGACGCCAACATCTGCGAGCTGCTGCGGCTGTACCTGACCAAGGAGGGCTATCAGGTCACGGTGGCAAACGATGGCGAAGAAGGACTGGAAAAGTTCAACGCGGTCAAGCCGGACATGGTGCTGCTGGACGTGATGATGCCCCGCATGGACGGCCTTGAGGTCTGCCGCCGCATCCGCAAGGCGGGCAACACCCCCGTGATGATGCTTACCGCCAAGGGCGAGACCTTTGACAAGGTGCTGGGCTTGGAGCTGGGCGCAGACGATTACATGGTAAAGCCCTTTGACGCAAAAGAGGTGGTGGCACGCATCAAGGCGGTGCTGCGCCGCTGCCAGACTACTTCCGCTGCCGCCGAGAGCACCGAGGGCGTCATTGAGTTCGACAACCTGCGTCTGGATATGAACAGCTACGAGCTGCGGGTCAAGGGCAAGGTGGTGGAGGCTCCCCCCAAGGAGCTGGAGCTGCTGAACTGTCTGGCCTCCCACCCCAACCGCGTGTACACCCGCGACCAGCTGCTGGACGAGGTGTGGGGCTTTGAGTACTACGGCGACAGCCGCACCATTGATGTCCACGTCAAGCGCCTGCGCGAAAAGCTGGCCGGTGCTTCCGATAAGTGGGAGCTGAAAACTGTCTGGGGCGTGGGTTATAAGTTCGAGGTGCGTCAGTAATGCGTAAAAGTATCTCCACAGCCTTTTTCTCCATGGTGTCCACCCTGATGGTGCTGGGCATCGTGCTGATGGGCTGCTCGGAGTGGGTATTGTTCAAAAGCTATTTTGCGAAGGAACGCTACGAAACGCTGGATCAGGTGGTAAGCGTTGCCAAGCGCACCGCAGAATATCTGGTAAACAGCGAGACCATGCCGCAGGGCGCAGAGCTGGACGCTTTGAACACCAAGCTGGAGATCATCGGCGAGAGCGCCGAGGCCTATCTGTTTTTCACGGACGGACAGGGCAATGTGCTCATTGCCTCCGACCCGGCAAAGCTTACCACCGACACCGTGCCGCTGGATATCTGCCAGCGCGCCAACGCAGTGGCAGACCCGGACGCCCGGCACTACCACGCCTTCGGCGATTTGGGCGGTGCCCTGACCGAAAAAAGCTATATCGCGGCGGTGGAGACCATCGATGACCAGAGCCTGTTCAGCGGCTGGCTGTTTTTGTGCTCCTCCGGTGCGCAGCTCACCGATTTCAAGCAGCAGTTCTGGTCCAACTTCCTCCTGTCTGCCTGCGTGATGCTGCTGTGCGCCAGTGTGCTGACCCGCCTGTTGATGCGTCAGCTCACCGACCCGCTGCAAAAAGTGACCGATGCCGCCCAGCGCTTTGGCGGCGGCGACCTCTCCGTCCGCGTGGAGGGCGTGGAGGGCGACGGCGAGGTGGCAGACCTTGCCCGCACCTTCAACCAGATGGCGGAGAATATCCAGTCCAACGATAACTCCCGGGGTCAGTTCATGGGCAACATCGCCCACGAGCTGCGCACCCCCATGACCACCATCAAGGGCTTTGTGGACGGCATTCTGGATGGCACCATCCCGCCCGAGATGCAGAACCACTATTTGCAGCTGGTCAGCGAGGAGACCGGCCGTCTTGCACGGCTCATCCAGAATATGCTGGATCTCTCCAAGCTGGAAAGCGGAGAGTATCAGGTGAACGCCCGGATGTTCAATATCTGGGAGACCCTGACCGGCGTGGCGCTGGCCGCAGAGCAGCGCATCAACGACGGCATGATCGAGCTGGAAGGCCTGACCATGGACGAAAAAGTGCTGGTCTACGCCGACCCCGACCTGATCCATCAGGTGGCGTATAATCTGCTGGACAACGCCATCAAGTTCACCCCGGCGGGCGGCACCATCCGCTTCAGCGTGGAAAAGCTTGGCCCCGAGGCCGAGATCTCCATCTGGAACTCCGGGCAGGGCATCAGCCCGGAGGCGCTGCCCTATGTGTTCGAGCGGTTCTACAAGGAGGACCGCTCCCGCGGCCTGCACGCCCGCGGCTCCGGCCTTGGGCTGAACATCTGCAAGGTGCTGGTCAATCTGTCCGGCGGGCAGATCCGCGTGGAGAGCCAGCAGGGCGAGTGGTGCCGCTTTGTGTTCACCCTGCCCATCTGTTCCCCTAATCCCGGCGGCATGAAGCGCCTGCCGGACGCCGCCGGTCAGCCCGGCGCAGTAGAGGACCCCGCCAGCATGAAGCCGGTAGAATAAGACCCCGCAGCCAGACTGCCCCGCCCGGGCGGTCTGGCTGCTTTGGCGTTGTCGCCCTCTCAGGCGCTCCCGCGCCAGATTCCCCCTTTTGTCACCTACGGTGACATTTTCCCCCGGAGCGGGGGAAGTCTTTCCTCAAAGGGAGAGCCAAGCCGTTACGTTCGTTGCTAAAGTATTAGGCATAATGAGGAAGCTTCTGGGTGTGCTCTTGGCTCTCCCTTTGGGAGAGCTGTCACCGAAGGTGACTGAGAGGGCGAGCCCGCCTTATGGACTTTTTGCGCCATTTACGACTTTTCAGTGAAAAAAACGGCTGCGGGTTTGATTTTTTGGCCGTTTTCATGTAAACTAAAAAATAACCATGCCCGCGTGTTTTCCGGGCGGGAAAAGCCCGCAAAATGCGCAACGCATGGGATAAAAATTGCTAAAAATAACGGAGCGTAATGAAATATTATGGCCATCGTAAGTCCTTCGATTCTTTCTGCTGATTTTGGCAAGCTGGGTGCAGACTGCCGCATGGTGCTGGACGCCGGTGCGCAGATGCTGCACTATGACGTGATGGACGGGCATTTTGTGCCCAACATCAGCTTTGGCGTGCCGGTGCTCAAAAGCCTGCACAAGGCGCTGCCGGATGCCTTTTATGACGTGCATCTGATGATCAGCCACCCGCTGCAATACGCCGAGCCTTTCATCAAGGCCGGTGCGACCCTGTATAATTTCCATCTGGAGTGCGAAGATGATATTCAGGCCACCATTGATGCCGTGCGTGCGCTGGGCTGCAAGGTGGGTCTGACCATCAAGCCCGGCACCCCGGCCGATGCGCTGGCACCGTGGCTGGAGCAGCTGGATCTGGTGCTGGTGATGAGCGTGGAGCCCGGCTTCGGCGGGCAGAAGTTCATGCCCTCGGCGCTGGACAAGCTGCGCTGGCTCAAGGCGGAGCGGGAAGCACGCGGCCTTTCCTACCTGCTGGAGGTGGACGGCGGCGTGGACGCCGCCACCGCACCCCTGTGCGTGGAAGCCGGTGCCGACGTGCTGGTGGCAGGCAGCGCCGTGTTTGGCGCTGCCGACCCCGCTGCGGCTGTGGGCGCGCTGGCCAGCCTGTAAGGAGGCCTGTATATGGATGAAGCTTTGATCCAGGAGCAGGAGCGGCAGCTGCAAAAGACCGGCCGGTACTATAAGCATGTTTTCTGGCTGTGTGTGCCGCTGCTGTGCATGGCCTGCTATTTCTACGGCGCGCGCCCGCTGCTGCTGTGCGGCGTCGCCCTGCTTACCGGCAACCTGTGCGACCGTCTGGTGGCGCTGCTGCGCCATCGGGAGTACACAAACAAAGATCTCTCCAACGAAAGTTTCAGCCTGATCATCGCCCTGCTCATGCCCGCCACCGTGGACATCTATGTGCTGGTGGTGGCGGTGCTGGCGGGTGTCCTCATCGGCAAGGAGGTCTTTGGCGGCTACGGCAGCTATCCCTTCAACCCCGCTGCCGTGGGCTACGCCGTGGCGGCGGTATCGTGGCCGGAGCAGGTGGTGCGCTATCCGCAGCCCTACACGCCGCTGCCCCTGTGGAATGCCTCTGCCGTGCCGGTAAGCAGCACCATCGAGGATACCCTGCGCAGCGGCGGCATCCTGAACCTGAACGCCCTCGCCGTTGTGCTGGGCGAGTTTGCCGCCCCCATGGGCACCGGCGCAGCGCTGGTCATTCTGGCCTGCGGCCTTGTGCTGTGGACCCAAAAGGACGTGCATATCGCCGCATCCGTAAGCTTTCTGGTCACCTGCGGGCTCATCGCCTTCTTCTTCCCGCGGCAGGTAGGTCTGGCAGACAGCACCCTCTTCAGCAGCCTGCTGCCCCGCCTGCAGGGCGTCCGGGACGAGCTGCACACTGGTGCGGTGCTGTTCTGTGCGGTGTTCCTGCTCAACGAGCCCTACACCTGCGCCCACCACCGGCTCGGGCGCATCCTGTACGGCGCACTGGTGGGCGCAGCCACCATGGGCTTCCGCTATTTCGGCGTGTACGAGACCGGCGTCTGCTTTGCGCTGCTGGCGGTCAACAGCGTGTCTGCGCTTATTGACCGCACCGAGGAGCGGCTGTACCGTCTGCTGCACCGTCTGCCATCCGAACGAAAGGAGGCTGCGGAATGAAAAAGCGTACTGCGGAACTGATTTTGCAGGACCCCGAAAAGTTTGCCCATCATGACCGCGTGTTCCTGAATAACCCGGTGGTCATGCAGGGCATGGGTCTGGCACCGCTGGTGGTCGTGGCCACCACCGGCCAGAACGGCCTGATGCTGGCGGCGGCGGTGGCGCTGCTGCTGGTGCCCTCCCGCGTGCTGGCCTGCCTGCTCAGCCGCCTTGTGCCCCTGCGGGACGAGGAGCCTACCCCGGAGCAGCTGCAAAAAAAGCTGCTGCCCCGTGCGATTCTGTACGCAGCCAGCGCCGCTGTGGTGTACTTGGCGGCGTACCCCATTTTGAACCTCGTGTTCGGCACGGGTCTTTTGAACCTTGGCATCTACCTGCCCATGCTGGTGGTGGAGCCGCTTCTGACCTACCGCTTCGGCCGCGTGCAGGAGACGGTGCACAAGGCCGTTTCCAAGGGCGTGCGCATCACCGTGGGTTATGCGCTGCTGCTGCTCGTGGTGGGCATCGTGCGCGAGTGGCTCAGCCTTGGCACCGTGTTCGGTGCCCCGGTGGGACGCTGGGCGCTGCTGCCGCTGGCTAAGATGCCGGCGGGCGGCTTTATCGTGCTGGGCATCCTGTGCGCCATCTGGCGCGCTGCGGCTGCAAAGCGCAAGGAATATCTGAAAAAGGAAGCGCGGGATACCCTGACCGTGCACTACCAGAAGGAGGCGAACCGCGAACCGTGAAGGAAGTTGTAAGCAGCTCGGCAGTGTTTTTCAGCTACGCACTGCTGGCTATTTTTGCACAGAACGCTGTCTTTACCCGTGCACTGGGCGTGTCCCGCATGGTGCAGCTGGTGGGGGACGACCGCACCAGCAGCGCTTTGTTCGGCATGATGCTGTGCATCACGCAGGTGCTGGTGGCACCGGCGGCTTTCTTTGCAGGGCGGTGGTTCATTGCCCCGCTGGATAACCGCGCACAGCTGCGCCCGCTGGTGTATATCGCCAGCATCGCCGTGGTGTGTCTGGCAGAGCATCTGGTGCTGTGGCTGCTGCGCAGCCTGCCCCGCCGCAGCCAGCTGCTGCGCATCGTGCCGCTGGCCGCGCTGAACAGCGGCGTGCTGGGCACGGTGCTGGTGGAGCGCACCCAGACCTTTACCCTTGGTCAGAGCCTTGGCTTTGGCCTTGGCAGCGGCATCGGCTATGTGCTGGCGGTGCTGCTGGTCACCGAGGCGCGCCACCGCCTGCGCAGCAAAGCCATCCCCAAAGCATTCCGCGGCCTGCCCATCACGCTGGTGTATATCGGCGTGCTGGCGCTGGCGATCTATGGCTTTACCGGACATTCCGTTATCCTGTGATGCAGACAGGGAGGAAAGGATACCATGGCTAAGTATAAACGTCAGAAGGTCAAGCATTATCACCGCAGCTTTTACAGCCGGGAAATGCGCGTCAAGCGCGGCATCGGCATTGCGGTGCTGGTAGTGGCAGTGCTGGCAGCAGCATGGTTTGCCGCACCCCATGTGCTGGATTGGGCCACCCACACATGGTATACCGTGGTCAAGGACCGGGACCTCGAGGCCGAAAGCGCTTCCCGCGCCGAGGCAGCCGCTTCCTCTGCGGCGGCAAGCAGCGCCGCCGCTTCGCAGGCAGCGTCTGAGCCGGAGCCGGAAGAGGAAAAGCCGCTGGACGGCAAGGACATCACCGGCGGCAGCTGGGCAGAGCTGGACGTGACAGCCCTGACCGATGAAGCCGCCATCCGCGCCGCCGCCCGGCAGCTGAAGCAGCAGGGCGCAGACTACGCCCTTGTCACCCTGAAGGACGCCGCTGGCACGGTGTACTACGCTTCCGGGGTGGCAAATGCCGCCCAGAGCATCACCGAAAGCCCGGTGGATGCGGCAAGCATCGCCGCCATCCTGCGGGAGGAGGGCATCATCCCGGCGGCACAGCTTGCCGCCTTTACCGACCCGGTGTCGGTGTACACCGACCGCAGCATGGGCGTGCACTACGACGGCAACAGCCTTTGGCTGGACAATGTCAGCGCAGCCAAGGGCGGCAAGGCGTGGATGAACCCCTTTGCCGCAAGCGCGGTGCAGTATGTCGGCGACCTCATTGAAGAGGTGCAGGGCATGGGCTACGAGCAGGTGGTGCTTACCGGGGTGCAGTTCCCCAACATCATCACCCGCAAGCAGGACTTCGGCGCTTCCGGCGGCAAGAGCCGGGAGGGACGCGCCGCCCAGCTGACGGCCGATATCGCCGCATGGCAGACCCGTTTTGCGGGCAGCGTGACCCTGTGGGTCAGCTACCCGGACGCACTTTGCACCGCCGCCACCGATGCCCTTGGCACCACCGGCGTGTCCCTTGGTATGGAAAATCTGCTGGTCACCAGCAGCACCGCACTGGATGCGGACAGCCGCGCTGCGCTGGAGCAGGCCGCTGCCAACGCCGGTGTGCAGCACGTTGTGGTGCACGACACCGCAGCATTCCGCTGAAAAGCGGCTTTTAGAGAGGGGAGGAAACCATTATGAAACCGACTACCTGTTTTGCACCCGCACACATCCTGCTGCCTTCGGAGCAGGTGCCGCTGGAACAGTGGGGCTGCATTGCCTGTGACCAGTTTACCAGCGACCGCAGCTACTGGCAGCGGGCAGAAGAGACTGCTGCCGGTGCGCCCAGCACCCTGAACCTGATCCTGCCGGAGGTGTATCTGGAGGACGGAGACGCCGACGCACGGGTGGAAAAGATCCACGAAACCATGCAGGATTATGCCCAGAACGTGCTCACCCGGGCGGTGGACGGCTTTATCTATGTAGAACGCACCGAGCAGAGCGGCCGGGTGCGGCAGGGTCTTGTGGGGCGTGTGGACCTGGAGGCTTACAGCTACCGCCGTGGCGAAAAATGCACCGTGCGTCCCAGCGAGTGCACCGTGGAAAGCCGCATCCCGCCCCGCATGAAGGTGCGCACCGGCGCTGCGCTGGAAACGCCCCACATCATGATGCTGGCGGATGACCCGGACTGCACCCTCATCGAGCCCATTGCCGCCCACAAGGACAGCCTGCCCAAGGTGTACGAGGGCGAGCTGATGCTGGGCGGCGGTCATGTGGCAGGCTGGGCGGTGGAGGACCCCGCCCTCATCGCGCAGATCGAAAACGCACTGACCGTGCTGGGCAGTCAGGAAGAATTTGACAAGAAATACCCCGATGCCACCCGCCGCGATCCGCTGACGCTGGCGGTGGGCGACGGCAACCACTCGCTGGCTACCGCAAAGGCCTGCTGGGAGGAGCTGAAAAAGACCCTGACCCCGGAGCAGGCAGAAAATCACCCCGCCCGCTGGTGTCTGGCAGAGGTGTGCAACGTGCACTCCCCGGCCATCGAGATCGAGCCCATCCACCGGGTACTGTTCAACGTGGACTGCGCCACCGTGCTGCTGAGCCTGATCACATGGAGCGATGCCAATATGGCAGGCTGCTGCTTTGGCGGCAGCAAAAAGCAGCCCTTTACGCTGGCAGGCCCCCACATGGCCAATGTGCTCAGCTTTGAGGACCCCACCGAGCCGCTGACCGTGGGCACCATCGATGATTTTATTTCGGATTATATCGAGCGCCACCCGGAGGCAAAGGTGGACTATGTGCATGACGAGCCGGCTGTGCGTGCGCTGTGCAAGCAGGGCGCAGTGGCGTTTTTGATGCCGCCCTTCGCCAAGAGCGACCTGTTCCGCGGCGTTGTGATGGGCGGCGTGCTGCCCCGCAAGACCTTCAGCATGGGACACGCGGAGGAAAAGCGCTATTACATCGAGTGCCGGAAGATCACAGAATAATAGGAGAACCATGACATTTAAAGAACTGAATCTGTCCGCCCCGCTGCTGCGTGCTGTGCAGGAAGCGGGCTACGAGACTCCCTCGCCCATTCAGGCGGCGGCCATCCCGCCGGTGCTGGCAGGCCGGGATCTGATGGGCTGCGCCCAGACCGGCACCGGCAAGACGGCGGCTTTTGCGCTGCCCATGCTGGACCGGCTCACCGCCAATGCGCCCCGCCGCAAGGGTACCATCCGTGCGCTGATCCTGACCCCCACCCGGGAGCTGGCTTTGCAGATCGGCGAAAGCTTTGAAGCCTACGGCAAGTACCTGAAGCTGCGCAGCACCGTCATCTTTGGCGGCGTGGGACAGGCACCGCAGGTGGAAGCGCTGAAAAAGGGCGTGGACATCCTCATCGCCTGCCCGGGACGGCTGAACGATTTGATCGGGCAGGGCTTTATCGACCTGTCCGCTTTGGAGATTTTTGTGCTGGACGAGGCCGACCGGATGCTGGACATGGGCTTTGTCCATGACGTGAAAAAGGTCATTGCAAAGCTGCCCGCCCAGCGCCAGAACCTGATGTTCAGCGCCACCATGCCCACTGAGATCGAGCAGCTGGCTGCCGGCATCCTGCATGACCCCGCCTTTGTCAAGGTGGACCCGGTGTCCAGCACCGTGGACCGCATCCAGCAGAGCCTTTACTATGTGGAAAAGGGCAACAAAAAGCTTTTGCTGCCGTGGCTCATCAAAAATTTGCAGCCGCCGGTGGTCAACGCGCTGGTGTTCAGCCGCACCAAGCACGGCGCGGATAAGATCGCAAAGGACCTGACAAAGCAGGGCATCCCCGCCGCCGCCATCCACGGCAACAAGAGCCAGACTGCCCGCGTGACCGCGCTGGAGGATTTCAAGTCCGGCAAGACCCGGGTGCTGGTGGCCACCGATATCGCCGCCCGCGGCATTGATATCAGCGAGCTTTCCCATGTGTTCAACTACGACCTGCCCGAGGTGCCGGAGACCTACGTGCACCGCATCGGGCGTACCGCCCGCGCCGGTGCGGACGGCACCGCCGTCAGCTTCTGCGCCCCGGAGGAGCAGGAGTATCTGGCAGGCATCGAAAAGCTGAACCGCCGCAAGATCCCGGTGGTGTCCGGTCATCCGTGGGACGGCGTGCCCGCCCCGGTGCGCCCGGTGCTGCCTGTGCGCGGCAAAAAGCCCCGCCTCGAAGCAGAAAAACCGGCCGAAGCGCCGAAAAAACAGGCCGAAACTGCGCCCGCAAAGGCTGCAAAGGCAGCTGCGCCCGCGCCGAAGCAGGAGCCGAAGGCTGCAAAGAACGCGGTGCCTGCAAAACCGAAAAAAGAGGAAACACTGATGCAAGACAGCAACGCAAAGCGCGGCCCCCGCAACGACCGCCGCGCCAACAACCGGGGCGCAAGCGCCCCCAAGGAAGCGGCAGCGCCCCGCGCCCGCCGCGAAAATGCCGCCCCCGTCCGGGGCAGCAACGCCCAGCCCAAGTTTGACCCCCATTTTGTCAGCGCCCCGGAGGCTACCCCGCTGCGCCCGGCACGCAAGACCCCTGCCGCCCCGGCAGCACCTGCCATCCGCAGCGCACAGGAGCCCCAGAACAACCAGAACGCAAACCGCAGCGGCAGCCGCCGCAACGACCGCAGCGACCGGGGTGAACAGCGCAATGCCCGCCTCGCTGCCCAGAGCAATAACGCCCGCCCTGCCCACAGCGAGCGCGGCAATGCCGGGAACCAGAACCGCACCGGCAGCGCACCCCGCGCTCCCAAGGCCGAGCCTGCCCGCCGCGGCCGCAATGCCGCTGCCCGGGACGAGGACCCGGGGCTGATGCTCATCAGCCGCCGTCCGCCCCAGCAGAAGTACACCAGCTTTGAGGAGTATATGGACGCCCACGGCGGTGCCACTGCACCCATTGAGGATCACAGCGAAGAAGTATGAGCCGGAACGAAGCCTTTACCCCGTGGCAGTGCCCCCTGTGCGGCGGTGCGCTGCAAGGGGAGAATGACCTGAAATGTGAAAAAGGCCACTGCTTTGACCGCGCCCGGGAGGGCTACTGGCATCTTTTGCCGGTGCAGAGTATGCGCACCAAAGCCCCCGGGGACAGCAAGGAGATGGTAGCCGCCCGCCGCGCCTTCCTGAACGCCGGATACTACGGCATCTTCGGGCAGGCGCTGGGGGAGCTGTGCCTTGCCCACGGTGTGCCCGCCGCGAAGGACGCCCCGCTGCACCTGCTGGACGCAGGCTGCGGCGAGGGCTGGTATGACCGCTGCATCGCGCAGCAGTTCACGGCGGCAGAAAAGCCGCTGCAGCTGGCCGGGTTCGATATCGCAAAGCCCGCCGTGCGCTTGGCCGCAAAGGCGCTGCCCACTGCGCAGTACGCGGTGGCGTCCAGCTTCAGCCAGCCGGTGCGCACCGGCTGGGCAGATGTGCTGCTGAACTGCTTTTCACCTTTTGCGCAGGAGGAGTTCAGCCGGGTGCTGCGCCCGGGCGGGCGCATGATCTACGTTGTGCCGGGGGCAGAGCATCTGTACCAGATGAAGGCTGTGCTCTACGAAAAGCCCTACAAAAACCCGGTGCAGCAGGTGGAGTACCCGGGCTTTTGCGCCATCGACGAGCGTGAGGTGCAGGGCACCATCACCGTGCCCGCCGCCCAGCTGGAAGCGCTGTTCGCCATGACCCCCTACTACTGGAAAACACCCCGCGACGGTGCCGCCCGCCTTGCGGCTCTGCCGCAGCTGACCACCACCATCGCCTTCCGCTTTCTGGTGTTTGAAAAGCTGTAATAAGATACAAAAGGACTGCCGTGCAGGTGCATGGCAGTCCTTTTTTGTGCCCATTCTCATGCTTGTTGATTTTCACAAGAACTGACATACTAATATATCAATTTCGCACAAAAACAACAAAATCTATTTACAAGTTCGTTATATTGTGGTACGATTTGTGCAGATTTCGATGGCATGATACAACTGGAATGTCTATCGGACCCGGCAGCAGGGCGTTTGCTGTACAGTTTCGGGCGGCTTTGTTCTGCACAAATGTGCCGTCTGCATTTAAAAGGAGAAATGATGATGAACAGAAGAGACTTTATGAAGCTTTCCGCCGCTTCTGCCGTGACCATGGGCGCAGTGGCTGGCATGGCGCCCGCATCCTTTGCTGAAAACGCTGGCGTGCACACCGATGCTGAGGTGCAGGCCATGGTGGCAGAGGAACTCCGTCTCTCCCGCGAGGTGGCCTTTTATCCGGCTGCTTTCCGGGGTGATTTTGACAAGTTCTATGTGCTGTTCCACAAGCTGTCCCGTGCTCAGTACGAGAAGGTGGACGGTGCACCTGCGCCCGGCATCAATGCTTCTCACTACGAGATGTGTGTTGCTCTGACCAATGCCCGCAAGGCGCTGCGCCAGATCAAGGACCCCAAGAGCACCGTTTGGGAAATTTGGGGAGATCAGATGGCCGTGGAATCTCCGCTGCCCACTAACTGGGAAAATTGCTACGATAACGAGGGCTTCCGTCCCTTCCTGAACCCGTACCTGCTGCGAGATCAGGGCAAGGTGAAGGGCAACGTGATCATTATTGCAGGCGGCGGCAGCACCCACCGCAACAACGTGGTGGAAGGCTACCCTGTGGCCGAGTTCTTCAACAAGAACGGCTACAACGCCTTTGTGCTGCAGCGCCGCGTCAAACCCTACGCCGCTGTGGATCAGCGGCTGGATCTGGCACGCGCTATCCGCTACATCCGCCACAACGCCTCTGAAAAACACATCGGCAAGACCGATATCATGATCGCTGTGGGCTTCTCTGCCGGCGGCATGAATGTGATGCAGGTGGTGGCCGACCAGTTCGGCACTACGAATACCCCGGATAAGGTCTACCCCAGCTACGTCTGCGATGCTGTGGACTATGAGAGTGCCGACCTGAACGTGGCGATTCCCATCTACGGCCTGTTCGTCACTGGTCTGGACTTCACGAAGAACCCCAACCTGCCCCCGGTCTTTGGTGTTGTGGGTCAGAAAGATGGCCTGAGTGCGATGATGCTGCCCTCTCTGCCGGAGTGCGCGAATACCTTCAAGGATTTCAGCTTCTATCTGGCACCCGATGCGCCCCACGGTGTGGGCTTGGGCACTGGCACCAAGGGCTATGTGGACTACTACACCCAGATCGCCCAGTGGCCGGATATGGCTGTCAACTTTATCGAGAGCCGTCTGGGGCTGATGGAAAAGAAGATCGACATGGACTCCGTGGGCTTTGCATGGTAAGCTGCCCCGACAGGAGTACCTGAAAAACAACGACCCGCCGCACCTCCTTCAGTGCGGCGGGTCGTTGTTTATAAAAATGGTTATGTATGATACTCCATCCATTTACCCTTCCACGCATACAGGATCATGAGCACTGCGCCCAGCCCCCAGCTGACGGGGTAGAGGATGAACACGCCCTCGATGCCGGAGAAGAAGGGCAGCAGAAACTGGATCCACACTACCCGGAACAGGCACAGCGAGACCAGCAGCACCACCATGGGCGGGATGCTGGCACCCGTGCCGCGCACGGCACCGGCAAGGCCGTGCAGGATGCTGAGCAGGAAGTAGAACGGGCAGAACCACCGCATGGCCAGCTTGCCGTAGGTGACCACGGCCTCGTCGGCGGTGAACAGGTGCAGAATGGCGTCCTGTCCGGCCAATAGCGCCGCGCCGGTGCAAAGGGTGTAGAGGACCCCGATGGCAAGGGTGACCCACACCGAGCGCTTTACCCGGTCCAGACGCCCTGCGCCGTAGTTCTGCCCCACAAAGGTGGTGGCAGCCATGCTGATGCTGCTGACGGGCAGAATGTTGAAGCCGTCGATCTTCATGTAGGCCGCAAAGCCCGCCATGGCGGCGGCTCCGTAGCTGTTCACGCTGGCCTGCACCAGCACGTTGGAAAAGGAGATGACCATGTTCTGGATGCCGGTGGGCAGACCCACCCGGATGATGCGGCCTGCCATTTTGCGGTGCAGCCGGATGGCGGAAAGTTCCACCCGGCAGGCGTCCTCGCTTTTCATCAGAAAGCGCAGGCTCAGCACACAGGACACCAGCTGGCTCAAATCGGTGGCGATGGCAGCGCCCGCTACCCCCATCCGCAGCCCTACGATGAACACAAGGTCCAGCACGATGTTGGTCACCGACGCCCATGCCAGATACACCAGCGAGCGCCGGGAGTTTCCGGCGGCGTTCAGGATGCCGGCGGTCATATTATACACCACGCTGAACAGCACCCCGCCGAAGTAGATGCGGATATAGGTCACAGCGTCCGCCAGCACCTCGGCGGGGGTGTTCATGGCCACCAGCAAAGCGCGCCCGCAGGCAACGCCGCCCACCGTCAGCAAAAGCCCCATGACCACCGCAATGGCAAGGGCGGTATGCACCGCCTCGCGGGTCTCCTTGTGGTCGCCCGCGCCCAGATACTGCGACACCACCACCCCCGCACCCACGGCAAGCCCCTGACTGAAGCCGATGAGCAGGTAGATGGGTGACCCGCTGGAGCCCACGGCGGCAAGGGCGTTGCTGCCCACAAAATTGCCCACGATGATACTGTCGGCGGTGTTGTACATCTGCTGCAGCAGATTGCCGAAGATCAGCGGCAGGGCAAACAGCAGCAGGCTTTTTACAATGCTGCCCTCGGTCATAAGGGCAGCGGTATTCCGTGTTTTTACGGCGGCCATGGGGTTCCTCCTCTCAGCGCAAAAAATCGCTTGTGCCCCTTAGCATAGCACAAACCCTGCCCCGGGACAAGGGGCGGGGCTGACGATTGAGAGTGTGCGCTCCGCAGGGAAAGATTCTGCTAGCCGAGGGATGTTCTCTTTTGACACCAAAAGAGAACCAGAAAAGTGCCAGCGATTTCGACGCGCTGGAGCCACGAAAAAGGGGCTGCTCGCCCCTTTTAACCCCAAAGGGGTGGGCTACACCGGAAAAAACTGAAGATTCACGCCTGTTCGGCGTGAAGATCTTTTAACCGTTTTTTCCGGCTCCGCCGATTCAAAGCCCCTCAGTCGCTGCGCGACAGCTCCCCCAAGGGGGAGCAGGCACGCCCACAAACTTTGTGCTTGAGCCGGAAACTTTCCCGTCATGCCAAAGGCTCCCTCCCAGAGGGAGCTGTCAAAACCGTCAGGTTTTGACTGAGGGAGTTCGTTCCAAACCCCGCCCGTGAAAAGGCAAATCTGGAAAATCCGCAGATTTTCCAGATTTGCGAAATTATAAATAATTTTTCCGCTGAATATGGCTAGAGCGCAGCGGAAGCCATTCTAAATCGTCTCACTCGCCGACAACAGCGGCGGCGCGGGGATGCCGTGCAGCTTGCGGGCAAGGTAGTTCTGGGTGATGCGCACCACCGTACCGGACAGCGCTATTACGCCGATGAGGTTCGGCAGCATCATCAGGCCGTTGAAGGTGTCGGAAAGCATCCATGCAAGGTCCAGCCGCATCACCGCGCCCACCGGCATCAGCGCCACGAACAGCACCCGGTAAAATGCCCCTGCTCCCGCGCCGAAGAGATATTCCACGGCCTTGCAGCCGTAGCAGCTCCAGCCAAGGGTGGTGGAGTAGGCGAACAGCAGCACACACACCGCAATGAGCTTTGACCCCAGCGTGCCGAAAACGGCGTCAAAGGCCTGCCCTACCAGCGCACTGCCCGCCGACCCGGCGGCGATGCGCCCAGTGTCCAGATCCACAAAGCCGGAGGTCAGCACCACCAGCGCCGTCAGGGTGCACACCACCATGGTGTCCGCAAACACTTCAAAAATGCCCCACATGCCCTGCTGTACCGGCTCTTTTACGTTGGAAGCCGCGTGCACCATCACTGAGGAGCCAAGCCCCGCTTCGTTGGAAAAAGCGCCCCGCTTGAAGCCCCAAGTGACCGCCCGGGACAGCCCATAGCCTACGATGCCCCCACCGGCGGCACGCAGCCCGAATGCCCCCTTCACGATAGCGGCAAGCGCCGCCGGGACGGCGGTGATGTGCACCCCCACCACGGTGAGCGCACCCACGATGTACAGCAGCGCCATGGCCGGGACAAGCCTTTCCGCCACAGCAGCCACCCGCTTGAGCCCGCCCAGCAAAATCACCGCCGACACTGCCGCCAGCACCGCGCCGGTGGCAGCTTCCGGCACATCGAAAGCCGCCCGCAGATTGCCCGCGATGGAATTGAGCTGGCTCAGGTTGCCGATGCCAAAGCTTGCCAGCGCACAAAACGCAGCAAACAGCACCGCCAGCACCCGCCCCGGCTTGCCGCCAAGGCCGTCCCGCAGGTAGTACATTGGCCCGCCGCGCCAGCCGCCCGCCGGGTCTTTGCGGCGGTAGTAGATGCCCAGCACGTTCTCCGCGTAGCTGGTCATCATGCCCAGCAGCGCCATGACCCACATCCAGAACACCGCGCCCGCCCCGCCGGAAAGGATGGCGGTGGCCACCCCCACAAGGTTGCCGGTGCCAATGGTGGAAGCCAGCGCGGTGCACAGGCTTTGGAACTGGCTGATGGCCTGTTCCTCGCGGGCGGTATGGGCGGTGACGCTCTGGTCGGTCAGGATCGCACCAAGGGTGTGCCGCATCCAGTAGCCCCACCGCCGCAGCTGAAAGCCCCCGGTGCGCACCGTCAGCAGCAGCCCGGTGCCGAAGAGCAGCCCCAGCCCTACCGGCCCCCACACGATGCCGTTCAAAGCCTCGATTCCCCGCATGAACCGTTCTGGCATCTCATCCCCCCCCCTTTACCGTATCCTATGCAGCGCCATTACTCCTCATGCGGTGCGGAGGGCTTTTCGGGATCGGGGACGGGAAGGGGTTCCAGCGTCAGCCAGAAATCCTCCTGCTCCTCGTGGTCTTTTTCGTTGGGGGTATTTGTTTTATCCATGCAGCATCCCTGCCTTTCTGCATAAAGGGTCGCCCGTTGGGTCATGCTTTATGCACAAAAAGGAGGCAGAGCCATGAAACACGCAAAACGCAGCGGCTGGCGTCCCTTCTGGGCGGCGCTGTGCGCCGCCCTGCTGGTGCTGCTGCCGCTGGTGGGCGGCACAGTGCTGCTCAGCCGCGCCCAGCTGCGCAGCAGCCTGCGGCAGGCTGCAAAAAGCCAGAGCGGGGTGCCCATCCGTCTGCCCAAGGCTGCCGACCGGTGCACCGTGCTGCTGTGCGTGGCAGACGAGACCCCGGGCTTTGTGCTGGCCTACCTGAACGCCGGGCAGAACTGCATTCATCTGCTGGCGGTGCCCGCCGCGCTGGAAGTGCCCTTTGGGGGCAAAACTGTCCCCCTTGCGGACTGCTACGCCGCCGCAGGTCCCGCCCGCTGCCGGGAGGCACTGGGCGAGGTGTTCGCCCTGCCGGAGGATACCGACTATCTTGCCATCGCCCCGGCAGTGCTGACAAAGCTGGCGGCGCGGTACGGCGCAGTGCGGGTGGGCTTTACCGGGGCGCTCACCCCGGAGCAGCTGGCGCGGTACGGCAAAGGCACCGGGGTGCAGGGCATCTCTGCCGCCGACGCCCACAGCTTTTTGGCGGCGCTGGATGCCGACACTGCTCTTTCGCCCCGGCGCAGCGCCGCCGCCCGGGCGGCGGTGTGGGATGCCTTTTTCCGGCAGGCACTGGAGCTGCTGCCCACCACCCTGCCGCAGGGTCTGCGGGAGGTGAGCAGCAGTCTGCTGACCAGCCTGACCGCCGTGGACCTTGCTACACTGGAGCGCACGCTGGAATTTTTAGCCACCAGCGCCGAGCCGGTGGATATCACCGCCGACGCCCTGCCCGGGGACTGGTCGGGCGGGCATTATACGGTGTCTGATGCCTCCCGGGCGGCGGTGCAGAGCTTTTTCAACCTCTCCCCGGCGGCGGGGCAGTCCGCGTCCGGCAGCGAGCCGTAACCCAGCACCAGCGTCCCGGCGGCAGAGTGCGCCGTGCCGGTCAGGTCGTAGTCGCTCAGCAGGGAACAGCGCACCCCGTACTGCCGGGCAGCTGCCCGCAGGGCAGCGTCCGGCGGCGGGTCTTTCAGCTGTGCCAACAGGTGCAGGCCGGTGTGCAGCCCCGCAAGGGTCAGCTCCTCCGGCGCAAAGGAGGCGCGCAGCGCCGCCGCCAGTGCATCCCGGCGGGCTTTGTAGGCGGTGCGCTCCCGCGCTAAGTGCCGGGTAAAATACCCCCCGGTGATAAAGCGCGCCAGCGTCTGCTGCTCAAACCGCCCCACCGTGCCGGAATAGAGCCGGTATTTTTCCTGCCACGCGCCCAGCAGCTGCCGGGGCAGCACCATATAGGCAATGCGGATGCCCGGGGCAAGGCTGCGGGAGCAGGTGGACAGGTACACCACCGGGCCGTCTGCGCCCGCCATGCCCTGCAAACTGGGCAGCGGGCGGGTATCAAAGCGGAACTCGGAGTCGTAGTCGTCCTCTATGATGTACCGCCGCCCCGGGGCGCGGGCTGCCCAGTGCAGCAGCTCGGCCCGGCGTCCGGCGGGCATGGTGACCCCGGTGGGGAACTGGTGGCTGGGGGTAACGTAGCACACCGCCGCATCGCTGGCAGAAAGAGCCGTCAGCGACAGCCCGTCCGCGTCCACCGGCAGGCAGCGGCAGGGCACGCCGTTGTTTTCCAGTACCTGCCGGGCGCGGGGGTAGCCGGGGGTCTCCACGGCAGCAGGGCCGGGCAGCAGCGGTGCCAGCAGCCCCAGCAGATATTCCAGCCCTGCACCCACCACCAGCTGCTCCGGGTCGCACTGCACGCCCCGGTACTCGGCCAGATACCCTGCCAGCGCCTGCCGCAGGGCGGCATCGCCCCGGGCATCCCCGGGGGTGAGCAGCTCCGGCGCGGAGTAGAGCAGTTCCTTTTGCAGCCGCGCCCATGTGCGGAAGGGGAACAGCCCCGGGTCCACGCCCCGGGTGGACAGGTCGAACTGCACCGGCGGGGCAGCAGCGGCGGGGGGCGCTGCCGCCGGCGCAGAGGGCGCGGCGGGCGGCTGCACCCCCTGCGGCAGGGCAAGATACTCCTGCACCGTGAAGCCGCTGCGCTCCCGGGCGGTCAGGTAGCCCTCTGCCGCCAGCATCTGGTAGGCGGTGTCCACCGTGTTCACCGAGACCGACAGCTCTGCCGCCAGCCGCCGCTTGCCGGGCATCCGGGTGCCCGCCGTCAGAGTGCCTGCCCGCATCTCGGCGGCAAGGCTGCGGTAGAGCTGCTCGTACAGCGGCACCGCCGAGGCCGGGTCCAGTGCCGTGGTCAGATGTACCATAGAATGTCCCTCCCATCTGGGCATTTTGTCAAACTGACCCCATAAAAAAACTTTATTCTGGGTATTTTCATAGGGTCAGTTCTGCGTATAATAGGAGCATACCCGCCGGACACCCAAATGTCAAGTAGTTTTGTGGGGTTATCGGCGTGATTGGAGGGAAAGTATCATGTCTACTACTGCAATGTGGCTGCTGCTGGCAGTCGTCGTCATCCTGATCCTGTTTTTCAGTGTGCTGTACAAGCGCCGCTTTACGGTGCACGAGCTGGCGCTTACCGGCGTGATGGCTGCGCTGAGCTTAGTGGCCTACCTGTTCTTCCGCATCCCGTTCTACGGCGGCTCCTCGTTCCATCTGGGCAACACCTTTACCGCCCTGACGGCGCTGCTGCTGGACGGCGTGTCCGGCGGTCTGGCGGGTGCCATCGGTCTGGCACTGGCAGATATCCTTGCCGGTGACCCGGGCTACGCCATTACCACCTTCGTGCTCAAGTTCATCATCGGCATCACCTGCGGTGCCGTGGCACATAAGGTGTTCAAGCTGCGGGATCAGGATCGTCACAGCGCCGGGTATCTGGTCAAGGTGATCGTTTCTGCGGGTTCCGGCCTGTTGCTGAACGTGTTCACCGACCCCTTCCTTGGCTACTTCCGCAACGTGTACATCTTTGGTCAGGACTACACCGTGGCACAGGCGCTGACCAAGATCGCCGGCGGCGTGACCTTTGTGAATAGTGTGGCTTCCACTGCCTGCGCCGTGGTGCTGTATCTGGCACTGCGCCCTGCACTGGAGCGTGCAAAGCTGCTTTCCAAGGGCGAGAATAAGGCCGCCTGATTTAGATAAAAAAGGGACGAGGAAAAGCCCGCGGGCTTTTCCTCGTCCCTTTTTTATTACCGTTTTCGGCTGCAAAGGTGCTTTGCGGCGTCCCGCCCGGCGGCAAGGCCGCTGCCGAACGCCCAGTGCAGGTTGAAGCCGCCGCAGCTGCCGGCGCAGTCCAGCGTTTCGCCCACAAAGTACAGCCCCGGACAGCCCTTGAACTGGAAGGTCGGTTCCACCTCGGTCAGGGCAAGCCCGCCGCCGGTGGTCTGCGCCTGCCGCCAGCCGCAGGGGGTAAGCCCCTCGAACCGCCAGTGCTTGGCGGTGTGGGCAAGCTTCTGCCAGCTGCCTGCGGGCAGGGCGCGGGGGGCGGCGTCCGGCAGGGCGGCGGCAGCCCAGAGGGCGCGGCCCAGCTTGCCGTGCAAAAGCCCCAGCCAGAACGCTGCCGCCGTGTCCTCGGCAAGCAGCGGCGCACGCGCCGCAAACAGGGCGGCAAGCTCTGTCTCCGGCACAGCGGGGAACAAATCAAGTTCCACCGCCGGGTGCTTCGGGCTGCGCCCGGGGGCAAGCAGGCCGGACAGCTGCATGATGCAGATGCCGGAAAGCCCGTAGTCGGTAAACTGCACTTCGCCCATTTCTTCAGCCAATACCCGGTCGCCGTCCAGCAGCCGGGCAGCGGCCTTGGCGCGGATACCCGCAAGGCTCTTGTTCGGCTTTGCGCATTGCAGGGCGGTCAGGCAGGGGTAGAGCGGGCGCATCTGCCCGCCGCAGTCGGCGGCAAAGCGGGTGCCGAAGCCGTCCGTGCCGAACTGCGGCCCGGCGGCGCCGCCCATGGCGCAGATAACGGCATCTGCCCGCAGGCTTTCGGTGCCGCCCTCGGCGTTCGTAAACTGCACGGCGTAGCCGCCCTTGCTCTGCCGCAGGGTGCATACCGTGCAGCCGGTGCGCAGCTGTACGTTATGCCGCTGCAAATGCAGCTCCAGCAGCGCCAGCACGTCTGCCGCCTGATTGGAATAGGGGTACACCCGCCCGGCTTCATCGGTGCGGGTGTACAGCCCCAGCTGCTCAAACCACGCCAGCGGCGCGGCGGCATCCACCGCCACCAGCAAGGGCCGCAGCGCGGCGGGGTCGGCGGTGAAGTACTTTTCCGGCGCGATGGCGGTGTTGTCCAGATTGCAGCGGCCGTTGCCGGTAGCCAGCAGCTTTTTGCCCGCCTTGGGGTTGCGCTCCAGCACTGTGACGCGGGCAGCGGGCGCGGCCTGTGCAGCCGCCAGCGCAGCGGCCAGTCCGGCGGCACCGCCGCCCAGAATAAGGATGTGTGCCATGCGGACACCTGCTTTCTTTGGGTTTATTCCTATTTATTGTAGCAGAACCCCGCCCGGAACGCAATGCGGCGGGCAAAGCAAAAAATCCGCTGCCGGTATAATTTGCCGCCGCTGACAGATACTACATACAAAGGAAACTGCAAGGAGGGCAAAATAATGAAAGCAACCGGTATCGTGCGCCGCATCGACGAGCTTGGCAGGGTGGTGATCCCCAAGGAGATCCGCCGCACCCAGCGCATCCGGCGGGGCGACCCGCTGGAGATCTTTACCACCGGCGACGGGGAGGTGATCTTTAAAAAGTATTCGCCCATGGGCGAGGTGAACGCCCTTGCCGCCCAGCTGGCCGAGGTGCTCAGCCGCCAGTTTGCGCTGACCGCCTTTGTGTGCGACAGGGACCGCATTCTGGCGGTCAGCGGCAGCGGGCGGCGGGAGCTGACCGACCGCAGCATCAGCCAGCCGCTGGAAAAGCTGATGGAAGCCCGCAAGCCCTACCAGAGCCCCGGCGCACCGGAAAAGACCCTGCTGCCCTGTGAGGGTACACCCCGGGTGCTGCTATGCGCCGCACCGGTGCTGACGGGCGGGGACGTGACCGGCGCGGTGGGCTTACTGACCGAGGACCGCACCGCCTGCCCGGAGGACGCCCAGTGCAAGGCGGTGGCGGTGGCAGCGGCCTTTCTGGCAAAGCAGATGGAGGAATAAGGCGGGACGATCTGGAATGCGCACCGCGCTGCTTTGCGCATAAAAAGCGGAAAGAATATTTTTATTGGTAGTTCCGAAACGCCTGCGGGCGTTTCGGAACTACTTTTTCACGGAAGGGGGCTCGCCCTCTCCGTCTGCTCCCGCTGGTCGCATCCACACTCCCCCTTTTGTCGCTGCGCGACATCTTCCCCCGGAGCGGGGGAAGACTTTCCTCAAAGGGAGAGGCAAGAGCACTGCCGGAAACTTTTTCATTATGCCTAATACTTTAGTGTCGAACCTTACGGCTTGGCTCTCCCTTTGGGAGAGCTGGCGCGGGAGCGCCTGAGAGGGCGCACACCCCCCTTTATGACAGAATTATGAATCTTTATAAACATTTTTGCAAAGCACTTGACAGCAGGGCAAAAACGATTATAATGGTCTTAGCACTCAGGAACAAGGAGTGCTAAACAAACAAAAGCGATACAAAAAGGAGGCAGGCGCTATGACGATGGATGCACGCAAGCAACGGGTCTTGCAGGCGATCGTGGCGCTGTATGGCCTTGAGGGCGAGCCGGTGGGCAGCAGCGTGCTGGCAAACTACTTTGATATGGCAGTGTCCAGCGCAACGCTGCGCAACGAGATGGCGGCGCTGACAAAGCTGGGCCTGCTGGAGCAGCCCCACACCAGCGCAGGGCGTGTGCCCAGCGCCAAGGGCTACCGGTATTATCTGGATAATCTGCTGACCGATGATCAGCCGCTGGACCGCGTTACCCGCGCCCGGGTGGATGCGGTGTTCGCCAGCCTTGACCACGAGCCGGAAAAGCTGGCACAGGGCGCTGCCAAGGCGCTGGCCGCCATCAGCGGCTGCACCGCCGCCGTCAGCACCCCCTGCGCCGAGGATCTGTGCATCGCCCATTACGAGGTGGTGCAGGTGGGCCGCAGCGCAGCTGCTGTGCTGGCTGTGACCACCGCCGGTTACGTCCGCACCCGGGTGGCGCGGGTACGCACCGGGCTTTCCCGGGAAAATGCAGCTGCCCTTGCGGCGCTGCTCAACCGCAACCTTACCTTTGTGGCACCGGTGGATCTTTCCACCCGGATGCTCAGCGAGCTGTGCAGCCAGATCGCACCGGAGCTTGTGCCGGTGGTCAGCGCCGCAGCCGCAATTTTGCAGGACAGCGTAAAGCCCCATGTATTTCTGGGCGGCGAGCAGCACCTGCTGGACTGGCCGCAGCTGGATGGCCGGGTGGGTGATATCCTTACCCTGCTGAATGACGAGGAACAGGCCGCAAGCCTGATCGCACCCCCGGAAAACCGCAGCGAAAGCGTGCTGCTGGGCGAGGATCTGGAACCGCAGATCCCCGGGCTGTGCATCGTGAGCGACCGGTATCTGGTAGGCGGCGGGCTGTGGGGCTCCATTGCCCTGATCGGCCCCACCCGGATGCCCTTCCAGAAGCTGATGCCCCTGCTGCACGAGTTTGCAGACCAGCTGGGCGAGGGCATGAGCGGCAAACGAAAAGACACCCCGCAGGCTGCCGTACCACGGCGGACTGTGATCTATAAGGAGGATCTGGAATGAGCGAAGAAGCAAAGAACACGGTGCCCGAGACCGAGCAGCCGGAAACTGCCCCCGAGGAAAAGACCGCTGCCGCAGCGCCCGAACAGGCTGCTGCCGAAGCTGACACCGAAGAGGACAAGAAGAAGGACGGCGGCTGGTTCAACAAGAAGGCCCGGGAGATGGAAGCCGTTAAGGCAAAGCTGGATGCAGCGGAAAAGAACGCCGCACAGGCCAAGGATCAGCTGCTGCGCATGGCTGCCGAGTACGACAACTACCGCAAGCGCTCCACCCGCGAGGCCGACCAGAAGTTTGGCGACGGTGTTTCCCACGCAGTGGAAAAGATCATCCCCATTCTGGATACGCTGGACATGGCAGCCAACGCCCCCACCACCGATGAGAATTACAAAAAGGGCGTGGTCATGACGCTGGATAAGGCGGCAAAGGCACTGGAAGCCCTCCATGTGGAGGAGATCGAGGTGCTGGGCAAGCCCTTTGACCCCAACCTTATGAGTGCTGTGCAGCAGATCCCCGCCCCGGACGGGCAGGAGAGCGGCACGGTGGTCACCGTTTTCCAGAAGGGTTACAAGCTGGGTGACAAGATCATCCGCCATGCAACCGTTGTGGTGGCCGAATAAACAAGCCGAACCTCCCGCAAGGGAGTTTGCAATAACATCCGCTTGACATCATCATAAGCATCATATAAACAAGATTTGTTTTTTCGAGAGGAGACTTCATTATGAGTAAGATTATTGGTATCGACCTTGGTACTACCAACAGCTGCGTAGCTGTTATGGAGGGCGGCGAGCCTGTTGTTATCGCCAACTCTGAGGGCGCCCGCACCACCCCGTCCGTTGTCGGCTTCACCAAGACCGGCGACCGTCTGGTAGGTCAGGTTGCAAAGCGTCAGGCTATCACCAACCCCGACAACACCGTTTCTTCCATCAAGCGTCAGATGGGCACCGACCACAAGGTGACCCTGAACGGCAAGGAGTACACTCCCCAGCAGGTCAGCGCTATGATCCTGCAGAAGCTGAAGGCTGACGCCGAGGCTTATCTGGGCGAGACCGTCACCGAGGCTGTCATCACTGTGCCTGCCTACTTCAACGACAGCCAGCGTCAGGCCACCAAGGACGCAGGCACCATTGCCGGCCTGAACGTCCGCCGTATCATCAACGAGCCCACCGCAGCTGCTTTGGCTTACGGTGTGGATAAAGAGGACGACCAGAAGGTCATGGTCTACGATCTGGGCGGCGGCACCTTCGATGTGTCCATCATTGAGATGGGCGACGGCGTTACCGAGGTTCTGGCCACCAACGGCGATACCCATCTGGGCGGCGATGACTTCGACCAGCGCATCATCGACTGGATGGCAGACGCCTTCCAGACCGAGAACGGCATCGACCTGCGCAAGGACAAGATGGCTGCACAGCGCTTGAAGGAAGCTGCCGAGAAGGCTAAGATCGAGCTGTCCAGCGCAATGAGCAGCCAGATCAACCTGCCCTTCATCACCGCCGATGCTACCGGCCCCAAGCACCTGGATATGACCCTGACCCGCGCAAAGTTCAACGAGCTGACCGCTGATCTGGTGGATCGTACCATGACCCCCGTGCGCAAGGCTCTGCAGGATGCAGGTCTGCGCGCTTCCGACCTGAAGAAGGTCCTGATGGTCGGTGGTTCCACCCGTATCCCCGCTGTCTACGATGCAGTGAAGAAGGAACTGAACTGCGAGCCCTTCAAGGGCATCAACCCCGATGAGTGCGTGGCTGTCGGTGCTGCTATTCAGGGCGGCGTTCTGAACGGCGAGAAGAAGGGTCTGCTGCTGCTGGATGTCACCCCGCTGAGCCTCGGCATTGAGACGCTGGGCGGCGTGTGCACCAAGATCATCGACCGCAACACCACCATCCCCACCCACAAGAGCCAGGTGTTCTCCACCGCAGCCGACAACCAGCCCTCTGTTGAGGTCAACGTGCTGCAGGGCGAGCGTGAGTTTGCCCGCGACAACAAGAGTCTGGGTGTGTTCCATCTGGACGGCATTGCTCCGGCTCCCCGTGGCGTGCCTCAGATCGAAGTTACCTTCGATATCGATGCCAACGGCATCGTGAAGGTCAGCGCTAAGGATCTGGGCACCGGCAAGGAGCAGAACATCACCATCACTGCTTCTACCAATATGTCCAAGGAGGACATCGACAAGGCTGTGAAGGAAGCTGAGCAGTTTGCTGCCGACGATAAGAAGAAGCGTGAAGAGGTCGATATCCGCAACGGTGCCGACCAGATGGTGTTCCAGACCGAGAAGATGCTGAAGGAGAACGGCGACAAGCTGCCCGCAGACGTGAAGAGCGATGCCGAGGCAAAGCTTGCTGACCTCAAGACCGCTGTCCAGTCCGGCAACGTGGACGACATCAAGGCAAAGCAGGAAGCCCTGAGCCAGGTGTTCGAGAAGATGTATCAGGCAGCCGCTGCCGCACAGCAGGCCGCCGGTGCACAGCCCGGTGCTGACGCAGGCGCAGCCAATGAAAAGCCCAACGATGACGGCGTTGTGGATGCCGACTTCAAGGAAGTCTAAGTCTGACACAAAGCGCTGCGTCCGGCCAAACCGGCGGGCACACGCGCAATAGAGCAAAAGCCGCTCCGGTTTAGGCCGGGGCGGCTCTTGCTGGTTTATAGAGTGAGGAACCGACCGGGGCGTTACCCGGGGAGGGCGTTCCCGGAGAGGTGAGTGGATATGGCACAGGAAAAGCGTGATTATTACGAAGTGCTGGGGGTATCCAAGGGCGCAAGCGATGCCGAGATCAAAAAGGCATACCGCAAGCTTGCCATGAAGTACCACCCGGACTATAACCCCGGCGATAAGGACGCCGAGGCAAAGTTCAAGGAGATCAACGAGGCAAACGAGGTGCTTTCGGACCCGAAAAAGCGCCAGCTGTACGACCAGTACGGCTTTGCCGGTGTTGACCCCACCTACGCAGCACAGAACGGCGGCGGCCCCGGCGGCTTTGGCGGTTTTGGCGGCGACGGTGTGGACTTGGGCGACATCTTTGGCGATATCTTCGGCGGTGGCTTTGGCGGCTTCGGCGGCTCGTCCCGTCAGGCAAACCCCAACGCCCCCCGCAAGGGTCAGGACATCCGGGTGCGCATCACCCTGAGCTTTGACGAGGCCGTGCACGGCTGCAAGAAGAACATTACCATCACCCGCCAGCAGGAGTGCACCGAGTGCCACGGCAGCGGCTGTGCCGCCGGCAGCAGCCCCGAGACCTGCCCGGACTGCGGCGGCCGCGGCTTTGTCATCCGCCAGCAGCGCACCCCCTTTGGCGTGATGCAGACCCAGCAGCCCTGCTCCCGCTGCGGCGGCAAGGGCAAGCTGGTAAAGAACCCCTGCAAGGTCTGCCACGGCAGCGGCAAGGTGGCTACCAAAAAGACGCTGGAGGTGTCCATCCCCATGGGCATCGACGACGACCAGAGCTTTGCACTGCGCGGCATGGGCGATGCCGGTACCAACGGCGGCCCCGCCGGTGATGTGATCGTCATGGTCACTGTGCGTCCCAGCGAGGTGTTCCAGCGCGATGGCTACGATGTGTGGGTCACTGTGCCCATCACTTACAGTCAGGCTGTGCTGGGCGACAGCGTCACTGTACCCTCCATTGACGGCAAGGTGGAGTACACCGTGCCCGAGGGCACCCAGAGCGGCACCACCTTCCGCCTGCGCGGCAAGGGCATCCAGTACCTGAATGGCCGCGGCCGCGGCGATATGTACGTCAAGTGCGAGGTGGAGATCCCCAAAAAGCTGAACAAGGCGCAGCGCGATGCCCTGAAGAAATTCGAGGGCACTTTGAAGGAAGAAAACTACGAAAAGCGTAAGGGCTTCTTCAAAAAGCTGAAGGATATGTTCAACGCATAAGGTATGAAATCCCCTGAGCTGCCGGGAACAGCAGTTCAGGGGATTTTTGTTTTTGTTGAAAATCAACACAGAATCGAGTATAATATAACTGATGATTCGGGACGTCGCATTTGGAAAAGAGGTTTATATGGCAAGGTTTATACCGTTTATTCTGAAAACAGATGATGAACAGAAAATAGGTGTGAGGATCACACGCATGAAAAAAGCAGATGCGGCACAGACGGAAAAAGAGCCTGTATGGCAGACGAGTTGGATGTCTGCCTATATCCAGAAGGATGCTTTTGAAAAGTATGCGTTAAAAACAACGGATGGCGAATTGGTTGCACTGGCAGCGTATGAAATACTGGAAAATGATGTGATGGTGCACATCACCTATATTGAAAGCCAGCCGGAAAGCAACCCGACAATTGTTGGTCATTCCAAAAGATATCAGGGAATCGGACGGGTCTTGATTGCCTACGGCATCAAGCTGTCGATCGATCATGGATGTGGCGGGACGGTCACATTTGAAGCAAAGGTTCCGGAATTGGCAGAACACTATATCCGGGATTATGGCGCGTGCCCACTGCCGAGTTTTGGCGGAGCGCCGCGTTATGAACTGTCTGGCGAGGCGGCTATGAATATCTTTGTGACGTATTTGAAGTGAGGTGTTTTCGATGGATGCAAAAGAGTATTTCCAGCGTGACCCGGAACGGGAGGCGTTTTATCGCACGTTTTATCAGATTTGTCGCCGCTTCAATGTTACATGGTCTACGGCAACGCCGGAGGTCAGAGCCTTTGTGGAGGAAGCGACCCGTGTGACCTACGAACAGGAGAAAGCACAGCGCAGCGGTCTTTCGCCCAATACAGTAAAACCATTTTTTGGAGACACCGCTTGCTGAAAAACAGGCACGATATCCGGGTTGATTGTATTATAAAAAAGCCAAACGGCGGTACGTTCCATCGGAGCGTGCCGCCGTTTTTTGCGTGTGAACCCTACAAAAACAGCGGAGGCGCTGCCCTTTCGGGCAGCGCCTCCGCCTGCTTTGTTCTTTGGTGTACTCCGAGCCGGTCTTATGAGATAAGATGGATCAGAGCAGGATGACTGCTGCATTGATGATCAGGCCGACACCGGTAGCGGTGGAGCTGATCATGTAAGCGGTGCAGGCGATGTCACGGATGGCGTTGGCAGTGCTCTTCTCCATATCGGCAGACAGAGCGTCCAGACCGGTCTCAATCCAGGTGTTGGGGTTCTTACGGCGGTAATCGCGGACAGCGGTCAGACCCTTGAACCAGCCGTACGGGGGAATCAGCCAGCACAGCAGAGCCTCAGACATGGTAGCATTGGCGCCGCCTTCGGTGTAGGTCATTTCCTCAGTGGACAGGACATTGTAGTACGCGGGCATCATCATTTTTTCCATAATAACACTCCTTTTGAAACAAAGCTATCCAAAACGGTGCACCCAAAAACGCACCGTTTTATCTGATTAAAAAGGTCAGCGCACGATCAGCAGAACGGCGCTCAGGGGAGCCAGTGCCACCACCATGGTGGTGGAGACCGCATCCCGCACAAAGTTGCTGGCGGATTTGCCCATATCAGCGGCAAGGGCATCGGTGGCGCGGCCCAGCACGGTAAAGAAGTTGCCGTCCTTGTTGCCGTCCTGCTGCAGCCAAGTGCGTGCCTGCTTGATGCCCCAGATATAGCTGGAAGCCAGCACCACAGCACCTACCACCGTTGCGGCAGTGGTGGCGATCCCGGCAGCATCATCCACTGCGCCGCCGCCGGTGGTATAGGTCATTTCTTCGTTGGAAAGTACCGCATAATCTGCGGGATAATTCATCTTTTTCATCATCAATACTCCTTTGTCAAGGGGAAATGCCGCATTGCATCCCGATTCCCCGGCGTCCATACCCAAGGCCGATAGAGCATTGTTCTCTATATGGCCATTCTACAACAGTGGTCGGGTTTTATCAAGGGGTTTTGGTACATCTGTGCAAAAACTGGCGGGACGCATGAAATTGCAGCTATAAATTTGTGAAAATAGACTGCAATAATTTGGGCTTTTGGCTGTTTAGCCTGTTACCCCGGCGCGGTAGAGGTAGGGGTCGCTCTTGAAGCTGTCAAAATTGTACAGCACAAGGATCTGGTCGTAGCTGTTATCGGCGATCAGCTTGTCCAAGCCGTAGTTGTAGTTGCGGAAATCCACCACGTCAATGTCGGCGTAGTTGGCGGTCAGGTAGGGCACAAAGCAGTTGGCGTAGCTGTCCTTGATGACAAGGATGCGCCCGCTGCCGTTGCCCTGCACCCGGCTTAAACCATTGTTGCCGTGCAGGAACATGGCGTATTTGTCGTAGACGGAAAGCTTCTCCGTGTCGTACAGGCCGGTGGTCTGCCCCTCGGTGGGCTGGCCTGCCGCCGTCACGTTCCATACCGTCAGGGCGTTGTCAAGGTCGTAGTAGGTGATCACGTCCGGCACGGCGTTCCATGTGCGCGCCTTGGCGTAGTGGGTGCCGTAAAAGTTATCGGCGGTCAGCGCGGTGTGTGCGGCGGTGTCAAAGGGGGTAAGGCCAAGGGTCTGGCACAGCTGGCTGTACGCGTAGTAGGCGCCAAGGCTCGTCCAGTGGTGGTCGGTGCGGTAATAAATATACTCGCTCTTGTGGGCGGTAAGGGTCTGGCGCACGTCCACAAAATTCCCGCCCGCTGCCTGCACCGCAGCGGAAAGCTGGTCAAGGTAGCCGTCCTCGTCCAGCAAAGGAGCGTTTGCGGGCACGTTCTCCTTGTAGATATCGCTGGCAGCGGGTGCCAGCAGCACATTCACCTTGCCCGGGTAGCGCTGGCACAGGCTGGTGAGCGCTGCGGTGTTTTTGGGCAGGGTGCGCTCCTCGCTGGAAAGCAGCCCGTAGGTGCGGGGGAACATCATGTGCTCCTTGCCCAGCAGGATGCCGCCGTTCTGCTGCTTTTGCAGCAGGGTGGTCTCCACCACGCTCTGCAGGCTGATCCACGCATCGCGCCCCGCCACCTGATCCTTGACGTATTTGGTGTAGGCGGTAAAGTAGCTGTTCAGCCCCTTGGCGGTGAACTGGGTCAGCGCCGGGCGCTGGCTCAGGGTGGTGTTCTCCAGCTCGCTGTAACTGCGGTCCGGGGTGACCATATCCAGCGCGAACAGCCCGATGAAAAACAGGCTGAACACCACCAGCACCGGGTAGTGCAAAAGGGAGGAGGTCTTTTTCTCGTGTTTAGACATCTTCCCGCCTCCTTAAAAGTTAAAGTACAGGAACGGGCTGTTGGTGCTGCCCACCACATAGGCGGTGGAGACCACCAGCAGCGTCAGGATGGCGGCGCAGCGGGTGACCACGTTCTTGCGCAGCACATCCCACAGCTTTTCGATCAGCGGGGTGCAGCACACCACGCTTACCGCCAGCAGCACGCCGTAATTCCGCAGGAAATACAGCGGCGACACCCCGCCGGAGGGGATAAAGAGCTTCTGGAACAGCAGCCCGAAGGACACGCCGGTGTCGTTGCCCACGAACATCGCCCAGCCCACCACCACAAGGAACAGGGTGTAGAAATGCGGCCACACCCTGCCTTTTTTCAGGTAGGGCAGCAAAAACAGCTTTTCAGCCGCCAGCAGCACAAAGTAGTAAAGACCCCAGCAGATAAAGTTCCAGTTTGCGCCGTGCCAGATGCCGGTGAGCAGCTCCACGATGAACAGGTTCAAAATCTGCCGCTTGAGCCCCTTGCGGTTGCCGCCCAGCGGGATATACACATACTCCCTAAACCAGCCGGACAGGGTCATGTGCCAGCGCCGCCAGAACTCGGTGATGGAAGCGGAGATATAGGGGTAGTTGAAGTTTGCGGGGAAATCGAAGCCCAGCATCCTGCCCATGCCGATGCCCATCAGGGAGTAGCCGGAAAAATCGAAGTACAGCTGTAAGCTGTATGCGATGATGCCCAGCCACACCAGCGGGGTGGAAGCGTTTGCCAGACCCACAAAGGTGGTGGAGGGGCTGTCGGCCACCCCGATGATATCCGTCCACAGCGCGCCCACGGCGTCCGCCAGCAGCACCTTTTTGGCAAGACCGAAGGTGAACAGGGTCATGCCCTCTTCAATTTGTTTGAGGTTATAGCGGTGCTTGTAGACGTGCAGCTGGTCGGAGACGTCCCGGTACTTGACGATAGGCCCCGCGATGAGCTGCGGGAACATGACCACATAAGCGCCGAAATCAATGATGTTGCGCTCGGCCTTTACATCCCGGCGGTAGACGTCGATGGAGTAGGAAAGGGTCTGGAAGGTGTAGAAGCTGATGCCCAGCGGCAGGGTACCGATGCCCTGTATCTCGGCAAAGGCGGTGCCCAGCAGAGCGTTTGCGCTGCGCAGCATAAAGTTTGCGTACTTGAAGTAGAACAGCATCCCCAAACTGCCAACGAGCGCCACCAGCAGAAAGAAACGGCGCAGGGCAGGCTTTGCATCAAAATGCTCGATGGCAAGGCCGCTGAGGTAGTTGATGAGGATAAGCGCCACCATGACCGGAAAAAAGCGCACCTCGCCCCAGCAGTAGAACACCAGACTGCACAAAAACAGCACGGTGTTTTTCAGTTTTGCGGGGGCAAGATAATACAGCGCCAGCGTGATGGGCAGAAAACGAAACAGGAAGATGATGGTGCTGAAAACCAAGGGGTCAGCCTCCTTTTTTACAAGTTTTGCGGGCAATAACGGTTTTTCCATCCCGGGTGCGGGAGGGCTCTACTGAAAAAAGCCGATGCCGCAGATGGCACCGGCTCAGAAGGTCAGATTCAGCTGTTCAGGGCGCTGTCCACAGCACTGTTCAGGTCTGCGGTGCACGCGTTGGAGGCGATCACCATGACCACACGGTCGCCCTTGGAGGAGATGATGGCGTTTTCTACGTTGCTCTGTGCCTGCGCGAACTCGGCGTAGTTACCGTAGAAAGCCACCTGATCCTGCTTGTAGCTTTCCAGCGCGGTCACCACGTCCTGTGCCTTGCCGGAAGCGGCTTCCACCACCAGCACAAGGCCGGCGTCGCCGTTGTCGTTGCTCTTCACGCCCTTGTAGCTGGCCACGTCCTCCGCCTTCAGGCCGAAGTCGTACTCGATGTTCATGGCGGCGATCTCGAACTGGTTGGAGATGGGGTTGGCAGCCAGCAGGGTCTCCACGGCGCTGTCCAGATCGGCGGTGCCGTTTTCGGTGGCATCCGCTGCCGGGGCGGCAGTGCTGGAAGCCGGTGCAGAGGCGGAGGCGCTGGACACGGAGGACGGCGCGGAAGAAGCGCTGCCGCCGCAGCCGGTCAGGGCAACAGCCAGCACGGCGCTGACGGCGATCACAGAGAGTTTTGTGCGGTTTATCATAAAATATTCCTTCTTTTGTTGAATTCATTTGTCGGGGTGCGGGGCTGTGCCGCGCACACGGGCAGACTGTATTTATCTTACCATAACAGCAGGTAAATTGCAACGCACCCCGCAGGGTTTTCCGGCAGTTTTCATTGGATTTTAACCGGTCACGGTCTCCCCGGCGGCAATGCGCTGCAAAACGGCGACCGCGTCCTCCAGACACAGGCCGCTCCGGTTGAGCAGGGCGGCGTTTTCCGGGCCACATAGCGCCAGTGCCACGGCTCGTAGGTGATGCCGGTCACGCTTTCGGCCTCCTTGGGGTAGCGCAGGATAAAGCCGTACTGCTCCGCGTTCTCGCACAGCCAGCGGAAGGCGGCGGTGTCGGCAAAGCCGGTGTCAAGGGTGGTGTGCTCCGGGCTGTTCAGGTCGGCGGCAAGACCGCAGTTGTGCTCGGAGCAGCCCGGCGGGTTGACGATGGCGGCGGCCTTTTCCCGGGCGGCGGCTTCGCTCAGGCCCTTATTGCGGTAGTACTGGGTCTTGTCATTGTACAGCTTTTTCTGGTAGCTGACGCTGCGGTAGCCGCTCTGCATCCGCACATCTACGCCGTCCTTGGCGGCAGCGGCCTGCATGGAGAGAAAAGCCTCGGCGGCTTCGGTCTGCAAGGTCTTGTTGATGGCGGTGGCCGAGCCGCACTCCTTGGTCCCGACGGGGTAGTCCTCCGTTATCGGGTGGGCGCGGTTGACAAGGATCATGCGGGGATCATCCAGCAGCGCCTGCGCCTGTGCGGCGGTAAGGGTGCTCTGCTGCGCGCCGTTATCGGCGGGCTGCTGCACCGGGGCGTCGGGCAGGGTGCTTGCGGCCTGCACAAGGCTTTCAGCGGGCTGTTCAAGGCTCTCGGCGGGCAGCTCCGGCAGCTGCGGCACAGCGGCCTTGCGGGTACAGGCGTAGGCGGTGCCGCCCGCCACAAAGCAGGCCAGCGCCGTCAGGCAGAGCAGACGGCGGGCATGATGGTTACGGTGATGGGAAGATTGCATAGATCATACCTTCTTTCACAAAAAAAGGATAAGCACCCGCCGCCCCGGGCAGACTATCCGCAAAAGGGGGCGCGGGAAGATGAAGATGACAGCGCAGGAATATGCACGCCGGGTACAGAAGGCCGGGCCGCACTCGCCGCTTTTGGCAGACTGCCTGTGGGCGTTCTGTGTGGGCGGCGGCATCTGCCTGCTGGGCGAAGGGCTGCGGCAGTTGTTTCTGCGGCAGGGCGCGGACGCTGAAGCGGCGGGCACCCTGACCAGCTGCACCTTGATTTTGCTCTCGGCGGTGCTGACCACGCTGGGCTGGTACCAGAAGCTGGCGGCAAAGGCCGGGGCGGGGTCGCTGGTGCCCATTACCGGCTTTGCCAACGCGGTGGTCAGCGCGGCCATCGAGTTCAAAGCCGAGGGGCGTGTGCCGGGCACCGGAGCCAAGATGTTCCTCATCGCCGGGCCGGTCATCGTGTACGGCACGCTGGCGGCGGTGGTGTACGGTGTGGTGCTGTGGCTGCTGGGGGCTTCTGCCTTATAATACGGAACAGCCCCGCCGGATATTGCAGTGCCACAGCACCAGTATAGCACGTTCCGGGGCATTTTTTGCAGAAAGGGAGAAATTTTTTATGACAGAGCGCCGGGGCGATACCCTGTTGTTTCATACCCCGCCGGTCATCGCCGCACAGGCGGCGGTGGGCGGCAAAAAAGAGAGCGAAGGCCCGCTGGCAGCGGGCTTTGACGAACTGACCACCGACAACCGGCTGGGACAGTGCAGCTGGGAGGCCGCCGAAAAGCAGTTGCAGCTGCGGGCGGCACGGCTCTGCCTGCAAAAAGCGTCTCTGCCCGCCGAGCGGATAGACCTTGCGCTGGCGGGGGACTTGCAGGCGCAGTGCACCGCCTCCGGCTACGCGCTGCGGGAGCTGGGCGTGCCCTTTGCGGGGCTGTTCGGGGCGTGCAGCACCATGGCGGAGGCGCTGGCGCTGGGCGCGGCACTGTGCAGCAGCGGGGCGGCGCAGAACCTGCTGGCTATGACCTCCAGCCATTTCTGCGCGGCAGAACGTCAGTTCCGCACCCCGCTGAGTTACGGCGCGGTGCGCACCCCTACCGCCCAGTGGACGGCTACCGCCGCCGGGTGCTGCCTGCTGCGTCCGGCAGGGCAGGGGGTGGGCATTGCCGCCGCAACCCTTGGCAGGGTGCAGGATTATAATATTAAAGATATCAACAACATGGGCGCAGCCATGGCACCGGCAGCAGCCGCTACCTTGTTACAGTATCTTGCCGATACCCGCGCCGAACTGCGGGATTTTGACTGCATCTATACCGGCGACCTTGGGCTGGTGGGCAGTCAGATGCTGCGGGAGCTGTTGGCGGCAGAGGGTCTGCTGCTGAAAAACCACGTGGACTGCGGCTGTCTGCTCTACGATGCCGGGGAGCAGCGGGTGAAAAGCGGCGGCTCGGGCGCGGGCTGCTGCGCCGCTGTGCTCTGCGGGCATATCCTGCCAAAGCTGCTGCGCCGCGGCAGCCGCCGGGTGCTGTTCCTCGCCACCGGAGCGCTGATGAGCCAGACTACCTTTTTGCAGAAGGAGAGCATCCCGGCGGTGGCGCACTTGGTAGAGCTGACCGCACCGGAAAAGGAGAGCTGAAATGAACTATCTGTGGGCGTTTTTAGTGGGCGGCGCCATCTGCGCGGTGGGGCAGCTGCTCATCGACCTGACAAAGCTGACCCCGGCACGCATCCTGACCGGCTATGTGGTGGCGGGGGTGGTGCTCTCGGCGGTGGGGCTGTACGCGCCGCTGGCAGAGTTTGCCGGTGCGGGGGCGAGCGTGCCCCTGCTGGGCTTTGGGCATCTGCTGGCAAAGGGAGTGCGCACCGCCGTGGCGGAAAAGGGAGCCATCGGCATTCTGACCGGCGGGCTGACCGCAGCCTCTGCGGGCATCACCGCAAGCCTTGTCTGCGGCGTGGTGTGCAGCCTTGTGGGTAAAAGCCACGACCAGAACTGAATAATGGAATGCATTTGCGGCTTGCGGGAAAGTGCTGCGTTGTCTGCGCTGCTTCGCTATATTTTGCGCCCGGCGGCTGGTAAACTGGGAGCAAAACGGAGGTGAGGCGCATGAAACGCAGCGGACAGACCGTATTGTGGGAGCTGTGGGCGGCGCTGTGCCTGTGCACGGCGCTGGTGCTGCCGCCCGGCAGCCCGTGGCTGCACGAGCCGGCGCTTTTGTACCCGGGGCTTTCGCTGGCGGCAGTCGTGCCCGCCGCGTGGGTGGTGTGGTGGATGACTGTGCCGCCGCAGCCGTTGCCGCCGGAGCAGCTGATGGAGCCGGTGCAGCGGCAGAGCCTTGCCGCGCTGTGCGGGACATAACGGCGGAAAAAACAAAAACCCCTGTGCCGGGTACCCGGTACAGAGGTTTTGTTCGTCAATCAAACTGCGCGATCAAGCGTTCTTGTTAGCACGCTTTGCCATACGGCTGATCTTGCGGCTGGCGGTGTTCTTCTTGATGACACCCTTAGCGCGAGCCTTGTCGATCGCGGAAACAGCAGCCAGGACGGTTGCGTCCTTGTCAGCGGCATTCGCATCGATGGCAGCGTCTGCCTTCTTGACGACTGTTTTCAGGTTGGTCTTAATGGCCTTGTTGTGAGCCTGCTCTGCAGCAGCCTGCACGACGCGGTCCTTCTGAGATTTGATGTTAGGCATTCGTTCCACCTCCTTGGCTACCTATAACAGCGCACCCTATGATACCATATTTCGCGTACCAGCGCAAGCGTTTTTTTGATTTTTGTTTGGAAAAGTTTTGTTTTTCCCATACTTTCTGGCAAGAAAGCGGGCCTTTGCCCCCAAAAGGAACGGAGAGTGTGGAAAATGCGTACTACGGATATGGCCGACGAGCTGTTTTCGGGCGCGGCGCAGCCCCTGCCCGCAGGGGTGCGGCTGGCCACCGCCCGCCATGGCGGGGTGACGGTGACAAGGGTAGAAATTGCCCGCGAGGGGCTCAGCCGCCCCCGGGGCAGGTATGTCACGCTGGAAATGCCCAGCGTCAGCGTGCTGGACGAGCGGGACGCCGCTGTCATCGAGGTATGCGCCCGGGAGCTGCGGGCCCTTTTGCCGCCGGAAGGCCCAGTGCTGGTGCTGGGGGTGGGCAATCGCCGCATCACCGCTGACGCCCTTGGCCCGCGCACGGTGCAGCGCATCCTTGTTACCATGGGCGCGGGCGCTGCCCCGCCGGTGCGGGGCTTGCGCCCGGTAGCGGCCGTTGCGCCCGGGGTGGCGGCAGCCACCGGGCTTTCGCTTCAGCAGCTGGCGGCGGCGCTGGTGGGGCAGCTGCGCCCGGCGGTGGTGGTCTGTGTGGACAGTCTCTGCTCCGCCGAGGGGCAGCGGCTGGGGCGCACGGTGCAGTTTTCGGACTCGGGGCTTTACCCGGCGCAGGCCGACCACACCCGCCACCTGACCCGGGACACCTTAGGCGTGCCGGTGGTGGCGGCGGGCATCCCCACCCTGATGCAGGCGCAGGAGGGCGCAGACCTTGTGGTCACGCCCCGCGCGCTGGACAGCGTCATTGCCCACGGTGCGGCTTTGCTGGCGGGCAGCGTCAACCGCGCCTTGCAGCCCCGCCTTACCGTGCAGCAGCTGTGCTGGCTGACGGGGTAGACGATTTAGAATGTGCTCCGCTGCGCTCTGCACATATTCAGCGGAAAGAATATTTATAATTTCGCGTTTGTCGCGCTCTGCGGAGCGCTCCAAACGCATTTTCACGAGAGGGGTCGTGGAGGAAAACGGCATTTGCAGCGCCGCTTGCTGTGCAAGCGCGGCGCTGCGGGAAAGCACTGCTAATCTGCGCCCTCTCCGTCTTTGCTTCGCAAATCCACCTCTCCCAAAGGGAGAGGCAAGAGCACTGCCGGAAACCTCCTCTTTGTACCTAATGCTTTAGCATCGAGGTTAACGGCTTGGCTCTCCCTGAGAGGAAAGACTTCCCCCGCTCCGGGGGAAGATGTCACCATAGGTGACAAAAAGGGGAATCTGGCGCGGGAGCGCCTGAGAGGGCGCAGACCAGCGGTGCTGCAAATGCTGTTTCCGGTCACGACCCCTCTCGTGAAAAGGCAATTCTGGAAAATCCGCAGATTTTCCAGAATTGCGAAATATAAAATAATTTTTCCTTGAATTATGCCCAGAGCGGAAGCGGAGGGCATTTTAAATTGTCCCACCGCCGGAAAGGAGGTCTTGCCATGCGCAGCAGAGAGCCTTGGCGTCTGCCTGCGGGGCAGAGCAGGGCAGTGCCCTTTTTGCAGGCTGCGGTGCTGTTTGCAGCCCTGTGCATCTTTGCCCGCAGCGCCGCGCTGGTGCTGGCGGCCTTTCTGGCAGCGCCGGTGCCCGCCGCGCAGACTTTGCTGCATCTGGGACAGCAGGCGGTGGAGAGCCGGGCTGCGGCGGCGTCTGCGGAAAGCGTGCCGGAAGCCGTGTCCGCCCCCTCTCCGGCGCAGGAGACTGCCGCCCCGGTGCAGACCGGGGTGGAGCAGTATTTTGTGGCGCTGCAGCCGGACGAAGCCCGCCCTGCCGATGCGGGCACGGTGACAGAGCAGCAGTTCGGGCAGGGCAGCGGCGAAAAGTACATCCCCTGCGGCGCGGGCAGCATCAAAAATAACACCCGGCAATCGGCGGCAGACATCGCCGCCGAGGCGGCGCAGCCCCTGCCCTTTGCCATCGAAAAGGACAGCGCCGCACCGCAGGTGCTCATCATGCACACCCACGCCACCGAGGACTACCGCCTTTCTGCCGGGCTGTGGTTCACCCCCGGGGACGGGGCGCGCAGCACCGACCGCAGAATCAATATGTGCGCGGTGGGGCGGGTGATGGCGGATACCCTCAACGCGGCGGGCATCTGCACCCTGCACGACGAGACCCTGAACGACTACCCCAGCTACACCGGCAGCTATGCCAACAGCCGGGCGGTGGTGCAGCAGTATCTGGCGCAGTACCCCAGCATCAAGGTGGTGCTGGACGTCCACCGCGACGCCATCGAGCGGGAAAACGGCACCCGCTGCGCCCCGGTGTGCAGCATAGATGGGCGGCAGGCGGCGCAGGTGATGATCATCTGCGGGTGCGACAACGGCACCAGCGTGCAGCTGCCCGCATGGCGGCAGAACCTGCGCTTTGCCGCCGCGTGGGAGCGCAGCATGGAGGCAAAATACCCCGGCTTTACCCGTCCGGTGCTGTTCAGCTACCGGTTCTATAATCAGGACCTGACCACCGGCAGCTTGCTGATCGAGATCGGCGGGCACGGCAACAACTTAAATGAGGCCCTGTACGCCGGATATCTGGCAGCACAGGGCCTCGCGGATGCATTATTAAGCTGAGGCAACACCGCACAATTCCCGCCTTACGGCTTAAGCACCACTCCGGCGGCTGCGGCACGGCATCTGCGGTGCCAAAATGCTCGATAATACACAAAGTATTATCTGCGCTTTTGGCTTAGCATCTGCCGCACCTCACTCGCCGTATCGGCACTTAGAATTATGCGGTATTGCCCTGAATCAGCCGCCAAGGCTGGAGATCATGCTGCTCTTGGCAGACTGATAGTAGCTCCATGCCTGATCGGCTACGGTCTCGGGCTGGTTATACTGCCGCAGCACGCTGCGCATCTCGCTGACCACCGAGGAGACGGCACTGTCGTAGGTGCTCTCCACAGAGGAAAGATGCTTGTAGGCGATGCTGACCTTATTGGCAAAGGTCCGCTCTTCGGCGGGCAGAGCGTGGTATTCATCCTTTGCGCTCTGGATGGCACTGCTGACATCCGACCGTGCAGAGGACTCCAGCGAGTACAGCTCGCTCATCAGCGACGAGATCTTGGCGTCGCACTCCGGGTTTGGCGGGTCGTAGACATGACCGCTGTCCTCCACTGATGCAGAACCTCCTTCGTAAGTGCTTTCCCCGGCGCTTGGGGGAGAGGGGAACCAGTCGCCGAACAGAAACTCGTTGTACCCGGCAATGAATTCCTCCTTGGTGCAGCCGCTCAGCAGGGCTGCCAGTGCGCAGCTGACCACGGCGAGGGTCAAAAGACGGATGGCGCGGTGTGCGTGTTTCATGATCTCCTCCAGTATCTGTTTTTGCGGAATAGCGCTTTTTTCCATTTTATCAAAGAATGCGCATCCTGACAAGAAAAAACACAGAATTTTCCCCGATGCCGCGCAGTAAGGTTGACAAAATGCCGCCAACGTGCTATTTTAAAACAGCAAATGCAAGGAACGGGAAAAGTAGCGCGGGCCGTCCGGCCCAGAGAGTGCGGCACAGCTGAGAGCCGCGCCCGTGCGCCGCGTGAACGAACACCCGGGAGCAGCAAACTGAACACGGCAGCGCGTCTGCCGCAAAGTAGGTGCGCCGCAGGTCCAGCGTTACAGGGACAGCGCTTAAACAAAGAGCGCGTGAGCGACCGGACACATCCGGTAATTCAGGTGGCACCGCGGACATTACAAGACAGCTTGTTCGCCCTGAACTTTCAGGGCAAAAGCTGTCTTTTTTCTTTGTAAAGGAGAACTACTATGGAACGTACCGAGATCCTTTCGCTGTTCAAGAACACCCCGGCGGACGGCACCGAGATCACCGTCTGCGGCTGGGCCAAGAACATCCGCGACTCCAAGAACATCGGCTTCATCGCCCTGTCGGACGGCGGCTGCTTCAAGACCTTGCAGGTCGTGCTGGAAGCCGGAAAGCTGGCAAACTACGATGAAGTCATCCACACCGGTCTGTACAGCAGCCTGCGCATCAAGGGCAAGCTGGTGCTCACCCCGCAGGCAAAGCAGCCCTTTGAGCTGAACGCCGAGAGCGTGGAGATTCTGGGCGACTGCCCCGCCGACGAGTATCCCCTGCAGAAAAAGAAGATGAGCATGGAGTATCTGCGCACCATGCCCACCCTGCGTCCCCGCACCAACACCTTCAACGCCGCTTTCCGCGTGCGCAGCGTGGCAGCCTACGCCATCCACAAGTTCTTTCAGGAGAACGGCTTTGTCTACGCCCACTCTCCGCTGATCACCGCTTCCGACTGCGAGGGTGCAGGCGAGATGTTCCGCGTGACCACACTGGATCTGGACAATGTGCCCAAGACCGAGGACGGCGCTGTGGATTACAGCAAGGACTTCTTTGAAAAGCCGGTCAACCTGACCGTTTCCGGTCAGCTGGAAGCCGAGGCCATGGCGATGGCATTCGGCAAGGTGTACACCTTTGGCCCCACCTTCCGCGCCGAGAAGAGCTTTACCACCCGCCACGCTGCGGAGTTCTGGATGATCGAGCCGGAGATGGCCTTCTGCGACCTGAACGGCTACATGGACAACGCCGAGGCTATGATCAAGTACGTCATCCGCTATGTGCTGGACAACTGCCCGGACGAGATGGCCTTCTTCAACCAGTTCATTGATAAGGGTCTTGTCGAGCGTCTGGAACTGGTGGCAAACAGCGAGTTCGGCCGTATCAGCTACACCGAAGCCATTGAGATCCTGGAAAAGAACAACAAGAAGTTCCAGTACCCCGTGGAGTGGGGTGTGGATATCCAGACCGAGCACGAGCGCTACCTGACCGAGGTGGTGTTCAAGAAGCCGGTCTTTGTCACCGACTACCCCAAGGAGATCAAGAGCTTCTACATGAAGCAGAACGCCGACGGCAAGACCGTGGCGGCAGCAGATATGCTGGTGCCCGGCATCGGCGAGCTGATCGGCGGCAGCCAGCGTGAAGAGGACTACGGCAAGCTGGTGGCCCGCATGGACGAGCTGGGCATGGACAAGACCAACTACGAGTGGTACCTGAACCTGCGCAAGTTCGGCGGCGTGGAGCACGCAGGCTATGGCTTGGGCTTTGAACGCATGATCATGTACCTCACCGGCATCCAGAATATCCGTGACGTGCTGCCCTTCCCCCGCACCGCATACGGCTTCTGAGAAGCGCGAATACTGTAACTCAAGAAAGCCGCCGCTTCTGCGGCGGCTTTCTTGTTCCTCATTTTTCAACAAGGAGTACAAAACAAGTGGAAAACATTTCGCCTGCCCTGCTGGACTGGTTTTATAAGAACCGCCGCAGCCTGCCCTTCCGGGAAGACCCCACCCCCTACCATGTGTGGCTCAGCGAGGTGATGCTGCAGCAGACCCGGGTGTCGGCGGTGCTGCCGTATTACTACCGCTTTCTGGAGGAACTGCCGGATATTCCTGCGCTTGCCGCCTGCGAGGAGGAAAAACTGCATAAGCTGTGGGAGGGGCTGGGCTATTACAGCCGGGTGCGCAACCTGCAAAAGGCCGCAAAGCTCGTCTGTGCGCAGTACGGCGGGCAGCTGCCCGCCGACTACGCCGCCCTGCGTGCGCTGCCCGGCATCGGGGAGTACACCGCCGGAGCCATTGCGTCCATCAGCTTCGGCCTTCCCGTGCCCGCCGTGGATGGCAATGTGCTGCGGGTGTTTTCCCGTCTGTATAATGACCCGGGCGTGATTACAGAACCGGCGGTAAAAAAGGCCTTTACCGCCCGGGTCATGGAGCATCAGCCGCCGGAAAAGGCCGGGGATTACAATCAGGCGCTGATGGAGCTGGGGGCGCTGGTCTGCGTGCCCAACGGTGCGCCTTTGTGCGGGCAGTGCCCGCTGGCAGAGCTCTGCCTTGCCCGGGCGGCGGGCACCACCGCCCAGCTGCCCCAGAAGGCAAAGCCCAAGCCCCGCAAGCTGGTGCCGGTAACGCTGGCGCTGGTGGAAAGCCCGGCGGGCTTTCTGGTGCAGCAGCGGCCGGAAAAAGGCCTGCTGGCCGGGCTGTGGCAGCCGGTTTTGTGGGAGGGCGAACATCTTTTGCAGGCCGAGGTGCTGGCGCGGCTTGCGGCACTGGGGCTGGACATCGGCGCGGCAGCCCCCGCTGCCCTGCCCGCCGCAAAGCATATTTTTACCCATATCGAATGGCTCATGTCCGGCGTGCAGCTGCACGTTCCGGCGCAGAGTGCCCCGGCGGGATATGTCTGGGCAAGCCGGGAGCAGCTGCGCACCACCTACGCCCTGCCCGGGGCGTTCCGGGCGTACAAGCCGCTGCTGCTGTGATTTTGGCAATTTGCTGTAATGCGCCGCGCCAAAACCGGCACACTGCCCAAAGTGTGCCCCGCAGCACCCTCGGGGCGTGAAAATTGGGGCGCAACGGTTGTAATTTTGGACGCGAACGGGTATAATAAAAGCTACAAGACGGCGCGTGATCGCCGTTTGAATCAAGATCCTTTTGCGGGACGCCCGCTGGAAAAATCAAGCTGAAACAACGTTTCAACTGCAAAAAGGAGTGTACTGAATCTATGAAAAAATCTTGCTTGGTCGCTGTGATCGCTGTTCTGGCTGCTGTGGCTGGTGCGCTGGCTGCTGTGGCACTTTACCTGAACCGCCGCGAGAAGGAGCTGGACGAATACGAGCGCCTGCTGTTCGGCGAGGATGACGCAACCACCGTAGAGCCGGAGGAAGCCGCTGCTGAGGACGAGACCGAGGCAGAGTAATCCCCTGAATACCGGAAACTGCCGGGAAGATAAGCGCAGCGGGGCGCACGGAGCAGTCTGTCTGAACGGACTTGCCCCGGTGCGCCCTTTTTGTACATAAGGAGAAGGAACATGAAGCGTTTTTTGCTTTGGCTCATCAGTGTGGCGCTGGGCGTGGTGGTGCTGCTGGCGGCTGTGATGGGGGTAAGCTATGCCTTTACCACCGAGGGCGGCTGCCCGGACGACGCGGCGCAGTTCGGCGGGCAGGCGCTGGAAGCCAACGGCTCCTGCTGGCAGGTGCCGCTGCTGGGCGGCAAGCTGGATAAGGTGTTTGCCAGCCCCGCCACCCTGAGCGTGCAGAAGCTGGGGGTGCTGTACACCGCCCACCCGGAGCTGACGTTGCCGGACTGGACGGGCTACACCGCCCTGACCATCCAGAATACGGCGGGGGATGTGCTGTTTGCGGGCAGCGCGGGGGAGTACCAGAACTTCCTTTTCCCCGCGAACGGCGAGTATAAGGCGGAGCTGACCGCATGGCGCGTGTCCAAGGGCGGCACCATCGGGCCAGTTCGAGGGCGGCAGCACCGGGCAGCTGCGCAAAAATCTGGGGCTGGAGCGGCCCGCAAAGCCCACCGGCTGGTACCGGTACAGCTTTCGCTTTACCTTGCAGGCCAGCGCGGAGGTGGAGCTTTCCGCCGAGCGGGTGGAGCAGGGCGGCACGGTGGGCGTGCGCATCTCCGGCATGACCGGGGACGCCGTGCCCACCATCGAGACCGACCTTGGCAGCGTGCAGTGCGTGCGCGCCGCCGAGGGCTGGCGCGCCTATATCCCGGCGGCGTATAACGCCTCCTCCGGCGGGCATGAGGTAAACATCACGGTGAACGGCGAGACCATCACCCGCACCCTGACCGTGCTGCCGAAGGACTTTGGCACGGCAGAGGTAGAGGCCGAAGAGCCCGCCCCGGAGAGCGCCAACGCCCAGTTCCGCAGCGCCATCTGGCCGCTGTACGAAGCTGCCGCCACCGCCAAGCAGTGGCAGGGCGGCTTTGTGTCCCCTGCTGAGGACTCCATGACCTTGGTGGACTACGGGCAAATTAAAGTAACGAACGGCCAGCGGGGCAGCCGCTCCAATTCCACAAAGCTGTACACCATCCCCGGTGCGCCCTGCCGCGCCGCAGCCAACGGCACGGTGGTGTTTGCGGGAAATCTGGAACTTACCGGCAACACGGTGGTCATCGACCACGGCTGCGGGCTGCGCAGCTATCTGTACGGCTTGCAGGAGCTTTCGGTCAGCAAGGGACAGACCGTGGAAAAGGGACAGGCTGTGGGTGCACTGGGAGAAGAGCTGACCATGGACTTCAAGCTGGGCAGCAAGAGCGTGAACCCGCGTCTGCTGTTCCAGACTTCCGGCGGGCTGTTCTGGAAGGAAAATGGCTGAGCTGCAACATATAGGAGGAATTGCATTGAAAAAGAGGATCATTGCATGGGCGGTGCTGCTCTCGGTATGCGCAGCAGCCCTTGGACTGTGGTGCAGTGCCGCCGCCGGCAAAACTGCCCGCACCCTGCCCTGTGAAGAGGAGGGGCTTATCCTTTCCATCACCACCTTTGACGGCAAGAGCGAATCCAAACCCTTCCTCAAGTGTTTCGGGCATACATGGATCGGGCTGGACAACCGCACCGGGCACACGGTCTACCTGAAGGATCGCGCCATCCCGGACGGCGAGATGGTCACCTTCTCGGTCTGGGCGGTGTCGGGGCTTTCGGGGCTGCTGTTCGATCTGGAACCGTGCTATATCGCCAATTACGGACGCTACTCCGGCAGATTGTCCCTGAGCACCAATATCGGGGAGGAGCAGCTGAAGGTCATCGAGGACTACATGGAACAGCACGATAAATGGACGGTGGACAAGAATTGCAGCTACTGGTCGATCCATCTGTGGAACGCAGTGGTGGACGAGGAGGCAGCCCTGAAGATCCGGGGCTTTGTCTGCACGCCCGAAAAAATTGAACAGGCCTTCAGCGCCTTTGACTGCGTGGAGGTGGACAAGGACTTCTCCCGCGCAGGGGGCATCTACTGCTACAAGGACGGAGAGAGAACGGAGCTGCAATTATGTTCATAAGATTCATCACAAGCAGGCTGCTGCGGGTCATCGTGTGCGCAGCGGCGGGGCTGTACGGCCTGTACAACGCCATCTCCTGCTTTGTCACCCTGTATAAGGCAGGGCATCAGCCCTACCTGATGGCCGGAACGGTGCGGTTCGATTTTCAGGGCTACTACATGATGGCCGCCATGCACGTTGGCATCTGCCTGCTTTTGGGGGTGCTGGTGTGGCTCTTCCTCAAAGGAACGAAAAAACTGCGGGAAAAGACCGCGGTCAGGTGAATTTGCGGTTTTTCTGTAACGTTTTTCCTCCTTGTGCGTTATTGGGGTGAAAGGGCACACGAAAGCCCGCAAAGGAGGAAATGACCATGAAACTGGAATGTGACGTGATCCGCGATTTGTTGCCCCTGTACGCCGAAAAGCTTGCCAGCCCCGCCAGCAGTGCGCTGGTGGAACAGCACCTTTCAGCGTGCCCCGCCTGCCGTGCGGAACTGGAACAGATGGAAAAGCCGGTGCTGGTGCAGCCGGAGTCCCAGCCGGATGCACCGCTGCGGAGCATCCGAAAGACCTTGCAGAAAAAGAGCGTCCGCATAGCGGCGGCAGCGGTTCTGGCAGTGCTGTGCGCTTTTGGGCTGGTGTTCTGGATGGGCGGCGCAAAAACGCCGGTGACGGCAGAACAGGCGAAAATCTGGACTTACAACAAAAAGGAAAACGAGGCCAACCTCTGTGTGCTGGAAGTGCAGGGCGAAAACGTCTGGCTGGAACTGGAAGGCTCCTTTAACTGGGGCAAACCATCCGTTACTGTCCGGGCGGTGCGCTATACCTTCCCGCACATCCATGCCGCGCTGGAAGGGCTGCTGGGCACATCGGCTTCCGATACCAGCATCACAGTCTCCGGCACACAGCTGCTGACAGTGCAATGCGCCGACGAGACCCGCTATTACAGGGACGGTCAGCGGGTGGAGCGGTTCATCCTGAAAAAAGAGGATGGAACGCAGACCTATGTTTACGAATCTGAGGATGTGGTCACACAGGAACAAGGCGTGTTTGAGAAGGGCTGACTATGGACATTGAAACCATCTACCGGCTCTATTTCCGGGACGTCTGCCTGTTTTTGCAGGGGCTTACCCGCAGCGAAGCGCTGGCCGAGGAGCTGACGCAGGAGACCTTTTTCCGGGCGCTGGACGGCCTCAAGGACTATGACGGCAAGCAGGATGTGCGGGCGTGGCTGTTTACGGTGGCGCGCAACGCCTACTACGACCACTGCCGCCGCGCAAAGCACGCCGCCCCGCTGGAAGATGCCGAAACAAAAGCCGCCGACAGCCCGGACATTGCGCAGCTTTTGGTGGACAAGGACGCCGCCTTTACGGTGCACCAGTGTCTGCACGCGCTGGAAGAACCCTACAAGGAGGTTTTCAGCCTGCGGGTGTTCGGCGAGCTGCCCTTTGACCGCATCGGGGCGATTTTTGGTCATAATGCCGCATGGGCGCGGGTGACCTATTACCGCGCCAAGACCCGCATCCAGACCATGCTGGAACAGCGGAAATGATCGGGAATGCCCTCCGCTGCGCTCTGGGCATAAGCTAAGGAAAAATTATTTATAATTTCGGAAACCCGGAGCGTCTGCGGACGCTCCGGGTTTCCATTTTCACAGGTGGGGTTTACCCCCTCAGTCTTTGCTACGCAAAGCCAGCTCCCCCAAGGGGACGCCTAACTCCCTCAGTCAAAACCTGACGGTTTTGACAGCTCCCTCAGGGAGGGAGCCTCTGGCATGGCGGGAAAGTTTCTTATTGCGCTTGATACTTTAAAACAGGGCTGACGGCGTGCGCCCTCTCCGTCTTTGCTTCGCAAATCCACCTCTCCCAAAGGGAGAGGCAAGAACACCGCCGGAAGCTTTCTCATTGCACCTAAAACTTTAGTGATGAACTTTACGGCTTGGCTCCCCCTGAGAGGAAAGACTTCCCCCGCTCCGGGGGAAGATGTCACCGCAGGGGACAAAAGGGGGAATCTGGCGCGGGAGCGCCTGAAAGGGTTCGTCCCCGCAGCGCCGCGCTTTCGCAGAAAGCGGCGCTGCAAATGCTGTTTGCCGTTACGACCCCCTCTGTAAAAAAGTGGCTCAGAAACGCCCGCAGGCGTTTCTGAGCCACAAATTATAATAATATTTTTCCGCTGAAAATGGCTAGAGCGCAAGCGGAAGCCATTTTAAATCGTCCTGCTCCGGGTCAGGCCTTCTCAGAGGGCTTGCTCAGGTCTACGCTGCGGATGATCTTGCGCACCGGCAGGATGCTCTTGGCGTTCATGGACAGCTCGTCCACGCCCATGCGCAGGAAGGTCTCGGTCAGGGCGGTGTCGGCGCCCAGCTCGCCGCAGATGCCTACCCAGATGCCGTGACGGTGACCGGCTTCAATGGTCATCTTGATGGCGCGTAGCACGGCGGGGTGGTGCGGGTTGAAGAAGGGCTCCAGCTTTGCGTTCTGACGGTCCAGTGCGCAGGTGTACTGGGTCAGGTCGTTGGTGCCGATGGAGAAGAAGTCGCACTCGGCGGCCAGCTCGTCCGCGATGAGCACGGCGGCGGGGGTCTCGATCATGGTGCCAACTTCAACGTTCTGCCCCATCTTGACGCCCTCGGCGGTCAGCTCGGCGCGGCACTCTTCCAGAACAGCCTTGGCGTCCTGCAGCTCCCGCAGGCTGGTGATCATGGGGAACATGATGCTCATGTTGCCGTAGGCAGAAGCCCGCAGCAGCGCGCGCAGCTGGGTCTTGAAGAAGTCCTTGCGGGTCAGGCAGATGCGGATGGCGCGGTAGCCCAGCGCGGGGTTATCCTCGTGATCCAGCTTCATATAATCCACGGTCTTATCTGCGCCGATATCACAGGTGCGCACGACCACCTTGCGGGGTGCAAGGCTTTCCACCACCTGCTTGTAAGCCTCGAACTGGTAGTCCTCGGTGGGGAAGTCCTTGCAGTTCAGGTAAACGAACTCGGTGCGGAACAGACCCACGCCGCCGGCGTCGTTCTGCTGCACAGCACCCACATCGCCCATGCCGCCGATGTTGGCAAACACGTTGATGGTCTTGCCGTCCAGCGTGGTGTTGGGCTTGCCCTTCAGCTCCTGCAGCAGGGCCTGCTTTTTCTGGTCCTCCTGCTGGCGCTTTTTCAGGCTCTTGAGCAGGTCGGGGGTGGGGTCCACATACACACAGGCGTTGTAGCCGTCCACCACAGCCATCTTGCCGTCCCAGTCGTCCTGAATGGCCTTGCACTGGATCAGGGCGGGGATGTTCATGCTGCGTGCCAGAATGGCGGTGTGGCTGTTGGAGCTGCCCTCGCGGGTGATAAAACCCAGCAGCAGGCTCTTGTCCATGCGCACGGTCTCGGAGGGAGCCAGATCCTCGGCTACCAGAATGCTGGGCTCGGTGCCCTGCAGAGAAGCGTTGTCCACCCCCTGCAGAATGTCCAGCATGGCCTGTGCAATGTCCAGCACATCGGCGCTGCGGGCCTGCAGATACGGGTCATCCATGGCAGAGAACACCGCAGCCTGATTGTTGCCGGCGGTCTTGACGGCGTACTCGGCGCACATCTTCTGCCCGTTGATGATCTCCTTGATGGCATCCACAAAGTCGTCATCATCCAGCATCATGGCGTGGATGTTGAACACCTCGGCGATGTCCTCACCGGCTTCTGCCAGTGCCTTTTCGTACAGGGCGGTCTGCTGCTCAATGGCCTTCTGGCGGGCAGCTTCAAAGCGCTCCAGTTCTGCGGCGGTATCTGCCACAGGAGCGGTGGAAATCGCGGTATCTTTTTTCTTATAGATCTTCTTTCTTATAGATCTTCAGCTTGCCAATGGCGATGCCATTGAGCACGCTTTTGCCGGTGCCTACCTGCATAGCACGTTCTCCTTCCACTTACAGCCGGACGTGCAGCGCCCGGCGTTTTGTCAAAAAAGCCCCCGCAGTTTTCCCGCGAGGGCTCGGCTTTCAAGCCGCGGCTCAGACGTTCTCGCTCAGGAACTTCTGGATGGCCTCTGCGGCTGCTTCTTCATCATCGCCTTCGACCTTGATGGTCACGGTCTCGCCCTGCTTGACGCCCATGCCCATCAGGGCCATCAGCTTGCGCATATCGCAGCTCTTGCCGTCCTTCTCGAGGGTAGCGGTGCTTGCAAAACCCTTCACGGTCTTGACCAGCAGACCGGCGGGACGGGCGTGGATGCCGCAGGCATCCTTAACAGTGTACTGAAATTCCTTCATAATCATTTTCTCCTTACTGGATCCCTCTGCCCGGGCTGCACATTCAGCCCCGGAACATGGCTTTGCCAACGGGGATCGGTATACTACTATTATAAACCCGTACCGGTTTTTTTGCACCGTTTCATATTGCCGATTTTTACAAGAATTTTTTGTTACATTTAAACATACGGATGCGACAAAAATCCGTGTTTTGTCTAATTTTTGTCGAATCGTTTGTAAAAACTAGGCAGTTTGTGCAACTGCCGGACAAGAGCTTAAAAAAGGTCGTTTTTCCCCGAATGCTGTCCCTATTCCACAGGGTAGCCCTCCGCGTCCAGCGGCAGCTCGGTGTAGGGCGCTGCCTGCGGGGCGGCTTCGGGCTCTGTCTCCGGTTCACCGGAGGTCTGCTGCGCGGTGTCGTCGGTCAGCTGCTCATCGTGCCGCTCGCCCCAGTCGCCGCTGTAATCCTCGCCGGAGGTCTGCTTTGCCAGCTCGTTCTGGGCGTCCTGCAGCCCCAGCACCGTGCCGGAGGGCTTTTCCAGCAGATATGCGCCCACGGCCTTCTTTTTGTACACCAGCAGCACGCCGTAGCGGCTGGTCTCGCCGTTGCTTGCCGCCGGGAGCAGCGCCGACCATTTTTCCACCGTTTTGCCCTTGTAGCGGGCAAGATCCATGCCGCTTTGCTGCACCACCCCGTTGAAAGCGGAAAAGCTGTCGTCCCACTTGCGGGGGATCTTGACCTTATCCGCCGTGATGGATGCGCCATCCACCTCCAGCCCGTAGCCGGTGAACCATGTCTGGATGTCCTGTGCGCTCTCGATACGGTTCACCGGGGCAGCCACCGCCACCGTCCGGGTACTGATGAACCGCCCCAGCATGGCGCTGAACACCACCAGCGCGCAGCACGCTGCCCCTGCTCCCAGCTTTTTCAGGCTCGTCTTGCTCAGTGTTACCACAAACATATCCCCATGCCTCCCCGCCATTTGCGCTTGCATACTCTGCCACCAGCTTATGCACAAAAACAGGGAAGTATGCCCTGTTTTTGCGGCAGGGGGGATGATTTAAAATGTGCTCCGCTGCGGGAAAGGCTTTTGCGGGCTTTCAGCGGGCTGAACCCTCTCAGGCGCTCCCGCGCCAGATTCCCCCTTTTGTCACCTGCGGTGACATCTTCCCCCGGAGCGGGGGAAGTCTTTCCTCAAAGGGAGAGCCAAGCCGTTACGTTCGTTGCTAAAGCATTAGGATATAATGAGGAAGCTTTCGGCAATGCTCTTGGCTCTCCCTTTGGGAGAGCTGGCAAAGCCGTAGGCTTTGACTGAGAGGGCGCACGCCGTTGCCCTCAGTGCTAAATCGTCAAGCGCAACAAGAAACTTTCCCGCCACCTCAAAAAGCTCCCCCTTCGGGGGAGCTGGCATCGCGCAGCGATGACTGAGAGGGTATCCCCTGCGGAGCGCATTCCCAATCGTCCCACGGCAGGAAAAAGGCCGCTGCACAGGGCGTGTGCAGCAGCCTTTTTAGGTTACCCGATATAGCTGATATTGGCGTCCAGCTCACCGCTGTAACCGTTGATGCGGGCCTTCTCGGTGCCCTGCCACAGGTCACAGCCGATGGGGCTGGAGGAGACGCCGTAGTGGGCGTTCCAGATGGTGTAGCGGCTGCGCAGGGTGTTGTAATCCACCCGCTTGCGGTACCATGTGGTGGAGGCGTACACGCCGGGCTTGTAGCCCAGCTCCTTTACCCGCTCACAGAAGGCGATGGCGCACTTGGTGCGGTCCTCAGCGCCCAGACCGTCGGCGCGGCCGGTGCCGCCCGGGGCGGTGGAAGCCTCGGTGTCGTAGAAGATGGGGTAGTCCAGCATCCGGCCGTTCAGTGCCCAGTTGCAGCCCTCGGCCTCCTCCTGCGCCTCGGCTTCGTTCACGGCCTGCGTAAAGAAATACACGCCCACCTTCAACCCCGCATTGCGGGCGTTGGTGAAGTGCTCCTCGAACATGGGGTCCTTGACCAGGTTTCCCGCAGCGCCGTAGCCCCGGTAGCCGATGCGGATGATGACGAAGCTCACGCCGGATTTTTTGATCTTGTTCCAGTCCAGCCCGGACTGATACTTGGACACGTCGATGCCAAAAGTTACATTGTCCTGTTTAACGCCGTTAGCGTCGAAATAATACAGCTTGCCGTCAATGGAGCGCAGACCGGTGACCTTTTTGTTGGTGTCCTGCGCGTAGTAGTAGGTCTTGCCGTTCTCGGTGCGCCAGCCGGAGTAGGCGGGCTCCTCCTCCTTAATGCCGAACAGCCAGTTGAACAGCCAACGGAAAAAGCCGTTTTCATCGGTCAGGTCGATGCACTGCGCTTCGGCATCCTCCAGCGCGCCGGAATCCAGCGCCTGCTGGATCTGCTCCGGGGTCAGCAGTACGCTGTCCTCCGGGGTGTGCTGGCTGGCGGTGTCGTTCTGGGCGGTGCCGTCCGCTGCGGGAGCCTGCGGGTCCTGTGCGGCCAGCTCCGGGGTCTCCTCCAGCAGTATGGCAGGGGAGTTCTCCTCTTCCAGGGCGGCATCCTCGGCGGGCTGTGCCGGTGCTTCCGGTGCTTCTACGGTCTCTTCCGGTGCGGTAGTTTCGGCTTCGGCGGTTTCCGGTTTTTCTGTCTGCACCGGGGCGGGGTCAGTCTGCTGCGGCTGCGCGGTGCTTTCCGCTTCCTGCTCCGGGGCGGTGGCCGCTGTGCTCTCGGTGGCCGGTGCAGGGTCAGCCGCTGCCGGGCTGCTTGCCTGCGGCGTTTCGGCGGTAATATGGGGCACGACCGCACCCACGGTCAAAGTTTCCGGCTGTGCAGACAGCAGGGTCGCTGCCCCTGTGCCGCCCACAGCCAGAACCAGCGCCATGGTCAGCGCTGCAACGGCTGCCGCCGCCTTGCGGCGGGCTGTGCCGGATCGGTCAAATCGTTTTTTCATCTGTCGTCTCTGCCTCCGAATCTCCCGGTGGTGCAGCGCTGCGCTGCACCGGGTCTTTGCCCCTTGCCCGGGGCGGGCCCGCTTTTATTCCACGCCGCCCATGCGCTCAGGATAAAAAGGACGGCGGATAATAACTTTACTTTTCCTCTAGTATACACCCGCACGCGGGGAGCAGTCAACGGCACAGCGGGCTTCTACACAAATTCTCCACCGGGGCAGTGTGTCGGAAAATGTTCCAAATGGAATACGTTCCGGCGGGGCAGAACATTGCACAAAGCCGAAATTTCACAATTTTTCCAGCAACCCCTTGCTGTCTTGACAGGTGTATGGTATGATACAGGGCATACGTTCGTAACCTTAACGATCTGTTTTGGATAGAGAGGCAAGTTTTATGTCGAAGCTGAAAGAATTTTTGGCGCGGAAGGATATCGTCATCTCTCCGCAGCGTTACCTCATTGACGCGCTGGGCGCAATGGCGCAGGGCCTGTTTGCCAGTCTGCTCATCGGCACCATCATCAAGACGGTGGGTCAGCAGACCGGTCTTGCACTGCTGGTGGATCTGGGCGGCTACGCCACTGCTATGAGCGGCCCCGCCATGGCCTGCGCCATCGGTTGGGCACTGCACTGCCCGCCGCTGGTGCTGTTCAGCCTGATCACCGTGGGTTACTCGGCCAATGCGCTGGGCGGTGCAGGTGGCCCGCTGGCCGTGCTCATCATTGCCATTGTGGCAGCAGAGCTGGGCAAGGCAGTGAGCAAGGAGACCAAGGTGGATATCCTTGTCACCCCGCTGGTGACCATCTTTGCGGGCGTCGGGCTTTCCATGCTCATCGCCGCACCTATCGGCGCAGCCGCAAGTCAGGTGGGCACCCTGATCATGTGGGCCACCGAGCAGGCTCCGCTGGTCATGGGCATTCTGGTGTCGGTCATCGTGGGCGTGGCACTGACCCTGCCCATCTCCTCCGCCGCCATCTGCGCCGCACTGGGTCTGACCGGCCTTGCCGGCGGCGCTGCCGTGGCAGGCTGCTGCGCCCAGATGGTGGGCTTTGCCGTGATGAGCTACAAGGAGAACGGTGTAGGCGGCCTTGTCAGTCAGGGTCTGGGCACCAGTATGCTGCAGATGGGCAACATCATCAAGAACCCCCGCATCTGGATCGCTCCTACGCTGGCCAGTGCCATCACCGGCCCGCTGGCTACCTGCCTGTTCCACTTTGAGATGAACGGCGCGGCGGTGTCCTCCGGCATGGGCACCTGCGGTCTGGTGGGTCAGATCGGCGTCTACACCGGCTGGGTCAGCGATATTGCCGCCGGTACCAAGGCTGCCATCACTCCCATGGATTGGGCTGCGATGGTGCTGCTGTGCTTTGTGCTGCCCGCTGTGCTCAGCGTAGTGTTCTGCGAGGTGGAGCGCAAGCTGGGCTGGATCAAGGAAGGCGATTTGAAGCTGAACTAAATAGTTATAAGTGAAACCACCGGAGCGTCTGCGGATGCTCCGGTGGTTTTGTTTGTAAGGGGACGCCCTCTCAGGCGCTCCCGCGCCAGATTCCCCCTTTTGTCACCTACGGTGACATCTTCCCCCGGAGCGGGGGAAGTCTTTCCTCAAAGGGAGAGCCAAGGTCTAAGGCTCGTTGCTAAAGCTTTAGAAGTAATGAGAAAGTTTCCGGCAGTGTTCTTGGCTCTCCCCTTGGGAGAGCTGTCACCGCAGGTGACTGAGAGGGCGCACGCCGTTAACATCATCGCTAAAGTTTCGGACGCAATAAGAAACTTTGCCATTGCGCCAGAGGCTCCCTCCCCGAGGGAGCTGTCAAAGCCGTCAGGCTTTGACTGAGGGAGTTCCCCCAAATCCCATGAAAAAATACACTCAAAATGCATAAAATATGCATATATTTAATAATATCTGTATAAAGATACAGATTGAACCAAAAGAAAAGCGAAACGGGTGCTATGTTTGGCAGTTTTTAGCATTGACGGAAAACCCGCGCTGCGTATAATAAAAGCATCAACCGCAAACGAAAGACAGAGGATGCGAAGGGAAATGCGCATCAGAGAACAAAAGTGTATTTTTATTAAAGGAGCGCGTTTATCATGAAAAAGGAAAACATCAAAAAAGTTGTGCTGGCATACTCCGGCGGTCTGGATACCTCCATCATCATTCCCTGGCTGAAGGAAAACTACAATAACTGCGAGGTCGTCGCTGTCTCCGGTGACGTGGGTCAGGGCACGGAGCTGGACGGTCTGGAAGAAAAGGCCAAGGCTACCGGCGCTTCCAAGCTGTACGTGCTGGACCTGAAGAAGGACTTTGTGGAGAACTACATCTTCCCCACCCTGAAGTTCGGCGCGAAGTACGAGGACTACCTGCTGGGCACCAGCTTTGCACGTCCCTGCATCGCCAAGGCTCTGGCGGATATCGCCATCAAGGAAGGCGCAGACGCCATCTGCCACGGCTGCACCGGCAAGGGCAACGATCAGGTGCGTTTTGAGCTGACCCTCAAGGCACTTTGCCCGGATATGGCCATCATCGCTCCGTGGCGTGAGTGGGACATCAAGAGCCGTGACGAGGAGATCGACTACGCCGAGGCGCACCACATCCCCCTGAAGATCAACCGCGAGACCAACTACTCCAAGGACAAGAACCTGTGGCACCTGAGCCACGAGGGTCTGGATCTGGAGTGCCCCGCCAACGAGCCCCAGTACAATAAGCCCGGCTTTCTGGAGCTGGGTGTCAGCCCCGAGCAGGCACCCGATGTGCCCACCTATGTGACCATCCACTTTGAAAAGGGTGTTCCCACCGCTGTGGACGGCAAGGAGATGGGCGCTGTGGAGCTGGTGGAGTACCTGAATAAGCTGGGCGGCGCAAACGGCATCGGTCTGCTGGACATCGTGGAGAACCGTCTGGTGGGCATGAAGAGCCGCGGCGTGTACGAGACCCCCGGCGGCGCCATCCTGTACAAGGCCATTGACGTGCTGGAGACCATCACGCTGGACAAGGAAAGCTCTCACTTCAAGGCACAGCTGGCACAGAAGTACGCCGATATCGTGTACAACGGCCAGTGGTTCACCCCGCTGCGCGAGGCACTGGATGCCTTTGCCGACAGTCTGGAAAAGACTGTTACCGGCGATGTGAAGCTGAAGCTCTACAAGGGCAACATGATCAACGCCGGTGTCACCTCTCCGTACACCCTGTACGACGAGCAGACCGCTTCCTTCGGTGAGGACGAGGACTACAATCAGGCCGATGCCGCAGGCTTCATCAACCTGTTCGGCCTGTCCATCAAGGAGCGTGCAAAGCTGTCCAAGAACTGGCCGGAGGTCAAGTAACCGCAACATTTTCGACTGCGTGTGTTTTCACACTTTCACACGCGGGTTCTCACACCGGCATCGTTGCCGGCGGCACCGCCGCAGGAGCGTTTTCCCCTGCGGCGGCTTTGCCGTTTTTATAAGGAGTTTATATTATGGCAGAACAACTCTGGAAAGGTCGGTTTTCCAAGGCGGTGGACAGCCGCGTCAACGACTTCAACTCCTCCATCCGCTTCGACCAGCGGATGATCGCGCAGGATATGCGCGGCAGCGGCGTCCATGCCGCCATGCTGGCACGGCAGGGCATCATCTCGGAGCAGGACTGTGCGGATATCCTCAGCGGTCTGGCTTCCATCGCGGACGACCTGTCCAGCGGTGCGCTGACCATCGACCCCGCCGCCGAGGACGTGCACACCTTTGTGGAGCAGACCCTGACCGCCCGTATCGGGGATGCGGGCAAGCGGCTGCACACCGGCCGCAGCCGCAACGATCAGGTGGCGCTGGATATCCGCCTGACTTTGCGGGATTACAGCAAGACCTTGCAGGCCTACATCGTGGAGCTGGTGCGGGTGCTGTGCAAAAAGGCGGCGGAGAACACCGCCTCCGTCATGCCCGGCTACACCCATCTGCAGCGTGCCCAGCCCATCACCTTCGGCCACGCGCTGATGGCCTACGCTTCCATGCTGCTGCGCGACCTCGACCGCTTTGCGGACGCCACCGCCCGCATGGACAGCCAGTGCCCGCTGGGCTCGGGTGCGTTGGCAGGCACTACTTACCCGCTGGACCGGGATTTCACCGCCGAAAAGCTGGGCTTCGCCGCCCCCTGCGCCAACAGTCTGGACGGCGTGTCCGACCGTGATTTCTGCATCGAGCTTGCAAGCGCCATTTCCATCTGCATGATGCACCTGTCCCGGCTTTCCGAGGAGATCATCCTGTGGTGCAGCTGGGAGTTCAAGTTCATCGAGCTGGACGATGCCTTTACCACCGGCTCGTCCATCATGCCCCAGAAGAAGAACCCCGACGTTACCGAGCTCATCCGCGGCAAGACCGGCCGGGTGTACGGCGACCTGAACACCCTGCTGGTGATGATGAAGGGTCTGCCGCTGGCCTACAACAAGGATATGCAGGAGGACAAGGAAGCCATCTTTGATGCAGTGGACACCTTGGAGCTCTGTCTCAAGACCATCACCCCCATGCTGGACACCATGAAGACCCTGCCCGCCAATATGCGCCGCGCCGCCGCAAAGGGCTTTATCAACGCCACCGACTGTGCCGACTACCTGACCAAGAAGGGAATGCCCTTCCGGGATGCCTACAAGCTGACCGGCTGCATGGTGTCGGACTGCATTGCCGCCGACAAAACGCTGGAGGAGCTGACCCTGACCCAGTTCCAGAGCTACAGCCCGCTGTTTGAAGCCGATATCTATGATGCCATCGACCTTGTGCACTGCTGCGAGGGTCGCACCAGCTACGGCGGCGCAGCGCCGCCAGTGTCCAGCGTGCAGATCGCGCTGGCAACGGCGCGGCTGGACGCATGGGAGGAGGAAAACGCATGAAGGTAAAGGTGTTTATTGATGGCTCTTCCGGCACCACCGGCCTGCGCATCGCCGACCGTCTGGCCGAGCGCCCGGAGATCGAGCTGCTGTCCATCTCTGCCGAAGGGCGCAAGGACGTGCACGAGCGGGCAAAGGTCATCAATTCTGCCGACCTTGCCTTCCTCTGCCTGCCGGATGCGGCTTCTAAAGAAGTCATTCCCCTGCTGCGCCCGGACGTGAAGGTGCTGGATACCTCCACCGCCTTCCGCACCGATGCCGCATGGGACTACGGTTTCCCGGAGCTGAAGGGACAGAAGGCAAAAATTCAGAACTCTTACCGCGTGGCAGTGCCCGGCTGCTATGCCAGCGGCTTTATCAGCATTGCCCGCCCGCTGGTGGAGCTGGGGCTGGTGGCAAAGGAGTACCCCTTCAGCTGCACCGGTATCTCCGGCTACTCCGGCGGCGGCAAAAAGATGATCGCGGACTACGAAAGCCCCGACCGCCCGGCGCACAGCAAGCTGGATGCGCCCAAAAGCTACGGCCTGAGCCTTGGCCACAAGCACCTGCCGGAGATGCAGAAGATCAGCGGTCTTGCGCACACGCCGATGTTCGTGCCGGTGGTGTGCGACTACTACTGCGGGATGCAGGTGCTGGTGCCGCTGGATCTTGGCCTTGCGGGCACCACTGCCGAGGCCGTGGCTGCCGCCCTTGCGGACTACTACAAGGACGCCGCCACCGTCAAGGTGCACGGCCTGAACGAGCCACTGCCGGAAAACGGCCTGTACTCCAATGCCATGGCGGGCACCGACCGCATGGAGCTGTACCTGACCGTGAACGCCGCCGGAGAGCAGATGATGCTGGTCTCGTTGTTTGATAATCTGGGCAAAGGCTCCTCCGGCGCCGCCGTCCAGTGCATGAACCTGATGCTGGGTCTGGAAGAGACCAAAGGGTTGGAATAAACTTGTTTTTCTTTGTGGGAAAGGAAAATCGTTATGCAGTATAAGGAAGTTGCGGGCGGCATCTGCGCGCCCAAGGGCTTTGCCGCCGCCGGTGTCCATTGCGGCATCCGGGCAAATCACAGCGAAAAATACGATCTGGCGCTCATCAAGGCCGAGGTGCGCTGCGCTGCTGCGGGCGTGTACACCACCAACAAGGTCTGCGGTGCGCCCATCAAGGTGGACCGCGCCCATCTGGCCGATGGCTATGCACAGGCCATTGTGGTCAACAGCGGCAACGCCAACACCTGCGCCGCCAACGGCGTGGCGCTGGCTGAGGAGTGCTGCGCGCTGGTGGGCAAGGCGCTGAACATGGACGAAAAGGACGTTCTGCCCGCCTCCACCGGCGTCATCGGTCAGCCCATGGTCATCGACCCCTTTGCCCGGGGCATCCCGGCGGCAGCGGAAAAGCTGGCTGCCACCGCGCAGGGCAGCACGGACGCTGCCACCGCCATCATGACCACCGACACCCATAAAAAGGAGTACGCCATCCAGTTCGAGCTGGGCGGCAAGGTGTGCACCGTGGGTGCAATCGGCAAGGGCAGCGGCATGATCGCCCCCAACATGGCTACCATGCTGGCGTTCTACACCACCGATGCCGCCGTCTCGCCCGCGCTGCTGGAAAAGGCGCTCAAGACCGTGGTACCCGGCACCTATAACCAGATGAGCGTGGATCTGGATACCTCCACCAACGATACCCTTATCATTATGGCGTCCGGTCTTGCGGGCAACCCGGAGATCTGCGAGGAGAACGCGGACTACGCCGCCTTTGTGGCAGCGCTGACCGCCATTGCAGAGCACATGTGCGCCGAGCACGCCGGAGACGGCGAGGGCGCTACCCACCTCATTACCTGCGAGGTGACCCACGCGCCCGACCTGAAAACCGCCCGCGCCGTCAGCCGCAGCGTGGTCTGCTCCAACCTGTTCAAAGCGGCGGTCTTTGGCCGCGATGCCAACTGGGGACGCATCCTGTGCGCCATCGGCTACACCCCCGGGGACTTTTCCATTGACAAGGTCTGCGTCTGGCTTTCCAGCAAGGCGGGCGAGGTGTATGTATGCGAGAACGCTGCTTATCATCCGTACAGCGAGGACGAAGCCGCCAAGGTGCTGGCAGAGCACGATATTCTGGTCAAGGTGGATATGGGCACCGGCGAGGCAAGCGCCAAGGCATGGGGCTGTGACCTGACCTACGACTATGTGAAGATCAACGGCGATTACAGAACCTGACAGGAGCGCAGAACAGATGAAAAACGAAGAAATGGCGCGGCTTTTTTCGGAGGCCACCCCTTATATCCAGAAATACCATGGCAGGACCATGGTCATCAAATACGGCGGCAACGCCATGATCAACGAGAGCTTGAAAAACGCCGTGATGAACGACCTTGTCACCCTGACGCTGCTGGGCGTGCGGGTGGTGCTGGTGCACGGCGGCGGCACCGCCATCAACGAGATGCTCAAGAAGGTGGGCGTGGAGAGCCACTTTGCCAATGGTCTGCGGGTGACGGACGATGCCACCATGGAGATCGTGCAGCAGGTGCTGGCCGGTAAGGTGAACAAAGACCTTGTGGCAAAGCTGCGCGGACGCGGCGTGGGTCTGTGCGGCATGGACGGACAGATGCTCCGCTGCACCGAGCTGGACCCCCAGCTGGGGCATGTGGGCGAGATCGTCCATGTGGACGCCACCCTGATCGAAAGCCTGCTGGACGGCGGCTTTATCCCGGTCATCGCCACCGTGGGCATGGACGACCTTGGGCAGGCGTACAACGTCAACGCGGATACTGCCGCTGCACAGATCGCCATTGCTCTCAAGGCGGAAAAGCTGGTGTCCATGACCGATATCGCGGGTCTGCTGCGGGATAAGGAGGACGAGACTACCCTCATCCCCGAGGTGGAGGTGACCGAGATCGAGGGCTACAAGTCTGCCGGTATCATTGCGGGCGGCATGATCCCCAAGATCGGCGGCATGGCGGATGCCATCTATCAGGGCGTGCACGAGGCGGTTATCATTGATGGCCGCGTGCCGCACTCCATCCTGCTGGAACTGTTCTCCGACCGCGGCTCCGGTACCCGCTTTTACCGCCGCAGCCACCGCGAATAAAAAGATTGCGCAAGCGAAAAAGCAGTATTATAATAGAAAAAACGCTCCCTCCGGGGGAGCAGCGCATGCGCGGAACTTCTATTCACAGGAGGTACACCTATGGATTCTGAAAAAGTCATCAAGCGGGACAACGAGTACGTCCTGCACACCTATAACCGCAGCCCCATCGTGCTGGAAAAGGGGCACGGGCTGTATGCCGAAGGCCCGGAGGGGCAGAAGTATCTGGACTTCACCAGCGGCATCGGGGTGAACAGCCTTGGCTACTGCGACCTTGCTTGGGCAGAAGCTGTGTCCCAGCAGGCGCACAAATTGCAGCACACCTCCAACCTCTACTATACCGCACCCTGCGGCAAGCTGGCAAAAAAGCTGTGCAAGCGCACCGGCATGAGCAAGGTTTTCTTCGGCAATTCCGGTGCCGAAGCCAACGAGGGCGCCATCAAGGCCGCCCGCAAGTACAGCGTAGACCATTACGGTAAGGACCGCTACAACGTTATCACGCTGGTCAACAGCTTCCATGGCCGCACCCTTGCCACCCTGACCGCCACCGGGCAGGGGGTGTTCCACAACTACTTCGGCCCCTTCAACGAGGGCTTCCAGTACGTCCCAGCGGGGGATATCGAAGCCCTGCGGGAGCTGGTAGACCGCCACACCTGCGCCGTGATGATGGAGCTCATTCAGGGTGAGGGCGGTGTGATGGCGCTGGACCCGGACTATGTGCAGGCCGTGCGTGCCCTGTGCGACGAAAAAGACCTTGTGCTCATCGTGGACGAGGTGCAGACCGGCGTAGGCCGTACCGGCACCTTCCTGTGCTGTGAGCACTATAACCTCAAGCCGGATATCGTCACCCTTGCCAAGGGGCTGGGCGGCGGTCTGCCCATCGGCGCAGTGCTGATGAATGAAAAGGTAGCCGAGGGTATGACCCCCGGCACCCACGGCTCCACCTTTGGCGGCAACCCGGTGGTATGCGCCGGTGCCAATGTGGTGGTGGATCGTCTGGACCAGAGCTTCCTTGCACAGGTCAGCGAGCGCGCCGTACAGCTGCGCACCGGTCTGGCAAAGCTGCCCCACGTCAAGAACATTTCCGGCATCGGCCTGATGGTGGGCATCGAATTCTTTGACGTGCAGGCTGCGGATGTGCTGGCCGCCTGCCGCGAAAAGGGCTTGCTGGTGCTTACCGCCAAGACCCGGCTGCGTCTGCTGCCGCCGCTGACCGTCTCCGAGCACGAGGTAGACATGGCGCTGGATGTGCTGGCCGATGTGCTGGGCGCGATGGAGCCGACGGCTTCGAAGGAGCAGGTATGAAAAATCTGCTGAAAATGAGCGACCTTTCCCCGGCTGAGCTGACCCACATTCTGGATGTGGCAGACCAGCTGAAAGCGGACTGCAAGGCGGGCCGCACCGAGCCGCTGCTGGCGGGCAAAAGCGTGGCGCTGCTGTTTTCCAAGGCGTCCACCCGCACCCGCACCAGTTTTGAGGTGGGCGTGTACCAGATGGGCGGTCTTGGCAACTACATGAACACCGCCGAGCTGCAGGCCGGGCGCGGCGAGCCTTTGCGGGACACCGCCCGGGTGCTGGGGCGCTACTACGACTGCGCCGTCTGGCGCACCTACCGCCAGCGGGACTTGGAGGAACTGGCGGAGCTTTCCGGCATTCCGGTGATCAACGGCCTGACCGACTACGCCCACCCCTGTCAGGTGCTGGCAGACCTGATGACCATCCGGGAGCGCCGGGGCACGCTGGCAGGGCTGAAGCTCTGCTTTGTGGGCGATGGCAGCAACATGGCCAACAGCCTGATCGTGGGCGGCCTTTTGGCGGGAATGCAGATATCCTGCGTCTGTCCCCCGGGCTACCGCCCGGCAGCGGATGTGCTGATGTTTGCCCACAAATACGGCAATGCCTTCCACCTGACCACCGACCCCGCCGAGGGCTTGCGGGATGCAGACATCGTGGCTACCGCCGCGTGGAACACCACCGCCCCCGGCACGGCCGAAAGCGAGCAGCGTCTGCGGGATTTTGTGGGCTTCCAGCTGACCGGCCGTCTGCTGGAAAACGCCAAGCCGGACGCGCTGGTGCTGCACTGTCTGCCCGCCCACCGCGGCGAGGAGATCTCCACCGCCCTGTTCGAGCAGCACGCGGACGAGATCTTTGACGAAGCGGAGAACCGTCTGCACGTCCAGAAAGCCGTGCTGGCGGTGCTGCTGGCGGACAAGTAAAACGATTTGGAATGCCCGCCGCTATCGGGTTGCGGCACCCAGCATCCGCATCGTGCCTTGGGCGGCACTCGCGTCTTGCTGGCCGCTGCCCCGTAACCCCTTATAACCCCGCAGGGACTGCTGCACAGCACTGTGCAGCAGTCCCTTTTTTGTGCCCCAAAGGGGTGCGCAAGGGCTTTTTTAGGGCTTTTCAGGGCGATTCGATGCATTTCAGGGGTCATTCATGCAGAAATGCTCCACTTTTGCCGCCGTTTGTGGTATACTACGGGCACAGAGCAGTGCTCTGTCTAATATGCCATTCCCATAATTCCTATAGAGCAGAAAACCGTCCGGTAACCGCAAACCGGGCGGTTTTCTGTTTTTTGCAGGTGCATCCGGCGCGCCGGGGCGTTTCAGCGCATTTGCGGGGCGATTCGTACCCAAAACCGTCCAAAGAGGGCAAAACGTGGTACACTGGGTACAACAAAAAGCGCCCGGCTTGGAAGGGCGCTTGAAAAGGAGAGGAGCTTATGCAAAAACGGCTCGTCAGCATGGTTCTGGCGCTGAGCATGGCACTGTCCGCAATGCCGCTGCCCGCCCTTGCCCAGAGCGACCCGCCCGACACCGCCAGCGCCGCGGCACTGGCAGAGGAAAACGGCGAGATCACCAATATCTATACAAGCGATTCCTCCGGCAAGCCCATCGGCGATCTGGGCGATAAGGGAGACAGCTGGTCCTACGATGAGGCCAGCAATACGCTCACCCTGAAAAACGGCGCTTTCCAGCTCCACAACTACAATTATGACAGCTACAATAATTACATCAAATGGAACCTGAAGATCGAAGCCGGTGCCACCCTGCAGGAGGCACAAATCGGCTCGAATTACGATGACAAGTACACCGTGACCAACGCGGGCACCATTTCCGGCGGCACCTTCTACGCTACGGTGACCTGTGCAGCCGGGGCTGTCGTCAGCGGCGGCACCTTTAAGAAAGACGTTACCGTGGACGCCGCGGGCGGCAAGGTCACCATTGACGGCAGTACGTTTGAATATACCGTGTTCGCCAATGCGGTGGATACCTTTACCATCAATGGCGGTACCTTTACGGGCGGTACGGGCCGCTCCATGGAGATCAACGATGCGACTGCAAAGGTCGTCATCAACGGCGGCAGCTTTGAAAGCGTGATCGAGGATCATAACACTGCGGCAACGATCACCATCAACAGCGGCCTGTTCAAGATCAACGTGATAGCCGAGCTTTGCACCGTCAACGGCGGTCTGTTCACCGCTGAAGACACCCCTCTGTCCCCGGAAGCAACCGTCAATGGCGGCTACTTTGTGGCAGAACGCGCTGGCCTTGTAGCCATCGATGCAACCAATGCTCCGGTGTACGCCCCTGTCGCGGTGACAGCGGACGGCACGGTGACCGAGTGGTCGGCAGACACTTATAGTACCCTCTATGTCGCTCCCGGAGCAAAGGTCGCCCTGAAGCCCACCCGCAAGCTGGAAAGTGTTTCCAGCGGCGACGACGAGCTGAACTATACTGCCAAGGACGGCGCGGTCAGCTTTACTGTGGGAACCGAAGCTGTCCAGCTCAACAGTGTCATTTTGGAAGAACTGGTCATTGAAGCGGACGGCTTCCCCGAGGGCACAGACGGCGGCGTCTATGGTGCCAAGGGCAAGGGCTGGTCCTTTGACCCGAACCACAAGCACGCAGAACTGTTTTCAAAAACTGTCCCCACCCTGATCATCGAGAAGGACGCTGTGCTGGACTTTGATGAGGTGAAAAACAACGCCGGTACAGTAAAATTTGCGGTTGAAAACAACGGCACCCTTACCGGCGCCCTGAACTCCACCCAGTATGTGTACAATAAGAAAACCGGCACGATCAAGGATGCCACGCTGTACAGCCCGGATAATCGCTTTTACAATGATGGCCGCGTAGAGAACTCGGTGCTGCGCTTTTATTACATCGGCAACGGCTGGCGCGACCCTGCACAGTCTGTTATCATCCTCGGCTCTGCGCTGGACGTCAGCGGGAGTGTGGCTAACAGCTCTACCTACCAAGCTGTGCTGGAAGATTGCTATAACAGCGATGATTATACCGGCAACGGCTCTATCGACAACGGCGGCACGATCAAAGATGGCAGAAGTACCCTGAAGCTGGCAGTGGAAAATACGGATGGCTATGACGGTAACGCAAAATACAACCAGCCCATCATTGACGGCGGCGAGTATACCTTTGTCTATAACAAGAACGGCAGATACTTGAATGATCCCATCATCCATGTGATGGCGGCAAAAGAAGAGAAGGACGCAAATGTCCTGCCCGGAGCCACCTGCTACACCATGAAGTACACCCCGCCGGAAAATGCCCGCTTCGATGCAAAATACATCAGCGGACTCAATGGGACGCTTACGGGCATTTGGCGTGACAACCTTACCACCCTCTACGTTGCGACGATCGATGACAGCATTTCGGCCCTGACCTGCGACCGCATCACGAGCGTGAACGGCGTAGCTTATAGCGGCTCTGTGCCTGAGGGAACGCACTACTCCAGTCCCATCGACCTGAGCAAGTATGGTATCCCGCAGACCCATATCCTTAACCTGAGCGCCACCGATGAGGGCGCGGCAGAGCCGCCGGAGCAGCCGCCGCAGGAGGACAGCACCGAGTACAGCACGCTGCAAACAGTGGCCATCGTAGTCGGTACAACGGCATGGTTTGCAGGCAGCGCAGTAATGGGCTATGAGGCTGTTACTTACAGCATCCTTGCAGACCTGCTGCCCAAGGGCACGCCCATCCCACGCACCCGGGAACAGCTGGCCGTGCTGCTGTGGAGCACCGCAGGCAAACCCGAACCCGCTGCACCCGCTGTTTACAGCGATGTAGCTGAGCCCGACACCGCCAAGGCAGCCCGCTGGGCTGTGGAGGCCGGGCTGCTGCCCGACATGGGCGAGGGCGTCTTTACGCCCGGCAAGCGTGTGACCAAGGTACAGGTCATCCGCGCATGGAACCAGCTGAAAAAGCTGGGTCTGGCGAAATAACAATTGCCATCTCCCGATCGATCCTTTCCAATAAGCGCAGCAAGGCCGCCCGGCGAATGCCGGGCGGCCTTGCTGCTTTTAGATACTTTAAAATAGGGCTAACGGCGTGCGCCCTCTCCGTCTGCTCACTGCGTTCGCATCCACACTCCCCCTTTTGTCGCTGCGCGACATCTTCCCCCGGAGCGGGGGAAGTCTTTCCTCAAAGGGAGAGGCAAGAGCACTGCCGGAAACTTCCTCATTACATCTAACACTTTAGCATCGAGGCTAACGGCTTGGCTCTCCCCTTGGGAGAGCTGTCGCGGGAGCGCCTGAGAGGGCGTGTAAGGCTAACGGGTGTTGCCCCTCATCCGGCACTACGCGCCACCTTCCCCCGGAGGGCGTTTCCAATCGTCTACACCCCGGGGCACCCGGCGGCGCGCCATGCGGCGCACAGCACCTCTTTTTCCGGTTTGGAGAGCTTTTTCAGGGCGGCTTCCCGGCGCAGAGCGGCGCGTTTGTCCGCGCAGCGCTCTATATAGGCAAAGCCAACCGCCCCGTGGGCGCGGGTGTAGCGGGCCCCTTTGCCGCTCTGGTGCGCTTTCAGCCGGGCGGCGGGGTGATTCGTCCAACCGGTGTACAGCTGCCCGCCGGTGCAGCGCACCATGTAGACGTAGGCGGCGTCAGGCAAGACGTCCATTGTTTTTCAGCACCTGACGGCAGGCGGCAAGGGCGGTCTCCTTGTCCTTGGCGGTGATGAGGAAGCGGCTGGCATGACAGAAGCTGATGCCCGGGATGCCGCTCTTCTGCTCGATGACCTCCTGCGGCTGCCCTGCCCACGATTGCGGGAAGGGCAGTTTGGACTTTTTGGTCTTGTGGTCGGTGACACACTGGGCGCTCCACCCGCCGCGCTGGCTGGGGTACACCACAAACAGGGCGTCGGTCTTGTACAGGCCGTTTTTCCACGGCAGATAGCAGGGCAGCACCACGATGCCGTCGCGGGAGTTGCGGTAGGCCTGCTGCACCTTTTCGTCCGCGCGGTTCACGGCGTTGGCGCTGTCGATCTGGTTTTCCAGGATCTGCTTTGCCACGGCCACCGCCTTGAAAAAGCAGCTGTCCTGATCTTCCTTGGAGTCCCACACCGGGTTGAAAAAGCCGATGGCATCGCACAGGCTGTTCTGCTCGCCGGTATTGTCGTTCAGGTCCAGCGGCTGGATGAAGTTTTCGTCAATGAGCCGCGCCTGCCGCTCGCCCACAAGACCCGGGCCCAGCACCCGCCACAGCAGACCAAAGGCCGCGTAGGGCACGCCGTTGGCGCGGTACTCCCGTGGCTCCTGATGGTGGTCGAACATCCCGAAGCCGATGTCGTACACGATGCCGTCAAAATCGTCAGGCACGGTAAAGCCGCGGGTGATCTTGATATCCGGGCGCAGAATTTGCAGCAGCGCCGTAGCAAACACGTCATCGGCATGGAACTTGCCGGCGTGGGTAAAACCGTTTGCGGGAATTTTCATGGACTTGATACCTCGTTCTCCTAGTTTCGTCTTGTACCAGTATAGCACAATCCCGCCCGTGGGACAACAAAAAGGAACGACAGCTCAGCCGTTCCTTTTGCGCGGGATGATTTGGAATGCGTTTCCACCGGAAGTGGCGTTGTAGATGCCGTTTGCCTTTACGACCCCTTCTGTGAAAATGCGTTTGGAGCGCTCCGCAGAGCGCGACAAACGCGAATCTTTAAATCGTATTTCCGCTAAACATGGCTAGAGCAAAGCGGAAGCCATTTTCAATCGTTCTGCAACAAAAAGGCTGCTGCACAGCGGTTTGTGCAGCAGCCTATAAAAGCTTTGCGTTACAGCGCCGAATAGCCGAAGCTGTTCACCAGCGCATCAATGTGCTGCCCGGCCTTGCACAGGGGGCAGTCGCGGGAGTCGAAGCTGGCGTAATCCGGCAGACTGGTGGGGTCGAAAATGGAGGTGACCGGGTAGCCCAGGCACTCGTGGGTGGTGGCGAAAATCGCCGAAAGTCCGGCCACGATGCCGCCGTAGTAGTTCACGGCTTCCACAGCTGCCTGAATGGTGTAGCCGGTGGTGATGGATGCCGCCAGAATAAGGACGTGCTTGCCCTTGACCATGGGGGCAAGATTATCCCGCAGAATGATCTGGCTGCCGGAGGTGTATTCCGGCGTGACGATATAGATGGTCTTGTGGGCGTTCATATTGGTAAAGCCGTCCTTGGTCAGCTCGTTGGCAACGCAGGTGCCGATGACCTGTGTGCCGTCCAGACAGAGCACGGTATCCACGATGGTGCTGTGCTGGTAAGCGCTGACCAGCTCCTTTGCCACGGCCTTGGCCTCGGAAAGGCGGGTCTTTTGGGTGGTCACGTCGATGTAATAGTTGATGTGGCTGTGGCTGGTGGCAAAATGTCCCTTGGCCACCCGCAGGAACAGTTCGCTTTTGCTGGTGGGAAGCTTGACCATGTTGATCATTGTACAGCACTCCTTTTTTCACCGGGCGCAGCTGCGCCGCAAAATACAAAACAGCGCGGCAACGCATTCCGGTTGCAGCGCTTATTTTTCTTCTCTGTTCCTTTATTGTACTGAAAAATGCCGCTGTGCACAAGATATAAACCTAACGAAAAACTTTGTTTTTTTACAGACATATCGCCGAAAACTTGGATGCAAAGGCTGCTGCCGCCCGGAAAACCGCACCGCAAAGGGTGCGCAACGGCAACACCGGCGCTGCGGCAGGGGGGAGCGCACTTTTTTGCGCAGCACGGAAAATTTTGCAAAAAGGGGCTGGTATTTTTGCGGGTTTTGAGTATAATATAGAAGAGATAGTTCAAATTTGAAGTAAAAGGAGAATCACTTTCATGGCACAGGCAAAACAGGATATGGGCTCTGGCAGCGTAAAAAAGCTGATGCTGCAGCTCATGATCCCTGCGGTCGTTGCACAGGTGGTCAACCTGCTGTATAACATCGTGGACCGCATTTACATCGGACATATTGCCGGCATCGGCGCGGCAGCGCTGACCGGCGTGGGCTTGTTCACCCCCATCCTTATGCTGCTGAACGCGTTCGCCATGCTGGTGGGCGCGGGCGGCGCGCCCCGCACCGCCATTGCGCTGGGACAGGGCGACAAGGAGCAGGCGGAAAAGATCATCTCCAACAGCTTTACCATGCTGCTGCTTTTCTCGGTGGTGCTGACCGTGGTGTTCTACGCCGGAGCACCCACCCTGCTGCGGCTCTTTGGCGCCAGTGACGCCACCCTGCCCTATGCGCTGGCATACAGCCGCATCTATATTCTGGGCTCGGTGTTTGTGCTGCTGGTGCTGGGCATGAACCCCTTCATCACCACGCAGGGCTTTGCCAAGACCAGTATGCTTACCACCGTCATCGGTGCGGTCATCAACATTATTCTCGACCCCATCCTGATCTTTGGTCTGGGTCTGGGCGTGCGGGGCGCTGCCATTGCCACCGTGCTCAGTCAGGCGGTGGGCGCGGTGTGGATCCTGCGTTTCCTCACCGGCAAAAAGACCATCCTGCGCCTGCGCAAGGACTATATGCGCCCGGAAAAGCAGGTCATCCTGCCGGTGATGGCGCTGGGCATCTCCACCTTTGTGATGATGTCCACCGAGAGCCTGCTGTCCATCAGTTTCAGCTCCAGTCTGGCGCGGTACGGCGGCGACGTGGCTGTGGGTGCCATGACTGTCATCACCAGCGCTTCCCAGCTGTGTACCCTGCCCATTCAGGGCATCTGTCAGGGCGGTCAGCCGGTGATGAGCTTCAACTTCGGCGCGGACAAAAAGTCCCGCGTCAAGGAGGCGTTCCGCTTCCAGCTGCTGCTGTGCAGCTGCTACACCTGTCTGTTCTGGCTGCTCATGATGCTGGCACCGGGGGCTGTGGCGGGCATCTTCACCTCGGATACGGCGCTCATTTCCTACACCACATGGTCCATGCGCATCTACATGGCAGGTATTTTTGCCATGGGCTTCCAGATCGCCTGCCAGCAAAGCTTTATGGCGCTGGGTCAGGCCAAAGTCAGCCTGCTGCTGGCCTGCCTGCGCAAGATCATTTTGCTGATCCCGCTCATCTTCATTCTGCCGCATCTGCTGCCGGACCCGGTATTCGGCGTTTTTCTGGCAGAGCCGGTCAGCGATATTCTGGCGGCGACCATCACCACCATCACCTTCTTCTCCCGCTTCAACGGTATTCTGGAACGGGGCGCTGCAAAGGTATAATAATAACAACAAAGGCTGCTGCGCAGAATGCGCAGCAGCCTTTGTGCTGTGTAATTGATTTTAGACGGCCTCCGGCTCGCCCAGAGCCAGAACCTTCGTCAGCTCGGCCTGCACCTTGGCGTTGGTGGCGTCGGTGACGGCCAGCACATCGGAGTAGAACTTTTCCATCTCGTCACGGGTGGAGAAGGTGGCCACATACATCTGGTTGCCCATGGCACCGGACAGCGCCTCGGGGATGCGGTCCACCATGCGCATATTGTCCTGATACTTCTGCATCAGCTGCTCCTGGCTGTAAACGAAGCTCTTGCCATCCCGGCGACCGGCAAAGGCGCAGTAGTAGTGCTCGCCCACCGGCATATCGGTGCCGCCGAAGGCGATCATGTCTGCCCAGATCTTGTATACGTTGGTGGAGCGGGCAAAGTCGATCATGTCCGGGGTAAAGCCGCCGCAGGGGCGCATGTTGACTTCCAGCGCCACGATCTGACCCTTTTTGCCCATGCTGGCCTGATCCTCGGTCATGCGGAAGAACTCGAAGTGGACAAAGCGGCTCTTCACCCCAAAGCTCTTGACGGCGGCACGGCCTGCGGCGCGGGTGTCCTCCGGCAGATCCTTGATGATGTAGTAGATGGAGTTATCGTCGTTGTTCACGATGTCCATGATGGACACCGGGCTCACGTTGCCCGCCTCAAAGATGGGGTTGCCGTGGGCGTCGATGATGGCATCGTAGCTGTTCACCTCGGCGCGGACGAACTCCTCCATGATGTAGGCAACATCCGGGTGCTCTTTCTCCCTGTAGGCCAGAAATGCTTCCAGTTCCTTGTCGGTGGAAAGGCGGTGGGTATCCGAAGCACCCACGCCGTTGTCCGGCTTGACTACCACCGGGTAGCCCACCTGTTCCACAAAGGCCTTGCAGCCTGCAAGGTCATCCACCATGTGGTAGCGGGCGGTGGCGATACCGGCCTTCTGGTAGTATTCCTTCATCTTGCTCTTGTACTTGATGCGGGGCATATCAGAGGTCTGGAAGCCGCTGGTGATGTGGAAATCGGTACGCAGGGCGGCATCCCGCTCCAGCCAGTATTCATTGTTGGACTCCAGCCAGTCGATGCGGCCATACTTGAAGGTGAAAAACGCCACGGCGCGGTATACCTCGTCGTAGTTTTCCAGACTGTTCACCTTGTAGTACTCGTTCAGGCTCGCCTTCAGTTCGGGCTTCAGCTCCTCGTAGGGCTGGTCGCCGATGCCCAGCACGTTCAGGCCGTTGTTTTTCAGTTCCCGGCAGAACTGCCAGTAGTTCGTGGGGAAGTTGGGGGAGATAAAAATAAAGTTCTGCATAGTATTTGTTGATCCCTCTTTCCGTTACCTCTATTGCAAAAGCCCCGGCGGGGCAGGACAGACTTTAAATTGGGGCACAACGGCGCGTCTGCGGACGCGCCGTTGTGCCATTTTCACGAGAGAGCCACAGCTTTGCCAGAAGCTGTGCCCGGCGGAGCAAGGGTCACTGCTGGCCCAGAACGTAGGGCATATAATACGCCACCTGCTTATACCACCAGTTCCAGTCGTGGTTGACATCGTGACCCCACAGGTCTACCCAGATGGGGATATGTTTTGCCTCAAAGATGCGCTTGAGCAGCCATGTGGTGTCCGGCTGTTCCCAGTCGCCCTGACCGCAGCAGATGACAGCTTTCTGGCTGCGGAACAGCTGCATATAGGGGTGATCCTCCGGGAAGTTCTTCATGTAGTCCACGGGGGAGTTCATGTACACCAGCTCGTCCATATAGTCGCCAAAGCCGTAGTGAGCAGTGTAGATGCCGCTGAGTGCCAGACAGCCGCAGAAGATATCCGGGCGGCGCAGATACAGGTTTACCGCATGGGTGGCGCCCAGACTGCACCCGAAGGCGATGATGCCGGGCAGATCGTTCCAGCCGTTGCGCTGCTGCGCCAGATGCTGAAGCATCGGGGCGACCTCGCGGGTGATGTAGCGCAGCCACTGCTCATAGCGGCGGATGCGCCAATAGGGGTTGCCCTGCGCGTCCGACCAGGTTTCCTGATCCATGGTGTCGATGGAAAGCACCATGATCTGCCCGGACTCGATCCACGGGGCAAGGGTGTCGGTCATGTGGAAGTTTTCAAAATCGAAGAATCGGCCGTCCTGACAGGGAATGTACAGCATCGGGCGGCCTGCGTGGCCGTAAAGCTTGCACTCCATATCCCGTCCCAGTTCCGGGCTGTACTCCTTGAAATACTGCATCTCCATGGTGTTTCCTCCTTTAGTGTTGTTGGGCTATGGTGTCGGCAGACAAAGGCTTCCCCCGGCCGGGGGAAATCTGTCCCCAAGGGGTGAAGGCTTTTGTGCCCCTTTTACAGCTGGCAATTACACTTTTCTTTTACTCCTCCACCTCATACAGCAGGGTGTGGAACACGAAGGGCAGCTGTTTTTCCCAGCTGGCTTCGCTGTGGGTGCCGCCGGGCACGATGCGGCTGGTCAGGTGGATGCCCCGGGTCATCAGCTTACCGCTCAAGGCAGAAAATTCCCGGCGGATGCCCTCGTGGTTGCCCATCTCCCGGGAGCCGTAATCCATGTACAGCACCGTGCCGGGGGCAAGCTTTGCACGCCCCACAAGGCCGGAAAGCTTATCCGGCGCCACCCAGATGGAGGGCGACAGTGCCGCTGCGCGGCTGTAAGTATCGTTGTATTGCAACAGGGCGTACAGGCTCATCAGCCCGCCCATGCTGCTGCCGCCGATAAAGGTATGCGCCCTGTCCGGCAGGGTGCGGAAATTCTGGTCGATCAGGGGCTTGAACCGGTGGATGAACCAGCTCATGGTGGCCTGTCCCTTGCCGTCAAAGTGGCCGTAGGTGGGATCATCGAAGCGGTAGGGGGAATACTCCACCAGACGCTCGTTGTTAGCCCCGGCGTTGCACTCGATGGCCGCCACGATCAGCGGGGTGTCGGTATAGTCCAGATAATCTGCTACGCCCCAGCTTTTGCCGTAGGTGGCATCCTCGTCGAAAAACACGTTCTGCCCATCGAACATATACAGCACGGGGAACCGGCGCTCCGGCTGTGCCTCGTACATGGTGGGCAGGTAGACATACGCCCGGCGCTGCTCGGTGCCGTTGACCGCCGGGTAACTCATGCTCCATTTTTTGATCATGGTGCTTGTTTCCTCTCAAATCTTCCTGCAAAGGGCACAGGCGGCAAGCCCACGCCCTTTATAGGTAGTGTAGCACCATGCGGCGGGAATTGCAATGATTATAGAGCAAAAGGGACTGCTGCCCCAAATGGTATGCAGCAGTCCTTTTAAAAGCCGTAGGGTGACAGGCGGCTTCTTAGTATTTCTTTTCCACAGGCACGATCCAGCCCTTGGTATCGGGGATCTTGCCCCACTGCATACCGGTCATGGTGTCGTACAGCTTCTGGGTGACAGGGCCGATCTTGCCGTCGCCGATGAAGGCGTGCTCGCCCTTCCAGACCAGCTCCTTGACGGGAGAGACGACAGCGGCAGTACCGGTGCCGAACACCTCTTCCAGCTTGCCTTCGCGGGCAGCAGCCATGATGTCGGCAATGGCGATCTTGCCCTCAACGACCTCGTAGCCCCAGTCCTTCAGCAGCTCGATGCAGCTGCGGCGGGTGACGCCGGGCAGCACGGTACCCACGGTAGCGGCGGTGTAAACCTTGCCGTCGATCTTGAACATGATGTTCATGCTGCCAACTTCTTCAACGTACTTCTTCTCCACGCCGTCCAGCCACAGCACCTGTGCGTAGCCCTGCTCCTCGGCCAACTCACCGGCCTTGATGGAAGCGGCGTAGTTGCCGCCGCACTTGGTAAAGCCGGTCAGACCCGGAGCGGCGCGGATGTACTCGTCCTCCACATAGATGCGCACCGGGTTGATGCCCTCGGCGTAGTAAGCGCCGGAGGGAGCGCAGATGATGCAGAAGATATAGTGCTTGGAAGCGTGCACGCCCAGACCCACATCATTGGCAAAGATGAAGGGACGGATGTACAGGGAAGCGCCGTCGGTGTGGGGCACCCAGTCGCGGTCCACATCCACCAGAGCCTCAACAGCCTGAATGTAGTCCTCTACCGGGATCTTGGGGATGCACAGACGGTCGGCAGAATCCTGGAAACGCTTGGCGTTGCAATCCGGGCGGAACAGCTGCACGGTGTCATCGGCGGTACGGTAGGCCTTCATGCCCTCAAAGATCTCCTGTGCGTAGTGGAACACCACGGTAGCGGGGTCCAGCTCAAAGGGGCCGTAGGGGACGATGCGGGCATCGTGCCAGCCTTCGCCCTCGGTGTAATCCATGACGAACATGTGGTCGGAGAACTTTTTGCCGAAGCCGAGCTTCGTCTCATCGGTGGGCTTTGCCTTGGGCGTAGCCGTGCGGGTGATCTTGATATCCAACATAGTGAGTTTCCCTCTTTCCTTTTATGCGCGTGCGCACGATTTCCGGCGCTTTATGACACAAATGTTGGTTTCTATTATAATATTCCCTGCCGGTTTTGCAAGGAATCGCAAAATGTTTCATCTTACCACCCGGTAAGTTGCACCAAATTGTGAGCACAGTGGTGTGCAAACTGCCAAATCTATGGTACAATAGGGGCACAGAGCGCTTTGCGGGGCACAGCCCCGCTTTTCTATGGAAGGAGATACTGCCATGATCGACGGCGTTATTTTTGATATGGACGGCCTGATGTTCGACACCGAGCGGGTGTGGGCCACCCTGTGGGAGCCTGCGCTGGCTACCCTTGGGCTTTCTTATAAGGAGGGGCTGGACGTTGCCGCCCGCGGCACGGCGGGAGATTCCATGCGGGCGGTGCTGCGCCGCTTCTACGGGGAAAACTGCGACACGGACGCCATCATCGCGGCGCTGCACGCACAGGCGGAAAAGGCGTTTCAGGCACCGCCGCCCAAAAAGCCCGGGCTGGACGAAATTCTGACATGGCTGGACGCGCAGCACATCCCCATGGCAGTGGCTTCCTCCAGCCGGATGGCGTCGATCCGGCATCATTTGGACGGCTGGGGTCTGACCCACTACTTCAAGGTGATCGTCTCCGGCGAGCAGTTCTCGGCCTCCAAGCCCAACCCGGAGATCTTTCTGCGGGCAGCGGAAGCACTGGGCACTGTGCCCAGCCGCACCCTTGTGCTGGAGGACAGCTACAACGGCGTGCGCGCCGGTGCCAACGGGCGTTTTATCACCGTGATGGTGCCGGACATGGCCCCCGCCAATGACGAGATGCGCCGCCTGTACACCGCCGAGTGCCGCGATTTGTACGAGGTGCTGGAAGGCTTACAGAAGGGGAGGTTCTGAGCGGGGTTGTTCTCTTTTGATGGCAAAAGAAAACCAGAAAAATGCGTGCTCCGTGGGGAAAGTTTCTGCCCGCTGACGGCAAGCAGAAGCTTTCCCCGCAAAAACAAAACCAGCCAAGCCCGCAGGCTTGGCTGGTTCGAAAGCAATCAATATTCCCTGATCAGGCACCCACGATCAGGCGCACGGCACCGTAGATGCCGGCGTCGTTGCCAAGGCTGGCGGCCTTGATGGGAGTCTCCTTGCAGGACTGGAAGGCGTACTCCTTGTAGTGGCGCACCAGCGGGTTGAACAGAACCTCCCCGGCGCGAGCCACGCCGCCGCCGATCATGAACATTTCGGGGTCGGTGGTGGCGGCAATATTGGCCAGTGCCATGCCCAGCGTGGAGGCCATCTCGTCCACCTCGCGGGCGGCCAGTGCGTCCCCGGCGCGGGCAGCGTCAAACACGTCCTTGGCTTCAAAGTCCTTGCCACGCAGGGTGCAGGCGGTGTCCGGGTTTGCGTCCAGAAGCTTCTTCATGCAGCGCACAACGCCGGTGGCGCTGGAATACTGCTCCAGGCAGCCGCGCTTGCCGCAGCCGCAGACGGCGGTCTCGTGGGGGTTGACGGTGATGTGGCCGATCTCGCCGCCGGCACCGTGAGCGCCGTCGATGACCTTGCCGTTCACGATGACACCGCCGCCCACGCCGGTGCCCAGCGTGACCATGACAGCGCTGCGGCAGCCCTGTGCCGTGCCCATCCAGATCTCGCCCAGCGCAGCCACGTTGGCGTCGTTGCCCACCAGCACCCGGATGCCGCCCAGCAGCTCGCTGAGCTCAATGGAAACGTTGCGGTTGCCCCAGCCGCCAAGGTTTGCACACACGATGGGCACGATGCTGGAATCCAGCACCGGGCCGGGCACGCCCAGACCGACGCCCTCGACTTCGTCTGCGGACAGACCTTTTTCCTGCATTTTCTGCTGCACGGCAGCAGCCAGATTTTCCAGAATATGAGCACCGTTATTGGAAGTATCGGTGCTTACCTCCCACTTTTCCAGCAGCTTGCCGCTGGTGGTGAACAGGCCGACCTTGGCAGTAGTGCCGCCCAGATCGATGCCAAATGCGTATTCCTTCATGTCATTTACCCCTTTGATGCGGATACGCCGCATTTTTTATCAGTGTTTTATAGTATACCATATTTTTCCGCAAAAGAGCAGTGCTGCGGCGGCATTTCGTGCAATCGGACTGAAATCTATGTAAAATTTTGGGCAGTTCCACAAGGGAATTCAGCGCACGGTGTTGGTCAGCGTGCCGATTCCTTCGATCTCGCACTGCACGGTGTCGCCCGGGTGCAAAAACTGCGGCGGGTCCATGCCCATGCCCACCCCGGCAGGGGTGCCGGTGGCAATGATGGTACCGGCTTTCAGGGTCATGCCCTGCGAAAGCTCGTGGATGACATGGTCGATATCAAAAATTTGCAGCTTGGTGTTGGAATCCTGCCGCAGTTCGCCGTTCACCCGGCTGCGGATGGGCAGTGCGGGCGGGTAGGTGTCAAATTCGTCGGCGGTGACGATGCAGGGGCCCATGGGGGTGAAGCCGTCCAGACTTTTGCCGAAGTACCACTGCTTGTGGGCGGTCTGCACGTCCCGGGCGGAGACATCGTTCAGGATGGTGTAGCCGAACACATAGTCTTTGGTCTGCCCGGCGGGCACGTCCTTGGCGTCCTTGCCCAGCACCACGGCCAGCTCACACTCGTAGTCCAGCTTCTGCACAAGGTCGGTGTGGGCCTCGATGAAGCCGCCATCCGGCACTGCACGGCTGACCCGCTTGGAAAAGTAGATGGCGTCCTGATGCTGGGTTGCAAAGGCGTCCGCAGAGTACTTTTCGGCTTCGTCCGAGTGCGCCATATAGTTGATGCCCAGACAGACCACGTCCTGCGCGGGGCAGGGGATGGGGCTTTGCAGGGTGACGGCCTCCACCGGCAGCGCGGGGATGCCGCTGATGGCCAGCTGCAAGCCGAACCGCACCTGCGGGGTGAGGAAGGGGATGGCGTCGGACAGGGTCTCGTAGGAGAGCCCCAGCCAGCTCAGCGGCCAGACCTGTGTGCCGTCCTGCGAGAGGATGGCAGGGTCCTCCACACCGTCCGGCAGGCGGCAGGTGACAAAACGCATACAGTGTCCCTCCTCTCAGTGCCGGTAGGCGATGGCGCTGCGGATGCGGTCGGCTTCGGCTTCTCCCGCCAGCTGGCGCACCAGCTCCAGTGCGAAGGGGATGGCACCGCCCAGACCGTAGCTGGTGGTGATGTTGCCGTCCACGACCACCTCTGTGTCCAGCACATGGGCGCCGGCCAGCTTGTCCTGAAATGCAGCGTGAGCGGTGGCGTTTTTGCCCTCCAGCAGACCCAGCGCTGCCAGCACGCTGGGCGCGGCGCAGATGGCGGCTACCTTTTTGCCTGCCTTTGCAAAGGAGACGCAGGTATCGGTCACCGTCTTGTTGGCGGCAAGGTTCGGCGTGCCGGGAATGCCGCCGGGCAGCACCACCAGATCTACGTCGGAATAATCGACCTCCTCCGCCAGCGCATCGGCGGTGATGTGCACCTTATGGCTGCTCAAAATCTCCCGGCTGCCGGAAGCGCTTGCCACCAGCACCTCCACCTTGGCGCGGCGGAGCAGATCCACCACCAGCAGTGCCTCGCACTCCTCGGTGCCCTCCGCAAAAAATACAACAGCTTTTGCCATAAGAAAAACCTCCTGTTCAAATCTTAAAAAGAAAAGCCGCGTGCCGCAGCTTTGGGCGGTACGCGGCTTTTGTGTCAGTCAGCGGACTTTTTTTCAGCTTCCAGCAGCGCGCGCAGTACACTGTCGTCCGCGCTCAGCACCCGGCTGACCCGGCTGATGATGGCGCTGGACGCACCGGTCTTGTCCATGATCTCGGTGTAGATGCACTTGTCGGCCAGCAGCTCGGCAATGTTGTAGCGCTGCTCCATTGCGCTGAGCTCCGAATAGCTGCACACGTCCTGCAGAAAACGATAGCATTCCTCCGGGGTCTTGAGCTGCAGAAAAGCCCGGTACAGGCCGGAGTTGCCGGTGGGATGATCTTTCGCCATGATAGTCTCCTTTTTTGCACAGAATACCCGCAGAAAGCGGCTTTATTACACTACATCAGTGTAGTACAAACGCGGAAAAATTTCAATGGCTATTTTGTGATTTCTTTGAAATCACGGAGCCATTCGAGGCTTCCCCCGGACGGGGGAAGCCTTGAATGTGCGTTCAGCTCAGGGTATGCTCATACACCAGCTCGTTGCGGGGCACGGTGCCGTTTTCCTGCTCGGCGGGGCGCAGCTCGCGGTAGCGCAGCGCCTTGAAGAACTGCTGCACCGGCAGTGCCTTGGCGTGGATGGTGCACCACACCCGGCCTTTGCCCTCGCCCTTGGCCAGCCGCTCGCAGGTCTGCACGATATCCCGGCCGATGGCCTTGCCGCGGTATTCCGGCTTGAGGTACAGGTGCATCAGGTGCAGGGCGGTGTTCTCCATCTTCCACGCAAAGTAGCCGATGAGCTTGCCCCCCAGAAACACCAGAAAATAGTTCACGTCATTGTCGATATCCTCTTCAATGGCGTCGGCGCTTTGCAGCTCCTCCACAAGGGTGTCCAGCTGCTTGGCGGGGTAGTAGCGCTTGTAGACCTCGTGCCACAGCTCGCTGGCAAGGTCGGCGGTGTTGTGGATGTATTTGGCCTTTGCGACCAGCTTGTAATCAGGCTTCATAAAACTCCTTATACTCTTACAATGTAATCCGGCTTGCGGGGCGCGGCGGGCTTGGGCTCAGCCGCGGGGTAGCCCAGAATGCAGTGGCCTACGCCGATCCAGTCGCCCTCAATGCCCCACTTTTTCAGCAGTGCCTTGCCCTCGGCGGAGTCGAACTCCTCCCGGGCACGGTTGATCCAGCAGCTGCCCAGCCCCAGCGATGCAGCAGCCAGCATCAGGTTGCCCATGACAAGGCTGCCGTCCTGCACGGCGCAGTTTGCGTGGGCATCGGCCAGCACCACCAGAATGGTGGGTGCGCCGTACATGGGGTCGCTGTCGGTGCCCATAACGGCGGCATTCATCCGGGTCAGCTGGGCGCGGGTAGCGGCATCCTGCACGACCACGATCTTAGCGCTCTGGCGTCCCATAGCGCTGGCGGCGTAGGTGCCGGCCTCCAGTACGGCGTCCAGCTCGGCATCCGTGATCTGCCGGGGCTCGTAGGCGCGGCAGCTGCGGCGGCTGCGAATGGTTTGTAAAGTCTCGTTAGTCATGAAAGATCCCCTCCTTAATAGTGGATGGCTTTATTGTACCACAACCTGCGCCGGAGTGCAAAGTGCCTGCCGGTAAAAAACATTGCTGGCTTCCGAAAACGTTTGCGCTGCAAAAACACGGCAGAATGCACAAAAAACAAAAGAAAGATTATGGAAAAGCATTCTTGTTGCCAGCGGGCAAATCGGGTATAATAGGGCTACCATAGCGGAAAGGAGTTGTGCTCTATGGCAAAGGCATCGCAGGTCGTCATTATGGAGGGAGAATACTACATTATCAAGTCCCCCAACGGGAAGGTACTGGAAGTAAAGGATTTCAACACGGAGAACGGTGCCGGCATCCAGCTGTGGAGCTATGCGGGCCATCCGTGGCAGCAGTGGCAGTTTGTGGACGCAGGCGAGGGACGCTGGCGCATCCAGAACCGCTTTACCGGCAAGATGATCGATCTGGCGCTTGGCGGCGTTGTGGAGGGCACATGGCTGCACCAGTGGAGCCGTACCAGCGGGCTGAGCCAGTGCTGGGCGCTGGAGCCTACCCGCAGCGGACGCACCCGCATCCGCAATGTGCTGTCGGATAAATACATCGACCTTGTGGGCATGAACACCGCCAACGGCGCACAGGCGCAGATCTGGAACTATGTGGCGGGCGGCAATCAGGAGTGGACGCTGGAACGCATCGACCCCGATGTTGTCCAGACCGGCAAGCGCGCCGGAGAAGCCAAAGACCCCCAGCCCACGCCCAGCCAGCGCAAGCACCAGAACGATTTGGTGCGCAAGCTGAACAGCGCAGGCAAGGGCCGCGCCGGACGCAAGGCATAAATCGAAAAACGCTTCCGCTGCTTTGTGGGCATCCGCAGCGGAGGCACTTCCCAAAGGGCTGCTGCACGGCGTTTCATGCAGCAGCCCTTTTCATGAAAAGAGATACGGTCAGCGGCCTCGCCCTCTCCGTCATCGCTACGCGATGCCACCTCTCCCAAAGGGAGAGGCAAGAGCTCTGCCGGAAGCTTTCTTATTGCTCCTAAAACTTCAGCAACGAGCCTTAGACCTTGGCTCTCCCTGAGAGGAAAGACTTCCCCCGCTCCGGGGGAAGATGTCACCGTAGGTGACAAAAGGGGGAATCTGGCGCGGGAGCGCCTGAGAGGGCGTGCACGCTGACAAAAACACAAAAAAGGAGAACCACCCATGAACTTAGGCGCATTTATGAACCCGGAATTTCCCATCTTCAGCACCACTTTGTGCTATCTGGAGCGGGAGGACGCTTACCTGATGCTGCACCGCATCAAAAAGCGGGACGACTACAACCACGACAAATGGGTGGGCGTGGGCGGCAAATTTGAGCGGTTTGAAAGCCCGGAGGACTGCCTTGTGCGGGAGGTGCGGGAAGAGACCGGCCTGACCCTGACGCGCTACCGCGCCCGGGGACTGCTGACCTTTGTGTGGGGCAATATGACCGAGTTCATCCACCTGTACACCGCCGACCGATGGGAGGGTGAGATGATAAGGGGCGATGCCTGCGCCGAGGGAGAATTGCAGTGGGTGCAAAAGACCGAGGTGCAAAAACTGCCCATCTGGGAGGGAGACAAGCTCTTTTTCCGTCTGCTGGAGGAAGAGCACCCCTATTTTTCCCTGAAGCTGGTGTATGACGGCGACACCCTCAAACAGGCCGTGCTGGACGGAAAACGCATCGTTTAAAAATGTACGGATACAGAGACCTATGGTGGGATGCAACTGTTTGGATAAAATAGACATAAAAAGAAAATTTTTTTCAGCACTTAAATCAGGACGCGTGCAGAAAAAACAAAAAATACTGACAAGCGTACCGTTAAACAAGGACTTTTGGTGCATTTTGATAGAAAAAAGAAAAAACCACTTTCTTTTTTTGCAAAAATATGTTACTATTCTGTTACGGAACTATGGACAGCCTGCAACCAGAGACTGTCTGTAAACACAAACATTTCTTAAGGAGGAATGTGCTTTATGATGAAGTATCTCCAGAAACTGGGCAAAGCTCTGATGCTTCCCGTCGCTGTGCTGCCGATCTGCGGCATCCTGATGGGTCTTGGTTATGCCCTTGCTCCGGGCGTTATGGGTGTTCCCGGTGCACCGACTTCCGGCGCAGCATACACCGTCGGCTTCCTGCTGGTCAAGGCAGGCGGCGCTCTGATCGATAACATGGCTTGGCTGTTTGCCATTGGTGCCGCTGTCGGCCTTGCTGACAACGATGGTACCGCAGGTCTGGCCGGTCTGGTCAGCTTCCTGATGATGCAGCAGCTGCTGAACCCCGGCGTGGTCAGCATGGTGCGCACTCTGGAAGAGGGCACCGCTACCTACATCGCCTTCCAGAAGGTCGCCGGCAACTCCTTCATCGGCATTCTGGCCGCTATTGTGGGTGCTGCCTGCTACAACAAGTTCAAGAATACCCAGCTGCCTGACTGGCTGGCATTCTTCTCCGGCAAGCGCTTTGTTGCGATCGCTACCGGCGTGATCTCCATTCTGGTGTCCATTGTTCTGCTGTTCGTCTGGCCCGTCATCTTCGGCGCTCTGGTCGCGATCGGCAACGGCATCGCTGGCATGGGCGGCATCGGCGCTGGCATCTACGCCTTCCTGAACCGTCTGCTCATCCCCACCGGTCTGCACCACGCTCTGAACAACGTGTTCTGGTTTGATACCATCGGCCTGGGCGACCTGAGCCACTTCTGGGCTGGCGAGACTTCCGCTGATGTGGGCTGGAGCCTTGGTATGTACATGTCCGGCTTCTTCCCCTGCATGATGTTCGGTATCATGGGCGCTGCTCTGGCTATGGTCAAGACCGCTAAGAACAAGAAGGCCGCCATCGGTCTGGTTCTGTCTGCTGCAATCTGCGCATTCGTCTGCGGCGTTACCGAGCCCTTCGAGTTCGGCTTCATGTTCCTGTGCTTCCCGCTGTACGTTGTGTACTCCGCTCTGTACGGCATCTTCACCATCATCACCTACTACTCCGGTTTCCGTGCTGGCTTCTGCTTCTCCGCAGGCGCTACCGACCTGGTGTTCTCCGCTTCTCTGCCCGCAGCTGCTAAGACTTGGATGATCATTCCTCTGGGCATCGCAGCATTCGTGGTGTTCTACGCAGTGTTCTACTTCGCCATCACCAAGTACGACCTGAAGACCCCCGGCCGTGAGGATGACGACGAGGAAGCTGAGAAGAAGGTCGTTCTGGCTAACAACAACTACACCGAAGTCGCTTCTGCTGTTCTGGCTGCTGTCGGCGGCAAGGAGAACGTGAAGGACGTTGGTTACTGCGCCACCCGTCTGCGTTTTGAGGTGAAGGATAACGCTAAGGTCGATGAGAAGGCTGTCAAGGCTGCCGGTGCTGCCGGTGTTATCCGTCCCAGCAAGAACGCTTGCCAGGTCATCATCGGTACCAAGGTGCAGTTCGTGTACGACGAGCTGAAGAAGATGCTGTGATCCTGCACTTCTGAAAAAGAATGAACTGCAAAAGTCTGGTTGATTTTGCAGTATGAACCGGGCCGCCGGGGGCGGGGTGCACAGCGCCCCCCTCCCGGCGGCCCGTTCTTTTTGCACGGCGGTACAATGTTTACGCAAAAGGACTTTTGAAAAAACACCCGGTGTGCTATACTGGGTGAAAAGAAAAAAAGAACGAGGTGTTTTGTATGATCCTTCAGAATGCACTGGTCTATACCCCGCGCCACACCTTTGAGCGCGGCACCATCGTCATCCGCGATGGCCGTATCGTGCCCTTTGCCGCCCCGGAAGAGGGCGAAGAGGTGCTGGACGCCGAGGGTCTGTACGCCCTGCCGGGTCTTGTGGATATCCACTTCCACGGGGCTATGGGCAAGGATTTCTGCGACGGCACCGAGGAGGCTATCCAGACGCTGGCGGATTTTGAGGCCAGCAAGGGCGTGCTGGCCATCTGCCCCGCCACCATGACCTACCCGGAGGAGTTTCTGAACAAGGTGATGGACGCCGCTGCCGCCCATAAAAACGGCAAGGGCGCCGACCTTGTGGGCATCAACATGGAAGGCCCCTTCATCAGCCCCAAAAAGGTGGGTGCGCAGAACCCGGAGTATGTGCAGGGCGCAGACGCTGCCATGTTCCGCCGCCTGCAGAAGCGCGCGGGCGGCCTGATCAAGCTGGTGGATGTTGCCCCCGAGGAGCCGGGCAATCTGGACTTTATCAGGGACTGCCATAACGAGGTGCGCATCTCCATCGCCCACACCTGCACCGACTACGACACCGCCGTTAAGGCTTTTGAAGCCGGTGCCACCCACATGACCCACCTGTACAACGCCATGCCCGGTATCACCCACCGTGCGCCCGGTCCCATCATTGCGGCCATGGAGCACGATGCCGAGGTGGAGCTCATCACCGATAATGTGCACATCCACCCCGCCATGGTGCGGTTCACCTTCAACACCTTCGGGGACGACCGCGTCTGCCTGATCGCAGACAGTGCCATGTCCTGCGGCCTGCCGGACGGTCAGTACAGTCTGGGCGGACAGGCTATCACAGTCAAGGGACCCCGCGCCACCCTGACCGAGCACCCGGACACCATTGCGGGCAGCAACACCTGCCTGTACGACTGCATGAAGCGCGCCGTGCTGGAGATGAATGTGCCGCTGGAAAGCGCCGTCCGCGCCGCCAGCGAGACCCCCGCCAAGAGCATCGGCGTGGATAACGACTACGGCAGCCTTGCTGCCGGACGCTACGGCAACGTGATCCTTGCGGACAAGGAGCTGAACATCAAGGCGGTCATCCAGAAGGGCGTCCGCATCGTTTGAGCTCTGTAAAAAAGAGATGCCGGCAGCCGCAGGCTGCCCGACATCACGCTGTAAAAATATATTTTCCGCAACAAAGAGGCCGCTGCGCGATTGCAGCGGCCTCTTTTGTGATGCAAAAAATCAGACCTTGAACAGCGGAGTGCCGGGGGCAACATCGCCCTCTGCCAGCATCTCCACTGCATCGCCGGCACCATCGGTGACGATGATAGCGGTGGCGGTGGGGTGACCTGCGGCGCGGACGGCGTCCAGATCCACCTTCAGCAGCGGAGTGCCTGCGGTGACCTTCTGGTTCTCCTTGACCAGAGCGGTAAAGCCCTGACCCTTCATGTCCACGGTGTCCATGCCGACGTGGATCAGCAGCTCGATGCCGTCGTTGCTGGTAATGCCCACAGCGTGCAGGGTGGTGGCGATCTGGGTCACAGTGCCGTCAAAGGGGGCGTACACGGTGTCGCCGGTGGGCTCGATGCCGCAGCCGGGACCCAGAATGCCCTGTGCAAAGGTTTCGTCCGGGATGTCGGCCTGTGCCAGCACCTTGCCCTGCAGCGGGGTCAGTACAGTCTTGCTCTGGTTGGTGAACTTAGCGGTGTTTTCGTCCTTGGACTTGCCGCCAAAAAGCTTGTCAAAAAAACCCATAAGTATCATTCCTTCCTGTCATCATACAGGGGCGGCAAAGGTAACAAAATGTTTACCGACCCTGAAGTGTTTACCTGTATAAAAGATACCATACCGCACACCAAAATGCAAGAAAAGCGGGAACTTTTTCATAGAAGCTGGTTCTCCGAATAAAGGCTTCCCCCGGAAGGGACAGATTCTCCCCGCGCCGGGGAGAAATGTCACCGTAGGTGACAAAGAGGGGAACGGCTGTCACCGCAGGTGACTGATGAGGGCGCTGTTGCTGGGGTGGAGCTCATTTTGTTTTACGCAAAAATGAGGCACCGGAGCGTCTGCAAACGCCGCAGTGTCCCGAAAGGGGAGCTCTATTTCTGCTTAGCCGATCTCGTACCACCTGATCGCGTTGGCGTTGAGATGCAGGGCGAAGCTGTACGGCACGTGCAAGCGGTTCCCGAAGCTCCTCTTTCGGGAAAGCAGATGCGTTACAGCACGAAAAATTGTAATATCTGTGCAAAAATTAAATCTTTTGGCGAAAAACATCTTGACAAATTGTCGGAAGTTGTTATACTAAAACCACCCCAAGAGTGTTGAGATGGGGATGCACTATGTAAGAGCCCTTAGTGCGTCCTCATCTTTTTTATTTTGGTTTCCCGTCCCATCCGCTCAAAAACCTATCACAGAAAAGGAGGATTCCCATGAAACAATCTGCGAACGCCGCTGCAAAGCGTTCCCGCACCGTGGTGGTGCTAGCCATCGCTGTGGCGCTGATCCTGCTGGGCAGCATCCTTGCCCAGACGTTCAACACCTCGTTCTACAACGTCAAGGTCTCCCGCATCTCTTTCGAGACGGACTCCGGCACCCTGTCCGGCTTGCTGTACCTGCCCAAGAATGTAGATGCCTCCACCCCGCACCCCGCAATAGTAACCACGCACGGCTACCTGAACAGTGCCGAAATGCAGGACGAGACTGCCATTGAAATGTCCCGCCGGGGCTATGTGGTTCTGGCGCTGGATATGTACGATCACGGTCACTCCCACGGCAATGCCGAGAATACCGGTGGTTTCTTTAACTTCTGGCCTACCTCTCTGTGGGATGCAGCGCAGTATATGTATCAGCAAGACTACGTAGCCAAGGATGCTCAGGGCAACGGTCAGATTGCCGTCAGCGGTCACTCCATGGGCGGCTTTTCCTCTGAGATGGCTCTGTATCTGGACGAAACGAACTACGCTACCACCGGCTACCGGATCATCCGGGCAGGCCTGAGCATGGGTGCCGATTACTCCTGGACCTCCTATCTGGGTCTGGACGAGGCAGCCGCTGTGGCCACCTTTGGCGGTCGTACTGTTGGCAAGATTTGTGGCCAGTACGATGAATTTTTCTTTGCCGCCGATGAACCGCCCACGAAAAGCGGAACCGTCTACCGCAAAAATTATGTAGCCACCACTGCTGGCAAAACGCTGCTGGAACAGGAAAATCCGCAGGCTAACACCTGGTACACCTGTGCCGATGGCGGTCAGCGTATTATTTACCAGCCCAACGAGATCCACCCGTGGAACCACTTCTCCACCGCTTCCACCAAGGACGCTATTGAGTTTTACGCCACGGCCTTTTCAGACCAGTCCGGGCTCGTAAAGGACATTGCCTCCACCAGTCAGATCTGGTATTGGAAAGAGATCTTTGAACTCGTGGCGCTTGTGGGCTTTCTGCTGATGCTGGCTCCTTTGGCTCTGATGCTTATGAAGCTGCCCTTCTTGAAGAACGCCAAGCAGGCTGTGGCTTCCCCGACCCCTGCCGCTGCCACTCTGTCCGGCAAGCTGGGTACTGTCTGCCTGTTCGTTGTGGGTATGATGATCCCTGCCATCATCTTCCCTGCTGTGTACGATGCCAACACAGCGGCAGAACCGATGCGCTGGCTGCGTTACGGCTGCGACATCGCTCTGGTGCTGTCGGCAGTGGGCATCATCCTTGCCGCCCGCAGTACGGAAAGCAACCGCAAAACCTGGCTTTCCGGTTCCGTTTGCATCCTGCTGGCTTCCTTTGCGATGCGGCATCTGGTAAGCAAGAGCGTATTCTCTACGAATGCCACATGGCAGTGTCCCACTGTCAACAGCATCGTCACTTGGGCTCTCATCTGTGCATTCATCGCAGCAGTGACGATGGTCTGCGTCTATCTCTTTGGCGGCCGCAAGCAGCAGGGCATCACGCTGGAGCACTACGGTCTGGCTGCAAAGCCCGTGTCCGTAGCTGCCGCCTTCTGCGTGGCGCTGCTGGTCACCGTCATCGGTTACCTCTGCCTCTTTGCAGTGGATGCCATCTTCAAGACCGACTTCCGTATCTGGACCTTCGCCTTCAAGACCTTTGAGACCAGTGCTATCTCCGCGGCCGTGAAGTATATGCCCTTCTTCTTTGTATACTATCTGGTCAGCGGTTCTGCTGCCGTCTCCAACACCAGCAGTGAAAAGCTGCAGGGCGGCTGGGGCTATCTGCTGGCAGCCCTTACCAACATGGGCGGCATCCTCATCTGGCTGGTGCTGCAATACGGTACTCTGTTCCGTACCGGCGTGGCCTTCTACCCCAATCAGGCGCTCGGCGGCATCCTGCTGTTTGCTCTGGTGCCCTCTCTGGCCATTGCTTCCTGCCTTACGAAATATCTGTACAAAAAGACCGGCAGTGTGTATGTAGCAGCCTTCCTGAACACGATCCTTATGACTATGATGACCGTGGCAAACACCGCCATCTATTTCCAGGCATAACCCCCGGTTTCCGCTCAAGGGCCGCACAGCGTTGTGCGGCCCTTTTCCACAGCCGGATGCCGGACAGAAAAAGGAGCCCCGCCTATGCATTTTCATGTCGAAACTCTGCTCAGTGAGCCGGTGATCGCTGCCGTAAAGACCGAATCTGCCCTCACTGCCGCTCTGGCCTCTCCATGCAGCACCGTTTTTCTGCTTGCCAGCACGCTGGTCAATGTGGAAGGAATGGTGCAGCGCATCCAGCAGGCTGGCAAGCTGGCCGTGGTGCACATTGATCTGGTGGATGGCCTTTCGGGCCGGGATATCGCTGTGGATTCGCTGATCGCCTTGTGCCATCCGGATGGCATCATCTCTACCCACCCCACCCTTATCCGCCGTGCCCGGCATCGGGGGCTGCTGACCATCCAGCGGGTGTTTATTCTGGATTCCCTTTCCCTCACCACCCTTTCCGGCCAGCTGGAGCTGGGCAAGCCGGACTTTGTAGAGATCCTGCCGGGTATCCTGCCCCGGATCATCACCGAGATCAGCACCCAGATCTCAGTGCCCATCATCGCCGGGGGACTGCTGCGGGACAAGGCTGATGTCATCGCCGCCATGCGAGCCGGCGCCGCCGCCGTTTCCACCTCGGCACCAAGCCTATGGGATGCTTAAATACAAAAAAGAATAAGACCGCCCCGGGGACAGCACGCCGTCCCCGGGGCGGTCTTATTTTGGGAAAGGAACGATACAAATGCAATGGGTGGGAAACGGATCGTATCAGCCCGGCAGACGGGTCTGCACCAGATTTTCAGGACGGTAGGAATCCGACAGGGTACCGTTCATACTGGCAGCATAGTAATACAGTGCCGTCCACGATTTCAGTTCATAGCTGGTGCCTTCCAGCACGCCCTTGCCTTGACAGTAGGGTGCCCAGAACCGGTAGTATTCCTCCGACTTGTTGTCGGCAGGCACCTCTGCATAGGTTCCGGTGGCTTCATCGTAGGGGGCAAAGGGGAGGCTCTGCCCCACAGCCATCTTGCTGGCCCATGGCAGCAGACCCACCAGATTCTGTGAGGACTCAAAGGTGAAGGAGGTGGAATATGCCTTGTGATGGTTCAGCGGCTGCCAGCTGTCTGTCTCCGGGAAGTAGACTTCGATGCTGGAAACATCGCAGAGGATCGTTCCATCAGAGATCCGGTAACGGTAGCGCATATTGCCGGTGTGGAGGGTGCCGGCACCGCCGTAGGTGCGGCCTGTGGCGGTCACGCCGGAGCAGGAGGCATCAAAGCAGCAGATGGCGGCAAGCTGTGCACCGGACAGCGGACAGACCACCAGACTGGAGCCTGCGCTGTGGTCAATGGCAGATTCGCCCGTAGACTGCTCATTGAAGGCATCGGCAACGGTAAAATCTCCCTGATACAGGGCGGTGCGGACATAGCCGCCAAACACAAAGGACACCTGCGACCCGGCAGCGTAGTTGAAAGCGTCGCAGATAAAGGCGGTAACCGGCGACTGGACGTAGGTATAGCCGATGGGCTTGCCGTCCTCATACTGGATGTAATCATAACCGGTGGGGACAGTCATCACGACGTTGTCCGGGGTCACGTCCTCCAGACCCAGCTTGGAGAAGTAGCCTCCCGGTGCCACCAGATCTGCATCGTAGCGGCTCAGAAGGTCCGTCATATTCCGGTATGCCAGCGCCTCGGCAGACAGATCCCACGGGTCCGCATAGTCGTATTCCTCGGTGAGCTCATAGCAGCGGGTCTCTTCCGGCAGCCATGTCCAGCCGGAAGAGGTCTTGCGAAGGCTAAGCACGCCAAGATTCTGCGCATAGCAGCCAGCAGAGGTCATAATAACGCCGTTCTCCGTCATCGGCTCTGCATAGGCAATGTGATCGTGGGCGTTCTGGATCACATCCAAATAGCCCTCCTGTGCCCGGGCGGTGGCGCGGTCCTCTTCGATGCCGCAGTGGCTGATCGCAATGACCAGATCGCAGCCCTTTTCCTTCTTCAGGAAGCGGGAATATATCTTTGCCACCTGCGCACAGTCCATCCGGGTCAGATCCGAGTTTTTGCAGTAGCCATAGGACTCAGCGCCTTCCAGCGCAAACAGGCCCACCTTGTAGCCGCCCACCCGGCGGATGGCGTAGTTTTTTGCACCGGTTTCAGCATATGCACCGGCACCAAAAGCGTTGGTGCTCAGGTCATCGGGACAAATGTCCGCCTCGGTGTAAGCGATCTCCTTGCCGTCGGCATCGTATTTGATGAACATATTGGAGACAAGCAACTGGGGCAGCTTGTGGTAGACCCCATAGTGCAGCCGGTTTTTCCGGGCGTTGACCCAAGAGGTTTCAATCGCCTGATCGCCCACGTCAAATTCGTGGTTGCCCAGCGTGCAGAAATCCACCTGCAGCTCTGCCAGCGCCAGGATTTCCCAGCCCTTCTGATAGCCGTCCTGATAGGGGGTGCCCTGCGAGTAGTCGCCGCCGTCCAGCGTCAGCGATTTGCCAAAGGCTTTGCGCCGCACCTTGGCCTGTGCTGCAGCCATTCGTGCCATGCCGCCGATGATCTGAGTAGAGCCGTCCTCCCGCATGATCTTGGAGGTGCTCAGATTGGAATGGATGTCATTGCTCAGCAAGAGCACGATGTCACCCTGATAGGGGGGCAGATCCTGCGCATCGGGCCAAGCACAGCCCATCAGGGCAGGAGACATGGCAATGCCTGCGGTGGTAGCGGCAGCCAGCTTCAGAAAGCGATTGCGTGAAATCTTTTTCATGGTCCGGTTCTCCTTTTTCTGCGTGATGTTCTGGTTCCATTCGATATCAGGACACAGGATGCCGTGTAAGACCTGAGATCATCAGGGGGTAAAATCCGTATCATGGATACCGTTTCCCGATCCCTGCGAGAAGGCAGGAGCGGCCGTTCTCCCGCCGGGGCTTTGGTGCCCACAGCTTTCTTTGCAAAAGAAAAAAGACGCACAGCAACCCCCGCAGGGGCTGTTTTGCGTCTCTCGTTATCTCGCGCAGAACCGTTCTGGAACCCTTATATGCTATATAATAGCAAATTTTCCCGGTTGTGTCAACAACTTTGATATTTTCTTTGCACTATGCATAAACAACTTTGGCACAATTTCCAACAGACGAAGCTTTCTGCCCACAGACGTTTCCCTTGTGCCGGTGCTTTAGCCGCGCACGGCGTCCTTCATGCGTTTGACGTAGGCACCGATCTGTTCCGGTGCGGCGGTGCCTTTTGTCTGGATGCTCTTTATAAATCTTTTGAATTGCCGTTGAAATCTTCTCGTTTTCGAGTTCATGGCTGCTTTTGGGATGCTTTAGCCATTTGTAATAAGATGAACGAGCAATATGTACCAGTGGGCAGAGGTCACGGACAGTATAGCCTTTTTCCTCATGCAGTTCCTTTACCGTCCGATAACGAAGCAGCAGTCTGGTCAGGCTCAGCGATTCCCCCTCTCCAGCTCCTGTAATTTTTTCAGCACGTCGATCTCCATCTGAGAGAGATAAAGCTGCCGCTTTAAGGTTGCATTCTCCAATCGTAACCGTTCTTCTTCCGTCTGCGGCTTGTAATCCTTCTTGTGCCGTCCTCGCCGGTCTTTCAACCCCTCTTCTCCATCCTTCTTGTACTTCTGCACCCATGTGTAGATCTGCTGATAACCGACTTTGTGTTTCTGTGCAATCCCGGTGTAGTTGTAGCCATTCTCAATGCACTCATGAACGAGCGCGATTCGTTCCTCGTAAGTTGTATCTCTTCCTTTGGTCATACGGCTGCCTCCTGTGTAACATTTCAGTTCCTTATGACTATTATACAACTTTATCCAGTTTCGTAACTGACGAGTTGACCGGATTCCATATTTTCTGCAAATTTCCCGTAGCGCACCTCCTCCACTCAGATAATCGCCTACTGCCTGATATTTCAATTCTGCTGGATAGCTTTTATTCTTCCTTGACATGAAAATACCCCCAAAGTATTCAGAGTTTTGTTTTTACTCTGTCTACTCTAGGGGTAGCATATCAGTTGCCCCGGGGCGGTCTTATTTTGGGCAAGGAACGATCTGACAGCGTAGTTGAAGGCATCGCAGATAAAGGCGGTGACCGGCGACTGGACGTAGGGATAGCCGATGGTCTTGCCGTCGCCGTGGGGGGAGTCAGGGAGGTGTCGGTAAAGCCGCCGGAGATCTTCCCGCGCGGCCGTTATCGCAAATAGGCTGTCTCAAGGTTGCGCTGATTTTCTGACCTGCGATAAAAACGCAAACTGCTATAATTTTTACTTTACAAACGCCGCAAGAACCGTTACAATTACAATCAAAGCAATGCCGAAAGGCCGTTCGTTTTCATCCACCGCGCGCAACCGTTCCGACAGCGCCGGGGCTGCGCAAAACGCTCTTGTCAGGAGGTTTTTTGCATGAAAAAGATCACGCGTCGTACCGTTCTCCGCGCCTCGGGGCTGGCAGCCGCCTCGCTGGCTCTGTCCGGCTGCGCATCCACCGGCAGCGCCTGTGTGGGCAACGGTTTTTCCGACTGGCTGCAGCAGACCCTTGGGAAGAGCGGCAGCGCCGCTTCTTCAGAAAGCACCGAAGCCGCTGCCCCGGACGCCGGAGCGGCGTCTGAAGCCCCGGCGGAGAGCGCCGACAGCGGCCTGCCCGCCTACAACGCCGACCCCCTTACCGGCGAGCCCCGCCGCAGCAATGGCCGCATGGTGGGCGTGATGGTGAACAACATCAGCAACACCCAGCGGCAGAACGCCCGCCCGCAGCGCGGCCTTGGCTCTGCCGACCTGCTCATCGAGAGCAAGGTGGAGGGCGGCATTACCCGCTTCTGCGCGGTGTATTATGACGCCAATGCCATCCCGGAGGTGGGGCCGCTGCGCTCCGGCCGCGACCAGTTTTTGCAGCTGCTCATGCCGTGGCAGGCGCTGTACTACCATGACGGCGAAAGCGCCCCCTGCACCAAGTTCATCAACGTGTACAACTACTCCGGCCTGAACATCGGCGGCAAGAGCTACTTTGACACTCCCACCCATCCCCATGTGGCGCACCGCGACAGCCGCGGCCGCAACGTGGCCTACGAGCACACCGAGTTCACCTCCGGTGCCGAGATCCGGCAGGCCGCTGCCAACGCGGGCATCGGGCTGCAATACCCCTACGAAAGCACCTTCTTCCGCTTTGCGGACTACCGCACCGGCGCAGAGAACAAGATGTCCGGCGCTGCCGCCGCCAAGACCATCAACATCGTGCACTCGGACAGCTACAAGACCACCTTCAGCTACAACCGCTGGGAACGCCTTTATAAAATGTCTATGTACAGCCGCGCCGCCGGTGCTTTTGAGAACACTGTGGACGAGCTGACCGGCAAGCAGCTTGGCTTTACCAACCTGCTGGTCTGCTTTGCGGGCATCGCGGATTACCCCGGCAACTCCGGTGGCGTGCAGCAGGTGGACTATGTGTCCGGCGGCGAGGCTTATTTCTTCACCCGGGGCGCAGTGCAGCGCGGTACATGGCAGAAGGCTTCCCCGGAGCACCCGCTCAAGGTGTATGCCGCCGATGGCAGCGAGATCTGCTTCAACCGCGGCAAGACCTATCTGGCCATTGTGGATGACGACGAGTGGCAAAACTTCAACTATCAGTAAGGGGAGAAGCCCATGAAACGCAAATGGAGCCTGCGCCTTGGTGCAGCCGTGCTGTGCGCGGTGCTGCTGGGCAGCTGCGGGAGCACCGCCGCTGCCCCCGCAGAAAGTACCGCCCCGGCAGAACCGCTTACCGGGCAGCAGCTGCTGTACCCGGAGCAGCGGGCGGCGGCGGTGGTCGTTGAGAACACCACCGGCAGCACCACGCAATGGGGCATCGGCAGCGCCTCGGTGGTGCTGGAAGCCCTGACCGAGAGTGGCAGCTCTACCGAGCTGTGTCTGGTGTACCCCGCCCTTGAGGCTATGCCCGTGGTAGGGCCGGTAACGCGCGGGCAGGACTTATACTGGCGGCTGCTCAGCGGGCAGCAGGTGCTGCCCATCCAGTGCGGCAGCAGTGCGTACGCCAAGCGGTATCTGGAATACTATAACCTCCGCGCGGTGGACGCGCAGGAGGTGGGGCGCAATGCTTTTGTCAGCACCGGTTACAGCTGGAACAGCACGCCCTTGTGGCGCACCAGCGGCAAGGCGGTGGCTTCAGTGCTGGACAGTTTGAGCATCTCTGCCGCCGTGAACCAGAGCGCCTCCGGCAGCGAGAGCGAAACGCCGGGCGTTCTGCCCGCCCTGCTGCCCCAGCGGGATACCGGCCATCTGCCGGACGCAAACGCCGCAGATGCGGTAAAAGTGACCGTGAATTTCCAGTCCGGCGGTGCCACCGGCTTTGTCTACGATGACGCCCTTGCCACCTACGGGATGCTGCACGCGGACGGCACCCCCCAGCTGGATGCCAACACCGGCACACAGGCGGCCTTTGACAACCTGCTCATCCTGTACAGCGGCTCCTCCCTGCGGGATGACGGCCGCACACTGGACTACGACCTTTCCATGGGCGGCGGTGTCTGGCTGAACGGCGGGCACCTGTGGCAGATCACATGGACGCAGGGCACCCAGAGCACCCTTGCCCTCTACGATTCCAACGGCAAGCCGCTGAACCTCCCGGCAGGGCGCAGCTACATTGCCCTGCTTTCCAGCCTTACGGGGCAGGAGCTGCTGGTGCAAAGCAGCACCGGCGAAGCGCTGGTAGGCGCTGGCTGATCTCCGGCAACGGGACGATTTTGAATGCGCTCCGCGGGGAAGGTTCTGCTTGCCGAGGGATGTTCTCTTTTGGTGGCAAAAGAGAACCAGAAAACCACCAGCGATTTCGACGCGCTGGAGCCACGAAAAAGGGGCTGCTCGCCCCTTTTAACCCCAAAGGGGTGGGCTACACCGGAAAAAACTGAAGATTCACGCCTGTTCGGCGTGAAGATCTTTTAACCGTTTTTTCCGGCTCCGCCGATTTGAAGCCCCTCAGTCTCGCTACGCTTGACAGCTCCCCCAAGGGGGAGCGGGCACGCCCGCAGCGCCGCGCTTTCGCAGAAAGCGGTGCTGCAAATGCCGTTTCCCTCTATGACTCCTCCCGTGAAAATGCGTTTGGAGCGCTCCGCAGAGCGCGACAAACGCGAAATTATAAATAATTCTTCCGCTGATTATGGCCAGAGCACAGCGGAGGCCATTTCAAATCGTCTCGACCTCGGAGAAATCTGGCACGCCGCAGGCGAGGACGGAAGGGGTCTTACCAAGCAAAAAAGAGCCATTGCACGCAAACTTGTGCAATGGCTCTTTTACTATGCTGTTACAGGTCCACCACGCTGCCGACCTCGGCGGGGGTGGTAGGCACGGGGCCCAGAGAAGCTTCATCGGCATCGCGGCGCACCGTAAAGATGGCGCTGCGCCCGGCGGCAAAGTCCGGGTGCCAGGTCAGCGCAAGGGTCTGCCAGTCCTCCGGCACGGCGCAGAAGCAGTGCAGCAGCGCACCGCGCCCGGCGGCAAGGTTCAGGGTGAACACCGAAGCGTCCGCTGCGTTCTCGCTGTACAGCGGGGCGGCAAAGCTGCCGCAGGGCACGCTCTGACCGTTGCAGGCAGCGGTCACGCCGGTGCCCATGCTATACAGCTGCTCCCGGGTGCGCAGTCCCCGGCTTTGCAGATAGCTGGTATCCACCGGCAGGCTGGCTGCCGAAAGGTTTTCCACCGAGAGGTACACCAGCACACCGCCCAGCTCCGGTGCCGGGGCATAGCCCAGCAGCTCCACAGCGGCTTTGCTGTCCAGCAGGGCAGGCTCGCCCGCAAGACACGGCTGCTGCGCCGCAGCGCAGACCCCGGTAAGCAGCGCAGCCGCAAGGCTGACCGCACCGGAACCGGCACATTTCAGGAATGACCGGCGGGAGATGGATTGGGACATGACAGCGTTCCTCCTGTATACGATACAATACACTACCCTTTAACAATAAAGGATTCTGCGCGTTCTGTCAAGGGGCAGCAGGAAACTGTAACCCTTTCTTATTCGTAGGCCTCGTTCTCCTCGGCCTCGGCCTGCCCCTGCAGGGTGTCGGCGTAGCCAAAGGGTACGATGTCGATGGCCTCCACCAGCTTGTCCCGCATCCACAGCTGCACATCGGTCTGCACGGTGTAGCCGCAGCCCGGGTCTGCCATCCACTGCTCGGGACGGCGGGTGGGCACGGCGCGCTGGCTGAGCATACTCATGATCACGCCGCCGTGGGTCACACAGGCAGCCTCGGTAACGTCCATGCGGATCATGTACTCAAACAGCTTCATCAGGCTGTCGGCGCAGCGGGCGTGGAACTGCTCGGTGGGCTCTGCGCCCTCCGGCAGATAGCCGGAGCCCGGGGTGATCCATTTTTTGAAGTCCTCGTCCTGCACGAGCTCCTTCACAGGTCTGCCCTCAAACTTGCCAAAGCCGGCCTCCCGCAGATCATGCACCGTAAACTGGTGGGCAGCTCCGGGGAACAGGATGTTGGCGGTCTCCACCGCACGCAGCAGGGGGGAGGAAAAAACGGTGTCTACCTGCGGGTAGGCGAACCGCTCCTTCAGGTCAGCCAGCTGGGCGCGTCCCTCGTCGCACAGGGGCAGGTCAGTGCCGCTGCCGATGTACAGGCCTTGCAGGTTGCCCGCGGTTATGCCGTGGCGGATGAGATGAAGCTTGAAGGTTTTCATGGATCACACCTCTTTTGGTTTAAAATTACGGATGGGGCTTAGCCCTCGGCGTAGTTGACCTCCACGGTATCGGGGAACACATTCATGTCCAGACGGCAGTTGTCGCGGATGGTCACGCTGGTCAGGGCGGTGCAGCCCTTGAAAGCGCCGGTCTTGATGTAGCCCACGCTCAGGGGGATGTTGACCTCGGTCAGGGCGGTGCAGCCGTTGAAGGCACCGGCCTCGATGTACTCCACACCGTCGGCGATGTTCACGGTGGTCAGGGCAGTGCAGTCCTTGAAGGCGGTAGCGCCCACGCTGGTAACGGTGCCCTCCACCTCAACGGTGGTGATCTGGTCGGCCTGATCAGCCCAGGGAGCCGGAGCGTCCTTGGTGAAGTTGGTCATACGGCCGGTGCCGCTGATGGTCAGGGTGCCGTCAGCCAGTGCCCAAGTCACGCCCTCGCCGCAGCTGTTGTTGGTGGCAGCAGCGGTGGAAGCAGCCACAGAAGAAGCGGCTGCGGAAGAAGCAGTGGACTTGGAACCGCCGCAGCCGGTCAGGGCGATGGCGGCGATCAGGACAGCAGCGGCAGCGCTGCACAGACGGACTTTGCGCTCGAGTTTCATGGTGAAGTTTCCTCTTTCCTATTCTTGGTATATTACCTTTTATAGCGTCTGGCTTGTCCTTTGCAGATTTGTGCGCCGGTCAAGAACAGTCGCTAAGAAGAGATTATAGCACAAACTATGGAAAGATGGAACCACCCATTTGAAAATTTTTTGTTTCGGAAAAGACGTGCTTTCACAACGTCTGTCGGTTTTCTGCCGCAGCGGAAACACAAAATCTATGTGTTAATACCCATAGTTTAGCATAGATGTGGGGCACCCGGCAAGACTTTTGACAATAATGACGAAAAAAGACGAAAAATATCGGCATTTTTCTTGCTTTACAAGTCGTTTTCCAATGTGTATAATCAACCTGTTGTAAACCAAAAACAAGGATGTTACCAAAAAATAGATCCTTTGGAAATTGAGGAGAGCACACCATGGAGTTCAATCGTATCATCAAGCTGCTGCGCAAGGAGCGCGGCATCACCCAAAAGCAGGCGGCAGAGGATCTGGGGGTCTCTCAGGCGCTGCTGTCCCACTACGAAAAAGGCATCCGCGAGTGCGGCCTGGACTTTGTGGTGCGGGTGGCAGACTATTATAATGTTTCCTGCGACTACCTGCTGGGGCGCAGCGCCGAGCGCAACGGCATGATGCTCTCTGCCGAGGATCTGCCCAACCCCGAAAAGATGAAGGACAACGTCTACCACGGCAGCGTGCTGCCCACCATGAATAAAAAACTCATCTCTAACAGCCTGAACGTGCTCTACGCCAAGATCGGCCAGTGCCACAGCAAGGCACTGACCACCGAGGTGAGCGCTTACCTGATGATGGCGGTAGCCAAGATGTTCCGGCTGCTCTACTCCGCGGAGCCGCACAATGCCTCCAGTATGTTCAGCATTGAGCCGCACCGTTGGCACGGCTATTCCGATGCTGTGATGCGGATGGCTGAAGCCAATGTGGAGGCACTGCTGGACGGACAGGATGTGAACGGCGGCGAGGGCGTCAAGGATCCCGCCTGCCTTGCCATGACCACCGAGAGCCTGACGCGGGAGTTCCCGCTGTACACGCCCAGCCTGTTAAATCTGGTCAAAACCAGCGAGACTCACGTCAAGGGGCTTTCGCCGCAGGAGTAACCTCGCTTGTGAAATTGTTGTAAAGAATCGCCCCGGGCTCTTGCATCTGAGCGCAGGAAACGGTATAACCAAATAAGAAAGAAAAAAGAAAATCACCCTTCAAGGAGGATATAACGTTATGTCTACTGTCATTTCTCGCCGCAGCTTCCTCAAGTGCACCGGTGCATCTGCCGCTGCACTGGGCGCAGCCAGCCTGCTGGGCGGCTGCAAGTCCAACGGCAGCGATACCGTGGTGGAGGTCAAGGTGGGCGATACCGTCCGCAACTGGAACGGCTTGGGCGTGCAGCTGACCAGCGTGTTCCACCTGACGCAGGACCCCGTGCAGCCGGAAGGCTACGAGTATCTGGGCGTGCGGGTGACCACCGTCAACCGCAGCAAGACCGAGAGCTACGCCATCGGCGCACAGGGCATTGATGCCATCAACGAAGCCTACCCCGTGCCCCCGCTGGAGAACGTGGACGCAAACTTTCAGGCCATGGCCGCCGCTACCCCGGATTTTACCGCCGTCTGCGATGGCCAGCCCGCAGCCTGCTGCGCCAATATCTCGCTGTACAACGCCAATTCCCAGAGCTTTTCCGATGTGGAGAGCCTGCCCCCGCAGGGCAGCGCCTATATCGTGCTGATGCTCATGGTGCCCAAGGACTGGAAGCAGCTGAAAGTCACCTATGTGCCCACCTTCCTGGAGGGCAAGAGCCTGACCTTTGTGATGAACGCTTCCGACGTGATCCGCAGCTGACAGAATTGCCAGAAAAACTGCTTAAGCTTCGTCTAAAATGCACGATGCTGCCACAAAATCTTCACATTTGTTTTGTGGAAAATCATTGACATTTTTCTCTGTTTCGCCTATTGTATAGGTACTGCCCTATGGCAGAATCTGTATTGATGTGTCCCAAAGGAGGAACGAATATGACTGGGGAATTTTCCCGCCGCTCTTTCCTGAAATATACCGCACTTACCGCTGTGGCCGTAGCGGGCAGCAGCCTGCTGAGCGGCTGTGAGTACGGTTACAATCCGGTGCAGCACGCCCCCGGCACCAGCAACACGGTGCTGAAGGTCGTCTCCACGCTGGACTGGGTGGAATGCGATACCGATGACGATGGCAGTAACGCCACCACCCTCTTCAAGCTGGTGGTGACCAACGGCCGTAAAAACGCGCTGGAGGTGACTAAGGCAAACTTTGCCGTAAAGGCAGAGGGCTACCTTGCCTATCAGAACGACAAGCTGCAGGTGATTTACCCGGATTCTCTGAGCCATCAGGTCAAGCAGGGCGAGACGTTCACCTATTATGTGAAAGCAAAGGGCCTGAACCCGTGGGAGAATGGCCCGGTGACCCTTACCTACTACCCCGACTTGCAGTACAGCGAGTTCAGCGCCAACTGGGAGCTGAGCGCAGACGTTCTGGCGCCGGAGGGCCCCGGCACCTCCACGACCTGACCCCCTTGGTCGGAAGAACATACTGGTAAAAAACGGAGGAACAAGCCATGTCTTATACATTTTCCCGCCGCGCATTCCTGAAGTATTCGGCAGCCACCGCAGTGGCTGTGGCCGGTGCCAGTCTGCTGGGCGGCTGTGAATATCAGGATCCCAAGAACCCGGTCTGCAAAACGCTGCCCGGTGCTCTCACTAGCGATCTGCAGGTGAGAGCCGGCCTGAGAAGCATGAAGATCGAGGGCGATGTCTGCACTCTGGAGGTGGACATTGAGTCTGCCCGTGCAAACCCCATCCCGCTGGACCCCTACCGCTTCTCTGTTGCCGTAAAGGATGTGAAGGGCGAGCCGGTCTACTTCAGCGGAAACAACGGCGGCGTGCGTATTCTGGACGACAAGGGCCCCCTGATCTATCAGAAGAAGCCCATCACGATCCACTTGGCAGCTGCCAACTTCCCCAAGCTGCAGGATGGCGACACCGTGGTGTTTAAGTACATCCCCATCCGTGAAAACGCCGAGTATTCCATGACTTGGGAGATCACCAAGGAAGTGTACGATGCGCACAACGAGTCGTCGTCCGGTTCCGGCTCCAGCGAGGCACCGGAGCCCGATGCGAGCACTACCGCCTGACCTTTGAAGCACGACAACAGGCCGCCGCACAAAGCTTTGTGCGGCGGCCTGTTTTTTGTGTGTAAAACTGCTTTAAACAGCGTGCTGCCGATTCAGGCCGCAGCAGCCGGCCTTTGCCCTGCGCGCTTTGCGCGGCACATGGAGAAAAGTGTTGACGGCAGCAGGCTTTTTTGCTATACTATATAAGGTTTATCATGGAGATGTATCGAAGTGGTCGTAACGAGAACGACTCGAAATCCAAGTGGATGCTTCGCCGAATGTCTCCATATCACACGAGAAAACGTCAATTTCGATGTCCTGATAGGCTTCAGAACCTGTCTGAACGATGCGTTTTCTAACAATATTCTAACAGCAACTGTTCCAAGTTTCAAGGCAAATTTGCGATATACAAATCGTAAATTTGCCATGAAAATATACTTGGAGATGTATCGAAGCGGTCGTAACGAGAACGACTCGAAATCGTTTTGTCCTTAATCGGGCACGTGGGTTCGAATCCCACCATCTCCGCCAGAAGTCGCAGATTCAAACGAATCTGCGACTTTTTCTTTTACATCAAGCAGAGAAAGACCGCTTCTGCCTCATCACAGTATGCTTTATGCATGAACGATAAATCCATGATTATTTGGGGAGTTTGGATTCTCCCAAAAGGTTCGCAATGACCCCAGCAGACCCCTGTTTGCTTTTGTAATCGAGATGTGCGTAGATGTCAGCGGTGGTAGAAAAGGTACTGTGCCCCAGCCATTCCTGAACCTGCTTCATGGATACGCCGTTCATCACCATCAGGCTGGCGCAGCTGTGGCGCAGGTCGTGAAAACGGATGTGCTTCAGCCCGTACTTGGTCAGCAGCCAATCAAAGTGCTCCGTCACGAAGTTCGGGCGGATCAGCTTGCCTTCCTGATCGGTGCAGACGAAATCCAGATACTCAGTGCTGTAGCTCTTCTTGAACAGCTTGCGGTAAAGCTGCTGCTTTTCCTTCTGCTTCAGAAGTTCTTCTTCCACAGCCGGGATCAGCGGCAGAGTACGGCAGCTGGTCTTGTTCTTTATCACATCGCTGACCACAGGAACGTACTTGCCGTTCACCAACTGTTCCGTTACCTTGTGATTGATGGTGATGGACTTGCGCTCAAAGTCGATAGACGACCACTTCAACCCCAGTACCTCGCTGCGGCGCAGACCGTAGTAGGCTGTAATGAGGATGCACAGGTGCAGGGGGTCATCCTGCGATACTTCCAGCAGCTGCTGGACTTCATCCTTGGAGTAGAAGTTGGGCCGGAAGCTGTTCTTCTTCGGGCGGTCAACTTTCAGCATCGGGTTGGTTTCCAGATAGTCCTTGCGGACGGCATCCTTGAATGCCTTGCCGAAGATGGCATGGTAGTGAATGACCGTGTTGGTGGTGTAGCCCTCCAGCAAGATTTTCTCCTGAAACTCATCCAGCACCTGCGGCGTGACCTCGCACAGCTTCAAACCCAGCGGCTCAAAATACTGCGTGATACGGCCTTGAATCATCTGATTATAGCTGATAAAGGTTGCAGGCTGGATGGATGCCTTGTGAACTTGTACCCACTCGTTGAGATAATCCAGAAACAGCATCTCCGACTTGTTGAGGGGTTGGAGAGGTTGCGGCAAGGGCTTGGCGGTTTTAGCGTCTACTTTTTCGTAGGTGCCTCCCCGCCCCGTGGGCAGCTCCCCAGTCTCATCATAATGGAGCAATACTTCCCGGAGCATGGATTCCGCCTTGCGCTTGTTGCCCCGGACGGTCAGACCTGTGGAGATCCACTTGATCTTCCGCTTGCCGTTGGCATCATAAAGATTGATCACGAAATAGAAACGTCCATTTTTATCTTGGACAGACCCTGTAGTTTTCATCATAAACCTCCTTTGGGTCAACAGGCGTGCTGTCCGTTGCTGCACCCACAGCATACCACATCCAGCGGCGGATTTCCAGCCGGGAAGGTGCTCTGTCCGGTGAGCAGGAACTCGATCACACTCAGCTTCGGGATACGATAGGTGCGGCCGATTTTAAGCGCAAACAGGCGGCGGGAACGGATCAGTTCCCCGACCGTGTGGCGGTTCAGACCAAGCATCTCCGCAGCCTGCTGAAGGCTGATGGCATCGGGGTAACCGGGAAACATCTGGGAATAGGCATCGTTAAACTTCATAGGCACTCCTTCTGCATAAGTAGTTTAAGGTCGAAAAGTGTGTTACCTGCGGTTATATCCTTTGCAGCAAGGCTGCGGTCAGGTGACAATGTAAAGAGAACTGGCAGCAATTCCAGCTCTCGCATCGCAGATAGGCTTGCAGCCCATCTGCGTCAATATGATATGGGTCTCCCATATTCGCCCTCGGCACCCTAGGAGTGGGGAATCGTCCAGCAGCGGGCTTGCACCGCTTCATTGGCATTTCAGCCACCCCGTCTTCGTTATGACCGGGCTGCGAGTTACAGAAGTACCTTTTGTGAAGTACCGGACGATTGAACTATTCTGTTTTCAAAGAACAGAGTTTTATAGAAAATCTTTGGAATTTAAGGCTTCCGAAAAATTGTCCCTCTAATTGGTAGGCATCGAGAAAGGCCAAAATATAACCTGAAAAAGAAATTTGTTGAAAAGTTCTTGGAAAATATAGTTGATGTGGCTATTCGTTTAAAATAACATCGGTCTGCGGGGCGACCGATGGAGGGCGAGACTTTGCAACAATGGCGGTGCCTGAAGTTGAAAGTGGTCTTGAAAAAAGATGCCCTCAATAGGTAGCCGACGGGAAAGGCCAAAACGTAGCAATGTTTTTGAAAATTAACAAAAAAGTCACAATTTGCATTTGCAAATCGTGCGTCTGCTATTAAACGGAATTGTCATAATAATCATACGAGTACAAGCAAACCTTCGTGAAAGAAGATACTCCGAAGAAATACCCCTCTATATACGAGCCCACGAAAAGGGCTATTCTGCACCACAACTTACAATCTGTAACCAAGATGTAATCATTCAAATTGATATTAGCCAGAAGAATCCTTCATAACGTCAAAAAGTGTGTCACCTGCGGATAGGTGGCAATGTAAAGAGAGCTGACAGTAGTTTCAACTCTCGCATCGCAGATAGACTTGCAGCCCATCTGCGTCAATATGATATAGGTCTCCCATATTCGCCCTCGGCACCCTAGGGGTGGGGAATCGTCCGGCGGCGGGCTTGCACCGCACCATTGGCATTTCAGCCACCCCGTCTTCGTCATGACCGGGCTGCGAATTACAGAAGTACCTTTTGTGAAGTACCGGACGATTGAACTATTTTGTTTTCAAAGAACGGAGTTTTATAGAAAATCTTCGGAATTTAAGACTTCCGAAAAATTGTCCCTCTACTTACGAGCCATCGAGAACGGTCAAAATACAACCACATCTCCGAAAGTTAACAAAAAAGTCACAATTGGTGCTTATAAAAAAAGAAGGCCGGATTTTTCCAGCCTTCCAAAAGTATGTATCAATGGTTGTAGTTCAAGATTTTCTCAAGCGTGTCCACAAACCTGGCATCCTGCTCCTTCGTCCGCTTTGGGCTCCCCTTGGGGTGCTTTCCGGCACGGAGGAGCTTTTTGTTTTCATAACGCCGTAGCATGAGAGCGTCTATATTATCAGTGGTGTATTCCAGACCATTCTGGTTCAGCACTCGTGCGCACTTGGCAAGACACATACTCGCCAGCCCGTAGTCCTGCGTTACAACCACATCTCCCGGTTTTACCAGGTTGACGAGAGCAAAATCCACGCTGTCCGCTCCTTTGTCGAACACCAGCGTCTGCGCACTTTCACGCTCGATTTGGTGGGAGGTGTCGCACAGGATGATAACAGGAACATCAAACTGTTTTGCAATCTGCAATGTCAGGTCGACCACCGGGCAGCCGTCTGCATCGATCAAAATATTCATCGACTTTCCTCCATCACCCACTGAAATGCTCTTGCGGTACGCAAATCAGCGTCCTTAAAGTGTCCGCCGCTATTCCATTCTGTGAATGCTAATATATACTTGAGCCACTTTCCAGCAAAATGACAGCGAATATTTGAGCCACCCAATGGCTTCCCGTATAATAGATGTAGACTACTATGCGGGAGGCGATAGAAAGGTGGTCACATCGGTGGATGTCTACAAATCAATCCGCGCGCTGCAACTTGAAGGAGTAACCAGTCAGCGTGCAGCAGCTAAAATTCTGGGAATTTCCAGAAACACAGTCAAGAAATATTGGATGGGCGACGCAGTTCCATGGGATCGGAAAGCCTACCAGCGAGAAGCCTCTGTCATAACGCCAGAAGTAAAGCAGTTCATTGAGCACTGCCTCGATACAGATGCTGCGGAGGGTGTAAAGAAGCAGCGTCACACAGCACGGCGGATTTACAACCGGCTCGTAGAAGAATTTGGTTACACGGGCAGCGAGTCTGCCATCCGAGCGGCAGTTCATGAAGCCAAGGCAGAGCGCAAGGAAAATGAAGTTTTTATTCCATTGAGGTTTGCTCCTGGTCAGGCACTCCAAATCGACTGGGGAGAAGCTACGGTAAAACTGGCCGGCGAGAAAGTAAAGGTAAATCTGTTTTGTGCGCGTATGAGTTATAGCTGCGCGCCCTATGTTATTGCTTACTGGCGGCAAAACTTGGAAAGCTTTCTCGATGCCATTATCCATACGCTTAATTATTTTGGCGGCGTTCCTCGATCCATGATTTTTGACAACGCTCGTGTGGCTGTAAAGAGTGATTTTGGTGCCCATGCAGCAGCACAGGACGATTATTCCAAACTGGCCGCACACTACGGATTCCAGCCTGTATTTTGTAATCCGGCATCCGGAAATGAAAAGGGTCTTGTAGAGAATCTGGTAGGATATATCCGGCGCAATGTATGTGTGCCGCTGCCTCAAGTGGATTCTTTGGAAGATCTCAATACAAAGCTGTTAGAGCAATGCGCCAAATACATGAACCACAAAATCGACGGACGTTCTCAGAAAGTGGGACAGATGCTGGCCGAAGACCAGGCGCATCTCCACCCGCTACCCAAATATGTTCTCGATATTTCAAAGAAAGCCTACCCGAAAGTCAATCGCTATTCAACGGTTCTCTTTGATACCAATTACTATTCTGTTCCTTGCAAATACAGGGGAAAAGGCACCACTGTAAAGGCCTATCCCAATAGAGTTGAGATTTGGATCAATGGCCTTCTGGTGGCCACCCATGACCGCTGCATGGGTCGAAAGCAAGAATCTCTGGATTTACGGCACTATTTGCCAATCTTAGAGAGGAAAGGGCGTGCAATTCGTTACGCTCGTCCGGTTTTGAATGCAGTGCCTGCTGAATTCCTGAATTGGATGGAAAAGCAGCATTTGAACTCCAAGCAGATGGTTGAATTGCTGGAGCAGTGTTTGACAGATGGCTACTTGGCTGTTATGCAACGTGATCTGCCGAACCCGGATATGTCGATTGCAAAAAACGATGTTCCGGTTTTGTCCGTTGATCTGAGCCAGTATGACAAGCTGTACGAGCGGAAAGGGGCGGCCTCATGATTGACGTAAAAGAAGAACAGATTCGACTTCTTGCAAAACAGCTGAAGATTCCCACTTTTGCTGAATACAAAAATGTTCTCAGCGATTGCGCGCCGGATATGGATTTCAGCGATTTGCTTCTGACACTTATGATATCTGAAACAGCGGCCCGACAGGAAAACCAAACCAGAAGAAGATTGAAAGCTGCCGGATTTCCTGTACAAAAATCACTGGACGATTTCGATACCAGCCAGCTGAATCCCTCTGTATCTCCGGTGTTCCTTAATGAACTTGCATCCTGCCAGTTCATTGAACAGAAGAAAAACATTGTTATGATTGGAAATCCGGGACGAGGAAAGACACATATTGCAATTGCACTTGGAATTAAAGCTTGCTTGCAAGGGTACCATGTTCTGTTTAAAAACGCATCTACGCTCTCGACTGAACTTACTGAGGCACGAGATACATACCAGCTTGGCAAATTGGAACGGCAGCTGGCAAAAGCTGATCTTCTGATTTTAGACGAGCTCAGTTATTTGAGTTTTAACCGTTACGAATCCGATTTGCTATTCAAGGTCATTTCTGACCGCAGTGAGCAGTCCAGCACCATTGTGACAACCAATCTTCCTTTTGCAAGATGGACCGAATTATTCGAGAACACAACAATGGTTTCGGCTCTGGTGGATCGATTGACATACAAATCTGCCGTGCTGGATATGAATGGTCCGTCTTACAGACTGCTTAGTTCTCAGAGTAAAGTTGACACTGACAAGGAGAATGAAAATGACTGACATGCAGCCCAATTTTACAGTTGAGGAAGAAAACGAAGCCCTGATTAGCTTCCTTCGTGCTGATTACGATGACGCTCTTGAGCAGATTCGAGTCCTAAAAAGCGATGTAAACGAACTGATTGATATTTTGCGCAAGCATTCCATTGAGGTTCCGGTTCACATTCAGGAACGGATTCAACTGGACACTCCACTTGAATAAAGACATATCCACCAGGGCTATTTACTGGCCCTGGTATTAACAGACGAGCAGTGGCTCAAATATTCGATGTCACAAATGCTACAAATGGCTCAAGTATTCGTTAGCAAAAGTGGCTCAAATATTGGCTGTCACGTGGCTCAAATATTCATTGACATTCACACCATTCAAGCGTGCAGTCTATGCTACGCTCTGTAAGCCGACTGTGCAGGGTGCGGATATTATCACCTACTGCAGCCATGACGATGTTTTTCGTGCGCTCTTCCTTGTCGCCAAGGCTCAGATAAACGCGCTGTGCCTGTATCGGGTGCTGCTGTTCAAACTCCTTCCAATCCGGAAACCAAACAGAGGGCGAGGCAGCGGCGACACCGTAGAACAGATCAGTCTGGGTGGATGCCCACAAAGCAAACAGCCCGGCCAGCGAATAGCCGCCAAGAATGATTTTGACGTTTTCCGAGAGTTCAAACTGTTGTTTCAGTGTTGGCATGACCTGTTCCGTTAGAAAGCGCAGGGTGTCCGCAGCCTTGCCGCCAAATCCTTGTTTTCCCCACACGGCAGGAGACTTCCACGGAGAAAGTGCATCGTTCCAGCTTTCCACCGGGATGGCCGCAAACAGAAAGTGGTGCGCACTCTGTGCAATAGCGGCAACCTCGCTGTCCATGCTTTGCAATTCGTGTTCATCCGTCATCTGAAGCAGAAGATATTCGGCGCAGTCTGCGCCGTAAATACGGCAGTGTCTATCTCCGATTTGAACTTGCTTTGCGGTCACGGCAACTGCCTCCTGAAAAATTTTTGATGAGTCCAGTATAACAGCTGCGAGCAGAATTGACAATTCAGATGGATGCAATAGCTTCTGCAAGCAGTGCTTCGTGGTACCATTCTTCTGGTACGCCGAAGCTCTCTTGCAAGCAATGTCTTTGTATATACAAAGACCCTTGCCTTGCAAGAGCTTGTTGGACACAGCCCAAACCCGTTGTTCTGCATCGTGCCGATGCAGGCTTCGCGTTTTTTCAAAACGCTCTTTCAGCACTCCGCAGGAGTGCGCAGCCATCACGGGCCGTGATGTTCACAGGGATTGGGATTGTATCCCAACAAGCAGAGCACGCACGGCAAGGTTTCAATGCCGTGCGTGCTCTCTGGCCTTTGTACGCACAAAGGCACTGCTTGCAGAAACTGAATGAAAAAGCTGAAAGAAAATATTACACTGTTCTTGAATTCAAAATCTTGATGATGGCATTAGCAATAGTTGTTGCTTCATCAAGTGTATTTTGCTTGCCGAAGGAAACTCGAATCGTACCACGTGCATATTCATCGGAAAGATGAATTGCCTTTAGGACGTGCGAGGTCTGGATGCTCTTGCTGTCGCAGGCTGACCCAGTTGAAATACAGATTCCCATCAAATCCAGTCGATGGAGCAGCATTTCGCCGGAGGCATTACGAAATGATATACTTACATTTCCTGGAATATGATCAACATCACCGTTACGAACAAAGTCAAGTTTGGAATTGGAAAGGACATTCAAGAATTTTTGCTCAATTTGAAGCAAATTCTCTTGATTCTGTTTCATTTCATGGCAGTTTTTCTTTAGAGCAGTAGCCATTCCAACAATGCTGGCAACATTTTCCGTTCCGGCTCTCATCCCAGATTCTTGAGCACCGCCATCCATAAATGGATGGTGAGATGTTCCGGATTTTATGAAAATAAAGCCTATTCCCTTAGGGCCATTAAATTTATGAGCAGATGCGGACAGCATATCAATGCCTAGGCTATTTACATCAATCGGAATGTGTCCAACAGCCTGAACTGCATCCGTATGAAACAGCGCACCGTATTTATGCGCAATGTTTGCAAGAGAAGCTATGGGCTCAATGCTCCCGATTTCATTATTGACAAGCATAATTGAAACCAACCGGGGCTTACAATCCATGGCAGCCTCTAAGGTTTCAGTTGGAACCGTTCCATGACAATTCACAGGAAGATATCGAACATTTACACCAAGATGCTCCATTGCCGCACAAGCATTTAGGATGGCATGGTGTTCAATTTGGCTAGTCAAGATAGGGCGTTTTAAAGAGCTACTTTTTATAGCCCAGTTATCACTTTCAGTGCCGCCGGATGTAAAATAGATTTCTTCGGGTTTTGCCCCAATGCAGTCAGCAATAGTTTCTCTTGCCCACTTCAAGGCAGTTCGTGGTTCTCTGGCAAAAGAATATGGCTGTGAGGCGTTTCCATACTGCTCAAGAAGAAATGGCTTCATTGCCTCAAAAGAATCCTGATCCAACGGGGTGGTCGCTGCATTATCAGCATAAATCATGAGTAAGCACCTTTGTTATTTGCAAACAATCTCAGGGATGCGCTTGCTTGGAACATCATATTCCTTGGCATCAATGATGCAGAGCTGTTTATAGATCGCAGAGCGCATTTCAATAGCGGGATTTAGACAATAGTCAATAAATTCCTGACGGTCAATATCATTTGGAGTTTGTACATGAGGAAACAGAAGTTTCAAAAACGCGGTACATAACCGCTTGATTGCGGTCATATGGCGTTTATCTGCATTTGAAGGAAAATCAATCATAGCATCAACGACAGCTGAATATGTGAGATCATCTCGCAAGGCATGCATCACTTCGGCAAAATATTCCGTATTGATGGCCCAACCCTTGGCAATCATACCGGTTGTCATTCGAGGGATTTCCCATCCAGGAATAAAACCATGGAAACGATCCAATGTTGCAGATTCCCCGAACACTTCACTAATATTGGCAACCATATTTTTATTTGTGTCAAATCGGTCTGCATCAATATTTCCAAGAACAATTACACCTGCACCTGAAGACAACGAAGCATCAAAGCCTTTAATCTCGCCATATTCCATGTAGTGCTTGAGCGCCTGCTGAATTTGACCGGGTTGTTCAAATGTAATAGACTGAACTTCATCAAACCCCACAAAATCAAATCGTGTAAGAAGACCACCGGTCTTTTTCGCATTGTCGTAAATCAAGGATGCGCGAGATACAGTACCGCCACTAATAAGCCAACCACGCTTGCTTATTTTTTCAAACACGTAACTTTTTCCGGTGCCTTTTGGAGCAAGTTCAATCAGATTAACGCGTTTTTCAACGAATGGCAGAAGGCGACGAAGAAAATAAAGTTTTTTCCGTTCGCTCACCTCACCATTCTCATCTAAGTACCCGTCGGGATTGTAGTCAATCGCTTCGATAATGACATCAATCCATTCATGAATAGAAAATTGGCTTCGTGCATCACGATAAAACTCAAGATCTATATCGTAAGGGCAGAATGGCTTGTAGCCAATCATTGTGATGAGACCTTTCGGTTTTGATGGAGTTCCATCCATCATCCAGCAGAGTGTTACGATGCCCCAATTTTCACTTTCCCGCAGCAAGGTGTTTTGCCATTTCTCAGCGACATCATAAGCTACAACACCACCTGCCCCACCGCGAGAGCCACCAAAATCAGGCAGTTCAAAGACTGTTTTTCCTGTTTTTACATCAACAGAGACTCGAACCCGAGCCAAAAATTGAACGGTGTCACCATTGACCATTTGAAATTTGTATTGCTCGAAATCTTCCCGACTCGGAATATAACGCTTGATATATCGTCCAACACTTTCGTAATCGATGGTTCCATTGTCATCTGAGAACTTCATAACCAGCCAATCACGCATATAAGAAGGAATGCTCAGGTTGGAAAAATATTCGCTTCTTTGGGGATCTTTTAATACAACCATGTCAGCGAAAATTTCTCTGACTTTATCCTCCAGCATACAATCGCCGTCCTCTCACAGAAACAAGGTGCATCCCTGTTCTTTGAATTCTCGAATTTTAATGTGTAGATCATCCTCGGAGCATCCGATATATTCTGCCATGCATGGCAAACAATAAAAAACTTCGGTATCAAGGTCAATCAATTTTTGAGAAAGTGCAATCTCATCTTTTGTTAGAACCTTACCACAATCACAACATACTTTTTTCTTTACGCGCATTAAAGGTCGAAATCTCCTCCCCCAAGAGCGGGATTTATTTCCAGTGATGGAACATGGACAACTTTTCCATCGGCTATAATAATCGGATCGTATTTAAAATTCTTTGTGGCTTCAGCCTTGTTTTCAGAGAAAACTATCATCCATTCCTTACCAACTGTGTCTATAGGAGTGCAGATACCATCGACACTTCCAAGACTAGCTTGAACATTTTGAACGGGTTTATTGAACAGAATAACTGGTTTGGCTTTTTTCATAGAAAACTTGATAGAATCTTTTTTCCATGTCGCAGTAAGTGGTAGCTCGTGGATGCTGTCAAATACAACCACAGGAACAAGCAACTCTTCAGGTGAAGCGCCGCCATGAAGTTCGCCGTATTGTGCATTTTCATCATCGCCGCCGGCGGCAAAGCCAGACTGCTTAAAATGATCGTAATTTTTGAAAATCAGATATTGATTTCCATCTGAGTCTTTAGCGATCACTTGATTGGAGCTAGAAATGATTTTAGCTCCATTAAAAATACAAAATCGACCATGACTGCACACCTGAGAAGATGCTGGCGCAGGGTAGCCCTCCCTTGCATGGAAAAACCTCGCAGCAAGGCGACTGCTTCCGTGATCTCCCGTAATAATTACCCGATGGTATTTTTGAAACAGCTCCTCAACCTTATCGACGACTTTGGAAAAGAACGCAAACTGTTCCTGAATGCAGGCATAATAACTTGGATCATCAATTACGCCATGGTGCGCCAACTTGTCCAACTTATCAAGTTTGTCATGCGGCGTATCCATTTTATTCCACTGGTCATTGTATTCCGTTTCCGTTGGCAAGCAGCTCTGTGCCAGAGCAACGGATTTTATCTGACCATTATTGTCTTTTTGCAATGTCCAGCAAAGCAAGGAAAGCCATTCGGCGCCAAGTGCATCAATCCATAAAATAACGCTGTCCGTTGTTATCGAATCGCTAAGCAACGTATAGCGATAGGGATAAGAATTTATATCAAAGTTTGAAAAATAAATATCCTCATCCTGCGGCAAGCGATTTGAAAGTTTATAAGACTTGTAGGAATCAAAGTACCGCTCAGAGTCACTATCCTTAAACAGTTCAGTGTGTTGTAGATAAGCATAAAGCTCAGGATAAGCAGACTGAACCTCCGAGCAGGACAAAGCCTGTTGAGCATCCATCCTCAGCCATTCTCCAATCATATGAATCAGATAAATGCGTTCAGCCTGAGTATTTCCTGTCAGATAGCAAAGCCGGAGCTTGTAATCAGGGATTTCATCCAATGCCTTGAAAAATGCGGGATCTTTAGACAGATTCAGTGCAGACATCAAATCCTGACTTTCTTTTTCCCATTCAGGATGTCGGAGACGAAGAGAGAAAATGTCATGATAAATATTATCTACTAGATCATTTTCGTTTTTTGCCTTGCGGACGCAATAAGAGAGATAGTCGTCTTGCTGATGTAGCTGCATCCAAAGCATCACAAGCTGTTTTTGACCGGTCTTCATCGTTGCCCATTTTCCCATGACATCTGTATTTTGAAAATAAACAAGATTCAGGCAGTTAAGGATAGCTTCGTCAAGACTTTTCTTTTGGAGCGCATAAGGAAATAACAAATTGACTGATTCATCCGGGCAGTTTTCTGAAGTTAATACTTCTCCTCCCTGAAGATAAGCACGGATAAAAGACAATGTATCTGGTAAAACATGAACTGAGATATCTCCTGCCGTAGATTGCATATCGCGCAATCTCCCGGTGATTAGGACATACTCTGAATACTGTACAGACGGGTTCAACCAGTATTCATACCAGCTTCGTATGCCAGAAAATACTTTGTTGGCTGCGTTTACAAGGGTGTTTTGATATTTGTCAAATTGCTTTGACAAAACGAGAATTTTCAGGGTTTGTGGGTCGGATATGTCGGTAGTACAGTCAAAGAAAAAGTCTTTCTGCCGTTCATCACCATCGAGGTGAAGGTCTTTATCATGCCATTGGGCCCTACATCCCCAGAGAGGAATGATGATTCGACCAAGATCAGAGCCATATCCCATATAACGCCAGAGCTTTATAAAGCGTTGACGCTGAGTCTCACCTCTGGAAAAAAGCCGAAGGTATTCGCTCACGCCGGGGAGAATCAACCATTTGTCTTTATATTGGGAATCCATAAGACTGTCATAGGCAGGTAGCACATCAGCAGAGGAAAACAGCACGTCTGAAGGAACCACTTCCACATTGGGAATTGTTTTCAGCTTTTCCAGAAGATCGCAATATTCAGCAATATTTCCGACCATGATAGCACGGCAAGGAAAACGGCTGGGCACACGTTGCTGCTTTTCCAATTTCAACGTATCAATGACTTGATCTACCGTCATAGTTTTGCTCCTTTCCTTATTTTAGAAACTCATCGCAGTATTCAGGGTGGCTATCCAGAAAACTGGCGATGTTCTCACGCAAACGACTTACAGGCATTTCAGCAATTTCATTCTTAGTATTCTGCAATTTTTCCTGTCGAGCCTGCTGTTGGATGGCCGACTTCATCATAGATTGAAGCCGACTGAGTTCTGGTGCTTCCCAAGTACTCATATCATTTCCGTGAGACAGCTTCAACTTGGCAAGCAATTCTGGGCGATGTACCTTAAAATAGGTAACATACTCAGAGCCAACGGTTTCATAAAGAGCGGCGTATACCTTTTGGGCCTCCGTCAAAACACGAGCTTTCTCATTCTGCAAAGCATCAATTGCAGCAATGACCTCTGTATCACGAGGAGTAGTTATACCGCTCTGAAGGTCAATGACCGTGTGAATCGGTTTGCGTAGTTCTTTTGGAATTACCCAGAAAATAGGTGTCGAGAAAGAGTCGCACCATGCCTTGACAGACTCCTTCCCTGTAACGCTTTCCCACAGTGCCTTCAGCTTACTGCGATTGCGAGCTTGTCCGATACGAGCAACCTGCTGATCCAGCAGGTGATTGAATTGGGTGAGAGTCGCATCAAACGGCGTGCTTTTCAGGCCGGAGTAAATAGCGTCCAGTTCCTCAGCGGTACAACTTACATCACGGGCATCCAGAATATCAGCAAGTGTGGGTTTGCTGTCGGTCAGGAAGTCGTTTGCCGCCTTGCCATAGCTGCGCAGAGCGGCAGCATCCGCATTGCGCTCATCAGCGGTCAGGTGGGCGACTTTTCCAAGAGATAGTGTACGGAGAGCCTTTAACGCAGGATACCAGGGCTTCTGGATATCCTCAACTGCGGTGAAAGGAATACGCTGATACTTGAAACGGTTTGCCAAATCTTTGCGGGCATCTTCTAAATTGCGGTAGTTTTGTCCTAATGCATGGTCAACCTCAACCAGATACTGATATTCATTCACGATGTCAGCCAGCTTATCCGCAACTTGCTGCTCGGTCCATGTATAAATTTCACCCTGCATGCTAAGATGCAGACGGTCGCTCAAATCCACCGGCTGGATGGAAAGCGTTGTGGCAACATCGGCCAGTGCGGGGGAGGAAGAATACAAGAAATTGCGGAATGCAGTAGACATGACAGCCTTATCCTGAAATGCCTTTCGCATAGCAACCTTGACTTTTCCGCGACTCTGGAAATTCAGAAGGACATCGTTCATAATAGCTTCACGGTCAATATCAGCCGAAATAAACTGCTGCATTTCATTGATGATCGTGTTTGCTTTATCAGTGTTGGGTCCATACGTTCCGTCCGGGAGATACTTTAATGCCCAGAACGGTGCGCCAGACTGGGTAATAGCGGCGCGCATATTACGGCAACATTCGGCTTCTGTTGCAACCTGTGCATCGGTCAAATTTATAATGTCTTTAACGTAATCGCGGAAGTGCTGGAACGTGATACTGCCGGCAGATAGATAGTCCGAGTTGAGGGAACCTTTGCACATGGACAGAATCATGCTCTTGAGAGTTTGTTCGTTCAAAATGTGCGTACTCTGGACGCTATCCGTCCAACTGAAGGCTGTGTTTTTGTAGCAGGAGAAGATCAGGCCAAGCAGGATGCCGCAGGCAATCGTATTATAATAACCAAATGGCGGCTCCTGCAGTTCACGCCACAAGTCGCTCAGAATCACACGCTGACCGGAATCCATCTTATCACGAATGACCTTTGCGAGCGCAGAAACAGCTGTTACGGTTTTATCGCCCGTAGCGTTGGCTATTCCGTCAATCTCCGTAAATTGCAGAATTTCCGGAGAGATGCTGTTCAAAACGCTTTGCATCTGGGTGGTTGCGCCTTTACGAGCAATACCCGCTGCCGGTGCAGCATCGTTGCAAGGTTTATAGGCGGTAACCATTTTGACGATCTGTTCCGGGGCGTAGGGGAAAACATTGTTCAGAACCTGTGTAATGATGGTATGGCGCAAATTTGCCGTGCCATAGAGATTATTGAACATATTGGTGCCATTCCATGCCACGAGTTTGCCGCCGCCAGTAGCCTGCGCAGTCCATGTGTTGACCACTTTTTCGCTTTCCAGCTTGTAGCCATTTGCAGATGCAGTTTGCCCACTCTCATTAGCAAGCTCCATTTTGGTAAGCTGTGTCAGCCATGCTTTACGATTCTCGTCACTAAGAGGCGTCTTGAGCAGAGCAATCGTCAACCGGGGTTCATTTGCATCGGCGGCAGCGTGAGCCAGCGTATTCTGGATCGCGCTATACTGCGGATCATCCTTTACTGTGACAATCAGCAGACCCAGTTTGTAAGGCGATTTTACCAATTCTGCCTTTACCTCGGCAAGACGATTATTGATAGAATTGGTTTCTGCACAGCAAACAGCAATCTTCATGCGTTTGAAGGTCGCATCGTTTTCGTCCCAGACCTTCTTTTCCAGCTCGTTGGAGAAGCGGCCATCCTTGGCAAACATCTGATACCGAGAATATTTCCGGTCGTTATTTTCAAACTTGACCCGGAATGCATCGCCAGAGCCACCCTTGAACGGGAGTTGAAGCCGAATCGTACCATTAGCAGCCTGATCTTGAAGTACCAGCTTGCTTTCCTCCAAAGTAGCAAGCAGGTCACGCACTTTATCTTTGCTAAGTACACCAGCTACACAGTTTTCCAGACAGTCCAGCGTTGCAGCAATGCCACCCTGCATATGACGCACACCATATGCGCCTTTAGTAGTGGAAGAAACAGCAAGCAGCAGCATCACGATTTTGAACAGGCGCAGCGCATCCTCATCACTTTCAACAAGATGCAGGCTTTCCTCATAATGCTGGATATAAGGTGCAACTTTCGTATCTTTATCGCTAAAGTCGCTTTCGCGGGTGAAGAAATAATCCCACAGCCATTCCGGGGTGAGCCAGCGTGCTTCATCATCCGGGCCGTAGTGGTTGATATATCCGACAAAGCCAATGTCAGAATTCGATTGATCCTTCATAAAGCGGAACATGGTACGCTGCGCAGCAGCAAAGCTCTCCGCCACACGAGAAAGCAACCGAATCGTCATAGGGTGGATGGGGCACAGCTTGTCGATCATTTCGCCGGTCTTGTCATCCAGACCAACCAGATCTGGCAGGAATTTCTTGAAATCGTTGACAACCTGATTGCGTTCATCAGCCCATGCGTTTTGCATACCGTTGCGCACAACAATAGACCCCGCGATCAAATCCAGCGCAGCGGATGCACTGATGTGGAATTCTACCGTGTGGAAACGGTTGGTGATCATCTGATAGCGGTCTTTGCCCATGCTATCGACCATCTCATCCGAACGATGAACAACATAGAGCATAAAGAACGGCTTGACTTTGCAGAATTCAGAGAGCTGCTGCATGATGGTATGGTCATCGCTGTGTGCAACATACTCGGTGAACTCATCCCAGATAAAGAAGATACCGCTCTTGGCAAGGCCGTTGGCATCAATGACTTCTGTCAGCCAATTTTCAAACGTGTCCAGATTGGAAATCAAGCCAAACTTCATGTCACGCAGAACCATAGCAGTCGTCTGGATGGCAGACAACTTGCCAGCGGAAACTGCAGCACGCAGTTCTTCCACCGAGGAGTAATCATCACTCAGGATCGTATTCTCAATCACATGATCCCAGTTGATAGACGCATCATTCAACTTATCGGTCACAGCACTGATCAACGATGCGCCACCCAAATCGGCCTTATCGCCAAACTTGGCAACCAGAGCTTCACGGACAGCCTGCTCTGCTTCTACCAGCATCATGTCGCCGGTGCGAATGCCCGTACAGCCGGTCTTCCAGATCATCAGATAATCGCCCTTGTTGCGGCACTTCATAAAGCGATTGCGATATTTGGATAGCCGAGAGGACTTCGACAGGAACTCGTCGATTACTTCCGGCTTTTCTTCCAGCAGGTGCTTTACAAAAATAGCTGCATAGCTTTTACCAGTGCCGTAAGAGCCATGCACCCAAAACGATCTCCGGGCATCCGGGGCCTCATTGCCAAGCGACTGACATAGAACATCCACCAGATTTTCCATGTCGTCGCCAACAATATATTCCCGCCACAGGTTTTGATTTCGCTTATCCGCATCAATGTCCACAACCGACTCGAAGTTGGGGCTGATTTCAAGGAAGTCCTTGTACTGCTTGTTATATGCCATGACCGCAAACTCCTCTCGATTTTTTATTCCTCGGCCAGATCAATAATATCGTCGGAAGAATAATCTTCCAGAATGATGTTGTCCAGATTTGCCACAAAGGAAACCCGGATGTGCTTCGGGAAACTGATTGCCAAGCCCTGCACATCTTCGCGGAACTTCTTCACATCAATGCCGTAGATATCCGCAGGAGAGATTCCCTTTGCATCCGGATTGCTGTGTGCATTGACCAGCTCAGAGAAAGTAAAGCTCTTACGGCCAGTATGCTCAGCATAGAGATAAAGTGCATACAGCAAAGCAACCGCATGGGGGTATTCCCATCCGGCACGGTAATAGTCTTTATCAAGCTGAATTCCCTGCATCAGTGAAGAACCAATAGGAGAATCTCTAAATGTTGAAAGCAGAGAGTTCGCTGCATGGTCACAGGCGGTAGCGTTATCATATTTCAAAATACCGACAATATCATCCTTATTGAAGGTTTCTCCAACACCAATATTAAGACAAAATGCATTGACGACAATAGAGTTATACGCAAGATTAGCCCACATGACCGCCCATCCAAATGGGTTATAGACGCCAATATTGATGAGCTTGTTTCCAAGCACCGTCAGTTCCGGCAAAACAACTTTCTTTGAACCTTTCGTCTCTATCTTCAAAATTCCAGATTCAGCAACCCATTGTTTTAATGCTTTATACTGATCTTTGCCTAAAACTTTATCTTGATCTGGCAAGTCAAAGCAATCCACTCCCGTATCAACAAAATGAGAATAAAACGACTGTCGAAATCCAAAATTTCTGTATTTATCCGGGTTTTCCATGTTTTCTCCTCTCACAAACAACGACTTTGCAACCATACAGCCTTTATCGGTATAAGTGCAGCAATTATAACAGTGAACACAGCGATTGGCGCGAATAACAATCTTTCCATCAATAATCTGATATGCACCAGTAGGACACTGTGGCGTACACGCTTTGCAACCTACACAGTAAGCTGTTTTATTGGCAATACTGCGTAATGTCGAGATATCAAATCTATCCAGCTGAAAAAATGGGCTTATTGATACAATTTGCTGCCCATTTTCTTCCCGATAGTTCATTTCAAAATTACCATGTTTCGTTTTAACGGTAATTCGCTTTCCGTCATCATCAACAGGAATACCCCAAATGGGAAGAACGCTATTCCAATTTTGACGAGCGTTCTTTATACGGAAGACGATGGAGGTTGCTGTTATTTCTTCCGAAACTCTATTTTCGCCCTGTTTGAGAATTTTTCCTCCAGCACGCGCTTGCCAGCCGCCGTCTTCAATGTATTTTTTGTCAATCTTTCCTTTTGCGAAAAGGGTCATATCTTCGAGCATCCGCAACTGGCTCTTGACTTCATCAGGATAATTAAAAGAGATAAGAGAATCCTGCCATTTTGCAGACATAGGGCATACCTTGCAACCGACACGATAGATACCATGCCGATAGGCGTTATTTAACAATACATTTTTCTTTAGTGCATATACAAAAATCTCGGCTGATGACCACTTTAAAATCGCATGACAGTTGACTTGCTGAATATTTTTAACGCCCTCACCAACCTCTGTATATTTTGATCTTCGTAAACTTTCCTCTGCTCGAACGCCATCAAATACAACAGCTTTTGTATCTTTTCCTGTTAGTTCGGACAGTAGCATCAATGTGGGAACGGACTTTCGGACAGAACAGCACCAGCGCAATTTACTGGCTGGCGGTCCAAATTCATTCCAAGATTCTTCCATATCCATATGGCACTTTGCTTCTTTGAAACGAACACCAGGCCAGTGTTTTTGCGCATCGACAAAAGTTTTTAACGTATCGGAAAGTTCCATGCCGGTATTACTGAACACAACATAATAATCCTTTGGAGCAAGCGCTTTTGTCATCAGGTCAAGCAAAACCAGAGAGTCCTTGCCGCCCGAAAATGCACAGACAAATGAGAACCCTAACGGAAGATAGTGCTCGTACTGTGTCTGGATAAATTGGACTGCCTTTTGCTCCAGACTCAGCATAATTTGCCGGTTGACTTCATAGAGCCGATCCGTATCAATAGGAACGAGTTTCAGACGTTCCTCTGTTAAACGCTTGATCGTCGGTTTTGTATAGAAACCTCCTCCCTGCGCCTCAGCCACGCAGACACCGTTCAGAACATATCGACGAACACCCTCTGCCCAAAGCAGCGGGGCAGTTGTATCTTTGGGATAATCCCAGTATTGATCCATCCCGAAGAAGTCCAATTCTTCATGGAATACCGGGCGAATTTCTTTTTGAATTTTTGCATTGATCGTCAGCCGGAAGATGCCGTTCTCTTCCGTCCATTCATAACCGTACACGGCGGCTTTTCATTCCTCTCTTGCGCCAGAGATTTTCTGGCGTTCGTTTTCTATTTACAAATTGATTGTCACGGTGGTATTGTCTGCACTCCATGCAAAACGGGGATCGTTGGCAAGTGCCTTGTGAAGTCTGCCATACAATTCACTGCCAGCAAGAAGCCCACGCTTGACCAGAAGTTCACGCAGATCTTCTGCTTGGAACCGTTTTCCTGTGATGCCGTCATCGACATACCACGCTGCAACGGCATCCGAAAAAGTCTGGACTTCACTGGAGCCGCTCACCAGCATGGCGTGCAGGGTATCCTTGGATTGGCTGGCCATACCGCAGATCGTCTTAGCATTGCCCAGCTTTTTGCTGTAAAAGCCCAGAATGCTTTGCAACAGTAAAGGTGTCCACGGTCGGTCACCGGGCAAAGCCGGGAGCAAACTGTACCACCACGGCTGGATATCGCGCAGAACAATGTGATCCCCTAAATCGGAGAACAGCTTATCCAGAGCCTGCTGCGCTTTGGCAAACCATGCTTCATTCAGTTGCAAACTTTCCCCGGTAATCAGCACATCTGGCTGGTAATAGAGGAAAATCGGTTCTTCATTCAACTTCATCTGGCCGTGCAGATTGCCAGTTTTCAGCCCGACATTTTGCAGATATTGAATCAGATCCTCCTCCACAAACATTCCATCCTGTTCCCGTGCATAACGGCGCATCACATCGAGAACCGAACCAATCTGCTCGTCGCCACCACGCGAGATATGCGTCTTATTGCCAAAAGAGTAATGCGTTCCGTGATATCCGACCTTCTCGAACAGGTGGCGAGCGAGGTCATAAACCATTGCGGAACTACTGATGCCATTATCATTCAGGAACATCTGCATTTCGGCACGAACATATTCATAGAGCTGCGTATCCGAAACATAGCCGTTGTTCCGCTCCATAAGTTTTTCCAAAAGCTGCTCCATCTGACTGGCACCATCGTCCCAATCTACAAAGGCATCCTCGTGGTAGAGTTTGCCTGCCAGTGATACGATTTTGGAAGATGCCGAAACAGCCTCCCGAATGGCATAGTCCGATGCATGGATTTTTCCATAGAGATCTGACAGTGCAATGCCGTCCAAATCTGCATCCAGCACGACCTTTTCAACATCCCGAATCAATTCCTGAGAGACCGGAGAAATGACTGCGGGTGCTTGCATGGGTGTTGCAACAGGCTTAGAAGCGATTGGCTCTTTTTTCGTAGAAGTGCTTTCCGGCACAGAAAGATACTGTATGTATTTTGCCAGTGCGGCCCGCAGCCGATTGTTCTGTCTGGCGTTGGTTGCGGTATATTCCTTTGTGGCAGTCAACAGATCTTTCGTGCGTGTTGCAACGTCAAGGGATACGCCATAAAGAGCCGTGCTGTCCAAGCCGATTTGCCGAGCCAGCTGTTCACAGTTGTTGATCGCAGAGGCATAGCTCCGTGAGGAGGATTCTGCCAGATGCATCTCGTTCCGCATCCATTGATAAAAAGCGGAACTGTTTGCGTTGGGCGGTGTCCGTACAGCTGTTTTTTCAACAGGCGCAGCAACAGGCTTGGCAATCGGTTTTGCTGGCGCAGAAGAAACCACTTGGGGAATCGAAACGTCGGTCACTGTGACCGGTACATCCGATTCAGCCTTTTTGCACTGAACCGAAAGTGCAGTATGCGCAACTCCACAATGATCCAGGAGCTTATAAAGGCTTGTCATGGCTTCATCCGGGGTTTTCTCGGTTTCCAGATAAAGCCACTGCCCTGCACTGTTTTTGGTGAGGACCTTCAGCCCTTTCAGTTTATGGGCCCGATAGGCAGTTTCAATATAGACACCAGTTTTGTTGTCCGGGTCGCCGATGAGCGAAATGAACTTTTGAGGATAGCGGCTGTACAGTTCCTTGACACCTGCGACATACACATCTTTCCATGTTTTCACTTCGATGTGTTTGCCATCAAACAGCACTTCAAGAGGATTTGCTCCTGCGCAGGAGAATTTTTCCGGAGAAGAAATTTTCTGCGAACCGGACAAAGCAGGGGCAGGCAACACGGAGGGATGAGAGGTCGAAGCTGTATCGGGCGGCTGCACTGTTGATGCAGCTTGCGCATTTGCCAGTGCTTTCGCTGAGCTTTCCCGAAATTCTCGATACAGATCAATCGTATGCACGATTTGGTTTTGCTGTCTTGACGAAAAATAGTGCCACTGCGGTGTACGCCGCAGAGCAGAGAGAATGTATTTGAGTTCAACGGCACTTGTCACTGAGAAAAGTCGCTTGGCAGATATCTGAAGCCGGTTGATGACTTTCTCCGTCATGGAAAAAGCAGCTTGCGCTTCTGAAGGCTTCTCACCTTTTTGAATCAGCCATTGCATATATTGCTGTTCAGCCGAGGTCACAGTAGGTGCTACTTTGGAAACTTCCGGCCGGAAAATTTCAGACAGCGATTTCCGAATCATAGGGGAATCTGATTTATCGGTGCGCAAGGTTGCATTTTGTGACTGATTTGCGGAGAAATAGATTACCATTGTGTCCAATGGGTCTTTACAGATCTCCATCAGCTTTTTCAGGCGGAGCAGAATTTGTTGCACATTGAAGTCTGTTTCAGCAAAAAGCCATTTTCCATCCGGCTTCCGCATAATGCCGAGTGGATGCGAAAACTCCCGAATCTCAATTTCGCTTCCAATTTCAATCTTATCCCCTAAAATGCTTTTCCTTTCAAGGCGCATTAATTCATCCGGATGCTTTGCCGCAATCAGTTTGAGCGCAATAAAGTAAAGCAACTGCCAGCTCGCGGTGGATTTTTTGTCGCCGTAGTAAACTACGGAGTCTGGCTTTGCTTTGAGATAGTCAGTCAAGTTTGGAGTTTCGCTTTTTTCAGAAAAGATCATTTTTGTTTTGGCCTTTCAGGAAATCCGGGCGTAAAAAGATGGTGTTTACAGAATGTCATCACACAAACATCTTAAATTGTGCAACATGCACAAAATATAAACACTTCAACATTGTAATTATAGCATTGAGCAGGACGACACACAAGTGATTTCGACACAAATCTGAAGATTTGCAACAAAAAAGCCGCAGAATGAAATAATATCACCTGCGGCTCAAATCAATAATTTATCTTACTTTATAATATACTCGGTTTCCGGCTTTCCTTGCTGCCAGCAATCCCATCTCGTGGAACTTCATCACGAACGTCCGGATCGTGGCATAGGCAGCATTGCGGAAGTCTTTTTCCAGCTGCTTGGTGGTGAACTCCTCCGTGCCGTAGGCAGACAGAACATATTCCCAAAGCAGCCGTTCTTTCTCGGTGATTTTTCCTTCCGAAAGGGCTGTCTGATATACTTGAAGCTCTGTCTGCGGCGGCATCACATCGACTTGCAGACGGTTATAGACTTCGTTGCAGAAGTAGGACAGGAACGGCGTTACATCCGTGTAGCCGGAGATAAGAGCATTCTTTTCGACACGGTCATAGGCTTTGTAGTAGGCTGACTTGCTCTCAGCAATATAGTGGGAAAACGGCGTGAACAGTGCTGCTGGATAGCCCTGCTGAACAAGATACCAAAGGTGGAGCAGCCGAGCCGTGCGGCCATTGCCATCAAAATAGGGGTGATAGTAGGCGAAAGCAAAATGCAGGATAGCGGCTTTGTGCAACTCGTTGATGCCATCTTTGGCATTGGCGAAATCAACCAGCCGTTTCATGGCATCCGGGAGCTGCTGCACCGGAAGTCCCTCCCGACTTTCTTCGCCGCCGATAACATAAACGGGAGCATTCCGGTAAAAATGGTCAGGCAACAGGCGGTCTTCATCCGGCAGATAGTCGCCGGAGCTGATTTGGTAAAGTTGGTGCAAGTTTTCTTCCGTAATCGCATTCTGGCGGTCGGCAATGAAGTCCAAACCACGCTTCATGCCATAAATACGCGATTCTTCCTCATTACGCGGGGCGTAGCCATTCAGAATATGCCGGATGCTGTTGCGTGAGGAGCGAATGCTTTCGATTTGGAAGGTTGCGTGGATCTCCTCAGTCATGGCCTGCAACCCAAAGGACTGATTGCTTGCGGGAACAGAAAGAAGCTGCTTCATGCCGTTGGTGGAGATTTGAGCCAGATTGGGCAGATAGAACAGTTCATCACTGGAAAAATCAGCCAAAGGCAAAGGTTGAGCGAGATTCTGACGGAGCAACCCTATAAACTCCTTGACACTAGAGACAGAATATTTATACTCCATCCGATCCAGCTCGAACAGATGCTTGTCTGAAAGCATTTTTGCAAATTTGGCTCCATCCATTCCTGTCACCTCATAACTGATACATATTGATACCAATTGGTATCAATATACTGACAACCAACAAAAAAGTCAAGCAAGTAAAGCTGATTCAGACCTTACTCAATGCGCTTTCCCTTAAAATTGGCCGCATTTTAAGAGAAAAGCAAGGCGATTAAGGGATTCTGTTTTGAAAAAATTTGAACGTCCCCAAAGGGCAGGTATGTACGGCGGCAAACGCTGACTTAAAGTGAAGGGGATGTGAGCTTTGCCCTAACGTTGTTATAAATGATACTAATTGGTATCAGCAGGCTTCTGACATTCGGTCATGATCCTTCTTGCCCTGCCGCGTGAGGTGTCCTCAAAGGTCTCATCTTCGCTGAATTGCAGCCAATAGGGGTCTTCCATCAGGCAGGCGTTGGTGCGCTTGACGATTTCCCATGCATTGTAGTCCGGCAGTCCCATCATTTTCAGAATCTCTTTACAGTCCATCCGATTTTTCGGGAAGATTCGCTTCTTTGCCCAAACGACCACATCGACCAATGGGACTTTGCGTTTGTCACCGATGAAAAGGTTCAGGGGCAGATAATACTGCGGCACGCCCTCATTTGCGCAAAGAGACTGCCCATCTTCGCTCAGATGAGCGATTTCCTTTTCATCCATCATCAATTTCAGGTAGGCCATTTTATCACCCCATGGCAGATTTCAGGTAGTGCAGACGGTATTTCAGATACTGGCGGATCGCAGATGCTCTTTTTTCGCTCAATAATGCAAGAATAGGCGAAATAGCCTGAATGATTTCTGTATACAGCGTATCCAGATCACGCACAGGCAACACCGGCTCGTCGATCAGCTTGATCTGCTGGGCATGACGGCTGCGGAACGGCTTCGATTTGTCGAACTGATAACGGAGCTTCGTGTCAGTCAATTCTTCATCCGATGCCCACGCAAGCAGACTACCGCCATTGTCGTAAATAGGCGGAGCATAATTTTTTCCATCCCGGACGATCACATCAAAATTGTTTTCGTGGCGGTCTTCGTTGCCGATAAAGGCGTCAAATGCCAGCATTTGATAAAGCCACTTCTTACCATATAGTTCTATCGCATACTGGAACAATGCTTCCGGTGAAGCGGCTCGACCGCTGGCAAGGAAATGGGCATCAGCCAAGTCTGCAAAATGATACAGCTGTTCATCGTCCGTTGTGAACTTGGGGCAGACGCTGACCACATCGCAGGAATAGGTCTGAATGTCGGGAAAGAGTTTGGCAGGCATCAGGGCGTATTCCACATGAGGCAGACCCAGAACCTGCGCAATCAGCGATGCCATCACCTCAGAATATGGCTCATATCCAGCCGTTCCGGCCGCTGTGATGGAGTTGCCTTTGACCATAACAAGCTGGTCATCCACGCGATACCAGCCCTTTGAGAGCATTCCACGGCTTGTGCGTGTTTCGCGCTTTTCGACCAACTGGATTTTTGCAGGGACTTCGATTGGGCTCATGGTATCACGCTCCTTTGTTCCATTATACCATGTTTGGATGGATAGACAAGATGAATCGTGGTTTCATTCTGCATACAGGACTTCCCTCACCACCACTTCTTCCGTCTGTGCTTTCAGCCCATTCATGTGCGCCACCCAGAGAAGCTGTGAGCGTTCTTTGTCTGGCGCGGGGTACTTGTCTAACAGAGTGGTCATCGTACGTTCCAGCCACTCGCAGGCTGTTTTCTGGACATCCTGCAAATGCGGCCAGAGCGTACCGTTCAGCAGCATCTGATTGTACAGCACCGGACGCTGATTTTTGAGATAGGCCAGACGCATCCGGCCATACTTGCCCAGTGGTTCGGTATCGTCGGTCTGCGGCAGGGTGAGCAGGGGCAGCTGATAATCTCCGACCTGTGCATAGTGGATATCGTTGCGGACGGTGTTCATGTCTTTCATTATGAATCTCCTTTGCATTTTCAACGTGTGTTGTGGTCTTTGTGAAAAATGGCGCTCACTTCTTCCGGCTCTGTGCGGTCAGCCAGTTGCCCTGCGCCTGATAGTAGTGCTCCATCGTGGTGGGGGCGTTCAGGATGGTAGTACGCAGATAGGCCATGATGTTCTTGATGGGCTGGGTCGTGTTGGACATCACATCGAAGATGTACTCAACGTGTTGGCTGGTCAGCTTGTCCAGCCGCAGCCGGATGGCTTTGGTGGTCTGCGGCTGCTTGCCGACATACTGGGTCTGCTGTGGACAGCAGTACATCTCCACAATGTTGTCCAGCAGTTCCTCCAGCTTGTCGGGGTCATACCGCTGGGCAAGGGTGTCGATCTCCAGCCGTTCCCGAAACTCCTCCCGCACCTGTGCTTCCATCTGCTCAAAATCCGCGGATTCGCCTGTCGGCCCTGATAGATTAGTACTTTGTCTTTTAGTATTTTGTTTAGTAGTATTTTGTTGCGTTGCCTTTTCCAAATTGGGCTCAGCCAAATTTGGAAAATCCAAAAATGGTGAAGAACAAGGCTTCATGCGGCTTTTCGGACTTTTGGATGCGGACGGGTCCGACGGCTCGCCTTCCTTGCCGGGAACGGCAGGAGCGTCCTCGACAGGCGATTCGTAGACCTGATAATCGTAGTCGATGATCTGTCCTTTGGCATTGCGGACTTTCTGACGGCGGACATAGCCGCGTTCTTCCAGTTCCAGAACAGCGGTGCGTACACTGTCCAGACCATCTTTGCAACCAACGGTCAGTCCCTTCAGGCTGTAATCCCAATCGTCCGGCAGGGAGAGCATATAGGACAGCAGTCCCTTGGCTTTCAGGGACAGCCTCTTATCCTGCAGGTGGTGGTTGCTCATAACGGTGTAGTTGACGTTTTTATTGACGCGGAATGTTGACATGGCGGCTTCCCTTTCAGCCCAATGCGGGCAAGAGAAAACGCAGCATTTCCCGGCTTTCGGGAAACGCTGCGTTCAGACAGGGAAGCCTGCTGTGAGCTGGCACAGCAACGGCAGCACTGCATATTTCTAACGGACATCTAACACAACTACACCTGAAATGCAGCCGTTGACGCCCCGTGTGAAAAAGGCTTTTCTAACGTCATTTCGCAAAAAGTGGCCGAATTTTGCCTACAAATTGCGGTGTGACGTGCCTTTTGGGAGATTACAAAAATGCCCTCAGCTGCCAATGACAGCCGCGAGGGACCAGCTTCATCCAACAATTTCAAAGACTCGAAATCGTTTTGTCCTTAACCGGGCACGTGGGTTCGAATCCCACCATCTCCGCCAATAAAAAGCACCGGCTCAGGCTGGTGCTTTTTTGTTTTTCCATCCCTCCAAAAGGATGTATCAATGGTTGCAGTTCAAGATCTTCTCAAGCGTATCCGTAAACCTGACATCCTGCTCCTTCGTCCGCTTTGGGCTCCCCTTGGGGTGCTTTCCTGCGCGGAGGAGCTTTTTGTTTTCATACCGCCGCAGCATGAGAGCGTCTATGTTGTCGGCGGTGTATTCCAGACCGTTCTGATTCAGCACCCGGGCGCACTTGGCAAGGCACATACTCGCCAGACCGTAGTCCTGTGTCACGACGATATCCCCCGGCTTTACCCGGTTGACGAGAGCAAAGTCCACGCTGTCTGCTCCTTTATCGAACACCAGCGTCTTCGCACCTTCCCGCTCGATTTGGTGAGCGGTGTCGCACAGGATGATGACCGGAACGTAAAACCGCTTTGCAATCTGCAAAGTCAAATCCACCACCGGGCAGCCGTCTGCATCAATCAAAATGGTCATGTGTGTTCCTCCATCGTCCACCGAAAGGCTTTCGCAGTGCGCAGGTCGGCGTCTTTGAAATGCCCGCCGCTGTTCCATTCAAGGGTGCAGTCTACTCCACGCGCTGTAAGCTGGCTGTGCAGGGTGCGGATGCTATCCCCCACCGCAGCCATGACAGTGTTTTTCGTGTGCTCTTCCTTGTCGCCAAGGCTCAGATAAATGTGCTGTGCCTGTATCGGGTGCCGCTGTTCAAACTCCATCCAGCCCGGAAACCAAACAGAGGGCGAGGCGGCAGCGACACCGTAGAACAGATCAGTCTGGGTGGATGCCCACAATGCAAACAATCCCGCCAGCGAATAGCCGCCCAGAATGATTTTGACGTTTTCCGGGAGATTGAACTGTTGTTTCAGCGTTGGCATGACCTGTTCCGTCAGAAAGCGCAAAGTGTCCGCAGCCTTGCCGCCGAAACCTTGCTTTCCCCACACGGCAGGAGACTTCCACGGAGAAAGTGCATCGTTCCAGTTTTCCACCGGGATGGCCGCAAACAGAAAGTGGTGCGCACTCTGTGCAATAGCGGCAACCTCGCTTTCCATGCTTTGCAGCTCGTGTTCGCCGGTCATTTGGAGCAGTAGGTATTCTGCATGGGGCTCGCCGTAAATGCGGCAAGGTTGGTTCCCGATTTGCATTGTCTGTGCAGTCACTGCGGCATCCTCCCGAAAATTTTCGATAAGCCCAGTATAGCAACTGAAAAATCATTTTGCAATTCAAAAGGCGTTCATAGCCGTGGCAAGCAGCGTCTTCGTACTGTGGAATCCCCTCGTTGGCACAAAGATACTGCCCCTCTTCGCTTAAGTGGGCGATTTCTTTTTCGGGAAACAGTTCGTTCGCAGCTCACTTCAGCTTGCTCAGGTAGCGGTAGATGGTGGCTTCCGAGGAGCCCAGCTGAGCGGCGACCTCGCTGACGGCACCTTTCATATAAAAGATGCCCGCGTGGTGCAAGGACTCCACGATGCGGATCTTTTCCTCCATGGTCAGCCGGTCGGGCGGCAGCCCGGCGCTGCCGGTCACCTCGGCAATGGCGCTGTGCACGGCGTCCGGCAGGGAACTGACGAAATTTTCCACCCCGATGCCGGTGGAGGAGGGCTCGGTGTGCGCGCCGCAGAGGGTGAGCAGCTCCTGCGCGATGCGGCTGTACTTGCCGGCATCAAAGTTGATGCAGAGCATCCCGATGAGCTGGCCGTTGTCCTTGATGAACATGGTGGAGGAGCGCAGACGCCCCTTGGCCTGTGAAGCACCCTGATAGCCCGCCAGATAATCCTGCTTTTCGTACATCCGCTCCTGAATGAAGCGCAGCGCCATGTTGGAAAGGGGCGCACCCTCGGTGCGGCCGCTGATGTGGTTGTTGACGATGGCAACAATGGTGCCGTCCTCACTGGTAAGGTCGTGCAGCACTACCTCGTAGTCCGGGGCCAGCGCCTCCCCCAGAAAAGATACCACTACGCGATAAGGCTCAAGTCTTGCATCCATCCCGTTCACCTCTTTTGTACTGCTGGAGCGCGTGAGAAAAAATTCTCACGCGTGTTCTATTGCTATCATAGCAGAAGTGACAGTTTTTTACAATAAGAAGGTGCGTTGTATCCATTGTTTCGTCAAAGTGATGCCATTTTTCTGAAGTTTTTGTCATGCGCGACAATTTGTTCTCATGATAAGAAAATATTATTGACAAAATATTCTCACTGCGTTAGGATAGTGTCAGCAAGGGAAGGACAGCCCTTCCCAACAAATGGAAAAGGAGAAAAATCGGATGAAACAGGTGATCGTTACCCCCAATGCTCCCGCTGCCATCGGACCCTATTCGCAGGGCATCGCTGCGGGGCAGACCGTCTATGTATCCGGGCAGCTGCCCATTGATCCGGCCACCGGCCTGATCCCGGAAGGCATCGCCGCCCAGACTGCACAGTCCCTCAAGAACATCCAGGCCATTCTGGCACAGCAGGAGATGACGCTGGCCAATGTGGTCAAGACCACGGTGTTTCTGGCGGACATCAACGATTTTGCAGAGATGAACAAGGTGTACGGCGAGTACTTTGCGCAGCCCTACCCCGCACGCAGTGCGGTGCAGGTGGGCAGGCTGCCCAAGGACGCTCCGCTGGAGATCGAGTGCATTGCTGTAAAGTAAGTTCCCCCGCACGGGAAGAAAAGAAACGGTGAACCAAATGGATAAACAGATGTTCGTTCGCATCCTGAACAGTGAGATGGAGCTGGCCACCGGCTGTACGGAGCCCGGCGCAGTCGCTCTCACCGCCGCAGAGGCGGGCGCAGCACTCCGCAAGGCGGGCGGCACACGGGTAGAAGCCGTGACCGTCCGTGCCAGCATCAACATTATCAAAAACGCTATGTCGGCAGGCATTCCGGGCACCTCGTATCAGGGCATGGATTACGCCGCCGCCATTGGTGCCGTAGGCGGCGACCCTGTCCACCTGCTGGAGGTCATGAACTATGTGCCCCGGGAGCAGATGGAAGAAGCCGCAGCCCTTGTCAAGGCAGGCAAGGTCAAGGTAGAGGTGGCACAGGTGCCGCAGAAGCTCTACGTTGAAGTGCTTGTAACTTCTGACGGCCACACCGGACGCGCGGTGGTGCGCGATTTGCACACCAACGTGGTGCTGGTGGAGCAGGACGGCGTGGCTACGCTGGACAAGCAGCACGCAGGCCCCGCAGCAGCCGGGGACAGCGATGTGGTGACCCCGGAGCAGATCGCAGAATTTCTGACCGTCCGCTCCATCTGGGATTACTGCACTGAGGAGCTGGACCCCCTGCACGACCCCATCGACATCATCCGCAGCGCCGTACAGGTGAACACGACTATCAGCAACGAGGGTCTTTCCAAAGAGTACGGCCTTGCCATTGGCCGCAATCTGGAGCTGAACTGCCGCAAGGGTCTGATGACCCGCGACCTGACCACCAACGCCATGGTCATCGCTTCTGCCGGTGCGGACGCCCGCATGGCAGGCGCGCCGGTCTCGGTGGTGGCAAACTCCGGCAGTGGCAATCAGGGCATCACGGCTACCATGCCTGTGGTAGCAACTGCCCGCTGGCTGGACATCGACGAGGAGAAGATGCTCCGCGCCGTGACCCTTTCTAACCTGATCGCGATCCGCATCAAGGCCAAGTTTGGCCGCCTGAGCAACCTTTGCGGCGCAACCGTAGCCGCCACCGGTGCAGCCTGCGGCATTGCCTATCTGCTGGGCGGCGGCTACCACGAGGTTTGCTGCACCATCCAGAACATGGTGGGCAATATCACCGGCATGGTATGCGATGGCGCAAAGGCCGACTGTGCACTGAAGATCTCCACCTGCGTCAACGCCGCCTGTCAGGCAGCTGCCATGGGCGTGCGCGGCGTGCGGGTGCAGAGCACCGACGGCATCGTGGAGCACAATGTGGAATATACGCTGGACAACTTTGCCACCTTGAGCACCCACGGCACCAGCGACAGCGTGATCCTTGATCTGATGCTGAACAAACACCTCCCGGAGACGGAATAAGTCTCCCCACCCAGCCCCTTTCCGGGGCAAAAAGAAAGAGGTACTAAAGTTATGAAAAAGCTATTCAATAGTCTGCCCTTCCGGCTTCTGCTGGGCATTTTTGTTGGTATCATCCTTGGCCAGCTGTTCAACGAGAGCATCATGGGCGTTGTGGTGACCCTGCAGCACATCATGGGTCAGCTCATTACCTTCTGTGTACCGCTGATCATCATCGGCTTCATTGCCCCGTCCATCACGAAGCTGGGCAAAAACGCCTCCCGTCTGCTGGCAGTGGCCATCGTCATCGCCTATGTGTCCTCTGTCTGCGCAGCCTTCATGAGCATGGGCGCAGGCTACGGCCTGATCCCCCACCTGTCCATCGACAACAATGTTGCCGGTCTGCGCGAGCTGCCGGGCGTTGTCTTTGAGCTGAACATTCCCCAGATCATGAGCGTCATGAGCGCTCTGGTGCTGAGCGTTCTGGTTGGTCTGGCTGCCACCTGGACCAACAGCAAGCTGACCTGCGACTTCCTGAGCGAGTTCCAGAACATCGTGCTGGACATCGTGAGCAAGGTCATCATCCCTGTGCTGCCCTTCTACATTGCCGCCACCTTCTGCGGCCTGAGCTACGAGGGCACCATCACCCATCAGCTGCCCGCATTCCTGCAGATCATTGTCATCGTCATGGCCGGTCACTACATCTGGCTGGCTGTGCTGTACCTGCTGGCCGGTGCGTACTCCGGCAAGAACCCCTGGGAAGTGCTGCGCCACTACGGCCCTGCTTACCTGACCGCTGTCGGTACCATGTCCAGTGCTGCTACGCTGGGTGTGGCGCTGGAGAGTGCCCGCAAGAGCAAGGTCCTGCGTAAGGACATGGTCAGCTTCGGCATCCCCCTGTTTGCCAACATCCACCTGTGCGGCTCTGTGCTGACCGAGGTGTTCTTCTGCATGACCGTTTCCAAGATCCTGTACGGCAAGCTGCCCAGCGTCGGCACCATGATCCTGTTCTGCCTGCTGCTCGGCATCTTCGCTATCGGCGCACCCGGCGTGCCCGGCGGCACTGTTATGGCTTCTCTGGGTCTGATCACCGGTGTTCTGATGTTCGACAACGCCGGTACGGCTCTGATGCTGGCTATCTTCGCCCTGCAGGACAGCTTCGGCACCGCCTGCAACGTGACCGGTGACGGCGCACTGACCCTGATGCTGACCGGCTACGCCGAGAAGCACGGCATCGCCGATACCGGCGACATCGAAAGCCCGATCCTGTGATAAAAACCTGCGCACTCCTCCTTAATTACAAGAGACTGTGAACAGACAGCCCCGAAATCTCCGAAAAGCCCCGGCGACCGCATGAACTGCACCCCATTTGTTAGACAGTATGGTATACTGTTTAGGAAATGGGGTGTTTTTGTATGCCAAAGGGACAACGAAAGTACAACGGAACGCAGAAGGTAGAAATCATTAAACGAATCCACAGAGAAAACCTGAGCTTTAAGGGAGCGTCCAGAGAATATGGCATTTCGGACCGTACACTCAGGGACTGGGAGCGCATTTATTGGGAGGAAGGAGAAGAAGCGCTTCTGTTAGAGCGTCGAGGACGAGCCTGTGCCGCCAGTGGGACGCAGAAAGGTCGGAAGCCAAAGCTGGATAAGCAAGTAGAAGAAGATCTTATTGCAGAAAATCAGCGACTTCGGATGGAAATCGACTACTTAAAAAAATTGAATGCCTTGGTGCTGGAAGAGGAACGCCAAAACAGAAAGCACAAGTAGTTCAGGAACTAAGGCAGAAATACCCTCTGAAAGCACTGCTGCAACTTGCCGGACTTCCTCGCAGCACGTTCTACTACTATCTGCACCAGTCTCAGAATCCTGCCAAATACCAAATGGTAAAGGAACAGATTGTTATAATCTTCAACGAGAACAAAAAACGATACGGATACCGCAGAATCACAAAAGAACTGCATAACAACGATATTTGTGTGAACCACAAGACGGTTCGGAAACTTATGAAGCAGCTTGGTTTAGTCTGTCAGGTTCGTGCAAAAAGGAAGTACAGTTCTTACAAAGGCGAAGTTGGAGAAGTAGCTCCAAACCTGCTGGAACGGCATTTCAAGACAAACCAGCCGAATCGGAAATGGGTCACAGATGTTACCGAGTTCAAAGTGAACGACCAGAAACTCTACCTGTCTCCAATTCTTGATTTGTTCAATGGCGAAGTTGTTAGCTACAATCTGAGCCGCCATCCGAACTTTAAGCAAATCACGGATATGCTGGAAGGTGCTTTTCAAAAGCTGCCGGACAAGGTTGACAATCTGATTCTGCATTCGGATCAGGGCTGGCAATACCAGATGAAGTCCTACCAGAATCTACTGAAAGCAAAAGGAATTACGCAAAGTATGTCTCGGAAAGCCACTTGTCTGGACAATGCTGTTGCCGAGAACTTCTTCGGACTGCTCAAGACGGAGCTGTTCTATCTGGAAAAATTTGATTCCATTGACCAGCTCGAAAAGGCTATTGTCGATTACATCGACTATTACAACAATCGCCGAATCAAATTAAAACTAAACGGTCTGAGCCCTGTACAGTACAGGATTCAGACCGTTGGAGCTGCTTAATTCAATTTTTGTCTAACTTTTGGGGTTCATTTCAGCAACGGCCGCCGGGGCTTTTTGTACGGTAAAAGGAAGGTGGCTGCGCCCTCTCAGTCAAAGCCTGACGGCTTTGCCAGCTCTCCCAAAGGGAGAGCCAAGAGCACACCCAGAAGGTTCCTCATTGCACTTAAAACTTCAGCAACGAACATAACAGCTTGGCTCTCCTTTTGAGGAAAGACTTCCCCCGCTCCGGGGGAAGATGTCACCATAGGGGACAAAAGGGGGAATCTGGCGTGGGAGCGCCTGAGAGGGCGCAAGCCGTTGCCCTCAGTGCTAAAGTATTAGGCGCAATGAGAAACTTTGCCGCTACCGCTGAAGCCGTCCCCTTGGGGAAGGTGGCATCGCCGCAGGCGATGACGGAAGGGGGGCTCTTGCCACGCAGCAGAACCTCATGCCGCAGGCACTGCAACTCGGTTTGATATCCGGCGTAATGGGATGAAATTTCTGAAATGCCTTTAAAACCATAAAGTAAAATGCTATACTAGAAGGACATTGGGTGCGCTGAAAATGCGCAGCCTGAAAGGAGCTTTTATGACACAGCTTTTGATTCGTCTGTTTATACGCCGTCCCAATTCTCCGCAGGACCCCCGTGTCCGTGCCGCCTACGGCAATCTGGCCAGTGTGGTGGGCATGGTGTGCAACGTCCTGCTCTGTCTGGGCAAGTTTGTGGTAGGTACCCTGTTCGGCTCTATCGCCATCACTGCCGATGCACTGAACAACCTTTCGGATGCTTCCTCCAATATCGTCAGTCTGGTGGGCTTCAAGCTGGCTGCCAAGGCACCGGATGCCGAGCACCCTTACGGCCACGCCCGCTTTGAGTATCTGGCGGGGCTGGTGGTCAGCGTGACCATTCTGGGCATCGGCTTTTCTCTGCTGAAAGAGTCGGTCACCAAGGTGCTGCACCCCACCCCGGTGCAGTTCGGCTGGCTGACCGTGGCGGTGCTGGTGGTGTCCATTCTGGTCAAGCTGTGGATGAGCAGCTTCAACCGCGCCATTGGCCGTATCATTTCCTCTGAGACCCTCATCGCCACCGCCGCCGACAGCCGCAACGACGTGCTGAGCACCGCCGCCGTGCTGGTGGCCGCCATCCTCTGCAGGGTGACCGGCTGGGACGTGCTGGACGGCCTGATGGGCGTGGGCGTGGCGGTGTTCATCCTGATCTCCGGCTGGGGGCTGGTGATGGATACCCTGAGCCCGCTGCTGGGCGAAAGCCCCAGCGAGGATCTGGTGGAGCATATCGAACAGACCGTGATGGGTTATCCCGGCGTGCTGGGCGTACATGACCTGATGGTGCACGACTACGGCCCCGGCCATCAGTTTGCGTCCATCCATGTGGAGCTGCCCGCCGAGCAGGACCCGCTGGAAGCGCACGACCTGATCGACAACATCGAGCGGGACTTTATGAAAAACGACCACCTGATGGTGACCATCCACTACGACCCCATCGTCACCTCGGACGCCGCCGTGGGGGTGCTGCGCAGCCGCCTGACCGAAAAGCTGCGCCAGCTGAACCCGGCGCTCTCGCTGCACGACCTGCGCATCGTGCCGGGCAAGACCCACACCAATGTGCTTTTCGATCTGGTACTCCCGGCGGGTTATGCCGGGGACAAGGTGGAGCTGCTGACCCAGATGGAGCAGTTCATCAAAGAGCAGGATCCCACCTATAACTGCATCATCAAGCTGGAACAAAGCTATACGGCTGCGGCTCATAAATGAGGGGGAACCGCCCCGCACAGGCTTTGCGATATAAGGAAAGCAGAGGGAAAGTAGTATGCTGAACGAGACCTACCGCGCCATGCTGAACAACAAAAGCGTCATCCGCGAGACCTTCATGTATGGCAGACAGCGCGCTGCCCAGATCGGCAGCGAGAATGTGTTCGATTATTCGCTGGGCAACCCCAGCGTGCCCTGCCCGCCGGAGTTCACCGAAGCCATGCAGACCCTGCTGGCACAGGAAGAGCCGGTAAGCCTGCACGGCTATTGCCCCAGTCAGGGCGACCCGGGCTTCCGCACCGCTGTGGCGGCGCATCTGACCGAGACTTTTGGTCTGCCCTACGCGCAAAAGCACATCTTCCCCACCACCGGCGCGGCGGGTGCTATCGCCCATGCCATCCGGGCGGTGACCCAGCCCGGGGACGAGGTGCTGACCTTTGCGCCCTACTTCCCGGAGTACGGCCCCTATGTGGCGGGCACCGGCGCAGTGCTGCGGGTGGTGCCCCCGCAGGCACCCACCTTCCAGCCCAATCTGGATGCCTTTGCACAGATGCTGACCGAAAAGGTCACCTGCGTGCTCATCAACACCCCCAACAACCCCACCGGTGTGGTCTACTCTGCCGACACCCTGACCCGCATGGCGGCGATCCTGACCGAAAAAAGCGCCCAGTACGGCCACAATATTTTTCTGGTCAGTGACGAGCCTTACCGGGATATCGTGTTTGACGGCAAGACCGTGCCCTACCCGGCGGCGTTCTACCCCCACACCCTGACCTGCTTCTCCTACTCCAAGAGCCTGAGCCTGCCCGGCGAGCGTCTGGGCTATGTGGCGGTGCGCCCGGGGTGCGAGGGTGAGGACATCCTTGTGGACATGATGAGCCAGATCTCCCGCTTTACTGGCCACAACTGCCCGCCCAGCATCATCCAGCGGGCGGTCAGCCGCTGCCAGAAGGTGACCAGTGACCTTTCGGTCTACCAGACCAACATGGAGCTGCTGTACGAAAAGCTCACCGCGCTGGGCTTTGAAGTGGAGCGCCCGGGCGGCACCTTCTATATCTTCCCCAAGGCACTGGAGGAGGACGCCAACGCCTTCTGCCAGAAAGCCCGGGAATTCGACCTGCTGCTGGTGCCCAGCGACAGCTTTGGGGTAAAGGGCTATGTGCGCCTTGCCTACTGCATCGACACCGAAAAGGTAAAGCGCAGCCTGCCCGCCTTTGAAAAGCTGGCAGCCGCCTACCGCAAATAACCGGAACGCCCCTGCATGGGGCATAAAATACACAACCGATAGAGGAAAGGGAACCCTGCTATGGAAAAGATCAAGATGACGACCCCGCTGGTGGAGATGGACGGCGACGAGATGACCCGCATTTTGTGGAAGATGATCAAGGACGAGCTGATCCTCCCCTTTGTGGATCTTAAGACCGAGTACTACGATTTGGGTCTGCCCAACCGCGATGCCACCGCAGATCAGGTGACCATGGATGCCGCCCTCGCCAACAAGAAGTACGGCGTGTCGGTCAAGTGCGCCACCATTACCCCCAACGCACAGCGCGTGGAGGAGTACAAGCTGCACGAGATGTGGAAGAGCCCCAACGGCACCATCCGCGCTGTGCTGGACGGCACCGTGTTCCGCGCGCCCATTATGATCGACAGCATCCAGCCGGTGGTCAAGAACTGGAAAAAGCCCATCACCATCGCCCGCCACGCCTACGGCGATGTGTATAAGTGCACCGAGTTCCGTATTCCCGGTGCGGGCAAGGCAGAGCTGGTGTTCACCGGCGCAGACGGCAGCCAGCAGCGCGCCACCGTCTTTGACTTTGAGGGTGCCGGTGTGCTGCAGGGGCAGTACAACAAGGATGATTCCATCCGCAGCTTCGCCCGCAGCTGCTTCAACTATGCACTGGACGTGAAGCAGGATCTGTGGTTTGGCGCAAAGGATACCATCTCCAAGAAGTACGACCACACCTTCAAGGATATCTTCCAGGAGACCTATGACGCCGAGTACAAGGAAAAGTTCGAAGCTGCCGGCATCACCTACTTCTACAGCCTGATCGACGATATCGTGGCGCGCGTCATCCGCAGCGAGGGCGGCTTTGTCTGGGCCTGCAAGAACTACGACGGAGATGTGATGAGCGATATGGTCTCTACCGCCTTTGGCTCGCTGGCCATGATGACCAGTGTGCTGGTCAGCCCGGATGGTAAGTACGAGTACGAGGCCGCCCACGGTACCGTCACCCGCCATTACTATAAGTATCTGAAGGGCGAAAAGACCTCCACCAACCCCATGGCCACCATCTTTGCATGGTCGGGCGCCTTCAAGAAGCGTGGCGAACTGGATAACCTGCCGGAGCTGGTGCACTTTGGCGAGGCACTGGAGGCCGCAAGCCTGCAGACCCTGAACGAGGGCATCATGACCAAGGACCTGTGCGGTCTGGCAGAGGGCATCACCCCCACCGCTGTGGACAGCGAGGGCTTTATCAAGGCCATCCGTGAGCGTCTGGAAGCTAAGCTGGCATAACAGAGAAAAAACTATAAAAATAAGGACCGGGAGACCGGTCCTTATTTTTATATCTTCAAAGCATCCAACACGGCGTTTACCACATCCAGCGACACCTGCCCCGGTGCACTGGCCTGCCCGGGGTTTGCAAAGGTCATGGCAGAGCCAAAGGCCTCACCTGCCAGACGGCTCACCGCGCCCAGCGCGCCCATGCTCATGGTGATGACCGGTGTTTCCGGGTGAAGGTCTGCCATCTCGGCAGTAGCGGCCAGCAGCTCCAGTACATCGGTGCGGCACCGGGGCATTACGGCCAGCTTGGGCAGGTCGGCTCCGGCCTGCTGCATCTGTACCATGCGGGAGACGAGCTCTGCCCGGGGCGGGGTCTTGGTAAAATCGTGGCTGGAACACACCACTGCGACTCCGGCGGAATGTGCCTGCTCCACTAGTCTGGGCAGGTCTGCCCCGGCGGTGAAGAATTCGATGTCCAGTAGGTCGGCGCAGTCGGTGTCGAGGATCAGGCGCAGAAAAGCAAGGTATTCGGGATGGGAGAGCAGCTGCTCGCCGCCCTCTGCCTTGGTGCGGAAGGTCACCAGCAGAAGCTTGTCCCGCAGGGTGACCCGCAGCTTCTGTACGCAGCGGGCAATGGCAGCGGGGGACTGAAAGTCCTCGAACCAGTCTACTCGCCATTCCACACAATCGGCTGGCAATGTTGAAAACTGCGCAGCCTTTTCCAGAACAGCAGCTTCGGTGCGCTCCACAATGGGCAGAATGACCTTGGGGCGGCCTTCCCCGATACGGCAGCCGCGGACGTTGACACAGGACATGGCGGTTCTCCTTTATATAATAAGTATAGCTACATCATACAGGATACTGGGATGACTTCATAATACGTTTTGCCCGCCGCCTTGTCAAGAAAAGACGGCTATTATAATAGGAGAAAAACGGGGGCGTTTTCTGCTCCGCAAAGAAATTGGAAAAAAGATGTCAAAAAGTGTTGACAAGTGCAGCGGGGTGTGGTATTATACTTGAGCGCCAAGCGCTGAGACAAAAGAATGACTTCTGAAAGCTCAGCAGGAAGCCCTTGAAAAGAACCAATGAACGTTCAAAAGTTTTGCGGTTGCGAAAGCAATGAATCGCCCCAGTGGGGCGTTCAAGCAAACAGAGCGGTCTTGCGAAAGCAAGATGGAGGGGTCTCACCCCGACAAGCTCACGGTTGACACTGAGATGTACGAAGCGCTCCAAGTTCAAAAAGTTCAAAAGCTTCTCAAAAATAGTGCTTGACAAAAAACCGCTTCTGTGGTAAAATAATAAAGTCGTCAGCCGCAAGGCTGAGGCGCACAGGACCTTGAAAATTGAACAATATCGAAAGAACTTGTAACGGAACCTATTTTCGTGTTGGAAAAACACGGTAAACAATTCCAAGCAAAAGTAATTCACACAGGACGCAAGCGATTGCGTGCTGAGCGAAACAAGATTTAACACTTTTAAGTGATAAATATCATTTATAAAGAGTTTGATCCTGGCTCAGGACGAACGCTGGCGGCGCGCCTAACACATGCAAGTCGAACGAGCGAGAGAGAGCTTGCTTTCTCGAGCGAGTGGCGAACGGGTGAGTAACGCGTGAGGAACCTGCCTCAAAGAGGGGGACAACAGTTGGAAACGACTGCTAATACCGCATAAGCCCACAGCTCGGCATCGAGCAGAGGGAAAAGGAGCAATCCGCTTTGAGATGGCCTCGCGTCCGATTAGCTAGTTGGTGAGGTAACGGCCCACCAAGGCGACGATCGGTAGCCGGACTGAGAGGTTGAACGGCCACATTGGGACTGAGACACGGCCCAGACTCCTACGGGAGGCAGCAGTGGGGAATATTGCACAATGGGGGAAACCCTGATGCAGCGACGCCGCGTGGAGGAAGAAGGTCTTCGGATTGTAAACTCCTGTTGTTGAGGAAGATAATGACGGTACCCAACAAGGAAGTGACGGCTAACTACGTGCCAGCAGCCGCGGTAAAACGTAGGTCACAAGCGTTGTCCGGAATTACTGGGTGTAAAGGGAGCGCAGGCGGGAAGGCAAGTTGGAAGTGAAATCCATGGGCTCAACCCATGAACTGCTTTCAAAACTGTTTTTCTTGAGTAGTGCAGAGGTAGGCGGAATTCCCGGTGTAGCGGTGGAATGCGTAGATATCGGGAGGAACACCAGTGGCGAAGGCGGCCTACTGGGCACCAACTGACGCTGAGGCTCGAAAGTGTGGGTAGCAAACAGGATTAGATACCCTGGTAGTCCACACTGTAAACGATGATTACTAGGTGTTGGAGGATTGACCCCTTCAGTGCCGCAGTTAACACAATAAGTAATCCACCTGGGGAGTACGACCGCAAGGTTGAAACTCAAAGGAATTGACGGGGGCCCGCACAAGCAGTGGAGTATGTGGTTTAATTCGACGCAACGCGAAGAACCTTACCAAGTCTTGACATCCTGCGACGCACATAGAAATATGTGTTTCCTTCGGGACGCAGAGACAGGTGGTGCATGGTTGTCGTCAGCTCGTGTCGTGAGATGTTGGGTTAAGTCCCGCAACGAGCGCAACCCTTATGGTCAGTTACTACGCAAGAGGACTCTGGCCAGACTGCCGTTGACAAAACGGAGGAAGGTGGGGATGACGTCAAATCATCATGCCCTTTATGACTTGGGCTACACACGTACTACAATGGCGTTAAACAAAGAGAAGCAAGACCGCGAGGTGGAGCAAAACTCAGAAACAACGTCCCAGTTCGGACTGCAGGCTGCAACTCGCCTGCACGAAGTCGGAATTGCTAGTAATCGCAGATCAGCATGCTGCGGTGAATACGTTCCCGGGCCTTGTACACACCGCCCGTCACACCATGAGAGCCGGGGGGACCCGAAGTCGGTAGTCTAACCGCAAGGAGGACGCCGCCGAAGGTAAAACTGGTGATTGGGGTGAAGTCGTAACAAGGTAGCCGTAGGAGAACCTGCGGCTGGATCACCTCCTTTCTAAGGAGTCAGGCAATGACAGAGCATCCAAGATGGTCAGTCATTGGAACAGGTGACAAGTTAAAGTTTAAGTAGATATTGTTCGATTTTGAGGGCCCTGAAAAAGGGGTTACTCAAAACCTTATGTGGGGGTTTAGCTCAGCTGGGAGAGCACCTGCTTTGCAAGCAGGGGGTCAAGGGTTCGATTCCCTTAATCTCCACCACATGGGCCAATAGCTCAGCTGGCTAGAGCACACGACTGATAATCGTGAGGTCGATGGTTCGAGTCCATTTTGGCCCACCATGTGATGAAAATCAAAGTTCCGGGAGACCGGGCTTTGAGGGACATCACCAAGACGTACCTTGAAAACTGAATAATAACTGCGAAACAAAGATTATAGTAAGTTCTTTTTTAAGAAATATTACAATTTCAAAAGGAAGGGTAACAATAATCTTCGTTGGCAAGAGAGAATCAAGAGGATACCAAATGTTCTCAAGAGAACGTTTGAAAGGTCAAGCGAACAAGGGCGCAGGGCGAATGCCTTGGCACTGGGAGCCGATGAAAGACGTGATAAGCTGCGATAAGCTTCGGGGAGCTGCAAATAAGCATTGATCCGGAGATTTCTGAATGAGGAAACTCACCTGGGTTCATACTCAGGTACGTTATACTGAACTTAAAAATAGGTATATCGAGGGAACCGCCTGAACTGAAACATCTAAGTAGGGCGAGGAAGAGACATCAAACGAGATTCCGTAAGTAGTGGCGAGCGAACGCGGAAGAGGGCAAACCGGGAGTAGAAATACTTCCGGGGTACGGACTGCTTTTAGGACTTAATCTGTTAACCGAACGGCATGGGAAGGCCGGTCAGAGAGTGTGAGAACCACGTAGGTGAAAACGGAGAGAGCTGCGCAGGATCCAGAGTACGGCCAGACACGTGAAACCTGGTCGGAATACGGGGGGACCACCCTCCAACCCTAAATACTACCCAGTGACCGATAGCGTATAGTACTGTGAAGGAAAGGTGAAAAGCACCCCGGGAGGGGAGTGAAAGAGAACCTGAAACCCTGTGCCTACAAGCACCTAGAGCACGTCAAAGTGTGATAGGGTACTTTTTGTAGAACGGTCCGGCGAGCGATTGTATGCAGCAAGGTTAAGGACTTAAGGTCTGGAGCCGAAGCGAAAGCGAGTTTGAAAAGGGCGTTAAGTTGCATATAATGGGCCCGAAACCGGGTGACCTACCCATGGTCAGGTTGAAGTGGAAGTAAAATTCCATGGAGGACCGAACCGACCTCCGTTGAAAAGGCGGCGGATGAACTGTGGGTAGCGGAGAAATTCCAATCGAACCCGGAGATAGCTGGTTCTCCCCGAAATAGTTTTAGGACTAGCCTCAAGTTAGATACCTGGAGGTAAAGCACTGAATAGCCTAGCGGCCGAGAGGTTAGCGAAGCTTATCAAACTCAGAATGCCAGAGTATTGATGCTTGGGAGTCAGACAGTGTCAGATAAATGTCATTGTCAAAAGGGAAACAGCCCAGATCTACAGCTAAGGTCCCAAAGTCAGGTTAAGTGGAAAACGATGTGAAGATACGTAGACAACCAGGATGTTGGCTCAGAAGCAGCCACACATTCAAAGAGTGCGTAATAGCTCACTGGTCGAGCGTCTTTGCGCGGAGAATTTAACGGGGCTAAACCTGACACCGAAGCTTAGGCAATGTACTTTGTACATTGGGTAGGGGAGCGTTGTATACGCGGTGAAACAGTAGCGCAAGCGGCTGTGGAGTGTATAGAAGTGAGAATGCCGGAATGAGTAGCGCGAATGCAGTGAGAATCTGCATGGCCGAAAGCCTCAGGTTTCTGGAGGAAGGTTCGTCCGCTCCAGGTCAGTCGGGAGCTAAGGTGAGGCCTGACGGCGTAGCCGATGCACAGACGGTAGAGATTCCGTCACCACCAAAAGAGTTAAACACAGGGACACATTTGAAGTCTCGGAGCCGGGTGTTGGTTCCGGTAGCGATCGAGGGAAATTAGTACCGAAGTCCGGGATGGAAGATGGCGAGAAAAGCTGTGTGAATTTCTGCGGTGCCCGTACCGCAAACCGACACAGGTAGGTAGGAAGAAGATTCTAAGGCCAACGGGAGAAGGGTTGTTAAGGAACTCGGCAAATTGACCCCGTAACTTCGGGAGAAGGGGTGCTCCAGAGATGGAGCCGCAGAGAATCGGCCCAAGCAACTGTTTACCAAAAACACAGGTTTGTGCTAAATCGAAAGATGACGTATACGAGCTGACGCCTGCCCGGTGCTGGAAGGTTAAGAGGAGATGTGCAAGCATTGAATCGAAGCCCCAGTGAACGGCGGCCGTAACTATAACGGTCCTAAGGTAGCGAAATTCCTTGTCAGGTAAGTTCTGACCCGCATGAAAGGCGTAATGATTTGGGCACTGTCTCAACAGCCCGCCCGGCGAAATTGTAGTACCGGTGAAGATGCCGGTTACCCGCGACAAGACGGAAAGACCCCATGGAGCTTTACTGTAGCCTAATATTGGGTTTCGATGTTGCATGCACAGGATAGATGGGACACTGGGAAGCAAGAGCTTTGGCTTTTGTGGAGTGGCCGTTGGGATACCATCCTTGCGATATTGGAATTCTAACCTGCGCCTTTGAATCAAGGCGGGGGACATTGTTAGGTGGGCAGTTTGACTGGGGCGGTCGCCTCCTAAAGAGTAACGGAGGCGTTCAAAGGTTCGCTCAGCTTGAACGGAAATCAAGCAAAAGAGTGCAAACGCAGAAGCGAGCCTAACTGCGAGACTGACGGGTCGAGCAGTAACGAAAGTTGGAGTTAGTGATCCGGTGGTATGTGAGTGGAAATGCCATCGCTCAACGGATAAAAGTTACCCTGGGGATAACAGGCTGATCTCCCCCAAGAGTCCACATCGACGGGGAGGTTTGGCACCTCGATGTCGGCTCATCGCATCCTGGGGCTGTATTCGGTCCCAAGGGTTTGGCTGTTCGCCAATTAAAGCGGTACGCGAGCTGGGTTCAGAACGTCGTGAGACAGTTCGGTCCCTATCTGTCGTGGGCGCAGGATATTTGATGGGAGCTGTTCCTAGTACGAGAGGACCGGAGCGGACGTACCTCTGGCGCACCAGTTGTTCTGCCAAGGGCATAGCTGGGCAACTATGTACGGATCGGATAAACGCTGAAAGCATCTAAGCGTGAAGCCGACCCAAAGATAAGATATCCCATTGTTTCAAACAAGTAAGACCCCTTGAAGACTACAAGGTTGATAGGCACGATGTGTAAGTGGAGTGATCCATTCAGCAAGCGTGTACTAATAGGTCGAGGGCTTGACCACAATTCGCTTGAGACTCTGAAGTCAACGAAAAAATGCTAGCAGTGATTATTCAGTTTTGAAGGCACGTCCTTCTAAGAAATACTGGACAAAGTAGACCAGTTATGGTATACTAAACCAGTCAAATTGGTCGGTGTCGATGACGGTAAGGTTCCACCTGTTCCCATTCCGAACACAGAAGTTAAGCTTACTTGTGCCGAAGATAGTTAGCTGGAAACGGCTTGTGAAAATAGGTAGTCGCCGACTTAACAAAAAGCTCTGAGATGAAAGTCTCAGGGCTTTTTTGTTGCGTTTCGGGGCAGAAAATAGTATCATAAAAGGCAGAACCTTATACTTTCTACAGATTTTCCTGTTACACTGGATGCACAAGGAAAGGAGATTCTGTATGGATAAACTGACGAAAAAAGGGCTGGATGGTACTCAGCTCAAGACCATCGCACTGGTGCTGATGGTACTGGACCACATTCATTATTTCTTTGAATTCACCGGCTGTATTCCGACGTTGTTCAGTATGCTGGGGCGGCTCAGTGCGCCGCTGTTTCTGTTCTGCACGGTGGAGGGCTTTGCCCACACCCATGACCGCAGGCGGTATTTTATCCGCATCTGGGCTATCGGTACAGCCATGGCGGCGCTGGAATTCTTTATGATGTACGCAAAAGCTTTCCGGCGCGGGGATGGCTTCTACCCGCTGAATGCCATTTTTCAGGATCTTGTGCTGCTGTGCATCGTCTGGCAGGGCATTGACTGGCTGCGTGAGAAAAAATTTGCCAAGGGCATTGGTGCCATTGCCGCCGTCTTGTGCTGGCCGTTTGCGGTGGTAGTATTTCTGCAGCTCTTCCCGCAGGTGCAGGATATGCCCATTGCTTCGACAGTCGTGGCCTTTGTCATCACCAGCCCGCTGCCCATGTGGACGGCCATCACGGATGGTGGATGGAGCTTTTTGCTGGGCGGTGTGCTGCTGTATGCATTGCGCGGACGGCGCAAAATGCAGCTGACAGTATGGGCACTGGTGACTTTCCTGTGTGATTTTGTGCTGATCTTTGGAATGCTTTGCAGACAGGCGGATTTTGCGTGGACGCAGATGTTCACCGACTACTACGAGTGGTTCGGCGTAGCGGCAGTGCTGCTGATGCTGCTGTACAACGGGCAGCGTGGCAGCGGACACAAGCGGCTGTTCTACTGGTTCTACCCCGCCCATGTGTATCTGCTGTATGGGGCATCCTGCTTTGTTTATAACGTGTTGAGGTGATCTTTTGGCAAACATTCTGGCAGTGGATGACAATTTAGAGCTCTGCAAGCTGATCCGCACCACTTTGGAGCGAGACGGCCACCGGGTAGAAATGCGGCAGACAGGCGGGGCACTGACCGAACCGCTCTGCCGCTGGGCAGACTGCATCCTGCTGGATGTGATGATGCCCGGAGAGGACGGCTTTGCGGTCTGCCGGCGCATCCGCAGCCTGACCGAAGTGCCCATCCTGTTTCTGAGCGCCCGCACCGACGAGGCTGCTGTGTTGGAGGGGCTGGGCATCGGGGCGGACGACTTTTTGTCCAAGCCCTTCCGGGTGGCAGAGCTGCGGGCGCGGGTGGCGGCACATCTGCGGCGGCAGAGCCGCACCCCGGCGCACCGGATGGTGCGCAGCGGCGTAGCCTTTGACCTGACCGCCAGGAGCGCGTCGGTGGAGGGGAAGGTGCTGCCGCTGACCCGCTCGGAGTATGCCATCTGCGAGTATCTGGCGCTGCACGCAGGGCAGACCTTTACCAAGGAGCAAATTTACGAAGCGGTTTTTGGTATTGACGGCACTGCGGACGACACCGCCGTGACCCAGCACATCAAAAATATCCGGGCAAAGCTGCGGGCGGCGGGCGTGCCGGAGCCGGAAAAGCTGCTCAATACTGTATGGGGCGTGGGATACCGATGGAAAAGCGAAGACTGATTTCTCTGCGCAGCGTGCTGCTGCAATATCTGGTGCGCACGGCGCTGGCCTGCCTGCTGGTCGCGGTGGGGTGGCTGCTGGTGCTGCTGCTGTGGATCCAGAACAGCGGGCTGTTTCTGCCCGCGAATCAAGCTGCACAGGCCTGCCAGAAAGCCGCACAGGACGTTTTGCCGGGCATGACCGCCGCCACCTTTGACGAGACGCAGCTGGACTCCTTGTGCCGGTACGCCCTGTTTGCCGCGCCGGACAGCAGCGAGGTGCTGGCCACCAACATGGGTGCCGGGCACTTGCAGCGGGCAATGGAGAACCGGCGGGGGAAAACCCGCTGGCATTTTGGCTACACGCAGTATTATATGACGTCGAAATTGCAGGACGGAACGGTTTGCCTGCTGCAATTTGACTATGCCGTGCCCTACGCCGACCCTGCACTGCGGGGTGTGCTGCCGGATATCCAGACCGTGCACTGCATTCTGGGCATTCTGCTGCTGGTGGGGGCGGTGGTGTGGAGCACCCATAGAACCGGGCGCTTTCTGACCCGGGAAACCGAAAAGCTGACCGCCGCAGCGCAGGCGGTGGCGCAGAAGGATCTGGACAACGCGGTGTTTTCCGGTGCGAAGGTGCGGGAGTACGAGAGCGCTTTGCAGGCATTGCAGACCATGGGGGATGCACTGACCGGCAGCTTACAGAAGCAGTGGGCGATGGAACAGCGTCAGCGGGAGCAGATCATTCAGCTGTCCCACAAGCTCAAAACGCCGCTGACCATCATCGAGGGCAACGCGGAACTGCTGGCAGAGGATGACGGCCTGACCGCAGAGCAGAAAGCGCAGGTGGAGTCTATTTTGCAGGGCGCAGAGCAGACCCGCACCTATCTTGGCAAGATCCGCGCCGAGGTGCAGACCCCGCTGCGGTATAAACGGAATGTGGAATGATGACGAAAGCGGAGGATATTTCTAATCGTCCAACGCGAAAGGGCTGCTGCACGTTTTGTGCAGCAGCCCTTTGTTTGTTTTACTGTTTTGCCAGCTGTTTGTCCAGCCATGCGGCGATATCCGCGAAAACCTCCAGCTTGTTGGTCTCCACCAGCAGCTCGTGGCGGGCACCGGGGTAGAAGATGCTTTCAATGTTCTGCACACCGGCGTCCTTGAGGCTCTGGATGGCGCGGCGCACGCCCTTGCCCTGCTCGCCCACCGGGTCGGCATCGCCGGAGAGAAAGAGCAGCGGCAGGTCTTTGGGCATCCGTGCCAGAAAAGCCGGGTCGTGCAGGCGCAGGATGCCGCTGAACATACTGTAATAGGCGTTCAGCGTAAAGGTAAAGGTGCAGCGCTCCTCGGCCAGATACTTGTCCACCTCGGCTTGGTCACGGTTGAGCCAGTCGTGGGTGGTGCGGCCTTCCAGCCCCTTGTTGTAGCCCATAAAGGAAAGGTTGGCCACAAGGCTGCTGCGGTAGTGCCAGCCGTGGAAGGCGGCCAGCACCCGGCAAAGGGTCTTGGCAACCTTGACCAGCGCCTTGGGCTGGAAACCTGTGCCCATGATGATGGCACCGTCCAGCTCCCGGCCATACTCGCACAGATACTGCCGGGCGTAGAAGGAGCCCATGCTGTGCCCCAGCAAAAAGTAGGGCAGGTTCGGGTACAGCTCCTTGGTCAGCACGGTCACGGCGTGCAGGTCGGCCAGCACGGCACGGTTGCCGTCCGGCTCGGCAAAGTAGCCGTAGTCCTCCTTGGTGCGGATGGACGCACCGTGCCCCAAATGGTCGTGGCCGGTGACCAGAATGCCCCGGTCAGCCAGATATTCCGCCAAGGGGCGGTAGCGGTCGATGAACTCTACCATGCCGTGGGACAGCTGCAGCACCGCCCGCACCTGTCCCTCCGGAACGCAGCGAAAGCCGTGCAGGGTGCGCCCCGGCACGGTGGAGGGAAGGGTAAAGTCGATGAACCGACTCATGGAAGGAGCCTCCTTTCTGCGTTACAGTGCGCTGAGTTTGCGGCGGCAGGCGGTGCAGATGCAGTAGCCGCCGAACTGGATGGCCTGCTCGTCCACCTCGCCGCAGAAATCGCAGCTGCCGGCGGGGCGGTGCTTTTTCAGGACGATGGCGTCCCCATCCACAAAGATCTCCAATTTGGTGTCGGTGTCCAGGTGCATACTGGTGCGCAGTTCCTTCGGCAGAACGATCCGTCCCAGCGAGTCAATGCCGCGAACGATGCCAGTGCTTTTCATAATGTGTCATTCTCCTTCATATCCTTTTTAGCAACCACTGACACAACAGGAAAATTGTGCCAGCGCTGATAAGCTTAGTATACAAAAAATAACAGCTTTCGTCAATGATTGCGTGCTGATTCGACAAAAAACAACTTTTTGCACATAAAGGTGGGGCAGGAGGTGGTAGCCCGTGGATATTCTCTTTTGGTGGCAAAAGAAAAGCGGAAAAGTGCGCGCTCCGCGGGGAAAGTTTCTGCCTGCCAGCGGCGGGCAAGGACGCTCCGCTGGGCCAGAGGTAGGGAGGGGTGTTCCGATTCCCCCCCTCCCTACCTCTGGACTCCACCCACCCCGCAACGGGTCAAGGGCTGCACGCCCTTAACAATCCTAAAGAAGAAGTCGAAGCACAAAAAAGCTAGCGCTGCGCCAGTCGGCGCTATCGCTTTAACGCTTTTTTCGCTTCTCCATTTATAGCCCCTCAGTCGCTGCGCGACCGCTCCCCCAAGGGGGAGCGGCACGCCTGCAAGCTTTGCACTTTAGCCGGAAACTTTCCCGCTATGCCAAGGGCTCCCTCCCAGAGGGAGCAGTCAAAACCGATAGGTTTTGACTGAGGGAGTTCGTTCCAACCCCCTCCCGTGAAAAAGTAAATCGGGAAAATCCGCAGATTTTCCCGATTTACAAATTATAAATAATTCTTCCGCTGACTATGCGCAGAGCAACGCGGAGCGCATTTCAGATCGTCTCAGCTCAGCTCCACAGGGGCTTCGGGCTGGTTCTCCACGCGGGCGCTGGTGCGTCCCTCGGGACGGATCTCTCCGGCGGCGGTCAGCGAGAGCTTGGTCAGGGTGGGGCCTACCAGCTCGTACACCAGCACCGAGAACAGCACCACGTTGCGCACCATGTGGCCGTCCGACAGCTCGGCGGCGGTGGCAGCCATGCCCAGCGCCACGCCGGCCTGCGGCAGCAGGGTGATGCCCAGATACTTCTGGATGGCGGGGCTGCAGCTGGTGGCGCGGCAGCTCAGATAGGAGCCGCTGATCTTACCGGCAGAGCGCGCCACAATGTACACCACGCCGATGAGCAGCACCATGGGGTTGGTGAGGATGGTCAGATCCAGTTCTGCGCCGGACAGCACGAAGAACAGGATGTTGATGGGGGACACCCAGCGGTCCAGACGGTCCATCAGCTCATTCGAGGTGGGGCAGACGTTGCAGAACACGGTGCCGGTCATCATGCACACCAGCAGCAGCGAGAAGCCGCAGCGGGTGCCGTTGATCTCGAACTTGGTCATGGACAGACCCACGGTCAGCAGCACAAAGGCTACTGAAAGGCTCATGCGCTTGGAGCGGGAGTGGAAGTAGACCTCCAGCAGGTTCAGCAGGTAACCGGCGGCAGCGCCCAGCGCCAGCGAGAGCGCGATCTCCAGCAGAGGCTCCAGTACTACGTTCATGGGGTCGATGCGTCCCTGCTCCAGCGCATTTGCCACGCCGTAGGAGGCCGAGAACAGCACCAGACCCACAGCATCGTCAATGGCGACCACCATCAGCAGAAGCTTGGTCAAAGGGCCGTCGGCCTTGTACTGCTTGACAACCATCAGGGTAGCGGCGGGTGCGGTAGCAGCGGCGATGGAGCCCAGCGTGATGGCAGAGGCCAGCGAGATGACGTCCGGACGGGCAAAGTGCAGGGCAACAAGGGCGATATCCACCAGCGCGGTGGTAATCACCGCCTGTGCAATGCCCACAGTCACGGCGCGGCGACCCATGTGCTTCAGGGCGCTGAGCCGGAACTCGTTGCCAATGACGAAGGCAATGAAGCCCAGCGCCACCTGCGTGATAATACCGTAGCCCTCCACGGCGGCAAGGCTGGCAAAGCCGAAGCCGAAACGGCTCAGCCCCAGCCGACCCAGAAAGAAGGGACCCAGCAGCAGGCCGGTGAGCAGGTAAGCGGTGACGGCGGGCAGACGCACGGCCTTGGCGGCGCGTGACATGAGCAGACCGGCGATCAGGGCAAGGGACAGACAGATCAACATTTGTTCCATAATGTGGTTTGTATTGGGTGCGCAGCCAGCGGCCGCAGCACTCGGTTCCTCCTTGTCAAAAAAGTATCGAGCTCCTGTGTGAAATCCAGCGCAGGGTCAAAATGGGAAAACGTATCCAGTATACCGGAACAACGGAGGAAAAGCAACCATCCTGCGCGTTTCGTACAGATTTTGAAACGAAAAGATATGAAAATGTTGGATAACCGCAGGCTTTACGGGAGTCGCTGAAGGCTTCCCCCGGACGGGGGGAGCTGTCACCGCAGGTGACTGATGCGGGCGCACCGTTAGCTGCTGCTTGCCCGCACCCTCATCCGGCGCTGCGCGCCACCTTCCCCCGACTGGGGGAAGGCTTTTGTGCTGCCCTGACTGTAAGATGCAAAAAAGCTCCCCCTTTTGGGGGAGCTGGCATCGCGCAGCAATGACTGAGAGAGTCTTACCCTTAGTTGAACTTGAAGATCTTGCGCAGCTGGCGGTAGGCGGAAAGGACCACCTTATCGCCGCCGGGGAAGCGCAGGTCGGTCAGACCGCCAAGGTTCACGCGCACGGCGCGGTAAACGCCGGGGGTAACGTGATCCTTGAGGTACTGCCACAGCTCTGCCTTTTTTGCGTACGCCTCGGCGCTGCCGTCCAGCAGCAGGAAGATGTCGCTGACCGCCATCATGACCGACAGGTAGTGCACCATGTAGGCGCGCAGACGCTTCTGATCTTTCAGCGCGTCCAGATCCTGACAGTCGATCATGTGCTTTGTGACCCGCAGCTGCTGGTTCACGCGGCCGATCATCACGCTCTCGTTCACGCTCTGGTCTGCGCGGCCAATAAAGTAGCGGTACAGATCCAGATCCATATAGTACATGCTCTTGACGTAGGGCAGGGGCTGGTACACAAAGATGTTGTCCACATAGAAGGTGTGCTTGGGCAGCACCATGCCGCACTGGCGCAGCACCTCGGTGCGGTACATGACCGAGTGCATCAGCAGGTTCTGATCCGGGCGGAAGTGCCGGACGTGCACCCAGTCAAACAGGCGCTCCTGCGGGAACACGTTGGTGTAACGCACGGTATGGCTGGTGCCGTCCTCCACATGCTCGTACACATAGTTGCAGATCATCAGATCCGGCGCTGTGCCGCGGGCAACCAGCGTGGTCAGGCGCTCCAGCACTTTTTTCAGGGCGGCGGTGTCCAGCCAGTCGTCGCTGTCCACTACCTTGTAGTACAGGCCGGTGGCGTTGCGGATGCCCTGATTGACGCCCTCGCCGTGGCCGCCGTTCTCCTGATGGATGGCCTTGACGATAGTGGGGTACTTTGCGGCGTACTCGTCGCAGATGGCGGGGGTATCATCCTTGACAGAGCCGTCGTCTACCAGAATGATCTCGGCCTGCTCGCCTGCGGTCAGCAGCGTTTCAATGCAGTGACGCATATAGGCTGCGGAATTGTAGCAGGGTACGGCAAAGGTAATAAGTTTCTGCTGCATATTATAAATGCTCCTTTTTACGTTGCATAGTCCATGCCGGGCTGTCTGCGGGGTGGCATGGAGATATGTGTTCTCATTATAGCATTTTCGCGCCTGAAAAGCTATCCTTCCCGGGCAGAAAGATCGATTATTGCACATTTTTACGCAAAGTGACGCTTTTTTCTGCCAAAAGTATCGGTTTTGTGGTATACTGATAAGGTTTTGAGCGACTGGCGCGTCAGCGCACCTACTTATATAACGGAGGAAACCATGGGAAACCCGCACAGTATCCTGAAAAAAGTTTTCGGTTACGACAGCTTCCGCCCCGGGCAGGAGGAGATCGTCAGCCGCCTGCTGGCCGGGCAGGATGTGCTGGCGGTCATGCCCACCGGCGCGGGCAAATCCATCTGCTATCAGGTACCGGCGCTGCTGCTGCCGGGCATTACCATCGTGGTATCCCCGCTGGTCAGCCTGATGAAGGATCAGGTGGGGGCGCTGGTGCAGGCGGGCGTGGCAGCGGCTTTTTTGAACAACAGCCTGACCGACAACCAGAAGGCGCTGATGCTGCACCGCGCCCGGGAGGGCTGGTACAAGATCATCTATGTGGCACCGGAGCGGCTGGAGATGCCGGGCTTCCAGCGGTTCGCGCAGGAGCGGCAGATCAGCATGGTCACGGTGGATGAGGCGCACTGCATCAGCCAGTGGGGACAGGATTTCCGCCCCAGCTATCTGCGCATCAAGGAATTTGTGGACAGCCTGCCCAGCCGCCCGGTCATCGGCGCGTTCACGGCCACCGCCACCGCCCATGTGCGGGAGGATATCCGCACCCATCTGGCGCTGCAAGCGCCCTACGAGGTGACCACCAGCTTCGACCGCCCCAACCTGTACTTCGAGACCCGGCGGGCGCTGCCCAGCCAGAAGCCCAAGGAGCTGCTGGAGCTGGTACTCAAGGAGGGCGATCATGCGGGCATCGTGTATTGCAGCACCACCCGGCAGGTGGACGAGACGGTGCAGCTGCTGCAGAGCCGCAGCATCCGGGCGGCGGCCTACCACGCCAAACTGGATGCGGACACCCGGCGGCAGAATCAGGACGACTTCCTCTACGACCGGGTGCAGGTGATGGTGGCCACCAACGCTTTCGGCATGGGCATCGACAAGCCCAACGTGCGGTTCGTCATCCATTATAATATGCCCAAGGATCTGGAAAGCTATTATCAGGAGGCCGGACGCGCCGGGCGCGATGGTCAGCCCGCCCGGTGCACCCTGCTGTATTCCGGCACGGACGTGCGCACCATCCGCTTTTTCATCGACAAGGAGCGGGAGGCCGACAATGGTCTGCCCGCGGATGTCAAGGCCGAAGCCGCCCGCAAGGCAGAGGAGCGGCTCAAGTACATGACCTTCTACTCCACCACCCAGCACTGTCTGCGCGGCTTTCTGCTGCAATACTTCGGGGAGGCTGCGCCAAAAAAGTGCGGCAACTGCTCCTGCTGCCTTGCCGCCGAGCAGGAAGCCCAGCTGCAGGTGGAGTATGCCCGCCGCCGCGCCGCCCAGAGCGCCGACCGGCTGGAAAAGCCCCGCCGCGCAAAGCCCGCCGCAGCGGGCAGCCTGAGCGAGGCGGACGAAAAGCTGCTCAACGCTCTGTACGCCGTGCGCAAGCGCCTTGCAGGTAAGCAGAACCTGCCCGCCTTTATGGTGTTCAACGATGCCACCCTGCGGGAGATGGCAGAGAAAAAGCCCATGAGCATCGACGAGCTGCTGAACATCAGCGGCGTGGGCGAAAAGAAAGCCGCCCGCTACGGCAACGCCTTCCTGCGTGTCATTGAAGATGCCGTGGACAGCCGGGAGTGAGAAAAGAAACAGCATCTGCAAGGTTCGCTTCTGAATTCAGAAAGTTGGCGAATTTTGCAGATGCTGTTGTTTTTGCGGGGCAAACCCTCTCAGGCGCTCCCGCGCCAGATGAGGGGCAGCACCCGTTGGATCCGTGTGCCCTCTCAGGCGCTCCCGCGCCAGATTCCCCCTTTTGTCACCTACGGTGACATCTTCCCCCGGAGCGGGGGAAGTCTTTCCTCTCCCAAAGGGAGAGCCAAGCCGTTACGTTCGTTGCTAAAGTATTAGGCATGATGAGGAAGTTTCCGGTAGTGCTCTTGCCTCTCCCTTTGGGAGAGGTGGATTTGCGAAGCAAAGACGGAGAGGGCGCACGCTGTTAGCTCTGCTGCTAAAGCATTAGGTGCAATGAGAAAGTTTCCACCACTGCAAAAAAGCTCCCCCTTTCGGGGGAACTGGCATCGCGCAGCGATGACTGAGAGGGTCAAATCTCCTTACCGTTCCATGCTATGGGTGGCGAACACCTTTTCGTCCTCCCACCACACGGGCTGCCCGGCGGCAAGGGACTTGGGCACATCCAGCAGGCGCTGGTTGCGGCTGCCGCGGAAGCGCAGGGAGATGTCGTATTCTGCCTGTACGAATCTGCCGTCCACCAGCACATCCAGCAGCGCCAGCAGCTCATCGGTCACCTCGCACCGCGCGGGGCTGGGTTCTGCGCCGGTAAGCTGCTCCCAAGTGTAGCCGGAGTAGCACCACACCGTCTTGGCGGGGTACAGCGCCTTGAAGTTGCGCACAAAGGGCAGCAGTTCCCGCTGGTTTTCCGGCTCAAAGGGTTCGCCACCCAGCAGGGAGAGCCCGGCGATATAGTCCGGCTGGCAGGAGGCGAATACCTCGTTGCGCACGGTCTTATCAAAAGGCTGACCGTAGGTAAAGTCCCATGCCACGGCGTTGAAGCAGCCCGGGCAGTGGTGGCGGCAGCCGGACACAAAAACGCTGGTGCGCACCCCGGGGCCGTTGGCGATATCGTAATACTTGATGTTTGCGTAGTTCATGCTCATGTTCCTGTCATTTGCTGAAAAGATGTTTGGAGCGGCCTTTCGGCCGCTCCAAACATCAAATCAAAAATAAGGTTTTGTTGTTTTTACAGATGCAGCACGCGGTCCTTGATCTCCTGCGTGCGGCCCTGATTCCAGAACTGGGTGCCGATATAACCGCAGGTGCGGCGGGCAACGTTCAGCTTGTTCTGGTCGCGGTTGCCGCACTTGGGGCACTCCCACACCAGCTTGCCGTCGTCCTCCACGATCTTGATCTCGCCATCGTAGCCGCACACCTGACAGTAGTCGGACTTGGTGTTCAACTCGGCATACATGATGTTGTCGTAGATGAACTGCAGCACGCTCATGACGGCTTCCAGATTGTCCTGCATGTTGGGCACTTCCACATAGCTGATGGCACCGCCCGGGGACAGGCGCTGGAAGTCGGCCTCAAACTTCAGCTTGGTAAAGGCGTCGATGGGCTCAGAGACATGGACGTGGTAGCTGTTGGTGATATAGTTCTTGTCCGTGATGCCCTCCACGATGCCAAAGCGCTTTTGCAGGCACTTGGCGAACTTGTAGGTGGTGGATTCCAGCGGGGTGCCGTAGAGGGAGTAGTCCATGTTCTCGGCCTTCTTCCACTCGCTGCACTTGTCGTTCATGTGCTGCATCACGCTTAAAGCAAAGGGCTTGGCACCGGCGTCGGTGTGGCTCTTGCCGGTCATATACTTCACGCACTCGTACAGGCCGGCATAACCCAGACTGATGGTGGAGTAGCCGCCGAAGAGCAGCTTGTCGATCTTTTCACCCTTCTTCAGGCGTGCCAGCGCACCATACTGCCACAGGATGGGGGCAGCGTCGCTGGGGGTGCCCAGCAGCCGCTTATGGCGTGCCTGCAAAGCCCGGTGGCACAGATCCAAACGCTCGTCAAAGATCTTCCAGAACTTTTCAAAGTTGCCGCCGGAGCTCAGCGCAACGTCCACCAGGTTGATGGTGACCACGCCCTGATTAAAGCGGCCATAGTACTTGGGCTTGCCGGTCTCGGGGTCTACATAGGGGGTCAGGAAGCTGCGGCAGCCCATGCAGGTGTAGCAGTGACCCTCGCCGTTCTTGTCCACCTTGAGTTCCAGCATTTTCTTTTCCGAGATATAGTCCGGCACCATGCGCTTGGCGGTGCACTTGGCGGCCAGCTCGGTCAGGTAGTAATAGGGGGTGCCGGGGCGGATGTTGTCCTCCTCCAGCACATAGATCAGCTTGGGGAAGGCGGGGGTGATCCACACGCCGGCCTCATTCTTCACGCCCTGATAACGCTGCCGGATGGTCTCCTCGATGATGATGGCAAGGTCGGCCTTCTCCTGCGGATTGCGTGCCTCGCCCAGATACATGAACACGGTAATGAAGGGTGCCTGACCGTTGGTGGTCATCAGGGTGACCACCTGATACTGGATGGTCTGCACGCCGCGGTTGATCTCGTTGCGCAGACGACGCTCCACGATCTCCTTTTTGCGCTCGGCAGAGACGTCCAGACCTTCCATCTCCAGCTCTACCTCAGCGGCGATCTTCTTGCGGGAAACGTCCACGAAGGGAGCCAGATGGGTCAGGCTGATGCTCTGGCCGCCGTACTGGTTGGAGGCCACCTGTGCAATGATCTGGGTGGCAATGTTGCAGGCAGTGGAGAAGCTGTGCGGCTTCTCGATATAGGTGCCGGAGATGACAGTGCCGTTCTGCAGCATATCCTCCAGATTCACCAGATCGCAGTTGTGCATGTGCTGGGCAAAGTAGTCGGAATCGTGGAAGTGGATCAGACCCTCCTGATGTGCCTTTACGATCTCCGGGTCCAGCAGCAGGCGGGCGGTCAGATCCTTGGAGATCTCGCCGGCCATATAGTCGCGTTGCACACTGTTGACGGTGGGGTTCTTGTTGGCGTTCTCCTGCTTGACCTCTTCGTTCTGGCACTCGATCAGGCTCAGGATGCGCTCATCGGTGGTGTTGGTCTGGCGCTTCAGGCTCTGGACGTAGCGGTAGGTGATATAGTGCCGTGCTACATCATGGGCCTGAATGTCCATCAGCTGGTTCTCCACCAGATCCTGCACCTCTTCCACGCTGACTGCGCGGTTAAGCTGCTGGCACTGGTCGGTAACGGCTGCGGCGATCTGGGTGATCTGCTCCCGGGTCAGGCGATCCTGACCGCCCACAGAATCACTGGCTTTGGTAACGGCGGTGATGATCTTGGTAATATCAAAAGGAACTTCTGCACCGTTTCGTTTGATGATCTTCATCGGTTCTCCTCCTTCTATATAGGCGCATTGTGAACGGGTATCCCTTACCCTAAGAGATACCCGTCTGCGCACAACGATATCCAACAAACTGAATGTAGCTCTATTTTATCATTATCTAGTGGCAAGTCAAGCAAAATACCACTATATTTTGCGTTTTGTAGCAATCGCCAAAAATCGCAGATATTTTTCGGGACAAAATTTTGCGCGGAAAGTCTTGACATCGCGGTGCACTTTCCGACCGGTAATATAAGACGCTGTCTATACCCATTCGGGCTTTACGCTGCCTATATAATGTAATAATATAAGGCGGGGACACCGTCGCTGCCGGAGACGTCAAAACACCCGGCGGTTCCCGGTGGAAAACTGGCGATAGTTCACAAAGCGCAAAAAAAGGCGAAAAAAATGAAAAAAAGGCTTGCAAAAGTAGTTGCGGTATGGTACTATATGTGAGCGCCAAGCGCTGAGACAAAAGAATGACTTCTGAAGTCCCAGCAGGAAGCCCTTGAAAAGAACCAATAGACGCTGAAAAACACCAGTTGACACTGAGATGTACGAAGTGCTCCAAGTTCAGAAAAGTTCAAAAGCTTCTCAAAAAAGTGCTTGACAAAAAACCGCTTCTGTGGTAAAATAATAAAGTCGTCAGCCGCAAGGCTGAGGCGCACAGGACCTTGAAAATTGAACAATATCGAAAGAACTTGTAACGGAACCTATTTTCGTGTTGGAAAAACACGGTAAACAATTCCAAGCAAAAGTAATTCACACAGGACGCAAGCGATTGCGTGCTGAGCGAAACAAGATTTAACACTTTTAAGTGATAAATATCATTTATAAAGAGTTTGATCCTGGCTCAGGACGAACGCTGGCGGCGCGCCTAACACATGCAAGTCGAACGAGCGAGAGAGAGCTTGCTTTCTCGAGCGAGTGGCGAACGGGTGAGTAACGCGTGAGGAACCTGCCTCAAAGAGGGGGACAACAGTTGGAAACGACTGCTAATACCGCATAAGCCCACAGCTCGGCATCGAGCAGAGGGAAAAGGAGCAATCCGCTTTGAGATGGCCTCGCGTCCGATTAGCTAGTTGGTGAGGTAACGGCCCACCAAGGCGACGATCGGTAGCCGGACTGAGAGGTTGAACGGCCACATTGGGACTGAGACACGGCCCAGACTCCTACGGGAGGCAGCAGTGGGGAATATTGCACAATGGGGGAAACCCTGATGCAGCGACGCCGCGTGGAGGAAGAAGGTCTTCGGATTGTAAACTCCTGTTGTTGAGGAAGATAATGACGGTACCCAACAAGGAAGTGACGGCTAACTACGTGCCAGCAGCCGCGGTAAAACGTAGGTCACAAGCGTTGTCCGGAATTACTGGGTGTAAAGGGAGCGCAGGCGGGAAGGCAAGTTGGAAGTGAAATCCATGGGCTCAACCCATGAACTGCTTTCAAAACTGTTTTTCTTGAGTAGTGCAGAGGTAGGCGGAATTCCCGGTGTAGCGGTGGAATGCGTAGATATCGGGAGGAACACCAGTGGCGAAGGCGGCCTACTGGGCACCAACTGACGCTGAGGCTCGAAAGTGTGGGTAGCAAACAGGATTAGATACCCTGGTAGTCCACACTGTAAACGATGATTACTAGGTGTTGGAGGATTGACCCCTTCAGTGCCGCAGTTAACACAATAAGTAATCCACCTGGGGAGTACGACCGCAAGGTTGAAACTCAAAGGAATTGACGGGGGCCCGCACAAGCAGTGGAGTATGTGGTTTAATTCGACGCAACGCGAAGAACCTTACCAAGTCTTGACATCCTGCGACGCACATAGAAATATGTGTTTCCTTCGGGACGCAGAGACAGGTGGTGCATGGTTGTCGTCAGCTCGTGTCGTGAGATGTTGGGTTAAGTCCCGCAACGAGCGCAACCCTTATGGTCAGTTACTACGCAAGAGGACTCTGGCCAGACTGCCGTTGACAAAACGGAGGAAGGTGGGGATGACGTCAAATCATCATGCCCTTTATGACTTGGGCTACACACGTACTACAATGGCGTTAAACAAAGAGAAGCAAGACCGCGAGGTGGAGCAAAACTCAGAAACAACGTCCCAGTTCGGACTGCAGGCTGCAACTCGCCTGCACGAAGTCGGAATTGCTAGTAATCGCAGATCAGCATGCTGCGGTGAATACGTTCCCGGGCCTTGTACACACCGCCCGTCACACCATGAGAGCCGGGGGGACCCGAAGTCGGTAGTCTAACCGCAAGGAGGACGCCGCCGAAGGTAAAACTGGTGATTGGGGTGAAGTCGTAACAAGGTAGCCGTAGGAGAACCTGCGGCTGGATCACCTCCTTTCTAAGGAGTCAGGCAATGACAGAGCATCTAAGATGGTCGGTCATTGGAACAGGTGACAAGTTAAAAGTTTAAGTAGATATTGTTCGATTTTGAGGGCCCTGAAAAGGACACTCAAAGACGTACCTTGAAAACTGAATAATAACTGCGAAACAAAGATTATAGTAAGTTCTTTTTTAAGAAATATTACAATTTCAAAAGGAAGGGTAACAATAATCTTCGTTGGCAAGAGAGAATCAAGAGGATACCAAATGTTCCAAAAGAACGTTTGAAAGGTCAAGCGAACAAGGGCGCAGGGCGAATGCCTTGGCACTGGGAGCCGATGAAAGACGTGATAAGCTGCGATAAGCTTCGGGGAGCTGCAAATAAGCATTGATCCGGAGATTTCTGAATGAGGAAACTCATCTGGGTTCATACTCAGGTACGTTATACTGAACTTCAAAATAGGTATATCGGGGGAACCGCCTGAACTGAAACATCTAAGTAGGGCGAGGAAGAGACATCAAACGAGATTCCGTAAGTAGTGGCGAGCGAACGCGGAAGAGGGCAAACCGGGAGTAGAAATACTTCCGGGGTACGGACTGCTTTTAGGACTTAATCTGTTAACCGAACGGCATGGGAAGGCCGGTCAGAGAGTGTGAGAACCACGTAGGTGAAAACGGAGAGAGCTGCGCAGGATCCAGAGTACGGCCAGACACGTGAAACCTGGTCGGAATACGGGGGGACCACCCTCCAACCCTAAATACTACCCAGTGACCGATAGCGTATAGTACTGTGAAGGAAAGGTGAAAAGCACCCCGGGAGGGGAGTGAAAGAGAACCTGAAACCCTGTGCCTACAAGCACCTAGAGCACGTCAAAGTGTGATAGGGTACTTTTTGTAGAACGGTCCGGCGAGCGATTGTATGCAGCAAGGTTAAGGACTTAAGGTCTGGAGCCGAAGCGAAAGCGAGTTTGAAAAGGGCGTTAAGTTGCATACAATGGGCCCGAAACCGGGTGACCTACCCATGGTCAGGTTGAAGTGGAAGTAAAATTCCATGGAGGACCGAACCGACCTCCGTTGAAAAGGCGGCGGATGAACTGTGGGTAGCGGAGAAATTCCAATCGAACCCGGAGATAGCTGGTTCTCCCCGAAATAGTTTTAGGACTAGCCTCAAGTTAGATACCTGGAGGTAAAGCACTGAATAGCCTAGCGGCCGAGAGGTTAGCGAAGCTTATCAAACTCAGAATGCCAGAGTATTGATGCTTGGGAGTCAGACAGTGTCAGATAAATGTCATTGTCAAAAGGGAAACAGCCCAGATCTACAGCTAAGGTCCCAAAGTCAGGTTAAGTGGAAAACGATGTGAAGATACGTAGACAACCAGGATGTTGGCTCAGAAGCAGCCACACATTCAAAGAGTGCGTAATAGCTCACTGGTCGAGCGTCTTTGCGCGGAGAATTTAACGGGGCTAAACCTGACACCGAAGCTTAGGCAATGTACTTTGTACATTGGGTAGGGGAGCGTTGTATACGCGGTGAAACAGTAGCGCAAGCGGCTGTGGAGTGTATAGAAGTGAGAATGCCGGAATGAGTAGCGCGAATGCAGTGAGAATCTGCATGGCCGAAAGCCTCAGGTTTCTGGAGGAAGGTTCGTCCGCTCCAGGTCAGTCGGGAGCTAAGGTGAGGCCTGACGGCGTAGCCGATGCACAGACGGTAGAGATTCCGTCACCACCAAAAGAGTTAAACACAGGGACACATTTGAAGTCTCGGAGCCGGGTGTTGGTTCCGGTAGCGATCGAGGGAAATTAGTACCGAAGTCCGGGATGGAAGATGGCGAGAAAAGCTGTGTGAATTTCTGCGGTGCCCGTACCGCAAACCGACACAGGTAGGTAGGAAGAAGATTCTAAGGCCAACGGGAGAAGGGTTGTTAAGGAACTCGGCAAATTGACCCCGTAACTTCGGGAGAAGGGGTGCTCCAGAGATGGAGCCGCAGAGAATCGGCCCAAGCAACTGTTTACCAAAAACACAGGTTTGTGCTAAATCGAAAGATGACGTATACGAGCTGACGCCTGCCCGGTGCTGGAAGGTTAAGAGGAGATGTGCAAGCATTGAATCGAAGCCCCAGTGAACGGCGGCCGTAACTATAACGGTCCTAAGGTAGCGAAATTCCTTGTCAGGTAAGTTCTGACCCGCATGAAAGGCGTAATGATTTGGGCACTGTCTCAACAGCCCGCCCGGCGAAATTGTAGTACCGGTGAAGATGCCGGTTACCCGCGACAAGACGGAAAGACCCCATGGAGCTTTACTGTAGCCTAATATTGGGTTTCGATGTTGCATGCACAGGATAGATGGGACACTGGGAAGCAAGAGCTTTGGCTTTTGTGGAGTGGCCGTTGGGATACCATCCTTGCGATATTGGAATTCTAACCTGCGCCTTTGAATCAAGGCGGGGGACATTGTTAGGTGGGCAGTTTGACTGGGGCGGTCGCCTCCTAAAGAGTAACGGAGGCGTTCAAAGGTTCGCTCAGCTTGAACGGAAATCAAGCAAAAGAGTGCAAACGCAGAAGCGAGCCTAACTGCGAGACTGACGGGTCGAGCAGTAACGAAAGTTGGAGTTAGTGATCCGGTGGTATGTGAGTGGAAATGCCATCGCTCAACGGATAAAAGTTACCCTGGGGATAACAGGCTGATCTCCCCCAAGAGTCCACATCGACGGGGAGGTTTGGCACCTCGATGTCGGCTCATCGCATCCTGGGGCTGTATTCGGTCCCAAGGGTTTGGCTGTTCGCCAATTAAAGCGGTACGCGAGCTGGGTTCAGAACGTCGTGAGACAGTTCGGTCCCTATCTGTCGTGGGCGCAGGATATTTGATGGGAGCTGTTCCTAGTACGAGAGGACCGGAGCGGACGTACCTCTGGCGCACCAGTTGTTCTGCCAAGGGCATAGCTGGGCAACTATGTACGGATCGGATAAACGCTGAAAGCATCTAAGCGTGAAGCCGACCCAAAGATAAGATATCCCATTGTTTCAAACAAGTAAGACCCCTTGAAGACTACAAGGTTGATAGGCACGATGTGTAAGTGGAGTGATCCATTCAGCAAGCGTGTACTAATAGGTCGAGGGCTTGACCACAATTCGCTTGAGACTTTTAAGTCAACGAAAAAATGTCAGCAGTGATTATTCAGTTTTGAAGGCACGTCCTTCTAAAAAATATTGGACAGTAAAGCAGAGATGTGTTATACTGATTCAGTCAGGTCGGTCGGTGTCGATGACGGTAAGGTTCCACCTGTTCCCATTCCGAACACAGAAGTTAAGCTTACTTGTGCCGAAGATAGTTAGCTGGAAACGGCTTGTGAAAATAGGTAGTCGCCGACTTGAACAAAAAGCTCTGAGATGAAAGTCTCAGGGCTTTTTTATTGCGTTTCGGGGCAGAAAATAGTATCATAAAAGGCGGAACCTTATACTTTCTACAGATTTTCCTGTTACACTGGATGCACAAGGAAAGGAGAGTCTGTATGGATAAACTGACAAAAAGGGCTGGATGCTACTCAGCTCAAGACTATTGCACTGGTGCTGATCGCTAAGATATTCGGCAAGCGTACAGTGTGTATGGTGCACGGTTTGAACTGGAAGGTGGACAAGTGGCGCGGCTTTGCAAGCCGTTACATGAAGCTGGGAGAGCGGATCGCTGCAAAATATGCGGATGATCTGGTGGTGCTTTCGGAGACGGAGTGGAACTATTTTTTGCAGAAGTATGACCGCGCGTCTATTCTGATCCCCAATGCCATTCGCTTTTATGAAAAGCGCCCCTGTAATCTGATCCGGGAAAAATATGGGCTGGAGCAGGGAGAGTACATCCTATATGTGGGGCGCATCTCGCCGGAAAAGGGTACGATGGATCTGGTGGAGGGCTACCGCAAGGCCAAGACAGGGAAAAAGCTTGTACTGGTTGGCTCGCTGGATGACAGCGAATATTGCGGAGCAGTACAGCAGCAGGCACAGAAAGACCCTAATATCATCATGACCGACTATGTGGTGGGCGACCCGCTGAAGGAGCTTTACAGCAACTGCGGGCTGTTTGTTCTGCCCAGCCACACTGAGGGGCTTTCCCTGTCGTTGCTGGAGGCGTTGTCCATCGGTGCACGGTGTCTGGTGGGCGACCCGTTGAAGGCGATGCCCTCCACCCTGAAAAAAGAAAAAGTGCCGGCAGGCGCAAAAGCATAAGCAAAGAACGCCCCGGAAACGCTTGACAGCGTTTCCGGGGCGTTTTTCGTTTAGATCAGCGGGGCGATGAACTTGAGCACCATGCCCACCAGATGCAGCAGCTTTTTGCCCTGCCAGACGCTCTGGCGGGTGGGCTCCACCGTGCGGCACTGCGCCAGCGTATCCTGAAAATCTGCTTCAATGCGGGGCAGGCAGTCTACGCCGCGCATCCAGACCGCGTTTTCAAAGTGGTGGTACAGGCTGCGGTAGTCCAGATTGATGGTGCCCACAACCGCCTCCTGCCCGTCCATGATCATCACCTTGGCGTGGGTGAAGCCGGGGGTCCACTCGCTGATCTTCACACCGGAGGACAGCAGCGGCAGGTAATGGGTCTTAGCCAGCGCATAGGCAAATACCTTGTCCGGCTTACCGGGCAGGACCAGGTGCACATCCACGCCGCGCTCGGCGGCAAAGCGCAGGGCAGTCTCCAACTCACCGTCCAGAATGAGGTATGGTGTGATGATATGTATGCTGTGCCGGGCGCGGTTGAGCAGGTCGATGTAGACCATCTCACCCACACGCTCGCCGTCCAGCGGGCAGTCGCCGTAGGGGATGACAAAGCCCTTTGCCTGCGTTTGCGGGAGGGGGCGGGTGAGGAACTGGGCGAACTCCGGCTCGCGCTGGATGCTCCACATCTGCAAAAACAGAGCGGTCATGGTGCGCACGCCCTCGCCCTCCAGCATGACGGCGGCGTCCTTCCAGCGGCCATATTTTTCAACGTGGTTGATGTACTCATCGGCCAGATTCACGCCGCCGGTAAAGCCCACGCGGCCATCCACGACCAGAATCTTGCGGTGGTCGCGGTAGTTATAGTGGGTGGAGACAAAGGGCGTGACCGGCGCAAACACCTTGCAGCGGATGCCCAGCGCTTCCAGCCGTCTGGGGTAGTCCCGGGGCAGGGTGGAGAACTCGCAGGTGCCGTCATACATCACCCGCACATCCACGCCCTGCGCGGCTTTGCGCGCCAAAATTTCCAGAATGCGCCCCCACATCAACCCTTCGTCAATGATGAAGTATTCCAGAAAAATGTACTGGGTGGCGCTTTCCAGCTGGGGCAGCAGTGCGGCAAACTTGGCTTCTCCGCTGGGGAAATAGGTCACCTGCGTGTTTTCGTACACCGGGAAGCCGCCGCCCCGTCCGCGCAGATACTGCGCCAGAGAGGCCGCGCCGGGGCAGTCTGCGTCCAGCGCCTTGTCGGCCTTTTTGGGCTGTGGCAACTGGCTGCGGGTTTGCCCTTCCAGCTCCAGCAGGCGCTTTTTGAGCATCCGGTGGCCTACGTCCTCCTTGGTGTAGCAGAACAGCAGCACGCCCAGCACCGGGGCAAGCGCCGTGACCACCAGCCACGGGATGCGCACACTGTTGTTCATGTCCTGATTGAGCAGGTAGACCATCATGGCCGCCGTGACCAGCAAAGTGCCGCCCAAGTAATGGGGCAGCAGACCGCTGAACCAGCGCATCAGGCTGAACAGCGCCCCGAATTGCAGCACCAGCAGCACCAGCACCAGCCCGAAGCGGCTGAAAATGGCGTGGATGAGCCCTTTCTGGCCTTTGCGGAGCAGGCGGATGCCGCCGTCCTCAAAGACCCGGACCTTGCTTCTCATGGTGTGCTGCAATGTTTCTTTTGGCATATTGACCATCCTTTTTTGTGAATGTGTCGGCGGGTGGCCTGCAAGCCCTGTCCAAATGACACATTTTGTGCTATGATAAAAGGGAAGAACTGCTGCCGGGCGGCAGCAGAGCGGATACATATTTATTATAATCCATTCCGACCGGTTTTTCCACAGAAATCGGCAGATTTTGTGCAGAAGGAGTTTGCATCATGAACAACCTGATCATTGGCATCGCGGGCGGCTCTGGCAGCGGCAAGACCACCCTTGCACTGCGGCTGAAGGAGCGCTTTGGGGAAGACGAGGTGCGGCTGATCTCCCACGACAGCTACTACAAGCGCCACGACGATCTGCCCTTTGAAGAGCGCTGCAAGCTGAATTACGACCACCCGGACGCCTTCGACAACGCCCTGCTCATCTACCATTTGCAGGAACTGAAGGCAGGCCGCGCCATCGACTGCCCGGTGTATGATTACTCCAACCACAACCGCAGCAACGAGGTGCAGCACATCGAGCCCGCCCCGGTGCTGATCGTGGAGGGAATTCTGCCCTTTGTAGAGCCGGAGCTGTGCGCCCTGTTCGACTACAAGATCTTTGTGGACACGGACGCGGACGAGCGCATCCTGCGGCGCATTCTGCGGGACGTAAAGGAGCGCGGGCGCAGCTTGGACAGCGTGATCGACCAGTACCTTACCACGGTCAAGCCGATGCACGAGGCCTTTGTAGAACCCAGCAAGCGCAACGCAGACATCATTGTGCCCAACGGCGGCGAGAACAGCACCGCCGTGGAGATGCTGGCGCACCATATCCGCACCCTGATCGAGCGGGCGAACCGGGGGTAAGATAAATTTAAAAAGGCACCCACGGCCATCCGGCTGCGGGTGCCTTTTTGCATACAGGGCTTAACGGATAGAGGTACGCACCAGCGCGCGCTTGAGGCGCGCCTGTGCCAGCTCGTACTCACGGTCGTTCAGGTCCTTGCGGGCAAGGATCTCCTCGGCGCGCTTCTTGGAAGCCTCCGCACGCGCCTGATCGATGTCCTCCGCCCATTCCCAAGTGGTAGCCACCAGACGCACGTCCCCGTCCAGCACGCTGAGCAGGCCGCCCATGCAGGCTGCGCGGCGGCGCTGACCGTCGGCATCCACAATGTGCGCCTCGCCCATGCCCAGTGCCGTGCAGTAGTCGCCGTGCTTTGCCAGAATGGCGATATCGCCGTCAATGGCGCGGCAGACGATGCGCTCGGCCTGACCTTCAAAGGCGCAGCCGTCCGGCGTGACCACCGTCAGATGAAAGGTCGTCATGGCTTACCCCTTCTTCGCTTTTGCGAACACGTCGTCGATGGTGCCCGCGAACAGGAAAGCGCTCTCGGGCAGCTCGTCGCACTCGCCGCTCAGGATCATCTTAAAGCCCCGCAGGGTCTCCTTCAGCGGCACATACTGGCCGGGCATACCGGTGAACTGCTCTGCCACATGGAAGCTCTGGCTCAGGAAGCGCTGCACCTTGCGGGCGCGGCTGACGGTACGCTTGTCCTCCTCGCTCAGCTCGTCCATGCCCATGATAGCAATGATGTCCTGCAGCTCTTTGTAGCGCTGCAGCACCTTCTGGACGGCGCGGGCGATCTCGTAGTGCTCCTGCCCCACGACCTCCGGGCTGAGGATGCGGCTGGTGGAGTCCAGCGGGTCCACAGCGGGGTAGATGCCCTGCGATGCAATGTCACGGCTCAGGACCGTGGTGGCATCCAGATGGGTAAAGGTGGTGGCAGGGGCGGGGTCGGTCAGGTCATCGGCGGGCACGTAGACGGCCTGCACCGAGGTGATGGAGCCCTTGCGGGTGGAGGTGATGCGCTCCTGCAGGGCGCCCATCTCGGTAGCCAGCGTGGGCTGGTAACCAACGGCAGAGGGCATACGACCCAGCAATGCGGACACCTCGGAACCGGCCTGCGTGAAGCGGAAGATGTTATCGATGAACAGCAGCACGTCCTGATTCTTCACATCGCGGAAATACTCTGCCATGGTCAGACCGGACAGTGCCACGCGCATACGGGCTCCCGGGGGCTCGTTCATCTGGCCGTAGACCAGCGCGGTCTTGTTGATAACGCCGCTCTCGGTCATTTCGCCGTACAGGTCGTTGCCCTCACGGGTGCGCTCGCCGACGCCGGTAAATACCGAGTAACCGTTGTGCTCGGTGGCGATGTTATAGATCAGCTCCTGAATCAGAACAGTCTTGCCGACACCGGCGCCGCCGAACAGGCCGATCTTACCGCCCTTGGCGTAGGGGCAGATCAGGTCAACCACCTTGATGCCGGTCTCCAGGATCTCGGTGGTGGACTGCTGCTCCTCGTAGCTGGGAGCGGGACGGTGGATGGGCCAGTAGGCATCCGGGGTGGGGGCGGGCTTATTATCCACAGGCTCGCCCAGCAGGTTGAACACGCGCCCCAGACACTGGTCGCCTACGGGCACCTTAATGGACTCGCCGGTGTCCACGGCATCTGTGCCGCGCACCAGACCATCGGTGCTGCTCATGGCAATGCAGCGTGCCACATTGTCGCCGGTCAGCTGAGCGACCTCCACCACCAGCTTCTGGCCGTGGTTGTCGATCTCAATGGCGTTGAGCAGCTCCGGCAGCTCGCCATCCTTGAACTGGATGTCCAGCACCGGGCCAATGACCTGGATCACCTTGCCGATATGTTTTTCGGACATAGGCTACAACTCCTTCTTGATAGTCTTAGTTCTCCGCGCCGGCCACGATCTCGGTGATCTCCTGCGTGATAGCAGCCTGACGGGCACGGTTATAATACAGGTTGAGATGGTCGATCATCTCACCGGCGTTCTTGGTGGCAGCGTCCATGGCGGTGCGGCGGGCAGCCAGCTCGCTGGCTACGCTCTCGCACACGGCACCGTAGACGACACCGGCCACATACTCCGGGATGATCGCGCTGAATACTTCCTCGCTGCTGGGCTTGTACAAGATCTGACTGCGGCGCGCTTCGGCCTTCTGCTGCTCGGTGGGCTCCATGGCCAGCGGCAGCACCTCGATGGAAACAGCCGTCTGGGTCATCATGGAATCGAACCGGGTGTAGCAAAGCTTTACGGCGTCAAACTCGCCCTTACGGTACCCTTCGGTGATATGGCGCGCCAGCTGGAAGCACTGTCCCACCGAAATATCGGCGGCCAGCAGCACCTCCTGCGTGAACAGTTCGGCTTCGTGGTGGGCAAAATATTCTGCCGAGCGCTTGCCGATGGGCAGCACCTCCACATTGCCGCTTTCCTGTGCAGCCAGCTTGAGCACATTGGAGTTGTAACCGCCGGCAAGGCCGCGGTCACCGGCAATGACCACCAGCAGCGTGCGCTTGATCTCGCTGCGGCGCAGGTAGGGGTTGCGGGCGCGGGCCCGCTGCCGCGATCTCGGTCAGGGTCTTGTACAGCGTTTCAAAATAGGGTCGGCTGTGCTCGACCCGCTCCTTGGCACGGCGCATTTTGGAGGAAGCCACCAGCTCCATGGCCTTGGTGATCTGCATGGTGCTCTCTACGCTTTTGATGCGCAGCTTGATGTCCTTCATGGAACCAGCCATGCGTTACGCCTCCTTCCCTTTAATGCGCCTTGACAAAGCTTTCGGTATACCGGGTCAGCACGGCTTTGAGCTGCTCCTCGGTGTCCTTATCCAGATTACCGGTGGTGCGGATGGTGTCCATCACGGCAGCCCCGGCGGCATCGTTGTCCAGATACTCGTACAGGCTCTTCTCGTACTCTGCCACATCCGGCACCTTGACGTTGACAAGGTAGTCGTGGATGGTGGCGTACAGGATGGCGACCTGCTTTTCCACAGGTACGGGCGCGGAGCGGTTCTGCTTGAGCACCTCCACGATGCGCTCGCCCTGTGCCAGACGCGCCTTGGTGTCGGCGTCCAGATCAGAGCCGAACTGCGCAAAGGACTGCAGTTCGCGGTACTGGGAGTAGATCAGCTTCAGGGTGCCGGCCACCTTCTTCATGGCCTTGATCTGGGCGTTGCCGCCGACACGGGACACCGAGATACCGGGGTTGACTGCCGGCATGACGCCGGAGTGGAACAGCTCGGTCTCAAGGAAGATCTGACCGTCAGTGATGGAGATGACGTTGGTGGGAATGTAGGCGGAAACGTCGCCCGCCTGCGTCTCGATGATGGGCAGAGCCGTCAGACTGCCGCCGCCCAGCTCGTTGGAAAGCTTGGCAGCGCGCTCCAGCAGACGGGAGTGCAGATAGAAAACATCGCCGGGGTAAGCCTCGCGTCCCGGAGGACGGCGGATCAGCAGGGACAGGGCACGGTAAGCCACAGCGTGCTTGGAAAGGTCATCGTAGATGATGAGGACGTGCTTGCCCTGCTGCATGAAGTATTCGCCCATGGCACAGCCGGAGTAAGGGGCGATATACTGCAGGGGAGACAGCTCGGAGGCGGTAGCGGACACCACGATGGTGTAGCCCATGGCACCGGCTTCGGTCAGGCTCTGCACAAGGTTTGCCACGGTAGAGCGCTTCTGGCCGATGGCAACGTAAATGCAGATGACGTCCTTGCCCTTCTGGTTGATGATGGTATCGGAGGCGATGGTGGTCTTGCCGGTCTGGCGGTCACCGATGATCAGCTCGCGCTGACCGCGTCCGATGGGGATCATGGAGTCGATGGCCTTGATACCGGTCTGCAGCGGCTCCTTGACGGGCTGGCGCTCGATGATGCCGGGAGCGCGGCTCTCGATGGCGCGGTACTCGGTGGTCTCGATGGGGCCTGCGCCGTCGATGGGCTGACCCAGTGCGTTGACCACGCGGCCGATCATGGCATCGCCTACCGGCACGGAGACTACCTTGCCGGTGCGCTTGACGATGCCGCCTTCTTTGATGCCGGCATCCGAGCCCAGCAGCACGATGGAAACGGTATTTTCCTCAAGGTTCTGGGCCATACCGTATTCGCCGTTGTCAAACTGGAGCAGCTCGCCTGCCATGCACTTTTCCAGACCGCTGGCCCGGGCGATGCCGTCGCCCACCATAATGACCGTGCCGGTCTCGCTCTGCTCGATGGCATTTTCGTAATGCTTGATCTGCGCACGGATGATCTTGGAGATCTCTTCAGGTTTCAGTTGCATCTTTGTTTGTTCACCACTCAATTCATAATAGTCATTTCGGGTGGAAATTCGTTCTGTGCTCTGCCCCGTTTGCAAAGGGCAGGGAAAAAGTTACAAAGTGACCGCCGCAATATCCCGGCGCAGGGAGGCAAGGCGATTCTGGACGGTGCCGTCCAGCTCGGTGCCCTCGATATCCAGCCGGATACCGCCCAGCACCTTGGCATCCACCTTGGTCTTAAGGTCGATGGTCTTGCCAGTCAGGCTTTCCAGCTTGGTGTGCAGGGCAGAAAGCTGCTGCTCTGTCAGCGGAATGGCCGAGATAGCCGTAGCTTCCAGAATGCCGTGCGCCTGATTGTAGCGGATGCGGTAGGCCCGTGCGCAGCCGGACAGCTCCCGCAGGGTGCCCTTCTCGCACAGGATCTTTAAAAAGTTCAGCACATAGAGGTGGACCTGCCCGCGCAGGGCTTCGTCCAGCAGGCCGCAGCGCTCCTTTTTGGGGATGCTGGGGGTGCTGAGCAGCCGCAGGTAGTCCGGGTTTTGCTTCAGAAGCTGTTGCGCCTCGTCAAGCTCGCCCAGAATGCGGGTCTCCAGCCCTTCCTCTGCCGCCAGATCGTACAGACTGCCGCCGTACATCTTTGCAGTTTCGGTCATGATGCTTCACCCACGTTTTTGATAAATTCGTCGATCAGGTCCTTGTGGTCCTTCTCACTGATCTCGCGCTCCACCACCTTGGATGCGATCTCCATGGCGATGCCGCCGATCTCGTCCTTGACCTCGTTCACGGCCTTCTTGCGCTCCTGCGCAATGTCAGCCTCGGCCTTCTGCTTCAGCGCAGCGGCCTGTGCGCGGGCCTCGCCCACGATCTCTTCCGAGCGGGCGGTGGCGGTCTTTTGCGCCGCAGCTACGATCTGGTTGGCCTCGGTGCGGGCGTTCTGCAGGTTCTGCTCGTACTCCGCCTTCATGGCCTCGGCCTCGGTGCGCAGCTTCTGCGCATCCGCGATCTCGCTGTCGGCCTTGGCCTTGCGGTCGGCGATCACCTGTTTGATCGGCTTCAGCAGGAACTTTTTGAAGATGACCAGCTGGATCATCAGGTTGCAGATCTGGGCCAGAAAGGTCCAGCCATCCAGCGTGATCAACGCCTGATACAGTTCCATAAGCGTCTCCTTTCGTTATTTTTTCGGATCGGGAGGCTTATGCCAGGTACTTCATGAACATACCGGGTGCCAGGAAGATCAGCAGCAGGCCGGTAACAAAGCCGTAGATACCGGTGGTCTCGGAAAGGGCAACACCGAGGATCAGGGTGCTGGTAACATCGCTCTTGCACTCCGGCTGACGGCCAACGGCCTCACAGGCAGCGGCAGCAGCGTTGCCTTCGCCGATACCGGGGCCGATACCTGCGATCAGTGCGCAGCCTGCGCCGATGCCGCAGCCTGCCAGAGCGATACCACGAGCCAGATACTGGAAATCAGTCATAAGATTTGTCCTCCTAAAATGTGTTTGTGTTTTGGGGGATGCCGGAAGGCGTTAATCCTCACCGGCAGCACGTTTGATGAAGATTGCGGTCAGGGTACAGAAGATGAACGCCTGAATGCAGCCGCCGAACCAGTCGAAATACAAACCGGTAAAGGCCGGGATGCCGATCTGGAACAGCTGGATCTGACTCAGGAAGCCCGGCAGCCAGCCAAAGATGACGTGGCTCAGGCTTGCCAGTGCCCAGTACAGCAGTGTGGAGATGACCGTACCGGACAGGATGTTGCCGAAGTGACGGAACGCCATGCTGACAGGGGTAGAGATCTCCGACAGCACATTGATGGGTGCCATGATAAAGATCGGATCGAGCAGACCCTTGAGGTAGGTCAGAATGCCGTTCGTTTTGATCTTGTAGTACATGATCAGAACAAACACCACAATGGCCCACGCTGCCTCGGTGTTCAGGTCGGCCGTGGGGCTCCACAGGCCAACGACGCTGATCAGGTTGCACCCAACGCTCAGTGCAAAAATAGCACCGATCAGGGGGATATACTGATCGAAGTGGAAGCCCATGTTGTCGTGCACGAACTGCTCCAGCCGCGTTACGATGAACTCGGCTGCGGCCTGTCGTTTGGACACATTTTCCAGCTTGAGGTCGTGCCCCAGCCAGATGGCAAAACCCGAGAGCAGCGCCATGACGATCCAAGTGCTTACCAAGGTCTGGGTAATTTTAAAATCACCCAGCAGGGGGATGTTGGTGTGGATGGTATACAGGATCTTTGCGCCGTTCAGTTCCATTTATTCTTGTTCACCCCCTTCGTCACGGGGCTGCACCGCAGACTCCTCGGCAGGGGCGGGGTCATCTTCCACAGCGATGTCCACCGGCTCCTGCGGGGGCGTGAGCGGCTTGTACTTCCCGGTTATCTGGAGATAATAGATCGTAACTCTGGGGAACAGCAGCGGCAGAACGCCTGCAAACGCCTGGAAACAGGGAGCCGCAATGGCTATGATGATCCACAGCGCCTGCAGCAGCATCCTTGTATTATAGGATATCTGCAGCTGCGCTTTACGCTTTTTTTCGTCCGGCTCGTCAATGACCTTCTGCACCACGAAGCAGATCCCGGCAAAGTTGCCGATAGCCACCAGCGCGCCGATGATGCCGCCCAGCAGCACCCGGTAGTCAAAGACCACCCAGCCCACCAGATGCAGCGCTGCAAACACCACCCACATCACGGCGGTGCACAGAGATACGCCGCAGGCGATGCGCAGCAGTTCCTTTTTGGATTCCGGCTGCAATTTCATAAAAACGGACCTCCATTACTGGTGGGAGTTAAAGCCCACCCGATGATTTTTTTCGTGTTTGGAGCGCTCCAGCCGTTCCTTGCAGAACACCCAGAAGTTCTGCGCCCCGGCGGCAAGCCCCAGACCCACAGCGGGCAAAAACAGCCATTCCGGCCAGCCCCAGTGCTCCACGGCCCACCAGCATCCGGCAAGGCAGAGCACCAGCGGCAGCAGCATATTCAGCCCCAGCTGGGTCAGCCAGACCAGATCTTCCAAAGCCTTGTACCAGCCCTTCAAGTTCTGCGCCGCTCCTTTCTGCGGGTGCTGCCCGCATTCCAGCATTTGGAATTTTTGCCAGAGACGGACAGGCAGCCAAAAAGTCTATGCCCTCAGTATACTTCAAAGCGTCGGATATTGCAATCAATTCTCCACCGAAATATAGTAAAATTTCATAGTTTGTTAATACTGATTCCATAAATGCGCGCCTATAACACACATTGTGCGCCTATGGGCACATCATTGCACAAACTTTGCAGAAAAGTTTGTGCAGAGTGTAGAAAGTGAAAAAAGCGTTGCCGCGCAAAGGGCAGGCGAACGGCATTGCAATAAAAAACACCCCCGACACCGGGTGCCCGGCATCAGGGGGTGAAAAGCAGTATATCAGAGCTTCAGATATTTTGTGCAGGAGGTGTGCGGCGGGTGCAAGGCTTTTACTCCTTGCGCTGGATCCACACCTGTGTGCCATAGAAGGGATTGGCGGTGCCCAGACACAGCCCCTGATCGGTGGTGGCAAACGTCCGCAGACCGTGGTTGTAGGGATCGCCGAAGCCATCGATGGTGATGGTCTGGAAGTTTACGCCGTCCTCTGTTACATAAAGGTCGAAGCCGCGCTTTGCCTTGCGCATATAGTTCAAAAGCCGGATAGCGCTGGCGATGTTGCGCACCGTAATGTTGCGGAACACGAAAGCGTAGGAGAACTTGATGGTCTGCGCCAGAGTATCGGCATTGCCGCTGCCATCGGGGTCTACTGTTTTCAGCGCATCCATCAGGGCCTTCAGGTAGTTCCACTGCGTTTTCCACTCCTCGGGGGTGCGCTGGAGCAGATTGCCGTTGACGAACTGCCCTAAGCACTCCAGCAGACTGCTGGTATCAAAGGTTGCCACATATAGCTTGCCATCGTACACCTGCATCCGCCAGATGTACTGGTTCTCGTTGCGGCCAAAGCCGGACTTCAGGCCCGAAAGGCTGCCGGAGGGGAACATTTTGGTGGTGTTGCCTACCACCAGCTCGATGTTCTCGTCCTTGTCCATGCGGTAAAGGTTTACAGACTGCTCCAGATTGGCGTTGAGGAAGTTGCAGTCCAGACCGCCGCCGAACTGACCGGTGGCTTTTTTGCCGGTCTTGGCAAAAAGGATGCGCTCCAGCGCGATCTCCTCGTCGTTGTACTCGCCGATATAGAGGTGGTCGTTGTATACTGTCAGGTTGGCAGCGCCGGAACGGGTGCGCTCCGGATCGATGCCGAAGGTGTAGCGGGCACCGTCCTTTTCCGTGTCGCCGGCCAGTGCAGTCCATGTAAAGCTGCCGTCAGGGTTCTGGTCGCCCCGCACCAGTGCAAAGGACTGCATGGTGTTGTCATCGGGCATATTGTCCTCGGTGCCGGTGCAGATGGAAACATACAGGCTGCCGTTGAACTCGGCCATATCCCAGATGCTGCCGCCGTAGATGCTGTCGGCGTAGTGGTAGGCAGGGTAGTTGAACAGGCTTTCGGAGTCCGCGATCTGGGTAAAGCCCTTTTCCGGGTCAGAGGAGATCAGCAGGGTGGCGCTGCTCTTGCCGGTGGCGGCGTCCGTGGTCACGTTGCTGATGACCAGCTGGTCCTTGTAGACACACATACCCCGGATGCCAACGCTGATGCCCTGCTGGTAGGCTACGGCATAGTCCTGCACGTTGTTCAGGCCGATATACACCGGCTTGCACGCATCGGTATCGGGGTCTACCTGCCAGATACTGGGCAAAAAGCCGATGCCGCCGCCGCCCACGCTGCCGCAGAAGTACAACTTGCCGTGATACTCCAATGCGTTGCGGAACAGGGGTGTGTAACCGTTGGAGGAGCCGGACATCAGCAGCTTGGTCTCGCCGGTCTTGGTGTTGATCTTTGCCAGAACGCCCTTGGGCTTGCCGCCGTCTGCCTCTGTCAGGAAGAAGGAGCCGTTGTAAAGGGCGTCAAAGGTAGCGGCAAGCACCTTGTCATCATACTCGTCGCCCAGACTGCTCTTCATCAGGGAGAGGGTGTTGCCCATGGCGGCGTAGCAGGTGCCCACATATAGCCAGTCACCGTAGCCCACAGCAGACCATGCGTAGTTCTGGCCCCGGTCGCCTGCGTTGTAGGCGGCGTCCTCCGGGTCGGTCACCACGGCAACGGTGCTGCCGCCCAGATAATCCACGATGCCGTCTGCTGTTTTGACGTCCTTTTCCGGGTGGGTGAGTTTTTCAAAGGTGTAGTCGTTTCTGCTATAAAAAAAGGTATTGCAGTCATCGGGAGAGGCTGCGATGGACAGCTCCTCCCATGCGTTGGCTGTGGCAGTCTCTGCACCTTCAGCCGAGGCCAGAAGCTGCATCGGCAGTGCATATAGCATGGCTGCTGCCAGAACGCCGCTGACGATACGTTTCCGGTTCATAAGATTCTCCTTTTTATGGCAAAGCACTTTTTGTGCTTTTATGAAAAAAGTGTTAAAACGATGTCAGTGTAACACAGAATGTCCCCGAAGTGCAAGGAATTTTTTAACGCATTGCGGTTTTTTAGGGAAAGCTTGCCGCGCCAACGTGCAAAAAAAAGCCGCCCGGCTCGCAGTCCGGGCGGCGGATAAACGAGGCGGAAATGCTTTTACCAGAGGTTTGCAGTCTCGTTGTACAGACCCTCGTAGCTCTTGGCGGAAACGTCCCAGCTGAAATCGCACTCCATGCAGTGACGCACGAGGTTCTTCCAGTTTTCCTTGTTGTTGTAGGCATTCTGTGCGTTGCAGCAGGCCACATACAGCTCGTGGGCGTTGTAACCGGCAAAAGTAAAGCCGTTGCCGTTACCCATGGTGCTGTCGTGGATGGAGTCGCGCAGGCCGCCAGTCTCGCGGACGATGGGAGGTGTGCCGTAGCGGCAGGCCACCATCTGTGCCAGACCGCAGGGCTCGCTCTTGGAGGGCATGATGAAGGCGTCTGCACCGGCGTAGATCTCCTGCGAGAGCTTGGGCTCAAAGCCGATGTAGGTGCCTACGCGGCCCGGGTGACGGCCGCACAGGTCAGAGAAGAAGTTCTCGTACTGGCTCTCGCCGCTGCCCAGAATGACCAGCTGGATGCCGCGGTCCACCAGACCGTCAGCGATGCTCTGCACCAGATCAAAGCCCTTCATGCCCACCATGCGGCTGACCATGCCAAAGACGGGGCTGCCGTCTTTATGCAGACCGAACCTGTTCTGCAAAGCCTCCTTGCACTTGGCCTTGCCGGTCTCGAAGGTCTTGCTGCTGTAATTGAAGGGGATATTCTTGTCGGTGGCGGGGTTGTTGGCGTCCATGTCGATGCCGTTCAGGATGCCGCACAGCTTATACTGCTTCTCACGCAGCAGGGCGTCCAGACCGTAGCTGAACCACGGGTCCAAAATCTCCTGTGCGTAGGTGGGGCTGACGGTGGTGATCTTGTCGGCGGTCTCGAAGGCACCCTTCATGAAGTTGGCGCAGCCGTCGTACTCCACGATATGCTGGTCCCGGTGGCCGATGCCGCAGGTATCTTCCAGAATATCGATGCCGTACTTGCCCTGATAGGCAATGTTGTGGATGGTGAACACGGTCTTGATGCGGTTGAACTTGTCCAGATGACGATAGTACAGGTTCAGGTACACCGGCACCAGAGCGGTCTGCCAGTCGTTGCAGTTGATGATATCGGGGGTGAAGTCGATGTAGAACAAAGTCTCCAGCACGGCGCGGGAGAAGAAGGCGAAGCGCTCGCCGTCATCGTAGAAGCCGTACAGGCCGCGGCGCTTGAAGTAATACTCGTTGTCCAGGAAGTAGTAGGTCACGCCGTCCACATCGGCCTTGAACAGGCCGCAGTACTGGCTGCGCCAGCCCACAGGCACGGAGTAGTTGGTAACGTATTCCAGCTTATCGCGGAACTTCAAATCGCCGTACAGGGGCATAATGACGCGGGCGTCCACGCCGTCCCTGACCAGCGCTTTGGGCAGGGCACCTGCCACATCGGCCAGACCGCCGGACTTGGCAAAGGGATTGGCTTCCGAAGCAGCATACAGGATCTTCATAGGATTCGCTCCTTCCATGATACAGGCAGATGTTCGCGCTCCCCGCCGCCGTGAAAAGCGGCGCGAACCTTGCATACAAAAGAGCAGGCGGGAGCACACAGGTGCCCCCGCCCCTCTCAAAAGGGGCTACCGGGGAGGAAGCCGCCCCTATGGATATTGCATCGATCAGACGGTATGGTTCTTCTGAACGTAGACCGGGAAGCTCTCGGTGCCGGACAGCTTTTTGCCGGCGGTGATCTTCACGTTTTTATCGGTGACAACGCAGTCCAGCTCCACGTTGGGCTCGACCACGGTATCCTGCATCAGGACGCAGTTCTTGACCACAGCACCCTTCTTGACCTTGACGCCGCGGAAGAGCACGCAGTTCTCCACGGTGCCCTCGATGACGCAGCCGTCGGCCAGAATGGAATCCGAAACCTTGGAGCCGGTGACGTAACGGGTGGGGTTATCATCACGGATCTTGGTGTAGATGGGGCTGCCCTTGGGGAACAGCGCTTCCAGATTGCGGTCATCGATCAGCTTCAGGTTCTCGTCAAAGTAGCTCTTCATGTCGCAGATATGAGCCACATAGCCGGTGTACTCCAGCGCATGGATGTTCAGAATGTTGACGTTGTGCGCCAGAATGTCGCGCTCGAAGTAGATCAGGCCGCGGGCGGTAGCGTCCTTGACCAGCTTGATCAGGGTCTCGCGCTCCAGCACATAGATGTTCAGATCCAGATTCTGCACGCCGGAGCGGTAGTCGTTGAACAGCAGCTCGGTCACGCGGCCATCGGAATCAATGGTCAGGGTGTAGTTGTCGTTCTTGCGGCCCTCGGGGATCTCGGTCTTTTGATAGGCCACGGTCACATCGGCACCGCTGGCCTGATGGGCAGCCAGCAGGGCGTTGAAGTCGTAGTTGACGGCGATGTTGGCATCGCTCATGACCACATACTTCTCCTTCTGGTGCTCGAGGAAGTCCAGAATGGAGCCCAGAGCCTCCACACGGCCGGAGTAGATGCGCACGCCCTTTTCTGCAAAGGGAGGCACGATGTTCAGGCCGCCGTGACGGCGGGCCATATCCCACTCGCGGCCGGTGCCCAGATGATCCATCAGGGAGTGGTAGTTTTTACGCACCACGATGGAAACGTTGGAAATGCCGCAGTTGGCCATGCTGGACAGCACAAAGTCTACCATGCGGTAACGGCCCGCAAAGGGGATCGAGGCCATAGCGCGCTCGGTCACCAGCTCGGGAACGGTATTGTCATAGCTGTTGGGGAAAATGATACCCAACGCATTGGTGTTCTGTCTCAGCATACTTCCACACCCTCCTTGACGGATTCAAACACTTTTGCGCCCTCCTTGACGGTAGCGCCTGCGCCGATGGTCAGACCGGTGCCAACGTGGGCAATTGCGCCCTCGCCGCCGACCTTTGCACCTGCGCCCACAACAACGTCCTCAGCAAGGATGCAGCGCTTGACCACGGCACCTGCCTTGACCACGACACCGTCCATCAGCACGGCGTCCTCAACGGTAGCGCCCTCTTCCACAACGACGCCTGCACTCAGCACAGAGTGCTTGACGTTGCCGTAGATCTTGCAGCCCTCGGTGACGAGGGAGTCCTGCACAACGGCGCGCTCGCCGATCTTCTGGGCGGGCAGCACGGGGTTGCGGCTGTAAATCTTCCAGGTCTTATCAAAGATATCGATGCCGGAGTTCTCGGGGTCCAGCACTTCCATGTTGGCTTCCCACAGGCTGTCGATGGTGCCGACGTCGCGCCAGTATCCGGCAAAGCGGTAGGCGTACATCTTGCGGCCGTCACGCAGCAGGGCGGGGATGATGTTCATGCCGAAATCGTTCTTGGAGTTGGGGTCGGCCTCGTCCTCGATCAGATACTTCTTGAGCACATCCCAGTTGAAGATGTAGATGCCCATGGATGCCAGATTGGACTTGGGCACCGGGGGCTTCTCCTGGAACTCGGTGATGCGGTCGGTCTCGTCCGCCACCATCAGGCCGAAGCGGGAAGCTTCCTTCCAGTCCACTTCCATAACGGCCACAGAGAACTCTGCGCCCTTTTCCTTGTGGAAGCGCAGGAAGTCGGCGTAGTCCTGTTTGCAGATCTGGTCGCCGGACAGGATGATGACGTACTCGGGATCATAGCTGTCGATGAAGCCGATGTTCTGATAGATGGCGTTTGCGGTGCCCTTGTACCAGTCGGTGCCGTTTGCCTGCTCGTAAGGGGGCAGGGTGTGCACACCGCCGTGCAGACGGTCCAGATCCCAGGGCTGACCGTTACCGATATACTCGTTCAGCTTCTGGGGCTGGTACTGCGTTGCGATACCGACCGTGTCGATATCGGAGTTGACGCAGTTGGACAGCGGGAAGTCCACGATGCGGTACTTGCCGCCGAAGGACACCGCAGGTTTTGCCGTCTTTTGTGTCAGCGCGTATAAGCGCGAGCCACGTCCACCGGCAAGGATCATTGCCACGATTTCTTTTGCCATAGCTTTATTCTCCCCTTTAGCATTTCCTTTTTGGAAATGATAGTCAACAGATCAGAATGTTCGTGCGTGCATCCGTGTGGGCATCCTTATTCCTTGGGTGCTTTTGCTTTGTGGGTGCGCTTTGCGGGTTTGGTTTCTGCTTCGGTCTCAGGCTTTGCTTTTGCCGCGGTCTTTGCCTTGGCGGCGGTTTTCTTTACCGGCTTTTCCGCTGCGGCCTTGGGCTTGGCAGCGGTCTTTTTTGCTTTATCCGGTTTTTCATCCGCCGTTTCGGCGGCCTTGGCCTTGGTGGTGCGGGTCTTTTTTACCGGCTTGTCGGCGTCCGGCTCGGCCTTGGCCTTGCGGGTCGTCTTTTTTACCGCCTTTTCCACGGCGTCCTTGACGGCGGCTTTTTTGGTAGTCTTTTTTGCCGGTTTGTCCACGCTGTCCTCTGCTGCCTTGCGGGTGCGCTTTGTGGGCACCTCAAAGTACAGGGTGCTCATGGGCGGCAGGGTAACGGTGATGCTCTGCTCAAAGCCGTGCTGCGGCTTTTTGTGGGTACGCACCGGCTTGTTGTGCACGGTGCCGGAGCCGCCGAAAGCGGCATCGTCGCTGTTCAGGATCTCCTTATAGGTGCCGGATACCGGTGCGCCGAGGGTGTAGCCCTCGCGCAGGACGGGGTTGAAGTTGCAGATGACAAGGATCTGCTTACCGGCGGCGTCCTTGCGCAGGAAGGCGATGACGCTCTGCTGCGAGTCATCTGGCACGATCCACTGGAAGCCTTCCCAGCTGTAATCGATCTGCCAGAGGGCAGGGTGCTCTTTATAGAAGGCGTTCAGGGTGCGGACGTAGTTCTGCAGCTCGGCGTGTTTATCGTAGTCCAGCAGCATCCAGTCCAGCTGCTTTGCCTCGTTCCACTCGGCAAACTGGCCGAACTCCTGTCCCATGAACAGCAGCTTCTTGCCCGGGTGCGCCATCATATAGCCGAAGAAGGTGCGCAGATTGGCAAACTTGTCGTCATACTCGCCGGGCATCTTGTTCAGCAGGCTGCCCTTGCCGTGCACGACCTCATCGTGGCTGATGGGCAGCACAAAGTTCTCGCTGAAAGCGTAGAAGAAGCTGAAGGTCACCTTGTTGTGGTTGCCGGAGCGGAACAGCGGGTCGGTCTTCATGTAGCTGAGCATATCGTTCATCCAGCCCATGTTCCACTTGAAGTTGAAGCCTAAGCCCCCGTCCGAAGCGGGCTTTGTGACCATGGGCCACGCGGTGGACTCCTCAGCGATCATGTACTTGTGGGGGTGACGGCCCAGCACGGTGCTGTTCAGCTTGCGCAGGAAGGCGATGGCTTCAAGGTTCTCCTTGCCGCCGTCCTTATTGGGCTCCCATTCGCCCTGCTTGCGGTTGTAGTCCAGATACAGCATGGAGGCTACGGCGTCCACCCGCAAACCATCGATGTGGTACTGCTCCAGCCAGTACAGTGCGCTGGAAATGAGGAAGCTTTGCACCTCGTTGCGGCCAAAGTCGAACACCATGGTGCCCCACTCCTTGTGCTCGCCGCGCCTGGGGTTGGGATCCTCGTAGCAGGCCTCGCCGTCAAAATTATACAGGCCGAACTGGTCTTTGGGGAAGTGGGCGGGCACCCAGTCCATGATGACACCGATGCCTGCGGCGTGCATCTTGTCCACAAAGGCCATAAAGTCCTTGGGGGTGCCGTAGCGGCTGGTGGGTGCAAAATAGCCGGTGACCTGATAGCCCCAGCTGCCGTCAAACGGATGTTCCATTACCGGCAGCAGCTCTACATGGGTATAGCCCATATCCTTGATGTACGGGATCAGCTCGTCCGCCAGCTCGGAGTAGTTGTAGGGCTTGCCGCCCTCCTTCAGCTTCCAGCTGCCGGCGTGCATCTCGTAGATATTCATCGGGCCGTTGATCACGTCCGCCTTTTTCTGTGCGGCCTGCCATGCGGCGTCGTGCCATGCAAAGCCGGACAGATCGTAGACCTTGCTGCCGTTGGACGGCCGGGTCTCGGCGTGGAAGGCGTAAGGATCGGCCTTGTAGACAAGGTCGCCTGCGCGGGTGGTCACGCAATATTTATAAACATCGTATTCCTTCATGCCGGGAATGAACAATTCCCACACGGAATCGCCATCCACCTTGCGCATGGGATGGCTGCCGGGCTTCCAGCTGTTGAAGTCACCCACAACACTGATGGCTGCGGCGTGCGGTGCCCATACACGGAACACGACGCCGGACTCCCCGACCCGCGTTTCCAGATGTGCGCCGAAGTAGCGGTAAGCCTCGCAGTTATTGCCCTGCTTGAACAGGTACACCGGCAGATCCGATGTATTGCTCTGAATCTTTTCTTCGGTCGGTTTCATAGACTACTCCTCCCCGTGCGGAAGCCGAAAGCGGCTTGCGCAGCTTTGTACTCTTTTATATTAAAAGGTTTTTACCATTTTTGCAAGACTTTTTGTCCAAAAATCAAATACAATTACTACAAAATTTCTTTCTTTCTCTGTATGTTGTAGGCATACTATCTAAAATTTGCGGCTTGACATCGTGTAAACTGCTCATTTGCCAAACGGTTTTAGCGAAAGCGTTGCGAAAAAGAGGGAAGGGTTTCGGTTAAAGTCCCTTCCTGTGAAAATGGAGCACCGGAACGTCCGCAGACGCTCCGGTGCTCCGAAATAAAAACAGTTCTTCCGCTCACATCAAAAGAGACCGCTGCACAGTTTGTACAGCGGTCTCTTTGCGTGGTTATTGTGTTTTGTTTACAGCTCAGTCCACAACGTAGACGTTGACCTGAATCGCGCCGTTGATGACGCTTTCGGCGTAGGTCTCGTAGAACAGGTCTACAAGGATCTGCCCCTTCTGGACGGCGATGCCGGTGTCGGTGGCCACGGCATAGCCGTAGACGAACTTGCCGTCGGTGGAGGTGATGTAGAGCTTGGTGCCGTAGGGGATCACGTCCGGGTCCACAGCCACGGTGCCGTAGCCCAGACCCAGACCGGAAGAACCCTTGCCGGTACGGGAATAGTAGCCGGTGGCCTTGCCGGTGAGCACCTTGCTATAAGAGGTGGGGGCGTTGGTGGTGCCGTCCGCACCGGTCAGGGGGGACACCGGCGCACCTGCGCCGTAGGTCTTGATGACGTGGTCGGTGGGCTCCACCGTGGTGATGGTATCCACAACGGTGCTGTTCTCCAGCTCGCCGTCCACATAGCGGTCACGGGTGGTCACGGTCTGCTGACCGGCTGCGCCGTGCTGCAGGGTGGTGGTGCGGCCGGTGTTGCGGAAGTACAGGCTGGTGTAGACATACTGGGTGTCGTAGGGAATGGCCTGGGTCTCCACACGCTCTTCATAGTCCACGCGGTGGACCACGATCTTGCTGCCGGCGGTCACAACATGATCCAGCGCCGGCTCGGTGTAGTCGTCCCCTTCAAGGGTGATACCGGCGCGCTCCAGTGCATCGGCTACGGTGCCGAACACCAGCTTTACCGGGTACTCCTGCCCGTCGGCGGTGATGCTGACGGAGAATGCGCGCTCGATATTCAGGGATGCAAGATTGCCGCTGAACGCGGTGTAGTAGACCTCATCGCCCTCTTCAGAGCGGATGCCGGAAAGGTGCATGACCTGTGCGGGGGAAGCATCGGCATCGGTCAAAAGGACCTGCCGTGCACCATTGGAGTCGGTGACGTAGGTCAGCCGCAGATTTGCAGCGGTGACGCCAAGGGTAGCCACAAGGCATACCACCATGACACAAAATGCCAGCACACGGGGAGATACTGCCTGCTTTGCGGCAGTAACTGCTTTCTTCAATTTAACGGAAGCGATACGAGACAACTCCTCTCTTTGTCGTATTTGGTGCGGCCGCGGGTAGTGCATCGGTACCCCGGCCGCCCGGACTGCGGCGGCTGGGGATATAAGCGCCGCACAGTCAAATACGATGCTCTCTTTGGGTAAAAAGCGGAGCACCGTATTACAGGGTGGAATCCGCTTCGGGCAGACCACAAAACTGCCCCGGCACGGGCCGCATCTGCCCATGCCGTGCCGTACGCAGGACGGCTTTTTACTTCATCCAGATAGAATTTAAACGCTGCAACGTTCGTTGCGCAAACGTTATTTTACCAGACTGTAAAGCATCTGTCAAATTTGCGTCTTGCGCTTTGTTAGATTTGTAACATTATTTTTTGTGCAATTTTCACAGTGTTTCTTTTGATATTTTGGCTTTTAGGTAGTTTCCTTCTGATTTTTTCCTTTTTTCTGGGGGCAATTCGTTCATGAATTTTTAACATTTGTATCCTCTTTTTTCCCTGCAAATAAGGCCGCAGCAACGGCCGCTGCGCCCAAAACAAGATGCCCCACATCGCGGGTTTTGCATGGAAAACCCGCAGGGGAATTACCCTGTTTCAGTAGGGTGGAAGGGGCTGTATTTTCGATGCAAAAACCCCGTTTAGCAAAATGCCGAAGAACAGAAAATTTCACATTTTCTGTACACTCTGGATAGTTTTGTGCCCCCGGCGGTACAATCGGGACAGCAAACAGAAAAGGAGGTTTTGCATGGAGATCGAGATCCTAAAGCAGCAGTGCGGCGGTACCGAATTTGTGCCCCGGCCGCACCGGCTGCACCTTGGCGCACAGAACGCCGAGGGGGTGGACAGGCTGCAGTTCATCCTGCCTGCAGCGTGGGCGGGGTGCACCATGGCGCTGTATCTGCGCCGCAGCGACGGGGTGCAGCTGGCCGCCATTCCGCTGGACACCGACGGCAGCGTGACGGTGGACCGCCGCCTGACCGGCAGCGTGCGGGGACAGTGGATGCTGGCCGCCATGGGCAGCGGCGGCTACACCGCCTACACCCGCCCCGGCAGCTACGATGTGTACGCCACCCTGCCCACGGATGGCGGCAGTGAGGAGCTGCCGCCCTCGGTGTACGAGCAGTTCGTAGCCCGCGTGCTGGAAAGCGCCCGCACCGCAGCGGAGAGCGCCCGCCGCGCCGAGAACGGTGCGGCAGACACCGCCGCACAGGCAGCGCTGGCGCAAAAGGCTGCGGACAAAATTCTGGCCGACCGCACCGATGCCGATGCCTGCGCAAAGCGTGCAGAGGCGGCTGCACTGCGTGCAGAGAGCTACGCGCCCAAGGACGGTGCCGTGCTGAGCGTGAACAGCAAAGGCGGCGTGGTGCAGCTGGATGCACAGGATGTGGCAGCGGTGCCGCTTCCGGCGCAGTCTTTGCCCGGCGAGGTGGTGCGCATCCTCAGTGTGGATACCGCCACCGGCGCGGTGCAGACCGATACCACCCCGCTGCCGGACCTGCGCTCCTATGTGCGCAGCGAGACCGTGCCCACGGCGGCAACGCCCGGTGCGGTGCGGGCGAACGGGCAGTATGGTGTTGCGGTACGGGCAGACGCTACCCTGACCACCGTGCCCGCCACGGCGGCGCAGCTGGACCGCATGACCGAGGCCTACGCACCCCTGACCCCGGCGCTGTTGCCCTACGGTGTCAAAAAGGCGCTGACCAGCGCCGCCGGGGCAGCAAACTGGTCAGCGCAGGAAAAGACGGCAGCGCTGCTGCAGCTGGGCGCAGATGACCGGTTTTATTCCAAGGCGGAAGTAGACCGGAAATTCAGCACAGGCTACACCCTGCCGTGTGCCACCGCAGACGTGCTGGGCGGCGTGAAGGTGGGCAGCGGTCTGACGGTCGATTCGGACGGAAGGCTTTCTGCGGACAGTGCTTTGGCGGCCTACCCCGTTGGCAGCATCTACCAGAGCGCCGACCCCACCAGCCCTGCCGCGCTGTTCGGCGGCAGCTGGGAGGAGATCGCGTCCGAGCGGGTGCTGATGGGTGCGTCCAGAACCCACGCAGCGGGCACTACCGTGGAGGCCGGTCTGCCGAACATCACAGGTTCTTTTGTTGCAAATGTACGCAGTCGTTCTCATAATGTATCCGGCGCATTCACTGCCAAAAACCTGAGCACATCGACGGGTGCAGACAACAGCGATGCTCAGGTGTATAAGTTCAGTCTGGATGCATCCAATTCCAATGCCATCTACGGCGCAAGCAGCACCGTGCAGCCCGCCGCCTACTATGTGCACATCTGGCGGCGCGTGGCCTGAGAAAGGAGGCTTTGACTTATGAAAATCATTGACGAGAACGGCGCGGTCGTGGAAAACCCCGACCTGACGCTTGGGTATCTGGTGGGCGGCACCGAGCCAGTGGAGCACCCCGCCGTGGAAGGCGTGGAGGAGCAGTGGCACTGGGAGACCGTGACCGAGTATCCGAACGGTGGCAGGGACGTGCAGAAGATCGTTGACCGTCCCGGTGTGACCGCGCAGGAGGAATGGGTGGAGCAGGTGCCTATCCAGAGGTACATCCGCTACACCGCCGAAGAGCTGGCCGCGCAGGAAGAAGCACGCAAAAAGCAGGAAGCAAAGGACAAGCTGCCGGAGACAGTGGCGGCACTGCAGGAAGATAACAAGACGCTGAAAGAAGAAAATGCGATGCTCAAGCAATGCTTGCTTGAAATGAGCGAGATCGTATATGCTTGAGCGTGTTAAACAGAAACTGGAAAGGACTGTATTTATGATGGTGATGTTGTGGGCACAGGAAATTATGTCTGCTGAGACTATGGAAGAGGCAAAGGCTCTGTATGAGCGCTGCCCCCGCCTGTTGAAGGAGAAGGTCAAGGCAATTCTTATCAAGAGCGGCTTTGAGGAAATCGTACAGTAAGGAGGACGCTATGGCTTAAATCATGGACGTATCCCGGTATCAGGGCACGATTGACTGGGAGAAGGTCAAGGCAAGCGGCAAGGTGGACGGCGTGATGATTCGCGCCATGGGCAACAGCGCCGAGGGTCTGCCAAGCAAGCCCTACACCGACCCGCAGTTTGCCCGCAACTACGCAGAATGCAAGCGGATGGGCATCCCATGCGGCGTGTATGGCTATTTCAAGGCAGTCGATCGGGAGCAGGCCGACAAGGAGCTGGCCTATTTCAAGAAGCTGCTCACCGGCAGGCCCGGCTGGCCCGAAAGGCGACAAGGGCGACCCCGGCACTCTGGGTACGGCGACCGCAGCACCTGTCTACACGCCCAGCCGCAGGGGCTGCGTGAACTATGCGGACGTGGCTGGCTGAGACTATGCGCAGATCATCATCTACGGCCAGAGCCTTGCCTCCGGCACCGAGAGCCAGATCGCACTGACCGATACGGCACTGGACGGTGTGTACATGGTGGGCAGCAGCGCGCACTGGTATCAGGCTGCCACCACCACCGGCCTGAACCCCTGCAAGAACGTGGGCTTTGAATCCCCCATCGTGGCGGCGGTGAACCACTTTGCCACCATGTATCGCAGACACCGGGATGGCACCGAAAGCGGCTATCTGACCGGGGACGGCCTGACGCTGGCTGCAAACAGTGCCGTGAAGATCCCCGTGGTAAGCGGGATGCCGGACGGCATCGAGATCTACATGGACTTCACGCTCCCTGCAAGCCTGTACGGAGATGGCCTGAGCAATAAGGGCTTTATTTCGCTGGCAAAGGGCACTGCGAATGTGCTCGCCTTCGGCAGTGAGCAGTACAGCTATGCGTGGCCTTCGATCTATGGCATTGCGGAAGGAAAAACGGCAGAAGCAGAATGCGCATGGCGCTGGGCGACAGACGCCGGTGGCACTTCACTGGGAAACACCTATATGTGGTGGGGTGACCAGTCCCTGCACCAGCATCTGCGGCTGCGGCTGAACACCTCCGGCGGCGGTGAGTTTGCGATGCAGGCAAATACAAACGGCGAAAACTGGTGCACCTGGACACTGCCTGCCCATGGCGGTGCAGAGAACAAGTACCCCGGCTTCAAGACCTTCAAGAGCGCCTGTGACGCGATCCTGCTGGGCAACCGTGCGACCCTGAATTTCTGCCCCGCAGGCACGATCTTCCATAGCGCTTATATCAAGGAATACAACGGTTAAGGAAAGGATGTGAACTATGGCAATCAAACAATACAGCCTTACCAAAGACGGCAACCGCCGCCTTGCACCGGACTTTAAGGTGCGGGAGCTGCGCTGCAAAGATGGCAGCGACACCGTTATGGTGGACGAGGCGCTGACCGTGGTGCTGCAGTGCATCCGGGAGCACTTTGGGAAGCCGGTGACCATTACCAGCGGGTACCGGACGGCGGCGCACAATGCGGCCGTGGGCGGTGCCAAGAGCAGCCAGCACCTGCTGGGCCGGGCGGCAGACATCCGGGTGCAGGGCGTAAGCGTGGAGGACGTGGCCGCCTACGCCGAAAGCCTGATGCCGGACTGGGGAGGCGTGGGACGCTACCCCGTCAAGGCGGGCAGAGCCACCGGCTGGGTGCATGTGGATACCCGGGCAGACAAAGCCCGGTGGAGGGGGTGAGCGCGATGACAAGCATCATCTCGGCCATTATCGCAGGCGCGGTGACCCTGATCGGCGTGCTGATCGCCAACGGAAAAAGCCAGGCGGTAACCGACACCAAGCTGGAGGAACTGACCCGGGAGGTGCGGGAGCATAACAACTTTGCCCGCCGCGTACCCATTCTAGAAGAACAGATGAAGGTGGCAAACCACCGCATCGCAGATTTAGAGAAAGAGAGGAACTGAACCTATGAACGATACCCATTGCAAAATTTCTGCCGCCACGCTGGCGCGCACGGCTGCGCTGGCGCTGGCACTGACCAATCAGGTGCTGAGCGCCTGCGGCAAGCCTGTGCTGCCCATCGAGAGCGCCACCGTGGAACAGCTGGTGACCACCGGCCTGACCGTGACCGCTGCCCTTGTGAACTGGTGGAAGAATAACTCCTTCACCCCGGAGGCCATCAAGGCCGATGGCTATCTGGAACAGCTGCGGGAGAAAAAGTAAGAGCCGCCTTTAAATAGGACAATGCCGGAGCGTCTGCGGACGCTCCGGCATTGCATTTTCACAGGGATCCCCCTTGGGGGGGAGCTGGCGCGCAGCGGCTGAAGGGGTTCTTTCTAAGTCTCCCAACAAAAAACTCCCCCGGCAGCTGCCGGGGGAGCATTCATTTTTCTATTCTAAACACGGATGCGCCGCCCTGACATGGTGCGCAGCCGGGCTTACTTCAGAAACTTTGCCACAGCGCGGGCGACGATGCCGCCCAGAATGCCGGACACCAGAAATTCGGCTACGCCCTGCACGCCAACCAGCAGCACCACGAACATGAAGGGGTTGGCAGCGCCCTTGACGGACACCAGATTCTGCACATAGTCGCAGCCGTAGAAAGCCAGCACGATGTAGCCCATGAAGAACAGGGTGTTCAGGGCGGGCGCGGTCATGGCGCTGAGGATGTAGCTCCAGGTGCGGGACTTGTCCAGCTTCTGCAGAACCTTGAAGATCAGGCCGCAGCACAGACCCATGAGCACACGCATACCCACACACAGGATAAAGGTGTTCAGCGGGCTGACCTGAAACAGTGCGCCGGTCATGGCAGATGCGCCGGTGATGGCATCGTAGAAGCTCACAGCGCCGAACACGCCGCCCAGCAGGGCACCCACGGCGGGGCCCATGGTGATGGCGCCCACGGCGATAGGCAGGGTGAGGAAGCTCATGTACAGCGGGCCCACGGGCACACTGCCCAGACCGACAAGCTTCATCACCAGTTCAATGGCCACCAGCAGGGCCACACGAGTCAAGGTCTTGGTATTGGTTTTCTTCATAATTCAGTTTTCCTCCTGCTGCCGTTCCGCCCTTTTTGTCGGATACGGCGCAAACCTGCCCGCTCTGTGCGGGTTTTAGGTGAATATTCAAATCTTTGGAAGCGCGTAGTTGTCAGGGCGTGTTCCAGAAAAAAATGCGTTAGAATCTGTCACCGGGGAAGCGCACCCCGGCGCTGCGGCGCGCCACCGTGAGTACCCGGCTCACCGCGATGCTGGTATCCAGCATCCGGGCACACAGTTCCTGATCTCCGGTGGTCATGGCGCGGTAAAAGGCCTCGAACTCTGCCGCCTGCCGGGGACGATCCCCGTTCAGGTTATAGTGCTCCTCCTTGCCCTCATTGGGATGGAAGGTCACGCCGCCGCAGTAGTTCGGGGTGGATTTTTGCAGGATGTAGCCCTTTGTGCCCTGAATGATGCAGCGGGCAGGGGCTGCGCAGTCCTTGGCGGCAAGGCTTACCGCCTTGAAGCCGCTGTAATCCATCATCAGCACACCGCTGGTGTCGATGTTGCGCTCCATGTTGGCGGCATACACCGCCTTATTCGGCTCGCCGAACAGGCCCACGATGTAGCTGACGTTGTACACGCCCAAGTCCATCAGTGCACCGCCCGCACACAGCGGGTCGAACACCGGCGGGGTCTGCCCGGCGCAAAAGGCGTCGTACCGGCTGGAATACTGGCTGAAGCTGCACTGTACCATGCGCACCGTGCCCACCCGGGGCAGCAGCTCCCGGAGTTTGGCGTAGTTGGGCTGGTACTGGGTGGTGATCGCCTCAAAGAGGAACAGCCGCTTGCGCTGTGCCAGCGCAGCCAGTTCCTCGGTCTCGGCGGCGGTCACCGCCATGGGCTTTTCCACAATGACGTGCTTACCCGCTTCCAGCGCCACCCGGGCGTAGCGGGCGTGCTGCAAGTTGGGCACAGCGATGTAGACCGCGTCCACCCATTGCAGCAGCTCAAAATAATTGGTGGTGTGCTGCGGGATCTGATATTGCGCACACAGCTCTGCGGCCTTTGCCGCCGAGCGCGGGGTGCTGCACACCGCCTGCACAGTAAACGGCGTGTGCTCCACAAGCCATGGCAAAAATTCCTGCACGATCTTACCCGTGCCAAGAATGCCCAGTTTCATAATGCTCTCCCTTATCCTCTTGTTCCCTCAGCCTACCAGCGCCTCCGGCTCGCGGCGGGTGCGGCGGTTGGGGTGCGGGTGCTTTGCCCGGGGGCGTCCCTGCTGACCGTAGTGCCTGCCGCCGCCATGACTGCGGCCGTGCTCCTGCGGGGCGTTCAGCTGGTACAGCAGTGCCAGCCCCTTCATCAGCAGCTCGGGGTCATAGGTCAGGGGGTGGCGGCACAGCGGGGTGACGTACTTTGCCAGACCGCCGGTGACCACCAGCGTAGCCGGGCTGCCCAGCTCTTCCTCAATGCGCTGCACCATGCCGTCAATGAGCACGGCGGTGCCCAGCACCGAGCCGGACAGCATACAGCTTTCGGTATTGGTGCCGATGGCTTTTTTCGCGGAGCCCAGATGCACCTGCGGCAGCTGGGCGCAGCGCTCGCCCAGTGCGCGCAGCCCGGTGGAAAGGCCGGGGCAGATCACGCCGCCCCGGAATACCCGGTCTTTGTCCACCACATTAAAGGTGGTGGCGGTGCCAAGGTCTACCGTGACGACCGGCAGCGGAAAGTTTGCCGCCGCGTAGGCGGCATCCACCAGCCTGTCCTTGCCCACGGCGCGGGGCTCGTCCACCCCCATGGTCAGCCCGGTGCGGATGTCCGGCGAAACGATGACCGGTTTTTTGCCGGTGTAGTGGCGGGCGCACTCGGCCAGTGCCCCGGTGATCTGGGGCACTACGCTGGTAAGCACCGCCCCTTCAAAGCGCATGGGACGCTCCGGGTGGCGGCGGTGCGCAAAAATTTTATCCATCTCGGCACGATATTCCGCAGCCGTGCGGGTGCGCACCGTGTCCATGCGCGCCACAAAGCATACACGTCCGTCCCGGATGCCCCCAAGGGCGACGGTGGTGTTGCCTATATCAATGGCTAAGATCATAATTCTGTTTTCCTTTTCAAAGTAAAAGAAAAGAACCGGTTTGCTCTTTGTCAAGCGTATTTTACCGCATTTTTGCGCCGGATACAAGTTCCCGGCAAAGATTTTGTTGTGCTGGTGGAAGTTTTGCATTATACTAAGGTAAGATATGTGGAAAAGAACTGTTTTTCCGGGAGGTAAACGAACCATGGATCTGAACGGCAAGTGCGTCCTGCTGGGCGTGAGCGGCGGCATTGCCGCCTATAAGATGGCCAACGTGGCCAGTGCACTGCGCAAGCTGGGGGCGGATGTGGAGGTCATCATGACCAAAAACGCCACCCAGTTCATCACCCCTCTCACCTTTGAGACCCTGACCGGCCACAAGTGCATGGTGGACACCTTTGACCGGGATTTCAAGTTTGAGGTCACCCACATCTCGCTGGCAAAAAAGGCAGATGTGATCCTTGTAGCCCCTGCCACCGCCAACGTCATCGCCAAAATGGCGCACGGCATTGCGGACGATATGCTTACCACCGTAGTGCTGGCTGCAAAGTGTCCAAAGCTTGTGTCTCCCGCCATGAACACCGGCATGCTGGAAAACCCCATCACGCAGGATAACCTTGCCACGTTGGAGCGGTACGGCTTTACCGTCATCCCCTCCGAAAGCGGCGTGCTGGCCTGCAAGGATGTGGGCAGCGGACGCCTGCCCAAGGAGGAGGTGCTGATCGAGCACATCCTGCACGCCATTGCCCGCCCGAAGGATCTGGCAGGGCTGCGCATCGCAGTGACCGCCGGCCCCACGCAGGAGGCGCTGGACCCGGTGCGCTACCTGACCAACCACTCCACCGGCAAGATGGGCTACGCCCTTGCCCGCGCCGCCGCCATGCGGGGCGCCGAAGTGACTCTGATCCACGGGCAGACCGCGCTGCCGCCGGTTAGGTTTACCACCGATGTACCGGTGACCACTGCCCGGCAGATGTACGAGGCGGTGACTGACCGCTTTGACACCACCGATGTGCTCATCATGGCGGCTGCTGTGGCGGACTACCGCCCCGCCACTGTGGCAGACGACAAGATCAAAAAGAAGGAAGGCGACCTTTCCATCCCGGTGGAGCGCACCGAGGATATCCTTGGCACCGTCGGCCCCCGCAAGACCCACCAGTTTTTGTGCGGGTTTTCCATGGAGACTCGGGATCTTGTGGAAAACTCTTCCGCAAAGCTTGCCAAGAAAAATCTGGACATGGTGGTGGCAAACAACCTCAAGGTGGCCGGTGCAGGCTTTGGGGTGGACACCAACGTGGTCACCTTCATCACCCCGGACGGCACACGGGAGCTGCCTTTGATGAGCAAGGCAGACGTGGCCGATGCCATTCTGGACGAGATCCTGCGGCGGCGGGCAAAAAAGTAATACTACCGGGATTTTGTTGTACACATATCACAAAATTCACTAAAACTTTATGGTTCTTTCCGAAAATTCGGCCTTACCTGTTTATTTTATGCTGCAAAAATTATATAATAAGAATGTGTCCCCATGTTTGGAAGGAATCGGTCTGCGCTGCAGCCGTTAATATTTGGAGGAGAGCCTTACTATGTTCATGTACTCGGATTATAGCCAGCATCTGCTGGACAATGTGAAAAAGATCCACTTTATCGGTTGCGGCGGCAGCGGAATGTATCCGCTGATCCAGATTTTGGCCGCCAAGGGCTACGAGCTGTCCGGCAGCGATGTGCTGGACGGCAGCATCATCCGCTACGAGCGGGAGATGGGCGTGAAGGTCAGCCTTGGCCACAATGCGGATAACGTTGTCGGCGCGGACATGGTGGTGTACTCTGCCGCCATCTCCAAGGACAACGTGGAGCTGAACGCAGCTGCCTCCTATGGCATCCCCACCGTGGAGCGCAGCGTGCTGCTGGGCTATGTGAGCCGCCTGTACAAGCAGAGCATCTGCGTGTCCGGCACCCACGGCAAGACCACTACCACCTCCATGATCACCACCGCGCTGGAGCTGGCAGGGCGCGACCCCTCTGCCGTCATCGGCGGCAAGCTGCCCCTCATCAACGGCTACGGCAAGGCCGGCAAGGGCGATGATATCGTCATCGAGGCCTGCGAGTTCGCCGAGACCTTCCTGAAGCTGACTCCCTACCTGTCCGTGGTGCTGAACATCGACAACGACCATCTGGACTACTACGGCAGCATGGGCGAGCTGAAGTTCGCCTTCAAGCGCTTTGCCCTGATGACCCAGTTCATGATCTTTGCCAACGCCGATGACAAGAACACCATGGACGTGATGTACACGCTGGACCGCCGGGTGCGCACCTTTGCCATCGACAACCACGGCGACTACCGCGCTGTCAACGTCAACGAGTATAAGCCCGGCTTCTTCGAGTTCGACCTGAAAGAGTGGAATACGACCGAAACCACCCGCATCCGCCTGTCCGTGCCCGGCCGCCACAATATTTATAATGCACTGGCCATGTGCGCCGTGTGTCGCTTTGTGGGCCTGAGCGCAGAGCAGTGCGCCGAAGCTGCCCTGAACTTCAAGGGTGCAGGCCGCCGCTTTGAGGTGTATGGCGAGTGCAACGGTGCGCTGGTCATCGACGACTACGCCCACCATCCCACCGAGCTGCGCGCCACCCTGAACACCGCCAAAGAAATGGGCTACAAGCGCCTGATCGCCGTCCACCAGCCGTTTACATACAGCCGCACCAAGATGCTGTTCAACGACTTTGTGGATGTGCTCAAGATCCCGGATATCACGGTGCTGACCCCCATCATGGGCAGCCGCGAGCCCAATGACCCCACCATTACCAGCGCAAAGCTGGCCGCGCAGATCCCCGGCTCTGTGCTGGTGAACAGCCTGCAGGAAGCCGCCGACTGGGTCAAGCAGAACGCCCAGCCCGGCGATCTGGTCATCACCCTCGGCTGCGGCGATATCTATAAAGCCAGCAAGATGATGGTGGAAAAGGATCAGTAAGCAGTAAACTGATTTAAATAATTATAAAAACAGGGAGCGCCCCGCAGCCGAATGGCTGCGGGGCGCTTCTGTATTTCTATCTACGATTCTGGAAGGATGTTGGCATTATCAGAACTTGAACAGGTCCACGATGCGCTGCCACAGGCGGGTGAAGATGTTGCCCTCCTTCACCGTCTCGGTCTCGGCCACAACGTTGTCGGCAGAGGCCACGGTCTCGGCGGTCTTGTAGATGAACTTCACACTGCTCTCGGCGTCCTCGGGGGCACCGGCAAAGCTGGTGTAGTTTTCCAGCCGGTCGGTCATCTCGTCCAGCACAGTCTTGAGACCGTGCAGCTGATCCTGATCCAGTGCGCCGGTCAGCTTGGAGATGCCCTCCTCGTTGAACTGGTTCAAACCGTCGTTCAGCTGGTGGGTGCCGTCATTCAGCTGGCTTGCGCCCTCGTTCAGGGTGTTCACGCCATCGTACAGAGTCTTGGTACCGGCGGCAAGCTGTGCGCTGCCGTCCTTGGCAGAGTGTGCACCGTCTGCGGCGGTCTGCACACCGGCGGTGTACTGACCCACGCTGGAAACAAAGAGCTGGATCTTGGAAAGGCTGTCCTTCAGGGCACGCACATCCGCGATATCCTGACTGTTCTCCACCTGATACTTCAGCTCTGTCTTGGCGGTGTCCTTGGCTTCCTGACTGGTCAGCAGCTGCACCAGACCGCACAGCATGGAGGGGTCGTAGTTCTGCATCAGGCGCAGAGCGGCCTCCAGATCGTGGTTCGTCTTGGCAGCGGAAAGGTACAGCGCCAGATCCAGCTGGCTGTCCTTGAAGCTGGGAGCCTGCTCCCAGATGGTGCGCACCATCTTGCGGCGTCCGGCAGCCAGCGTCTTGTCGTTGATGGTCAGGATGTTGTCGATGACCGCAGCGTAGTTATCCCAGGTCATGTCGGTGTCGATCAGGCCGCCCTCTTTCAGGGTCTTGTTGGCAGAAGCCAGCACGCCGTCAGCCACCTGCTGTGCACCGCTGTTCAGGGCGCTGTTGTTGGAGCTCAGGGTGTCCAGACCGGTGGTCAGCTGCCCCAGACCCTCGTCCAGCGCGGCTGCACCATTGTTCAGGGTGTTAGCGCCGTCCAGCAGTGCCAGCACACCGCTGGCCAGCTGACTGGTACCGTCCTCCAGCTGAGAAGCGCCGTCCAGCAGCTGGCTCATGGCGTCGTTCAGCTGGTTGATGCCGTCGGTCAGGTCGTTGAGGCTGCTCAGGTCAAACACATTGTCAGTGCCCAGAGCCGCAGCGCTGGTGGCGCAGGCCATCATCACCTGCGGGCAGGTCAGTTCAGTGACATCCGCTTCCACCGTGATGGTGTCCTGCAGATAGTCCTCGATGGTATCCAGCTCGTCCGGCAGCAGACCGGACAGGGAGTCCTTCACGCCCGGCAGGGTGACAAAGGCAGCCACATTGCTCTTGGCGGCGCTTTCCACCAGACCGTGGGCAGCCACCACGTTGGTGGCATCCTGCCCGAAGATCACGCCCACAGCGGTGACCAGCGGGGTGACGATGGTGCGGTCGGTGCCGTTCACGTTCACGGTGCCGGTCTCATTGTTCTTCAGGGCGATGGTCATGGTCAGATGGCCGCTCTTGCCGATCAGATCTTCCAGTGCGGCTTCCTGACCGTCCAGTGCGTAGGTGACGGTAGCCTGAATGGGCAGGGCGCGGTTCGTGTCACCCTTATAATACACATCGGTATCATCGGTGTTCCACACCAGCTTTTCGCCGTCCTGTGTAAACTCGGCACTGCTCTCGGTGTTCTGGATGTTGGTCAGGGTGCTCTGGTCGGTCACCTTGGACAGACCGGAGGCACTGTAAACGTGCTCGCTGACGGTGGTGCTCTGGATGGAGCCATCGGCGTTCATCACAGAGTATACGGTCTCAGACTTGGTAAAGCTGCTGCCGCCTGCGGCAAAAGCCGGGGCTGCACAGCTGGCGGCGAGGGCAACTGCCAGCGCCGCACTGGCGAAACGAAGCGATTTTTTCATAACGCATTACTCCTTTTCAGACTTCTTGGCGTTGGCAGATTCAGGTACCATCCATTTCAGGGTGGTGTGGCGGATGATCCAGTCACACAGCATCAGGGCGGCGGGCAGCACCACCAGAATGACCAGCATACTGATCAGAGCGCCGCGGGAGATCAGCAGGCAGATGCTCCGCAGCAGCTCCATCTTGCTGATGGCAGCCACGCCGACCGTCGCGGCGAAGAAGGTCAGACCACTGGTCAGGATGGACTGGCTGCAATGCTCCAGCGACTGCTGGGCAGCTTCCTTGGGGGTGCGGCCAAAGGCGCGCTCCTCGTGATAACGGGTGGTCATCAGGATGGAGTAGTCCACGGTAGCGCCCAGCTGGATGGTGCCGATGACGATGCTGGCGATGAAGGGCAGCTGCGTACCGGTAAAGTACGGGATGCCCATATTGATGGCAATAGCGGCTTCGATGCTGGCGACCAGCAGCACCGGAATGGAGATGCTCTTGAAGGAGATGGCGATGATGACCAGAACTGCCATGATAGACCAGACGTTGACGTTCTTGAAGTCCACGTCTGCAACCTCGATCAGGTCTTTGGTCATAGCACCTTCACCGGTGATGACGCCCTCGGGATCTACGTTTTTGACCAGACCGATCATCTCGTCCAGCTGGCTGTTGATGGCATCCGTGCCGGTCTTGTAGGAGCTGTTGGCCAAAATCAGCTTGTAGCCGCCGGACTGCAGGATCTCCATCACGCTGTCGGGCAGCAGCTCGGTGTCAAAGCCGGGGCCGGTAATGGAGTCCAGACTTATCACCTGCGTGATGCCGTCCACCTCCTTCAGCTCGTCGCACAGGTCGGACACCTGCGTAGCGGTCAGATCGTCATGCACCAGAATAAAGTGGCTGGTGGTCATGCCGAAGTCCTCGCCCAGCTTGTTGGTGCCCACGATGCCGGTCAGGTCCTGGGGCAGGGAATCGAACAGGGTGTAGTACACGCTGGTCTTGTTCTGCGCAATGGCAAAGGGGATGAGGATGAGGATAAACACGACCACGATGGGCACGGAATGCTTGGAAACAAAGTAGCTCAGCTTGGTCAGCTTGGGGATGACGGTGCGGTGCTTGTATTTTTCCACCCACTTATCAAAGGTAAGGATCAGGGAAGGCAGGATGACCACGGTGCAGATGACGCCCAGTGCCACGCCCTTTGCCATGACAAGGCCGATATCGCGGCCCAGCGTCAGGCGCATGGCGCACAAAGCAAGGAAGCCTGCAATGGTGGTCAGGCTGGAAGCGGAGATGGAGGTCATAGTCTTGCAGATGGCGCTGGTCATGGCCTCCTCATTGGAGGAGCGCAGCTCCTTTTCTTCCTCATAGCGGTGCAGCAGGAAGATGGAAAAGTCCATTGTAACGCCCAGCTGCAGCACGGTGGCCAGAGCCTCGGTGATGTAGCTGATCTGCCCCAGAAAGATGTTGGTGCCGAAGTTGTACGCGATGGGGAACAGCAGACCCAGCATGAACAGCAGCGGGGTGAGGGTGCTTTCCAGCGAGAGGAACAGCACCAGCAGGCTGGCACCCACGGCGATCAGGATGTACATGGGCATTTCCTGATTGACCAGCGCCTTGGTGTCCTGCAGAATGACGCTCAAGCCGCCAAAGAAGCAGTCCTTGCGCAGCAGCTTTTCGATCTGCGCGACCGCATCCATAGTCTCGTCGCTGGCGCTGGGTGCGTCGAAGCGGACGATCAGCATGGTGGAATCGTTCTTGCCGAACATGAACTGCTGCATATCGGCAGGCAGCATGGCGGTGGGGATGTTGGGGTCGATCACATCGCTGAGCCAGAAGGTCTGGGTGACGCCGGGCACGGCTTCTATCTCCTTTTTCATAGCGATGAGTTCATTGGTTGGCAGGCCCTCTACCGTGATCATACCGGTGGAGGCCAGATGGAAATCGTCCTCAAGGGTTACCTCGCCGATCATGGAGTCCAGATCCTGCGGCAGGTAGGTGAGGATGTCATAATTGATGCGGGTGGCAATGGCGCCGATCGCGGAAGGGATCAACAGCAGCACGGCCACTGTTAAGATCAGCTTGCGCAGACGCACGATGCCTTGTGCGATCTTTTTCATGAGAACCCTCCAGAATAGAAAGTTGATTGGGAATGTCCGCAAAACTGACTGTCGGTCATCTTCCGGGCAAACACTATTATATCCACCCCGGACAGTGTGTCAAGCAGGAAAAGTGACTGAAAGTCAGTTTTTTTATCATCGGCAAAAAATTGTATAGCAAACCGGGCTTGCACAAACGGCCAAGGACTGCTAAACTAAGGTACGCAGACCGGACGCAGCACATACCTGCGTCTAAATTCAGAGAAAAGAGGAATCTACCCATAGCATGAGCACCGTGGAAGGGAAGAAGCAGGAAAAGCGCCGCGCCCTGCTGGATGCAGCCTACGAGCTGTTTCTGGAGCGGGGCACCGCCAAGACCAGCGTGGAGGATATCACCAGCCGGGCAAAGGTGGGCAAAGGCACGTTTTATCTGTATTTTCAGGATAAGGGCGCGGTGATGCAGGCGCTGCTGGGGCGGGTGAGCTACCAGCTGCTGAGCGATGCCTGCCTTGCGGTCGAGCAGCACCCCGAGCTGCCCGACTTTACCGCACAGGTGGTGTTCGTCATCGACCATATCATCGAGGCTTTGCGGCAGGACGTGCTGGTGCTGCGGTTCTTGGAGCGCAACTTCGTCTGGCCTGGGCTGGACCAGATCGAAGCCAGCAGGGAAGCCGAGCCCCTGATGCGCAAGCTGCTGGCCATCGTGCTTTCCAGCCCGGAGATGGCCGGACGCACCGAACGGGAGGTCTACCAGCGCATCACCGCCCTTGGCAGTATGTGTATGTCGGTATGCTATTCCAGCATTCTGGAGGGCAAGCCGGACAACATCGACGCCATGAAGCCGGTGCTGTACGATATCATCCGCCGGGCGCTTTCGCCGGAAAAGTAAAAAAAGAACGCATAAAAAGCATAAAAGGTCTTGCTTTTTGCAAAAAGCTGTGGTAAAATATCCAAGTCGATATGACATGGACGGTTAGCTCAGCTGGTAGAGCATCTGCTTGACGTGCAGGAGGTCACAGGTTCGAGTCCTGTACCGTCCACCAAAACAAGAGCCTCTGACTTAGGTCAGGGGCTTTTTTGTTGCGCCCTGTCAGAGCAGGGCAGTACACCCGCCAGCTGCAAAAAGCTTTCCGCGCCAAAAACCACCTTGGCAAGAAGGATATCCATGCTATAATAAGGATACAGCAACATCTTTTGACCGAAAGGAGCTTCGTGATGCACTATCTCCTGCTGAACAAGGACACCGTCTGGCTTGCATTTCATTGCGAGCAGAACGAGTACATGGAAACCGCTGCACAGGAAGATCTTTGGTACACCGCGCAGCGGCCTTTCGGCTATACGAACCTGACGGATTTTCTGGAGCGCCGCAAAGCGCCCAAGCACCGGGCGCACATTGCAGCGCTGCTGAAGGAATACGGCTGCGATACGCTGGAGGGCTATTTGAATGTGACCCATGCGCTGTCACTGAACGATACCTTCTGGGTCAGGACAGCAGATGCCGACCTGCAATGGCGGGACGTTTCTCTTTATCAGAACCCTTTCAACGAGATGATCTCGCAGGCTGCTTTTGACGGTTCTGTGTCCAGCACGAGCTTCTCGTCCACCTCCCCGGAGTTCAGTACAGACGGGCAGTACGCCAAATGCTGGGTGCGGGAGAAGGACACCATTCAGCTGTATAAGACCGGCAGCGTATTCGGCATGGAACCGGTGTCGGAGTATCTGGCTTCTCAGCTGGCAGTCCCGCTTTGCCCGGGAGCGGCAGTCTATGACCTCGGTTTCCACCACGGGGAGCTGATCTCCAAGTGCGCCCTTTTCACCAGCGAACGCTACGGCCTTGCCAAGGCCGCTGTTCTGACAAAAGACCGGACGATCGCCGGATTTCTGCACTATTTTGAAGGCATTGGAAGCGGCGATGCCTTCCGGCGGATGTGCATTCTGGATGCACTTATCCTGAATACCGACCGGCACAGCGGAAACTTTGGTGTCCTGTTCGAGAACGACACGCTGCAAGTCCAAAAAATGGCACCCGTTTTTGATAACAACCGCAGCTTGCTGTTTGATTTGGACAACGACCAGCTGAAAAATACGGAATGGTGCATCCGGCACTGTTCTCCGCGGCTTGGCACTGATTTTATTGCAACCGCGCGCGGACTTCTGACCGACAGCATCCGTGCCGATCTGGAAAAGCTGCGGACGTTCCATTTTACCGGCCACCCCGTGCTCTCCATCGACCCGGAACGGCTGGAGCGGCTGGACAGCATCCTGCAATTCCAGCTGGACAAAATACTGGCATAACAAACCCCCGGCAGGCTATCACCATCACGGTGGCAGCCTGCCGGGGGTATTATACTGTTATGCGGTCAAAAGCTTTCTTGCCTTACGCCTCGTGCTCGGCCCAGTCCTGACTGCGGCCCACGGCCTTGTGCCAGCCCTTGACCAGCTTTTCCCGCTGGACGGCGTCCATTTTGGGCTCAAACAGCTGGTTGCAGCTCCACAGGTGGCTGATCTCCTCCCGGCTCTTCCACACGCCGGTGGCAAGGCCGGCCAGATACGCCGCGCCAAGGGCGGTGGTCTCCCGGATGGCGGGGCGCAGCACCTCCTTGTTCAGGATGTCGGACTGGAACTGCATCAGGAAGTGGTCGCGGCTGGCACCGCCGTCCACCTTCAGGGTGCTGATGGTGATGTCGGTGTCCTTTTCCATGGCCCACATCAGGTCGGCGCTCTGGTAGGCGATGGATTCCTCGGCCGCGCGGATGATGTGGTTCTGGGTGGTGCCGCGGGTAATGCCCAGAATGGCACCCCGGGCATACATATCCCAATAAGGTGCGCCCAGACCGGTAAAGGCGGGCACGATGTACACCCCGCCGTTGTCCGGCACCTTCTGGGCGTAATACTCGGAATCGCAGCTGTCTTGAATGAGGTGCATCCCGTCCCGGATCCACTGGATGACCGCGCCGCCCACAAAGACAGAGCCTTCCAGCGCATACTCCACCTCGCCGTCAAGGCTGATGGCAATGGTGGTGACCAGACCGTTCTTGCTCTGGTAGATCTTGTTGCCGGTGTTCATCAACAAAAAGCAGCCGGTGCCGTAGGTGTTTTTTACATCGCCGGGCTTAAAGCAGCCCTGCCCGAACAGCGCAGCCTGCTGGTCGCCTGCAATACCGGCCACCGGCACATCCACGCCCTGAATGCTGGTATAGCCGTACACCTCGCTGGAGTCCTTCACGCTGGGCAGGATGCAGCGGGGGATGTCCAGTGCCTTGAGCAGGGTGTCGTCCCAGTCCAGTGTGCGGATGTTGTACAGCATGGTGCGGCTGGCGTTGGTGCGGTCGGTGACGTGCACCTTACCGCCGGTCAGCTTCCAAACCAGCCAGGTGTCCACCGTGCCGAACAAAAGCTCCCCGGCCTCGGCCTTTTCCCGCGCACCGGGGACGTTGTCCAGGATCCACTTGATCTTAGTGGCAGAGAAATAGGCGTCCGGCACAAGGCCGGTGTTTTCCCGGATATAGTCTGCCATGCCGGGGGTTTTGAGCAGCTCGTCCACAAGGGGCGCGGTGCGGCGGCACTGCCAGACGATGGCATTATATACCGGGCGTCCAGTGTTCTTGTCCCACAGGATGGTGGTCTCGCGCTGGTTGGTGATGCCGATGCCCGCAATGTCCTTGGGGTCTACGCCGCTCTGGGCGATGACCTCGTTCATCACGCCGTACTGGCTGGACCAGATCTCCATAGGGTTGTGCTCTACCCAGCCCTGATGGGGGTAGATCTGCTCAAATTCCCGCTGTTGGACGCAGACGATGTTCTGCTCGTTGTCAAACAGGATCGCCCGGCTGCTGGTAGTGCCCTGATCCAATGAGAGGATGTATTTGGTCTGGCTCATGATCTTCTCTCCTTGCTCTGAAGCTTAAGCGCAAAACAAAAAAGAGCGCAACAAACAAAGCTATCTGCTCTGTCTGTCGCTCTCCTGCTCTGCGCAAACATATTCTGTGCTTATTGTACACGCTCCGCAGGCAAAATACAAGCTTCAGCGCGATTTTTAGACGTTCTGCACAAGGGGGCCGCCCTGCCGTTGAACACTCTGCCGAATAGGGGTGCAATGCAGCTGCCGGGGATGTAAAAAGCTTGCAAATTTGCGAAAAAGACGTGACGAAACGGCGCGGATGTGGTATCGTTAAGGGGTAGACTTTTTTGTTCGGAAAGGATTTCTTTGCTATGACCAGGATCGCTTTCTGTGATGACAATGCCGCGCTGCTGCATCAGATGCAGGATTTTCTGGAGCAGTACCGCACCCTGCGGGGGGGCGCAGCTGGAACTGTTCCCTTATACAAAGCCCACGGAGCTTCTGGCAGATATCGAGGCCGGGGTGCGCTTTGACGTGCTGCTTTTAGATGTACTCATGCCCGGCATCAACGGCATCAACGCCGCCCGGGAGATCCGCCGGTACGACACGGCGGTGCAGATCATTTTTGTCACTTCTTCGTCGGAATTTGCCGTACAGTCCTATGTGGTAGGCGCCTACTACTACCAGCTCAAGCCCATCTGGAAGGACAGCTTTTTCCGCCTTACCGATGCCGTGCTGGCCGAGTGCCGCAAGCGCACCCAGCACAGCCTGATCCTGCGCTGCAAAAGCGGCGTGACCCGCATTACGCTGGACAGTCTGGAATACTGCGAGGTGCAGGGGCGCACGCTGGTGTTCCATCTGCTGGACGGCACTGTCATCGAGAGCAGCGGCAGCATGGATGAGCTGGCGCGGCAGCTGGCAGATTACCCGGGCTTTCTGCGCCCGCACCGCTCCTATCTGGTAAACATGGAATACATCCAGAACATCACCGCCAAAAGCATCACCATGGAAAGCCTTGCCGAGGTGCCGCTGCCCCACGGGCGCTTTACCGCCGTGCGGGACCAGTATCTGGAGTACTCCTTTGCGGGAAAGAAGGTCGTCCTGTGACCGCCCCGGGGGCACTGCTGGAGCTGCTGGACGGCGCAGCGGTGGGCATCTTCGGCATCCTGCTCAGTGCGGCGTTCTGCCCCATCCGCTGGACGGACAAAAAGCGCTGGGCGCTGGCGGGCTGCACCGCCGGGCTGCTGGCGTTGCAGGGCATCTTCTACTTTGGTGCCAGTCCCACGGCTGCCCAGTACCTTTACCCACTTATCACCCACCTGCCGCTGTATGTCGTGCTGGTGCTGCTCAGCGGACAGAAGGTATGGCCGCTGGTGGCGGTGCTCACAGCTTATTTGTGCTGTCAGGTGCGGCGCTGGACGGCGCTGGCGGTGGCGCTGTTCTTCCCGCAGCATCCGCTGGTGCAGCCGGTGGCAGAGCTGCTGTTCACCCTGCCGCTGCTGCTGTTGTTCATCCGGTTCCTTGCGCCCTCCATGCGGCGGCTTTCCCACTACCCGGCCTCGGTGCAGTGCCAGTTCGGCGTTGTGCCGCTGGTGAGCTATCTTTTTGATTACATCACCCATGTCTACACCAGCCTTTTGTCCGAGGCGAACCCGGCGGCGGTGGAATTCATGTTCTTTGTGTGCTGCGCGGCCTTTCTGTGCTCCATTTTGCGCGCTTCCCGGGTGGAGCGGCAGCGCATCCAGATGGAGCAGTTACAGACCAGCCTGAATCTGCAGGTCACGCAGGCCATGCGCGAGATCGAGGCGCTGCGCCTTTCCCAGCAGCGTGCCAGTACCTACCGCCACGACCTGCGCCACCATATGCAGTTTCTGGCGGGCTGCATCGAGAACGGCCGCACCGAACAGGCGCTGGGCTACATCCGCAGCGTGTGCAGCGAGATCGAAGCCGGCAAGGTGACCGCCTACTGCGAAAACGAGGCGGCGAACCTGATCTTTTCTGTCTTTGCTGACCGCGCCGCCAAGGCCGGGGTGCAGTTCACCGTGCAGGCGGGCATCTCGCAGGCGCTGCCGGTCTCGGAGAGCGACCTGTGCGTGCTGCTTTCCAACGCGCTGGAAAACGCCCTGCACGCCGCCGTGCGCTGCCGCGAAGCAGGGCAGGGGGCTTTTATTGAGACCACCGGGCACGAAAAGGGGAAAAAGCTGTTTTTGCAGATCACCAACAGCTGTCTGCCGGACGTGCAGTTCCGGGAGGGCATCCCGGTCACTGACCGCACCGGCCATGGGCTTGGAGTGCGCAGCATCTGCGCCATCTCGGAGCGGTACGGCGGCCTGACCAGCTTTGCCGCCAAGGACGGGCAGTTCACCCTGCGGGTAATGTTATAAGTTATAAAAATAATAGTAAGGCGGGAAGGTCGGCGAAGCTTCCCGCCTTACTATTTATTATAATTGCTGCTTTGCCAGCACGTCAGAGGTAGGGGTCTGGAACACCGGGATGTCGGCATAGGGGTCGGCAGCGGTGTCGGCGGGCAGGCTCTTCATATATTCGTCCATGGCCACGGCTACCTTCTTGGCAACAGCCACAGCCTCCACCACGGTGCGTGCGCCCATGACGGCGTCGCCGCCGGCAAATACGCCTTCGCGGGTGGTGCGGCCATCCTCGCTGACGCTCAGCAGACCCTTCTGGTTGGTCTCGATGCCGGTCGTGGTCTTGACGAGGTTGCTCTCAGAGCCCTGACTGACCGACACGATGACGCCGGTGTGGGGGTACAAAGTCTCGCTGCCCTCCACCTGCGTAAACTTGCCGTCCTCGCCCTTGACGGTGTCGCGGCAGATCAGACCATCCTCCCGGATCTCCACCGGTGCCTTGCAGAAGCGGAAGCCCACGCCCTCCAGCTTGGCATAGCTGACCTCGTACTCGGAGGCGCTGATGCAGCTTTCGTCCCGGCGGGCGTAGCAGGTAACGTGGCGGGCACCGTTGCGGATGGCGGTGCGGGCGCAGTCCATGGCAGAGTTGCCCACGCCGATGACGGCCACATCATCGCCCAGACGGAAGGCCTTGGAGTTTGCCAGATAGTCGATGCCAAAGGCCACGTTGCCAAGGCTCTCGCCCTTGATGTGCATGGCGTTGGCCTTCCACAGACCGGCACCGATGAACACGCTCTTGTAGCCGTCGCGGAACAAATCGTCGATGGTGATGGTCTTGCCGATGGTGGTGTTGGGGCGCACCTTGATGCCCTTCAGCTCCAGATGGCGGTACTGGAAATCGTCCAGCACACTGTCCGGCAGGCGGTAGTTGGGGATGCCGTAGCGCATCACGCCGCCGATCTTATCCCGGGCGTCAAAGATGGTCACATCATAGCCCCAGCGTGCCAGCAGCACCGCGATGGTCAGGCCTGCCGGGCCGGAGCCCACCACAGCGGCCTTCATGCCGTTTTTCGGGGCGGGGCCTGCGGTCATCTTGTTGGCGTAGGTGGTGGAGATATAGTCTTCGATGATGGAAAAGTGCACGGGGTCGTGGCTGGGCATCCGGTTGCGGATGCAGTGACCCTCGCACTGCTTTTCGTGGTTGCACACCAGACTGCATACAGTGGTCAGAGGGTTGTTTTCAAACAGCATCCGGCCTGCATCATCCATCTGGTTTGCCTTGAGCAGACGGATGACCTCCGGGATATTGGTGTGGATGGGGCAGCCCTCCTGACACATCGGCTTTTTGCAGCCGAGGCAGCGGTTGGCTTCGTCCAGAACATGAAGTGCCATGGGTTCCTCCTTGTGTTTCCCCTGCGGGGACAGTCGTTTTTTACAGGCTCGTTGTATCCAACATTGCATTGCTTTAATCATACACCCGAACTGCGCCGGATACAAGAGGGCACAATATAAAATTTTTCACGTTATTTTTTGTCAATTCGTCAAAAAGATAATTTTTTGACGATATATCCCGCCCATCGGCTCCGGTTTTGCCCGGCACAGCGCACCGAGGTCACTGGCTCTGCTCTGGGCAGCAGCCATTTGGGCGCAAAGTTCGTTTTCCCGCGACAGCCGCGCCAGCGAGTGGGACAGCGGCAGCGCCGTCTCCCCGGGCAGGGGCAGAGCCTCCTTGCGCGCACCCAGCAGGTGCAGGTAGGGTGGCAGCGCCGGAGTCTGGGCGGTGTAGCCCAGCGCCGCATCCATCGCCAGCCGCCGCATCCGTGCCCGGGGGTAGCGCACGGTGGTCAGGGCGTCCAGCAAAGCGGGCAGGCTTGCAGTCTCCCGCACGGCGTTTTCCAGCCGGTGCTCCAACCCCTCGGATACCCCGCGCACCGCAGCAAAGGGGGCTGGCTCTGCGCAGGCAGCCCGCAGCAGTGCCAGCTCGCAGTGCCCCATGACTGCAAAATCCGTATACTTTCCGTTATATTCTGCCTGTTTATACAGTTCCAGCGCCTTTTCCGGTACATAGGGTGCCAGTGCCGCCGCGCTGCCCTCCGCCCAGAGCGCCCGCAGGGCGCTGGCGCTGGCAAAGGCGGCGTGAGCGCTTTCGGTCAGTGCCTGCCCGTGGTCTGCCCCTTGCCGGGGCAGAGCGATGGGCTGCATTTCTACATTTTGTTCTATGATGGCCTTACAATACTCTACGGCAAGATTATTGTTGGGCTTGTCCAGCAGTGCGGCAACGTCTGACCCCGGGCACAGCGCCTGTACCGTCGCCTGCCGGGCGGCGGCAAAGCTGCGCGCCCCGGCGGCAAGCTGCTGTTTCAGCGCGGTGCGGTATGCCTCGCTGCACAGCACCCGGGCGGCTTTTTGCAGCAGAGCGGTATCCGGGGTCTCTGCCCCAAAGACCAGCGCATCGCACCCGGCAGCAGCCAGAATGCGCACCCCCGCCCGGGCAAAAGCCTCAGCACCGGCGCAGGCGCAGGGCGCGGGCAGGGCAAACACAAGGTCTGCCCCGCAGGCCAGTGCCGCCTGCACCCGCACCGGTTCCGGCAGCAGCGGCAGCGCGCCCCGCTGGGTAAGCCCGCAGCTCATGGCAACAGCCACCCGCTGCGCCCCCAGCGCCCGCGCCTGTGCCAGCTGCCATGCGTGGCCGTTGTGGAAGGGGTCGTACTCCGCAATGATGCCTGCAAACTTCATGGAACTGCTCCTTTTGCAAAAAGATTGTTAAATTTATATCGTATATACAGAAAAACCCTGCCGTTTCCGGGATTTGTGGGCAGGATGTACAAAAACCTTGTACACAAGTTTTACCGCTTTGCCCGGGTTGCGCCTTGAAAAGCCGCTATCCCTATTATATAATAAACATAGGAATCTGTAAAATTCTGTTCGCAGGTTTTTCACGTTGCGGACGGTACAAAAATTTTCAGGAGGCAACACAGATGAAGGTTCTGGTTATTAACTGCGGTTCTTCTTCCCTGAAGTATCAGCTGATCGATATGGACGGCGAGAAGGTGCTGTGCAAAGGCCTGTGCGAGCGCATTGGCATGGAAAGCAGCATGATCACTCACGAGGCCAACGGCACCAAAGCTACCACCCCGGCGATCTTCCCCACCCACACCGAGGCTTTTGCCGAGGTCGTGAAGAAGATGACCACCGGTGCAGGCAAGTGCATCAATGACGTGAGCGAGATCGACGCCATCGGCCACCGCGTCGTGCACGGCGGCGAGAAGTTCAAGAGCAGCTGCCTGATCACCGATGAAGTCATCAACACCCTGCGTGAGCTGAGCCCGCTGGCTCCTCTGCACAACCCCGCCGGTATTCTGGGTATCGAGGCTGCCCGCAAGGTGTTCGGCAACATTCCCATGGTGGCTGTGTTCGACACCGCCTTCCACAGCACCATGCCGCCGAAGGCTTATATGTACGCCATCCCCTACGAGTACTACGAGAAGTACGGCGTGCGCCGCTACGGCTTCCACGGCACCAGCCACAAGTACGTTGCCTACAAGGCAGCCGAGTACCTGGAGGAGCCCATTGAGCGCCTGAAGCTGATCACCTGCCATCTGGGCAACGGTTCTTCCATTGCCGCAGTCGATCAGGGCAAGGTCGTGGATACCTCCATGGGCATGACCCCGCTGGCCGGCCTGATGATGGGCACCCGCTGCGGCGACCTGGATCCCTCTGTGGTCAACTACCTGAAGTACACCCTGAACATCACCGGCCACGAGCTGGACGAGATCCTGAACAAGAAGTCCGGCCTGCTGGGCATCTCCGGTGTTTCCAGCGACAAGCGTGATGTGGAAGAGGCTGCCGAGGCCGGCAACAAGCGCGCACAGCTGGCTTCCGATATGCTGAACTACCAGATCAAAAAGACCATCGGCAGCTACATTGCAGCCATGGGCGGCGTGGACGCCATCGTCTTTACCGGCGGCATCGGCGAGCACGATGCCATTGCCCGTGCAAAGATCTGCCACCACATGGATTGGCTGGGCATCCGCATCGACACCGAGAAGAACAAGCACCCCATTGGCGATGTGTGCGAGATCACCGCTTGGGGCGCAAAGGTGCGCACGCTGGTCATTGCTACCGACGAGGAGCTGATGATCGCCCGCGACACCAAGGAAGTTATCGAGAAGTAAGCTTTTCCCAAAGGGCTTTGCAGGGGCTGCTGCACAGAGTGTGCGGCAGCCCCTTTTGTTTGTGTGAAAAAAGTGGTTCAGAAACACCCGCAGGTGTTTCTGAACCACAAATCATAAATTATCTGCCGCTGCACAAAACCTGTGCGGCACGCCGCTTTTCCATCTTAAGGCGGTGATTTTACCCAAATATCCGCTGTCGGTTTGTGCCATGTGTACAAATAAAAAGGCGAACGGTTGTTTTTTGGTTGACAAATCTCAAAAATAACGGTACAATAGGAAAGTCCTCAATCCGAGGGCGTTTATCTATTCAAGCCCCTGGTAAGCTTACTGATCAGCGCGATGGTCCCAAAACCAAAGGTATGGTTACAATCCTTCCGTGGGCAAGAACTAACTAAAGAGGAGATACTACTATGTTTGAAGACAAGACTCTGGTCTGCAAGGACTGCGGTAAGGAATTTGTTTGGACTGCCGGTGAGCAGGAGTTTTACGCTTCTCGCGGCTTCGAGAACCAGCCTCAGCGCTGCAAGCCCTGCCGTGACGCCCGCAAGAACGGCGGTGCACGCAGCAACAGCGGTGAGCGTCAGATGTTCGATGCTGTCTGCGCAGCTTGCGGCAAGGCTTGCAAGGTCCCCTTCCAGCCCCGTGAGGACCGTCCGGTCTACTGCTCTGACTGCTTCGCTCGCATGAAGCAGAACTAAGCGCTGATTTTTAATTTAAATCGGTAACAAAGCCCCCGCTGCCAGTCGGCAGCGGGGGCTTTTTGCATTTCTCTTCAGGGATGCTTGCGCTGATTTGCGCCCGAGAGCAGCAGCACTGTGCGGTACAGCCGCAGCTTGAGCAGCAACAGCTTTACCCAGTCGTTCCGGCTCTGCATGGTGTGCAGCGGGGTACTGCGCACAGCGGTGCGCACCCGGGGCTTTTGCAGGGCGTTGCGCAGCCAGGCAGTCTGCTCGGTGAGGGAAAGCGGGCTGCACCCAAGATTCTTGATCCCCATCATCAGGTCGCGGACGGTACAGTAGTTGGCCTTTGCGCGGTGCATGGGGCTGTCCTGCAAGCCCCATGCGGCAACGGTGTCCCACACCGCATCGCTCAGGTAGAAGTTATCCTCCAGCCGCTCCGGGTGATAGCGGTTGGACAGACTGCCCTGCCGGGCGATCGTGTAGTGATACAGCGGCTTTTCCAACCCTACCAGACAGCCGGGGTTCTGGCGATAGAACGCTACATAGAACAGCCCGTCCTCCCCAAGCTGATGGCAGGGAAAGCGCAGATGGTACTGCTCCAGAAATGCCCGGCGGAACAGCTTGTTGATGACCAGATACGAGGACGCCATCTCGTCAAAATGCTCCTTGAAGGGCTCACCCCGATACACGCCGGAAAAGGTACAGTGGTCGGTCTCAGAGTGCAGCAGCTTTCCGTTTTCATCGCAGGTGTCGTAAAACATCCCAAACTGCACGCAGTCTGCATCCGCATTCCGGGCGGCATGGTACAGCACCTCTGCGGCGTCCGGTTCCACCCAGTCGTCTGGGTCCAGAAAGAAAATACATTCTCCCCGGGCGGCATCCAGACCCGCGTTGCGGGCAGCGGCTACGCCGCCGTTGGGCTGGTCGATAAAGCGAAACCGCGCATCCTCGGCAGCAGCCTGTGCGCACAGCGCGGCGCTGCCGTCCTTGGAGCCGTCGTTGATGAGGATGGCCTCGAAGTCGGTCAGAGTCTGCGCCCGCAGCGAGCGCAGCGCCCGGGGCAGCAGGCGTTCCATATTATAAATGGGTAGTATAAACGAGATACAGGGCATTGTTTTCACTCCTTGCCGTCACACTTCCTTCATCAGAATACGGATGCGGTCCCGCATCTCCTGCCGACTGTCCGGCATCCACACCTTGGGCTCTGGAGGCTTTTTGCGCTCCATGGCATAGGCAAACGTCACCAGACGCAGCGCCATCGTGCTCCAGAAATAAAAGGAGGTATTATCGGTCAGGTAGGTCACCGTCATATAGCCTAGCTCGGACAGATACAGCAACGTGGTCTCTTGGTCTGCATAGCGCTGCCAGAACAGCGGGGTCAGAACATACTGGATGCCGGACCAGAGCAGAAAGCCGGGAAATCCTACCTCTACAAAGACCTTCAGGATGTCGTTATGGAAGGGATAGGGGTGGTTGATGAGTCCCGCGTTGTACCACTGGGCAATGATGGTATCCACATATTCAAAGCCGTGGCCGAGATAGGTGATGGAAAATTCATAGTAGGGGTTCGCCATGCTCCACAGGTAGTCCCGCCCCATCATATTGATGCCAAAGCGCAGTAGAAGCGCTGTAATGATACCATTGCGCACACAATAGAGGAACGCCAGAAAAAACAGGATGCAGAACCCGCCCACTGCCGGGTAAAACCAGCTGGGGACTTTGCGTTTGCGGAGAAGCAGAGCAATCAAGATGAACAGGATCACTGCCGGGATGGCGATGCGCTTCATGCCGACCAGAAAAAACCAGCAGCAGAGCAGCAGATACCGCCGACGCTTGCGTTTTTCCTGCAGGGTGGAATGGGGCGCAAAGACGGCGTAATACAAAATCATCTGCCCGAACACAAAGGTCAGGTCGTGAATCTCCAACTGTCTGGCGTAGCCGACTGCCTCGCCGAAGGTGACCAGACAGGTAACGAGAGACTGGATGCTGGCGGCAACGCCATAGTCGGGAATGCACAGCAGCATGATGGCACCATTGGTAATACAGATGCTGATGGTAAACAGCTCAATTGCCTTTTCCCGGAACAGATAGACCAGCGCCACGGCAGTGAGGATGGCAATACTCTGGAACACAAGCTTGGAGCAGCTGCGGATCATGGAGGACACCGCAGCAAAGCTTTTGATCCAGATGACCATCGACCAGAAAAACAGTGCCGCCATCAGGGACATATACAGCAGGGTAGGCTTCCAGATCTCCCGGAGGCGTGTTTCGTCCGGGTAAAACAGAGTGTATAGCACCGCAAGCCCGATCACTCCCAGAGAGATGGCCTTGGGAAGGCCACCCAGCGTGGTGTTGATGGGCTTCCACTCTCCCAACCCTGCTCCGGTCAGAAAGAACACGCAGCCGATGGTCAGCAGTTTTTGCCACAGCGGGCTGTCCTTATAAAACAAAGAGGCCGGAGTTTTCCGGCTGTAATCCTTTTTGGTCAGGATCTGATCCAGTGTGCGCATGAAAAAGGGCTCTCCTTTTGTAGCGGGTGTTCCCGCAGGTGACTTACGCCTCCCCGCCCAGCTGCAAGTACTGCTGCTGCAAGCGGGCGGCGGCGATGTTGATATCGTAGCCTGCCTGCCGGATCAGCTCTGCACCGGCAGAGCGGTCACAGGGCTGTTGGAGCATCCGCTGCAAGCCTGCCGCCCAGTCCGCATTGCTGGCAGAAAGCGGGATCTGGATGGCATGGGGCGAAAGCAGCACCTCCTCCGGCACTGCGTCCGAAAATACGCACCCCAGCCCGGAGGCCTGCGCCTCGATGCCAACCACCGGCAGACCCTCAAAGCGGGAGGGCATGACAAAGAGATCCATCAGCTGGTACCAGTCTGCCACATTGCTTTGCAGCCCGGCAAACAGGATATGGTCTGCGATGCCCAGTTCCTGCGCCTGTGCGCGGACAGCCGGTTCCAGCCTGCCGGTGCCGATGAGCACCAGCATCGCCCGGGGCTCCAGCTGCAAAAAGGCGGCAAAGATCTCCAACAGACGCTCGTGGTTCTTGCGGATATCAAAGCGCCCCACATGACCCAGCACCACCCGGTCCTCCAGCCCGTAGCGCGCCCGCATTTCGGCACGGACGGCGGGGGAGAAGCGGAAGGCCTCCGGCTCGATGGCGTTGGGGATGATCTGTCCCCAACGCTCCCAGTCTGCTTTGCCAAAGTAGTAGATGCCCGCGTCCCGCCCGCAGGCCCACAGGTGGGTGGCTGCGCCGGGCAGCAGCCGCTTGCAGAGCATCTTCAGCGGCCACTTGTAGTCCCGGACGATCCAGATATTATGGGCGTGGGCAATGCGCACGGGCAGCCCCGCCTTTTCCGCGCCCTTCAGGGCGTACAGCCCCATGGCCTCGTTGTGGGCGTGCAGGATGCGGATGCGGGGGTCTGCGGCTACGGTTTGCCGCACAAAGCGCAGATACGCCGGGTAATGCAGCGGGTCAAGCCCCGGGCTCTGGTAGATATGCCCGCCCAGACGGCGGATCTCGTCGTCGTAGTCGCCGGGCTTTTTCTTGTTGACGATAAAATCAAACTGGACCTTTTCGCGGTCGATATGCCGGTAGTAGTTCATCAGCATGGTCTCGATCCCGCCGCGGTCCATATTGCTGACCGAATGCAGCACTCGTATCATGGGGTACTCCTTACCTTATAACAACTGAAAGCTTCTGCCGTAGCGGCACCACAGCCCAAAGTCCTGCTGCCGCAGGGCGCGGGCACCCCAGCGGGCACGGCAGGGCAGTGCGCCCTCCTGCGGCAGCGCCTTAGCGTACAAAGCGCAGCACAGTCGGAAAACCGCCTGCTGCGTTTCCGGCGGCAGACCGGATACGGTAACATAGCAGAAAGCCGAAAGCTGCAGCGTCAGGCTGCAACGGTACAGTGCATCGTGGGGCAGACCCAGCGCAGCATCCTGTGCCAGCAGCTGCTCTATGATCCAATAGCTTTGCACGGCGGCAGGGCGGTGCTGACTGTTCGCGGTAAGCCCCTTGGGGTTTTTGCGCCACAGATAGACCACCTCGGGCACAGAGGCCACGCTTTTTGCCTGCCGGAACACCAGAAAATGGATGATGGCATCCTCAAAGCAGGTATAGTAGGCCGGAAAGCGTATCTGTGCAAACAGCTCCCGCCGGTACACCTTGCCCCATGGCATCCCGGGCAGCTCGAACCGCTCCGGTGCGGCGGCTCCGGTATAGACTGCCGCCGGGTAGCGCTGCACCGGGCCGTAGCCGCCATCGGTGTACAGGTACTGCCAGCCGCCCTGCACCACATCGGCGTCAAGGCGCTGCGCGGCCTCCAGCAGGGTGCGGATGGCACCGGGCAATAACAGATCATCGCTGTCCACGAACATCAGCCAGCGCCCCACGGCATGGCGCAGCCCTTCATTGCGGGCGGCAGCGGCGCTGCGGGGTGCGCTGCAATTGCACAGCACCACTCCGGGCTGTGTCCGGTAGCGTTCCAGCACGGCGGCTGTGCCGTCGGTGGAATCGCTGTCCACCACGATCAGCTGTACGGTGCAGCCGGTGTCCTGCTGCAAAATGCTGTCCAGACAAGGGCCTATGGTGGCTTCGCCGTTATATACCGGCACGATGACCGAAAGGGTCACCGCCGGGTCCTGCGGCGGCAGCGGCGGGCAGGTCTTTTCCGTTGCGGGCTTCGGGCACAGCGCTGCCAGCGCGGCGCGGTCGGACTGTGTGCTGTCCGGCAGCGGTGCACCGCACACGGCGGCAACGCCTGCCAGCAGACGGCTGCGGGTGCGGCAGTGGATCAATTGATAGGCGCGTCGGTTGCTGATCATGCTCCACCTCTCTCAGTAGCGGCAGGTGTAAAGACGGGAATATTCTCTTCAGCGATCAGGGACATCTTTTTCTGCGCCGTGCGCACCAGCTCCCGCACATCGTAGATGTTATCCTCCGAGGAGGTGGCCCATGCGGCGGTGAACAGGATGGGGTACTCCGGGTTCAGCTTGTTGTACTCATCCACCTGACTTTGCAGGATGCGGATCATGACTTCTGCCTTCCGGCTGCTGCACTCATCAAAGAAGGCGAGGAACTTGCCCGCGCCGTTGTAGCCCACCGTGCCATCGGTGTCGCCCATCAGCTGCAAAAGACCGGAAAAATCCTTCAGGATGCCGTCGCCCACATGGTAGCCGAAGCGGCGGCTCATCTCGGTCAGGTTGTCCAGCTGAAAGGCAAAGCAGGTATAGTCCTCCGGCAGGATGCGGTCGGCCATGCCGGTGATATACACATTGAGCTTTTCGCGGTTGGGCAGGCCGGTCTTTTTGTCCACATAAAGTGAAAAGCAAAGAGTGCATCTCTGTCATGAGCGGATTTCACATTTGGGAGTTCCCATCAAAAAAGGGATGCCGCGCACGCAGCATCCCTTTTGTATATTTGCAGATCAATCGTCGTCGCTGTCCAGCTTGAGCACGGCGGTAAAGGCCTCACTGGGCAGGGAAACGCTGCCCAGCTGACGCATCTTCTTTTTGCCTTCCTTCTGCTTTTCCAGCAGCTTCTTTTTACGGGAGATATCGCCGCCGTAGCACTTGGCCAGCACGTCCTTGCGCATAGCCTTGACCGTCTCGCGGGCAATGATCTTGCCGCCGATGGCTGCCTGCACCGGGATCTCGAACAGGTTGCGCGGGATGTTGTCCCGCAGCTTTTCGCAGATGCGGCGTCCCTTGGCGTAGGCGTTGTCCCGGAACACGATCATGGACAAGGCGTCCACGGGGTCGCCGTTGAGCAGGAAATCCAGCTTGACCAGATCGCTCTCGCGGTACTCCTTGAACTCGTAGTCGTAGCTGGCGTAGCCGCGGCTGCGGCTCTTGATGGCGTCGAAGAAGTCGTACACGATCTCGCCCAGCGGCAGCGCGTAGTGCAGGTCTACCCGCACATCGTCCAGATACTTCATATCGATCAGCACGCCGCGCTTGCTCTGGCACAGATCCATCAGGCCGCCTACATAGTCGTTGGGAGTGTACAGGTGCACGTCCACAAAGGGCTCTTCCTGCTTGACGATATTGCTGGGGTCCGGGTAGCTGGAGGGGTTATCGATCATCTCCACCGTGCCATCGGTCAAAGTCAGGCGGTAGCGCACGCTGGGGGTGGTGGTGATGATGTCCAGATCGAACTCCCGCTCCAGACGCTCGGTGATGATCTCCATGTGCAGCAGACCCAGGAAACCGCAGCGGAAGCCGAAGCCCAGCGCGGCACTGGTCTCCAGTTCAAAGGTCAGGGAGGCGTCGTTCAGCTGCAGCTTTTCCAGTGCGTCCTTCAGGTCGGGGTACTTGGCACCATCGGCGGGGTAGATGCCGCAGAACACCATGGGCTTGACCTGACGGTAGCCGGGCAGCGCCTCTGCGGTGGGGCGCTCTGCCAGCGTGACGGTATCGCCTACGCGGGTGTCCTGCACCGTCTTGATGCTGGCGGTCAGGTAGCCTACCTCGCCGGCCTGCAGCTGGGCGCAGGGGGTCAGGGAGGTGGCACCCATGTGACCCACCTCCACCAGCGTGAACTCTGCGCCGGTAGCCATCATGCGGATGGTGTCGCCGGGCTTCACCGTGCCCTCGAACACGCGGATGTAGACGATGACGCCCTTGTAGCTGTCGTAGATGCTGTCGAAGATCAACGCTTTGAGGGGAGCGTCCGGGTCGCCGGTGGGGGCGGGGATATCGCTGACCACACGCTCCAGCACCTGATCAATGTTCAGGCCGGTCTTGGCCGAGACGCGGGGCGCGTCCATGCAGGGCAGGCCGATCACGTCCTCCACCTCCTGCGCCACCTCGTCCGGGTGGGCGCTGGGCAGGTCGATCTTGTTCAGGATGGGCACCAGCTCCAGATCGTGCTCCAGTGCCATATAGGTGTTGGCCAGCGTCTGCGCCTCCACGCCCTGCGTGGCGTCCACCACCAGAATGGCACCCTCGCAGGCGGCCAGACTGCGGCTGACCTCGTAGGCGAAGTCCACATGACCCGGGGTGTCGATCAGGTTGAACTCGTAGGTCTTGCCGTCCTTTGCGGTATAGTTCATGGTCACGGCACGCGCTTTGATGGTGATGCCGCGCTCGCGCTCGATATCCATGTTGTCAAGGATCTGGTCCTCCATGGTGCGCTCGTCCACGCTCTTGGTCAGCTCCAGAATGCGGTCGGACAGGGTGGACTTGCCGTGGTCGATATGTGCAATGATGCAGAAGTTGCGGATGTTGTCTCTTGCCATGTAGTTCCTCCGGGCAGCTTTATGCTTCTAAGATCCAGTCCTCCACGGCCACGATCTGTCCGTGGTCGCGGTAGACGCGGGGCACGCGGCGGGAAACGCCGCACAGCACTTCGTAGGGGATGGTATCGGTCTTGCGGGCAATGGTCTCTGCGGTGTCGCTCACGGTGCCGCCCCACAGGATGGCTTCATCATCCTCGCGCACCTCCGGCACGTCGGTCACGTCCACCATCAGCTGATCCATACAAACCCGCCCCAGTACCGGGCAGGCCTTGCCGTGGATCTCCACCACGCCCTTGCCGCAGCTCAAAAGCCGGGGGTAGCCGTCGGCGTAGCCGGTGCAAAGGGTGGCTACCTTGGTGGGCTTTTCGGCGGTAAAGCGGCGGCCGTAGCTGGCGCACTGGCCGGGCTGCATCTCCTTGATCATGCTCACCACGGTCTTAAGGGTCATTACCGGCTTGAAGCGGCCAAAGCGCACCTCGTCGCTGGGGTCGTAGCCGTACAGGATGATGCCGGGGCGCGCCATGCAGCGCTCCCGGGGCAAGCCCTCCGGCCAGTCCGGGTGCAGCATGACCCCAGCAGAGTTATCGCAGTGCACAAGGGCAGGCTCCCGCCCGGCAGCCTTCAGCGCGTGGAAAGCCTTCACGAACAGTGCGTGCTGCTCGGCGGTATAGGCCACATTCTCCGGGGCGGTGTCGTCGGCCACGGAAAAATGCTGGAACAGGCCGGTCATTTCCAGTCCGGGCAGCGCACAGGCTTCCAGCATCTCCCGGATGGCGGCGTCAAAATCGGTGCGCAGGGCAAAGCCGATGCGCCCCATGCCGGTGTCGGCCTTGAGGTGGATGTGCACCCTGCCGCCTGCCGCCACGGCAGCTTCGCTCAGGGCGCGTGCCTGCGCAAGGGAGTAGCAGGCCACGGTGATGTCGTTCTGGATCAGGACGGCGGCGTAGGCGGGCTGCACATGACCCAGAATGAGGATGGGCAAAGTCTGCCCCGCCTTGCGCAGCTGCACGGCCTCGGTCAGGCAGCTGACCGCCAGCCATGCGGCGCCCTCCTCGGCGAACACCCGGGCGCACTGTACCGCGCCGTGGCCGTAGCTGTCCGCCTTGACCACTGCGCACAGGGGCAGTTCCCCTGCCCGGGCCTTGACTGCCCGGAAATTATACCGAAGGGCCTCGAGATCGATCTCGGCCCAGACGTGTTTTTCAAACGGTTGTGTCTGCATGATCTGTTTCCTTCTTTGGTACGATAAAGCTGCCCCGACCCGTGTGGACGGGACGCCAGCCGTCAATGCCACTCTCCTGCAAGGCATGGAGGGTCTTTTGCCGGAAGGCGTGGTCGGTGCGGCAGCGCTCCTGTACAAATTCCTTGGTCTGTTCCCGCACGGTAACGCCGTCGGCGGGGCAGCGGCTCTTCACGATGGGCAAACCCGCCTCCCGCACGGCGCACTGCACCTCGTACTCGGTGGCCAGCAGCATGGGGCGGATGAGGGTAAGGTCCCGCTGGGAGAGGTAGGTCACCGGCGAGAAGCAGCCGATGCGTCCCTCCCGCCAGAGGTTCATATAAAAGGTTTCCACAGCATCGTCCAGATGATGCCCCAGCGCTACCTTGTTGCAGCCCAGCTCCTGCGCGGCGGTGTGCAGCGCACCCCGCCGCAGCTTGGCGCACAGGGCGCAGGGGTTCTTCTCCTTGCGGTACTCGAACACCACCGGGCCGATCTCGGTGCGGCGCACCTCGTAGGGGATGCCGTGCTGCCGGAACAGCTCTGCCAGTGCGGAGTAGTCCATGGGCTGATGGTCGAACTGCGGGTCCAGCGTGACCGCCACCACCTCATAGTCAAAGCCGATGTACTTGCGCAGCATGGAAAGGCCGATGATCAGCGCCACGCTGTCCTTGCCGCCGGAAACACCCACCATCACCCGGTCGCCGGGAGCGATCATTTCATAGTCCTGTACGGCCTTGCGCATCAGGCCGCAAAGCCGCTGCATTGCACGAAGATCACTCATGACAGGCTCACGCTTTCTACCAGATTGACCACATCGCTGATGGAGGCAAGCTTTGTCAGCGCCGATACATAGACTACATCACCGCTGTCGTAGGTGATGGTCGCCAGCACGGCGTAGTAGGTGCGGATATCGCAGCGCACCGCCTCTACCGCTGCGCCCTCCACGGTCAGGTTGACCTTGCGGGGCTTGATGACGCCGTAAGCCTGCTTGAGGTCGGCTTCCGAATCCTCAATAAAGTTGTCGTAGCTGTCGGAGGTGCCCCGCTGCAACAAAACAGCCTGATAGTCCTCGCTGTCTGCCGTGTCGGCGGTGGCAAGCTCCAGCACGGTGCCGAGGGTAGGGTCCTCGGTCATGCGGCACACGCTCCACACGCTGCTGTCGTAGTAGACAGAGATGCCGTTCGTGCCGGTATAGTGGGTGTCAGGCGTCGCGGGGGTCTGCCGGTTCACCAGCAGGGTAAGCACCATGTAGGCTGCGATGCCCAGACAGATGAAAATGGCCATCGCCGTCAGCAGCTTGGAGCTGCGGCGCTGCGCCGAAGAAGTGCGGTCGATCTCATTTGGCATGGATGTATTCTCCTTGTGTTGGCAAGGCAGCGGTACGCCGCCCATATCCTTTATAGTATACCACAACCGCAGCGGGATTTGTAGCGGGCAAATGGCAAAAATATGCCGGTGCGGGCAAAAAACTTTTGCAAAAATCGAAATTCAGAAATCAAGAGGATTCATGAGAAATCAAGCGATTTTGAGAGTTTCAAAAATTTCCACTGAAAAAATCCAAAAATCATGTTGACAGGCGCGTTTTTGTGTTGTATACTGACACTCGCGCCCCAAAAGGGTGCCTGAAACGTACAAAAAGCTTATCAGGAGGAAATAGATATGAGCACTACTCTCGTAAAGCCCGCTGAAGTCGAGCGTAAGTGGTACCTGCTCGACGCTGCCGGCAAGAGCCTGGGCCACGTCGCTGCTGAGGCCGCTGTTCTGCTGCGCGGCAAGCAGAAGGTCGATTACACCCCCAACGTGGACTGCGGCGATTTCGTGGTTGTCATCAACTGCGATCAGGCTGTTCTGACCGGCAAGAAGGCTGAGCAGAAGTTCCACATCACCCACAGCAAGTACATCGGCGGCCTGAAGAAAGTCCAGTACAGCAAGCTGATGGCTGAGAACAGCGATCTGGCTATGACCTACGCTGTCAAGGGCATGATCCCTTCCAACACCATCGGTGCTAAGGCTCTGACCCGCCTGCACTGCTACCAGGGTGCCGAGCACGCTCACGCTGCTCAGAAGCCCGAGAAGATCGAGTTCTAAGAAGGAGGCAATCGAATATGTACGAAACCAAACCTTATTTCTACGGCACTGGTCGTCGTAAGGATTCCGTTGCCCGCGTTCGCGTTTACACCGGCACCGGTAAGATCACCATCAACGATCGTGATATCGACAACTACTTCGGTCTGGAGACCCTGAAGCTGATCGTCCGTTCTCCGCTGGTCCTGCTGGGCCTGGAGGGCAAGTACGACGTCGTCGTCCGCGTTTCCGGCGGCGGTGTTTCCGGTCAGGCTGGCGCTATCCGTCACGGCCTGAGCCGCGCCCTGCTGCAGCAGAGCGACGAGAACCGTCCTGTGCTGAAGAAGGCTGGCTTCCTGACCCGCGATCCTCGTATGAAGGAGCGTAAGAAGTACGGTCTGAAGGCTGCACGTCGTGCTCCCCAGTTCTCCAAGCGCTGATTATATTTCAGATGTATCTCTACGGCTCTGCTTCGGCAGAGCCGTTTTTTGTTGCCCCTTTCCCAGAGAACTGGGGAGCACGACTGCGCATCTCCGGCAGTTGCCCCGCAAGGGGCGAGCCGGAGGCGCTCAAAATCCTTGCTCAAGCATCGCGTGCAGGGCGCAGCCCTGCCAGCGATGCTCCCCAGTTCTCCAAGCGCTGATTTATCTCAGTATGCACTTTTACGGCTCTGCTTCGGCAGAGCCGTTTTTGTTTTAAGAGGGAATCCGCTGTAAAAAGGTGCGTTCCCCCTTTTTTTGCGCGGCAGACTGTGCTATACTATAATTGCATTGGTGCGTGCCGCAAGGGCAGCAAACCGGTGCGTTTTACCCAAGGTAGCGTATCCCGGGCAAGGTGCACGGAAAAGGCTGTCTTTTGAAAAAAGGATAAAGAGGTCATTTATTATGCTTACTGCAATTACGGGTATCAACTGGGGCGATGAGGGCAAGGGCCGCATGGTCGACCTGATCAGCCAGGAGTACGACATCGTTGCACGATATCAGGGCGGCAACAACGCAGGCCATACCGTTAAAAACGAGCGCGGCAAGTTCGTGCTGAACCTGCTGCCCTCCGGCATCCTGCGCCCCAACGTCGTGTGCGTTATGGGCAACGGCATGGTCATCGACCCGCATCATCTGGACGGCGAGATCAATAAGCTGCGCGAGCAGGGCATTGAGATCACCCCGGAAAACCTGAAGATCTCCGACCGCGCAACCATCACCATGCCCTACCATGTGGAGCAGGATGGTCTGGAGGAGGCACGCCTGTCCAAGACCGGCGCACAGTTCGGCTCCACCAAGCGCGGCATCGCTTACGCATACGGCGACAAGTACATGAAGAAGACCCTGCGCATGGGCGACCTGCTGCATCTGGACGACGCCGTGAAGAAGCGTCTGGTCACCATGGTGGATTCCAAGAATCTGGTCATGGAGGGCAGCTACAACGCAGCACCCATCAGCGTGGACGAGATGTGGAACTGGCTCGAAAAGTATGCCGCCATCTTCAAGGACTACATCTGCGATGTGGGTCAGTATCTGGCTGATGCCGACGCCGCCGGCAAGAAGGTGCTGTTTGAGGCACAGCTGGGCGCACTGCGCGATATCGACTTTGGCATCTACCCCTACACCACCTCCTCCAACGTTATCGGTGCTTATGCGCCCATCGGTGCCGGCATCCCCGGCCACAAGCTGCACAACTCCATCGGCGTCATGAAGGCTTACTCCTCCTGCGTGGGTGACGGCCCCTTCACCGCCGAGCTGGCCATGAACGAGGAAGAGAAGCACGCCCTGCGTGAGGCTGGCCACGAGTATGGCGCAGCCACCGGCCGTCCCCGCCGCGTGGGCCCCATCGACTTGGTGGCAAGCCGCTACGGCGTGTTCTGCCAGGGCTGCGACGAGGTCGCCCTGACCCTGCTGGACGTGCTGGACTACATGGAAAAGATCCCCATGGTCACCGCCTACAAGCTGACCGATGGCACCACCACCACCCGCTTCCCCATGGGTGAGGCACTGGATACCGCACAGCCCGTGGTGGAGTATCTGCCCGGCTGGCACTGCGATATCACCGCAGCCCGCAAGTGGGAGGATCTGCCCCAGCAGACCCGCGATTATGTGGAGTATCTGGAAAAGGCTGTGGGCTGCAAGATCACCTATATCTCGGTGGGCGCAGAGCGCGAGGCCTACATCCACCGCGGCTGAGCTGCCGCCAAAAGCAGCCCCCGAGTTTCAGAAAAGGAAGCGTCACAGATGTTTGATATCATTACCGACAGCGCCTGCGACCTGACGCTGGACACCGCCAAGCAGCTTGGCATCGAGGTCGTGCCCTTTTATGTATCGCTGGACGGCGAGCATTACCGCAAGGAAGGGCTGGAGATCCCTGTGCGGGACTTCTATCAGTTCATGGTGGATAACCCGGCGGCCTATCCCAAGACCAGTCTGGCCTCCATTGAGGACTTCGAAAAGGCTTTCCGCGCACACGCCGAGGCGGGTCGGGATGTGCTGTGTCTGGTGTTCACCGGCAAGATGAGCGGCTGCGTGGGCAGCGCCCGCAACGCCCGGGACCTGGTGCTGGAGGACTACCCCAATGCCCGCATCGAGGTCATCGACTCTGCCGCTGCTACGGTGACGGAGTCCACCATGGTGGAAAACGCCGTGGCCATGCGGGACGCAGGCTGCACCTTGGATGAAACCGTGACTTGGCTGGAGGCCGAAAAGGCCACCAACCAGATCTTCTTCACCGTGGGTGATCTGGATTACCTGATCAAGGGCGGGCGCATCGGCAAGGTGACCGGCCGCGCCGCCAATATGCTGGGACTCAAGCCCATGATCCTGTTCAAGGAGGGCGAGATCTTCTCCGGCGGCGTAGCCCGCGGCCGACAGAAGAGCTTTGAAAAGGCGCTGGAACAGCTGATGAACTATCTGGATGCCCACGGCGGCACCCCGGACGACTACCGCATCACGGTGGGCTACGGCTACGATGCAGACGAGGGCAAGCGTTTGTGGATGCAGACCCGCGCCGCCCTGCGCGCCAAGTACCCCGGCGCACAGTGTGAGGTAGGGCTGTTGCAGATCGGCTGCACCATTGCGGTGCACACCGGCCCCTATGCACTGGGCATGGGCGTCATGCGCCGCTGGAAAAAGCAGGGCTGATAGAAAACAGAAGAAACTGGATAAAAAAGAGATAGACTTTCCCGGAAGGGGAGGTCTATCTCTTTTTTTGTTACAGGCAGAAACTGTAACGAATCGGATACAGTAAGAACTGCTTTTTCAGGCAGGGGGGAGCCCGCTGCCCTTATAACTTTTTTTAATGCGCCTTACTTGCCGTTCTGTTGGCAAAATTGGTAAAAAATGCTTGCATCTAGGCAGTTTTGATGATAGGATCAAAATGTTACAGTACGCCCAAAAGCGGGGTGTACAGGAAGGTGAAGTTTGAAATTGCGGTAACAGGGGGTACTGCGTGCTGCGGTGCGCGGAGAAAAAGGCAGGAAAGGTAAAATGGAAACAGGCGAGACAATAAAAAAAGGATTTCTGCGGCTGGAACGCGATGCACAGAATATACCGGGCGGCTTTCACTGCTGCGCAGAGGACCCTGAAAACGGCTATCCGTTTGCTTATGTCAGTGACCGCTTTCTGGAGATACTGGGCTGGGAGCGGGAAGAATTTGCGGCAAGGTTCGATAACCGCTATATAGCACTGATACACCCGGATGATCTGGCGGCCGGGCTGCGCTACCGGAATGCGGAAAACAGCGCAACTTACGCCAAGAATGGTGACAGCATCTTCCGGCTTCTGGGCAAAAACGGCTACCGCTGGGTCACCAACGCTGCCAACCGGGTGGAATGGCACGGCAGCGGCCATATCGTGGGCACTATCACGGATATCACCCCCTATGTGGATCTGCGGGAAAAGCTGGAACAGCATCAACGAAAAATCGGTGTTCCGCAATGCCAGCTCCCCCGAAAGGGGGAGCTTTTTTGCTTCTGCCGGTCAGCGCCTGAGAGTGATCAGCCCGGCGAGGCATTCCAAGCTGTCCCGCGCAGCAAAAAAGCCGCCGCACAAAAAGTGCAGCGGCTTTGCGGGGTGTCACATCACAGCCAGCGCTCAGAAATGATCCACCAGATACCGGGCAGGTTGATCCGACCCAGCAGATGCTCCAATACGATCAGCATGGTATTCTCCTTTCAGACCGTCCGGTTCAGCCGAACAGACCCTTCAGCAAAAACAGAAGCAGCTTAGTCAAGCTGCCGCCGCCCAAAAGGCTGAGCAGCGGTCCAAGGCCTTGAAACATGGAAGGTTTGCTCCTTTCGTTTCATTCCGTCCCGGCTGTTGCCGGGTGCCGGTCTGCCTTGTATACGAACCAGCCCGCCGCAGGATTGCAAATGCTGTGGTGGTAAATATTGGGAGTGTCGCAGCTGCCGTCTGCCGTTACGACCCCTTCCCATGAAAAAAGTTGCTCAGAAACGCCCGCAGGCGTTTCTGAGCAACAAATCAAAAATACTATTTCCGCTGAAAATGCCCAGCAACGACGACGACCGCCGCCAGTGGCGGAAACAGGGAGGAGCTGTTGGGGCAGCGGCCAGCAAGACGCGAGTGCCGCCCAAGGCACGATGCGGATGCTGGGTGCCGCAACCCGGAAAGCGCGGAGGGCATTCCAAATCGTCATACTTAAAACGCTTCCATGCCGGGGTAGACGGCGCTTTCGCCCAGCTGCTCCTCAATGCGCAGCAGCTGGTTGTACTTTGCCACACGCTCGGTGCGGCTGGGTGCACCGGTCTTGATCTGGCAGGTGTTCAGCGCCACAGCCAAGTCTGCAATGGTGGTGTCCTCGGTCTCGCCGGAGCGGTGGGAGCTGATGGCGTTGTAACCGGCCTTGTGTGCCATCTTGATGGCCTCCAGCGTCTCGGAGACAGAGCCGATCTGGTTCAGCTTGATCAGGATGGCGTTGCCCGCACCCAGTTGGATGCCCTTTGCCAGACGCTCGGTGTTGGTTACGAACAGGTCGTCGCCCACCAGCTGCACCTTGCCGCCCAGTTCGCGGGTCATCTGCTGCCAGCCTTCCCAGTCCTCTTCGTCCAGACCGTCCTCGATGGAGATAATGGGGTACTTCTCCACAAGGCTCTTCCAGTGTGCGATCAGCTCGGCAGAGGTGAACTCGGTGCCCGCCTTGGGCAGCTTGTAGAAGCCCTTGCCCTTGGGGCTCTTCCACTCGGAGGCGGCGGCGTCCATTGCCAGCATAAAGTCCTTGCCCGGAACATAGCCCGCCTTTTCGATGGCAGCCAGAATGGTCTCGATGGTCTCCTCGTCGCTGGAAAGGTTGGGCGCAAAGCCGCCCTCATCGCCCACAGAGGTCGCCAGCCCCTTGGACTTCAGGATAGCAGCCAGTGCATGGAACACCTCGGCGCACCAGCGCAGCGCTTCTTTAAAGGAGGGTGCACCCACCGGCATGATCATGAACTCCTGCGTGTCCACGGTGTTGGCGGCGTGTGCGCCGCCGTTCAGGATGTTCATCATGGGCACGGGCAGTCGGTTGCTGTTTACGCCGCCCAGAAAACGGTACAGCGGCATTTCCAGCGAAGCGGCGGCTGCGCGGCAGGCTGCAATGGACACCGCCAGAATGGCGTTTGCGCCCAGATTGGACTTATCCTTGGTGCCGTCTGCCTTGATCATGGCGGCGTCGATGGCGTAGATGTCGGAGGCATCCATGCCCACAACGGCGTCCGCAATGACCGTGTTGATGTTTTCCACTGCCTTGGTCACACCCTTGCCCAGATAGCGGCTCTTGTCGCCGTCCCGCAGCTCCAGCGCCTCAAACTCGCCGGTGGATGCACCGGAAGGGGCGCAGCCGCGCGCCACGGTGCCGTCTGCCAGTGTGATCTCGGCTTCCACGGTGGGGTTGCCGCGGGAGTCCAGAATCTCGCGGCCAACAACAGATTCAATTTCCAGATAATTCATCTTGAAACCCTCCTGAATATCATTTTCCCTTCCATACCGCCCGGACGGGCAGACGGGGAACTGCTCTATTTTGGATAGATTTGTCTAACTAACCATCAATATCCTACCACGCTTTGCGCCCCGGCGCAAGAGCCGGGGCGGATGTTTGCAGCCCTAAATTTTTAACAGGAGCGCAAACCGCCGTGGAAAACCTGTTTACAGTCTGCCCCTTTGCGGCAGCGGGGATACGTTCGCAGAAATCAATTTTCCTCTAAAGGCTTCCCCCGGCCGGGGGAAATCTGTCCCCAAGGGGTGAAGGCCTTTGCTCTGGGTCAACCTTCAAAAGTTGATTTCTGCAGGGCACATTGTACCCGCCATGTAAATTTTGTATGGCAGATATACCAAAAATTCTCTTTACTTTTTGGCGGTTCGGTTCTATACTGATTGCGGCATTTACGCTGTTTTCCCATTTATAGTCGTTATAGAGGAGGATTTTTGCAATGAATAAAGATCTGACGGTGGGCAAGCCGTCACAGGTATTGTGGCAATTCTGTCTGCCCATGTTCGGCAGCATCATTTTCCAGCAGCTGTACAACATCGCCGACAGTCTGGTGGCGGGCAAGTTCATCGGTGAGAACGCGCTGGCTGCGGTGGGCAACAGCTACGAGATCACCCTGATCTTCATCGCCTTTGCCTTTGGCTGCAACATCGGCTGCTCGGTCATCGTGTCCCGCTGCTTCGGCGCAAAGGAATACGGCGAGATGAAGACCTCGGTCTACACCTCCCTCATCGGCTCTGCGGTGCTGTGCGCCGTGCTGATGGGCATTGGTCTGCTGGGCTGCGATGCCCTGCTGGAGCTCATCAATACCCCGGAGGAGATCCTTGCGGACTCTGCGCTGTATCTGGACATCTACGTTCTGGGTCTGCCCTTCATGTTCTTCTACAACATTGCCACCGGCATTTTCTCTGCCCTTGGCGATAGCAAGACCCCCTTCTACTTCCTTGCGGTCTCGTCTTTGTCCAACATCGGCGTGGATATCCTGTTCGTGGCCGGTTTTAAGATGGGCATTGCCGGTGTGGCATGGGCTACCTTCCTGTGTCAGGGTGTCAGCTGCGTGCTGGCCATGGTGGTGGTGTTCCGCCGCATCCGCGCTTTCCGCACCGAGGGTCATGTGCAGCTGTTCTCTTGGGTCATGCTGGGCAAGGTGGCCGTGGTGGCTGTGCCCAGCATCCTGCAGCAGAGCTTTGTCTCGGTGGGCAACATCATCCTGCAGAGCATCATCAACACCTTTGGCGCCAGCGTCATTGCAGGCTATTCTGCCGCCGTCAAGCTGAACAACATGGTCATTACCTCCTTTACCACTTTGGGCAACGGCATCTCCAACTACACCTCCCAGAACATGGGTGCCGGTAAGATGAACCGCGTCAAGGAAGGCTTTGGCGCAGGCCGCAATCTGGTGTGGCTGCTGTGCGTGCCGCTGGTGGTGCTGTACTTCTTCTTCGGACGCTTCCTGCTGCTGCTGTTCATGAACGACCCGCAGGGCCCCGCCATTGACACCGGTATGCTGTTTTTGCGCATCCTCTCCCCCTTCTACTTTGTGGTGTCGGTCAAGCTGGTAGCAGACGGCATCCTGCGCGGCTGCGGCCTGATGGTGCGGTTCATGATCGCTACCTTCACCGACCTGATTTTGCGCGTGGGCATTGCCGCCGTGCTCAGCGCCACCGCACTGGGCTCCACCGGTATCTGGATGGCATGGCCTGTGGGCTGGTGCATCGGCACGGCACTTTCCATGGTGTTCTACGCCACCGCCATCCGCAAGGCACTGACACAGCCTGTGGCTGCTGCTGAAGCCGAAGGACAGGCTGCCGAAGTCCGCGCCGACGCCGAGATGGAGACCCTGTAACCTTTTTGCAACTTGTGAATCTGTTTCATGTCACAAATATACAAAATGAACAATTTGAAATAGTGCACAAAATCACGCTTTAATTTTTGTATAAAGTATCAACAAAGCCGAGAAAATGCGCCCAAAAGTATGGACGGTTTGTGAATTGCGGATTTGAACCCAGATAGCTATAATAACAGACAAGAACAGGAGCAAGGCCGCTTTAGAGGGGAAGGGCCTTGCTTCCGTTTTTATCAATTTATCTTATAAAACACTCCGAAGGAGGAGATTTTTATGAAAAAGATGATCACTCGTCGTCAGTTCATGGCCGCTGCCGGTGTTGTTGCCGCAGCAAGTGCTCTGACTGCCTGCGGCGGTTCTTCCGCAAGCACGGCCGCTTCTTCTGCTGCCGGTTCTACCGCCGGTTCCGCTGCTGCTTCCGGCAGCACCATCAAGGTGGGCGTTCTGGGCCCCATGACTGGCGATGTTTCCGTTTACGGTCTGGCTGTTATCAACGGCGCTACCCTGTACCTGAAGCAGGTCAATGCCGACGGCGGTGTCAACGGCAAGCAGCTGGAGATCATCACCATGGACGAGCAGGGCGATGAAACGCAGGCTGTGACCTGCTTTACCAAGATGGCGGATCAGGGCATCACCGCTCTGGTGGGCGATGTAACCACCGCTCCCACGCTGGCTGTTGCCGCCGAGAGCGCCGAGTACAATATGCCTATGGTCACCGCTTCTGCTACCGCCGAGGCTGTTACCTACGATGCCGAGACCGACACCGTGAACGGGAATGTGTTCCGCGCCTGCTTCACCGACCCGTTCCAGGGCGTGAAGATGGCAGATTACGCTTACCAGAAGCTGGGCTACACCAAGGCAGCCGTCATCTTCCTGAAGGGCAAGGACTACAACGAGGGTCTGGCCGAGAACTTCGTGACCGAGTTTGAGAGACTGGGCGGCACCGTCGTCGATCAGGAGAGCTACTCCGAGGGCGATGTGGACTTCAAGACCCAGCTGACCAGCATTCTGGGCAAGAACCCTGAGATGGTGTTCTGCCCCAACTACTATCAGGATGTGGGTCAGATTTTGGCTCAGGCCGAGAGCGTTGGCCTGACCGTTCCGTTCCTGGGCGGCGACGGCTGGGATGGTCTGGAGGGCTATGCCACCGCAGACCAGCTGAAGGACTCCTACTTCTGCGCCGGCTACGCCAAGGGCTCCAGCGCCGATTTTGAGGCCGCTTACAAGGCTGAGTACGGCGAGGAGTACCCCAACGGCTTTGCACCTCTGGGCTACGATGCCGCTATGACCGTTGTGTACGGCATCAAGGCAGCTGAGGAGCAGGGTCTCGAGGCTGGCTCTGACGAGTACAAGCAGGCTGTCATCGACGCCATTGCCGGCGGCACCATCGAGGGCATCACCGGCACCTTTACCTTCGACGAGCACCACAACCCCATCAAGAGCACTGCCATCCTGACCTACGTGGACGGCAAGCCCGAGCTGAAGGAAATGTTCTGATCCGCGCAGCTCCATCCACCGGTGATGGAGCCGCCCGCACAGAGCAAACCCCATGACTTTTTTGGAGAACGCCGGAACAGCTTTTTTCTGGTCAGGCGTTCTCCGTTTTTTATATCAAAAAGTGTAAACGCCGCAAAGAAAGGAAGTATCCAACCATGACAGTGTTCTTTAGCCAGCTGATCAACGGCTTGTCCCTTGGCAGCATCTATGCACTGATCGCACTGGGCTACAGCATGGTGTACGGCATTATCCTGCTGCTGAACTTTGCCCACGGCGATGTCATCATGGTGGGCGCATACATGTCGTGGTTCGTCATGAACCAGCTGGGTCTCGGCCCGGTCACCGCCGTGTGCGCCACCATCATCACCTGTACGCTGCTGGGTGTGGTGATCGAAAAGATCGCCTACACCCCCCTGCGCAGCGCACCCCGCATCTCGCTGCTGATCACCGCCATTGGTGTCTCCTTCTTTCTGGAGTACACGGCAGAGCTGATCCTCGGCTCGGGTGCAAAGGTGATCCCCGCCTACTATACCAACCAGACCTTCCGTCTGGGCAAGGTGCCGCTGGGTCTTACCTCCATCATCACGCTGGTGGTCACCGTGCTGTCCATGCTGGTGCTCACCTTTCTGGTGCAAAAGACCAAGCTTGGCAAGGCTATGCGCGCCGTCTCGGAGGATATGGACGCTGCCCGCCTGATGGGCATCAATGTCAACAGCACGATCTCCTTCACCTTTGCCGTGGGCTCGGCGCTGGCAGGCATCGGCAGCGTGCTGTACTGCTGCTCCTACCCGCAGGCTACCCCCACCATGGGCTCTATGCTGGGTCTGAAGGCCTTTGTTGCCGCCGTGCTGGGCGGCATCGGCTCCATTCCGGGCGCTATGGTCGGCGGCATTGCCATCGGCCTGTGCGAGTGCTTTGTTTCTGCCATCGGCCTTTCCGCATGGAAGGACGCTGTTACGTTTGCAATTCTGATCATCGTGCTGCTGGTCAAGCCCACGGGCTTCCTTGGCCGCAAGGTGCAGGAAAAGGTGTAAGGGGGCATAACGATGAATACCAAACGCAAGACCCTCAAAATGCCCGTGCGCTACCTGATGAATCTGGTGCTGGTGGGGCTGCTGTTCGTGGGACTTTCCTATGTGACCGGCAATATGCTGTCCACCTACCAGAATAAGGTGCTGCTGACCGTGGGCATCAACATCATTTTGGCTGTCTCGCTGAACGTTGCCACCGGTTATCTGGGGCAGCTGCCGCTGGGTCACGCCGGTTTTATGGCGGTAGGCGCCTACGCCTGCGCCCTGTTCACCAAATCCTCGGGCCTGCCCAAGGGCGTGGCTTTTGCCATCGGTCTGGTGCTTGCATGGGTGATCGCCGGGCTGTTCGGGGTGCTCATCGGCATCCCTGCCCTGCGCCTGACCGGCGACTATCTGGCCATCCTGACGCTGGGCTTTGGCGAGATCATCCGCATCACCTTGAACAACATTGATGATGTGCTGGGCTTCAAGTTGTTCTATGGCTCCAAGGGCCTGAAGAACATCCCCAAGTATTCCAACTTTATCAATGTGTTCCTGTGCGTGGTCATCACCTGCTTCCTCATCCACGCCATGATGAAGAGCCGCCACGGCCGTGCCGTGCTGGCCATCCGCGACAATGAGATCGCCGCCGAGAGCTGCGGCATCCAGACCACCTATTATAAGGTGATGGCCTTTGCCTTCTCCGCTGCCTTTGCAGGCTTGGCGGGCGGCCTGTACGCCTGCTACATCGGCGTGCTGAACCCCTCCACCTTCGGCTTTATGAAGTCCATTGAGATTCTGGTCATGGTGGTGCTGGGCGGCATGGGCTCCATGCTGGGCTCCATCCTGTCCGCTACCGTGCTGACCATCCTGCCCGAGGCCACCCGCAGCTTTGACAGCTACCGCATGGTGGTCTACTCGCTGGTGCTGGTGCTGATGATGATTTTCCGCCCGGGCGGACTGCTGGGCAGCTACGATTTCTCCCTGAGCCGCATCGTGGAAAAGGCCATGAATGGCGAACTGTTCCGCAAACATACCAAAAAGGAGGCCGCTGACCATGAGTGAGTTCCAGACCAGACTGCACAGTGTGCCCTCCGGCGGTTTTCTGACCGACCGCGACAAGGACAAAAAGCCCATTCTGGACGTGCGTGAGCTGGGCATCGACTTCGGCGGTCTGACCGCCGTGGACAACTTTAACCTGATGATCGGCCGCAACGAGATCGCCGGTCTGATCGGCCCCAACGGCGCAGGCAAGACCACCGTGTTCAACCTGCTCACCAACGTCTACCAGCCCACCCGCGGCTCCATCCTGATCGATGGCATGCCCACCGCCGGGAAAAAGACCTATCAGGTCAACCGCATGGGCGTGGCGCGTACCTTCCAGAACATCCGCCTGTTCAAGGAGCTGAGCGTCATTGACAACATCAAGGTGGGTCTGCACGAGTCCATGAAGTATAATCTGGCGTCCTCTCTGCTGCGGATGCCGAACTACTGGAAAGAGGAAAAGCAGTGCACCGAGCGTGCGCTGGAGCTGCTGGATATCTTCCACATGGCAGACCTTGCCAACGCACAGGCCGGCAGCCTGCCCTACGGCGCACAGCGCCGCTTGGAGATCATGCGCGCACTGGCCACCGGCCAGAAGCTTCTGCTGCTGGACGAGCCTGCCGCCGGTATGAACCCCTCCGAGACGGCGGAGCTGACCGAGACCATCCGCCGCATCCGCGACGAGTTCAACATTGCCGTGCTGCTCATCGAGCACGACATGAGCCTTGTCATGGGCATCTGCGAGGGCATTGCGGTGCTGAACTTCGGCCGCATCATCGCCAAGGGCACCCCGGACGAGATCCGCAATAACCCGCAGGTCATCGAGGCCTATCTGGGCAAAAAGGAGGGCTGAGCCATGGCTGATACATTACTGAAGGTGGACGGCATCAACGTCTACTACGGCAACATCCACGCCGTAAAGGATATCTCCTTCACCGTCAACGCGGGCGAGATCGTCACCCTGATCGGCGCCAACGGCGCGGGCAAATCCACCACCCTGAAAACCATTTCCGGCCTTTTGAAGCCCCGCACCGGCGATGTGCTGTACAAGGGCAAAAGCATCAAGGGCGTGCGCGCCCACAAGATCGTGGAAAGCGGCCTTGCACAGGTGCCGGAGGGACGCCATGTGTTTTTGCACATGACGGTGGACGAGAACCTTGATATGGGCGCTTACACCCAGCCCGCTTCCACCATCGCCGCCAACAAGGAAAAGGTGTTCACCCTGTTCCCCCGCCTGAAGGAGCGCCGCAAGCAGCTGGCGGGCACCATGTCCGGCGGCGAGCAGCAGATGCTGGCCATGGGGCGTGCGCTCATGAGCAACGCTTCCATGCTGATGCTGGACGAGCCCTCCATGGGTCTTTCGCCGCTGCTGGTGCAGGAGATCTTTGACATCATCCGCGACATCCACAAGGAGGGTATGACCATCCTGCTGGTGGAGCAGAACGCGCAGATGGCGCTTTCGGTGGCCGACCGCGCCTATGTGCTGGAGACCGGCCGCGTGGTCATGGACGGCACCGGTGCCGAGCTGCTGACCAACGAGCGCGTCCGCAGCGCCTATCTGGGCGGGTAAACGGAAAAATAGTTTGATTTGCAGTTCCGAAACGCCCATGGGCGTTTCGGAACTGCTTTTTCCTGCTATCGCTTTACTTTCGTAAAAAATTGTGCCATAATGGGTGCAGTATTCCGGCTTTGCAAAAGCCACGCCCCGGCTCGGGAAAGCGGGGCGCAAACCACACAGAATGAGGGGTAAACGTTATGAGCAAGATCATCATCCCGGCAAACTACACACCCGCGCTGAACCTGTACGACACCCAGCGCGCTATCGGCACGGTGAAGCGGCTGTTCGCCGATACCCTGTGCGCCACGCTCAACCTGTACCGCGTGTCCGCACCGCTGTTTCTGGAGGCTTCCACCGGCCTGAATGACGACCTGAACGGCGTGGAGCGCAAGGTGACCTTTGACATCAAGGACAGCGGCACCGAGGCACAGGTAGTGCAGTCGTTGGCAAAGTGGAAGCGGCAGGCGCTGAAGGACTACGATTTCCGCGTGGGCAAGGGCCTGTACTGCGACATGAACGCCATCCGCCGGGACGAGGAGCTGGACAACCTCCACTCGGTCTATGTGGATCAGTGGGACTGGGAAAAGATCATCACGGTGGAGGACCGCAACGAGACCTACCTGAAAAACGTGGTGCGCTGCATCGTGTCTGCGGTGTGCGCCACCGAGATGAACCTGCACGCCATGTTCCCCCAGCTGCAGGAACTGCCCCTGCACACCCCCAACGTGACCTTTGTCACCACACAGGAGCTGGAGGACAAGTACCCCGATCTGACCCCGAAGGAGCGGGAGAACGCCTTTGTCAAGGAGAACGGCACCACCTTCCTGATGAAGATCGGTGCACCCCTGCGCAGTGGCAAGCCCCACGACGGCCGCGCCCCGGACTATGACGACTGGGATCTGAACGGCGATTTGCTGTTCTGGAACGACCCGCTGCAGTGCAGCTACGAGCTGAGCAGCATGGGCATCCGCGTCAGCCCGGAAAGCATGGACAGGCAGCTGACCATGGCGGGCTGCGACGACCGCCGCACCCTGCCTTTCCACAAGGCAGTGCTGGCTGGCGAGCTGCCCTACACCATCGGCGGCGGCATCGGCCAGAGCCGCCTGTGCATGCTGCTGCTGGGCAGTGTCCACATTGGTGAGGTGCAGGCCAGCGTCTGGGACAAGGCCACCCGCGAGGCCTGCGCCAAGGCCGGTATCCCGCTGCTGTAAGCGGAACGTTTCTTCGGCGGAAAATATGTTTGATTTGAAATACAGCCAAGCCTGCGGGCTTGGCTGTATTTTGTTTTCATGGGTGGTTCAGATACACCCTAAAATAAAAAGCATGGTTTTGCGTCTATTCTGCAAACTTTTTGTGAACCCTATTGACAAAGTAGGTGGATAGGAGTATATTTTTAGCAGTCGAGCAGATAGAGTGCTAAAAACAAAACAAATCGCCCCGCAGGAGGTGCGCAAGACCATGAAGAAGAACATCTATACATTTCAATCACGGCTCTGCCGCCGCCGGGCGCGGAGCTGTTAGCACAGAACTTGTCCGTCCGCTAAAATGAACCTTCCGGTATGAATGGAGGCTTGACTTTATGAATACCAATCAATATACCCAAAAGACCCTTGAGGCTTTACAGGCAGCCCAGCAGCTGGCTGTGGAGTACCAGCACAACGCACTGGAACCCGCCCACCTGCTGCACGCACTGGCTGCGCAGGAAAACGGCCTGATCCCCCAGCTGCTGCAAAAGCTGAACGTTGACCCCGGCAGCTTTGCCGCCGCCGTGGCGGAAAAGCTTTCCGCACTGCCCCGGGTGTCCGGCTCCGGCCGTGACCCCGATAAGGTCTATATCTCGCAGGCCACCGATAAGGTGCTCAGCGCCGCCGCCCGCGAGGCCAAGGCTATGAAGGATGACTTCATCAGCGTGGAGCACCTGTTCCTTGGCCTGCTGGACGAGCAGGATCAGACCACCAGCGAGCTGTTCCGCGCCTTCAACCTGAAAAAAGACGCCTTTTTGCAGCAGCTTACCGCCGTGCGCGGCAACCAGCGGGTGACCACCGATAACCCGGAGGACACCTACAACGCATTGCAGAAGTACGGTCAGGATCTGGTGGAGCTTGCCCGCAAGCAGAAGCTGGATCCCGTCATTGGCCGTGATCAGGAGATCCGCAATGTGATCCGAATCCTGTCCCGTAAGACCAAAAACAACCCCTGCCTCATCGGCGAGCCCGGCGTTGGTAAAACCGCCATCGCCGAGGGTCTGGCGCAGCGGATCGTGCGCGGCGATGTGCCCGAAAACCTGAAAGACCGCACCGTGTTCAGCTTGGACATGGGCGCTCTGGTGGCAGGTGCAAAGTACCGCGGCGAGTTTGAGGAGCGCTTGAAGAGCGTACTGAACGAGGTGAAGAAGAGCGAGGGCAAGATCATCCTCTTCATCGATGAGCTGCACACCATCGTGGGTGCCGGTAAGACCGACGGCGCTATGGACGCAGGCAACCTGCTCAAGCCCATGCTGGCGCGGGGCGAGCTGCACTGCATCGGCGCGACCACGTTGGACGAGTACCGCCAGTATATCGAAAAAGACCCCGCACTGGAGCGCCGGTTCCAGCCGGTGCAGGTGGATGAGCCTACCGTGGAGGATACCATCTCCATTCTGCGCGGCTTGAAGGAGCGATATGAGGTGTTCCACGGCGTAAAGATCAACGACAACGCCCTGATCGCCGCTGCTACCCTTTCCGACCGCTATATCACCGACCGCTTCCTGCCGGATAAGGCCATCGACCTTGTGGATGAGGCCTGCGCCATGATCAAGACCGAGATGGACAGTATGCCCAGCGAGATGGACGATCTGGCACACCGCATCACCCAGCTGCAGATCGAGCAGGTGAGCCTGAAAAAAGAGACCGATGCCCTGAGCCAGAGCCGTTTGAAGGATCTGGAAAAGGAGCTTGCCGAGCTGCAGGATAAGTTCCGCAGCATGAAGGCAAAGTGGGAGAACGAGAAGAACGCCATCAGCAAGGTGCAGACCCTGCGCGAGCAGATCGAGCAGACCAATGCCGCCATCGAGAAAGCCCAGCGCGAGTACGACCTGAACAAGGCCGCCGAGCTGAAGTACGGCAAGCTGCCCCAGCTGCAAAAGCAGCTGGCCGAAGAGGAAAAGGTGGCTGCCGCCAAAAAGGAGGACAGCCTGCTGCGTGACCGCGTGACCGACGAGGAAATCGCCCGCATCGTGGCACGCTGGACCGGCATCCCGGTAGAAAAGCTGGTGGAGGGTGAGCGCGAGAAGCTGCTGCATCTGGACGATGTGCTGCATCAGCGGGTCATCGGTCAGGACGAGGCCGTGACCAAGGTGAGCGAGGCTATCCTGCGCAGCCGCGCCGGTATCGCCAACCCCAACCGCCCCATCGGCAGCTTCCTGTTCCTTGGCCCCACCGGCGTCGGCAAGACCGAGCTTGCCAAGGCGCTGGCACAGGCCTTGTTTGACGACGAGCGCAACATGGTGCGTATCGATATGACCGAATATATGGAGAAGTTCAGCGTCAGCCGTCTGATCGGCGCGCCTCCGGGATATGTCGGTTATGAAGAGGGCGGCCAGCTGACCGAGGCTGTGCGCCGCAAGCCTTACAGCGTGGTGCTGTTCGATGAGGTGGAAAAAGCTCACCCCGATGTGTTCAACATCCTGCTGCAGGTGCTGGACGATGGCCGCATTACCGATAGTCAGGGCCGCACCGTGGACTTCAAGAACACGGTCATCATCCTGACCTCCAACCTTGGCAGCGATATCATCCTGAACGATCTGGAGCAGCGCCGTGCGCAGGGCTCCAACGAGCTGAGCGAGGACGCAAAGCATCAGATCGATCTGCTGCTCAAGAGCAAGTTCCGTCCTGAATTTTTGAACCGTCTGGACGAGATCGTCTACTACAAGAGCCTGACCAAGGATGAGATGCGCAAGATCGTGGATCTGCAGCTGCAGGATCTGCGCAACCGCATGGAAGAGGGCAAGCACCTCAAGCTGGAGGTCACCACCGCCGCCAAGGACTTCATCATTGATTCTGCCTACGACAGTGTTTATGGTGCACGTCCCATCAAGCGCTTCATCCAGAGCCGCGTGGAGACCCTGATCGCCAAGGCCATCATCAAGGGCAATTATGCCGAGGGCGATACCCTGACGGTGGATTATGACGGCAGCGCACTGGTTTTACGCTAAATTTTACAGCTTTTGTACGCGGATAACAGGCCAAAAGCTTGCACCCATGTGCAGAATATGCTATTATAAAAAGTAACATTGATGTGCTTTTCATCGTGAAAATGGCAACGATGGAAAGCACATTTTTGTATGTAGGATTTTGACCCACTGTTGTTGATGCCTTGGCTCCCCCTTTGGGGGAGCTGCTGAGCGGAAGCGAAGCTGAGAGGGCGAGGGTGTTAAAGCAAGGCACACTGGCTCGCCCTCTCCGTCATTGCTGACGCAATGCCACCTCTCCCAAAGGGAGAGGCAAGAGCCGGGCGACATCCAAATCTAAAAAACAGAAAGTTGAGTGTGATTTCCCTTTTTATGGACGATGGCAGTAGTATGACGCTCTGGGTAGCGCTGGTAGTATTGGTGGCATTCTCCGCCTTTTTCTCCGCCTCCGAGACCGCATTTTCTTCCCTGAATCAGATCCGCCTGAAAAGCCGCGCCGAGGACGGCGACACCTCTGCCGCCCGGGTGCTGGCAATGGCTGAAAAATACGATAAGCTGCTTTCCACCATCCTTATTGGCAACAATATCGTGAACATTGCAGCAGCTTCCATCGGCACCATCATTTTCACCAAGATGCTGGGTGCAGAGCGGGGCGCTACGGTGTCCACTATGGTGCTGACCGTGGTGGTGCTGATCTTTGGCGAGGTGACCCCCAAGAGCCTTGCCAAGGAGATGCCGGAAACGGTAGCCACTGCGGTTGCACCGGCGCTCAGCCTGCTGATGCTGGTATTTACCCCGCTGACATGGCTGTTCAGCCAGTGGAAGCGTTTTCTGGGGCACTTTGTCCACAGCACCGAGGAGGACACCATCACCGAGGGTGAGCTGATGACTATGGTCAGCGAGGCCGAGAATGACGGCGAACTGACCGACCGGGAAAGCGAACTGATCCGCAGCGCCATCGAGTTTGATGACGTGGAGGTGGAAGAGATCCTGACCCCCCGCGTGGATGTGATCGCGGTGGAGGACGATCTGCCGCTGGAAGAGGTGGCACAGACCTTTGCGGAATCCGGCTACTCCCGTCTGCCGGTGTACCACGACACCATTGATAACATCATTGGTGTGGTACATGAAAAGGACTTCTACATGGCACGCCTGAAAAAGGAGACCAAGCTGGAGGATCTGGTCAAGCCCACCCTCTACACCACCGGCTCCACCCAGATCTCCCAGCTGCTGCGCACCCTGCGCGAACAGCACCATCACATGGCTGTGGTGGTGGACGAGTACGGCGGCACCGAGGGCATCATCACGCTGGAGGACATTCTGGAGGAGCTGGTAGGCGAGATCTGGGATGAGCACGACGAGGTGACCGAGGACTTCCGCAAGCAGTCGGACGGCAGTTGGATCGTGCTGGGCAGTGCCGGTGTGGACGACCTGTACGAGCGGCTGGGTCTGCCGGAGGACGAGGATATTGACTCCAACACGGTGAACGGTCTGGTGCAGGAAAAGACCTGCCGTCTGCCTAAGGTGGGCGACCGCTTTACGCTGGGCAGCTACGACGGTGTGGTTACCCGCACCGCCAAGCGCCGCGTGACCGAGGTGCGTCTGACCCCGGCGGAAAAGCCCGACTCCAAAAAGGACGAAGAGGAAAAAGGCCACTTTGGCCGGATAACCTCTAAATAAAACACCGACCGGCTGCTGCACACAAAACGTGCGGCAGCCGGTTTTGTTCAAGGCTTGGCGAGGGATGTTCTCTTTTGACACCAAAAGAGAACCAGAAAAGTGCCAGCGATTTCGACGCGCTGGAGCCACGAAAAAGGGGCTGCTCGCCCCTTTTAACCCCAAAGCAGAGGGCTGCACCGGAAAAAACTGAAGATTCACGCCTGATCGGCGTGAAGATCTTTTAACCGTTTTTTCCGGCTCCGCCGATTCAAAGCCCCTCAGTCTCGCTACGCTCGACAGCTCCCCCCGAGGAGCCTTTGGCATGGCGACAAAGTTTCCGGCTCAACCGCAAAGTGTGCGGGCGTGCCCGCTCCCCCTCGGGGGAGCTGTCGCGCAGCGACTGAGGGGCTTTTAATGGAGAAGCGAAAAAAGCGTTAAAGCGCTAGCGCCGACTGGCGCAGCGCTAGCTTTTTTGTGCTTCGACTTCTTCTTTAGGATTGTCAAGGGCGTGCAGCCCTTGGCGATGGGTTGCGGCACCCAGCATCCGCTTCGTGCCTTGGGCGGCACTCGCGTCTTGCTGGCCGCTGCCCCAACAACTCCTCCCTGTTTCCGCCGCTGGCGGCGGTCGCAGTTGTTGCATTGCGGGGTGGGTGGAGTCCAGAGGTAGGGAGGGGGGGAGTCGGAACACCCCTCCCTGCCTCTGGCCCAGCGGAGCGTCCCTGCACGCTGATGGCAAGCAGGAACTTCCCCTGCGAAGCAGAGCGCATTTAAAATCGTCTAATTTGCCTATAAAAAATCCCCTCGGCGAGCAGCGCCGGGGGATTTTTTTCAAGATTTACTTAGGCTGACGGCCGATATAGGCCAGAATGCCGCCGTCGGCGTAGAGGATCTGGCCGTTCACAAAGTCGGATGCGTGGCTGGCAAGGAACACGCAGGGGCCAACCATGTCCTCCGGGTTGCCCCAGCGGCCTGCGGGGGTCTTGGCAACGATGAACTGGTCAAAGGGATGACGGCTGCCGTCCGGCTGACGCTCGCGCAGGGGAGCGGTCTGGGCGGTGGCAATGTAGCCGGGGCCCATGCCGTTGCACTGGATGTTGTACTCGCCGTACTCGGAGGCGATGTTCTTGGTCAGCATCTTCAGTGCGCCCTTGGCAGCGGCGTAGGCAGAGACGGTCTCGCGGCCCAGCTCGCTCATCATGGAGCAGATGTTGATGATCTTGCCTTCGCGCTTTTCCATCATGTCGGGCAGCACGGCCTTGGAGCAGTTGAAAGCACCGCCCACATGGACGTCGATTACACGCATAAAGTCGGCGTGGCTCATCTCGATCATGGGCACGCGCTTCATCAGGCCGGCGTTGTTCACCAGAATGTCCACCGGGCCGACCTCGGTCTTGATCTTTGCCACCATGGCGTTTACGGCAGCCTCGTCGGAAACGTCTGCCACATAGCCGTGGGCGTCGATGCCGGCAGCCTTGTAGGCGGCCATGCCTTTCTCCAAGCTGGCCTCAGAGGAGCAGTTGAAGCAGATGACGGCGCCGCACTTGGCCATGCCCTCTGCGATGGAAAAACCGATGCCGTGGGCACCGCCGGTGATCAGGGCTATCTTGCCCTGCAGGTTGAATGCAGACAGATCCATGATGTTCTCCTTTTTTACAGTATCCAAGTTAATTTTTTAGCAAAACGCCCCGTACCGGCAACCCGGTACGGGGCGTTTGATTGGTGCTTTTTAGCGCAGGTCAGTGGTAGCGATGTTGTCCATGTCGTCAAACTCCATGTTCTCGCCGCCCATTGCCCAGATAAACGTATAGTTCGAGGTGCCTACGCCGCTGTGAATGCTCCAGGAGGGGCTGATGACAGCATCCTCGTTGTGCATCACGATGTGGCGGGTCTGGGTAGGCTCGCCGCACATATGGAACACCACCTGCCCCTCGGGCAGTTCAAAGTAGGTATAGATCTCCATGCGCCGCTCGTGGGTGTGGCTGGGCATCGTGTTCCAGTTGGAACCCGGTGCCAGTTCGGTCATACCCATGCTCAGCTGGCAGGTCTTCAGCACATCCGGGTGGATGAACTGGTTGATGGTGCGCTTGTTGCAGGTGTCCACGCTGCCCAGCGGGCGGTGGTTTGCATCAGCCATCTTGATCAGACGGGTCTGGTAAGCGCAGTGTGCCGGAGCGGAGACCATGTAGAACTTGGCGGGATGCTCCGGGTCGGCGGAAGCAAAGGTGACTTCCTTGGTGCCCTGCGTAATGTACAGGCAGTCTTTATAGCCCAGCTCGTACTTTACGCCGTCGGCCACCACGATGCCGGTGGAATCCTTGCCGATGTTGAACATGCCGATCTCGCGGCGCTCCAGGAAGTAGTGGGTGCCGAAGTTGGCCCAGATGTCGATGCCCTTGTCGATGGACACGGTCTCGTGCACTGGCATACAGCCCAGCGTGACCATACGGTCCACATGGCTGTAAACGGCCACGACTTCATCTGCCTTGTACAGGCCGGTGATCAGCATCTCGTCCCGCATTTCCTCGGTGGTATAGCGCTTGAAATCCTTCTGGTTGCAGGAATAACGGATATCCATAACGGACTCCCTCCTGCACTTAGCGCTGGATACGGCCGGAACCGTCGCCGCCGGCCAGCTTCTCGACCTCGGACACGGTCATCATGTTGTAGTCGCCCTCGATGGAGTGCTTCAGAGCGGAAGCTGCAACTGCGAACTCCACAGCCTCCTGGGTGCTCTTGCCGGTCAGCAGGCTGTAGATCAGGCCGCCGCCGAAGGAGTCGCCGCCGCCAACGCGGTCGATGATGTGCAGGTCGTACTTCTTGGAGAAGCAGTACTCGTTGGAAGCAACATCGTACAGCATAGCGCTCCAGCCGTTGTCGAAGGCGCTGTGGCTCTCACGCAGGGTGATAGCGACCTTCTCGAAGTGGAACTTGTCAGCCAGCTGCTTGGCAACGCTCTTGTAGCCCTCAGCGTTCAGCTTGCCGCCGTAGATATCGGTAGCCTCGGCCTCGATGCCGAACACGTCCTTTGCGTCCTCCTCGTTGGAGATGCACACGTCAACGTACTGGCACAGATCGGTCATGGCAGCGCGGGCCTGCTCACGGGTCCACAGCTTGCCGCGGTAGTTCAGGTCGCAGCTGATCTTCACGCCGTGAGCCTTAGCAGCCTTGCAGGCCTCGCGGCAGATCTCGACAACGTTCTCGCCCAGAGCCGGGGTGATGCCGGTGAAGTGGAACCAATCCACGCCCTCGAAGATCTTCTCCCAATCAAAGTCGGAGGGCTGAGCCAGCTGGATCGCGCTGTTGGCACGGTCGTAGATGCAGACGGAACCACGCTGAGAAGCGCCCTTCTCGTTGTAGTAGATGCCCACACGGTCACCGCCGCGGGTAATCATGCTGGTATCAACGCCGTAGCGGCGCAGGCTGTTGACAGCGGCCTGACCGATCGCGTGTGTGGGGAGCTTGGTGACGAAGGCTGCGTCCAGACCGTAGTTGGCCAGAGAAACAGCAACGTTGGCCTCGCCGCCGCCGAAGCTGAACTCCAGGCTGTTAGCCTGAACGAAACGCTCGTAGTTGAAGGGCTGCAGACGGACCATCAGTTCGCCAAAAGTAACGACTTTCATTGGTTATTCTCCTTTATATCAGGTGTTTCATTCATCCCGCCGCAGGGCATACCCGCTGCGGCGGGGCTTTTACGGGTAAAAGGGGACAGGCGCTTATGCCTGCACCAGATGGAAGGCGAAGCCGCCGATCTCGTCTGCCATGTAGCAGGCAACGGTCTTGCCGTTCTTCACGTTCTTGCTGTCCAGATCGAACTTCACGCCGCGCTGAGACAGGTGGTAGATGGCGCGGTCCACGTTGTTGCAGCCGATGGCGATGTGGCCATTGGTGCCGCGGCCGGGCTTCTTCATGATCTCGAACTCCTTGTTGCCGACAAAGATGCTGGAGTTGCCGGGAGCGACCTTCATGTTCAGCATAGCGCCGATCAGGTTGGCCACCTTCATGGCCTCTTCCTCGTTGTCGGTGTTGATGCCAACGTGCAGCAGCTTCAGACCCAGCATGGTGTCAACAGCTTCCTTGCTCTGTGCGGTGATCTTTGCCCAGTCGCCGGCCTTGATCACGTCGCTCTTGCACATCCAGGTGCCGCCCACGGCAAAGATCTGGTCGTAGCCCAGATAATCGTTGACGTTCTTGGCGTTGACGCCGCCGGTGCACATCCAGCGTGCGCCCTTCAGGGCAGCGCCGATGTTCTTCAGCATGCCAACACCGCCGTTTGCCTCAGCGGGGAAGAACTTCAGGGCCTCGCAGCCCATGTTCATGGCCTGCTGCATCTCGCCTGCAGAGCAGGTGCCGGGCATCATGATACCGCCCTTGTCGATGACGTGCTTGCAGACCTCGGGGTCGAAGCCGGGAGCAACGATGAAGGAAGCACCGGCAGCCATAGCACGGTCAGCCTGCTCGCAGGTCAGAACGGTGCCGGCACCCAGCAGCATCTCGGGCATCTCCTCGTGGATCTTGCGGATGCACTCTTCAGCACAGGCAGTGCGGAAGGTGACCTCAGCTGCGGGCAGACCGCCCTCAGCCAGAGCCTTGCACAGGGGCAGGGCCTCATCAACGCTGTTGAAAGCGATAACAGGGATAATGCCGATCTGATAGACCTTTTCTACGATGGGATTCATAACGCATTTCTCCTTTTATGTTTGAACTCTCTCGGTGCGTCGGGCTGGCCCCTGCGGGCGCAATACCCCCATACGCGCTTATGTTACTAGTATAAACGAACAGGCCGTCTTTGGTAATACTCAACAAGCACAATGTTTTGCATAAGAGCTTGTATACATTGCACAAAAATGACGAATGACCCGAAAAAACGGGGCAGAAGCCGGTAAAAATGCTGGAAAATTGCTGCAAAAAATGGCTCAGATGCCAAGGGTTTCCAGAATCTCGGCCACACCGTCATGGTCGCAGTCGGCCTTGCTCACAAGGTGCGCCAGTGCCCGGATCTCCGGCATGCCGTTGGCCATCACAGCAGCCACCCCGGCCTTTTGCAGCATGGCGCGGTCGTTCTCGCTGTCGCCCACCGCAAGGGTGCATGCGTGCGGGACGCCCAGCCGGTCGGCCAGCGCGCGCAGCGCCTCGCCTTTGTCCACACCGGCGGCGGTCACCTCCACATTTTTCGGCGACCCCTGCACGATCTCTACGCCCGGGACGGCGCGGAAGCGGGGCAGCGCAGCCGCAGCCTGCTGCGGGTCCTCAAAGAACACGCAGAGCTTTTCAATGGCAAAGGCGTTGCGGCTCATCCACTCGGCTGCGTCCCGCAGGATGGTAAAGCGGCCATCGTTGGGCTGGCGCGCTTCGGTGCTGTCCTTCTTTGCTGCCCGGGCAGCGGCCAGCGCAATGCTGCGGGCATCGGTGCAGGCATATCCGTCCGAAAAAATGCGCAGGTCGGCGTGGCAGCTCTCGCAGACGGCAAAGGCTTCTCGGGCGGTCTCCACCGGCATCAGGCTGTGCAGCAGGCAGACCGGCGTGCTGGTGCGGTGCTCTTTCGCGTTGGAATAGCGGCTGTACACGGCGCCCACGGGGTCGCTGCCCAAGTCCCACACGGCGGCACCGTTGCAGGTGATGACGTAGCGGATGCCGGGCAGCTGCGCCACCTCCGGCGGCAGACTGGCCAGCGGACGCCCGGTGGCGGGCACGATGTACACGCCCTTGTCCACGGCGGCCTGCAAAGCGGCGCGGGTGCGGGGCGTGACGTGCCCCTCGCGGTTCAGCAGGGTGCCGTCCAGATCCAGCGCGACCAGACGGATGGCGGGAAATTCTTGTGGCATGACGTACTCCTTTTATAAATAAGATGCAGCTTGTTTTTATTGTATCGCAGGGAAAACATTTGCGCAAGTGGACGGAATGTGCTATAATAACACGTCAATTCACATAAAAAATAGGAGAAACGACATGAAACTTAGCCAACTGCGCAGCCGGTGCCGCCCGCACCTGTGGTATCAGCTGTACTGGGTGGTGTACCTGATCTGGTTCTTCTGGCTGGACCTCACCGTCACCGCCCCCAAATATATCCTGTACAGCCCGCTGGACGATCTGATCCCCTTCAACGAGTGGTTCGTGATCCCCTATTGCAGCTGGTTTTTGCTGCTGGCTGGGGTAACGGCGGCACTGTGGTGGTGCGATACCGCCAGCTACGATAAGCTTTGCCTGACCATGTTTTCCGGCATGACCTTCTGCCTGATCGTGTACATGATCCTGCCCAACGGGCTGGAGCTGCGCCCCGCCGTGGAGACCCTTGGCCGGGATAACCCGGCGCTGTGGGTCATGCAGCTGCTGTGGAAAGCAGACGCCGCCGTGAACGTCTGCCCCTCCATCCACTGCCAGAGCTCCGCCTGCATGGCAATGGCGTTCAGCCACAGCAAGCTGGCAGAGGGCAAGCCTCTGCGCAAGGTGCTGGCATGGGCGTGGGCGGCGCTGATCTGCCTGTCCACCGTGTTCACCAAGCAGCACTCGGTCATTGATGTGGCCTGCGGCCTGGCAGTGGCTTTTGTGTGGCTGCCGGTGGTGTACCGCCCGGTGCGGGCACTTCATTGAACAAAATAGCAAAAAAATGAGAGCAATTTTCGGTTGCTCCTGCTATTGACAGTTGCCCGGCAGTTGGGTAATATGGTCGTATACTAATATATTACAAGATTTACCACCAACTGATCCCGAAGGGAGAACACTGCAATGGCATCTTTGAGTGCGAGGGAACAGGCGTATCAGACCATCCGAAGTCGGATCATCACCATGGAGCTGAAGCCTGGCGACCCCCTGAATGACAGGGAACTTGCGGAGCAGATGGGCATCAGCCGCACCCCCATGCGGGAGGCGCTGATCATGCTCAACATTGCCCACATGGTGGACATCAAACCCCAGAGCGGTACCCATGTGGCGCCCATCGACCTGAAGCGGATGGAGCTGGAGCAGTTTGCCCGCTTCACCCTTGAAAAAGAGATCTTGAACCGCGTGCGCGGACGCCTGACCGACCAGCAGGAGCAGGAGTACCGGCAGGTCATTGAGAACTACCGCCTGCTGGAGGCGGACCTGACTCAGCCCAGCCGCGAGACCCGCCTGCTGGAACTGGACAATCAGTTCCACCGCAAGGCCTTTGAGATCACCGGCATGGAAGCACATTTTGACCATATGCTGGGCGAGCTGCAGCACGTGGAGCGCATCCGCAAGTTCAGCCTGCAGACCAACGAGAACAAATCCGTCTGCGCCGCCCACACCCGCATTCTGGAAATGGTACTGCACGGCACCGCCGATGAACTGGGCGAGGCGCTGGAAAGCCACCTGAATCGCTATAAGCTTTCGGTGGAGCAGGCGCGCAGCGTTCACCCGGAGTATTTCACCGAGGGGTGAAAAGAAATTGTTTAAATGTGGCTCCAAAACACCTGCAGGTGTTTTGGAGCCACATTTATTTATACAATATAAAAGCCCGCCGGCAGAGCAGTGCATCGCTGTCTGTTGGCGGGTTTTCTGTTAAGCGGCGGGGAAACGCAGGGGGAAAGGTTAGTCCTGCTTGCCGGTCTCGGCTTTCATGGCGTTGTAGCCGATGAGCACGGTCCAGACGTAGGCGCAGGTCTTGGGGATCATCAGCATACCGATCATGGGGTTTACGTCTGCCCACAGGACAACGGGGATATAGAAGCCGAAGCTCAGCACAATGGTCAGCCACATCCAGCGGAAGGCCTTATCGTTGTTCTGCTTGGCGCTGCGGTAGAACAGCACGATGATCAGCAGACCCAGCAGGGCAAAGGGCACATTGCGCAGGATGCCCCATGCCAGCGGGGTGTGGTTGGTGAGCCACTGGTTCTGCGGCATCATGCACAGTACAACGCGCACAGCGGACAGGGCGTACACGGCGGCGGTCACGTTCTTCTGCCCCTCGATCTGGTAGCGCTTGCGCCAGACGTAGTACAGCAGCACATAGAACACGGTCATGGTCACAGAGGTGATCCACTTGCCCAGACCCAGCGGTACAGCGTAGCTTTCCAGACCGGTGGTGCACAGCGCCAGTGCGCGGGGCACCAGATGGAAGGAGTCGCCCGCGCCCAGCACAACGGCCATCAGGCCGAACAGGCGGAACTGGGTACCGGCCTTGCTGCCGCGGATCATGCGGATGCCCACCGTGAGTACAGTGACCAGATAGAAGATATCGAAAACGGTTTCAATAACAGCTCTCATACGTTTGTCTCCTTTGTTTGTTTTTGATTTTATAGCGAACCGGCGCGGCAGAGCCGTACCGGAAGTATCGTAGGGAAAAGGGCTTACAGTAGTATGTTCTGCGGGGCACGAAAACCAAGTTGAACGATGCTCACATTGGGGCTTAAAAAACTCCCACAGGATTCGGACGTTGTTCATAAGACAGTAAAATTGGCCAAAGGCGTGACGAAGTGGTCACGCCTTTGGCCTTAAGCGGATAGCCGCAAAGCGGCGCAAGGGGCGCAGCCCCTTGTTCGGAATGCAGAGGTACAAGCGCACATACGAGGTTACCCCGTATAGAAGTGCGTCCTTGCTTCTGCTTGATAAACTGAAATTTATGGAATAAGCTCCAGTTCATAGAGACGATAGATCTTACGATAAAGTTTTCCTGCAAACATTGCTCTGAAGAAAACTCGTTCGAAAGGCTTCAGCTCATTTATCAGGTGATCTGGCGTAAACGAGTGCTCCGCTTTGAGTTTGATCTTCGTATCATTCAGCAAGACTTGAATATCATCTATGCCGCACAATTCGGTGACACCCACATCATTCACTGGATTTTTATATTTAGATACTTTTGCGCCAAACTCAGTATATACATCCACTAGAATATGAAGATGGGAGTATTTCTTCTCTAATGTCTGGAACAAACGACTCACCTGCTCGTTTGTCAGATACATGCTAATACCTTCCAAAACAACAATTGCTGTTTCATTGTCAGGGAATTTCTCTATTTGTTCTGTTTTTGAGGCGTCAATTGCCATCATATGATATGCATCATTTACCTCGTAGTATTTTTTTCTCAGCGAAAGCACTTCGGGAAAATCCGCATCGATCCAATTCAAATACGGTTCTTTGACCCGCAGACATCTACTGTCCAGACCGCATCCAATATGCAAGACGAGTGCATCTTTATTTACTCGGAGCATCGCTTCGGTCCAGTCGTCAAACACCCTTGCCCGCATAGCCATATTATAAGCCAACCATTTTGATTTTGATTTACCGTGAATTGGAAAAGAATCCGCTTTCCAGATTTTTTCAGCCGTTGGGTCGCTCAAAATAATATCTTTTTTGCTGACCTGTGATTTTCCAAACAGCGGGATAAATAAGGTTTTGTTTACTTCGTTCATAAATACCCTCCACAAATTCCGATGTGCAGGTCTGTTTGGCTCCATACTATCACAAAACAGAATAAAACGCAAGAACAGCCACAGCAGAGCCAATCTACTGTGGCTGTTCACTGTCTTATGAACACCCGCCTTTGTGGGATGTTTTTTGCTTAATAAATGGTTCTGCGCACGATCTCCAGCACCGCAGAGGGGTCGAAGCTCTGCTGCACCACTGCAGACAGCATCAGGGAGAACAGGATGCCAGCAAACTGCTCCGGGGTGAACTGCTCAGTAAAAGCGTCAGGACGGACTTTGGCATCGTGGCGCAGCACGTTGCACAAGGCATCCAGAATATGCTGCCATGTCTGCCGCATCTGCTGCTTGCCGTTGGCAGTGGCCTGCTGCACAAAACCCAGCGCATGGTGGGTGAAAAAGCCGGGATACTGCTGGCAGCCGTATTCCATCTGCCGGTACATCCACCGGATGCAGGACAGGGTGTCCTGAAACACGGCTTCGTCCTCCGGGTGGTGGAAGATGTCGTTCCAGATGCTTTCCACTGCCGCGCTTACCAGCTCGGTCTTGGAGCCGAAGTAGTTGTAGATGCAGCCCACGGAGACCCCGCAGGCGGCGGCGACCGCACGGATGTTGACCGCTGCCCAGCCGTTTTGCTGGATCAGTTCCCGGCTGGTTTTCAGGATGTCCGCTTTGGACGTTGCCATTGGATTCATACACTCACCCTCCAACATGAACGTTGTTCACAATGCGTAGTATACAGCGGCGGTGGGCTGCTGTCAAGGGGAAAATAAAATTTTTTGCAGCTCTATTTCGCCGTCTGTACAGCGGCAGGAAACGAAAGCTGCATATATGCAACTTGTTTCATGTTTCTGCAACCTAAAATGTGCCAAATTCATGTCAAAATGGTAACAGTTCTTGTTTCATCGTTGATTTTTGACGAAAAAAGCTTGCTTTTTTCGTCAATGTGCGTATAATAAGAGAACATCAGGCCAACCAAGGCAGTTGGTATGCTGCCGGGGGCCTGACACCAACAAAAGAAGAAAAAGGAGATTTCTCTATGAAGCTCAAGACTGTTGCAATTGCCGCTGCCGCTCTGGCACTGGCTGTCGGCATGACCGCCTGCGGCGGCGCTGCCTCTACCGCTGCATCCTCCACCGCATCCTCTGCTGCTGCCTCTTCCGAGGCTGCTTCCTCCGAAGCCGCTTCCTCCGAAGCTGAGGCTGCTTCTGCCGAGTACACTGTGTACAACACCACCGGCAGCAAGGTGACCGAGCTGTACCTGTACGATGCAGGCTCTGAGGACAAGGGCGAGAATCTGGCAGGCGAGGGTCTGGCTGATGGCGAGAGCATCGTCATCACCCGCGATGTCGAGGCTGACAAGCAGGGCGACGTTGTCTACGTTCTGGAGTTCACCACCGAGGACGGCAATACCCAGAGCTTTGACACCCTGCACTATGAGGTGGCTCCCATCTCTCTGAAGAGCGTGGACGCCGCTGCCGGTGCTACCGCTATTGCTTTCGAGGCTCCCCAGAAGTAAGAGCGACCCCTTACATCCGCAAACAGAAAAAGGCTGCTGCACCGTGCGTGCAGCAGCCTTTTTGTATAAAATCATATCACATACGGAACCCACGGAAGCCCCAGCCGCCGCAGCAGCAGTTGCACAGCAGGTTCAGCAAAATCATGCTCCAGCACCAGCGCAAAAGCCCGCCGGGCTGGGCGTAGGTGGTCTGGGTGCGGTAGGTCTGGCCGGGGTTCTGCATCCGGCGCAGGTGCATCTGGTACTCGGTGTTGTTCGGGTCCAGCTGCACGGCGCGGCGGGCGTCCTGCAGGGCGTCTACACTTTTGCCCAGACCCTGATTGGCCAGCGAGGAGAGATAGTACCACCGCGCGTTGCGGCCGGTCATGCCGTCCAGTACGCGGCGCGCTTCGGCGTAGCGGCCATTGGCCACAAAGTTGCGGGCGGCCTGCATCTCCGGGGTATCCGTACCGGAAACACTGGGCCCGGCCTGCTGATAGCCGCCAAAGCCAAAACCAAAGCCAAAGGGGTCGAAGCCCTCAAACCCATCAAAACCGGTGTAGCCGTAGTTCTGCTGGCCGTAGCCCTGCTGCCCATAGCCTTGCCGGTTATAGCTTTGCTGCTGGTAACCGCCGTAGGGGTTGCCGCCCATCTGGGGGCCGGTGTCGCCCTTGGTAATGGCATCGTAGGCGGCCTGCACCTCCTTGAAGTGCTCCTCGGCCGTGGGGTCGTTGGGGTTCAAATCCGGGTGCCAGCGCTTGCACTTGGCGCGGTATGCTTTTTTGATCTCGTCGTCGCTTGCGCCGCGCTGAACGCCCAGCACCTCATAGGGATCTCTCATGCTCGGTATACTTCCTCACTCATTATACTGACGGTACAGCATCGCTGCACCATATCCGTTTTATTTTACCGGAACATCAGCACAAAATCAAGACGCATCGGGCTTTCCGGTGCGTTTTGCGTTTTTGCAGTTGTATTTCAGCCACACGCCGGAATACAGGATGTTGCGCAGCAGGTCTGCGTCCTCCACGCAGGGCAGACGCTCAAAGTTCTGCGCGCAGCGTGCCAGCAGCAGCTCAAAGATGTCCAGCATCTCTTCCTCGTAGTCCGGGTGGGTGCTCAGCTCCCGCAGGGGGTTGTACGCGTCCCGGCGCTTGTCGCGGGGCAGGTCATCGTAGGCGTCCAGCAGGTAGATGAACTTGCCCAGATGGAAGCCGATGCTGCGCAGCTCCGGCGCCCAGCGGTCCTGCCGGTAGTCGAACAGTTCCGCCATCAGGGTGCCGAAGCAGCCGGACACCGCGTCAAGGTCGGTGCTGCCGGCGGCCTCGTACTCGGCAAGCTTGGCGAGACACGCGCGGATCGCATTGCACTGGCGCGGCCAGCGCAGGGCTGCTTCGGCGGTGCTGTTGTCCAGCAGGGCGCTGTACCCCAGCGCCAGCAGATTGCGGTCATCCTGCCATTTGTCCTGCGCGTTGTAGTAGTGCAGCGCCACGCTCAGGTCGGCGCAGTAGTCGGTGGGGTCGGCACTGCGCCAAAGTACACCGTGTACCGGGTGGATGGGGCAGCGGCTGATGCCGCTGTCTGCGGGGGTCTCGCCCTCGTACAAGCTGCACAGCAGAATGTTCAAAAAGGTCAGGTCATAGCTCAGGCTGAACCGTCCCCGCAGCCCGTGCAAAGCGTCGATGCGGCGGCACAGCCCGCAGTAGGCCGAGCGGTAGCGGCTCTGCGCTTCCGGGCTGAGGCTGGCCCGATCCGGTATCACATATCCAAACATGGCGGCTCAGCTCTTTTTGATGAACTGGGTGCCGCAGCGGGGGCAGGAGATCTGGATGCGTCCGCGTCCCCGGGGCACACGCAGCTTCTGGCGGCACTGGGGGCAGCGGTAGTAGTGATACAGCTTGCGGTTGGCCCACTGCTCCTTCAGGCTGCGGAACTTGTTGCTGAACCGATCCTTCAGGCTGTAAAAGCGGTAGTTCTCCTCGGTGCGCTTGGAGATGTTGCGGCTCAGGCTGCGGTAGTAGCACAGGATCAGCAGCGCCGCGCCCAGCCATGTGAACAGGGAAACGCGGGTAAGCAGCGATACCAGCAGCATCACGATGGAACTCATGCTCAAAAACTGGTTCAGGCCATCGGTGCCGTAGCGCCCGATCATGAATTGACGGAATTTTTCTCTCATAGGTTTTCGCATCCTCTTCTCTGGGGCTTTACACACGGAAACGCAGGGCAGCAGCGCCGCCCTGCGGAATACTTTGTACTTCTAGAATATCAGCCAACCATGATAAAATTTTGAACAGACTGCAAATCTATCATGAAAGGACGAAAATTAAACGTTCTGCTCCTCCCGGCTGCGCACAGTGAGCACGGCCTCCGTGTCCAGCGCGCCCTCCATGCGGCAGTGCAGCACGGCGCGTCCGGCCTCGCCGGTGGTTGCAAGGTAGGTGCCCGCCATGCCGCCCCGCAGAGGCACCACGCTGGGGCCCAGAATTTTCAGCGGCCCCTCCACGGACAGGCAGACGGCCTCGCCGCAGTAGGACAGCAGGTTGCCGTTCTGGTCGATGGCACGCAGGCTGACCGCAGCGCAGTCCCATGTGGGGCCATCGGTCAGCAGGGGGTTATGCACGGTGCACTCCAGCCGGACGCTCTGCACCGGCTCCCGCACCACGGTGCGCACGGCGCGGCCATGCCACACCGCCTCGAACCGGTACACCGGCGCGGAGCTGCCCAGCACACCGATGTACTTGTAGTACATCCGCAGCAGCTCGTTCCAGCTCAGCCGCAGCGAGAGCATCCGCGCCTTGGACAGGGGCGAAAGCGCCATGGCGTCCCGCCGCAGCTCGTTGAGGATGGCGGCAGCCTGCACGGCGGTGGCGTGATCCATGCCCTCGTATTTTTCCAGCAGGGAGCCCACAAAATCGTTGATCTCGATGGGCGGGTGGGGCAGGGCGGCAAAGCGTCCTCGGCGGTCGGGGGTAAACTCGGCCACAAAGTCATTGCCGCGGTACAGCCGCACGCTCTCGGCGTTGGTGAACACCCAGCAGGCGGCTGCTGCGCCGCCGGGCAGGTCGCCCAGCGTCATGGCAGAGGAGACCTCCAGCACGATGTCGGAGGGGGCGCGGGGCGTTTTCTGGCTGGCGTAGACGGCGGCGGAGAGTTTCGGATTGCGGAACAGGTCCATCACGCCGTGGTAGCAGATGCGGTCGCCGCTGCCGAACTCCCGGTGGGTGTTGTAGTCGGTCATGCACCAGCCAAAGCTGCCCGCCACGCCCGGCTGGGCGATGCTGTCGTTCAGCACGGCGGCGTGGTGCAGCGCCTGCACCAGACGGTGGGGTTCGTCGTCAAAGGGCTTGGCGGGAAAGTTCTGTCCGCCGAACTCGCTGATAAGGTAGCCCTTGCGGGTGTCGGGGGTCACGGCGGCGCGGTTCTCGCAGCCCGCGCCGCGCCCGGCGTAGGAATAATCGTTGTAGGCGTAAACGTCCTCCAGCAGCTGGCTTTTGCGGGTGCTGCGGCTGCCCGCCGTGGGGCGGGTGGGGTCCAGCCGGTGGATGGCTTCGTTGGTGCGCTTGTAAAAAGCTTCGTTGTCGGGGCTGCCGCAGATGCGGGCACCCCACAAAAAGATGCTGGGATGATTGCGGTACTGGCACACCATCTCCCGGCAGTTTTGCAGCGCCTGCGCCTGCCACACCTCGTCGCCGATGTGCTGCCAGCCGGGCATCTCGGGGAACACCAGCAGACCCAGCTCGTCGCAGGCGTCCAGAAACGCCGGGCTGGGGGGCGCATAGCAGGTGCGCACGGCGTTGCAGCCCAGCTCCTTTTTCAGCAGCTGGGCGTCCAGCCGCTGGATGCTGTCCGGCATGGCGTAGCCCTGATAGGGGTAGCTCTGGTGCCGGTCAAGGCCGCGCAGCTCCACCCGCTGGCCGTTCAGGTACAGCCCGCCTGCCACGAACTGCACGGTACGGAAGCCGAACCGCACCGTTTTTTCGTCCAGCACCCGGTCGGGCAGACCGCCGGTGCCGGGGCGGATGAGCCGCACGGTCAGGGTGTACAGGGTGGGGTGCTCCAGGCTCCACGGGTGCACATTGTTCAGCGTGCCGGTGATGGGCAGCGAAAGCTCACCGCTGTACACCGCGCGGCTCCCGGCGGGGCTGCGGATCTCGGCCTGCAGGGTGCAGCCGATGGTCTCGCCCACGGTGGCGGTGTAGATGCGGAAATTGCCCTCGGCCCTTGCCTCGATGAACACATCCCGCAGGTAGGCGGGCTCCTTGATATCCAGACTGACGGCGCGGTAGATGCCGCCGTAGGTCAGCGCATCCAGCTGCCCGCCGAAGGGCGGGATGTTCAGATCCTCCCGGCTGTCGCAGCGCACAGCCACCACGTTCTTCTGCCCCAGCTGCAGCGCGCCGGTCAGGTCTACCGTAAAGGCGGTGTAGCCGCAGCCATGGTGGAACACCCGCCGCCCGTTGCAGAATACGGTGGCGTCGTGCGCCACCGCCCCAAAGGTAAGCAGCACAGTGCGGCCCAGCCACTCCTTGGGCGCAAAAAACTCCCGCCGGTAGCCGCACAGGCGCTGGTAGTCGTTCTCGCTGCAATAGTTATAAGGCAGCGGCTTGACCGTGTGGGGCAGCCGCACCGGGGTAAGGGAAAGCTCCGGGCACTCCGGGCGCACCAGCGCCGGGTCGAATGTGGGGGCAAACAGCCAGCCCTCGTTCCAATCGTAGTGTTCCATAGCAGGATCTCCGTCTGAGTGATAAGCTTATAGAGGTATGGTATCACAAAGTTATGAACGAAAAAAGCATTCGCGCCCCCTTTTGTGCCGGTTCAGCAGAAATTTTGTAGTGCGCGAAAGCTGCCGGTGGCAGGTTGCCCAAGAAATGCTTGGAAAAATTGTATAAATCTGCCCATGAAAATGGAGCACCGGAACGCCAGCGGCGTTCCGGTGCTCCAAAATTTATTTTTATCTCAGCGGATAAAGCTGGTCATGGGGCGGGGCGGGTTCTGCGGGTGGTCGATACCGGCAGCCTTACCAGCCTCGATGCAGTGCAGCAGCCATGCCATGTTGCGGCCAAGCTCCTGCATCACGGCGCAGCCCTCGGCGTCCTGCAATACCTGCTCGGGGTTGGAGCCGTGGACCATGGCCCAGTAGGAACCGTTGACCAGCGGCATGTGGAAGAACTGGGGGTACTTGACCAGCTGGTCAAGGGTGGAGGTGGTACCGGCGCGGCGGGCAGAGCAGCAGATGGCGGCGGGCTTGTAGGCCAGATACTTGCCGCCCGCGTAGGCCAGACGGTCCATAAAGCTGGCCATATTACCCGCAGCAGAGGCGTAGTGCACCGGGCTGCCGAACACAAAGGCGTCGGCGGTCTTTGCCTTCTCGATGGCCTCGTTGACCACGCCGCCGAACACGCACCCGCTGCCGCTGCGGCAGCCGCCGCAGCCGATGCAGCCGCCCACGGGCTGACCGCCGACGTGCAAAATCTCAGTGTCGATGCCCTGTGCCTTCAGCTCCCCGGCAATAAGGGAAAGGGCGGTGTAGGTGCAGCCCTTCTCGTGGGGGCTGCCGTTGATGAGCAGAACTTTCATGCTGTATACTCTCCTTTGCTGAAATGCGCCGTAAAATGTGCAATATTGCTGCCATGATTGTAGCGCAAAGCCGTCCGCAGCGCAATGCGGGCTCTTGACAATGCTATGCAGTTGGGAGATAATAAAAGATACGAAAGAGTTCAAACCGGCTGCCGCGGGGGCGGCAGCTACGGCAAGGAGGTAACATCATGCGCGTGATCGCAGGAGAAGCCCGGGGCCGCAGGCTGGAAGCACTGCCCGGCACCGATGTGACCCGCCCCACCCTCTCGCAGGTAAAGGAGGCGATGTTCAGCATCGTACAGTTCGACCTGCCCGGGGCACGGGTGCTGGATCTGTATGCCGGCAGCGGCCAGCTGGGCATTGAGGCGCTGAGCCGGGGTGCGGCCCGGTGCGTCTTTCTGGACGAGAACCGGGAGGCCGTAAGCATCGTGATGCGCAACTGCAAGGCCTGCGGCGTGTTCGACCGCAGCCGGGTGAATATCGGCGAGGCTGCGCGGTTCTTGTCGGCCTGCCGGGAGCAGTTCGATCTGGTGCTGCTGGACCCGCCCTTCCGCGGCGGTACGCTGGAAAAGATCCTGCCTGCCGTGGAAAAGTGCGTTGCCCCCGGCGGCATCGTGCTGTGCGAGAGCGAAACAGGCATCGTGCTGCCCGCGCAGGCGGACAGTCTGACCCTGCAAAAACAGTATAAATACGGCAAGGTGCTGCTGTGGAAGTACACAAAGCCCATGCAGCCCGCCGCTGAGCAGGAGGGAGAAGCCTTATGAACGTGAACGAGCTTTTGGATACCATTGAGGATGCACTGGAGGAGAGCGCAAATGTGCCCCTTTCCGGCGGCAAGCGCATCGTGGATGTGGAACAGATCCGGGATTATCTGGACGAGGTGCGGGCGGCTCTGCCCGGCGAGCTGCGGCAGGCGCAGCAGATCGTGAACGACCGGGCGCAGATCGTGGACAGCGCCAACGCACAGGCACAGGCCATTGTGAAAAAGGCCGAGGAGCGCGCCCGCATTCTGGTCAGCGATGCCGAGATCGTCAAGGCCGCCCAGCAGCGCGCTTCTGAGATCACCTCCGCAGCCCAGACCGAGGCGCGCACCCTGCGCCAGACCGTGACCGACTACTGCGAGAATATGCTGCGCACCACCGAGGACACCATGGTGGAAAACGCCGCACAGGTCAAAAACATCCGTAACAGCCTGCGCCAGAACGCCAAGAAAAACGGCTGATAACAACCAACTTTCCACACAAATTCCACACATTGCGGAAAACACAGTCCCTGCGAGCAAAAATGACGGCTCACAGGGACTTTTTTTGTGGATTTTTGCGGCAAAAAGCCGCCCGAAAACCCTTGCATTCACGAACTTGATTTGCTACAATAAAGATGTATCAGTGGGGCAAAGTGGGTAAAAGTAGGGCACACGCCCTGTAAACGCCCCTGAAAGGGGGAGCGGCGCGTGTTTTTTGGCCGTTATGATTACACCATCGACGCCAAGGGGCGGCTGAATTTCCCCGCAAAATTCCGGGATGCCATGGGCGAGAGCTTTGTGGTACTGGAATGGGTGGACAACTGCCTGTTCGCACTGCCCATGGAGGAAGTCCAGCGGCTGGCGGACAAGCTGGAAAGCGACGAGCTGATGGACAGCTGGGCCATTTCCGGCGACCTGTTCAGCACCGCCTGCGAGGTGGCGCCGGACAAGCAGGGGCGCATCCTGCTGCCCGCAGAGCTGCGCGCCTACGCCGGGCTGGAAAAGGACGTGACCATCATCGGCAACCGCAACCACGCCGAGATCTGGGCCACCGAGGTCTGGAACGCCCGCCGCGCCGCCGTGACCAACGACCAGCGCGCCGAGCGGCTGCGCAAGCTGCACCTCTGATGCAAAAAACTAAAACCGAGAAAGGAGGCCGTGCCAATGGCCTTTGAAGAACAGCAGCCCTTTGACCCGGCCTCGTTTGAGCATATCCCTGTTTTGCTGAACGAGTGCCTGACGGGGCTTGCCATCGATCCGGCAGGCACCTATCTGGACGGCACCGTCGGCGGCGCGGGACATTCCCGCCAGATCGCTTTGCGGCTGGACGCCGCCAAGGGCGGCAGGCTCATCTCGCTGGATCAGGACCCGGACGCGGTGCAGACCGCGCGCTCCCGTCTGGCCGGGCTGCCTGCTACCGTGGTGCAGATCAACTTCCGCTATGCGGGACAGGCGCTGGAGCAGCTGGGCATTGAAAAAATCAACGGTGCACTGCTGGATCTTGGCGTTTCCAGCCACCAGCTGGACGATGCCGCCCGGGGCTTTTCCTACCGGGCAGACGCACCGCTGGATATGCGCATGAGCCAGCAGGGCGAGACCGCCGCAGACCTTGTGAACACCGAAAGCCGCGAGGAACTGGCCCGCATCCTGCGGGACTACGGCGAGGAGCCCTACGCATGGCAGATCGCAGGAAAGATCGTGGAATCGCGGGAAGCTGCCCCCATCCTGACCACCCTGCAGCTGGCAGATATCGTAGCAAGCGCCATGCCCCCAGCAGAGCGCCGCAAAAACAAGAACCCCTCCCGCCGCACCTTTCAGGCGCTGCGCATTGCAGTGAACCACGAACTGGACGCGCTGGAAGAGGGCTTGGATACCATTTTTGATCACCTTGCACCGGGCGGCCGGTTGTGCGTGATCACCTTCCACTCTCTGGAGGACCGGCTGGTCAAGAACAAGTTCCGCCGCTGGTTCACGGCCTGCACCTGCCCGCCGGAGTTTCCGGTGTGTGTATGCGGCGGCAAGGCAAAGGCAAAGCTTATCACCCGCAAACCCATTGAAGCTGATACGCAGGAGCTGGAGGAGAATCGGCGCAGCCGTTCCGCCCACCTGCGTGTACTGGAAAAATGCTGAGATGCCGGAAGCACCGGCATTGTGAGGAGGAGAGAAAACATGGGTCAGCCAGCATATGATCATAACGCGGTGCGCCGCCGCAGGGCACCGCAGCCGCAGCGCAAAGCAAACCTGCGGGTAGCAAAGGGCGGCAAGCGGCGGTTGAACCCGCTGCAGGCCGCCGTACATAACGCCATGAATCTGGTGGCGGCAGCACTGCTGGTGGGCTTTGCCATCAGTCTGCTGTGGAGCGAGGCACAGCTGGTGGAGCTGAACGACCAGATCCAATCCGCAAAGGCACGTCTGGTCAGCGAGCAGAGCCAGTATACCTACTACAACAGCACTCTGAACAGCAAGACCAACATTGCCAGCGTGGAGGAGACCGCAGGGCGGCTGGGTCTGATGAAGGTAGACCCCAGCCAGATCACCTACATCCGCCTGGGCGAAAGTGGTGAACTGGTGCGCCGGGAATCCACCGTGCGGCAATGGACCGACTTTTTGTACACCGGCGCGGTGAACATTCTGGGCACCGTGAGATAAACGGAGAAAGCGTGCGGCAGCGCACGCTTTTTTCGGTTTATGGACACCGCAGTCTGAACAAATAACAGCGCAGGGCGTGCGGAATGCAGTGCACGCCCCGCAGGAGAGAACCAATGCAAGAACCTTTCCGTAACAAAAAAAGCAGGGGCTACCGCCTGCGTCCGGCCACCGGACGGGATCGGCTGGACAGCCGGGTGCGGCGGCTTTGCAGCCGTCTGGGCATCCTTGCGGTGGTGGTGGCGGCCGCCATCGTCATCCGCAGCCTGTATAAGATCCAGATCGTCCACGGGGCGGAGTACCGCCAGTACGCCGCCCAGCAGCAGCTGCTGGATACCACCATCAAGGCCACCCGGGGCGAGATCTACGATGCCTCCGGCATTACCCTTGCCTCCACCAGCGTGGTGTGGACCATCTGGGCAGACCCCAGTTACAGCAGCATCCTTTATACCAGCAAGACCAACGATGACGACACCGTGACCAAAACGCTGGACCCCGCCATGTGCGCCGAGGTGAGCCGGGAGCTGACCCTGCGTCTGCTCTCCGGGGACGGCGAAAGCATGGACAGCGTGGACACCTCCTCGGCAGAGTACCAGCAGCAGTACCAGACCGTTTACGATGCGCTTTCCCGGCTGGATTCTGCCTACGTTACCCTTGCCACCAAGGTGAACAACGCGGTGAAGCTTTCCATTGAAAAATACGTCACCAACTTCAACAAGGCGCACAAAAAGGCCACCGACACCTCCCGCAAGGGACGCATCTCAGTGTCCTCGGAAAAGAGCTTCCAGCGCAACTACCCCTACGGTGCCTTTGCCGCAGCGGTGCTGGGCTTTACGGATGCGGACGGCGTCGGCGCCTACGGACTGGAAAAATCCTACCAGTCCACCTTGGCCGGTGTGGATGGCCGCACCATCACCCAGCGCAACGCGGTGGGCAACGCCATTGCGGACGCCAACGCCACCACCTTTGCCGCCAAGGACGGCTCCAATCTGGTGCTGTCGCTGGATGTGAACGTGCAGGAGATCGCGGAGCGGTACCTGAACGAAGCCATTGCAGCCAATACGGTGGAAAACCGCGGCTGCGCCATTGTGATGAACGTCAAGACCGGTGCCATCCTTGCCATGGCTTCCAAGCCGGACTTTGACCCCAACGACCCGCTGAACTACACCGCCAACGAGGCTTACCTCAACGAGCTGGTGCACGCAGAGCCGGAGCTTTACGGCATCTATAAAAAGGACGCCGACGGCAACTACATCACCGATGAGCTGGGCAACAAAATTCTGGACGAGGAAGCGGACTATTCCGGCTACTACCGGGATATCCTGTGGAAGAACAAGACCATCACCGAGCTGTACTACCCGGGCTCTGTGTTCAAGGTCATCACCTCTGCCATGGGCATCGACTCCGGCGTGGCGACCATGAACACCACCTTTACCTGCTCCGGCGCTTACGGTGTGGCCAAGGAGACCTACCACTGCGCAGGGCGCAAGGTGCACGGTCTGCTTAATATGGCCGAGGCGCTGCGCAAGAGCTGCAACATCTACCACATCCAGCTGGGGCAGCGTGTCGGCTCGCAGCAGTTCTATAACTACTTCGATGCCTTCGGCTTTACCGCCCGCACCGGTGTAGACCTGCCCAGCGAGACCAACTTTATGCAGTACTACCGCGCCGACCAGCTGGGCGAGGTGCAGCTGGCCTCCTCCTCCTTCGGTCAGGCCATGGCCATCACCCCGCTGCAGATGTGCACCGCCATTGCGGCTACCGTCAACGGCGGGTATCTGGTTACCCCCCATGTGGTGGATAAGATCACCGATGCCAACGGCAACGTCATTCAGGAACTAGGCGCAAACGTGCGCCGTCAGGTCATCAGCCAGAGCGCCAGCGAGGTCATCCGGGAGATGATGGAGTACGAGGTGGGCAACGGCACCGGCGGCGGCAAAAATGCCTATGTGTCCGGCTACCGCATCGGCGGCAAGTCCGGCACTTCCGAGCAGCTGAATATGCACCGCCGCGCCGACGGCGACTATAAAAAGGTGGCCTCCTTCGTGGCGGTGCTGCCCGCCAACGACCCGGAGATCCTCGTCTACGTCATGCTGGACGACCCCAACAACGCCCGGACGGACTATTCCTCCATCCTTGCAGCCCCTGTGGCGGGCAATATCATCAGCGAGGTAGCCCCCTATCTGGGCATCGCCACCGACGGCGAGGACCGCAGCGGCACCATCGTTACTGTGCCGAACCTTGTGGGCACCGAGTGGAGCAACGCACAGGTGAGCCTGAACATTCAGGGCTTGAAGCATCAATTGCAGGAGAGCCAGAGCAGCCAGTCCGCTGCCCCGGTCACCTACCAGTACCCCCACGCGGGGAGCAAGGTGCCCTACGGCACCACCATCTACCTGTATACCGATACCTACGAGGGCAGCCGCACCGAGGTGCCGGATGTGACCGGCAAGAGCCCGGACTTTGCCCGCCAGATGCTGAGCGCCGCCGGGCTGAACTGCGTGGTGGAAGGCAGCGGCACGGTGCAGGCGCAAAGCGCCGAGCCCGGCTCCAGCGTGCAGCGCGGCACCATCATCACCCTGACCTGTGGGTAAAACAGCTTTTTCGGCATCCTTGACCAGAGCTTTCAGCATAAAGCACTGCCGCAAGGCAGTGACGGATGAGGGTGCAGCATTCAATAGAACGAGAGGGGATAGAACAATGGAAAAGATCCATGCAAGCAAGCTTCTGGCAGGGCTGGTGCCTGCCGGAAAACTGACCAGTGACCCGGAGGTGGAGCTGGTCACCACCGATAGCCGCGAGGTAAAGCCCGGCTGCATTTTTGTGGCCTTCCCCGGCGAGCGGTTCGACGGCCATGATTTCGCCGCCCGTGCGCTGGAGCAGGGCGCGGCGTATGTGGTGGTCAACCATCCCGTACCCGGTGTGCCGGAGGAAAAGGCCATCCTTTGCCCGGACAGCTACCACGCCATGATGGTGATGGGCGCAAACTACCGCAGCCAGTACCACCCCAAAATGGTGGGCGTGACCGGCAGCGTGGGCAAGACCACCACCAAGCAGATGACCTACGCCGCCCTGAGCGGCTTTGGTGAGACCATCAAGACCGAGGGCAACCAGAACAACGAGCTGGGAATGCCCCGCACTCTGATGCGGCTGGAAAGCAGCACTGAGTATGCGGTCATTGAGATGGGCATGAGCCACGCGGGCGAGATCGACCGTCTGGCGCGGGCAGCACGGCCGGATGTGGGCATCATTACCTGCATCGGCGTGTCTCATATCGGCAATCTGGGCAGTCAGGAGAATATCTGCAAGGCAAAGCTGGAGATCTGTAACGGTCTGCCGGAGGGCGCACCGCTGGTGCTGAACTACGATGACCCCTTCCTGCGCAAGGCAGTGCTCCCCGCCCATGTGCACCCGGTGTGGTTCAGCCTGAGCGATGAAAACGCAGACGTCTGCGCCCTGTCCATCCGGCAGGAGACTGACGGCATGAGCTTTGTGCTGGAGGATCAGGAGCACGGCACCTTTGTGGTGAATATCCCCGCCATGGGACGCCACAATGTGGCAAACGCCTTGGCCGCCTACTGCGCCGCCACCCGTCTGGGCTGCGACGCCAAGAGGGTCATCCGGGGCCTTTCCAACTTTGAGCAGACCGGCCGCCGCCAGAAGGTGGTGGACAGCAACGGCGTGACCGTCATCGAGGACTGCTACAACGCAAACCCGGACAGCATGAAGGCTGCACTGGCGATGTTCAAGGATTTCCCCTGCAAGCGCCGCTTTGCCCTGCTGGGCGATATGCTGGAGCTGGGCGAGCTGAGCCGCGAGGCCCACGAGGAGCTGGGACGTCTTGCCGCCGAGAGCGGGTTGTACTGCCTGATCACCTACGGCGAGCAGGCCAAGCGCACCGCTGTGGTAGCTGCGGCCAAGGGGGTAGAAACCCTGCACGCGGACAGCTACCGCGAGGCCGCCGATGCCCTGCTGAGCCGGGTGCAGCCCGGCGATGCCATTCTGGTAAAGGCCAGCCACGGCATGGCACTGGAAAAAGTGCTGGATATCTTCTACGAAGAGCATAAAGAAGCGGAAGTATAACTATTTGGCGAAATGGAGTGTCTGATTTATGGAGCGTTTCGCCTTGGCAGCGGCGGTGGTGCTGGGCTTTGCCCTTACGGCAGCCCTGTGCAGCCTGTTTGTGCCGCTGCGGCGGGTGCTGGAACGCCGCGAACAACAACAGCAGCCGGTGCAGTCTGAGCAGCCCCGGCCTGCACCCCTGCGCGCCCCGCTGTGGGGCGGGCTGTGTGCGGCGGCGGGCACGGTGACTGCGGTGGGCGTGGGCTGGCTTGCCGCCTGCGTAGGCCAGCCGGAGCTGCTGGGCAGCGAGGGCCGGCTGATGACACGGCTGCTCACGGCACTGGCCGGAAGCCTTGCCTTTGGGGCAGTGGGTCTTGCAGAGGACCTTGCCCGGATGCGCAGCCCGGCGGCGCTGGGGCTGCGGCGGGATGTGCGCCTTTTGCTGGAAGCACTGGCCGCGGCGTTCGTTCTTTTGCTGCTGCGGGCAGCGGGCTGTCTGCCCCGGGGGCTGGGTGTGCCCGGTGCGGGGTATGTGCTGCTGGGCAGCGCCGTGCCCCTTTTATGGGCGGTGCTCATGGTGGCGCTGGCCGAGTGTGCCCGTATCGCCGAACGGGACGAGGGTACGGTGTGCGGTGCGGCCTTTGTGGCCATGCTGGCGCTGATGATGGCAGAGGCCGGTCTGGGCGTGCCTGGGCTGGCGGTGCTGCCCGCCGCGCTGGCCGGGGCGCTGGTGGCGTTGGGGCTGTGGGCGTTCCCCCCGGCAAGGCTGGGGGTGGGCTGCTGCGGCAGTCTGCTGGCGGCGGGTGCCATCGGCTGCATCCCGCTCAGTCTGGATATGACCAGCCTGACCGTGCTGCTGGCGCTGCCCTTCTGGGCGGCGGGCGGTCTTTTGGCAGCGCAGCTTCTGGGTGCAAAACGCACCGGCAAGCCCTTGCGCTGCTGGGTAAAAAAACATAAAATGAGCCCGGAGATAGTGTTCCTTTGCAGCTTTGCGCTGAGCGCTGTCGGCTATGTGCTGGCGCTGGCGCTGCTGCGCTGGTGCTGACCGGGCACAGAGAGGGAAGGGAGCGCAGATGGCGACTATCCGCAAAAAACACAGAGCGCCGGTGCCGGTGTTCCAGCGAGACCCGGGCCCATGGTCCCGGCTGCTGATCGACTGGCTGGCTACGCTGGCCGTTATTATGATCTTTGGGCTGGTGATGCTGTTCAGCGCCAGCTACACCACGGGCTACCTGCGCATGGGCGACAGCTTCCACTACATCAAGCAGCAGGTGCTGTGCATGATGATCGGACTGGGCTGTATGTTCCTGATGAGCTATATGGATCACCGCTTTTTGCGCAAGATGGTGGTGCCGGGCTACATCATCGTGCTGGCCATGCTGGCCGTCACCCTGACCATGGCCCCTCTGAACGGCTGCCGCCGCTGGATCCGCTTCGGCGGGCTTACGCTGCAATCCTCGGAGGTGGCAAAGTTTGAAATGATCCTGTTCAGCTCCCATCTTGCGGCAAAAGCGCCGCAGGTGGAGCGGCTGGACCCGGAGCGCCGCATCCTGCTTACCCCCCGGGAGTGGCTGCGGGTGCGGGTGTGGAAGCAGCTGGTGGTGCCGGTGCTGCCCCTTATACCGGTGGTCATCCTGCTGGCGCTGGAGCCGCACATGTCCGGCATCGTGCTGACGGTGGCGGTGGTGGGCACCATCCTGCTGCTGTCCGGCAGCGGCGGTGTGCTGACATGGGCGGGTGCCATCACGGCAGGTGCCATGCTGGAAACGCTGCTCTCCCATGTGGACTCCATCCCCTACCTGCAAAAGCGTCTGGACGGCTGGACACAGGATCTGAGCAAGATGACCGACCAGACCGTGCAGAGCCTTTACGCCATCGGCTCCGGCGGGCTGAAAGGGCTGGGGCTGGGCAACAGCGTGGAAAAGCAGCTCTGGCTGCCGGAAAGCACCAACGACTTCATCTTCAGCGTGGTGTGCGAGGAGCTGGGCTTCATTGGCGCAGTGCTCATCATCGTGCTGTTCGTGCTGTTCATCGTGCAGGGGCTGCTCATCGCCTATAAGGCGGAGAACCTGTACTGCACCATGGTGGGCATCGGCATCATGGCACAGATCGCGTGGCAGGTGTTCTGCAATATCGCCGTGGTCACCAACACCCTGCCCAACACCGGCATCAGCCTGCCCTTCTTCTCCTCCGGCGGCACCAGTCTGATCTTGCTGCTGGCAGAAATGGGCGTAATGGTGAATATCGGCCGCAACGGCGAGCGGGCAGCGCAGCAGCGGGAGCAGATGCGTGCCCAGCGGGAAGCCGCCCGCGCCGAGCGCGAGGCAGAGCTTGCCCGCAAGACCATTGATCTGGCTTCTGCCCGCGCAGCCCGCACAGAACAGTAAAACAAACCGCAAGCCCGCCCGGCCGCAGGCCGGGCGTTTATAAGGAGGAATCACCATGCGTGTTCTTATTGCAGCCGGCGGCACCGCCGGACATATCAACCCCGCACTGGCCATTGCCGGTGCGCTGAAAAAAGCCAACCCTACCGCCGAGATCCACTTTGCAGGCCGTAAGGAGGGCATGGAGTACCGTCTGGTCACACAGGCGGGCTACCCCTTCCACCATATCGAGATCACCGGGTTTCAGCGCAAGCTCAGCCTGCACAACATCAAGCGCAACATCATTACCCTGTGGAATCTGGCCCTCTCCGGCCCCAAGGCCAAGGCCATGATGAAGGAGGTAAAGCCGGATCTCGTCATCGGCTGCGGCGGCTATGTGTCCGGCCCGGTGGTGCGCTGCGCCGCCAAAATGGGCATCCACACCGCTTTGCACGAGCAGAACGCTTTTCCCGGTGTGACCAACAAGCTGCTGGCCCCGGATGTGGATATCGTGTTTGCTGCCGTGCCCGCCGCTGTGGAAAAGCTGGGCGCACCGGACAAGACCCTTGTGGTAGGCAACCCCGTGCGGCCGGAGGTGTTTGTACAGGCCGCGAACCGCGAAGCCATCCGCGCACAGCTGGGTGCGGGCGACCGCACCGTCATCCTGTCCTTCGGCGGCAGCCTGGGTGCGCGCCGGGTGAATGAGGTGGTGGCAGACCTCTGCGCTTGGGAGCAGCACGAGCACAAGCCGGTGCTGCACCTGCACGCCACCGGACAGTACGGCGTGCAGCTGTTTGAGCAGCTGCAAAAGCAAAAGGACTTTGCCCCCGGTGACAGCCTTGTGGTAAAGGAATACATCAACAATATGCCGGAGCTGCTGGCAGCGGCGGACCTCGTCATCAGCCGCGCCGGTGCGCTGACGCTGGCCGAGCTGGAAGCCGTGGGACGCGCCGCTGTGCTGATCCCCAGCCCCAACGTGGCCGAGAACCACCAGTACTACAACGCCATGGAGCTGCAAAAGGCCGGGGCGGCTGTGGTGATCGAAGAAAAAGACCTGACCGGCGAAAAGCTGGTGCAGACTGTTTCTGCCATGCTGGCACAGCCCGGCAAGCTGACCGAGATGGGCAAAAACGCCCGCAGCCTGTCGGTGGACAACAGTCTGGACCGCATCACTGCAGCCCTGCTCAAGCTGGTAAAGACCCCGTGATGCAGACGTGGAATAAACAGGAAAGAAGGTGCGAATGATGCAGCAGAACCGTGACCGCAACGGCAGACCCCGGAACACCAGACCCTATGATCTGAACCGGGATGTGGCGCGCACCTCTGCGCCTTCGCAGGATCATACGCCCCGGAGCACCGGCAGCAGCCGCTACGGCTACAACGGCGAGCCGCTCAGCCGCCCGCCCTCCCGCAGCGCCAACGGCAGCGTGCGCGCCTCCCGGGCAGACAACAGCATCCAGTTCCCAACCCAGACCCAGTCCCAGACCCGCCGCCCGGCGCAGGGGAGCAATACCACCCAGTACCCCTCCGGCAGCCGCCCGAAAAACGCGAAATCCGGCGGCAAGCAGCGCCGCCCGGCAAACAATGCCCGCAGCGGGCAGAACAGCCGGAAAAACCAGAACGCGCAGAATCACCCGAACCGGCAGCACCCGGCGGGCAACGGTCAGCCCCTGCGCCCGGCGCAGGCCGCCCCGCAGCAAAGCCCTGCCCGGCGGGAAATGCGCAAAAAGCGCAAGGTGACCCGTGCTACCCTGCGCCGCCGCCGGATACTGCGCCGCCTGACCGCCTTTGCCATGCTGCTGTGCGTTATTGGTGCGGGTATCTACCTGACCATGACCATGCTGTTCCGCATCAATTCCATTCAGGTACAGACACCGGACGGCAAGCAGGTGACCGAGATCGCGGGCTATTCCGCAGACAGCATTTTGCAGCGGATGGGCGTGCAGCTGGAAGAGAACATCTTCAGCTTTGAGCCCGGCGAAAAAGCCGCTGTGCTGGAGCAGAACTTCCCGCTGCTGGGCTCCATCAAGGTGATCCGGGACTACCCCAACACCGTGGTGGTGCAGGTGACCGAGGCCGTGCCCGCCTACGCGGTGCAAAACGGCAGTAAGTGGCTTGTGATCTCGGACAAATGGAAGATTTTGTCTGAGGAAAGCACCCAGCCCGAGGGGCTTTGCACCCTGTACGGCGGCAAGCTGCAGGACACCGCCCCGGGACAGGGCTTCTGGTTCGTGGACGATGCGGACGCGGCAAGCGCCTCCGGGTCGGAGACCGCCGAAAGCGAAAGTGCGGTGAGCACCGAGAGCGCCCGCATGGAAGCGCTGCGCACCTTGGTGGGCAAGCTGGAGGAATACGGCCTGTCGCAGGACATGACACGGCTGGAGGTGGCAGACACCGAGCAACTCGCATTTTTGTATCAGGATCGCATCAGCGTGCTGCTGGGTACGCTGAACGATCTGGATTATAAGCTGGACCGCGCCCGCTATGTGCTGACCAACGCCGACGGCAAGGGCTGCGGCCCCACCGACACCGGGCGGCTGGACTTCAGCCATACCAGCGCCAGCAGCACCCGCAAGATCTATTTTGCACAGGGCGAGCCCACCCTGCCCTCCGGCTATGTGGTGCCGCCCAAGGCCGAGGATACCGCCGACAGCACGGAAAGCACTGAGGGCGCTACGCCCACGGATACCACCGAACCGGCGGCTGAAACGGACAGCGAGCAGCTGCCCCTGACCCACCCTGACCGCATGACGGCCAACGTAGAAGAAAACCCCATGTAAAGAAGCTCTTTGGAGGAGACTGTATGAAGCTGGAACAACTGATGGAAGGCGTGCCCTTTACCCTTGTGCAGGGCAGTCTGGATACTGAGATCGCAGATATCATCTACGACAGCCGCAAGGCTGCCCCGGGGCTTTTGTTCGTGTGCATCGTGGGCACCCAGCGGGATAGCCACACGTTTGCCGCCGCCTGCGCCGCAAAGGGGGTCAGCGCGCTGGTCATCCAGCACGATATCGACCTTTCCACCATGCCCGGGGTGACCGTGGTCAAGGTGGAGAGTAGCCGCTATGCCATGGCGTTGATGAGCGCCAACCTCTTCGGCAACCCTGCCCGGCAGATGACCATGATCGGCGTCACCGGCACCAAGGGCAAGACCACCACCACCCACATGATCAAGAGCGTGCTGGAGGCCGCAGGCCGCAAGGTGGGCATGATCGGCACCAACGGCATCTACTATATGGGACGCCATAAGGACACCGCCAACACCACCCCGGAAAGCTACGAGCTGCAAAAGACCTTCCGGGAGTTTCTGGATGCCGGCTGCGACACCGCGCTGATGGAGGTATCCAGTCAGGGTCTGATGATGGATCGCGTGGCGGGTGTGCACTACGATGTGGGCGTGTTCACCAACCTTTCGCCGGATCATATCGGCCCCGGCGAGCACAAGACCTTTGAGGAGTACCGCAGCTGGAAGGGACAGCTGTTCAAGCGCTGCGACGTGGGCGTGGTGAATATCGACGACGAGAACACCGCCGCCCTGCTGGAGGGCCACACCTGCAAGCTGGTGACCTACGGCCGCGATGAAAAGGCCGACTACCGCGAGACCGGCTACGAGCTGCTGCGCACCCACGATTTTCTGGGCGTTGCCTTCCACGTTACCGGCAAGGACGAGATGGACGTCAAGGTGAATATGCCCGGCGAGTTCAGCGTGTACAACGCGCTGGCAGCGCTGGCCGTGGGCAAGGTGCTGGGTCTGCCGGATGCCGCCATCCATGACGGTCTGGGCAAGTGCGTGGTAAAGGGACGTGTGGAGCTGGTGCCCATCAGCAAAAAGTTCACCATCCTGCTGGACTACGCCCACAACGAGGTATCCACCGAGAGCCTGCTCACCACCCTGCGCGCTTACAAGCCCCACCGTCTGGTGGTGGTGTTCGGCTGCGGCGGCAATCGCTCCAAGCTGCGTCGCTACGGCATGGGCGAGATCTGCGCCAAGATGGCCGATTTCTCCATCCTCACCGAGGACAACAACCGCTTTGAAAAGGTAGAGGACATTATTGCGGACATCCGCACGGGCATGAACAAGGGCAACCCGGACGCAAAGTTCGTGGAGATCCCCGACCGTCTGGACGCGCTGCACTACGCAGTGGATCACGCACAGGAGGGCGATCTGATCGCCGTCATCGGCAAGGGGCACGAGACCTACCGCGACCGCGAGGGCGTCAAGACCCCCTTCCTTGAGCGGGAATTGCTGGAAGAATACGCCCAGCAGATCGGGCTGGAATAAGAAAAAATATTATTATTGCGGGAAAGGCCGCTGCACAAAGTACTGTGCAGCGGCCTTTTTGTGCCCTTTAGGAGCCCCTATATAAAAAGGAAGCAAACTGTGACAAAACTGTAAAAGATAAAAATATTTAACTAAAACCATTGACTTATCCGACGGCTTGGCTATAATGGTCGTGTTCGATACCTCAAAACTTTTAGGTAAATAATTAAAAACAACCATAGAACATAAAGGAGAATACTGCCATGACTTTCGAGGAAATGAAGAAGATCGTTGTCGATACCCTGAGCTGCGATGAGGACAAGGTGACCATGGAGGCCAGCCTGACCGAGGATCTGGAGGCTGATAGCCTGGACGCTGTGGAGCTGAACATGGCACTGGAAGAGGCCTGCGGCGTGTCCATCCCCGATGAGGAGCTGGCAACCCTCAAGACCGTGGGCGATATCTTCAACTACATCAATGCCCATGTCTGAGGCTGACCGAGGCGAAACGCGATGAACAGTATCAAAGACCTGCTGCCGGGCAGCATGCGGGAGCGCACCTTCCAGCTGAAGGCCCGGCGGGATGCGGGTGCCGTGTGGAACGACCCGCAGTTCGTGGAATGCAAAAAGTGCGGACGCCGCGCCACCCGCCAGATCTGGAACAAGGCGCAGTACGTCTGCCCCAACTGCGGGGTGCACCTGCCCATCGGCGGGTACTACCGCCTGAGCCTCGTCCTTGACAAGGGCAGCTTCCGGGAACTGGACGCCGACCTTGCCCCGCAGGATGTGCTGCAGTTTCCCGGCTACCCGGAAAAGCTGGAAGCGCAGACCGGCAAGACCGGCCTGAAGGAAGCTGTGATCACCGCCACGGGGCGCATCGAGGGCACCCCGGTGGTGGCTGCGGTGCTGGACAGCCGGTTCTTTATGGGCAGCATGAGCACCACCGTGGGCGAAAAGATCACCCGCGCCGTGGAGCACGCCGCCGCAAAGCACCTGCCGCTGATCATCTTTTCGGCCAGCGGCGGCGCCCGGATGCAGGAGGGCATCTTCAGCCTGATGCAGATGGCCAAGACCTCTGCTGCCATCGAGCGGTTCTCCGCCCGGGGCGGGCTGTACATCAGCGTGCTGACCCACCCCACCACCGGCGGCGTTACCGCCAGCTTTGCCAGCCTTGGCGACATTATGCTGGCAGAGCCCGGGGCGCTGATCGGTTTTGCGGGCCCCCGGGTCATTGAACAGACCATCGGTGAAAAGCTGCCCGCAGGCTTCCAGCGCAGCGAGTTCCAGTACGAGCACGGCTTTGTGGACAAGGTAGTGCCCCGTACCGAAATGCGCGAAACACTGGCGCAGCTGCTGCGGCTGCACGCCTGAGGAGGGAGCGCCTTATGATCAAGGACATCTTACAACAGCTCGCCCCGCTGGATGAAAAGATCGCCGCTCTGCGCGGCGACCCGGCGGACGAGAACATGACCGACATTACCAACCACGCTGCCGAGCTGGCAGAGCTTTCCGCACAGGAGGACGCTTTGCTGTCTGGCTGCGGGGCGCTGACCGCAGAGGACAGGGTCTTTCTGGCACGCCACCCGGAGCGCCCCCACATCAACGAGATCGTGGATGCACTGTTCACCGACTTCTTTGAGCAGTGCGGCGACCGCCAGTGCAAGGAGGATGCCGCCATTCTGGGCGGTGTAGCGCTGTTCCACGGCCAGCCGGTCACAGTTATCGGCCATCGCAAGGGCAGCACGCTGGAGGAAAACCTGCGCTGCAACTTCGGTATGCCCGGACCGGAGGGCTACCGCAAGGCCCTGCGCCTGATGAAGCAGGCGGAAAAATTTGACCGTCCCATCATCACCTTCATCGACACCCCGGGCGCATACCCCGGCAAGGACGCCGAGGAGCGCGGACAGGGCGAGGCCATTGCCCGCAACCTGATGGAGATGAGCGGCCTGACCGTGCCGGTGATCGCAGTGGTCACCGGTGAGGGCTCCTCCGGCGGCGCGCTGGCGCTGGGTGTGGCAAACCGCATCCTGATGCTGGAAAACGCCGTCTACTCGGTGCTGAGCCCCGAGGGCTTTGCCAGCATCCTGTGGAAGGATCCCTCCCGCAGCGGCGAAGCCTGCGAGATCATGAAGCTGACCGCGCAGGATCTGTACAAGGACGGCATCGTGGAAGAGATCATCCCGGAGCCGGTGGGCGGCGCACAGCGCGCCCACGGGGTACTGTTCGGCAATCTGGACGAGGCATTGCAGCGTCAGCTGCGCAGCCTTGCCTGCATGAATGGCCGTCAGCTGGCCGAGCAGCGCTACCAGAAATTCCGTCAGATCGGAGAAATGAGGAAAGCATGAAGGGTTTGCGTCTGATCGCCACCGGCGGGGCTTTGCCCGGCCGCACGGTCACCAACGAAGAGCTGAGCCGCACCGTGGATACCAGCGACGAGTGGATCACCACCCGCACCGGCATCCGCACACGGCACTACTGCACCGAGGGCGAAAACGCCGCTACACTGGCCATTGCCGCCGCAAAGCAGGCGCTGCAGCGCAGCGGCCTTGCCCCGGCAGACATTGCCTGCTGCGTCTGCGCCACCCTTTCCGCACCGGACGCCACCCCAAGCGTGGCCTGTCAGGTGCAGGCGGCGCTGGCATTGCCGGAAAACCGCCCCGCACTGGATGTAAACGCCGCCTGTTCCGGCTTTTTGTACGGCACGGCGGTGGCACGCGGCCTGCTGGCTACGCTGGGCGGGCGGTACGCGCTGGTCATCGGCACCGAGGCACTCTCCCGCCTGATGGACCCCACCGACCGCTCCACCTGCGTGCTGTTCGGCGATGGAGCCGGTGCGGCGGTGTTTGAACTGACCGACACCTCCGCGCCCTTTGCCATCACGCTGGGTGCCCGGGGCGATGCCGCCATCCATGCCGGCGGCCCCAGCCGCGCAGGCTCTGACCCCATCAGCATGGACGGCAGGGCGGTGTTCCGCTTTGCGGTGGACGCCCTGCCCAAGTGCCTGCACACTGTACTGGACGAGACCGGCCTTACGCTGGACAATCTGGACTGGGTGGTCTGCCATCAGGCCAACAGCCGCATCATCGACCACTGCGTCAAGGCGCTGCACGCCGACGGTGCAAAGTTCTACAAAAACATGGACCGCCACGGCAACACCAGTGCTGCCAGCATCCCGGTGGCGCTGAACGAGCTGGCTGAAAGCGGCCAGCTGCACCCCGGCCAGATCCTTGCCTGCATCGGCTTCGGCGGCGGCCTGACATGGGGCGGCATGATCGTGGAGTATAAAGGATAAAAACCATGAAACTTTTAAACGAGATATTGGGGACGAAGTACCCCATCATTCAGGGCGGCATGGCCAACATTGCCACCGGCGAGTTTGCCGCCGCCTGCTCCAATGCCGGTGCGCTGGGCATCATCGGTGCGGGCGGCATGAATGCCGATACCCTGCGCCAGAATATCCGCCGCTGCCGGGAACTGACCGACAAGCCCTTTGGCGTGAACATCATGCTCATGCACCCGCAGGCAGATGAGTTTGCCCAGATCGTGGTGGAGGAAAAAGTCGCCGTGGTTACCACCGGCGCAGGCAACCCGGGCAAGTACGTTCCCATGTGGAAAGCTGCCGGCATCAAGGTGATCCCGGTGGTGGCGGCTGCCGTGCTGGCACGGCACTTGGAGCCGCTGGGCATCGATGCCGTCATCGCCGAGGGCACCGAGAGCGGCGGCCATGTGGGCGAGATGACCACCATGGCACTGGTGCCGCAGGTGGTGGACGCGGTCAGCGTGCCAGTCATCGCCGCAGGCGGCATTGCCGATGGCCGTCAGCTGGCGGCTGCGCTGGCACTGGGTGCCTGCGGTGTGCAGGTGGGCACCTGCCTGCTGGCAAGCGAGGAGTGCCCCATTCACCCCAACTACAAGGCCGCGCTGCTCAAGGCCAGGGACAGTGACACCATCGTCACCGGACGCACCGTGGGTGCACCGGTGCGTGTGCTGAAAAACCGCATGAGCCGGGAGTATGTCCGTCAGGAAAAGGCGGGCGCGGACAAGATGGAACTGGAAAAATACACGCTGGGCAGCCTGCGCCGCGCCGTCTTTGAGGGTGACACCGAAACCGGCAGCCTGATGGCCGGTCAGGTGGCCGGAATGCTGCACGAGGTGCGCCCCGTGGCCGACATCCTTGCCGACCTGTGGCAGGGTGGGAGGCAGCGCATCGCCGCGCTGAACACCGAATGCTGACCCTTGGCGGCAAGTCCCTGCAACTACCCATTTTGCAGGGCGGCATGGGCGTGGGCGTCTCGCTGGGCGGGCTGGCCGGTGCGGTAGCAGCCTGCGGCGGCATGGGGTGCATCTCCACCGCCGATGCAGGCTACCGCGAGCCGGATTTTGCCCGTGACCCGGCGGCAGCCAACCACCGCGCCCTGACCGCAGAGATTCAAAAAGCCAAGGCCATCGCCGGGGGCATGGGTCTGGTAGCCATCAACGCCATGGTAGCCACCCGGGACTACGCCGACGCCATCCGCACCGCCGTAGCGGCGGGGGTGGATGCCGTGGTCTCCGGTGCGGGTCTGCCGCTGGAGCTGCCGGGCATCGTGGGCACAAAAGAAGTGGCCATTGCGCCCATCGTATCCAGCGCCCGGGCGGCAAAGCTCATCCTGCGCCGCTGGGCAAAGGGCTTTGACCGCACCGCCGATTTTGTGGTCATCGAGGGCTGCAAGGCGGGCGGACATCTCGGCTTTGCCGAGGAGGACCTGCTGGCCGACCGCTGCCAGACCTTGGACGAGATCCTACCCGGGGTGCTGGCTGAGGTAAAGACTTACGAGGAACAATATGGCCACGCCATCCCGGTATTTGTGGCGGGCGGCGTGTACACCGGTGCCGATATGGCACACTTTACAAAGCTTGGCGCTGCGGGCGTGCAGCTTGCCACCCGCTTGATCCCTACCTACGAGTGCGACGCCTCCCAGACCTACAAGGACGTGCTGCTGGCGGCTAAGCCGGAGGATGTGCGCATCATCCACAGCCCGGTGGGAATGCCCGGTCGTGCGCTGAACACCCCGCTGGTGCAGGCGCTGGCCGAGGGCAAACGTTTCCCGCCCAAGCGCTGCGCCCGGTGTCTCAAGACCTGCGACCCCGCCGCCGTGCCCTACTGCATCACCCACGCCCTCATCGAGGCGGTGAAGGGCAACGTGGAGGAAGGGCTCTTCTTCTGCGGCGAAAACGTGGGCCGGCTGGACCGGATGCGCACCGTGCGTGAGCTGATGGACGAACTTGTGACCGAATGGAGGCAGAATTTATGAAGCTTGCCGTACTTTACGCCGGTCAGGGTGCACAGCACCCCGGCATGGGCAAGGAATTTTACGAAGCATCTCCCGCCTTCCGGGCGGCCTTTGACAGCGCAGCGCTGGATTTTGACCTGCACCGCGTCTGCTTTGAGGATCCGGACGGCGTTTTGAACCAGACCGAATACACCCAGCCCTGCATGGTGGCCTTTGCCTGCGGCGTGACCGCTGTGCTGGCTGAAAAGGGCGTAAAGCCCGCCTATCTGGCGGGACTTTCGCTGGGCGAATACTCCGCGCTGCAGGCAGCCGGGGTGTTCACCGCAAAGCAGGCCATCGAGCTGACCGCCTTCCGGGGCAAGGCCATGGCCGAGGCTGCAAAGGGCCTTGCCTGCGGTATGACCGCCGTGCTGGGACTGGACAGAGAAAAACTGTCTGCCTGCTGCGAGCAGGCGGCTGAGGCAGGCTGTGTGCAGATCTGCAACTACAACTGCCCGGGGCAGCTGGTCATCGGCGGCGAGAAAGCCGCTGTGGAGCAGGCCGCCGCGCTGGCAAAGGAAGCCGGTGCCCGCCGCTGCATCCCGCTGAAGGTCAGCGGCCCCTTCCACACAAAGCTGATGGCTCCCGCAGGGGATGCGCTGGCACAGCGCTTTGTGGGCGAAAACTTCGGCACCATGGAGACGCCGGTGCTGTTCAACTGTCTGGGGCATGAAAAGGCCGAGACCGACAGCATCCCGCAGCTGCTGGTAAAGCAGGTGCAGAGCAGCGTCTACATGGAAGATACCCTGCGCCGTCTGGGCGAGCTGGGCGTGGACCACATTCTGGAAGTCGGCCCCGGCAGCGCCCTGAGCGGTTTTGTGAAAAAGACCCTGCCCGGGGTGACCTGCACCGCAGTGGAGACCCCGGAACAGCTGGATGCGGTGCTGACCGCATGGAAGGAAGCAGAATGAGCGAAGAAAAGCTGACCCGCGCCGCCATTGTTACCGGCGGCAGCCGGGGCATTGGCCGCGCAGTGTGCGTGGCACTGGCAAAGCAGGGCTGCAATGTGGTGGTGAACTACTGCCACGGCGCAGAGCCTGCGGAGCAGACGGCAGTGCTCTGCCGCGCCGAGGGCGTGCAGGCGGTGACCGTGCAGGCGGATGTATCCACCGCCGAGGGCTGCAAAGCGCTGTTCGATGCCGCCGCCGAGGCCTTTGGCCGGGTGGATGTGCTGGTGAACAACGCGGGCATCACCCGGGACAACCTGATTTTGCGCCTGACCGAGCAGGATTTTGACGCGGTGCTGGACACCAACCTGAAAAGCGCCTTTCTCTGCTGCAAGGAGGCCGCCCGCCGCATGGTGCGTCAGCGCTATGGCCGCATCGTGAACCTTTCCAGCGTGGTGGCGCTGCGGGGCAACGCCGGGCAGACCAACTACGCCGCCAGCAAGGCGGGGCTCATCGGCCTGACCAAGAGTCTTGCCCGGGAGCTGGCTGCGCGGAACGTGACCGTGAACGCGGTAGCACCCGGATTTATCGACACCGACATGACTGCCGTGCTGCCGGAGGCGGTGCGCACCGGCATGACGCAGGGCATCCCCGCAGGCCGCGCAGGCCAGCCGGAGGATGTGGCGCAGGCAGTGGCTTTTTTTGCCGCAGAACAAAGCAGCTATCTCACCGGGCAGGTGCTCTGTGTGGACGGCGGCATGGCAATGTAAAGGAGAACCCTTATGAATAAACGCAGAGTTGTGATCACCGGCCTTGGCACGGTGAACCCGCTGGGCAACAATGTGGCCGACAGCTGGGCGGCAGCCCGTGCCGGTAAATGCGGCATCGGCCCCATCACCCAGTTCGACACCACCGACTTCAAGTGCAAGCTGGCCGGTGAGGTAAAGGGCTTTGACCCTGAGACCGTGGTGGACAAAAAGGAAGTCCGCAAGATGGCACGCTTTACCCTGCTGGCGCTGGGCGCTGCCGCCGAAGCCATTGCAGACAGCGGCATCGATACTGAAGCCGAGGGCAAAAACATCGGCGTCATCCTGTCCAGCGGCATCGGCGGTCTGCCCACGATCGAGGAGCAGCACGCCCGCGGCGAGGAAAAGGGCATGGAGAAGGTAAGCCCCTACTTTGTGCCCATGGCCATTGCCAACATGGCAGCGGCGCAGGTGGCCATCCGCTTTGGCCTGAAGGGCATGTGCACCTGCCCGGTCACGGCCTGCGCCGGCGGCACCAACGCCGTGGGCGACGCCTTTCACCGCATCCGGGACGGCTACGAGCCGGTGATGGTCTGCGGCGGTGCGGAAAGCTGCATCAGCCCCTTGGGCATCGGCGGCTTTACCAGCATGAAGGCGCTTTCCACCGCCACCGACCCGGACGCTGCCAGCCTGCCCTTTGACGCCCGCCGCGGCGGCTTTGTCATGGGCGAGGGCAGCGGTGTGCTGGTGCTGGAAGAGCTGGAGCACGCAAGAGCGCGCGGCGCACACATCTACGCCGAGGTGGTGGGCTACGGTGCCAACTGCGACGCCTACCACTTTACCGCCCCGGCTCCCGGCGGCGTCGGCGCCATCGACTGCATGAAGCTGACTTTGGCGGATGCCGACATCGCACCGGAGCAGGTGAACCACATCAACGCCCACGGCACCGGCACCCACATGAACGATGCCTGCGAGACTGCCGCCATCCACGCCGTGTTCGGCGCACACGCCAAGGAGATGACCGTGGTCAGCACCAAGAGCATGACCGGCCATCTGCTGGGCGGCGCGGGCGGCATCGAGGCCGTGTTCACCGCGCTGGCACTGCGGGACCAGTTCGCCCCGCCCACCATCCACTATGCTCAGCCTGACCCGGAGTGTGATCTGGATTATGTGCCCAACACCGGGCGGCAGCAGGAAATGCAGTATGCGCTGAGCAACAGTCTGGGCTTTGGCGGCCACAATGCCTGCATCGCCCTGCGCAGATGGGAGGGCTGACCCATGGCAGAGCCCCGTACCGTGCGTGAAAACGCCAACACTCTGAGCAGTGTGCAGATCGCGGAGATCTTGCCCCACCGCTACCCCTTTGCCCTCGTGGACCGCGTTCTGGACTACGAGCCGGGGCAGTGGGTCATCGGCCGCAAGTGCGTCACCCGCAACGAGGAATTCTTCAACGGCCACTTCCCGGCGCAGCCGGTCATGCCCGGCGTACTGCTGCTGGAAGCACTGGCACAGACCGGCGCTGTGGCGGCGCTGAGTCTGCCGGAAAACAAGGGCAAGCTGGCGCTGTTCGGCGGCATCAAGAATGCCCGCTTCCGCAAGCAGGTCACCCCCGGGGACGTGCTCACCCTGCACTGTGAACTGGTGCAGCAGCACGGCGCTGTGGGCGTAGGCAAGGCTTCGGCATGGGTGGACGGCAAGTGCGCCGTCACCGCAGAGCTGACCTTTGCGCTGACCGAAGCAGCGGAATAAAAATGAATGCAAAAAGAGATAGACGATCCCTTTTCGGGAAAGCCTATCTCTTTTTTGTTGGGATTATTTGTGCTTATTCCGGCTGACTTACTCTGCGGCAGCTGTCCCGGCGTCTGCTTCAGCAGCGGGGGCAGGCTCTGCCGGGGCGGTTTCTTCCGTGGTGGTTTCTGTCGGGGCGGTCGCTGCCAGCTCCTTCTCCATCCACTCCCGCACGCGGTCGGGGCGGTTGGTGATGTAGGCATCGGCGCTGGTGCGCAGCAGGCTGCGGACGGAATCCTCCGTGTCCACTGTCCACAAAGACACCTTGATGCCCATCTCGTGCAGTTTATCGATGAAACCGGCATTTTTGTAGGCGGTGTGGTACTCGCAGCTGACCCACTCCGGCACAAAGTCCAGACTGCTGATATAGGCGGGCAGGTCCCGCTGCGCCATCAGGTTTTTGTAGATCTCGTTCAGGCTCTCACCGGGGAAGTTTGCCCGCAGCATACTTACCTTATCGCTCATCCAGCGGGTCATCCAGCTGCAGTTTTCCTCATCTGCTGCGCTCTCCGGCAGGGCAGCGTCCATGGCTTCCATGTCGTCTATGCCGTTGGTCAGTCCCAGATCCTTCCAGATGATGGGCGGTGGCAGCAGCATGCTTTCCAGCTCGCCGTATACCAGTGCACCTACCCGCAGTTCGGGCAGCAGCTGCTTTGCCTGCCGCAGCAGCGCGTGGTTGAAGGAAACAAGGACCACCTGTTCTACCATCTCGGTCTGCTGCAGCACTTCCAGCACCCGGGGCACAAAGTCCGGGTCGTTGTCCATGGTGGATTTCAGCTCCAGATGCACGGTGCATTCCGGCATCTGCCTGCACAGCTCCATGGCTTCCTGCAAGGTAGCAATCTTTTCGTCCTGATAGATGGCGTCCTTCCAGCTGCCGAAATCCAGCTCTTTCAGATCGCCCATGGTCATATCGTAGATCTTGCCGGAAATATCCGTGTGCAGATCGATCATATAGTCGTGGTGGATCACAAGCCCGGCGTCAATGGTCTGCTGTACGTCCATCTCTACGCCGTCCGCGCCCAGTTCCATGGCTTTTTTAAAGGCTGTCAGGGTATTTTCCGGTGCAAGATAGGAAGCACCGCGGTGTGCAATGATCTGTGGTGTCATAAATTTTCTCCGTTATCAGTTCGTCCTCACACGTTTACGCCCCGGCGCTGCCATACCGCAAACAGTGCCGGGGCGCTTGCTCAGTTCAGGTCCTCGCCGTCCGAGGCAATGACCTTTTTGTACCAGTAAAAACTGTCCTTCCGGCTGCGGGCAAGGGTGCCGTTGCCGTCGTTGTCCTTGTCCACATAGATAAAGCCGTACCGCTTTTTCATCTCGCCGGTAGAAGCGCTTACAAGGTCGATGGGACCCCATGTGGTGTAGCCCATCAAGGGCAGACCGTCCTCATTGATGGCCTTTTCCATCTCCTCGATGTGCGCGCGCAGGTAGTCGATGCGGTAGCTGTCGTGGATGGAGCCGTCCGGCTCTACGGTATCCACCGCGCCCAGACCGTTCTCCACAATGAACATGGGCTTTTCATACCGGTCATAGATGGTGTTCAAGGTCACCCGCAGACCCACCGGGTCGATGGCCCAGCCCCACTCGCTGGCTTTCAGGTAGGGGTTCTTCACCGATGCAGACACGGCGTTGCCTTCCGCATTCTCTGCCGCCATCAGCGCTTTATCCACCGTGATGCAGCGGCTGGAATAGTAGCTGAAGGACACAAAGTCCACTGTGCCCTCCCGCAGCGTGCGGTCATCCTCCGGCTGGGTGCAAAGCTGCACCCCGGCGCGCTCCATCCGCTTTTTTGCCCACACGGGGTAAGCGCCGCGCACCTGTACATCGGTAAAGAAGTAGTTGTCCCGGTCGGCCTCCTGTGCCGCCCGCACATCCTCCGGGGCGCAGGTGCGGGGGTAGAACTGCCCTGCCGCCAGCATACAGCCCACCATGGCGTCCGGCATTTTTTCGTGCGCCAGCTTTACTGCCTTTGCGCTGGCTACCAGCTCGTGATGGGCGGCCTGATACTTGACCTGTTCCACGTTCTCGCCGGGGTAGAACACCAGCCCTGCACCGGTAAAGGACAGGTGCAGCAGCATGTTGATCTCGTTGAAGGTGAGCCAGTACTTTACCTTGCCCTTGAAGCGGTCGAACAGCACCTCGCAGTAGTGGACGTAGGCGTCCACCATGCGGCGATCCTTCCAGCCGCCGTATTTTTTGATCAGGGCAATGGGGGTATCAAAGTGGCAGATGGTGACCAGCGGCTCGATGCCGTACTTATGGCACTCGTCAAAAATGCTGTCATAGAAAGCCAGCCCCGCCTCGTTGGGCTGGGCGTCATCGCCGTTGGGCAGGATGCGGGTCCATGCAATGGACAGCCGGAAGCACTTGAAGCCCATCTCTGCAAACAGGGCGATATCTTCTTTATAATGATGATACAGGTCAATAGCCTCGTGGCTGGGGTAGAAATGCGCGGCATCGCAGTCCAGCATTTCCATATAGCCCGTTGCCACCGGAAAACGGTCCGCACCGAAGGGGGTCACATCCACCGTTGCCAGACCCTTGCCGTCTGCCTGCCATGCACCCTCGCACTGGTTGGCAGCGGTAGCGCCGCCCCACAAAAAGCCCTTGGGAAATTTGCCCATACTCTTTACCTCCCTGTTTACTTTTGCGCCCCTGCGGAGCGCAGATATATTCATAATACTATGATACCGCAACCGGCGGCGCTTGTCCATGACTGCATTTTGCAAAGGTGGGTGCATTTGGGGATAAAGTACGACTTTTATCGTCAAAACGCCGAAATTCCCTGCTGCTTTTTGCGCACTTTTCACGATAAAAACACAAATCCGGCCTGTTTTTCTTTTATTCTGTTCCTTTTAAACCGCGCGGCAGTATGGTAAAATAGTAAGGTAAGAACTGCGCCGCGCTGCTGCGCTGCTGAGAACATGGAAAAATGGAGTGTTTGATTATGACTGAGTTCAAACCCATCAAAGAAGGCAAGGTCCGCGAGATCTACGACAATGGCGACAGCCTGATCATGGTTGCCACCGACCGCATTTCTGCGTTTGACGTCATCCTGAAAAACAAGGTCACCAAAAAGGGCACCGTGCTCACCCAGATGAGCAAGTTCTGGTTCGATTACACCCGCGATCTGCTGCCCAACCACATGCTGAGCGTGGATGTGCAGGATATGCCGGAGTTCTTCCGCCAGCCCCAGTTCACCGGCAACAGCATGATGTGCCGCAAGCTGACCATGCTGCCCATCGAGTGCATCGTGCGCGGCTACATCACCGGCAGCGGCTGGGCCAGCTACCAGAAGACCGGCAAGGTGTGCGGCATCCAGCTGCCCGAGGGCCTGCAGGAGTCCGATAAGCTGCCCGAGCCCATCTACACCCCCTCCACCAAGGCAGAGATCGGCGACCACGACGAGAACATCTCCTACGAGCAGAGCATCGACGTACTGGAGAAGCAGTTCCCCGGCCACGGTCTGGAGTACGCCACTAAGCTGCGCGACTACACCATTGCCCTGTACAAGAAGTGCGCCGAGTATGCACTGTCCCGCGGCATCATCATTGCCGATACTAAGTTCGAGTTTGGTCTGGACGAGGACGGCAACGTGGTGCTGGGCGACGAGATGCTGACCCCGGACTCCTCCCGCTTCTGGCCGCTGGAGGGCTACGAGCCGGGTCACAGCCAGCCCTCCTTCGACAAGCAGTTCGTGCGCGACTGGTTGAAGGCCAACCCCGACAGCAACTACGACCTGCCGCAGGATGTCATTGACAAGACCATTGCCAAGTATCTGGAGGCCTACGAGCTGCTGACCGGCAAAAAGCTGTAAGCGTATCCCGTATCCATAAAAACCAAGGCTGCTGCGGAAAATTTTCCACAGCGGCCTTTTTGCGTCCCGCCCTCTTGACATTGAGCGGGGATATGGATAAAATATGTATCGTATCAAACAGTTTCACATCGAACAATTTGAACAGAGGAAAAATATTATGTGTACACAGCACCCTATTGAAGAGCCCTGCAAGCTGGACCCGCCGTGGGAAGGGCCGCAGGTCATCCCTGCCCAGCTGCACCGGGTGGATAACCTGATCTTCCGCAGGCTGAACCAGTTTTCCCGCGCCAACGGGGTAGAGCAGACCACCCCCATGCACGGGTGGATCATTGAGTATCTCTACCGCCACCGGGACGAGCCGGTGTTTCAGCGGGACATCGAGCGGGAGTTTTCCATCACCCGCTCCACGGTGACGAACATTTTGCAGCTGATGGAGCGCAAGGGCTACATCCAGCGGCTGAGCGTGCCGCAGGATGCCCGGCTCAAGCAGCTGGTACTGACCGAAGAGGGGATCCAGCGGCACGAAAAGACCCTGCTTTCCTTCCACCAGACCGACGATTATGTGGCCGGACTGCTGACCGAGGAGGAGAACGCAGAGCTGCTGCGGCTGCTGAACAAGCTGCGGGAGGCACTGAAATAAAGGAGAGCGAACCCTCTCAGGCGCTCCCGCGCCAGCTCCCCCGAAGGGGGAGCCAAGGTCTAAAGTTTGTTGCTAAAGTATTAGGCATAATGAGAAAGTTTCCGGCAGTGCCCTTGCCTCTCCCTTTGGGAGAGGTGTCACCGCAGGTGACGGAGAGGGCGCACGCCGTCAGCCCTATTTTAAAGTATCAAGTGCAATGAGAAACCTTGCCGCTACCGCCAAAAGCTCCCCCTTCGGGGGAGCTGGCATCGCGTAGCGATGACTGAGAGGGTTCGTCCTCTTGGGGAAGGGGTACCCCACCTTTTCCGTCAAAGCGCCGAAAAAGTGCTTGTTAAATTAGCAATTGTGAACATTTTCCGAAACGCCTTGACATTTAAATTGTTATGTATAAAATTGTTTAGGTCAGTTTACAAGGAACTACACGCAGACCGTGAAACGGGCTGCTGACAACAAACGGCGCTATGCTCCCGGCTGGGTGCATAGCACCTGTTTGTTGCGGGGGTTTCCAAAGGGGGCAGCGCCCCATTTGGCACACGACTTTGCGGAGCAAAGTGTAGTGTGTTATACGCTCTGTCGGCGTTGCCCTGAAAATACCGTTGCCGCCGGGGAGGGCAAGGGCATTTGACGCGGCAGGAAAGCAGGGCTTTGTTTGGGGCTGGTAAGCCGGAAACAAAGGGCTGATTTCAGCAGCAGACAGGGCGTATTATGAAAGCCCCCGTCCCTCGTCCTCCGCCCCCGGCCTATGGGACAAAAAGTCCCAAAGCTCTGGACACCGTGACCAGATGTGTGGCCACACTCCGGGAAAAGTAGCAGGACGGCAGGAAACCGTCAAGGCTGAAATGAATGGGCTGACGCCCGGCCTTGACCGTTCCCCGCCGCCCCGCTGGATGGGTGGACAAGGTGGCCAATCCCTAAAAGTGTTTGGCCGCACTCGTTCATTTTGGGGCCTTTCTTCTCCCAAAATTGAAATGGGCGGGAAAGCCCTAAAATGGCTTTCCCGCCTTGATTACCCATTAGCAAAGACGGGCGAGACTGTCAACGGCGGCGCTGAAAGCGCCGTTCATCTTGACCGTTGACTGGCTCGCCTGGCTTTGCTACTGCCCGTAAGAGATGGAAAAACAAGATGGAAAACAAGGTTAAAAATGGTTGACAAGTCTATCGGATGTGTGTTATACTGTGCGACAGTTTGAGATTGGAAGGAGGCTTACGTGTGTTAATTTGTGTACGCTAATAAGCAATAAAAAGTAGAAGTACCTTTCCACATGATGGTGGGCTTTTTTTGCGTGCGTATGCAAAGGAACACGTAGGTTTGACACGAGCAGTCTTTGAACTGTATCGTGGTGTTTTTTCGTGCTTTGTTGTTATGCAGGCGTCTGCCCTCTCTGTGGGACAACGCCTGCTTTTTATTGCAGAAACAAAGGAACAATGCAATAAAAAAGGAGGTTCGCATTATGACCCAAAACAACAATTCATGGAGAAAAACTTATTTTACACTTCTTGCCGGACAAGCAATATCCTTTATTAGCAGCGGTATTTTGCAAATGGCCATTATCTTTTATTTGGTTGCGAAAACTAATTCTGCAATCATATTGACGGCGGCAACACTGATTGGATTTTTGCCGCAAGCCTGTTTAGGTCCGTTTGCAGGTGCTTTTGTTGACCGGCACAGCCGTAAAAGCGTAATGATTGGTGCGGATTTGATAATTGCCGCCGCTGGCGGTATTCTGGCGCTGGTGGCGTTTTACATGGAATTGCCCGTATGGTCTATTATGGTTGTCCTGTTAATCCGAAGTGCGGGAACTGCTTTTCATTCTCCAGCATTCAGCGCAGCAACACCTATGATTGTGCCAAAAGAGGAACTTACAAAATGCGCTGGTTACACGCAGACCATGCAAGCAGTAAGTGCGATTATCAGTCCAGCTGCCGCAGCGTTTTTATATGCTGTTTGGCCTCTTAATGCAATTATATTGTTAGATATTGTGGGTGCAATCCTTGCCTGTGTGACTGTTGCGATTTCGTCCATACCAACGCCTGAACTATGTCCAGAAACGAAAAGACAACAGTTTTTACAGGATATGAAAGAGGGGTATGTGGTATTAAAGCAAAACAGGGGCCTCTTTGCTCTGCTCTGGATTGGTGTAATTTATATGTTCTTTTATATGCCAATCAGTACGCTTTTTCCTCTCATCTGTATGTCATACTTCAAAGGAACACCGGCCCATGCCTCTGCCGCTGAAATTGCTTTTGCGGTTGGTATGCTGCTTGGCGGAGTCATTCTGAGCATTTGGGGCGGTTTTAAGAAACGGCGGTACACCATCGGTCTTTCCGTTCTCCTGATGGGCGTTAGCAATATGCTCTCCGGGCTTTTGCCGCCAGACGCATTTCTTGTCTTTGTTGTGTGCTGTACTGTTATGGGAATTTCCGCTCCATTTTACGGTGTGCAAAATGCGATTTTTCAAGAAACGGTCAAACCAGAATATCTGGGGAGAGTTTTTTCTCTACTGACAAGCGCCGCTTCCCTCGCCATGCCGTTTGGCCTTGTCATTTCCGGGCCTCTGGCGGAGCGGCTGGGAGTTGAGAAATGGTTTGTCATTTGCGGAATTGGCATTATCATCGTTGCGCTTGCCGTATTTTTACTACCCGGTTTGAGAGAGATTGACAATACGCAATAATCAACTGCACCTTTTTCTATTACTAAACAAAATGCCTGGATGGTGGTTCTGAAAAACCAGAACCGCCGTTCAGGCATTTTTTATCTTCGTCCTCTCTGCGGTTTTGGATTCTTCAGCAAGTCGGATTTTTCCGCAATCTTTTTCAGCCACTTCCGTTCTTCTACTGACAGCTTCCTAAAATTCAGCTTGAGCCGTTTGCAGATAAACGCCAAGTACGCTTGTTCCGTGTCGCTGTCCTGGCTGACGATTTCACCAGCAGTTTCCAGCATTTCTTTTAGCGGGTTATCCTCTGGGACGCTGAAAAAATCGTCCTTGTGTGTTTCCCGCAGAGCAAGGGCAATCCCGTTTATGTCCCGTTGTATCACATAGCGGCAAAACTCGTCCTCATCAATATGGGCGGTGATAAGCTGTCTTAACTGCGTATCACTCATGCCAGGATTATGCTTTTTTATAACAGTTGCGCTCATCGTGTCCACTATGGCGTTTGCACCCTGCGCCTGTTTCAGTGCCGTTCCGTTCACATAGATTTCAAGGTCAGCCATCAGCCGGGGGAAATCCGGGTGCGCCGGCCTGTGGGCGTGGAAGCACCCCCACCACGATGGTACTACCACCTACCACAAGCTGGCGGGCGACATCACCTTTACGGACGTAGACTTTGGCTATGTGCCGGAAAAGACGGTGCTGCACGACATCAACCTGTATGGCCGTCCGGGGCAGAAGATCGCCTTTGTCGGCTCTACCGGTGCGGGCAAGACCACCATCACCAACCTGATCAACCGCTTCTACGATATTCAGGACGGCAAGATCCGCTATGACGGCATCAACATCCACAAAATCAAAAAGGCAGACCTGCGCCGCTCGCTGGGCATCGTGCTGCAGGACACCCACCTGTTCACCGGTACGGTGATGGAGAACATCCGCTACGGTCGGCTGGATGCCACCGATGAAGAGTGCATCGCCGCCGCCCGTCTGGCCAACGCCGACGGCTTTATCAAGCGTCTGCCGGAGGGCTACAACACCATGCTGACCGGCGATGGTGCCAACCTTTCGCAGGGACAGCGCCAGCTGCTTGCCATTGCCCGTGCAGCCGTGGCGGATCCCCCGGTGCTGATCCTGGACGAGGCGACCTCCTCCATTGATACCCGCACCGAAGCGCTGGTGCAGCGCGGCATGGACGGCCTGATGTATGGCCGCACCAGCTTTGTCATCGCCCACCGCCTGTCCACCGTCCGCAATGCAGACTGCATCGTGGTGCTGGAGCAGGGCCGCATCATCGAGCGCGGCAGCCACGACGAGCTGATCGCCAAAAAGGGCAAGTATTACCAGCTTTATACCGGTAATCTGGCCGAGAACTAAACAATTTTCCACCTTCTCACAAAGCCGCCGCACAGCCATGCCGCTGTGCGGCGGCGTTTTTTTGCTCTCGTGAAGAAGCAATTCTGGAAAATCCGCAGATTTTCCAGAATTGCAAATATAAAAATAGTTTTCCGCTGAAGATGGCCAGAGCTACGCGGCGGCCATTCAAAATCGTCCGCTCCACGGTATACAAACGCCCCGGGCTGTGCTAGAATGGAGCAAACGAGTAGAAAAGGCTGGTGAGTGTATGCACCCTCTGACGGAATATCCCCGCCCGGCCATGCGCCGGGACAGCTACGAGAACCTGAACGGCCTGTGGCAGTATGCCATCACCGCCTCGGCACAGCGCCCGGCGGGCTGGGATGGTGAGATCTTGGTGCCCTACGCGCCGGAGTGCCGCGCCTCCGGGGTGGGGCGCACGTTGCAGCCCGGACAGTGGCTGCACTACCACCGGTACTTTGCGCCGCCCGCCGGGACGGGCGGTCGGGTGCTGCTGCATTTCGGCGCGGTGGACTACGCCTGCGCTGTGCAGGTGAACGGCCATCTGGTGGGCGGTCACCGGGGCGGCTACTGGCCCTTTACGCTGGATATCACCGCGCAGCTCAACGGCACCGGCCGCAACAGCCTGTGGGTGGCGGTGCAGGATCCCACCGGCTACGGCGCACAGGCGCGGGGCAAGCAGACCTTGCAGCCCGGCGGGATGTTCTATCCCGCCCAGAGCGGCATCTGGCAGACGGTCTGGCTGGAGCGCGTGCCGGAAAATTACATCCAGTCTCTCACCGTTACGCCGGACTATGATGCCCGCACGGTGACCGTGAAAGCCCATACCTCTGCGCCCGGCGGCGCGGCGAACCTGTGGGCGGTGGTGCGCGCCGGGGGTGTGACCATTGCCGAGGACTGGGGCAGCGACGAGGCCGGCCAAGACGGCACGGTGACGCTGCATATTGCGGACGAGTATTTCTTCCCATGGAGCCCGGACACGCCCTTTTTGTACGACCTGACCGTGGGCACCACGCAGGGAGAGGAAGAGCAGTTCGACACCGTGCACAGCTACTTTGCCCTGCGCAAGTGGAGCTGCGCGCCGGATGCAAGAGGCGTGCTGCGCTTTTGCCTGAACGATAAGCCCATCCTGCTCAACGGCCTGCTGGATCAGGGCTACTGGCCGGAGGGGCTGTACACCCCGCCCTCGGATGCGGCGGTGGAGCGGGAGCTGAGCGAGGTAAAGGCACTGGGTTACAACCTGCTGCGCAAGCACGCAAAGATCGAGCCGCAGCGCTGGTACTACCACTGCGACAAGCTGGGGCTTGTGGTCTGGCAGGATATGGTCAACGGCGGCAGTAAGTATAACCTGTGGTTCGTTACCTACCTGACCAATGTTTTGCAGCCGCTTATGCGCCGTCTGCCGGACAAAGCACCCCTGTGGGAGCTGCTGAGCCGGGGGAGCGAAAGCAGCCGCGCAGAATACCGCCGGGAGCTGGCAGACACGGTGCAGGCGCTGCGCTGCCACCCCTGCGTGGGCTGCTGGGTGCCCTTCAATGAGGGGTGGGGACAGTACGATGCCGCCGGGGCAGTACAGGCCATCCGCGCGCTGGACGATACCCGCCTTGTGGACGAGGCCAGCGGCTGGTACGATCAGGGCGGCGGGGATGTATACTCCCTGCACAACTACTTCTACCCCCTGCGGGTGCGCCCGCAGACGCGCACTGTGGCGCTGAGCGAGTACGGCGGCATTGCATGGCCCATGCCGGGGCACGAGCCGCCCCGCAAGACCTACGGCTACGGCACAGCCAAAAGCCGGGAGGAGCTGACCGCCCGCTACAAAAAATTGCAGCTGGGCGCAGTGCTGCCGCAGCTGCAAAAGGGGCTTTCGGCGCTGGTATACACTCAGCTGACTGATGTGGAGGACGAGGTGAATGGCCTGTTCACCTACGACCGCACCGCCATCAAGCCGGACGCCAACGCCGTCCGTTCGGTGAACGCCGCCCTTGATGCAGAGTTTGCAAAAGTAATAAAATAAGGCTCTGTCACAACAAATGGTTGATTTTGACGAGAAATAGCGTATAATAATAGTAAGAAACAGTACCACCGAAGGAGGTAATTGGATATGCCTACTATCAAAGACGCATTAGATATTATCGGTAAGTTGACTGTCGCAGAGCAGGAAAGCCTTAAAACAATGCTTTTAAGTCCTGCCTTTGTAAAGTCTTTGAATATTGAAGATTTCGTAGCAAAGGAACGCTTTGCAAATGGTCGTGTATGCCCTCTTTGTGGCTGTATCCATGTGGTTCGCAATGGTCATCGTAAAGATGGCACACAGCGATATGTATGTAAGGATTGTGGCAAGTCCTTCGTGATTGCTACGAACTCCATTGTGTCTGGTACAAGAAAAGACTTGTCCGTGTGGGAGCAGTACATTGATTGTATGATGAATGGCTTATCCATTCGTAAGACTGCTGTTGCTTGTGGGATTCACAGAAACACCGCATTCCTTTGGAGACACAAGATTTTGGATGCACTTCAGAATATGGCAGACGATGTTACCCTTGACGGCATTATTGAGGCTGACGAAACTTTTTTCGCCATCTCGTACAAGGGCAATCATAGCAAGAGTAAGACATTTGCTATGCCACGCAAGGCTCATAAGCGTGGTCATTCTACACATATCAGAGGCTTGTCCCAAGAAAAGGTATGTGTTCCTTGTGCGGTTAATAGGAATGGCTTGTCTATCTCCAAGATTACGAATACTGGTAGAGTTTCTACAAGAGATTTACATCATATTTATGATGGTAGGATTAAGACCAATTCCACTCTTGTTACGGACAAGATGAACTCCTATGTGAGATTTACAAATGCCAATGGCATTGACCTTGTGCAGTTAAAGACTGGCAAAGCCAAGAAAGGCATTTATAATATCCAACATATCAATAGCTACCATAGCCAGCTAAAGAGGTTTATGCGTGGCTTTAACGGTGTTTCTACCAAGTATCTGAACAACTATCTTGTGTGGAATAACCTTGTAAATTACGCCAAAGAAAGCGACATGGAGAAAAGGAACATCTTCTTAACTTTCGTTTTGGCAACATTGAAAACTGCTAAATGCAGAGATTTATCAAACAGACCAGCAGTTCCTCTGGTCGCCTAATTAGAATTTGTGGAGATGATAAGATGGTCAATATAACAGATGTAAAACAGATTCTTCAATTTGCAATAGATGCGGAGATTAAAGTCTTTCTTGATGGTGGCTGGGGTGTAGATGCTCTTCTTGGATATCAGTCAAGAGCCCATAATGATATTGACATTTTTGTAGAAAAGAACGATTATCAGAACTTTATAGAAATAATGAAAGCTAATGGCTTTTATGAGATTAAGATGGAATATACAACATTGAACCATACTGTATGGGAAGATTTGAAAAACAGAATTATTGATTTGCATTGTTTTGAATATACGGACGAAGGTGAAATTCTTTATGATGGGGATTGTTTTCCGGTAGAAACTTTTTCGGGTAAAGGAAGAATTGAGGAAATAGAGGTTTCCTGTATTGAACCATATAGTCAAGTAATGTTCCATCTGGGATACGAGTTTGATGAAAATGATGCACATGATGTGAAGTTATTGTGTGAGACACTTCATATCGAAATTCCAAATGAGTATAGATAACTGCAAATAACAGTTTGTAGGGGAGTTCTGATACTCCCCTATAAAAATGGCTATTTATCAACTGTTTGTTGTGACATAGCCTAAAATAAAAACAACGCCCGGGTTTTCCACCTTCCACAGGAAGGATGTGGAAAACCCGGGCGTGTTGTTTTTACAAAGCCATTAGCTGTTGGCGCTGGTGTCGTTCACGATCTTGGAAGCGGGCAGCTTGCCCATGGCAGAGCTGCTCAGGGTGCTCGCCATCTGGGCACCGTAGGCGGCAAGGGCATCGTCCAGCTCCTCGCCCTTCATGTCGCTCAGGATCTGGCTGCGCAGAGCATCCAGCGTGGAAACGCTCAGCGGGTCCAGACGGACGGCCAGCATCAAGGCATAGCCGGAGTACTGGATGGCGGCTGCCTGCCCGTAGGCAAGGCCGCGCAGGGTATCGGCGGCACCCTCCTGCGTAAAGGCATCGGTCAGGTCGCTTTCGCTCAGCAGGTCGGTCTGCAGGGTGCTGGTGGAGGGAACCTCTGCGTCCAGCACGGCGCAGATATCGGTCAGTGCGCTGCTTGCGATGCTGTTGAAGGCGGTCAGCTGGCTGGAGGTATCCTCCGGGGCATTAGCGTTGTAGCTGTCCGCAGCTTTCTGGGCAAGGGAGAGCATCTCAGCCTTCTGGTCATCGGTGGCAAAGGCGAAGGTGCTGGTGTTGTACAGGGGCACGGTGATAAAACCGATCTCGTACATGGTGCTGTCCAGATGCTCGGTCAGCTCGCCGTCCTCCACAGGGGTCTCGCCGTCCTTGCCGTAGATAAGATCCAGCAGCAGGGTGTGCTTGTACTGCAGCTGCTGGAACAGCTTCAAGGTCTCCAGCCCGATGCCGTTGGCGGTGTAGGCGTCGCCGTAGTTATCCATCAGCTGCTGGGCGTAGCTGTCGGCGGCAGACTTCTGCTCCTCGGTCAGCTCGCCGCCCAGCTCGGTAAAGCGGGCGTCTACGGCGGCAAGGGTCTGCAAAGTCTCAAGGGTCTTTTGCGCCACATAGTCCTTTACCACGGCGGTCTCGCCGGTGTCGGCATCGGTGGTGATGGTGGCCTTGAGGAAGGACTTCACCTTGCTGGTGTCCTGCTCAGAATCTGCCAGCTGCGCAGCCTGCTGATAGGCATCGTACTGTGCCAGCAGATACAGGCCGCTGGTCACCTCAAAATCACCGATCTTGCCCACGGTGTCCGGGGTAGAGAGCGCGCAGCCCACAAGGCTGACGGCCAGTGCAAGTGCGCATACCAGCGCAAGCAGTTTCTTTTTCATGCGTTTTGCTCCTTATTGTTTAAAATAGCATCCATTGCTTTCAGGATATTTTGCAGCAGTTCCAGCGGCTTTTCGTCCGGCTGCAATACCACCGAGAGATAGGGCTTTGTGCCCGCCCCGGCGGTGACCCGGCCATTGAAAGCCTGTAACAGGCCGCGGATCATGGCAAGGTTCAGCGTTTCCAGATTCAGCACGAGCGTATCCTTCTTCTGGGTCACCTCGTACACGCCCACGGCAGCGGCCTGTACGCGGACAAGGGAGACGTTGACCAGATCGCTCACCGAGGGCGGCGGGTCGCCGTAGCGGTCGATAAGCTCGTCCAGCACATCGGCGGCGTCCTCCGGGGTCTGGATGGCGGCAATGCGCTTGTAGGCTTCGATACGTCCTGCGCCGTCCGGGATATACTTTTCCGGGATAAAGGCGTCCACCCGCAGATCCACAAGGCAATCGCTCTTGTCCCGCTGGACGGGCTCGCCCCGCGCCCGGGCAATGGCCTGTCCCAGCATTTTGACATAGAGGTCGTAGCCCACGGCTTCCATGTGGCCGTGCTGGCTGTGCCCCAGCAGGCTGCCCGCGCCGCGAATTTGCAGATCCCGCATGGCGATGCGGAAGCCGGAGCCGAAAGCGGTGAACTCCCGGATGGCAGAAAGCCGCTTCTGGGCGATATCAGTCAGGGTCTTGTCCCGGCGGAAGGTGAAGTAGGCGTAGGCCTTGCGGCCGGAGCGCCCCACCCGCCCGCGGATCTGGTACAGCTGCGCCAGACCCATGCGGTCGGCGTCCTCAATGATGAGGGTATTGCAGTTGCGCACATCAATGCCGGTCTCGATCAGGGTGGTACAGACCAGAATGTCGATCTCGCCGTTCAGCAGGTGCTGCCATACGGGGTTCAGCTCCTCCTCGGTCATCTTGCCGTGGGCGATGCCCACCCGCGCACCCGGCACCATCTGGCTGACATGGGCGGCGCAGGCTTCGATGTTGTCTACCCGGTTGTGCAGGTAGTACACCTGCCCGCCCCGGGCAAGCTCCTTCTTCATGGCTTCGGCAAGGATGACGTCGTTATATTCCAGCACAAAGGTCTCCACCGGCTGCCGCTCAATGGGCGGCTGCTCAATGGTGGAAAGATCCCGGATGCCGCTCATGGCCATGTTCAGGGTGCGGGGGATGGGGGTAGCCGACAGGGTGAGCATATCCACCCCGATAAAGCTTTCCTTCAGCTTTTCCTTGTGCTTCACGCCAAAGCGCTGCTCCTCGTCGATGATGACAAGGCCGAGGTCGTGGAACTTTACGTCCTTGGACAGCAGCCGGTGGGTGCCCACCACGATATCCACGCTGCCGGACTGCAAGCCGCGCAACGTCTCCTTTTGCTGCTTGGCGGTGCGGAAGCGGGACAGCATCCCGATCTTTACCGGGAAAGCCTCCATGCGGGAGAGCAGGGTGTTATAATGCTGCCACGCCAGCAGGGTGGTGGGCGCCAGCAGGGCGCACTGCTTGCCACCCATGATGCACTTGAAGGCGGCGCGCAGCGCCACTTCGGTCTTGCCCACGCCCACATCGCCGCAGAGCAGCCGATCCATGGGGTAGCCCTTTTCCATGTCCTGCTTGATCTCGGCGGTGGCGTGCAGCTGGTCGTCGGTCTCGTCGTAATCAAAGCGGGTCTCGAAGTCCCGCTGCCAGTCGCCGTCCGGCGGGAAGGCGTAGCCCGTGGCCTGACGGCGGCGGGCGTAAAGCTCAATCAGCTCCTGCGCCATCTCCTCGGTGGCTTTTTTCACCTTGGCGCGGGTGCGCTGCCACTCGGCACCGCCCAGCTTTGCCAGCTTTACCTTTTCCTCGTCGCCGGGGGCGGTGTAGCGGCTGAGCAGATCCAGCTGGGTCACCGGCACATACAGCACATCCGAGCCGGAATACTGCACCTTGAGGTAGTCCTTGGTAGCGCCCTGCACCTCTAACCGCTGGATCCCGGCGTACATACCGATGCCGTGGCTCTGGTGCACCACATAGTCCCCGGGCTTGATGTCCGAAAGGCTGGACAGGGCGTTTTTGTTCTTTTTGCGCTTTTTGGCCTCGGCGGCGGCTTCCTTGTCCAGCCCGTGGCGGCGGCTGGAAAGCACCGCCGCGTGGGCAAAGGGAAAGGTGCACCCGGCGGTCAGGTGTCCGGGCAGAACCTGCAAAATGCCCTTGGCGGGGCGCACATCCCGGCTCATGCTCACGGCATAGCCCTTGTCGGCAAGGTCGCGGGTCAGAGCGGCTGCGCCCTTGGGCGTACCGGCAAACAGGGTGACGGCGTAGCCTTGGGCGATGAGCGAGTCAAGGTCCCTCCCGCAGGGAGGCAAGGTCGCCGCTCCAGTTGGGGGCAGCAAAGGCTTCAGCGTTGATAAGGTCTTTGAGCTTGAACTCGTTCATCCCGCGCAGGAAGTTCTCGCACAGCAGGGTGCTGTGGTTCTGGGCGGCAATGACAAGATCGTCCATGGTCTGGTACAGCACATCCAGCCCGGGGCAGAGCACGCCCTCCTCCAGCAGTCCGGTCAGCTCCTCGCTGCGGCGGAACTCGGTGGCCTTTTGGGCATCCCGGATGCCGCCCACTTCGTCCAGAATGAACAGCGGCGCGTCCAGATGATCCAGCAGCGTGGCCGGGGCGGGGTAGCGGATGCCGTAATATTTATCCATGGCCTCCGGCATCAGGCCGGAATCCAGCTGGGAAAGATCGGCTTCGGTGGCCTTTTCCAGCGCGGTGCGGCGCTTGCCGCGCGCCTTTTTGATGGCATTGCGCAGCGCCTCAGCGGTTTCGGCGGTGCTGCCGAACAGCACCTCACGGGCAGGGGAGAGGTATATTTTTTCCAGTGCGCTGTCCCGCCGCTGGGTCAGCAGGTCAAAGGAGGACATGGAGTCGATCTCATCGTCCCAGTACTCCACGCGGGCGGGCTGACGCATATCCGGCGCGTAGATATCCACGATATCGCCGCGCACGCTGAACTGTCCCGGGCCGTCCACCTGACTGCGCCGCACATACCCGGCGGCAAACAGCCGCGCCACCAGTGCTTCGCGGTTATACACCATGCCGGGCTTTAAGGTGAGGGTATTCTGGATGAACTCAGCCCGGGGCACGGTGTACTGCAACAGGGCTTCGGCGGGCACGCAGACGGCCTGCAGCCGCCCGCCTGCCAGTGCGCCCAGCACCGAAAGGCGGCGGTACTCGTACTCGCGGCCTGCACCCTCCACCGGGCGCAGCATAAAGTCCCGGGGCGGGAACACCGCAGCGGTAAGCCCCAGCGCCTTGAGGTCGTCTGCAAAATGGGTGGCCTCGGCCTCGCCGGGGGTCACGATGCAGAGCACCCGCCCAAGGTCTTTTTGCAGGGCGGCGTACAGCAGCGCCCGGCCTGCGGGCGGCAGACCGAACAGCGCCGCCGGCCCTGCGGAGCCAAAGCTTGCGGCGACCTTCTGATATTCCGGTGTGGCCTTGAGTAAGGCTTCGTACATGGAAAAACCTCCTTTCCTACTGGGATGAGCATTGAAAATGCGCGGCGGTTAGCGGGTTCGCCCTCTCAGTCACCTTCGGTGACAGCTCTCCCAAGGGGAGAGCCAAGAGCACTGCCGGAAGCTTTCTCATTGCGCCTAATACTTTAGCAATAAGCCTTAGACCTTGGCTCCCCCTTTGAGGAAAGACTTCCCCCGGCCGGGGGAAGATGTCACCGCAGGTGACAAAAGGGGGAATCTGTCGCAGGAGCGCCTGAGAGGGTGCGTTTACCCGTTATACTTGCTCTGCGCCAGACTGAGCTTGCCATCCATGATGAGCTTTGCGGCGGCTTCAAGGTCGGGGTAGCGGTCGGCGATGGCCTTGGCGTCCTCCGGCGGGAACTTGCCCAGCACCCATGCGGCAAGGTCGTAGTCCGGGTGGGGCTTTGCGCCGATGCCGATGCGGATGCGGGGGAAGTTCTCCCCGCCCAGCCGGGCGATGATGCTCTTCAGGCCGTTATGCCCGCCCGCAGAGCCGGAGGGACGGATACGCAGCTTGCCGGGTGCCTGTGTAATGTCATCGCACAGCACCAGCACATGGTCGGCAGGGATCTTAAAAAAGCCCGCCATGGGGGCGATGGAATCGCCGGAGAGGTTCATGTAGGTCAGGGGCTTCAGCAGCACTACCTTGTGGCCGTCCACCTCGCCCTGTCCCCACAGGCCTTGGAACTTGGTCTTGCCCACAGAGATGTTCCACTTGTCGGCCAGCGCGTCCAGCGCGGCAAAACCGGCATTGTGGCGGGTGCCATCGTACTTTGCTTCGGGGTTGCCCAGCCCTGCAATGAGCCAGATATCGTTTTCATTCATGATGTGATCATACCTTTTCCTGATAATAGTGTGATACAGCATCTAAGTATAACATACGCGCGCGCAAAAAGATATACATTATAAGCAAAAAATGCCCCCATGCCGCAGGGCACAGGGGCAAAAGCATTTATTACAGGTTCAGCGTGATGGCAGAGGCCTTCCAGCGGCCATCCTCCTTCACCATGGTGATAGTGCCGGACACCTGCGCGGCGGCGGTGCTGTCCGCGGCGGTCAGCAGGGCGGCGGAAAAGTCGTAGCAGTTTTCTGCCCCGGCGCGCTTTTTCAGGGTGAGGTCAGCGGGCACCAGCTGATCGCCGGACTGCCCGGCCAGCGCGGTGATGCGGGTGGGCAGGCGGTTCGCCATGACCTTGTTCAGGCAGTCGGCTGTCATGGCATCGCCCAGCTGCGCCTGAAGAAAGGCGTACAGCCCATCGGTGTCCGCTGCGGCAAGCCCCGGTTCACTGCCGACGGGCTGCGGCGGCGTCCACCGCCTGCTCCACGGCAGAGGAGCAGGAGAGCAGCTGCTGCACCACGAATTCCGCCTGCTTTTTGGCGGGGTCGCTGCGCAGACGGGTCAGGGCAAACACGGCGGCAACAGCTGCGAAGAAAAGGACGAGACTCAGCGCCTGTTTGCGAAAGCTTTCAGACTTCATGCGCGGCTCCCTTCCGGCAGAGGTTTACTTGCTCTGCTCGTTTTCCAGCTTCTGCTTTTTGGCGATGTAGGCTTCCATCTTGGGCTCTGCCCAGCCGTCCAGATTGGTCTGGCGCTCCCGGGCGATGCCCAGTGCCTGCGCGGGCACGTCCTTGGTGATGGTGCTGCCGGCGGCGGTGTAGGCACCATCGCCCACCTTGACCGGGGCTACAAGGTTGGTGTTGCAGCCGATGAAGCAGTAATCGCCGATCTGGGTGCGGAACTTGTCCTTGCCGTCGTAGTTGCAGGTGACGGTGCCGCAGCCGAAGTTGCAGTATTTGCCCACATCGCTGTCGCCGATGTAGGTCAGGTGGCTCACGGTGTTGCCGCGGGCAAAGTTGGAGTTCTTGGTCTCCACATAGGCACCCAGATGCACGCCGTAGTCGGTGACAGTGTTCACCCGCACATGGGTGAAGGGGCCGATGTTGTTGTGGGGGCCGATGTGGCTGCCGTAGATCTGGCTGGCATTCACGGTAGTGCCCTCGTCCACGGTGCTGTCCTCGATGAGGGTGTTGGGGCCGATGACGCAACCTGCGCCGATGACCGTCTTGCCCCGCAGGATGGTGCCCGCAAGGATCACAGCGCCCGGGGCAATGACCACCTCCGGGTCGATCTGTACGGTGCGGCTGTTGATGACAACGCCGTTTGCAATGTGCTGCACAAGGATGTCCTCGCGGGCAGCCTCGGCGGCATCCAGCTGTGCTAGAGCAGCGGCACGGGCCTGCTCAGAAATAGGATTTTGCATGAAAAATCTCCCTTCCCACCAAAGCGCGCGGCGGAAGAGAGACAGAAAAGGCGACCGGAAAAATGTTGCCTGTCCGCCCCAGCACTCCGCTGCGGAAAGCTTTGTTCCGACAAAATAGAAAATGAAAAGTTACAGGGATAGAAAGTTGTATCCAACAGGACGAGAAATCGCGTGTACAAACAAAAAACCTCTCGAACTTTCTCCCATTCTATACTACCTTAAAACTTGGAGAATTTCAAGAGATTTGCATAAAAAATAACAGACAAATTCGGGATTTTGCATGGTGGAAAGGAATGGATTTTCTGGTATAATAGTTTAGCATTCATAAAACAATGTTCATCGTACGTTCAAGACAAGGCAAACGATGAGACCGCGGCTGCCATGCCGCCGGTCACGAATGGGAGGTAAACAACGCATGAGCAAAAAGTATCTGTACTACTTCAGCGAAGGCAATGACGCTTTCGGCGGTGACAAGGTCACCATGAAGAACACGCTGGGCGGCAAGGGTGCCGGTCTGGCCGAGATGACCGCAGCCGGTATGCCGGTGCCGCAGGGCTTCACCATCACCACCGACGCCTGCACCCAGTACTACGCAGACGGTCGTCAGATCAATGACGAGATCACTGCTGATATCTTTGAGCACCTCAAGGGTCTGGAAGAAATCACCGGCAAGAAGTTCGGTGACAACACCAACCCCCTGCTGGTCTCCGTCCGTTCCGGCGCACGTCAGTCCATGCCCGGCATGATGGACACCATCCTGAACCTGGGCCTGAACGACGAGGCTGTTGAGGGTCTGGCAAAGAAGACCGGCAACGCCCGTTTTGCATACGACTGCTACCGCCGCTTCGTGCAGATGTTCGCCGACGTCGTTATGATGGTCCCGAAGAGCCTGTTCGAGGTCGAGATCGACAAGATGAAGGAAGCCAAGGGCGTCAAGAACGACGTGGACCTGACTGCTGACGACCTGAAGGAACTGGTCGGCACCTTCAAGAAGATCTACGAGGAGAACGAAGGCCGTCCCTTCCCGCAGGATCCCCGCGATCAGCTGATCGAGGCTGTCAAGGCCGTGTTCCGCAGCTGGGACAACCCCCGTGCAAACGTCTACCGTAAGATGAACGAGATCCCCTACGAGTGGGGCACCGCTGTCAACGTGCAGCAGATGGCCTTTGGTAACTCCGGCGACCGTTCCGGCACCGGCGTTGCTTTCACCCGTGACCCCGCCACCGGCGCTAAGAAGCTGATGGGCGAGTACCTGATCAATGCACAGGGCGAGGATGTTGTTGCCGGCGTGCGCACTCCTTCTCCCATCAGCCACCTGAAGGATCAGATGCCTGAGGTGTACGATCAGTTTGTCGAGATCGCTACCCGTCTGGAGAACTACTTCCGCGATATGCAGGATATGGAGTTCACCATTGAGGACGGCCACCTGTATATGCTGCAGACCCGTAACGGCAAGCGTACCGCACAGGCTGCTCTGCAGATCGCCTGCGATCTGGTGGACGAGGGTATGATCACCGAGCAGGAGGCTGTCCTGCGCGTGGAGCCCAAGCAGCTGGATACCCTGCTGCATCCCCAGTTCGATGCTGCTGCTCTGAAGGCTGCAGAGGTCATCGGCAAGGGTCTGGCAGCTTCTCCCGGTTCTGCCTGCGGCCAGATCGTCTTTACTGCTGAAGAGGCAGAGGAGATGGTCAAGTCTGGCAAGATGAAGAAGGTCGTTCTGGTGCGTCTGGAGACCAGCCCCGAGGATATCGTGGGCATGCAGGTCTCTCAGGGCATCCTGACCGTCCGCGGCGGCATGACCAGCCACGCAGCCGTTGTTGCTCGTGGTATGGGCACCTGCTGTGTTTCCGGCTGCGGCAACGACAACGAGGTCAAGATCGATGAGGAGGCAAAGACCTTCGAGATCAACGGCCACAAGTTCGTTGAGGGCGACTGGATCTCCATCGATGGTTCTACCGGCAACATCTACGGCGAGCAGGTCGCAACCGTGGCCGCTACCGGCAACAAGAACTTCAACCGCTTCATGGGTTGGGCAGACGCAGCTCGTCAGCTGCTGGTCATGACCAATGCCGATAACCCGCGTGACGCACAGCAGGCAGTTGATCTGGGTGCTGAGGGCATCGGCCTGTGCCGTACCGAGCACATGTTCTTCGCTGAGGACCGCATCAAGGCTGTCCGTGAGATGATCTGCGCACGCACCGTGGAAGAGCGCGAGGCTGCTCTGGCCAAGGTCGAGCCGTTCCAGCAGGGCGACTTCGAGGCCATGTACCGCATCATGGGTGAGCGCCCGATGACCATCCGTTATCTGGATCCGCCCCTGCACGAGTTCCTGCCCACCAAGGACGAGGACATCAAGGAACTGGCTGCCGACATGGGCATGACCTACGAAGACCTGAAGAACGTGGTTGCTTCTCTGCACGAGTTCAACCCCATGATGGGTCACCGTGGCTGCCGTCTGGCTGTTACCTACCCCGAGATCGCTGCTATGCAGACCCGCGCTGTGATCAAGGCTGCTCTGAACGTCTCTGCTGAGACCGGTCATGTGATCACCCCGCACATCATGATCCCGCTGGTCGGCGAGGTCAAGGAGCTGAAGTTCGTCAAGGACGTTGTCGTCAAGGTTGCTGACGAGCTGATCGCTGCTGCTGGCGTTGACATGAAGTATCAGGTCGGTACCATGATCGAGATCCCCCGTGCAGCCCTGACTGCCGGCGAGATCGCCAAGGAGGCTGAGTTCTTCAGCTTCGGTACCAACGACCTGACCCAGATGACCTTCGGCTTCAGCCGTGATGACGCTGCCAAGTTCCTGGGCGCATACTACGAGAACAAGATCTACGAGAGCGATCCGTTCCAGCATCTGGATCAGACCGGTGTCGGCAAGCTGGTCAAGATGGCTGCCCACGACGGCCGTGAGACCCGCCCCGATCTGGGTCTGGGCATCTGCGGCGAGCACGGCGGCGACCCCACGAGTGTGGAGTTCTGCCACAACGTCGGTCTGGACTACGTCAGCTGCTCTCCCTTCCGTGTGCCCATCGCACGTCTGGCCGCTGCTCAGGCTGCTATCAAAAATCCCAGAAAGTAAGATTGTTGCATGAAGATGCACTAATCGTGCAAAACATGGGAAGATAAACGTATGATAAACCCTCCCCGGTGAAACTGAACGGTTTTGCCGGGGAGGGTTTGTTTGTCGAAGATCAAAAGGAGATAATTAAAATGTCAGATTTTGTAATATGTGATGGGAGTCCAATTTCTGTTCAACGTATTATAGATAAGAAATTTGATGAGGATGTTGATGTATGTGAAAAAACGGCATATATAGAGAAAAAGGCTGCTGAGGAGAAATTTCAGAAGGAATTGGAGAAAATAAAGGATGAATATTTGAAAAAGTGCAAAGAAGCTGAAGATGAGTATAAGAAAGAATGTAAAGTGATTGGCGAAAGGTATAAGAAAATAATACAGCAACTGTATGAAACGGCGACAGGAAAAAAGAATGAAGAAAACTTAGAAAAAGATGAACAGAACTTCTCGATGACTATTCGGCAGTGCTTGTTTCGCCGATGGGCGGAAGTGAATGAAATTGAAATTCCAGCTGATTTAAATAATAAAATCAAAATAAAAGATGTGTTAGATGAAATAGGAGAAGACAGAGAAGAAAATGATATTATTAAAGAATTTCGAAGAAATTTATACAGCAATATTGATACCATTATGGGAGATATTGAAATAGATGGAAAGAGGATAAGAGCTCACGAAGCACTTACAGCAGGCAAAAAGAAGAGCAAATTAACAATTGATAATTACGTTTTCTTTAAGAGCGTTCTACTTGATGGCGATATTGAGGCAGGAAATAATATTATAGAAATAATAGATGAAAACCGAAGTCTGGAATTGGATGACAGAGAGAAAGATATTATAAGGTATGGGCTTTATTCACTGGCCCAAAACCCTAATATGCTTATTACAGATAAAATGGTAAAGGAGCGGTTAGAGCAACTCTTCGGAACAGAAGAAGATGAGGCGATAAATGCATATGAAGATTTAGGTATGAGAATAGAGGCGGGAAGATGTCGAGTTGATACGGAGGAGCAGTACAGGGAGTATTTTCGTGGTGTTAAACGTATTTTAGATCAATGCGAGATTCAGATTTATGATTTATCGAGTCGTTTCAAAGGGCGAGGTGAATCCATAGATGAATTTATGAAAGATGTGTATACGCCTCCTAAACCGCCTAAAGTGAACATATTTGAGAAAAAATTTGAAAGACAACAGATGCTGGAATGGGATAGAAAACGCACTGCGTTTAAGATGTCAATGAGTGATACGGAAGAGCAATGAAACTTGAGCTATAAAATATCTCGGATATAATATAGAGGCGGTGGCGATTGAAAAAATCGTCACCGCTTCTATATTATATTTGAGACTTTCAACGAAATGTTGAAAACTTGAAGAAATGGGACAGACTCGGATCTGGAAAAAGAACGATATTTAGTGATTGACTAAAAAAACAGTGCGTTTTTAATGTCTTTTTAATTTGAAATAAAACCTGCTAGAATATTCATAAAGAACGTGATAACGTTCTGATTGTTAATATTCTAAGGAGGTTCAGTATGAACTACGACGACTACTCGAACTACGATCTGTACGATGAAGAATGCACAGGCCAACCACCAGATGCTGACCAGTCGCTCATTGTGCCAAGGCGTGGTCTGGAACCTGACTCAGGCCCAGATGATGAGCCCATGATAGTGGAACGACGCGGCTCACCAGCGGATACGGACTCACTTGTATTTGAAGAAGATATGGATGAGTGCCCGGACGAGTACCTAGATGACTGTGATAATCTGGATGCAGTCATTCTGCCGTATCTAACCGGGTCAAAACCCGGCAAGAAAAAACGCAAAAAGAAACACAAGAAGAAGTCCAAGAAGAAAGCCAGTGCTTCATCTAAGGGCGTGAATCTTTTGGAACTGGCTGCTTTTGTGGGCGGGGGTGATGAAGATGCACAATTTACCGATGGCGAACAGGAATTGCCAGCAAAGGGGCGGTTTAGGCAACCATCTGTTTGCCAGATGGAAGATGAACTGCTTGAAAAAACGGACTTCCTCTATAGGAAATCCGTGTTATACCATTATAATGATCGATACTATGAATCGATTGACGCTGAGGGGGTCGTATCTCTTTACCGTCAATACATAAGTCCAGGGCTTGACGGGGTGAAAAATCTCCGAAATCATCTGGATATTTATAAATGTATGAAGGCGAATCCTCGTTTGAAGTACGAAGATTCGCTGAAAGATAAACCATATTGTCCTTTGAAAAACGGGATCTTGTATCTCAATAAAATGAAGCTGAAACATCATAGCTCCAAGCGTATAACATTTACCGTTCTGGATGCTTGCTATGATGAAGATGCCGAATGCCCGGTGTTCGACGAGTTTCTCGATACGATTACTGAGGGGCGTGAAGATCTGAAGGAACGTTTTATGATGGCACTTGGGTATCTTCTGATTGAGCCTTCAAACGGAAAATATTTCTTCGTTATGGGGTATGCTCCGAACTCTGGCAAGAGTATCTTGGGCAATACCATACAGAAACTTTATCCAGAAAACTCGGTGAGCAACCTCTCGCTTGGTGAACTAGGCGGTAAGTTTGAAACGGAGTCGCTGCTGTACTCCAGAATCAACATCTCCTTAGATCTTCCGCAGGAAGTGTTGAATGCGAGTGCAGTGTCCAAGCTGAAGCGGATTACCGGTGGAGACAGCATCGAAATCCAGCGCAAAAATCAGGGGTCTCTAAAGCTCGACCATAATATGAAGTTTTTGTTTGCGACCAATTTTCCCCTGAGAATCGATTCAAACGATCCGGCATTTCTTGACCGGATTATCTTCCTTCCGTTCATGAAATCTGTTCCGAAGGATGAGAGAGACCCGGATCTTGCTAAAAAACTCTGGAAGGAGCGCGATGCAATCGTGACGAAAGCACTTCAGTATGCCAGAAAACTGATGAAGCAAGGCTGGCAGTTTCCGCCGATTCCTGATGTGGACTGCATGAGAGGGATACAGCGGAAAAACTCGATGGACTATCTTAAGGAGTTCCTTGAAAACCACTGCGAAATGGGGGACTACAACTATTTTACTGCTACATCTGATTTGAGGAGAGCGTATGAGGCCTATTGCGATGAAAACGGCACATGTCCGTGCAGCGCTACAGCGTTCAACAAGTACATGGAGCAGGCTGGCGGTGTTCGTGACCGAAAGCGTCTCACCGCCTCGGAAAATCCAGTGTGGGGGTTCTATGGTATCCGCCTTCGTCCGTAACAACTGACTTTTCGGTGATATGTTATATTACTGAATCCGAAGCACGATCACAATCACTACGGAGGTGTTACGATGATGGACGTTGACGAAAAGGCGATGGCTTACTGTCTGATTGAAGCTCTTTTTGCGGCAGGACTGCTGAACCTGCCTACCTATCAGAACTTCCTTCGGATGAAGCGTGAGCAGGAGGAAGAACCGCCTGCAAAGGCTTCGTAAGCAACAGAGAAAGGCTCTGGTGGAGGATTCTGCCAGAGCCTTTCTTTTTATCCGAAAAATCAAGAAAATGGAGGTAAAAAATGCGAGTAGCAGTATATGCTCGTGTCTCAACAGAGCATGAGGCGCAAATCAATGCGCTGGAAAATCAGTTGGAGTGGTATAAAATCGAATGTTCCCGGCATTCGGACTGGGAAATCGTGGAGGTCTACGTAGACCAAGGCATCACCGGAACACAGGCACAGAAGCGGCCAGAGTTTTTGCGAATGATGGAGGACGCCCAAAAGGGAAAATTTGACCTTATCATTACCCGTGAGGTGAGCCGATTTGCACGAAACACGGTTGATGCGTTGTCCTATACCCGTGAGTTGAATGCTATGGGCGTGAATTTATTTTTCATCAACGACGGCATCAACACGACCGACGATAATGGCGAAATCCGACTGTCGCTCATGTCTTCCATGGCACAAGATGAAAGCCGCAAAATTTCGGAGCGAGTCAAAGCGGGGCAGAAAATCAGCCGGGAAAAGCACGTTTTGTATGGGAACGGAAATATCTTAGGATACCGCAGAGAGAACGGAACCTATGTTCCAGACCCGGATCAGGCGCAGACCGTAAAACTGATTTACCAGATGTACTCGACCGGAAAGGTCGGGCTTCAAAAAGTGGCAGCAGAATTGTACCGATTGGGCAGATTGGATGCAAGCGGGCATGTCTCGTGGGACGCTTCCAAGGTGAGCCGGGTGTTACATAATGCGACCTATAAAGGCTGCATCTGCTACAACAAATCCCACAGTGATGGTTATTTGACGCAAAAACGTGTCAAAAATCTGGACGAAAGCAGCTACGTCTATGTGAAAGGTAATTTTGAGCCGCTTGTATCAGAGGAAACGTGGGACAGATGCCAGCAGATCTTGTTATCGAAGTCGGCACGAGTGATCGATGAAAACGGAAAGAAGCATAAGTATATGAGGAACACGCCGAAATCTATCTGGACGGCAAAGCTGCGGTGCAACTGTGGTGCTGGATTTATCCAGTTCAAGTGGCGCGTAAATCGTGACGGTGCTGTAATTCACGGCTTCCAGTGCTACCGCCGCACCCGAAAACCCAGCATTAGCTACTTGCAGGAACATGAGCTTGATTTGAACATCAGCTGCCAGATCAAGGCAATCTGTGAGTGGAAACTGGATTTGATGGCAGAGAAGGTGCTCCAGCATCTTACCTTTGACAAAGGCAAGACCGTCAAAGAGGTCTATAAAATCCTGAACCGCTGCATGGCAGAGGAGAAAAGCGTCCGCATTTCCAAGAAGGCAATGCTGGAAAACAGCATTGCCCGGCAGAAGGAGAGGCTGGCTAAGTACATCGACCTGTGCGCGGATGGCGTCATCACCAAACAGGAACTTGTGGAGCGCCGCAAGGGGTTGGACGAGCAGATCGCAGAATTGCAGACCCAGTATGAGAGCGTAGAACAGGAGGATGAACGCAGCGGAGCACTGGACATGAACCTGATTTCGCAGAAGTTGGACGAGTGGTAGCGGGCATCGGAAAACGATGTCAACCGGGAGCTTATCAACAGCTGTGTGGCACAGATCACGCCGATGACGAATGAAGAGTTTCGCTGGGTGCTTGATTTCCAATTGTCAGAGTTGCAGGGGAGAAATACCGCTGTATATACGATGGATGGCTTTATCGAAATGGCTCGCTTTTCGATTTCGTTTGAGGAAGCAAAGGCATTCAAAGCATCCCGAAATCAGGGAATCCGTAAAAATGAGTGGCATGATCTCACAGTAGTTGTGGGCATCCAGTCGAAGATTCAAAGGTAAGAGGGTGTGTCAGCTGTGCCGGTTGTGTCAGGAATTTTCAAAAGAAACCCCGTATATACTTATATTTTCACCCCTAGAACACCCAGAAAACACGAAAATATAAGGCTGATTTATAGAAACACTGACACATCTGACACACTTGGCACAAGCTAAGCGTATCTGAAGCAGATATAATGATATATTATAATCTTGGATAGAAAGACCTGTAAGCAAATTCTGAAGCTTACAGGTCTTTACTTTTTACAGAAAAACGGAGGAAAAATCAATGACTGAAATTTTGGAAAAAGTGTTGGTGGAGGTGGTGAAAGCAGTTGGAAAGGGTGCTGCAAAGATCATTGTCTGGACAGCACATCAGATCGAAAAGAAGTAAGGATATCAATCAGAAATAAAATTTTGGAGGTAAAGATTATGTCCGCAAACGTTGAAACCATGTTCTCTGTTCGTGAAACTCCTTGGCATGGCCTTGGCCGTATCGTGATGGATGCCCCTGCAAGCCGTGAAGCCTTGGAACTGGCCGGTCTGGATTGGCAGGTCGAAAGCCGCAACATCTATTCCGGCACTGGTGCTATGATTCCCGGTTATCGTGCTAATGTCCGCAGCACCGATGATGCCGTGCTTGGTGTCGTGTCCGACCGCTACCGCATTGTGCAGAACGAGGAAGCATTCCGTTTCACGGATGATCTGCTGGGTGAAGGCGTTACCTATGAAACCGCTGGCTCTTTGCAAGGCGGCAAAAAGGTCTGGATGCTGGCGAAGCTGCCTGAGAAATACATTATCGCAGGTGATGAAGTGACCCCATATCTTGTGTTTTTCAACAGTCACGATGGCAGTTCTGGTGTCAAGGTTGCTATGACCCCGGTTCGTGTGGTTTGCCAGAACACCCTGAATCTGGCGCTCAGCTCTGCAAAGCGTATCTGGACTGCCCGCCACACCGAAAATGTTCTGCTCCGGGTGCAGGATGCCCGCGAAACCTTGCAGCTTGCCAACGGCTATATGGCAGAACTGGGCAAAGGCATCCATGAGCTGACCACCATCAAACTGTCCGACCGCAAAGTGCAGGAGTTCATCAATGAGTTCTTCCCTATCACCGAAGATTTGACCGATGGCCAGCGGAAGAACAACCTGCGTTTGCAGGAAGATCTGAAGGCCCGCTACTACAATGCGCCTGATCTGGAATGGGTTGGTAAAAACGGCTGGCGGTTTGTGAATGCTGTTTCGGATTTTGCCACCCACGCAGACCCTATCCGTAAGACCCGGAACTACAACGAAAATCTGTTCCTGCGAACCGCAGAGGGCAACCCGATGATCGACAAAGCCTACAAAATGGTGCTGGATGCAGCATAAAGGAGGACTTATGAACGATGTAAACAACCGCATCTTCCGGGAATTTACTATGTTCCTTGGAGATACTGGGAAGAAATCTCCTGAACTTAGCGTTTCCTTGGCCTATGAGATCACAATCAAGAGCACGATTTGCACTGCCCTTATGACCTTGGATTCCGAGGAGATATTGAAGGGGCGTTACTGGAACCATCTGCGGGTACAGGGCAATATTCTGGAGTTTCTCTATCAACTGTGGCTCAGTTCCGGTCATTCACTGGCGGATGACTTTCCCACCATTGTGAAAGACTTGGTGGAATACGACTTCGATCTTACAGAATCCATTATGAAAGAGAGGATGAAAAGCGCATGAAACGGCTTGTATCCACGCTGAGCTTATCCAAAGAGGAATGGCTGCGCTACCGCAAGTGTGGCATCACGGGAACGGATGCCGGTGCCATTCTTGGCCTGAATCCGTACCGTTCTGCATTTCAGGTTTATCACGATAAAATCAGCGATACCGTTGAAAATATCGACAATGAAGCTATGCGGCAGGGCCGCGATCTGGAAGAGTATGTAGCACAGCGCTTCACTGAGGCTACCGGTCTGAAAGTGCGCCGAGCGAATGCCATCTACCAGAGCGAGGAACATCCGTTGCTTCTGGCAGACTTTGACCGCCTGATCGTTGGGCAGAAAGCTGGATTGGAGTGCAAGACGGTCTCGCCGTTCTCTGCGGACAAGTGGGCGGATGGGAAAATCCCAGCTCATTATCTGGCGCAGGTTGACCACTACTTAGCCGTCAGCAGTTTCGACTGCTGGTATGTGGCAGCTTTGATTTTCGGCAGAGAGTTGGTGATCCACAAAATCGTGACAGATAAGCAGGTGCTTTCTGATCTCATTGATAAGGAAGAACTTTTCTGGACGAACCATGTTGTGCCCCAGATTCCCCCTGCACCCAACGGTTGCGATTGTGACACCCAGCAGATCAACCAGCTTTATGAGGTAGACAACCGGGATAAGACCGCTGACCTGAGTGCCCTACATGGACTTCTGGATAAGCGGCAGGAGCTTTCCGACCGAATCGAGCAGATGGAACAGGAGAAAACGGCTATCGAGCAGCAGGTCAAGCTGCAAATGCAGGATGCCGCCTATGGCACAGCACCGGGCTACAAGGTATCGTGGGTATCCTCCGAAAGCAAGCGCGTGGATTCCCAACGCCTGCGGAAAGAGCAGCCGGACATTTTCAACCAGTACAGCAAAAATGTAAGCAGCCGCAGGTTCACCATCATTCATGCGGCATAACGTTTGTAATTGGCGGCAGGGAGTAAATGCTCTGCCGCCTTTTTTCTTGGAGGTTTGATTATGGCCACAGAAAATCCATTCGTGAAATTATTTGCTATCGACTTCAAAGATCATCTGGAAGTCAAGAAGTCCGGCAATACCGAGCTGAAATATATAAGCTGGGCGTATGCCTGGGCGGAGGTGAAGAAGTTGTATCCCTCTGCCAGCTATGAGGTCAAGAAATTCAACGGTCTGCCCTATGTTTATGACCCCATCACCGGCTTCATGGTGTACACCTCAGTCACGATTGAGGGCGTTTCGCATGAAATGTGGCTGCCTGTACTGGATGGCGCAAACAAGGCCATGAAAGCCACACCTTACACCTACACTACCCCGAAATGGGACTACAACCCGCAGACCCGCCGCCGTGAGAAAGTCGGCATGGAAGAACGTACCGTAGAAGCAGCCTCCATGTTCGATGTGAATAAGGCTATCATGCGGTGCTTGGTAAAGAACCTTGCTATGTTTGGCCTTGGCCTGTACGTTTATGCCGGAGAGGATTTGCCGGAAGATGTTGCACCGCAGCCGGAGGCGGAACTGCAAAAGCAGCCGAAACCGAAATCTGCTGCCCCGAAGCAGGAACAGTCGCCTATTCCATGCATCTGTGCTCGGTGCAATCAGCCCATCAAGAGGGTCAAGCTGAAGGATGGCTCCATCATGCAGGCCGCAGAGTTTGCGGCCACCCATGAGGGAATGTGCGCAGACTGTTACAAAGCCACCAGATTGAACGTAGCATAAGGCAAATGCTTGTAAATTTCACATCTGTATGCTACTATAATAACAAGAGAAAAGAAGGTGATGGCATGGCGCAAAAGGATACATCTGAAAAAATTCTGGAATCCTATAACGATGTCTTTTCGGACATTGTGAATGTGCTTCTGTTCAACGGCAAACAGGTTCTGTCTGCGGATGAACTGGAAGATCAGGCTCCACGCTCCTACTACAAGGCAGATGGCAAGATTCGTGAAATCGAACGGGATGTTGCCAAACGCTGGAAGAACGGAAATATTCGTGTGGCCTGTATTGGCTTTGAAAACCAGACCGCTTCTGATCCGAATATGCCGCTCCGTGTCATGGGCTATGATGGCGCAGAATACCGGGCGCAGTTGCTTAATGACAGCGAAAATCTCTATCCCGTTGTGACGCTGGTACTCTACTTCGGCCATGATAAACCGTGGAATGGGCCGCTTTCCCTGAAAGAGCGGCTGAATATTCCCAAAGAGTTCGAGCCGTATGTCAACGACTATAAGATTAATCTGTTCCAGATCGCCTATCTGACCCACGAGCAGGTAGAGCTTTTCCAGAGTGATTTTAAGGTCGTGGCAGACTACTTCGTGCAGAAGCAGGAAAACGGCGACTATATTCCAAGTTCGCAGGATCTGACCCATGTGCAGGAAACGCTTCAACTGCTGAGCATTATGACGAATGATAATCGGTTTGAGGAAGCGTATAATACCAATACCGATGGCCAGAAAGGAGGCCCACGCAATATGTGTGATGTGCTTGATAAAGTGGAAAATCGTGGAAAGGCTGAAGGCGCAAATAGTGTGGCTCTGCTCATGAAGAAGCTCTTCGATCAAAACCGCATTGAGGATGCAAAACGGGCTTCTGAAGATAAGGAGTACCGTATTCAGCTGATGAAAGAGCTTGGCATCAGCTAAGCAAAAAATTGTATGTACAACCGGGAGAGTGTCTTCGGATGCTCTCCCTTTACTTTTGCAGGACAGTCCGCGTGGATTGTCCTGTTTTTATTTGGAGGCACACAATGAAAGAGCAAAGAATCAAAGTCCTTGCGCTCCTGCCAATGGAGCTGCCAAAGGAGATCGAGCTGGACAACACCATTGAAGCCATGCAGAAATTTGTAGGCGGGCTGATTGAATGCATCACCTTAAGTGACACCAGTTCAGAGGTCACACTGGTCTGCAATGATGAGGGCAAGCTGCTTGGCCTGCCGCTCAATCGTCCGCTGTGGGATGGAGCCGATGTTCTTGCCGGGCCGGGATTTCTGGCTGGATGCGACAGTGAAGGGAATCTGACTTCCCTGCCGCAGAGTGCAATGGATTTCTACAAAGAGAAATTCAGAGCTTTTATCATTGAAATTTAAGGAGGAACGCCTTATGACCTTTAATGCAATGACCGAACGTTACGAAGAAATCACGGTTTGCGGAAAGCCTGCACTGTTCACCAGCATCCGCATCAAGAGAGATACCATCCCGGATGGTCTGTACGCCTACGATGTCCGGCACGACGATGAGTGCCGGGGCATCCCTTGTGAAATCGCGCCCTTTGTGATGGTCAACCACTGGGGCACCATCATCCTTGCGGAACCGCTGGAACTGCCGGACGATGGGCGGCGATATATTGACGAGGGCACCGACTGGAATTATGCTCCGTTTGGAGGAGCAGAGAAAAATCAAAAGCCATGCGTCACAGTGGAAGAATTTATAAAGACCTATGTGAAGCAGAAATGACAGAAAACTTGTACCGGAAAGGTATTAAAAATGCCGTAGAGGTAAAAGAGTATCAAATGCTCTATCATTTGGGAGAATTGCATCAGCGAATCGGCAACGCTAAAATGACGAACGGCATTTTTGATACAGAAAGAAAGAGTTATGAGTATTTATGGCTATTGCAGAATTTCCACTGCAAAACAGAGTATCGACCGCCAGATCCGCAACATCAAGGCAGAATACCCGACTGCCCATATCGTGCAGGAAGCCTATACTGGCACGTCTATCTTTCGCCCAGAGTGGCTGAAGCTCTACCGAGTTCTGAAAGCAGGAGATACGGTGGTGTTCGATTCGGTGTCCCGGATGTCCAGAAATGCAGAAGAGGGGTTTGCTCTGTACGATGACCTCTACCATAAGGGCATCCGGCTGGTGTTCTTGAAAGAGCACCACATCGACACCGAGACCTACAAAAAAGCCCTGTCCGGCAGCATTGCCATGACAGGGACAAATGTGGACTTCATCTTGAAGGGCATCAACGAGTATCTGATGGCCTTGGCTAAGGAGCAGATCAAGCTGGCCTTTGAGCAGTCCGAAAAAGAAGTTGCCGATCTGCACCAGCGCACCCGTGAGGGCCTTTTGACCGCCCGGCTGAACGGCAAGCAGGTTGGCCGCAAAAAGGGTGTTAGCTTTGAAACGAAGAAAGCCAGAGAAGCCAAAAAGATCATCCGCACCCATTGCAAGACCTTTGGCGGCACACTTGACGATGCCGAGTGCATGAAATTGACTGGACTTGCCCGGAATACCTATTATAAATATAAGCGGCAGATTCGGGAGGACACAGAAATGAAGGATTGACTTCTATGTAGAAGAAGCGCTGCAAAAGCGGACAGAAGGAACACGGTACATTCAAAATGAGAATGCCGTGTTCCTTTTTTGTGGCTTGTGTAGGATGGACAACCATACCGTCCAGCCCAATCTGTATAATGGGGGCAGAAAAGTGATGGAATCATAAGAAAGAAGGAGAAGAGCGTATGAAAAAATTTTTGATGGTACTGTTGAGCATTGCATTTGTGCTGAATCTTGCAATTGTGATTGGGTTGATAGGTGGATATGGTTCGCCACGCCGGGCGCTTTTCACCATCACAGACGAGCTGATGAACAGTGCCTATCGGTTCAAAAGAGGTTGGCAATTTAAGAATAGTCTGCCTTGACTTTTTAGAAGATGGACAGGCAGTCTGTCCATCTTTTTTTGTATATTGAGGTTGTGCAAAAGAAACAAAAATTTTTTTGTAATTCTGCAAAACGACAAAAATCACACAAAGAATTGCGACTGTTGTTGCACTGTGTTACAATGAAACGGAAAGAAATCGAAGAGTTATTGACTATGCAGTGGATTTATTACTCTATACCGTGCATAGTAAAGATTGAGACTCTCAGTAAGAAGCAGAGAATGAATAAGAGGAGTATCCACATGGAAAAGAAAACGATTCGGCAGACAGGGCTTGAGGTTATTCGAAGGCTGGAAAATGAGGAGGAACTGCAGGCGTTTTCAGAGTTTCAGCAGAAACTTAGATATTTTAAGAAGCGCTTCGAAGATGAAGAGTTTCGCATTGCGGTCGTGGGCGAGTTCAGTTCAGGAAAATCGACATTTATCAATGCGCTCATCGGGCAGGATGTGCTGCAGCATGCCAAAAAGGAGACGACTGCAACTATTACCAGACTGGTGAATGTTTCGCCGCAGGACACTCGCTGCGGAAAGGGAAATGTCAAGCTCCACAGTGGTGAAATCGTGGCGCTGAACGATTTTACAAGCTTGAAAGAATATACGACGACTGCAAGTGATAAGCTCGATGTGGCAGCGGAAGTAGAGCAAGCGGAGCTGTTTGTGCCGCTGATGAAAAGCACACGTCCGATGGTGGTTGTAGATACACCGGGCCTGAATGGTATAGAGGGTGGACATCGGGAACAGACAATGGCACTGGTCCAGCAGGCACATGCCTGTATTTATCTCATTTCTCGCCGAGGAATTTCTGAGAGCGATACGCTGCTACTGCGGCAGCTGGCCGCAATTCAGAAAAACTTTATCTTTATCCAGAACTTTATCGACGACCTGAACGCCGCCGAGGGAGAGACGCTGCTCCAAAAACTGGATGAACAGAAACGTATCCTACAGGAAAAGGTGCTGTATGATGCGCCGGACGTGAAATTTTCACTGTGCGGCATTTCTGCGCTTCTGGCGCTGGCAGCACAAGATCAGAGCATCGACAGGCTGTATGCCGGTGTCAATGAACCGAAACTGACCGAAGAAATGCGGAGGCAGATGTATCAGCGGTCGAATTTTCAACAATTACTCGATCTTTTGGCAGAAACATTTCAGGAAAAAAATCTGGCAGAGATCCAGTACGGCGACAGCGTCCGGGCACTGTTGGACTGGATAAAGCAGATGATGAGCCAAGTTAGTCTGCATAGCGAACAGGTCAGCGAGGCGTACGAACTCAGCCGGGACCGAATGGCAATCAAAAAGCTGGATGAACAGGCTGAACGGACGCTGAAAGCGCAGAAGGATAACGAGAAAAAGCTGACGAATTTTGTCCTGTCACAGGGTTGGGAACTTCGGAAAAAGATAAAGGCAGAGATCAAAGAGGTGCTGTCTGCAACAGAGCAGTACATAGATGAAAATATTACCGGATATGGAGGAGGACAACTGCCGCAAGATGCAATCCACAACTTGGAAGAGTATCAGAAAAATAGTCTTGCACCGTTGATGAAAAACGAGCTGAACCGGCGCTTCAGAGTGGTTCAGAAAAACTGTGTGGGCGAGATCGACGGCATCAGAAGTTGGCTTCTGGAAAAGATCGAGAAATCACAGGGAGTCAAAGCAGAACTGGAACTGAAGCTGGATCAATTCGACAAGAGTGAAAATGTCGACGTGAAACTGAAAGCTATGGAAGATAAAGAAGCGCAACTGAAAAGAGAAATCATCGAGCTGGAAACGAACCATACGATTGAATGTGACATATCGACGAAAAAGCTTGAAAGCCTGCAAGAAGAAAAAATCAAAGCTCAGGAAGACCTGAAAGAAAAGGCACTGGACTACCGGATTGCACATGATGATACAGAAATCAAAAAAAGACAGCTGGGAGAACGACCGAAGATCGAGCAGAAACCGGTGGAGGTCGAAGTAGAGCGCAGGGGCCTCTTTGGAATAGTTGCGGATATCGTCTGCGACCCAAAGATGGAGACCCAATATAAAGACGACAATACCAAACTGAGAGAGTGGGAAAAAAACTGGGAGAAATCAACGACCTGACATCAAAGGAAGTGGAAGCAAAGGAGAAACTGGAAGCGGCGAGGAGACAGGTGGACAAGCTGAAAAACGAGAGTGGATGGGCCGAAGAGAAACTGGAGAGGCTGCAGGAAAATTATGATCGGATGAGCAAAGAGCTGAAAGCGAGACTGGAGCATATCCAACTGGAAAAAACCAAAGCGGCCAGTGAGTATCTGGATCTGTGTAAGAAAAACCTCATGAGACAGGTCGAAAACTGCCTTGACGAGGATGGTGAGACTGCCCAGAGAATGAACGAGATCATGGAAGAGCTCATATCGAGCATGGAAAAGGAGTGTGTTGAAAAGGGTGTCAAAGGTCTTCGGGATGCCATGGCGGAAAAGCTTCGGCTCATCAATATGGCAAAGGCAGAACATCGAACCGAGCTGGAAAACGAAGTGGAGCAGCTGGAACAGTGCAAGAGTCAGCTGTGCGAAATGAAACAATGGATGGAGGAACAACTGGCATGACGAACGAATATAAGATAGAATACATTCAGCGGAAAAACGATGTGATGGATTTTCTGAACCAGAGCATTCAAGTAATGGAAGCGCTGGAGAAAAAGGATGAGGCGGACAATCTGCGTGTTTTCTATAACAATGTGGAGAAAAATGTGTTCAGCATCGTAGTCGTGGGCGAGTTCAGTGCAGGTAAATCTACTTTTCTGAATGCAATGATGCACAAAAAGGCGTTGCCGACCTTTTCGACCGAAACGACTGCGACGGTCAACTTCCTGCGGCATGTCACCTGTGCGCCCAATGGGGAAGCAGGTATCGTGTATTATCGTGAGCCGAAGGGTAGTACAGAAGTCTTGGAAAACCTTGATTCGGCTACGATTGAACGTGTTGTCAGCACCCGCGGTGATAAAGAAAATGATCGTGTCGCGACCCGTGTCGACCATGTAGACCTCTTCTTCGATTCCGATTTCCTGACCGACGGCGTGACGCTAGTGGACAGTCCGGGTCTGAATGGTACGGCAGATCATCACCGCGAGATCACCGAGGAGCAGATCTGCCGTTCCAGTGCGTGCATTTTCCTGTTCAATGCTGAACAGCCCGGTTCGAAGAGCAATTTTGATTTCCTGCGTGAGCTGAAGAGCCGAAATTCCAATATTTTCTTTGTGCTGAATAAGATCAACACCATCAAAACTGCTGAAGGGGAAACGGTGGAAGGAATTGTAAATCACATCGCCCGAATCTACCACGAACAGTTCCCGGAAGAAACGCAGATCCCACACATCTGGCCCATTTCGGCAAACGAGGCGCTGACAGCGCGTGATCTAAATATCAAGAGCATTCTGGACATCTGGGGCAATGAACGCTCTATCGACACGCCGGAGGAGCGAGAACGGCTAGAAAAGAAATCCCGCATGAAAAATTTTGAGGATCATCTGTGGAATTACCTGACAAATGGTGCGCGTGCAAGAGATCAGTTGCTCAGTCCGCTGGGCAGCACCCTGAAAGCGCTTAGTGCCCAGAAGGAGGACCTGAAAACACAGATCGAGATGTTGGAGCAGGAGTCTGGAAGTGAAGAGCTGGAACAGCAGAAAGTGATCCTGGAGGGAAAAATCGCCGAGCTGCAAACACGCCGGATGGAAGCATCCAGACAGCTGAAAGGCCAAATGCGTGAGACGCTTGACGATTTGCAAAATCAGGCAAAGACAGAGTGCGGCCAGCTGCAGGAGAAGATCAAGGGTGAGCTGAAACGCAAGGACTCTCCGGAGGATCTGCAGCAGTACAGCACCAAGCTGGGCGACAAATTACAGCGTGAATATGGCCGCATTGCCGCAGAGTTGGACGAACAGCTGCGGAGAGAACTGCTGGATATGGCATACACCGAATTTATGGATCATGCCGAAGAGCTTGCAGAAAAACTGGATGGCGCCGGTTCACCGGTCAAGCTGGGTATTGATCCGAAGAACTTTCAAATCGAAAGCATCTCCAGAGGCTTGGATTTAGGCGAGTTTGATAAAAAGTGCGAAGCACTGGAAAAGAGAGTCGAGGAACTGCAAGAAAAGAGCGAGCAGCTGAAGGATGACTTCATTGCAGCCCGCGCAAATGAGCGCGATCTTCAGGAAGCTCAGAAGTGGCTGAAGCAGCTGCAGGAAAACCGAGAAGAGTTCAAGGCGGCGTTCAAGATCCCGGAAGTAAATAAAACCAAGAAAACCGAAATGGAGGAACGCGGCCGAAATGGTATTTTTGGTAAGATTGCGAATGTTTTTGTGGGAGGTCGACTGGAGCAAGTAGAGAAAGAAGAGACGGATAGCGCGGCCCATGATGCAGCAATCAAAGACCGGGATGAGATTCTGAATGACAAGGACAAGGTGATTCGTGAAGCGGAGGCAGCGGTCAACGAAGCAAAAGCACGGGTGCATGAAACGAGAAGTGAGGTTCTGGATGCCAGACAGCAGCGCGAGGCCATCCGGTTGGAAAAGGCACTTCGGAAGCTGGAAGAGACGCGCGAGAATCAGGCCAAAGAAATCAAAGAGGCCAACAGCCGGACATTGAACCGACTGCAGGACGAACTGCTGGGAAAGGTGGAAGATTGCTCGTACTATGTTGTCAGCATGGTGAATAGCTATCTAGGGGAACGCCAGAAGAGCTACATTCAGATGGTGCAGGATCTCGTCAATATCAGTCTGAACGAGGAACTGAGCAAGAAAAAATCGGAGTTGGAAAAGCTCATTCAGACCATTCAAAGCAAGGGTGAAGAGCGAGAAAAGGCTCTGAACGATGCGAAAATAAATTTGGAAAAGACGAAAAAACTGATGGATCAGGGCGCGTTGCTGCAGGTCCAGCTGGAAAGCGGCGAAAGCGCAAAAATTGATATGGAAAAGGTGTGAGGTGCGCTATGAACGAGGAATTCGGATTGCTTCAACAGGCAGCGGAACAACTGAACTGGGCAGAAGAAAAACGTCAGCTGGAAGAGCTGGAACAACAGGAGCAGGAAAGAAATTTCTTTGTTGCTTTTGTGGGGCGGTACTCTGCAGGTAAGTCCTGCCTGATCAATAATCTACTTGGGCGAGAGTTGCTGCCGCATGGCACCACCGAAACAACGACGGCATTGACCTATCTCCGCTTTGGTGAAGAAGAAAAGGCACTGATCCACACAGTGGATGGTGGTGTCCAGCAGGTTACATTGGAACAGGTGCGAGATGTTGACCAGCGCAAGGAACTTTGGGAACCTGACACGCTGGAATATCTGGAAGTGTTTGTGAACAGCGACCTTCTACGCGGCGGTATGATCCTGCTGGATACGCCGGGCATCAACACAGTCATTCAGCGGCACGAGCAGCTGCTGGCTCGGTCGCTGGCATTAGCTGCACGTGTGGTCTATGTAATGGGCGGTTCACCGACACAGGTGGACGCTGACCTGCTGCGTCAGATGAAAAAGCGCGGCCTGCAGACAGTCTGTGTGCGTACACATTTCGATCAGGTCAACCCGGCGGAAGAAGACCCTGAGCAGACCTGTGCTTCAGATCGTGCCACACTGGAAAAGTGCGGTGTGGATGCAGAAAATTGCTATTTCGTGTCCAATCTGGAAACCTCGAAATATTATGCCCGAAAGGAACCTCTGCGTTCGATGCTGATGGAGTGCGGTTCCCATGCGCAGGAGGAATTGGAGCAGGCAATCCACGCGCAGACCGTTCTGCTGGCAGAGCGTTGCTGTAAAGGACTGGCAGAGCGTCAGGAGGTACTGAACTCCCTCAACAGCGCAGACAGGGAAGCAGTGCAGAAAAAACTGGATGCTCTGAGTCGACAGATCGAATTGTTGGAACAGAGCGCAGAAAAGCGGGAAGAGCAGATGAACGAACGCCTGCAAGAGGCAGAGCGGAAGCTCAGCGGCCCTGTGACGCGCGAAATGGAAGAAAATCTGGATGATTCGATCGAGCGTGTCTGCAGCAGTGATGTCGCACCGGAGGAAATGGCGGCACTCCTGAAAAAGGAAGCCCGGAATCAGATGGCGCAGCTGACCGAACAAATCAGCAGCGTGAGTGACTGTACCTTGCAGCAGACCAACAGCGCATGGAATGGAACGCTGGAAAATATAGAGATGGAGCAGCTGCCAGAGCTGGAGGTGGATCGTTTTGCGACCTTGCAGATGGAACAGGACAGCGAACGGGAAGCACTGCTGCGTCAGATGCAGGCACTGAAGGAGAACAAGGAGCAAATCGAAGAGTGGCTTACCGGGATCAAGGATACACCGGAATATCAGGAGGTGGAAGAGGCTGTCCGTGAAGCAAACGAGGACCTACGGACGTCTGAAAACGCCTACGAGAACATGGGAGAATATGTTCCGCAGATGCGGCAGGTGGAGCAAAAAGGCATGAAGCCCTCGGACGTTGCAGAGGGTGTTGGCAGGATTGCAGAGATGGCATTTCTGCTGATTCCTGGTTCGGCGTGGGGAAGTGCCGCGGGAAGTGCAGCCAAGGCATTGAAAAATTCGGGCAGAGTCGGAACGACGCTTTATAAAGGCCTGACCGTGGTAGCAAACAACAGCAAGGTTTTGAATGCGGTCGACGCGGTGAATGACACCGTAACAAAGACCAATTGGATGAGCAAGTTGTTTACCAGCAAGGCCAAACGGCAGGAAATGCAGGATCTTAAAAAGATCGAGGCGCTGGCTGCCGGAGCAGCGACGAAGGGCGTCGTAGCGCTGGACGAATTCAAGCGGTCACAAGGGTATGACCCAGACAGCGACGACAACCCTACCTTCCTTGATATGCTGAGTATCCCGTACTGGACAAAGAAGGTTGGCAAGAAATTTGATGCACCACCGAAATATGTGGATGTGGGGGATCAGGAAGGTTTCAAAGAGGGAAAGAAACGCCTGCAGGAGGAGATCCGGCAAAAGCAGTTGAAAGCGTTTGAAATGAAGCAAAAACTGAAATTCTATGATTCGCAGGCAGAAGAAATGGAAGCAAAGCGTCAAGCGGCAGTCGTAGACGAGGAAGAGCTGGAACGGGAACTGAAAAAGCACGAGCAGGAAATCGCAGCAAAGGCAAGAAAGGACGCATTGGAAAAGTGGCGTGAAAACTGCGGACAATGGTATCGTGACCAGTTGCAGCCCGAACTGAAAAAGATGATCGCGGACGCAAGAGTCCAGCTTCCGGAGCGGTTGACCTATTATCAGGAAAAGCGTCTGCGTTCAGTGCGCCAGCGTCTGGAAGAGAAAAAAGCGGAATACAACAAGCTGATGGATGCCCCGGCAGGAGAACACGCCGAAGACCTGGAACGGACCACGACCCTCCTGAACCGTATCCGGGAGGTCTATGCAAATGGCTGATGAAAAACCATTGGTGTTACCGGATCGCGTCCTGATCGGCGGAGAACCCTGTTATGATTTTTTGGGCTGGATGGCAGATCTTGCCATCCAACCGGAATGGAAGCAGAAAAATATCTGGCTACGCTATGGGGACAAAAATGCAGTCACGCCAGATGGCGAAGATTGGCAGGTATCCTCCTACCGGATGCTTCCCGGAATGACGGCGCTGATTCCGCCAGAGGGTGTTGACCCGAAAGCGGCTGCGATGAGGCCAGAGACTCAGTTTGTGATTTTTGAGGGGTTTCCGTTCGGAGAGGGCTCCACAAGAAAGCGGTGGAAGGAGCTGAGCAGGGCACATGCGGTGAGGGTTGTTCTGGTTGACATGCCGATCCGAAGTGGAAGTACCGATCTGGACGCAGATAAGGTGGACAATGATGCCCAGAGTCAGTGTGAACGGTATCGCCAGGAGGGAATGGATGCTGTCTGCATCCAGCCGCCGGAGAAGGATGGCACAGTATCGGCCGCAGTTGTCTTGGGAGGAAGCGATTCGCTCCGTCTGCAATGGAAACGGAATCTTCGGGATAAGCTGGGGACGGTGTCGCTCATGACCAACCTTATGAAAGGTGACTGGAATTTTTCCCGCGACGACAGTGTGATGACAAAAAAAGTCCTGTCCTTTGAAGCGTTTCAGCAGAGCGGACAGATGTCTTTCTGGCGCGCCTACGCTTTGCAAACTGAGAAACTGTTATTCCAGACGGAAAGCGAGTTCCTTTCAAAGGTGAAGGAAAATTATGAGTATTCCGAATTGAATGCCATTTTGAAGCCGCCGGTCTGGGATGCAGAGCGCGACTGGGAAACTTTAAGGAAGAAACTGCTGGAAGCGTATCGGGAGGCGATGGAGACTCCCAAACGGGAAACGGAAATCCTGCGAAAGTTAACAGAGGTAGAGTATCGGAACCGCTCTGTTGACACTATAAGTGCATTTAGAGGAACGCTGGACGATTACTTGAAAAATATTGTGCCGGAACAAATACAGAAATACGCGAAAACGCGATACGAGCAGATCAAAGGAGCGATGAAAGATGGACACGATTTCTGAACTGGCAGCGGCAGGCTTCTTTTTTGCCGCAGGGCTGCTGGCAGCAGTCACAGCACCGGATTGGATCATTGGAGCAGCCGTTGGCGTCTGTCTGTTGCTGGTGGGTACGGTTTTGTTTCAGAAGGGAATGAAACAGCTCATGCAGGAGATGCAGACCCGCCGCACGGAAGAAAGAGAGCAGATGACAAAGCAGCTTGAAAAGCTGCAAACGGCACTGGATGAGCTGCAAGCCTCGGAGGAAAAGCGGCTAGGAGCCATGTGCAGTGAAGTTGCCGACCTGCACACTACCGCGAAAGATGCCAGTGAGAAAGCACAGGAAGCGGCAGAAGATATCATACGGGCGTTGGACAATCAGAAAGACGACCAGCGCAGAAATATTGAAAAACTTTGCGGGAAGCTGGATAACACAGCAAAGGATATCTGCGCTAAGTTGAACAGTCAACAGACAGAATTGCAGGCTTGCCGCACGGAAGAAAGAGAGCAGATGACAAAGCAGCTTGAAAAGCTGCAAACAGCACTGGATGAGCTGCAAGCCTCGGAGGAAAAGCGGCTAGGAGCCATGTGCAGTGAAGTTGCCGACCTGCACACTACCGCGAAAGATGCCAGTGAGAAAGCACAGGAAGCGGCAGAAGATATCATACGGGCGTTGGACAATCAGAAAGACGACCAGCGCAGAAATATTGAAAAACTTTGCGGGAAGCTGGATAACACAGCAAAGGATATCTGCGCTAAGTTGAACAGTCAACAGACAGAATTGCAGGCTTGCCGCACGGAAGAAAGAGAGCAGATGACAAAGCAGCTTGAAAAGCTGCAAACGGCACTGGATGAGCTGCAAGCCTCAGAAAAAAAGGGTCTGGAAGCAGTATGCAATGAAGTTGCTGACCTGCATGATGACGCGAAGAATGTCTGTGAGAAAGCGAAGAATGCGGTAGAGGATACCATTCAGGAGCTGCAGACTCGCCACACGGAAGAAAGAGAACAGACGGCAAAGCAGCTTGAAAAACTGCAAACGGCACTAGATGAGCTGTGTGCCTCGGAGAAAAAGCATCTAGGAGCTATGTACAATGAAATCGCCGATCTGCACGACGCCGCGAAGGATGTCTGCGAGGAAGCACTGGAAGGTGTAGAAAATACCATGCGGGCGTTGGACAATAAGGAAGAAGACCAGTGCAAGGATATCCAAGACGTATGTAAAAAGCTGGATGACGCAGCAAAAGATATTTGCGAGAAGCTGAGCAGTCAGCAAACAGAACTGCAGACCTTCCTGAAAGCGGAAAACGAAGCGAACCGCAAGTCGATGGAACAAATCATGAAAAACTATTCGGATGTGACGGAACAGGATGTGAAGGTACTTACCGCACTTGGCGAGGAGGTTCGTCATGGATGAAGGCCATTTTGTGACAAAACAGCAGACGGAGCAGAAAAGCCAGCTGGAAGAACTTGCGCGGAATTGTCAAAAACACTGGAATACCGAAGAAAACCTGTTTCTGATCGAGCTGGCAGGTACGCCCGAACAGTACCGGAAACTGGAACGGGCAGACGCACTGTATCGCAGCGTGGAGATGTCACTCCGCTTCAATCAGTATCGGCGGGCGGTGTGGTATCTGACGGCATACCAGCGGCTGTGTCAGAATCTCTTTTCGTCGTCTGTGCTGGAAAATGCCCGCAAAATGATTGCAGGTTGGATCGAATGCTGAACCGCTGCCTGCTGCTATATGTCAGGAAAAACAAAGAGGAGAACGGACTGTGCACAAGAGTAGATTAGACCGTATACTCTATATCCAGCAGGTGCTTGTACAGGGCGGTGTGCTGAACAAACAGCAGACGGCTGACCACTTTGGCGTCAGCGAGAAGACCATTCAGCGCGATCTGGATACCCTGCGCAATCATTTTGCCGACAGTGAGCCGCGGCGGGAGATTTTGTATAACTCGGCCAAGGGCGGTTATCTTCTGGATGATACGCTAGCCCGCTTTTTGACCAGTAGCGAGATCTTGGCCGTCTGCAAAATTCTTTTGGGGAGCCGCTCGATGGTTAAGGAAGAGATGTTCCCTATCCTTGACAAGCTGATCCGGGCCTGTACGCCGCTGGACCGGCTGAATCAAGTAAAAGATCTCATCGGCAACGAACGCTTCCACTATGTCGAGCCGCAGCATGGCCGAAGATTTATTGAGAGCCTGTGGGAAATCGGGACGGCGGTGGAAAACCATAATGTCATAGAGATTACCTACTGCCGCACCCACGACGGTGAGACCCGTGTACGCACCATCGAGCCGGTGGGCATCCTGTTCAGCGAATATTATTTCTATCTGGCGGCATTCATCGAAGGTATCGACAAAAAGGAGCATTTCAAAAATCCGCAGGATAACTCCCCGACCATCTACCGCATCGACCGTATCCAAAATTGTAAGACGCTTGACCGTCATTTTGCTCAGCGGTATGCCAACCGTTTTCAGGAAGGTGAAATGCGCAAGCGCATCCAGTTCATGTATGGCGGCGAGTTGCAGACCATCTGTTTCGAGTACACCGGGCCGAGTCTGGAATCGGTGCTGGACCGACTGCCGACCGCCAAGGTCCTTCAGGTGACGGAAAAAGGCTGGATCGTGGAAGCGGAAGTGTTCGGCACGGGTATCCAGATGTGGATACGGAGTCAGGGAGACTATGTGAATGTCATTTCGGAAATTCCGTGAACATAGGTAGCAAAAGAGGGAGAAGAATAGATGGAAGACTGCAGTACAAATACCTTGATGAATATCTCATCCGTCCGCATGGAACCTGAAACAAAAGCCGCGTTCTGCAAAGATAAGTGTGACAGGTACGATTACCTTGCAGCAGTCGGCTGCGGTGTGATGAGCGGTCTTGTGGATATTTTTCTGGTGGGAATGCCGAACGTAAAAACGACAAAGACCAACAGCATTCTTGGTAACTGGACAGATGCACAGGCGGATAAGGCAGTAGAAGCATTTGCAAAGTCGCTGGGTTGGAAAGGAAATGGAACCGGCAGTGCCATCGGCTTTTTGGAAAGACGCTTTCCTGTTAACTACGATCAGGGCAAAGGGAAAGATGCGGGAAATCTGCTCAAAATGAGAACGCAGAACCACCATATGAAGTCGCTGGGGCATTCACCGGATATTGTGGGGCTGTTTTTCTCCCTGCTGAGTCAATTCACCGGGGCATCGGTCTTTCTGGACTCGGAAACCGGAAAGCTTGTTTTTTATCCGGCCGGCACACAGAAACTGCAGGGGCGGACATTCATCGAAAAGCTGTTCTACGGAACGGCAAACTGGTTCGGCCATCTTGTGTCGGATTTTGCAGGCAGCTCTGGCGGCAGAAATAGTACCAGCGGCAGGGGCAGCGGCATCGTTATTCCGTTTTACGAGTTGTTTGGTTTGTGCAATTTTGGACGTTTCCGTGTGAAAGGGCCAGATAAAAAGGTATATGAAAACACCGTGGCAACTCTTGCAACAAAAGTGTTTGAGCAGGGCTACGATGCCCGTTGGGGCCTGACCATGGCGATTCCAGTGGTTCTATGTGACCTGAGCATCAAACTGATCTGGGCGATACGACATTATTTCTGCGATCAATGGCCGTTGACGGCCTGCATCCCCACCAGAAAGCATGATGATCTCCGGGTCATGCTGATTGTAGGCGATGCAACGCTCTGCCTGATGGATGGCGCAGACGCCGCAATTCGTAGCGGCGGTGACGCCTTGACGTTCTGCCTGCATTTGAACCTGATCGCATGGTATCGGTTCGTGACACTGGTGATTCGGGAAATATGTATTCGCCTTGGGGTCGGAAACACGGTGGCAGAGCAGCTTGAAGCATACAGGCAGGTCAATGCGGAACTGGAAAGAGAGCTGACGCAGCTGAAACAGTTGGATACAGAGCGGTTCCATCAGGAAACCGAGCGGTATCAGGCAGCACTCGCCGGAATGCAGAATGCTCGTACAGAAAGGGAGCTGACCCGCGTTCTGGAGCGTGAACTGGTCCAGATGGGAAGTGAGAAACCATATCAGGGAAATTTTGAGGATTTTATGCAGGACCCGAATGCGGTTTTGCAGTTTCGTTGAAATGCCAGGAGGACGGGAAGATGTCGATTTCGATTTTATTGCTCGGTGCATCTGCTTTGGCAGGAGCGGCAGGTGTTGGAGGAATTGCAAAAGGCGGCTCGCAGGTATTGAAAGCCAATTCGACCATGAAAGAGCTGCAGGTACAGCATCAACAGAATCTTGCAAGGCTGGAAAAGCGCAATAAAGAGTGCGTCCGGGACATGGATAAGCTTGGCCGGAAAGAGCTGGAGATTCTGAAAAGCTTTCAGGAATTTTCGACTGTGTTTGAAAAAATCAAAAATCGTCCGGAGTTTGCTAAAATTCAGAAGCAGGGTATCTGTCTGCCTCAGTATGATGGCGAAGAATTGAAAAAAGCCTCGGTGGGTGCGAATACCCTTCTGGGCGGCCTTGGCGGCGCAGCCGCAGGCACGGCAGGCGGGTTTGCAGCATCCGGCGCGGCGACGGCGGTCGTGATGGCTCTGGGAACGGCTTCAACGGGTGTTCCAATTGCTTCGCTGAGCGGTGCAGCGGCGACAAATGCAACGCTGGCAGCATTGGGCGGCGGCTCGCTGGCGGCAGGCGGCGGAGGAATGGCCCTGGGAACAACCGTTCTGGGAGCGGCAACCCTGGGTGTTGGTCTGCTGATCGGCGGTGTGATTTTTGGTATCACTGGAGGTAAAATCTCTTCAGACGCCAAGAAGGCACAGAAGGAAATCGAAAAAGAAACGCAGCAGACAGAGGAAATCTGCAATTATCTGTTAGACTTGCAGGGAACAGCAAACCGTTACGGGCGAAAACTGGACGAAGTAGGCAGCATGTACCATGAGCACATGGAAAAGTTGAAATGGATGGTGGTCATGCAGGGACGTGCAGATTGGGACTGGTATACAGAACCGGAAAAGCAGCTGGTGAACAATACGGCGCTGCTCGTGAAACTCCTATATGATATGTGCAAGGTGGAACTGGTCCAGAAGAGCGAAGAGGAAGATGCAATGAATACGATCAACACAACAGGACTCAAAGAACAGTATCAGAAGGTGGAGCAAGTTACAGAAAGTCTGAACGCAAATTTTTGAGTGGGGTTTCCCTTTTGAGTCCACTGCACTTTCAGGTTATTACAATCACGGTCGATTGCACATACAATACAAGTATCACTTCACAAAACGGAGGGTACTTGTACTATGGTGGACTACGCCGACATCGGAAAACGCATCCGTGCCTGCCGCCTGGCAAAAGGCATGACGCAGGAGCAGCTGGCCAATGAGGTCGGCGTGGTGGTCACGCATATCAGTCATATCGAAACGGGCAACTCCGTGCCCAGCGTGAAAACGCTGATCGACATCATCAACGCGCTGGACTGCTCGGCGGATGAGTTGCTGTGTATCGAGATCAAAAAGGCAAAGCCGGTGTTTGACAGCTGGATGACTGAACAGCTTGCAGATTGCTCTGCCGATGAAGCAAAAATCATCAAAGAAACGGTGGTCAGCCTGAAAAAATCACTCCGAAAAGTGTACGGAAAGTCCTCTAAATACAGATATGACTAAAACTTCAAAAACTGAATGCCAGTTGGTAGGCATTGAGTGCCTGAAAAAGCATCCATAAAGTAAACGAACCGCCCCGGTTTCCATAGCAGGAAGCCGGGGCGGTTTTTCTATGCAAAGCTATATTATAGAAAAATTCGAATGGAAGTTTGCCGGATGGACAATATTGGTGTCCAATCAACGCTTTATAATAAAAGCATCAAAATGATTCATTTGAATCATTCCGAACGGAAGAAGGTTACGCATCCAGTGAGATAGGAGGAAACATCATGAAAGAACGGTTTGAAATCTATGATGGCAGTGCAGAGGCTAAAAAAGCCAAAGGAAAATCCAAAAATCTGAGCGGCTTTCATCCGCTGTTTACCGCAGCTGCCCGCAGAAGCATTGCATTGGATGCCTTAAAGATCTGGCTGCTGCTGGGGTTCGTTTTGGGCGTGGTGACAGGTGTTGCAACCGGTGCCGGAGCGGTATCCGTCTTTTTGGGGCTTCTGATCGCCGCAGTGATCTATTTTGGTTTCCGGGATGATGTCTATAAAAAAGTCTATGGCCCGGAGCATGACAGAGGCCAGCTGTCTTTGCCGGAAGGAATGAGCTGGGAAGAAGCCGTAGACCGCATCCGCCGTGGATTTGCCAACCCGGACGTTGAACAGGTTACGGATACTGCGGATGCCATGACCTTTTACAGCAAAAAGCGTGGTACCTATCAGCTGAAAAACACAGCCGATGGTCTGAAAATGACCATCCTGACCAAGCCATCCAAGAGTAGCAAGAAAGAATATCTGTATGCAGTTTTCAGCAGCGTTCTGCTGTCGCAGGTGATCGCCATCCTGTACCCTGAAAAAATTTCTGCGGAGCAGGTGGAAGAAGAAAAGGCGGCAGTCCGGAAGCTGTTCGGCTCACATAAGATGCCGTTGTTGATTGAGCTGGCTGTGAATGTCAATGAATATTTGAGCCACGTGACAGCCAATATTTGAGCCACTTTTGCTAACGAATACTTGAGCCATTTGTAGCATTTGTGACATCGAATATTTGAGCCACTGCTCGTCTGTTAATACCAGGGCCAGTAAATAGCCCTGGTGGATATGTCTTTATTCAAGTGGAGTGTCCAGTTGAATCCGTTCCTGAATGTGAACCGGAACCTCAATGGAATGCTTGCGCAAAATATCAATCAGTTCGTTTACATCGCTTTTTAGGACTCGAATCTGCTCAAGAGCGTCATCGTAATCAGCACGAAGGAAGCTAATCAGGGCTTTGTTTTCTTCCTCAACTGTAAAATTGGGCTGCATGTTAGTCATTTTCATTCTCCTTGTCAGTGTCAACTTTACTCTGAGAACTAAGCAGTCTGTAAGACGGACCATTCATATCCAGCACGGCAGATTTGTATGTCAATCGATCCACCAGAGCCGAAACCATTGTTGTGTTCTCGAATAATTCGGTCCATCTTGCAAAAGGAAGATTGGTTGTCACAATAGTGCTGGACTGCTCACTGCGGTCAGAAATGACCTTGAATAGCAAATCGGATTCGTAACGGTTAAAACTCAAATAACTGAGCTCGTCTAAAATCAGAAGATCAGCTTTTGCCAGCTGCCGTTCCAATTTGCCAAGCTGGTATGTATCTCGTGCCTCAGTAAGTTCAGTCGAGAGAGTAGATGCATTTTTAAATAGAACATGGTAGCCTTGCAGGCAGGCTTTAATTCCAAGAGCAATTGCAATATGCGTCTTTCCGCGTCCCGGGTTTCCAATCATAACAATGTTTTTCTTCTGTTCAATGAACTGGCAGGATGCAAGTTCATTAAGGAACACCGGAGATACAGAGGGATTCAGCTGGCTGGTATCGAAATCGTCCAGTGATTTTTGTACAGGAAATCCGGCAGCTTTCAATCTTCTTCTGGTTTGGTTTTCCTGTCTGGCCGCTGTTTCAGATGCCATAAGCGTCAGAAGTAAATCACTAAAATCCATATCCGGCGCGCAATTGTTAAGAACATTTTTGTATTCAGCAAAAGTGGGGATCTTCAGCTGTTTTGCAAGAAGTCGAATCTGTTCTTCTTTTACGTCAATCATGAGGCCGCCCCTTTCCGCTCGTACAGCTTGTCATACTGGCTCAGATCAACGGACAAAACCGGAACATCGTTTTTTGCAATCGACGTATCCGGGTTCGGCAGATCACGTTGCATAACAGCCAAGTAGCCATCTGTCAAACACTGCTCCAGCAATTCAACCATCTGCTTGGAGTTCAAATGCTGCTTTTCCATCCAATTCAGGAATTCAGCAGGCACTGCATTCAAAACCGGACGAGCGTAACGAATTGCACGCCCTTTCCTCTCTAAGATTGGCAAATAGTGCCGTAAATCCAGAGATTCTTGCTTTCGACCCATGCAGCGGTCATGGGTGGCCACCAGAAGGCCATTGATCCAAATCTCAACTCTATTGGGATAGGCCTTTACAGTGGTGCCTTTTCCCCTGTATTTGCAAGGAACAGAATAGTAATTGGTATCAAAGAGAACCGTTGAATAGCGATTGACTTTCGGGTAGGCTTTCTTTGAAATATCGAGAACATATTTGGGAAGCGGGTGGAGATGCGCCTGGTCTTCGGCCAGCATCTGTCCCACTTTCTGAGAACGTCCGTCGATTTTGTGGTTCATGTATTTGGCGCATTGCTCTAACAGCTTTGTATTGAGATCTTCCAAAGAATCCACTTGAGGCAGCGGCACACATACATTGCGCCGGATATATCCTACCAGATTCTCTACAAGACCCTTTTCATTTCCGGATGCCGGATTACAAAATACAGGCTGGAATCCGTAGTGTGCGGCCAGTTTGGAATAATCGTCCTGTGCTGCTGCATGGGCACCAAAACCACTCTTTACAGCCACACGAGCGTTGTCAAAAATCATGGATCGAGGAACGCCCCCAAAATAATTAAGCGTATGGATAATGGCATCGAGAAAGCTTTCCAAGTTTTGCCGCCTGTAAGCAATAACATAGGGTGCGCAGCTATAACTCATACGCGCACAAAACAGATTTACCTTTACTTTCTTGCCGGCCAGTTTTACCGTAGCTTCTCCCCAGTCGATTTGGAGTGCCTGACCAGGAGCAAACCTCAATGGAATAAAAACTTCATTTTCCTTGCGCTCTGCCTTGGCTTCATGAACTGCCGCTCGGATGGCAGACTCGCTGCCCGTGTAACCAAATTCTTCTACGAGCCGGTTGTAAATCCGCCGTGCTGTGTGACGCTGCTTCTTTACACCCTCCGCAGCATCTGTATCGAGGCAGTGCTCAATGAACTGCTTTACTTCTGGCGTTATGACAGAGGCTTCTCGCTGGTAGGCTTTCCGATCCCATGGAACTGCGTCGCCCATCCAATATTTCTTGACTGTGTTTCTGGAAATTCCCAGAATTTTAGCTGCTGCACGCTGACTGGTTACTCCTTCAAGTCGCAGCGCGCGGATTGATTTGTAGACATCCACCGATGTGACCACCTTTCTATCGCCTCCCGCATAGTAGTCTACATCTATTATACGGGAAGCCATTAGGTGGCTCAAATATTCGCTGTCATTTTGCTGAAAAGTGGCTCAAGTATATATTAGCATTCACAAGCTGGCGATTACGGCGGCGTTTGTCGCGTTTGCGGTATATATGTTATATCCTGTGCTTTACTCAGACAATGCCCGCTCCAAAGGAGTTTCGGACGGATATTTGAGTACTTTCCCAGCAGGGGCAACGGTTGGTGAGGTGTTGGACGATTTCTTTGAAAACGGAACGTGGGAAAACTATGAACAGGACGGAGTGACTTTTGTCCACTACAGCGGTGAGTGCGTCAGCACACAAACGGGAGAAAAAGCTACAGTTGGCATCTATTTCAAGTTGAATGATGACGGCTCTTTTGAAATCGACCGGATGACCATGGACGGCGAAACGATGAATCTGTTAATGCAGAACACTGCGCTTTCCGAAATCAGTAACAGCTATTGCAACGATCATGGAATTGCCAGCAGCAATGCGCTGGAGGGCAGTCTCGATGAGCTGGAAAATGCTTTGGATGATGCGCTTGTAGATTCATCCTCCAGCGTCAGCATGGCAGAACCTGAGAGCGAAACCTACACAGAGGACACGGATTCCGACAATTCTGCCCAGACGGCTACCAGATCAGACCGTAAAGTTGTTAGCACGAATGGAATGGATACCTATTCGGAACTTTCTGGCGAGATCTCTGTGGACGTGAGCCACTATGAAATCGGAGAAATGCAAGAAAACGTAAAAGAATACTATCTCAGCTATGGGAGTGATTTTGATACTGCATGGCTGAACGCATTGTATACGGACGTATATGAGTACAGCGGAAAGTATAGCAATCAGGTTGCGTGGGAGCGTTTTACGGAGTATATGGTATTTTATGACGAGGTGGTGGATTATAACAATGAGCTGGCTCCGGCACCGGCGCTCTATGACGTATATTACGCATACGACCCCGCTACAGAGGAAGAAGCAGCCCTGTGTGTGGATGATGTGATCCAAATTGCGGAAGAGAGCGGTGCTGAAATACAGATTTGGTAAAAGTACAAGAGTGTAAAATCCTTCTTGAAATTTGAGACGAGCATATTAAAAGATCGATAGAATCGAATCCCGCTGGATTCCTGCTGCGGAGTCCAACGGGATTCTTTTTGCCCCAAACGAAAGATACGGCTTACTGACATTGGCTCATATACTGAATCAGGTCTTGCTTGTAAACCTTCCAGAGTTTTCCCATCTTGAAGGCGGGAATTTCGCCGCTGTTCAGAAGACGAAGCAGTAGATTTCTGCCAACATGCGTAATTTCCATGACCTGCCGGAAGCTCAGGACATCGGGATAGTTGTCTAGCATTGAAAATCAACTCCATTCTTGTGATCTTGATGAATTTTTGCGCTTCATTGCATGGATCATTTTTTGTTCGCTCAAAGCCCTTGTACCCTTGTGCATAAGGGCGCACATGGAAATCTGCCGCATTGACGATCGTTCAGGATGCGGCAAGGGATGATTACATCGTTGATCTCTAATTTTTCCAAAGCCTTTGCGATTTTCTTTTTATGATGTATCTTATCAGTCAGTTCCGGCTCATCCTGCGCTTCGATATACGCAGCGACAAGTTCTTTGGTATCGTCATCAAGATTGCTCATTTGTACGGCTTTCAGGGCGGTTGGAACGTTATACCACGAATGCTTGCCAAAATAATCGACGGCATACCGATATAGAAAGAGCGGAATATCATCACTGATTTTATCAAAATAATGAAACAGCGCATGATTTTCAAACCGGAACTTTGAAGATTTCGATTCCAACTTATCGTGCTCAAATTCTTTCAGACTGGGGCGCTTTAATTGAATTTCATATCGAACCAGATTTTTTGATCGTTCCAGATCATCTGGAGAAATCGGATAGTTCTCCTTTTCACAATTCAAGAGCTGCTGATGCTTGTCATAGAGTGCAAAATCGTACCACGTTTTTTCAAATTTACAGCTTCGGATCTCATTGTGCTGGTTATAGTGTAGTGCGCGACCTTTCCTGTACGGGTCAACGCTTCCTGCATAACGAATGATCTTTACTATCAGCGAGGGATCACATTTCACATAGAAGTCTTGCGTAATATCCAACCGGTGCATTTTCCATTTAACAGAATCCTCGATTTCAAGGAGTCCAAGCTGCTTCAATTCATTCAGAAATGCCTGCTCTTGCATGGCCAAACCTTCTGGCGATAAATCTGTTAAACTTAAACGAGATGGATCACCTGCGATCCGAGCGAGGTTCACACCTGATAACGTTATGTATCTCTTCCTGAAATCTGGGTATTCTGCCAGTGTGATGGTCAAACCGCCATCTTTTCTTTTATAACAGTAGCCTTTTTTCGAGGAGCCATGATACGGAACCCGATAGTATTTTTCGGCGGATACCATTTTTTGAATTGCCATAAATATAGTGCGCTTCGCTTCGCAATCGGTATACGTTCCATTCACTTCAAAAGTATGAATGGAAGGTGCTAAAAGTGGAAGCTTCTTTGCCATTGTCATAAAAACACCTCTTTTTGTGATTTATCAGGATGTTATGAATCAAATAGAAATTGATCGGGAGGAACAACTACTATAAAAACGCATAGCATTCTATCTGGTGATTTATGACACTGTTATCCATAGATCGAAATCTAATAGAATGATAATAAACTGCTTTTTGGGATTTCTTATAGGGCGATTTGATCAGAGGCAACGTATTTCCTATCTCTGCCCTTCAAATTCATTATGTCGAATGGAAAAATCATTACAGACTGCAATAAATCCAGTTTCGACATTTGGGATGGTTTTCGTCCGATCAGACAGGTCTGGTTTTCTTTATCAAGGGCCAGTGGGCATTTTGTATCTTGTTTTGTGAGCAGACAGAAGGTACAAATAATAACATCAAACAAAAGATCTTCCCGATGAAATCCGAGAAGGTTCTGATAATTGCAGACGGTGCGGCGTTTGGTCCGCAGATGAATGATATTTACGCATACGACCCCGATACAGAGGAAGAAGCGGGCCAATGCGTGGATGAAGTGATTCAGATTGCAGAGGAAAGCGGCGCCGAAACTCAGTTCTACTAAAAGATAATCATAAGCGACCATGAGGCGGAGCTTTTGCGCAGATAAAATGCTGCGGGAAGCTCCGTTTTTTGTATAAATAAAAACTTTTTACTCTTCGGTTTCGCTCTATAAAACTTATATAAGAATGAAATTTTCTAAAATGCTAGAATAAAAATTGAAAATGAGGTATACTAATAACAGGAAGGAGTTGAAAGAATGCTTTGCCAATTTTCTTTTCAGAATTTTAAGTCTTATAAGGATGAAACGACATTTGATTTCCGTGCAATGGCAATTCCGGAGTTTCAGGATGCCTTGATTCGGCAGGAGAAAGCGGAAGATTTGCTTCCGATCAGTGCAGTCTACGGCCCCAATGGTGGCGGTAAGACGAATCTGCTTCAGGCATTCTTTTGCCTGATTAACCTTGTTGTGAAGCCGATTCATGCATTGGAGAAGAATCGGCAGCCAATGATTTTCCAGCAGGGCAGCAGTGTGGCTCCCTTTATGCTGGATGAAAGCTCTGCAAATGAGCCTACGATTTTTCAGGTGTTCTTCCGTGTAGGCGAGAAGGAATACCAGTATTACATTTCGCTCAAGGAAGAAATTGTCTTTGAGTCCCTCTTGTGGCGCACACTGGGCGGCAAGAAGACAGGTTTGATTTTTGAGCGAGATGGTCAGAAAATTGAATTGGGTGCAAGCATCAGTAAGGCGAGCATCAATCTGGACGTCAACCCGAAGATGCCGTATCTTTCTTTTTTGGCAATCAACTATAATATCCCTGTGATTGCAGAAGTGCAGAATTGGTTTGAATCTTGCATTACGCAGAGCTACGCAAACCCTAGAGCGGAAAACATTGTGCTGGTGTCCAAGAATGAAGCGACCAAGGAAAGCTTGATTCATGCACTAAATGATGTAGGCATTGATTTGTCCGGTTATCGCTATGATGAAGATAGCAAGCACCTGTTCACGCAAAGAACGATCAAAGGCAAGGTCTACGAGCTTCCCTTTGAAGCAGAGTCGGATGGAACCAAGAAGATGATAGCGGCTTTGCCGGTTCTGATGGTAGCATTGCAGGAAGGCCGCACAGTCGTTGTGGACGAGCTGGATGCCAAGCTGCATCCGAAGCTGCTCCGGTATGTGATTCAGATGTTCAAGAACCCGGAACTGAACAAGAAGGGCGCACAGTTGCTGTTCAGTTCTCACGACCTGACTACGATGAAGAATACTGTTTTCCGCCGCGATGAAATCTGGTTTGCAGCAATGAATGATAATCATGAGAGCGAAATTTATTCGCTTTATGAGTTCCGACAGGAGGACAACACCCGCGTCAAGAGTACGGCAGCCTTTGACAAGCAGTATCTGGAAGGCCGATATGGTGCAGACCCCTACCTTTCTAATATGCTGACAGGGAGGGATTGGGCATGAGTCTGAAACCTCCGAAAAAGAGTGACCTTGGAAAAAGCTGGATGAAGAATCGCCGTGATAAGGCGAGGATGATTCAGCCGGAATACCACTTGATTGCATCTGAAGGTACAGAAACCGAGCCGCAGTATTTTGGCGCAATTCAACGGATTATCAATTCTAAGTACCGTGATAGAATCCAGCTAAAGGTAGAGGGCATTAGCGACAATACGGTGAATCTGTTGATGAAAGCTCGTCAATACGTTCAGAATAACGGCATTGTGTTTAAGCACGTCTGGATTGTCTATGACACAGATGATTTTCCGGCAGAAAATATCGACATGGTAGCACAGCTGTGCGAAGAATACAATGCACAAGGTGAGACGATTTACCATGCTGTATGGTCGAACCAGTGCGTAGAACTGTGGTATTTGCTGCATTTTATGTATATGGATACTGATATTGATAGATCTCGTTACTGGCCGAAGCTAAGCGATTGGCTGAAAAACATTGGCGCAGGGAGTTACGAGAAGAACCGCCCGGATATGTATGAAGTGCTGCGACCTTACATGGACATTGCGATTGCCAATGCAAAGCGGTTGGACAAACAAAATGAAGGACGGAAACCCTCTGAGTCAGCACCCGGAACGAAAGTCTACGAACTGGTTGAGATGCTGAAGCCTTATCTTTCGGACACATTATTATAGTAGAAGGGTGATTATGCCTTCTCAAAAGTAAGTTCCTAAATGCCTATGGATTCCATTGGAATCCATAGGCATTTTTTCTGTAAAAGATGGAAGCTTCTTGTTTTATGAGTGGCGGGACGGTATAATTAAGTTACAGCTATGAATATGAAAGGCAGGACTTTTGTGAAGAAGATATTCGTAAAATATAAATGGCTGCTGATTGCGCTGCTTATGATTTCAATAATCGCTATTCCAATGGTGGTTAATATCCTCTTTAAGTTTTCCAGTGCTTTTCCGGCTGAATGGTCGGCAGGAGATGCACTTTCCTATGTTTCTGGATTGCAAGCTTTGCTGGGTACCATTATACTTGGCATTATCACTGTTGAGCAGGGACAAGACGCACAAGAAGTTAATAGGCGCTTAAGCGAAGAAAATAATAGACTCCAAAAAATAATGTCACAAAAACTTTTACCAGCTGTGAAGCTGACAAATCCATCATGCAAACCGACAATGCTTCATCGCGGAGCACTGTCCTATGTGCCACAGTCCAAACAGTTCAGAATTATTCGGTCTTATTATGGAGATTCCGTACAACATGAAACCAGTGAGATTCGAGTGAATATTGATTCCTTGGTTGAAGAAATAAAGTATATTAAAACAATAGAATTTTCCTTGCAAAATATTTCTGAATCAATTATTCGGCATATTCAAGTGGATAGCGTTGATATTGTTGGATTCCAAGGCAAAACAGAGTTAGTGGCGTGTCGAAATTTTGGACAAGGCGGAATAGGAACGCTACTCGCAACGGGCGATTCTGTGGATGTGAGTCTGAAATTGTATTCCAATAATGCTATTTATAAGGAACTTTGGGATGACGATTTGGCTGGAGTGGCTGTTGTGATGCATTTGACTAATACTACGATTTCTGGGACAACATTTTCGGAATATATTGAATTCGGAATGCAGAATAACGGCCATTACCATATCAACTATGGAGAACCCCTCAAGCAGACAGGGCGAGTGAAGGTGGATTGACTCGAACGCTCTGTAATTTTGGCACCCGCTCAGGCTGCTATCAAGAACCCCCGCAAGTAATTGCGTGAGCGCTTGAGAAAGCACAAATAAAGCAAACGAACCGCCCCGTTTTCCGTAACAGGAAGCCGGGGCGGTTTTTTGCGGTGCAACTTGCAGGGAAAAGCGGAAATAGCAAAAATATCCTGCATGGAAGGACAAGCAGGCTGTCCAACAGGATCGTTACCCATGCTTATGACAAAGCTGTCGCAGAAGGATTTGATAAAACCGCCGCACTTTGACAAAGAATGGAAGCCTGAGTATATCGAAGTGGATGAGACGGAGGAGCAAAAGAACGATGGCAGCACTTGATTCTGGCAATATCTTTGGGCTCATAGACGAGATGGGAGACAAAATCGACAATGAATACCAGAAATTTTAAGAGGGAAGAAATCGTGAGTCTGGTGACTGTTCTTGTGGGAATAACGGGTGCGACCGGTATTGGCAAGACGATGGTGGCGAATGTTCTCAAATTGATTCCCGGTGCAGGAACGGTCATCGGCGGCGCGGTTTCTGCCGTGACGACAGCGACCCTGACGGCAGCGCTGGGCGAGGCCTACATCATCATTCTGTCCAAGATCGCAAAGGGAGAACTGAAGATGTCGGATCTGTCCACAAAGAAAGGCCAGAAGGCAATGAAGCAAGAGTTCGATAAGCAGTTGAAGAAAAGCAAAAGCTTAGTATCCTAACGGAATATGCTTTAAAAAGTCCACTGCACTTTCAGATTATTACAATCCAGGTCGATTGCACATACAATACAAGTATCACTTCACAAAACGGAGGGTAGTTGTACTATGGTGGACTACGCCGACATCGGAAAACGCATCCGTGCCTGCCGCCTTGCAAAGGGCATGACGCAGGAGCAGCTGGCCAATGAGGTCGGCGTGGTGGTCACGCACATCAGCCATATTGAGACGGGCAACTCCGTGCCAAGCCTGAAAACGCTGATCGACATCATCAACGCACTGGACTGCTCCGCAGACGAGCTGCTGTGCATCGAGATCAAAAAAGCAAAGCCGGTGTTTGACAGCTGGATGACCGAACAGCTTGCGGATTGCTCTGCCGACGAGGCAAAGATCATCAAAGAAACAGTGGTCAGCCTGAAAAAGTCGCTCCGAAAAGTGTACGGAAAATCCTCTAAATACAGATATGACTAAAACTTCAAAAAGGTATTGAGCGCCTGAAAAAGCACCCATAAAGCAAATGAACCGCCCCGGTTTCCGCAGCAGGAAGCCGGGGCGGTTTTTGTATGCAGGGACGAGGGCAAGGGCGGTTCTTCCGACTTTGCGCTTTCTTGCTTTTCACGGAAAAATGCGCAAACAAAAAGCAGGCAGTGCCGTGGAAAGGAGGAGGAAAGCGACACTGCCTGCTGTATAGGAACCCCTGAACATTGCGGCTTGGTCAGGAGGGATTTGGTAGTCTGTCCGCCGTTCTGGCTATTGCCTCGCATAGAAACGGGAGACAGTTTTTTATGGGCCTGCTGTGCGCCGCTGCTGCGGCCGCACCCGCAGGGAAATGTGCCTGCATGGGCTTTGCGGGGAGAACCTTTCGGAGGTTATGGGGGATGTCCGTTCCGTTCTCCCTGAGTGCACCCTTATTATGCCAGACAATCGTGGCAATTCTTTGTGGTAAATTTGAACAGTTTGCAAATAAATGCTCTGCCCATGAAAAAAGACTGCTGAAAAGTCCGCGCCTCTCAGCAGTCTGAATCTGAAATTTTTGCGTTACACCCCAAAGAACTCCTTGGCGATGTCGGCGCTGCGCTTGGCGTCCTTGGCGTACCAGTCCGCGCCGATCTTCTCGGCGTATTCCGGGGTCAGCACGGCACCGCCCACCATGATCTTGCAGTCCAGCTGCGCGGCGTGCAGGGCGGCGATGGTCTCCTCCATGCTTTTCAGGGTGGTGGTCATCAGGGCCGAAAGGCCTACCAGATGCACATCCTTTTCTCGCACGGTGTCCACCACCGTCTCCACCGGCACATCCCGGCCAAGGTCCAGCACCTCAAAGCCGTAGTTTTCCAGAATGACCCGGACGATGTTCTTGCCGATGTCGTGCACATCGCCCTTGACAGTGGCAAGGACGATGCGCCCCTTGCTGGCGCTGCCTTCGCCCTTTTGGGCAATGGCAGTCTTGATCTCCTCAAAGGCGCTCTGGGCGGCGCTGGCGGCCTGCAGCAGCTGCGGCAGGAACAGGGTGCCTTTTTCGTACTTGGCACCCACGATGTCCAAAGCGGGGATCAATGCCTCATCCACCACCTCCAGCGGCTGCTTTTCCGCCAGCAGGGCACGGGTATGGGCGGCGGCGTCACCCTTCAAGCCCTTTTCCACCGCTTTCATCAGGGCGGCGTAGGGGCCGGTAAGTTCTGCTTCGGCGGCACTGGCGGCAGGCGCGGCCTTTGCAGCCTGCGCCAGCGCAGTGCTGGCGGGTACACGGTCGGCAAAGCGTTCAATGTACTTTGTGCTCTGCTTATCCCGGTTGGTCAGCACGTTGTAGGCGTACACCGCCGCCATCATCTCTTCACTGGAAGGGTTCATGATGGCAAGGTCCAGCCCGGCGTACATCGCCATGGTCAGGAAGGTGGTGTTCAGGTAGGTGCGGCAGGGCAGACCAAAGCTGATGTTGGACACGCCCAGCACGGTGCGCACTCCCAGCTCCTTTTTGCAGGCTTCCAGTGCCTGCACCGTGGCCAGCACATCCTCCTGCTGGGCGCTGGCGGTCAGGGTAAGGCAGTCGATGTAGATATCCTCCCGGGGGATGCCCGCTGCCAGCGCGGCCTCGGTGATGCGGCGGGCAATGGCCACGCGGTCCTCGGCCTTGGGCTGGATGCCCTTTTCGTCAATGGCCAGCCCCACGATGGCTGCGCCGTACTTTTTGCACAGCGGCAGGATGGCGGCAAGCTTTTCCGGCTCGCCGTTGGTGGAGTTGACGATGGGCTTGCCGTTGTACACCCGCAGACCCCGCGCCAGCGCTTCCACATTGGAGGAATCCAGCTGCAAGGGCAGGCTGGTCACGCTTTGCAGCGCCTTGACCACCTGCTCCATCAGCACCGGCTCGTCCACGCCGGGCGCACCCACGTTCACGTCCAGGATCTGCGCCCCGGCCTCTGCCTGACTGACGGCCTGCTCCAGCACATAGTTCATGTCGCCCTCCCGCAATGCCTGCTGGAAGCGCTTTTTGCCGGTGGGGTTGATGCGCTCGCCCACCACCGTGATGCCGTCCACCGTGACCGCATCCACCGGGGTGCACAGCACCGAGGGCATCCGGTGCGCGGGACGCCCCGGGGTGCAGCCTGCAAAGGTGCCGTTGAGCAGCTTGATGAACTCCGGGGTGGTACCGCAGCAGCCGCCGGCAGCAAACAGGTGCAGTTCCCGGTAGGGCTTCATCTGCAAGGCGAACAGCTGCGGGGTGATGTCGTAGCCGCTGCCGTCCGCCCGGGGCAGACCGGCGTTGGGCTTGACGAACACCGGGAAGTTACCGGGCACGGCTTCTGCCAGCCGTTTTGCCATGGGGAAGATCTCCTTGGGCCCCAGAGAGCAGTTGATGCCCACGGCGTCTGCCCCCAAGCCCCGGGCGGTGGCGGCAAAGCTTTCCACTGTGCAGCCGGTAAAGGTGCGCCCGCCCGCTTCAAAGCTCATGCTGGCCAGAATGGGCAGGTGAGTATTCTCCTTGGCAGCCAGCAGGGCGGCTTTCAGCTCATACAGGTCGGTATAGGTCTCAAAAAAGATCAGGTCTGCCCCGGCGGCTTCGCCTGCCTTCACGATGCGGGCATACTCGGCCACGGCATCCTCAAAGGCCAGTGTTCCGCTGGGCTCCAGCAGCTCGCCCAGCGGGCCCACGTCCAGCGCGGTCAGCGCACCGTAGGGCGCGCAGGCGCGCTTGCAGTTGGCAATGCCTGCGGTGATGATCTGCTCTAGCGTGTAGGCGCTGCCCGTCAGCTTGTGGGCAGAAGCGCCGAAGGTATTGGCGTTGACGATGCGGCTGCCTGCCGCAGCGTACTGCCCATGGATGCCCTCGATGAGTGCCGGGTCGGTGATGTTCAGCTCCTCCGGGCGTGCGCCCAGCTTGAGCCCGGCAGCTTGCAGCATGGTGCCCATGCCGCCGTCCAGCAGGATGGTATTGCTCTGCTTGAAAAGTTCATTCACTTGCACAGGTCTTTCCCCTCTTTCTGTATTCGCAGCGGGTGCGCAGCACACAATGGCCGCACCCGGCCAGTTGTCCCTTTACCGGGTGGTCGCTGACCCCCAGCAGGGCGGTCACGCTCTTGCGCGGGGTCATCAGGTTGGTATCGGTGACGCACAGTCCAGCCTTGCGCACGGTGTCCAGCGCCGCCGCCACCAGCGGCTGCACCGCGATGTCCCAATCGCCGTAGCCGGGCGAAAAGCGCCCGGTCAGATACTTTCCCTCCGTGGCCGCCCACTGGCGCAGCTGCGCCTCGGCGGCATCGGCGGCCTGCTCGGCCAGTGCGCTGCCCAAGGCATCGGCGGCTACCCCGGCGGCGATATCGCCCACGCCTGCCCGGCGGATCTGGGCATCCACCCCGGGGCCCAGCGTCACCGCCAGCAGAATGGCCTGCCCGCAGCCTGCCAGATGCTTGTGCACGTCCTCGCCGGGCAGAAGCCCGGCCTCGGTCAGGGCGGAAGTGTCTGCCAGCAGCCACACCGCCCGGGGCGTCGCCGCCGCCAGTAGCGGCACCGCGCACTTTTGCAGCAGTGCCAGCGTGGCGGCGTCCGGCTCGCCGTGTGCGCCGAAATACCGCGCCGCCTGTGCCAAATCTACACTCTGCGGCTTTTCCAACGCCAGCGGGCGGGGAACACCGATCGCCATGGGCCGCACCTCCTTACTTTGCTCGAATAAAGTACTATTCAGTATACCGCACTTGTGGGCTTTTATCAATCCCGCAAAAGAGGAGGAAATAAAAAAGGCTGCTCTGTTTTTTGAAAGCGGCCTTGCAGTGCGCGCGGCTTTTGCACACTTTCGGAGAGCACCGGCAGGTTTACCGGCAAAACAAAAACGCACGCTGATCCTCATCGAATCAACGTGCGTTTGCAGTATCGGAGTGGCGAGACTCGAACTCGCGGCCTCCTGCTCCCAAAGCAGGCGCGCTACCAACTGCGCAACACCCCGGCATCTGGCGGCACGGCTGCACCGCCAAAATATAGTATATCGTTTTTTGTGCGGTTCGTCAATATGGAATCCGTAGTTGACAGCGCTGCGCGGCCTGCTTTTTTCAGCCGGCAGAAGCGGCAGCTGGCAACAGCGGAAAAGGGCGCGGTAGCATGCACTTTTTATGGCAACTGGGTGCGGGTTTGGCGCAACTGACAAAAAGCGGATGCAAAAACTAGACAGAGTGCAAAACTTGTTGCACTCTAGTTGCAAGCTGGCCGGAAAGGTGCTATCATAACACTATATCGCCATGAAGCGTAGTAAGACGCGGCGATGGGAAAGCAAACGATAGCAAAAAAGAAGGGCACGGCGTAAGCGATGACGATACAGGAATGCTATAAAAAGATGGACGCAGACTATCAGGAGGTGCTTGGGCGGCTGTATAACGAAGCCATGATCTGCAAATTTGTGCGGATGTTCTTGCAGGACGACAGCTTTCAGATTCTGGAGGAAGCGCTGCGCAGGGGAGACGTGAAGGAGGCGTTCCGCGGAGCGCATACCCTCAAGGGCGTCTGCCAGAATCTGGGATTTTCTAATCTGTACGCGCCTACCTATACCCTGACCGAGACCCTGCGTGCCGGGCAGCTGGAGGGCACGCAGAAGCAGTTTGCAAAGGTGGCGGAGCAGTATCAATGCACGCTGGACGCCATTCGTGCGCTGGACTAAAAATCAATACGGTGCCGGGCGGCTTTCGGGCTGACCGGCATTGTTCTTTTACAGGATATGCCCGAAAGCACAGAACCGCCCCCTTGTGCCGCCGCACAGTTTGCGGTATGATAAACAAAAAGAGGAAAGGAGAAACTGTTATGTCCAAACATATCCTTGTCTGCCTGCCTATCAGCGCGGAGCAGAGAGCCCGCATTGAGGCGGTGCAGGGCTTTGCATATCGCTTTACCACCCCGGATACTGCCACGGTGGAGGATGCCCTGTGGGCCGATGCGGTGCTGGGCAACTTGCCGGTGCCGCTGATCCGGCAGAACGATCATCTGGAATGGTTCCAGTCCAACGCAGCCGGCCCCAATAACTATCTGGAGCCGGGGGTGCTGCCGGAGAAGTGCATCGTGACCAACGCCACCGGCGCTTATGGGCTGGCCATCAGTGAGTGTATGCTGGCAATGTGGCTCAGCCTGCTCAAGGAGCTGCCTACCTACCGGGACAACCAGCGGGAGCACCGCTGGGCACCCACCGGCCACTCTGTGGGCAGCATTGCGGGCAGCCGGGTGCTGTGTGTGGGCATGGGCGATATCGGCTCTAACTTTGCCCGGCGGGCGTATGCGCTGGGCGCTGAGGTAGTGGGCGTGCGCCGCACCGTGCACCCGGATACCCCCTGCCCGGACTACTGCACCCGGGTGGTGGCGCAGAGCGCATTGGACGCAGAACTGCCGCAGGCCGACCTTGTGGCGCTGAGCCTGCCCGGCACGCCGGAGACACTGCACTTGTTCAATGCCGAGCGGCTGGCGCTCTGTAAGCCCGGTGCTATCCTGCTCAACGTGGGGCGTGGCACTGCCGTGGACGGCGAGGCACTGGCAGCCGCCGTCCACAGCGGGCGGCTTTCCGGCGCAGGGCTGGACGTGACCGACCCCGAGCCGCTGCCGCCGGAGCATCCCCTGTGGGCAGAGCCGAACGTGATCATCACACCCCATGTCACCGGCGGCTTCAGCCTGCCCAAGACGCTGGACAACATTGTGGATATCTTTGCACATAACCTCAAGCGCTATGCCGCCGGTCAGCCGCTGGATAACCAGATGGACCGCCGCACCCAGTACGCCAGCGGCGCACGGCTGCAAAGCACGCTGTAAAATCTGCACTGCTTGACAAAACGGCGTGGGAGCGTTATACTACAAATAGAAAAGGTGCTGCCTGCAATGGTCAGCTTCCTTTAGCTAAGTATGTCAATAAGAATGACCGCTCAGAATTGGAACGCTGGGGCGGTCATTTCTTATTGTTATGGATCTCCTGAAAGATCGCCCACGAAATCTTGAACGTGATCCCGACTGTGCCGCCAATAATGACGAACAGCTGCAGAACGTTATCCAGTGTCATGTGGCATCCCCCCTTTCGCGTTTGCGTCCGGGGGAACCAGACAATAAGGTTTCACAGCCCCCGGAAGCTTGCCGGAGGAAGCTAGACCACCTTTTGTGCAGACAGCACCTGCCGCTTTTGCTGCGGCAGACCAAGTATAGCATAATCCAACGTGTTCTGCAATGAAAAACGACCTGCGGCACAGTGCTTGTAGGGGAACGCAATATGCAGCTTGCCCTTGCGACCCCAGCCGTGAAAATGTAGTGCCGGAGCGTCCGCAGACGCTCCGGCACTACGAAATTATAAAAAGCATTTCCGCTGATCATGCGCAGAGCAAACGCGGAGCGCATTCTAAATCGTTCAGCGCGGAAGAGCGGAGGATTAGAAACAAAAAAACTGCCGCACAACTGTGCGGCAGTTTTTTGTGGTTTACAGCATCACTGCGCCTGTGCAAGGCAGGCGTCCATGGCGGTAAAGATGGCCTCGCTGGTCATGGTGGAACCGGTGATGGCGTCCACACCGGCGGTGGAGCCGGTCTGTGTCAGCTGCGCAGACAGCGTCTCGGCGGCTTTGCCGCCCAGCTCCGGGGTCTCGGCGGAGGCGTCCACCTGTACGGCGGTCACCTTGCCGCCGGTCACGGTGACCGTGACGGTCACTTCACTCAGGCAGCCCTGTGCAGAGGAAGTGTAGCTGCCATCGGTCAGGGGGGCGGCGTTGTCGGCGGCGGGTACGGTGCCGGTGTTGTGGATATACAGGTTCAGCACAATGCCCATCAGCACGGTGGCTGCCAGCATGAGCAGGATATTACGGGTCATTTTTGCGGTCATGGTATGGTATCTTCTCCTTGGGGGTGATTATTTTGCGGGCTTGAAGCTGTCGCGCAGGGTGACCACCCGGTTGTACACGCCGGGGTTCTTGCTGTCCGGGGTAAAGAAGCCGGTGCGCACAAACTGGAACTTTTCGCCGGGCTTTGCGTCCTTCAGGCTCTCTTCCAGCTTGCAGCCGGTGCGCACGGTGACGCTTTCCGGGTTCAGGTAGTCCTTGTAGTCGCTGCCCTCGGGGATGCCGTTCATGTTGGCTTCGGTGAACAGCTTGTCGTACAGGCGCACCTCGGCGTCCACGCAGTGTGCGGCGCTTACCCAGTGGATGGTGCCTTTGACCTTGCGGCCGTCGGCGGGGTTGCCGTTGCCGGTCTCGAGGTCGGCGGTGCAGTGGATGGCGGCAATGCTGCCGTCGGCGTTCTTATCTACGCCGGTGCACTTGACGATATAAGCACCCATCAGACGCACCTCGCCGTCCACGGTCAGGCGCTTGAACTTGGGAGGCGGCACCTCGGCAAAGTCCTCGGCGTCGATCCACAGCTCGCGGGTAAAGGCTACCTTGCGGGTGGTGGTATCGTTGGCCTCGCGGTTGGGGTTGTTGGCTACGTCAAAGTACTCGGTCTTGTCGGCGGGGTAGTTGTCCACCACCAGCTTGACCGGCTCCAGCACGGCAATGCGGCGCTGTGCGGTCAGGTCCAGCTCGCTGCGGATGCAGGCCTCCAGCTGACGCATATCGATCAGGTTGTCAGACTTGGAGATACCGGCCTCCCGCACAAAGGTGAAGATGGAGGTGGGGGTGTAGCCGCGGCGGCGCAGACCGCACAGGGTGGGCATACGGGGATCGTCCCAGCCGTCCACGATGCCCATCTCCACCAGCTCACGCAGGTAGCGCTTGCTCATGACCGTATTGGTCATGTTCAGGCGGGCGAACTCGCGCTGCTTGGGGAACTCGGCACCGAAGATGTTTTCAATGACCCAGTTGTACAGCGGGCGATGGTTCTCGAACTCCAGACTGCACATGCTGTGGGTGATACCCTCGATGGCGTCCTGAATGGGGTGGGCGAAGTCGTACATGGGGTAGATGCACCACTTGTTGCCCTGACGGTGATGCTCGGCGTACTTGATGCGGTAGATGGCCGGGTCACGCATATTCATGTTGGGGCTTGCCAGATCGATCTTGGCACGCAGGGTCTTTTCGCCCTCCTTGAACTCACCGGCACGCATCCGGCGGAACAGGTCGAGGTTTTCTTCCGGGCTGCGGTCGCGCCACGGAGAGGGACGGGAGGGCTTGCCGGCATCGGAGCCGCGGTACTCGCGCATCTCCTCGCGGGTCAGGTCATCCACATAGGCCTTGCCCTCGGTGATGAGCTTCTCGGCGTACTCGTAGCACTTATCAAAGTAATCGCTGCCGTAGAAGATGCCGCCGTTGGGGTCGGCACCCAGCCAGTGCAGGTCCTCGATGATGCTGTTGACGTATTCCTCGCCTTCGCGGGCGGGGTTGGTGTCGTCCAGACGCAGGTTGAATTTACCGCCGTACTGGTTGGCAATGGACCAGTTGATATAAATGGCCTTGGCGCTGCCGATGTGCAGATAGCCGTTGGGCTCCGGCGGGAAGCGGGTGTGGATCTGCTGCACCTTGCCCTCGGCAAGGTCGGCGTCGATGATATCTGTCAGAAAGTTTTTATCAGCCATATAGGTTCCCCCTGTCAGGGCACAGCGTGCCCCCTTTTACTCATAATACTATATAATACACTATTTTGCGTTTTTCTTCAAGTACGGACTTGCACGGCAGATGGGGATACTCCTCTGAATAAAGGCTTCCCCCAGCCGGGGGAAGCCTTTAGCGGAAAATTGATAAAAAGGATGCAAAACAGTCTTAGTTAAAGGAGCGGAAGCCCTTGCCGATGATCTCGCTGGAGTTGACGATGGTGATAAAGCTGTGGGGGTCGTTCTCCCGCAGGAAGTTGCGCAGCTGCAAAGCCTGACGGCGGGTGAGCACGGTCACCAGCACGCTGAGCTCATGGTGGGTGTAGGCACCGTAAGCCTTTTCCACCGTGGCAGAGCGGTTCATGTCGTGGATGATGAAGTCCAGAATGGGCTGCGGGTTCGCGGTCATGATGGTGCACACCTTGCGCAGACGGATGTTTTCAATGGCACCGTCCACCACGAAGGATTTTCCGATGAGGCCAAGAATACAGTATAGGCCCGTGCCCATGCCGAACCGTACGGCGGCTGCCAGCACGATGAGGATATCGCTGACCATCAGCGCCTTGCCGATCTCCATGGAGGTGTACTTGGCAAGGATCAGCGCCACGATGTCGGTGCCGCCGGTGGAGGCGCCGATGTCAAACACGATGGCAGCGCCCAGCGCAGGCAGGAACACCGCGAACACCAGATCCAGCATGGCATCGCCGCTCAGGGACACGCCAGAGGGGTACAGCCACTCGCAGCCGGACACGAAAAAAGAGAGCGCAAAGGAGGAGTAGATCGTCCAGCCCATGCACTTGATGCCCAAAAAGAGAAAGCCCAGTACCACCAGCACGATGTTGATGATCCACATAAATCCGCCCACATTGATGCGGGGGAACAGGTCTGCCAGCAGGATGGACAGGCCGGAGGTGCCGCCGAAGGCGAAGTGGTTGGGATTTTTAAAATATACGATGCCCACTGCCGTAAGTACAAGGCCGAGGTTCAGCAGGACGAAGAAATTTAGATTCTTCAGCAGATTTTCGCGGCTGAAGGCTTCTTTTAAACCGTTCATGGGTTTCCTCCATCAGAAAATACAGCAATTTGGCCTGAATGCCATGCAAAAATATACTCCCCTTGTACAAGGAAGTCAAGGGATAAAAGAGAAGTTGTAGAAAAAGACGGAAAACAGCCGATAAAAGGTGAAAAAACAGGCACATCCGGTGCGTTTTGGGCGTAAAAAGGCAAAATAAAGCGCCGCCCGCAGACGGCATTGTCTGCGGGCGGCGCGGAGATTCAGTTCAGGAAAAGGGGAAAGCGCTTACAGGTTGAAGTAACGCTTTGCGTTGTCGAAGCAGATGCCCTTGATGATCTTCTCCAGAGCCTTCTCGTCGTTGGGATACTCGCCGTCCTCGACCCACTGGCCGATGATGTTGCACAGGATGCGGCGGAAGTATTCGTGGCGGGTGTAGCTCAGGAAGCTGCGGCTGTCGGTCAGCATACCCACAAAGTTGCCCAGCAGGCCAAGGCTTGCCAGACGGATCATCTGATCCTCCATGCCGATCTTGTGGTCATTGAACCACCATGCGGAGCCGTGCTGGATCTTGCCCGGAATCTCGCTGTTCTGGAAGCAGCCCAGAATGGTGCCGATCTGTGCGTCGTCGGCGGGGTTCAGGCTGTAAATGATGGTCTTGGGGCACTCATCGGTGTCGTTCAGGGCGCTGAGCAGCTGTGCGATCTGGCCGCCGCAGGTGGCGGTGTTGATCATGTCAAAGCCGGTGTCGGGGCCCAGCAGGCTGTTCATCTTGCGGTTCATGCCGCGCAGGCAGTTGTAGTGGATCTGCATGGCAATGCCCAGACGATGGTACTGCTTGCCCAGATGGATCAGGATGTAGGTCTGGTACTTCTCGGCCTCTTCCACGGTGCAGCTCTCGCCGTTCATCACCTTCTGGTAGATGGCGTTCACCTCGTCCTTGGTGGCCTCACGGTAGGGAACGTAGTCCAGACCGTGGTCGGAAGCGCGGCAGCCCATCTCGGCAAAGAACTCGATGCGCTTAGTCAGGGCATCGGTCACGCAGTCGATGCAGGCCAGCTTTTCCTTGCCCACAACGGCAGCCAGCTTAGCCATGTACTCAGCAAAGCCGGGCTTGCTGATGTTGACGGCCTTATCAGGACGGAAGGAGGGAGCCACGGTGAACTTGATGGTGGGATCTTCCTTGATCTTCTTGTGCCAGTACAGGTCATCAATGGGGTCATCGGTGGTGCCGATAAAGGCCACGTTGCTCTGCTCGATCAGGCCGCGGACGGTCAGCTTAGGGTCGTGCTGCAGCTTGTCATTGCACAGGTTCCACACTTCCTCAGCGGTGTCGCCGTTCAGCACGCCGTCGTAGCCGAAGAAAACGTGCAGCTCCAGATTGGTCCAGTGGTACATGGGGTTGCCAATGGCCATGGGCAGAGCCTCGGCAAACTTCTGGAAGCGCTCGCGGTCGGGCTTGTCGCCGGTGATGTACTCCTCGGGTACGCCGTTGGAACGCATCACGCGCCACTTATAATGATCGCCGAAGTAGCTGCCGTCCGGGTTGCGGCCGCCCAGCCACACCTGCGTGATGTTCTCAAAGCGGCGGTTCTCGTAGATCTCGCGGGGAGGGATGTGGCAGTGATAGTCGCAGATGGGCATAGTAGCTGCATAGTCGTGATACAGATGCTGTGCGGTAGCAGACTGGAGCATGAAGTCCTTATCCATAAATGCTTTCATGGGATTTTAACTCCTTTTCTCTGATGAATTTGTTAAAATTTAGACAAAAACGGGCATGAAATTGCACCTGCTTTGGACGGGCAGGCTGCCTTATCCTTAGTATACCGGAAAACGCCGATGTATACAACTGAAAAACTGCCAAAATTTCACCCTCGGAATTGTATAAACCGCTGGAAATGCGCTAAATAGCCATTTTTGGACTAAAAACCTTGCACAAAACACTTGACTTCTTTGTATACAACAGCATAAAATAGGAGCAGAAGATGGCAGGGAAAACGAGAGCCTGCCATGCAAAGCAAGTTTATAAAGGAGATCAATAAGATGGAAACTTTGAACTACAAGGTTCTGGAAGGCACTGGCTACAACGGCTACATCCTGAAGGATGCTCCCGTTAAGGTGATGCAGTTCGGCGAAGGCAACTTCCTGCGCGCTTTCGTGGACTATTTCTACGATATTGCAAACGAGAAGGCCGGCTATAACGGCAAGGTCAAGCTGGTGCAGCCCATCGGCAACTTCCCCCAGATGGCAGACTGGATCAACGAGCAGGAGGGCCTGTACACCCTGTACCTGCGCGGCAGCGAAAAGGGCCAGAAGGTGGACGCAAAGCGGGTGATCTCCTGCGTGTCTGACTGCGTGTGCCCCTACATTGATGGCAAGTGGGACGAGGTTCTGGCTCTGGCTCGCTCCGAGGATCTGGAAACTGTTGTATCCAACACCACCGAGGCCGGCATTGCCTACACCAAGGGCGACAGCCAGTTCGATCAGGTTCCCCCCAACAGCTTCCCCGCAAAGCTGACCCGTGTGCTGTTCGAGCGCTACAAGGCCTTCAACGGCGCTGCCGATAAGGGTCTGGTCATCCTGAGCTGCGAGCTGATCGACAACAACGGCAAGGAGCTGCAGAAGTGCTGCAACAACTACGCTAAGGATTGGGATCTGGAGCCCGCCTTCATCGACTGGATGAACACTGCCAACACCTTCTGCTCCACGCTGGTGGACCGCATCGTTCCGGGCCGCATCCGTGACCCGCAGGAGCTGGCAGCTCTGGAAGAGGCCAACGGTTACCACGATACCGTGCTGGACGTGGGCGAAGTGTTCGGCGTCTGGGTCATCGAGGGTCCCGCAGGTCTGGAGGACAAGCTGCCGTTCAAGAAGGCCGGCGTCAACGTCATGGTCGTGCCCGACGTTACCCCCTACAAAAAGCGCAAGGTCCGCATCCTGAACGGCGCACACACCGGCTTTGTGCTGGGCGCTTATCTGGCAGGCTTTGATATCGTCCGCGACTGCATGCACAACGATACCGTGCGCGGCTTTATGAACAAGATGCTGCACGAGGAGATCATCCCCACCCTGCCGCTGGACAAGAAGGATCTGGAGGACTTTGCCTCTGCTGTTGAGGACCGCTTCAACAACCCCTTCGTCAACCACGAGCTGATGAGCATCTCCCTGAACTCCACCTCCAAGTGGAAGGCCCGCAATATGCCCTCCTTCCTGGCTTACATCGAGGAGCAGAAGCAGCTGCCCAAGTGCCTGACCATGTCTCTGGCTGCCTACATCGCCTTCTACTCCAACGACATTCAGGAGCGCACCGCTGACGGCCTGATCTGCAAGCGCCCCGCAGGCAACACCTACAAGATTCAGGACGACGCATGGGCTCTGGATTTCTACTATGCACACAAGGATGACACCGCTGCTCAGCTGGTGCACGCTGTGCTGACCAATACCCAGATGTGGGATCAGGATCTGACCAAGATCGAGGGTCTGGAGGCTGCTGTGCTGGCAGATCTGGAAATGATCCGCACTCAGGGTGCCGAGGCTGCTTATAAGAGCTGCCTGTAAGCTGAAAAATCAACCTACCCGCACAACAAAGGGCTGCTGCTTTGGGCAGCAGCCCTTTTGTGCGATACGATAAGGAGAACAACTATGCCGCAGGCAATTCATATCAGCCCCATCGACAATGTGGTCGTCGCCCTGCACCCCATTGCCAAGGGCACGCTGGTGGAGGTGGACGGCCTTGCCGTCACCGCACTGGAGGATATCCCGCAGGGTCACAAGATGGCAGTCAAGCCCATTAAGAACGGCGAAAACGTCATCAAGTACGGCTTCCCCATCGGTCACGCCACCGCAGACGCCGCCCCCGGCACCTGGATGCACACCCACAACGTGCACACCAACCTGTCCGGCGAGGTGGAGTACAGCTATAACCCCGCCCCGGATCTGGCTCCGCTGCCTAAGGTCGAGCCGGAGACCTTTATGGGCTTCCGCCGCAAGGACGGCCGCGCCGCCATCCGCAACGAGATCTGGATCATCCCCACCGTGGGCTGCGTGAACGATATCGCCAAGAAGATGGTAGCCGACAATCAGGATCTGGTCACCGGCTCCATCGAGGGTCTGTACACCTTCACCCATCCCTTCGGCTGCAGCCAGACCGGCCACGACCATGCACAGACCCGCAAGCTGCTGGCTGCGCTGGTGCGCCACCCCAATGCCGCCGCCGTTCTGGTGCTGCATCTGGGCTGCGAGAACCTGCAGCACGATCAGTTCGTGGAGGAGCTGGGCGAGTACGACCACGACCGCGTCAGGTTCCTCACCTGTCAGGACGTGGAGGACGAGTTTGCCGCCGCCCGCGATATCCTGAAGGAACTGGCTGCCTACGCCGGGCAGTTCAAGCGCGAGCCCATCCCCGTGTCTGAGCTGGTGGTGGGCATGAAGTGCGGCGGCTCGGACGGCCTGTCCGGTATCACCGCCAACCCCACCATCGGCCGCTTCTCCGACATGATGGGCCAGCGCGGCGGCTCTACCGTGCTGACCGAGGTGCCCGAGATGTTCGGTGCAGAGGGCTTCCTGATGGACCGCTGCATCAACAAGGAGGTATTCGTCAAGGCCGAGCACATGATCAACGGCTTCAAGGATTACTTCATCAGCCACAACGAGGTGGTGTACGATAACCCCTCTCCGGGCAACAAGGCCGGCGGCATCACTACGCTGGAAGATAAGAGCTGCGGCTGCGTGCAGAAGGGCGGTACTGCCCCCATCATGGACGTCATCGGCTACGGCGACCCCGTGGTGACCAAGGGTCTGAATATGCTCTACGGCCCCGGTAACGATCTGGTCTCCGCCACCGCCATGACGGCAGCAGGCGCACACCTGATTTTGTTCTCCACCGGCCGCGGCACCCCGTTCTCCGCACCGGCTCCCACCCTGAAGATCTCCACCAACACCCCGCTGGCAGAGAAGAAGGGCGGCTGGATCGATTTCAACACCGGTGTCATCGCCGACGGCGAAAAAACCATCGACGAGGCTGCAAAGGATCTGCTGGATCTGGTCATCCGCGTGGCCAGCGGCGAGCAGACCAAGGCGGAAAAGCACGGCTTCCGCGAGATCTCCATCTTCAAGGACGGCGTGGTTCTGTAACTGAAAAAGGGCTGCTGTACGGCAAAATGCGGTACGGCGGCCTTTTTGTGCATAAAAAGAAGGGAAGTGTATAAAATGTTGGGCGCAAATGGAGTGCTGCTGTTGACACTGCTGCTTTATGCGGCTATCATTTATGGTGTAGTACGCTTGATCAAATATTTTATCCGCTACGGCATCGACTACTACTTCAAAAAGCTGGATGCACGGCAGACCGAGCACAAGGAATGAACCACCGGGGTGACCCGGCGGCAATAATAGGAGGCTTTTACTTATGAATCAGATCACCACCCGGTACATCACCGAGAACGGCGCCTGCTACGAGCAGTACGTCATCACCGACCCCGAGGCAAAGACTGCCCTCACCATCACCCCCGAGCGCGGCGGTATGATCACCAGCTTTACGCTGGACGGCGAGGAGTTCGTCTGGACCCGCCGCCCCAATTTCTCCGAGTGCAACCGCCCCCGCTTTGGCGTGCCGGTGCTGTTCCCCAGCTGCGGCAACCCGGATAACGGCGTGCACATCTTTGACGGCAAGGCCTACCCCATGGAGACCCACGGCTTTGCCGACCTGTGCGCATGGGAAGTGGACAGCGTTGGCCCGGACGGCGTGACGCTGGCACTGGAGTCCACCCCGCTGACCAAGTTCCTCTACCCGTTCGATTTCACTCTGCTGCTCAATTATAATCTGGAGGGCAACAAGGCACTGGTCAGTCTGACCGTCATCAACGAGGGCAGCACCGATATGCCCTTCAGCTTTGGCTACCATCCCTACTTTACCGCCTCCAAGCTGGAGAACGTGGAGTTCGACATCAAGTGCGCCACCTGCTCCGAAAACGCCAAGGGCGAGCAGCCCGCCGCCCCGGAAAAGATCACCCTCACCCGCAAGGAGGGCGTAGACAACTCTGTCCGTCTGCTGACCGGCGTGCAGTTCCCCATGACCCTGACCGACAAGGGCAACGGCCATAAGGTGACCGTGGACGCCGACGAGACCTTTGAAAACGGCGTGCTGTGGCAGCAGGATGCCGAGAGCTTTGTCTGCATGGAGCCTTGGAACGGCTGGGCCAACAGCGTGAACGAGGAAGGCAAGCACGAGGTGCTGGAGCCGGACGAGGCCATGACCAGCGAGTGGAGCATCACCATCGAGAAGGTCTGAGAACTTTTCTGAATAGCATTTTTTCGCAAAAACGGGCAGCCTGCGGGCTGCCCGTTTTTGCTTATCCCTTCCGTGAAAAAAGGGGTTCTGAAAAGCCCGCGTTTGCGAAGCAAAAAAGCCCCAGTGGGGCTTTTAAGCGGCAGAGCGGTCTGCGTAAGCAGATGGAGGGGCTTTGCCCCGACAAGCTCCGCAGGCTTTTCAGAACCCCGAATTTTAAATATTTTTCCGCTGAAAATGCCCAGAGCGCAAGCGGAGGGCATTTAAAATCGTCCCACCCGGAAAGGGCAACGGCCTTTAGTGGCAGCTGCCGGCGCAGCCGCCCTTGTCGGCGTGGCAGGCGTGAGCGCTGCAGCTGTGGCTCTCCTCGTGGTCGTGGTGGGTGCAGCGGGCGTTGGGGTCAAAGACCAGCGTGCCGGCAAGATAAGCCGCCGCAGCGCTGTCAGCATCGCCGGTAATGCCGCCGCACAGTCGGATACCGGCCTGTGCCAGTGCCATCTGCGCACCGCCGCCAATGCCGCCGCACAGCAGCACGTTCACGCCATTGCGCACCAGAAAGCCCACCAGTGCGCCGTGCCCCTGCCCATCGGTGGAAACGACCTCGGCGCCGGTGATGCGGCCATCCTCGGCGGTGTACAGCTTGAACTGTGCGGAGTGACCAAAGTGCTGGAACACCTGACCATTTTCATAAGGAATTGCGATCTTCATACTAAAAACTCCTTCCTGTGTACGAGACTTTCTCTCCCTATTCTAACAGATTGCGCTGAAATAGGGAAGGGTGCCCGCACTTTTTGCGCCTTTTGGAGCGGGAAACATGGCTGGTATGTAAAAATGATATCAGAAACTGCCCCAAAATGTATTATAATAGAGCCCGAAAAGAGGGTACGAGTATGAAAACAAAGCATCACGGGCAAATGTCCGAGTCCTTTCTTACGGCGGTGTTCCTTTCGCTGTCCGGCGGCTTGCAGGATGCCTACACCTATCTGTTCCGGGGCAAGGTGTTTGCCAATGCTCAGACCGGCAATATCGTGCTGCTGAGCGCCAATATCATGGATGGTCAGTGGGACAAGGTGCTGCACTATCTGGTGCCGTTGTGCGCCTTTGCGCTGGGGGTGCTGGCTGCGGAAAAAATGCGGGAGCGCTTTCAGACAATGCAGCGGCTGCACTGGCGGCAGCTGGTGGTGCTGGGCGAGGTGCTGCTGCTGTTTGCGGTGGGCTTTCTGCCGCAATCGCAGAATCTGCTGGCCAACGCCATTGTTTCCTTCTCCTGCGCCATGCAGGTGCAGGCCTTCCGCAAGGTGGACGGCTACGCCTTTGCCAGTACCATGTGCATCGGCGATCTGCGCAGCGGCGTGGAGGCCTTTTGCATCTGGCGCAAGACCCACGAGCCCCGCGCAAAGGACAGGATGGTGCGGTACTTTGGCATCATTTTGCTGTTCGCGCTGGGGGCTGGGCTGGGCAGTAAAAGCGCGGCGCAGCTGGGCGGCAGAGCCATCTGGATATCCTGCGGCCTTTTGCTGGTCAGCTTTGCGCTGATGTTCATACGGGAGGAACTGGAGGAGAACCCGGTCATCGAAAAAGACCTGACCGCCATCCGGCAGGAGACCCGGGAGATCGACCGAACCCTGAAACAGGAGCTGCAGGAGGAGCAGCGGGAGCTGAAACAGAGCACCCGGAAATAACAGAAAAGGGGCTGCTGCACATCATTGGTGCAGCAGCCTCTTTCTGTATTGGCTTTATTTGCGTTCCGTGCCCCGGGCACCCGCTTTGGTCAGCAGCTGCTGGAACTTGCGGGCGGCGGTGTTCAGTGGGCGGTGATGGTCGTAGACAAGGCAGATGGAGCGGGAGGGGATGATCTCCTGCAAGTGCAGCTGCACCAGCTCTCCGCTGGCCAGCAGGGGCGCTGCCATGGGCTCCGGCATAAAGGCAAGCCCCAGTTCACTTTTGACCAGCGTGAGCATCTGGTCGGTGGTGGCGGCCTCGGTGTCCGGCTTCAGCACCGCGTCATGTTCCAGAAAGAATTGCCGGTAAAAGCTGCGGGTCATGCTCTCCTCGTTCAGGCAGATCAGGGGATAATTGGCCAGTTCCTTCAGGTTCAGGGTCTGGCTGGCCAGCGCCGTAAAGGTCCTGCCGCCCACAAGAACTTCATAAAAGGGCATCAGCTCCACCATTTTCAGCCCGTTTTCCACCTCTGCGGGGGTGGTCACGATGGCAAAATCCACCTCGCCGTTGCGTACCGCCTGCATCGCCTGCGGAGTGGAGTGGTTGGAGATGCGCAGCCGGATGCCCGGGTACTCGGTATGGAAAGCGCGCAGCTTTTCCGACAGGTAGATGTTCAAAGCGGTCTCGGTGGTGCTGATGCTGATGGCACCGTGTTCCAGCGTGGCGCTGGCGCTCAGCTCCTCCTCCGCGTCCTGTATCTGCACCGCCGCCGAGGCAATGCGGGAATACAGCAGCTCTCCCTCCGGCGTTAAGGTGACGCCCCGGTTGGAGCGGATGAACAGCACGCAGTTCAGCTGGCTTTCCAGCCGGTTCATGGCGTGGGTGATGTTGGGCTGGTTGTTGCCCAGCACCCGCGCCGCGCGGGTAAAGTTCTGATACTTTGCCACATAGTAGAAGATTTTATAGTATTCCCAGTCCACATACATGAGTGCGGCCCTCTTTCCTGTCGGGCTTCCGGCGCGGCCAGCGGCAGAAGCGGCTTTATGCTCTTCTTGTATCATAGCACGGCGCGCCGGAATTGCAAGCGCTTTTTACGGCGCGGCCAACGCCCTTTGCAATGTAAAAAACATATTGCTGCTATACACAGGATACTTTTTACATATTCTCTGCACCCTCGTATAATAAACACCGCGAACAGGAAACAAGAATGAAAAAGAAGGTAAATGAAGTTTATGCTGACCGCTGTTACTGGAATCAACTGGGGCGATGAGGGCAAGGGCCGCGTCATCGACCTGCTGGCCGAAAATGCCGATATCGTTGCGCGCTATCAGGGCGGCAACAATGCCGGCCATACCGTTGTGACCGAGAAGGGCAAGTTCATCCTGAACCTGCTGCCCTCCGGCATCCTGCACCCGGAGGTGACCTGCGTGCTGGGCACCGGTATGGTGATCGACCTTGAGCATCTGGCCGGGGAGATGGAGGCCATCGAGGCGCGCGGGGTGAAGGTAGAGCCGGAGAACCTGAAGCTTTCCGATAAAGCTACCATCTCCATGCCGTGGCACAAGGTACAGGACGGGCTGGAAGAGGACCGCCTTGCCAAAAAGGGCAGCGCGTTCGGCTCTACCCGGCGCGGCATTGCCTACGCTTACAGCGACAAGTACCGCAAAAAGACCCTGCGTCTGGGCGACCTTTTGCATCTGGACGAGGAGCGCACCCAGAACCGCCTGCACATGATTTTGGACGCCAAAAACATGGAACTGGCGGGCTGCTACCATCAGGAGCCCATGAGTTACGATGCCTTGCTGAACTGGTGCAGGCAGCAGGCGGCGTACTTTGCGCCCTTCATCTGTGATGTGGGCGCTTTCTTGCAGCAGGCACACGACAGCGGCAAGCGCATCGTACTGGAAGCGCAGCTGGGCGCAATGCGGGATATCGACTACGGCATCTTCCCGTTCACTTCCAGCTCCAACACGCTGGCAGCCTACGCGCCGCTGGGTGCGGGCATCCCCAACTGTAAGCTGGACCATGTGGTGGGTGTGCTGAAGGCCTACTCCACCTGTGTGGGCGCTGGCCCCTTTGCGGCAGAGAACGCAATGGGCGAGGCGTGGAACGAAAAGCTGCGCAAGGCCGGCGGCGAGTACGGCGCGGCTACCGGCCGTCCCCGCCGGGTAGGCCCCTTTGACTGCGTTGCCAGCCGCTACGGCCTGCAATGTCAGGGCGCGGATAAGATCGCGCTGACCAAGCTGGACGTGCTGAGCAGCATGAAGCAGATCCCGGTCATCACCGGCTACAAGCTGGATGGAGTGGAAGTCCCCCGCTTCGACACCCTGTCCGACCTTGACCGCGTGCAGCCGGTGGTCACGCTGCTGCCCGGCTGGAACAAGGATATCTCCGGTTGCAAGAGCTGGGCAGAACTGCCCAAGGAAGCCAAGGCCTATGTGGAGTTCCTTGAAAAGCAGCTGGGGCACGAGATCCAGTTCGTTTCCACCGGCGCCGAGCGCGAAAAGTTTGTGCTGAAGGGAGAATGGCTGTGAGACACTTTATTGAACCCAACAGCTTTTCTCTGGCCGAGCAGCTGGCACTGCTCGACCTTGCCGACCGGATGGAGGCTGACCCCGCGCCCTACGCACACCTGTGCGACGGCCGCATTCTCGCAACCCTGTTCTACGAGCCCAGCACCCGCACCCGCCTTTCCTTCGAGTCTGCCATGCTGCGGCTGGGCGGCAAGACGCTGGGCTTTGCAGGAGCCCAGCTTTCCAGCGCCAGCAAGGGCGAAACGGTGGCCGATACCGCCCGCGTGGTAAGCAACTATGCGGACGTTATTGCCATGCGCCACCCCAAGGAGGGCGCACCGCTGCGTGCGTCCATGTATGCGCGGGTGCCGGTCATCAATGCAGGTGATGGCGGCCACGCCCATCCCTCCCAGACCATGATCGACCTGATGACCATCCGCCAGCGCAAGGGGCGGCTGAACCACCTGACCATCGGCTTCTGCGGCGACCTCAAGTTCGGCCGGACGGTGCACTCCCTCACCGCTGCGCTGAGCCAGTTCGAGGGCAACCGCTTCGTGTTCATCTCGCCCGAGGAGCTGCGCATCCCGCAGTACGTCAAAGATGAGACCCTGACCCCGCTTCACCAGAACTATAAAGAGACCGCCGACTTGGAAGCCGAGCTGCCCGGGCTGGACGTGCTGTATATGACCCGCATCCAGAAGGAGCGCTTTTTCAACGAAGAGGACTATCTGCGGTTGAAAGGCTGCTATGCGCTGGACGAAAAGCTGCTGCAGCAGGCACCGCCCACCATGCCGGTGCTGCATCCGCTTCCCCGTATTGACGAGATCAAGCCGGACGTGGACAACGACCCCCGCGCCGCTTATTTTGATCAGGTGCATAACGGCGTGTATATTCGCATGGCAATTATACTGGCACTTCTGGGCATCCCCGACCCGCTGACCGGGAAAAAGGTGCTGGAAAGTATATAAGTTGGAAAACAGGGCTGCTGCACAAAGCAACGTGCAGCAGCCCTGTTTTTGCGTATGGTATTTTTGCAGGCTTGCCCTCTCAGGCGCTCCCGAAGGGAGAGCCAAGCTGGTAGCCTCGATGCTAAAGTATTAGGTACAATAAGAAAGCTTTCGGCGGTGCTCTTGCCTCTCCCTTTGGGAGAGGTGTCACCGCAGGTGACGGAGAGGGCGCACGCCGCTAACCCTGTTGCTAAAGTTTCAGAAGCAATAAGAAACTTTCCCACCATGCCAAGGGCTCCCTCTTCGAGGGAGCTGGCAAAACCGTCAGGTTTTGGCTGAGGGAGTTCGTTCTAAACCCCTCCCGTGAAAAGGCAATTCTGGAAAATCCGCAGATTTTCCAGAATTGCGAATTTTAAATAATTCTTCCGCTGAATATGCCCAGAGCAACGAGGAGGGCATTCCCAATCGTCCCGCTACCCCCGCAGCGGCGGGTCTGGCACAAAAATCATGGTGCCCCGGGCAGAAAAAAGCAGCTGCGGCATCATGCAGCTGTACCCCAGCCACAGCACCGCCAGAATGCACAGCACCAAGAGCACCCGGCGCAAAAGTACCGGATGCCGGGCGGGGGAATAGCGTTTTCTGCGGTCACGCTGCATAGGCTGTGCCCTCCTTTTTCAAGGCTCTGCCCAGCTTATGCCGTAGCAGAAAGAATTGTGCACCGGCGGGGTTTGTGGTAAGATAACAGGGAAGAACCACGGAGGAACTGCTTATGCTGACCATTACACTGCTGGGTACGGCTGCCACCATGCCGCTGCCGGAGCGCGCCCTGACCGCCGCTGTGGCGGAGTGCGGCGGGCACAGCCTGCTGCTGGACTGCGGCGAGGGTACCCAGACCGCCGCCCGCCGCGCCGGGGTGAACCTGATGCGCGCGGATGCCATCTGCCTGACCCATTACCACGGGGACCATATCTTTGGCCTGCCCGGGCTTTTGCAGACCCTTGGGGCGCAGGGGCGCACCCGTCCGCTGGCTCTGCTGGGGCCGGAGGGGCTTTTGGAGGTCTGGCGGGCAGTGTATGCTCTGACCGGGCCGCTGCCCTACGCGGTAAAACCGCTGGTCTGCCGCGCCGGGCAGCCGGTGGCGCTGGATGCCCTTTCGGATGGGTGGCCCGCCGGGGCAACGCTGCTGCCGGTGGCCACAAAGCACCGGGTGCGCAGTCTGGGCTACCGGCTGGAACTGCCCCGGGCGGGCAGGTTCGACCCGGAAAAGGCGCGGGCGCTGGGTGTACCGGTGACCCAGTGGCGGCTTTTGCAGCGGGGACAGGCTGTCCCGCTGGCAGAGCGCATGGTGCAGCCCGCCGAGGTGCTGGGCGCACCCCGCAAGGGGCTGCGGTTCGTTTTTTCCGGCGACAGCGCCCCCTGTCCGGCGCTGGAGCAGGCGGCGCAGGGGGCAGACCTTCTGCTCTGCGATGCCACCTATGCTCTGCCGGAGCAGCAGGAGCAGGCCGCGCAGTGGGGGCACAGCACCTTTGGTCAGAGCGCGGCGCTGGCGGCGAAAGCCGGGGCAAAGCGGCTGTGGCTGGTGCACTATTCCCCCATGATCACCGACCCGGAGGAGCAGCTTTCACAGGCGCAAAGCATCTTCCCGGCGGCAGAATGCGGCTTTGACGGCAAACGCATCACCCTGCATTACGAGGAGAACGAAGAATGAAGCTGACACTTGACCCCGGGGCGGCTGCCCTGCTGAACGCCCTGCACGCGGCGGGCTACGCAGCCTATGCTGTGGGCGGCTGCGTGCGGGACAGTCTTTTGGGGCGCACCGCCCACGACTGGGACCTGTGCACCAGCGCCCTGCCGCAGCAGGTGATGGAACTGTTCGGGGCAGCGCAGTGCATCCCCACCGGCTTGCAGCACGGCACGGTCACCATCAAATACGGCGGGCAGCTGTACGAGACTACCACCTTCCGCACCGAGGGCAGCTATACCGATGGCCGTCACCCGGACGAAGTGCAGTTCGTACCGGACGTGCGGGAGGATCTTGCCCGGCGGGATTTTACCATCAACGCCATGGCCTATAATGAGGCCGAGGGTCTGGTAGACCCCTTTGGCGGGCAAAAAGACCTGCAAAACGGTCTGCTGCGGGCGGTGGGTGAGCCGCAGCAGCGGTTTACCGAGGATGCACTGCGTATCCTGCGGCTGTACCGCTTTGCCGCAAGGTTCGGCTTTGCGCTGGACGCAGCCACCGCCCGGGCGGCGCGGCAGCTGGCACCGCACTTGGACTGCATCTCTGCCGAGCGCATTCAGGAGGAGCTTGCAAAGCTGCTGGCTGCCCCGCAGCCGGGGGCGTATCTGGAACCCGCCGTGCTGGCGGTGGTGCTGCCGGAACTGACCCCGGCGGCGCTTGAAGCCGCAAAGCCGGTGGTGGATGCCTGCCCGGCGGGGGAGGAAAACCTGCCGGTGCGCTGGGCGGCGCTGCTGGGCGCTCTGGGCGAGACCGACACCCGCCGGGTGCTCAAACGGCTGCGCTGCTCCAACGCCTGCATCGAGGAGACCGCAATACTGGTGCGGGAAACTGCAGGGCAGGGCGTGTCCGAGGAGAAAGCTCCCGCACACGCTCCGGTACACGCGGGAGAGGTTGCCATCCGGCGGCTTTTAGGGCGGTACGGGCTGTGCACCGTGGAGCGGCTGTGTGCGCTGTGCGCGGCGCTGCATCCGCAGAATGCCCCGGCTTGCACCTTTGCGGCGCAGCGGGCGCGGCAGCTGGAAGCCGATGGCGTATGCTGCCGGGTGAGCCAGCTGGCGGTGAACGGCCGCGACCTGATGGCGGCGGGCATCCCGGCAGGCCCTGCGCTGCGCCGGGTGCTGGAAGCGCTGCTGGATGGCGTCATCCGCGCAGAATACCCCAACGAAAAGCCGGCGCTGCTGGCTGCGGCGCAGAAAATTATAGCGTCTTGACAAGCGGTTTATGCTGCGGTAGTATTATACTACTACTTTAGTGTGTTGAACCCATAAAAGGAGAATCTATGACCACTCAGAACCCTGCAAACCGTCCCCGCGCCCTCATTGCCATGAGCGGCGGCGTGGACAGCTCGGTGGCGGCCTGCCTGATGCAGCAGGCGGGCTACGACTGCACCGGCATCACCATGCGGCTTACCCACAACGAAACGCTGGGACAGTCCGGCTACCAGACCTGCTGCTCGGAAAAGGATATCGAGGACGCCGCCGAGGTGGCCTTTGCGCTGGATATGCCGTATCAGGTGCTGGATTTCACCGCTGACTTCCGGGCACAGATCATTGAAAAATTTATCCGCGTCTACGAGGCGGGCGGCACCCCCAACCCCTGCATCGACTGCAATAAATATATGAAGTTCCGCCACCTGCTGGACTGGGCGGAGAAACACGGCATGGAGTATGTGGTCACCGGCCACTACGCCCGGGTGGAGCAGGACGCAGCCACCGGCCGCTGGCTGCTGAAAAAGGGCTTGGACGAGGGCAAGGATCAGAGCTATGTGCTGTATAACCTCACGCAGGAACAGCTGGCACATATCCGTCTGCCGCTGGGTGCGCTGCATAAGACCGAGGTGCGCGAGATCGCCCGGCAGCACAGCTTTATCAACGCCCAGAAGCACGACAGTCAGGATATCTGCTTTGTGCCGGATGGCGACTATGCCCGCTTTATGGAGCAGTTTACCGGCAAGCACTACCCCGCCGGAGATTTTCTGGATCAGAGCGGCAGGGTGGTGGGTACCCACAGCGGCGCAGTGCGCTACACGCTGGGGCAGCGCAAGGGGCTTGGCCTTGCGCTGGGTGCACCGGTGTACGTCTGCGGCAAGGATATGCAGGCCAATACCGTCACCGTCGGGCCGGAAAGCGAGCTGTTTGACCGCATCGTTTACGCAGAGGATGTGAACTGGATCGCCATTCCGGCGCTGACCGAGCCGCTGCGGGTCACCGCCCGCACCCGGTATCATCAGGCCGAGCAGCAGGCCACCGTTTATCCCGCAGAGAACGGTTTCCGGCTGGAATTTGACCAGCCCCAGCGTGCCCCCACCCCGGGACAGGCTGCCGTGCTGTATCAGGGCGATGTGGTGCTGGGCGGCGGCACCATCACCCGCGTAGAAAAGTAAGGAGAACAAAATGCAGGATCAGTATTCCCGCACCCAGCTGCTGCTGGGTGCAGAGGCTATGGAAAAGCTGCACCACGCCCGGGTGGCAGTGTTTGGCATCGGCGGCGTGGGCGGCTACACGGTGGAGGCGCTGGCACGCAGCGGCGTGGGCGCACTGGATCTGATCGACGACGATAAGGTCTGCCTGACCAACCTCAACCGTCAGATCATTGCCACCCGCAGCACGGTAGGACAGTATAAGGTGGATGTAGCGGAACAGCGCATCCACGATATCGACCCCAACATCAAGGTGACCACCCACCGGTGCTTCTTTGGCCCGGAGACGCAGGACGATTTCGATTTTACCCAGTACGACTATGTGGTGGACGCCATCGACACTGTCACCGGCAAGCTGGCGCTGGTGATGAAGTGCAAGGAGGCGGGCACCCCCATCATCTGCTCCATGGGCGCAGGCAACAAGATGGACCCCACCCGCTTTGAGGTGACCGACATCTACAAGACCTCGGTCTGCCCGCTGGCAAAGGTGATGCGCACCGAGTGCCGCAAGCGCAAGATCAAGCACCTGAAGGTGGTCTACTCCAAAGAGCCTGCCATGACCCCCATCGAGGACGACTCCATCAGCTGCAAGAACCACTGCATCTGCCCCCCGGGCACCCAGCGCAAGTGCACTGTGCGCCGCGCAGTGCCGGGCTCCAACGCCTTTGTGCCTTCGGTAGCGGGGCTTATCATCGGCGGCGAGGTCATCAAGGACCTTGTGGGCTTTGTACCGCTGAAGGAATAAGGATACCAAAAGCCACCGGCATCTGCACATTTTTGCAGATGCCGGTGGCTTTTTTACGCGCTGCAGCGTTCCATAACATAAAATTGCAACCAATTTGCAATTTGGTATTGCAATCGGGAAGGATATCGTGTATAATCTACCCTGCATGAAAATGCAAACTGATTGCAAATTGTTGAAAGACGACCCCCTGCGGGTCTTTGGAGCGATTATTTATGGAACTGTTTCTGGATGTTCTGGGCGAAACTCTGGTGGATACTGCCAAGATGCTGCCCTTTCTGTTTTTGGCCTACCTGCTGATCGAGTATATCGAGCACCGCCACGGCGAGCGCATCGAGGCGCTGCTGGCGGGCGGCGGGCGCTGGGGTGCTGTGCCGGGCGCGGTGCTGGGCTGTGTGCCGCAGTGCGGCTTCTCCGCCATTGCGTCCAACTTCTACGCCTCCCGGGTCATCACGCTGGGCACGCTGATGGCGGTGTACCTTGCCACCAGCGACGAAGCGATCCCGCTGCTGGTGTCCATGCCCGCCTACTGGGATAAGCTGGCCGTCCTGATGGTCATCAAGGTGGTGTACGCCATTGTGGTGGGCTTTGTGCTGGACTTTGTGCTGCGGGGCGTGCTGCCCAAGGGGCTGCGGGGCGGCTACACCGGCCATGCGGACGAGGTGGACTGCCATGAGGAGCACAGCGATGCCGAGGGCAACGAAAAGCCCATCTGGCAGGCGGCGCTGCGCCACACGCTGGAGATCTTTGTGTTCATCTTCGCCTTTGGTCTGGTGTTCGGCATGATCGTAGAGGGCGTGGGCGAGGACGTATTCGCCGAGGTGCTGGGCGGCATGGGCTTCTTCCAGCCGGTGGTGGCGGCTCTGGTGGGTCTGATCCCCAACTGCGCCGCCAGCGTGCTGCTGACCCAGCTGTATGTGGAAGGTGCGCTGCGCTTTTCCAGCCTTGTGGCGGGGCTGTGCACCGGTGCGGGTGTGGGCTTGGCTGTGCTGTGGCGCGCCAACCCCTCGTGGAAGCAGAACCTCTTTATCACCGGCCTGACATGGGCCGCCGGTGCCTTTGTGGGCGTGGCGATGCAGGTGGTCGTGGCAGTGTTTGCCTGATAAGGAAAGATATTTTGAATTTCGGGACAGTGGAATGCCTGCGGGTATTCTGCTGTCCCATTTTTCTTTTCCCCCTCTCCCGCTGGACTTTGAAATGTGTTATACTGGAAGAAAACGATGCACACAGGAGAGATGACCATGCAATACAAGATTCTGGCAAGCGATTACGACAACACGCTGATGCCCTTTGGAGAAGCGAAGCCCCGCCCGGCGGTGGTAAAGGCGGTAAAAAAGCTGCAAGCCGCCGGGGGTAAATTCGTGCTCAGCACCGGCCGCTCCTACCCGGGCATCCGGGATAAAAACCAGCTGGGCGGCATCCGGTACGACTACGCAATTACCTGCAACGGTGCCTGCGTGGTGGACAGGCAGGGCAACGTAATAGCCGAGCATCCGCTTACCAGTGAGGAAATGTATGTGCTGGTGGATTTTTGCGAGGATTATAACTACCCGCTGCAATTCAACTTCCGGGATGCCTATTACGCCTACTGCGAGTACGAGTATCTGCATACCGGCTATCAGAGGATGAACAGCCCCGGGCTGGACTGCGTGGACGGCGAGGATCAGGACAGGCATTTAGAGGATATGCCCCACGCCGCCTTTGCCGCCATGCCGCCGCAGGAGGTGGAGCGCTTCCACGAAAAATACGGCTACCTTGGTCTGCACTGGATGCAGGTGGGCGCGCAGAACGCGGACGGCTACTGCTACTATGATATCGTGCGCGGCGGCATGGATAAGGGCGTAGGACTTGCCGACCTGTGTGCACAGATGGGGCTTACGCTGGCCGATGCCGTGGCCGTGGGCGATTCGGCCAATGATGTGGGAATGCTGAAGGTCGCAGGTCTGAGCGCTTGCATGGCAAACGGCACCCCGGACGCCAAGGCCGCTGCCGACCGGATCATCGGGGACGTGCGGGAGGACGGCGTGGCGGCGCTGATCGAGGAGCTGTGGTTCGACGGCCCCCGCGCGGAGCCCTCCGGCAAAGACCTTGGCTCTGCATGGGGCAATATTGAAAGCGCAGGCGGCAGCTTATGAGCTTTGCACCGGTGTACGATGACCGCAGCCGGGCGCTGATTTTAGGCACATGGCCCAGCCCCAAAAGCCGGGAGATGGCCTTTTACTACGGCCACCCGCAAAACCGGTTCTGGCCGCTGCTGGCGGCGCTGACCGGGGAGCCACTGCCCGCGCGGGAGGATATCGCCGCCAAAAAGCAGCTGCTTTTGCGCCACGGGCTGGCGCTGTGGGATACGCTGGAAAGCTGCACCATCACCGGCGCATCAGATGCTTCCATCCGGGATGTGGTGCCCAACGATATCGCCGGGCTGCTGCGCAAAGCACCTATCCGGGCGGTGTTCTGCAACGGCGCTACGGCATACCGCATCTACACAAAATATCAGCAGCCGCTTACCGGCATCCCGGCTGTCCGTCTGCCCAGTACAAGCCCCGCCAATGCTGCCTGCAGCCCTGCCCGGCTGGAAGCGCTTTGGGGCGCAGCGCTGGCAGACTGGATCGTAAAATGATGACAAGGCTGTAAATTCTTTTGCGGGATACTTGCGTTTTTTTGCGGACGTTGTATTATGGATATCATAAGGGGCGCACTGCCCCGGACAAGGAGAAATGACCATGAGCAAGATCATCCGCACCCAAAAGCCCAGCGTGCTGCCCTTTTATGCAATGGCGCTGGTGTTCGTGGTGCTGTGCGCGGTGCTGCCGGTGTATAAATTATGGGCGCTGCTGGTGGCGCTGGGCGGTGCCGCCGTGGCCTTTGGCGTGGCAAAAAAGACCTGCCCGCCCCGGGTGGTGGAGCACGAGGTACCTTTCCACACCGGTGTGGAGGATGTGGACCAGATGCTGACCGACATCCAGCAGAAACTGGACACCTTGCATGCGCTGAATGAAGCGTTGCCCGACCCGCAGCTGTCCGCCGCCATGACCCGCATGGAAAAGGCAGGGCGCTCTATCGTGGAGGCGGTGGAGACAAACCCCGCCAAGGCAAAGCAGGTGCGCCGGTTTGCCAACTACTATCTGCCGGACGCCGTAAACGTTTTGCAGCAGTACGCAAAGCTTGCAAAGCAGGGTGTGCGGGGTGAGAATGCCGCCGCCATCCGCGCCGAGGTGGAGCACAACGCCGCCTCCATTGCCACGGCTTTTGAAAACCAGCTGGATGCCCTGTACGCGGCAGAGAGCATGGATCTGTCCGCAGACCTGACCGTTTTGCAGAATATGCTGAAAGGGCAGGGTCTGAGCAAGTAAAACTGGAATATCCCCTTGGGATTTTGAAAGGAAGGAATCACTTATGGCTGACAATAACCTGAACTTTGATCTGGATGCCCCCGCAGTGCCCACCCTGACGCTGGACCCCACCCCCGCTGCTGTGCCGCAGGAGGAAAAGCCCGCCGCTGCCCCCGCCCCGGAGGCACAGGTGAAGCTGACCCCCGAGGAACAGGCCATGGTGGATCAGTTTGCCCAGAAGATCGACATCACCAACAGCCAGCAGGTGCTGCAGTACGGCTCGGCCTGCCAGAAGAAGATCGGCGATTTCTCCGAAGCAGCCCTCTCCAAGGTGTCCACCAAGGATCTGGGCGAGGTGGGCGATATGATCACCGACCTCATTGGCGAGCTGAAGAGCTTTGACGCCAACGAGGAGCAGCAGAAGGGCATTATGGGCTTCTTCAAGAAGAAAACCAGCCAGCTGGATGCCCTCAAGACCAAGTACGACAAGACCGAGACCAATGTGGAAAAGATCCAGTCCATGCTGGAAGCCCATCAGGTGCAGCTGCTCAAGGATATCGCCATGCTGGATAAGATGTACGAGCTGAACATGGCCTACTTCAAGGAGCTGAGCATGTATATCCTTGCAGGCAAGAAAAAGCTGGCCGATGTACGCGCCAACGAATTGCAGCAGGCCATGGACAAGGCCAAGGTCTCCGGTCTGCCGGAGGACGCGCAGGCCGCCCGCGACCTTGCCGACCAGTGCGAGCGCTTTGAGAAAAAGCTGTATGATCTGGAGCTGACCCGCAACATCAGTTTGCAGATGGGGCCCCAGATCCGTCTGCTGCAAAACAACAACACCATGATGGCGGAAAAGATCCAGTCCACCATCGTGAACACCATCCCCCTGTGGAAGAACCAGATGGTGCTGGCACTGGGTCTGGCACACAGCCAGCAGGCCATGCAGGCTGAGCGCGCTGTGACCAACATGACCAACGACCTGCTGAAGAAGAACGCCGAGGCGCTGAAGCTGGGCACCATCGAGACCGCCAAGGAGAGCCAGCGCGGCATCGTGGATATCGAGACCCTGCAGCAGACCAACAAGAGCCTGATCGAGACGCTGGACGAGCTGAATAAGATCCAGAGCGAGGGCCGCGCAAAGCGTGCCGCCGCCGAGCAGGAGCTGACCCGCATCGAGGACGAGCTGAAAACCAAAATGATGGAGATCCGGAGCTGAAATGGCAAACGCTGATTTTTCTCAGAACAAAAAACAAGCCGCGCCCGGCGGCTTTGACGCGGGCAGCTACCGCGAAAAAGCAAAGCCGGAGCAGGCCGTAACGCTGACGCCCCGCCAGCAGAAGTTGGCTGCACTGGAAGCAAAGCTGCCCGCAGCGCTTTCCACCCGGGCGGCGGCGCTGGCTTTGAGCGTGGTGGTGATGCTGGCCGCTTTTTTCGGCTTTGGCAGCGCCAAGCTGCGCGGCAAATACAACACCGCCCGCCAGTGGTTCACCGCAGGGGTCGCCGCCGACAACGGCTATAACCTGAGCGAGGAGCTGACCACCAGGGAGAATACGGCGGCGAATATCCTGACCACCGCCTCCAACACCCTTGGCGCAGACAACGCCGAGGTGCTGGCTGCGCAGACGGCGCTGAACGATTTCTCCGCTTGTCTGCAAGCGGTGCAGAACGGCGGCAAAAGCCAGTCGCTGACCTCGCTGCCCTATTATCAGGGCAGCACGATGCACGCGCTGTATCAGGCCGATCAGGCATTGGGTACCGCCATCGACCAGCTGTATGCAAAATTGCAGGAGCAGGCCGCCGACCCCATGAAGATGGGCGCGGTGCAGGGGCAGTACGGTCAGTTCAACAGCGCAGCCACCATCATTGGCACCTTGCAGTATAATACAGCGGTATATGAATATCAGAAGGAAGTCGGCGGCTTCCCGGCCAGTGTGCTGGGCGCAGTTGCCGGCGTGAAGGAGGTTGAGCCCTTCGCATGAAAAACTTTGCAAAACGCATCAGCGCACTGGTGCTGGTGTGGGTGGTGTGTCTGTCTGCCCTCAGCCCGGCCTATGCAGCGAAAGCCGACCTGCCGGAGCTGCCCAAGGACCAGTGTGTGGTGGATGAGGCCGACGTCCTTAACAGCAGCACAGAGCAGACCATCATCGACCTGAACAACCAGCTGCAGGCCAACTGCAAAGGAGCCACCATCGGTGTACTGACAGTAGAATATACGGGTAATGATTCCACAGAGGATTACGCTGTGCAGGCGGCCAATGCCTGGGGCATTGGTTCTTCTACCGGCAAAAATGGTGTGCTGATCCTGTTGGTAATGGAGACCCAGCAGTACGCCGACGGCGATTACTATATTGCCACAGGTGACGGCTTCCGCAACACTACCTTGGAAAAGCAGGCCAGCGCCATTGCCCAGACCATGGAAGATCAGTTTGCCGCAAAGGATTATGACGGCGCAGTGACCACCTGTGCCCGGAATGTGGCAAACACCATCGCAGATATTTACGGGGTCAGCCTTTCCGGCAGCGCCGGCAACGGCAGCACCGTGCAGCCCGGGCATCAGGGCAGCCAGAGCAGCGGCGGCAGCGCCCTGACCGACATCCTGACCCTTGTGGTCAGCGTTGTGCTGCTCATCGTCATCATCCGGTCGGTGGCCTATGTTTTTGCCAGCCCCTGCGGCTGGCTGTGGTGCTTCGGCGGACCCCGTCCTCCCCGCGGACGGCGCGGCCCGCCGCCGCCCCCACCGGGCGGCTTCTACGGCGGCTCCCGCGGCCCCCGGCCTCCGCGCGGCGGCGGCTTTGGCGGCATGGGCGGCGGCTCCTTCGGGGGCGGTGCCGGGCGCGGCGGTTTCGGCGGCGGCAGCTTTGGCGGCGGCTTCGGGGGCATGGGCGGCGGCAGCTTCCACGGCGGCGGCGGTGGCCGTGGGCGGTAATGAGAATAAAAAGAGAAAGGCGGTGGCGCTTTACCACTGCCTTTCTCTTTTTTACGCCTTTTATCGTGAACGAAATTCATTTGACAAAACAATTTTTGTAACTTATACTAGATGGCATTACGAAAAATAAAGGAAGTATCTGTCATGCTGACTCTGGATAAGATCTACCACGCCGCCTTTGTGCTGAAGGACGTGGCGAGAAAGACCGACCTCATCGAAGCCCCCAAGCTGTCCAAGGACTGCCAGCTGTACCTCAAGACCGAGAACCTGCAGGCTACCGGCAGCTTTAAGGTGCGGGGCGCTTACTATAAAATCAGCCAGCTTTCCGAGGAGGAAAGCGCAAAGGGCGTCATTGCCTGTTCTGCGGGCAACCATGCGCAGGGCGTGGCGCTGGCGGCTACCCGGCGCGGCATCCGCAGCATCGTCTGTATGCCGGACGGCGCGCCCCTGATGAAGGTGGAGAACACCAAAAATCTGGGCGCAGAGGTCTGCCTTGTGCCCGGCACCTACGATGAAGCCCACGATAAGGCCGTGCAGTTGCAAAAGGAGTACGACATGACCTTTATCCACCCCTACGATGACGAGCAGGTCATCGCCGGGCAGGGAACCATTGGCTTGGAGATCCTTGACCAGCTGCCGGATGTGGACGCTGTGGTGGTGCCGGTGGGCGGCGGCGGACTGATCTCCGGCATCGCTTTTGCCATTAAGACCCTGCGCCCGGAGGTCAAGGTGTACGGCGTACAGGCCGAGGGTGCTCCCAGTATGTACCGCAGCCTGCACGAGCACAAGTACCAGACCCTGAAAGCTGCTTCCACCTTTGCGGACGGCATTCAGGTCAAGACCCCGGGCGAGCTGACCTACCAGCTGTGCGAGCAGTATGTGGACGATATTGTTACCGTGACCGAGGACGAGACCGCAGCGGCCATTCTCTCCCTGATGGAGAACCAGAAGCTGGTGGCCGAGGGTGCAGGCGCTGTGCCGGTGGCGGCGGTGCTGTTCCACAAGCTGCCGGTAGAGGGCAAAAAGGTGGCCTGCGTCATCTCCGGCGGCAACATTGATGTGAACATCCTGAACCGCGTCATCACCCGCGGTCTTGTGATGAGCGGCCGCAAGGCCAACCTGACCATCGCACTGGAGGACAAGCCCGGCCAGCTGAAAAAGGTGGCCGAGGTGGTATCCCGCTGCGGCAGCAATGTGGTGTCGGTGCAGCATGACGGCTCCGACCCCAATATGCCCATTTCCAGCTGCTTCCTCAAGCTGACGCTGGAGACCCGCGATGCCGCCCAGATCGAGCAGATCCGCACCGAGCTGACCAAGTCCGGTTTCCAGCTGGTCAGCGAGCGGGTGTAAACTTCATCGTTTGCAAGAGTGAAAGCCTTCCCCCAGACGGGGGAAGGTGGATGCGAACGTGGTGAGCAGACGGATGAGGGCGCAGGCAAGCAGCAGCTTACGGGAAATTACTCCCTCATCCGGCTCTATCCGAAGAAAAAAGCAAATTTGTTCTAAACCTGATGTAATATAAAGGAGAAAATATACCATGAAAGTCGTTTCTACCACCAACGCACCTGCCGCCATCGGCCCTTACAGTCAGGCACTGGATCTGGGCAACATGGTGTTTGTGTCCGGGCAGATCCCGGTAGACCCCGCTACCGGCACCATGGCTGATACCGTGGAGCAGCAGGCTGCCCAGAGCCTTGCCAACCTGAAGGCGATTCTGGCCGAGGCGGGGCTTTCCATGAACAACGTGGTCAAGACGGTGATCTTTTTGGCCGACATCAACGATTTTGCCGCAGTGAACGCAGAGTACGCCAAGGCCTTTGCCGAGCCGTTCCCCGCCCGCAGCTGCGTGCAGGTGGCAGCCATCCCCAAGGGCGCAAAGCTGGAGATCGAGTGCATCGCCGTGCGGGACTGAGCAAAAAAATAAGAGAACAAAAGCGGGACACCGGAGCATCCTAAGACGCTTTGGTGTCCCGTCTTTTTGCATTACATTTGGAAAACCGGTTTTTACTTCTGCACACCGGCCTCGCATTGCTCGATGAACTGCTTGGCCACCCGGGGGCTGCGGCCACCGGCGCGCAGGGCGAAGGCCTCGGCCTTGAGCAGCAGCTGCTCGGTGGGCATCTGGATGTTGTGCTGTTTTGCCAGTTCCTCCAGAATGGTCTCGAACCGGGCCTTTTCCGGCCGCTGGAAGGTGACCGTCAGGCCGAACCGGGCGGAAAGGCTCATCAGCTCCTGCCGGGTATCGGCTTCGTGGATGTCATCGCCGGTGCGGTCCGAGAGGGTCTCCTTGATGAGGTGGCGGCGGTTGGAGGTGGCGTACACCGCAATGTTCTGGGCGCGTCCGCCTACACTGCCCTCCAGAATGGCCTTCAGGGCGGCAAAGTTGTCGTCGTTGGCGGTAAAACTCAGGTCGTCGATGAACAAAATGAACTTGAGCGGGTTTGCCGCCAGCTTGTCCATCAGGTCGGGGATCTGGTACAGCTGATTCTTTTTCACCTCCACCAGTCGCAGTCCCTCGGGCGCAAACTCGTTGGCAATGGCCTTTACCGCGCTGGATTTGCCGGTACCGGCGTCACCGTACAGCAGCACATTGTTGGCGGGCATCCCGGCCAGCAGTGCCTTTGTGTTGGCGATCACCTTTTCCCGCTCCTTTTCGTAGCCGGGCAGTTCGGAAAGGCGCTGCGGGTCGGGGTACTTTACTGGTACAAGCTGGCCGTTCTCCACCGTGAATACATGGTGCTTTGCAAACATACCGTAGCCCTTTTTGCCCACCTCGCTCATGCGCTGGGCGTAGGCGGCGGCAAGATCAAGCTCACAGGTCTGCCACCGGGGCAGAAACGCCAGCTCCGGCCGCTGCGCCTGTTCAGAGTAGGCGGTCTGGAACAGATCGTCCAGCGTCAGCCCGCACAGCTGCTGCAAAAATTGCAGCTCGCTGTCCAGGGCGCTCTGCAGCAGCGCGTCCAGCTGCCCGGCAGCGGCCTGCCGCACACAGATGGTCTCGGTCTCCAGCACGGCATTGCTCAGGTAGCTGCTCCAGTTGGTGGTGTACTCAAACAAAGCGGCCTCAAAGGCGGCTACGGCATCGCACACCGGACTGTAGGAAGAACTGCCGGCCTCCATGCGGTCGGTCAGGTCTAAAAGCCTTGCCACAACAGGGTCGTTCAGCAGGGCGCGGAACACAACAAGCCCATGCAGATGGGCATTCCATTCTCTTAATTTCATAGGTCGATCCCTTTTCCTCTCCATTGGCACATACCCTACAAAACGCAGGTACGCGGATATCAAAAGTATACAGCGGTTTGGGCGGGGATGCAAGGGGTGTTAAAAACGCTTCATCTTTGTGGTGATTCAGGTTACAAATTGTCGATTGACAAAAGCCCGGTTTATAGTATAATTTACATCAACAAATGCGCAGATGGGAAAAAGTACCACACGATCCCCACTGTTCAGAGAGCTGCCGTCTGGTGCAAGGCAGTCAGCGTTTCGTGCGGAAAATCATCCCGGAGCAGCCTGCCCAACGGGTGCAAAACCCTTGTAAGCAGCGCCGGTTGCAGCCGTTACCGTGCAGGGCTTTGTTGGAAGCCCGTGAGAGGGTGTGCACAGCACGCCAACGAGAGTGGTACCGCAGAGAGCTTGATGTTACAAGGTCTTTGTCTCTTGAAGAAAGCAGGGGACAAGGGCTTTTTCTTTTTCAAAAGCTCTCCCTGAGGGAATGGATAAGAAGTGGAACAGGAATAGGAATAGGAGCAACACCATGCAGTTGAATGGTTCTCAGATCTTTGTAGAGGTCCTGTGCGAGCAGGGAGTGGACACTCTTTTTGGCTACCCCGGCGGCGCTGTGCTGAACCTTTACGACGAGCTGTATAAAAATGCCGACCGCATCACCCATGTGCTTACCGCCCACGAGCAGGGCGCAGCCCATGCAGCGGACGGCTACGCCCGCGCCACCGGCCGCACCGGCGTGGTGCTGGCCACCAGCGGCCCGGGTGCCACCAATCTGGTCACCGGCATTGCCACCGCCTATATGGACTCGGTGCCCATGGTGGCCTTTACCGGCAACGTGCCCACCAGCAGCATTGGCAAGGACGGCTTTCAGGAAGCTTACATTGAGGGCATCACGGTGCCCATCACAAAGCATAATTTCACGGTGCGCCGGGTAGAGGACCTGGCCGATACCATGCGGGCAGCCTTCCGCATTGCACAGAGCGGCCGCAAAGGCCCGGTGCTGGTGGATATCCCCAAGGACGTGACCGCAGCAGTGTGCGAGTTCACCCCCAAGCAGCCGGAGCCCATCCGCACCGTGACTACCTATAATGAGGAGCAGGTGCACTGGGCGGCAGACCTCATCAACGCCGCCCAGCGTCCGCTGGTGTACTTTGGCGGCGGCGTGCGCAGCGCAGCCAGCTGCCAGCCGTTGCGGGATCTGCTGCACAAGGCGGAGATTCCCGCCACCTACACCCTGATGGCCGCAGGCGTTGTGCCCTATGGTGACCCGATGAATCTGGGCATGCTGGGGATGCACGGCTGCTACACCTCCAACCGGGCGGTGGCAGAGTGCGATGTGCTCATCGCGGTGGGCACCCGCTTTTCCGACCGCGTGGCGCTGAACCCCAAGACCTTTGCCAAAAACGCTACCATTATCCAGATCGACATTGATGCCAGCGAGCTGGGCAAGAACGTGGACGTGGATCTTTCCATCGTGGGCGATGCTGCCTATGTGCTGAACGCCATGCTGCCCCAGATCAAGCCCGCCAAGCACCCGGACTGGATGAAGATGATCCAGAGCTGGCAGGCACAGGACTACCACCCTGTGTCCGACCCCACCCGGCTGATGCCCCATCAGGTCATCGGCGAGGTGTGCAACCAGTGCGGTCCCGAGGCCGTGTACGTTACCGACGTGGGCCAGCACCAGATGTGGGCGGCGCAGTACCTGCGCCACACCAAGAGCCGCGGCTTTATCACCAGCGGCGGCCTTGGAACCATGGGCTTTGGCTACGGTGCCGCCATTGGTGCCCAGATGGCACTGGGACGCCAGCAGCGTGTGGTGATGTTTACCGGCGACGGCTCCTTCCACATGAACCTGAACGAAGCCTGCACTGCCGTCAGCTACGAGCTGCCCATCATCACGGTCATCTTCAATAACTCGGTGCTGGGCATGGTGCGGCAGTGGCAGACCAGCTTCTACGGCAAGCGTTACAGCCAGACCGACCCCCACCGCAAGACCGATTTTGTCAAGCTGGCAGACGGCTTTGGCCTGAAGGGCTACCGCTGCACCAACCTGCCGGAGTTTCAGGAAGCCTTTGCAGATGCCCTGCAGCAGAAAGGCCCCACCTGGATCGAGTGCATCATCGACAAGGACGAAAAGGTGCTGCCCATGATCCCCGGCGGCGGCGATATCAACGACATCATCATGGAATAAGGAGGACACAGCATCATGGAATCTGATCAGCGCAGGGTCATCAGCCTGCTGGTGGACAACCAGAGCGGCGTTCTGGCCCGGGTGTCCAACCTGTTCTGCCGCCGCGGCTTCAACATCGACAGCCTTACGGTGTCCGCCACCAACGACCCGGCAGTCAGCCGCATCACGGTGACCATTACCAGTGACGAAAAGGCTTTGCAGCAGCTGGTATTGCAGACCGAGCGTCTGGAAGTCACCCGGCAGGTGTTCGTGCTGGACAGCGAAAAATCGCTGGAGCGGGAGCTATTGCTGCTCAAGGTGGAATCGGACGTGCACAACCGCACCGAGCTGCGGGAGATCGCCTGCATCTACAAAGCAAAGATCATTGATCTTTCCCCGGACAGCATGGTGTTTGAACTCATCGGCCGGCCGGACAAGCTGGACGCATTCTTAAAAATGTTCGAGGGCTACAACATCCTTGAGCTGTGCCGCACCGGCGTTACCGCACTGGAGCGCGGCGGGATGCACCAGCATATCCAGAAGCCGCCGCAGGAGGTGCGCTCCGTCCAGCTGCCCCCGCCGGGCGCAAGACGGGCATAAATCACATTGCTTTTCCGCTCAGGGTGAGCGAAAGATAGAACAGAGCATACAAGACCGGAAGATAAACCAACCAGAAAAAGTAAAAGGAGACTAACGATTATGGCTATCAAGAAATACTACGATTCCGACTGCAACCTCGGCGTGCTGGACGGCAAGACCGTCGCTGTCATCGGCTTCGGCAGCCAGGGTCATGCACACTCTGAGAATCTGGCCGAAAGCGGCGTCAACGTTGTGGTCGGCCTGCGCAAGGGCTCTGCCCACTGGGCAAAGGCTTCTGAGTTCGCTGCCACCCACGAAAACTTCAAGGTGATGGAAGTGGAAGAGGCTGCCAAGGCCGGCGATGTTGTTATGATGCTGGTGCCCGACGAGCTGTGCGCCGATATCTACAACACGCAGGTGGCTCCCTACATGACCGAGGGCAAGGCACTGGCCTTTGCACACGGCTTCAACATCCACTTCAAGACCATCACCGCTCCCAAGAATGTGGACGTTATCATGATCGCTCCCAAGGGCCCCGGCCACATTGTCCGCCGCCTGTACACCGAGGGTGAGGGCTGCCCCTCTCTGATCTGCGTGGAGCAGGACTACACCGGCAAGGCTAAGGATATCGCTCTGGCATACGCTTCCGGCATCGGCGCAGGCCGCGCAGGCATCCTGCAGACCACCTTCAAGGAGGAGACCGAGACCGATCTGTTCGGCGAGCAGGCCGTGCTGTGCGGCGGTGTTTCCGAGCTGATCCACGCCGGTTTCGATACGCTGGTGGAGGCCGGTTACGAGCCCGAGATGGCCTACTTTGAGACCTGCCACGAGATGAAGCTGATCGTTGACCTGATCAACGAGGGCGGCTTCTCCAAGATGCGCTACTCCATCTCCAACACCGCTGAGTACGGCGACTACCGCACCGGCAAGCGCCTGATCACCGAGGAGACCCGCAAGGAGATGAAGAAGGTTCTGACCGAGATCCAGGACGGCACCTTTGCTTCCGAGTTCCTGACCGAGATGAGCCCCAAGGGCGGCCGCAAGGTGCACTTCCTTGCCAAGCGCCGCATGGAGGCTGAGCTGCCCATTGAGAAGGTGGGTGCTGAACTGCGCAGCATGATGAGCTGGCTGAAGAAGTAATGAACTCCCCCAGTCGCCTGCGGCGCCAGCCCCCTCAAAGAGGGAACCTTTTGTCTGACCGCAGCGTGAAGCCTCCCTCCGTGAGGGAGGTGGCATCGCGCAAGCGATGACGGAAGGAGTTCAGCCAAAAGCTGCTTTTAAAACTAAGAAAGGCTCCCTCCTTTGGGAGGGGGTCTTTTGTTATAAGGAAAAGAGGAACAAACCATGAGAAGTGACAACGTGACCAAAGGCTCGGAGCGTGCGCCCAACCGCAGCCTGTTTTATGCGCTGGGCTACACCCCGGAGGAACTGGAGCGCCCCCTCATTGGCGTGGTGAGCGCTCACAGCGAGATCGTGCCCGGCCACATGAATCTGGATAAGATCGCCGAGGCGGTCAAGGCCGGTGTGCAGATGGCCGGTGGTACGCCCATCCTGATCCCCGCCATCGGCGTGTGCGACGGCATCGCCATGGGTCATGTGGGCATGAAATACTCTCTGGCCTCCCGCGAACTGATCTGCGACAGCGTGGAGACCATGCTGATGGCACACCAGCTGGACGGCCTTGTGCTGGTGCCCAACTGCGATAAGATCGTGCCCGGCATGGTGATGGCAGCGGTGCGCATGGATGTGCCCGCCGTGGTCTGCTCCGGCGGCCCCATGCTGGCCGGCACTTACGGCGGCGAGGAAGTGAGCCTTTCCAAGATGTTCGAGGCCGTGGGTGCCTATAAGGCCGGTATGATCACCGACGAGCAGCTGGAGGACTGCACCTGCAACTGCTGCCCCAGCTGCGGCAGCTGCTCCGGTATGTACACCGCCAACAGCATGAACTGCCTGTGCGAGGCCATCGGCATCGCCCTGCCCGGCAACGGTACCATCCCGGCTGTGTATTCCAAACGTTTGCAGCTGGCAAAGCACGCCGGTATGGCCGTGATGGAGATGGTGCGCAAGGGCATCACCGCGCGCCAGATCATCAACGAGCGCTCCATCCGCAACGCGCTGACCTGCGATATGGCGCTGGGCTGCTCCACCAACACGGTGCTGCACCTGCTTGCCATCGCCTACGAGGCCGGTGTGCCCATCGACCTGAAGCTGTTCAACGAGATCAGCGCCAAGACCCCCAACCTGTGCCATCTGGCACCGGCTGGCACCACCCACATGCCGGATCTGTACGCAGCGGGCGGTATCCCGGCAGTACAGGCAGAGCTGGCCAAGAAGGGCTTGCTGGATCTGGATGTGCCCACCGTCACCGGCAAGACCCTTGGCGAGAACATCAAGGGTGCCCATATCCTGAACGAAAAAGCCATCCGTCCCATCGAGAACCCCTACTCTGAGACCGGCGGTCTGCAGATCCTGTGGGGCAACATTGCCCCGGACGGCTGCGTTGTCAAGCGCAGTGCGGTAGCCCCGGAGATGCAGCAGCATTCCGGCCCGGCGCGGGTGTTCAACAGCGAGGAAGAGGCCATTGCCGCCATCTACGCGGGCAAGATCGTCCCGGGCGATGTGGTGGTCATCCGCTACGAAGGCCCCAAGGGCGGCCCGGGCATGCGGGAGATGCTCAACCCCACCTCTGCGCTGGCAGGCATGAAGCTGGATAAGACGGTGGCCCTCATCACCGATGGCCGCTTCTCCGGTGCATCCCGCGGCGCCGCCATCGGCCATGTCAGCCCGGAGGCAGCCTCCGGCGGCCCCATCGGCCTGATCGAGGAAGGGGACATCATCACCATCAACATCCCCAACGCCTCCATCACGCTGGAGGTCAGCGATGCAGTGCTGGCAGAGCGCAAGGCAAAATACGTTGCGCCCGAGCCCAACATCAAGACCGGCTGGCTGAGCCGTTACGCCCGCATGGTCACCAGTGCAAATCTGGGTGCGGTGCTGAAATAAGAAACCAATAAAAGAGGGGCTGCTGCACAAGATCCTGTGCAGCAGCCCCCTTTTGCATACAGGGAAAGCTGTGACCGGAAGCGAAAGCTGCCGGTTCTTTTTGCATTGCCGAAAAAAGTGAAAAAAGGTAGTTGACAAAACCCCTTTCTCATGCTAAAATAAACAAGTCGTCCGGTGCACGGATGCACAACAAATGAATATGGGCGTGTTCCCGAGTGGCCAATGGGGACAGACTGTAAATCTGCTGCTTTCAGCTTCGGTGGTTCGAATCCACCCGCGCCCACCAAGAACTCCGGTATCCAATGGGTACCGGAGTTTCTGTTTTATCTGCCTTGCAAAAGGGGCTGCAAGGGTGGATTCGAACAGCATCGACCCGCCGAATAGTCCGGCGGGGAAAAAAGCCCCTGCGGGGCTTTTTTAGATGCGCGGCTCGCGACATCCACCCGCGCCCACCAAGAACTCCGGTATCCAATGGGTACCGGAGTTTCTGTTTTATCTGCCTTGCAAAAGGGGCTGCAAGGGTGGATTCGAACAGCAGCGGAGCCGACCGCCGCCTGCGGCGGAAACAGGGAGGCGAGGCTGGGGCAGCGCTCCGCTTTTTCAAAGCCCTGTCAAGGGGCTGCGGAAAAAGCGGCAAGCGCAACTCGTAAGACCCGCCGAATAGTCCGGCGGGGAAAAAAGCCCCTGTGCAACAGCGACGACCGCTGCCAGCGGCAGAAACAGGGAGGAGCTGTTGGGGCTGCGGCCAGCAGGATGCGCGTGCCGCCCAAGGCACGGTGCAGCCGCTGGGAGCCGCGACCCGGGCTCCTTTTCTGCGCGGCTCGCGCAATCCACCCACGCCCACCAAAAAACCGCAACGTATCAAAATACGCTGCGGTTTTGTTTTACGATACTTTTTCCTGCTATTTCTGCTTCGCCCACCTGTCAGAGCAGTTGTGCAAGAATGCTGTTTTGCACAATAAGCCCGGCGGGGGTCAGGGCGAGGGTACGGCCATCAAAGGTGGCATACCCGGCGCGGACGCAGTTTTGCACAAAGGCCAGCTGCGCGGTGGAAAACTGCTTGCCGTACAGGGCTTTGTAGGCTTCAAGGTCAAGCCCCTTGCGCAGACGCAGCTGTAAAATAAGGTAATCTTCTGCACCGCAGCTGCCGTCCATGATGGGCGCGGCGGCGTCCTGCAGAAAGGCGGCGGTGTCCGGCGCGTAACAGAACCGCTTGCCGCCCATGCAGGAGTGCGCCGCAGGGCCAAGGCCCAGATAGTCGCCGCAGTCCCAGTAGATGAGGTTATGCTTCCCCTCGTAGCCCGGCTTTGCAAAGTTGGAGATCTCGTACTGGCGGTAGCCGTGGTGCTCCAGCTGCTCCACGGCGTAAAGGTAGAAATCGGCGGCTTCATCGCCGGTGGGCAGACCCTCCGGCGGGTGCTTGCCGAAGGCGGAGTCCGGCTCGATCTTTAAAAGGTAAGCCGAGATGTGGGTGGCACCGCCCTTTTCGATCAGCTCCAGTGTCTCGTCAAATTCGGCCTGCGTATAGTGGGGTAATGCCAGCATGATGTCGCCGCTGATGTTTTTGAACCCGGCGTGCCGGGCAGCGGCAAAGGCTGCCCGTGCCTGCTTGGCATTGTGCGGGCGGCCAAGGGTGCGCAGCTGGGTGTCCCGGGCGGACTGCACCCCGAAGGAGATGCGGTTCACCCCCGCCGCCCGGAAGCCCCGCAGGCTGTCCTCAGTAACGGTCTCGGGGTTTGCCTCCAAGGTGATCTCTGCACCGGGCACGGGGGCTGCTGCCCGGATGAGCCGCTCTGCCTGCGCAGGGGTGAGCAGGCTGGGCGTGCCGCCGCCGAAATAAAGGGTGTTCGGCCGCAGGGGCGCGTCCGGCGCAAAGCGGTGCAGCTCCCGCAGCAGCGCGTCCACATAAGCATCCGGTACGCCCCGCTCCCCGGGGCGGGAATAAAAATCGCAGTACCGACATTTGGAAAAACAGTAGGGAATATGCAGATAAAGTCCAAGGGACATACAATATCACAGCCTTTTTCATGAAACGTTCATTTCTATGCAGTATACTATATTCCGTAGACCGGAGCAAGAGAGAAATGCTCCGCAGAATAGACTGGAGGAACCCAGATGAGTTACAATAATTATAACCGTGGCTATGCAGAGCCTACAATGACCTCGGCTGATTATATGACCCGCACCTACCGCTGGATGGCGCTGGGACTGCTGATCACCTTTGCAGCGGCGTTTGTCACTGCGACCACCCCGCTGTTCTACGTGGTCAACTCGCTGTACCTGCTGTTCACCATTGCCGAGCTGGCGCTGGTGTTCGTGCTGAGCGCCCGGGTGCAGAATATGTCCGTGGGTGCGGCAAGAGGCGTGTTTTTGGGCTACGCCCTGCTCAACGGCATGGTGCTGAGCTACTATTTCCTTGCCTTTGATCTGGGCACACTGGTGCTGGCTTTCCTTGCCACCTCGCTGTACTTCGGCCTGATGGCAGTCTACGGCACCACCACCCACAAAGATCTGTCCGGCTGGGGCCCCAAGCTGATGATGGCGCTGTTTGCACTGATCGTTACCGGCTTCGTTGGTGTGCTGTTCGGCATGGGCTTTATGACCACGGTGCTGTACTCCGGCATCGGTCTGGTGGTGTTCATGCTGCTGACCGCCTACGACACCCAGAAGCTGAGCCAGATGTACTCCTACTACGCAGGGGACAGCGAGCTGGCGGAAAAGGCTTCCATCTACGGCGCACTGACCCTGTATCTGGACTTCATCAACATCTTCCTGTATGTGGTGCGTCTGCTGGGTCTTAACAGCCGCCGCCGCGACTAAGCGTACAGCGCTGCAAAAGCATTGATAAGAAAAGGGGCTGTTGCACATGCAACAGCCCCTTTTTTTGTTGTGGAGGTTTACCCCCTCAGTCATCTGCGGTGACAGCTCCCTCAAGGGGGAACACGCCCTCTCAGGCGCTCCCGCGCCAGATTCCCCCTTTTGTCGCTGCGCGACATCTTCCCCCGGAGCGGGGGAAGTCTTTCCTCAAAGGGAGAGCCAAGCCGTTACGCTCGTTGCAAAAGTTTTAAGTATAATGAGAAAGTTTCCGGCAGTGCTCTTGGCTCTCCCTTTGGGAGAGCTGTCACCGCAGGTGACTGAGAGGGCGCACGCCGTCAGCCATTTTTGAAAGTATCAAACGCAATGAGAAACTTTCCCTTATTTTAGGCCGACGCTCAAAGCATTTTTACGGTCAGCGCCTTGGTGGTGTGCTCCTGCGCTTCGGTGCTGCCGGGCTTATCGTCCAGAATGTACCGCAAAATCAGTACCTCGGCCACATACAGCACCGCCACCTTGATGGGGATGCTGCCGGAATCCAGCGGGCTTTCCTGTGCGCCGCACAGCAGCACGATGTCTGCCAGCTTTGCGCCGGGGGAGTCCTCATAGTGGGTGAGCAGGATGATCTTTGCACCGTTGGCCTTGGCGGTGCGCAGGGTCTCCATCAGGTCGCGGGTGGCGCCGGAGTAGGAGACGAACAGCACCACATCCTGCTCGGTCATCAGGCTGGCAGCCATGACCTGCATGTGGCTGTCGGCAACGGCGCGGAACTTGTTGGTGATGCAGGCAAACCGGGCGCAGATCTCGTTGGCGGCAGCCATGCTGCCGCCCTGTCCCATGCAGAACACCTGCCGGGCGCTGTGCAGCAGCGTCACTGCCTGCTCCACCGCCTGCGGCGAAAGAGCGTTCTGGGTGCCGTTGATGGCGGTCATGAACAGCGCCGAAGCGTGCTCGCACAAAGTAGCAGTGTCGGCGTCCGGGGCGGGCTCCTGCTGGTTCACCAGCACGCCGGTGGCATTGGCCTGCGCCAGCGCAATGCGCATTTCGTGGTAGCCCTCAAAGCCCAGCGCCCGGCAGAACCGGAACACCGTGGCCTCGGCCACCTGACACTCTCTGGCCAGAGATGATATGGACAGATACTGTGCCTCCGCAGCGTGCTGCACCAGATATTCGGCCACCGTGCGGCCAGATTTTGTCAGGTCGCCCTGATGCTGCTGCAGCAGCTCCCAAAAATTCGTAGACATTCTTCCCTCTCCTGACTCGGCTGCCGGTGGTGCACCGGTGCCGTTTTGGTGCTTACCTTCTTATATAAAAGTATAAGAGAAACCGCACCGCTGTGCAAGAGGCGTAATGACCACATTTTGCCCGCCGCTTCTGTGCAGAGGGCACAGTTTTGACGAAAAAAACGGCCCAAATGGTGAAAATGCTTTTCATTTTTGTGGTTTTGAAACTGAAAGCAATTTTCAAAGAAGCAGTGGAAAGTGTACCGTTTTGTAACTATTTTGACAAGTAAAGTGGATGGAAATATTGTGTTTTTTCTGATATCCCACAATTTTGTGCAGGCTGCTGGGTTTGAAAATGAAAATTTATGAAAAGAATGAATAGACAAAATGAAAATAATTTTCTATAATTAGGCTACAAACAACGGCTGCGGACACGAGCAGCCGCTACGAGCAAAACGGAGCACGATCCCCCGATGGGTCGAAAAAGATGAACAAGGAGAATCTACCATGAAAAACTGCATTTCCCGCCGTTCGTTCCTGAAGGCTGCCGGTATTCTGGGCGCTGCCGGTGCACTGGCCGCCTGCGGCGGTTCCTCCTCCACCAGCACTGCTGCTTCCTCCACCGCTTCCTCTGCTGCTGCAAGCACTGCCAGCACCGGCGCAAGCATCAAGCTGTGGACATACCCCATCGGCGGCTGGGGCAATGACGACACCGTCCAGAACCTGATCTCCAGCTTCAACGCAAAGTACCCTGACATCAAGGTGACCGTGGAGTATCTGGACTACACCAACGGCGACGATCAGGTGAACACCGCCATCGAGGGCGGCAGCGCACCCGATCTGGTCATGGAAGGCCCCGAGCGTCTGGTGGCCAACTGGGGTGCCAAGGGCGTTATGGCTCTGCTGAACGACCTGTGGACCGATGACGCCAAGAAGGACATCTACGCTTCTGTGGAGTCTGCCTGTCACAACGAGAAGGGCGACTACTACGAGTACCCCCTGTGCATGACCGCACACTGCATGGCCGTGAACATGACCAAGGTCAAGGAAGTGGGCGCTGACCAGTACATCGACACCGACAAGCACACCTGGAGCACTGACGGCTTCCTCAAGACCGTGGACGCACTGTACAAGGGCGGCTACGAGAATGTAGCAGCCATCTACTGCAGCGGTCAGGGCGGCGATCAGGGCACCCGCGCCATCATCAACAATATGTACGGCGGCACCTTTACCGATGCAGCCCACACCAAGTACACCGCCGACTCTGCCGAGAACATCAAGGCTATTCAGACTCTGTACGATACAAAGGGCGTCAACTTCGATCCCTCCATCAACGGCGGCGAGGAGATCACCCTGTTCCGCAACGGTACCCTGCAGATGGCTTTCTGCTGGAACATTGCACAGCAGCTGAACGCTGACACCGCTGCCGCAGGCCAGACCATCAGCGGCGACGAGATCTTCCCCATGGCATTCCCCACCGAAAGCGGCGACCCGAAGCTGTGCGGCGGCATCTGGGGCTTCGGCATCTTTGATAACGGCGACGAGGCCAAGATCAAGGCTGCAAAGACCTTTATCGAGTTCATCGCTGCCGACCCCTCTCAGGTCAAGGACAGCGTGCTGGCTTCCACCTACTTCCCCGTCCGCACCAGCGTGGGCGACATCTACGCCGGCAACGAGGTCATGAGCGAGTACAGCAAGTTCATGGGCTATCTGGGCGACTACTACCAGATCACCCCGGGCTGGACCACTGCCCGCACCGAGTGGTGGAACATGCTGCAGCGCGTGGGCTCCGGCGAGGCCGTCGAGACTGCCGTCAAGACCTTCGTGGACAACGCAAACGCAGCCGCTGCTGCCGAGGCATAAGCGCTAGTTTCTCTGAACTGCATCATAGCTGAACCGCAAGACCCCTTCCTCCGGGTGAGGGAGGGGCCCTTTACGGAAAAAACACTCTCAAACGAAAGGTCTGGTGATCCTCTTGGCTGCAAAGACGGCAATGAAAGAGCCCAAACGCAGCAGTGCGCTGGTACGGCGCGAAACCTTCGCCTCCTACTGCTTCCTGCTGCCCAGTCTGATCTTCTTTCTGGGCTTCGTCATCTATCCCATGATCCTCTGCGTGGTGACCAGTTTCTTTGACTCCACCATGAACCGCGCGGATATCTTTGTAGGTCTGGCAAACTACAAGACCCTGTTTGCCGACCCTATCTTCCTTGGTGCATTAAAGAACACCTTCGTCATCGTCATCGTGTCGGTGCCCATCACCTGCATCTTCTCACTGTGGGTGTCCTCCGCCATCGTAGACCTGCCGGAGTGGGCGACAAGCCTTTTCCGCTGCGTGTTCTACCTGCCCGTGGTCACCGGCTCGGTCGCCGTTACCGTGGTGTGGAAGTGGATGTACAACAACTACTACGGCATCTTCAACTATCTGGGCAAGAGCCTTGGTATTCTGGACAAAAACATCAACTGGCTGGGTGACGAGCGGTTCGCACTGGGCTGTATCATCCTGATTTTGCTTACCACCTCTGTGGGTCAGCCCATCGTGCTGTACGTTTCGGCACTGGGCAACGTGGATCAGTCCATCGTGGAGGCTGCCGAGGTGGACGGCGCGACCGACTTCCAGTGCTTCTGGAAGATCAAGTGGCCGGCCATTATGCCCACCACCCTGTACATTCTGGTCATCACCACCATCAACTCCTTCCAGTGCTTTGCACTGATCCAGCTGCTGACCTCCGGCGGCCCCAACCACAAGACCGATACCATTATGTACTACATCTACTACACCGCCTTCAAGCAGTACAAGTACGGCTACGGCAACGCCATGGGCGTGGTGCTGGCGGTGATCATCGCCATTCTGTCTGCTGTCCAGTTCAAGCTGGGCAACAAGGATAATTAAGGAGGTGCGGAACAATGAGTGCAACTGCTGCAAAAAAGCAAAAACCGTTGAAGCGCCATCCCAGTAAACTGAAAAAGATGAGCGCCTACGCCATTCTGGCGATCATCCTCATCAGCATTATGGCGGTGCTGTTCGCCTTCCCGCTGTACTGGATCATCACCGGCTCCTTCAAGACCGGTGCTGCCATCAACGCCACTACCCCCGAGTGGTGGCCCAGCCAGTGGGTGCTGACCAACTACCAGAAATTGTTTGCCGGGAAACGTGCCCCGCTGTGGCAGCTGGCTGTGCCCTTCGGCTCCAAGTTCAGCGCCGACGGCGAGCCTGTCTACTTCTCGGTAGGCCCCATGACTCCCGCCGCCATCCGCTGGATGATCAACACCGTGTTCATGGCAGTCGTGTCCATGATCCTTACCTGCCTGACTGCCGCCATGGCCGGTTACGCGCTGGCCAAAAAGCGCTTTGTAGGCCGCAAGCTGCTGTTCACCCTCATCGTGTGTGCCATGGCGCTGCCCAAGCAGGTCATCCTGATCCCCCTGCTGCGCGAGATGAGCGCACTGAACCTGTACAATACCATCTGGGCGGTCATCTTCCCCATCGTGGGCTGGCCGTTCGGCGTGTTCCTGATGAAGCAGTTCAGTGAGGGCATCCCCACCGAAATGTTGGAGGCTGCCCGTATCGACGGTGCCAGCGAGGCGCGAACCTTTGTCAAGATCGTGCTGCCCATGGTCAAGCCCGGTATCGGCGCGCTGGCCATCTTTACCTTCATCAACAGCTGGAACGATTACTTCATGCAGTTGATCATGTTGTCCAGCACCAGCAACCTGACCATCTCGCTGGGCATTGCAAAGCTGCAGGCAGAGAACAGCACCGACTTCGGCCTGATCATGGCAGGCGCTGCACTGGCTGCTGTGCCGATCATCATCATCTTCCTCATCTTCCAGAAGTACTTCACCAAGGGCATCGCAATGGGCGCGGTCAAAGGATAAAATTGCGACCGCGGCCTGCGGCCGAAACAGGGAGCAATTTTTGGCGCAGCGGTCTGCAAGACGCGAGACCTGTCCAAGGGTCGAAGCGGATGCAGGGTACCGCAAGAGGGCGCTGATGCCGCTGCCCGAACTGGAAAGCGTACGAGCTTGATACAACTTACAATTATAATTAAAGAAGGGCTTGAAACATGAAAGATATCAAAAAATATCAGGGTGTCATCCCTGCCTTTTACGCCTGCTATGACGCGGATGGCAACATCTCGGTGGAGGGGGTCAAGGCGCTGACCCGCCACCTGATCGCCAAGGGCGTCAAGGGCGTGTATGTGGGCGGCTCCTCCGGCGAGTGCATCTACCAGCATGTCGATGAGCGCAAGGCCGTTCTGGAAGCTGTAATGAGCGAAGCCAAGGGCAAGCTGACCGTGATCGCCCACGTTGGCTGCAACAACACCGCCGACAGCATGGAGCTGGCCCGCCACGCCGAGAGCGTGGGCGTGGACGCCATTGCCTCCATCCCGCCCATCTATTTCCACCTGCCGGAGTACGCCATTGCCAAGTACTGGAACGATATGTCCGCTGCCGCCCCGAACACCGAGTTCGTCATCTACAACATTCCGCAGCTGGCAGGCACGGCGCTGACCATGAGCCTGCTGAACGAGATGCTGAAGAACCCCAACGTGGTGGCCGTGAAGAACAGCTCCATGCCCACGCAGGACATCCAGATGTTCAAGGATGCAGGTATCGCCGCCCGCGGCGAGGAGGGCTTTGTGGTGTTCAACGGCCCGGACGAGCAGTTTGTTTCCGGCCGCGTCATTGGCGCAGACGGAGGCATCGGCGGCACCTATGCCGTGATGCCGGAGCTGTATCTGGCCATGAACGCCCATCTGGAAAAGGGCGAGATCGCAAAGGCCCGTGCCATCCAGTATGAGGCTAACCGCATCATCTACAAGATGTGCTCTGCCCACGGCAATCTGTACGCCGTGCAAAAGGAGATCCTGCGCCGGATGTACGGGCTGGAACTGGGCAGCGTGCGCGCCCCGATGCCCGGCCTGATCCCCGAGGATGAAGCCATTGTGGCCGAAGCACAGGCCATGATCGAAGCTGCCATCGCAAAGCTGTAACAGGATAAAAGCGCCCCTCTCCGTCTCTTTTTCAGAGGGGAGGCGGGCGCTTCTTTTATTGGAGGAAACGCGAATGATCTGCGATACTTTGCAGCATCTGGGCCGGTACAGGGGACTGCACCCCAATCTGGATACCGCCATTGACTATCTGCTTACCCACGACCTTGCCGCCCTGCCGCTGGGGCGCACCGAGGTGGACGGGGATAAGGTGTTCATCAACCTGATGGACGCCACATTGCACCCGGACGCGGGCTACCACCCGGAGTACCACAAGCTTTATGCTGATTTACAGGTAGACTTTACCGGCAGCGAGGGCTGGGGCTACACCAATCTGCCCGGCGCGGAGATCGGGGAATTTACCGGGGACTGCGGCTTTCAGGACAGTGCCAGCGTAGTGACCGGTGCACTGGGCGAAGGACGCTTTGTACTGTTCTTCCCGGAGGAGCTGCATAAACCCGGCCTTGTACAGCACGGCTGTGTCAGCGTGCGCAAGGCTGTTGTCAAGATCAGAATGGAGGAGTAAGACCATGGATAAGGAAAAACTGTTTGCACAGATCAAGGGCGGGCTGATCGTGTCCTGTCAGGCACTGGAGCACGAGCCGCTGTACACCAAGGAGGGCGGCGTCATGCCCCTGATGGCCAAGGCTGCCGCCATGAGCGGCGCTGTGGGCATCCGCGCCAACACCGTGCGGGACATTACCCAGATCAAACAGGTGGTGGACCTGCCAATCATCGGCATCATCAAAAAGGACTACCCCGGCACGCCCATGTACATCACCGTCACCATGAAGGAAGTGGACGAGCTGGTGGCCTGCGGTGTGGATATCCTTGCCGTGCAGGGCACCGGTGCGCTGCGCCCGGACGGCTCTACCTCCGCGCAGTTCATCCGCGCCATCAAGGCAAAGTACCCCGAGCAGCTGGTGATGGCCGATTGCGATAACTTTGAAAACGCCATGCTCTGCGCCGAGGCAGGCGCCGACTTTGTGGGCACCACCATGCGCGGCTACACCCCAGAGACCACCGGCATTGATGATATCGATTTTGACTTCATCCGCAAGCTGTCCGCAGAGTGCCCGGCAAAGATCATTGCCGAGGGTCATATCCACTACCCGGAGCAGGCGGTCAAGGCGCTGGAAGCCGGTGCCTTTGCACTGGTGGTGGGCGGTGCCATTACCCGCCCGGCAGAGATCACCGCACGCTTTACCGGTGCCATCAACGCCGCTAAAAAATAACACAGGGGAGTGCCTGCTATGAAACACTATCTTGGTATCGACATCGGCGGCACTGCCGTCAAGCTGGGCATTGTGGACGAAGCCGGCGCGGTGCTGGCGAAAGCCGAGGAGAGCGTAAGCTTTGACGGCTACCGCACCCCCATCCTGACCACGGTGCTCAAGGCTGCACAAGCCTTCCTTGCCGCGCAGAACGTCCCGGCGGAAAGCCTTGCGGGCATCGGCGTTTCTGCCACCGGGCAGATCGACAGCCGCAAGGGCATCGTGGCGGGCACCTGCGGCAACCTGCCCAACTACATCGGCGCACCCATCAAGGAGGAGCTGGAAAAGACCTTTGGCTTGCCCGTCACGGTGGCCAACGACGCCAACTGCATGACGCTGGGCGAGGTGTGGGTCGGCGGTGCACAGGGTTATACGGACGTCATCGGCGTGACGCTGGGCACCGGCGTGGGCGGCGGCATCCTGACCGGCGGCCGTCTGCTGGAAGGCGCGCGGGGTCTGGGCGGCGAGCTGGGCCACTACCGCACCCATGCGCTGGACGGTGTAGACTGCACCTGCGGCGCAAAGGGCTGCTGGGAACGCTACGCTGCCACCACCGCCCTTGTGCGCGCCGCGCAGGAGAAGGACCCGGTATGGAAGGACGGCCGCGCCATCTTTGCCGCCGCAGAAGCGGGCAATGCGACCGTGCTGGCGCTGCTGGACGCATGGACGGACGAGATCGCACAGGGGCTTGCAGGCATGGTGCATATCTTCAACCCGCAGCTGATCCTGATCGGCGGCGGCGTGTCTGCTCAGCAGAAACTGCTCATCGAGCCTATCGCTGAAAAGGTGAAAGCATCCGTCATGCCCGCTTTTGCCGAGGGGCTGGAGATCCGCGCCGCGCAGCTGCACAACGATGCCGGGATGGTAGGCGCTGTATACTACTTCCGGCAGATGATGGAAAAGAAGTAATTCGGTTATGAAAAAGCATATTCTCTGTCTGGGTGATTCCAACACCCACGGCTATTGCGCCGACCCCAACGACTGCGCCGACCACGGCATCCGCTTCAACGAGGACGAGCGCTGGACCTGCCGCCTGCAAAAGGCGCTGGGCGAGGAGTATCTGGTCACCGAGGAGGGGCTTTCCGGCCGCACTACCGTGTTCGTGGACCCGCTGCATGAGTCCATGGATGCGCTGAGCGTGGCCTACGCCCTGCTCAAGAGCCACGAGGTCATCGACCTGCTCATCATCATGCTGGGCACGAACGACGTCAAAGAGCGCTTTGGAGCCAATGCTGCCTGCATCGGCGCGGGCATGGAGCGGCTGCTGCTCAAGGTCAAGAGTGTGGACTGCTGGGGCGGCAAGGCACCTAACATTCTGGTGGTGGCGCCGCCCTGCATCAAGGACGGCTTCCACGATGCCGTCATGGGCGCAGGCTGCATGGAAAAATCCCGCGGCGTCGCCGAGCAGCTGCGCATCGTAGCCGAGCGGCAGGGCGTGCACTTTATGGACGCCGCCGAATGCGAGTTTAACGAGGTGGACTTTATGCACCTGACTTGCAAGGGTCACGCCCGTCTGGCCGAGCTGCTGACCGCAGAAGTGCCCAAGCTGGTCTGAGTAAAAAGATGTCAGAGCGATCCCGGAAGGTCTGCGGACTTTCCGGGATCGCATTTTCATGCAAGCAGGGGAGAAAGCTCGATTTCCGGGACTGCATGGAAAAGGCACGCGGCAAGCGCTGCTTTTTCCTCCATACTGCCGCCTTTTTTGTTGACAAGGCACCGGCTTGCTATTATAATAGTGTAGTCAAAATGGCATTCCTGTGCGGCTTTGTGGCTGCGCGAAAGAAATACAGCTAATAACAAGGAGAGATTCTCAAATGGCACAAGAGATCAAGATGTCCGCTGCCGGTCTGAAGGCAATGCAGGAGGAGCTGGAATACCTCAAAACCGTCCGCCGCAAGGAACTGGCTGAAGAGATCAAGGAAGCACGCAGCCACGGCGACCTGTCTGAGAACAGCGAGTACGACGAGGCCAAGAATACGCAGGGTCTGGTGGAGAACCGCATCGCCGAGCTGGAGCAGACCATCAAGAACGCGGTTCTGATCGACGAGAGCGAGCTGAGCGTGGATAACGTCTCCGTGGGTACCCACGTCACCATCCGTGAGACCGGCGAGGACGAAGCCGAGGAATACGATATCGTGGGCCGCACCGAAGCTGATGCCTTCAACGGCAAGATCAGCGATGAGAGCCCCGTGGGCCACGCCCTGATGGGCAAGGCTGTGGGCGAAAAGGTCGAAGTGCTGCTGCCCACCGGCCAGACCGTGGAGTACACTGTGCTGGCTATCACCCATTCTGCAAACTAAGTAGGAGTAACCATGGAAGAGCAAAAGAGAAACCCCGCTTCGGGTCTGTCCGAGAGCGAGCAGGTACAGGTGCGCCGCCAGAAGCTGGCCGACCTGCAGGCCGCCGGCAACGACCCCTTTACCCTGACCAAGTTCCCGCAGGACGCGTATTCTGCCGACCTGAAGGAAGAATTTAAGGAACTGCCCAACGAGACCGACAGCGGAAAGCTGGTGGCACTGGCAGGTCGTATGATGTCCAAGCGCGTCATGGGCAAGGCAAGCTTTGCCCACCTGCGCGACGACAAGGGCGATATCCAGCTTTATGTCCGCCGCGACGAGCTGGGCGACGAGGCCTACGCCGCCTTTAAGAAGCTGGACGTGGGCGACATCATCGGCGTGAAGGGCGAGGTGTTCCGCACCAAGACCGGCGAGCTGAGCGTGCGCGCCACCGAGCTGACCCTGCTGGCAAAGAGCCTGCGCCCCCTGCCCGAGAAGTTCCACGGCCTGACCGATACCGAGATGCGTTATCGCCAGCGCTATGTGGACCTGATCGCAAACCCGGAGGTGAAGGACACCTTCATCAAGCGCAGCCGCATCCTGAAGGAGATCCGCGCTTATCTGGACGAGAAGGGCTTCCTGGAGGTGGATACCCCCATCCTGACCCCGTTCGAGATCGGCGCTTCTGCACGCCCCTTCTACACCCATCACAATACCCTGAACATGGACATGGTGCTGCGCATCGAGACCGAGCTGTACCTCAAGCGCCTGATCGTGGGCGGCATGGACCGCGTGTACGAGGTGGGCCGCATCTTCCGCAACGAGGGCATGGACCCCAAGCACAACCCGGAGTTCACCACCATTGAGCTGTATCAGGCCTTTACCGATTTCCACGGCATGATGGATCTGGTAGAGGAGTTGTACAAGCGCCTTGCCCTCAAGATCTGCGGCAGTCTGGTCATTCCGTATCAGGGCAAGCAGATCGACATGAGCCACTGGGAGCGCCTGACCATGGTGGAAGCCGTGAAGAAGTATTCCGGTGTGGACTTCAACGACTGGCAGACCGATGCAGACGCCATCGCCGCCGCCAAGGCACACAACGTGGAGCTGCCCGAGGTGCCCACCAAGGGTGCCATTCTGGCCGAGTTCTTCGATGCCTTTGTGGAGGACAAACTGATCCAGCCCACCTTCATCTACGATTATCCTGTGGAGATCAGCCCGCTGGCTAAGCGCAAGCCGGATGATCCCGCTTTCACCGAGCGCTTCGAGTATTTCATCGACTGCACCGAGTACGGCAACGCCTTCAGCGAGCTGAACGACCCCATCGACCAGAAGGGCCGCTTCGAGCGTCAGGTGGCCGAGCGCAAGGCACTGGAGCCCGAGTGCAAGGCACAGGTGGATTACGATTACATCAACGCACTGGAGTACGGTCTGCCCCCCACGGGCGGTCTGGGCTTCGGCGTGGATCGTCTGGTGATGTTGCTTACTGATAGTGCATCTATCCGTGACGTGCTGCTTTTCCCCACGATGCGCCCGGAATCTAACTAAGCTACGTGGTAATCCTTGCGTCTCCGACTATCCGCACGAACTAAAAATCCGACCCTGAATGTACCAAAAATCTGAATGTTCAGACGGATTTCTTAGGGGCTTGTCGGAGAAGGCAAAAATCCCAAACGGAGCGTGACGGATTTTCGCCTGTTCCACATCCAGCAGAAAACTGTAAACGAGAAAACAGTCAAGAGGACATTTCACCATCAGCGAAAGCTGAAAGTGGAGTGTCCTTTTTCTATATCCTGATATGCACGTATACCATATAACCTTGATAAAGGAGAAGAATACCATGGCACATAAGCGAAACTCGGTTGAAGTTCCTGAACTGGAAAAACTGCTGGCTGGAAAGAAAAAGAAATACGTTCGCTACGAGGAAGGAGCTGTTCTCTACTCGATGGGCAAAAACTCCTTCCGGCAAATTGCGCAGGATTCCCACGCCATTGTCCGGCTGAAACGCATTGCACTGGTGAACGTAGAAGTGCTGGACGAATATCTGGAATCCTTTCGTGAATAATTGAATCAGCTTTACATAGCGCACTTTCAGTTTCCGCAAAATTGAAGGTGCGCTTTTCTCTAAATTTGATTGATTATTTTCGAAAAAGTGATTATTTCGATTGAATTTCTGTCAAAAGTGTGATACTCTAGCATTGGAGGGTTGCAATATGCTGATAGAATTTCGATTTAAAAATTATCGTTCCTTTCGTGACGAAGCTATATTGTCTATGGAAGCAATAGGCTTGGGTAGTAAAAAAGATTGCTTGATTCATTACAAAAGTCAAAAAATCCTACCGGCAGCGGCAATTTATGGAAAAAATGGCGGAGGCAAGAGTAATGTTATTCGTGCTTTTTGGCTAGCAGTTCAGTTTATAAAAAATGCCCAGCGGACACAGCATGAAAAATCTGAGATTCCAATTCATTCTTTTGCGTTGAATGATTACTCTGCAGAGCAACCGACAGAGTTTGAATTCATTTATACAAAAAACAATGTAAAATACTGGTATGGATTTTCTGCGACACGGCAGAAGATTCTAAAAGAATACCTATTCCACGCACCAAAAGGACAAAAGGCAACTGTTTTTACTAGAGCAGAGCAAAATTTCAGCTTTACAGAGGATAAAGCACTTCGAAAACTAATTGGTAAGATGGTATCAGAGAACCAACTGTTTTTTTCTGTCGCATGCACAATGAATGATTCTGCTTGCGTTAAGGCGATGCAATGGTTTAGAGAAGATGTGCGATTCTCAAGAGACTATACAGATATTCCTGATCAATTGATTACCTATTCGGAAGATCCTCTTATGTTAAAAGCAATTTCAAACTACGCAAAAGCTGCTGATCTTGGCATTGAGGATGTACAATTTGACGTTAATAATCGGGAAATTGACAATAATTCTGCCTTTCCTGAAAATATGCCAGATGAACTAAAAAATGCATTATCACAATTTGCACAAGCGTTGGCATCCAGTCCGAATATCCAAATGCAGCAAATGCGAGTAGGACAAGTTGACGCTAAAACAACTCACAAAGGAAAAAACAAGGACGGATCGAGAGGTCTTTACAAATTGGATTTGGATGACGAATCAGACGGAACGCGTAGATTGATGTCAATCGCTCCAGCAATTGAATCAACCTTGCGAACGGGTGGACTTCTACTAATTGATGAAATCAATCGTGAGTTACATCCTATTTTGGTGGCATATATCGTTGCAAAGTTCCAGAACAAGAATGCAAACCCACACGGTGCACAGCTTATTTTTACAACCCACAATACAGAACTTATGGGCATGGATTTGTTAAGAAAAGACCAATTCTATTTTGTGGATAAGCATAACGCAGATGGTGTTTCTGAACTTTACAGTGTGAGTGAACTCGGAACACGAACAGAAGAAAACATTCAAAAGAACTATATTCTTGGCAAGTATGGTGCAATACCAAACGTTGAAATTGAGGAGATAGAATAATGCCTCGTCAGATAAAACGTGTCAAGCCCTTAATTTATGTATTTTATGAAGGTGAAAGTGAGCAACAGTATATTGATTATTTGAAGGATCAGTTCTCTGATGTGGCTGTAATTAAGCGATGTGCAAAGAGAGCTTCTACAAATTTGTTCGAGGACACGAAAAGTAGATTCGAAAAAGATAAAAAGTATAGAGATACTGCTGAAGCAACGGATGAAATCTGGTTCTTTTTTGATGCTGAATTAAAAGATAGTAGTGACGAAGTATGGGCTGACCGACTAAAAATTATTAACTATCTCCGAAAGCTTCGAAAAAAGCCCAATATTCGTGTTCGACTTCTGATGACCTCCGGCTGCATTGAGTATTGGTTTATGCTACATTTCAAAGATTGCGCTCCTCCTACTCAAACTGAGGCTGACAAAAATAACCTTGTAAAAGATGTTAAAAAATTTATTTCAATTTACAAGAAAGGCGATAAAGATTCCATTTGGCAAATCGCTCCCAACTATCCAACAGCAGTAAAGTATGCAAAAAAGCGGTTGCAAAACATTTCGGAGATTCCTTGTATTGAAGATACAGATGAACGAAATCAATGGCTCTGCAAATATTGCGTAACTTTTTCGACTGTATTTGAAGCACTTGATTTTTTGGAAAGTCTTAGTTCTGTAGCATAAGAATCATTCATCATGGAGAGAAACTTGCTATAAAGGGGTGGCTTTTCCTTTGTTTCTTCTGCATCTATCAAGGATGTTAATGGAGCATAATGGATAAAGATAGAGTCGTTGTTTGCATTCTCCCGACGATGCGCCCGGAATCCAACTAAGCTACGTGGTAATCCTTGTGTCCCCGACAGTCCGCATGAACTGAAAATCCGACCCTGAATGTACTAAAAATCTGAATGTTCAAACGGATTTCTTAGGGGCTTGTCGGAGAAGGCAAAAGTCTCAAACGGAGCGTGACGGATTTTCGCCTGTTCCACATCCAGCAGAAAACTGTAAACGAGAAAACAGTCAAGAGGACATTTCACCATCGGCAAAAGCCGAAAGTGGAGTGTCCTTTTTCTATATCCTGATATGCAAGTATACCACATAACCTTGACAAAGGAGAAGAATACCATGGCACATAAGCGAAACTCGGTTGAAGTTCCTGAACTGGAAAAACTGCTGGCTGGAAAGAAAAAGAAATACGTTCGCTATGAGGAAGGGGCAGTCCTCTACTCAATGGGCAAAAACTCCTTCCGACAAGTCGCACAGGATGCCCACGCCATTGTCCGGCTGAAACGCATTGCACTGGTGAACGTAGAAGTGCTGGACGAATATCTGGAATCCTTTCGTGAATAATTGAATCAGCTTTACATAGCGCACTTTCAGTTTCCGCAAAATTGAAGGTGCGCTTTTTCTTTTGCAAAAATCAGACAAGGAGGTTTTGCACATGAACACACACTTACAGTTGAAAATTCGAGGCTACACCAAATGACGCTCGACTACTTCTATGGGCAGTCGGGTGAACTGTTTTCCTACTTCCGCATACCGAAAGCACTCTTTCAGGACAGCCGTTTCCGGCAGCTCTCTACGGATGCCCGGACGCTGTACGGCATCCTGCTTGACCGCATGAGCCTGTCTGTAAAGAACAACTGGCTGGATGAGCAAGGGCGCGTGTATATCATCTACACCGTCCGAGAGGTACAGGAATCCCTCTGCTGCGCCGAACACAAGGCGGTCAAGTTATTCCGGGAACTGGAACAGGCCGACCTTATCGAACGCAAACGGCGAGGACTTGGCAGACCTAGCTTGATCTACGTCAAGAACTTTTCATCTGGACTGCCAAAAGCGCAAGTACGGAATTGCGCAAATAGCAATTCTTGTGCTGCTGAAAATGCAGTTCAGGTGCAGCCAAAATCGCAATCTAATAAGACTGATAAGAATAATACTGAGAGGAACAATCCTTTCCTCCCGGATGGAGCGGACAGACTTACCCAGCGGGAACAGCTTGAAGATTATTTTTATCAGGTGTTGGAGGTCGAACTGCTGCTCCGGCTCTGCCCGGACGATGAGGACGTCATCTATCAGATCGTAGACTTGCTTGTGGACACCTGCTCCACCAAACGCAAGATGTTGAGGATTGCCGGGGACGACAAGCCTGCCGAGGTAGTGCGCAGTCGCTTAAAAAAGTTGACCGCAGACCACATCCGTTTTGTGCTGGGCTGTCTGACAGAGAACACTTCCCCTGTGCGGAACATGAAGCAGTACCTGTTGGCAGCATTGTTCAATGCGCCCACGACCATGAACCTTTATTATCAGAACAAGACGAACCACGACTTTGCGCGTGGCTCTCCGAAAGCGGGGTGATGTTATCGCAAAGAAAGCTACCACAATCGCCATCGTAAACCAAAAAGGCGGCACGGCCAAGACCACTACCTGTGAAAATCTTGGTATCGGTCTGGCAATGGAGGGCAAAAAGGTTCTGCTGGTGGATGTTGACCCGCAGGGTTCACTTACCATCAGTATGGGCTGGCAGCAGCCGGATGAGCTGTCCACCACATTGTCCACCCTTATGCAGAAAGCCATGAACGACCAGCCCATCCAGCCCGGTGATGGTATCCTGCACCATGCAGAGGGCGTTGACCTTATCCCGGCCAACATTGAATTGGCAGGAATGGAAGTCGCCCTTGTGAACAGTATGAACCGGGAAAAGATGCTCAAGCAGGTGTTGGACAGTGCTAAACGCGAGTACGATTATATTCTGCTGGATTGCACTCCCTCATTGGGGATGCTTACCATCAACGCACTGGCAGCGGCAGACACGACACTGATTCCGATGCAAGCACAGTACCTTTCAGCAAAAGGTCTGGAACAGCTTTTGCAGACGATTGGCAAAGTTCGGCGGCAGATAAATCCAAAACTGAAAATCGAGGGCATTTTGCTGACCATGACGGACAGCCGCACCACCTATGGCAAGCAGATTGTCAATTTAATCCGACAAGGCTACGGTCGGAAGATCCATGTGTTCGAGCAGACGATTCCCCATTCTGTTCGTGCTGCTGAAATCAGCACAACGGGAGAAAGCATTTACCAGCATGACCCGAAAGGCAAGGTGGCCGCAGCCTACCAATCTTTAACGAGGGAGGTGTTGGCAAATGCCGAAAAACAACGGAAACTTAGCTCTGAAAGGATTAGATGAGCTGCTATTTTCCACCGAGGAGCAACGGCAAGAAGAAAAAAGAGAGCAGGTACAGCAAATCCCCATTGATGAGCTGCATCCGTTCACCAACCATCCTTTCAAAGTTGTGGACGATGAAGCCATGACCCGAACAGTGGAAAGCATTGCTCAGTTTGGTGTGCTGGCTCCGCTTATCGCAAGGCCGCGCCCGGATGGTGACGGCTACGAGATTATCTCCGGCCACCGCCGCCAGTTCGCCGCAAAGATGGCCGGACTGGAAACTCTGCCTGTCATCGTGCGTGATATGGACGATGATGCCGCCACGATTCTGATGGTTGATTCCAACTTGCAGCGAGAACACATCTCACCCAGCGAAAGAGCGTTCGCGTACAAAATGAAGCTGGATGCTCTAAAAAATCAAGGTGCTAGGTCGGATTTAACTTCCCGACAAGTTGTCGGGAAGTTGGAGGCTGCTGACGTGATAGGAAAAGCCACCGATGAAAGCGGCAGACAAGTACAGCGGTATGTCCGACTTACGAACCTTATTCCTGAACTGCTCAATATGGTGGACGAAAAAATGATTTCATTCAATCCTGCCGTAGAGCTGTCTTATCTCTCGCCTGAGCAACAGCAGGAAATGATAAAGGCGATGGACGATACGCAAAACGCACCTTCCGTTTCACAGGCAAAGCGCATCAAAGAACTGGCACAGAAAGGTCAATTCACCTCTGATGCCGTTGTTGCCATTATGGGAGAAGAAAAGAAAGGCGAACTGGACACAGTAACTATCAAAAACGACATCCTGCGAAAATACTTTCCGCGCAGTTACACGCCCCGGCAAATGGAAGAAAAAATAATACAGCTTCTGGATGCGTGGCAGAAAAAGCGTCAGCGTAGCAATGAGCGTTGACAGCGCATGAACCGATAAGACCCGATTGGGTCTTTTATTTTGCAAAAAAATTAGGAGGTAACGCCCATGAACAATACGATTGATTTCAATACCGCAAAGACCATCGGCACCATGAGCAAGAAAATCGACCATATCGACGATACGGTGTCCGGCTTCTTCTCTTTCATGCACATGGTCATGCAGAACGAACTTGGCAATGCAGAGCCATACTTTGCAGCAGTTTCTCCCGTTCTGGATTTGACCGTGATCCGGCCTGACGATGCGCCGCATATCCTGCCCTGCTTCGATGAAGCAGATGAGGGCATCGCCATTTCCGAAGATGAACCGCTGGGCTTCCGCTACAACCCCAAGCAGGTCATTAAGCTGATGGGCAAGCGGTATCTGGTCGGCCCGGTGATTTTCCACCGCTTCGATGATGAGAGGAATTTTGCATCTCTGACGATGAGCGATATGTACACCATCCAGAAATATCTGGAAAGCAACAGTGTCACTCTGATGATCGACCGCGACAAGCTGACCTGCATCTGCATCGACTAAGGTGTGCATGAAGAAGTTTGATGTGGAAATTACAGAAACGCTCCAACGCACGGTTTCTGTTGAAGCCGATTCGCGGGCAGAAGCAGAGCGGCTCGTTACAGAAGCGTGGAACAATGAGGACTATGTTCTCGATTCCACAGATTTTGTCGGTGTCGATTTCAAAACCGTGGGTGAGCAGGAGCTTTCCGAGAACAGAAAAATGGAGATTCTTTTGGTTCAGCCCGGTATGTATCCGCAGAAAGCCACCATTGGCACGGAACTGAAAGATTTTCAGGATGCTGTCGGTGGCACCATTGCGGCAAGCTATCCTTTCGATGATCCGGTTGCTATCGTGTATAACGATGAAGGTAAGCTGACGGGGCTGCCCTTGAATCGTGCCTTGCGTGATGAGCATGGTCAAATGTATGATGTTGTTGCCGGAACTTTTCTGGTTGTCGGAGAGGGTGCGGAGGATTTTGAATCGCTTTCCCCGGAACTGGCACAGAAGTATGAGAAGCATTTTCACCAGCCTGAAACCTTTTTGAAGTTAGGAAATCGTCTGTTGGTGATTCCTATCCCGGACGACGCTGTGAAGTCCGCCGAGAATAAAGCCGTGAACAAGCCCCCAGCGGAACATGACCGTTAAATCCAAACTTCTGCACGGGAGGTGGTAAAATGCAGGAAGAAGTCGAGCAGAAAACATTCAACATCGTGGTGTCTACTACAAAGTTGACCGCCCGGACAATTCTTAATGCCGGAAAAGCTGCCATTCAACAGCAGCAAGCGAAGATGGCTGGCGGCAAACAGAGCGTCCGAATGCTACTGCGGCAGAATCGTGGTGTTTCCAGTGTGGAAATCGACAAAACAAATATCCGTGGGTTTGAACGGTATGCAAAAAAATATGGCATTGACTATGCTATTCGCAAGGATAACTCTGAAATGCCGCCCCGGTATCTGGTCTTTTTCAAAGCCCCAGATGTGGAGGCATTTAATGCGGCTTTTAAAGAATATTCCGCATCCCTTCTGAGTAAAACCAAGCGACCCTCTGTACTGGAAAAGCTGCATGAGCTGGTGCAAGCCGCAGCAGAACTTCCCGGCAAGGTGCGCCGCAAGGAACAGGAGCGCGGACTATGACCACAAAAAAGCTGACGAAGCTGCTTGCTCTGTATCTACCCTATATCCTGCTGGGACTGGTGGCAACAAATTTCGGTGAAGCATGGCGGCTGGCCGAGGGCAAAGAACTGGGCGATAAAATCATGTCTATGGTGGGAACGCTGCCTTTAGCCTTTGCGAATCCGCTGCCCAGTTTGCACCCATTGGATTTGCTTATCGGCTTTTTCTGCGGCGCAGGGTTACGGCTTGCCGTATATTTGCGAAGCAAAAATGCAAAGAAATATCGGCACGGCATGGAATATGGCTCTGCCCGATGGGGTACACCCAAGGACATTGAACCTTTTCAAGCTCCGAAGTTTGCCGACAACATTATTTTAACCAAAACAGAGCGGTTGATGATGAGCAACCGCCCACCTGACCCCAAGAACGCGAGAAACAAAAACGTGCTGGTGGTCGGCGGCTCTGGCTCCGGCAAAACGAGATTTTGGCTGAAACCAAACCTCCTGCAATGTCACAGTTCCTATGTGGTCACTGACCCGAAAGGTACGATCGTGCTTGAATGTGGGCAAGCCATGCTGAAAAACGGTTATAAGGTAAAAATCCTGAACACCATCAACTTCAAAAAGTCGATGCACTACAATCCGTTCAGCTACGTTCACAGCGAAAAAGACATTTTGAAGCTGGTGACAACGCTTATGACCAACACCAAGGGTGAGGGGTCTGGCGGCGATCCATTTTGGGAGAAAAGTGAACGTCTTTTGCTTACCGCTCTTATCGCCTATCTGCATTATGAAGCCCCTGTCGAGGAACAGAATTTCGCTACGCTGCTGGAAATGCTCAATACCATGCAGGTGCTGGAGGACGATGAAGAATACCAAAATCCAGTTGATTTGCTCTTTGAGGATTTAGCCAAAAAGAAGCCGAACAGCTTTGCAGGACGGCAGTACAAGCTCTATAAATTAGCTGCCGGAAAGACCGCAAAATCCATCCTCATTTCCTGCGGTGCTAGGCTTGCCCCATTCGACATTCAAGAATTGCGCGATTTAACGATGTATGATGAGCTGCAACTGGATACGCTGGGCGATAAGAAAACAGCTCTGTTCCTCATCATGTCGGATACGGACAGCACCTTTAATTTCCTGATTTCGATGGTCTACACCCAGCTTTTTAACCTCTTGTGCGACAAAGCAGACGATGTGTACGGCGGCAAGCTGCCCATTCATGTACGCTGTCTGATTGATGAATGCGCTAATATCGGGCAGATTCCTAATCTGGAAAAGCTGGTGGCAACCATCCGCAGCCGTGAGATTTCGGCTTGCCTTGTTTTGCAGGCGAAAAGCCAGTTAAAGGCTATCTACAAGGATAATGCCGACACCATCATCGGCAATATGGACAGTCAGATTTTTCTCGGCGGTTCAGAACCCGGCACACTGAAAGACCTGTCTGAAATGTTGGGCAAGGAAACGATTGATGCGTACAACACTTCGGATACGCGTGGGAACTCCCCATCTTACGGCACAAATTACTCCAAATTGGGTCACGAATTATTAAGTCGAGATGAGCTGGCTGTGCTGGATGGCGGCAAGTGCATTTTGCAGTTGCGCGGTGTGCGGCCTTTTCTCTCGGACAAGTACGATTTGACTCAGCACCCGAACTACAAGCTCACTTCTGATTTTGACGAAAAGAACCGATTCGATATTGAAAAATATCTGAACCGAAAAACAGAAATCCACCCCGGTGATGAGTTCATCGTGGTGGACGCTGATTCGCTCCCGTCTGCCTGATTCGGTAGGCGGCTTTATTTTTACCCGGCCAGAGAGGTACACCAGCAAGTCAACTCCCACCGCAGCTTGCGGCTCAACTATTATGGCTTCAGGTGTGTACGGACGGTCTACAAGTTTTCAATTATAAAGGAGAAACGACTATGGAATTCTTTAACTCTGCTATCGAAGTTCTTCAGACTCTGGTTGTCGCTCTGGGTGCTGGCCTCGGCGTTTGGGGTGCCATCAACCTGCTGGAAGGTTATGGCAACGATAACCCCGGCAGCAAGAGTCAGGGTATGAAGCAGCTCATGGCTGGCGGCGGTGTCGCGCTGGTCGGCATTACCCTGATTCCTCTGCTGAGCGGCCTGTTCGGTTAAGAACAGCGGGCGGATTTATTCCGCCTGTACATACGCAATCGCTTCAATCCTCGCTGTGGATAACAGCCCCTATTATAATAGGAAGTGAATTGCTGCAAGACCATCCACCCATCAACGAAAGGCGGTGCTATTATGCAGCTTCTGACCCACATTATTTTTGTTCTGAACCTTCTCAAGACCCTTATCAACCACTTCACCTAAAGGACGGTGACTGCTGAATGGAAACCGTTCTCAAAGCCATAGCCGATTGGATAAAGGGTATCCTGACGGCTGGCATCATGTCAAACCTGTCCGGGCTGTTCGATGCCGTAAATGAGCAGGTCGGTGACATTGCGCAACAGGTCGGCACACGGCCATCGGCCTTTGAACCACGCGTTTTTGCGATGATCGAATCGCTCTCCCGGAACGTGGTTCTGCCGATTGCGGGCATTATCCTCACATTTATCGCCTGTTATGAACTGATTGAAATGATAACCCAGCATAACAACATGGCGCAGTTTGAGCCAGCACTTATTATGCGCTGGATTTTCAAGACCGCTGTTTCAGTATGGTTCATCTCCAACACGTTCGATATTGTGATGGCAGTCTTTGACCTGACGCAGAAAGTCGTGTCCGATTCCAGCGGCATTATTGCGGGCAATACTCGCGTCAATGAAATCGGCCTGTCGATGCTGGAAGCCAGTCTGATGCAAATGGATGTCGGTCCACTCTTCGGGCTTTTTTTGCAGAGCTTCTTCATCGGCATCACCATGAGAATCCTCTCAATCGTGATTTTCGTCATTGTGTACGGACGCATGATTGAGATCTACTGTATGGTGAGCCTTGCGCCGATTCCCATGGCAACATGGGGCAACCATGAACAGAGCCACATGGGACAGAACTATCTGAAATGCTTGTTTGCGCTGGGATTTCAGGGCTTTCTCATCCTCATCTGCGTGGCCATCTATGCCGTGTTGATTCAGAATGTGGCGATTTCCGGCGATGCCATCAATTCGATCTGGGGCATTGTCGGCTACACCGTTCTGCTCTGTTTCAGCCTGTTCAAAACCAGCTCTGTGACAAAATCTGTTCTCGGAGCGCATTAAAGGAGGTGCTTTATTGGCTGCGTATATTTCTGTTCCGCGTGACCTTACGAAAGTGAAATCGAAGGTTGCATTCAATCTGACAAAGCGGCAGTTGCTTTGTTTCGGTACGGCGGCACTGATTGGAGTGCCGCTTTTCTTTTTGCTCCGGGATTCCGGCGGCAACTCTGCTGCCACCCTTGGCATGATGGCAGTCATGCTGCCTGCGTTTTTTCTCGGTATGTACGAGAAAAACGGTCAGCCGCTGGAAAAGCTGCTGTCGCACTATATTCAGGCGCGGTTCCTGCGCCCGAAGATTCGACCTTACAAGACCAACAACTACTATGTACTGCTTATGAAAGGAGGGTCAGCCCATGCCGTTTTGGAAAAAGACCAGTAAGGGCGGCAAGAAAAAGCCGCCGAAGCCCACTGTTCCCCGGACAGCGCAGCAGTCCATCCCCATGCAGCGGATGTTTGAGGATGGCACTTGCCGGGTGAAGCCGAACTACTACACCCGGACGATCGCCTACCAAGACATCAATTACCAGCTTGCCCAGCAGGAGGACAAGACTGCGATTTTCGAGGAATGGTGCAGTTTTCTGAACTTCTTCGATTCCAGCATCAAGTTTGAATTGTCCTTTGTGAACATGGCAACGGATAGCAGCGAGTTTGAAAAGAGCATCCGTATTCCGTTCCAGAAAGATGGTTTCGATGATGTTCGTGCCGAGTATTCGCAGATGCTGCGCCAGCAGCTTGCCAAGGGCAATAACGGTTTAACCAAGACCAAGTTCATCACCTTCGGCGTGGAGGGTGAAAGCATGAAAACCGTCAAGACCCGGCTCGACCATGTTCAGAATGATTTGCTCAACAATTTTCATCGGCTGGGGGTGCAGGCAAAGCCCCTGAACGGTGCCGAGCGGCTGAAACTCATGCACGATATGTTCAACATGGACGGTGCATCCAAGTTCCATTTTGACTGGAAAGATCTCGTGAAAAGCGGCCTTTCGGTGAAAGATGCCATTGCACCGACTGCTTTCGCCTTCAAAAACAGCCGCACTTTCCAGATGGGCGGCATCTACTGCGCCGCCAGTTTTCTGAGCATCACGGCCTCCGACATCAGCGACCAGCTTCTGAAAGATTTTTTGGATATGGATTCCAGCCAGATCGTCACCATGCACATCCAGTCGGTAGACCAGAACCGCGCCATCAAAACGGTCAAGCGCACCATTACGGAACTCGATCGCAGCAAGATCGAGGAACAGAAGAAAGCAATCCGTGCCGGGTACGACATCGACATCATTCCGTCCGATTTGGCAACCTATGGCCGGGATGCAAAGGCTCTGCTGAAAGAATTGCAGGGTCAGAACGAGCGGATGTTCCTTGTCACTTTTCTGGTGCTGAACACCGGCCGCACTGAGCAGGAACTGGAAAACAACGTCTTTCAGGCCAGTTCCATCGCACAGAAGCACAACTGCAATCTGTGCCGCTTGGATTACCAGCAGGAACAGGGGCTTATGTCCTCTCTGCCGCTGGCCGATAATCAGATTGAGATTCAGCGCGGCCTTACTACCAGCAGTACGGCCATTTTCATTCCATTCACCACACAGGAGCTTTACCAGTCCGGCAAAGAATCTCTGTACTACGGTTTGAATGCTCTCTCCAACAATTTGATTATGGTGGACAGAAAGAAGCTGAAAAATCCGAATGGACTTATCCTCGGTACTCCCGGCTCCGGCAAAAGTTTCTCGGCAAAGCGTGAAATCGCAAATGCCTTTCTGGTGACGGATGATGATATTATCATCAACGACCCCGAAGGCGAATATTCCCCACTGGTAAACCGACTGAAAGGACAGGTCATTAAAATCAGCCCCAACAGCACCCAGTTCATCAACCCGATGGACATTAACGCCAACTATTCGGAAGAAGATAATCCGCTGTCCCTGAAAGCGGACTTTATTCTTTCTCTGTGCGAACTGGTTGTCGGCGGCAAGGAAGGTCTGCTCCCGGTGGAAAAGACGGTCATTGACCGCTGTGTGCATCTGATTTATCGGAAATATTTTGCTGACCCCTGCCCGGAGAATATGCCGATTCTGGAGGACTTGTACAACGCCCTGCTCCAGCAGGACGAGAAAGAAGCTCATCATGTTGCTACCGCTCTGGAAATCTACGTCAAGGGCAGTCTGAATCTGTTCAACCACCGCACCAACGTGAACGTCAACAACAGAATCGTCTGTTATGACATTAAAGAACTGGGCAAGCAGATGAAGAAGCTCGGTATGCTCATCGTGCAGGATCAGGTCTGGGGACGTGTCACTGCCAATCGTAGTAGCGGAAAGTCCACCCGATATTATATGGACGAGATGCACCTCCTCTTAAAAGAGGAGCAGACTGCGGCCTATTCTGTGGAGATTTGGAAGCGGTTCAGAAAATGGGGCGGAGTGCCGACTGGATTAACGCAGAACGTCAAAGACCTGCTTTCTTCGCGTGAGGTCGAGAATATTTTCGAGAACAGCGACATGATCATCATGCTGAATCAGGCCGCTGGCGACCGTCAAATCCTCGCAAAGCAGCTCAACATCTCGCCCCATCAGCTTTCCTATGTGACGCACTCCGGTGAAGGTGAAGGACTGCTTTTCTTCGGCAATGTTATTCTCCCGTTCGTGGATAGATTCCCCACCGATTTGGAACTGTATCGCATCATGACCACGAAGCTGGGTGAGGTTTCGGAGGGCAAAAAGGAATGAGCAATCCGAAGCTGAACTTCAAAGAGGAAACGTCAGCCAAAAAGACACGCTCTCCCCCGAAGAAAGCGAGGGTCGAGCAGTCCACGCCCAAAAAGAAGAAGCTGAAACTCGATGCGGACAAGGCCGCAGAAAAAAACCAGCATTTGCGATTTGGCAAGGCAGAACTGACCCCGGACGAACTGAGCCGTTTGAGCAAAGCGCAAAAGCGCGAGATGTACGCTGCCAATGCTGCCCGGACTGCGGTGCATCGGGAAATCGACCAGTATGAGGAAGATAATGTCGGTGTGCAGGCGTTGAGCGAGGGTGAAAAGGCCGCTGGAAATGTCCGCGATATTTCCAAGAGCCGCTATGCCCGGAAACTGAAAAAGAAAGCCAAGGTGCAGGGCAAGAAAAACTCCAAAACCGCAAAATCTTCTGCGGAACCAACTGCATCACAAAATGCAGGAGATTCCGGCATCGGTACCCGTGAGGGTGGTTCCAATTGGCTCTCCCGATGGCGGCAGAAACATGACATTCGACAGAGCTACTATGCCGCAGCCCGGTCTGGTGGCACAGCGGCACAGACCGTTGGAAGCAAAAAAGCCGTATCCGGCGGTGCATCTGCCGCACGGTCTGGTGTAGAACAAGTAGTGGACAAGGGAAAATCTGTGGTCGGTTCGGCAGTAAACAGCCTTATGACCGCCGCAAAGAGTAACGCGCACGTTCTTGTGATCGTGGGCGTTTTTGTTTTGCTCATCCTGATGGTGATGTCTGGTTTTTCCTCCTGCGGCATCCTCTTTTCGGGCAGTACCCAAGTATCCGGGCAGACGATTTATTCTGCCGAGGACAGGGACATTCGCGGTGCAGAACAGGATTACAAGAAGCTAGAAAAGGAACTGGACAAAAAAATCAAGCGCACTCCGCAAGACCATCCGGGCTACAACGAGTACCAGTACCATCTTGACCCCATCGAACATGACCCGTGGCAGCTCACTTCCTTCTTGACTACCCTGTATGACGATTACACCCGGTCAGAAGTGCAGGGTAAGTTGCAGGAGATTTTCAAAAAGCAGTACAAGCTGACAACGTGGGTCGAGGTGCAGATTCGGTACAAGACCGTATGGGTCATTAGTCCTGCGGGCATCCCAGTTCCTACGCAGGTGCCGTATGAGTACAAGATTTTCCACACCAAACTGGAAAACCGTGGTCTGGAAGTTGTTATCCGGGAAGAGCTGACCGAAAATCAGTGGAAACGGTACGAGATTTTTCAGGACACACTGGGCGGTCGGCCTTACCTGTTCAACGGCGGTCTGCCGCCCGGTGGCTCGGATGTCTCCGGCGCACCCGGCATCGACTACACGGTTCCTGCGGAAGCTCTAACTGACACGGAGTTTGCCGCTATCTATGAGGAAGCCAAAAAATATGTTGGCACTCCCTATGTTTGGGGTGGCTCCACCCCGGAAACAGGCTTCGACTGCTCCGGCTATGTCTGCTGGGTCTACAATCAAGCTGGTTATGATGTTGGGCGCACCACCGCAAACGGATTATGGCAGAAGAGCCAGCATATTTCCGAAGCCGAAGCAAAGCCCGGTGACTTGGTTTTCTTCAAAGGAACGTATGATACGCCGGGGATGAGCCATTGCGGAATCTATCTCGGTAATGGCATGATGGTCAGTGCCGGAGACCCCATCAAATATGCTGACATCCACTCGTCCTACTGGCAACAGTATCTTGCCGGATTCGGACGGCTTTCAAAATGATTGGAGGGTTCTATTATGAGCGAAAAACTGGAAAAACTGCGAGCGATGCTCGAAAAAGAGAAAGAGCGGCGCATCAAGCTGAATAACCGCATCGAAATTCTGGAACGACGGATTCAGGAGGCCGAAGCCGCCGAGGTAAACGAAATGGTGCGTAGTGCAAAGGTCAGCCCGGAACAGCTTGCTGCTCTGCTGCGGCAGTCGGCCAACGCCACCCCGAACCCGGCTGCGCTGGCCGTGGTCGGTGCTGTATTTGCAAAGGAGGAAGATACCAATGATGAAGATTAAGAAATTCGGCGCACTGCTGGTATCGGCAGTGCTGTGCATCGGCATGGCCGCTCCTGCTTTCGCCTATGAGGGCGATACCACCCCGGTAGAAGAACCTGTTTTGCCGGAAATCGTGGAGGAAGAAGATGCTGTCACCATTACGGGTGAGGAAACGGGCGCATTGACCCCGGAAGGCAATCTGACACTGGTGGACGATTACTACACCAATTATTCGGACGGCTCCGGCCAGCAGTTCATTACGATGGTGAGCAAGTCGGGTGCCACCTTCTATCTGGTAATCGACCGCAATGCCAAAGGACAGCAGACCGTTCACTTCATGAATTTGGTGGATGAAGGCGACCTTTTGACCCTGATGGAGGAAGAAGATGCAGAAGCCTACAATGCTGAAAAAGAAGCGGCGAAGCAGGCTGAACTGGACAAGCTGAAAGCCGAGGAAGAAGCAAAGAAAGCCGCAGAGGAAGCGGAAAAAGCGGCAGACGCTCCAAAAGAAAACAAGGTGACAAAATATGCTGCGGCGTTTCTCGGTATCGTGGCACTGATCGCGCTGGTAGCGGGCGGCGGTTTCTATTTTTTCATCCAGCAGAAGAACAAGAAACAGGCAGAAAAAGAAGCTATTGACCCGGACGTGGACTACACCGAGGATACGGGTGACTTTGAGATTCCCCCGGAGGATGATTCGGAAGATGAGGATATTTCCGAGGAACAGGATGTAACTCCTATCTGATTTTAGGGCGGCGGTTGCCGCCTACATACCATAATCCGAAATAGATTGGAGGGAACGCTTATCGCAATTTTGATCGTGACCGAAAAGCCGTCCGTTGCCATGTCTTACGCCAAGGTTTTGGGGGTGCAGGGGCGGCAGGATGGCTACCTTGAGGGCAGCGGCTATATCGTGAGTTGGTGTATCGGCCATCTGGTAGAACTGGCTCCGCCCAGCACCTACGATGAAAAGTACGTCAAATGGAATGTAGCCGATCTGCCTATCCTGCCGCAAAGGTGGCAGTACCTTGTGTCTGCCAGCACAAAAAAGCAGTTCGGAATCCTGAAAAAGCTCATGCACCGCGCCGATGTGGAGAGCATTATCTGCGCAACGGACGCAGGGCGTGAAGGCGAACTGATTTTCCGGCTGGTTTACGAACAGGCTGGGTGTAAAAAGCCTGTTTCCCGGCTGTGGCTGTCCAGCATGGAGGACAATGCCATCCGGGAGGGCTTTGCAAATCTGAAACCGTCAACAGAATATGATGCACTGTATCAGGCTGCACTCTGCCGGGAACGTGCCGATTGGATGGTCGGCATCAACTGTTCCCGGCTTTTTTCCTGCCTGTATGGTCGGCCTTTGGCAGTCGGCAGAGTAATGACCCCGACACTTGCCATGACGGTGGAACGAGAAGCCGCCATTGCTGCTTTTGTCCCGGAAAAGTTCTACACGGTGGCTCTGGAGCTGACAAGCGGTTTTGTGGCATTAAGCCGCCGCATTTCTGAAAAAGCGGACGCGGAAAAGCTGCTTGCGGAGTGCAGAAAGGAGATGGTGTCCACGATCCAGAAAATCACGCGCAAGGAAAAGGCCGAAAATCCACCGCCGCTCTATGACCTCACTACGCTCCAGCGGGATGCCAACCGCTTGCTGGGCTTTACAGCACAGCAGACCTTGAACTATGCACAGAGCTTGTACGAGAAAAAGCTCATCACTTACCCGCGCACGGACAGCCGTTTTCTGACTGAGGATATGGCGGCATCACTGCCGGGGCTGATGTCGGCTGCTGCGGGAGCCTTTGATGTGCATGAAGCCGTGCCTGTCCATGCAGAGCAAGCAATCAACAACAGCAAAGTCAGTGACCACCATGCACTGCTGCCCACGGCAAGTGTGGCACAGGCAGACTTTTCGGCTTTGCCCGCCGGAGAATTAAGCATCCTGCGGCTGATTACGGTGCGTCTGCTCTGCGCTGTTGGCGAACCTCACCGCTATGCGGAAACCACCCTGACCACCATTTGCGCCGGGAAAGAATTTTCGGCAAAAGGCAAGGTAGTTTTGGACGAGGGCTGGAAAGGCATCGAGCGCAAAATGCTGGACGATCTGCTGGACAAAAAGAAAGAGCCTGCTGCTCTGCCGGATGTGCAGGAGCAGAGCGAGTGCGGCATTTCTGGTGCTGAACTGAAAGAGGGACAGACATTCCCTCCGAAACACTTCACCGAGGATACTCTGCTGCACTCTATGGAAACAGCTAGCGCGGACAGTATGCCAGAGGATGCAGAGCGTCAGGGCATCGGCACTCCAGCTACTCGTGCTGCTACCATCGAAAAACTGGTACAGAAAGGCTTTCTGGAGCGCAAGGGCGACAAGAAAACCAAGGTGCTGCTGCCCACCGACAAAGGTAAAGCCCTTATCACCGTAATGCCCGAAGAAATCCAGTCTGCCGACATGACTGCTGACTGGGAAACAAAACTGCTGCACGTGGAGCGTGGCGAGATGGAGCCAGAAACATTTATGACTGAAATCAACGATATGATCTCCTCGCTGGTAAACACCACCGAGACCGTGAAAGGAGCGAGTGCGCTTATGAAAAATAAAGTGATTGGTGTCTGCCCGAACTGTGGCAATTCCGTTGTGGAGCGTGAAAAGGGCTGGTTTTGTGAATCCAATCCTTGCCGCTTTGTTCTGTGGAAAGACAACGCCTTCTTCAAGCGTCTGGGCAAGCGGATGGACGCTCATGTGGCCGACAAGCTGCTGCGAGATGGCCGCATCCGGCTGAAGGACTGCAAGAGTACCAAGGGCAAGGTGTACAACGCCACCGTCCTGCTGTCCACCGAAGCCGATGGCCGCAGCAAGTTCTCTCTGGAATTTGAGGATGGTCGCTGATGGAACAGAAGAAAGAAGCAGTATATCTTATCAACGATGAACGCTATCTGCACCTCCGGGAAAATGGCGCGGGCGTCGGCTTTGCCACTTATAATAAGGTAACAGGCGAACAGTTGGAAAGCGGGCAGATCTCCGAAAAGAATCTACCGCCGGATGGCAAAAACGCCATTGCTGCTGCCCGGAACTGGTATCTGTTTGAACTTTCGGATGATGAGCGCAAGGTCATCCAGCTCGAAAGCGTAAAAATCCTCGAAAGTGTTCCCGCATCCGGCATCCACAAACGGCGTATCTGGGAGCCTGAAACGATGCCAAAGGATATTCGACTCATCAACAGCCACTATGACGATCTCTATCGCATTCCCGATGGCGGTGTGATTCAAATTGACTACCCGGATGGTCGCAGTTTTACGGCAAAGCTGGAACATTTGGATGATTACCACTTTGATATGGGCGGTCTGGGCAATGTGTTCCACATCTGCCAGTTTGCCGATATTATGGGTAGGAACCACGCAGACTTCTACCCGGAAATCCAGACGCAAGATGAGCAGGGTGCATGGGAATTGGGTGGTAAAGGCTATATTGCTATCCAGTCCACCGATGAAGGTTGGGATTACACTATCTATCACAGCGACTTTTCCGTGATGGATGGTGGTCAGGTCGATGCGCCGGAATTGACCATTCAGGAAGTCCGTGAGCAAATTCTGGAAACACATCACATGGAAAAAGGTCGGCGGTTGTTGCAGGACTATGATTTTGTGATGGACAGAGCCGCAGAAGCAGAAGAACTGGGCGCAAACCACCGCCCTTCCACATTGGAAAAGGTGACTTCACTGGCTGGCGCAAAAGAAAAATGCGATGTCCCGGAGTGCAACCCTGCCGGGTGTAGGAAAGTGAGGGATGTCCATGAACTTTGATGGTGAAGAGCTGATGCTGATGATGCTCTACAATCCCGGCTCCAGGTCAGGCTTGATGCAGGAACTGCGTTTGATGCAGTGCTATCTTCTGCCGGATGAAACTGCCCTGCGCGAATTGTCCGAGGGTGTTATCGAAAAACTGAAACTCATGTCGGATGCCGATTTCGCAGAGGTCGAATTTCCGCTCAACTGATTTTTGCCGCCTGCTGGCGGCGTACATATCCTCTTTTGTGGTTGTAGATTGTGTGCTATAATCAAATTACTTTCTCTATCAGGGATCCTTTTTCTTTTTTGTGCCAGACCATTAAGGAGTATGATATATGGATTTCTTTGATACGCAAATCCTTTTCTACAAATTTAACGACAATAAGAACTCACTTGATAAAGACATCGAGGACGTTATTCAGGAATGTGATATAACGGGCGGTCAAATTTCATCTGTTGTTGCGTTAGAGTTTCTGAGCGTTATGGAAAAAGACTGTAATCGCGCAAAAATGTACCCTGTCAAATTGGCAATCAACCATCCGCCTTTACCTACTCACTATCGCTTCAGAAGAAAAGGATGTGAAATAGGAAAACATAGAGCTGATAAGATCGTCCTCGATTTTAACAGCGAATTCGATAACATTGTGATTTATTCAAACGAGGCCATCAGTCAACTAATAAATCGAAAAGATCTTGATGGATTGCTGTTTTTTGCAAGAAATACGTATAGCAGGAAAGATTATATAACATTTCGTAATAAAGTGCAGTTCTTAATAGATAATGATTTATCTGTGGCTCCGATAACTCAAGAAATTGTGGATGTGATGTACCGTATCTATGAAGAAATCAAAGGCGAGTACAATGTGAAAGCCAACTACAGAAATTCCTTTATGGATTTGCTGATTCTTGCCACAGCGGTCACATATAAGAGATACCTTTACACTAAAGACAAAGAGCTTCAGAAACTTGTAACACGGTATTGCAACTATGATTCTGGAAGTGATGCTGCAAATGAAACGACACATATTGAATCTTCAGCTATAAAGAATATCGGGCAGGACAATAAGGGGTTTGTAAATAACAAATGGCGTCTTATACGTTCATAATAGTTTACTGTTTGTGACAATATGTACGAAAAAATATTAACCCTAAAAGATGTGGTCTTGATAGCACTATCGGATTCATGTTATACTAATGTTACTTTATCGATTAAGATTCAAAACAGAAAGTGAGGATAGCCAATGGATACTACCAAGCGTTCTCCCCTTGACCGCCTGCTTTTTGCTACCTTTCTGAAAGGTCGCACATCTTCTCGTGAGATTCTGAATGAAAAAGGCGAGATTTCTCCTGAAGAAAACCAGGAGATCGAGAAAGAAACCAACGAAATCCTCAATGATGATTCTACCTATCCGTTCATCAGCTATCTTTCGGACTTACTTGCAAAATCCAAACCGTCCGATGATGCCGTCAAAAAACTGCAAAACTGCATCGACAATGTCGCAGCAACACTGGGGCGGGACAGCACCGATGTATTCCGCGCCCTGCTTGCAAAACTGATTGAGCAGCCGGAGGAGAAGCAGACGTTTGACCGTCTGCTGGAGATGGCAGAAAAATTTGCTGCAAAATACGAATAAAGTACCTTAGATTCCATAAGCGAGTGACCTGAAAATGGCCGCTCGCTTTTTGCCGCTGATTTGCTTGATTTCATGGAGACTGCTAAACGGATACATAACATAGATCAAGCATCACATCTCATGTTTTTAGTGTTGTAGGAGGTTTGTATATGAAAAGAAGTGATGGACCATTCCCATTTGATAGTTTTGATCCATTTGGATTTATGGAAAGAGCATGGACAAGAGGGTGGTTTGATAATTTTTCAAACAATCATTTCCTAATTATGGCGCTTGAACATCGTCTAAACAAATTTGACTGGGAATATCAGTTTGTTTCAAACACAACCATGGATGTTTTTACTCCGTTATCTCCGAATGGAAAAATAGATTTTCGACAGTTTTCGGACAACTTTATTGCCAATCTCTCTACGAAACTAGCAGTGCTAGAACAGCGATTTGGAAGTGATGAGATTCGTAATTTTGTTGTCAATCAGCTATCGGCAGGAAAAAACAATTATAGTGCGGATGCCTTTTTTCAAGCCCTTTCAGAAATTGAAATTTTGTGTTTTTACTGTCGGATAGATTGGAGTACATATATTTATGAACCGCCAGTTGGTATACACGGAGCGAACCCAGAGGCACGGTTTGAATATGTTTTGCCCTCAATCAATGGTGTTTCACAAAAGATTCAGGTCAATGTAGAAGTGAAAACACCAAGATTTCCAATTCTAAAAAATCCAAAGCAGAGAGTGGCACTCCCAACAATCTTATTATCAGATGAAGGAAGAAAAAAAGTACAGCATTTATGCGGTTTGAATAACATGAAATGTCTACTTCCCCGTGTTACAAAATTGGTTTCGTTCCTTAATAGTGCTGCTTCAAAATTCGATACGCCAAAAGAAAATCAATATAACATTTTATATATAAATTGGTCTTATAGTGATTTCCCATCTGCAAGTTTTCTGGAGCCGTGGTCGTTACTTACAAATGAACTAAATGGAATATTAACGCATCGGGACATCGGGCTGAATCTCCCGTTTAAGGAACCTCTTCGGCCGGATGTCTATAACAAAATAACGGCAATTGTGGTATATTCGAGTTCACTGGATCAACTGATGTTTTCTGACTTTAGAGATGCTTGGAAGACTTCAGAGTTGGCTGGATCTCGATTTCGAATGTATGTCCTAGACAAAAAGCTGGAAAAGAGAGAACTATCCAATGAATTGACTCCTCTTTTCAAAATCACAGGAATGCGACCCGATTCTCCAGAAAAAGAACATTGGAGGGTCCTAACGAATTTTAATCGAGATGAAAATAATTCCTTTTCACAAAAAGTTAAAGATTCTGACTTTGAACGTTCACTGCGCAGAGTAATCAATACATACTATCTTCCATAATTCTTAATCTCACATTTGACGCATTTGCGGACAGCTCCAATAGCTGCCCGCTCTTTTTATATTTTGAAATCGGAAGGAGGAACGCAATGCCAAATAAAACACAAGAATACCTGAACCTTGCCCAGCAAACGGCAAAAGAACTGACCCGATATTGGGAAAATTGGACGGACTACCTGACCACTGCATCCCGGCTGTACAAGTACAGCTATGCAGACCAGCTCATGATCTACGCCCAGCGTCCCGATGCCACCGCCTGTGCCAGCTTCGACATTTGGAATAACCGTATGAACCGCTATGTGCGCAGAGGTTCCAAGGGCATCGCCCTGTTAGACCAGTCCAGCAGTGTGCCGCGCCTGCACTATGTTTTCGATGTATCGGACACCGGGGTGCGCCGCAATTCGCGTGACCCGGAGGTGTGGCAACTCGGCCCCGATCTGGTTCAGCCTGTGTCGGAAATGCTTGCCAGAGAATACGGTATCCGACATGAACGAATCACCCAGCAAATCGCGGACATCTGCGGCAGACTGGTGGATTCCTACTGGGATAATAACAGCGGTGACATTCTCGACATCGTTGACGGTTCTCTCCTGATGGGGTATGATGAAGCCGGACAGGAGTTCCAGTTCAAAAGTGCCGCCGCAATCAGCATCACCTATGCCGTCCTCGAACGCTGCGGCTTTGAGCCGGAGGGACATTTTGACCGGGACGATTTTCAGGCCATCTTCTCCTTTTCCACTCCTGCCGCCGTGTATGCGCTGGGCACCGCAGTCAGCGAGTGCAGCCGGGATGTGCTGCGCAACATCGAACGAACCGTAAAGACGACCATCCGCCGCCGCAACGTAGAAAGGAGCCAAAATGAATATGAACAGCAGGAACTTGACCTACTCGACCATCGGGGACTACCAGCTCCCGAACCTGACCCTGCCCCAGCAGGAAAAAGCACTGGGCAAGTACGGGCGACTGCGCCGGACTTACCTGATGCAGCATCGCCCGGTGCTGTACAACTCGATGCTCCTGTCGGGGACTCTGCATCCACACCTGTTGGAAGTGGAGCAGACCGCAGAGAGCCGGATGCGGCAGACCATGCAGGAACTGCTGATGAAGAACCCGGCTCCGAACAAGGAGCAGCATCAGATGGAGTGGGTGCAGCACATGAACAGTCTGAAAGCACAGGCCGAGGAACTGGTGATGAACGAGCTGATCTACAGCTAAGTTTCTTCGACACCCGCATTCCTACCGAAGCGGAACAAATTGAATCCATCGACCAAGCGGAGAGCGAAAAATCGCCCTCCGCTTTCTCTTTATCACAGGCTGACATTGAAAACGCTCTGCGGAGAGGTTCCAACTTTGAGAACAGCAAACTTCGGATTTGGAAAATTTATCAGTTGCAGCCTGACCGAAGCCTTCGGGCAAAAGCACTTGCGAAAGAATATGCACCGCATGGCCCCGGCGGTTCCTCGCACACCTATCTGGACGGAAGCAGTGGCTGGCTCGATCATGACAGCAAGGGGCTGACGTTTGAACACTATCCAGAACATCAGAAAGTGCTTCTCCGCTGGAATCAGGTCGAAAAATATATCGACCTGATGATTCAGTCTGACCGCTATCTGTCGGATAAAGAGAAAAGAACCATTGACTTCCCCCTTGAGCTGAACGCCGCCAGTGCTGCCGAATACACGGCATTAAAGGAACAGTACCCGGACACTCTCGTTGGATTTGAAGCAGGTGGCAATTTTATGTTCTATGGAGAAGATGCCGCTAAAGTTGCCAAAATCATCAACAGTGCTTTGTTCATGAGAGACACCGCGCTGGGCGAAGTTCAGGTCACAGGCTTTTCTCCTCGCTTATGGACAAGAAGGTCAAAAGAATTGTGGTCTGCGGGCAACGATGTTTACCTTGCCGGGTTAAACGAGAACGGCACTCACCATCAAACCAAGCACCTGCGCAAAGAGGATTACCTTCCCATCGGCTCCGTTATCAATATGGATAGCCGTGAATTTCGGATTGATAGGGTGGACTTTGATAAGGGCAAAGTTTCTTTGCAGGATATGGCACTGGCCGATATGCGGGTGCCGATTTTTCGGGAAGAACCGCTGTCTGTTGTCCGGGAATTGTACGAACAGCAAGACGAAGCTCTTGATACCGCTCCCGAAAAAGCAGTCGATTATAAGGTCGGGGATGATGTCGTTGTTGAACTGCCTACCCGAACCATCGAGGGAAAGGTCGGCTATGTTGGTGAAACCGATGTGCGCATCGACACCAGTGCGCAGGGCTATTCGTGGAGCAACGAGGTGTTGAACAAACAGCAGTTCGAGGACAGTCTGCGACGGGATGAGCCTACGTCTGATGAATCACTGGACAAGCTGCCTATTTCTGTGGAGGTCAACGGCGAATGGCAGACATTCCCGGATGCAGCCGCCGCAGACGAAGCCCTGAATGCCGAACCTGTGCCGGAAGCTGCTGGAAATTTCCGCATTACGGACGATCATCTGGGCGAGGGCGGTGCAAAACAGAAATACGCCCGGAACATTGCAGCTATCCGCACCCTGTTCCAGTTGGAGCAGGAACACCGTGGAGCCACCATCGAAGAGCAGGAAATTCTATCACAGTATGTCGGCTGGGGCGGTCTGCCGGATGCCTTTGACCCGGACAAGGGCAACTGGGCAAAAGAGTACGCCGAACTGAAAGGACTGCTCTCCGAAGATGAGTACGCCGCCGCCCGTGGCTCCGTCCTGAACGCCCACTACACCAGCCCCACCGTGATTCGTGCCATCTATGATGCTGTGGAGCGCATGGGCTTCCGCAGCGGCAATATTTTGGAGCCGAGCATGGGCGTTGGCAACTTTTTTGGTATGCTGCCGGACACCATGCAGGATAGCCGCCTGTACGGTGTGGAACTGGACAGCATCACAGGCCGCATTGCGCAAAAACTCTACCCAGAAGCCAGCATTAAAGTGGCCGGATTTGAAACTACCGACAGGCATGACTTTTACGATCTGACTGTCGGTAACGTACCTTTTGGCCAGTATAAAGTCAACGACAAGGCGTACAACAAATTAGGTTTCAGCATCCACAACTATTTCTTTGCCAAAGCCCTCGACCAAGTGCGTCCGGGCGGCATTGTGGCCTTTGTCACTAGCCGTTACACGCTGGACAGTAAAGACAGCTCTGCCCGCAAGCACATTGCAGAACGCGCTGATTTACTGGGAGCTATCCGTTTGCCGAACAATGCGTTCAAGGCAAATGCTGGAACAGAAGTTGTCAGCGATATTATTTTTCTGCAAAAGCGTGACCGCCCTATCGACCATGAGCCAGACTGGGTACAGCTCGGCAAAACGGAAGATGGCTTTGCCATCAACCAGTATTTTGTAGACCACCCGGAGATGGTGCTGGGTGAGCTGACTTCTGAAAGCACCCAGTATGGCCGTGAGGAATGCACCGTGCGCCCCATCGAGGGCGCAGTGCTGGCCGACCAGCTTGCCGAAGCAATCCAGCATATTGAGGGACAGTACGCTGAAGTTGAGGTGGAAACACCAGATATTGCGGATGCTGAAAATGAAAAGCACATTCTTCCGGCTGACCCGGATGTGAAGAATTTCTCCTATACGGTGGTAGACGGTGAGGTGTACTACCGGGAAAATTCGGTCATGACACAGGTGGAGCTTTCTGACACTGACAAAGGCCGTGTGACCGGGATGGTGGAGCTGCGGCAGATTGTCAACGAACTTATCGACCAGCAGTTGAACGACTACCCGGACGAGGATATCAAGGCAACACAGGAGCGTTTGAACACCGCCTACGATGCCTTTTCCGCAAAGTACGGTCTGCTGAATGACCGTAAGAACGGCAGATTATTTGAGCAGGATTCCTCTTACTATCTGCTGTGTTCTCTGGAAAATCTGGATGAGCAGGGTCAGCTCAAATCCAAAGCGGCAATGTTCACAAAACGCACCATCCGCCCGGAACACACCGTCACCAACGTGGACACGCCCACGGAAGCTCTGGCGGTTTCCATCGGAGAACATGGCCGGGTGGACTTGCCCTATATGGCAGAGTTGCTCGGTACTCCCGGTGACTATGAGCGCATTACCAGTGAATTGTCGGGCGTCATCTTCAAAGACCCCGGCGCAGACCCCACCGACCCGGAAGCAGGCTGGCAAATGGCGGATGAATACTTGTCCGGCAATGTCCGGGCAAAACTGCGCATAGCACAGCTTGCTGCTGAAACCAACCCGGAGTTTGCAGTCAACGTCACCGCATTGGAAAAGGCGCAGCCGAAAGACCTTGAAGCGTCTGAAATTGATGTGCGGCTGGGTGCAACATGGCTTGCGCCGGAGATCATCCAAAAGTTTATGGCAGAAACCTTCCAGATTCCCTACTATCTGCGTCATGCAGTTAAAGTGAGATATTCTCCCTATACCGCAGAATGGCGCATTGAGGGCAAGTCGGCTATGGGCAGAGTCGACATTACCTCCACCGAAACCTATGGCACATCCCGCGCCAATGCCTACAAGATTCTGGAAGATACGCTCAACTTGAAAGATGTGCGCATCTATGATGCCATTGAAGATGAAGAAGGCAGACCGAAGCGCGTCCTGAACAAAACGGACACCATGCTGGCGCAGCAGAAACAGCAGGTAATCAAAGACGCTTTCGCCAACTGGATCTGGCAAGACCCCCAGCGGCGCATTGCACTGGTGAAGCAGTACAACGAACTGTTCAACAGCAACAGACCGCGCGAATACGATGGTTCCCACATCCACTTTGTCGGTATGAACCCGGAAATTTCGCTCCGGGAACACCAGCGTAACGCCATCGCTCATGTGCTTTATGGCGGTAATACGTTGCTTGCACACGAAGTGGGAGCCGGAAAGACGTTTGAGATGGCAGCATCCGCAATGGAAGCCAAACGGCTGGGGCTGTGTCAGAAAAGTCTTTTTGTGGTGCCAAATCATCTGACGGAGCAATGGGCGGCAGAGTTTTTGCACCTATACCCCAATGCCAAGCTGCTGGTGGCTCGAAAAAAGGACTTTGAAACCGCCAACCGCAAAAAATTCTGTGCTAGAATTGCGACTGGGGACTACGATGCGGTCATCATCGGTCATTCACAGTTTGAGCGCATCCCGTTGTCCTATGAGCGTCAAGAACGCATTATTCAGGAGCAGATTGATGAAACGCTTGCCGCCATCAACGAACTGAAAGCCACTGCTGGCGAAAATTTCAGCATCAAGCAGATGGAAAAGACACGCAAAACGCTGGAAACCAAGCTGGAAAAGCTACGCTCCGATGCGAGAAAGGACGATGTTATCACCTTTGAGCAGTTGGGCGTGGATAGGCTTTTTGTGGATGAGAGCCATTTTTACAAGAACCTTTTCCTCACGACAAAAATGCGCAATGTCGCTGGTTTGTCTACAAGTGAAGCGCAAAAATCGAGCGATATGTTCGGAAAGTGCCGCTACTTGGATGAGATCACAGGCGGGCGCGGCGTGGTGTTTGCTACTGGAACGCCCGTGAGCAACTCCATGTCGGAGCTGTACACGGTCATGCGCTATCTGCAATATGGCACACTCCAGCAAAAAGGGCTGACACACTTCGACTGCTGGGCATCTACTTTTGGTGAAACCACCACCGCCATTGAACTTGCCCCGGAGGGTACGGGCTATCGTGCGCGCACCCGATTTGCGAAGTTTTTCAACCTCCCGGAACTGATGTCGATGTTCAAAGAGGTTGCCGACATTAAAACCAGCGATCAGCTTCATCTGCCTGTGCCGGATGCAAAGTTTGAAACCGTGGTAGCGAAACCGTCCGAGATTCAGAAAGAAATGGTGCAGGAGCTGAGCAGACGCGCTGCGAAAATCCACTCCGGCGCGGTGGATGCGTCCGAGGACAATATGCTGTGCGTCACCAACGATGGCCGAAAGATTGGTCTGGATGTTCGCCTGATGAACCCCATCCTGCCGGACGACCCCAACAGCAAGCTGAACACCTGTGTTCGGAACGTGCTGCAAATCTGGGCGGATGGCAAGGAGCAAAAGCTGACGCAGCTTCTGTTCTGCGACCTCTCGACACCAAAGAACGATGGCAACTTTAATGTCTACGATGATATTCGCAAGAAATTGGTCGCCGCCGGGGTGCCGGAAAGTGAAGTTGAGTTCATCCACAATGCCGACACCGAAGCAAAAAAGGCCGCATTGTTCTCCAAAGTGCGCTCCGGCGATGTGCGGATTCTGCTCGGCAGCACCGCAAAAATGGGAGCCGGAACGAACGTCCAACAGCGGCTTGCGGCGGTGCATCACTTGGATGTCGGCTGGAAGCCCAGCGACATGACCCAGCGCAACGGGCGAATCATCCGGCAGGGCAACATGAATAAGGAAGTCAAGGTGTTCAATTACGTCACGGAAGGGACATTTGACTCGTACTTGTATGTGCGACACGAAGTCGCTTAATTCAACTGTCTGGCAATGACCAGACCTGTTATTCCATTAGCAGTAGTCTACTGTCAACAAAGCAGCTGGTAACGGCTGTGAGGAAGCGTGACAGGACAAGGGTAGCCCCACCCGAAAGGGTTCAAGCAGAAACCGCAAGGCGAAAGCAATAGACTGCAAGCAACGATGCGGTCGGGGAGCCTGACTTGTATGGTATGGTTAATGTAATGTGAATCGCTGATAAACGTCGTTAAAGCTGAACAGGCTAAAGTTGCTGACAAGCCTGAACCAAAATGGTAACGCAGCTGGCTATCCCCCTGTACAGTGGGGATACATGGACACAAAGCTGTCGGCGGAGAGGCGAAGCCTAACCCATACTGTTGAATAAGTGGAACGTGGTAAGCCCGTATTTCTCCGAGCAATCGGACGGAAACCGTAAGGGGACTTTATGAAATGCGGGTAGAAGAAAGATGGAAAAAGCGAATGCCGACCCTGTAATGGGAACGGATAGAGGTTGCAACATCACCTCGTGCGAAAGCAGGCAGACTTCCATCTATGGTCTTTCTTTACGAGAGAATTTACAGAACTTTTCAAAAAGGAGGAATTGCAAATGAACGAGAAATCGTGTGCACCGACTTGCAGAGCGGGAAATTGGGACAGCATCGACTGGAACAAGGCTCGTGCTTATGTTAAAAAGCTGCAAATGCGTATCGTAAAGGCTCAACAAGAAGATCATTACAGCAAGGTAAAAACGCTGCAATGGCTGTTAACTCACTCGTTTTACGCCAAAGCCTTGGCAGTGAAGCGGGTAACAAGCAATCATGGTAAAAATACGGCTGGAGTTGACCATGAATTGTGGCTAACTCCTGAGGCAAAATTCAAGGCAATCAGTAAACTGAAACGGAGAGGATACCGTCCTCAGCCCCTGAAACGTGTTTATATTCCGAAGAAAAACGGCAAACTGCGGCCTCTGAGCATTCCGACAATGACAGACCGTGCCATGCAGACCCTACACAAGTTTGCATTGGAACCGCTTGCTGAAACCTACGGTGACCTCAACTCCTACGGATTCCGAATCGGAAGAAGCACACACGATGCAATCGAGCAGTGTTTCACCGACCTGAACAAGGGCAAGTCTCCTCAGTGGATTCTTGAAGGTGACATCAAGGGATGCTTCGACCACATCAGCCATGAATGGCTCATGGAGAATATCCCGATGGATACGCAGGTTTTACAGAAGTGGTTAAAGTGTGGATACGTTGATACAAAGCAACTTTTCCCCACTGAGGAAGGCACACCGCAAGGTGGAGCCATCTCGCCTACTCTGATGAATATGACGCTGGATGGACTGGAACGGCTCTTAAAGGAACGACTGCCGACCCGCAAAAAGGTCAATGGTAAAACTCATTTTAATAAGATGAACTTCGTGCGCTATGCTGACGACTTTATCGTAACCGGAGAAAGCCCGGAATTTCTGCGTGAAGAAGTGCTCCCTATTATCAGAGATTTCATGACGGAACGTGGGTTGCAGTTATCTGAAGAAAAGACGGTCATCACTCACATTGATGATGGATTTGACTTCTTGGGCAAGAACATCCGTAAGTATAACGGAAAACTTCTAATCAAGCCCTCGAAGCAGTCGGTCGGCTCTCTGCTGAAAAAGGTGCGTGAAATCGTCAAGAGCAACAAATCGGCAAAGCAGGATTTCCTGATTCGCCAGCTCAACCCGGTTATCCGTGGATGGGTCAATAACCAGCGATTTGTTGTATCCGCTGAAACATTCAGCAAAATCGACTATCAGATTTACAATTGTCTTTGGCAGTGGGCAAAGCGCAGGCATAAGAACAAAGGCAGACGGTGGATAGCAGCGAAATACTGGCATCGCATCGGAACCCGAAACTGGACTTTTGCCGCAGAGGAACGCACCAAGAAGAACGGTGAGCAATCCTACTTTGCTCTTGAATATGCAACGGACACCAAAATCATCCGCTTTAAGAAAATCGTCTCTAACGCAAATCCCTTCGATGAGCGATGGAACGGTTATTATGAAGAGCGCGATGGTGAGAAAATGTTGAACAGCACTAACGGACGCGAAAAACTCCTGAAAGTATGGAGAAATCAACACCGCTGTTGCCCAGTATGCAATGAGCCTATTACCTCGGAAACGAGTTTCAAGGTTCATAAGGTGTTCCGAAGCGGGAAGTCGCCATGGCTGGAAATGGTGCATCCCGAATGCCGTGCCGTATTGCACAAAAACGATTCTTGTTTTGTTGAGCCGGGTTCCCTGATGGGAGCTTTATGAAAGGCTTGAGCCGTATGAGGGGAAACTCTCACGTACGGTTCTTAGGGGAGGGGCTGGCAGTAATGCCATCCTCTTACCCGATCAGACCTTGGAGAATAAGCAGCGATTTATCAGCCAAATTATGACTTCAAAATCCCCGGTACGCTCTTGCGATGATGTGGACGAACAGGCTTTGTCCTATGCAGAGATCAAGGCATTGTGTGCTGGAAATCCGCTCATCAAGGAAAAGATGGATTTGGATGTGCAGGTGGCGAAACTGAAAGTGCTGAAAGCCGACCACCAAAGCCAGAAGTTCCGTCTGGAAGATAAGCTGCTCACAAAATTCCCGGCTGACATTCAGGAAACGAACGCCTATCTAGCTAGAGTGAAAGCGGATGCAGAAGTTGCCGCCGCCCATCCGCAGGAAAAGGAGGGCTTCTGCGGTATTATCATCAAGGGCGTGACCTACGATGAGAAAAAAACTGCTGGCGAACGCCTTCTCCTCGCTTGCTCCGAACTGCCCAACAGTGAGGAAAAAGTGATCGGCAGCTACCGTGGCTTTGAACTGTCCCTGCGCTTCGACACCTATCACAGCGAGTATCAGGCTCTTTTGAAAGGCCAGCGGAAATACCCGGTAGCACTGGGCAAAGACCCTCTTGGCTGCATCATCCGGCTGGATAATTCGCTGAACAATTTCCCGGAACGAATCACTTCTGCCGAAAACGAACTGGCTACCCTGAAACAACAGCAAGAAGCGGCGCAAATCGAAGTGGAAAAGCCATTCCCACAGGAAGAAGAACTGGCTGAAAAGTCGGCTCGCCTTGCGGAGCTGAACGCACAGTTGGATATGGATGAAAAAGGTCACGAACCGGAACAGGATGAGGAAGAACAGGAGGACGAACCTCGCCGCCCCTCGGTGCTGGCAGCTCTGGAAGAAAAGGCGGACAAGACAGAAACCGTTAAGCCGTTAAAAAGTTTTCTGGACAAGGATGGTGATGCACGATGAGGGAAAAACGAGATGAAATTCTTATCCTGCGCATCACAAAATCAGAAAAAAGCCGCATTTATGAAAAGATGTTGAGCATGGGCATCCGTAGTCTAAGCGCATATATCCGTAAAATGGCTCTGGATGGCTATTGCCTGCATCTTGATTTGCAGGAATTGCGCCGTATGGCCTACCTCTTGCAAATGTGCAGTACGAACTTGAACCAATATGCCAAACGCGCCAACGAGTGCGGTCAGGTTTACGCTGCTGACGTAGAGGATTTGCGCACCCGGTTGGACGAGCTAATCGACATTGGCAAGCAGATTCTTTCTCGATTGGCTGACCTCTGATTTTTACCCCACGGCATTGCTGTGGGGTTACATAATGTATCGGCATCGTTGACACGGTGCCTATGCTCCTGTATATTAAGGCCAGAAACAGAAAGGCGGTGCTACTGATGAGGCTCGTATTTAGAATCATACTTTTCCCAATCTACCTGTTTGCGGCTTTTATGGCTCTGATGCTGAAATGGACGCTCAACTTGTCAGCTTTTGTTCTTGCGCTGCCGATGCTCTATATCTTCGGCTGCGGTCTGTATACTTTGTACTGCCATGAGTGGATGCAGTTCCTGATCCTACTGGCGGCAGAGTTCGGATGCTTTGTTCTGGTCTTTGCCGGAACTGCCATTGTGGAAGCTGCAGAACGGTTCAGCGGCTGGCTGGCCGGATTAGGAGGTACGAATGAATAAAGAAATAATGACCGACTACTATCGGAATAATCCGAAAGACATTCTGAACGAACAGCTTGCAGACGACAAACTGTACCATGCGCTGATTCAGAAGAAAATCGCAGCGGAAAGCGCTTTGCGCTCCCTTATCAGCGAAGAAGCATGGAAACGCTATCTCAATCTGGATTCTGTCTGCAATGAATTAGAAGATATTCGGCTGGAGACCATGTACCTTGCCGGAGCCGCCGATTATGAGAGATTTTTCAAGTAAGAGTGCCGCCGTTGTGCGGCATTTTTCTTTTAAAGGGGGTGATGGAATTGGCTGCAACACGTTTGATCGCTATGCGCAAAAATAAAGGAAAATCCATTGCCGCCTGTCTGCATGACCACACCAGTTATATCCAGAACCCGGACAAGACTGAACAGGGCGAACTTGTCAGCAGCTACCAGTGCAGCCCTTTGACAGTGGACGAAGAATTTATGCTGACAAAACGGCTTTATGAGCAGACCACCGGGCGCAGGCAGAAAAGTGATGTGATCGCCTATCAAGTGCGGCAGTCTTTCAGACCGGGAGAAGTGACACCTGAAGAAGCCAACCGCATTGGCTACGAATTTGCTGAGCGTTTTTTAAAAGGCAAACACGCCTTTATTGTTGCAACTCACACTGACCGGGCGCACATCCACAATCATATTATTTATAATTCGACTGTGCTGGATGGCACACGGAAATTCCGGGATTTCTTTTTCTCTGCACTGGCTGTCCAACGGTTAAGTGACCTGATTTGTCTGGAGCATCAGCTTTCTATTATCCAGAAAAAGCCTTACCGGGAGCGGCAGAAGCGCATCCTCTACCCACCCAAAGAGAGCAACCGCGACAAGCTCTGTGCAGTGATCGACAACATTCTGCTGCACGACAAGCCCAAAGATTTTGCTGCGTTTCTGGATTCGTTGGAACAGCAGGGATATGAGGTCAAGCGCGTCAAACATCCTTCAGTGAAAGGCAAAGGGCAGCGGCGATTTATCCGATTTCGCACATTGGGAGCCGGATACACCGAGGAAGAAATCAGAGCGGTGCTGGATGGCAAAGCTGAACACCAGCTACATCCTAAACAGCCCTTGCCTGAAAAGAAGTTCGGTCTGCTGATGGACATTCCTGCGAAAATGGCCGAAGGCAAAACCAGTGGATATAAAAAATGGGCAACAAAGTTCAACTTGAAAGAAATGTCCAAGACACTGCTCTACTTGCAGGAAAAGAAAATTGACAGTGCGGCCGAACTTCGGGAACGTGCAGCGGCGGCAACAGAACGGTATCACACGCTGGGCGATTCCATCAAAGCGGCAGAGAAGCGCATGGGGGAAATCGCTGTCCTGCGGGCACACATCGTCAATTACGCAAAGACCCGCGATGTGTACGCCGCCTATCGCAAGGCCGGATACAGCAAAAAGTTTCTGGAAGCACACCGGGAAGAGATCGAACTCCACAAGGCTGCGAAAGCCGCCTTTGACGAAGCGGACTTAAAAAAGTTGCCCAAGGTAAAAGATTTGAACGTAGAATATTCCGAACTGCTCTCCCAAAAGAAAGCAGCGTACCCGGAGTATCGCAAAGCCAAAGAAGAAATGCAGGAACTGGTTCGCGCACAGAAAAATGTGGAACGGTTCTTTGCAGAAGAAAAGCAGACGCACGGAACAGAACAGGTGCGTTAATGCTGGACTGCCGGAGCTGACGATCGTGTCGGTTCCCGGCAGTCTTTTTTTGTCTTATAATCCCTATGGTGATGCACTGTTTCTTTCGATTGTGTATACAAGGAACGGCAACAGGTATTCTAAAGAGTGTAAACAACTCGATAGGATGAGGTTGCTCTATGAAAGAATTATTTGGACAGCGATTACGGGAACAGCGTTTGAAACATCATTTGACGTTGGAGCAAGTAGCAGAAAAAGCAGACCTTTCTGCCAACTATATCGGGATGGTGGAGCGAGGACTAAAGGAACCGGGGCTTGCAACCATTGTCAAAATCTTGAATGCCCTGAATATTTCAGCAGACGAACTTTTGTGCGATCTGGTTCCAAGTGCATCTCATGTGACCGAAGATGAAATCAGCAAGCGGCTTGAAGGACTGACCCCTATGCAGAAGAAAGTGGCACTTGACCTTCTGGACACCTATATCACCAATCTGCCTTACCTCACCAAAGAAGAATAATCCTGCGGCAACTCTGGCGCACCAGCTTAATTTTGGCTGGTGCGCTTTTCTTTTGCAATTCTTTAGGCTATAATGTTTCTTATGGGATGTATTCATTCCCGAAGAATTGATTTCGAGGTGAACAAGATGCGAGAACCGCGATACAGTATCCTTTCCGACATCAACGATGAAATCGACCGTGCCAAGCAAGGCAAGCTGGCTCTGTACTGGCAGCGGAACATTGAACACGAATACCGCTGCAAAAAAGTGACCCCGGCAGAGCAGCAAGCCTACACCGACTTGCAGGACGTTCTTACTGCCGTTCCGCAGTGGAGCGATGAGGAAGAATTGCGCTCCGGCATGGAGGGTATCGGTGGCCGCGTCTGGTTCTGTTACTTCTGGGAAGAACATGATTCGATGGTGCAGCTTACTGAAGATTGCAGCGGCAAGTTTACGGTTGCTTACGTTCTGGATTCGGATGTCACCCCAGAGGTGCGAAAGGCGGCTGCACAGCACGTACAACAGCAGCTTGCTGAATGTATGCAGGAGTGGGATGTTCCGCTTATGAAATCGGCTATTCCAGAAAAAGATAAATACGAATATTTAGATGAAGCGGCATCCCATCTGATGCAAGTCCTCGATGACCCGGAGAGCATCACCGGATAAAAAGCGTTCCGCAGGAATGCGCAGCCTGCATCGGAACGGTGCAGAGTGAAAGGGTTTGGGGTGTCCCCAACAAGCATTTTGCAGCGCAAAATAGGCATTTGTATAGACGAATGCACTGCTTGCGTCCTCTATGCGTCCCTTCAGTCCGCAATCACTTTATTTTACCGAAGCATGAGGTGCTAAAGATTTGTAGCAACACCGCATTGATTTTATATAAAGAAAAGTGTACAATATTAACGAATTGACAACAAAGACTTACTGAGAAAATTTGTGAGTACACAAGTGGACATGGCATCTGTCGAACATTGCAGCTCATAGAGAATGTCAAGTAGTAATATTTTGGATAATTCGCTCGGTATGGATACGACAGACTGGATAATGTAATGATTAGAGATACTGCCCTTAGCAATTTGATTTTTCTGGCCAACAAACAAGGATATGTTTTAACAGACGACATCTTAGACGAAGGTGCAGACTTATCTTTCACGGATGTCGATTGGCTCTCGTCTACTTTAATGGCAAAGGGGATTCTTGTTTATGATGAGGCTCCTGTCGTAAAAGATTCTGTTAATACGAGTGCAGCGGAAATTTTCGACTATGCACAAACGGATTATGAGGAGATTTATCAAAAAGCAATCGATGCTTCTCCAGAATCTGAGGATATTATAAATTCTATTAGATCAATCCTTCCTCCGCAGCGTGGCGAATTTGATACGCTGAAATATCAAGTTGTAGAGGGAAACAAGTACGCACGCCAAAGGGTCATAGAGATGCACCTTCGTTTTGCGGTGCGAGTAGCAGTCTCCTATACAGAGAGATATGGGCTCCAGTTTGAAGATGCGTTTTCACTTGCCTGTATAGGATTAGTGACCGCAGTTGATAAGTACGATCCAGATACTGATGGGCCAATTGGTTCGTTTATCTCTTACTACATCATGCAGGTGATAAACCGCGAAATGCCTTTGCCCTGCAGGGAACTGTACTATCCTGTTCATGTTAAAGAACGCTGGGCACCTGTTTTTCTCATGTTAAAGGAAGATGGGTGCGTCGGATGTGATGAACTGCCACGCTGTAAATACGAAAAAAACAAGTTAAAGAAAAAATTCGCAGATATATCGGATGCTGACATCCTGATGATGATTGGAATGTCGCTGTGTGAGCTTTCACTCTCAGAACTTGCAGAAGAAGAGAAAGAACCAGTAGACACATCCACTTTGGAACGAATAACCGATGATTTGGCACAGAGTGAAAGAAGAAAAACTCTATATGATGCCTTGAAAATCTTAACTCCGAGAGAAATGGATGTTATAATTTTGCGTTACGGGCTTCTTGATGACAGACCTCTAACTCTTGAGGAAGTTGGCCAGAAATATTCTATTACGCGTGAACGGGTTCGGCAAATCGAAGCAAAATCACTCCGTAAACTTAACACTAAAAAGATGCGCAGAATTCTTGAGGATTCGGTTTCCTGATTCTGCGCAGTTGCACATGAAAGTGAGAATTTAGATGTGGTGCAAAAATTGCAACATCGAAACGAATGATGAAACCTGTCCGATTTGCGGCAGCAAAACGGTAGAAGATATTCCTGTTGAAGTGTATTGGTGCCCGGAATGCAAGGTACCCATCATCAATACGACTACGCAAGCGGATAAAGGTTCTTGCCCGCTATGTGGACATAAAACTAAATATATGTCGGCTGATTTGCGCCCGGTCTTTCCAGAAGAGCGGCTCTTGCTGGAGTTGCTGCTTGAGAAGAAGCCGCACGAATATGTCCAAAAATCCGTATGGGCGGCGAACAGCAGCTACTATATTGATGGAAAGCGTGTGGCACTTCCGGCGAAACTCTTTGAAAAGGCCAATACAGACGACTTATCAAAGAAAATCGAGGAGTATAAAGGCAGCAATACCTACGAATACTTTAATATTTATGCCAAGCGATTCTGTGAAGCTAATAGAAACCGGCTCAACTACCTCGTGGATGAAGCCTCTGGGTTTGTGCGGAATGCAGCGTCAAAGTTTGATGAAGACCGACTTGTGATATCCTTTTCGGGTGGTAAAGATTCAACAGTTACGGCCGATTTGACAATCAACGCATTGGGTACATCGAGTATTGTTCATATTTTTGGTAACACTACACTGGAATTTCCGACCACGGGCGAATATGCAGAACGCTATCGTCACAATCATCCCCATGCGATTTTTATGATCGCCAAAAATGAGGAACAGAACTTCATGGATGTTTGTGATGATATTGGACCACCGGCACGAATGATGCGCTGGTGCTGCTCGATGTTCAAGACGGGCCCTATTACCCGGACGCTGAATAGTCTGTTTCGCAATGAGCAGATTCTGACGTTCTATGGTATTCGCAAGGCAGAGTCTGTCAGCCGTAGCAAGTACAATCGTATTGAGGATGATGCCGAATCCGTCAAAATTCAAAAGCAGACTGTGGCATCGCCAATCTTCTTCTGGAAAGACATTGACATTTGGCTGTATATTCTGAGCAAAGAAATCGACTTCAACTATGCCTATCGGCTGGGCTATGATCGTGTCGGCTGCTGGTGCTGCCCGAATAACAATCAGCGCGCACAGTTCCTATCTCGAATCTATATGCCGGAAAAATCAAAGGCATGGCGCGAATTCCTGATTGGGTTTGCAAGAAAAATCGGAAAGCCTGACGCTGAAGAGTATGTTGATTCTGGCAAATGGAAGGCTCGTCAAGGCGGAAATGGTCTGGCAACAGCTAACGATGTGAAAATCAAATTCACAAATTGCACAGCCGAGGACCACGCGAAAATCTATCGTCTTGTGCGACCGTATGATGACGAGCTGATTGGAATGTTCGTTCCTTTTGGCCGTATTGCGCCGGAGTATGGGCAGAAAATCCTGAATGAAACCGTAATCCTTGATGTTAGAACGAATGTTCCAATTCTTTCCATTCAGCCTTTTACCCATGATGGATACGAACACGCAGTAAAGGTTCGGACAATGAATGTTGCTGACCATGATGATCTGCAACGAATGGTTGGATACCAAATCCGAAAATTTAATGCTTGCCGCAAGTGCTTGAAGTGCGAATCGCTATGCCGTGCGGGAGCAATCTCGATTATTGGAGACTACTACTACATCAATCCTGCTAAATGCGTTCATTGTAAAATGTGCGTTACTCCTAAATATCTCGATGGCGGGTGCATGATGAACAAATATTTGAAAACAAAATGATAAGGCGGGAAATTTGCCATGAAATTTAGAGCACATGATACCTTCTTCATCCGAAAGGGATGGCTGAGCAAGGGTATGAAAGCGGTTCATTCTAAGCCAGATGTCTTTGTTGCTAAAGACGAAAATCCAATGGATGTATTAGGCATCGGCTCTAACATGGTAAAGTCGCTCCGCTACTGGTTAGTTGCTACGAATCTTACGGAAGAAGCTCTTCTAAATAAACGCCGCGTTCAGAAGTTCACAGGGTTTGGAAACCAAATATTCAAAAATGATCGTTACATGGAGGAGTATGGAACGCTCTACCTCCTGCATTATATGCTGTCGAAGAACGAAGAAGATGCGACAGCATGGTATTTTTTCTTCAATGAATTCAATATGTCCGAATTTACACGGGAAGATTTCGTTGCGGCCTTGCAGAACTATGTTTCCATGAAAGGTGAAACTGTTGCCATTCGATCGATGTCGGATGACTTTGCTTGCATCCTCAACACATATTTGCCCCGGTACAAAACAAATCCTGCGCGAGTGAATCCTGAAAACAACATTGATTGCCCGCTGGGTGAATTGGGTCTTATTGATATTCTGGATAAGAACAAAAAAACATATCGAAAAGCCGTTCCCACACCTGAAACTATTCATCCATGGGTGTTAATGGCGGTTATGTGCGATCAGGCGAATGGCCGCATGGAAATTGGATTAAATGAGCTGCTCACTGCAAAATGCAACATCGGAAAAACGTTCAATCTTGATGCCATTACCATGCTGGATGCGCTGCATCAGGTAGAAAAAATTGGACTGGTCAAAATTATTCGGACAGCGGGTCTGGATGTTATTCAGCTAAAGCAGAATTATTCTTTTGAGGAATGCGTGGATAATTACTACGAGTGCATTTCCAAGATTGATTAAGGGGAAAGTTTAATGAGTGAAATGATTTCAGTCGCAGAAGGTTTTCAGTATTCTGTGAACATTGCCTACGACCTTCATGCTGATGATAAGTTAAAGAGCTATATACCGACTCAGTCTGCACTCCAGTTGATGGAAGATATTTTGCAGAGTACTCTGCCTACCGCAACAGACCGTTCGCGTGTTTTGATTGGTGCTTACGGCAAGGGAAAATCACATATTGTGCTGACGATTCTTGCGCTCTTGATGAAACGCGACCTTGACTTGTTTGAAAAACTGCTCCCGGCTATTCAGAAGCGCGATAAATTGAACCGTCTGATTCAAAACTACTATGCAAGCGACAACAAGCTGCTGCCAGTTATTATTACCGGCAGCAATACAAGTCTGACGCAAGCATTCCTTCTGGCTCTTCAGCAAACACTGAAAGAAAATGATCTGCTGAATATTATGCCGGACACGAACTATAAAGCTGCCGTGTCGGTTATTGAACGTTGGAAAAACGATTTTCCTGATACCTATCAGCAGTTCAAGAATAAGATTACGGATTCTATCGGTTCGTTTGTTTCTCGTTTAGAAGATTATGACATTAAGGCTTACGAAGAATTTGAGCGTATTTACCCTAGCCTGACAGCAGGTAGTACGTTTAATCCCTTTGTAGGCTTTGATGTCGTGCAGCTATATGAAAGCGTTGTTCAGGCATTAAAGCCTCATGGCTACACGGGTATCTATGTCATCTACGATGAGTTCAGCAAGTATCTGGAAGCAAACATTTCGGAGGCATCTGTAAGCGATACTAAGATGCTTCAGGACTTTGCAGAAAAATGCAATAGAAGCGGAAAAAATCAGATGCACCTGATGCTGATTTCCCATAAGGAGATTGCAAACTATATCGACCGACTGCCCAAGCAGAAGGTCGATGGCTGGCGTGGTGTTTCTGAACGATTCATTCATATCCACCTGAACAATAACTTTACGCAGACCTACGAGATTATTGCAACAGTCATCCAGAAAAATCAAAAGCTCTGGAATCTGTTCTGCGCCGAGCATAAAAAAGAATTCAATGCGCTGGCAAAACGCTACGAGACACATCGGATCTTTTCGGATATGCAGTCTGATAGTATAGAACATACAATAATGGCTTGCTATCCTCTTCACCCGGTTTCTACGTTTATTCTGCCCCGGTTGTCCGAGCGCGTAGCTCAGAATGAGCGGACGCTTTTTACTTTTTTGTCGGCGAATGGACAGGCAACACTTCCGTCCTTCTTGAAGCAGTATCACGATAGCGAGTTCTCGGTCGTTACGCCCGATTTGATTTACGATTATTTCGAGCCGCTGTTCAAAAAGGAAATTTCAAACGGAACACTCCATGACATTTACTTCTTGACCAGCACAATCTTAAATCAGCTTGACGATGATTCTTTAGAGGAAAAACTAGTAAAGACGTTGTCCTTGATTTATATGCTGGAGCAGTTTGAAAAACTCAAACCGACAAAGGATGAGCTAATTGGAATCTACTCTATTCAGTATTCGGTGCCGGAAATTGAAAAGGCATTAAATAATCTTATTGACGATGAGTATGTCATTTACCTCAAGCGTAGCAACGATTTCCTTCAGCTGAAAGAAAGTTCCGGCGTTGATGTTGAAGCTAAAATCCGTGACACGATTGCATCCCAGCAGGGCAGCGCAGTCGTGAAAAAGATTCTGAATGCATCAAACTTTGATAGCTGCATCTATCCTTTCCGCTATAACGATGAGAAAGAAGTCACACGGTACTTTGACTTTACCTTTATTGATGAATCGGAAGTTACCGAGGATGTCAACTGGAAAACAAAGCAGCAAGGTACGGAAGCAGATGGCATTGTATATGCTATTATTCCGCACAGCAGGGATTCGATTGCACAGATTGTGGATGTAGTGAAGAAAACTAGTACCTACTGCTCAAACTGTGTCTTTGTTATCCCGCATAAATTTGTTCCCATCGATTTTACAGTTCGAGAGTATAAGGCTGTCGAGACACTGAAAGATCTTGCCGTTTCCGATAAAGTTCTGTTTGATGAGTACGAGGTGATTTATGAAGACCTCCGGGAAATCATCAACCACTATATCAGCGACTATACTCATCCCGAAAAGAGAGCAGCTACCTATATTTATAAGGGAGAAGAAAAGCAGATCGTCCGTAAAGCAGCTTTGACTGACCTTTTGTCTACCATCTGTGAAAAAACGTATTTCAAGACCCCGGTTATTGTCAACGAGGCAGTCAACAAAAACCACCTGACAGCAAATTCGGTAAACAGCCGGAGCAAAATTGTTATTGGACTACTGCGTTCTGAACTTGAGCCGAATCTTGGACTGGCTGGTGCTGGACAGGAAGTTTCCATTCTCCGCAGTACGCTGATCCGAACGGGGATACTGGACACAAAAAACGGTGTTCCTAAAATCAATCTGCATCCGCATGATTATCTTACGGCCAACCTGCTGGGCGAGATTGAGAAGTTTGTCCAAGAAGCGCGAGAGCAGAAAATGAGCTTCGCAGAGCTGTATGCTCGCTTGACCACCGATAAATGCTATATCGGTTTGCGGAAGGGTCTTGTTCCTATCTATGTTGCTGCCGTATTCCACGAGTACAAAAAGGAAATCGTTCTCTACGACAAATTCTCTCAGGTTCCGCTGAACAACGATACCTTGCTCCAAATCGAAGCAGCTCCACAGGATTTCACTTTGCAGTGTTTGGACTGGAACAACGAAAAAGACGAATATGTAGATGCCCTTGCAAATGTCTTTAAGGATTACGTTGTCGATGCTGAAAAAGCTGCCTCTGGCTACAATTATGTTGTAGCTGCTATGCATCGGTGGTATATGGAGCTGCCTAAGTACGCTAAGGAAGCTAAATATGACCCCAAAGGGCAGCAGATTGACAAGCTCAAGCGTCAATTTATTCGGATGCTCAAGCAAAACATTGGCACCCACACTTTGCTATTTGAGCGGCTTCCTGCTCTTATCACTGGAGGAACAGAATGTGGCTCAGAAACAGTGAACGCTGTTTCCGAGATTAAATTCTTCTATGATCAGATGCTTGGTCAGTTAGAATTCGCATTCTGCGATGAAGTCAAGAAGCTCTTCGGTGAGGGGCAGGATGAAGCGATTCTAGGCAGAAAATCTTTGCCGAGTGTAGTCACCGAATGGATGAATCGACTCGATCCGTCTATTCACGAGCAATTATTTTCGGACGGAACCGATAGAATGCTTCAATTATTCCTTGCAAATAAAGAGGCAAGTGAGCATATCTTGACCCTGAACCTTGCAAAACTCGCAACCGACCTGAATCTGAGCGATTGGGATGCCAACACACAGGCTACTGCATTGGAAAACGTCAAGCAGTATAAAATGACCGCCGAGAAATTCCGTCAGGAAGCCCCCCATAAGGAAGCCGAAGCCATCAATGGTTATCAGTTGACTTATGAGGATGAAGCGGGCTGTACGGTAACAAAACGCTTTGATAAAGTGGAAACGAGCAAGCGCGGAAAGCTGCTGTACAATGCGATCGAGTCTGCGATTAGCGGCATGGGACAGGCAGTTTCCGAACAGGAAAAACGCCAAATCCTGATGGACGTGTTAAGAGAGCTGTGCTAAAACCTCAAAGGAGAAAATGTTATGGCATACTTTGACAATGCAGCTACCACATTTCCAAAGCCTGACGATGTTTATTCCTTTATGAATGAATTCTATCGTCAGTGTGGTGGAAATGTCGGGCGTGGTGATTATGGTATTGCTAAATCTGCTGGTGAACTTGTAGCTGATACAAGGGCGCGGCTGCAAAATCTTTTACACTGCCCTGCAAAGCAGGTGATTTTTACACCGACAGCTACGATTGCCCTGAACATTATCCTGCAAGGGTTGTGCGAAATGGGCATGAAAAACTTTTATATCAGCCCCTTTGAGCATAATGCCGTTACTCGAACGCTACATCACTTTGAAAATCTTGGGCGCATCAAGGTTCACCAGCTCTCTGTAACATCGGATCTGAAATACGATTTGGAAAAAATTCGCTATAAGTTTGATGATTGCAAGCCCGATGTTGTTGTCGTAAGTCATGCCAGCAATGTGATTGGCCTGATTGCTCCCGCCGCAGAAATTTTTGATTTAGCGAAAGCATACAGTAGTTACACCGTGCTGGATATGTCGCAGACAGCAGGACTTGTTGATTGTGATGTGGGACGCAACACATTCGATTTTGCAGTGTTTGCAGGGCATAAAACTCTTTATGGCCCGACTGGAATATCCGGCTTTATAATGAAGCCAGATATAAATCTTCCCCCGGTTCTTTTTGGAGGCACAGGCTATGATTCGGCAAATCAGGATATGCCGGATAGTCTGCCCGAAAAGTATGAAATGGGAACTTCTAATATTGCTGGAATTGCAGGATTAAATGCTGCTTTACAATGGAATCAGAAAATCGGGATTCAGAATATTTTCGAGCATGAGCAAAAAAATCGTAAGAAGTTGCTTGAAATCCTGTCCCAATACGATTTTATTACTATTGTAGGCAATGCTTCAGCACAGCAGTATGTTGGCATTGTGTCGTGTCTTTTCGATGGAATCAGCAGTGATATTGCTGGCAGTCTGTTGAGCGAGCATGGTGTATCTGTTCGGACAGGACTGCAATGCGCACCATTAGCTCATAAGTTCTTGAGTACCTATCCGGCTGGAACCATTCGATTCAGCGTTGGACATTTTACAAGCGAAGAGGACTACAATGCCCTAACCAACGCACTGGATTATATCGATCAAAACATTTAAGGAGATCGTGTCATGTCTTTTTCAGACTGTGTTATCAAAAGTGAATATCGATCCCTTATCGATAATGTCGTTCAGGATTTTTATCTTCCGATTCTTCACGAAGCGGTGTCCTATAAGCGTGCTGTTGGCTTTTTTTCATCTTCTGCTTTGGCGGAAATATCAAAAGGTATCTGCGATATGGCTTCCAATGGTGGAAAAATCCAAATTGTAGCGTCTCCCTATCTCTCCGAAGAAGATGTGAAAGCTATTCAAGAAGGCTATCAAAATCGTGAGACGTACATCAAGGAAAAGGTTTTGAAGCAGATTCAAGATGAAGATGTATCGAATGATTATTATACGTTGGAACGTCTGAACCTGCTGACGAAACTGATTGAGGATGGAATCCTTGATATAAAACTCGCCTATACCGAAAATAATGGTGGAATAGGAATGTACCACGAGAAGATGGGTCTGATGGAAGATTCATCTGGCAATATAGTTGCGTTTTCTGGCTCAATGAATGAGTCGGCAACGGCCATGGAAGTCAACTACGAGACCATAGATGTTTTTTGCAGCTGGAAGAGCGATTATGAAAAAGAGCAGGTGTCCCTCAAGAAAAAGGCATTTGATGCAATTTGGGGAAATAAAGAAAGCGGAATAAAAGTCATTGCTGCCCCTGAAGTAACGCAAGTTTTCATCAAAAAATTCCGAAAGCTCTCACCTGTAAACTTCAAAATTGATGAAGAGCAGTTCAAAATGCCAGCACGTCCTGCTAAAAATGATGACACTGGAGCTGTTGGCGCACGAATGCCCGCTGAAATTCAACTGCGAGACTATCAGCAGGCGGCAGTTGCTGCATGGGCAGGCGCAAATTATCAAGGAATATTCTCGATGTGTACGGGTGCTGGCAAGACCATAAGTGGATTGGCAGCAGTTGCAAAGCTGTCACAAGATTTGAATGACCATCTAGCCGTTATTATTGTCTGTCCATATCAGCATCTTGTGGAGCAGTGGGTTGAGGATATTGTAAAATTCAACATCAAACCTATTGTAGGGTATAGTTCATCACCGCAAAAAGACTGGAAAAAACGGTTGGAAAAGGCCATTCGTGATCAGCGTATGATACCGAAGAAGAGTTTCTTCTGCCTTGTTTGCACGAATGCAACTTTTGCGGGTTCTTATGTCCAGAGCCAAATTGATAAGATTCGGGCACCGATTCTTCTGATGGTTGATGAAGCTCACAACTTTGGCGCGCAGAGAATCCGTAAACTGTTGGATGACCGATTTACTTATCGACTGGCACTATCTGCAACGATGGATCGCCATCGAGATGAAGAAGGAACGGCAGCTCTATACCAGTTCTTTGGAAAGAAATGTATTGACTATACGTTGGAGCAAGCAATCAAGGATGGAAAGCTGACGCCCTATAAATACTATCCTATTGTGGTATATCTCTCGGATGATGAGCTGGAAAAATACTCTGAAATTTCCTCAGAGATGACAAAGCACATCATTCAGGGACGAAATGGCAGCGTCAAATTGGATTCTTACGGTGAAATGCTTGCCATAAAGCGGTCGCGGGTAGTCGCCGGAGCAATTGCAAAAATATCTGAGCTTCGTAAGCAGATAGAACCGTATAAAGACCAAAATAATATTTTGGTCTACTGCGGTGCAACCAATATTCTCGATGAAAACGCAGATGATTCGGAAACGGATAGCAGCGATATTAAACAGATTGATGCTGTCACTCATCTGCTTGGAAATGAATTGGGAATGCGTGTTGCGCGTTTTACATCACGCGAAAACATCGAAGAACGAGCTACCATTAAAGAAAAATTCCAAGATAACGGAAAACTCCAAGCGATTGTTGCAATAAAGTGTTTGGATGAAGGTGTGAACATTCCGGGAATTAAAACCGCCTTTATCCTTGCAAGCACAACAAATCCAAAAGAATATATCCAGCGTCGAGGCCGTGTGCTTAGAAAAGCTCCCGGAAAAAGATTTGCTGAGATTTATGACTTTGTGACGTTACCAAGACCGTTGGATGAAGTTCCGGGGCTTACGGTAGAGCAAGCTAGCCGGGATGTATCACTTGTAAAGAATGAATGTGCGCGTATGCAGGAATTTGCGGCACAAGCATTAAATGGTATGGATGCCCAATCTTTGATTTGGGACATCCAAGAAGTCTATCATATTGATACCATTGAAGAGGTTGGGGTCGAAGCCGAATTTGCGAAAGAGATTGACTGTAAAAGCTGATTTTATTGCCTATAAAAAGGAGGGGCAAAATAATGGATTCTAATCAGGTGGATGAAAAAGTTGTTCGCAGACTGATGAATAAGATAATTATTCAAGAAAACCGAAACAATAAATCCAGAGCAAAGTCCGATTCTCAAATGGTTGCGGAAATCAAAAAAATGATCGAGGAGGAAGTAAAATGCTTATCGAATCAATAAAGCTGGAAAATTTCCGGCAGTTCCAAAATGAGTCGATTACGTTTGCGGACGGCTCTGATGGTAAGAATGTTACAATCATCCTTGGCGAAAACGGCAGCGGTAAAACCACCTTTGCACAGGCTTTCTTTTGGTGTATGTACGGTGAAACTTCTTTCTCCGACAAGCGGCTGCTCAATTCTAAAGTTGCCAGCAAGATGATTCCGGGTTCAAAGGAGACTGTTCGAGTCGAGCTTTGCCTCAACCATGGTCTACTGAACTACGTCCTGACGAGAGAGCAGGTGTATGTAAGAGACTATACTAAACTCACCCCTCAAAATTCTGTTTTTGCCATTGCAACAAGACAACCTGATGGCACTCTCGTGTATGAGAAAAAGACCGCGTGTGAAGATGTCGTTAAAAACATCTTGCCAAAGGAACTGTCACGGTACTTCTTCTTCGATGGCGAACGTATTGAAAAAATGAGTAAAGACATTGCCGGCAACAAGAAAAGCGATGATTTTGCTCAGGCAGTCAACGGTTTGCTTGGTCTGAACGGTATGCTTTCTGCAATCAGCCATTTCAAGGGCAGTTCGGGTGTTGTTGGAAGTTTTGACAAGGCATTTGATAGGAACAGCGATGTAAAACTTTCGCAGTATGCTGCAACGGTTGAGCGTTGTCAAAATCGGCTTGATGAAATCGCTACGGAGCTTGAAACGGCAGAGGAACAGCGAGAGCAGGCCGAGCAGCGGATGCTTGAAAAAGCACAAGAAATTAAAAAATATGATGATGGAAAGAAGTTGCAACGAGAGAAGGAGCAGCATGAAAGCGAGATAAAGAGCGCACAGAAACATCAGGCTCAGACCTGCAAGGAAATGTTCCACACATTTGATATGGGGGCAAGCTCTTTCTTCTCCAAGAGCCTCATCTACCGTGCCTTGCAGATGCTAAAGGATGAAACCATCCCTAATGCAGACATTCCATATATGCACGTAAAAACCATCGAGTATTTGCTCCGTCAGAAAAAATGTATCTGTGGGACACACTTAGATGAAGGTACCGTTGCATACGAAAATGTTAAGGCTCTGATGGACTATTTGCCTCCGCAGTCTATTAGCACGACTGTATCGCAGTTCAAAAAGGATGCAAAGAATCGAATCGCCACACTGGGGAAAACCAATCTTTCCGCTTCTGTTGCTGCATCCTATGGACTTATTAGCGATGATGCTGATAAAATCACCGATGCGCAGGATGATCTGCGCCGGGTTGAAAGCCAGTTGGCCACAAGCGTTGATGTCGCTGCGGAGGTTCGTAAACTTCAAAACGAAATTTTCGTTTGCAGAAAATCGGCATCTGATCAGGTTCGTAGAATTGCAGATTTGACTTCTGAGCAGGATCGTCTTACTCGTGAACGGGATACAGCAGATACGAATAGACGAGAGCTTAGCCTTAAGGACGACAAAAATCGCATGATTGAAATCTGCCGTTCCTATGCGCTTGAAATTTATAATCAGCTGTCCGAAGTATATAAAAAAAGCGAAACTGAGGTTCGGACGAAACTTCAGGCTACGATCAACGAAATCTTCAATGATATTTATGATGGTGGTTTATCACTTTCGATTGATGAAAAATACCACATTACTGTTACCGTTAATGGGTACGGAGAAGATAATGTGGAAACCTCTACTGCACAGAGCATTTCCGTTATTTTTGCATTTATTGCTGGCATCATCAAGATGGCACGTGAGAACAAAAACGCAAGTTCGGAAGAACTTCGGATGCTGGAGTCTGAGCCTTATCCCCTTGTAATGGATGCTCCTCTGTCTGCATTTGATAAAAAGCGCATTGAGTCTGTGTGTAAAGCACTGCCCGATGTCGCAGAACAGGTTATTATTTTCATCAAGGATACCGATGGTGATCTGGCTGAGAAGTACATGAGTGATAAGATTGGAAGCCGCCATCGCTTCAATAAGGTCGATGAGTTTGAAACCCATCTTGCATAAGGAGAAGTGGAACAATGTTTGATAAACAATATCGATTCAGAGGTTCCCATGCGGATCGTGTCACAAAATTGACAAGTCAGTTTGAATCCATTTCGGGTACAAAGGTATTTGAACGCAATGTGGATGTGTTGTGCAATGCGCCGCTAATCGGTTTCCTGTATAACAGAAGAGCTGATCTTGACAATACCAAAAATCCGACAACGAACGAAGTCTATAACACCAATGTCATGGGTGATCGCGTGATCTACTCGTCCGAAGAAATGCTTTTCAATTTTAGGCTTATCATGCTTCTGGATAGTGCCTATGAACATGATGCACAGAAACGCATTGATAAAGCATTTCGGAAGCACACACCGGAAGATGAGGAACGTTATGACAGCTATGTGCGCGGGGGTGTAGATGTCCTCTATGAAAAACTTGTCGAGGGCGCAACTTCTACGGATGATTTTGTGAACCGTCTTTCGGATTTTGTCACCGACTTCGATGAACGCTTTAATGCGGATATTTCGGATGAAGAGATGGCAAAATATTTTATCAAGACTGAAACCAATAATTAACATGGTGTAAGCCTGTGCTCATATCGGGCACAGGCTTTTTATTTATATGAGTGAAAAGATTCAAAAGATTTTATCAAATCTGATTCGCCAAGGAAGAAAAATTTCCACATCGGAATTCTTAGATATATGTGACAAATATTCTTTGCCGCCCATTGATGTAGTTTTTTTATCCACAAAGATTTTGGAAAAAAATCTTTTCCGTAAGGAAACTTCATCAGTGAAACCAAAGGACGATCTAATTGAGGCATTGAAATCGTTGAATGTTTCATATATAGATAATCGACCTAAAAAGGGTGTTTTATGGGTGTTAGGTGGAACTGAAATTCAGACGATCATCAATCGACTCAGCTTGATGGGATATGTGTTTCATTTCAAGGAATGCGGAGGAAAAGCTACAAAAGGGCAGTCGGCATGGTGGACTCAATAAGGCTTTAGTATATGAGGAAATACGGATGAATGAACACTGCGAGAAATTGGTCAATTCTGTAATTAGTTCAAACAAAAAAGTCACGTTAGATTATCTTTTGGATTTGTGTGACGAGTATGATTTGACACCAGCAGAAGTTGACTGGGTAGCCGAAAAATTATTAGAGTTGCATCGAATCAAAACGAATGACATACCATCAGATTCTGTACATGGAACCCAAGAAAAGCAAATTAGCATACTTCCCATTCCAATCAATTGTAACGAAATATGCGATTATTCTTTTCAAAACCATCAAGAATTAGAAAACGTAGTGATTCCCGATACAATTGAAACTATCGGAAACGGCGCATTTGCAAATTGCAAACATCTGAAATCAATCGTCGTTCCGTCATCTGTGAAATATATTGGAGATGATTGTTTTTTAGGTTGTGCACAGCTAAAAGAAGTTGTGTTTAGGGGTGATCTTCCACAAGGGAGTCTTTATTTATTGCCACTTTTGAATTCTAATGTTGATAGGCTTGTCATTTATGGAAAAGTAGAAAAAAATCAAATGCTGCGGGGCGGTCTGTCGATATACGATAAGCTCAAAATCATTTTATACTCAACAGCTCTTTCTGACTGTTATGAAATATTCGGAGAACATTGCTTTTTGTGTATTGAGGGCTTTGCCTATGCGGCTCTTCGCGGAGATACCTTTGACGACGTGGTTTACAAAAAGAATCAGAGCTACATTAAGCAACACTATGAAGCACTGTTTTATTATGGTGTTGTTAAGCATGACTCCTCTTTGATGGAGTATCTATACAATTATGATTTACTCCCAAACAGAATACATAAAAAAACATTAGATTCGATTTTTCCAGAAGAGCTTAGGAGTAAACTGACAACAAAAATTCAAGTCTTAAATGATTATGAAAAGGTATTTCCTTTATCCGAAGAAGCTATAAAAAAATATTGGAAATATGTACGAGTGGATAATAATTCCACTATAGCTATAACATCCTATCGAGGGGATAATATCGATTATATTCGTGTCCCCAATATGATTGATGGGACTACCGTTTCTCACATTTCTCAATATGCCTTCTCATGTTTGCGTGATTTTTACCGCAGTCGCTCGATACTCGGAAAACCGAGTGACGAAAGATATGTTCTACGCAAATTGATTAAGGAAATCGAATTGCCGAATACAATACAGAGTATAGCTGACAATGCGTTCGAGTATTGCTCTAATCTCACAATCAATATCCCTGCGTCGGTTACTTCAATTGGCGAAAATGCGTTTGAGGGATGCCGTAACTTGACGGTTATTGCTCCAAAAGGTTCTTATGCAATGCAATACGCCTTAAAGCACCGTTTGCCAGTTCAAGAAGCTGTGGAAAGTTCGGAAACGCGGTTCACGATTGTTGGTATACATGCCTATGGTAACAGACAATTTCTTCAAAATGGGACTACCATTGAGATTTACAAGGAGCCAGAAAATGAATACGATCCTTATGCTGTTCGCGTTGAAATAGATGGAGTCGGATGTGTAGGACATATTGCAAATAGTGCCCGCACCATACGGTCAGGGTGCACAAGTTCTAAAGAAATCTGTGATATGATTGGTACGTGCGCCTCGGCCACAATTGTTGAGGCATATCCACAATACGCTATTGCTATTTTGAATGAAGCAAAGGATAATTGCGATGAACAACCCTTGTGAAAAATTGATTGAATCAGTAAAGACTCTAAATAAAAAGCTCACGCTCGATTCCCTCTTAGACTTATGCGATGACTATGATTTGACGCCTGCAGAAGTGGACTGGGTAACAAATCAATTGCCGAATTTTATTACCGACAACGATGATGGGCAGAACACCGAAAATAGCAACTCTATCCAACATGAAGCCTATGTAGACCTTACCGATTATTCTTCCGCTCAGACACTAGATGTAGATGGTCTTACGGATTTGCCAGATTATTATTTGGAGAAAAACGGCGATATAGTTAGTATCAGGATTCCTGACGGTGTGAAATCGATTGGTAATTATTGCTTTTCGGAGTGTCCGAACCTTGATACCGTAGTCTTTCCAAAATCACTCAAATCAATTCAGGGGGGCTCTTTTAGACTATGCCCAAACCTGCGAAGATTTGTTTTTTTAGGTGACCTGCCAGAGAGCGTGCCCAGTGTCCCGAATGTTTTAGTTGTCTATGGTAGTAGTAAGAAATCGAGTTCCCTAGTACCTCCAAAAGACGCCCTTGTAATTCTCATGAAAGAAAGTATAAATAAATGGCTGCATGGCTTTGACAATTTTGCTGTAATAAGAGGTTTTATGTATGCAACGGAAAGTGGCGTTTTCTTTGCAGATAAAATCATCAAAGAAACCAACGAATACATCAGTAAATATCGAGAGCAGCTTTTTTATTATTCAGTTGTGCGCCACGATCGGATAATACTTCGATATTTAATTGACTACAATATGCTTCCGCAGAAGGTGTTATCTAGCACTTTAGACATTCTTCTGTATAATGATTACCGTGAAGCAATAGAAAAAAGAACGCAAATCGTTTCCGATTATTGGGAGATTCATAAGCAGGATACAGAATCGTTGAAGTCTGAGTGGGCTTATAAATTTGATTCAAAGAAAAGGAACGCAATGATTGTCCAATTCAAGGGAGCTGCTGTCGATTGTGTCTATGTTCCGTCGATGATAAACGATTGCCCCGTGACACGTATTTGTTCTGCGGCATTTTCACCAATGAACTGGAACCGAAAACTTGTTTATGAAGATGTTGAAATGAGGTATAATATCCAGCGTATAATTTTGCCAGAAACAGTAAAGAAAATTGATGCAGACGCATTTGACCACTGCGAGTATTCAACAATCTATATCCCTGAGTCAGTAGAAAGTATTGATCCTCAAGCATTTGGCTCAGCATCGTTGCGTAATCGCTATCGCTTGATTGTTCAAAACGATTCTTATGCAGAGCAATATGCCATTGCAAATGAGATGCCATACTTCCATGAACATCCAGAGTATAGTCAAATGGTGACATTCGTTATTGTTAGAAAAACGAAAAAAGGTGAAGAAAGTCTCTTCCAAAATGATCTTGAAATAACCCTAAGAAAAGACGACATAACACCATTCCGCAATTCAACTATTCGCGCTTATGCGGATGGGTACGGAATGATTGGAACAGTCGCTTCTTCCACTACTGCAGGAGACCTATTTGCACGGCAACTGATTGAAAAGTTCTTTTGTAAGGATACGAGTCACCTCAATTATATTATCGAGGACAATATGTCTGCTAGAATTATTGAGGCATATTCTGATTGTGCAGTCTGCGTTTTGATGAAAAAATAAGATGAGGGGGTGATTCTGAAATGGAAAACAAAAGCAAGTATAGACTCATCTATCTGTATCAAATCCTTATTGAATGCTCAGATGAAAATCATCCGCTTTCTACGATGGAGCTTATCGAAATCCTAAAGAATCGCTATTCCATAGATGTCAATCGAAATACTCTAGGTAAAGACTTGGAGGTCATGAAACAGGGCGGTCTTCCAGTCGAAGTGATACACTCAACGCAAAATAAATACTATTATGATGGACAAGTATTTGATCTTGCAGAGCTGAAAGTTTTAGTCGATGCTGTCCTTTCGTCTAAGTTCATAACAGAACGAAAAAGTAAAGAACTGATTTCACATCTTTTATCACTAACGAACGAATACAACGCTAAGCAGCTTCAAAGACATCTTGATGTGTCCGAGAGAGTAAAGTCGGATAATGAAAAGGGATATTATATTCTTGATGCTATCAATTCGGCTATTGATTCCAAAAAGAAAATATCTTTTCAGTACATAGATTATGATGTCGCTGGCAGACAATTTCTTAAGCATGATGGAAAGCCATACCTTGTAAGTCCCTACGAACTGATTTGGGACGGAGACTTCTATTATGTGGTGGGATATAACGATGGGCGTAGCAAGGTACAAAATTTCAGACTTGACCGTATTGCGAAAAGGCCGGAAGTTTTGGAAGATGACTGCGAACCTATGCCAAATGGGTTTGATCTTAATCTGTACCGAAAATCAATTTTCCAGATGTTTGGAGCAGATAACACAACGTGTGTTGAGCTTTTCTGTCATCAGATTGTGATGAAGGCGTTAATTGATGTTTTTGGAAATGATGTTGAAACCAAAACCGCCGATTCTGAGCATTTTACTGCATGGATTAAAGTGTGCGTAAGCCCTACCTTTTTAAGATGGGTCTTTGGATGGAATGGATTGGTTAGTAAGCGGTCAATAATCACCCATCAAGGGCAAAAGAAAAAGCACCTCGGACAGGAGGTGCAGAAAATCAGGTAAGATGGCAATACTGCGGGATGGACTCAGACCACGGAAAAAGAGGTTTGAGCTGTTCCATTGCAGGCATTTCACCAAGTTTAGGAAGCTCCTGCAGCAGAAACAGCAGATACCCAAAAGGATCAAGACCATTTCGCCTTGCCGTTTCGATCATACTGAAGCACAGCGCACTTGCATCTGCACCCTTCGAGGTGTCACAAAACAGGAAGTTCCTTCGGGACATAACGAAAGGCTTCACGGTCCGCTCTGCAAGATTGTTGGTAAGCGTCAGACGGCCATCCAGCAGAACACTTTCCAGGGCTTCCCTCTGGTTCAATGAATAAGTCTGTGCCTTGCCAAGATTTGAATTTTTGTCAGATTCAAAGCTGTTCAGAAACTCCCAATACTCATCCATAACAGGTTTCAGTTCTGCCAGGCGATGTGACTTTCGGTCATCCGGCGGCAGATCCTTCCACGACGAATCCAGCGCAAAGATTTTCTCAACGTACTCAAACGCTTTTTGAGATTTGCTGCCCTCCACAGGCTTGTTATCCACGAAGCAGTCCACCCATTTACGCCGCGCATGCGCCCAGCAGCCAATATGAGTTACATTTTCTACCGCATTGTAACCCGAGTAGCCGTCGGTCTGCAGATAGCCTGAGAAGCCCTTGAGCATCTCTTTTGCTACCTGGCCCTTACGGCTGGGTTTGTACTGGTAAAGCGCAATGTTCTTTTCCGGTGAGCAGAACACCCACATCTTCGACATCTGTTTCGATTCGCGGCCATCCTCTTTCAGAACGTGGCAGTCCGTCTCGTCTGCATTGACAATGCCACTCTGGAGAAGTTCATCCCGGAAGGCATCCCATAAAGGGGCAAACCACCGGGAACTTCGAATGACCCAGTTTGCCATTGTGTTCCGTCGCAGGTCAACACCCTGGCTCTTCCAATATTCTTCCTGTCGGTAGAGAGGTACGCCTTTCTGGAACTTTTCCTGCATAACATAAGCGACTGTGGAAGCAGCAGCCATGCTTTTCTTCATGACCGGAACCGGGGCTTTCGCCTGCTCAATGTAGCATTCACCCGTTTCCTGCTCACAGTGAGCACACTTGTAGGTTGCTGTATAATAATCAATCACAGAGAGTTTTGCGGGGATAATGGTAAGCTCAGAGCGAATGTATTTTTCACCGATCCGAACCATCTCAGTGCCGCACCGGGCGCAGATCCGCTCATTCTCTGGCAGCTCGCATAAGACCTTCTGGTGTTCCAGGCCCTCGGTGAGCTCAGCCTTGGTACGCTTTGCTTTGCGTGAATGGGCTGCTACCGGAACAGTTTTCCCCGGCTCGGGAGCTGCGGCATCACAGCAGACTTCCGCTTCATTGAAAAAATCCAACTGCTTGCAGTCGACGTATTCGATCTTCTCGCTGGATTGCCCGAACATACGCTTGCGCAGGCAAACGAGCTGCTCGTTCAGAGACTGCAGCCGGACAAGCGCATCCTTCTGGGCGCGGTTTTCTTCTTCCAGCTTCTGGTTCTTCGCTTCAAGAGCGCGAATGTAGGCGGCAATCTCCGGGGTCAGAGTGCTCAAATCAATCTCCGTCATATTCTTTGCCGCCTTTCTTCTGCATTCTTCACAAGAAGATTATACAGGAGAAAAGAGCAGATTTCCAGCAAAATGAGGGAGATTGCCACGGAGAAAATTACGGTCAAAAAGGCGGTTCGTTTGGTCAGAATATTACGCGAAAAACGCAAGCACTGTTGAAAACTACACATAGAATTTTGGCTTGCCTGGACGGATCGCTTTGGGCTGCTCGATGCTCAGGCCCTGCATGAGCCAAGTGAACTGTTCCCATGTCAGCTCTTTGACTTCTTTTTCATTCCGGGGCCACTGGTATCTGCCGTTGTCCAGTACCTTATACAGAAGAACAAATCCATCCGGTTCCCAAAGCAGTGCCTTTATGCGGTCACACTTCTTGCCACAGAACAGAAACAGGCCGCTTTCATATGGATCCATTTTGAAATTCTGCATCACATAGGGCACCAGGCTTCGTATTCCTTTTCGCATATCTGTGTAGCCTGTAACGATGTACACATTCTTCGCCTGTCGGATATCCCCCAGCATCAGGAAAGACCTTTTATGATTTCCAGGATGTATGCGGCAGACACTGAATTCGGCAAAGAGATCGACAGTTCTCCTTTCCGGATCTCGACCTCCTGCCGGGATGAACGATCTGGAATACGAGTGCCAGATGCCGGTGGAGCAATTTTCACTGGTACGATCGCCTGCTGTTCCATGACCTGCTCTGCCACCTCATCCCGTAGCAAAGCCTGCCAACGCATGAATGTGGAATACTTGATTCCTTTTTCGGAACACCACTCGCGCTTGTTCTTTCCGCTGTGCGCACACTCTTTGATCAGATTCAGATACTGCTGCTTTTTCAGGCTATGATATTCACCGGCCATAGTTCACGCTCCATCCTTTGAGACTTTTTAGACTTCTGATACGTCTCGTTCGATATCTGAAACTTCCGAGACTTTTGCGTCTTTTAATAGTTCCTTGCTATTTGCCTTGGACTTTTTGGATTTCTGAGACTTCTTAGAGTCTATTATCTCATAAAGTGGAGTTGATTATAATACGGATGAAGATTGACCGCTTACATTGGTTAAGATTGTATCCCCTCAAAAGGTTTGCGAAGATTACCGTCAAATGCTTGAAAATGCGCTGAGAACTCAAGAATCATAAAGCCGAAGGCGTGTCCGCATTTCATCGCCGGAATGCGAACACGCTTTATTGTTGTTTGATTGACGTTGCGTTTTACAATTTCCTCTTGAAAACAGCCTACGAACTTATTATAATAAAATTAAAAGTTGTATCCGCGTTTGAAAGGAGTTGTACATGATGAATCAGAGCTGCCATCGCAAAACAGAAAAAGTGTATGTTAAGGTCACTTCTGATTTTGATGCAACAGGTTATATGCAGCCCCGACAAATTACATGGGGTGATGGGCGAACCTATCCCATCGAACAGGTACGAGATTTTCGCCCTGCAAATACCATTGCCGATCTACCCGGCGATTGCTATACTGTAATGGTAAAAGGTCAAGAAAAGTATTTGTTCTTTGAACGCAGCGACCCACGATTTCCATCCCGGTTTGGAAGATGGTTCGTGGAGGTGGAATCCAAATAAAGGAGTGTAGAAGATGGCTGCAAAGCGCACTTATCTGGCGATCGATCTCAAAAGTTTCTATGCGTCCGTGGAATGCGTTGACCGCCATCTTGATCCTCTGATCACTAATCTGGTGGTGGCTGACGCATCCCGGACGGAGAAAACAATCTGCCTTGCAGTATCACCCTCACTGAAAACCTATAAGATACCCGGACGTGCAAGGCTTTTTGAAGCCGTGCAGCGTGTCAAAGAAGTCAATGCACAGCGACTGCAAAACGCTATCCGGCACCAAAAGGCCGTGCATGGTGAGGATGGTAAATATCATTTTGCGAGTTTGTCCTTTGATGCAAATGCGCTGAATGCTGACCCATCGCTGGGCTTGAGCTACATAATTGCGCCGCCCCGGATGCAGCGTTATCTGGACGTTTCCACCCAAATTTACAAAGTTTATCTTAAATATGTGTCTCCGCAGGACATTTACCCGTATTCCATTGATGAAGTCTTTATCGATGCCACCGGGTATCTTCAGCTTTATAAAATGACCGCACACGAACTGGCCATGACGATGGTGCGGGAGGTGCTGTACACTACGGGTATTACAGCCACCGCTGGAATCGGCACCAACTTATATCTTGCAAAGCTGGCAATGGATATTGTGGCAAAACATATTCCGGCAGATAAGGACGGTGTTCGCATCGCAGAGCTGGATGAGCAATCATATCGCTATCTGCTGTGGAATCATCGGCCTTTAACAGATTTTTGGATGACAGGCCCCGGAACGGTAAAAAAGCTGGAAGCGCATGGTATCTACACGATGGGCGATCTTGCCCGGTTTTCGGTTCATGGTGAGGACAGGCTTTATGAGATTTTCGGTGTGGATGCAGAACTGCTTATCGACCACGCATGGGGTTATGAACCTTGTGGCATGGCGCAGATAAAAAGTTACAAGCCCAGCACCAACAGCATTTCCGAGGGACAGGTGCTATCCTGCCCCTATCCAAACGATAAAGCCAAACTCATTGTCCGAGAAATGGCCGAAACGCTGATGTTCCGGCTGACGGAGAAAAAGCTGGTCACAGAATCGCTGACGCTGGAAGTCGGATATGACCGGGAAAATGTAGATAACGGCGGCTATCGCGGTCAGACCCAGACTGACCGCTACGGCAGGACGATACCAAAGGCCGCACATGGCACAATCCGTTTTGATGTTCCTACCAACCTTGGAAGCACCATCATTACCGAAAGCGTAAAGCTGTTCGAGCGTATTTCTGATCCTGTACTGACGGTGCGCCGCCTTACGCTCAACGCCAATAAAGTTTCGCCAGACGAGGGCATATATCAGGTAGACTTCTTCACGGACACAAAGAAGCAGGAAAAGGAGAAGAAGCTCCAGCAGACCATGCTTGGTATCAAAACAAAGTACGGAAAAAATGCAGTCTTAAAGGCCAGCAGCTATACGGATGGTGCTACAATGCGCCAGCGAAATGAACAGATCGGCGGACACCGGGCAGGAGGTCACGATGGAAAACTACAAAACAAGTAAAGTTGGGATGGAAACGGCCCGAAAGTATGCCGACATTATTGATATGGAGCGTCCTCAAAACGAAGAATCCTTGCGCAAGCACCCTCGAATGACGCTTCAGAACCGGGCCAAAATCTTTTCTCCGTTTGCAGCCCTGCGGGGTTATGATGAGCAGCTTGCCGCAGAAAAGCAGCGCACCGAGCGTGTGCCCAAGCGCATTCTGACCGAGGAAGAAATGTCGGCTCTGTCCGACCGGTTGATGCAGGTCACCAAGGGCATGACCATCACGGTGCGCTACTTCAAGGAGGACACCGCCCACCCGGAGGTTCCAGCAGTGGGTAACTACATCACACTGACCGGAAAAGCAGACCGCATCGACCCGGTGTTCCGCACCTTGCAAGTGGGCGACACCGTGGTGCCCTTTGAAGATCTGGTGGAAATCAGCGGGGAGGGCATCATGGAGATCGACCAATATCTCGGCATTACAGAGCATTGAGCGCAAAAAGGCCACCAGCCAGAAAAACGGCTGGTGGTCTTTTTTACTTATGGCGTATCGTCGGCAACTGTTTGATTTTATTTCCGACCTTTTTGCGTTCCAGTGAGAACACCATATCTGGAATTCGCTCAAAGAATCCTATATCACGTCGCCAGCTTGTTCCGCATTTGCAGTGGAACAGGCCAATGAACTGCTGCTTCATTTTGCGACCGCAGTTCGGACAAACTCGTTTGCTGGCTCCCATAATAGTTTACTGGAGCTTGGCGATAATTTCATCGGCAGACATACCGCTGGCGAGCAGCTTTTTCAATACGGATTCTGCTTCAGCCTTTTTGGATTCTTCTGCGGCCTTTTTTTCGGCAGCAGCCTTTTTTGCCTCTGCTTTAGAAAGTTCCTTTGCTGCAACCTTCAAAGCAGATTTTTTACTTTTCAGCTGGTCTTTCAGTGCGCTGATGTTATCAGACAGTGCAACAATCTCGGCTTCAATTTGCTCCTTGGCAGTGGTCTTTTCAGCAACAACAGCTGCATAGTCAATGTTTGCTTTCTTGGTACGCACTGCGTTCTTGCTTCCTTTTGGTCTAGGCATAGTAGTCCCTCCATCTAGTATTGGAATTTAGCTAACATAAGTATATTCTTTCTGCCTCGAAATGGCAATACTCTTTCACTTCTTGATTGCTATGTGTGGACGGTTTATCCATGTTTTTAGCACTCCTGAACTTCGTATTTTTTGTACGGAGAAAAGGATTATAATTTTGTGCGTAGTACGGTATAATAGGCAAAAGTTTACTGTACGAAAGTGAGGAGTGGCGGTGGACACCATTCTGAATACTATTACTGCCTACCGTGAAGAACGCAACTGGTCGCTATATGATCTAGCAACTCATGCAGAGATGAAATCGACCACCATTTCCACATGGTATAACAACAATGCGACTCCGTCCATTCCTTCGCTTGTAAAGATCTGCGATGCCTTTCAGATCACGCTTTCTGAGTTTTTTGCCAAGGTAGAAGGAAACGAATCCGCCCCAGTAGTACTTACTCCCCAGCAGATGCAGGTCATTGATCGCTGGTCGGTGCTGCGCCCCGACCAGCAGGAAGCAGTTTTGAGTTTATTGAATACGATTCCCTGATTTCACATGGATAGTAATAGGGTTTCACCCTTTTTCTATCATGGAAGGTGTACTGTACATTTTCCATGCTCCGCCCGCCTTGCCATCAACGACGACAAAGAAAGGACGAAGAATCATGAAAAAGAAATTGATTGAGTACAAACCTAGCCCCGGCGGTCAGGTATGCCGCCGCCGAATGTCTGTCTGTTCTCTGACCCTGTGGTGCGGCGATTGGCTGCGCTGGACTGTGGTCGGAGGGCTGGCATATGTACTTTGATTCTTATGCCACAGGCAAGCGAATTCAGCAATTGCGTAAAGCAAATGGAATGACACAGGAGCAGTTTGCTATCGAGTTAAACACTAGCGACCGCCATATCCGTAGAATAGAGCGAGGGGAAGAAACGCCATCAATTGACCTTTATGTTGAAATGGTGGCAACTTTCAATACTTCACTTGATTATTTGTTATTGGGAAAGGCTCCATCGGAGCGTGAAGAACAACTGAAGAGACAGCTTTATGCTAAATTACATCGCATTGCTCGTAACTTAGATGAAATAGCGAGGGACTTGTAATGCGATTGCCCTCCCGGACGGATGACTTGTAATAGTCTCCGTCCGGGAGGGCTTTTTCTATGAAAAAATTCAATTTTCGCTTTTTGAAAGTCGTAAATTTCATTTTATCGCATCAACGATTTATTTTTCTTAAAACCGGACATAGTAGGTCCGGTTTTTGAGTGGAAAACCGGACCAGTTACGTCCTAAAAAAGCGTTCAGTTTTCAAGTACACTATGGTCACAGCAAGGGCACTACCCCAAAACGAGGGAAAAGCCCGGAGTTGTAAGCCGTACCTTGAAAACTGAATATCATTCCCTTGGACAGAATAATGAGACTTCCGTAATTCGCGGCCCGGCCATAAAGAAGGCGGGGTGGCCGAGAGGCCAATGAAAGCGGCTGGTGCAAATCCCCGCTTACCGAGGTGTATTCCAAATCCACCGGGCGTTGAGGACAAATAGGGTGGAACACTTAACTAAGACTCCAAAGCCCACTACCGGGATTCTTTTGAATCAAGGCGGTGGGCTTTTTCCATACCGAATATTCACACCAACGATACGGAGGTAATGATTATGAGCCGTAATTTTTCTCGCAAGCCCGATGAATCGACCCTGACCACCCTCTGCCCCCGCTGCCTGAATGCATTCCGCAATGCGCGCGGTATCCGCGTCCGCCGTGCAGACCCCTACCAGCTCACCAGAGAACCTTGCACCTACTGCCAGACCAATTTTGGCTATGACTATTACATTCAGCCTACCAGCCCTAAAGCCACTTATTTTAAGAAAGGACGGTTCGATGATGAAATTGACTGCGCTTAAAGTTGACCCGGAGTTTCAGGGCAAGATTCCACCACTCACTTTTGAGGAGCTGGAACAACTTGAGAAAAACATCGTCAATGATGGCAAGGTTATCAATCCTATCATCGTCTGGAACGGGCTGATTGTTGACGGTCATAACCGATACGCTATTCTCCAGAAGCATCCTGACATCCCGTATACCGTCCATGAGAAGGAATTTGCAGATCGCTTTGAAGCAATCATCTGGATTTGTAAAAACCAGCTTGGGCGGCGCAACCTCTCGCCGGAACAGAAAAATTATCTATTAGGAAAGCAGTATGAAGCCGAAAAAGTCGCCCATGGCGGTGATCGCAAAAGTACAGATGCAAAATCAAGTTATCATAATGATAACTTGATCAGCGGAGAAAAAACATGTGATCGAATTGCAAAAGAAAATGGGGTCAACAGAATTACGGTCATTCGTGCTGAAAAGTTTGCAAACTGCGTAGACGAAGCGGAGAGAATCTCACCCGGAAGCCGTCAGAAAATTCTGTCAGGTACAGTAAAAGGCACGGCCAAAGACATTATGTCGCTTGCCCGAACCCCTCCTGAAGAACGCTCTGCACTTGTCGAGAAAATCTGTATGCCAAAGGAACCAAAGAAGTCCACCAATAAATCTTCATCCACTACAAAAAAGAAAAAAGCGAAAAAGAAACAGCCCGATGCTGTGGAAGAACTATCATGCAGTGTAGAAACGATACCTGCTGTCATAGAGGAGCCGCCTAAACCTCAAAAAGCATTGACTGAACTGCAAACCATCCGTGTCTTGTCCAATAAGATGGAATCCGTTGAGCAGGTGGCCGATGCAGAAGGAATGCTCAGTGAGGTGGAATCGGCAGCGGATGCAATGATCTATCGTCTGGACGTCTGCTTTGAACATTATCCAGAGTTCCTTAAAAATCCGAACATTCGTCAAAAGGTCGTTGAACTTTTGCAGAAAGCAAAAGAGTATATCGTTAAACTGGAAGGAGAATTTGCCTATGATTAAACTCGTTCATCACGAAATGGTCATCAACAGTAAGTTTCTGGAAGTTCCTCGTAGCTACTACCAGCGGCATCTCAACGCCAGCCGCGTCAAGCGCATCGCTGCTGAGTTTGACGAGCGCATTGCCAACGCACCCAAGGTCAGTTATCGTGACGGTCACTACTATGTCTTTGATGGTCAGCACACCATCGCTGCTCGCAAGCTGCTGAACAACAATTCTGATCTCAACATCGTCTGCAAGGTGTACTCTGGCTTGACCGAACAGGAAGAAGCCCTGCTGTTTGCACAGCAGACGGGTATCTCGGCACCGCTTACGGCAGGTGCAAAGCTGCGCGCCAAAATTCATGGCGGCGACCCGGAAGCCATCGCATTTCAGAGTGCTACCCAGCGTGCCGGATTTGGCCTGAGCTTCAATCAGAGCCATGCAAAATGGAAAATCGCTTGCATCGCTACGGCCTTTGGTGAGTATCGGCAGCATGGCGAACGCATTTATACGGAGGCTCTCCGTGTTCTGGCCGAAGCATGGGAAGGCGACATTGATTCGCTTCGATCCGAGGTACTGCAAGGCGTTGTCCGTTTCATCGCTCTGTACGATCACGAATACGACCCGGTGCGGTTGATTCGTCAGCTCAAGCGTACAAGCCCCGTGACAATCTATCGCAGCGGTCAGGCCATGAGCGGACCGAACTATCAAAAGTATATGCATCAGATTTTGAAAGCCTACAACGGCTCCAGCCGTACCAAGAGCCTTCCCATTAAACAGTAAAACGCTTCATGCTCATGGCAGTTTTCCTTTCTCACTGCAAAGACCGTCCGGGAGAACGGTCTTTGCCTACATAGCGAAAAGGGGGTTGACCGCTATCGTTTATGTGACTAAGAATTTTGGCTTTCGACGTGGCGAGATTTATTTTGCTGACCTTGATCCACATTACGGCTCAGAGCAAGGTGGAAAGCGTCCTGTCATCATTATTCAAAATGATGTTGGAAACAAGTTCGCTCCGACCGTAATTGTAGCTGCTGTGACCTCACGTATTTCCAAAAAGCCTAATCAGCCAACGCACGTTCTTATTGACAAGAACCCCGCTTTCAGCCGACCATCTGTTGTGCTGTTGGAACAGATTTTCACGATAGATAAAGAACGTATCAACAATTTCATGGGGCTGACAAGCGAATGGGAAATGAAACAAATTGAGGAAGCTCTGCTGAGAAGCCTCGGAATAAACAAATAGGATAATTCATTTTGACGAGTACGAATTGGAGATGGAGCAAACAGAAACTGAAAAGAGGTAGATATATGGCATTTGCACGAACCGAAGTCAAAGAGTTGGAACCTATGGTAAAGGCTGGCAAGAAAAAATTCGTCCGCTATCAGGAAGGTGCCGAGTTGTACTCGATGGGGCTGCATACATTTGAAGAGCTTGCCAAAGAAGCCGGGGCAATTTACAAAATCCGGCGCGTTGTCCTTGTGAATCTGGAAATTTTTGAGGAATATTTGGACACCTTTAGAATGTAAGGCTAAATACTCCGTTCTTCGGGGTATTACATATAGGAAAAGTATCAAAAGAAATTACTTTTTCGTCATCGTTGCAGGACAGGAGCAACTTGTGTATCCTTAGAACAGGACGGACGTACCGTACTACATAGGTCGTCATCAGGATATGACTGTTCTCCTTAAATCGAATTTTACGAGGTGAGAAGAATGGCAACAAGAAAAGATTCTCGTGGTTATGCCTTGAAGAAAGGTGAATCGCAGCGAAAAGATGGCCGCTATGTGTTCCGCTATACTACGCTTCGTGGCGAACACAGGTCGGTCTATGCAAAGGAGTTGAGCGAGCTTAGAAAAAAGGAAGTTAAAATACGCAGAGCAATCGAAGATGGTCTTGACCCTGACCGTGCCGAGCGCATTACATTGAACGAGCTGTTTGATGATTACATTTCACAGAAGTATGATCTGAAACAGTCCACCATGACGAACTATAAATATATGTACAACCATTATGTTCGGGATGGATTTGGAAAACTTCGTATCAGCAAAATCAAGTACAGCGATATTAAGAAATTCTATTACTCACTGATTTTAGAAAAAGGATTCAAGCCTAACAGCATGGAAATCGTACATACACTTTTGCATCCAACCTTTACGATGGCTGTCCGCGATGGACTGCTGCGTTTGAATCCCACGGAGGGCGTTATGGCAGAAATTAAGAAAAGTCACTGCTGGGAAAAGACAAAGCGTCATGCGCTGACTGTTCCAGAACAGCGTGCGTTTACCAATTACATCGCCAATAGCGAAGAATACCGCGGGTGGTATCCGTTGTTTACCGTAATGCTCGGTACTGGCTGTCGCATTGGCGAGGTGTTAGGTCTGCGGTGGCAGGATGTTGATTTCAAGAACCGCACGATCAGCATCAATCACAACCTTGTTTATCGTGTGCAGGAAGATGGCACTTGCACCAACCATGTGAATTCCCCTAAAACGAAAGCTGGCATCCGCATTATCCCGATGCTTGATGAAGTATTCGATGCTTTTCTGGAAGAATACCAGTATCAAAAGGTTATTGGTTTCTGTACCGATGAAATTGATGGGTACTCCGGCTTCGTTTTCTGCACTGGCGATGGCAAGGTTTATCTTCCTAACGCCATCAACCGCACTATCCGCTCGATTTGTGCAGACTACAATAAGGAAGAAGAATCCAAGGCGAAGGAAGAAAATCGTGACCCGGTTCTTCTGCCAAAGTTTAGCTGCCATATCCTGCGGCACACATTCTGCACTCGCTTCTGCGAGAACGAAACCAACCTGAAGGTCATTCAGGAAATCATGGGTCATGCGGATATTTCCACCACAATGGATGTATACGCAGAAGCAACCCAAGAGAAAAAGAAAGAATCCATGACCTCTCTGCAAAGCGCATTGCTTGTGCGGTAAGGCATAGATTCAAAATAACAGAAATGTTCTCCTCTGCTGGACAAAGAAGCACATCTCGTTTATCACGGTTTGACAGTGACCAACACCCGTTGTCGCGGTTTCCGTCACGCTCCGTCAAAAAAGGGCTGTGACCAAAACTGTACACAACTTTCGTGGACGCTGTTGGAGTTTGTTGGAGGGTTCTTCAAGAAATCCACCGGGATCGTGGACGTTGTTGGAGCCTGTTGGACGAAAACAGGGCTAGTTCTTGCCACGTCCCCACAATGAAGTCCTTACCGAACGACAAGTAAGAAAACCCCAGTATTTATGCGGGTTTCGGGACTTTCCAAACCGAATAAATTTACCTCTTTACACCAAATTTACACCAATCGGTGCTAAAAACGGTGCAGAGACTAAAAAATCGCATAATTTACGGAATGAATGGGCAGTCCCATAGTGGGATTGCCCATTTCTAATAAAGGATACATTCGTATTTGAGTGCAAAAGGAATGTTTATTATGGAATTAAGTGAAAAATTACAAGAGTTGAGGAAAGAAAAAGGACTCACGCAGGAAGAACTTGCGGAAGCGTTATTTGTGTCTCGCACTGCAATTTCTAAGTGGGAATCCGGCAGAGGAGTTCCCAATATCGAGTCATTAAAAGCAATTTCAAAGTTTTTTTCAGTGTCGATAGATGAGTTATTGTCCGGTGAAGAAATACTTAAAATTGCTGACGAGGATAATAAGCAAAAGGAAAAACATACAAGAGACTTAGTGTTTGGTTTACTCGATTGCAGTTTGATTATGTTTCTGTTTCTGCCTTTCTTTGGACAAAAGGGTGATGAGATTATAAAAGAGGTATCTTTACTTTCGCTGACAGGTACCCCGCAGTATATCAAAATACCGTATTTAATTATTGTATTTGGAATTGTACTTACAGGTGTTTTGCTTCTCGCTCTACAAAATTATGAAGCAGTGTTTTGGTTGAAACACAAACATCAAATATCCATTGTGTTAAGCACAGTTGCTACAATAGAATTTATGATAACACTTCAACCTTATGCAGCCTTTTTCACTTTTGTTTCCTTGGCGATAAAGTCTCTGATGCTGATAAAATGGCGATGATACGAAGCGTGTCGCCAATGTGACGGTGAAATTCTTTTCATTTTTATTCATTCCGCCTATATTGTAAACAGGCGAAAGCCAAATAATTATGGCAAAGGATTGATAAAAATGAAAAAAGAAAAAAGTCAAAAAGTATTGCTTTCAGGAATAGCAATGGTAGTGTTATTTATTTTGTGGACAGTGGCAATAAGCCTTATTGATGTTCAGCCCATCGGGCCACAAAACTCTTCTGTTGGATTTGCAACCTTGAACGGCTTTATCCACAGCCTGACAGGTGTGCATATGGCAATATATACCGTTACGGACTGGTTAGGACTGATACCGCTTTGCTTTATTTTGGGATTTGCGTTGCTTGGACTTATACAGCTTATTAAAAGAAAAAGCTTATTCAAGGTCGATTCCAGTATTTTGGTGTTGGGAGCATTCTATATTGTTGTAATGGCGGCATATTTGTTTTTTGAATTTTATGTTGTCAATTACCGCCCGGTATTGATTAACGGTTTTCTTGAAGCTTCGTATCCATCATCGACAACCTTGCTTGTTATGTGTGTTATGCCGACAGCTGTTATGCAGCTAAACAGTAGAATTAGAAATACAAAAATGAAAAGAGCATTTGCCTTTGCTTTAATTGCATTTACTGCTTTTATGGTAATTGGCAGGTTGATATCCGGTGTTCATTGGATTACTGATATTATTGGCGGGGCAATTTTAAGTGCGGGTTTAGTGATGATTTATTATAGTGTAACCACTCTTATTGCCCGACAGGAAAGATAAAATTCTAACTGAGGAATCACTTATTGACCTTGAGAGATATTTTCTCCCAAGGTCTTTCTTATTATTCGCAAACTACACCAATCCCGATTTTCTCAATATAATTGGGATAATCACAAAGGAAGGGGTGGTTGTACTATGACGGGCAGTTTAGCAAGCGTTCATTTCCAGCGAAAACTACGCCATACGCCAATTTTACGCCAAACGATGCAGGATTTTGTGCAGAGCAAAAAAGCGTTGTTCGCGTTTGCGCAGCGAAGTGGAGCAATGAAAGCCCCAGTGGGGCTTTTAAGCGACAGAACGGTCTTGCGTAAGCAAGATGGAGGGGCCTCGCCCCGACAAGTTCGCGTTTGGTGTAAGAATCGGGCGTGTGGTGGATGAGTGTAGACCTGTAAAGGGCTGCATCAGGAAGTGGCTTTATATATTTGCAAACGGACAGCTGAAACTCTCCACCGCAGAAGAAGCAACTGTGAAGAACTTGGAGGTTTCCTTATGAACAAACGGCTTTCCTGCCGCTACAACATGGACACCAACCGGGTAGAAGCCCGGTTCGAGGGTGGCACTACCCTTACCATCGACTGCATCGCCGTGGAGGACGAATACGGCAACACCCCGGCACAGCGGGCAGAGCTGGACTGGATGCTCTACAACAAGCCCTTGGAGTACGCCAAGCTTGTGCTGGGTGGTGAGATTGAGCATTATCTCTCGCTTGGTTGCGACCACGGCAGGCTGGAAGATCAATAATATAACAAACACAGCCCCGCTTTGGTGAAGAAGAAGCCAAAGCGGGGCTGTATTCAAAAGGAAATGAAGGAGAAATGAAGGGAATATCAGGTTACAGATTCAGCTCGAACTGTTCTGCCGTGATGGTTGCTTTGCCGTCTGCGGCAAAGGTGATGCCGTCGGCAGACTGGGGCGTGTAGATCCATGCGGTCATGGTCTGCTCGCCATCGTTGGCGAAAACTTCGATGCTGTTCTTATCCAGCAGGATGCGGAGCTTGAGCGCACCGTTCTGGCTGCGCACCTTGCAGCTGCGGCGGTGAACGATGTCGGCACGGGAACCGGCATAGCTGCGATCCAGCGTCAGCTCGGAGGTGTAGGGATCGTAGGCCAGGCTGGTGTAATGGTCTGCATCGGCGGCCAGCTTCAGGGTAAAGGAGCGGTATTCGCCGGGCTGCACCGTAACGGTCAGGTCGGCCACACGGCCCTTGATGCCTTCCAGTGCCGTTTCGCTTTGCACCGTCACATTTTCGTGGAAGGTGCGCTTGCCGTGGACGGCGTCCAGCTCCCGCACCGGGGCCTGAACAATGCGCCCGTCCTTGATGTGCAGCTCACGCGGACAGATGGTCTGTCCGAACCACTTGCAGCCTTGGGGCTTATCCTCGGTGTCCGACCAGGTCTGCAGCCATGCGGTCATGATCCGGCGGCCATCCGGGGCAAGGGTGGTCTGGGTGGCGTAGAAGTCGATGCCTCCGTCCATCAGCTGCACATTTTCCCTGGTGAAGGTGTGGGTAGCTTCGTCGTAGCTGCCGATGAAGGCAATCACGTTGTGACCGTTGTGGAACTCGCCCTTGGGCAGCATCTCCATAGGGCCGAGCATCAAGACCTGTTTGCCGTCCAGTGGGAAGAAGTCCGGGCACTCCCACATTTTGCCGTACTGATTGTTGCAGCGTTCCAGCACCGTGACAAAGTGCCAGTCGAAGCCGTCCTTGCTCTGGAACAGTGCCGCTGCGCCGCTGCCGTCCTCGGCCAGGCAGACGGTGACGGCAGAGTAGGTGCCGTCGGCCTCACGCCAGATCTTGGGGTCCCGGAAATCGAACTTGCTGAAGCCTTCCGGCAGGTCTTTCTGGGTCAGCACCGGGTTGCAGGCAGGCTTTTCGTAGTCGAGACCGTCACCGATGGCGATGCTCTGGGTTTGGATATCCCGCATCTCCCCATTGGGCTGCTTTTCTGCCACCACGCTAGTGTACATTAGCAGCTGCTTGCCGTCATCCATCTCGGTGGCAGAGCCGGAGAAGCAGCCGGGGCCATTGTCTGCCGGGGAATCCGGGGCAAGTGCACAGGGCAGATACTCCCAGTGCAGCAGGTCGGTGCTGACGGCGTGACCCCAGTGCATGGGTGCCCACCGCACATCGTAGGGATTATACTGATAGAACTGGTGAAACTTCCCTTTATAATAAGAGAAACCGTTTGGGTCGTTCAGCCAGCCCACATAGGGGGTCATGTGGTAGGCAGGGCGTTCCGCCGGGGAAATGGCAGCGCCGTGCTCGGCCTCGTAGGCACGGGCTTTTTTCAAAATTTCACTTGGCATCGCGGATGCCTCCTTGCGTCTTAGAATCAGGCGTTCGCCTTGTAGCGGTCATATGCGCTCTGGTAAGCTGCCAGCAGCTTATCCATGCCGCAGCTATTGGTCAGGGTGTCCAGATAAGCTGCCCACTCGCTGTCGGAGGGGCCGCCGTCCTTCAGCCACAGACCTTCCTGCTCAGAGACTGCATTCTCAAAATCAGCACGGTAGCGGTCGATGGTGTCCAGTTCCTCGCTGGTGAACACGCAGTCGATGGGGTAGGTGGTGGTGTCGTCCACAAAGGGCATCCAGAAGTCCTTCAGGTCGGTCAGACGCTCGATGGCGCGGTCCTCCATGTAGAAATACTCGTCGTAGTACTCGCTGAGGATCAGCTTGGGACCCCAGACCTCGTAGGTGGATTTCAGCTCACCGGCACCCTTGTTGTACTTTGCCTTGGCTTCTTCCTCGGTGATGGACTTCCACTTGCCGTTGGCATCCTGCTCGGTGAAGAACACGCCGATGGGGCCGTACTGCAGCTGCATCACTGTCTCGCCGTCATACCACTGGTCAAAGAACTTCAGCAGGTTGGCGGGGCTCTGGCACTTGTTGGTCACGTTCAGGTTGCCGCTGTTGGTACCGCCGCCGGTACGCACGGTGACGTTGTGGGTGCCGTCCGGGCCGTCCAGCACGGGCAGGAACACATAGTCCTTGGCGTAATCGCCCATCAGTTCCTCGATGTACCACCAGGTGGAAACGCCCAGATAGCCCTGTGCGCCCTTAGCCAGCAGCTGGTTGGTATCCTGACTGAACATCTCCACGTCCATCAGACCCTCGGCGTACCAGTCGTGGAAGTAGGTGACCGCCTTGCGGTAGTTGTCCTCGGCACAGACAAAGCGGCACTTGCCGTCCTTCTGCAGCACCAGATCGTTGCACACATCGTTAGGCCAGTTGGTGAAGCCGAAGCCTGCGTAGAAGATGTTCTGACCCCAGCACCACTCGTCAAAGCCGGTGGACATGGGGATGGTGCTGCCGGGAGCGTTGCCGTAGACCTTGGCAGACATATCGTTGTCCTTGAAGGCCTTCAGGGCGGTGTGCAGCTCGTCCAGCGTGGTGGGCACTTCCAGCCCCAGCTCGTCCAGCCAGCGCTTGTTGATCATGGAGAACTGCGGAATGGTGAAGATGCTGTAATCCGCGTCGTCACCGATACCGGCAGTGCCCATCTGCTCGGCAGCGGGCAGACCGTAGATGCAGGCCACCATGCTGTACACCACCATAACTGCCATGATGGAACGGCTCAGGGGGATGACCATCTTTACAAAGACGGTCCACTTGGAGGCACCGTCGATCTCGGCGGCCTCCAGCAGCTCCCGGGGAATATTGTTCTCGAAGAAGTTGCGGACGATGATCACGTTGCCCACAGCCACCACGCCGGGCAGGAACAGCGCCCACATACTGCCCAGCAGACCGGTCTGCTTGACGATGAGGTAAGTAGGCACCAGACCGCCGCCGAAATACATGGTGATGACGAAGAACAGGCTGATGTACTTGCGCCCGGGCATATCCTTCACGCTCAGCGGGTAAGCCACAAGATAGATCATGACCACCGAGTAGATGGTGCCGATAACGGTGTACTTGATGCTGTTCATAAAACCGGAGAACAGCGCACTGTCTGCAAACACCGCCTGATAGCCCTTCAGGGTGAACTGGCTGGGCAGCAGGAAGGTCTTGCCGGCGTACACGTCGTAGGGATCCGAGAAGGATGCCACCAGAACGTAGTACAGCGGGTAGGCCACGATGAGCATGACGGCGGCGCAGATGACCACCAGAACGATGTCGCTGACCTTATCGGACAGACCGCCGGGCTTCTTTTGACGGGATGCTGCAATGTTTTTTGCCATAACGGTTCGCCCCCTTTACACAAAGCTGACGTCTGCCGCCTTCTTGGCGATGCGGTTGACGACGATAAGCAGGATGATGTTGACCACCGTGTTGAACAGACCCACAGCGGTGGAATAGCTGTACTTGGCGTTGATGATGCCCTGTTCGTAGACGTACACGGCAATGATGTCGCTGGTGGCCTTGTTCAGCTCGGTCTGCAGCAGCAGCACCTTTTCAAAGCCCACGTTCATCAGGTTGCCTACGCTCATAATGAGCTGCAGCACGATCATGGGTACCAGTTCCGGAATGTCGATGTGCAGAATGCGCTGGAACATGGACGCGCCATCGATCTTAGCGGCTTCGTACAGGCTGGTATCCACAGCAGCCAGACAAGCCATATAAATGATGGTGCCCCATCCGGCTTCCTGCCAGATGCCGGATGCCACGTAAATGGTACGGAATGCGGTGCTCTCCGAGAGGAAGTCCACGCTGGTGCCCAAAATCAGGTTCAGCAGACCGCCCGAGGGGCTGAGGAAAATCTTGATCATACCACAGATGACCATGGTGGAGATGAAGTGGGGTGCATACAGCACCGTCTGCACCACCCGCTTGAACTTTGCAAAGCGCAGCTGGTTGATGCACAGGGACAGGATGATGGGGATGGGGAAACTCCACAGCAGGCTGTACAGGCTCAGCAGCACGGTATTCTTGATCATGCGCACACAGTTGGGTGCGGTGAAGAACCGTTCAAACCAGTACAGGCCGACCCACTCGCTGCCGGTGATGCCCCGGCTTGCCTTGAAATCCCGGAACGCGATCTGGATGCCGTACATGGGCCAGTACTTATAAACGATGGTCAGCACCACCGGGATCAGCAGCATCACATAGAGCTGCCAGTTTTCCCGCAGCTGTTGGCTGAGGCTTTTGCGGTGGACCGGGATGGCGTCCAGCTGACGTGCAGCAGCTGGAGAGGTCTGCGTCATAAAAACTCCTCCTTCTTGTTTTTACGCTGCCCACAGGCCCGTGGGCGGGGCCCCTGCCGTTCGGGGATCGGTTTTGACGTTTTGTGAAACGTTATACGGCTTGCAACACAAAGATAGTACGCCAGCGTTTTTGTGTCAACAGAATTTTGCGCAAAAAAAGCCTTGTATCCATTTTTTCAACGTTTTGTACACTTGTGGTAGGATATTTTTGTGTAAAATGCATCATCGTGCATTCGTGAAACGATTCATGAAATTTCACGAAAAAGTCTTTACATTCTGGAAAAACCATGCTATACTGAAGCTGCAAGAACCTCAGAACTACAGGGGATGCAGCAAGATTCCCTTTGATATATCCGCTTGATATAAAAACGTTTCACGAACAAAGGAGTGGACCGCATGGCAAAACAGAACACCGCCCCTACTATGAAGGATGTGGCCAAGGAGGCAGGGGTCTCTCTGGGCACTGTATCCAAGGTCATCAACGGCATCCCGGTGGGTGACGAGTACCGTAAAAAGGTAGAACAGGCGATCAAAGCACTGGATTACCACATCAACGCCTACGCCAAGGGGCTGAAGAACAACCGCACCTACACTGTGGCGGTCATCCTGCCCAACCTGCTGAACCCTTTCTTTAGTATGGTGGCACACTACATCAACCGGGCGCTGGTCAACCGCGGCTACCGGATGCTGCTGTGCGATACGGAATACGACTACACCAAGGAGCAGGAAATGGTACAGATGGCGGCGCAGAACAAGGTGGACGGCATCATTGCCCTGACCTACAACCCCGACCTGAAGATCCCCCCGGATGTGCGGTCGGTGTCCATCGACCGCTATCTCAGTGGCAGCACCACCTGCGTGGCCTCCGATAACTACAACGGCGGGCGCCTGGCGGCCCAGAAGCTGGTGGAAAACGGCTGCAAGAGCCTTGCCTTCCTCCGCACCGGCTCTCCCCTTGCCAGCGAGACCAACAAGCGCCGGGACGGCTTTGTCGCCGAGTGCGAAGCCATGCAGCTGCCCTGCACCCAGAAAATTTTGATAGACGGTGCACCGTTCAGTGAATCCGAGCACTTTAGTGAATTCGAGCACTTTTTAGAAGAGAACCTGAAGGACGGACGGCTGGCGTTTGACGGCATCTTCTGCGTCACCGACAAGCTGGCGGTCGCCGTCATCAAGGCGCTGCGCCGGATGGGGCAGCGCGTGCCGGAGGATGTGCAGGTGATCGGCTACGACGGTCTGCGCGCCTTTGGAGATCAGGACTACTACTGCTCCACCATCATCCAGCCGGTGGAGGCTATGGCTGAGACCTGCGTGGAGCTGGTGCTGGGCGAGACCAACCCCAACACCCCCTCTCTGCTGTGCCTGCCGGTGCGCTACGCCTACGGCGGCACCACCAAGGCATGACCGCCCCGGAAAAAGGCCGGTGGTACCGGTTCAAAAACTGGCTGCATTACCACTGGCTCTACCTTATCATTGCGGCTGTGGTGCTTTGGGTCGGCATCAGCTGGCTGGCAAACGCTCTGCACTGGGGCGAAACACTGCCGGATTACCAGATCGCCTATGTGGGCAAAAGTGCTCTGCCGGAGGATACCGCCCACGCCATTGAAGCTGCCCTTGCGCAGTACGGCGAGGATCTGAACGGTGACGGAATCGTTGCGGTCAAGCTCAACCAGTATGTCAGCGATACAGAGGACGTGGAAAACGCTTCCACCTATGCGCTTGCGGCGCAGATGCAGTTTCTCTCCGATATGAATGCGGAGGAAAGCTATTTCCTGCTGCTGGATGACCCGGTGCATTTTCAGCTGGACTATCAGGCACTTGCCAACTGGGACGGCACTCCGCCGGGCGACAACGACTATACCGCCGCCGGAAAGACCGTGTCTTGGGCAGACTGCCCGGTGCTGGCGGCCGCAGACCTTGGCAGCTACCGCACTACCGTCCTTGGTACTACGGTCACCGGGGAAAGCGCAGAGCTGGTCAAGGGGTTATCTCTGGGCCGCCGTGCCTTTTATGAGGAAGCAAAAAACCAAAAAGCCACCCTTGCCCGCGAAGGGGCACAGCGGCTGTGGGAGATTCTGACGGAAGGAGCAACTCCATGAAACGGAAATGGCTGTGTGTTGTAGCACTTGCGCTGGCGGCAGTTCTCTGTACTGGCTGCGGTGTGAAGGATGAAAATTTGAAAAGTGACCCGCTGGTAAATGCCGACGGCACCGCCCCGGTGGGCAAAACGCTGGTTGCCCCTGCCCCGCCGGAGGGCTTTACCCTGCTGGACAACAAGGACATTCTTGCAGCCAACGGTCTGTACTATGCTTCTTGGGTCAGCGGAGAACCCCAGCCCTATGAAAACAGCGAGGGAAAAACCGTGAACCTTTACGATGCCCAGCTGACGCTGGTGGTGCAGGAAAACAAGACCGAAGAAAAGGCAGCTTCCGCAGTTTCCGGCTGGCAGGAGCTGGCGCAGCAGAACTACGATATTTCCGACACACAGACCCTGACTGCTGCCGGACAGGAGTACACTGTCATTCAGTTTACCTATCAGGACGAAAGCAACCCCTATGCCTTTGGCGTTGCCGCCTTTGGACAGAAGGGCACCAGTGCCATAGAGTGGGAGCTTTCCTGTCAGGAAGGCTACACCGGCGATGCACTGGCTGTACTGACCGAATTTCTGAACGGCTGCACCTATTAAGGAGGCGTAGAAATGGGCTTATTCTTTCCGAGTGACCCGATCATCCACGGCCAGCGTGCCACTGGTCTGCCCCGGTATCAGGAGCTGCTGGAACGGGACTGGAAAAGCTTTCTCTTTGCAGATTTTGTCACCTTGGGTCTGTGCATCCCCTACGGGCTGGGAGTGGGGTACGCACTGCTTTCTTCCAGTCTGCTGGTGCTGATCCCGGTCTGCGTGGTGGGCGGACTGCTGGTGGGTCCGGCCATCTCCTGCCTGATGGACGCGCTGTTCCGCAGCTATCGGGATGCGCCCCGGGGCTGGTGGGAGAACTACTGCAAGGGCATGAAACAGAACTGGAAAGCATCCCTTCTGCCCGGTGTGGTGTTCAGTCTGGCACTCGGCATCGAGCTGTTTTTCGGCATGGTGCTGTTCTCCGGCGAAGGGATGCCCGGTATCGGAACCATGGCTGTTTTTCTGGCCGGGCTGCTGATCCTGTTCATGCTGTTTACTGCGTTCTGGCCGCAGGTGGTGCTGTTTGAGGAAAGCAACCTCCACCGCCTGCAAAACGCTGTGCTGTTCTGCCTGAAATACGGCAGGCACGTTTTGGGTGCAGCCGCACTTCAGCTGGTATGGTGGCTGCTGTTTGTGTTGTTTTTGCCGTGGACGGGGTTTCTTGTGCCCTTCCTCGGTGTGTGGTTTATCTGGTTCGTCTGCTTCTTTTTGCTGTACAACGATTTCAATGCCGCCTATGGCATTGAAGAAAAAATCAGTCAACAGTTCCCGGAGCAGACACCCCGCTATGATGAATGATAAGGAGAGCAACCATGGATATTGTAACGATTGGTGAAGTTTTGATCGACCTGACCCAGACCGGCAAGGATGAGCGCGGCATCCCTCAGTTTGCCGCAAATCCCGGCGGTGCTCCGGCAAATCTGGCTGTGGCTGCCGCCCGGCTGGGGGCACAGACTGCCTTTATCGGCAAGGTGGGGGCGGATGCCTTTGGCCGCTACCTGAAAGAGGTTCTGGCAGAGAACAAGGTGGATGTTTCCGGCATAGCGGTGGATGCAGACCACCCCACCACCATGGCGGTGGTCTCGGTAGATGCCACCGGCGAGCGGGATTTCAGCTTCTACCGCAGCGCCAACGCCGATGTGATGCTGAGCAAAGAGGACATTTCGGAGGGCGCTCTGAAAGCCGCTAAAATCGTCCACTTCGGTTCTGTCAGCCTGACCGCTGACCCCTCCCGCACCGCTACGCTGGACGCTGCTGCCCGCGCCAAAAAGCTGGGTGCTGTCATTACTTATGACCCGAATTACCGCGCCAACCTCTGGAAGAACAAAGAGGATGCCATTGCCCAGATGAAAGCACCCCTGCCGCTGGTGGATATCCTGAAAGTGTCCGATGAAGAGCTGCCTCTGCTCACCGGCACCACCGACTGTGCCGAGGGCACAGCCCAGCTTGCCCAGAACGGCATCCGGCTGATTTTTGTCACCCTGGGTGCAAACGGCGTATTCTACCGCTTTGGGGACAAGACCGGCCATGTGGCTGGCGTTCCCTGCAAGGTGGGCGACACCAACGGCGCAGGCGATACCTTCTTTGGCGCTGCCCTGTCCAAGCTCTGCAAGGAGGAGCTGGACACCCTGACGGTGGACAAGCTGGAAGGCATTCTGGCTTTTGCCAACAAAGCGGCCAGCATCACCACCAGCCGACATGGTGCTATCCCCGCCATGCCCACCCTTGCAGAAGTGGAGGGCTGAACCATGGCAGCAAAGCAGGAATTTGAGTCCCGGTTTGCCAAGCACAAGGACGAGCTGGAATGGCTGTTCATGGAACTGTACCACAACCGGGAAGGGCTGGAGGTTCTGGAGCGGGAGATGGCAGACGCCTACAACGCCCGCAGCGCCGAGCTGAAAGCACTGGACAAGGCACGCTCTGCCGACCCGGAGTGGTACAAGCGGGGCAATATGTTCGGCATGACCATGTACACCGACCTCTTTGCCGGAAATCTGAAAGAACTGGCAAAGAAGCTGCCCTACCTCAAGGAGCAGAAGCTGACCTATCTGCACCTGATGCCCCTGCTGCAGATGCCCCATCCCCACAACGATGGCGGCTATGCGGTGGAGGATTTCGACACCGTAGACCCTGCCCTTGGCACCAACAAGGATTTGGAAAACCTGACCCGGGAGCTGCGGAAAGCCGGCATCAGCCTGTGTCTGGATTTTGTCATGAACCACACCGCCAGCACCCACCGCTGGGCCATGGCGGCAAAGGCGGGCGACCCGTGGTTTCAGGCGTATTACCACCTCTATGACGACCGCACCATCCCCGACCAGTACGAGCAGACGGTGCCGCAGGTGTTCCCCAACACCGCACCCGGCAACTTTACATGGTGCGAGGAAATGCACAAGTGGGTGCTGACCACCTTCCACGACTACCAGTGGGACCTGAACTACGCAAACCCGGCGGTGTTCGTGGACATGACCAAGAGCATTCTGCACCTTGCAAATCTGGGTGTAGAGGTGTTCCGCATTGATGCGGTACCCTACATCTGGAAGCAGCTGGGCACCACCTGCCGCAATCTGCCGCAGGTGCACACCATCGTGCGGATGCTCCGCATGGTGCTGGAATGTGTCTGCCCGGCGGTCATTCTCAAGGGCGAGGTGGTCATGGCGCCCAAGGAGCTTGCCGCCTACTTCGGCACTCCCGAAAAGCCGGAATGCCATATGCTCTACAACGTGTCCACCATGGTCAACCTGTGGAGTGCCCTTGCCAGCCGGGACACCCGGCTGCTGAAAGCACAGCTGGATGCCCTGCACGCCCTGCCGGACAACTGCTGGTTCGTGAACTATCTGCGCTGCCATGATGACATCGGCTGGGGTCTGGATGAGGCAGTGGAAAACCGGCTGGGCATTGACCCGCAGAAGCACAAGGAATATCTGTACCACTTCTACGAGGGCAGCTTCCCCGGCAGCTGGGCAAAGGGCGAGCTGTACAACTACGACCCTGCCACCGGCGATGCCCGAAGCTGCGGCACCACCGCCAGCCTGTGCGGCGTGGAGCAGGCACTGGAAAAGGACGATAAGATCGCTCTGGATTATGCCGTGAAGCGCGACTTGCTGCTGCATACTGCCATGGCGTTCTTGCAGGGCTTCCCCATGCTGAACTGCGGCGATGAAATCGCACAACTCAACGGCTGGGACTACAAAAATGACCCCGACCGTGTGGAGGACAGCCGCAATCTGCACCGCAGCAAATTCAACTGGGAAGATGCCAAGCAGCGCACCCGAAAGGGCACGCTGCAAAACCAGCTGTGGCAGGGTATGGAGCAGCTGCGCCAAATGCGGGCAGACCCCTGCTTTGCCCCGGATGCATGGGTGACCACATGGGACAGCCACAACCCTGGTGTGTTGGCACTGGTACGCAAGCGCGGCGAGGAAACGCTGGTGGGACTGTTCAACTTTACCGAGTATCCGGCAGGGGCAAGTATGGACGCTCTGGGCGGCGAGTATCACACCCCGGAGGGCACTTCCGTCTGGCTGGCGGATGTGGAGCTGGAACCGTATCAGGCACTGCTGGTAAAAAACAAATAAGTAAAACGAGCTATCCGGCTCTCTTTTCGCCAAAGTTTTCAGAGTATTTTCTCGCAATCTGCCGAAAGCGGCGTGCTCTCGAAACTTTTTGTTGACACGGCTCGATTTTTGTGGTAGTCCATTCCAACAATTTAATATAACATATTTACTTAGAGTTCCAGCTCGGCTCCCGAAGGAGCCGGAGCAAATTTTTAACTTTCTATCGCTACATAACGAACCCGAACCAAGGCTATCCCGGAAAGGATGGTCAGAGAGATCGATGTTGCCAGCTGGGACAACTATCCCACATGGCACAAGCCCATCGAGACTGTGGAAGAGACCGCGCTGGACACCGCCATGATGCACGATTTGTATTACTCCATGAAGGGCAAGCCGTTCCTATTGATGGAGTCCAGCCCCAGCTTTACCAACTGGCAGCCTGTCTCCAAACAGAAAAAGCCCGGCATCGCAGAGCTTTCCGCCTTGCAGACCGTGGCGCACGGCGCGGACAGCGTGCTCTATTTCCAGTGGCGTGCCAGCCGCGGCGCAGAGGAAAAGCTCCATGGTGCGGTCATCGGGCACGATGGACGGGAGGACGCCCGCCCCTTCCGGGAAACGATGGAAGTGGGACGGAAGCTGGAGATGCTTTCTGAAATTACAACGATTTGACGCGAAAAACAGGCTGCAATCGTTCACGATTGGGAGAACAAGTGGGCGCTGGAAGGCTCCTGCGGGCCGCGCAATGCCGGGATGGGCTACTGGGACGAGCTGAAGCTGCACTACAACGCCCTTGCACGCGAGGGCATCGCGGTGGAGTTTGTTGATCAGGAAGCAGACCTGACCGGTTATGGGCTGGTCGTTGTTCCGATGCTTTACCTGCTGACGGACGCATTTGCGCAAAAGCTCTGCGCCTTTGCAAAGAACGGCGGCACCGTTGTTGTCACTTACTGGAGCGGTGTGGTGGACGAAAGCGATCTGTGCCGTCTGGGGGACACGCCCTACGGCCTGACCGAGCTGCTGGGTCTGCGCCGCACCGAGATCGACGGGATGTATGACGGCGAAACCCGCCGCTGCGCCCCTGTGGAGGGCGCAAAGCTGCCGGAAGCACAGGCTTCTGTGCTTTGCGAGGTGGCCGCACTGCAGGATACCGACCCAGCTGTGCCGCTCAGCGTTTACACCGAGGATTACTTTACCGGCTGCCCAGCCGTGGCGGTTCATGCTTACGGCGCAGGCCGTGCGTACTATCTGGCAAGCCGCTTTGATGCTGCGTTTTATCGCGCATTTTACTGCGATGCAGCGCGGGAGGTCGGTCTGACACCGGCATGGCCGGAAATGCTGCCGGACGGCGTTCTGGCGGCGCGGCGCGGTACGTTCGTCTTTGTACAGAACTGCAATGAGCATCCGGTCAAAGTAGGCGGTGTTGCGCTGAACCGTTACGGAACGGCCGTCTGGAAAAGCGGCGAGCAGATTTTGTAAGGAGCAAAAATACCAATTTTCAGCGTTCTGCCGAAAAAGCAGAACGCTTTTTGTTTGCTTTCATACTTGACAAAGCGGGCTTATCCCGGTATGCTGGGGTGGCGCTCTGTTGCGCAGAGCTGTGAAAAGGAGAGGATATTCCGTGGCTGCAAAGGAAACCGAAAAAATGACGATCGAGCAGGTGGCCGATGCGCTTGGTGTTTCTAAAACGACGGTATCACGCGCACTTTCCGGCAAGGGACGCATCAGCGAGGAGACTCGCGCCAAGGTGTACGCTTATATGGGACGCACCCGCTCCGAGCCGGTTTCCGCAAAGAGCGGGGAAAAACTGCGCACCAACAACATTGCCATGATCGTGCCGCAGCGGTTTATTGCGCTGGATCTGCCCTTTTTGCGCAAGTGCATGGGCGGCATCTGCACCATGGCGGACCAGCGCGGCTACGACCTGATGCTCTGCTACTCCTCCAACACCGAGTACCCGCAATTGCATCGACAGCTGGCCAACCACAAGGTGGACGGCGTGATCCTGACCTACGCCATGGCGGACGACCCCTGCATCGACCTTTTGCGGCAATACGAGACACCTTTCGTGCTCATCGGACGCAGCGAGGACAAGACCATCCCACAGGCAGACAACGATCAGGTCGCTGCCGCCTGCGAGATGACCCGCATTCTCTTGCAGCTGGGCGCCAAGCGCATCGCACTGCTGGTGGGCAGTACCATCTATGCGGTCAATACCGACCGCACGCGCGGTTATCTGCGTGGGTTCGCGGAATTTGGCGTACCGGTAGACCAGCGGCTGGTTCATTCCGGTGTGGAATCTGCCGGGCAGACCATTGATGCACTGGAAGCTGCGCTGGAGCAGAAAGCGGATTGCATCCTCTGCGGTGATGATGAGATGGCCTTTGAGGTCATGCGGGAGCTGCGGATGCGGCATATCCTCGTGCCCAACGACCTGCGGGTCGCCAGCCTGTACGACAGCTCCATGCTTGCCAGCATTACGCCCTCGGTCTCGGCGGTGCAGTATGATGCAGAACAGCTGGGCAAGACAGCCTGCCGGATGCTGCTGGACCGGCTGGCGGGCAAGGAGACCGTGATGCGGCAGCTGGAGGGTTATCAGGTCATTTTGCGGGATTCCACCAAGTGGATGGAACGCTCCCGCAGCATCAAATAACGCACTTTCCGTGCCTGCTCCTTCTTCGGAGCGGGCATTTTTGCTTTTTGCGGGTGAAGGTTGCGCTAAATTTGCGCATTTTTGCCCGTGCATCCCGATTTTACCGTCATATTTTCCAGTTTTGACCCAACAATCCCGTGAATTTCGTCCATTGACGTGAACAAAAGAATGCAGCATTCTATGGTTACAAGAAAAAAGTTGCTCAAATGCGCGCAACCTGCGTGCGCAACAAAGAGCGCCTGAAGAGTTCAGATTGAGAACGAAGAAGAACTGGATCATGAAAAAGCTGATTTCCCGCCGCAACTTCCTTGCTGCCATGGGTGCTGTGGCTGCTGCCGGTTTGCTGACTGCCTGCGGTGGCTCTTCCTCTGGCGCTGCTTCCTCTGCTGCCGCTTCCAGCACGGCTGCCTCTGCTGCGGAGAGCTGGGGCGATGTAAAGCTGACCATGTGGGGCGCAGAAGAGAACCAGACCATGCTGCGCGAGATGGCCGATGCCTTTATCGAGCAGAATGCAGACAAGGGTAATGTAACCATTGAGATCGGCGTGCAGTCCGAGTCCAGCGCAAAGGACACCGTTCTGGCTGACCCGGAGTCTGCCGCAGACGTTTTCGCCTTTGCAGACGACCAGCTGAACGAGCTGGTGAACGCCGGCGCTCTGCAGGAGATCCTGCTGAACCCGGACGATATCAAGAGCCGCAACCTGCCTGGTTCTGTGGGCGCTGCCACCCTGAACGATAAGCTCTACGCCTACCCCATGACCGCTGACAACAGCTACTTCCTGTACTATGACACAAGCGTTCTGACTGCCGAGGATGTGCAGAGCATGGACACCATGCTGGAAAAGGCTGCTGCCGCCGGGAAAAAGCCCAACAACTTCCGGCAGGACATCACCCTGTACCTGAACGAGAAGTTCTATGTGACCCTGCTCACCCTGCCGGTGCTGGGTGTGGTGGTGTTTACCATTGTGCCGCTGTTCATCCTGATCGCCGTGGCGTTCACAAACTACGACCAGCAGCACATGCCGCCCGCCGCCCTGTTCACATGGGTGGGGCTGGCAAACTTTGCCGCCCTGTTCGGCGGGCAGTCGCTGACGGTGACCTTCAGCTACGCCTTTGGCCGGGTGCTGGGCTGGACGCTGGTGTGGGCCTTCTTTGCCACCTTTACCACCTTCTTCGGCGGCGTATTTCTGGCCATGCTCATCAACAACAAAAAGACCAAGTGCCAGAAGCTCTGGCGCACGCTGTTCATGGTCACCATTGCGGTGCCGCAGTTCGTCACCCTGCTGCTGGTGCGCAACTTCTTCTCGGACGCAGGTATCTTCAACACTCTGATGACCAATGCAGGCGTGACCGACTTTTTAAAGACCATCGGCCTGCTGGGGCAGAACATGAACCATATCCCGTTTTTGACCGATCAGCACTGGGCAAAGTTCATGATCGTCCTTATCAATGTCTGGGTGGGCGTGCCCTACCAGAAGATCATCGCCACCGGTGTGCTGATGAACATCCCCGGCGATATGCTGGAGGCCTCCACCATCGACGGTGCTTCGCCGTGGCAGAGTTTCATCTACATCAAGCTGCCCTATCTGTTCAGCGTGCAGGGGCCTGCACTGGTCACGGATTTCGTCAAGAACGTCAACAACTTCAACGTCATCTACCTGCTCACGCAGGACGTTTACATTACAAAGGATCAGGCACTGGCATCCTCCAGCGCCAAAGAGGTGGACCTGCTGGTCACATGGCTGTTCCGCCTGACGCAGGAACAGTACAACTACAAGATAGCCGCTGTCATCGGCATTATGGTGTTCATCATCTGTGCCGTGTTCACGCTGGTCTGCTTCCGGTTCCTTAATAAAAAGGAGGCGACATTCTCTTGACACAGGCAACTGTTTCTCCGGCACGCCGGACGGAAACCGCAGCGCAGCTGCGCCGCGGGCGCATCCTCCGTACTGTCCGCAGCATTCTGCGGCATCTGCTGCTGGCTTTGCTGGCAGGCATCTGGCTGGTGCCCATTCTGTGGCTGCTGGTCACCTCCTTTTCCACCGACCGGGGCATTAATGTGCGGCGGTTCTTCCCGGCAAGCTACACGGTAAGCAACTACGTCAACATTCTGTTCCACCCGGACTCTGTGGCGCAGTTCCCGCGCTGGTTCACGAACACCCTTGTGGTGGCCTGCTTCAACTGCGTGATCTCAACCTGCTTTGTGCTGATGGTGGCCTACGCGCTGAGCTGCTGCCGGTTCAAGGGCCGCAAGCTGCTGCAGAACCTCTCGGTCAGAGTCAACCTGTTCCCGGGCGTATTGGCCATGATCGCGGTCTACTTCGTGCTGAAGTACCTCAACCTGACCAACTCCTATGCGGGCCTCATCATGGTCTAGGCCGGTTCGTCCGGTCTGGGCTACCTGATCTGCAAGGGCTTCTTTGATACCATCCCCATCTCCATCCTGTTCGTCATCATGCAGAAGTTCTATGTCGAGGGCATCACCTCCGGCGCAGACAAGGGCTAAACTGCTATCTTCTTTCTCCTTCATCATAAAAAGCCGCACCCCGCAGGCCGATCCCACGGCAGCGGGGTGCGGCTTTTATACGCTCCGGCGCTGCGCAAGACCCGGAGCGCATAAAACGAAAAAAATTTCTCAAAAAGGGTTGACATTCTGCCTACCCTGTGGTATTATACTTGAGCAGTCAGCGAGAACCGCTGAAGGGCAAAAAGTAAATATCGCGGGGTGGAGCAGTCTGGTAGCTCGTCGGGCTCATAACCCGAAGGTCGTTGGTTCAAATCCGGCCCCCGCAACCACCAAGCAGGTCAAATTCTACGAATTTGACCTGCTTTTTTGCTATCATTTCATACAAAAAGGGATACCGGAGCATCCGCAGATGTTCCGGTATCCCTTTTATATGTTTTTGCCTATTACTTCTTGATCTTGATGAGCTGGGCGTTCAGGCTCTCAATAAAGCCGTCCGGCATGGTGGAGATCATGCCTGCCATGGCCTCGGGGGTCATCTTCTGCATCATGGCCCACATGCCCTCGCCGGGCTTGATATCAAAGTTGGTGGCCAGCTTGACCGCCTTGGCGGTAACGGTAAAGGCTTCCTCGTTCTTAGCCAGCTCTTCCAGACTGTCCTTGATGCTGTAATAGCCCTCGGGGAACTCCATGGGAGCGGTCAGGTCCATGCTGCCCATCTGCTTGAACCAGTTGGCCACGCCCTCCTGACGCTCGTTGAACTCCGGCAGGGTGTAGCAGGCAGGCTCGGCGTCCACCTTTTCCAGCGTGATGCTGTCCTTCACGGTATCGGCCACAGCCATCAACACGTTGAAGCCCTCGTCCAGTGCAACATTGAACTTGAACACGCGGTGTGCGGTCTGGGTGCCGACTTCCTTGCCGTTGCAGTACAGGGTCACGGTGTCCTGATTGGAGTACACCTTCACCTCGGTGGTCTCACCGGCGCGCTGTGCGTGACGACGGCCTGCGATGTGCACCATGGGGTCCTTTGCCCAGTAGGCCTGATAGACATAGAAGCTGTCCTTACGGGTCTTGCGGTCGATGGTGACCAGACCCTTGTTGTTGCGGCCCTTCACGCCGCCCTCACTGCGGGCTGCGCAGCCGAAGTCGAACATGTTCCAGACGTGGCTTGCCCAGATCCACGGGCGGTCCTCAAAGGCCTGTGCCATATACTCGTGGTACAGTGCCTGATACTCCTCGGAGTAGTCCTTGCACTGGGGGGTGTTGCTGTGCCAGTTGATAATGCCCTCGCAGCCGTACTCGGAGATGCCAAGGCAGATATCCGGGTTCTCGGCGTGGAACTTGTCCAGCCACGGGCCGTTCTGCTCGATCTTGCCGCCGTACCAGCCAAAGTAGTGGTTGTAGCTTTCCACATCGGTAATGCGGTGCATGGGGCCGGTGGTGGGGGTGCTGGAGACGTGGGCGATGGTGGTCAGGCGGGTGGGGTCAAGCTCCTTGCACAGCTTCTGCAGGTCGTGGTGGCAGTCCACCAGCTCCTGACTGATGCCGCCAATCAAAATCTCGTTGGAGATGCCCCAGAACAGGATAGAGGGGTGGTTGTAGTTCTGGACGATCAGCTCGGTCAGCTCGCGGCGGCAGTGCTCGTGGGCGTCCTTGCCGGACTTGAACACGCTGATGAAGGGGATCTCTGCCCAGACGGCAAAGCCCAGCTCATCGCAGGCGTTATAGAAATCCTGACTGTGCTGGTAGTGTGCCAGACGGATGGTGTTGGCACCCAGCTCCTTGATGATCTGTGCGTCCTGATAGTGATCCTCCACGGTCAGGGCGTTGCCCTTGTACAGCTTGTCCTGATGGCGGGAAACGCCGCGCAGCGGGGTGGCCTCGCCATTGATGGAGAAGCCGCCGTCCGGGGTGACGGTGTAGCTGCGCACGCCCACGTTGGCGTAGATCTCGTCAAAGGCTTCGTTGTTGCGCTGCAAACGTGCCACCACGGTGTAAAGGTTCGGCTCGTCCATGCTCCACAGCTCGGCGTCCGGCACATAGATGGTAACAGCGGTGCTGTCAGCGGGGCGCACAGCGGAAGCGACCTCGCATCCGTAGGGGTCCTCGATGCTGTACATCACGGTAAAGCTGTCGTCCGGGTTGGTGACGAAGCTCTTGATCTCAAAGGTTGCGCCGCCGTCTGCGGTGGGCTTGGGGGTGACCATGATGCCGGGGCCGCCGTAGTAGTCCAGATCAAAGTGCGCATTCGGCACGCTGATCAGATTCACGCCGCGGTACAATCCGCCGTAGAAGGTAAAGTCCGCAGAAGCGGGGTACATGGAGGGGGTGTCCTCGTTGCTGACCTCGATGGTCAGCTCGTTGTCGCCGTCACGGCACAGGTCGGTAATGTCGGCGCGGAAGATGGAAAAGCCGCCCTCGTGGGTGGTGGCAACAGTGCCGTTCACCTTGACGGTGGCATCCAGCGCGGCTGCCAGCACCTCCACATACACGCGGCCGCCCGCCAGCGGCTGATCGGGCTTTTTAAAGGTGCGGCTGTACACACCGGTGGTGCGCAGGTAGCTGCCGTTGCCGTCCATGCCGTCCACGGCGTTCCAGGTGTGGGGCAGGGTAACAGCCTCAGCGGCGCGCTCGCCCTTGGGGAAGCTCAGGGTTCAGCCTTCGTTCAGGGAAATGATCTCTCGCATGATGAATTCTCCTGTCTTATTTCTTGTGTTGTTTCTATCGTGATAGGTTCGGGTATCTTCTTTTACTGATGTTATTCTAGCATGGAAAACGCTGGAACTGCTAGAACATTTTTGTGCCGGAATCGTAAATTTTTTTATTTTTTCCGGGTCTCCCGGCGGTAGCGGGTGGGGGTCATGCCGAAGGTACGCTTAAAGATTTTGGCAAAGTAATTTACGTCCAGAATGCCCATCTCCTCTGCTACCTCGGAGATGGAGCGGTCGGTGGTGGTCAGCTGCTGGGCGGCACGCTTGACCCGCTGGGTGTTGATATAATCGATCAGGGTGCTGCCGGTCTCCTGCTTGAACAGGGAGGAAAGATAGGACGGGCTGATGTGGCACAGCGCCGCAAGGCTTTTCAGGGTATGCGGCTCCGAGAGGTTCAGGTTGATGTGATTGATCACCTTCTGCACCGTGGGGGAGTAGCCCTTCAGGGAGTAGCGGCGGGCGTAGGCACAGTAGTCCCGTATCATTTGCTGCATCGTGGCCTGCACATCCTCCACCGTGTCCAGCGCCTCGATGCGGCGGGCGTAGCTGGAGGAGATCTTATCTACATAAAAGGGGTGCACCGCGTTCTGCTCAATGGCCTTGCGCAGCAGGGTGTTCATAATAATGAACTGGCTCTTTTCCCGGTAAAGCGTCCCGATAAACCGATCGCCCAGCGAAAAGCGGCCGAACTGGTGGAAGCTGAGGATCGCGGCATTCTCATCGCCCCGGGTCACAGCTTCCAGCATCTCGTTTTCGACCTGATAGCGCTGTTCGATCATGGCAACAGGGATATCCCGCTCAAAGCTTGGCTCGGTGAAGTAGCGGGTGTCCGGCTGGAACATAAAGGGCAGAAACTCCTTCACGTTCTGGGTGCGCAGCTCCCGCTGCCCCATCAGCACAGAGACCACGGAGTAGATGGCGGTGGCAAAGTCATCGCCGGAAAGGGTGTGAACGCCGTTGTAATATTCCTGCACAGCCTCGTCCCCGGCTTTACCGAGATTTTTCTGCGTCCACCGGTGGGATTCCTCGCTGCGGGGGCCGTCCGTCCACGGGCCGATCATGAACACGGTGTCCTTTTCGTCCGGCACGCGGAACAGGGCAAACTTCAGCTCAAAGATGCCCTCGACGATCAGCAGCGTCTGCTCTGGGGTGTGCTTCAGCAGGGTATAGCCGAACTCCTGCCAGTCAAATTCCGGGTCCAGTGCCTTGCGCAGACCGTAATCGAAATTTTCCAGCCCGGCAAAGGGCGGGGTCACCCGGCAGGCGGGGATATTGTAAACGGCAGCAAGCTTGCTGAGCACCTGTAAGGGATCTACGTTCATGGTCTGCTCCTTTTTGTGCGGTGGTTCGTACAGGTTCAGTATACCGCTTTTTTTCACTGAGAACAAACACCCTGCCGGGCACATTTCTGTGTTCTGGCAGGGTGCCTGTTCTGCGCAACTGAGGTAAATGATAAGGAAGGGAAAATAGCTTAGTTTTCCTTGCCCTCACGGCGCGCAGCCAGCGTAGCAACGTTCTGCTCCACGCGGGTCTTGCTCAGCGGGTAGAGGAAAACAAGGATCAGCGCCAGTGCCACAAAGCCTGCAAAGGGTGCAAGACAGGCCAGATTGAAGATTTTACCGGTGACGGCGGGGTCGAAGGCGGTAGCCTCAGAGTAACCGATCATGGTCAGCAGAGCGCCGATGAGGCCGGAGGAGATAGCCTGACCCAGCTTGCGGGCAAAAGAGTAGACGGAGTACACAGTGCCGTCCTCACGCACGCCGGTGCGCACCTCGGTGTCGTCGATGACGTCGGTGATCATAGCCCAGACCACGGTGTTGAAGTAGCCCATGCTGATGGTAGCCACAGCGGCAAAGGCGACAAAGACGAAGGGGTTAGAAGGACGCAGGATAAAGCACAGCAGGTAGGAAACAGCGCCCACGACAGCACCGGCGGTAGCCAGCTCCTTTTTGCCGAACTTCTGGGAGAGCTTGACAGCGGTGGGAGCGCAGATGAGCAGGGTGCCTGCCATGCCCACCAGACTGGACAGAGACTGTGCAGCGGCGCTGCCGTAGTAGTTGGGGTACACATAGCTGCTCATGCCGCTCATGGTCAGCTGAGAGAGCAGCAGCATCAGGGCGGCGGCGATGATGCCCATCAGGGAGCGGTTGGTGGCAATGCTCTTGACCAGCTTGCCGAAGTCCAGCTTTTCATTCTTGGTGGTCAGCTGCACGCGCTCCTGCACCATCTTGAAGCACAGCAGGTAACAAATGATGGCGCAAACGGAGAACACACCGGCGATGATGGTCATGCGGGAGCCGGAGAGCATGGTCTTGCCGTCCACGGTAACGTAGGCGATCATCGGGGTGCCCACGCCGATGACAAGGCTTGCAAGGCTGGAGCCAATGGTGCGCCAGGTGGACAGCTCGGCACGGTCCTTGGACTCAGGAGAGACCGCAGAAGCCATGGAGCCGTAGGGGATGTTGATGGAGGTGTAGAAGATGGAACCCCACAGAATGTAGGTGACTGCCAGCCAAGCCACCTTGAAGCCGTAAGGCATCCCGGCCAGACCGGACTGGAAGATCAGGAAGGAAGCAATGGCCACAGGGCCGCACATCCGCTTGAGCCACGGGCGGAACTTGCCGTCCGTGGTGGGCTTGCAGCGGTCTACGATCTGACCCATGGTGATATCGGTAAAGGCGTCCACGATGCGGGCTGCCATCATTACGATGCCCACCACACCGGCAGAAACGCCCATCACGTCGGTGTAGAACTTCATCAGGAACAGGGACGAGAGGATGAAGGTGAAGTCGTTGCCGAAATCACCGAACATGTAGCCCAGCTTGTCCTTCATGCCGAAGGGACGCAGGGCACTCTTGCTTTCAGATGCCATAAAAATCTCCTTTTCTTCTTCGCTTCTTGCTCTGGCTCCGCAGGCCGCGCGGAGCCGAAGTCAGTATGTGTTTGTCATGCTTTTATCATACTGGTTTTGCTTTGGAAGAGTTAGAAGATTTTCAAGGTAAAAACGGTCATTTTTGCGATTTTGCACGATTCCGTCTGCACGGTATCCAGAAGATATCGTGCTTATTGCCCACGAAAAAGCGTAAAACATTCCCATTTTATAATAAGAATATTCTGGCAAAGACCGTCTTTTTCTGTTATACTCTAGCCAATGAATGTAACTGTAACAGGAGGATGTTATGGAAAAGAATGTACTGAACACCGATCTCACCGGCAAGGTGGCGGTCGTCACCGGCGCAAGCGGAACGCTGTGCTCCATTTTTGCCAAGGCGCTGGCACGCGCCGGTGCAAAGGTGGCGCTGCTGGGCCGCAACATGGATAAGCTCAAGGAGCTTGCGGACGAGATCGAAGCCGAGGGCGGCATCGCCAAAGGCTACACCTGCAACGTGATGAACAAAGCCAACTGCCTGCAGGTAGCCGAGGACGTGCTGGCAGACCTTGGCCCCTGCGATATCCTTGTAAACGGTGCAGGCGGCAACAACGCCCGTGCCAACACGGACAAGGAATATTTTGAGATGGCCGATCTGGAAAGCGACACTGTCACCTTCTTTGATCTGGACGAGAGCGGCGTGGAGATGGTGTTCAACCTGAACTTCATCGGCACGCTTCTGCCCACGCAGGCCTTCGCCCGCCAGATGGTAGGCCGCGAGGGCTGCAACATCCTGAATATTTCCAGCATGAACGCCTACCTGCCCCTGACCAAGATCCCTGCCTACTCCGGCTCCAAGGCTGCTGTGACCAACTTTACCCAGTGGCTGGCGGTGCACTTCAGCAAGGTGGGCATCCGGGTCAATGCCATCGCGCCGGGCTTCTTTGCCAGCGAGCAGAACGCAAAGTTGCTCTTCAACGAGGACGGCACCCCCACCGACCGCACCAAAAAGATCCTTGCCGCCACCCCCATGGGACACTTCGGCGACAGCGAAAAGGACCTTGTGGGCGCACTGCTGTTCCTGCTGAACAATGACGCAGCGGGCTTCATCACCGGCATCTGCCTGCCGGTGGACGGCGGCTTCTCGGCCTATTCCGGCGTGTAATAATCACTGCAAAATATACAAAAAACACCCCTGTCTCCCGGTGCAGCAGCCCGGTGGGACAGGGGTGGTCGTTTTCAGCGGGGTGGAACAAAAGGCTTCCCCCAGCCGGGGGAAGCCTTTATGTGGAAAATTTATGAGGTCACTTCTTCGGGTGCTTTTTGCGCCATGCAAGCGCAAGGGCGACCGCAGCGCACGCCAGCACGGCCAGCGGCCAGACGGAGGCCAGCCCCACCACCAGCTGCTGCAAGCCGTTCACAAAGTTGCCCCAGCCGGAGGTAAAGGCGGTGCCGATGCGGGAGAAGAAACCTTCGTCCGCAGGGGTGTAGGTCTGCACCTCGTTCAGGTCGATATACACGGTGCACTGCTGCACCTGGTTGCTGTACCAGTCCAGCTGGCTCTGCCAGCTCTCGATCTGGGACTGCACCTCGGTGAGGGAATCCTCGATCTGCAACAGGTCGGAAAGAGTTTCGGCCTGTGCCTGAAGCTGCTGTAAGCGGGTGCGCTGTGCCTGCAAATTAGAAAGCCGTGCGGACACGTCCATATACTGGGTGGTCACATCATCGGCCTGCTGGCTGCGGTAGGTCACATTGCCGGCAGCGGCCACGGCGTCCAGAAAGCTCTGGTAGTTGGCCTGCGGCACCCGGTAGGTCAGGTTGACCGAGCGGCTGGAACCGCTGCTGGAATACTCGCTGCTGGATTCCAGATAGCCGCCCGCTTCGGCAAGGGCACTGTCCAACGCACTGCGGGCGGCTTCGTAGTCCTTGCTTTCCAGCGTCAGGTTGGCAGTGTAGATGATCTTGGCGCTGTCCACCGCAGGGGCAGCAGCCTCGGTGCTGCCGGTGCCGCTGTACTCCGTTTCCAGAGAGCGGTCGTCTGCCTCCAGACTATAATTCACCGCCTCGGGGGCGCTGTCCAGCGCGGCGTGCTGGAGATCAAAACCGCCCGCTGCCACAGAGGCAGCGGAGCTGTTGGCAGCGCCTTCGGCTGCGTACAGGGCGGGTGCGCTGCTTTTGGCGCTGCCCATCCCGATGCCCAGATGCAGGGTGCTGTAACCCAGCACGCACACGGCCAGACAGGCGGCCAGCGTGCCCAGCTGCTTTACCGGGAAGTGAATGGGCTTTTTCTTCTTGGGTTCGATATTCAGGGGTGCTGCGGGTGCAGCGGTCTGCGGGGCAGGGGCGGCCATCATGGGTTCAGCCTTTTCCTCCGCAGTCAGGGTGTCGGTCATGGCCAGCAGTTTTGCCTTCAGATCGTCCGGGGCAGTCAGGTCATCGACCTCCATTTTATATTCATACCACCTCATCTTCGATCTCCTCCTTCAGCATCGTATGTAACTGTGCCCGTGCGCGCCGCAGCCAGCTTAGTACCGTGTTTGTGGGCACCGCCATCATCCGCCCGATCTCTGCCGCAGTGTATCCTTCGTAGTAATGCAGATAGATGGCATTGCGGTAGTTTTCCGGCAGCGTGCGGATGGCATCCAGCACGCTGCCGTCTTCCGCAAGGACATCGGGGGCGGGCAGGTTCTCGTCCAGCTCGGTGTCCTTCTGGTGGGCGGCGCGGGTCAGGTCCCGGCAGCGGTTGATGGCCACCCGCAGCAGCCATGCTTTGAGATGCTCCTCACTCTCAAAGATGCCGTTGTAGTGCAGCAGCTTTTCAAACACATCCTGCACCACATCTTCAGCATCGGCTGTGCAGCGGCAATTATGCACCGCAGTGCGGTAGACGGCGTCGCTGTAACGCTGCACCGCCAAGGTAAATACTTCGTTTCTGGTCAGCTGTCCCATTGTTATAAACTCTCCTTGGATGCCCGGAAGCGGGCTTCTCGATGGAATGTTTGTGGTTCTCACGGGGACGTTCACTCAATATACGGCTCAGCATCCCCGATTATTGCAGAACAAAACCCGGTTTCTTCCATTTTTTGTGTGCCGGACGCACCGGGCCGCATGGCACGTCCACGTTCTCCGACAGAGGTTGGATATCCTGCCGGTTTACCGGTCAGTATACCACGGAAACGCAAAAAGGAAAAGGGGGCCTCCTTATTTATAGACCCTTTGCAGCAGCGCCAGCCGCTCGGAGAGAAAGGTCTCGGCCTTGGGGTGGTGCAGCCAGCATTTGCCATCGGTGCTGTGCACCAGTTTTTGCGCCAGTGCGGCAGGGGCGGTGTCGATGGCCATCACGTCCTGCATGGTCAGCTGCAGGGTGAGCGCCGCCGGAACATCCGGCAGCGGCGGCAGCGGGTCCTCCCACACAAAGGGCGGCAGCAGCTGCACTGCCACGGTCAGGCGGGTGCACTCCTCGGTCAGCAAAAGGGCGGCGGGGGTGCCGTCCGGCTGCACCTGTAAGCTGCTGTATAAAAGCTGCATCCGGGCAGGGGAGAGCAGCCGGGTCAGACCCTCTGCCGGAGCTGCCACAAGCTGTAAATACCCGGCGGCTTCCTCCCGGTAGATACGCCGGGCGGGGGCGTGCAGCGCTGCGTAGAGGGCGGGCAGCATAAAGCTGCCGCTTTTTTCCAGCGCCTGCTGCGCCAGCAGATAGAACTCGGTCAGCGGGTACGCCGCATCCGGCTGCGGCATCCCGAAATCCGGCCGCGATACATGACCTCCACCCATGGGGACCTCCTTGACAAAACACGATGGTGCGATTATACTATAAACAGAAGGGGCGCTGACTGCAAAGGTCAGCTTTCCATCCCGCATTAGTCAAAAAGATTGACCGCTAGTTTGGTAGACTTGGGCGGTCAATCTTTTTTGTTGTCATCGTTTTTCTTCTGTGAAGCTTTATCCATGACCTCAAGGGCCAGGCGGATCACCTCGATGATCAATCCCAACAGCGTAAGAATGACCATCAGCAGGTTCAGCATCTCCGACAGATCTATCAGATATCCCTCCCTTCGCCTTCAGGGTTTGGGAGGCCTGGCTCAAAAAAGTTCTCCTCCCACAAGCCGCTGGTTCGTTCCATGTACAGGAAGAAGCAGTGCTGCGGGATGGGAAAGCATGACCACCGATTATGCAATCAGCGCCGTATTCTTAGAATATCATATTTTTCGACGGATTACAATATATCTGTTGATTGTAAACCCCTTACAAACTTTTCCGTTGACCTGCGGCGCACCGGTGCGGTATACTCGGGCACAGATGCCTTGCAAAACGAAAAAACAGAGGGGAAAACTGACTATGAAAGACAAAAAACTGACCACCTACCAGATGGCCGTCACCGCCGTGATGGCTGCCGTGCTGTGCGTGCTTGGCCCGCTGACCGTGCCCATCGGAGCCGTGCCCATCTCGCTGGCAAACTTTGTCATCTGCCTGACCGCATGGCTGCTGGGGCCGAAGTTCGGCACCCTGAGCGTGGTCATCTATCTGGCGCTGGGCGCCATCGGCATTCCGGTGTTTTCTGGCTACGGTGCCGGTCTTACCAAACTGGCAGGCCCTACCGGCGGTTATCTGGTGGGCTATCTGCTGCTGGCCTTCATCGGCGGTATGTTCATTGAAAAGAGCAAGGGCAACCCGGTGGTCTCCGCTGTGGGTCTGGTGCTGGGCGATGCCGCCTGCTATGTGCTGGGCACGGCATGGTTCGTGTTCCAGATGCAGTGCGAGCTGGGCTACGCGCTGACCGTCTGCGTCTACCCCTTTATTGCGCTGGACTTGGGCAAGATCGTGGTGTCCTGCATCGTGGGTGCGCTGCTGCGTAAGCGCCTGACCCAGGCAGGCGTGCTGAAACTGCAGAATGCAGTTTCTGAATGATCGCTGAGCGGAAAATTATTAGATAGAATAAGCCCGGAAGGTCTGCGAAACTTCCGGGCTTATCTCTTTATTCCTGATATCCCAAGGTGGCCGCCATGACCGCCTTGATGGTGTGCATCCGGTTCTCGGCCTCGTCAAACACGATGCTCTGGGGGCCTTCGAACACCTCGTCGGTCACCTCCATGGCATCGCGGCCAAAGCGCTCGCCCATCTCCTTGCCCACGGTGGTCTTGTGGTCGTGGTAGGCGGGCAGGCAATGCATAAACACTGCATCCGGGCCTGCAATATTCATCAGATCCTGATTGATCTGGTAGGGGGCCAGATCGTGGATGCGCTCAGCCCAAACCTCTACCGGTTCACCCATGGACACCCACACATCGGTATACAGCACATCTGCGCCCTTTGCGGCCTTGACGGGGTCCTCTTCAAAGGAGAGGGTAGCCCCGGTCTGGGCGGCAATGGCCTGACACTGTTCCACCAGCGCGGGATCCGGCTGGTACTTTTTGGGGGCGCAGGCGGTGAAGTGCAGACCCATCTTGGCGCAGCCCACCATCAGGCTGTTGCCCATATTGTAGCGGGCGTCGCCAAAGTAAACGAAGTGAATGCCCTTCAAGTGGCCGAAATGTTCCTGAATGGTAAGGAAATCGGCCAAGATCTGGGTGGGGTGGAATTCGTTGGTCAGGCCGTTCCACACAGGCACACCGGCGTAGTGCGCCAGCTCTTCCACGATCTGCTGGCCGTAGCCCCGATACTCGATGCCGTCAAACATCCGTCCCAGCACCCGGGCGGTATCGGCGATGGATTCCTTTTTGCCGATCTGGCTGCCGGAGGGATCCAGATAGGTCACTTCCATGCCCAGATCATGGGCGGCCACCTCAAAGCTGCACCGGGTGCGGGTGGAGGTCTTTTCAAAGATCAGGGCAATGTTCTTGCCCCGCAGCTGGTCGTGACGGATACCGGCCTTCTTTTTGGCTTTCAGGTCAGCGGCCAGCTCCAGCAGCTGCCCGATCTCAGCAGGGGTGTAGTCCAATAGCTTCAAAAAGCTCCGATTTTTCAGTTCCATTGTATATTTCCCTCTCTATGCAAGAACTACTGAATATTTATTCAAGCTGTGATTCTATTATAATACGTTGCATCGGGAAGGTCAAGAGGGAACATTCGTGCTTGTCTTGACAAAGAACACACAGAAGGTTATACTATAAATAGAAGGACGCTGACTGCATAGGTCAGCTTTCTGTCCCGTATTAGTCAAAAGATTGACCGCTCGGTTTGGAAGGCTTGAGGCGGTCAATCTTTTTTGTTGTCGTCATTTTTCTTCTGCGAGTTCTTATCCATGACCTCGACGGTCAGACGGACTACTTCCAAAATCAGTCCCAACAGTGTGAGAATGACCATGAGAAGATTCAAAACTTCTGTCAGATTCAAACGATATCCCTCCCTTCGCCTTCAAAGCGCAGGGAGGTTTTCTTCAAAAAAGTTTCCCTCCCTGAACCTCTGCTTCGTTCCATGTACAGGAAGAATCAGCGATACGGGACAGAAAGCATGACCACCAATGATGCAATCAGCGTCTTATGGGTAGAATAACATAAATTATTGCGAATTGCAATAAAAAGGTTATGCTTACAGCTCCAGCTCTGCCCGGCGCCCGGTGGGCTTATAGGGGGTCAGCCGGACACCGGCGTGCTCGAACATGAACCGCGCTGCAATGCTGGAATCACTGTCGTGGTATTTGTCGCCGTAGTACACCACCTCGGCAATGCCGGACTGGATGATGGCCTTGGTACACTCGTTGCAGGGGAACAGGGTCACATACACCCGGGCACCCTTCAGGTTGTTGTGGGCGCTGTTAAGAATGGCGTTCAGCTCGGCATGGCAGACATACATATATTTGGTCTGCAAGGGCGCACCCTCCCGCTCCCAAGGCATCTCGTCATCGCTGCAGCCCATGGGCATACCGTTATAGCCCAAGGAAAGGATCTTGTTTTCCGGGCTTACGATGCACGCGCCCACCTGACTGTTGGGGTCCTTGGAGCGCATGGCGGTAAGCAGCGCAATGCCCATAAAATATTCGTCCCAGTTGATATAATCCTCGCGTTTCATCGCGTAAAACCTCCTGCCCTTTCCAACGGGTCTGCGGCTTGACAAACCCGGAAAAATAGACTATACTACGAATAGAAAGAGCGCTGCCCGGCAAAACGGCTCCGCTCCTCATGGATCAAATGACCAAAAGATCAAGTGACCGTGGCTTGGGGAAGCGCTGGCGGTCACTTTTTCTTTTTGTCGTTGTCATGGTGTTTTTCTCTCTGCTCGAGTTTCCATGTGATTTCAAAGGTCACATGTACGATGGTGACGATAAGCGTCAGAAGCATCAGAATCTCGGAGATCGACATCCAACATCCCTCCTTCCGCCGAAAGCATCAGGAAAGATCACTTCAAAAAGCTGCCCTCCTGACACCTGCTTCACTCTGGGGTGAACATGCAGAACCAGTGAGGACACAGAGCCGCCTTGCGTTTTGGGTCAACGCCCTTGCCGCCGAAGCGGCATCTACAGCATACCATAAAATCATACGCTTTGCAACGAAAACACCCCCGGCGGCCGCCGCTTGACAAACCCGGTAAAATACACTATACTACGAATAGAAAAGGTGCTGACTGCAATGGTCAGCTCCTCATCCGGCGAATCAGTCGTAAAGAATGACCGCTTGCTTTCTGAGGGCATGAGCGGTCATTTCTTTTTGCCGTTGGAAATCGTCCATGTGATCTCGAAGGTAATGTACACTGCTCCGCCAAGAAGCGTGAGCAGCAGCACGACCTGTTCAAACGTCATGAGGCATCCCCCCTTTCCGCTTTCGCATCAGGGGAAGCAAAAAGTTTTTCGTCCCCTCTGGCGCGCAGCCGGAAGGAGTTAGACCACCTGCAATGCAGACAGCACCTGATCGCCGCCGAAGCGGCATCTACAGCATACCATAAAATCATACGCTTTGCAACGAAAACACCCCCGGCATCGCACCTGTGTGCGGCACCGGGGGCTTGCTTTTTCTGCGGGGAGATCTCCCCCAATGTCAACTTGCACAAAACAGTGCCCGGAAGTTTGGCAGGCGTTTTTGCCAAATTTTGAAACGATATATTTAAAAATCGTTTCAAGTGTGGTATTATCTTTGTAAAATATGCCACAAAAACGGAGAGAACGCTCCGTGCGGCGGAAATGAGGGAAAAACCGATATGGAATACGCAAGCAACAACATCCGCAATATTCTGATTGCCGGCCATGCCGGCAGCGGCAAGACCACGCTGACCGAAGCACTGGTCTATTTTTCGGGCGCTGCCGAGCGTATGGGCCGGGTTGAGGACGGCACCACGATTTCGGACTTTGATCCCGAGGAAGCAAAGCGCAAGGCCAGCCTGTCGGCTTCCGTTGTGCCGGTGGAGTACGAGGGCATCAAGTACAACCTGATCGATGCACCGGGTCTGTTCGACTTTGAAGCAGGCGAGTACGAGGGCATCCGCGCCGCCGAGAGCGTGCTGGTGTGTGTGTCCGGCCGCAGCGGTGTTACCGTGGGCGCAGAAAAGGCGTTCCAGCTGGCCCGCAAGAACGGCAAGGCCACCATGGTGTTCGTCTCCAAGTGCGATCTGGAAAACGCCAACTACTTCAAGATCCTTGAGGATATGAAGATCCGCTTCGGCTCCACCGTCTGCCCCTGTGTCGTGCCTGCAAAGCTGGATGACGGCACCCCTGTGTACATCAACCTGTTCAGCCAGAAGGCCTTCAAGTACGAGAGCGGCAAGCAGATCCAGGTGGAGCTGCCGGACATCGGCCACCGCTTCCAGGGCCTGATCGAGGCCATGAGCGAAGCCATTGCAGAAACTGACGATGAACTGATGGAAAAGTTCTTTGGCGGCGAGCCCTTTACCACCGAGGAGATCGTGGAGGGTATGCGCAAGGGCGTTAAGGACGGCCTGATCACCCCCGTGTTCTGCGGCAGCGCCGTGAACATGCAGGCGCTGGATATGCTGCTGTTCAATATGCACAAGCTGCTGCCCAGCCCGGAGCACGAAGCCAGCACGCTGGCCGAGGATGCCAACGGTGAGCCGGTGGAGCTGCACTGCACCGAGGACGAGCCCACTGCCGCTTACGTCTTTAAGACCGTGGCCGACCCGTTCGTGGGCAAGCTGAGCTATCTGCGTGTCGTCAGCGGCAAGGTGACCGCAGGCGAACCGCTGACCAACGCCCGCACCGGCGAGGTGGAAAAGATCACCAAGCCTCTGACCGTCCTCGGCAAGAAGCAGATTGAAAACAATGGCATCGGTGCCGGTGATATCGGTGCAGTGGCAAAGCTGGTGAGCGCAAAAACCGGCGATACTCTGTGCGATGCAGACCGCGTGGTCAAGCTGCCTGCGCCTGTGTTCCCCAAGCCCAGCCTGTTCATGGCAGTTACCGTGGCCAAGAAGGGCGACGAGGGCAAGATCTCCAGCGCACTGGCACGCCTGATGGAAGAAGATCCCACCCTGTGCTACATCAACAACGCCGAGACCCATCAGCAGGTCATCGGCGGCTTGGGCGAGCAGCATCTGGATGTGGTCAAGGCCAAGCTGAAGAACAAGTTCGGCGTGGAGATCGGTCTGGAAGCTCCCCGCATCGCCTACCGCGAGTCCATCCGCAAGGCCTGCCAGAAGCAGGGACGCCATAAGAAGCAGACCGGCGGCCACGGTCAGTTCGGCGACGTTATCATCAACTTCGAGCCCTGCGACAGCGAGCAGGTGGTGTTCGAGGAGAAGGTGTTCGGCGGCAGCGTGCCCAAGAACTTCTTCCCCGCCGTGGAAAAGGGCGTGCGTCTGGCTGCCGAAAAGGGCGTGCTGGCCGGTTACCCCGTGGTCGGCCTGAAGGCTACTCTGCTGGACGGCAGCTACCACCCGGTGGACAGCTCTGAAATGGCCTTTATCATGGCCGCAAAGCTGGCCTACAAGGCCGCTATGCCGGAGGCCGGCCCCGTCATTCTGGAGCCCATCCACACCCTGAAAGCTCATGTGCCGAACGACAACACCGGCGATATCATGGGCGATGTGACCAAGCGCCGCGGCCGTGTGCTGGGCATGGAGCCGGACGAGGACGGCTTGCAGACCATCATCGCCGAGGTGCCGCTGGCAGAGCTTGCAAACTTTACCACCTTTATCCGCCAGACCACGCAGGGCCGCGGCTGGTTCACCACTGAGTTTGCCCGCTATGAGACCCTGCCCGAGATGCTGGTGCCTGCCGTTGTGGAGCAGGCCAAGAAGCTGGGCAATCTGGACGAAGCCGCAGAAGACTGAGCCCTGAACCCCTGATTTGACATTACCCCGAGTCCCCGCCGACACTTTTTTCCCTCTGTCGGCGGGGGCTTTTTTGCTTGCTGTTATGCAGAAATAAGGCAGCCGCTGCCAATGGCAGAAAGCACATTCTTCCCGTAAAAATGCAACGTCGGACAGCCCGCAGGCTGTCCGACGTTGTTCTGATAAAATATGTTTTCCGCTATTTATGCGCAAAGCGCAGCGGAGCGCATTCAAAATGCTCTGGTGTTACACGCCGGAGGCACCATAGTTTGCCAGCACGCGGGCGGACGGGTCGTTGACGTTGCAGCCCGGCCATGCCTTGTTGGGCATCCAGAAGCCCACGATGGTGCGGCTCTGGTCGTGGTAGTACTTCTCAAAAATTTCGCGGTAGAACAGGCTCTCCTTGGTAAAGGGCATGCAGTGTGCCGAGTAGTTTGCCCGCCGCATCTGGAACTCCTCGTCGGTGTACAGGCCCTCGGCGTACTCCTTGATGTCGTCCACCATGCTGTGGCCTACGGCGTCCGAGAAGGCGGCCTTTTCGCGCCACAGGATCTCCGGCGGCAGCCAGTCGCCCTCAAAGGCCTTGCGCAGCAGGTACTTGCCCTTGCCGTAGCGGTTCAGCTTCTTTTCCGGGTCGATGGCCATGACGTAGCGCACAAAATCCAAGTCGCCAAAGGGCACCCGCGCCTCGATACTGTTGGAGGAGATGCAGCGGTTCGCCCGCAGCACATCGTACATGTACAGCTCACGGATGCGCTTCTGGCTCTCCTGCTGGAAGGCGTCGGCGGTGGGGGCGTAGTCGGTGTATTTGTAGCCGAACAGCTCGTCCGAGATCTCGCCGGTCAGCAGCACACGCACATCGGTCTGCTCGTGAATGGCCTTGCACAGCAGGTACATGCCCATGCTGGCGCGGATAGTGGTGATATCCCATGTACCCAGCAGCCGGATGACCTCCTCTAAGCTGCTGAGCACCATCTCGCGGTTGATGATGATCTCGTGGTGCTCGCTGCCAAGATAGTCCGCAGTCTGCCGGGCGTATTTCAGGTCGATGGCATCGGTGTCCATACCGATGGCAAAGGTGCGGATGGGCTTGCCCAGCTTTTTGGCGGCAATGGAGCACACCAGCGAGGAGTCCAGCCCACCGGAAAGCAGGAAGCCCACAGGTGCATCGGCATCCAGCCGCTTTTCCACCCCGGCAATGAGCTTCTCGCGGATGTTCTGCAGGATGGTGGGCATATCGTCCTGCATGGGGGCGGGCACATCGGCGATGTCCTCGTAGCGCACAAAGCGACCGTCGCAGTAGTAGCTGCCGATGGGGAAGGGGCGGATGTCATCGCACCAGCCGATGAGGTTGCGCATCTCGGAGGAGAAGGCGATCTTGTGGCTGGACTTGGAGTAGCCGTAGAACAGCGGACGGATGCCGATGGGGTCGCGGGCGGCGATGAGCCTGTCCTTGCGGGAATCGTACAGGATCAGCGCAAATTCGGCGTCCATGTGGCGGAACATATCCAGCCCGTACTCGTAGTACAGCGGCAGCAGGATCTCACAGTCGCAGTCGGAGCAGAACTTGTAGCCACGGCGCTTTAAGATCTCTTTCTCGAACCGGAAGCCGTACAGCTCACCGTTGCACACCACGCAGTCGGCGCCCCGGTAAAAGGGCTGCATTCCTTCCGGGGTCAGTCCCATGATGGCAAGCCGCCCAAAGCCCATCAGGCCGTAGGGACCCTCCACCACCCGCTGGTCGTCCGGCCCGCGGTCCACGGTGCGCAGCAGATACTCTTTGAATTTTTCGGCACTCAGGTCATGCCCCGTATAACCCATAACACAACACATACTTCTTACCCCTCTTGTAAAAACGATAAAAATAAAAATACGGCAGCACATTCATCCCATAGTCCTAGGACGAATATGCTGCCGTATCCGTGGTGCCACCTAAATTACCGGCATACGCAATACGCCGGTCACTTTTGTGCGCTCTCCCCGTTGAAAGCACTGCCGCGATAACGAGCGGCGCACGTCTGCCCCTACTGCTGCGCACGCAGGTTCAGGGAGCGGCTCACGGGTGTTCTTCGGACTTCGTTTTCTGCGCGGTTTCCAGCATCCCGCACTCTCTGTAAGAAAAACCTGAGGCCTTACTTTTCCCGGTCAACGCTTTTATTGTTTGCATTGTATCACGGGTTTTTGTCCGTGTCAACACAGCAGGCGCATTTTTTTGCAGGCTGTTCGCTTGCTGCGGACGGTGCCGCGTTCTGCGCACAATGACGGCACAGCCCGTACAGCACACTGCCCTCGCATTGCAGGGTAAAGCCGTGCTCTGCCATCAGGTGGGCGCGCACCTCATCCATAAAATGGCAGTCCAGGTGATAGATGCGGCCGCACTGCACGCACTTGAGGTGCAGATGCTCCCGGCAGTGGCGTCCCTCGTCCACATACTGGAACACCGCCCGCTCGCCCTTGTCGGCTACATATTTCATAATGCGCTGCTCGCCCGCCAGCTTGTCCAGATAGCGGTACACGGTGGTGGGGTTGGGGCTTGCGCCCTGCGCTTCCAGATGCTCCAGAATGTTGGAGGCGCTTACTGCGTGCTGGCGGTTGTTGATGAGGTAATCCAAGATGAGCTGCCGGGTGCGGGTATTGTAGCCATCGCTTCGTGCCATGAGAAATTCGGTCCTTTCCGGTGTAGATGTGTTGTTTTTTATCCCTATTGTAGCACAGTTTGCTCTTGGATGCAAAAGAAGCAGGCGGAATGTCTGTCTGTTTGGCGACAAGCACAAAAAACATTGTAAAAAGTAGCAAAAATGGGGCGTAATCTTTGTGTAAAACGGAAAACACGCCAAAGTTAAGCAAAAAGTCTTGTAAAAAATGCCCTAATGTGAAATAATATACTAGATAAAGTGGTTGGATTGCAGCCGGGATACAAGCTGGCTGAACATGAAGAAGAAGAAACCGGCAGCGGTGGGTTTGCGCTGCCGGTTCGGACGTTTTGGGAGAAGAAGAATAGGAGAGTGTGCTTATGAAAGAGCAGGACGCACAGGCAAAGCTCAGCCTGAAGCTGCAAGCGTACCAGTACCTCAAGACCAAAATTTTGAACTGCGAGTACCGCCCCAACGAGTTTCTGAACGAGCAGAAGCTTTGCGCCGAGATGGGCAACATCAGCCGCACCCCCATGCGGGACGCACTGGGGCGTCTGGAGCAGGAGGGGCTGATCACCATTCTGCCCAAAAAGGGTCTGATGGTCTCCGGCATCACCGAAGAGGACGTGCACAGTATGTTTGAGATGCGTCTTTTGGTGGAGCCTTATGCCCTGCGTACTTACGGCAATGCCATCCCCCGGGAGCAGCTGGAGGCCTACACCGAGCTGATGCACCACAGCGAGCGCATCGAGGACTTCTGCAAGTCGGACGACGACTTCCACGAGCTGCTGATGAGCACCCTGCCCAACAAGTATCTGCGCGCTGCCTACGACCGCATTACCGGTCTGAACACCCGCTTCCGCATCATGACCGGCAAGGTGAGCATGATCAATCAGGAGCAGACCTGCGAGGAGCATCTGCAAATTCTGGACGCTGCTCTGGCAGGGGACTGGGACGGCGCGGCCATGGCGCTGCAGCACCATCTGGAGCTGGCGCGCGATAAGGCCGAGGGCGTTATCAAGGTCATCCGCCTGTGGTAAAAAACTAAAAATCAATAACGTAAAAAGCATCTGCAACATTCGCTGCTGAATTTCAGAAAATCAGCGAAATTTTGTTGCAGATGCTTTTTCTTTAGCGGGTTCGCCCTCTCAGTCAAAGCCGTCAGGCTTTGACTGAGAGGGTGGATGCAGCAGGCCTTTTGTTATTTCTCCACCTTGCTCAGCAGGATGCGGTCGTTATCCAGATTCTTGCCCGCGTTCTCGCGGAACTTTTCCAGCAGGTCGTCCACGGTCATCTTGCTGCGCGCTGCGCCCTTTACGTCAAACACGATGCGCCCGGCGTCCATCATCAGGGTGCGGTTGCCCAGCTCCAGCGCCTGATGCATATTGTGGGTCACCATCAGGCAGGTGATCTTTTTCTCGGCTACGATGCTCTTGGTCAGCGCCAGTACCTTTTCGGCGGTGGCGGGGTCCAGCGCGGCGGTGTGCTCGTCCAGCAGCAGCAGCTTCGGGGTGACAAGGGTAGCCATAAGCAGGGTAAGCGCCTGCCGCTGCCCGCCGGAGAGCAGCCCTACCGGCTGCTTCATGCGGTCCTCCAGCCCCATATCCAGCAGGGCCAGCTTTTCGCGGAAGAGCGCCTTATCCTTGCGGGAGATGCGGGAGAAGATGGCATTGGGCGCAGTGCCTGCCCGCAGGTAAGCCAGCGCCAGATTTTCCTCAATGGTCATGTTGGGCGCAGTGCCCTTGAGCGGGTCTTGAAACAGATGCCCGATGACCTTGCTGCGCTGGTGCTCCGGCGCAAAGGTCATGTCCTGCCCGCCCAGCAGAATGCTGCCCTCGTCGGCGATAAAGCCGCCGGTGATGGCGTTGAACAGGGTGGATTTGCCCGCGCCGTTGGAACCCACGATGGTGGCAAAATCTCCGGCTTCCATCTGCAGGCTCACCCCATTCAGCGCCACCTTTTCGTTGACGGTGCCGGGGTTAAAGGTCTTGTGCAGGTCGTTCAGCTGCAGCATTTCCATTTTACTGTCCCTCCCTGTTGGTCACGGTGCGGCGGGCACGGGCAGCGTGCCGGCGCTTTTCAAAGGCGAAGTGCTCCCGGATGGCGGGCATGGAGATGGCCACTGCCACAATGATGGCGGAAACCAGCTTCATGGCGGCGGCGGGCACGTTGAACCGCAGCGCCACCGCCACGATAAAGCGGTACAGGCAGCTGCCGAACACCACGCCAAGGATGCGGCGCAGCATGGTGCGCTTGCCCACCAGCGTCTCGCCGATGATGAGAGAAGCCAGCGCAATGGTCACCATGCCGGTGCCCACGTTGATATCGCAGCTTTTCTGGTACTGTGCCAGCAGCCCGCCGGACAGCGCACACAGCGCACCGGACACGCACAGACCCACCGTGATGGTAAAGGCGGGGTTGATGCTGGAAGCCCGCACCATGGCGGCATTATCGCCGGTGGCGCGGATGGAAAGCCCCAGCCGTGTGCCCAGAAAGCCCAGCATCGCCGCGCAGGCAATGGCAATGATAACTGCCGCCAGCGCCAGCTTGTACCAGCTGCCCAGAAAGCCCAGCGAAGTTTTTGCCATTGAGAAGATGGTAGGGGTCTTGACCAGCGACATGGTGGAGGAGAAGCCCATCACCGCCAGATTGATGGTGTACAGGCCGGTGTTGACGATGATACCGGCCATGATGCTTTCCACCCCGAGCCTTGTCTGCAAAAAGGCGGTGACAAAGCCGGAACATACCCCCGCAGCCATGGCTGCCGCCAGCGCAAGGATGGGGTGGCCGGTCAGCGCCACCTGACAGGCCACGGCGCAGCCCAGCGTAAAGCAGCCGTCGGTGGAAAGGTCGGCAATATTCAGGATGGAGTAGCTCAGAAACAGTGCCAACGCCACCAGTCCGTAGATGCAGCCCAGCTCCAGCGCTGTCTGCAAAACGTTGAGGGAAAAGATACCCGCCAGCATGGTGTATGCTCCTTTTATGTTATTTTGAATGCGTGCCGCATTGCTCTGCGGAGTGCGAAAAACGTATTTTTACGGGAGAGGGAAACCACTTTCCCCAGAACCGCCAAAAGCTCTCCCTTGCGGGAGAGCCGGCAAAACCGTCAGGTTCTGGCTGAGCGGGGCGTTCAGGAGAAGTTCTCGGCGGTGGTCACTTCGGTAATTTCGGTGCAGTAGGGCTTGAAGGCTTCCTTCAGGGCTGCCAGATCCAAGCCCAGCGCCTCGGCGGTCTCAGTGTTAATGGTAACGATGCCGTTATCAAAGGTCTGGTAGGGCAGGTCTGCGGGGGTCTTACCGTCGCACAGCAGCTGGCTGACCATATCGGCGGTGGCCTCGCCCAGCTGGACGTAGTCCACGCCGTAGCCCACCAGTGCGCCGTTCAGCGCAAAGCTGTCGGCACCGGTGTAGTGCTGCACACCGGCTTCGATAAAGCTCTCATAGATGGACAGCTCGGCGGTCATGATGGTGTTATCGGTGGGGGTGAACACGGCCTTGACCCCGGCGGCTACCAGTGCCTCGGCAGCCATTTGCACCTCGGCGGTGGTGGTGCCATTCTTTTCTACCACCTTGATGCCGTTCTTCTCGCAGAAGGCCTTGGCGTCCGCAATGGCCTGGGTGGAGGCATCCTGACTCAGGTCATACAGCAGACCGATGGTATCAATGCCGGGGTTTGCCGCCACGATCAGGTTCATGATGGCGTCGGTGTTCAGGGCATCGGAGGTGCCGGTGATGTTCTCCTCGCCGTCAAAGCCTGCGGCGGCAGGGTCGGTCACAGCGGAGTAGACCACCGGGATGTCGGTATCCTCCACGGCAGCCAGCATAGTAGCGGCGGTGGGGGTGGCCACTGCCACGATCACGTCCACGCCGTCAGACACAAGGTCTGCGCCGATCTGGTTCAGGTTGGACTGGTCGGCCTGTGCGTTGGCGTAGTAATCGGCGTAATCAAAGGTGACGCCTTTCTCCTTGCCGATGGCATCCAGACGGCTCTCCACAGATTCTACGATCTGGTTGAGGGAGGCGTGGTCCACATAGTTGACGATGCCCACCTTGAAGGTCTCGCCAGCGGCAGCGGCGCTGCCGGAAGCAGCTGCGGAGGAGGAGACCGCCGCACTGGAGGCGGTGCCGGAAGCGGCGCCGCCGCAGCCGGTGAGTGCCATGGCAGAAACAGCGGAAGCGGCCAGAGCGGCCTTCAGGAAGCTGCGGCGGGAGATCATGTTCAGGTTTTTCATAGTGGTTAACTCCTTTCCCGGAGCGGGCGGCAAAATCAAAAGACCCGCTCCCTTTGCGGGACGGGTCTTAAAACAAAACGACCCTGTCCCTGTGTGTTATCCACAAGGACAGGATCGGTAAATACGATTCTGCGGTGCCACCTTGCTTGCCCTGCATCCAATACAGCAGAGCCACTCACGGAGAGCCAACACTCCCCTGTCCTGTAACGGAGACTTCCGTCCAAAGCTACTGGGGCTTGTGCCCGTTTGCCCGGCCCTCGGCGACCCACGAAGCTCTGCCCCGCTTTCGCCCGTTTGCACTGTCCGGGCTCACTGCAGATGCGCTGTGCAGGTTCTCTTCCGCCTCATCGGTTTGATTGCATTATACACTTTATCTTCGTAAAGTCAAGAGGGAATTTAAAAATTTTATTTTTCGGCCCGGTCAAAGTCAATCTTCTGCCGGGGTGCCGGTGCTGCGGCGCTTGCGGCGCACAAAGTAGGCAACGTACACCACCCATACCGGAATAGCTACAGCGGTCACCACCCGGCTGGCAGAAAGCCCGGCGGCCTGATACACAAAGTCGATGCTGCTTGCACCCGCCGGGCAGAGCACTGCCATCAGCCCCTCATCCACACGCAGGATGTCGGTCTTTTCGCCGTTGACGTAGGCGGTAAAGCCGTCATCGTAGGGTACGGAGAAAAAGACGAGATTCGGCTTTTCCAGCGTGATCTCGGCATGGAAGCCCGCGTTATTCATCTGGAACACGGAGCAGCTGTGGGCGCGGCGGTCGGCGCAGTCCTGTGTGTAGCTGTCGTAGTGCAGGTTATCCAGCAGGGCGTCCGGCAGCTCGGTCAGGTAGGAACTGTATTTTTCTACGTCCTCGTCCTCCAGCACCAGCGCCCGCAGCAGCAGATTGGAGCGCAGGGTCTTGACCGAGGCCTCGTAGGTGGCCTCGGTCACATAGTAGTCGTAGGTAAAGCCCATGGGCACATAGTTGTCGTTGTGGTACAGCGTGTAGCCGTCCACATCAGCAAGATACGTCCAACCCTCGTCCGCCTCGTCCTCAAAGCTTTCGCGCTTTTCCGGGGTGGTGATGAGGTACTCCACGCTCAAAAGGCCGCGCAAAGCATAGTTTGTGATCTCCGGCTCGCTGCGCACGTCCCGCTTGACCCCCAGCCCCGGGTAGAAGCTGAGGATGCTGGGAGCCGCCGTGCTGCCGAAATATTGCAGGCAGCTTTTATCCAGCCACATCCCGATGTTGTCGTGGATCTTGTAGGTGTCGATGCGGTAGTCACCCTCCGGCAGGTCATTTTTCAGCAGCAGGGCGTTGGTGTCCTGCTCCACAAGGTCGCTGTCCGTGTACCACTGACCAAACTTGCCGATGCCGATGTGTACCATGGCGAACACGCAGGCAAACACCAGCACCGCCGCTGTCATGCGCTGGGCAAAGCGGCTGTCCTGCCGCCACTTGCTGCAAAGAACGCGGTACAGCATAAGCCCCAGCAGGCCAAAGCCCAGCACGGCAAAGAACTGTCCCGGGTTCTTCAGAACGCCGAAGGGCCATGTCCCGGTGGTATCGTCACGCACAGGCACCACCGCAAACACCAGCGTAGCCAGCATGATCCAGCCGATGCCCCGGGCGGGTGCGTCCAGATCAATGTCCGGATTCTCCAGCGCATTCACGGTCATGGCGGCAAGGATGAGGGTGGGCATATAGTACCAGCGTGCGTAGTAGCTGGAATTCAGGGCGTAGAAGGCGCTGTTCAGCACCGGCACCAGTGCGCACACGGCGCATACCGCTACGATGCGTTTTTTGCTGTCGGCCTTGCGGCTGCGCCAGTAGGCCATGGCACCGGCCAGACTGCACAGCGGCAGATAAGCGGTCATGCTCGTCCACTTGATGACGCCCTCCGACCAGACCGAGGTGAGGTAAGGGGAGTCCGGCGGCAGGATCCAGCTGAGCAGGATGGCCAAATACTGCTGCACCTTGGCATAGGTCAGAAAGCCCCAGCCGGAGGAAAGGTCGATGGTGCGCGGGTTCTGCAGCAGACTGAGCACCGCCGGGAACAGCAACAGACAGCCCATGGCAACGCCCAGCACGCTCTCCCACAACAGATGCCCGAACTTGCGCACGGTCAGTCGGAAGTCCTTTGCGGTCAGTTTGCACACAAAGTAGATGCACAGGAAAATCACCTGCCCCACAAAGAAGAAGTAGTTGTTCAGCAGGTTCACCGCCACCCAGAAGGCGAACAGGCCATGACGATCCTCATAAATGGCCTCGTCCAGCGCCCAGAGCAGGTAGGGGAACAGCGCCACCACATCCACAAAGTGGTTGAAGAACACGTTGTACACTGCAAAGCCGGAAAGCGCGTACAGGCAGGCACCCAGCACCGCGTAGTTCGCGTTTTTAACGTAGCGGCGCAGATACAGGAACGCGCCGCCGCCCGCCACGCCGAACTTGAGCACCAGCAGCGGCACCATCATATAGGGCAGCCAGCTCTGCGGCAGCAGCACCGACAGCCAGAAGAACGGCGAGCCGTACAGGTAGAAGGAGTAGGCGTTCATCACCCCGCTGCCAAGGTCGGTCGCCCACGAAAAGGTATTGTGCGGCGCACCGGCAAAGGCGCTGTCCGGGTAGCCCGCGCCCTTTACAAAGCCGTTCATATACCGGTAAAAGCTGATCTGCTGGCTATTGAAATCGCCGGCATAGTGGAAAAAGCCGCCGTCAAGGATGTAGAACGGCAAAAAGAAGATGGCCGCCGTCAGGGCGCACAGCCCTACCGCCTGCCAGAACTTTTTACGGTCCTGCTCCCTTGGTGTGAGCAGCCGTGGTTTTAGAAACTTTTCCATAGCGTTCCTCTTTCTCCGCGCACCGGCGCGGAAGTGGATTTGATGACATCTTGTAGTATAGCACGGCAGCGTGCAAGAAAAAAGGACTTGACAACCAAGCGCGGGGCGGGTATGGTGAAGAAAAGGAGGCGTATTGTTATGCTGTATCCCTTCAGCGCCCTGCTGGCGCGCATGAAGTACATTACCCGGTGGAGCCTGATGCACTCCACCCGGGCGGAATCCCTCAGCGAGCACACCTGTGACACCGCGCTGCTGGCGCACCTGCTGTGCCTCGTTGCCAAGCACTACACTGGCACGCCCTGCCGCCCCGAGGTGGTGGCAGTGGCGGCGCTGTACCACGACGCGCCGGAGATCATCACCGGCGATATGCCCACGCCGGTCAAGTACCACTCCCCGGCGCTGCGGGACGCCTACAAGGCGCTGGAGAGCGAGAGCGTGCGCTCCATGGCGGCTCTACTGCCCGCAGAACTGGCCGCAGAGCTGACCCCCTGCATGGACGGCAGTGCTCTGACAGCAGAGGAGCACCGACTGCTCAAAGCCGCTGACCGGCTGAGCGCCCTCATCAAATGCACCGAGGAACAGCGCAGCGGCAACCACGAATTTGACGCCGCGCTCACGCAGCAGCGCGCCGCGTTGCAAGCCATGCACTGCCCGGAGGCCGACTGGTTTCTGGAGCACTGCCTGCCCTGCTACACCCAGAATCTGGACGAGCTGACGAAGGTGTAAAAAATGCAATGCCGGACAGCCCACAGGCCGTCCGGCATTGCTCTGCTTCGGTTCAAATTACGGAAACGGTACTTCCCGCACGTCGTCGGGGTCCAGCCCGGCTTTGCGCTGCTCTTCAAACACGGCGGCGATCAGCTCGTCCAGATCCTCCAAGTGGGTCAGGGTGCAGCAGTAGCGGCGCAGGGCGGCGGCACCCTTCAGCCCCTTCATGTAGTGCATAGTCTGGGCGCGCGCCTGCGGCATAGCCACAAACTCGCCCTTCTGCTCTACCATCTCCTCCACCTGACGGCGCAGCGCGTTCATCCGCGCCTGCAGGTTCGGCTCCTTGGGGGCGGGCAGCCCCTCCAGTGCGGCGTTCACCCGCTCAAACAGCCATGGGTCACCCAGTGCGCCCCGGGCGATCATCACGCCGTCGCAGTGTGTCTCCCGTACCATGCGCAGCGCGTCCTCGGCGCAGTGGATATCGCCGTTGCCCAGCACTGGCACCTTTACCGCATCCTTTACCCGGGCGATGATCTCCGGGTCGATGCCCGGGGTGTACATCTGCTCCCGGGTGCGGGCGTGCACTGCCACCAGCGCCGCGCCCGCCTGCTCGCAGGCTTTGGCGCACTCCACGGCGGTGATGTGGTCGGCGTCCCAGCCCTTGCGCATTTTTACGGTGACCGGGCGCTTGGTGTGCGCCACCACCTGCTCCACGATGCGTCCGCAGCGGTCGGGATCCAGCATCAGCTTGCTGCCCGCCCCGCCGGAAACGATCTTAGGGGCAGGGCAGCCCATATTGATGTCCACAAAGTCAAATTCGTACTGCTCGATGGCGGCGGTGGCTTCGCCCATGATCTCCGGCACTTCGCCAAAGATCTGCACCCCATAGGGTGCGCCGTTGGGCGCTGCCTTCAGCAGGCTGACGGTCTTATGGTCGCCATACACCAGCGCCCGGCTGGATACCATTTCGCTGACGGTAAAGCCCGCGCCGTGCTGTGCCATCAGGCGGCGGCAGGGGGCATCTGTAAAGCCCGCCATAGGGCCGAACACCGCCCGGTGGGGCAGGGTGATATTGCCGATCTTCAAAGGTTCCATGGGTTCTCCTTGTATCTGTTTTGGGGTAGACGATTTTGAATGCGCTCCGCGTTGCTTTGCGCATATTCGGCGGAAAAATTATTTTTAATTTCGCGTTTGTCGCGCTCTGCGGAGCGCTCCAAACGCATTTTCACGGGAGGGGTCGTGACGGAAGCGGCAGCTGCTTTCCTGCCATATACCGTAAAAAGGGGCTGTTGCGCCAAATGCTGTGCAACAGCCCCTGTGGTTTTATGTTACATCTTCTCGGGCACGTTGATCTTGAACATGGTGAGCACGTTGAAGATGGCGTTCTTCACGCCGATGCACAAGGCAAGGCGTGCCTGCTGCACGGCGGGGTCTGCGCCCTGAATGCGGCAGTTGCCGTAGAAGCGATGGAAGGCGCTTGCAAGGTCGATGACAAAGCGGTTGATGCGGCTGGGGTCGTACTTTTCGGCAGCCATCACGATCTCCTGCGGGAAGGCGGCCAGCATACGGATCAGATCCATCTCGGAAGGCTCAGTCAGCAGGGTGGCGTCGATGTGCTCCGCACCGGCAAACTGCACGCCCTCGCTCTCCATCTTCTTCAGGATGGAGCAGATGCGGGCATGGGCGTACTGCACATAGTACACGGGGTTGTCGTTGTCGGTCTTGACGGCCTGATCCAGATCAAAGTCGATGCCGCTGCCGGCGTCGTGCATATTAAACAGGAAGCGTGCGCTGTCGATGGGCACTTCCTCCAGCAGGTCGGTCAGGGTGATAGCATTGCCGGTGCGCTTGGACATACGGACAGGCTGACCGTCCCGCATCAGGTTGACCATCTGCATCAGCACAACGTCCAGATCCTCGCCGTGCAGGCCGATGGCGTCCATTGCACCCTTCATGCGGGCCACATGGCCGTGGTGGTCTGCGCCCCACACGTCGATGGCCTTGGCAAAGCCGCGGGTAGCCAGCTTGTTGTAGTGGTAGGCGATATCGGCGGCAAAGTAGGTGGGAATGCCGTTGGCACGGACGAGGACTTCGTCCTTGGCCTCTTCCTCGGTGCCGTCCTCGGTCTTTTTCTTGTTCACGGTGCCGTACTTGGCGGCGTACTGGGCGCTGCGGTACATGATAGCGCCGTCCTCGGCCTTGTAGCAGGCACCCAGCTCCAGCAGCTTGTCCACCACAGCCAGCACCGCGCCGGACTCGTGCAGGGTGCTCTCGTGGAACCAGACGTCATAGTCGATGCGGTACTTGCCGAGGTCGCGTTTCAGGGCAGCAATGTTCTTGGGCAGGGCGTAGGCCACCAGAGCGTCCTTCAGGGCGGCAAAGGCCTCGCTCTCGAACAGAGCTTCCTCGTCCATACCCTTGCAGGCGGCAACGTACTTGTCGCCGTTCAGCTCAGCGAACTCACCGGCCAGCACCTTGATGTCGCCGCCCTGATAGCACTCCTTGGGCAGAGGATAGGCTTCCTCGCCGCAGAACTGCTGCAGGTAGCGCACCGCCAGACTTTTGCCGAATTTCTGGATCTGGTTGCCGGCGTCGTTGATATAGAACTCACGGGTCACATCGTAGCCGGACCAGTCCAGCACAGCGGCCAGACAGTCGCCCAGTGCGCCGCCGCGGGCGTTGCCCATGTGCATGGGGCCGGTGGGGTTGGCAGAAACGAACTCCACATTGTACTTTGCGCCCTTGCCGTGGTCGGTGCGGCCATACTCCTTGTTGGTGCAGGCACCCAGCACCACACCTGCCCAGAAGCTCTGGGAAAGGAACAGGTTGATGAAGCCGGGACCGGCCACCTCCACCTTGGAGAACACGCTGTCCTCAAGGGACGGCAGGTGTGCCAGCAGGGCGTCTGCGATCATCTTGGGCGCCTTGCGCCAGGTGCGTGCACCGGCCATGGCGAGGTTGGAGGCGACATCGCCGTTTTTCACATCGGCGGGGATCTCTACGATAAAGGCGGGCAGCTCTGCCTCGGGCAGGGTGCCGTCTGCCATGGCAGCCTTAGCGGCTGCGGTCAGCAGAGCGCGTGCCTCGTCCAGTGCAGCCTGCCGGGGGTTGTAGTTCTGGTAGGTCTTTTCAAAATCAGTCATGGGTCGGATTCCTTTCACAGTCTCAGGGAACTTCATCAATTCACATGGGTCACGGTAACTTCCAGACGGTTGCGGCTCACCAGCTCGGCGCTGTCGGCATCCAGCAGGTAGGCAAACCGGGCGGTGCCGCCCTTTTCGGTCAACTGACAGTCGATCTCGTCCGCAGTCACGCCCAAGGTCATGGAGCCGAAGCCGGTCTCGTAGTGGCACAGGTTGCGGCGGCCTTTTTCGATCAGCAGCTGGGTACCTGCCCCGCCGCCCTTGCCGAACCGCAGCATGGCCACCCGGCTGCCGTCTGCGGCGATCTTCAGGGTGGTGGTGCAGCCCTCGTAGCCGGTGGTCTCGGTCTCGCGGTAGGTCACATAGTAGCTGCCGCCCTTCAGCACAAAGCTGCCCCGGGTCATCAGCTCCACAAATTCTTCTTTTTCCTCTTCCGCAGCCGGTTCGTCCAGCCGCTGCTCAATGCGGCTTTTGATGCGGATGATATAGTCTTCCTTCAGTGGCTTGCTCACGTTATTTTTCCTTATCAATATTTATCAATGGCGATCTGCTCCACCGGGCCGCCCTTGTACTCGCCCAGAAACAGGTCTGCCGTCTGCACAAAGCAGTCCGGCACATCGCTGACGTAAAAGTGTGCCTGCCCGTTCTCGTGGTCGGCGCGCAGCCCGCGCTCGGCGAGCATCCGCTCCAGATGATGGGCGGCGGTCATGGCGGGGTCTACCAGCGTGACGCCCGGCCCCATAAACTCCCCGATCATGCTTTTCAGCAGCGGGTAGTGGGTGCAGCCCAGGATCAGGGTATCCACCCCGGCCTCGCGCACCTCGGTCAGGTACTGGGCAATGACCAGCTTTGTGACCTGCTGCTTTCCGGCCTCGCTGTGATCCACATACCCGGCCTCTACCAGTGGTACGAACAGCGGGCAGGGGCGGGCGGTGATCTCCACCCCGGGCACCAGCTGCCGCAGCAGCTTTTCGTAGCTGCGGGAGCGGATGGTGGCGGCTGTGCCAATGACGCCGATGCGGCGGTTGCGGGTGACAAAGGCTGCTTCCCGGGCGGCGGCATCCACCACGCCCAGATACGGCACCGGCAGCCGGGCCGCCTCTGCAGCCGGATAGGTGCTGGACACCGTGCCGCAGGCCGCCATGATGCACTTTACATCTTTCGAAAGCAGGAACGCAACGTCCTGACGGGCGTACTGCAGGATGGTCTCCGGGCTGCGGCTGCCGTAGGGCACGCGGCCGGTATCACCAAAATAGATGATCTCCTCGTGGGGCAGACGCTTGCGCAGCTCCCGCACGCCGGTCAGCCCGCCCAGACCGCTGTCGAACACGCCGATGGGGCGATTATCCATGCTGCTTTTCCTTTCTTTCCAGAGCCAGCGCGATCAGCCGGTCGATGAGCTGCGGCACCGGCAGGCCCTCGTGCTCCATCAGCTTGGGGTACATGCTGATGGACGTGAAGCCCGGGAAGGTGTTGATCTCGTTGATGAGCACCCGTCCGGTGCCGTGCTCCACAAAGAAGTCGCAGCGGGCCAGCCCCTCGCAGTTCAGGGCGGTGTAGGCCATGGCGGCGTAGGTCTTTACCTCATCCAGCTTTGCCTCCGGCAGGTGGGCCGGGATGACGGTCTGGCTGACGCCGTTCTTGTACTTGTCATCATAGGTGTAGAACTCGGCACCGGCAAGGATCTCGCCGGGGCGGGTCGCCACGGCAGGGTCGGAGCCGATGACGGCGCACTCCACTTCCTGACCGTCCACAAAGGCTTCAAACACCACCTTGCGGTCGTTTTCCAGCGCAAGGGCGATGGCAGCTTTCAGCTCCTCCTGACTGGACACCTTGGAGATGCCCACACTGGAGCCTGCGTTGGCAGGCTTGACGAACACCGGCCAGCCCAGCTTTGCTTCTACACCGGCGCAAACGCCCTCCAGATCCTTCTCGATCTCCCAGCGGTTGGCGGCTACCCACTTGGTGTGGGGCACACCGTTGGCCTCAAACAGGGCGTTGGCTACGGCCTTGTCCATGCACACGGAGCTTGCCAGCACGCCGCAGCCCACATAGGCGATGCCTGCCAGTTCCAGCAGGCCCTGCACGGTGCCATCCTCGCCCCACAGGCCGTGCAGCACCGGGATCACCACGTCAAGGTGCATCTTTTCCACCCGGCCGTCCGGGGTAAACAGGATCATGCCGTGGTCGGCGCGGTCCGGGCTGATCACGCAGGGCATATTGCCGGGCAGCTCTTCCCAGCTGCCGTCGGCCATCTGCTCTGCCGTGGCCTCGGTGTAGAGCCAGCGGCCCTCCTTGGTGATGCCCACGGTGAGCACCTCGTATTTGCTGCGGTCGATGTTGCGGACAAAGTTGCCCACAGAGACACAGCTGACCTCATGTTCGCTGGACATACCGCCGAACAGCAGCGCTACACACATTTTATTTGCAGACTGCATGATATCTCACTCCTATTTATAAAGCCCCCGGTAAAGGGGCGGCTTCAAACCGGTAAAATGCCGTTTCGATTCATTATACAATATCTACGCCCGCGATGCAAGCAGAATGCAAAAAAGCCGCGCTGGGACAAAAAGACAACGGCTGCGAAAAAAGTTCCTCAAAATCGCTTTTTTCTGCTTGACGGATTGAAAAACGCGTGGTACAATGATATCACCTCTTTTGCGGGGTTATTAAGTGCGCCTGTTTTTACAGCGCCACCCGCACCCGAGGGAGGTTCAAAACAACCGTTATAATGGAGGTGTCAACAAATGACCGTTAAAATCACTCTGGCCTGCACCGAGTGCAAGCAGCGCAACTACAACACCACGAAGAACAAGAAGAACAACCCCGATCGTCTCGAGATGAAGAAGTATTGCCGTTTCTGCAAGAAGCACACCGTTCATCGCGAAACCAAGTAAAAGAAAGGCGGAGCATAATGGCAGACAAAACCGAGAAAAAGCCGGGCTTTGTGGCCAAAGCTAAAGCCGCTGTGAAGGGCTTCTGCGCACGGGTCGCAAAGTTCTTCCGCGATACCAAGAGCGAGCTGAAGAAGGTGGTCTGGCCGTCCAAGCAGGACGTCAAGACCAACACCATCGTCGTGCTTGTGACCGTCGCCATTGCAGCGGTTGTGATGATCCTGCTGGATGCCATCTTTGGTGGTATTCTGGGCCTGATCATCGGCGCCTGAGAATCATCTTGAAACGGAGGGTCAACCAAAATGGAAGAATCAACCAAGCTGGTAGATGAGTCCACTGAGGCTCTTTGGTATGTTGTGCATACCTATTCCGGTTACGAGAACAAGGTCGCCAACGACCTGCAGACCATGGTGGAGAACCGTCACCTGCAGGAGCTGATCTGCGACATCAAGGTTCCCGTCGAGATGGTTCCTGAAATCGACAAGAACGGCAAGCAGAAGATGGTGGAGCACAAGCTGTTCCCCGGCTACGTTCTGGTCAAAATGGTGATGAACGACGATACCTGGTATGTCGTGCGCAATACGCGCGGCTGCACCGGCTTTGTCGGCCCTGCCTCCAAGCCCGTTCCGCTGACCGCTGAGGAAGTGGAGAAGATGGGCGTGGAGAAGGCTGCACCGCTCAGCGTCGATTTTGCTGTCGGCGATACCGTGCAGATCACCGCCGGTCCTCTGGAAGGCTTTATGGGCCTTGTGGAGGCCATTGATACCGAGAACTTCAAGGTGAAGCTCAAGGTCAATATGTTCGGCCGCGAGACCCCCGCAGAGGTGGAGATCGGTCAGGTCGAGCTGCCGTAACCAACCGGCAAGTTCCGTTTACCAAGGTAAGACCGCAGTGCGGTTCTTATAGAGCGTGTGCAGCGTGCACGCGCTCGTGGGAGGCGCAGAGACACTGCGCCGCAACTCACCACAGATTTTTGGAGGTGCATTTATCATGGCACAGAAAGTTACTGGCTACATTAAGCTGCAGATCGAGGCCGGCAAGGCGACTCCGGCTCCCCCTGTTGGCCCTGCTCTGGGTCAGAAGGGCGTCAACATCATGGCGTTCACCAAGGAGTTCAACGAGCGTACCAAGAACCAGATGGGTTATGTGATCCCCGTCGTCATCACCGTGTACGCTGACCGCTCCTTCAGCTTCATCACCAAGACTCCTCCGGCAGCTGTTCTGATCAAGAAGGCCGCTGGCATCAACACCGCTTCCGGCAAGCCCAACAAGGAAAAGGTTGCTTCTCTGACCGCCGCTCAGGTGGAGGAGATCGCCAAGACCAAGATGCCCGACCTGAACGCTGCTTCTCTGGAAGCTGCCTGCAGCATGGTCCGCGGCACCTGCCGTTCCATGGGCGTCACCGTCGAGGGCTGAGACATAAACAGTGGGAGGGCATAACACTGCCCGCATGACCACACAGGAGGATATACAATGAAACATGGCAAGCACTATGTCGACGCTGCAAAGCTGGTCGATTCTACTAAGGCATACGATTTGAACGAGGCTCTGGAGCTGGCTTGCAAGACCGCTTCCGCCAAGTTCGACGAGACCGTCGAGCTGCACGTCCGTCTGGGCGTTGATGGCCGTCACGCTGACCAGCAGGTCCGTGGCGCTGTCGTTCTGCCCAACGGCACCGGCAAGACCGTCCGCGTCTGCGCTATTGCTAAGGGCCCCGCAGCTGCTGCTGCCGAGGCTGCTGGCGCTGATATCGTTGGCGATGACGAGCTGATCGCAAAGATCGCCGGCGGCTTCATGGATTTTGACGTCGTCGTGACCACCCCCGATATGATGGGCCGCGTTGGCCGTCTGGGTAAGGTTCTGGGCCCCCGTGGCCTGATGCCCAACCCCAAGGCCGGCACTGTGGCTCCCGATCTGGGCAAGGCTGTCAGCGAGGCTAAGGCTGGTAAGATCGAGTACCGTCTGGACAAGCAGAACATCATCCATGTGCCCGTGGGCAAGGCTTCTTTCGGTGCAGAGAAGCTGTACACCAACCTGGACACTGTGATGGAGGCTATTGCCAAGGCAAAGCCCGCTGCAGCTAAGGGTACCTACTTCAAGAGCGCTACCATCGCCACCACCATGGGCCCTGGCATCCGTCTGAACACCCTGAAGTACGGTGTCTGATTTTAGTTTCTGATGTTTTTCTGCCGTTCTGCAGAATGGCAGAAAAATTTTGTCGGAAATTGAAAAAAGTACTTGACAACGCCGCACGTTTGCGGTATTATAATCATGCTGTTTTTAAGACAGCAGGCGCTGGAGTCCAGTGTAAAGTTTGACCGCCTGCCGAGAAACGTGCGTAAAGTTGCTTTATGCCTCTCTCTCGGCGCAGTGCGCGGGAGAGAGGCTTTTTTCATTGCTCCGGCTTTCGATACAAGTTTTTGAAACGAGGTGAAACCGAATGCCCAGTGCAAAGATTCTTTCTGAAAAGCAGGCTTACGTCGCTGATCTGAAGGCAAAGTTTGAGAGTGCGGTTTCCGGCTGCGTCGTCGCTTACGGCGGCATTAACGTCGAGAACGACACCAAGCTCCGTAAGGAGCTGCGTGAGGCAGGCGTTGATTACATGGTCGTGAAGAACACCATGCTGCGTCTGGCAGTTAAGGGTACCGCTCTGGAGGGTCTGGCTGAGAACTTCAAGGGCGACACCGCTGTTGCTTTTGCTCACGAGGATGACCCCATGGCTGCTGCCCGCATCCTGTGCAAGTATCAGGATGGCGATAAGTCCAAGAAGTTCGTCGTGAAGGCTGGCTTCATGGAAGGCAAGGCTATGAACGCCGCCGAGACCAACGCCATCGCAAAGCTGCCCAACCGCGAAGGTATGCTGTCCATGTTTGCAGGCGCCCTCACCAGCACTCTGTCTGGTCTGGCCGTTGCAATGCAGGCTTATGCCGACAAGCAGGAGGAGCCCGCTGCCTGATGGCCGCGTGACCGCCGCTTAACAAAAAACTGAAACAAACTAAAACCATTGATATTGGAGGGTTATTACCATGGCTTCTGAGAAGATTACTGCCATCATCGAGTCCGTCAAGGGCCTGACCGTTCTGGAGCTGAAGGAACTGATCGACACCTACTGCGAGGAGTTCGGTGTTTCTGCTGTTGCTGCTGCTGCTCCCGCTGCTGCTGGCGCTGCTGCTGCCGCTGAGGAAGAGAAGACCGAGTTCGACGTCATCCTGGCTGAGGCTGGCGCTACCAAGATGCAGGTCATCAAGGTCGTTAAGGAGATCACCGGTTTGGGCCTGAAGGAGGCTAAGGCTATCGTTGATGGCGCTCCCAAGGCTGTCAAGGAGAAGGTCTCCCAGGCTGAGGCTGACGACATCAAGAAGAAGCTGGAAGAGGCTGGCGCTAAGGTTGAGGTTAAGTAATTTAACCCCTTCTCTTACCGTTCTTTCTTGAACATCAAGAGGTCTGCACCGCAAGGTGCAGGCCTCTTTTTTGCTATACCCCCTCAGCCTCACTTCGTTCGGCAGTTCCCCCAAGGGGACGCCTGACTCCCTCAGTCAAAGCCTGACGGCTTTGCCAGCTCCCTCTTTGGGGGAACTCGCCCTCTCAGTCACCTACGGTGACCGAGAGGGCGAGGATGCTTGCCGCTACGACCCCTCCCGTGAAAAAAAGGCTGCCGCACAAAATCTGTGCAGCAGCCTTTCTCGTTATTCTTCCGGTGCGGCCTTGGATTGCTCCACATAGGCCGCGATCTTGTCGATCTGGATCTGTGCCACGGCACGGCCGGTCTCGTATACGCGGCGCAGCTGGGCGGGGTCGCGCTCCATAGAGGGGATCTCCAGCGGAATGGGCGGACGGATAACGAATGCCCGGCCGGACTGCTCCAGCATGGAAATATAGGCCAGCGTCTCGTTATAGCGCTGGTGCCGGTCTGCCACGGCCTCCACAAAGGCAGGGTAGCGCACATACCTTGCCCGGATAAGGGGCAGCATCTTGTTTTTCTGCTTTACAAAGCCCTTGGGCTGAGTCAGGATGATCAGGTTGCGCTTGTAGCCGATGGACTCAAAAAAGCGCACAGGAATGGAATCTGCAACGCCGCCGTCCAGCAGCTGATAGTGGCCGATCTTCACGATCTTTGCCGCCAGCGGCATGGATGCCGAGGCCTGCATCCAACGGATATCCTCGGCGTCACCGGTGCGGCACTTATGGTAGATAGGCTCGCCGGTGCGCACATCGGTGCACACCACAAAAAAGTCCATGGGGTTCTCCCGGAAAGCCTCGGTGTCAAAGGGATCCAGCTTTTCGGGCACGGTATGGTAGCAGAACTGCTCGCTATACAGGTTGCCGGTGCGCAGCAGATTGCCAAAGCTGGCGTAGCGCCTGTCGGTGCAGTATTCCGTGTTGTAGCGGATGGTGCGTCCGATCTGGTGAGACTTGTAGTTGCAGCCGAACACTGCACCCGCCGACACGCCAATGGCACCGTCCAGCTGGATGTTATGCTCCATCAGCACATCCAGTACGCCGGCGGTGAACATTCCGCGCATAGCGCCGCCTTCCAGCACAAGTCCTGTTTTCATACCATTTTCCTCCTCGTCCGGTCAAAAATCCCGGATATTACCCTTCTCCTATTAAGAATAGTATACTCAAAAACCGCGAAAGAACAAGGGAGGATAAGCCAAAAATGACCCGACAACCTCGCGAAGTTTCGGTATTTTTGGACAAGGTCATACTTTTAGAAAAAACGAGGGAGTTTGGTGTCGTATTTTTACGAATTTTGGCAAGAAAACCCCTTGTCAAAGCGGGGTGCTTCCGGTATACTAGGTGAAACATTATATCCTGGGTGCGTGTGGCGCGCACCCAGGAATGGAAAACAGGCGGGCGCTTTTCGCGGCGAGAAAGCCGACGGCAGAAAACGCGCCTATAAGGGTGGGAGGATATACTTTATGAAGATGCTGGAAGATCGTATCCGCAAGGACGGCATTGTGCGCGAGGGTAACGTGCTCAAGGTGGACAGCTTTATCAACCACCAGATGGACATCCCGCTGTTTCGCGAGATGGCACGGGAGTGGAAGCGCCTGTTTGCAGGCAAGACCATCAACAAGGTGCTCACCATTGAGGCCAGCGGCATCGGCATTGCGGCTGTGGTGGCCAGCGAGCTGAACGTGCCGGTGGTGTTTGCCAAAAAATCCATGAGCATCAATCTGGACTACGACAACTACAAGACCCAGATCCAGTCCTTCACCCACAAAAAGATCTACAACGTCATCGTGTCCAAAAAGTTCCTCACCCCGGAGGATCATGTGCTGATCATCGACGATTTTCTGGCAAATGGCTGCGCCCTGATGGGTCTGCTGGAGCTGGCCGAGGAAGCCGGTGCCACCGTAGAGGGTATCGGCATCGCCGTGGAAAAGGGCTTCCAGCAGGGCGGCGAGCTGATCCGCAGCAAGGGCATCCAGCTGGAGAGCCTTGCCATCGTGGACGCCATGGACAGCACCACCGGCGAGATCACCTTCCGTCCCCAGCCGAACCAGAACTAAAAATCATGATACATTTCAGCGTAACGGAATGTCTGCGGACGTTCCGTTATTTTTTTTTGTGGGTGAACTCCCTCAGTCAAAGCCTGACGGTTTTGCCAGCTCCCTCGGAGAGGGAGCCTTTGGCATGGCGGCAAAGTTTCCGGCTAAAGTGTAAAGCTTCCGGGCGTGCCCGCTCCCCCGGGGGGAGCTGTCACGCAGCGACTGAGGGGTTTTTAATGGAGAAGCGAAAAAAGCGTTAAAGCGATAGCGCCGACTGGCGCAGCGCTAGCTTTTTTGTGCTTCGACTTCTTCTTTAGGATTGTCAAGGGCGAGCAGCCCTTGGCCCGTTGCGGGGTGGGTGGAGTCCAGAGGTAGGGAGGGGGGACTCGGAACACCCCTCCCTGCCTCTGGCCCAGCGGAGCGTCCCTGCACGCTTGAACAAGTAGAAAGTTTCTCTGGCAGCAAAGCTGCAACTGCCGTTTGCCGTCACGCACCATCAAAGCTGTCTCCATCGGCGGGCAGAGCAGCGGTCGGCGCGTCTGCGCTGCCGGTGTCTGCTGCTCGGGGGATGCCCTTGTACACCAGCGTCTGCTCCAATACCTCGGCACAGACGGGTGCCGAAAGACTGCCACCGGCGGTGGTCCAGCTGTGGGGCTCATCCAGACATACCAGACACAAAAACTGCGGGTCATCGATGGGCGCCACCGCCACAAAGCTGGCAATACGGGCCTTCTCGTCGGCGCTGTCCAGCTTTTGGCTGGTGCCGCTTTTGCCGCCCACCCGGTAGCCCGCGATCTGCGCGTTGCGACCGCCGCCGTACAGCACAACTGCCTCCATCATCTCCCGCATGGTGGCAGAGGTGGCGGGCTGGATGACCTGCCGTTTGCACACCGGGGCGTTATGCTGCAAAATGCTGCCGTCCGGCGCAAGAATGTCCGATACCAGATACGGCTGCATCAGCTTGCCGCCGTTCACCACCGCGCAGACGGCGGCAGCCATTTCCAGATAGGAGATTTTGCTGCTCTGCCCGAAGGCGCAGGAGGCCAGCTCCACCGGTCCCATGCGGTCGGCAGTGTAGTACAGGCTCTTTTTCGGCTCGGCGGGCAGGTCGATGCCGGTGGGCTCCCGCAGGCCGAAAGCAGCAAAATAATCGCAGAAAGCCTGCTTGCCCAGCCGCGCCCCGATCTGGATAAAACTCTGGTTGCAGGAGTTTTCCAGCGCTTGGGTCACGGTCTGGCTGCCATGGCGCTTGTGGTTGGCGCAATGGAACCGCGTGCCCGCCACCGAGATAGAGTCCCCGCAGTAAAAGGTAGAGTGCCGGGTGATGGCACCGGCGTCCAGCGCCGCCGCGCAGGTGATGAGCTTGAACACGCTGCCCGGCTCATATAAGTCGCTCACCGCCTTGTTGCGCCACTGGGTCTGCTGCGCTAGCTGCAGGGCGGCAGCGCGCTCTTTGCCGGAAAGGGCATCTACGGCAGCGCGTGCAGCCTTGTCGGCGATGACCCGGGGCTGGTTGGGGTCGTAGGCCGGGGTGGTGGCCATGGCCAGCACCGCCCCGGTGTTTACATCCATCATGATGCCCACGCTGCGGGCGGCTACATGGTGCTCCTGCACCGCATAATTCAACGCATTTTCCAGATAATGTTGAATATTTGCATCGATGGTCAGCCGCAGCCCGCTGCCCTCCACGGGGGCAAGTTCGGTCTCGTAGCTCTGCGCCAGCGTGTAGCCCCAAGCGTTCACGGCGGTCAGCACCACTCCATTCTGCCCGGTAAGGGTGTCGTTGTATTCAAGCTCCAGTCCGCTGACCCCGGCGTTGTCCACGTTGGTAAACCCCAGCACCGAAGCCAGCAGCTCCCCCTGCGGGTACCAGCGCTTGGAATCCTGATTGATGCGCACGCCGGTGATGCCGTTCGCTGCGCAGAAATCCCGCACGGCATCAGCGGTTTCGCGCTCCACACGGTAGCGCAGAAGGCAGTCGTTGGAGCGCCGGTCGCTGAACTTTTCCAGCAGTTTTGCCTCGTCCAGTTCCAGTATCTCCGCAAGCCCCTTGGCGGCAAGGGCAAGCTTATCCTCCGGCATCTCCCGGGGGCTGGCGCGCAGGGTCCAGCAGCTGCTGTTGGCGGCAAGCAGCGCGCCGTCGGCGCTGTATATTTTGCCCCGGTCAGCGGGCACAACGGTGTCCCGCAGCTGCTGCCCCAGCGCCCGCTGGGTGTACCAGCCGCCGGTGCATAATTGTAGCCAGAACAGCCGCCCGATGAGCCCTGCAAAGCAGACGGTGCACAGCCCCACCGCAATGAGCCGTGCCCGCAGACGGAACTCCCGCTCCGGCAAAGTGCGCAGGGCGTCCGTGGGTTTTGAGCCGCACATGGCAGCACCCCCTTTGCGGGCAGTTTATGCGCCCGGCGGCAGCTTGTATGACTAACCGCCCCCGCACCCGCGTACAATAACAGAAACGGAGGTGACCGGGATTGCACAGAACTGCTGCCCGCAAAGGGCTGCTGCGGCCGCTGCCGCCCATGGACCTGCCCTTTCTGGTGCTGGTGCTCACGCTGATAGCCTTTGGACTGGTGATGCTGTGCAGCGCCAGCAGCGCGGTGGCGCTGTACCGGCGGCAGGACGCCTTTGCCTATGTGCGGCCGCAGCTGCTGTACGCCGCCATGGGGCTGGCGGCCATGTGGATGGCCAGCCGGGTGGACTACCACATTTATCACAAGCTGGCGTGGCCGCTGCTGGCGCTCTCGCTGGTGCTGCTGACGGCGGTGCTGTTCATGCCGGAATATAACGGCTGCAAGCGCTGGCTTGTGCTGCCGGGGCTTGGCACATTACAGCCCAGCGAGATCGCCAAATTTGCTGTGGTGCTGGTGTTTGCCCACATCATCGCTTTGAACCACGACCGCATGGGCAGCTTTGCGGTGGGGGTAGTGCCCTTTGCGCTGGTGCTGGGGGTAGTGGCGGTGCTTATGCTGCTGGAACCCCATCTTTCCGGTACGGTGCTGATCTTAAGCATCGGCGCGGTGCTCATGTTCGTGGGCGGCACCGGGCTGCGGTGGTTCATGCTGGCAGGGGCGGGCGGCGCTGCCGCCATCGGCACGGCCATCGTGCTGATGCCGGAGCTGGTGCCCTACGCCGCCGACCGGCTCAACTCGTGGCTGGACCCCTTTGCCGACCCGCTGGGCGACGGCCACCAGACTATCCAGAGCCTGTACGCCATCGGCAGCGGCGGGGCGGCGGGGCTGGGGCTGGGCAACAGCCGCCAGAAGCATCTGTTCGTACCCGAGCCGCAGAACGACTTCATCTTTTCTATCCTCTGCGAGGAACTGGGTTTTCTGGGCGCGTGTGCAGTGATTTTGCTGTTCAGCGCGCTGCTGTGGCGGGGCATCACGCTGGCGGCGCACGCACCGGATCGCTTTGGCGCACTGCTGGTGGTGGGCTTTGTGGTGCAGGTGGCATTGCAGGCAGTGCTGAACATCGCGGTGGTCACCAATACCATCCCCAACACCGGCATCAGTCTGCCCTTTTTCTCCTCCGGCGGCACCAGCCTGATGATGCTTCTGGGCGAGATGGGCATCGTGCTTTCCGTCTCCCGGGGCGAAAGCTGATAAAGACCGGCATTTCCTGCCGTAATGGGGCAGGGCCGGCGCGGAAATACCGGAAAAAAGCGGACAAATGACCGGACAAATCCTGCAGACGGCGCGAAGGCCGTTTCCGGTGCATTTCTTTGACCAAAGACCCTCGTTTTGCATACCATGGGGTATCTTTTGCAGAACGGGGGTCTTGGCATGGCTGGGGATTGGATCATTACGGGCGGGCGGCCTTTGCAGGGCAGGGTGGAACTGCCTGCGGCCAAAAACAGTGTACTGCCGCTGCTGGCAGCTTCGCTGCTGTGCGGCGGGCCGGTGCGGCTGCAAAATGTGCCGCGCCTGACCGATGTAGAGGACTGTCTTGCCCTGCTGCGGGGCGTGGGCTGCACGGCGGGCTGGCAGGGCGCATCGCTGGCGGTGCAGGGGCGGCCCATGCGCACCGACCTTGCGCCGGAGGCCGCAGGCCGGATGCGGGCGTCCATCCTGTTTTGCGCGCCGCTGCTGGCGCGGCTGGGGCGGGTGAGCACCGTGCTGCCCGGGGGCTGCCGCATCGGGGCAAGACCCATCGACCTGCACTTGCAGGGACTGGCGCAGATGGGGGTGCGGCAGCTGCCCGCAGCGCCCGGACAGCTTACTTTGTACGCCCCGGCGGGGCTGCGGGGCGCGGAAATTTGTCTTGCTTTTCCCAGCGTAGGCGCTACCGAAACGCTGCTGCTGGCCGCTGCCACAGCGCAGGGGCAGACCGTGCTGCACGGCGCTGCAAAAGAACCGGAGATCGCGGATCTTGCCGCTTTCCTCAACGCCTGCGGCGGCTGCGTGGAGGGTGCGGGCACCGACACCATCCGGGTGCAGGGAAAGCGCTGCCTTGCGGGCTGCACCTTTACGCCGGTGGCAGACCGCATCATCGCTTCCACGCTGGCCTGTGCGGCGGCTGCGGCGGGCGGAAGGGTGGAGCTGACGGGCTGCGCACCCGGGCTGTATGCGCCGCTGCTGGAAATTCTGGAACAAATGGGCTGCACCGTAGAGCGGGCGCACGATGCTGCCGCCATTTCACGGTTCGGGGCGCTGCGCGGCGCGGGAAATGTGCACACTGCACCCTATCCCGGCCTTGCCACGGACGCCGCCCCGCTGCTGGCGGCGGTGACGCTCTGCGCACAGGGCGAAAGCAGCTTGCAGGACAGGGTGTTTGAGCACCGCTTTGCCTGCGCCGATGGCTTTGTGGCGCTGGGCGCGAATGTCCGGGTGGCAGAGCGCACGCTATATGTGCAGCCCGGCGGGGCACTGCACGGGGCAAAACTGACCGCACCGGACCTGCGCGGAGGGGCGGCGCTGGTGCTTGCGGCGCTGGCTGCCCGGGGCAGCAGCCGCCTTGGCGGGACAGAATTTATCCGGCGCGGCTATGCGGACCTTGACCGGCTTTTGGCGGGGCTGGGCGCACAGATTGTGCAGGAAATACCCGCCCGGAGCGGGCTTGTGAAAAAAACACCCACGAAAAAGCAATTTTGTCTTGCAATCGGTGCAAAAAAATGATACGATACAGTTATATAAATATCGTATGATAATTTCTGTGCGGCATTTGCGCAGTTCCACATAAAAATCCGATGGAGGACAAAGTTATGGCATTGATGCTCGATGAAGAACTGGACGAAAACGTTACGACGATCAAGGTGATCGGTGTGGGCGGCGGCGGCGGCAACGCTGTGAACCGCATGGTGAGCGACGGCCTGCAGGGCGTGGAGTTCATCGCCATGAATACCGACCAGCAGGCACTGGCCAAGAACCATGCCTCGGTCAAGGTGCAGCTGGGTTCCAAGCTGACCAAGGGCCGCGGTGCGGGTGCAGACCCGGAGATCGGCCAGCGCGCCGCTGAAGAAAGCAAGGACGAGATCGCCAACGCCCTCAAGGGCTCCCAGATGGTCTTTATCACCGCCGGTATGGGCGGCGGCACCGGCACCGGTGCAGCACCCGTTGTGGCCGAGGTGGCACACGATATGGGCATCCTGACCGTTGGCATCGTTACCAAGCCCTTCTCCTTTGAGGGCAAGCGCAAGATGGGTCTGGCGGAGCAGGGCATTGCCAACCTGCTGATGCACGTTGACAGCCTGATCGTCATCCCCAACGAGCGCCTGAAGATGATCAGTCAGGAAAAGATCACCCTGATGAACGCCTTCCAGGCCGCCGACAACGTGCTGCGTCAGGGCGTTGAGTCCATCTCTGCTCTGATCAACGTGCCCGCCTTCATCAACCTGGACTTCGCCGACGTGCGCTCCATCATGAAGGATGCCGGCTACGCCCACATGGGCGTGGGCAGCGCCAAGGGCGCCGGCAAGGCTGAGAACGCCGCCAAGGCTGCTATCTCCAGCCCGCTGCTGGAGACCAGCATCGCCGGTGCACACGGTGTTATCATCAACATCACTTCCAGCCCGGACATCGGTCTGGAGGACGTGGAGACCGCCGCAGGCCTCATCACCCAGAGCGCACATCCCGATGCAAACATCATCTGGGGTACTGCCTTTGATGAGAACCTGTCCGATGAGATGCGCGTGACCGTTGTGGCCACCGGCTTCGACAATAAGAGCGCCAGCGACCTGCGCAACAGCATCAACAACGCCATGGGCGGTGCACAGTCTGTGCCGACTGCGGTGTTCAGCAGCGACACCGGCGCAGCCGCAGCCCCGGCATCCACTGCCGCCCCGGCGCTGCTGCTCCGGCTGAAAAGAAGGCCGTGGAGGAGGAAAGCAGCGATAACCGTTACTACGATGAGCTGCTGGCCATCCTGAACAAGCGGAAGTAATTACAGGCTACAATGGGGCTGGCAGCTGCGCCCATGCGGTCAGCGCAAGCCCCGTGCAAGGTGTGCATGGGAGGGCATCATGGTGCAGACAGAGCGGGAGACCGGTGCCATGCGCGGACAATTTGCCCGGCAGGCCGCTGTACAGGCATCTGCCGCAGCACAGGCGGAAAGCGCCCGGGCGCAGGCAGAGCAGCTGAGCCGCAAGCTGGCTGCCGCACGCGCCGAGGTGCGCCGGTACCAGACCCGGATGTTCGCCTTTGAGCGTACTCTGCTTGCCCTCAAGCACGATAATGCAGAGCTGGAAGCCGCCTGTGAGCAGGCGTGGGAGCAGCTGGAGCTGGCCAACGCCCGGGCAGAAAAGGCCGAAGCCGCCTGCCGCAGAGCGGAAGCTGCCCTTGCTGCCATGCAGCAGACTGCCACGGAAGCGTCCGCGCAGCCGGACACTGCCCCCGAGGCTGTGCCGCAATGCGAGGTTGCACCGGAACAGCCTGCGCCGGAAACGGAAGAACTGCTCTGTGCCCCGGAACCGGCACTGCCCCCGGAGCCTGCACAGCCTGCATGGCAGCCGGAGACCCGGCTGGAACAGATGGCTGCGGAGCTGATGGGCTGGTTCGATGCCATGATGCCCCAAGAGTGAACCTAGAAAGGACTGCTGCGTGTTTTGCGCAGCAGTCCTTTTTCTTTTGGGGCGGGACGATTTGGAATGCGCTCCGCTTCTTCCGGGTTGCGGAACCCAGCATCCGCATCGTGCCTTGGGCGGCACTCGCATCTTGCTGGCCGCTGCCCCAACAACTCCTCCCTGTTTCCGCCGCTGGCGGCGGTCGTCGTCGTTGCTGCGCATCGTCAGCGGAAATAAGATTTATATTTCGCGGTTGCCGCGCTCTGCGGAGCGCGGCAACCGCATTTTCACAGGAAGGGCTGTAACGGCAAACGGCTTGCTTTCGAACAACGTTTGCAAAGGGTACTGTAAAAATTGGATTGCATTTATACAACCGGGAATGAGAACGTTTGCAGAAAATACCGTAAAATGGCAGAAATGCTGCACGCAGCCTTGCATTTTGCTGTAAAATCCAGTAAAGTATAAATGAATGCAATAAAGTGGATGCTAGGGAAAATCCATTACATCCAGTCAGTGCGGACGGTACACCCGGAACAAAGCCGGGGCAGATGGATGTGCCGCAAAAGGAGAAACATGGCCATGAACGAGAAACCGAAGATCCTGATCGCGGATGATTCCGAGATCAACCGTGCCCTGCTCAAGGAGATACTGGGCGATGGCTATGACTATCTGGAAGCAGAGGACGGCGCAGCGGCAGTGGAATTGATGCGGCAGCGCACGGATATCTCCCTGCTGCTGCTGGATCTGATGATGCCCGGCATGGACGGCTTTGACGTGCTGCGGGTGATGAAGTATCATGCATGGCTGGACGAGATCCCGGTCATCGTCATTTCGGCGACAGAGGATACCGCCAACATTGAGCGCGCCTACGATCTGGGTGTGGCAGACTATATCCGCCGTCCCTTCGAGCGGATCATGATCATACGCCGGGTGAAGAATATCCTCATGCTGTACGCCAAGCAAAAGCGGCTCACCCGCCTTGTCACCGATCGGGTGTACGAAAAAGAGCACAACAGCGTGCTGATGATCAGCATCCTGAGCCATGTGGTGGAGTTCCGCAACAGTGAGAGCGGACTTCATGTCCTGCACATCCGCACCCTGACCGATCTGCTTTTGCACCGGCTGGCGCAAAAGACCGACCGCTATCAGCTGGACGAAAGCGATATCGCCCGCATCAGCATCGCTTCGGCGCTGCACGATATCGGCAAGATCGTTATCCCGGAGGAGATCCTGAACAAGCCCGGCCGCCTGACCGCCGAAGAGTTTGCCATCATCAAGAACCATACTGTGGCGGGTGCGCAGATGCTGCAGGATCTGGGACAGGCGATTGCGCAGGACGAGCCGCTGTTGCAGGTGGCGCACGCCATCTGCCGCTGGCACCACGAGCGCTGGGACGGCAATGGCTACCCCGACCGGCTGAAGGGGGACGAGATCCCCATTGCGGCGCAGGTGGTGGCGCTGGCGGACGTGTACGATGCCCTGACCAGTGAGCGCTGCTATAAGCATGCTTACGACCACGACACCGCGCTGCGCATGATCCTGAACGGCGAGTGCGGCGCCTTCAACTCATTGCTGCTGGACTGCCTGCGGGAGTCCTCGGAGCAGCTGCGCACCGAGCTGAACCGCTCGGAGTGGGACAGGGACTTCCGGCAGGAGACCCACCGCCTTTCCGAGGAGATTTTGCACCGGGAAGCGCTGCCCCGGGAGAACCACTCCCAGCTGCTGCTGGAGCAGGAAAAGGAGCGCACGGATTTCTACGCCGCCCAGTGCGGCGGCATCCGGTTCGACTATGACCTGCTGGCAGGCAGCGTGACCGTGTATGACTACCATGCCGAGCCCATGCAGCAAAAAACGGTGACCGATTTTGCACAGGGCAGGGGACTTGGCTTTTTGAACGAGCAGGATCGGCGCAAGCTTTCCAAGGCCATCAGCCGCGCCACGCCGGAAGCACCGGACGTGGTGCTGCCGGTCATGGTGCAGCGGGACGGGAAGCCGCACCTGCACCGGATGGTGCTGCACACCATCTGGAGCGGTGCCGGGGTGCGCCGCTGCGTGAACGTGCTAGGGCAGCTGACCGATGAGCAGCACCGCATAGAGCATCAGGCGGAGCTGCTGACCGCCACCGACCCGGAGGAGGACCCCGCCCACTTCCTGCGGCAGCTGCAGGGCATCTTTGATGTGGTGCGTCTGGTAGACCCGGGGCACCGCAAGGTGCTTGTGCTGGACAGTGACGGCGTCCTGACCGAAAAGCCCGGCAACTGCCACATGGTATGGAACCGGGATACCCGGTGCGAAAACTGCATCTCGGCCAAAGCCTACGCCCGCAAGACCATTTTGAATAAGATCGAGTTCAAGGACGAGAAAGCCTACTTTGTCATCTCCAAGTACATCGAGGTAGGCGGCAGGGGCTGTATCCTGGAAATGGTCACCCGGCTGACGGATGGTCGCTGGCTGGATATGGGCGGCCACCGGCTGCTGCTGGACCGCTGCGATGGAATGGAGCGCAGCGCCTTTGTAGACCCCCTGACAGGGGCCTACACCCGCCGCTATTTTGATAAGTTCCTTGCCGGGGGCGAGATGCACGGCGGCGTGGCCATGATCGATGTGAACCAGTTCAAGTCGGTCAACGACAGCTTTGGGCATCTGGTAGGGGACGAGGCACTGCAAACTGTGGCCGCAGCCATGCAGAGCTGCCTGCGCCAGACCGATATCCTGATCCGCTACGGCGGCGATGAATTTTTGCTGCTGATGCCGCAGAACTGCCCTGACGACGTGGAAAGCGTCGTCAGGCGGGTGCAGAACGCCGTGCAGGCGGCACGGGTGCCCAGCCACCCGGAGCTCCGGCTTTCGGTAAGCATTGGCGGCGTGTGCAATGTGCAGCCCCTGACCGAGGCCATCCGGCAGGCCGATGCCCGGATGTATTGCAATAAAGAAAACGGCGAGCAGGTGTTATAACCGCAGCTGACAACAAAAAAGAGACAGGCGACCCTTTCCGGGAAGCCTGTCTCCTCTTTTTTCAAAGAAATCTTTTATTTCCGCTGCCGGGCGGCGATCTGCGCGGCAGTGGGCGGGATATCGCCCTGTGCGGTCTTTTCCAGCTGGCTCAGGCGGCGGTCCAGATCGGTGAGCCGCTGCGAGACGATGTCCGGCAGATCCTGCTGGTCCAGATCGTCGGCGGGGTTCACCGCCTTATTGTTGATGCGCACCACCTCGGCGGGCACGCCCACGGCAGTGCAGTTGGCGGGCAGGTTGCGCAGCACCACGCTGCCCGCACCGATGCGGGCGTTATCCCCGATGAACACCGGACCCAGCACCTTGGTGCCCGCGCCGATAAGCACGTTGTTGCCCAAGGTGGGGTGGCGCTTGCCGGTATCCTTGCCGGTGCCGCCCAGCGTTACCCCGTGGTAGATAGTGCAGTTGTCCCCGATCTCGCAGGTCTCGCCGAACACGATGCCCATGCCGTGGTCGATGAACAGACACTTGCCGATGGTAGCACCCGGGTGGATCTCGATGCCGGTGCGGTGGCGGCCATGCTGGCTGACCCATCGCGCCAGAAAAAAGTGCTTGTGCCCGTACAGCCAGTGCGCAATGCGGTGGTACACCAGAATGTGGAATCCCGGGTACAGCAGCATTACCTCCAGCACGCTGCGTGCGGCGGGGTCCTTGCGCTGGATGTTCCGCGCGTCCTCAAGTAAACCCATGCGGAAAACCTCTCTTTCCCATAAACACCCGCCCACGCGGCGGGGCTCTCCCTTTTACCGTATTATAATAGCACAGCAGGCAACGAAAGTACAGTGCCGTACTAGGGATTGTGGAACAAAATGGCTTTTATTTTGCCGCGTGCCCCGGGTTTTGGGTAGAGTATCCAAAATTCGGCGAGAGATGCCAGAAACCTTTTAGCACCTGTTTTTGCGCACAGCCATTGACACATTTTGCGGTTCTATGATAAAATAATGCGAATGAAAACGCAACCATCATAAAAAGGAGAAACACCATGCTGTGCAGCGCCCAGAGCCCGAAACTGAACAAGCAGTTCGCGTCCGGTTTTGCCGTGGCTTCGTTGTTTCCTTTTTTTGCGCAATGAGCTTTTCCCTTTGCGGGGAAAAGTTTTTTTTTGCCCGTTTTCGGGCACCTGACACCCAAAAATATCATTACAGGAGGGAACCGCGATGCTGCTGACAAACGCTGTGAACACCGAGGGACGGCCGCTCGAGATCTATGTAAAGGATGGAAAGATCGCTGCCGTAGGGCAGGATCTTTCTGCCCTTGCCGCCGAGAATGAGACGGTGGTGGATGCCGGTGGGCTGACTGTGCTGCCCGCATTTGTGGATCTGCACTGCCACTGGCGTACCCCGGGCTTTGAGTACAAGGAGGACATCGAGACCGGCAGCCGCGCCGCCGCCGCCGGTGGCTACACCTTTGTAAACCTGATGCCCAACACAAAGCCCGTCTGCTCTTCTGCCGCACAGGCCATGATGGTGGAGCAGAAGGCTGCCGAGGTAGGGCTGTGCGATGCAAACCAGACTGTCTCCATCACCGAGAACTTTGACGGCGTGAGCATCGACCACCTCAAGACCCTGCCCGCCAGCGTGAAGTTCATCACCGAGGACGGCCACGGCGTGCAGGATAACGCCACCATGGCGCGGGCGTTTGCCATCTGCACCCAGAAGGACATCACGGTCATGAGCCACGCCGAGGATATGGAGATCAGCCCGTGGGACTACCGTCTGGCCGAGGATATCGAGACGGTGCGCAACTGCTGGCTGAGCGAGTACTACCAGACCCGGCTGCACATGTGCCATGTGTCCACCCGGGGTGCGCTGGACGCCATCCGTATGGCAAAGCTGCGGGGCGCACCGGTCACCTGTGAGGTGACCCCTCACCACCTGTGGTTCACCAACGACACCTGCGACTACCGGGTCAACCCGCCCATCCGCACCGCCGATGACGTGGAGGCACTGGTGGAGGGCATCCGCACCGGCATCGTGGATGCCATTGCCACCGACCATGCACCCCACTCCGAAGAGGATAAGCTGAAGGGCATGGCCGGTATGGTGGGCAGCGAGACCGCCTTTGGCGTGTGCTACACCAAGCTCTGCAAGCAGGAGGGACTGCCGCTGGAGCTGCTGGTGCACCTGATGAGCACCCGCCCCGCCGAGATCCTGGGCCTTGCCAAGGGTCAGCTGGAGCCGGGCTTCGATGCCGACTTTGTGCTGGTGGATCTGGACACTCCTTACACGGTGGAAAAGGAAAAGCTGCACTCCAAGAGCCACAACACCCCCTTTGACGGCGCACAGCTCTACGGCAAGGTGTTTGCCACCATCAAGGCCGGTAAGATCACCTATCAGGCCGAGGAGTAAAAAGAACGAGACCCTCTCAGGCAAAGCCTTACGGTAAGGGGCTTGGCTCTCCCTTTGGGAGAGCTGCCGAACGAAGTGAGGCTGAGAGGGCGAGGACGCTTACAAGATGCGATATAACGATATCTAATATAACAGAGAACAAACAGGAGGACACCCAAATGACGAACATGGACAAACTGTACGAAGCTGTGGAGGCCCGCGGCCCGGTGTGCGTGGGTCTGGACACCGATTTCAGCTACCTGCCTGCCGATTTTGTGGACAGCACCCTGACCAAGGGCGAGAACATCGTGCGCTTCAACAAGAAGCTCATCGATGCCACCAAGGCTGTGGCGGGCTGCTACAAGGTACAGATCGCTTATTATGAGTCTCTGGGCATGGAGGGCATGAAGGCCTACGCCGACACCCTGAAGGCTGTGCGCGAGGCCGGTGTGCCGGTGATCGCGGACATCAAGCGCGGCGACATTGCCAAGACCGCCGAGATGTACGCCATGGGTCACTTTACCGGCGATTTCGAGAGCGATTTCGTTACGCTGGCACCCTACATGGGTCTGGACTCCATCAGCCCCTATCTGCCCTACGCCGAAAAGCAGGGCAAGGGCATGTTCGTGCTCTGCCGCACCTCCAACGGCGGTGCCAAGGACTTTGAGTACGAGAAGCTGGCCGACGGCCGCCACGTCTACGATCTGGTGGGCGACAAGCTGAACGCACTGGGCAAGGACTACATGGGCGAGCATGGCTACTCCTCCATCGGTCTGGTCATCGGCGGCACCCACATCGAGGAGGCCACTGAGATCCGCGCCAAGTACAAGGACAGCTTCTTCCTGATCCCCGGCTACGGCGCACAGGGCGGCAAGGCCGAGGATATCGCCCAGTACCTGACCAAGGGCAACGGCGGCGTGGTCAACTCCAGCCGCGGCATCCTGCTGGCTTACAAAAAGCAGCCGGGTGTTGCCTTTGACGAGGCCGCTTACAACGAGTGTGTGAACATGAAGGAGGCCATTGCTCATGCGTGCAGCCTGCTGTGAAGCCACCGTCCTGCGCAATGAGGTCATTGCCCCGGACATCCGTCTGCTGACCGTGGTGTGGCCGGACCGCGACCATGCCCCCCACGCAGGCCAGTTCTTCACCCTGCGCTCCTGGGGCGCAGACGAAGCCCCCTTCCTGTCCCGTCCTATCAGCGTGCACCGCTGGAACCCGGACAGCAGCACCATCGAGTTTTTGTATCAGGTGGTGGGCGAGGGCACCGAGAAGCTGGCACAGCTCAAGCAGCAGGATACCTTCCAGCTCACCGGCCCCATGGGCAACGGCTTTGATGTGCCGGATATCCTGAGCAAGTACAAAAAGATCGCCGTGGTGGGCGGCGGCATCGGCACCGCACCCATGTTCCAGCTTACCCGCGAGCTGGCCGCTGCCGGGGTAAAGCCGGATGTGTTCTTCGGCTTCCGCGACACCCCCTACTGCATGGAGGAGTACCGCAGCATCGCAAACCTCGTCAAGGTGTCCACCGACACCGGCGCGGTGGGCTTCCACGGCTTTGTCACCCAGCTGTACGACCCTGCCGATTACGACGTGGTGCTGGTGTGCGGCCCCACCGTGATGATGAAGAACGCCGCCCGCCTGTGTGCCGAAAAAGGCACCCCCTGCTTTGTGAGCATGGAAAAGAAGATGGCCTGCGGCATTGGTGCCTGCCTTGGCTGCACCTGCGAGACCAAGGGCGGCGAGGGCAAGAGCGTGTGCAAGAACGGCCCTGTATTTGACGCAACGGAGGTGTTCTTCTGATGGCAGACCTGAAAACCAACCTGCTGGGCTTTGTGATGAACAGCCCGGTCATCGGCGCATCCGGCACCGTGGGCTACGGTGTGGAGTACGAGGAGCTGGCCGATTTTGCTAAAATCGGCGGCATCTCCGGCAAGGGCCTTACCCTGCACGGCCAGTACGGCAACAAGGGCGAGCGCCTGTGGGAGACCCCCTCCGGCCTGATCAACAGCATCGGCCTGCAGAACCCCGGCGTGCAGCACTTTATTGACGTGGAGCTGCCCGAGATGCTGGAACTGAAGCAGAAGTACGGCACGGTGGCCATTGCAAACCTTGGCGGCCACAGCGAGGAAGAGTATGTGGAAGGCGCTGCGATGCTGAGCGAGAGCGCAGTGGACATCGTGGAGCTGAACATCTCCTGCCCCAACGTCAAGGTGGGCGGCATGGCCTACGGTGTAAAGGCCGAGGCTGCCGGTGAGGTGGTGCGCATGGTGCGCGCTGCCTGCAAAAAGCCCCTGATGGTCAAGCTGAGCCCGCAGGCCGAGAACATCCCCGAGATGTGCAAAGCTGTGGAGGCCGCCGGTGCAGACGCCATCAGCCTGACCAACACCTTCCAGGCCTGCGCCATTGATCTGGAAAAGCGCCGCCCGGTGTTCAACAACATCTTTGCGGGCCTGTCCGGCCCGGCGGTGCGGCCCATTGCCCTGCGCATGGTGTGGCAGGCCGTGGGCGCTGTGAATATCCCGGTGGTGGGTCTGGGCGGCATTGCCACCGGCCGTGACGCGCTGGAGTTCATCATGGCAGGTGCCGCCGCAGTGCAGGTGGGTGCCGCAAACTTTGCAAACCCCCGCGCCATGGAGACCATTGCGGACGAGATGGCAGCATGGATGGACAAAAACGGCGTGAAAACGCTGGACGAGATCCGCGGCTGTGCCCGTCATGCAGAATAAAAACCGATATATCCATAAAATATCTACAATTATGCGCATAAAATAAAACTTAACGCATAAATTTGCAAATAGCGTAAAAGCGTGGTACAATACCACCCAAAGGAATATACACCACTGAAAAGAGAGGGAGAAGTACAATGAGTGAAGCGCTTGAAATTCTGAAGAGCTGTGACGCATTTCTGGAGGGTCACTTCCTGCTGTCCTCCGGCCGGCACTCCGGCGCATACTGCCAGATGGCTTATCTGCAGCAGTACCCGGACCGCTGCGCCGAGGTGATGAAGGCTGTGGCCGACAAGGTCAAGGAGATGGACGTGGATGTCATCGTCGGCCCTGCCATGGGCGGCATCGTGTACGCCTACGAGCTGGCACGCCAGACCGGCAAGCGCGCCATCTTTACCGAGCGCGTGGACAACGTGATGTGCCTGAAGCGCTTTGCCATCCACCCGGGTGAAAAGTGCATCATCGCCGAGGATGTGGTGACCACCGGCATCTCCTCTCTGGAGACCAAGCGTGTCATCGAAGAGGCCGGCGGCATCTGCCTTGGCATCACCTGCGTGGTGGACCGCACCAAGCCCGAGGCTCCGTCTCCCATCCCCATTCTGGCCAGCGCCCTGAAGCTGGACCTGCCCAACTATACCCCGGAGGAGTGCCCCATCTGCAAGGAGGGCAAGCTGCCGCTGGTGCATCTGGGCAGCCGTAAGATGAAGCAGGAAGCAAAGCAGACCCTGTAAACTGAAAGCTTTTGTTGAAACGAGGAAAACTATGAACGCATATCTTCTTTTGGCAAACGGCATGGTCTTTGCCGGACAGTCCGTGGGCGCGCAGGGCGTGACCGTGGGCGAGGTGGTGTTCTCCACCGGCATGGTGGGCTTTCAGGAGACCCTGACCGACCCCAGCTACTACGGCCAGATCATCACCCAGACCTATCCTCTCATCGGCAACTACGGCATGAACCACGATGACATGGAGTCCGACCGCATTTGGGCAAAGGGCTACATCGTGCGCGAAGCCTGCACCACCCCCTCCAACTGGCGCTGTGAGGAGACGCTGGACAGCTTTTTGAAAAAGAACAACACCATCGGCATCGAGGGCATCGACACCCGCCACCTGACCCGCATCATCCGGGAGAGCGGCGTGATGAACGGTGCCATCCTGACCACCTTCGACCCCGCCGACCCGGCCAATAAGGCCGAGACCGAGGCCCTGCTGGCCGAGATCCGCGCCTATGCCGTGACCGATGCTGTGAAGAACGTGACCTGCGCCGCCCCCGAGGTGTTCAACCCGGAAGGCGAGACCCATATCGTGCTGATGCACTACGGCTGCAAGCGCAACATCGTGCGCTGCCTTGTCAAGCGCGGCTGCAAGGTGACCGTGATGCCCGCCTTTGCAACGGCAGAGGAAATCAAAGCCCTTGCCCCGGACGGTATCATGCTGTCCAACGGCCCCGGCGACCCCGCCGAGCCGGTGGAGGTCATCGAGAACCTCAAGCACATCTTTGAGCTGAACATCCCCACCTTCGGCATCTGTCTGGGTCACCAGCTGTCCGCACTGGCAGCCGGTGCCAAGACCATGAAGCTGAAGTACGGCCACCGCGGCGCCAACCAGCCTGTGACCGACTTTGAGTCCGGCCGCACCTTTATCACCAGCCAGAACCACGGCTATGCGGTCGTGGGCGAGGAATTGCCCGCTGAGATGGGCGAGGTGGCACAGGTGAACGCCAACGACGGCACCTGTGAGGGCATCAAGTACAAAAAGTGGAACTGCTTTACCGTGCAGTTCCACCCGGAAGCAAACGGCGGCCCCAAGGACACCGAATTCCTGTTCGACCGCTTCCTGAACAACGTCAAAGCAGCAAAGGAGGCACGCTGAAATGCCGAAGGACCCCAGAATCAAAAAGGTGCTGGTCATTGGCTCCGGCCCTATCATCATTGGTCAGGCTGCGGAGTTTGACTACTCCGGCACGCAGGCCTGCCGCGCCCTGAAAGCAGAGGGCATCGAGACCGTTCTGCTGAACTCCAACCCCGCTACCATCATGACCGACCCGGACGTGGCCGACCATGTGTATATCGAGCCCATGACGCTGGAAGTCGTGGAGCGCATTCTGGACATCGAAAAGCCGGACTCCGTGCTGCCCAACCTCGGCGGCCAGATGGGCCTGAACCTGTCCATGGAGCTGGCACGCTCCGGCTATCTGGACCGCACCGGTATCCGTCTGCTGGCCTGCAAGCCCGAGACCATCGACCGTGCCGAGGACCGCGAGCTGTTCAAGGAGACCATGGAAAAGCTGCACCAGCCCATCATCCCCTCTGAGGTGGTGGAGACGCTGCAGGACGCACTGGACTGCGCCGACCGCATCGGCTACCCGGTCATCGTGCGCCCGGCCTTTACCATGGGCGGCACTGGCGGCGGCATCTGCGAGACCCGCGAAAAGCTGATCGAGATCGGCACCAACGGCCTGCGCCTTTCTCCCATCCATCAGATTTTGGTGGAAAAGTGCATCGCCGGCTGGAAAGAGATCGAGTACGAGGTGATGCGCGACCACAAGGGCAACGTGATCACCGTATGTAACATGGAAAACCTCGACCCCGTGGGCATCCACACCGGTGACTCGGTGGTCGTGGCTCCCTCCCAGACCCTGACCGACCACGAGTACCAGATGCTGCGTACCGCTGCACTGGATATCATCACCGAGCTGGGCATCGAGGGTGGCTGCAACTGCCAGTTTGCCCTGAAGCCTGACAGCTTCGATTACGCGGTCATCGAGGTCAACCCCCGTGTGTCCCGCTCCTCCGCACTGGCCTCCAAGGCCACCGGCTACCCCATTGCTAAGGTGGCTACCAAGATCGCCATCGGCTACACGCTGGACGAGATCACCAACGACGTTACCGGCAAGACCTGCGCCTGCTTCGAGCCTGCGCTGGACTACATCGTGGTCAAGTACCCGAAGTGGCCGTTTGATAAGTTCGTCTACGCCGACAAGTCTCTGGGCACCCAGATGATGGCTACCGGCGAGGTGATGAGCATCGGCAACAGCTTCGAAGCCGCCATGATGAAGGCTGTTTCCTCCATTGAGCTGGGCATGGACACCCTGACCCACAAGCCCTTTGAGGAGCTGACCGACGAGGAAGTGGTGGAGCACATGCACGTTCAGGACGCCGAGCGCGTGTTCTGCGTGTATGAGGCGCTGAAGCGCGGCATCGATCACAAGGTCATCTACGATATCACCAAGATCGACTGGTGGTTCCTTGATAAGATGCAGCATCTGGCAGATCTGGAAAAGGGTCTGGCACAGTGCAACGGCCAGCTGTCTGTGGAGCAGTACAAGACTGCCAAGAAGTACGGCTTCCAGGATAAGACCATCCGCCGTCTGGCACAGGTGGACACCCTGCCCGTGGAGAACTACCGCGCCGGCTTCAAGATGGTGGATACCTGCGCTGCCGAGTTCTCTGCCAATACCCCCTACTTCTACTCCACCTACGACGGCGACAACGAAGCCGCAGGCTTCATCGCCGAGAAGGAAGCCGAGACCGCTGCCAAGGGCGAGCCCAAAAAGAAGAAGGTACTGGTCTTTGGCTCCGGCCCCATCCGCATTGGTCAGGGCATCGAGTTCGACTACTGCTCTGTGCACTGCGTGTGGACGCTGAAGAAAAACGGCTGCGAGGCCATTCTGGTCAACAACAACCCCGAGACCGTCTCCACCGACTTTGACACCGGTGACCGCCTGTACTTCGACCCGCTGAACCCGGAGAGCGTGGACAACATCATTGCCACCGAAAAGCCGGATGCCTGCGTGGTGCAGTTCGGCGGACAGACCGCCATCAAGCTGGCCAAGCACATGGACGAGATCGGTCTGCCCATTCTGGGCACCCCGGCGGACGCCATCGATGAGGCCGAGGACCGCGAGCGCTTTGACGAGCTGCTGGAGCGCTGCAACATTCCCCGCGCTCCAGGCCGTACCGTGTTCAATCTGGACGAGGCTCTGGCCGCTGCCGAGGAGATCGGTCTGCCGGTGCTGATGCGTCCCTCCTATGTGTTGGGCGGTCAGAACATGATCGTGGCCTACAACAAGGCGGATATCATCGAGTACATGGGCGTTATCACCGAGCACGTTGACATGGATCATCCGGTGCTGCTGGATAAGTACATCATGGGCACCGAGTGCGAGGTGGACGCCATCTGCGACGGCGAAAACTTCCTGATCCCCGGCATCATGGAGCAGGTGGAGCGCACCGGCGTGCACTCCGGCGACTCCATCTGTGTCTACCCGGCGCAGCACCTGACGCAGGACGAGATCGACACCATGGTGGACTATACCGGCCGCTTTGCCCGCGAGCTGCACGTCACCGGTCTGGTCAACGTGCAGTACGCCGTCTCCCATGGCCGTGTGTACGTCATCGAGGTGAACCCCCGCTCCTCCCGTACCGTGCCGTATATCTCCAAGGTCACCGGCGTGCCCATGGTGGATCTGGCCGTGCGTTGCTGCTTGGGCGAGAAGCTGACAGATATGGGCTACGGCACCGGTCTGCACCCCAACGCCCCTTATGTGGCGGTCAAGGTGCCCGTGTTCAGCTTTGAAAAGCTGCACGCTGTGGATACCCAGTTCGGCCCCGAGATGAAATCCACCGGCGAGGTGCTGGGTATTGCGCCCAACTACCACGACGCCCTGCTCAAGGGTCTGATCGGTGCAGGCTATACCTTCAAGACCCCCGGCCCGGGCAGCTGCTGCATCTTCACCGTGAAGGACAGCGACAAGCCCGAGTTCGTGGATATTGCATGGAAGCTGAAGGATATGGGCTATAAGCTCTATGGTACCTCCGGCACCTGTGCATGGCTCAATAAGCACATGATCCCCTGCAACGAGGTGCGCAACATCTCCGGCGAGGCGCCCAACATCGTGGACCTGCTGCAGAGCGGTCTGGTGGACTATGTGTTCTCCACCAGCGCCAAGGGTCGTGACCCCCGGCGCGATTCCGTCCGCCTGCGCCGTAAAGCCGTGGAGCTGAGCATCCCCTGCATCACCGCAGTGGATACCGCCGCTTCTCTGGTGGATTGCCTGCGCAGTGAGCACAGCCTGGCTAACATCCCGCTGGTGGATATTGCCACCCTGTACCGCGGAAAATAAGCCGTAACACCCGCATAAAACAGCTCTTTACAGCGCCTGCCGAAACGGTGGGCGCTGTATTTGTGCGGGGTGCACGGAACTGAATGTGGTTCGTGCGCAATAAACTACATTTCGTGCGCAATCCATCGAAAACAGTGCGCGAAATATGTTATACTCAACAACGCAAAATTTGCCAAAAGACGTTACTTTTGGACATTCCAGGAGGATATCGATACATGACCCGTTCCCAGATGATCGAAACCGTGGCACGCAAGACCGGCTTTACCGAAGCTCAGGTCGAGACCACGATGGATGCAATGTTTGACCAGATCGCGGACTGCCTGCGCGCTGACGAAAAGGTGACCATCGCCGGCTTTGGCCGCTTTGAGATGCGCCCCCGCAAGCCGAAGGCTTACACCAACCCCAAGACCAAGGTGTCCAGCCAGCTGGAGTCCACCTCCATCCCCGGCTTCAAGGCCAGCGGCCGCTTCAAGCAGAAGCTGGAGGCCGGCAAGAAGAGCGTGGAAGAGACCGCCTGATCCCACACACTGAGAACCGTACCCGTGACCCCGGGTGCGGTTCTTTTTGTTTACCAAAAACTCTGTTGTGAAAATGGGATATCGGAACGCCCGCAGGCGTTCCGATATCCCGAATCGTCCCGCCCTGCGTGCGGCGCACGGCATCTTTTTGTTTCTCTGCTGACAAGCGCGGCATTTCATGCTATACTTGTTGCAACGAGAAAAACGCCATAAAGAACGGAGTTGTCCAAATGCTTTACAGCGAGTTGCAGTGCAGCGAAGCCATCCACAAGGCTGTGGAACGCATGGGCTTTGCCGAAATGACCGAAATTCAGGAAAAGACCATCCCCCTCATGCTGGCCGGGCATGATGTCATCGCCAAGGCACCCACCGGTACCGGTAAGACCTGTGCCTTCGGCATCCCGGTGGTGGAGCATATCCAGCCGGAAAACAAATACCCGCAGGCCGTCATCATGGCACCCACCCGGGAGCTTGCTCAACAGATCGCTGAGGAGCTGACCAACCTCACCTACTTTATGCCAGAGGTGCAGGTGGCCTGCGTGTACGGCGGCGCCAATATGGAAAAACAGGCAAAGCGTCTGGCCGAGGGCTGCCAGATCGTGGTAGCCACCCCGGGCCGGCTGATGGACCACTATAAACACCACAGCATCGATATCTCCCATGTGACCCAGATCGTGCTGGATGAGGCCGACGAAATGCTGAACATGGGTTTTTATAAGGATGTGCGTCACATCATCGAGATGATGAAGGCACGCAAGGCGCTGTCCATGTTCTCGGCCACCATCAGCCGCGAGGTGATGGATATCGGCTGGCTGTACCAGCACAACGCCGAGGAAATCACCGTGCAGCCCCGGGAGGAAAGCCAGCCCAAGATCACCCAGTATATGCTGGAGACCTCCGGCCGCAACAAGCTGTCGGATCTGGCACAGATCATCATCGGCGAGGGCTACAAGCGGGTGATGGTGTTCTGCGATACCAAGTTCAACACCGCCACGCTGGCAAACCAACTGGCACGGCTGGGCTTCTCGGTGGACTGCCTGCACGGCGACCTCTCCCAGAAGGAGCGCAACCAGATCATGCAGGCCTTCCGGGACGGCAAGCTGGCCATTCTGGTGGCTACGGACGTTGCCGCCCGCGGCATTGACGTCTCGGACGTGGATGCCGTCATCAACTACGATGTGCCCAGCGAGAACGAGCACTACACCCACCGCATCGGCCGCACCGGCCGCGCCAAAAAAGAGGGCGTGAGTTACCTGTTCTATGTGCCGGAGGAGAAAAAGCGCGTGCAGGAGCTGCTGCGCCTGACCCGCAATACCGACCTGTGCACCCCGGTGCACTTCGACTTTAACCATGAGCACATCGTGGTGGAGAAAAAGCAGGATAACGCCGACCGTTTCCAGATCAAGTGCTATTTTTAAAGGAAGGAGCTGCTGTACAAGGTTGTGCAGCGGCTCTTTTTGCAAAAAAAGCTTGACCTTCCCCTTTGTGGAAGGTGTAGAATATTCCCGTAAGGAGGGGGTCGTGACCCATGAAGATCAACGAAGTGGAAGCCGCCGTCGGCGTGACCAAAAAGAACATCCGCTTTTACGAGGAAGAGGGGCTCATCAGTCCCAGCCGGGAGCCGGGCAACGGCTACCGCAGCTACTCGCAGGCGGATGTGGAACGCCTGCGCCGCATCAAGCTGCTGCGTAAGCTGGACGTGCCGCTGGCAGAGATCCGGGAGATGCTGGAAGGGCAGCGCACGCTGGCCGAGGGCATGAGCCAGCAGCTGGAGCGTCTGCGCAGCCGCCGCGCCGACTTGGAGGAGGCAATCGGTTTCTGCACGCTGCTGCAACAGGAGAACGGCCCTCTGGAACAACTGGATGTGGAGCAGACGCTGGCGCGCCTGACCGCACGGGAAGAACAGGGAGTGACTTTTGTGAACATTGAACGGACCGACCAAAAGACCCGCCGCATCCGGGGTGCGTGCATCGGTGCCGCCCTTTTTGTGGCCATGATGGCTTTTGTGATGGCTACCATGGGCTGGGCAATCTACACCGACCCGCAAGACGCTCCGCCGCTGCCGCTGCTGGTAGTGATGTTCGGCATTCCGGCGGGCTGCATCGTGGGCACCCTGAAGGTGCTGCTGGATCGAATCGAAGAGATCGGAAAGGGAGAAGAAGATGCTTATCGTAACTATTAACGAGATCCCGGGCAAAAAGCTGGAAGCGCTGGGCGTGGTGCGGGGCAGCACGGTGCAGAGCCGCAACCTTGGCCACGACATGATGGCCGGTTTCCGCACCCTCGTGGGCGGCGAGGTGACCGACTACGCCGATATGCTCACCGAAGCACGGCAGATCGCCACCGGACGCATGGTCAAGGACGCTGAAAGCCTTGGCGCAGATGCCATTGTGGGCATGCGGTACGCCTCTGCCAGCGTCATGCAGGGCGCGGCAGAGGTCATAGCTTACGGAACGGCGGTGAAGTTCATATGACAGCAAAAGAAAAACAGGGCTTCGGCCTGTACTTCCTGTTCGCCTTCGGCATGGCATGGCTGTGTCAGGTCGGCGGCTGCATGGCGCTATTGCAGCAGAATAATGCGGTGCTGTATCAGCTGGCGCTCATCGTTACCATGTTCTGCCCGCTGCTGGCTGTACTGCTGGTGCAAAAGGCATTTCTGCGCCAGCCCACCGGCATCGGCTGGAAGGTGCAGGGCAAGCGTCGGTTCTGGCTGGCGGCATGGTTCGGCCCGGCGGTGCTCACCCTGCTGGGTGCAGTGCTGTATTTTGCTGTGTTCCCCTCCCGGCTGGACTTTTCCTGCAGCTGGTTGGTAGCCGCCTACGGCGGCGAGATGGACGCCCAGACCCTGCGCAGCCAGCTGGGCGTCTCCACCCTCAGCTATCTGCTGCAAAACGGGCTGTTTGCGGTGCTCCTTGCCCCAGCTATCAATATGTTCCCTGCGCTGGGCGAGGAGGTTGGCTGGCGCGGCTACATGATGCCCCGCCTGAAGGAGCAGTTCGGTCTGCTGAATGGCCGCCTGCTGGGCGGCGTTGTGTGGGGCATCTGGCACTGGCCGCTGATGCTGCTGGTGGGCTACGAGTACGGCACCAACTATCTGGGCGCACCCCTGCTGGGTTTGGTGGTGTGGTGTGTGGTCTGTTTTGCCCTCAACACTCTGCTGGATATCCTCTACGAGAAAACGGAGAGCATCTGGGTGCCCGCCATTGCGCACGGCGCGTTCAATGCCGTTGCGGCGCTGCCGCAGGTGCTGGTCACCCCGGCGGATGCTTATTATAATGTGCTGGGTCCCATGCCCATTGGTCTGATCGCCGCGCTGCCGATGCTGGCAGCAGCAGTCTGGCTGACCCTGCGGGAGATGAAGCAGGAAGAAAAGAACTGAATTACAAGGCAACAGCCGCTGCACTTTTTGTGCGGCGGCTGTTTTTGCGCAGAAATGGTGGAAGAAAGGCCAAAACCACCCCTGAAACCAAGCGAAAAACTAGATGATGTATACAAAGTGAAAAAAAAGGCGAAAAAAATATAAAAAAGACTTGCAAAAGTGGTTGCGGTATGGTACTATATGTGAGCGCCAAGCGCTGAGACAAAAGAATGACTTCTGAAGTCCCAGCAGGAAGCCCTTGAAAAGAACCAATAGACGCTGAAAAGCTTTGCGGTTGCGAAAGCAATGAATCGCCCCAGTGGGGCGTTCAAGCAAACGGAGCGGTCTTGCGAAAGCAAGATGGAGGGGTCTCACCCCGACAAGCTCACGGTTGACACTGAGATGTACAAAGCGCTCCAAGTTCAGAAAAGTTCAAAAGCTTCTCAAAAAAGTGCTTGACAACTTATCACGAAAGTGATAAAATAATTAAGCTTTCAGCCGCTAAGGCTGCGGCGCACAGGACCTTGAAAATTGAACAATATCGAAAGAACTTGTAACGGAACCTATTTTCGTGTTGGAAAAACACGGTAAACAATTCCAAACAAAAGTAATTCACACAGGACGCAAGCGATTGCGTGCTGAGCGAAACAAGATTTAACACTTTTAAGTGATAAATATCATTTATAAAGAGTTTGATCCTGGCTCAGGACGAACGCTGGCGGCGCGCCTAACACATGCAAGTCGAACGAGCGAGAGAGAGCTTGCTTTCTCGAGCGAGTGGCGAACGGGTGAGTAACGCGTGAGGAACCTGCCTCAAAGAGGGGGACAACAGTTGGAAACGACTGCTAATACCGCATAAGCCCACAGCTCGGCATCGAGCAGAGGGAAAAGGAGTAATCCGCTTTGAGATGGCCTCGCGTCCGATTAGCTGGTTGGTGAGGTAACGGCCCACCAAGGCGACGATCGGTAGCCGGACTGAGAGGTTGAACGGCCACATTGGGACTGAGACACGGCCCAGACTCCTACGGGAGGCAGCAGTGGGGAATATTGCACAATGGGGGAAACCCTGATGCAGCGACGCCGCGTGGAGGAAGAAGGTCTTCGGATTGTAAACTCCTGTTGTTGAGGAAGATAATGACGGTACTCAACAAGGAAGTGACGGCTAACTACGTGCCAGCAGCCGCGGTAAAACGTAGGTCACAAGCGTTGTCCGGAATTACTGGGTGTAAAGGGAGCGCAGGCGGGAAGGCAAGTTGGAAGTGAAATCCATGGGCTCAACCCATGAACTGCTTTCAAAACTGTTTTTCTTGAGTAGTGCAGAGGTAGGCGGAATTCCCGGTGTAGCGGTGGAATGCGTAGATATCGGGAGGAACACCAGTGGCGAAGGCGGCCTACTGGGCACCAACTGACGCTGAGGCTCGAAAGTGTGGGTAGCAAACAGGATTAGATACCCTGGTAGTCCACACTGTAAACGATGATTACTAGGTGTTGGAGGATTGACCCCTTCAGTGCCGCAGTTAACACAATAAGTAATCCACCTGGGGAGTACGACCGCAAGGTTGAAACTCAAAGGAATTGACGGGGGCCCGCACAAGCAGTGGAGTATGTGGTTTAATTCGACGCAACGCGAAGAACCTTACCAAGTCTTGACATCCTGCGACGCACATAGAAATATGTGTTTCCTTCGGGACGCAGAGACAGGTGGTGCATGGTTGTCGTCAGCTCGTGTCGTGAGATGTTGGGTTAAGTCCCGCAACGAGCGCAACCCTTATGGTCAGTTACTACGCAAGAGGACTCTGGCCAGACTGCCGTTGACAAAACGGAGGAAGGTGGGGATGACGTCAAATCATCATGCCCTTTATGACTTGGGCTACACACGTACTACAATGGCGTTAAACAAAGAGAAGCAAGACCGCGAGGTGGAGCAAAACTCAGAAACAACGTCCCAGTTCGGACTGCAGGCTGCAACTCGCCTGCACGAAGTCGGAATTGCTAGTAATCGCAGATCAGCATGCTGCGGTGAATACGTTCCCGGGCCTTGTACACACCGCCCGTCACACCATGAGAGCCGGGGGGACCCGAAGTCGGTAGTCTAACCGCAAGGAGGACGCCGCCGAAGGTAAAACTGGTGATTGGGGTGAAGTCGTAACAAGGTAGCCGTAGGAGAACCTGCGGCTGGATCACCTCCTTTCTAAGGAGTCAGGCAATGACAGAGCATCCAAGATGGTCAGTCATTGGAACAGGTGACAAGTTAAAGTTTAAGTAGATATTGTTCGATTTTGAGGGCCCTGAAAAGGACACTCAAAGACGTACCTTGAAAACTGAATAATAACTGCGAAACAAAGATTATAGTAAGTTCTTTTTTAAGAAATATTACAATTTCAAAAGGAAGGGTAACAATAATCTTCGTTGGCAAGAGAGAATCAAGAGGATACCAAATGTTCCAAGAGAACGTTTGAAAGGTCAAGCGAACAAGGGCGCAGGGCGAATGCCTTGGCACTGGGAGCCGATGAAAGACGTGATAAGCTGCGATAAGCTTCGGGGAGCTGCAAATAAGCATTGATCCGGAGATTTCTGAATGAGGAAACTCATCTGGGTTCATACTCAGGTACGTTATACTGAACTTAAAAATAGGTATATCGAGGGAACCGCCTGAACTGAAACATCTAAGTAGGGCGAGGAAGAGACATCAAACGAGATTCCGTAAGTAGTGGCGAGCGAACGCGGAAGAGGGCAAACCGGGAGTAGAAATACTTCCGGGGTACGGACTGCTTTTAGGACTTAATCTGTTAACCGAACGGCATGGGAAGGCCGGTCAGAGAGTGTGAGAACCACGTAGGTGAAAACGGAGAGAGCTGCGCAGGATCCAGAGTACGGCCAGACACGTGAAACCTGGTCGGAATACGGGGGGACCACCCTCCAACCCTAAATACTACCCAGTGACCGATAGCGTATAGTACTGTGAAGGAAAGGTGAAAAGCACCCCGGGAGGGGAGTGAAAGAGAACCTGAAACCCTGTGCCTACAAGCACCTAGAGCACGTCAAAGTGTGATAGGGTACTTTTTGTAGAACGGTCCGGCGAGCGATTGTATGCAGCAAGGTTAAGGACTTAAGGTCTGGAGCCGAAGCGAAAGCGAGTTTGAAAAGGGCGTTAAGTTGCATATAATGGGCCCGAAACCGGGTGACCTACCCATGGTCAGGTTGAAGTGGAAGTAAAATTCCATGGAGGACCGAACCGACCTCCGTTGAAAAGGCGGCGGATGAACTGTGGGTAGCGGAGAAATTCCAATCGAACCCGGAGATAGCTGGTTCTCCCCGAAATAGTTTTAGGACTAGCCTCAAGTTAGATACCTGGAGGTAAAGCACTGAATAGCCTAGCGGCCGAGAGGTTAGCGAAGCTTATCAAACTCAGAATGCCAGAGTATTGATGCTTGGGAGTCAGACAGTGTCAGATAAATGTCATTGTCAAAAGGGAAACAGCCCAGATCTACAGCTAAGGTCCCAAAGTCAGGTTAAGTGGAAAACGATGTGAAGATACGTAGACAACCAGGATGTTGGCTCAGAAGCAGCCACACATTCAAAGAGTGCGTAATAGCTCACTGGTCGAGCGTCTTTGCGCGGAGAATTTAACGGGGCTAAACCTGACACCGAAGCTTAGGCAATGTACTTTGTACATTGGGTAGGGGAGCGTTGTATACGCGGTGAAACAGTAGCGCAAGCGGCTGTGGAGTGTATAGAAGTGAGAATGCCGGAATGAGTAGCGCGAATGCAGTGAGAATCTGCATGGCCGAAAGCCTCAGGTTTCTGGAGGAAGGTTCGTCCGCTCCAGGTCAGTCGGGAGCTAAGGTGAGGCCTGACGGCGTAGCCGATGCACAGACGGTAGAGATTCCGTCACCACCAAAAGAGTTAAACACAGGGACACATTTGAAGTCTCGGAGCCGGGTGTTGGTTCCGGTAGCGATCGAGGGAAATTAGTACCGAAGTCCGGGATGGAAGATGGCGAGAAAAGCTGTGTGAATTTCTGCGGTGCCCGTACCGCAAACCGACACAGGTAGGTAGGAAGAAGATTCTAAGGCCAACGGGAGAAGGGTTGTTAAGGAACTCGGCAAATTGACCCCGTAACTTCGGGAGAAGGGGTGCTCCAGAGATGGAGCCGCAGAGAATCGGCCCAAGCAACTGTTTACCAAAAACACAGGTTTGTGCTAAATCGAAAGATGACGTATACGAGCTGACGCCTGCCCGGTGCTGGAAGGTTAAGAGGAGATGTGCAAGCATTGAATCGAAGCCCCAGTGAACGGCGGCCGTAACTATAACGGTCCTAAGGTAGCGAAATTCCTTGTCAGGTAAGTTCTGACCCGCATGAAAGGCGTAATGATTTGGGCACTGTCTCAACAGCCCGCCCGGCGAAATTGTAGTACCGGTGAAGATGCCGGTTACCCGCGACAAGACGGAAAGACCCCATGGAGCTTTACTGTAGCCTAATATTGGGTTTCGATGTTGCATGCACAGGATAGATGGGACACTGGGAAGCAAGAGCTTTGGCTTTTGTGGAGTGGCCGTTGGGATACCATCCTTGCGATATTGGAATTCTAACCTGCGCCTTTGAATCAAGGCGGGGGACATTGTTAGGTGGGCAGTTTGACTGGGGCGGTCGCCTCCTAAAGAGTAACGGAGGCGTTCAAAGGTTCGCTCAGCTTGAACGGAAATCAAGCAAAAGAGTGCAAACGCAGAAGCGAGCCTAACTGCGAGACTGACGGGTCGAGCAGTAACGAAAGTTGGAGTTAGTGATCCGGTGGTATGTGAGTGGAAATGCCATCGCTCAACGGATAAAAGTTACCCTGGGGATAACAGGCTGATCTCCCCCAAGAGTCCACATCGACGGGGAGGTTTGGCACCTCGATGTCGGCTCATCGCATCCTGGGGCTGTATTCGGTCCCAAGGGTTTGGCTGTTCGCCAATTAAAGCGGTACGCGAGCTGGGTTCAGAACGTCGTGAGACAGTTCGGTCCCTATCTGTCGTGGGCGCAGGATATTTGATGGGAGCTGTTCCTAGTACGAGAGGACCGGAGCGGACGTACCTCTGGCGCACCAGTTGTTCTGCCAAGGGCATAGCTGGGCAACTATGTACGGATCGGATAAACGCTGAAAGCATCTAAGCGTGAAGCCGACCCAAAGATAAGATATCCCATTGTTTCAAACAAGTAAGACCCCTTGAAGACTACAAGGTTGATAGGCACGATGTGTAAGTGGAGTGATCCATTCAGCAAGCGTGTACTAATAGGTCGAGGGCTTGACCACAATTCGCTTGAGACTTTTAAGTCAACGAAAAAATGTCAGCAGTGATTATTCAGTTTTGAAGGCACGTCCTTCTAAGAAATACTGGACAGAAGCACAGAAATGTGTTATACTGATTCAGTCAAATCGGTCGGTGTCGATGACGGTAAGGTTCCACCTGTTCCCATTCCGAACACAGAAGTTAAGCTTACTTGTGCCGAAGATAGTTAGCTGGAAACGGCTTGTGAAAATAGGTAGTCGCCGACTTAACTGAAAGCTCTGAGATGAAAGTCTCAGGGCTTTTTTGTTGCGCTATATATGCTTAAGGGTTGCAGAATAGGGGAAAAACTGGTATCCTCAGAGCAGAAAAGGGTGAGAATATGCGTTTGGACAGAACCCGCAAGGATACAGCAAAGTGTTATATAGCGGTACTGGCGCTTTTACTGTTCTGCAGCATCGTATTTTATGCGCAGACACATTATCAGCACACCTCGGCGTTCCGGCTTGAGGATGACTATCCGGGCAGGATACCGCAGTTTCATAGCAGCGTAGATCGGGATGTTGACGGCGTAGACGATCAGTTGGATATTCTGAACGGAGCAATGGACTATGTGAGCACACATCCAAAATACAAAAGCCGCTATTATGCGACCGGTTATCCTGACGATGGTTATGGAGTTTGCACGGATGTGGTTGCTTATGCGTTGAAAGATGCTGGATATGATCTGCAAGTGCTTGTGGACGCAGATATCCGGAAGCAGTCACAAGATTATATGGTGGCAGAGCCGGATGCAAACATAGATTTCCGACGGGTACGAAACCTGAAGGTATTTTTTGCACATACCGCGGTTGCTCTGACCACAGATGTTTCAGAAATAGAAGAATGACAGGGCGGTGATATTGTGATCTTTGAAAGACATATCGGCATCGTGTCCGACCGGCAAAATAAAAACGGAGTGCCCTATATCATTCACCACAATGACCCATGGCAGACGGCTTACGAGCAGGACATTCTGGAAAAACGCACCGACATTGTGGGCCATTACCGAATTTCAAAATAAAAAGCGGCCCCGCTGCACTGTGCATAACAGTGCGGCGGGGCCGCATACTTTATTGGGTGGTGTACCGGTCAGGATACGAACTTCTGCTTAGCCCTTGCCTGCGCAGCCGAACAGCTCGATCTTCTCCTTGCACTTAGCCTCAATGGCCTTTGCGCCGGGAGCCAGCAGCTTGCGGGGGTCGAAGCCCTTGCCCTGCTGATCCTTGCCCTCTTCGATGTACTTACGGGTGGCCTCAGCAAACACCAGCTGGCACTCGGTATTGATGTTGATCTTGGAAACGCCCAGACTGATGGCCTTTGCGATCATCTCATCGGGGATGCCGGTGCCGCCGTGCAGGACCAGAGGAATGTTGTTGGTGGCCTTGTGGATGCGGTCCAGAGCCTCGAAGTCCAGACCCTTCCAGTTTGCGGGGTAGACGCCGTGGATGTTGCCGATGCCGGCAGCCAGGAAGTCAATGCCCAGAGCGGTGATCTTTGCGCACTCCTCGGGATCAGCGATCTCGCCAGAGCCCACAACGCCGTCCTCGACGCCGCCGATGGAGCCAACCTCGGCCTCGATGCTCATGCCGTGAGCGTGTGCCAGAGCGACCAGTTCCTTAGTCTTTTCCACGTTCTCCTCGATGGAGTAGTGGCTGCCATCGAACATGATGGAGGAGAAACCAGCCTCAACACAGGCCTTGCAGCCCTCGTAGGTGCCGTGATCCAGATGCAGAGCAACGGGAACGGTGATGCCCATGGAATCGACCATGGCGCTGACCATAGCAGCAACAGTCTTAAAGCCGGTCATGTACTTACCTGCACCCTCGGAAACACCCAGAATGACGGGGCTCTTCATTTCCTCGCAGGCGGTCAGGACGGCCTTGGTCCACTCCAGGTTATTGATGTTGAACTGCGGCACACCGTAGTGGCCATCGCGTGCCTTGAGCAGCATTTCGGTTGCATTTACCAACATTATTCATTACCTCCAAAAATTATCGGGGTTCCGGCTCTGCCACACACCGCATTGTGCATGGTTTAACGAGCCCACATGGCTAGTATACCCCAAAATGCGCCTAAAATCAATCCGAACAGGCGCTTTTTCTTGCATAGAGCTGCTGCGGAACAGTCACGGCACAAAGCGGCTGATGCAGCTGCGGCAGAAATGTTCTGCACTTAACAACAAAAATCCATATATGCTGCAACATCCGCCTTGTGCGGAAGCGGCGCGGGTTTTCAACATATTTTAACATTCGTCAAAATGATGTTGGAGGAAATTGCAAAAGCGGACAATTTCCGGTTCAAAAAATTGTCATAATTCCGACTTGAATTTTACAAATTGTAAGGCTTTTGCCAAGATATGGGGGAAGCTGCTGTTGAAAACCCGGTGGAAACTGTTTAATTCCACCCAGAAAACAGGCGCTGTGGCTGGACTTTTACACACTTTCCACCGGGTTTTCAACTTGTGGAAAAATCATAGGCTGTTTACGGAATGTATAGACATTTTTTGTGGAAAACTTTTTGCCTTGGCAAAACAGCGGAAATGCGCCGGGCTTCCCGGGCGGCGGGCAAAACATTTTTACAGCCGCCCAGTCTGGCAGGGAAGCTGTGTTTTACTGAAAAAATTTTAGGTGTCTGGGAATAAAATCCCTGCAATTTGTGGCGAAACCGGACGAGATATGGTATACTTTATCTTGGATTATCATAAACAAAATAAAACGCTCCGGCGCGGCACTGCCCGCCCGGAACGGAAGGAGCATAAAAAGATGGAAGAACGTAACCAGCCGCGCCGTCCGCGCCGCGATGCAGAGCAGCCGCAGCAGAAGAGCGAGAGCCTGATCTACGGCAAAAACCCGGTGACCGAGCTGCTCAAGAGCGGCTCCGGTGTGGACACCGTGCTTATTGCCGAGGGGATGGCCCCGGCAGTGGCGGCATACTATACAGCACTGGCCAAGGAGGCCGGCGCAACGGTCAAGCGGGTGCACCCCAACAAGCTGCGCCTGATGACCGGCACCGAAAGCCATCAGGGCGTGGCGGCCTTTGCCAGTGAGATCGAGTACGCGACCGTGGAGGATCTGCTGGCAGCAGCCAAGGCCAAGGGTGAGCCGCCGTTTCTGGTGCTGAGCGACGGCATTGAGGACCCCCACAATCTGGGTGCAGTCATGCGCAGCGCATTGCTGTGCGGTGCCCACGGCATCGTCATCCCCAAGCGGGGCGGCGCGTCCGTCACCCCCACCGTCATCAAGTCCAGCGCAGGCGCTGCCGAGCGTCTGCCGGTGGCGCGGGTGGCCAATATCGGCGAGACCATCCGCCGCCTGAAGGAGCAGGGCGTGTTCGTCTACTGCGCCGATATGGACGGTGTGTCTCTGCACAAAAACAACCTGACCGGCCCCATCGCGCTGGTACTGGGCAGCGAGGGCAGCGGGGTGTCCCAGCTGGTCAAGAAGCTGTGTGACGGTGTGGTGCGGCTGGATATGGCTGCACCCGGCACCGGTGTGGACAGCTATAACGTTTCGGTGGCGGCTGGCATCATCCTGTACGAGATCCAGTCGCAGCGCGCCGTAGAAGAATAAAACAAGCGGTAAACTCCATCCAGAACAGTGGGAGGGACAAGGATGCCGAACAATAAAAATGAACGCAAGGGCAAGCAGGCGGGGGAGCTCTCGGCAGAAGAGCGGTTCCGCAACTTTTTCAGCACCAGTGTGATCGATCTGCCCGAGGAAATGACCCGCCGGGACGAGCCTGCCCCGGTGGAGGAAAAGCCCAAGGCCGGGCTGCTGGGCAAGCTGTTCGGCCACGACAAAGAAGAGACGCCCGCCCCGGCACAGCCGGTGCTGGAGATCCCCACCGGCGAGATCCTGCTGGGGGCAGATGCAAAGCCGGTGCAGCCGGAGCAGGAGGACATGGCGCTGGAGCTGCGCACCGCAGACCCTATTCCGGCTATGCCGATGCAGCCTGCCCGGGTAGAGCCTGCCAAGGCTGTCCCGGCAGAGCCGGTGCCTGCACCCAAGGCGGCTGCTGCCGTGCAGCCGAAGCCGAAAAAGCCTGCACCCCAGCCGGAGCCGCAGCCTGCTGCTGCCCCTAAAAAGCAGCCCAAGGCGAAGAACGCCCCGGAGACGCTGCTGCCGCAGGAGGAGCTGGAGCAGCGGGAGATGCAGCAGCTGAAGGATATGCTCAACGACATGAGCGGCAAGGCAAAGCCTGCCCCGCAGCCCGCAAAACCTGTGCAGGCAGTGCCGCAGCCCAAGGTGCAGCCTGCGCCTGCACAGCCCGCCGCAGAGCCGGAGAAAGCCCCGGCAAAGGCAGCACAGAAGCCTGCCGAGGAGCTGCCGTCGGCGGTGTTTGCCAGCGTTCCGGCAGACCCGGAGACACTGCCGAAAAAGCCTGAGAAAAAGTCGATTTTCCAAATGTTCGGCACAGCAGAGGACGAGAAGCCCGCTGCCCGCAAGCCGGAAAAAGAGGATACCATGAGCCTGCCGCTGCTCCCGCTGGAGCAGGACGGCGCTCCTGCTGATGAAACAGTACCCGCACCGGCAGCTGCCGCCCCTGCGGCTCCGGCACAGCCCGAGACCGCACCCGCAGCAGAAACGGCGGCCTCTGCCGAGGAAGCTGTGCCGGAATCCATTGCCGATAAGCTGCACCACATGGCCGCAGAGCTGACCTTGCGCTGTGTGCTGGCGGGCATTCTGGCTGTGGTGCTGCTGCACTTTGGGCTGACGGCAGAGCGTCTGCTGCCGCCGCTTTCGGTGCTGGACCCGGACGCTGCCCCGGCGGCGTTCTATGCCGCCAATCTGCTGCTGTTTGCCGCCAGCCTGTTTGTGGGCTACCCGGTGCTGCGGGACGGCCTGACCGGCTTGCGCGGTCGTCCCAGTGCAGACACCATGCCCGCGCTGGCCGCTGTGGCAGCGCTGCTGCAGGCAGTGGTGGCCATGCTGAATGCCAACGCCTACCGCAGCACCGAGGGCATCGGCCTGCTGACCGGTATGGCAGCGCTGGGGCTGTTTCTGGCGCTGGTGGGCAGCCGGGTAATGCTGGCTGCCGTGCAGGGCGGCTACACGCCGGCCGCAGAGGGCGGCGAAGTGCGGGGCGCTTACCGCACCCGCGATAAAGATCTGATCCGCGCCCTCGCCCGGGATCTGGAGCAGAAGGACCCGTGGGTGCTGCTGAGCCGCCCGGTGCAGACCGCCAGCGATGATTTTGTGGAGCAGAGCCTCAGCGAGCGCGCCAGCGAGCGCCGCGCCCGCAAGGTGGCCTATATCCTGCTGGCGGCAGCAGTGCTCAGCGGCGTAGCTTTCCTGCTGTTCGGCGGCGGCATCAACTGCGCCGTGGCTGCAGTGGCTGCCGTGCTGTGCATGGGCGCGCCCCTTTCCTCGGTGCTGGTGCCCGGTCTGGCGGCGCTGCGGCTGCAAAGAGCGGCTGCCGCTGTGGGCGCTGTGGTGCCCGGCTGGGCTGCCATTGAGGAGCTGGGCGGCATCGACACCATTGAGCTGGACGCCGACGACCTGTTTACCGCCGACAGCGTAACGCTGGAGGATATCCGTATCTTCAAGGGCGGCCGCATCGACCGCGCCATCCTGTATGCGGCCAGTGTGCTGAACGAGAGCTGCGATACCCTGCGCGGGCTGTTCAGCCAGATCATCGAGGACCGCACCGATATCCTGTTCCCGGTCAAGGATCTGGAGCAGCACACCGGGCAGGGTTTCTCGGCATGGTGCGACAATAACCGCATCCTCATCGGCACCCGCCGCTACATGGAGCAGGAGGACGTTACTCTGCCGGAGCAGGACTACGAGGACGGCCACTCCAAAAACGGCGCGCTGCAAATTTTGTATCTGGCGGTGTCCGGCAACCTGCACGCCATGTTCGTGCTGCACTATGTGGGCGGCCGCAATGTGGCACGCAGCCTTGCTTCTCTGCAAAGGGAGAACATCCGTCTGCTGGTCACCAGCAAGGACCCCAGCCTGACGGCACGGCACATCACCGAGGCTTATCATCTGCCGGAGGGCATGGTCACCGTGCTGGACGGCGAGCAGTGTCAGGCCATTGAAGCCGCTGATGCTGCCCCGGAAAAGCCCAAGTGCTGCCTGTACCACCACCGGGGCTTTGCCAGCCTGACCGGCGGCTTGCAGGCCGCAGATCAGGCACAGAATGCCGAGACCAGCGCCACCACGGTGCAGCTGGTGTCGGTGTGCTTCTCGGTGTTCATTGCAGTGCTGCTGACCTACGCGGGCAGCATCTGGCAGCTGTCCATCGCCACGGTGCTGATGTATCAGGCCGCATGGAGCGCCCTGAGCATCGCCGTCTGCGCCCTGAAGCAGCATAGCTGATTTTTATAGCAAAGGGGCAAGGTCAAGCAGCATTTGTAGATGTTGTTTCCGGTCACGACCCCTCCCGTGAAAATACAAGCCCGGAAAGTCCGCAGACTTTCCGGGCTTGTTCTAATTTAAAATGGTTTTTCCGCTGATTTTGCCCAGAGCAAGCGCGGCGGGCATTTTAAATCGTTTTATCGGAGAAGAATCTGCCGTACAAAATACGCTGTGCGGTGGATTCTTATCAATGTAGCTTTTTGCGCTTTTCGTAGTTGTTGAGGGCGGTCAGCGCCTCGCCGGAAAGGGGAACGAGCGCCAGCATATTGAAGAGGGTCATCAGTCCGATGCCCACATCGCCCAGATCCCACACCACGGTGTAGGCCTGTGTGCCGCCGATCAGCAGCATGGCCAGCGCCAGCAGCTTGTAGGCGGTCTGGCTCCACCAGTTGTCGCCGCACAGATAGGCCACGTTGCCCCGGGCGTAGTACAGCACCCCCAGAAAGGTGGAGAAGCTGAACAGTGCTAAGATCACCGCAATGAACACGATGCCAAAGCTGCCTAAATGGTACTGCATGGCAGTCTGTAAAAGGTCCATGCCGGTCAGCCCGGCGGTGATGTCCTGCGGCACCAGCAGCATCAGAAAGGCGGTGCAGCTGCAGATGACCACCGTGTCGATCAATACGCCCAGCGCCTGCACAAGCCCCATCTTTACCGGGTCGTCGCACTCGGCGGCGGCAGCGGCGCAGGGGGCAGAGCCGCTGCCTGCCTCGTTGGAAAACAACCCGCGCTTGACGCCGTTCATCAGCACCGCACCAAAGCCGCCGGCAGCCACCTGACGCAGGCCGAAGGCCTCGGCAAAGATGCGTGCCAGCACGGCGGGCAGCTGCCGGATATTCAGCACCACGATGCCCACCGTGATGACAAAGTAGCACACAGCCATGACCGGTACGATGAAGTCAAGGCTTTTTACGGTGGCGTTTTTGCGCAGCACGATCAGTGCTGCCAGCAGGGTAAGCACCACGGTGGTGGCCAGCGGCGGGACGTGAAAGGCGTTTTCAAAGGCAGAACTGACCGAGTTGGAGATGACTTGGCTGATGCCACACCAGCAGATCAGACCGGACACCGCAAACAGCGCTGCACACACCGAGCGTTTGAGCTTTTTGCCCCGCTTGCGCTCGGCCAGCACATGGAGGTAGTAGGCCGGGCCGCCTCGCCAGCCGCCGTACAGCGGATCCGGCACGCGGTACTTCTGCGCCAGAGTGGACTCCACAAAGGAGGTGGAGGCACCCAGCAGCGCAGTGACCCACATCCAGAACACCGCGCCCGCGCCGCCCGCCGAAACAGCGGCCACCACGCCCACAAGGTTGCCCATGCCCACCCGGGTGGCGGTGGAGATGACCAGCGTCTGGAAGGAGGAAAGCCCGCCCGCAGCCTGCTTTTTTTCGCACACCGCGCCGATCATATCCCGGAACAGCCGCACCGGCAGCAGCCGGGTGCGCAGGGTAAAGCCGATACCGGCTGCAAACAGCAGCACCACCATAAAGGAGATGCCAATGCCGCCCGCCACCGGCAGGGTGAATAAATCGCCCCACAGCAGGCGGTAAAGCGCTTCGATCAGATCAACTATCAAGAAAACAGCCTCCTGTACTTTTGAGAAATAAAGTTGCTACTTCATTATAGTACAGCACAGAAGAATTGTAAAATCTAAAATATTGATAGTATGGATTTGCCAAACTGAACGCAGTGCGGCAAATGCAGCTTACCTCTGCGACCCCACTTGTGAAAATGCGTTTGGAGCGCTCCGCAACCCGTAAGAAGCGGAGGGCATTTAAATCGTCCCACAAAAAAGGGACTGCCGCACGGTTTGTGCAGCAGTCCCGGAGGAAGAAGCGCCTTTCAGCGCGGGAATAGCTTACAGGATATCGATGTATTCACCGGCCAGCGCCTTGTTCATGCTGCGCACGGCGCAGAACTTGCCGCACATGCTGCAGGTGTCGCTGTGGTCGTCCTCGGGCAGGCGGGCATCCCGGATGGCCTTGGCGGTCTCGGGGTCCAGCGCACAGGCGAACTGTGCATCCCAGTCCAGTGCGCGGCGGGCATCGCCCATCTTGTCGTCAATGTCCCGGGCATGGGGGATGCCCTTGGCAATGTCGGCGGCATGGGCGGCGATCTTGGATGCTACGATGCCCTGCTTTACATCGTCCACGTTAGGCAGTGCCAGATGCTCGGCGGGGGTCACATAGCACAGGAAGGCAGCGCCGCTGGCGGCTGCCACTGCGCCGCCGATGGCAGCGGTGATGTGGTCGTAGCCGGGGGCGATATCGGTGACCAGAGGTCCCAGCACATAGAAGGGTGCGCCCATGCAGATGCTTTTCTGCACCTCCATGTTGGCAGCCACCTGATTCAGGGGCACATGGCCGGGGCCTTCCACCATCACCTGCACGTTGTGCGCCCATGCGCGCTTGGTCAGCTCGCCCAGACGCACCAGCTCCTCGATCTGGCACACATCGGTGGCGTCAGCCAGACAGCCGGGACGGCAGGCGTCGCCCAGAGAGATGGTCACATCATGCTCGGCGCAGATCTCGCAGATCTCGTCAAAGTGCTCGTAGAAGGGGTTCTCGTTGCCGGTCATGCTCATCCACGCAAACACCAGAGAGCCGCCACGGCTCACGATGTTCATCTTGCGCTTGTGCTTGCGGATCTGCTCGATGGTCTTGCGGGTAATGCCGCAGTGCAGGGTGACAAAGTCCACGCCGTCCTCTGCGTGCAGGCGCACCACATCGATAAAGTCCTGTGCGGTCAGCTCTGCCAGATCCCGCTGGTAGTGAATGACCGAATCATACACCGGCACAGTGCCGATCATCACCGGGCACTCGTGGGTCAGCTTCTGGCGGAAGGGCTGGGTGTTGCCATGGCTGGACAGATCCATAATGGCTTCTGCGCCCATGTTCACGGCGCTCATCACCTTCTGCATCTCAATGTTGTAGTCCTTGCAATCGCGGGAGACGCCAAGGTTCACGTTGATCTTGGTGCGCAGCATGGAGCCCACACCCTCGGGGTTCAGGCACTTGTGGTGCTTGTTGGCGGGAATGGCTACCTTGCCCTCGGCGACCCACTGGCGGATCTCCTCGGTGGTGCGGTATTCCTTTTTGGCTACGATCTCCATCTCCGGGGTAACGATGCCCTTGCGGGCGGCATCCATCTGGGTGGTATAAGTCTGCATACGCTGTGTTCCTCCAAATGACAGTTTATCTCTGAACAGCAGGGTGCTGGTCATGCATTGCAGCAGGGGCGAACCGCTGGTTGGGAGTTTCTCCGAGGACCGTCCGCTGGGGTGGGACCCTGCTGCCGCAGGCAGTAGGGCGGGCGATGGAATGGCCCGATTCGTGTCCGAGGAGAAAGCTCCCGGCCAGCAGGCAGGTAGCCGTCATTCAGAAAAAACAGTACGCTCTGGATGCCGGCACCTGCGCAAAATACGCTTTTCATGTTAGTTTTCTCCATGAATTTTGTAACGCGACCCAAGGTGGTGCCCCCGGTTTGCCGCGGGATGATAGCTTACTTTATGATCTGCTCCGAAAGGGCGCGCAGCTCCCGACACTCGGCCTCGATGTCCTTTGCGGCAAAGATGGCGCTTACCAGCGCCACACCGTCCACGCCGGTGCCCTTGAGCTGCAGGATGTTCTCCTTGTGGATGCCGCCAATGGCTACCACCGGCACATCCACGGCGTTGCAGATGTCCAGCAGGGTCTGCCGGGGCATCTCGCTTACGTCCGTCTTGGTGTGGGTGGCGAACACCGCGCCCACGCCAAGATAATCCGCGCCGTGCGCCACAGCGTCCAGCGCTTCCTGTACCGTGTGGGCGGAAACGCCGATCATCACGCCCTCGCCCACGCGCTGGCGTACCTGTGCGGCAGCCATATCGTCCTGTCCCACATGGATGCCCTCGGCGTGGCACTGCAAGGCCACCTCCACGTTATCGTTGATGAACAGCGGCACACCGTACTGCTGGCACAGGGCGTGGATCTGGATGGCTTCCTGCAAAAAATCTGCATCGCCCAGCTGCTTTTCCCGTAGCTGCACACAGGTGGCACCGCCCTTCAGGGCACTTTCCACCTGCTGATACAAGGTCTGCTCGCCCACCCATGCGCGGTCGGTCACTGCGTACAGGAGCATGGTGTGTTTATCGCACTTCATAGTTTGCGCCTTTCTCCAGCTGTTCGGGGGTCATGTTGTAAATGGCATCAATGATGTAATTGCGGTAGGTGGCGTTGCCATCCTGCGGGGTGAGCCGCCGGTGGGCGATCTCACCCGCCAGACCCATGGCGCACACCGCTGCAGCGGCAGCCTCCAGCGGATGGCCGGGATTGGCGGTGACAAAGGCTGCCGTCAGGGCAGAAAGCTGGCAGCCCGTGCCGGTGATGCTGCTCATCATGGCGTTGCCGTTGCGGATGCAGTAGGCCTTTTGTGCATCGGCCACGATGTCAATGGCGCCGGTAATGGCCACCACCGCGCCGGTGCGGGCGGCAAAGGCTTTGGCAAAGGCCACGGCGCTGTCCAGATTTTCCTCGGTCACCTTGTCGGCTACGTCTGCATCCACGCCCTTGGTGGTGCCTGCACCGGAGGCAAGGGTCTTGATCTCCGAGATGTTGCCACGGATCACCGTGAACTGTACCTCCCGCAGCAGACGGAAGGCGGTGTCGGTGCGCAGACGGGAAGCACCGGCACCCACCGGATCCAGTACCACAGGGTGTCCCAGCTGGTTAGCTTTTTTGCCCGCCAGCAGCATACTGGTGACGGTGCGGCTGTTCAGCGTGCCGATGTTGATATTCAGCCCGCCGCAGATGGCGGTGATCTCCTCCACCTCGGCGGCATCATCGGCCATGATGGGGGAAGCACCGCAGGCCAGCACCATGTTGGCGCAGTCGTTCACGGTGACGTAGTTGGTAATGTTGTGGATCAGCGGGCAGCGGCTGCGCAGGTTTTCAAAGGCGGTCTTGAGCATTCTGGCCACCTCTGCTCAGGAAAGGCTGTTCTGCATGGAGCGCAGAGCACCGGAGCGCTGCAGGCTGAACACCACAGCACCGGCGATCACCGCACCCACGGCGGTGGAGATGAGGAAGGGCACGATGTAGGCGTAGAAAGCGATATCCGCAGCGCTCTTGCCCATCAGGAAGATGGCCACGGGCCATGCGCACAGGCCGCCCAGAATGCTGGTGCCGAACACCTCACCTACCACGGTGGCGATCAGGTTTTTGGTCTTGTGGTATGCAAGGCCGCACAGCAGCGCACCGAACATACTGCCGGGGAAGGCCATCAGACTGCCCAGACCCAGCAGGTTGCGCAGCAGGGAAGCCACAAAGGCTACGCCCACGCCCCACCAGGGCCCCAGCAGAACAGCGCACAGCACGTTGACCATGTGCTGCACCGGGGCGCACTTGCTGCCGAACATGGGAAAGCTGAATACGCTGCCCACCACGCACAGGGCACAGAACATACCGGCGAGGGCAAGCTTTTTGACAGAGAGATTCTTCATGATAAATTGGCTCCTTTTCAACCATCTGCGGCAGCGCAGGACGAACACCGGCGCTCCCGCAACAAAACAGCCCGTGCCCGCGAAAGGCGGGAGCAGGTACGGAAGGTGCGGTCGAAGCTTACTGGCTTCCTCTCACGCCGGAACACGGCTTCCCATCGCTGCATTCATCCAAGGCTCAGGGCGCTCCCCCTCAGTCGGCTGCGGAACCTCCGCAGAGGGACAAAAAAACAGGAGGAGCCTGGCGCGGCTCCTCCTGCAAAAAATCATAAAGGGTATGACTTCCTACGGCGGCATTATCCGCATCAGGTAAAAGGGTCGAAGCTTGCTATACTTCCTCTCAGCCCGCTGCACGAGCTCCCCTGTGTTTGATTGTGACTGTATTCTACACCTCTTTCCCCAAAAATGCAAGAGGGAAGGGGACGATTTGGAATGCGCGGGCAGGTGAAATGATTTTGAATGCGCTCCGCGTTGCTCTGCGCATAGATAGCGGAATTATGATTTTAATTTGCATTTCAGCCAAGCCTGCGGGCTTGGCTGAAATGCTTTTTTCACAGGAGGGGGCGTAGCGGTCAACTGCATTTGCAATTCAGACCGCCCTTTAACTATTGCAGCCCCTCTCGTGAAAATGGCGTTGTCGCACTCCGCAGAGTGCGACAAACGCGAAATAAAAATAATCTTTCCTCTGAAGATGCGCAGAGCAACGCGGAGCGCATTTTCAATCATTAAACTGTTTCATTATAAACCAAAGCCGCCGTGCAGGGGTCTGCGCGGCGGCTTTGGTCACAGAAAGGAGAATAATATGAAAAAGCAGAAAAAGTCGGGTTAACCCATGGTCACCTGCACTGTTACCTCAGTACCGGCGGCAGCCAGCGGCAGAACATTGCCGGAGATGGCCTTGCCGTCCACGGTAACGGCCTTGATGCCGTGCTGCACCCCGGCGGCGTTATCCACCGTAATGTGGTACACCGCACCGCGGAAGCGGCGGGTCACGGCGAAACCGGACAGGGTGTGGGGGATGCAGGGGTCTACCTTCAGGCCGTCCAAAGTGGGCTGGATGCCCAGAATGTACTGGCTGATGTTGAAGAAGGTCCATGCCGCCGTGCCGGTCAGCCAGCTGTTTTTGGCTTCACCAAAGGTGGGGGCATCCTTACCGGCTACCATCTGGCTGTAAACGTAGGGCTCGGTGCGGTGGATCTCGGAGATGTCCTCGATATAGGCGGGGCAGGTCTTGCGGTACACTGCAAAGGCGCGGTCGCCGTGGCCAAGCGTTGCTTCGGCGCAGCTGATCCACGGGTTGTTGTGGCAGAAGATACCGGCGTTCTCCTTGTATCCCGGAGGATAGCTGGAGATCTCACCCAGATTCAGCTGGTAGCTGGTGTAAGCAGGCTGCAGCAGCACCACGCCGTATTTGGTGTCCAGCCGCTCCTCCACGCTGGCAAGCGCCTGCGCGGCCTGTCCGCTCTCCTTGCCGATACCGGCCATGACGCACATACCCTGCGGCTCAATGAAGATCTGACCCTCGGTGCACTCCTTGCTGCCGATAGGCTTGCCGAAAGCATCGTAGGCACGGCGGAACCATGCGCCGTCCCAACCGGCGGTCAGGGTGGCCTGCTCTACGGCATCAATGCTCTTGCGGGCGGCAGCGGCTTCCTCGGTCAGGTTCAAATGGTCGCACAGCTGGGCGTATTCGTGGCCGTACTTGACGAACATACCGGCAATGAAAACGCTTTCGGCCACGGGGCGCTCGCTGGGGCCGGTGATCTGGAAGCTCTCGCCCGGGTGCTCGGAGAAGCAGTTCAGGTTCAGGCAGTCGTTCCAGTCGGCGCGGCCGATCAGCGGCAGGCCGTGGGGGCCCAGATGGGTGCAGGTAAAGTTGAAGCTGCGGCGCAGGTGCTCCATCAGGGGCTGCGCCTTGGTGGCGTCGTTATCAAAGGGTACCTGCTCTTCCAGAATGGACCAGTCGCCGGTCTCCCGCAGGTAGGCGGCGGTACCGGCAATGAGCCACAGCGGGTCATCGTTGAAGCCGGTGCCGATATCCCGGTTGCCCTTTTTGGTCAGGGGCTGGTACTGGTGGTAGGCGCTGCCGTCCTCAAACTGGGTGGCGGCGATATCCAGAATGCGCTCCCGGGCGCGGGAGGGGATGATATGCACAAAGCCCAGCAGGTCCTGACAGCTGTCCCGGAAGCCCATGCCGCGTCCGGTGCCGCTTTCGTAGTAGCTGGCAGAGCGGCTCATGTTAAAGGTGACCATGCACTGGTACTGGTGCCAGATATTGACCATGCGGTTCAGCTTTTCCTCGCCGGATTCCAGATGGTAGGTGGACAGTAGCTCTTCCCAGTAGGTGCGCAGGGCGACGCGGGCGGCATCGACCTGTGCATCCGTAGCGTAGCGCTCCATCATGGCGTGGGCGCGGGTCTTGTTGATGACACCCGGCGCAATGAACTTTTCCTGCTGAGGGTTCTCGATGTAGCCCAGACCGAACAGGATACTGCGGCTCTCGCCGGGGGCGAGGGTCAGGCGGATGTGCAGGGCACCCACCGGTGCCCAGCCGTGGGCAATGCTGCCGGAGCAGTGTCCGGCGCGGACGGCCTGCGGGTCTGCCGGGCCGCCGTATACGCCGCAGAAAGCATCCCGGGTGGTGTCAAAGCTATCCACCGGGCAGTTTGCCCAGAACACGGCGTAGTGGTTGCGGCGCTCGCGGTACTCGGTCTTGTGGTAGATGACGCTGCCCTCTACCTCCACCTCACCGGTGGAGTAGTTGCGTTGGAAGTTGGAGCTGTCATCCACAGCGTCCCACAGGCAGAACTCCACATAGCTGAACAGATCCAGCTCCTTGACTGCGGTGCTGCTGTTGCACACCGTCACCCGGTCCAGCTCACAGGCATCGCCCTTGGGGACGAACAGCTCCTGCCGGGCGGTCACGCCGTCCTTTTTGCCCTCCAGAATGGTGTAGCCCAGACCGTGGCGGCAGCTGTAACTGTCCAGCGGGGTCTTGGTGGGCTGCCAGCCCGGGTTCCATACGGTGTCACCGTCCTTGATGTAGATCCGGTGGCCGTCCATGTCCAGCGGGGAGTTGTTGTAGCGGTAGCGGGTCAGGCGGCGCATCCGGGCGTCCCGGTAAAAGCTGTAACCGCCCGCCGTGTTGGAGACCAGACTGAAGAAGTCCTCGCTGCCAAGGTAGTTGATCCACGGCAGGGGCGTCTGCGGGGTGGTGATGACGTATTCTTTATTCTGGTCATCAAAATATCCGAACTTCATAATGCTTCCTCCTTAAAACTGCGCCTTGTCAGGTGGGCAGTACATCGATAAGCGAAAACGATTAAGGCACTGCGAAAGAAGCAATCTCATCACGCTAAGCATACCGTATCCCACCCAAAAATGCAAGAGCTTTTTGCAAAAATCTCAGCGGAAATTTTAAAATAATCTGCGCAGCCCCGGCGGTTTTCGGGGACTTTCGGCACGGCGTACACCGGCGAAAGGGCGAACGAAAGACCCGAAAACCCCATTTTAAAAGTAATATATACATACGGCCTCCGGCACCGAAAACCATAACGAAACTGCAACGAAAATTTTTTCGTTTTAATCGAAATGTAACGAAAGTGAATCGAGATGCACAATTCTTACAGGTCATATTGAAACAAAATGCCAAAAGTGATGCAGATGAGCTAAAACTTTTACGTTTCCGCTTGATTTTTAGTATAGAATGCGATATATTGAGATTGCGAAAACGATTAAGGAACTTGCGAGAAACATCCCGCAGCTCCTTTCCTCGGAAGGAGGCTACAAGATGCCGTCCCTGAAGGATCTGGCGAAAGAATGCGGCGTATCCGTTGCAACTGTCAGTAAGGCGCTGAACGACCAGCCGGACATCGCACCGGCCACGCGGGAGCGCATCCGTGCAGCGGCCCGCCGCATGGGGTACCTGCCCAACGCAGCGGCCCGGGCGCTGAAAACCAACCGTACTTACAACCTTGGCGTTCTGTTCGTAGATGAAAAACAGAGCGGCCTGACCCACGAGTACTTCTCCGCAGTGCTGGACAGCTTCAAGGTAGAAGCGGAAAAGCGCGGCTATGATATCACCTTCATCAACCACAACATCAGCGGCAAGTCCATGAGCTATCTGGAACATTGCCACTACCGGGGTGTGGACGGCGTGGTGATCGCCTGTGTGAACTTTTACGATCCGCAGGTGGTGGAGCTGGTCAACGGCGATGTGCCGGTGGTGACCATCGACCATGTGTTCAACAACCGGATGGCGATCCTTTCAGACAACGTGGTGGGCACAAAGGCTCTGGTAAAGCAGGCATGGGCCTGCGGGCACCGGCGCATCGCCTTTATCCACGGCGAAAAGACCGCTGTTACCGAGAACCGCTTGGCAGGCTTCTATCAGGCCTGCGAGGAGCTGGGGCTGAAGGTGCCGGAGGAGTACGTCCGCTGCGGTGTGTACCACGATGTAGATCGCTGCGCAGAGGAGACCCGGGCGCTGCTGGCACTGCCGCAGCGGCCGACCTGCATCATCTTCCCGGATGACTTTTCCGCACTGGGCGGCTACAACGCCCTGACCGAAGCGGGCTTGAGCATCCCGGAGGATATCTCAGTGATGGGATACGATGGCATCTATCTCTCCCGGGTGATCAAACCCCCGCTGGTGACCTACCAGCAGAACACAAAATCCCTTGGCAGGCTGGCGGCGGATAAGCTGATCGAGCTGATCGAGCATCCGCGTGTGACCCTGCCGGAGCAGATCCGGGTGTCCGGCAAACTGCTGGACGGCGGCTCCGTCCGCATCCTTTAACAAAGGCCCACAACTCCCAGCGCGGAGTTTTTGAGAATGAATTTTTTAATTGGAAAACCATGAAGGAGGTTTACCCTTATGAAAAAGATCTCTCGTCGTAATTTCCTGCTTGCTTCCGGTGTCGTGACGATTGGTGCTGCTCTGGCAGCCTGCGGCGGCAGCTCCTCCAGCAGCACTGCTGCTTCCTCTGCTGCTCCTGCATCCTCTGCAGCCGCTTCTGCTCCCGCTTCCGCCGAGGGCAAGGTGCTGAACATCTGGTGCTGGAATGATGAGTTCCAGAGCCGCTTCAACGACTACTATCCCGAGGTCAAGGAGATCGCAGCCGACAAGTCCACCACCACCCTGAAGGACGGCACCACCGTGAAGTGGACCATCAACGCCAACGAGAACAATAACTACCAGAACAAGCTGGACGAGGCTCTGCTGAATCAGGACTCCGCTGCCGATGACGACAAGATCGATATCTTCCTGATCGAGGCTGACTACGCTCTGAAGTATGTGGATTCCGACTATGTTCTGGATGTCAAGAAGGATATCGGCCTGACCGATTCCGATCTGGCCGGCCAGTACCAGTACACCAAGGACATCGTTTCTGTGGACGGCAGCCAGCGCGGCACCACCTGGCAGGCTACCCCGGGCCTGTTCGCATACCGCCGCAGCATTGCCAAGGATGTGCTGGGCACCGATGACCCCGCCGAGGTACAGACCTACCTGTCCGACTGGGATAAGTTCAACGATGTAGCTGCCAAGGCTGCTGCCAAGGGCTACAAGATGCTGTCCGGCTTCGATGATGCTTACCGCACCTTCTCCAACAACGTCTCCGCACCTTGGGTCACCGGCACCACCGTTACCGTGGACGAGAACCTGATGAAGTGGGTGGATCAGACCAAGGAGTACACCGACAAGGGCTACAACAACAAGTCCAGCCTGTGGGACAGCCAGTGGGCTTCCGATCAGGGCCCCACCGGTAAGGTATTCGGCTTCTTCTACTCCACTTGGGGCATCAACTTCACCCTGCTGGGCAACTCTCTGGAAACTCCTACCGCTGAGGGCGGCAAGGAAGAGGTTGGCAACGGCATCTACGGCGACTACGCTGTGTGCGAAGGCCCTCAGCCCTACTACTGGGGCGGCACCTGGATCTGCGGCGCAGCCGGCAGCGACAACCTTGAGACCATCAAGGACGTTATGCTGAAGCTGACCTGCGATGAAGCCATCATGAAGCAGATCACCATGGATACGCAGGATTACACCAATAACGAGAAGGCCATGAACGAGATCGCCAGCAGCGATTACAAGTCCGACTTCCTCGGCGGCCAGAACCACATCGCTCTGTTTGCAGAGGCTGCAACCAAGATCGATATGTCCAACGCCGGCCCGTACGATCAGGGCCTGAACGAGAGCTTCCAGAACGCTTTCAAGGATTACTTCACCGGCAACGTGGAGGAGGATGCCGCCAAGGCAAACTTCGAGACCGCCATCAAGGAGAAGTACCCCGAGCTGACCGACGTGGTATGGCCCGCATAAGCGGCTTTACTCCGAACTGAAAATTGAAGCAAAGGGGCGGGCGGCGTATCTCGCCCGCCCCTTTGGTTTTGCTGTGACCCGGCAGGAGGGAGATCTCATGGGAGAAAAAACAAAGAAGAAAGGGTCGATCAGCTACGCGAAATGGGGCTATATCTTCATTGCACCGTTCTTTATCATCTTCGCGGTATTCCAGCTGATCCCTCTGACATCTACCATCTATTACAGCTTTTTTGAGTATTACCGCAGCGGTCTGAAGATCATCGGACCCAGCTTTGTGGGCCTGAAGAACTACATCACCCTGTTCGCGACCGATCTGCCCAAGTATTTTGGCAACACGCTGATTTTGTGGATCATCGGCTTTATCCCGCAGATCGTCGTCTCGCTGCTGCTGGCGGCATGGTTCACCGACCTGCGGCTGAAGCTGAAGGGGCAGACTTTCTTCAAGACGGTCATCTATATGCCCAACCTGATCATGGCCTCGGCCTTCGCAATGCTGTTCTTCGCCCTGTTCTCGGATAACGGCCCGGTGAACGCAGTGCTGCTGAGCATGGGCTGGATCAAGACCCCCATCAGCTTTTTGAATACCGTGTGGGGCAACCGTGGCCTTGTGGGCCTGATGAACTTCCTGATGTGGTTCGGCAACACCACCATCATGCTGATGGCAGCCATTATGGGCGTGGATCCCACCCTGTACGAGGCTGCGGAGCTGGACGGCTGCACGCCGAACCAGATGTTCTGGAAGATCACCCTGCCCCTGATCCGTCCCATTCTGGTCTATGTGATGATCACCTCCATGATCGGCGGCCTGCAGATGTTCGATGTGCCGCAAATTTTGACCAACGGCAAGGGCGGCCCCGACCGTACCTCCACCACTATGATCATGTACCTGAACAACCATCTGTTCAGCAAGAACTACGGCATGGCCGGTGCAGTATCTGTGGTGCTGTTCCTTGTGTGTGCAGTGCTGTGCGTCGTCGTGTACTTCTCGCTGACCAAGGAAGATGACGGCCTGACCAAGGTCCAGCGCAAGGAACTGAAAGCAGCCAAAAAGGCTGCTGCCAAAGGAGGGAAATAAGTATGGCACATACGCCTAAAAACCAGTCCGAAAAGGCGATTTTGACCGCCCGCCGTGCGTGGTGCTATCTGGTGCTGGTGCTGATCAGCTTTCTGTGCCTGTTCTTCTTCTATGTGCTGATCATCAACTCCACCCGCACCCACTTCGAAATTCAAAAGGGCTTCTCGCTGATGCCGGGCAAGTCCATCATCACAAACTTCCGCAACGTGCTTACGGACGCCAACATCCCTGTGGTAAGCGGCATCCGCAACAGCCTGCTGGTGTCTGCCTGCTCGGCAGCGCTCAGCGTCTACTTCTCGGCGCTGACGGCCTACGGCATCTACGCCTATAACTTCAAGTTCAAAAAAGCCGCCTTTGCCCTGATCCTGCTCATCATGACCATGCCCACACAGGTGTCCGCACTGGGCTTTCTGCAGTTGATCTCCAAGATGGGCCTGAAAAACAGCTTCATCCCCCTGATCGTCCCCAGCATTGCAGCACCTACGGTGTTCTTCTTCATGAAGCAGTATCTGGACGCCTCCCTTCCCATGGAGATCGTGGAGGCCGCCCGCATTGACGGTGCAGGCGAGTTCTATACCTTTAATAAGATCGTGCTGCCTATCATGAAGCCGGCTCTGGCTGTGCAGGCCATCTTCTCCTTCGTGGCCAGCTGGAACAACTACTTCATCCCGGCTCTGGTGCTGGACACCGCCGACAAAAAGACCCTGCCCATCCTGATCGCCCAGCTGCGCAGCGCGGACTTCCTGAAGTTCGATATGGGCAAGGTGTACATGATGGTGGCCATCGCTATTCTGCCGGTCATCATCGTCTACCTGCTGCTGTCCAAGTTCATCGTCCGCGGCGTTGCGCTTGGTGGCGTCAAGGGCTAAAATTCCGAAATCTCTGTTACAGCATAGCAAAGCCCCCGGGGGTCACACCCTCGGGGGCTTTGTGCGTGATAAAAGCTTAAACCAATATTCCGTCGCAATGGTCGATCTCGTGCTGGATGATCTGCGCCGTCCAGCCGGTAAAGGTCTTGATACGCGGCTTGCCGTCCATGGTCTGGTACTGCACCTTGATGCTCTGCCAGCGCTTTGTTTTCCGCACGCCTTCCAGCGAAAGACAGCCCTCCTCGGCTTCGTACAGGCCGGACTTTTTCAGGATGACCGGGTTGAACAGCACCAGATACCCGTCCTCGGCCTCCACCGCGATGATGCGCTTGAGCACGCCGATCATGTTGGCGGCCATGCCCACACAGCCGTCGGCGTGGGCGGTCAGGGTGTCCAGTAAGTCCCGCGCAAGGGGGGCATCCTCCGGGGTGGCAGGGGCAGACTTCTGCGCCAGAAACAGCGGGTCGTGCATGATGGGCTGGATCATAGTAAAATCTCCTTTATTCTTCAGTTCTGCTTAAAAGGATGCCTGCCAGCAGCCCGGCAGCAGCCGGAAGCACCCAGCCAAAGCCCAGTGCCGCCAGCGGCAGGGCGTTGGCAAGGGCAGAAAGCGGGCCAAGCGGCAGCGCGGCAACAATGCTTTGCACGGCGGTGCAGCCGATGCACAGCGGATAGACCCGGCGGCGCTGCTCCAGCCCGGGCACAAAGGAAAGTGCGATCAGCACAATGGCCACCGGGTACAGCGCGTTGAGCACCGGGACGGACAAGCGCAGGATCTCTGCCAGCCCCAGATTGGCGATCAGCATACTGGCAGCGGCAAAAAAGGCGGCAAGGGCAGGGTAGGGGATGCGGGGCAGCAGGGTGTGGAAATACTCTCCCACACAGGCGATCAGCCCTACACAGGTGTTGAAGCAGGCCAGCATAAAGATGGCCGCAAGGAGCACCAACCCTGCTTTGCCGAACAGCTGCTCGGCAAGCACGGTCAGCACCTCGGCACCGGTGGCAAGGCCGGGTACGGCGGCACCGGTCAGTGCTCCGGCGTGCCCCAGCATGGCGTAGACCGCCAGCAGCAGCCCGCCCGCCACAAGCCCGGCGCGGATGGCACTGCGCTGCACGTCCTGCTCCCGGGCGACGCCCTGCGCCCGGATGTTCATGGCGATGACCGCGCCAAAGTTCAGCGCTGCAAGGGCGTCCATGGTCTGGTAGCCGTACAATACGCCCTGCAATACAACAGCGGAACGATACGCCTCGGTGGGCGTACCGTATTGCGCCGCCAGCGGGTGCAGCAGACAACCGCCGAACAGGATCAGGATCAGAACCAGCAGGCAGGGGCAGAGCAGCCTGCCCAGCCAGCGGGTGAGCCTGTCCGGGTGCAGCGCCACCAGAAAGGCCGCGCTAAAGAACAGCGCGGAATACCCCAGCTGCAGCCCGGCGCTGCTGCCCAGCAGCGGGGTGAGCATGGCAAACGAGGTGCTTGCGGTGCGCGGAATGGCCAGACACGGCCCGATGGACAGGTAGATCAAAATCATGAACACCTGCGCAAACACCGGGTGCACCCGCCCGGCCAACTTGTCCAGACCATCGGCGCGTGCCACCGCGATGACCCCCGCAACCGGCAGCCCCACGGCGCTGATAGCAAGCCCCAGAAAGGCGGGCCAGAAGTTTACCCCGGCCTTTGCACCCAGATCGGGCGGGAAGATCAGGTTGCCCGCCCCGAAAAACATGGAAAATAACGTAAAACCGACAAGCAACAGCTTGCGGCCCTTGAGCGCTTGTGTCAATGCCGTCCCCTCTTTCCTGCGCCGGTGCAAAGTTGCACCGCATACTGTATCCAGTTTACACTGGATGCAAATTCATGTCAAGCATACGACAGTTGAATAAAAGTATATATGGTCTGAGCCGACCCGCCGCAGGTGGTGCACAGGTCATTCCCCTTTGCGGGACGGTATGGTATACTATACCTTATAATAGGCAGGGGAAGAGGGCAGTTTATGAAGCAAAACAAGCAGTTTTTTCGCCGTTTGCTGGCGGTGGCGTTCTGGCTGGCGGTCTGGCAGGCCGCAGCTATGGCCATCGGACAGGAGGTGTTTTTGGTATCGCCGGTGCAGGCGCTGCGCACGTTGGTGCAGCTGCTGCCAAGGGCGGATTTCTGGCAGCGGGTGGGCTTCAGCTCCGGGCGCATTTTACTGGGCTTTGTGCTGGGCGCAGTGGTCAGCGTGGTGCTGGCGGTGTTCTCCGCCCGGTGGAGCGCCGCCGATGCGCTGCTGGCTCCGGTGATGCAGCTGGTCAAGGCCACGCCGGTGGCAAGCTTTATCATTCTGGCGCTGGTCTGGGTGCGGGGCAGTGCGCTTTCGGTGCTCATCAGCTTTTTAATGGTGCTGCCGGTGCTGTACGGCGCGGTGCGCACCGGTATTGCCGGGGCAGACGTGCAGCTGCTGGAGATGGCGGCGGTGTTCCGTCTGCCGCCGACGCGCCGTCTGCGGGCGATCTGGCTGCCTGCGGTGCTTCCGGCCTTCCGGCAGGGGTGCAGCGTGGCGCTGGGCATCTGCTGGAAAAGCGGCGTGGCGGCCGAGGTCATCGGTCTGCCCAACGGCAGCATTGGCGATGCGCTCTATCGTGCCAAGATCACCCTTTCCACCGGAGAACTGTTTGCGTGGACCTTTGTCATCATCCTGCTGAGCGCAGGCTTTGAAAAGCTGTTCCTGTTTGCATTGGATAAAGCCGTAGGTGCAGTGCTGGGAGAGGAGGGGGCAAAATGCTGAAGCTTCAACACCTGACAAAGCGGTTCGGCACAGCGCCGCTCTTCACCGACCTGTGCATGGAGGTGGACGCCCCCGTGGTGCTATGGGCGCCCAGCGGCTGGGGCAAGACCACCCTGCTGCGCATCCTGATGGGGCTGGAGCGCCCCACCACCGGCAGCGTGGAGGGCGTGGGCCGGGTGGCGGCGATCTTTCAGGAGGACCGCCTTTGCCTCCAGCTGAACGCAGTGCAGAACGTCACTTTGGTGCTGCCGGGGACGGAAGACCAGTACAAAGAGCAAATTATAAGCGATTTTCAACAGCTTGGAATGGAACTTGCCGCCTTGCAGCTGCCCGCCCGCAGACTTTCCGGCGGGCAAAAGCGGCGGGTGGCGCTGCTGCGGGCGCTATGGGCCCCCAGCGACACCCTGCTGTTGGACGAGCCCTTTACCGGCATGGACCCGGACACCCTGCAGCGGGCGGCGGCGTTGCTGCGGCAGCGCTGCGCGGGCAAGCCGGTGCTGCTGGCCACCCACGATGAAAGCGCCATCCGCGCCCTTGGCTGGCCGGTGGTGGAACTGGAAAAGCTGGAAAGATAAAAAAGCGAGGACGAGCAGCCTGCGGGCTGCACGTCCTTGTCTTATAGAATATTCTTTACCCGAACAGGCTTTTGGTGTTGTGAGAGTATACAGAAAGGACTAAACCGACACAGATATACAGCATAAGCACCGAGCTGCCGCCGGCAGAGTAGAAGGGCAGCGTGACACCGATGACCGGCAGCACCCGCAGGTTCATGCCCACGTTCACCGCGATCTGCGCCGTCAGGGCACCGCCGATACCGGCGCAGATGTAGCTGCCCAGCAGATCCTCGCTGCGGGCACCGGTGGCAAAGGTCTTGATCACCAGCGCCAGAAGAACGCCAAGCACCACGCAGCAGCCCGCAAAGCCCGCCGCGTTGCCGATCCAGCTGAGGATAAAGTCGTTGTGGGCGTTGGGCACGCTGTAATACCGGCCGGTGAATAGGCCGTTGCCAAAGATGCCGCCGGAGCCCAGCGCGATCTCACCGCGCTGCTGCTGGTAGATGATGTTCTTCCATACCGTCTCGCTGGGGGCCCAGCCGGTGGTGTTTTCCGGGTCCAGCACCGCCAGAATGCGGTACCACTGGTATCCCTTGCCGATCTTATCGCTGAAAAAGGCAAAGGCCACCGCCACGGCAGCGCCCGCCGCCGCAAAGGCTGCAAAGATATACTTCCAGCTCAGCCCCGCCGCAAACATCATGCAGCAGCCGATGATGCCGTAGATGATGGCCGTGCCGTCATCGCCCTGCACATGGATGATGGCAATGGGCACCAGCAGGTGCAGCAGCAGCTTTGCCAGCTCCTTTGGCTCGTTGATGCGGCTGCGCACGTTGTTCAGGTGCATGGCAAAGGTCAGGATAAAGCTGATCTTTGCCAGCTCTGTGGGCTGAAAGGTAAAGCCGCCCAGCTTGTACCACGAGTAGTTGTCGGTATCACCGGCGTTGTAGCCGATGGTCAGTGGGCCGATGGATACGTTGCGGATGACCAGCGTGGGCAGCACCAGACCCCACGTCAGGGCAACATGCACCGGCCACACCTTTACAAGGCTGCGGTAGTCCACGCAGGAGAGCAGCAGCGCGATCACGATGCCAATGACGGCAGCGCCCGCCTGCACCAGTGCGCGGCGGTAGTCGCCAATGCCGATGATGGCACCGGTCACCTCGTCGGTGGCAAAGCCATTGCCCTGCTTGGCTGCCCAGGAGGACAGCGCCAGCACCGCCATAACGCTGCTGAAAATGCACAGCAGCAGATAGATCTTATCGGTGCGCTTAAAATATTGTCGAATGCTATCCAAGGAAAGCACCGCCTTTCGTCAGAACAGTCTGCCGGGGTGCGCCTGCGTACAGGCGATAAAAACCCAGCATATCGCTATTATACACAAATCCCCGTGCCAATGCAATGCGCCGTGTGTGACGGAATGGTAAAACATTGCCGGGAAGCTTGACAAAGCCCCGGCGGCACCCTACAATGAACCTGTGGACGCAGCCTTGCGTACAACAGCCCCGGCAGTGTGCCGGGGGAGAGGAACGGAAAAGAAGAAATGGAACATACAGTTTATCGCCGCCTGCTCAGCGCGGTGTGCGCCATTGCGCTGGCCTTTACGGCAGTGTGCCCGGCAGTAGCCGCCGTGCCGGAGGAGACCACCGGCACCCCCCAGACCCTGACCGCCTCTGAGGTGCAGGAGATGCAGCAGACGGATGCCGCCGTCACCGCCCTGACCGACAGCGCCGCTTACGCCGGAATGTCGGAAGAAGAGCGTCAGGACGCAGCGCTGGCGCAGCTGGATGCGCTGGCGGCGCAGGGGCTTGTAAAAAAGGACAGCATCTATGTGGATGCGGAAAACGGCATGATAAGCTTTACTTACAGCTGCGGCGCGCTGGGCGGTATTCTGCTCACCGACACCGAGAGCGAGGCAGACGCCGCCCTGCCCGGGCCGGAGCTGGAGGATGCGCCCGCCCTGCTCGCCGCCGAGAACGGCACCGTGGGCAATGCAGTCATCTACTATGCCTTTGATAACGGGGTCAACAGTAACCGCTACCCCTACTATTCTTATATGAAGGACTACTGGAACGGTTTCGGGCTGGACACCCATCTGGACATGATGGTGACCGTCTCCGACCTGAAGCGGATGGCGGACTACGACCTTGCCATCCTCAGCGCCCACGGCGCGTACTACACCTATGAGTATGGCTGGCTGTGGAAAAAACAGGCCACCGCGCCCATCCTCCTGCTGCTGGAAAAATCTGATTTCTGGAACGACCTGCGCTACGGCATGGATCTGCTCAGCCACCGGGTCATCAAGGTAAACGGCTGCTACGCCGTCACCGGAGGCTTTTTCGGCAATGCCTACCGGGGCGGTAAGCTGAACGGCACCATCGTGCTCTCGGAGACCTGCGAGTTCTACGGACGCAGCGGCCATGTGGACACCACCCTTTCGGACGGGCTGCTCTCCGGCGGGGCAAAGGCCGTGGCGGGTTTTGTAAACAACGTGTACAGCGTGTATTCCCGCAGTATGCTGTGGGCGACCGTGAACCGCCTGATCGAGGGCGAGACCTTGCAGCAGGCCATTGATTACGGCCTTGAGGTCTACGGCGAAAACGACATCGTATGGTACATCAACCAGAACACCGGACGGCGTCCCCACCCGGCGGCGTCCTACCCCATCATTCAGGGCGATAGCACCGCCCGGCTCACCGCGCCCGGCACGGCAGCGAACGGCATAGCGGAGCAGACCCCTGCTGCCGCCTGACCATTGCACTTTTGTGTGTTTTATATTATACTTAGGGATGGCAGAGTGTCTGCCATCCCTTTTTTGAAACGATGAGGTAACCTTCATGTCAGAATATATCACCCATTCCCGCGCCGAGACGGTGGCGCTGGGCAAGCGGATGGCCGCTGTGCTGGCTCCCGGGGCATTGATCGCCTTTACCGGTGGTCTGGGCGCAGGCAAGACCGCCTTTACCGAGGGTCTTGCCGAGGGTCTGGGCTGCACCGACCCGGTGTCCAGCCCCACCTTTGCCATCGTGAACTACTACCGGGGCCCGCGTCCGCTGGCGCACTTTGACCTGTACCGCATCTCCACCGAGAACGATCTGTGCGCGGCGGGCTTCTACGATTATCTGGATCAGGGCGCTGTGGTGGCGGCAGAGTGGAGCGAAAACTTTGCCGACCTGTTGGCGCTGGAAAACCCCATCCGGGTGAACATCGACCGTCTGGACGATACCACCCGCAAGATCACCATTGAGGGGGTGACGGTATGAATATTCTGGCCGTGGATACGGCAGGCAAGACCGCCGGTGTAGCGCTGCTGCAGGACGACCGCCTGCTGTACGAGGTGTATCTGGACGGCGGCATGACCCACAGCGAAACGCTGATGCCTATGATCGACACCTGCTTAAAGATGTGCGGGCTGACCTGCGCGGACATCGACCTGTACGCTGTCAACGCAGGCCCGGGCAGCTTCACCGGCCTGCGCATCGGGCTGGCCGCCGTCAAGGGTCTGGCCTTCCCGCGCGAGACCCTGTGCGCCCCGGTGTCTACCTTGGAAGCGCTGGCTGCTGCCCACACCGGCGAGGGTACGGTGCTCTGCGCACTGGACGCCCGCCGCGCACAGGTATACAGCGCTGCCTTTGACCTTGCCACTCACGCCCGCCTGCTGGACGACGACGCCCGGGCAGTGACAGATCTGGCGGATTTTGTAGAAAATTGCAAAAAGCCCCTGTTTTTTGTTGGTGATGGCGCGGGTCTGTGCTATAATAAATACAGTAATGTGGCGGGTGTGCTGCAAACACCCCCGGCGCTGCGGGGCGGTCGTGCCGCTGCCGTAGCACTTGTGGCAAAGCAGATGGCCGCAGCCGGGCAGGCTGTGCTGCCGGAGGCGCTGCTGCCGGACTACCACCGCCTGAGTCAGGCGGAGCGGGAGCGGGCCGAGCGTCTGGCTGCCGAAGCCGCAGCAAACAAATAATAAAAGCGGAACTGTGACCACTCACAGGGAAAGGACGTTTTTCCATGGCAAAACCCATCGCACTTGCCGCCGACCACGGCGGATTTGAACTGAAAGAGGCTGTCAAGGCACATCTGGAGGAGCTTGGTCTGGAGTATATCGACTTTGGCACCCACAGCACCGACAGCGTGGACTACCCCGATATGGCTGTGCCCGCCTGTGACGCAGTGGTGAGCGGTCAGTGCGAGAAGGCACTGCTGTTCTGCGGCACCGGTGTGGGCATCAGCATGGCAGCCAACAAGATCAAGGGTATCCGCGCCTGCTGCTGCTCCGACAGCTTCAGCTGCGAGTATACCCGCCGCCACAACGACGCCAACGCCCTGTGCATGGGTGGCCGCGTAGTGGGCGCAGGCCTTGCCTGCCAGCTGGTGGACATCTTCCTGAACACCCAGTTTGAGGGCGGCCGTCATCAGCGCCGCATCGACAAGCTGACCGCACTGGAAAACCGCTGATTTTCTCTGAAGCGGAAATTGAATGTTTAGCGCGGCCGCAGGCCGCGACAAACGCATTTTTCATAGAGAGTTCAAGCGTGCTTGCAGCTTCTCTGTGAAAAAAGCCTTTTATGCGCCCACCGGGTGGGCAAGGCCACAGATCAGTACCCGATAGAATGTTCTATATAAATTAAGGAGCGTGTTTTTATGACCCCGATGATCGTTGAACATCCGCTGCTGCAGCACAAGATCAGCCTGCTGCGCAACAAACAGACCGGCACCAAGGAGTTCCGTGACCTCGTTGGCGAGATCGCAACCCTGCTGTGCTACGAGGCTACCCGCGATCTGCCGCTGGAAGAGGTGGAGATCGAGACCCCCATCACCATGGCAAAGACCAAGGTGCTGGCAGGCCGCAAGCTGGCTCTGGTGCCCATCCTGCGCGCCGGTATGGGTATGCTGGACGGTATGCTGACCCTGCTGCCCGCTGCTAAGGTGGGCTTCATCGGCCTGTACCGCGACGAAAAGACCCTGCAGCCTGTGGAGTACTTCTGCAAGCTGCCGCAGGATATCGCTGAGCGCGACGTTCTGGTGCTGGATCCCATGCTGGCTACCGGCGGCAGCGCCATCGACGCCATCACCCAGATCAAGAAGCACGGCGCAAAGCGCATCAAGTTCATCGGTCTGCTGGGCGCACCGGAGGGCATCAAGGCTCTGCACGAGGCACACCCCGATGTGGACATCTATCTGGGCGCACAGGACGATTGCCTGAACGAGAATGGCTACATCGTGCCCGGTCTGGGCGATGCAGGCGACCGTATCTACGGCACCAAGTAAAACATATCTATAAAAAAACAATGCCGGAGCGTCAGCGCTCCGGCATTGTTTTTTATCTTACATCTCGCTGCTGCGCAGAAAACGCACCAGCAGGGGCAGCTCGTACAGCAGCATCAGCAGCCAGCCCGCCGCGTAGCTGAAGGGCAAAGCCTCGATATCCATCTTCATCACCAGCACAAACAATGCGGCGGCAGCCACACGGCCACCCATGTTCAGCATACTGCTGTTCAGGGTGACCTTTAAGTCGCCCATGCCGCGGAAAAAGCCCTGAATGCCGTTGGTGGCGGCGGGCATCAGATAAAACAGCGAGATGGTGCGCAAAAACCGCACACCCAAGTCCACCACGGCGGGGTCGGTGGCAAACAGCCGGATGATGGGCTCGGCAAACAGCAGACAGACGGCGGTAAGCAGCAGCGCATAGACAAATTCGATGCGCATCCCGCAGTGGTAGCCCTGCCGCACCCGGTCGGCCTTGCCCGCGCCGCGGTTCTGCGCCATCAGGGTGGTCATGGCGTGGCCGATGTTCTGCTGCGGGGTGTAGGCAAAGTCGTCGATGCGGGAGGCGGCGGTAAAGGCCGCCATGGCGTTGACGCCCATGGTGTTCACGATGGCCTGCACCGCAATTTTGCCCAGCTGCACCGTGGCCTGCTGCATGGCGCTGGCCCAGCCGTAGCTTACGGTTTTGCGCAGCAGCTTGCCGTCATACACCAGCCACCGCCTGCCCAGCTGCAGGACCGGCACCTTGTAACGGATGTACACCACGCACAGCAGACAGCAGGCAGCTTCGCTGAGCACGGTAGAAAGGGCGCAGCCCTCGCTGCCCCAGCCCAGTGCCTCCACAAAAAACAGGTCGCCGCCGATGTTCAGCACCGCACTGATCATCAAAAAATACAGCGCACTCTTGCTGTCGCCCAGCGCACGCATGGTGGCAGCAAGGAAGTTATAAAAGAAGGTGAAGATCAGCCCCGCAAATACGATGCGCAGGTAGTTCACCGCAATGGGCAGAATGGAAGCGGGCACCTGCAGCAGCCGCAGCAACGGGTCTGCCAGCAGCACGCACAGGGCAGAGAAGGTCAAAGAGAACATCGTGCCCGCAATGGCGGTGGTGGATACCTGCCGCTCCACCAGCTTGGTATCTCCTGCGCCAAAGGCGGTGCTGACCAGAATGCCTGCGCCCAGACACATCCCGTTGATGAACAGGATGGCAAGGGTCATCAGGGGGTTGGAGGTGCCCACGGCAGCCAGTGCGTCCTCGCCCACAAACTTGCCCACAATGATGCTGTCGGCGGCGTTGTAGGTAAGCTGGAACAGGTTGCCCAGCACCAGCGGAATGGTAAATTTGATCAGCAACGGCGTAATGGCGCCACTGGTCATGTCCTTGGTCATGAAAAACGTCCTTCTTTCCTATTGACAGAAGCAGCCGCTTACACGATGCTGGCGCGTCCGCTGAAAATGGCCAGCGCAGCGCGGCTGTTGCAGTTGGCCAGCAGCTGGGCGGCGGCGTGCAGGGCAGCACCGGCGCTGACCGAAGCAGGGATCGCATCGGTGCGCAGCACCTGCTGGGCAGCCCGCTGGGCGTCCCGGCTTGCCACGGCGGAAACGTTATCCACCACATAGCTGTTGTAGTTTTCCGGCACGATGCCGTAGCCGATATCCGGGATGCCGTGGGGGCCGGTAAGCCCGCCGCCCAGCACCTGATTTTCGTACGGCTCCACCGCCACGATGCGCACATCGTTCGTCCATGCCTTGATGGTCTCGCCCACGCCGGTCACCGTGCCGGCGCTGCCCACCCCGATGGTAATGGCGTCCACAAGGCTCTGGTCCTGCCGGGCAATGCTCTGCACGATGGCAGGGCCGGTGACCCGGCGGTGGTACTCCGGGTTATCATCGTTGGCCAGCCAGTTCATATAGTACCAGCCGTTCGCGGCGGCAGTCTGCGCCGCCAGCGCCCGCGCCCCGGCCAGACCGCTGCGGGCGGGGCTGTGCCGGATCTGTGCGCCCAAGCGCAGCAGGTACTCCTGTCGCAGGGCAGGGGCGTCCTCCGGCATCACCAGCACGATGGGATGCCCAGCGGTCAGGCTGGCCAGCGTCAGGGCGGTGGCAAATGGGCCGGAGGCCGCCTCGATGATGGGCTGCCCCGGGGCAAGCTGCTTTTTTTCAATGGCAAGGGCCAGCATCCCCTCGGCAAGGCCGTCCCGGGCGGTGCCGGTGGGGCCGTTAAAATCCAGATAAGCGTACAGATGCCCCTTCAGCCCGCAGGCGGCGGCATAGCCCCGCAGCTCCACAATGGGACAGGCAGTGGTAAGGGTCTGGTAAAAATTAGAGTAGATCGGCACAAGGGCACTCCTTTCTCTTGGGATACAACACTATTATCCTAACGCAAAGCCCCCGGCTGCGTCAAGATGCCTTTTGGCAAAAACAGCGAATTTTGGGCAGATATTTCAGAAAAAACTCCAAAATCCCCTTGACAAGGGGCAGGGGTTCTGGTATACTCCATCCGTAAAGCAAAAAAACTTTACAACATAGCAAGTACAGACAGCAGCGCACCGGGGGTCAACAGCAATGGCAAAAGATCTGGAAATGGGGTATCTGCTGGACTTTTATGGCGAGGTGCTTACCCAGAAGCAGCGCGAGATGCTGCGCCAGTATTATAACGATGACCTTTCGCTGAGCGAGATCGGCGAGAACTTCGGCATCACCCGGCAGGGCGCACGGGACGCCATCAAGCACGGCGAGACCACCCTGAAGGAACTGGAAGAAAAGGTAGGCTTTGCAGCCCGCTACCGGCGGGTGCAGCAAAAGCTGGAACAGCTGGAACAGCTGGTCATCGACACCCGGTTCGAGTGCACCGGCCCCCACGCCAATATCACCACCACGGAATATGTGGAAACGCTGACAAAAATGCTGGAGATCATCCGCTCGATGGATGAAGCAAACGAAAGCTGATCGAATTTTGAAAGGAGCACCGCACAATGGCATTTGAATCCCTGACCGACCGCCTTGCCGGTGTATTCAAAAAGCTGCGCGGTCACGGTAAGCTGACCGAGGCAGATATCAAAGCCGCCATGCGCGAGGTGCGGATGGCTTTGCTGGAGGCCGATGTCAACTACAAGGTTGCCAAGGACTTTTGCGCAAAGGTATCCGAGCGCGCCATGGGTCAGGAGGTCATGGAGAGCCTGACCCCCGCCCAGCAGGTGGTCAAGATCGTCAATGAGGAGCTGGTAGCCCTCATGGGCGGCAGCGAGGCCGCCCGCCTGAACATCAAGAACAAGGGCCAGACGGTCATCATGCTCTGCGGCCTGCAGGGCAACGGTAAAACAACCCACGCGGCAAAACTTGCCAAGTTCTATATCAAGCAGGGCCGCCGCCCCATGCTGGTGGCCTGCGATATCTACCGCCCTGCGGCGATCGACCAGCTGCAGGTGGTGGGCAAACAGGCCGGTGCACCGGTGTTCACCCTGCCCGGCGCAAAGCCACCGGAGATCGCCCGCAAGGCATTGGCACATGCCAAGGACTACGGCAACGACATCGTCATTCTGGATACGGCAGGCCGCTTGCAGATCGATGAAGTGCTGATGCAGGAGCTGGTGGACATCAAGGCCGCCGTTCCCGTGGACGAGACCCTGCTGGTGGTGGACGCCATGGCCGGTCAGGATGCCGTCAACGTGGCTAAGACCTTCAACGAGACGGTGGGCGTGGATGGCATCATCCTCACCAAGACCGATGGCGATACCCGCGGCGGTGCAGCGCTTTCCGTGCTGGCCGTTACCGGCAAGCCCATCAAGTTCCAGGGCACCGGCGAAAAGCTGGATGATCTGGATGTGTTCCACCCGGACCGCATGGCAAGCCGCATCCTTGGCATGGGCGATGTGCTCAGCCTGATCGAGCGTGCACAGGATGCCGCCGACGAAAAGGCTGCCGAGGAGACCGCCAAGCGGCTGATGGAAAACAAGTTCGATATGAACGATATGCTGGAGCAGTTCGCCCAGATCCGCAAGATGGGCGGTGCAGGCGCGATGCTCAGTATGCTGCCCGGTGCTTCCGGCATCGACGCCAGCCAGATCGACGAAAAAGCCTTTGACCGCATCGAGGCCATGATCTATTCCATGACCAAGGAAGAGCGGGAAAAACCTTCCATCATCAACCCCAAGCGCAAGCGCCGCATTGCCGCAGGCAGCGGTACCCGTGTGGAGGATGTGAACAAGCTGCTCAAGCAGTACGAGATGATGCAGAAGATGATGAAGCAGTTCAAGAAGAGCCCCAAGGGTTTTGCCCGCCGTCTGGGCGGCATGATGGGCAACCCCAACGCCTTCCGCGGACTGAAATAACAACGGTATACAACCCCGGCGGGGTTTGTAACATATATCAAAAACAACAATTTTTGGAGGATATCTATTATGGCAGTTAAGATTCGTCTGCGCCGCGTTGGCGCCAAGAAGGCTCCCTTCTATCGTGTTGTCGTTGCTGACAGCCGCTTCCCCCGCGATGGCCGCTTCATTGAGGAGATCGGCACTTACGATCCCAACAAGGAGCCCTCTGAGGTGAAGATCGATGCCGAGAAGGCAAAGCAGTGGATCGCTAACGGCGCTCAGCCCACTGATACCGTTCGTGTCCTGCTGAAGAAGTCCAACATTCTGTAAGTAGGGGAGGGCTGACTCATGCAGGAGCTGTTGCTGGCAGTTGCCCGCGGTCTCGTGGAGGACAAGGACGCCGTCAAGGTCACGGTGGACGAGCCCCGCGAGGACGGTACCATCGTCTACCACCTGAGCGTGGCAGAGGGAGATATGGGCCGTGTCATCGGCAAGCAGGGCCGGATCGCAAAAGCCATTCGTGTGGTGATGCGCGCGGCTGCTGTGCGGGTCGATGAAAAGGTCCTTGTTGAGATCGACTGAGCACCCTACTGGCCCTTTGCCCTTGCGGCAAGGGGCCTTTTTGGTTATAGAAAACCCTCTCAGGCGCTTCGCGCCAGCTCCCCCGAAAGGGGGAGCTTGGAGCAGACTGTACACAGGAGCATTCTGAACAAACAAGCAATACACCACCTCTTCGTCAAAAAGCTCCCCCTTCGGGGGAGCTGGCAATGCCGCAGGCATTGACTGAGAGGGTTCTTACAGGAGAAAACGATGCAGCAATATCTGGAAGCCGGAAAAGTTGTTACCACCCACGGTGTGCGCGGGGAAATGAAGCTGGAGCTTTGGTGCGACGGGGTGGATTTTTTGAAAAAAGCGGGTCGCCTGTACCCTTCGGCACAGGGCGGCAAAGCATATAAGATCCTTTCCATCCGTCCGCAGGGGCAGATGGCGCTGCTCCAGCTGGAGGGGGTCAGCGACATGGACGCCGCCCGGGCGCTGCGCGGGCAGGTGTTCTATTTTGACCGCAACGATGCCACTCTGCCCGCAGGCCGGTGGTATGTGGCAGACCTCATCGGGTGCGAGGTACGGGACGCTGATACCGGCAAGGTGTACGGCGTAGTGACCAGCGTGGACCACCCGGGTGCGCAGGATATCTACACCGTCAAGGCACCCGGCGGCAAGGAGTATATGTTCCCCGGGGTGGATGCCTTCCTGAAAGAGCGCAACCCGCCGGAGGGATATATCCTCGTCACCCCCATCCCCGGCCTGCTGGATGACGACTTTGACAGCGAGCGGGAGGAGGAGTAAGCCATGGGAATGCGTGTGGATATCGTGACCTTGTTCCCGGAGATGTGCCAGCAGGTGCTGGATGCCAGCATCATCGGCCGGGCAGCAAAGCGGGGCTATATTGAGACTCACTGCCACCAGATCCGGGACTATACCCTGAACAAGCAGAAACAGACCGACGATTACCCCTACGGCGGCGGCTGCGGCATGGTGCTGTACGCCCAGCCCATCGCGGACTGCCTGCGGGCGGTGCAGCGCGAGGTGGCCCAGCAGGGACGCCCCGCCCCGCATATCGTGTTCCTGACGGCGGGCGGCCAGCGCTACACCGAGGAGCACGCAAAGCGCTTGGCTGAATATGACAACCTGACGCTGGTCTGCGGCCACTACGAGGGCATTGACGAGCGTGTCATTGAAGCTTTTGCGGACGAGGAGATCTCCATCGGTGACTATATCCTGACCGGCGGCGAGCTGGCCAGCCTTGTGGTGGCAGACAGCGTACTGCGCCTGAAGCCCGGCGTACTGGCCGAGCAGAAGGGCTACGAGGAGGAAAGCTACTGGGACGGTCTGCTGGAATACCCCCAGTACACCCGCCCCGAGGTGTGGGAAGGCCGTGCCGTGCCCGAGGTGCTGCTGGGCGGCGACCATGCAAAAATCGACGCGTGGCGCGGCGAGCAAAGCCGCACCCGCACCCGTCTGCGCCGCCCGGAGCTGTACGAGCAGTGGTGCATGAGCCACCCCATTGCCGAAGTGCCCAAGTGGAAGCGGGGCGAGAATGTCCGGCTGGTAAAGACCGCCGAGCAGTTTGCCGCCGCCGCAAAGCTGTTTGCCGAGGGACGGCAGACTGTCTGCGCCGACAACTGGACGCCGGAATACTGCCGCACCCTGACCGAGCCGCAGTTTTTGCTGCAATTGCAGCAGGAAAAGGCGGCGGGCTGGGTGTGCTACCTGCACACCACCAAGGATGTGCCGGACGGCATGGTGTGCGTCAGCCATAAGGCGGGGCATATCGAGCACCTGTTCGTCACGGAAAAAGCCCGGGGCAACGGCATTGGCGCAAAGCTGCTGGATTTTGCCCGCAAAAAGCTGCCGGAGCACGCACACCCGGTGCTGAGTGTGCTGAACACCAACACCCGCGCCATTGCGCTGTATACCCGCATGGGCTGGCAGCTGGACGGAAGCATCAGTCTGGAATTTGACCCGCAGCAATACCCTACCGTGACGCGTAAATGCGCACTGGTGCAGATGCGCTACGCAGGCCCTGCGCAGGAGTGAGCCGCGCCGGAAATATCGGTAAAAATACACAAAATTCAGAGGAAAACTCCCCGGCAGTCTAAAAGTTGTTGAAAACTTTTGTATTACCCCTCTAACCTTCGGGGTATAATTTTATTATCTTTGTACAAAACCTGAAAAATGCTCCCTGTTTCATTGGGAAAAGCGCCAAAAATGCAAAAGGGGACTGTACAACCGTTTCGACTTGCGCTAAAATGAGTGTAACACAACAGGCACACTATGCTTTTGTACACCAAAACGATATTAGATAGGAGCGCTTTACTATGTACGTAAAAGAAGTTACCGTTGAAAATCAGGTTGGTCTGCACGCTCGTCCGGCTACCTTCTTTATCCAGAAGGCAAACGAGTTCAAGTCTTCCATCTGGGTCGAAAAGGAAGAACGCCGCGTGAACGCAAAGAGCCTGCTGGGCGTTCTGTCTCTGGGTATCGTTGGCGGCACCACCATCCGCATCATCGCTGACGGCGCTGATGAGCAGGCTGCCGTGGACGGCCTGATCAAGCTGGTGGAGTCCGGCTTTGCAGAGTAAGTCTGTATCACAAGCAACAGAAAGCGGCGGGGGTTCCCTGCCGCTTTTTTGATAAGCTTTTTTACGGGAAGAAGGAGGGCTTTTTATGAGCGAGAAAAACAAGCGGCGAATGGAAAAGTTCGTTGCACTGTGTGATTCCGGGAAGCCGTGGTATGCGTTCCTTGTTCTGTTCAGCCTGCTGCTGGCGGCAAATGCCCTGCTGGAGCTGCTTACCGAGCAGCGGGTCAAGAGCTGGGTGTGGCTGCTCAATGTGGCGGGCATCGTGGGCTGCGTGGCCGATCTCTTCCACTGCAAAAACCTCCGGGTTGCCAAGGCTGAGGACGAAAACGCATGACCAAGACCGAGCTCTATCAAAAAGCCTGTATGCTGCCGCTGCTGCCCGGGGTGTATATCATCCGGGACAAAAGCGACACCATCATCTATATCGGCAAGGCCAAGCGCCTGCGCATCCGGGTAAGCCAGTATTTCCGCGAGGGCGTGCCCCACGATAACAAGGTCAGCCAGATGATCGCCCATGCCTATACCTTTGACGTCATCGTCTGTCAGAGCGAGTTCGAGGCGTTGGTGCTGGAGGCCAGCCAGATCAAGGCGCACACCCCTAAGTACAACATTCTGCTCAAGGATGACAAGGGTTACAGCTATATCCGCGTCACCCGGGAGGACTGGCCGCGCCTTTCCTTCACCCTGCAAAAGGAGGAGGACGGGGCAGAGTATATCGGCCCCTACACCTCCAGCTTTGCAGCGCGGCAGATGGCAGAAACGGCCATGGATGCCTTTTTGCTGCCGCGCTGCTCCAAGCGCTTCCCGCAGGAGATCGGCAAGGGCCGCCCCTGCCTGAACGCCCATATTGGCAAGTGCATGGCGGTGTGCAGCGGAAAGATCAGCTGCGAGACCTACAATCAGGCGGTCAAAAACGCGGTGCACCTGATCCGCTACGGCAAAAAGGATATCCTGAAAACCCTCAACGAGCGGATGCAGGAGGCCTCCGACCGGCTGGAATTTGAGACCGCCGCCCTCCTGCGGGACCAGATCAATGCCATCACCAAGCTTACGGCAGGGCAGAAGGTGGTGATAGACCCGGACGTGGAGATGGACGTGGTGGCGCTTGCCGGCACGCCGGACAGCGTGTGCGCGGCGGTGTTGCGCTTCCGGGAGGGACGGCTGACCGACAAGCGGGAGTTTCTGTTCCACGATACCTCGGATATCGACGCGGTGCGGGAGGAATTTCTGCCCCGGTACTATCTGGACGATGAACAAATTCCAAAGATCATCGCGGTGGATGCGCTGCCGCCGGACGTGGATGCCTTGCAGCAGGCGCTGAACCAGAAGCGAGGCAGCGAGGTACAGCTTTATGTGCCCCAGCGGGGCGATAAAGCGCATCTGGTGGAGATGGCGCACACCAACGCGGTGGAGCGTCTGGCGCGGGAGAGCGGCCGCTACGCCCGGGAAGAAAAGCTGCTGGACGAGCTGGCACAGGTGCTGGGGCTTTCAAAGCCGCCCCGCGCCATCGAGAGCTACGATATCTCCAACTGGGGCGATGGCAGCAGCGTCTGCGGCATGGTCACCTTCAAGGATGGCAAGCCCTTCAAGGCGGGCTACCGCAAGTTCAAGATGAAAACTGTTGCAGGCACGGACGACTACGCCTCGCTGGCGGAGACCGTCTCCCGCCGGGCGGCAGAGTACGAAAAATACGCTGCACAGGCCGAAAACGGCCAGCCAAGCGGCAACTGGTTCGGACAGAAGCCGGATCTTTTGCTGATGGACGGCGGCAGGGGACAGGTGAGCGCCGCAAAGGAAGCACTGGCCGGTACGGCACTGGCAGATGTGCCGCTGTACGGCATGGTAAAGGATGACCACCACCGCACCCGCGCCATCGTGGACAGCGACGGGCGGGAAATTGCCATCAACATGAACCGGGGTACCTTTACCTTCATCACCGCCATTCAGGACGAGACCCACCGCTTTGCCAACGCCTACCGCAAGCAGCAGATGAAGCAGAAAAGCTACTCCTCCACCCTGACCGAGGTGCCGGGCGTAGGCCCCAAAACAGCCAAAGCCCTGCTGACGCAGTTCAAGAGCGTGGGCGCGGTGAAGGACGCCACCCCCGACCAGCTGGAAAACACCCCCGGCGTGGGCAAACAGCTGGCGCAGACCATCTACGATTATTTTCATCAGGTATAAGCACAAAAGAGCCCCTCTTCTCTGGCGCAAAGCCGTAGAAGAGGGGCGGTTTCTGTTATGAGGGGCGTTATCTTTCAGTGTTCAGATCGATCAGCCCTCTGGCATAAAGATTCAGGATCCCGTTGGGACCGGTAGAGGTATAGCGTTTATCGTATGTCTTGCTGCCGATGCGTACAACGTTATCCGTGCGGGCATCGGTCGTGTAGTCGGCGGGGTCGCCATCCAGATGCAGCTGGATGCAGCGGGTCGCGGTGATATTGGCGTATTCTGCAACGGAAAGGTGATCGATCATGCATCCCCCAGCAGGCAGCTCGACCAGCAGGTCGCGGGTCACGGTTAGGTCTTCGGCACGCAGACCGCCATTGGTCAGCGCAACATTCAGCGTTTTCAGCTGCATGGGCGCAAGGCGGACATCGCCGGTCTCCAAGCTGATGACCAGCCGGGTGAGGGCGTCTGCCGGAATGGTGACGGTGAGCATGGCCTCCGGGGCGTTCTCAGCTACCTGCCAGTTTTCCGGCATTTCAAAGGTCAGGGTAGTGCGGCCGTCCCCGCCGGTGGTGCGCAGAACGGGTGAATGGGGGAAGTTGTCGAACTGGAAGGTGGCGTATTTATCAGAGGTGAGGGACGGGTCGGTGACAAAGGTCACAGAGCCGTAGTTCAGGCTGAGCTTCAGCTCCTGATTTAGCTTTTCCAGCGGGATCTGCAGGGTGCTTTCCCCAAGGTCATCAGCAGGAATGGTGAGGGGGGACGGTATCAGCTGGGACAGCGAGGTAGCTGCTGCTGGTCTCCTCCGGGACAGAGCTGCTGTCTGCTGCCGGGGACGCAGATTCGACCGGCTGTACAGGGGTGGCCTTGGAGTGCTGGAAGAAAAAGCAGGCCAGCACCAGCACCGCCAGCCCGCCGCCCAGCATCATGCGCCAGCGGGAACGCGGGGCAGGGGATGCCGGGGCGGCAGAGCTGTCTGCCGGGGTCTGTTCGTCCAGAATTTTGCGGGCGACCTCCTCGGGGCTGCCCAGCTCCGCAATGGCGCGGGCTTCGTTTTCCGGCCCGGCGGCATCCAGATAATCTTCGTAATAATTCAAAGCGTCCTTGCGCTCGGCCTCCGGCAAAGGAGCCAGAAGCTGCTCCAGCGCAGCAAGAAATGCAGTACGGGTCATAGATCATTCCACCTCTCTGAAAAATGTGTCAATGGAAGAACGGTAGCGGCTCCACTCCTGCGCATAGGCGGCAAGCTGCGCCCGCCCGGCGGAGGTAATTTGATAATAGCGGCGGTTGCGGCCATTGAAGGGCGCATCGTAGACCGTGAGCAGCTGGTCTTTCTGCAGTCGGCGCAGCACCGGATACAGGGTGGATTCGCTCAGTTCCAGCGTGTGGGTGACCTGTTGGGTGATCTTGTAGCCGTAGGTACCTTCCGGCTCCTGCGCCACCACGGACAGCACAATGGCGTCCAGCAGCGCGGCACTGATGGGAAAACTCATGCAGGAACAGCCTCCCTTCGATATGGTGTGTTTCTATAATATTATATATCATATAATATTGCATAAGTCAATAGGAAATTTACCCTCTCAGTCTCGCTGCGCTCGCCAGCTCCCCCGAAGGGGGAGCTTTACTGCACGGACTGACAGATAACAAAAAAGCTCCCCCTTTCGGGGGAGCTGGATGCGAACGAAGTGAGCAGACTGAGAGGGTCAAGTTTCTCAGTTTTCAGAGGAAATATCCTGTCCGAAGTACTTTTCACTCAGGGTCTTTAAGGTGCCGTCGGCGCGCAGAGCTTCAATGGCGGCGTTCAGCGCATCCAGATAGGCGGTGTCCTCGCTCTTGAGCACCGGAATCGCCACATGAGAGGCTTCGGCGGTCTGTGCCACCAGCTTGAAGTCTGCGTCCGGGTGGACGTTCAGGTAGTCGTAGAAGGAAACGTCCGCGTTCAGAGTGGCATCAATGCGGCCTGCGGTCAGCAGCTGGATGGTCTCTTCCAGCGTGTCGATGCCCTGCACGGTAGCGCCGTAGCTTTCGGCCAGCTCCATGTAGGTAGAAGCCAGACTGTTGGCGGTGGTCTTGCCCTTCAGATCCTCAAAGCTGTGGATCTCCTCGTTATCCTTGCGCACAGCCAGCGCGGTGTGGATGTAGCCGTAGGGGGTGGTGAAAGCGTAGGTCTTGGCACGTTCTTCGGTCACCTCCACGCCGTTGCACACCATGTCGTAGCGGCCGGCGTCCAGACCGGCAAACAGGCTGTCCCAGTCACTCTCCACATACTCCGGCTCCACGCCCAGCTTTTCGGCAATGGCGCGGGAGACCTCCACATCGTAGCCCACCAGCGTGTCAGAAGAATCATGGTAACTCCACGGCTGCCATGCGCCCTCCAGCGCCACCACCAGCTTGCCGCTCTTCTGGATGCTGTCCAGCTTATTCAGCGTTGCGGAACTGGCAGTACTGGCGGCGGTGTCCTTGGAAGAGCAGCCGGTCATGGACAGCACCCCGGCTGCGGCCATAACGCCCATCAGAGAAATAAAGGTTCTGCGTTTCATAAGTAAAAATTCCTTTCTGTCGTAAAAAATGCAAAAAGAGAAGTGGTTTTATTCCGTATGGGCGATCCTGCGCAGGAAGGCCCGGGTGCGCTCCTCCTTGGGGGATGCAAAGAACTGCTGAGAGGGTGCCTGCTCCACTACCACGCCGTTTTCCATGAACACGGTCTTGGAGGACACGTTGCGAGCAAAGCCCATCTCGTGGGTGACCACCAGCATGGTCATGCCCTCTTCAGCCAGCTGCCGCATCACGCTGAGCACCTCGCCGGTCAGCTCCGGGTCAAGGGCGCTGGTGGGCTCGTCAAAATAAATGATCTCCGGGTCGGCGGCAAGGGCGCGGGCGATCGCCACCCGCTGCTGCTGTCCGCCGGAAAGCTGGCGGGGGTAGTAGTCGGCACGGTCGGCAAGGCCTACCTTGGCAAGCATCTTCATGCCGATAGCATCCGCCTGCTCCTTGGGCAGCTTACGCGCCACAATGAGCCCTTCGGTCACGTTCTGCAGGGCGGTCTTGTTGCGGAACAGGTTGTAGTTCTGGAACACAAAGGCCGTCTTTTTGCGCAGCCGGGCAATGTCGGCGCGGCCTGCATGGGCAAGGTCGAAGCTTTCGCCGTCAAACACCAGCTGCCCGGCATCGGCAGTTTCCAGAAAGTTCAAACAGCGCAGCAGGGTGGTCTTGCCGGAGCCGGACGGCCCAAGGATCGCCACAACATCGCCCTTTTCCACGGCCAGGTCTACCCCGCGCAGCACGGGCAGCTCACTGGCGACCTTCCGTGCACCGGGGCGGTGAAAAAGGCCGGGCTTTGCATAGGTGCGGAAGGTTTTTTGCACATTGCGGATCTCTAACATAGCCATAGGTGCGCACCTCCCTTTTTACTGGAAGCCGCGGGCGTTGAGCTGACGTTCCAGCAGCGCCTGCAGCTTGGTGATGACGGTACAGAACAGCAGATACACCACAGCCACCTCGCAGTAGATGGGCAGGAAGATGTAGGTGCGGGCGGCTACCCGCTGCCCGGCCATGAACAGCTCTGCCACCGTGATATTGGACGCCAGCGAGGTGTCCTTGATCATGCCGATGAGAGAGTTGGACAGCGCAGGCACGGCGGTGCGCAGTGCCTGCGGCAGCACGATGCGGCGCATGATCTGCCACCAGCTCATGCCCACGCAGTACCCGGCCTCCAGTTGCCCCTGCGGCACGCTTTCCAGCGCGCCGCGCATAGTCTCGGCGCAGTAGGCGCCCTCGTTGAAGGCAAAGGCGATGACTGCCGCTGGAAAGGCGTTCAGCATGATGCCCACGCTGGGCAGGCCGTAAAAGATGATGAACAGCTGCACCAGCAGCGGGGTGCCCCGGATGACCCAGATATAGAACCGGGCGATCTGCCGCAGCACCGGCACATTGGCGTACTGCACCAGTGCCACCGCCACTGCGATGATCATGGCAAAAAAGAAGGAGAGAAGGGTCAGCGGAATGGTCATGGTCAGGCCTGCCGTCAGGATGCGGGGCAGTGCCTCCACCAGCACGCTGACCGTGCGGTTGGATAAAAGTGCTTCAAACATCGGTTTTTCCTCAAAGCTAAAAAATGCACAAGCCGGCAAAGCTTTTGCCGACTAAAGCAGTATATACCTTAAAGTAGGGTCAAAGTCAAGAGACTGAATCACCAATCCCTACAAAACCTACCAGAATACTATAGGCAACCCCGCACAATTCCCGCCTGACGGCTTAAGCACTGTTCCGACGGCTGCGGCACGGCATCTGCGTTGCCAAAATGCTCGATAATACACAAAGTATTATCTGCGCTTTTGGCTTAGCATCTGCCGCACCTCGCTCGCCGTATCGGCACTTAGAATTATGCGGTATTGCCTATAATAGCATGAAATGCCCCGCAGCGCAAACGGTTTGTACAAAACGTGTGATATGACCGAAAAATTGCATGAACTTGTTAAATATTTGTGCAATGCGGCAGATGCTTGACGCTGTGGGCGCTTTCGTGTACAATGGACATAACAGTGCGCGGGTGCGGGGCAACGGCCCGGCGCGGCGCAAATCCACCGGCAGGGGGCTTGCCCCTTGCCCGGTGCAGACACGGAGGATACAAACGTGAAAAAGTTTAGTATTGGTGTTCTGGGTGCAGGCACCTGGGGCATGGCTCTGGCACGGATGCTGACCGTCAGTGGCAACGATGTGCAGGTGTGGTCGGCCATTGAGGCCGAGGTGGACAACCTTTCTACCACCCGGGTACACCCCAATCTGCCGGGGATGGTCATCCCGCAGGAGCTGCGTTTTACCAAAAGCATAGAGGAAGTGTGTACCGGCAAGGACGTGCTGCTGTTTGCAGTGCCGTCGGTGTTCGTGCGCGCCACGGCGGCCAAGGCGCGGCCCTATATCCGCTCCGGCCAGATCATCGTGGATGTGGCAAAGGGCATTGAGCCTGATACCTTATATACCATGACCGAGATCCTTGCCGACGAGCTGAGCCACGAGAACGGCCCCCGGGCGGTGCGTCTGGTGGCGCTCAGCGGCCCCACCCACGCCGAGGAGGTGGCGCTGGATCTGCCCACCACCATCGTTTCCGCCAGCCCGGATCTGGAGGCTGCCGAGGTGGTGCAGGAGGTGTTCAGCAATACCTGTATGCGTGTGTACACCAACGCTGATATCAAGGGCGTGGAGCTGAGCGGCGCCATGAAGAACGTCATTGCGCTGGGTGTTGGCATCTCCACCGGCCTTGGCTACGGCGATAACGCCCGCGCCGCCCTGATCACCCGCGGCATTGCCGAGATCGCCCGGCTGGGCGTGGCTATGGGCTGCAATGTCCAGACCTTTGCGGGTCTGGCCGGTATCGGCGATCTGATCGTTACCGCCACCAGTATGCACAGCCGCAACAACCGTGCCGGTATCCTGATCGGCAAGGGCGAAAGCCCGGAGCAGGCCGTGAAGGAAGTCGGCATGGTAGTGGAGGGCATCAACGCTCTGCCCGCCGCCATGGAACTGGCCGAGAAGTACCATGTGGAAATGCCCATTGCCCAGACGGTGAACGCCATCGTCAAGGAGGGCATGAACGCCAGCGACGCGCTGCGCAACCTGATGTCCCGCGACCGCAAGAGTGAGATGCCGCAGGGCTATGAGAGCGTGTGAACCTGAATAAGTAGAAAGGGTACTCCTGAAATGCCATGGGCATTTCAGGAGTACCCTTTTATGTTTGGGGGGAGCGGCGGGAAATGCAGTAAAATTATTAAAACTTTTTACGGAAAACAGACACAAAAGGGTAGAAGGTCGGCAAACTTTCTGCTATACTGAAAACGATAAAATTTTTGGTCAGTGCAGCCGGAACAGGGCGGCGGGCACTGGCACAGCAAGAAGGAGGAATGAGAGATGCCCTCTACCTACGCACACCGCCGCTTTGGCGCAAATGTGCTGGATCATCTGCCTGCGCCGCTGCGGGAAAAGCTGGAGGCGCACCGGGAACTGTACGATATCGGCCTACACGGGCCGGATCTGCTGTTCTATTACCATGCGGAAAAGTCCACCCCGGTCGCCGCGCTGGGCAACGCCATGCACGACGAGCCGGGCAGAACGTTCTTTGACCGGGCACGGCGGGTGGTGCACGAGGAAGCCGACCGCGAGGCTGCGCTGGCCTACGCGCTGGGCTTTGTGTGCCATTTTGCACTGGACAGCACCTGCCACCCCTTTGTGGAGCAGTTTACCCGGGAGAGCGGTGTGACCCACTGTGAGATCGAGACCGAGTTCGACAATATGCTGCTGCGCCGGGACGGCTATGACCCGCTGACCTTCTTCACCGCCAGCCACATCCACCCCAGCGCGGAAAACGCCCGGGTGATCGCGCCGTTCTACAAGGATATTTCGGAGCGGACCGCGCTGGAAGCCCTGAAAGGGATGATCCTGGTGCATAAGGTGCTGCAGGCCTCGAACCCGGTCAAGCGCTGGGTGGTGCTGACCGGCATGAAGCTGCTGGGCAAGTACGATGGGATGCACGGCCTTGTGGCAAACCCGCAGCCGAACCCGCAGTGCACCGAGAGCAACCGCAAGCTGGATGCGCTGTACGCCAAGGCTTTGCCGCTGGCAGAGAGGCTGATCTTAGAGTATGTGGCAAAGCTGGACACGGACGAGCCGCTGGATGCCGCCTACGACCACACCTTTGGGGAATTTTAAAAAACGCGCCGCCCGGCGGTGCAAAAGGGACAAGGGAAATACGATGAAAACTGAAAAATTCAAGGTGACACCGCTGGAGCGGGCATGGATCTTATACGATGTGGGCAATTCGGCCTTTGTGCTGATGATCGCCACGCTGGTGCCCATCTTTTTCAATGCGCTGGCCGAAGCCGGTGGCGTGAGCAAGGTGGACTATCTGGCCTACTGGGGCTACGCAAGCTCCATCGTCACGGTTGTCACCGCCATTCTGAGCCCCATTCTGGGCACGCTGGCGGACACCAAGGGCTTTAAAAAGCCCATCTTCATGCTCTGCCTTTTTGTGGGCGTCATTGGCTGCTGCGCCATGGGTCTGGCGGGCACATGGCTGGCCTTTCTGATCATTTTTATCATTGCCAAGATCGGCTACTCCGGCAGTCTGGTGTTCTACGACTCCATGCTGGGCGATGTGACCACCCCGGAGAGGATGGACATGGTGTCCTCCCGCGGGTACGCGTGGGGCTATATCGGCAGCTGCGTGCCCTTTGTGGTCTGTCTGGCGCTGGTGCTGGGCAGCAGCGCAGTGGGGCTCAGCCAGATGACCGCGCTGTCCATCGCGCTGGTCATTACCGCCGTATGGTGGCTGGTGGTCACCCTGCCGCTGCTGAAAAAATACCGCCAGATCAACTATGTGGAGGTGGAGCAGCACGCCATCCGCCAGAGCTTTGTGCGCATTGGGCAGACCTTGAAGCACCTGCCGCAGGACAAGCAGGTGTTCTGGTTCCTGCTGGCCTTCTTCTGCTACATCGACGGCGTGTATACTATCATTGATATGGCCACCGCCTACGGCACGGCACTGGGGCTGGACACCACCGGCCTGTTGCTGGCGCTGCTGGTCACCCAGATCGTGGCCTTCCCCTCGGCGCTGATCTTTGGACGCCTGAGCCAGAAATATGAATCCAAGACCCTGATCCCGGTGTGCATCGCGGCCTATACCGGCATTGCCGTCTTTGCCTTCTTCCTGAAGAGCCAGTGGCAGTTCTGGGTGCTGGCCGTGGTGGTGGGTATGTTCCAGGGCGGTGTGCAGGCGTTGAGCCGCAGCCACTTTGCCAAGATCATCCCGCAGGAAAAATCCGGCGAATACTTCGGCCTGTTCGATATCTGCGGCAAGGGTGCCTCCTTCCTTGGCACTATGATCGTCAGCGTGGGCAGCCAGCTGACCGGCAGCGCCAACGTGGGTGTGGGCTCCATTGCCATCCTGTTTGTCATCGGCTTTGTGCTGTTCAGCATTTCCACCCGGACAGAGGAGACAAAGCGGGTCTGACCAATTTATGATAAAACGAAGCCCGGAGCGTCCGCAGACGTTCCGGGCTTCGTTTTTGTTCAGAGGGGTCGCTGTACAAAATGCTGTCGGGCGGGGGCAGCGCAGGCAAAATTATCATGCAAAAAATACATCCTTGAAAAAAGTGGAATTAACCTATTGACAAACTAGGTAGAACGGGATATAATGCAAACATCCAATCCACTAGTCTTGTAGGGAAATGAAACAAAGGTTCCCCGGCGGGTGGTACATAGAGGGATGAAAAAGTTTTACCGGAAGGAGGGCACAAAGATGAAGCTGATCTGGAAAGAACTGCTGCACGCGAATTATCGCTGTGGGCGAATGCGTACCCACCGGGCACAGGCATCGGATGTGTACTGTAAGTTGCCCTCGGCTGCGCGAATGTGCGCCCGAATGTGACAGCAGCAACTCCGGTAGACCACATTGCCCGGTGCGCCTTTGAAAACGCATCGGGATTTTTTGTACACAATAATAATACTTTTGGTATATTAAGAGAGGTAAATAACAATGTCTGAATATAAATTTGAGACCCTGCAGCTTCATGTCGGTCAGGAGCAGGCCGACCCCGCCACCGATGCCCGTGCGGTGCCCATCTACCAGACCACGTCCTATGTGTTCCGCAACAGCCAGCACGCCGCAGACCGCTTCGGTCTGGCCGATGCAGGCAACATCTATGGCCGTCTGACCAACTCCACGCAGGATGTGTTCGAAAAGCGCATCGCAGCGCTGGAGGGCGGCGTGGCAGCACTGGCTACCGCTTCCGGTGCAGCCGCCATCACCTACACCATTCAGGCACTGGCACAGGCCGGTGACCACATCGTGGCACAAAAGACCATCTACGGCGGCAGCTACAACCTGCTGGCGCACACTCTGACTCAGTTCGGTGTCAACACCACCTTCGTGGATGCCCACGACCTTGCACAGGTGGAGGCCGCCATTCAGCCCAACACCAAGGCTGTGTATCTGGAAACGCTGGGCAACCCCAACAGCGACATCCCGGATATCGATGCCATTGCCGCCATCGCCCACAAGCACGGCCTGCCGCTGGTCATTGACAACACCTTCGGCACCCCGTACCTCATCCGTCCCATCGAGCACGGCGCAGACATCGTGGTGCACTCTGCTACCAAGTTCATCGGCGGCCACGGCACCACGCTGGGCGGCATCATCGTGGACAGCGGCAACTTCGACTGGAAGGCCAGCGGCCGTTACCCCAACATCGCTGCCCCCAACCCCAGCTACCATGGCGTTTCCTTTGCGGACGCCGCAGGCCCTGCCGCCTTTGTCACCTACATCCGCGCCATCCTGCTGCGTGATACCGGCGCTACCATCTCTCCCTTCAACGCCTTCCTGCTGCTGCAGGGCACCGAAACGCTGAGCCTGCGCATTGAGCGTCATGTGGAGAACACCAAAAAGGTGGTGGAGTTCCTTGCCAACCACCCGCAGGTGGAAAAGGTGAACCATCCCTCGCTGCCGGACCACCCGGACCACGCCCTGTACCAGAAGTACTTCCCCAACGGCGGCGCATCCATCTTTACCTTTAACATCAAGGGCGGCCGCGAGGAGGCCTTTACCTTCATCGACAACCTGAAAATCTTCTCTCTGCTGGCCAATGTGGCAGACGTGAAGAGCCTTGTCATCCACCCGGCCTCCACCACCCACAGCCAGCTGACCGACGCCGAGCTGGCCGAGCAGCAGATCTACCAGAACACCATCCGCCTGTCCATCGGCACTGAGCACATCGATGACATCCTTGCCGATCTGGAAGCCGGTTTCGCAGCCGTCCGCGGCAAGTAAGCAGCGATTCTCTTTCCCGCAAAGGGAATGTGATCTTCCTTTTATTCCTGTCCAAGCCTCCATAAGTGTGCGACAAGACCCCCGGCTGCCCGCCGGGGGGTCTTGTCATCATGAAAAAAAGTGGTTCAGAAACGCCTGTGGGCGTTTCTGAACCACAAATTATACTGCCGTTTTTCCGATTAGCGGCCGATCAGCAGGTCGCGGCGGCAGCGCAGACCCACAGAGAGGGTGGCGCTGCTGCCCAGATGCCGCAGGGTGACGCGGGTGCCGGACTTCTGTCCCTCGCACAGCAGCGAGAGGTTCAGGGTGGTGGTGTTCTTCTCGGTCACCAGCACCAGCGTTTTCACACCGTTGGACTGCAAAGCCTGCATATCCTCGATGGTGGTGCGGAAGGTGGCCACCTCGGCGGGGACGTCCAGCGTCAGCACGCCGTCCTTCTGGCGGGCGGTATACAGCAGCTGTTTGCCCAGCAGACCCTTGACGGTGTAGCGTGCCTCGGTCTTGGCGGTGTCGGCCAGCTCGTCGCCGGAAATCAGCATGATGTTGCCCTGAATGGGGTTGCCCTCCGGGGCACCGTAGCCAGCGTAGCTGGGGTCTTTTTCGCCCACGGCAACATCACCGCTGTGCAGTGCAATGTCGCCCTGCACCATCTGCTCCTGCGGGGGCAGATAGCCCTCCACGCAGGTGGAATCCACCTCGGCGGCAAAAGCGCCCACGCTCAGCATGGCAGCGGCACACACCGCCACAGCAGCACAGCTCAGGGTACGGACAAACTTTTTGTTCAGCATCTTTATAGGAAATACCTCCTGAAAACGGCAGCCGCAGGGACTGCCTTGTTTTTTTGCATCATAATTTTTTTAAACCATGGTTCAGCTGCGGCGGCCGGATTATTGCAAAAGATTCAAAAATTTTTATTTTCAGGGATTTTCTGGTTTGTTTTCAGCATCATCGCGGTTGAGGATATCCATGAACTCCTCACCGGTGATGGTCTCCTTCTGGTACAGGTACTGTGCCAGCTCGTCCAGTTTGGCGCGGTTCTCGGTCAGGATGCGAATGGCCTTTTCGTGCTGGGTCTTGACCAGCTCTACCACCTTCTGATCGATCTCACGCTGGGTCTGGGCACTGCAGGCCAGCGAGGTATCGCCGCCCAGATACTGGTTGTTCACGGTTTCCAGCGCCACCATGTCAAATTCATCGCTCATGCCGTAGCGGGTCAGCATGGCACGGGCAAGCTTGGTGGCCTGCTCGATATCATTGGACGCGCCGGTGGTGATGGAGTTGAAGGCCACCTCCTCGGCGGCGCGGCCGCCGGTCAGGGTGGCAATCTTATTTTCCAGCTCGGCCTTGTTCATCAGGTAGTGGTTGCCCTCATCCACCTGCATGGTGTAGCCCAGTGCACCGGAGGTGCGGGGGATGATGGTGATCTTCTGCACAGGAGCAGAGTTGGACTGCTTGGCCGCCACAAGGGCGTGACCGATCTCGTGGTAGGCTACGATGCACTTTTCGTGGTCGGTCAGGATGGAGTTCTTCTTCTGGTAGCCGGCAATGACCACCTCGATGCTCTCCTCAAGGTCGGCTTGGGTCACGCTCTTGCGGCCTGCCCGCACGGCACGCAGTGCGGCTTCGTTTACAATGTTGGCAAGCTCTGCGCCGGAGGCACCGGAGGCCATGCGTGCCACGGTGTTGAAGTCCACACCCGGGGCGATCTTCACCTTTTTGGCGTGTACCTTCAAAATCTCCTCGCGGCCCTTCAAATCGGGCAGCTCCACGGGCACACGGCGGTCGAACCGGCCGGGACGGGTCAGGGCAGGGTCGAGGGAATCCGGGCGGTTGGTGGCTGCCAGAATGATGACGCCGGTGTTGCCCTCAAAGCCGTCCATCTCGGTAAGCAGCTGGTTCAAAGTCTGCTCGCGCTCGTCGTTGCCGCCAAACTGGCCGCTGTTGCGCTTCTGACCGATGGCGTCGATCTCGTCGATAAACACGATACAGGGTGCTTTCTCCTTGGCCTGTTTGAACAGGTCACGCACCTTGGAGGCACCCATGCCCACGAACATCTCCACGAACTCCGAACCGGAGATGGAGAAGAAGGGAACGTTGGATTCGCCAGCTACGGCCTTGGCCAGCATGGTCTTGCCGGTGCCCGGAGGGCCTACCAGCAGAATGCCCTTGGGCATGGAAGCACCGATCTCCTCGTACTTCTTGGGGTCATGCAGATAATTGACGATCTCCTGCAGGTTCTCCTTGGCCTCGTCCTCACCGGCAACGTCCGCAAAGCGGATGCCGTGGGTGGACTGCACATACACCTTTGCGTTGGATTTGCCCGCGCTGCCGAACATCATAGAACCCGGGCCGCCGCCTGCCTTTTCCATCAGCTTTTTGTTCATCTGGTTGCCGATGAAGCTGAACAGCAGGATGGGCAGCACGAACCACAGCAAAAAGCTGAGCACCGGCGAGCCCTGCTCCACGATCTCGCTGGAGAATTGCGCACCGGCATCGTACAGGCGCTCGGTCAGGCCGGGGTCGTTCATCAGACCGGTTCTGTAGATCTGCTTGTTGTCCTTATCCGTAAAAATGATCTGGTTGGACTGGATATCTACCTTGCCGATGTTCTCCTGCTCGGTCATGCTCATAAAGGTGCCGTAGTCTACCTCCTGCACCTGACGCTCGGCCAGCCACGGCATGACCACAAGGTTGATGACCAGCAGCACCAGCAGCACGATGGCATAGTAGATGGCCAACGGCTTTTTGGATGGCTTGACTTCTTTCATGGGATGTTCCTCCTTCTATATAAAGTGGGCTTCCACCCGGTTGCTGCGTCCAGTATACCACACCTTGCCGCCCGGCAACAGCGCAGCGAGGGCAACTTTGCAAAAACTTAGCAGTTTCTTAACAAAGAGGGCTAAAGCCGCTCAGTTACCATATTATAGGTGCGCAAAGAGCTTGCCGGATGAGGGGGCAGGGGAGCAACGACCTCAATTTTGCATGATTTACCCCATGGTATTGTGAAATGCTTTCATCTTTATCCTGAACGAAACTTCTTGACACTTTCTGGCAGGCGTGCTAAAATTATCTCACTTTCAACAAAGTGCAAATGCGTTGACGGGGATAAAACGATCTTTCTTCTGCGTGCAGAGAGCCGCCGGGTGGTGCAAGGCGGGTGCAGAGAGCTTCGGATACTGGCCCCTGAGCGGCAGAACTGAACGGACAAGTAGGTTCTGACGGACGCCCACCGTTACAGGGGCAGCGATTCGCCGTTTTAGCCGATCGTGCAAAGTGGCTGTACCTGACCGTGCAGCAAGGAGAGTGGTACCACGGGTGCCCTGTAAAAGCAATTTACAGGCTCTCGTCTCTCAAGGTTTTCGCCTTGAAAGACGGGAGCCTTTTTGTATGCGGATACCCCTTCAGGCATCGCTACGCGATGCCAGCTCCCCCAAGGGGGCGCCTTTGGGCAATACCGCAAACTTTACCGCATTCCGGCGGAAAGCCGTCCCCTTGGGGAAGGTGGATGCGAGTGAAACGAGCAGACGGAAGGGGTGCATTTTTATGCACCACAACATCAGGAGGACAACAGGATGATGGACGCTACCAAGTACGCACCGGGGTACTACCCGGTACCCGCCGGTTATGACAGCTGGGTGAAAAAAGACCATATTGAAAAAGCTCCCGCATGGTGCAGCGTAGACCTGCGGGACGGCAATCAGGCACTGATCGTGCCTATGAGCCTTGCAGAAAAGCTGGAGTTCTTCCAGATGCTGGTAAAGATCGGCTTCAAGGAGATCGAGGTGGGCTTCCCCGCCGCCAGCGAGACCGAGTACGAGTTCCTGCGCACCCTGATCGAAAAGGACATGATCCCCGCCGACGTCACCGTGCAGGTGCTGACCCAGTGCCGCGACCACATCATCCGCCGCACCTTCGAGGCGGTCAAGGGCGCACCCCGGGCGGTGATCCACTTCTACAACTCCACCTCCGTGGCGCAGCGAGAGCAGGTGTTCCATAAGTCCAAGGAAGAGATCAAGCAGATCGCCGTGGACGGCGCAAAGCTGGTCAAGCAGCTCAGTGAGGAGTACGAGGGCAACTTCCTGTTTGAGTATAGCCCCGAAAGCTTTACCGGCACCGAGGTGGACTACGCCGTAGAGGTGTGCAACGCCGTGCTGGATATCATGCAGCCCACCCCGGAGCGCCCCATGATCATCAACCTGCCGGTGACTGTGGAGATGAGCATGCCCCATGTGTACGCCAACCAGATCGAGTATTGCGACAAGCACCTGAAGTACCGCGACAGCGTGATCATCTCCACCCACCCCCACAACGACCGCGGCACCGGCGTAGCCTGCGCAGAGCTGGCAGTGCTGGCGGGCGCACAGCGCGTGGAGTGCTGCCTGTTCGGCAACGGCGAGCGCACCGGCAATGTGGACGCCGTAACGCTGGCGATGAATATGTACAGCCACGGCGTAGACCCCAAGCTGGACTTCTCGGATATGCCCGCCATCTGCGCTACCTACGAGCGGGTGACCCGGATGCATATCTACGAGCGCACCCCCTACGCCGGGCAGCTGGTGTTTGCAGCCTTCTCCGGCAGCCATCAGGACGCCATTGCAAAGGGCATGGCTTACCGCAAGCAGACCGGCGAGCACCGCTGGACCTGCCCCTACATCCCGGTGGAACCCCACGACATCGGCCGCACCTACGATGCCGACGTCATCCGCATCAACAGCCAGAGCGGCAAGGGCGGCATCGGCTTTGTGCTGGAGCAGAACTACGGCTACAACCTGCCCCCCAAGATGCGGGAGGCGCTGGGCTACAAGGTCAAGAGCGTGTCCGACCACAGCCACAAGGAGCTGAGCGCCGCCGAGGTGCTGCATATCTTCGAGGACACCTACCTCAACCGTGCAAAGCCGCTGAACGTGGTGGAGACCCACTTTGCACAGGTGAACGGCATCACCGCCACGGTCACGCTGGAGCTGAACGGCCAGCGCAAGGTGGTCACCTCGGTGGGCAACGGCCGTCTGGATGCCGTAGCCAACGCCATCCAGAGCGCCACCGGCATGGACTTCCATCTGGAAAACTACTCTGAGCACAGTCTGGACGAGGGTTCTACCTCCCGCGCAGCCTCCTATGTGGGCCTTGTCTGGGGCGATAACACGGTCACATGGGGTGCCGGTACCGACACCGACATCATCGTGGCCGGTATCCGCGCCCTTGTCAGCGCGATCAATAATCGATAAAAAGGAGAAAACTACCATGGGAATGACCCTGACGCAGAAGATCCTTGCCGCACACGCCGGACTGCCGGAGGTCAAGGCAGGCCAGCTCATCAACGCAAAGTTGGACATTGTGCTGGGCAACGATATCACCACCCCGGTGGCCATCAACGAGTTTGAACGCGCCGGTTTCGACCACGTGTTTGATAAAGATCATATCGCCATCGTTCTGGATCACTTTGTACCCAACAAGGATATCAAGAGCGCTACCCAGTCCAAGCAGTGCCGGGAGTTTGCCAATAAGTACGATATCCTCAATTTCTACGATGTCGGTCAGATGGGCATTGAGCACGCCCTGCTGCCGGAAAAAGGCATCGTCACCGCCGGTGACTGCGTGATCGGCGCGGACAGTCACACCTGCACCTACGGTGCGCTGGGTGCCTTCTCCACCGGCGTAGGCTCTACCGATATGGCCGCAGGCATGGCCACCGGCATGGCATGGTTCAAGGTGCCCTCTGCCATCAAGTTCGTGCTTACCGGCAAATTCAATCCCCGGGTGTCCGGCAAGGACCTGATCCTGCACATCATCGGTATGATCGGTGTGGATGGCGCACTGTATAAATCCATGGAGTTCACCGGCCCGGGTGTGGAAAGCCTTACTATGGACGACCGCCTGTGCATCTGCAATATGGCGATTGAAGCCGGTGCCAAGAACGGCATCTTCCCGGTGGATGAGGTGACCAAGGCTTATCTTGCAGGCCGCAGCCAGCGCCCGCCGGTGTTCTACGAGGCTGACCCCGATGCTATGTACGAAAAGACCATCGAGATCGACCTCGGCGCACTGGAACCCACCGTCAGCTACCCCCATCTGCCCGAGAACACCCATGTTGCCAGCGAGGGCAAGGACATCAAGATCGATCAGGTGGTCATCGGCAGCTGCACCAACGGCCGCTTGGAGGATATGGAAGCCGCCTACAACATCCTCAAGGGCAAGCACATCGCCAAGGGTGTGCGCGGCATCATCATCCCCGCCACCATGGCTGTCTATAAGGAGTGCATCCTGCGTGGCTGGACCACTGCCTTTATTGATGCGGGCTGCATCGTGTCCACCCCCACCTGCGGCCCCTGTCTGGGCGGCTACATGGGTATTCTGGCAGCGGGCGAGCGCTGCGTTTCCACCACCAACCGCAACTTTGTGGGACGCATGGGTCATGTGGACAGCGAGGTCTATCTGGCTTCTCCTGCCACCGCCGCCGCCAGCGCCCTGACCGGCCACATCACCGACCCGCGCACGGTCTGACCCGAAAGGAGCATGAGCATGAACGCAAGAGGTTCTGTTTTCAAATACCCGGATAACGTGGATACCGACGTTATCATCCCGGCACGCCACCTGAACACGCAGGATGCCAAGGAGCTTGCCAGCCACTGCATGGAGGATATCGACAAGGACTTTGTGAACCGGGTGCAGCCCGGCGATATCATGGTGGGCGGCTGGAACTTTGGCTGCGGCTCCTCCCGTGAGCATGCACCCCTGTGCATCAAGACTGCAGGCATCGCGGTGGTCATTGCAAAGAGCTTTGCCCGCATCTTCTACCGCAACAGCATCAACATCGGTCTGCCCATCATGGAGTGCCCGGAGGCTGTGGACGCCATCGAGGCAGGGGACACCGTTCAGGTGGACTTTGACACCGGCGTCATCACCGATGAGACCAACGGCAAGGTGTTCCACGCCGAGCCCTTCCCGCCCTTTATCCAGAACATCATCTCCGCCGGCGGCCTGATGAAGGCCATCCAGAAATAAGCCCGTCTCCATCCGTGAAAATGTGTTTGGAGCATAGAAGGAGTACCTCATGGAAAAAAATATTGCTGTCATCTGGGGCGATTGCTCCAGCCCGGAGATCGTAAAGCAGACCCTCCGGGTGCTGGATAAGGTGGCTGAAAAGTACGGCCATACCTTCCACTACACCGCTGCCACCATGGGCGGCGAGGCCATTGATAAATACGGCGACCCGCTGCCCCAGCACGAGCTGGACAAGTGCCTTGCCGCCGACAGCGTGCTGCTGGGCGCGGTGGGCGGCCCCAAGTGGGAGGGGCTGCCCGGAGAACAGCGGCCGGAAAAGGGTCTGCTGCGGCTGCGCGCCGGGATGGGGCTGTACGCCAATAACCGCCCCGCTAAGATCTGGCCGCAGCTGGCACCTGCCAGCCCCCTGAAACCCGAGATCGTGGCACAGGGCATTGATTTTATCATCGTGCGGGAGCTGATCGGCGGCGTGTACTTCGGCAATCACGAGACCCACACGCTGGAAAACGGCGAAAAGCAGGCTGTGGACACCATGCCCTATGCAGAGCACGAGATCGAGCGCATTGGCCGCATCGGCTTCGAGACAGCCCGCAAGCGCCGCAAAAAGCTGTGTTGCGTGGATAAGGCCAACGTGCTGGATACCAGCCGCCTGTGGCGCACCGTGATGCACCGGCTGCAGGCCGAGTACCCGGACGTGGAGTACAGCGAGATGTTCGTGGACAACTGCGCTATGCAGATCGTGAAGAACCCCGCGCAGTTTGACGTGATCGTCACCGAGAATATGTTCGGCGATATCCTGTCGGACGAGGCTTCCATGATCACCGGTTCCATCGGTATGATCCCGTCCTCCAGCCTTGGCGATGGCACCTGCGGCCTGTACGAGCCCATCCACGGCTCCGCCCCGGACATTGCAGGCAAGGACATCGTAAACCCCACCGCCTGCATCCTGTCTGCCGCCATGATGCTGCGGTACTCCTTTGGCATGGCAGAGGAAGCCGATGCCATTGAGAACGCCGTGAGCCGTGTACTGGACAAGGGTCTGCGCACCGCCGACAACATGAGCGATGGCTGCACCTGCCTTGGCTGCACCGCCATGGGCGATGCCATTCTGGCAGAGCTTTGAGCCGCAGCGCTATTTTTAATGAAACAAGCCCGGAAGGTCTACCGACCTTCCGGGCTTGAATTTTTTATATTATTACAGCATCTTGGAGAGGAAGGCTTTCAGGCGGGGATGCTTGGGGTTGGTGAACAGCTCCTGCGGCGGCTCGTCCTCCTGAATTTTGCCGTCATCGATGAAGATGACCCGGTTGGACACCTCGCGGGCAAAGCCCATTTCGTGGGTGACCACCAGCATGGTGATGCCGGTGTGTGCCAGCTCCTTCATCAGCTCCAGCACCTCGCCTACCATCTCGGGGTCAAGGGCGCTGGTGGGCTCGTCAAACAGGATCACGTCCGGATCCATGGCCAGTGCACGGGCAATGGCGATGCGCTGCTGCTGACCGCCGGACAGGCTCTTGGGGTAGGCGTTGGCCTTGTCGGCCAGACCTACGCGGGCCAGCAGCTCGTCTGCGCGGGCAGAGATGGCTTCCTTGTCCTTCAGCTTCAGCAGGCTGGGTGCCAGCTCAAGGTTCTTTTTCACGGTCAGGTGGGGGAACAGGTTGAAGTGCTGGAACACCATGCCCATCTTCTGACGCACGGCGTCAATGTGTGCTTCGTCCACCTCGACGCCCTCAAACTTGATAGAGCCGGAGGAAGGGGTCTCCAGCCGGTTCAGGCAGCGCAGAAAGGTGGACTTGCCGCAGCCGGAAGGGCCGATCAGGCAAACCACGTCGCCGCGGTAGATGTCAAGGTCGATGCCCTTCAGCACGTCCAGCGTGGGGTCGGCCTTTTTTGCGCCGCGCTTCTTTACGCCGCCGTAGGTCTTGGTCAGGCCGCGTACTTCCAAAATCTTATCGGTCACTTTGTGCCAGCCTCCTCTCAAACTTGCCCAGCAGCCATGTAAACAGCATAACAAGGATCAGGTAGATCAGTGCAACGCCCAGCAGGGGGAACATGGCTTCGTAGGTGCGGTTCATAATGCCCTGTGCGGCATACAGCAGCTCCTTGCCGCCGATGGTGGTGATCAGGGAGGTATCCTTGAGCAGAATGATGAACTCGTTGCCCAGTGCAGGCAGCACCGCACGGATGGCCTGTGGGATGATGATGACCACCATGGTGGTCATGTAGTTCAGGCCGAGGCTGCGCCCGGCCTCCATCTGGCCGGGGTCCACGGCCATCAGGCCGCCGCGGATGATCTCGGATACATACGCGCCGGAGTTGATGCCCAGGGTCAGCGCACCCACCATGGTAAAGTTGCGGCTGTTGGCAAAAATGACCATGCTCATGATCAGCAGCTGCACCATCATGGGCGTGCCGCGGATGATGGTGGTGTACAGCTGACACACCGCGTTAAAAAAGCCCAGCACCGCGTTTTTGTGGCCGGGGCGCTGCTGGTCGTGGGTCACGCGCACCAGCGCCACCACACTGCCCAGCACCACGCCCAGCGCCAGCGCCAGTGCGGTGACCAGCAGGGTAGTGCCCACGCCGCTGATGTACTGCATCCAGCGGTCCTTCAGGATAAAGGCCTGATAAAACTTGAAGAAGAAATCCTGTCCAAAGCTCAGCTTTGTGCCGCTGTTCAGCAGCTCTTTGAGCAGTTCGTATTGCGCAGCCATTCACATCCTCACTTTCTGTTTGTCAATAAATTGTAACCACTTTTTTCTAAAAAAAGAGGTGCCCCGGAGCGGGGCGCCTCCTTGGGTACGGGAATGGTACAGGGCACGCGGCTTAGTTGGCGTTGATGTACTTGTCCACGATGGACTGCAGGGTGCCGTCAGCCTTCAGCTCCTCCAGAGCCTTGTTGACAGCGTCCTCCAGAGCAGAGCCCTTTGCCATGCCGATGGCGTAATCCTCCTCGGCGTAGCTGGTGTCCAGCACCTTCAGACCGGGGTTGGCAGCAACGAACTCCTTGGCGGGAGCGTTGTCGATGACCACAGCGTCCACCTGACCATTGTTCAGTGCCTGCACAGCGGTCAGACCATTGTCGTAAGCGACCACATTCTCATCGCCGAAATCATCGGAGCAGTAGATATAGCCGGTGGTGCCGCGCTGGGTGCCGATCTTCTTACCGGCCAGATCGTCGGGAGAAGCAATCTCGGAATCGTTGGGCACGATGATGGACTGGATGCCGGTGGCGTAGCTGTCGGAGAAGTCCATCACAGCCTTGCGCTCATCGGTCACGGTAACGCCTGCCATCACGATGTCGGCCTTGCCCTGCTGCACGCTGAGCAGTGCGGCGTCAAAGTCCATGTCGTCGATCTGCAGCTCCAGACCCAGCTTCTCAGCAATAGCCTTGGCGGTGTCCACGTCGATGCCCTCGAACTCACCGGCATCGGTGGTCATCTCGTACGGAGGGAAGGCGGCGTTGGTAGCCATGGTCAGCTTGCCGGCCTCCACGGTGGTCAGCTCAGCAGCAGCGGCAGAAGAAACAGCCTCGGAGGAAGCGGCAGAGCTTGCCACAGAAGAAGCAGCAGAGCTTGCAGAACCGCCGCAGGCGGTCAGAGCCAGAGCAGCAACGGAAACGGCAGCGGCAGCCATGAAGCTGCGGCGAGAGATCTTTTTCATATTCAAACACTCCTCAATCTATGCAATATAGTTTGCTTTGCCCCGATGGGATGCGATTCATCGCGCTTTCGGGGAACGCACTTAGTATAGTTTGTACAAAACGAAAAGTCAATACTTGTGCATAATAATCCGTGAAATTGAAACGATTTTGCAAACATTTATGCAATAGCGGAGAAAATATGTGAATATATGCAGTATAAATCCCTCAGCCCTTGCTGTCCTGCGCCCTCTCAGTCACCTGCGGTGACAGCTCTCCCAAAGGGAGAGCCAAGAGCACTGCCGAAAACCTCCTCATTATACCTAATCCTTTAGTGTCGAGGTCAACGGCGTGCGCCCTCTCCGTCTGCTCACTACGTTCGCATCCACCTCTCCCAAAGGGAGAGGCAAGAGCACTGCCGAGAACTTCCTCATTGCACCTAATACTTTAGCAACAAGCCTTAGACCTTGGCTCTCCCTTTGGGAGAGCTGGCGCGGGAGCGCCTGAGAGGGCGCGCCTTAACTCCCTCAGTCAAAGCCTGACGGCTTTGCCAGCTCCCTCGGGGAGGGAGCCTCTGGCGCACCCGGACACTTTGCACTTGAGCCGGTAACTTTGCCGCGATGCCAAAGGCCCCATCTCAGAGGGGGCTGGCATCGCGTAGCGATGACTGGGGGAGTTCAGCCTGAGAGGGCGAACTTGCACTGCGGCGCTTACAGGCTTCTTGCGAGCTCCTCCGCGCTGCGCTTGGGCACGCAGTAGTCGCGGTTTTCGTCCAGATAGTACTTTACGCCGGTCTGCTCGGTCATGGGGACGATGCCGGCTTTGTGGGTGGGGTAGCCAAAGGCCACCATAAACGCCAGCTTCTGCGGCTCCTCGATGCCAAGCAGCGCGGTCAGGGCGGGCTTATTGATCGCGCCCATGATGCAGCTGCCCACGCCCTTGTCCCATGCGGCAAGGGTCATGTTGGCCAGCGCAATGCCGGTGTCGGTGGCAAGGTCGCCGGGAATGGCGGTATCCTGCACCACCGCTGCATAAAAGGTGGGCAGCTCGTCCGCCTTGGGTGTGCCCTGCTCCGGCGGCAGGTAGCCAGCCCACTTGACCAGCGGCTGCACCTTGGCGACCATCTCCGGGCTTTGCACCAGCACCAGACGCACCGCCTGCCGGTTTGCCCCGCAGGAGGACAGCCGCACAGCCTGTACGATATCGTCTACCACGTCCTGCGGCACGGCCTTTTGCGCAAACCGGCGGTAGGTGCGGCGGGTAGTCAGAAGTTCCATTGCATTCATAGAGATCACTCCTTATTTATAAATAGATTGGAAAACAACAGGTTATTTCCGCTTTTTCGGCAGCGGCACGCACAGCACCAGACTGATGCCGATGGCCAGCGCCACGGCAATTTTAAAGGTGCTGATGCCCTTGGCAAGGGCAAGGGCGTTTTCATTCTGGATGAAATAGTAGGCGGTGTAGTAGATGCCCGCGCCCGGCACAAGCGGGAAAATGCCGGTCAGCAAAAACACCGTGACCGGCGTTTTTTGGGTAATGGCAAACACGCGGGTAAGGATGGTAAGCGGAATGACCGACAGCAGGGAGGCCGTGGCGGCGTCTGCGCCCAGCAGGGTCAGCAGTTCGTACCACAGCCAGCCCACAGCGCCCACCAGTGCGCAGTAGGGCAGGCAGCGGCGGGGGCACGCAAACAGGATGGCAAAGCTCAGCGTGCCCAGCCCGGCCAGAAAAAACTGTGCCGTCAGCTCGCTGAGCTGTGCAGCAGTAAGGGACATCATACCACGACCACCCCCGTAAGTATCGTGTACAGCCGCAGCACAAGGCCGGCGCCTATGGCAATGCTGGCGGCAATGAGCAAGGCATCGATCATGCGGATGGTGCCGGAAAGGTAGTCGCCCTGCACAAAGTCCCGGATGCCCATGGTAAAGGCGATGCCCGGGGTCAGGATCATCAACGCGCCGATGATAGCGTGGCTGGCAGAGGTGCGCAGCAGATTGCACAGCAGGATGCACACCAGTGTGATCAGTGCGGCGGTGCTGATCTTCTGAAAGCCGCCGGGCACCTCATGCCGCCCGCACCACAGCAGATACCAGCTGGCCACCAGCCCCGCCCCGGCAGCTGCCAGCGCACTGCGCAGGTTGCCGCCGAACATCATGGCAAAGCAGAACGCCCCGCACAGCCCGGACAGCAGCTGCACATGATCTTTGGGGAAGGGCAGCTGCCGCGCCAGCACCAGACGGCTCTCGGCTTCGTCCAAGGGCATTCCAGTCTGAGCGATCTGGCGGGAAAGCTCGTTCACCGCCGCCACCCGTCCCAGATGGGTGGTGCGCACCGGCACATTGCGTACCTCGCTGATCTCGGCAGTGCCGGCGCTGGCAAAAATGCCGTTGGTCAGCACATAGACGTGGAACTCCCGCAAATGGAAGCTGCGCGCCATGATCTCCATGGTCTGCTCCACCCGGAACACCTCCGCGCCGTTTTCCAACAGGGTCTGCCCTGCGGCCATGATAAAATCCATGATGCGGCGGCGCAGCTCTTCATCGGGAAAAGAGTCTCTGCTGTTCATTGCCTGCTCTCCTTGCAAAAAAGAATGGTGTAATATATTGTAAGCCGAAGCATTTTTCTTGACAATGCGTGAAAACCGGGCTATACTATACATAGAGAAGGCGCTGCCCGCAATGGTCAGCATCCTTACCCGTATGTCAAAAAGATTGACCGTTCAGGTTGGTAGCTGGGGCGGTCAATCTTTTTTGCTTTTGTTCTCCTGTTTCTGATAAAAAGTCGTTACCTCAAAGGTCAGCCGGATGACCTCCACGATCAGCGTCAGCAGACCGAGGATGAACATCAGCAGCGCGAGCAGTTGTGTCAGATCCATAGAGTTTCCCTCCCTTCTGAGGTCTTTGGGGAGGGGGGATTGCAAAAAAGTTTCCTTCCCGCAGACCTCGTTTCATTTTGATCAGATGAAACAGTGTACGGGTAAGGGATGCATGACCACCTGTTCATGCAGGCAGCACCTTCGCCGCCGTAAGGCGGCAAATCAAGTATACCATGCTTTGCGTTGTTTCGCAACAAAAAAGCGTTTTCTATATCCCTACCCAAAAACTTCGTTGAAGGTGTTGACAAATGCCGCCAATGGGTTTATTATAGTGTCAATATCACAAAAATGGCTGTGAAGAGAAGAGTAGGCCTTCGCATTGATCCTTACCAGAGAGCCCGGGCGGTGGAAAAGGGCAGGAAACAGGAAGCTGAAAATGGTCTCGGAGCCGTGCGGACGAGGCGCAGGAGTGCTAAGCCCGCAACGGGATGCGCCCGTTACAGCGTCCGGCTGTAAGCAGCACACGCTGCCGCAGCATCGAGGCTGTATCCGTAAGGTTACAGTGAACCAAGGTGGTACCACGGAAGTATGTTCATGCCTCCGTCCTTGCAGAGCCTAAGGCTCGTAAGGACGGAGGCATTTTTTCATGCGTCCGTTCAAGGCCGCGCGCGGAAAGGTGCCGTGCGAGCTGCACTACATTATAAAACAAATAGAGAGGGAACAAAACTATGATTACTCGTCGCGATTTTCTGAAAGTTACCGGTGTGGCAGCCGCAGCCGCTGCCCTGACTGCCTGCGGTGGTTCTTCTTCCACTGCTTCTTCCGCTGCTGCATCCGGCAGCGTGGCATCCTCTGCTGCAGCTAAGCTGGATAAGATCAAGGTGGCTGTGCCCAACGATACCACCAACGAGGCTCGTGCCCTGACCCTGCTGGAGAAGAACGGCTTCTTCAAGCTGAAGGCAGATGCCGGCCTGACCGCCACCAAGAACGACATTGAGGAGAACCCCCTGAACGTCACCGTGGACGAGGTGGAGGCCGCTCAGGTGCCCAACGTCCTGCAGGACGAGGACTACGCCGTCATCAACTCCAACTACGCCATCTCTGCCGGTCTGGACCCCATGACCGATGCACTGGCCATGGAGGACGGCTCTTCTGCTTACGTCAACATTCTGGTCTGCAAGGATGGCAATCAGGAGGAGCCCAAGATCAAGGCTCTGGCCGCTGCCCTGCAGAGCCAGAAGGTGAAGGACTTCATGGACGAGACCTACAAGGGCGCTGTGGTGTCCGTTGTGGAGAACCCCACCGACGGCTATGATTCCACCGTGGACTACGATGCCCTGAACGGTCAGACCGTCAGCTGCGCCGCTACTCCCGCCCCCCACTGCGAGGTGCTGGAGATCTGCAAGGAGATCCTTGCCGCCAAGGGCATCACGCTGGATATCCAGGAGTACGACGACTATGTGATCCCCAACCAGATCGTTGAGGACGGTCAGGTAGACACCAACTACTTCCAGCATCAGCCGTATCTGGACAACTTCAACGCCGAAAAGGGTACCCATCTGGTATCTGTTGCCGGTATTCACGTCGAGCCCATGGGCATCTACGGCGGCAAGCAGGACAGTCTGGCACCCATCGAGGGATAATCTAAAGGAGCAATTTCTGTGATCGAACTCAAGTACCTTTCCAAGACCTTCCAGATGAAGGATGGCGCGGTGAAAGCGCTGCAGAACATCAACCTCACCATTCCCGATGGCTCCATCTATGGTATCATCGGTATGTCCGGTGCGGGCAAATCCACGCTGGTGCGCTGCATCAACCTGCTGGAGCGCCCCACCGGCGGCAGTGTGGTGATCGACGGCGTGGCGATGGAGACGTTATCTCCCGCCTCGTTGCGCAAGCGCCGCCGGGAAATCACCATGATCTTCCAGCAGTTCAACCTGCTCATGCAGCGCACCTGCCTGAAGAACATCTGCTTCCCTATGGAGCTGGCAGGCGTAAAGAAGGCCGAGGCCGAAAAGCGTGCCATGGAGCTGCTGGAGATGGTGGGTCTGCCGGATAAGGCCAACGCCTACCCGGCACAGCTGTCCGGCGGTCAGAAGCAGCGCATCGCCATTGCCCGTGCACTGGCAACCAACCCCAAGGTGCTGCTGTGCGACGAGGCCACCAGTGCGCTGGACCCCAACACCACCCACTCCATCCTGACTCTGATCAAGGATATCAACCGCAAGCTGGGCATCACCGTGGTGGTCATTACCCACCAGATGAGCGTGGTGGAGGAGATCTGCGACAGCGTGGCCATTCTGGACGGCGGTGTGGTCGTGGAACAGGGCTCGGTACAGGAAATTTTTGCAAACCCCAAAACGGCGGCTGCCAAGCGTCTGGTTGCCCCCAACGGCGGCAGCGCAGCGCGGGATCTTTCCTGCTTTGCGCCGGATGACCATGTGGTGCGCGTTACCTTTAACGGTTCCTCCACCGCAAAGCCGCTGGTGGCAAGCCTTGCCGCCGAAAAAGGCATTCTGGTGTCGGTGCTCAGCGCCGATACCCGCGATCTGAGCGGCCAGTGCTACGGCTCCATGCTGCTCAAGCTGCCCGCAGAGCTTGCGGTCGCACAGCAGGCTATGGAGTATATGCGCAGCCAGTCCGGCGTAACGGTAGAGGAGGTGACCGGTATATGAATATCGCAGATTACGGTTTTGCCATCTGGGAGACCTTTTATGTAACGGTGCTCTCCACCGCCTTTGCGCTGGTGCTGGGTCTGCCGCTGGGTGTGCTGCTGGTAGCCGGTGACAAGGACGGCATCCTGCCCCTGCCCGGCTGGCTGATGCACCTGATCAATATCGTCATCAACATCCTGCGCAGCGTGCCCTTCCTGATTTTGATGATCTGTGTGTTCCCGCTTACCCGCGCCATCGTGGGCACTACGGTGGGCACCAAGGCTACCATCGTTCCGCTGGTGGTCGCCGCCTTCCCCTTTGTGGCACGTCTGGTGGAGACCAGCCTGCGGGAGCTGGACGAGGGCGTGGTGGAAGCTGCCCAGAGCATGGGTGCTACCCCTTTCCAGATCATCACCAAGGTCATGATCCCGGAGTGCCTGCCCGGCCTGATCTCCAGCATGACCACCGCACTGACCACTATTCTGGGCTACTCCGCCATGTCCGGCGTCATCGGCGGCGGCGGTCTGGGCAAGATCGCCCTTTCCTACGGCTATTACCGCTACCAGACCAACATCATGATCGTCTGTGTGGTGCTGCTGGTGCTGATGGTGCAGGCGTTCCAGTCTGTGGGCACTTTGTGGGCAACCAAGAGCGATAAGCGCCTGCGGAAATAAGAAGCTTTGTTTTTTCGATTCCCCGCCGGAGGCAGCCCCTCCTGCGGGGAATCGTCCTTCCCGACCAAAAAACCAGCAAAGGAGTATGTTGTATGAACCGTGATACCATCTGTGTGCAGGGCGGCTACACCCCCGGCAACGGCGAACCCCGTCAGATCCCCATCATCCAGTCCACCACCTTCAAGTATGCTACCAGCGAGGACATGGGCAAGCTGTTCGATCTGGAGGCAGACGGCTATTTCTATTCCCGCCTGCAGAACCCCACCTGTGACATGGTAGCCAAAAAGATCTGCGAGCTGGAAGGCGGCACTGCCGCTATGCTTACCTCCAGCGGACAGGCCGCAAACTTCTTTGCCCTGTTCAATATCTGCGAGGCAGGGGACCACATCGTGGCCTCCAGCACCATCTACGGCGGCACCTTCAACCTCATCTCGGTCACCATGGCAAAGATGGGCATCACTGCCACCTTCGTAGACCCTCTGTGTACCGAGGAGGAGCTGAACGCCGCCTTCCGGCCCAACACCAAGGTAGTGTTCGGCGAGACCATCGCAAACCCCGCCCTGACCGTGCTGGATATTGAAAAGTTTGCCAAGGCCGCTCACGCCCACGGTGTGCCGCTGATGGTGGACAACACCTTCCCCACGCCGGTCAACTGCCGCCCCTTTGAGTGGGGCGCGGACATCGTGACCCACTCCACCACCAAGTACATGGACGGTCACGGCGCAGTGCTGGGCGGTGCCATCGTGGACGGCGGTAAGTTTGACTGGATGGCGCACGCCGAGAAGTTCCCGGGTCTGTGCACCCCGGACGACAGCTACCACGGCATCACCTACGCCGAGCGTTTCGGCAAGGAGGGAGCTTTCATCACCAAGGCTACTGCGCAGCTCATGCGGGACTTCGGCTCCATGCAGTCTCCCATGAACGCTTATATGCTGAACCTTGGTCTGGAAAGCCTGCACGTTCGGATGCAGCGCCACTGCGCCAACGGCATGGCGGTGGCACAGTTTTTGGAGAACCACCCCAAGGTGGCCTATGTGAACTACTGCGGGCTGGAAAGCAGCCCTTACCACGCACTGGCGCAGAAGTACCTGCCAAACGGCAGCTGCGGCGTCGTGAGCTTTGGTCTGGCAGGTGGACGTCAGGCCGCCAGCACCTTTATGAAGGAGCTGAAGCTTGCCGCCATCGAGACCCATGTGGCGGATGCCCGCACCTGCTGCCTGAACCCCGCTTCCAGCACCCATCGCCAGATGAACGACGAGCAGCTGGCTGCCGCCGGTGTGCCCGCTGAGCTGGTGCGCATGAGCTGCGGTCTGGAGTCTGCCGAGGATCTCATCGCCGATATCGCGCAGGCACTGGATAAGGTATGATCCTCTCCCGTGAAAATACCTTTGTCGCGGCCAATAGGCCGCGACAAAGGTGAAATCAAAAATAATGATTCCTCTGAAGATGGCAAAGCGAACGCGGAGCCATTTTTGAATCGTCTAGCAAAGGAGCAACCATCCTATGCCGCTGATCATCCCCAAGACCTTACCCGCCTTTGATGCCCTATATGAGGAAAACGTCTTTGTCATGCACCGGGAGCGGGCGCTGGCGCAGCATATCCGTCCGCTGGAAATTCTGATCCTGAACCTGATGCCCACCAAGATCGCCACCGAGACCCAAATTGCCCGGCTGCTGGCAAACACTCCGCTGCAGGTGCACATGACCCTGCTGCAGACTGCCAGCCACTCTGCCACCCATGTGTCGGCTGCCCACCTTGAGGCCTTTTACAAGACCTTTGACGAGGTGAAGAACAACCGCTACGACGGCATGATCATCACCGGCGCGCCGGTGGAGACCATGGATTTTGAGCAGGTGGACTACTGGAATGAGCTGTGCGAGATCATGGACTTCAGCGAAACGAACGTCTATTCCACCCTCCATGTCTGCTGGGGCGCACAGGCCGGGCTGTACTACCACTACGGCGTGCGCAAGCAGCTGCTGCCGGAAAAGATGTTCGGCGTGTTCGAGCACCGGGTCACCCGTCCGGCAAACCCGCTGGTGCGCGGCTTTGATGAGGTGTTCTACGCCCCCCACAGCCGCCATACCGGCATCTGCCGGGAGGATGTGGACAACTGCACCGCCCTGCGCATTCTGGCCGAGAGCGACGCCGCCGGGCCCTTCCTGATGAGCACCGAGAACGGGCGGCAGATCTTTGTCACCGGTCACCCGGAGTACGATAAATATACGCTGGATGCCGAGTATAAGCGGGATGTAGCCAAGGGGCTGCCCATCCATGTGCCCGCCAACTACTACCCGGATGACGACCCCGCAAAGCAGCCGCTGTTCCGCTGGCGCGCCCACGCCCACCTGCTGTATGAAAACTGGCTGAACTATTACGTCTACCAGAACACCCCCTACGACTTGGGAGAGATCCAGCGGGTAAAACACGAGAAGTAAATAACAAAAAGGCGATGCCGCAGGGCATCGCCTTTTTGTTATTTCTTACGCTTTGCGGGCTTTTTCTTGCGCACGCTGTAACCAAAAGTGCCCAGCTTTTTGCCGAGCGCCAAGTACTCCCCGTGGCTGTACACGATGAGGTTTGCCTTATCCAGACAAAGCTTGCCTTTTTCGTCCAGCAGGCTCTCGTCCACATCGCAGGCCACCACCTCGGCTAAAAACAGGTCGTGGCTGCCCAGCGGGATGCGCTGGGTGATGCGGCACTCCAGGTTGACCGGGCTTTCCTCCAGCACCGGGCAGTCGGTCAGCACGCTGCCGGGGGCGGCGTGCAGGCCGCAGGCGGCAAACTTGTCCATGTCGCGCCCGCTCTTCACGCCGCACCAGTCGATGGCGCGCACCAGCTTTTCGGTGGGCAGATTGATAGCGAACTGCCCGCTCTCGCACAGCAGCTGATGGCTGTACCGCTCCGGGCGCACGCTGATGGATACCATGCTGGGCTGGGTGCAGATGGTGCCTGTCCAGCCGATGGTGATAAGGTTGGGTTTGTCCAGCCCGCCGCAGGATACCAGTACCGGCGGTTCCGGGTTCAGAAGGGTGCTGCCCTTCCAGCTTTGCTTGCTCATCCGTGATATTTCCTTTCGTAGGGAGCCCATGTGCGCTCCGAGATGATATAGCGCGGGCGGGCTTTCGTTTCCATATAGATCTTGCCGATATACTCGCCGATCACACCCAGACACACCAGCTGCACACCGCCCATAAAGCAGACGATGCAGACGGTGGAAGCCCAGCCAGCCACACTGCTGCCCATGGCGGCGCATACGATGGCCCAGATGACCCCGATAAAGCTGACAAGGCTTACCGCGATACCCGCCCCGGTAATGATGCGGATGGGCTTGTTGGAAAGGCTGGTAATGCCGTCAAAAGCCAGCGCCAGCATCTTGCTCAGGGGGTAGTGGCTCTCACCGGCCAGACGCTCGTGGCGCTCGTAGGTGACCACATCGTGGGCAAAGCCCACCAGCGGCACCATGCCCCGCAAAAAGATGTTGACCTCCTTGTAATCCGCAAAGCTTTCCAGCACGCGGGTGCTGATCAGGCGGTAGTCTGCGTGGTTGAACACGATATCCGCGCCCAAAGCGTTCATCACATGATAAAAGCCCTCGGCGGTAAACCGCTTGAAGAAGGTGTCGGTGTCCCGGCGGCTGCGCACGCCGTACACCACCTCGGCACCTGCCAGATACTTTTTCACCATCTCATCCATGGCGTTGATATCATCCTGACCATCGCAGTCGATGGAGATGGTAATGTCGCAGCTGTCGCTGTGCAGTGCCTCCATCAGCCCCGCCAGCACGGCGTTCTGGTGGCCGCGGTTGCGGCTTTGGGAAATGCCGATATAGTGCTCGTCCTGTGCGGCAAAGCCTTGGATCAGCTCCCACGTTTTGTCGCGGGAGCCATCGTTGACAAAGAGCACCCGGCTTTTATCGCTGACCAGCCCCTGTGCGGTCAGACTGTGGATCTTTTCCAGAAACATGGGTGCTGTAATGGGCAGCACCTGCTCCTCGTTGTAGCAGGGGATCACGATCCAAAGAACAGGCTTGGACATTGCTTGATTGCTCCTTAAATATAAGATAGTTGGCAAAAGGCTACTGCACCATCTGCTGCAAGGCGTCCGGCGCCAGCAGTTTGAAACTGCTGCGGTAGGTGTCGATGAGCCCTTCCTTCTGCATGGTGCTCAGCTCCCGGGAAAGGGCGCTGCGGTCGCAGTTGAGGTAATCCGACAGCTGGATGCGGGAGAAGGGGATGCTGAAGGTCAGGCTGTGGGCGCGGGCAGCCTCGCTGAGCAGATACGCCGCTACCTTGGCGCGCAGGCTCTTCATCACCAGCAGGTCGATGCGGCGGGAGAGGGAAAAATATTTATCGCTGATGGTGCGCACAAGGTTCTGCACCACCCGCTGGTGGGCGGGGCTGCCGTCCGAGAGCAGCAGCCGCTCGTAGGGCAGCAGCAGCACCTCGCAGGGGGCAGCAGCCAGCACGGTGACCGGGCTGGACAGGCTGGAGCCTCCCAGCACGTCCCCGAACACACCGCCCGGCTCTACCCGGGCAATGGGGATGCGTGCCCCGCCCGGTGCCGGACGGTAGGCATCCAGCTCGCCGGACAGCACAATGCCTACCCGGCGGCTGGGCTCCCCCGCCAGCACAAGGGCTTCGCCCTTGCCGTAGCTGCGCACGCTTGCCCCAAGCCGGGACAGCAGCGTGCTGAGCTCCGCAGCGGAAAGACCCGTGAACAGCGTGGTGGTTTGTAACAGCGGCAGATAATTATTCATCGCAACTCCGCAGAGAAAATAGCGTTCTCCGCAGCCTCCTGCAATTGCGTTGCACACGCAACGGTATTTTTACCCCTATTATAGTAAACTGGAACGCGCAAAGCAAATGATTTTGCAAAATTTTTCAAAAAAAGACCGGTTTCCGCTTCCCGTACCGGGGCGTGCCGGGTGTGAAAAGGAGTATATCATGAAAAAGATCCTGTCCTTACTGCTGGCGTTCAGCCTTGCACTGAGCCTTGCAGCCTGCGGCGGCAGCGCAAGCTCTGCCGCTTCTAGCACGGCGGTATCCGAGACTGCTTCCTCTGCGGCTGCTTCTGAGGAAGAGTCCGCAGCGCCGCTGTCCGCTACCGAGCCGCTGCGCATCGCGGGCCTGAAGGGCCCCACCACCATGGGACTTGTCAACCTGCTCTCGATGGAGCAGGCCGGCACCGCTGCCATGGACTATGATTTGCAGCTTTACGGCGCTGCGGATGAGATCGTGCCGCTGCTCATCAAGGGCGAGCTGGACATGGCCGCCATCCCGGCTAATCTGGCGGCGACCCTGTACCAGAAAACGAACGGCGGCATTCAGGCTGTGGCAGTGAACACCTTGGGCGTTTTGTATGTGGTGGAGCAGGGCGATACCGTCCACAGCATGGCTGACCTCAAGGGCCGCACCATCTTGTCCACCGGCAAGGGCACTACCCCGGAGTATGTGCTGCGCTATCTGCTTACCGCCAACGGCATTGACCCGGACAAGGATGTGGACATCCAGTATTACAGCGAGGCCACCGAGGTGACCGCCCAGATGGCCAGCATGCAGGACGCCATTGCCGTGCTGCCCCAGCCCTATGTGACTGCTGCCGGGCTGAAGGACGACACCCTGCGGGTAGCCCTTGACCTGACCGCCGAGTGGGACAAGGTGGCAGACACCCAGCTGATCACCGGTGTGACCGTGGTGCGCAAGGCCTACGCCGAGGAGCACCCGGACGTGGTAGCCGCCTTTCTGGCAGACTACGCCCAGAGCGTGAACGCCGCCAACACCGATCTGGACGGCACCGCCGCCCTGTGCGAGGAGCAGGGGGTGGTGGCAAAAGCCGCCATTGCCAAAAAAGCGTTGCCCAATTGCAACATCGTCTGCCTGACCGGCGAGGAACTGAAGGCCGACGTCTCCGGTTACCTGCAGGTGCTCTACAATGCCGACCCTGCCGCCGTGGGCGGCATGCTGCCCGGCGAGGACTTCTACTGGGCAGCCCAGTAACAGCCTGAAAAAAGCATTCCATCTCCCGCCGCTCTGCCGTGGTACGCAGCGCGGCGGTTTTTGTTTCCCGGTTGCAATTCTGCTGAAAAAGTTCTACAATAGAGTCACATTATAGAATATGGAGGGAAAACCTATGGCTTGCACTACCATTCTGGTCGGCAAGGCAGCATCGTACGATGGCTCTACCATGATCGCCCGCAACGATGACTCCGGCTCCGGCCATTTCACCGCTAAAAAATTCACCGTGATCCACCCGGAGGATCTGCCCAAGACCTACCGCAGCGTCCTCTCCCATGTGGAGATCCCTCTGCCGGAGGGCGCGCTGCGGTTTACCGCCATGCCCAACGCCGTGGAGGGCAAGGGCATCTGGGCAGCTTCTGGCGTCAACGCCGCTAACGTGGGCATGACCGCTACCGAGACCATCACCTCCAATCCCCGCGTACTGGGCGCAGACCCGCTGGTGGAGTACCAGCCCGCCAAGGGCGAAAAGCCCGAGGTGCCCGGCGGCATCGGCGAGGAGGATATCGTCTATCTGGTGCTGCCCTATATCCACTCTGCCCGTGAGGGCGTGCTGCGTCTGGGCAGCCTGCTGGAGCAGTACGGTACTTACGAGATGAACGGCATCGCCTTTCAGGACGTGAACGAGATCTGGTGGCTGGAGACCATCGGCGGTCACCACTGGATCGCCCGCCGCGTGCCGGACGATGTGTATGTGGTCATGCCCAACCAGCTGGGCATCGATACTTTTGATCTGGAAGATGCCTTCGGCGCACAGGAAAACTACCTCTGCTCTGCCGATCTGCGTGAATTTATTGCAAAGAACCACCTCGACCTCTCTTTGGACGGCGCGCTGAACCCCCGGGACGCCTTTGGCAGCCACGATGACGCCGACCACGTTTACAACACCCCCCGCGCATGGTATATGCTGCGCTACCTCAACCCCCGCACATGGGTGTGGGAGGGTGGCGACGCCGACTACACCCCCATGTCCGATGACCTGCCGTGGTGCATGGTGCCGGAGCGCAAGGTGACCCCGGAGGATATCAAGTATATGCTGTCCAGCCACTATCAGGGCACCCCCTACGACCCCTACCTGAGCTACGGCGACAAGTCCGCAAAGGGCGCGTACCGCTCCATCGGTATCAACCGCAACGACTTTATGGCGCTGCTGCAGATGCGTCCCGACCAGCCGGAGGAATCCCGCGCTGTGGAGTGGGTGGCCTATGCTTCTAATGCCTTCAACACCATGGTGCCCTTCTACGCCAACGTGGAGCGTACCCCGGAGTATCTGGCAAACACCACCGGCACCGTGTCCACCGATAACTTCTACTGGACCAGCCGCCTCATCGCCGCCATGGCAGATGCTTCCTATAACAAGTCCCTGTTCCATCTTGAGCGCTACGAGGAGGCCGTGCTCTCCGCCGGCCGCGCACTGGTGAACCAGTACGATGCAAAGCTTGCCGCCGAGCCGGACGCCGCAAGCCGCGCCGACCTGCGGGAGGAAGCCAACACTGCCATCGCCGCCATGCTGCAGGAGAAGGCTGCTGACACGCTGGACAAGGTGCTGTTTGAGCTGAGCAGCCAGATGAAGAACGCCTACTCTCGTTCGGATGCCTGATTGAAACCAGCCTGAGCACCAAAACCGGTCACAACCGGTCATATAAACGCAAAAAAGACCACCGCATACACAAGTGCGGTGGTCTTTTTTGGTGGAAAAACACTCTTGTATCCCACATATTGGCAACAGTGCACAAAAATAGAGGATATTTTTTGTGAACGAAAATGACTGAATTTGATTGATTTTGACAAGATTTTTGCTATAATAAAGATGCAAACAACCAAAACACGCCAAGACCGTGCAGAAACGGTCAGGTGTGGGAAGGAAAGAAGGGAAAAGACACCATGCTGGCAGAGGAACGTTTTGCACTGATCCTAGAACAGCTGAACGAGCAGCGCACCGTGACGGTGCAGCAGCTGTGCGAGGCGCTGCACACCAGCGAATCCACCATCCGGCGTGACCTGACCGAGCTGGACCGGCAGGGCAGGCTGACCAAGGTGCACGGGGGGGCCACCCTGCCGGACAGCCGCTTTCTGGCAGACGAGCCCACCATGGAAGCAAAAGAGACGCTGGCTGTGGCAGAAAAGCGCAGCATTGCCGCAGCCGCCGCAGCGCTCATCACCGCAGAGGATTTTGTGTTCATTGATGCAGGCACCACCACGCTGGAGCTGGTGCGGGCGCTGACGGGTGCGGCGCTCAAAGCGACTTATGTGACCAACGGTGTGGCGCACGCCCGGATGCTGGCGCAAAAGGGCTGCCGGGTGTATCTGCCCGGCGGGCTGCTGCGCCCCCAGACCGAAGCCATCGTAGGCGCACCGGCAGTCAGCAGCATCCAGCAATATAACTTTACCAAAGCATTCATGGGTGCCAACGGCGTGGCGCTGGAAGCGGGCTTTACCACTCCGGACCCCGAGGAAGCAGCCGTAAAGGCCGCAGCCGTCCACCGCGCAAGGGAAAGCTGGTTCCTTGTGGACGATGCCAAGTTTGCAAAAATTTACCCGGCGGTCATCACGGATCTGCACAGCGGTGCCATCCTGACCAACCGCTGCCCGAACCCGAAATATAAGCAGCATACCTTTGTAAAGGAGGCAGAAGTATGATCTACACCGTTACCTTTAACCCGGCCATCGACTACGTTGTGCGCCTGGACGCACCGCTGGAGGTGGGCGCAGTGAACCGCGCCCAAGGTGAGGACTGCGTGCTGGGCGGCAAGGGCATCAACGTGTCCGGCGTGCTGGCGCAGCTGGGCTGCGAGAGCGTGGCGCTGGGCTTTGTGGCCGGTGAGACCGGCGCATGGCTGGAGCGCGGTCTGGCCGCACAGGGGCTGAAAACCGACTTTGTGCATCTGGAAAACGGCATGACCCGTATCAATGTCAAGATCAAAGCCGGGCAGGAGACCGAGCTGAACGGCGCTGGCCCTGCCATCCCGGAAAGCGCTTTGCAGCAGCTGGAAGCCCAGCTGGACAAGCTGACCGAGGGCGACATCCTCATTCTGGCGGGCAGCATCCCGGCAAGCCTGCCGCAGAGCGTCTACGAGCGGCTGCTGGCACGGCTGCAGGGCAGGGGCGTGCGCGCGGTGGTGGACGCCACCCGCGACCTGCTGGTGAACGTGCTGCCCTACCACCCCTTCCTCATCAAGCCCAACAACCATGAGCTGGGCGAGATCGTGGGCAAGGTGCTGACCAGTGACGCCGAGATCGTGGCTGCTGCCCGTACTTTACAGGAAAAGGGTGCCCGCAACGTGCTGGTGAGCATGGCAGGGGACGGTGCGCTGCTGCTGGACGAGCAGGGACAGGTGCACCGCATCGGCTGCCCCAAGGGCAAGGTGGTCAACAGCGTGGGCGCAGGCGACAGCATGGTGGCCGGTTTTGTGGCTGGGTATCTGCAAAGCCGCAGCTACGCGCAGGCACTGCGTCTGGGCACCGCCTGCGGCAGCGCCACGGCTTTCAGCCTTGGGCTTGCCACAAAGGAGAAAATCGACGAGCTGCTGGCGCAGCTTTGATAGGATAAAAGATCAAAGGAGGAACGTTTATGCGCATCACCGAGTTATTTACCGCACAGTCCATTGCGCTGGACGAGGCGCTGCAAACGCAGGAGCAGATCCTGAGCCGACTGGTGGAATTGCAGGCCACCCATGGCAACATCACCGACAAGGAGACCTACAAAAAGGCACTCTATGCCCGCGAGGCCGAGGGCTCTACCTATGTGGACAACGGCATCACCGTGCCCCACGCCAAGACCAATGTGGTCACCCGTCCCAGTCTGGCCGCCCTGCGGCTGAGCACCCCGGTGCAGTACAACGCCGAGGATGACGGCACCACCGACCTGCTGTTTGCCATTGCTGCACCGGAAAACGGCAGTCTGCACGTGGATATGCTGGCCCGCATGATGCAGATGCTGATGAACGAGGACTTTGTGGAAAAGCTTAAAGCCGCCAAGAGCCCCAAGGAGTTCTTGGAGTGCATCGATGCGCAGGAGGAAGCACAGTTCGGCGCAGAGAGCTTTACCCAGCAGGCCATCCCGCAGGACGGCTACCGCATTCTGGCTGTGACCGCCTGCGTCAACGGCATCGCCCACACCTATATGGCCGCCGAGGCGCTGACCAAGGCCGGTGACAAGCTGGGACTGCCCACCAAGGTGGAGACCAATGGCTCGGACGGCGCAAAGAATATCCTGACCCGCGCCGAGATCGCTGCCTGTGACGGCATCATCGTGGCAGCAGAGAAAAAGGTGGATACCGCCCGCTTCGACGGCAAGCCGGTGCTGTTCACCCGGGTGGATGACGGCATCCACAAACCGGAGGAGCTCATCAAGAAGATCGCCCACGGCGAGGTGCCTGTGTTCCACGCCGAGGGCGGCGCAGCAGCCGAGGACGACACCGCAGGTAAGGACAGCTTCGGCCGCAGCCTGTACAAGAACCTGATGAACGGCGTTTCCCACATGCTGCCCTTCGTGGTGGGCGGCGGCATCATGATCGCGCTGGCCTTCCTGCTGGATGATTACAGCATCAACCCCGCAAACTTTGGCATGAACACCCCCGTTGCCGCCTTCTTCAAGACGGTGGGCGGCGCAGCCTTCGGCTATATGCTGCCCATTCTGGCAGGCTTCATCGCCATGTCCATCGCCGACCGTCCGGGTCTGGCTGTAGGCTTTGCCGGCGGCGTGCTGGCCATGAACGGCACCAACTTCACCGACCTTGCCGCAGGCAGCACCACCGGCATCTCCGGCGGCTTCCTTGCAGCGCTGCTGGCCGGTTTTGCAGCGGGCTACATCGTGCAGTTCCTTAAAAAGATCACCGAAAAGCTGCCCGCCAGCCTGAACGGTATCCGGCCCATGCTCATCTACCCGCTGGGCGGCATTCTCATCGTAGGTGCGATGATGTGCGCTGTGAACCCGGTGATGGGCATGATCAACACCGCCATGACCGACTGGCTGAACGCACTGGGCGGCAGCTCCAAGGTGCTGCTGGGCGCTATCGTGGCCGGTATGATGAGCGTGGATATGGGCGGCCCGGTCAACAAGGCAGCCTACGTCTTTGGCACTGCCGCCCTTGCCTCCGGCAACTACGAGGTGATGGCCGCCGTCATGGTGGGCGGCATGGTTCCTCCCATCGCCATCGCCCTGTCCACCACCTTCTGCCCCCGCAAGTGGACGCCGGACGAGCGCCGTAACGGCATCGTGAACTACGTCATGGGTCTGTGCTTCGTGTCTGAGGGTGCTATCCCCTACGCAGCAGCCGACCCGCTGCGCGTTCTGCCCAGCTGCGTGATCGGCTCTGCGGTCGCCGGTGCGCTCTCCATGACCTTCGGCTGCGCACTGCGCGCACCCCACGGCGGCATCTTCGTGTTCCCGGTGGTGGACCACGCCGTGCTGTACTGCGTGGCGCTGGCTGTGGGCAGTGTGCTGGGCGCAGTGATCCTGAGCCTTGTCAAAAAGACCCAGCCCGCCGAGGCAAAGTAACAAGCCATTCTCTTCTCCATACGGATAGTTCTTCATAAGAGCAAAGGGGACTGCCGCACACTGCGGCGGTCCCTTTTGTGTTTTCCGACCGTCTGCGGTAAAAAGATGTTTTTTGCACCGGACAGTTCCCCGGCAGTGGAAAATGTGTTATCATAGGAACGATAAGAATGTGTAAGACCCCGCACTTGCGGGGAGAAAGGAAACGATCTGTTCCATGCGCAGACAAAGCTTCTGGAACCACCGGTTCACCCGCACCCGGATCAAAAGCGAGAAGGTCCAGCTGCCGGAGATGCTCTTCGGCTATATTTTGGGCCCCATGGGTGCTTCCATCTCAGGCAGTATTTTCGGCAGCATCCTGCAAAGCTACTTTACCGATGTGCTCCGGCTGGATCTGCGGTTTCTCAGCCGGCTGCAGCTGGTGTCCACGGTGCTCATCGTGGCGGCAAACCTTCTGGTAGGGCAGCTGATCGAGCGCACCCGCGCCACGGCGGGCAAGGCAAGGCCGTGGCTGCTGCTTTCGGTGTTTACCTTTTCCTCTGCCAGCGTGCTCATGTTCATCGTGCCCTTTCAGGGTATCGCGCGCATGGTGTGGATCGCCGTGGCGTACAACCTGTACTACTCCTTTGCGTCCCCCATTTACAGCACAGCCAGCAGCATCATGCTCTCGGTATCCACCCGGGACAGCCGTCAGCGCGGGCTGTTGGCCTCTATCAATAGCATGGTGGGTCTGGGCGTGATGGGCACTTGCAGCATGGTGTTCCCCATGCTGGTGTCCTTTTTCCTCCGGGAAAATATCCACCGCTGGTTCTTCACCATGCTGGGGGTGGCGGTGTTCACCGGGCTTACCATCTACTTGCAGTTCGCCTTTACCCGCGAGCGCGTTACCGAGGAGCGCCGCATTCTGGAAGGCCTGTACGGGCCGGAAGATGAATTTGAAGCCGCCCGGCAGGCAGAAGCACCCTCGCAGGAGCCTGCACCGGTGCAGCGGGTCTCACTGCGCCGCCAGCTGCGGGCGGTGGCTGCCGACCCCATGTGGTGGCTCATCATGGGTGTATGTGTTTTGTTCCAGTGGAGCGGCTCTTTAAAAAACAGCACCATGACTTACTATTGTAAGTGGGTGGTGGACAACACCTTTTTGGGCAGTGCCGGTGCATGGGGTGCGTCTCAATCCCTGCTGACCATGATGGGGGCGCTGCCCATGGCGCTGGCCTCGGTGCTGCTGGTGCCGCTGACCGACCGGTTCGGCAAGCGCAAGGTGTGCGGGTGGTTTTTGCTGCTGGGCGCTGCGGGCGGCGTCCTCGCGGGGCTGGGGCAGGGCAGACTGGTTCCTGTTGCCATCGGTGTTGCGCTCAAGTGCTTCGGCTCTGCACCTATCTGCTGCCTGCTGCTTGCCATGGTGACCGATGTGGTGAACCATGTGGAGATGCGCAGCGGCATCCGCACGGATGGACTTACCATGTCGGTGTACAGTTCCCAGTCCGTGGCGGGAGGATCGGTGATGAGCGCACTGTTCAACGGGGTGCTGGCGCGCACCGGCTATGACCAGTGCGCCAGCACGGCGCTGGGCACTGCCGCGCAGAACGCCGCCGTGCGCCATGTGATCGCAGGCGGCTATATCTGGGTGGAAACGCTCAGCTATATGGCGGCGGGGCTTCTGCTGCTGGCCTTCTGGAAGGTGGAAAAAGACCTTGCCGCCCGGCAAAAGACCTGACCCAAAACGGCATCTGCAACAAAAAACAGAGCTCTGCACCGCCCAAAACGGCCTATCCTGCCGGAATTGTGCTCTGCGCTTTGTTTTGCATTGCGCCCCACCCCGGGCTGTGGTATACTTATGTTTGTGATTTTTTAGCCCGGGTATGGTGTGCCGGGCCACCAGAGAGGAAACAAACGATGAAAATAGGATTTGACAACGACAAATATCTTTCGATGCAGTCCGAGCATATCCGCGAGCGCATCAAGAAGTTTGACAATAAGCTGTATCTGGAATTCGGCGGCAAGCTGTTCGACGATTACCACGCTTCCCGCGTGCTGCCCGGCTTTCAGCCGGACTCCAAGCTGCAGATGCTTTTGCAGCTCAAGGAGCAGGCCGAGATCGTCATCGTCATCAGCGCCGAGGACATCATCAGCAGCAAGGTGCGCGGCGACTACGGCATCACCTACGATCTGGACGTGCTGCGCCTCATCGACGCTTTTCAGGAGATGGGGCTGTATGTGGGCAGCGTGTGCGTGACCAAGTACACCGCCGCCGCCGAGGTGGAGGCCTTTGAAAAGCGGCTGAACAGTCTGGGCATCCGCACCTTCCGCCACTATAAGATCCCCGGCTACCCCAACGACGTGGCACGCATCGTCAGCGACGAGGGCTACGGCCGCAACGAGTACATTGAGACCGAGCGCCCGCTGGTGGTCATCACCGCGCCCGGCCCCGGCAGCGGAAAAATGGCCGTCTGCCTGTCCCAGCTGTACCATGAATACAAGCGCGGCGTCAAGGCCGGTTACGCCAAGTTCGAGACCTTCCCCATCTGGAACATTCCCCTGAAGCACCCGGTCAATCTGGCCTACGAGGCCGCCACCGCTGACCTGAACGATGTGAACATGATCGACCCCTTCCATCTGGAAGCCTACGGCGTGACCACCGTGAACTACAACCGCGACATCGAGATCTTCCCGGTGGTGAACGCGATGTTCGAGCTGATCGCAGGGCAGAGCCCCTACAAGTCCCCCACGGACATGGGCGTGAACATGGCCGGCAACTGCATCGTGGACGATGCCGTCTGCTGCGAGGCCTCCCGCAAGGAGATCGTGCGCCGGTACTACAAGTGTCTGTGCGAGCAGAAGATCACCGGCACCGCCAAGGAGAGCGAGCGCTACAAGCTGGAGCTGCTGATGAATCAGGCCGGGCTGACCATGGGAGCCCGGGAAGTGGAAAAGCAGGCACATGCCCGCAGCGAGGCCACCGGCGGCGCACCGGCTGCTGCCATTGAGCTGAGCGATGGCACCGTCATCACCGGCAAGACCGGCCCGCTGCTGGGTGCTACCGCAAGCGCCCTGATCAACGCGCTCAAGTATCTGGCGGGCATCCCGCAGGAGACGGATCTGGTCAGCGCCGCTGCCATCGAGCCCATCCAGACCCTCAAGACCAACTATCTGGGCGGCAAGAACCCCCGTCTGCATACCGACGAGATCCTGATCGCCCTGTCCAGCTCTGCTGCTTCCAGCGAGCTTGCCGCAGCAGCCATGCACCAGCTGCCCAACCTCAAGGGCTGTGATGTGCACTCCACCGTGCTGCTTTCCAGCGTGGACAGCAGCACCCTGAACCGTCTGGGCATGTACCTGACCTGCGACCCCGTCTACGAGGAAGAGGACCGCAAGTACCATAAGCTGTAAAAAATAAAAGAGAAACTGGTAAACACCCCGGTCAGCGCCGTCAGGCGCTGACCGGGGTGTTTGTTCTGTTGCTTGCCAGTTGTCCGCAGTTGTGGTACACTTGTTTTGCTTAATTTTTATAGCAGATAGGAAAAGAGGAATAACAACATGGAACAACAACACAAGCGCAGCGCGTTCTCCGGTAAGATCGGGTTCGTGCTGTCGGCCGCAGGCGCTTCGGTGGGTCTGGGCAACATCTGGCGCTTCCCGTATCTGGCAGCCAAATACGGCGGCGGCATTTTCCTGCTGGTATACATTCTGCTGGCAGTTACCTTTGGTTATACCATGATCGTGGCCGAGACCGCGTTGGGCCGTATGACCCACAAAAGCCCGGTCAGCGCCTACGCCCACTTTGGCAAGGGGAAAGGCATCCGGTTCGGCGGCTGGATCAACGCCATTATCCCCATTTTGATCGTGCCGTACTATTCGGTCATCGGCGGCTGGGTCATCCACTATCTGGCGGAGTACCTGTGCGGCCGCGGCGGGAATCTGGCGGCGGACGGCTACTTCTCTGCCTTTATCACCAACGGCTTGCAGGCCGAGCTGGCGTTTCTGCTGTTCAGTCTGTTCACGCTGGGCATTATCTTTGCCGGTGTGCGCAACGGCGTGGAGCGCGTCTCCAAGGTGATGATGCCGGTGCTGGTGGTGCTGTCGCTGGTCATTGCGGGCTACTCGGTCACCCGTCCCGGTGCACTGGCGGGCGTGAAGTATTTTCTGGTGCCCAACCCCAAAAACTTCTCCTGGATGACCGTGGTCACCGCCATGGGGCAGATGTTCTACTCTCTGTCCATCGCCATGGGCATTCTGGTCACCTTCGGCTCTTACATGAAGAAGGACGTCTCCATCGAGGAGTCCACCGAGAATGTGGAGGTGTTCGATACCGCCATTGCAATCATGGCAGGCCTGATGATCATCCCGGCGGTGTTCGCCTTCTCCGGCGGCGACCCGGACACCCTGCAGGCCGGCCCTGCGCTGATGTTCATCACCATCCCCAAGGTGTTTGCCAGCATGGGCCTGGGCACCGCTGTGGGTGTGCTGTTCTTTGTGCTGGTGCTGTTTGCAGCCATTACCAGCTCCATCGCCCTGACCGAGAGCGCCGTCTCCACCTTTGAAGATGAACTGGGCTGGGACCGCACCCGCTCCACCGTGCTCATCGGCGCCATCATGGTGGTGCTGGGCAGCCTGTCGGCACTGGGCTACGGCCCGCTGGCCGGGGTGACTGTGTTCGGGATGCAGTTTTTGGACTTCTTCGACTTTTTGACCAACTCTGTCATGATGCCTATTGCCGCCATTGCCACCTGCCTGCTGGTGTCCCGCGTCATCGGCGTGGAGCGAATCGCGCAGGAGGTGGAGCAGGACGGTCAGCGCTTCCGCCGCAAACCGGTGTTCAATTTTATGATCCGCTGGCTGTGCCCCATTTTTGCAGCCATCATTCTGGCAAGCTCAGTGGCAAACGCCTTTGGCTGGATCGCCATGTAAACCAAAAACAGTATTTCCGACAGCAGAACGCAAGTTTTTAACAGTAAAAGCAGGACAAGGGGGGCCTTATGAAAATGGAAACCTTGAAGCAGCAGATCCTGACAGCAAAGGGTGACGTGCGGGCAGAGCTGGTGCTGAAAAATGCCCGGGTCATCAACGTGTTCACAAACGAGATCGAGCAGGCCGATGTAGCCATCCGTCAAGGCATCATCCTTGGCGTGGGACACTATACCGGCGAGACTGAGCTGGACTTGCAGGGCAAGTATGTCTGCCCGGGGCTTGTGGATGGGCACATCCACATTGAAAGCTCCATGCTCTGCGGCCCGGCCTTTGAACAGGCGGTGCTGCCCCACGGCACTACGGCGGTGGTCACCGACCCGCACGAGATCTCCAATGTAGCCGGTACGGCGGGGCTGGACTTTATGCTGGAGAGCACCAAAGATCTGGCGCTTTCGGTCTACTTTATGCTACCCTCCTGCGTGCCTGCCACCGGGCTGGATGAATCCGGCGCGGTGCTGGAAGCAGAGCAGCTGCGCCCCTACTATCAGCAGCCCCGGGTGCTGGGACTGGCGGAGCTGATGAACTCCTACGGCACAGTGCGCGCGGACGAAAAGATCCTGCAAAAGATCTGCGACTGCACCGCTGCTGGCAAAAAGATCGACGGGCACGCCCCCTTTCTCAGCGGGGAGGAGCTGAACGCCTATATCGCCGCCGGGGTGCAGTCCGACCATGAGTGCTCAGAACTCCATGAGGCCATGGAAAAGCTGCGGCGCGGGCAGTACATCATGGTGCGGGAGGGCACCGCAGCCCAGAACATGGACAGCCTGCTGCCCCTGTTCCGGGAGCCCTATTGCAGCCGTTGTATGCTGGTGACCGACGATAGGCACCCCGGCGACCTGTTGCAGGGCGGGCATATCGACTACATCATCCGCAAGGCCATTGCCGCCGGGGTAGACCCGGTGGTGGCGGTGCGGATGGGCACCCTTGTTCCGTGCCAGTATTTCGGTCTTACGCACAGCGGCGCGGTAGCCCCCGGCTATACCGCCGACCTGATCGTGCTGTCAGATCTGGAACAGTTCACGGTGGAGCAGGTGTATAAAAAGGGCAAGCTGGTGGCGCAGCAGGGCAAAATGCTGCACCCCGCCGCCCTTGTGGTGGACAAAGCACGCTTTGCGCGGGTGTTCGATTCCTTCAACATGGACGAGATCACCCTGGAGCAATTGCAGCTGAAGCAGACCGGCACCCGGCAGCGGGTGATCTGCCTGACCCCGCACGCCCTGCTGACCACCGAAAAGATCGTTCCATTCTGCCAGCACCCGGGCACAGCGCCCGGCGTGGACGTGGCACAAAAGATCGTCAAGCTGGCGGTGTTCGAGCGGCATCACCGCTCCGGTCATGTGGGCTTGGGCTTTTTGGGCAACTACGGCCTGCAATGCGGCGCGGTGGCTTCCAGCATTGCCCACGACTCCCACAACCTCATTGTGGCGGGCACCAACGATGCCGACATGGTGCTGGCGGGCAACACGGTGCGCAAAAATAAAGGCGGCTTAGCCTTTGCACTGAACGGACAGGTAGTAGGGGAGCTGCCGCTGCCGGTGGCAGGGCTTATGAGCACCGAGAGCGCCGAGGCTGTGGAGGAAAAGCTGCAAGCGCTCAAGGCGGCGCTGAAAGCCTACGGCATCTCGGAGGACATCGACGCCTTTATGACCCTTGCCTTCGTCAGCCTGCCGGTCATCCCGAAGCTGCGGCTGAACACCTACGGCATCGTGGATGTGGATGCTCAGCAGATCGTCCCGGCGGTGTTCTGAGAACGCGGCACAGGATTGAATTTGGAAATCATTTTTATCAGCGCAATGCCGGACAGTCTGCGGGCTGTCCGGCATTGTGCATTCACGGAAAGATGGCTCTTGACTTTTTGCCACAGAACCGGTATGTTGATACTGTCTACTTACCACACAAATAATATAAGGAAGCTTTATGGAAAAACGCAGCACACCCTCTTTGCAGATCACCGACCGCTTTGGCGCACAGGCGGCCTTTGCCAGCCTGCGCCTGCCGGACGGTACCGAGGCCAGCGTGCCGGCAGAGCACGCCGCCACCATTTATGTAAACGAGCAGCCCGCCTTCCGGGTGGTATGCACCCCGGCGCTGCTGCCGCAGCTGGCCTTGGGGCGGCTGCTCACCGAAGGGTGGATCGCATCTGCGGACGAGGTGGAGCAGATCGCCGTCTGTGCCGAGGGCGCAAAGGTGCAGGTATATCTGCGCTACCCGCTGCCCACCCGCCGTGCCGCCGCGCAGAAGGTGGCCAGCTGCTGCACCGATAATATCGCGCTGGGCAGTCCGGTGGAGCAGCAGCCCCTGCGCCCTGTGCCCGGGCTGGCGTTGCAGCCGGAATGGGTGGAGTGCCTGACCGCCGCCATGCACGCCGGGCTGCCGCTGTACCGCGCCACCCGGGCGGTGCACAGCTGCTTTGTGCTGCAGGGGGGCGAGATCGTTTTTGCCTGCGAGGATCTGGGACGGCACAACGCGCTGGATAAGGCGGTGGGCTGCGCGGTGCTGGCGGGGCTGCCGCTGGCAGAATGTGTGCTGTACACCAGCGGCCGGGTGCCGCTGGATATGGTGCGCAAGGCCATCCGCGCCGGGGTGCCGGTGCTGGTAAGTAAAAGCATGCCCACCGTGCAATCCGCAGAGCTTGCAGCAGAATACGGCCTGCAGCTGGTGTGCGGACGCAAAATCCCTAAAGTTTAAGCAAATATTACAAAAACAATCGTTACAAAACGGAAAAGCCTGTCTATTTCTGTTGACATACTCCGCGCGCGCATGTTAATATATTATCGAAGAGACCGCTCCGCTGTTGCAGCAGCCAGAGCGGCCTCAATTGTTGCCCGGGGTTACCCGGCAAAATAAAAAACAGGCAGGTGATAACATGAAGCAGGCAACCAACCCGTTTGCGCCCGTACCGCTGTGGCGCAAGCGGCTGCCGGGCTATGCAGCCATGGGCGTTGCGACCATCGCCTTGGCGGTCGGTCTGACCACCTTGCAAAGCGCACGCACCACGGTTGCCGGTACGCTGCTGCCGGTGTCGGAGGCGGATGCAGCCATCTACGGCATCAGCGCAGTGTACCAGCTCGACGATGGCAGCTACCGCGTGGAGGGCACTCAGAAGGGCTTCCAGAGCGATGTGCAGGCTGCTGTGACCATTGACGCCGAGGGCAATGTTTCCGCAGTAGAGATCCTCTCGCAGGACGAAACGGAAAGCCTTGGCGGCCAGTGCGTCAACCCGGAGTTCACATCCCAGTATCAGGGCGCAGCACCCTTCACGCTGGCGGGCAAAAGCTACACCGTAACGGACCCCGTTACCGGTGCCGCCTATGCTGCTGCCGGTGCAGCGGAGGAGCAGCCCGCTGCTGCCGGGGATTTTGACCCCGCACAGTGGCGCACCTTCGATACCTCTCCCGAGGCCGAGGCTACCCGCAAGATGTATGCTGCGGGGCTTACCTTCTCGGCTTTGAAGGGCGAGGCACTGGGCGATGAGCTGGCTCCGCCGCTGGATTCCAGCGCAGAGGCCGTAGCACGGCGCAAGCTGTACGCAGCCATGCTCAGCAAGAGCGCACTGGACGGCGAGCCGATGGCGATCCCCTTTGCGGATCTTTCGGCAGAAGAGCAGTCCAAGGTGCGTCTGGAGCAGGCCAGCCTGACCACCACCGGCAATGCGTCCGGTGCCGTCAGCGCAGACCTGACCGAGGTGGACGCCCTTTCCGGCGCGACCATCACCTCTTCGGCTGTGACGACCATCGTCAACAACTCGTATTTCTATGTGACCGGGGTACTCTGCGCAGAGTGACCTCAACGGAGGAATGGAACCTATGGCAAAAACTGATTTCCTGACGGCTGACATGACCCGCCGTCAATTCATGAAGATCTCGGGCAAGAGCCTTGCAGGGCTCACCCTGTCCGCTTCCATGCTGTCCCTGTTCGGCTGCTCTCAGCAGCAGGTGGATTCCGGCGCAGTGGCCACTTGGGCACTGCCGCAGGGCCTGCTGGTGGTCAACGCAGACCTGTGCACCGGCTGCCAGCGCTGCGAGATCAACTGCACCCTGACCAACGACGGCGTGTGCTCCTCTTATATCAGCCGCGTCAAGATCCAGCGCCGCCTGAATCTGGACGGCGCGGGCAACGGCCTGCTGTCCGGCACCGATAACTGCTTTGTCTACTTCCCGGATACCTGCCGCCAGTGCGAGGACCCCGCCTGCGGCAATGCCTGCCCGCAGAAGGCCATCACCACCGACAGCCGCGGCATCCGCGTAGTGGATACCGACAAGTGCATCGGCTGTGGCGCCTGCCATGAGGCCTGCCCGTGGCACATGCCCACCGTCAACCCCGAGACCGGCAAGTCCTCCAAGTGCATCGCCTGCGGTGCCTGCGTGGCAGGCTGCCCGTCCGGCGCATTGTCCATCGTGGATTGGGATGCCGTTACCAGCGCAGCACAGGCTGCATACTTGGATCTGTAAGGAGGAACTACAATGGCTGAAAGTTATGGCTGGACAGGCAAAATCCTGCGCGTCAACCTGACCACCGGCGAGATCACCACGCAGGATGACGAAAAGTATCATAAGTATATCGGCGGTATGGGCATGGCCTACCGCATTATGTATGAGGAAGCTCCCATGGAGCTGGACCCCTATGACGAGAAGGCTCTGGTCATCTTCGGTGTCGGCCCCCTGACCGGCGCAGGCGTGCCCTGCTCCGGCCGTATGAACGTGACCTTCCGCTCTACCTGGTCTAAGGGTCACTCTATTATCGATGCACACATGGGCGGCCACATCGGCTCCATGCTGAAGTATGCCGGTTACGACGGCATCGTCGTCAGCGGCATCTCTGAGAAGCCCGTCTACCTGCGCATCGAGGACGGCGAGGTCTCTCTGGAGGACGCATCCGAGATCTGGGGCAAGGGCACCTTTGCTGCCAACAAGTGGATGGTAGAGCAGAACGGCCGTGAGTTCGAGACTGCTTCCATCGGCCCTGCCGGTGAAAATCTGGTGGACTACTCCACCCTGAACACCAGCTTCGGCAACTCCGGCGGCGCCGGTCTGGGCGCTGCGCTGGGCAACAAAAAGCTGAAGGGTCTGGCCATCCGCGGCACCGGCAGCGTCAAGGTCGCTGACCCCAAGAAGGTGCTGGAGCTCTCCAACTACATGATGGGCAACCTGATCGGCGGCAACAACAACCACAACGTGCCCGCACAGCCCCAGAGCTGGGCAGAGTACAGCGCCACCTCCGGCAAGAACCGCTGGTCCGGCGCCCCCGGCCGTATGTGGAAGAAGGCTCCCGGCGGCCCCGTGGATACCGGCGAGCAGCCCTACAACGATATCAACAAGGTGGCTCTGCGCTGCTTCAAGGGCTACTTCGACTTCGGCGCTCCCGCTGCCGAGTACACCGTGAAGAACGGCGGCTGCTCCTCCTGCCCCATCCGCTGCTACACCGAGTATGATGTGGATCCGCTGGCAGATTACGATCTGCCCACCCACAACTCCAACACCTGTATGCCCGTGCTGTACGGCACCCGCGTCTACCCGGACGGCGTGCACGACTTCAAGTACGAGGGCGATGGCACCATGGTCATCAATCTGGCATGGGCTCATGCTGTGGACGATATGGGTCTGTGGGACAACTACGGCAACCTGAACCGCGACCTGCAGTGGATCCTGCGGATGCCGCGCGAGGAGGCCACCAAGTACATCAGCGAGGCCGAGTACGACTCTCTGCCTTGGGAGTGGGAGAAGGCCGGCGATCCCCGCTGGGAGGTCGAGCTGATCCGCCGCATGGCTTACGGCGAGGGCGACCTGTCCGTTATCGCCAAGGGCACGCTGGCCATGATGGAAAAGTTCGGCCTGCCCAAGAGCTGGCTGGACCGCACCGACGGCGCTACCAACTCCAACCTGATGTACAACGGCTACCCCAACCACCACGGCCCTGCTGAGGCATGGCAGGTGGGCATGCTGTACAACCTCGTTTACAACCGCGACTGCATGATCCACGAGATCGTCTGCGAGACCGGTTCCGGTGCTCCCTATGAGGTGACCAAGAAGGTCATGGAGGACTTCTTCGGCGAGGGCTGCTACGATAAGGCCAAGGCCTACACTCCCATCAACGAAAACAAGGCAAAGCTGGCTGCTTACTGCGTCAACGATAAGAACTTCCACGACTCCGCTACCCTGTGCAACTGGATGTGGCCCATGACTCAGTCTCCCTCCAAGGAGCGCGACTACCACGGCGATCTGGATCTGCAGGCAGACTTTATGACTGCTGTTACCGGCGAGACCTATACCCAGGCCGGTCTGCAGGAGGACGGCGCCCGCATCACCCAGATGCTGCGCGTGATGACCGCCATCAGCTTCCAGCAGAACTGCGGCAGCGCAAACCTGCGTCAGGAGCACGATGCCATCTGCGATTGGGTGTTTGATAAGGACCCCGACTTCAAGGCATTTGAGGAAGGCACTACCAAGCTGGACCGCGCCGACATGGAGAAGGCAAAGGATCTGTTCTACGACATCTTCGGCTGGGACCGCACCACCGGTGTGCCCACCCGCGAGACGCTGGAGAAGTATGATCTGGCTGACATGGCCGATGATCTGGAAAAGCGCGGCATCTACGCCCAGAACACCGCAGCAGCTGAATAAATCCCATAGAAAGAGGAAAGATCGTCATGTTGTTTGGCAGACGTAAACCCGGCTACACCACCACGGTGGATGGCAGCGTAGACCCGGAACAGGCCGTTCTGGAACTGCAAAAGGCAGAGCTGGCCGCCAAGAAAAAGCCCAAGGCAGAGGTGTTCGACATCGACGCCGCAAGCGAGACTGCCCGCCGCCTGAAGGAGACCGGCAGCACCTTTGACGGCAGCGCCGCCAAGACCGGCGAGGATGTGATCGCCGCAGTGGAGCGGGAGACCGCCGAGCTTGCCGCAAAGCAGGCCGCCGAGGCTGCACCCGAAGCTGCCGAAGCTGCGCAGCCCGATGCTGCAAAGCCGGAACTGCTGGATTTTCTGGCCGGTGAGCCGGAAGCGGAAAACGATCCCTTTGCGGATCAGCCCACCAAGACCGCCCCGGAGCTGCCGGAGTTGACCCCGGCACAGGAGCTGGCCGGTTACATCCGCGCACGCTCCGCGGCTGCGCTGCTTACCCCTCACGCTTTGCTGCTGGAGGAAGTGGAAAACGCCGACGAGCTGCTGGCGCAGATGCCCGCAGATCCCCAGTGCACCGATATCGTCACCCGCACGGGTGCAAAGGACACCTACTACTACTCCAACGCCAATATGAGCGATAACTACGCCATGATCGTGCAGCTCATTGAGGACAAGGATCTGTGTGTAATGTTCGCCGAGATGGTGCGGTTCAACGCCCGCATCTACCCCAGCGCCACTCCGCTCAAGTACTTCCAGCGCTCTCCCTACGGCCTTGCGCCGGAGGTCATCGAGCAGACTTGGAAGGCCATGCAGGAGAACCCGGAGTATGCCGATATCGAGGAGCTGACCAACAACCAGAACGAGCGGTTCCTCTTTTCTACCAAGCACCTCACCCGCCGCTACGCCAAGGCCATCAGCGACGTGGACGAGTTCTGTGACTAAATTCTACAATTGAATCAGGGTATAAGAGCTTCTTTGAGCAAAGGTGTCTAAACTCCCACAAAGAGCAGGACACCGCGCCGCAATGCTGCACCCGCAAGGGCGGGCATTCAAGGGTGGCGGGGGAAACCCCACCGCCTTCCCGCAGAAGAAACGCTGCAATTTGAAAAAAAGAACTCCTCCCATCTTCACAGGTGCTTTTTGGCTGTGTGCTGCCGCTGCAAGGACGGCACATAGCCGAAGGCTGCCACCGGCGTAGCAGACTGCAAGCTGCCGCTGCCGGTTTTGTGGGGATATTCTGCGGAGGCGTTTTGATTTTCCGGTCAAGACGTCTCCGCTTCTTTTTTACCTGCCTTTTTTGAAAAAAGAATACCCCCGCCGGTGCCCCGTCTGAGCCATAGCAGAAGGGGAGAGCGGCGGGTCTATGGAGGAAGTTATAATGAACCAGCCTTTCTGCTCCCCCGTCAAGGCGCTGCGCAGCGTGCTGGACGCGGCAGCACTTCTGCCTTCTCCGTCCCCGCAGACCATCCCGCTGGAAGCCGCCTGCGGGCGCATTGCCGCCGGTGACCTCTGCGCCCGGATGGACCAGCCCCCCTTTGACCGCAGCCCGTTGGACGGCTACGCCCTGCACAGCGCGGATACCGCCGGTGCAAGCCGGGAGACCCCGGTCACCCTGCCGGTGGTGATGAAGCTTTACGCGGGCGATGCCCCGGCTGCGGCACTGCCCGCAGGCTGTGCTGCCCGCATCATGACCGGAGCACCCCTGCCGGAGGGCGCGGACTGCGTCCTGATGCAGGAACTGACCGACAGCGGGGAAGAGAACGTGCAGCTTTATGCCGCCGTAAAACCGCTGCAGAACGTGGTATTCCGCGGCGAGGACGTGGCCGCAGGTGCGGTCATTGCGCCCGCCGGGACGGTGCTCACCCCCGCCCATCTGGGGGTGCTGGCCGGGCAGGGCTACGCTGAAGTAACGGTCTGCCGCCCGCTGACCGTGGGTATCCTTTCCACCGGCAGCGAGCTGCTGGAACCCGGCGCACCGTGGACATCCGGTAAAATTTACGATGCCAACGGCACCCAGAATGCCGCCCGGCTGCATCAGCTGGGCTTTGCCGTGGCGCGGCAGCAGTGCTCCGACGACCCGGAGGTCATCACCGGTAAAATGCAGGAGCTGCTGACTTGCTGCGATGCTGTCATCACCAGCGGTGGTGTCTCCGTAGGGCAGAAGGACTATCTGCCCCGTGTGCTGGAAAAGCTGGGCGCACAGCTGCTGGTAGAGGGCGTAGCCCAGAAGCCCGGCAGCCCCATGCTGGCGGCAACACTGGGCGGCAAGCTGGTGTTCTGCCTGTCCGGCAACCCCTTTGCCGCCGCTGCCACGCTGGAGCAGTATGCCATCCCCGCGTTGCTGCGCGCCGCTGGACGCCGGGAGGAGAGCTGCATCCCCGCCCGCACCGTCTGCACCCTGACGAATGGTTTTGCCAAAGCCAGCAAGGGCAACCGCTACCTGCGGGCGACTGCCTGCGGCGGCAAGGTGACCCTGCCCGGCGCGGGCAACACCGAGGCGCACTCTTCCGGTGCGCTGTCCGCCATGATGGGCTGCAACTGTCTGGTGGAGATCCCTGCCGGCAGCGGGCCGGTGGAATCCGGCATGGAAGTGGAGGTGCTTTGCTTTGTACAGTGAACAAAAACAGGCGCTGGCAGAGACACAGGTGCTCAAGCGCCCGGCGGTGCTGGCCGTCAGCGGGGTGCACAACAGCGGTAAGACCACCCTGTTGGAAAAGCTGCTGCCCGTGCTGCGCAGCCGTGGGCTGAAGGTAGGCGTCATCAAGCACGACGGCCACGATTTTACCCCGGACGTGCCCGGCACCGACAGCTACCGCCTACGGGAAGCCGGTGCCGAGGGCGTGGCGGTCTACTCCGGCACGCGCTACCTGCTGACCGAGGAATTCCGCCTGACCGAGCAGGATCTGCTTGCCCTGTTCGAGCGTCACGGCTACGACCTTGTGCTGCTGGAAGGGTTCAAATCCAGCGGCTGGCCGAAGATCGAGGTGGTGCGCAGCGCCATCTCGGATGCGCCCGTCTCCTTCCAGCCGCTGGCGGTGGTGGGGGATATCCCCGGCGCAGATTTTGACCTGAACGATATTCCGGCACTGGCAGACTGGATCGAAGCCCAGATGCCCGCGCTGTAAGGAGAATGCCATCATGAAACTGATCCGTACTGTTGACGCTGCAGGGCAGGTGCTCTGCCATGATATCACCCAGATCATCCCGGGCGAGTACAAGGATGCCCGCTTCCGCAAGGGGCACGTCATCCAGCCCGAGGATATCCCTGTGCTGCTTTCCATCGGCAAGGAGAACCTCTACGTCTGGGAAAAGCACCCCGGCATCCTCCACGAGGACGAAGCAGCCGCCCTGCTGTACAAGGCCGCTGCGGGCAAAAATATCCACGGCACTGCGCCGAAAGAAGGCAAGATCGAGCTGATCGCGGACTGTGACGGGCTGCTAAAGATCAACCGCAAGGCACTGATGGCTGTGAACAGCACCCCGCAGATGATGATTGCCACCATCCACGGCGACCTGCCGGTGAAAAAAGGGCAGAAGCTGGCCGGTACCCGCATCATCCCGCTGGTCATCGAGCAGGAGAAGATGGACGCTATGCAGGCCGCCGCCGGGGCAGAGCCTATCCTGAACGTGCTGCCCATGCAGGCCAAGAAGGTGGGCATCATCACCACCGGCAGCGAGGTGTTCAAGGGACGCATTGAGGATAAATTCACTCCCATCCTGCAAAGCAAGCTGGCTGTCTACGGCTGCGAGATGGTTTTCCATAAGGTCTGCGATGATGACCCCGCCGGGATCACCGCCGCCATTTTGGAGGCTAAGGCCGCAGGGTGCGAGCTGATCTTTACCACCGGCGGCATGAGCGTGGACCCCGATGACCGCACCCCGCTGGCTATCAAGAATACCGGGGCAGATATCATCACCTACGGCGCCCCTGTGCTGCCGGGCGCGATGTTCCTTGTCAGCTATCTGGACGGTGTGCCGGTGTGCGGCCTGCCCGGCTGCGTGATGTACGCCAAGCGCACCATCTTTGACTTGCTGTTGCCCCGTCTGCTGGCAGATGACCCCATCACCGCCGAGGATATCGCCCGCTTGGGTGAGGGCGGCCTGTGCCTGAACTGCGAAGTGTGCCACTGGCCGAACTGCGGCTTTGGGCATTGCTGAAACCCTCTCAGCTTACTAAGGTGAAAAAATATGAGTGAAAATAATCTGACACATTTTGATGCCGCCGGCAATGCCGTGATGGTGGACGTGAGCGCAAAGCCCGTCACCACCCGGGAAGCCACTGCCCACGGCATTATTACCATGAACGCCGAGGCCTTTGCCGCCGTGCAGAGCGGCACCGTGAAAAAGGGTGATGTGCTGGGCGTGGCGCGCATTGCGGGCATTATGGCCACCAAGCGCACCAGTGAGCTGATCCCCCTGTGCCATCCGCTGCCGCTGACCAAGGTAGGCATCGAGTTCCGTCTGCTGCCCGAGCGGCAGGCGGTAGAAGCCCTGTGCACCGTCAAGACCAGCGGCGTGACCGGTGTGGAGATGGAGGCGCTGACCGGCGTTTCTACCGCGCTGCTGACCATCTACGATATGTGCAAGGCCGTGGATAAGGGCATGGAGCTGGGCGAGATCCATCTGGTGGAAAAGATCGGCGGCAAGAGCGGCCACTATATCCGGGCGGAGGGCGGCTATGTTTGATCGTTACCAGCGCGAGATCCACTATCTGCGCCTGTCGGTGACCGACCTGTGCAACCTGCGCTGCCGCTACTGTATGCCGGACGGTGTGGAAAAGCTGGAGCGGGAAGCCGTGCTGACCTACGAGGAATTTCTGCGTCTGGCTGCGCTGTTTGCCCAGTGCGGCATCGACACCGTGCGGGTGACCGGCGGCGAGCCGCTGGTGCGCAAGAATGTGGCGCAGCTGGTGGCTGGGCTTAAAGAGACCCCGGGCATCCGCCGGGTCACCCTGACCACCAATGCGGTGCTGCTGGCAGAGCAGCTGCCTGCATTGCTGGACGCCGGGCTGGACAGTGTGAACATCAGCCTTGACACCCTGCGCCCGGAGGTGTTCCGGAAGATCACTGCCCGGGACGATTTTGCCGCCGTGCAGGCAGGCCTGCAGGCAGCGCTGGAAAGCGGCCTGCCGGTCAAGCTGAACTGTGTGCCGCAGGCGGGCGTCAACGAGGGCGAACTGGAACAGCTTGCCGCGCTGGCAAAGGACAACGCCCTGCAGGTGCGGTTCATTGAGATGATGCCCATCGGCTACGGCGCTGCCATGCCCTGCATCTCCGGCCCGGAGCTGCGGGCGCGGTTTGCCCGGCGCTGGCCGGAGCTTGCGCCCCTTTCCCCGGCGCAGGAGCACGCCTTGGGCGACGGCCCGGCGGTGTACTACACCGTGCCGGGCTGGCAGGGCAGCATCGGCTTTATTGCAGCGGTGCACGGCAAGTTCTGCGCTTCCTGCAACCGGGTGCGGCTGACCAGTCAGGGCTTTTTGCGCCCCTGTCTTGCCAGCGAGACCGGGCGTGACCTGCGCGCCCTGCTGCGCAGCGGCGCGGACGATGCGCAGCTGCTGGCCGCTATCCGGGAGACCATCTGGGCAAAGCCCCGGGAACACCATTTTAACGACAGTTCTATGCCCGCTACCCGCGGGATGTATCGCATTGGAGGATAAATAACTATGGGTAAGCTTCTGGCAATCTGTACCAGCCCCAAGCGGGGCACCGTAAAAACCGAGGTGCCCAGCGCCGTCCTGACCCCGGAATGGGGCATCGCGGAGGACGCCCACGGCGGCAACTGGCACCGTCAGGTCAGTATGCTCAGCGCCGAAAAGATCGAGGCGTTCCGCAAGAAAATTTGGGTGGACTACGGTGCCTTCGGCGAAAATCTGGTCATCGAGGGCTTCGATTTTCGCAGCCTGCCGGTGACCAGCCGGTTTGCCATCGGGGATGTGGTGCTGGAAATGACCCAGATCGGCAAGGAGTGCCACAACGACTGCGTCATCAAGCAGCAGACCGGCGAGTGCATCATGCCCCACGAGGGTGTGTTCGCCCGGGTGCTCACCGGCGGCGAGATCCATGTGGGGGACGAGGTGACCCTGCTGCCCGCACTGGAAAACCCGCCCCTGCGCGCTGCCGTGATCACCCTTTCCGATAAAGGCAGCCGCGGAGAGCGGGAGGATAAAAGCGGGCCGCTGATTGTGGAAATGCTCACCGCCGCAGGCTATGTGGTGGAGGAGACCATGATCCTGCCGGACGAAGCCAAGGCACTGAAAGCGCAGCTCATCCGCATGGCAGATGGCCGTCAGGTGAACCTTGTGCTCACCACCGGCGGCACCGGCTTCTCCCCCCGTGACATCACCCCGGAAGCCACCTGCGCCGTTGCCGACCGCAACGCCCCCGGCATTGCCGAGGCTATGCGCTACCACAGCCTGAGCATCACCCCGCGCGGGATGCTGAGCCGCGGCGTCAGCGTGCTGCGCGGCAAGACCCTGATCGTCAACCTGCCGGGCAGCCCCAAGGCGGTGCAGGAGAATTTGGAGTACATCCTGCCCAGCCTGGAGCACGGAGTACGCATCGCCGCGGGTCTGGACGGCGAGTGCGCCCGTAAGTAAGGTTTCCTGCCCTGTTTTCCTTTACGGGGCGTAGAAATATACTATTTTTTCACTTAAAGTAAGGAGAAACAGAGATGAACGACCATCGCATTTCCCGTCGGAGGTTTCTGGCCGCTGCCGGTATGGCCGGTGCAACCGCTGCCCTCACCGCCTGCGGCGGTGCTGCTTCCAGCGCAGCATCGTCCGTGGCTTCCTCTGCCGCCGCTTCCTCGGAAGCAGCACAGAGCGTGGAGTTGATCGTGTTTGCCGCCGCGTCCCTCACCGAGACGCTGAACGCTCTCGGCGAGAGCTACACGGCAGAGCACCCGGAGGTGACCTTCCGTTTCAACTTCGACTCTTCCGGCACCCTCAAGACCCAGATCCAGGAGGGCGCGGATTGCGATCTGTTCATCTCTGCCGGTCAGAAGCAGATGAACCAGCTGGACATCACCGCTTCTGCCGAGGTGAACAAGGACGGCCTTGACTTTGTGGATGCCGACAGCCGCGTAAATCTGCTGGAGAACAAGGTTGTGCTCTGCGTGCCGGAGGGCAGCGACAAAGGCATTGACAGCTTTGACGCACTGGCCGAGCAACTGAAGGCGAAGGATATCCTGTTCTGCATGGGCAACAGCGATGTGCCCGTGGGGCAGTACACCCAGAAGATCCTTGCCTACTATCAGCTGGACGAAGCTGCACTGGCCGCTGCGGGCGTGATCACCTACGGCTCCAACGTCAAGGAAGTGACCACGCAGGTCACCGAAGGCAGCGTGGACGCCGGTGCCGTTTACTGCACGGATGCGTACAGCGCCGGTCTGACCCCTGTGGACGAGGCCACCAAGGAGATGTGCGGTCAGGTCATCTACCCCGCCGCCGTGCTGAAGGCCGCCCCCAACGCTGAGGCTGCCAAGGAGTTCTTGGCTTACTTACAGACTGACAAGGCCATGACCGTGTTCGAGGGCGTGGGCTTCAGCGCCGTATAAAGGAGCAGGCATGGACTGGTATCCGTTGTGGAACAGCCTGCGCATTGCTTTGATCAGCTGCGCGGCGGTGTTCTTTCTTGGCATTTTTGCCGCCTACTATATCGCCCGGCTGCCCCGGGTGGTCAAGGGGGTGCTGGATGTGCTGCTCACCCTGCCTATGGTGCTGCCGCCTACGGTGGTGGGCTACTTTCTGCTGCTGCTCTTCGGCGCAAAGCGGCCGCTGGGCATCTTCTTCATGCAGCAGTTTGGGGTAAAGCTGGTCATGAACTGGTACAGCGCCATCTTTGCCTCCATCATGGTGGCTTTTCCGCTGATGTACCGCACCGCGCGCGGCGCGTTTGAAAGCTTTGACGAAACGCTGGCGTGGTCGGCGCAGACGCTGGGACAGTCCGATACATGGATCTTCTGGCGGGTGCGGATGCCCGCCTGCCGTCAGGGCATTCTGGCGGGTACAGTGCTGGCTTTTGCCCGGGCACTGGGCGAATACGGCGCTACCAGCATGATCGCGGGCTACACCCCCGGCAAGACCGCCACCATTGCCACCACAGTCTACCAGCTCTGGCGCACCAACGATGAGCTTGGTGCCATGCGGTGGGTGCTGGTAGATATCGCCATTTCGGCGGTGGTGCTGCTGGCGGTGAACCTGCTGGAGAAAAAACAGAAAGCGGGTGCCCGGAAATGAGCCTTGAAATCAACATTGAAAAAAAGCTGGACGGCTTTACCCTCCGCACCGCCTTTACCATCGGCAACACTTCCACTGCTTTGCTGGGAGCTTCCGGCTGCGGCAAAAGCATGACATTGCGGTGCATTGCAGGAATTGTAAAGCCGGACTGCGGACGCATCGTGCTGGACGGGCGGGTGCTGTTCGACAGCACCCGGCACATCGACCTGCCGCCGCAGCAGCGGGGCGTGGGACTGCTGTTCCAGAATTACGCCCTGTTCCCCAATATGACCGTGGAGCAGAATGTCCTTTGCGGCCTGAAGGCAGAAAAAGACCCTGCCGCCCGCCGCGCCGCCTGCGCCGAGATGCTGCGCGCCATGCGGCTGGAAGCGCTTGCCAAGCGCTACCCCGCCCAGCTTTCCGGCGGGCAGCAGCAGCGCGCCGCGCTGGCACGCATTCTGGTGGGCAAGCCCCGCATCCTGATGCTGGACGAGCCCTTCAGTGCGCTGGACAGCTACCTGCGGGAGGAGGTCGAGGGCGAGGTGGGCAGCCTGCTGGCAAGCTTTGCGGGCACGGCTCTGCTGGTGACCCACAACCGGGACGAGGCCTACCGCCTGTGCAAAGAAATGATCGTGCTGAACGAAGGACAGGTGCTGCGCACCGGTAGCACTAAGGCCGTTTTTGCCGACCCGCAGAGTGTTGCCGCCGCGCGGCTGACCGGCTGCAAGAACATTCTGCCCTGCACCCCGCTGGACAGCCACACCGTCCGGCTGGACGGCTGGGACACCACCCTGCGGCTGACACTGCCCGTCCCGGCGGGCTGCACCGCTGTGGGCATCCGTGCCCACGACTTTACGCCCTGCGCCGCCGATGTGCCCAACGCCATTCCGGTAAAGGCGGTCTCCACCAGCGAGAACCCCTTTGACTGGAACCTCATCTGCACCCCGCCGGAGGGCACGGCACAGCTGTGGTGGAAGGTAAGCAAAAAAAGCCTTTCCTCGGCAGCACCCGCCGCGCCACAGTACCTGTGTGCTGCACCGGAGAGCATCATGCCGCTGAAGGGCTGATAAAACAAATGGCTTCCGCTGCATTCTGGCCATATTCTGCTATGAGCCGGAAACGCCCGCGCCGGACAAAACCACCGGCTGACCGGTTTCGGCAGAGTGTTCAAGAATTAGGAAATAACTTTGTGCATAACTTCCAAAAGCTGAGCGGGCGCTTGTATTTCGCCTTAGAAAAGTGTACAATAAAACTACAAATTGTTTGCGCAGAGCAGGAGAGCGACAGACAGAGCGGAATAGCTTTGTTTTGTGCGCTCTTTTTGTTTTGCGGCCATCACCTACGGGTAAACCGGAAAGGAAGCAGAACCTATGGCTATGGATACTGTGAAGCTCGACAACAAAACCGTCCGTATGGTGGCCCACCGGGGCCTGAGCGGGCTGGAAAAGGAGAACACCTGTGCGGCCTTTGTGGCGGCCTGCAACCGCGCCACCTACTTTGGCGTAGAAACGGACGTGCATCGCACCGCAGACGGACAGTTCGTCATCTTCCATGATGACAACACTGCCCGGGTGGGCATTGACCACATGGTGATCGAGGAGACTACCTTCGACACCCTGCGCAAGCTGCAGCTGACCGACCTTGACGGCAAGCGCGGCCGCATCGACCTGACCATTCCCACCCTGATGGAGTATATCGAGATCTGTAAAAAATACGGCAAGCACTGCGTATTGGAGCTGAAGAACCAGTTCAAGGCCGCCGATGTCTACAAGATCGTTTCCATGATCGAAAAGGCGGGCTATCTGGAGCAGGTCACCTTTATCTCCTTTGCACTGAAGAACCTGATCTATCTGCGCCGCCGTTACCCGCAGCAGCCCGCCCAGTTCCTCATCAAGGAGTGGGACGACCGCTTGCTGGAAGTGCTGGAAAAGTACAACCTTGGTCTGGACATCTATTATAAGTCTGCCACCGCCGAAAACGTGCAGAAGGTGCACGCCCTTGGGCAGGAGTATAACGTCTGGACAGTCAACGAGGCTGCGGACGGTGCAGCACTGGTGGAGATGGGGGTGGACTACATCACCACCAATATTCTGGAAGGCACCGTCAAGGCTGAGTAAGAAGTTGTTTTCATAAGCAGATTACAGGAAGGAAACGCACCGCACATGAGCCGAATCTTTGACCCGGAAAACAAATTCTGGAACGCCATCGGCAAGGTTGCCGATGTTACCTGCATGAGCCTGCTGTGGTCCCTTACCAGCCTACCGCTGGTGACCATCGGCGCTGCCACTACCGCATTTTACGCCTATACCATGCGGCAGGTGCGTGACACCGAGGGCAGCATCCTGTCAGGGTTCTTTGGCGCTTTTAAGCAGCATTTCAAAAAAGCCACCCTGCTGTGGCTGCTGGAAGCGGCCGGCATCGCCTTTTTTGCCGCCGACCTTGTTGGCGTGTGGAACCTCTACCTCTTTGTGGGCGGTCTGCCCGCCATTCTGGTGGGGGCACTGGTGCTCTGCCTGACGATGCTGTTTCTGGGTTGCACCTTCTACATCTGGCCGCTGCTGGCAGTGTTTGATTTCCCGCTGAAAAAGCTGCTGGGCAACAGTTTCATCATGGCGGTGGGCAACCTGCCCGTCACCCTGACGCTGGCGCTGCTCTGGGCGCTGGCCGGTGTGGGCTGCTTTTACATGAGCGGTGTGTTTTTTGTGTGGGTAGGGCTGGCTATCTTTGTGTCCTCCTACTTCATCAACACGGTGTTCAAAAAATACACCGGCGAGCTTGCTGAGGAGCAGGCTGCATGGGAGCAGGCAGACCGGGAGCGGAAACAGCGCAAAAAAATGCAGAAGCGCGGGCTGCTGTAAGCGGGAGGCAGAAAAGATGAACTTGCGGGAACGCTTTACACGCTGGAAAGCAGCGGAAGGGGCAAAGCTGCGCCCCATGAGCCCCCGGCAGCGCGCGGGCTACATTTTGCACTACTACCGCTTCTGGATCATGGGGCTGGTGCTGCTGCTGGCGGTGGGCTTTTACATCGGGGACGCAGTGGTACAAAGCCAGAAAGAAATCCTGTTACAGGGCTTTTTTACCAACGATGAATATAACCTTTTCCCGGCGGAAAGCATCCAGAAGGACTACGCCGCCACGCAGGATCTTAGCCGCCGCCAGCGGATCGTTTTTGACGATGCGTTGTACATTGACCTTGGTGGAGATGCCAGCGACTACACCTCTGCCAGCAATGGCAAGCTGATCGCCTACACCCTGACCCACGAGCTGGATTTTGTGGTGACAAGCGACGAGGTGCTGGCCTATTACAAGGACAATATGCCCATGCGGGACCTGCGGGAGATCCTGCCAAAGGACTTGCAGCAGCAGCTGGGCAGCGCCCTGTGCACCGAGGTGAACGCAGAAGGCAAAACCGTCTGCGTTGCGGTGGATATGACCGCCAGCCGCTTTGTGGCGGGCACCGGCGCGGACGCCGACCCCCGGGTGGCGCACACCTACTACCTGTTTGTGCCGGAAAGTGCACCGCACACCCAGCAGATCGCAGAATTTCTGCGCTACGCCTTCCGGCTGGAGTGATGCCGCCCGGCGGGCGGCAATGCGGGACGGGCGATTTTGAATGGCCTCCGCTACCGCTCCGGCCATGTTTAGCGGAAGAATTATTTTTATTTTCGGGATAGCGGAACGCCTGCGGGCGTTCCGCTATCCCATTTTCACGGATAAGGAGCGTAACAGCAACTGGCAGCTGCCACGCTGGTTTCCTACGGAAACATCTGCGCGGCGGGGAAAACTCTTCCGTCATCGCCTGCGGCGATGCCACCTTCCCCAAGAGTTCGTATCCAAATCCCACCTGTGAAAATGGGGTTCAGAAACGCCCGCAGGCGTTTCTGAACCCCGAAATAAAAATAATCTTTCCGCTGATGATGCGCAGAGCAACGCGGAGCGCATTCCAAATCGTGTTTACACAGGGGGGATTTCCCCACACGCAAAGCAGCCGCTGCACGGTAAGGCGCAGCGGCTGCTTTGTTTATAGCGTGTATAGGAAGGGAGGTTGAAAAATGTTGTCGGAGTAAAGGGGGGAGTTTATGCCATATCGCGGCAGGTCACAATGTCTGCACCGGTGCCGCAGACGTCGGTCAGCACCACGTCACCCACATGGATGGGCGCGTGCAGCACCACGCTGTCCAGGGCAGCGACAACCTCAGCCATCTGTCCCTTGGGCACGGGCTTGGAGGTCTTGACCGGGCAGCGGGAGTGCAGGCAGCCCTCGGCGCGCACGGTGCTGGTAATGATGCGGGTGGGGTGGGTCAGCTCTTCCTTACCGTAGGTGATGCCGTTGGGGCAGCCGTTGCCGGTCACCTTGTAGTCGTTGGCTTCATCCACCTGCAGATGGCAGCCCTGAGGGCAGCAGGTGCAAATTACTTCTTTCATATCGCTCATGCCTCCTCGATCTCAATGGTCACTTCGTCCACGGGGGCTCTGTCCAGCAGCACTCTGGGCAGGGCAATGTGCTCCATCTCGCCGGGAGCAAGGCGGTCGCGCTTGAAGCGTGCGATCACCGTGTCACCGCTCTTGACAAGGATGGTGCTCTTGCCGCAGATGCGGCGGACGCGGAAGGACACATTGGTGCTCTTTTCCACGCCTTCCAGACGGATGCGCTGCGGCAGGGTGTAACCAAGGTCTGCGCCGGGCTTCACGGTCAGCACACGCCCCTCGGCCACAGGGCCGTTCTGGACGTAGTTGGCAGCAGCTACACCGGCCAGCTCGCTCTCGCCGGAAACAAAGTCCACCAGATCGTGCACCTGCACTACGTTGCCGCAGGCAAACACGCCGGGAATACTGGTCTCCATGTTCTCGTACACGATAGCACCCTTGGTGCGGGGGTCCATCTCGATTCCGGCCTGCTTGGTCAGCTCGTTCTCGGGGATCAGGCCCACGCTCAGCAGAATGGTGTCCACATCGAACTCCATCTCAGTGCCGGGGATGGGCTTGCGGTCGGGGCCGATCTCAGCCACGATGGCCTTTTCTACGCGGTCCTTGCCCTGAATATCCACGATGGTGTGGGAGAGGTACAGGGGGATGTCAAAGTCGTTCAGGCACTGTACGATGTTGCGGGTCAGGCCGCCGGAGTAGGGCATCACCTCTACGCAGGCCAGCACCTTTGCGCCCTCAAGGGTCATGCGGCGTGCCATGATGAGGCCGATGTCGCCGCTGCCGAGGATCAGCACCCGCTTACCCACAAGATAGCCTTCCATGTTCACATAGCGCTGTGCTGCACCGGCGGTATACACACCGGCAGGGCGGGTGCCCGGGGTACCAATGGCACCACGGGTGCGCTCGCGGCAGCCCATGCCCAGAACGATGCTCTTGGCTTCGATGATCTGGTAGCCGTACTCCTTGGAGACGCAGTGCACCTTTTTGTCCGGGGTTACTTCCAGCACCATGGTGTCCAGCTGCACCTTCACACCGGTGTCCTTGAGCATCTCAATAAAGCGTCCGGCGTACTCCGGGCCGGTCAGCTGCTCGCCAAAGCGGTGCAGACCGAAGCCGTTGTGGATGCACTGGTTCAGAATGCCGCCCAGTTCCTTGTCGCGCTCCAGAATGAGGATGTCGCGCAGACCGCTTTCCCATGCCTTGCAGGCAGCAGCAAGGCCCGCAGGGCCGCCGCCGATAATGACCAGATCAACCATTGCTCTTTCCTCCTACCTTCGTTTCGCTGACCAGAACGTTCGAGCCGTTCTTGTCCTGCAGGATGTCCATGGGGCTCATACCCAGCTCACGGCTGATAAGCTCCAGCACACGGGGGCCGCAGAAGCCGCCCTGACAACGACCCATGCCTGCACCGGCGCGGCGCTTGACGCCGTCGATGGTGTTGGCGGGCACCTCGCTGTGGAGAGCTGCCAGGATCTCGCCCTCGGTGATGGTCTCGCAGCGGCAGATCACCCGGCCGTAGGCGGGCTGTTCCTTGACAAGCGCTGCCTTTTCCTCTGCGGAAAGCTCCTTGAAGCGGATGTGGCGGCGGCCATCCTTGTAATCGGCCTTTTCAGCGCCCAGAACACCGCGCTGCTGCAGGATGGTAACAGCTTCCTCAGCAACTGCCGGGGCAGCGGACAGACCGGGGCTCTTCATGCCGGCCAGGTCGATCCAGCCGGGTGCTTCCGGCTCTTCGCCAATGATAAAGTCGTCCACGTCCAGATTGGCGCGCACGCCCGCAAAGCTGCGGATGGACTCGCCAAAGTTGATGCTGGGCACGCTGCGCTGGGCAGTGGCCTTGACAAATTCCAGACCGCTGCTGGTGCAGGAGGTGTCGTTGCCCTCCACCGGCTCTGCGTTGGGGCCGACGATCAGGTTGCCGTGCACGGTGGGTGCTACCAGCACGCCCTTGCCCAGCTCGTTGGGGCACTGGAAGATGACGTGGCTCACGCGGGTGCCTTCGCTCTTGTCCAGCAGGTAGTATTCGCCCCGGGTGGGAATGATGTGGAAGTTAGCAGGCTCCACCATGGAGTGCACCTTGTCTGCCCAGATACCGGCAGCGTTGATGACGCAGCGGGTCTCTACCGTGCCGCCGGGCACGGTCAGGCGGTAGCCGCCCTCGATGGCTTCGGCATCGGTCACCTTGCAGTTGCGGCGCAGCTCCACGCCGTTGCGTACCGCCACCTCGGTCATGGCCAGTGCGTACTCCCACGGGTTCACGATGGCGGCGCTGGGGGCCCACAGTGCGCCGCAGACCTTTTCAGAAAGGTTGGGCTCCATGGCAAGGGTCTCTTCCTTGGAAAGGATCTTCATGCCGGGCACGCCGTTGGCGGTGCCGTTCTCAAACAGATGCTGCAGGTGGGGCAGCTCCTTTTCGTCCAGTGCCAGCACCAGAGACCCGCACTGCTTATAGGAGACATCCAGCTTTGCGCAGATCTCCTTGGCCAGCGCCACGCCGCGCACATTCAGCCGTGCCATGCGGGTGCCGGGGGCGGGGTCGTAGCCTGCGTGGAGAATGGCGCTGTTGGCCTTGGTGGTGCAGTCTGCCACATCGTTCTCGGCCTCAAGGATGACCACCTTGTTGTCGTAGCGCGACAGTGCGTAGGCTGCGGCGGCACCGATGACACCACAGCCGATGATTGCTACATCATACATTGTTTTTTTCCTCCTGTCCGTTCTGCCTTGGCCCGTCGGGAGCCGGGCATCTGTTGTTTGTACAAAAAAAGAGCGAACCGAAACAAAGGCAACTGCCCTTGTCCGTTTCGCTCATATCTCTTGAAACAAACAGCACTTGTTGATTCTTATCATACCTTGTCCTTGCACAAAAAGCAAGATGTTTTGCACTTTTTGTGAAACCCTTACAAAAAACACCTGCCGCTTTTGCGCAGAATGCGGGTCACATATCCCACACGGCCTGATTGGTGGTGGAAATGGCGGTAGCACCGGCTTCCAGTGCAGCCAGCACGTCCTCCTTGTCCGCAATCAGCCCGCCGGTCAGCACCGGCACCTTGGCTTTGGCGCAGACGCGGCGCAGGATCTTAGGCATAGCACCGGGCAGCAGATCCAGACAGTCCGGTAGGTTTGCGGGGATCTTATCCAGACTTTCCAGTGCGATGGAATCCAGCAGGAATACCCGCAGGATGGCGACCAGACCAAGCTCCTTGGCACGGCGGATGAAGGACTGCCGGGTGGAGATGATGCCGTCGGCCTCGGTGGTATTGCGGATAAAGTCCACCGCCACCTCTTTGCCCGCCAGCCCGGCAATAAGGTCTACATGCACCACAGCAAAGCGCCCGGCTTCGTGGATGCGGCGCACAATGGAGGAGATATTACAGATATCTCCATATAATACAAATACCACCCGGATATTCTCATTGGTCAGTGCGTTGCAAAGCCCTGCATCATCTTTGACGGCCGCAATGACCGGCGTTTCCTGAATGGCATCCATCAGCTCCTGTTTCATGTTCTTCCTCCTGTTGCCCTTTTGCAGGGGCAATTTCTGCACACAAAAACTTTTACAATTAGAGGTATTATGAACGCTTTGACAGATAAAATCAATATCTTTTTGCGGAATTTCAGTAAAAAATGCAGAAATCTGGGCAAGATGTCCTATTTTGCAGGCTGGAAATTAGCATATCGTACAAAAAACTTACAGTATGTTTACATTTGCTTGACAATCACGGGGGACTATGCTATTCTGTGTCCATCAAAGTTGCCGATTTGATGGAACTGAAAACAGAATACAGGTGTTGACGGCCTTTTTAGAGCAAAGAGCAGGGCGGACAGTGAGAGAAAAGGGGAGAGGTTCCTTTTTCAGAGCTGTACGAGCCTGTTTTTTTATTTGTAGGGCAAGCGCTGCGGGCTGTGCAGCGCGGGCGGTGCTGCCTTACAGCCGGGATAGAAAGGAGCTTTGCCTGCCATGCTTACCCCCGTTTATGAGACCCTTCACATTACCTCCGAGGTTTCGGTGATCATCGTATCCGTGGCACTGATGCTGTTTTCCGGCTTTGCCATGACCCGCATCACAAAACGGCTGCGGCTGCCGAATGTGACGGCCTACATCGTGGCGGGCATCCTCATTGGCCCCTACTGCCTGAACCTTGTGCCCGGCAGGGTGGTCAGCGGCATGAGCTTTATTGCGGATATCGCACTGGCCTTCATCGCTTTCAGCACCGGCGAGTTCTTCAAGTTCTCCACCCTGAAAAAGAGCGGTGCCAAGGTGATGATCATCACAGTCATGGAGGCGTGTCTTGCCTCGGTGCTGGTGTTCATCGTGGTCTACTTTGTGCTGGGGCTGGAGCTGAATTTCTCCATCGTGCTGGCGGCGCTGGCCTCGGCCACCGCACCGGCTTCCACCGTTATGACCATCCGGCAGACCCGCGCCAAGGGCGAATTTGTAGAGGCCCTTCTGCAGGTGGTGGCACTGGACGATATGGTAGGTCTGCTGGCGTACAGCATCGCCATCTCGGTGGCGCTGGCCTCTATGACCGGCGATTTCCATGCCGGCAGCATCGTCCGGCCGATTCTGCTCAATATCGCGGTATTCGTGCTGGGCGGGCTGTTCGGCCTGATCCTTAAGCTGCTGCTGCATAAGCGCTCTACCGACAACCGGCTTATCGTATCGGTGGCGGTGCTGTTCACCTTCTGTGGTATCTGCGCCATGCTGGATGTTTCGCCCCTGCTGGGCTGTATGTCCATGAGCATGATCTATATCAACCTGACCGACGACGAGCGGCTGTTCAAGCAGCTCAACTACTTCAGTCCGCCCATTCTGCTGCTGTTCTTTGTGCGCTCCGGCGTCAATTTTGATCTGGGCGCACTGGTCAACAGTTCCGAGAGCATTGGCTCGGTATCCCTGCTGCAGATCGGCGTCATCTACTTTGTGGTGCGCATCCTTGGCAAGTATGCCGGTGCCTTCCTTGGCTGTGCCATGGTGGGCAAGGAAAAGCGCATCCGCAACTATCTAGGTCTGGCACTGGTGCCGCAGGCCGGTGTGGCCATTGGTCTGGCGGCCATGGGCGCGCGTACCCTCGGCGGTGAGACCGGCGATGTGCTGGAGACCATCATTCTGGCTTCCAGTGTGCTGTACGAGCTGATCGGCCCCGCATGCGCAAAGCTTTCGCTCTACCTTTCCAAGTCCTACTCCAACAAGCTGGAGGACATCGTGGAGCTGCCGGTGGAAGAGGACGCCCCGCAGAAAACCGAGGTGGAGCTGCTCATCGAGCGCATCCAGAGGATACAGGAGGAGCTGCCCAAGCATAACGACCCCTTTTACGAGGACGAGCTGGCTTTTTCTGAGGCCGCAGAGGAGCATTACATGAGGACTGCCGGGCCGCTGGCAGCCTCGTTCCGAAGGAGGAGAGCATAATGATCGCGGGCAACCTTCCTGTAACCGACCCCATTGCCGCCCTTCTGGGCGGGTGGTCCACCGGGCTGAACCCTTACTCGGTGCTGCTGCGGGTGTTTTTGATCGTGCTGCTGGCATCCATTATCGGCTGCGAGCGCTCCAGCAAGCGCCACTCGGCAGGTCTGCGCACCTTTGTGCTCATCTCCTTTTCCGCCACCACCGCCATGCTGCTGGATCAGTTCCTCATGGCGGGACACCCCTCCGGGCTGCCGCTGCTTTCGGCGGCTACCATCGTGGCTACCGCCATGCTGTCCGGCAACTCTATCCTGTTCAGCTCCCGCGGGCAGATCAAGGGACTGACCACCTCGGTGGGTCTGTGGGCCTGTGTGCTGCTGGGTTTTGCGGTGGGTGCAGGGCTGTACACGGTCACCCTGATCGTGTTCGTGTTTTTGCTGTGCATCCTGATGTGCTTCCCCTCGTTTGAAATCTACCTGCTGAACCGCTCCAACCACTTCGAGATCCATCTGGAGCTGAAAAGCAGCTTCTATCTGCGGGATTTTGTCACGGTGAGCCGCCGTTTGGGGCTGCGCATTGATGATATCGAATCTAACCCCGCCTACGCAGGCTCCGGCCTGAGCGTGTACACTATTACGTTTACTATTTGTAGCGCAGAACTGAAAAAATACAAAACGCATCACCAGATCATTGAAGCTCTGCGCTCGTTGGACTACATCTACCACATCGAAGAGATCCGCTAAAAGGAAAAGGGTTAAGGCTATGACTGACAAGATGGAGCTATTAAAACGCACCCGGCTGTTTGTGCTGGATATGGACGGCACCTTTTATCTGGGCGAGCGCATCCTGCCCGGCGCGGCAGAGTTTTTGCAGGCGGTAAAGGCAGCAGGGAAGGAGTATCTGTTTTTCACCAACAACTCCTCCCGCTCCCCCCGGGACTATATGGCAAAGCTGGAACGCATGGGCTGTCCCATTACCCGGGACGAGATCATGACCAGCGGCGATGTGACCATCCGCTACCTTCTGACCCACTGCCCGGACAAGACGGTCTATCTGGTGGGCACGCCTCCGCTGGTGGAAAGTTTTACCGAGGCAGGCATCCGGCTGGTGGACGAAAAGCCGGATCTCGTGGTCATCGGCTTTGACACCACCCTGACCTACGAAAAGCTCTCCAAGGCCTGCACCTTCATCCGGGAGGGCGCTGTCTTTCTTGCCACCCATCTGGACATCAACTGCCCCACCGAGACCGGCTTTATCCCGGACTGCGGCAGCTTCTGCGCTGCCATCAGCCTTTCCACCGGAAAGCAGCCGAAGTATCTGGGCAAGCCCTTTGCCGAAACCGTAGAAATGGTGCTGGATAAGACCGGCTATTCTGCCGCTGAAGTGGCCTTTGTGGGCGACCGCCTTTACACCGATGTAGCCACCGGCGTGAAAAACGGTGCGGCGGGCGTTCTGGTGCTGACCGGCGAGACCCATCCTGAGGATGTGGCAGGCTCAGACGTGCAGCCCGATGCCATTTTTGCCTCGCTGGGGGAGATGGGACAGGCGCTTCGCCTGTTGTGAAATTGACCTATATTTCAATATGAATTTAGGTGAATTGGACGATTTTTATAAAAATAGCACAAAAAAATAATAAATAGTGAATTTTCGTTCTTGCGAAATGTCCTTTTATGTGATATCATCAGGGCAAGAAACTGCATCACAATTGCATCTTGCTTGCAGAGAATGAGCGTGCCAAGCGGACAGCCAGAACGAAACCTGAAGGATATTCAGGCAATTTGGCCCGTTCGCTTTTCTTTTTTGCACAAAGAAGAGGAACGCCCCTTATTTTCAGGAATCAGCGTACCGGCTCGCACGGCCGTGCGCTTTTAAAAAACACAAATGAAAGAAGGAACGATTATGAAAAAGATTTCTCGCCGCAGCTTCTTGATGGCTACCGGTACCTTTGCAGCCGCAACGGCTCTGACCGCCTGCTCCGGCGGCGGCTCCACCGGCAAGGCAAATACCACCGCTTCCAGCGCAGCAGCTTCGGCAGCTTCTGAGGTTGCTGACCCCAGCAAGTACGAAGTGACCGAGCCTATCACCATTACCTGGTGGCACGCACTGGAGTCCCAGTACGATGAGCTGGTGGCAGACGTTGTCAAGAAGTTCAACGCCACCCAGAACCTCATCACTGTGGAGGCTCAGTACATCGGCTCCTACAAGGACATCAACGAGGCACTGGTGGCTGCCCATGCAGCCGGCACCGGTCTGCCCGCCGTGGCAGTTGCCAACACCGACTACGTTGCCTCCTACGGCGACAGCGGCCTGTACGAGGATCTGGACCCCTACATTGCCGGTACCGGCTACGACGTGGACGACTTCTCCGCAGGTTTGTTGCTCAGCAGCCAGTACAAGGGCAAGCAGGTGGCGCTGCCTTTCCTGCACTCCACGCAGGTCATCTACTACAACAAGACCATGGCCGATGCCAACGGCTGGAAGATCCCCGAGAAGATCGAGGACTTCACCCCCTTCCTGGCTGAGGTTCACAGCAAAAAGGGCATCTACGGCACCGTAGTCCCGGGCTGGGATCAGTGGTATTTTGAGACTTTGTACCTGAACGAGGGCGTTCAGATCATTACCGACGACAACGACTGCGACCTGAGCAGCGATGCAGCACTGGGCGTGACTAATATGATCAAGGGCTGGTGCGATGCAGGCGATGCCTACTTTGCATCCGGTACCGATGCTTCCGCTACCATGCGCCAGAACTTCTACGACCAGAAGACCTTCTCGGTCATGCACACTTCTTCCCTGTACAACAACTACGTCAGCAAGTGCCCGGACTTCGAGGTTGGTATGGCATGGTATCCCGCTGCTACCACCGGCGATAAGAACTCTGAGGTGGGCGGCTGCGTGCTGGGCATCCCCTCCAAGAACGATCAGGCCACCAAGAACGCTGCATGGCAGTTCCTGCAGTTCCTGTGCGGCAAGGAGGTCAATATGGAGTGGGCCGAGGGCACCGGCTATCTGCCCACCCGTAACTCTGTGCTGGACACGGAGGAAGGCAAGAAATTCCTGGAAAAGAAGCCTGCCTTCCAGTGCATCTTTGATAACCTGAACCTCATCAATCCCCGCATCCAGAACGCCGCATGGAGCGAGCTTGCCACCACATGGAAGAACTACATGGAGATCATGATGAATCAGGGCGGCGATGTTACCTCCGGCTCCAACGATATGGTCACCGAGATCAACGAGATCCTGGAGGATCACGCCTGATCACAGAGGCTTGTCCCGTAACGCAGACCCAACTCTTTGAAAGGACGTGAGATCATGAAACAAGCTGCTGCTGGCTCCGTGCCCACCGTAAAGGCTGATAAAAAGCCCCTGTTCTCCCAGCGCACGCTGTCCAAATTCGTTGATTTTCTCTTTGTAGTGCCTGCGCTGGTACTGCTGGGTGTTTTTACCTACTATCCTATCGTTAAGCTGGTGCAGATCAGCTTTACCGACTGGAACCTGCTGAACGACACATGGATGTATGTCGGCCTGAAAAACTGGAAGTGGCTGTTTGCAGGCAGCGGCGCAAAGTACCTGTGGAACTCCCTCAAGGTCACCTTCCTGTACTCGATGGGCGAGATCATTGTGACCATGGTGGGCGGTATGCTGCTGGCTTTGCTGTTCAACCGGCTCACACGCTCCTTTGGGCTGATGCGCGCCTTCGTCTTTGTGCCCAAATACGTTGCCATGTCCTCGGCCGCTGTGGTCTTTCTGTGGATCCTGAACACCGATGCCGGTGTTCTGAACTACCTGCTGCAGTGCATCGGCCTGCCCGCTGTGGACTGGCTCAACCAGCAATCCACGGCGCTGCCCTCGGTGCTGATGCTGACCGGCTGGCGCGTCATCGGCTACGGCATGATGATCTACCTCTCGGCCATGATCGGCATCTCGCCGGAATACTACGAGGCGGCCTCGCTGGACGGCGCAAACGGCTTCCAGAAGTTCTTCCGCATCACCCTGCCGCTGCTGTCGCCCACCACCCTGTTCCTGCTGGTCACCACCTTCCTGTCCTCCATGAAGGTGTTCCAGTCGGTGGATATCCTGACCTCCGGCGGCCCTGCCCGCTCCACTGAGGTGTTCGTCTACCTGATCTACCGTTACGCAATGGTGGACTTCCGCATGGACCGTGCTTCCACGGCAGCGGTGATGTTCTTCCTCATCCTGCTCACCATCACGGTGCTCACCATGAAGATCTCCGACCGTTCCGTAACTTACGATTCCTGACCACTTGAAAGGAGAAACGCAAAATGGCTGATACCTATAAGCCCGTGGACAATGCGGCTCTGATCAAAGAGGTCAACGAGCTCCACAAGCATAAAAAGCGCCCACTGAGCTACCATGTCCAGACTGTGGTGGCGGTGCTGGTGACCATCATCATGCTGTTCCCGCTGTACTGGATGATCGCCACCTCCTTCAAATCTGCGGAAGAAGTGCAGCTGGTGATCCCCACCCTGTTCCCGCATGAGTTCCACCCGGAGAACTATCTGAACGTTCTCCAGAAGGCGAACTTCATGAAGTATTACTGGAACACCATCGTAATGACCGCAGGCATCCTGTTTTTGCAGGTGAGCACCGGCATTCTGGCTGCTTACGGCTTTGCCGTGGGTCGCTTCAAGGGCCGCGCAGCCCTGTTCTATGTAGTGCTTGGCGCTCTGATGATCCCGCATCAGGTCACCTTTATCCCCATCTACATCATGTGTGCCAACTGGAACCTGTGCGATACCTTCCTGGGTCTGATCCTGCCGGAGGCCGTGTCCGCTTACTACATCTTCATGCTGCGGAACACCTTCCTGTCCATTGACCAGAGCTACATCGACGCAGGCCGCATCGACGGCCTGAGCCGGTTGGGCACCATCTGGTATGTGCTGGTGCCCATGAGCAAGGCCACCATCTTCACCGTTACCCTGGTCACCTTCACCAATGGCTGGAACGCCTACTTCTGGCCCAAGATCATTGCCAAGAACGAGGTGCGCCGGGTGCTGACCGTGGGTCTGGCGCAGCTGAAGAACACCTTCGCAGGCCAGGCAGTTTCCAACTATCACGAGATCATGGCAGGCGCTGTGCTGGCCATCATCCCGGTGGTCATCCTGTTCCTGATCTTCCAGAAGTACATGATGACCGGCTATTCCAAGGCCGCCATGAAGTAAGATATCAGGCAAAAATCGCAAGAAGGGCAGCCCACGGCGGCTGCCCTTTTTGCTCACGGGAAAGGAGCATACTATGTTCTCGTACATTACCCCCCAAGCAAAGCAGTACCGTGCCAATCTGCATTCCCACTCCACCCTTTCGGATGGCAGACTTACCCCGGAACAGCTGGTGGAGGCATACCGGGAGGCAGGCTACTCCATCCTGGCCATTACCGACCACGAGGCTCCATACGACCACACCGCCCTTTCCACCCCGGACTTTCTCCTGCTGACAGGCTACGAGGCCTATATCCGGCCCTCCCGCACTGCTGCCTTTGACCCCTTCCGGCCGGAGATCCACCTGAACCTGCTGGCCAAGGACCCCCACAACACCGCCATCGTGGGCTTTGACCCCAACTTTTGCAAGTATATGCCCCTGGAGGTGGCACAGCAGCGGGAGCATTTGGGTAACCTGGGGCCCCGGCGGTACTACCGGGCCTATGTCCAGGAGTTTATGGACGAAGCCCGGCATGGGGGCTATCTGGTGGCCTACAACCACCCCTGCTGGTCCATGGAGGCAGAGGAGGACGTGCTGAGCTACCAGGGCTGCTTCAGCCTGGAGATGTTCAACACCGGCTCCCAGCTTATCAGCGGCGGCGAGAGCAACCTGGCCCTTTTTGACAAGCTGCTGCGCCGGGGCAAGTTCCTGTTTGTCCACGGAGCCGACGACAACCACAACAAGGAGCCCTTTGGCACCCTGCTGTGCGACTCCTTTGGGGCCTGGACCCAGGTGCTGGCCAAGGACCTGGAGTATCAGTCGGTGATCGAGGCCTTAGAAAAGGGGGATTTCTACGCCACTACCGGCCCCACCATTACCAACCTGACCTTTGACCGGAACCATGTGACCCTGGACTGCACCCCGGCCCAGCGAATCATTGCCCATGGCAGCCCCAAGGTGGCCCGGAACATCTGCAACCCCGATGGTTCGCCGGTAACCCATGCAGAGTTTGACATCCCGGACAAGGCCCCCTATGTGTACTTCTCGGTGCTTACCGCCGACGGCAAAGCCGCCCGTACCCGGGCCTTCCGGCCGGAAGAATTTCGTCGGTGACCCCTGCCCAGAAAGGAGTAGTTTCTATGCGTGGTTTCCATAAAGCTCAGTTCCTTTGCAGTTTAGGGCTGGCAGTGGCGCTGCTGGCAGGCTGCGGCGCCACCGCTGCCTCTCTGCCGGCCTCCTCGGCCCCGGCGGCGGCTTCTGCCGCTGCCCCGGCCCCGGAAGAAAAGATGCTTTATTCCCAGACGACCACCGTGGCTGCTGAGACTTACCTTGGCAACAGTACCTTTGCGGAGTATCTGGGCAAGGCGGAGCCGCAATTCCTCATTCCCGGACTTGCGGAAAACCTGATCCCCCAGGGCATGGATATATGCGATGCCACCGGCATTCTGTACATCTCCGGCTACTACTCCACCAAGGGCAAATGCTCTGCCATTGTGGCGGTGGATACCGCCACCGGCAGGCTGACGGCGGAATATCTGCTGAAAAAGCCGGGCAACCTGCCCTTTGACGGCCATGTGGGCGGCGTTGCCGTCAGTGATACCACCCTTTATCTTTCGGGCACCAATGACACCGAGGGCCGCACCACCATCCTTGCCATTCCCTTAAGCAGCCTGCCCGCCGAGGGCAGCCATGAGGTCACGGTGGAGCAGAGCATCCCGGTGCCGGTCTCGCCCTCCTTCCTCAGTTTTTCCGGCGGGTACCTCTGGGTGGGCAACTTCTACCACCCCGGTGCGGACTATGGGCTTTCGGCGGGTATGGACTATACCACCGAAAACGCGGAGGGCGAAAAGCTGGGCAGCTATATTATGGGCTACGATATGACCGGCGGCGACACCGGCCTTACGGTGGCAGAGGGCGACAGTTACGCCCAGCCGGACGTGGTGCTGGCAGCGCCCAACAAGATACAGGGCGTGGTGGTAAAGGACGGCGCAGTGACCCTGAGCCAGTCCTATGGACGCAAGAATAATGCCTGCCTGCTGCGCTACGCGCTGGCGCTGGACGAAGCCCAGGACACCGCCCTGACCGTGAACGGCAGGGAAGTGAAGGCCTACCTGCTGGACAGCGCCCGCCAGACTGCAGCCCTGACCGTGATGCCCATGACCGAAGCGCTGGCCGATGCCCCGGACGGAGGCATCTATGTGCTGTTCGAGTCCGGCGCGACCCACTATGCCAACGGCACTTACCGCACCGACCATGTGTGGAAGATGCAGTTCTGAGGCAGAATACACAATAATGGGATGAGGTTTTTGGAGAAATGATGAGGATGCTCGGGTTCAGTTTTGTTCTGCTGCTCTGTGCCGGTTTTGCCGCATATATGGGCGCTGTGCAGCTGGAGCGTTCAAGGCAGCGGGAAAAGAGCTCCATCGAGGCTTTTACCGAGCGGAGAAACGGCATAAGCTGCCTGTGCCTGTCAGTTTTGCTGGTAGTTCTCGGCGTAGGCCTTAGCCTGTAACGGCTGAGCTGCAACGAAAAAAGACCACCGGATTGCATTGTCCGGTGGTCTTTTTTATTGTTACTGGTGCTCTGCCAGCCAGCGCAGCGCCATATAGGTGTAGGCTGCCGTGCCGCGGTACAGAATGCTGTCGTCAAAGCGCACCTTGGGGTGGTGCTGACCGTAGGTGTAGCCCTCCTTGGCGTTGCCAGCAGCTAAGAACATACTCACGGTGGGCACTTCGTGGCTGACAAAGGCGAAGTCCTCGCTGCCGCCGCCGGGCTTGCCGCCGGTGAGCGGGGTCATATCCATCGCTTCCTTGCCCAGCAGCTCGGTCATATAGGTCAGGGCATTGCCCGCCAGCGGGGTGTCCACCACCATGCAGGGGCAGTAATCGCTGAACTCCACCTCGGCGGTGCAGCGGTAGGCGGTGGCTACGCCCTGTGCAATCTCGGTCATGCGCTGATGGATAAGGGCACTGACCTTCTGCTCCGGGTCCACAGTGCGGATGGTGCCCCACATATCGGCAGAATCCGGGATGACGTTGGAGGTCTTGCCTGCCTCGAACCGGCCGGTGGTGAACACGCCGAAGCCTGCGGGGTCCAGCTCACGGCTGTTGATCTCCTGCAGGGCAATGTGGATGTGCGCCGCTGCGGTGATGGGGTCGATGCAGGCGTTGGGCATAGAGCCGTGGCCACCCTTGCCGTGCACAACGATGTGATACTGCTCGCAGCTGGCCATGGTAATGCCGCCGCCCGGCACCAGCACCATACCGGCGGGCAGGGGCATCCCGGCCAGTACATGGAACATGACCGCTGCGTCTACCTTGGGGTTCTCCAGCAGGCCGCTGTTGATCATATCCAGCGAGCCCTGAAAGATCTCTTCTGCGGGCTGGAACTCCAGCTTTACCGTGCCCTCGATCTCGTCCTCGTGCTCCTTGAGCAGCTTGGCCGCGCCCAGCACCATGGCGGTGTGCATATCGTGGCCGCAGCCGTGCATCTTGCCGGGCAGCTCAGAGGCAAATTCCTCGCCGGATTCCTCCTGCAGGGGCAAAGCGTCCATGTCGCCCCGCAGCAGGATCACCTTGCCGGGACGCTTGCCGCCTGCAAGCGCCACCACGCCGCACTTGCCGCAATCCTGCGGGGTGTAGCCCATCTCAGTCAGCGCCTTTTTGACCAGTGCCTTGGTCTGGGGCAGGTCGAAGCCCACCTCCGGGTGACGGTGCAGGGTGCGCCGCCATTCCTGCAGCTGGGGTTCCAGCTGCTTTGCAGCTTCCAACAGCTTTTCCGGTGTGATCATTCCAAATCAGCTCCCTTTCATTTTATCAAAAGTCTCCCAGACCCCTGCCAAAGACAGGAGCCGGGAGGCTTTTCAGCTTAATCTTCGTTTGCGTCGGTGGGCAGGCCTTCCGGATGGAACTTGGCGCAGGTGCACTTTTTGAACTTCAGGCCGCTGCCGCAGGGGCAGGGGTCGTTGCGGCCAATCTTGACCACACGCACCGGCTGGCCCTTGGGGCTGCCCTTGACGCCGGGTGCGCCGTTGCCGGGCACAAAGCCCTCGCCGGTGGGCTTTGCCACCTGCTCCCGCTTGGGGGCGGAACCGGCGGCGCGCAGCTCGATGGTCAGCAGCATCTTGACGCTGGACTCCCGGATGGAATCCACCATCTGGTCGAACATATCAAAGCCCTCAATGCGGTATTCCACCACCGGGTCCTTCTGGCCGTAGCCGCGCAGCGTGATGCCCTGCCGCAGCTGGTCCATGTTGTCGATGTGGCCCATCCACTGGCGGTCTACGCACTTGAGCAGGCAGATGCGCTCCAGTTCGCGCATGACGGGTGCACCGTAGCGCACCTCCTTGGCCTGCAGGATCTGCATTCCGCGGTCGTACAACATATCGGCAATGCCCTGCTGGGAAAGATTATCAAAGTCTGCCACAGTGTAGTGGAAGTCGGCATCGGTGGTCAGCCAGCCCTGATAGTGACGGCGCAGCGCACCAAAATCCCACTCGTCCTTCACATCGCCGGAAAGGAACTGGGCGCAGCTGGAATCGATGTTTTCCCGCAGCATCTTGTGCATTTCGGTGCTGATGTCCTCGCCGTCCAGCACCTTGCGGCGCTGCCCATAGATGATCTCGCGCTGCTGGTTCATCACGTCGTCGTACTTCAGCACGTTCTTACGGATCTCGAAGTTGCGGCCTTCCAGCTTTTTCTGGGCGCTTTCCAGCGTATTGGTGATCATGCGGTTCTCGATGGGGGTATCCTCGTCGATCTTCAGGGTGTTCATCAGGCTGGACACCCGGTCGCCGCCGAACAGGCGCATCAAATCGTCCTCAAGGCTCAGGTAGAAGCGGGAAGCGCCCGGGTCGCCCTGACGGCCGGCACGGCCGCGCAGCTGGTTGTCGATACGGCGGCTCTCGTGGCGCTCGGTGCCAATGATGAACAGGCCGCCTGCGGCGCGCACCTCGTCGGCTTCGGCGTCAATGGCGGGCTTGTACTGGGCGTACAGCTGCTCAAAACGCTGACGTGCGGCCAGAATGTTGGCATCGGTGGTCTCGCCGTGACCGTTGGCTTCGGTCAGCAGCAGTTCCACGGCTGCCGGGTCGGCGTCCTGCGGGGTCTCGGGATTGAGCAGATTCTCGCAGAAGTGCTCCTTGCGCATCTGGGCTTTCGCCATGAACTCGGCGTTGCCGCCCAGCATGATATCGGTACCACGGCCTGCCATGTTGGTGGCGATGGTGATGGCACCCTTTTTACCGGCCTGCGCCACGATCTCGGCTTCGCGCTCGTGGTTCTTGGCGTTCAGCACGTTGAAATCCCGGGTGTGGCGCTGCAGCATCTTGGCAAGCGTTTCGCTCTTTTCCACGCTGACGGTACCTACCAGCACAGGCTGACCGTTCTTGTGGCACTCCATTACCTGCTCGATGACGGCGCGGTACTTGCCCTCCACGGTCTTGTAGATGGCGTCCGGGTAGTCCTTGCGCTGCACCGGGCGGTTGGTGGGCACGCTGACGATGTTCAGGCCGTAGATCTCGGTAAACTCGGTGGCTTCGGTACGGGCAGTACCAGTCATACCGGACAGCTTTTTGTACATACGGAAGTAGTTCTGGAAGGTGATGGTGGCCAGCGTCTTGCTTTCGGCGGCGATCTTCACGCCCTCCTTGGCCTCGATGGCCTGATGCAGACCCTCGTTGTACCGGCGGCCGATCATCAGGCGGCCGGTGAACTCGTCCACGATGATGACCTGACCATCCTTGACCACATAGTCGATGTCCCGCTGCATCACGCCGTAGGCCTTGATGGCCTGATCGATGTGGTGGGCAAGGGTCATGTTCTCGGCGGCGGCAAGGTTCTCTACCTTAAAATAGGCTTCGGCCTTTTTGATGCCGGCAGCGGTCAGGGTACAGGTCTTGTGCTTTTCGTCCACAACGTAATCGCCATCGGCCTGCTCATCGGTGGAGACCTTATCTTCCAGCTCCACCACCACGCTCTTGTGCAGGGTGCGTACAAAGCGGTCTACCTGCGTGTACAGGCTGGAGGAGTCCTCGCCGCGGCCGGAGATGATCAGGGGGGTGCGGGCTTCATCGATCAGGATGGAGTCCACCTCGTCCACGATGGCGTAGGCGTGGCCGCGCTGCACCATGTTGGCCTTGTAGGTCACCATGTTGTCGCGCAGGTAGTCGAAGCCGAACTCGTTGTTGGTGCCGTAGGTGATATCGGCATTGTAGGCGGCCCGTCGGGCGTCGCCGTCCATGCCCTGCACGATCAGGCCCACGCTCAGCCCCAGCCAGCGGTAGAGCTTGCCCATCCACTCGCTGTCGCGCTTGGCCAGATAGTCGTTGACGGTAACGATGTGCACACCCTCGCCGGTCAGGGCGTTCAGGTAGGCGGGCAGGGTAGCCACAAGGGTCTTGCCCTCACCGGTCTGCATCTCGGCAATATCGCCGCGGTGCAGGGCGATGCCGCCGGTCACCTGTACCGGGAAGTGCTTCATGCCCAGCACGCGCCATGCGGCCTCGCGGCAGACGGCAAAGGCATCCGGCAGAATGTCGTCCAGCGTTTTGCCATCGGCCAGCTGCTGTTTGAAAGCGGCAGTCTGCGCCTGCAAGTCGGCATCGGACATGGCCTGATACTTGGGCTCCAGTGCCAGCACCTGTTTGGTGATGGGGTTCACCTTTTTCAGCTCCCGGTCGGAGAAGCTGCCAAAAAGTTTTTCAACAAGGGACATAGGTCACACCTCATAAATCTTAAAAATCGGGCTGCGATGCGCCCGGAATCGCGCATAACAATACAAGTATATGATACACCAAAGCGGCAGACACGTCAAACCTGCAAGGCTATTTTAGCCTGTTTTTACATGAACTTTCTGTAAAAAGATGCTGCAAGCTGTTCACAACTCCCTGATCTCCCGGCAGCACAGTTTATTTTCGCCCTATCGCTTTTGGGGGAATCGTGGTAGAATAGGCTTATCATTGATAGGGAGGGCTGTACTTATGCTCAAACGACTGCGCACTGCGCACCCGATCGTATTCTGTGTTCTGGCCGAAGTGGCCTTTCTGGCAAGCCTGTTTGTCACCGACCTGATCTTTACCATTGTGCTGGTGCTGCTCCGGGCAGATTTTTCTGCACTGGATACATACCTCTACAGCACCCTGCAGGAGCTGGTGGGCGCATTGGTGGCGGTGCTGTTTCTGGTGCGGACAGACCGTGCCGGGCTGCTGCGCCGCCGCGGCAGCGGCTTTTTCAACGGCCTGCTGGTGGGCATGTACCCGCTGGTATTCATCGGCTACAACACCTTTGGTTCGCTGCTGCTGGGCCGGCCGGAGAATGGCACGCTGCAGCCCGCTGTGCGCATCTGCACCTTTCTGGCCAACATGGCCATGGTGGGCGTGGCGGAAGAGTTCATCTTCCGGGGCGTCATCGCCCAGACCCTGCTGGAACACTTCGGCACCAGCCGCGCCGGTGTGTGGAAGGCCTGCCTGCTGTCCGGTGTGCTGTTTGGTGCGGCGCACCTGACCAATATTCTGGGCTCGGCACCCTTTGGCGTGCTGATGCAGTGCGTGTTTGCGGCTTCGCTGGGCGTGATGTTTGCCGCCATCTACTTCCGTACCGGCAATCTGTGGGTGACGGTGTTCCTGCATAGCGCCATGGACATTGCTGCCATGCTCATCGGCGGGCTGTACGGCACCACCAGTGTGGCTGAGAGCGTAAGCGGCTACGATGCCTCGCGGCTGATGTCGGTGGCGGTGTACCTGATCCCCACCGTGTTTCTGCTGCGCAAAAAGAAACTGCCGGAGGTGCAGCTGTACTGGGGCGGTATTGTAAAAAATTAAGGCTTGCGGGCAAAAATCTTCTTGCAATCTGCTGTGCAATCTGGTATACTATATCTGTTACCGTGGCACGGGGCTGGGAGTATGCCCGCTTTTGGGAGAACCGTTTCCCACCGCTGTGCCATAGGCAGATAAATTACTTGAAAGAGGTACTGTATTATGAATAAGCAGGAAGTTATGGCCAAAGTCGCTCTGACCGAGAAGGACACTGGCTCCCCCGAGGTTCAGGTCGCTCTGCTGACCGCTCACATCAACGAGCTGAACGAGCACCTGAAGAAGAACCCTAACGATCACCACAGCCGCCGCGGTCTGCTGAAGATGGTTGGCCGTCGCCGCAATCTGCTGGCTTATCTCCAGAAGAAGGACATCGAGCGTTACCGTGCTCTGATCGCAACTCTGGGTCTGCGTAAGTAATTTTAACGGAGGGCAGGTACCGCAAAGGTACCTGCCCTTTGCTTTATGGATAGCTCCATGTATCCCATGCGCACAAAATAGCGGTGGCAGCGTATTGCAGCAGTAAATCGAACGCCTGTGCCTGCGGGCAGAGGCGCTGGATTTATTGCTATGATGCGCACGCCACGGCTTTTTGGATAGAACGATCCGAAAAACAAGGAGGCAGAAACAATGGCAATCGAATTTGGTTCCCGCAAAGAGACCTTTGACAACTTCAAGGTCTACGAAACCATGTTGGCCGGCCGCCCGTTCAAGGTTGAAATGGGCAAGATGTGCGGCCTGTCCAATGCCAGCGCACTGATCCGCTACGGCGAGACCTGCGTGATGTGCAACGTGGTCATGAGCCCCAAGCCCCGCGAGGGCGTGGATTTCTTTCCGCTGAACGTGGAGTACGAGGAAAAGCTCTACGCCGCAGGCCGCATTCCCGGCAGCTTTATGCGCCGTGAGGGCCGCCCCGGCGAGCGCGCCATCCTGACCAGCCGCGTGGTGGACCGTCCCATGCGCCCGCTGTTCCCCAAGGAGATGCGCAACGACGTGTGCATTACCATGACCGTCATGAGCCTTGACCCGGATTGCAGCCCCGAGATCGCCGGTATGATCGGCGCTTCTCTGGTGACCGCCGTGTCCGATATCCCTTGGAACGGCCCCATCGGCGGCGTGCAGGTGGGTCTGGTTGACGGCGAGATCGTGCTGAACCCCACGCAGGAGCAGCGCAAGGTGAGCGACCTTGCCCTGACCGTTGCCGCCACTATGGACAAGATCGTGATGATCGAGGCCGGCGCCAACGAGGTGGACGAGGACACCATGCTGACCGCCATCAAGACCGCACACGTTGAGATCAAGAAGATCATCGAGTTCATCAACAAGATCGTGGCCGAGCGCGGCAAGCCGAAGATCGACTTCCAGGTGGTGGGTCTGGACATGGACGTGTTCCACGCCATCCAGAACAAGTACTTGGACGACTTCAAGGCCGCTATGGATACCGACGACAAGAACGTGCGTGACGCAGCCCTGCTGCCCATCATGGACAAGATCGCCGAAGAATACCCCGACCTGTCCGCCGCCGATCTGGATCTGGTAAGCTACAAGATGCAGAAGTTCGTGGTGCGCCGCTGGCTGCTGGATGAAGGCAAGCGCGTGGACGGCCGCGGCATCAACGAGATCCGCCCGCTGGCCGCTGAGGTGGGCATTCTGCCCCGCGTGCACGGCTCCGGTATGTTCACCCGTGGCCAGACGCAGGTGCTTACCACCTGCACGCTGGGCGGCACCAAGGACAACCAGCTGATGGACGATTTGACCGACGAGCAGACCAAGCGCTATATCCACCACTATAACTTCCCGCCGTACTCTGTGGGCGAGGCACGCGCACCGCGCAGCCCCGGCCGCCGCGAGATCGGCCACGGCGCACTGGCCGAGCGTGCTCTGGTGCCGGTGCTGCCCTCTCTGGAGGAGTTCCCCTACACCATCCGCTGCGTGTCCGAGGTGCTCTCTTCCAACGGCTCCACCTCTCAGGCTTCCATCTGCGGCTCTACGCTGGCCTTGATGGACGCAGGCGTGCCCATCAAGGCACCCGTTGCCGGTATCTCCTGCGGTCTGATCACCGAGGGCGAGCGCTGGATGACCATGCTGGATATTCAGGGCGTGGAGGACTTCCACGGCGATATGGACTTCAAGGTGGGCGGCACCCGCAAGGGCATCACCGCCATCCAGATGGACATCAAGATCGACGGCCTGACCTACGACATCATTGCCGAGGCCTTTGAGAAGTGCCGCAAGGGCCGCCTGTATATTCTGGACGAGATCATCAAGCCGGTGATCGCAGAGCCCCGCCACGAGCTGAGCCGCTGGGCACCCAAGATGTTCAGCATGATGATCCCCACCGACAAGATCAAGGACGTGATCGGTAAGGGCGGCAAGGTCATTCAGGACATCTGCGCTACCTGCAACTGCAAGATCGATGTGCAGGAGGACGGCCATGTGTTCGTCTCTGCCGTGGATCAGGAGGACGCAAAGCGCGCCATCTTTACCATCAAGACCATTGTGGAGGACCCCGAGATCGGTGCCATCTACAAGGGCAAGGTGACCCGCCTGATGAACTTTGGTGCTTTCGTGGAGATCGCACCGGGCAAGGAAGGCCTTGTGCACATCTCCAAGCTGGACACCAAGCGTGTGGAGCGCGTGGAGGATGTGGTCGCCGTGGGCGATGCCATTGTGGTCAAGGTGACCGACATCGACCAGCAGGGCCGCATCAACCTGAGCCGCCGTGACGCTATTCTGGCACTGGAAGCCAAGCGCGCCGAGCAGCAGGCACAGCAGTAAACAAAACCGGCTCTCCCTCCGGGACGGACCGCTGAACAGGCAAAAAAAAGCATCTGCAGTCATTACGGCTGCAGATGCTTTTTTGTTGGGAAACCTATTCCGTGCAAAGCCGCGGATAAAAGCGGCTGCTCATTGCGTTTTGTGCGTTTCGTTCTTTGTGGAGCTGCGTTTGCGGGGAGCGAACAGCAGCCAGAACAGCAGCACCAGAAGCAGGGGCAGCGCCATGATGGGCGCGGTGAGGAGGGGCTCGATCTTGATGGCATCGGAGGTCACACGGATGTGCTTGAGCTTGTCCGGTGTGGTGATGCGGCGTCCCCGCACCAGCAGCCGGTGGGTGTTGATGCCATAGGGGGTGCAGGTCATCAGGGTGACGTAGTCCTTACCTTCGGCGATCTTCAGCTCATCGGTCTCGGTGGGCAGCACGATGGAGATTTTGTCTACCTCGTAGGTGAGCACCCGGTCCAGCACGGTGATGGTAAAGGTATCGCCCACTTCCAGCTGGTCGAGGTTGGTAAACAGCTTTGCGCTGGGCAGGCCGCGGTGCGCCGAAATGACCGCGTGGGTGGACGCGCCGCCCACCGGCAGGCTGGTGCCCTCCAAGTGGCCTGCGGCGATCTGCAATACGCTGTCGTCGGTGCCGTGGTAGATGGGCAGCTCCACGCCGATTTTGGAAATGGTGATGTAACCCATAATGCCGGTGCCGGTAATATCCAGCGTTTCGTAGTAGCCGGAAAGCTGATCCGGGCGGAAGAGGGCGTTTTCGTTGGCGGCCACCTGTGCGTTAAAGGCATCGGCGGCGTCAAAGTAGGCGCTGTAATCCGCATCGGTCATGTTGTCCACGTCCTGCGCGTAGCTTGCCACCGCGCGGGACTGGTTGCGTTGGTTGACGTAATCGCTGATGGTGGGGTATAACATCACGGATAGACCCACGAAAAAGACGAGGATCAGTATAATGGTGCTTTTGTTCTTTTTCATGGGCTACTCCCTAACGTTATAGTTTCAGGATCAGAGCAGGAGGCCTTGCGGCCCCGCTCTGTGCCGGGGAAAAGGAGAATTTAGTGGTTCTCCATGCGCTTTTTGGTGATGAGCAGGATAGCTGCTGCAGCCATCAGGCCGCCGCCGATCACATAGAAGATGGTGGTGCCGATGCCGCCGGTGCCGGGCAGGGTAGTGCCCTGCTTGTTCTCGATCCTTGTGGTCAGAGTGCCGTGTTCAACACTACCGTCAAATCTATCGCCGCCCGTCAGCTCAGTAAGCTGGGGATTATCAGCTTTGATTTGATGATCAGCGGTAACGGTAAACTTTATGGGCTCAATGGAGTTATAGCCAGTGGGAGTGATGATCTCCTTGATCATGTATTCGCCATCATCAATGCCCTTCCACTCGAAGGTGGTCAGTTCCTTGTTCTCAATCTCACCGTTTTCGTCAACGTTCAGTTGCTCGACCGGAGCATAAGCGTCATCACCCTCCATAATGTGGGAAGTGCCATCGGTGGGGACAGCAGGCAGTTTTTTGAACAGAGCAAAAGCTGCGCCGGGCAGAGCAATGCCGTCCTGATCGACCTTATTGGCAACAACTTTATAGGTGAAAACAATGTTCTTGTCCGGGGCAGTTTTGCCGTAACCATCGCCATTCGGGTTGTTGGAGAATATCAGATAAGCTTCGTTCGGGTTGCCGTTAGAACCAATGATAGCATCATCATCCAGAATGGCGGTATATTCAACCGTGATTGTGGAGCCGTTGGTTGCACTGTGCGCCTTCACATTGTCAATGGAAACCTTCAGAGTTTTAGAAGTAGAATCCCAAGAGGAAGTGTACTCTCCAGCATTCAAAGTTTTATCACCGACCTTGACGGAGGTGATAGAATCATAAGTCAGGTGAGTCATGGTATCGACAAACTCCACATAGTATGTGTCGAAGTTGCTCACATCGCCCAGAGTAGCAGTCAGCTGATAAGGAATAGTGTCGCCGATATCGTAGTCGGCAGAATCCTGCCAGTCAGTAGTATCGCCGGTGGAATCGTTTTTGTCCTTGACCTTCTTCTCAAGGGTGGGGATATCGGTTTTTACCTTGGGGGTAACAGTTTCAGCGCTACTCACCAGCAGAAGGGTCAGGTTCGAAGCATCGTATTGGCCTTCCACGGGGGTAACGTCTTTGATCAGATAATAGCCAGCAGAGGGAAGAGCAATGGTGCCAGTACCAGCGATTTTGGTAGTGGACAGATAGCCGTTAGCTACAAAGGCAGCAAACTTAGTGGCTTTTTCAGTAGTGAAAGTTGCTAGTTTCTCTGCAACATCAGAGGCGTTCTTGCAGGTGCTAAAATCACCAAGGGTGGTAGCGGTCTTTAAAGCGGCCAAAAGCTCAGTACCCTTAACACCGTTGCCCCACTCAACATCGGTCAGTTTACCAGAATCCAGCTTTGCACTGAAAATCTGATAAGCTTCAAACTTATGATTTTTAACGTTAACCTTAGAGTCGGTAACTTCCGTACCACCAGCCGCAAACGCCGGAATGGCCATGGCGCAAACCATAGCAACTGCCAGCAGTGCAGCCATGAGTTTCTTCATTGCTTTTTTCATGGAAAAAGCCCCTTTCTTTTTTGCCCCTTGCCGCCCCCTGTGTTTTTGTACAGGGGGGGTAGGGGTGTAGTTTTGTTCGGACTATCGCGTAAACTTTGCGCTGGGCGGGCGGGGTTTAAGCTCCGGCACGCCAGCAGAGAAGTGCAGTTTAGTCATCTGCCCTCCCTTCGCGTCTGCGCTTGCGGTAGATAAAACTATATGCCAGCGCAGACAGCATCATTGTGCCGCCCACGGCTGTAAACGGGAGTGTACCGGTGCCACCGGTAGAGGGGAGTTCGTAGTCAGAGAAACCGGTGTCGGTGTTGGTAAAGGTAAGGGTTCCGCCCACCTGTACGCCCTCCGGCTGGTTGTAAACTACGGTAAAGCGGGATGCGCTGACGTTTGTCTCCTTGATAAAGAAGATATAGCCCTCGCGGTAGTCATTATCAATGGGGACAGTGGTAGTCCAGCCTTGATCTTTAGTCAGCTGGATCACGTCTCCGTACGGTTTTGCGCTGGCTATGTTCGTATTTTGCTTGTAGCAGTACAGCTGTACATCCACTGCGGTCATGTTCACCTGATCTGCCTTCAGGAAGTTGCCGTCCTGATCCTTCCAGTTCTTGATGATGGTCAGGCTGTTGGCGGTGTTGGGCACATACAGGTCGTTGGACTGTCCGCTGGTGAAGAAGTTGACCTCGCTCTCGGGCGGAACCTCGCTTGCTTGTCCACTGTTGCCAACGGCAGAATTATAGGCAGCCTCTGCATTGGAGCCTGTACCCTGATAGATAAAGTAGTAGCGCTTGTTGCCACCATAGGTTGCATCGGTCTCCGCGCTGTAGCCATCGGGTACCTTTACCTCAATAATGCGGTACAGGGTGTTTTGCTTAAGGTCGGCCGTGCCTTCTGTGCTTGAGAAGTGGAAGGTAAGGTTGCCGTTGTTGTCGACCTCATAGCTGGGTTTGCTGGTATCGAAGTCTTTCCAGCTGTTAGTGATGGGGTCGAAATACTCCAGCGAGAATGCTGCACCTGCCAGCCCATACAGGTTGTTGCGCTTATCCACCTTATGGATGGTCACGCTTTCCTGATAGGCTGTGGAACCGCCTTCCACCTTTGTTTGATCTACGTACGTACGCGTCCTGGTAGCCTGTAATGGTGGCTGTGTTTTGCAGCTGAACATTAGCGGTTGCATCGGTCTCGTACACATACTCCAGCTTGAGCGGGGTCTGATCCGGCAGGGTAAAGACGGTGGTGTAAATGGGGTGGTTCTCTTCATTATACGTTAACTCCGGCGGGATGAAGCCATACTCAGCCTTGGGCACCTCCTCACCGGTATCGGTGTTGGTCAGCTTCACGCTGGAAAGATCAAGCGTTGCATGGACACCCGGAGACCTTACTTGCAGCACATCGGTAAGCGTGATCGTTGTGCCGGTTGTGTTCAGGTTGGCTGCGGCAGGGTTGATCGTCAGGGTGTACTTGACCTGTTTTTTCCCCGCTACCTGCTCGCCCACTTTATCAATGGGAGCAACCTCGCGCTTCATGTGGATGGAGACCGAGGCATCCTTGCTCTGCTCTTCCCAGCGAACGTTGTTTGTATAGGTGTTATGGTTGAATTTAAGGTTCTGCCAACGGTCATCCGTCATCTTGACGCGGTAGCGCAGCACAAGCTCGGTGTAGCCCTGCTCATTAAGCGTTGCAAAGTTGATCTTGTCCAGCCCGGTAATGTGGAACTTGAGGGTCTGCCCTTCGTCCTCGGTCGCGTCGGTCACCTCAAGACGGCCATTTTCTCGGAAATATCTTTGAAGACTGATCTCTTCGCCATCTACCTTGGAGGGGAGATCATAATACCACGGATCACTCGACATCCCCTGAGCGAATACGATAGAGGCCGACTGCACATTGCCATTGCAGAGACTAACTATTAAAAGTCAAGCCCCAAAATGAAAAAATCCGTCAACGATTCGCTGCCCCTGACAAACAGCATTCAAATGCTGGAATCAGAGCAGCGAGGGCGACGGAGAGAATAGCAAAGCAAGCCCGGCCAACCCTCGCAGAAACAGAATAGCATTTGAATGCTTCGGTTTGTCAAGGGTTCGCTGCGCCAGCTAAGTGGTTCTTGGATTTGGCTCAGGCTCTGGAGAAAATCAGGCAGCTGTAAGATATGTTTTTCCAGACTTCTGCAAAGCGTAGATCAGCCGCACGAGTTTCTTTGTGGCATGGGACAAGGCAACATTGTAATGCTTTCCTTCGGCACGTTTCTTGGCAAGGTATTCAGCAAAGACAGGATTCCAATGACAGACATACTTGGTTGCGTTGTAAAGGGCATATCGCAAATAACGAGAACCACGCTTCTCCATGTGAGCGTAACAGTTTGTAAGTTTTCCTGACTGGTATGTAGATGGAGAGCAACCAGCGTAAGCAAGGATTTTGTCAGGAGATTCAAAGTTGGAGAAATCACCGATTTCTCCAAGAATCATGGCGGCGGAGTGAATACCCATTCCGGGAATAGAAAGAAGTGGTGGATGCAATTCATCCATGATTTGCTGAATCGAATCTTCAATTTCATCAATCTCGGAGGTGAGTTCCCGAATGAGCTTAATGGTGTGCTTCAATTCCAGAGATTTGGCAGGCATAACGGAACCAATGGAAGTTTTGGCTGCATCTCGAATCTGGATAGCTTTGTCTTTTCCGTAACGCCCCTTAGATGCTGTCGCAAGAAGGTTTGTCAGCTTGGTAAGATGAACTTCTGAAACCTGCTTCGCACCGGGATATTCGCTGAGGAGCGAGTAAACCGAAGCAATATGGAGAGTTGGAACAAGCTGTTCCAATTCTGGAAATAAGATTGTAGCCAATCTGGATACGGATTGCTTCAGCTTGGCTCTCTCCTGGACTTTTTCAAATCTGTATCTTGTTAGTGACTTTAGCTCTTCGTTGTGGTATGCTGTATCCGTGTAGGACTTGAGGTCTACATCGGACAATAGCATAGTTGCAATCGTTCTTGCATCCACACGATCGGTTTTAGTTTTGCGAAGGCTGAGACTCTTTCGGTATAGATTGGTATGCAACGGGTTAATGACATAAGTTGGCAGACCGTTGTCAAGAAGGAACCCAAGGATGTTGTAGCTATAATGCCCGGTAGCCTCAAGCCCTACTTTTATTTTGTCTGACTTTTGAGTACAGTCTTGAATCGTTTGCAGCAGCCTTTTGAAACCATCTGAGTTGTTCGGGATGGTGAAGCAGTCAGCACGAACCGTTCCGTCCGAATCAAGAATACAGCAGTCATGCTTATCCTTGGCAACGTCAATTCCAACACAAACCATTTTGATACCTCCGGCGTATTTATTTCGATGCTGTTCAGGACCACAGACTTCTTTGCTCTTGTAACCTCGTTCTAAATAAACCGTCTAGCGGTATCTAACTGATTAACATTTCAACAAAGAAGCTGTGGTTGGAGCCTCCGCAAAACCGTTTGACGGTAGGTGATAAAGACCAATCCACAGCACCCTATAATTATTGTAGCATCCCGCTGGAGAGCGGTCTATAAATACTACTCTTTTATAATACGAGGTAGGTAACACCCTTGGGCAAGTTGTCGATAAGTGTGATCGTTGCTGGCAGTTCGTTCAGTGCAGAGAGATCCAGCGTGACCTGATACTCGATCTGATTTTCGCGAACTTCTTCGTTCTTATCATAGTCCAGCTCGGGCTTTGCGTAGTTGTTGAAATAGCTGCCATAACGATCATAATTTTCGCCGGCAAAATCGGAGTCATAGTAGAGCCGCCAGCCCTTTGTCATGCTTACGTCAGTACGGGGCTTTTTGTAGGGGTAGTATGCTTTGTCTCCGTTGTCAATGTAGTTATAGATGTCAACACTGTTGCCGACAGCAAGCTCGCTTACATCTACCGTTGTGCTGTAGGAGAAGCTCAACTTCTCGAGGTCGAGGGTGCAATTTGTAGTGTCAATCGTGGCAATAAAGGACTGCACATCGCGGTTATCATTCTCCAATTCGACCTTGGAACTATAATCCGGAAAATAATAGTATTCGACTTTAAGTTTGATATTGTTTTTCTCAAGGTCACTGTAGCGAAGCGCATTTGGCACTGTACCATCAAGATAGGTGAGTATCAGGCTGTCTTCAATAGCCTTCTGTATGGTCTTGGCATTACCACACTGAACTGCGCCATAACTTCTGTCAAAATGATCTTTAATCGTATATACCGCATCTCTATGCGGCATATTTACAGTGATCGTCCAAGGAGCAATAAGCGTGTTGGGGTCGTCCTTCTTTTGGGTAAGCGAACCGGAGGCGGTTTTCTTCGGTTCAAATTCCTGGCCGGGGATCGGGACTTCATAACCGTCTTCGAATTGGCTGTCTCCCTTACCGTATGTGACCTTGTTCTTCACCGATGCAGCGGTATCAGGAACCGTGCTCGAATACCGGAACTCATACCTCTGAGCGTTATCGCCCTCTTTGAAGGTGTAGGTAAAGCCAGGCTCTCCATCTGCGGTAGAAATGGTTTCTTTGAGCGAATTATCCCAATCTCCGTCATTTTTCTTCGTTACAAATAGCTTTATATCGCCATCGATCGTAGCTCCATTATCAAGGGTATCCGTTACGGTATAGCCATCCAGATCAGCTTTGAAAGGGTTCGTTACAGTAATAGTCCAGTCGATCAGACCGGTGGTTTCATTGTAGTTGCCTTCCTTTTCGACCTTGGAGTCCAGGTAAACCTCGCACTTAGCCGAATGACCCTCGGTTTTTACTTTGTTGTCAAGCTCAGCCTCGCCGGTGTAGGCAGTAAGAACATCGTAGCTCAGCACATATCGTTCTCCGGCTGTAAGCGCGGGAAGATTAGTGTACTCAAAGCCCTTGAAGTATTTGCTATCAAGACTTTTGGTAAACTTATCGCGGTCAAAAATGGGCGAGTAGACTGAGGAGTCTATCTTGGTCTCATTTCCATAAGCATCTATCTTTACCAGCTTGAACGAGCTCCGATCATAGGAAGTTTTATCGGTTAAGAGGGTGTCGTCACTCGTCTGCAGACCGTCTTGGATCCAGATCGGCTTTTGCCAGCCGTACTGCGAGGATACAACGACCTTATAGGGGATTCGGGCTCTGCCATCGGAATCCTCCTTGATGGTGTCCCAGCTCTTTTCAATTTCGATATCCTGCGGATCCTTCAGGGTTACAGTCGTACCGCCGGGGAATTGGATCTCAGTGCCGCCGGTCAATGCTTTTGTGTATTCCCAGTCGTAGTAGAACGAGCCGTCAAAACCATTGGTAAGATCGAAGTAATCATGACCAGTATCAAAGGTAAGGGTCGTAGTGCCATTTGTGGAAAAGATCTGCGTACCGATCTTATTCTTTTGTTTGTCAAGGATGTCAACTGTTTTATCCTCGGGCGGCTCAAGTCCACTTGGCAGCTTATAGGTCAGGGTGTTGTTGGTTGCACTCAGCACGCGGGCATCGACATGGTAATCGAACTGGGCGTTGACCGCCTTACCGAATTCCAGTTTGATATTACCCGTCTGTTCTTTGTTGTCGACTTTAAAGGTCAATTTGGTAATACCGCCCTTATGGGTATCCCGGGTTTCATCAAAGAAGTCAACGTATTGAACGGATGTAAAGGTGGCGGAGCCCTCACCCGCCATCGTAAGCATACTGGGGGCTTTCAGTGCGCCGTCAACGGCAGAGGAGAGCATCTCGTCTGCATACTGGGCATAGGCAACGCTCACCACGCCCAGAACCTCGGCGTTGGAAAGGGTGACCTCGGCCACCTTGCCGTCCACATCGCCGGAGATGACGGTCAGGGTGTCATCGTCCGCCTCGCTCACGATGCCCACGGTCTCCACGGGCTGAGCGTCAGTCACGGTGGTGGTCTGCGGCTCGGCAGCAGGGGAGACTGCGCTGGGTACAGCGGTGTCGGTGGTATCGGGAGTAGTCACACTGTCGGTGGTGGGGGCGGTATCCAGCGCAGCAGTGCCGGATTCCTCAGGCTCTGCGCCGTTCTCGCCCTCGGCGTCCATGCTGAACTGGTCGTCCAGACCGTCCGCTGCACCATCGGCGCTGCCGTCCACAGCCACGGTGCGGGTGACGTACTTATTATAAATAACGATGTCGCCCACATCGGCAGAACTGCCGTCCTCGCCGTCCAGCAGCCAGTCCATGTCGCTCATGGAGCTGCGCAGGGCAAGCACGCTGGCCTCCTGCGGGATAGCGCTCTGGGGGATACCGGCGTACTTCAGGCAGTAAGAGAGGAACATCACATCCCACTCGCCGTAGGGGTTGCCGTAAGACTGGCCGTAGCGGGAGTAGTAGCGCAGGGTCACGCCGTCCGCGGGGTCGATCTCAAAGTTTTTCTCGCTCTGCTCGTAGCCCAGCTGGGTTTTTGCCACGCTGAGCAGATCCTCGGCCCAGTTGCCGGAGATCTCGGCCTTGGCGTTGGCGGCCTGCCACTCCTCGGGGGTCTCAAGGTCGGCGGAGGTGTCGCTCAGGCAGGCTACGGTGTGGTGATGCTCCGGCAGGGGGCAGGTAAGCACTTCCTCGTAGCAGGCGTCAGTGTGGTGGTGGTAGATGGGCTCCACGGTGTCCACCACCGGCTCCAGTGCCACGGGCTTGGCTGCAGCCATAGCCGCCAGCTCGGCGCTCTGGGTGGGCTCTACCACCTGCTCCACAAGCTCGCCCTCTTCTAAGCCGCAGGTCAGCTCGTACTCGGTGGTGTAGCAGCTTTCGTCGTGGGTATGCTCAAATTTGTCGCAGATCAGGCTGCCATCCTCGGGGTCAAAGCAGTCGTCACCGTGGACATGCTCTTCCTCCATGCAGGTCAGGGTCTGCACCTCGGTGTAGCAGTCGTCGGTGTGCTCGTGGGGCACAAACTCGATCTGCGGCTCCAGTGCCAGCGGCGCGGGCTCTTCCTCAACGGTAGGCTGGCTGATGGCAGCGGCGGCCACCTCGTCCGCATTTTCAAGCTCGCCTTCCTCGTAACCGCAGGTGAGCACCTTGGTGTAGCAATCCGCGGTGTGGGCGTGTTCCTCCTCGCCGCACTGGTATTGCGCGGTCATGGAAATGCCCACGCCGTGCAGCTGCCAGTTGACGAACAGGGTGGTGATCATGGCAAGCGCCAGCACAAACGCGGTGTAGCGCCGCAGGGTGTGCCGGTTCTCGCGGAACCGCTCCATGTACGTTTTAAGAATGTCGTTCATAACGAAATACCTCCTCCCGGGGTCAATGGATCAACGAGAAGCTGGACAAGGGCCATATTCTCAGGAAAACCCTGCCCACGATCTGGCTTTTTTCAACGCAGCCTATCACGCTGCTGCGGCTGTCGATGGATGTGGCACGGTGATCGCCCAGCACGAAGTAGCGGTTTTCCGGCACCTGATAGGGGAACCGGATGTCGCATTCGCCCACGGTCAGCGCGTCCACATAGGGTTCGTCCAGCGCCACGCCGTTTACCGAGACTACGCCGTTCACGTCCATATCGATCACATCACCGGGCTGCCCGATGATGCGTTTGAGCAGCAGCTTGTTCTGCCAGTAAAACCCGCACAGCTCGCCGTTTTCAATGTGGTTGGATTTTACCAGCAGGATAATGTCTTTATCATTTAATGTAGGGTACATGCTGTCGCCGGAGACCTGAAGTACCGGCAGAAACAGCGTAGCCAGCAGCACGGCTGCTGCGGCCACCACCACCAGAATATAGATCGTACTGCGCAGCACCCGCTGGTAGCGGCTCTGGTACGCAAGACGTTCACGTTCTGCGGCCACTTCCTCGGTGGAAGGGATGGAAGCGAACCGGATATCGCGTTTTTTCATGTTTCCTCCGAAAGCAGGCCGTCAGTGCTGCGGTACTGGTCCAGCAGCTCGTTGGCCTTGCGGTCAAATGCCTGCCAGCGCTGCTGCACCTCCTGCTCGGCGCGCTCCACCATGGCCTTGCAGTCGGCCTCGGTCTGGGCGCGCTTTTGCGCGGCGGCGGCGGTCATGGCGTCGCATTCCTGCTGCGCCTGCGCCTTCAGGCTGTCGGCGTCTGCCTGTGCCTGTTCCAGAATGCGTTTGGCCTCGCTGCGCGCCTGCGAAAGGGTGTTGGCGGCGGTGGCGTTGGTGTCCGCAAGGCTGGCCTGCACCGAGTGCAGATAGTCATCGGCGGCGGCCTGCGCGGCGGCGAACACGTTGTTCAGCCCCAGCGCGGCCTGCGCGATGGAACCGGCGCTTTCCAGCCGCAGCTGCCGGTTCTGCAGCTGCGCAGTGATGCACTGAATTACAGCGTGTACGAAAAACGGGAGCCGCACTTTTTCGAAAAAAGCACGGCTCCCGTATCCAGACTTTGGGGTGATCCTTTTACTTGCCGAAGCTGCCCAGCAGGCTGTTCAGCGATACAAAGGACTGGTAGATGACGTTGACGTTGTTGATGATGGAGCTTGCACCGGAGAAGATGCGGGCGATGTAGTTGAACACCTTGCCGATGTCCAGGAAGGTCTGATAAGCGTTGTTGGCACCGCCGTCCAGATAGGTCATCTCTTCGGCTTCGATGGCGGAATAGCTGGCGGGTATTTTCATGGTAGAAGTAGTCATGGTAAGATCCCTTTCTTCAATGGTATCATTGCGTTTACAGCAGTGTTCAGAACATGGTGGCGACCAGCAGGGTGGTAAGCAGGGCACCGGTCATAAGTGCGGTGCCTACATACTTTTGCCACTGGACGGTGGCGGGCTGGGTGGTGGGCTGCGGCACGGTAGTGGTACCGGCCTTGGCAGTCCAGTGGGCGTAGATGGTAGCATCGGAGGTAAACACGGTGGAGGTGGTTACCTTGCTGCCGCCCACCGGCTCGGTGTACCAGCCGTCAAAGGTGTAGCCCGTCATGATAGGCTGCTCGGGCGTGCTCTCCAGTTTGCCGGACAGGTTCGTGTAGGTGACCACAGTAGAGCAGATGCCGCCTTGGGCATCCATACCAATGGCGTACACGTTCTCTTCCTTTTTGCTCCCTGAAGTTTTGTCGGCGGCAAATGCAGCCGGCAGTGCGCAGCACAGCAGCGTGAACAGGCAAAGCCCGACCACCAGCGTTTTCAGGAATTTTTTCATGAGATCCCTCGCTTTCCTTCACAAAGATGGAGACACTGTCCCGCCCGGGGGCAGCTCGGACATCGGCATAGCTTCTTCAACTTGCTTTTATCACATCCAGCGTACCAGAACCGCAACAAAAAATACAGTCTTTTGAGAAAATAATAAGAAAAATCAGGAAAAAAATAAATTTCACCTTTGCAATATGAATCTTGTGCCCCCTGCGGACTGTGTTTTTTGAAAAACGCATCCCGCAAAACTTGCCTTTCGTAAAAACATGGAAGAATATGGAAAACGCAGGATCCCGGCCACAAAGCCCAAAAACCGACCAAAACCGCCGCAAGTGCGGCAGACAGCGCACAGAAAAAGCTGCAAAAATGTGGCGCACCTCTTGTGGAACAGCGGAAAATATGCTATACTATTTTGCATGATGCGCCATCGCCAAGCGGTAAGGCAGGGGACTTTGACTCCCCCATCGTAGGTTCGACTCCTGCTGGCGCAACCAGAAGAAGGCCGCTGCACAGTTTCTTGTGCAGCGGCCTTCTTTATTTTTTGTTCTCCGGCAGCTTGAAGTAGCCGCGGTATTCGTCCGAGTAGATCTTGCTGCCCATGCGGCTCACGCCGCCGTACAGGTGGGTGCGCATCAGCGGCTCGATGGCGTCCAGATCCTTCTCCCGCAGAATGCGCAGCATCTCGGTGTGCTCGCTGACAACGCTGGATACGTTGCGCGCGCCCACGATGTCCAGACGGATAAAGCGGGAATAGTCTGCCTGCGGGCGGGTCATCTGTTCCCAAAGGTACTCCTTGCTGGTTTTGCGGAACCAGTACTCGTGCATGGCAAGGTCACAGCTGAGAAAGTGGTTGAAATCAAAGTTTTCCGGGTCGCTGCGCCCCGCAGCGGCTTCCAGCAGCATATTATAAAGGTGTTCCACCGCAAGGATCTCCATGGGCGAGCAGCTCTGCACAAAATCCCGGAACACCATGCCCTCCACCGCAACACGCTGGAAGATGAGCTGATCCACCACGCCGATGTCGATGGCGGTGACGATGGTGCCCTTGCAGGGGATGATCTGCACAAAGCGGTTCTGCTCCAGCCGCTGCAAAACGCTGCGGATAGGGGTGCGGGAAACACCGAACCGCTTGCACAGCTGGTTTTCGCTCAGAGCTTCTCCGGGCAAAATCTTCAATGCGCAGATCTCGTCCTCAAGAATATGATAGAGCTCATCCGTGTGCTGTAATGTAGCCATAGTCGTTCTCCATTTATCCGGTAAATTAAGCTTATTATCATTGTACCGTTCCGGCAGCGGAATGTCAATGCTTGAATAGAAGTTTATGACAAATCTTGTATACAGGAAATTGCAATCGAGCAAAACGCGGATCTTGCAGCAATGAAACTGGTATATTAGACGAAAACACCAGAAAGAAGTTGAATAAATGCTGAAAAAAAGGTGAATATTGTGCTAAATGCACAAAGAAACCTCAATAAGTTCAGTGAATATTGCTCTTGTGAAATATGTATTTTTTGTTACGATAGCAGCACGAAGTAAACGCTGTATACAGGTTGACCGGCAAAGAGACAAGCACGAGGCAGTTTCCCGGCGGCCTGACACAAGTTGGAGGACAATCGTATGAAAAAGATCTCTCGTCGCAGCTTTCTGAAGGTATCCGGCGCAGTGGCCGCAGCAGGTGCAATGGCAGCCTGCGGTGGTTCTGCCTCTTCCACCACCACCGCAGCACCTGCAGCCAGCTCCGCAGCCAGCTCTGCAGCCGGCGGTGAAGACAAGTTTGCCTCTCTGGGCAGCTTTACCATGACCGTGGGTCATGCACAGCCCGAGGGCAACCCCCGCTTTGTCTCCATGGAAAAGTTTGCCGAGGATGTGGCTGCTGCTACCAACGGCCATGTGAAGATCGAAGTTTACGGCAACGGCCAGCTGGGCACCGAGAAGGAGATGCTGGAGCAGGTGGTCGCAGGAACCATTCAGGGTATGCGCGGCGGCCAGTTCGACTTCAGCCCCCGCCTGCTGATGTTCACCCTGCCCTTCCTGACCAACACCCGCGCACAGGTCACCGCTCTGCTGCAAAGCGAGCTGGCACAGAAGGTGTGCGCTGAGGCCGAGGGTGAGACCGGCACCGTCATCATCAACCTGTGCGATGCAGGCGGCTACCGTCAGTTTTCCAACTCCAAGCACCCCATCAAGGCTCCCGCAGACCTGAAGGGCCTGAAGATGCGCACCAACGGCATGAAGACCATCGACATGACCTTCCAGGCCATGGGCGCTACCACCACCACCATCCCGTACTCTGACCTGTACATGGGCCTCAAGACCAGCGTTGCCGATGGTCAGGAGAACCCGTGGGTCAACGTGGAAGGCATGAAGTTCTACGAAGTGCAGAAGTACTTCACCGAAGTGAACTACCAGTTCCATCCGGACCCCTTCTATGTGAACGCTGCATGGTGGAACGCTCTGCCGGAGGAGTTCCGCGATGCCATCACCGAGTGCGCTACCGCTATGGGTGAGTACAACGACCAGCTGATCGACCAGAACTCCAGCGCTGCAAAGCAGACCATCGTGGACTACGGCTGCGAGGTCTACGAGCCCTCTGCCGATGAGCTGAAGGCCTTCCAGACTGCTGTGCAGTCCGTGTACGACCAGTGTGTCACCGAGGGCATCTGCACCGCCGATGAGATCAAGGAGATGCAGGATATCGTCGCAAAGGCATAACCGCTTGCGCGTATATCGTTTTTATTGAGGCACGGGGGCAGCCTTCGGGCTGCCCTTTCTCAATGATAAACCACCCACAACATTACAGGAAAGGGGCTGAGCACAATAGAAGCGCTCAAAAAATTCGGGAAAAAGCTGTTTGATCTGTACTTTTTCATCGGGATCGTCGCTATGGCACTGCTTGCCGCGCTGGTCATTTTTACGGTCATTGCGCGCTACTGCTTCTCCCTGAGCTGGAAGCAGCTGGCAGAGTTCAACACCACCCTGTTTGCCTTTACCACCTTCTGGGGCATGGGCATCAACGTCATCAAGGATGAGCACGTCATGATCGACATTATCTACGACGGTGTCAAGCCCGCCCGCAAGCGCTGGCTGGCCATCATCAACTACCTCATCGTACTGGCCGTGGATCTGGTATTCACCTATCAGGGCTTCAAGTACGTTGGCGTTGCAGGCAAGCAGATCAGTCAGGGCATGGAGATCCCCATGATGTATATGTACGGCATCATGCCGGTTTGCGGCATCATTTGCGCCATCTGCGTCGTGATCAAGATCATCACCCTGTACAAGGCTGACATTTCCTTTTTTGCGCCCAAAAACAAGGCGCTGACCAAGGAAGACGCATAAGGGAAAGGAGAGAAAATACTTATGGCAATGCTCATCCTTCTGGTGCTGCTGATCTTCTTTGCTGCGCTGGGCGTGCCGCTGGCCTTTGCAATCGGCGCTTCCTGCGTGAGCTATATTCTGATCTACGCACCCAACTTTATCGCCATGCTGCCGCAGCGCGTGTGGAACGGCGCTTACAGCGAGCTGATGATCGCCATGCCGCTGTTCATGCTGGCCGGTGAGCTGATGAATACCGGCGGTATCACCCAGCGCATCATCAACTTCTGCATGGAGCTGCTGCGCCCGGTGCGCGGCGGTCTGGGCGAAGTGAACATCGTGGCCTCCATGATCTTCGGCGGAATCTCCGGTTCCTCTGTGGCAGATACCTCTGCTCTGGGCTCCATCCTGATCCCCGCCATGGAAAAGGAGGGCTATCCTCCGGAGGCTTCTGCGGGCATCACTGTTGCTTCCTCCACCATGGGCATGATCATCCCGCCCTCTACCCCCATGATCGTTTACTCCATGATCTCCGGCGCATCCGTGGGTGCACTGTTCATGGCAGGCGCCGTGCCCGGCATCCTGATCGGTCTGACTCAGCTGGTCCTCGTGTACATCATCAGTGCAAAGAATGGCTGGCACCCGGCAAAGGCCAAGTTTGACGCAAAGCGCGCCGCCAAGAGCCTGCTGAGCGGCATCCCCGCCCTGATCATGCCGGTGTTCATCATCATCTGCGTTTCCTTTGGCGTCTGCACCGCCTCCGAGAGCGCCGGTGTGGCCGTGCTGTACTCCATTCTGGTGGGCTTCTTCGTTTACAAGGAGCTGACCTGGAAGGGTGTCTGGGAAGCACTGAAAAAGACCCTGATCTCCTCCTCCTCCATCATGCTCATCATCGGCTTTACCACCATCTTCACATGGGTGCTCACCATGCAGAAAGTGCCGCAGACCGTGGGCGCATTCTTCATGTCCCTCAACCTGCCCGCATGGGCCATTGCACTGATCTTTGACGTGCTGATCCTGATGATCGGTACCTTCATCGACGTCAGCCCCGCCATCCTGTTGCTGACCCCCATTCTGCTGCCGGTCATGCAGCAGTACGGCTTCTCTCCGCTGCAGTTCGGCGCTATGATGATCACCGGCCTTGCCATCGGTCTGGTCACGCCTCCTGTTGGCATGTGCCTGAACGCCTGCAACAAGATCAACCGTATGCCCATTATCGAGATCTTCAAGGGCGCTGCACCTTATGTCATCTGCAACGTCATCGTGCTGATCTCTATCAGCCTGTGGGGCCCGCTGACCACCGCCCTGCCGCAGCTGCTGGGTTACAGCATTTTCTAAGCATAGGTCTGTACGCAGCCGCACCCGCCGCAAAGCGGGTGCGGTTTATAATAGGAACCCGAGAAAAAAGAGAAGGTGTAAGAATTGACTCTGAAGGAAAAGATGAAAAAGGGCCCGGTTTTCGGTATGGCATGCTTTACCGGCACTACCTGCGTGATCGAAAACATTGCTATGTCCGGTCTGGATTTTATCTATCTGGATCTGGAGCACACCAACTATATGCTGGATGAAGCATTCGAAAAGCAGATCATGGCTGCGAAACTGCATGATATTTCGGTGCTGGTGCGCATGGCAGACGACAACGAGGTAGCCATCCGTAAGGTGTTGGAATGGGGCGCAGACGGCGTTGTGATCCCCCACTGCAAGACGGCCGAAATGGCGCGCCGCAGCGTGGAGGGCGCAAAGTTTGCACCGCTGGGCCGTCGCGGCGGCGAGACCAATGTGCGCGCCGCCGGTTTTGGCTACCACAACTTTGACTGGAACGCCTACATTGAGCAGCAGAACCGGGATACGTTGGTCATCCCCATGGACGAGGACTTTGAGTTTACCGATAACATCGACGAAATCCTTGACGTGCCCGGCATTGATGCCGTCAACTTCGGACCCATCGACTACGCTGTTTCCAAGCAGCTGAAAATCGGCTACTCCATGGGCGAGGAGGTCCACGAGGCCTACAAGACGCTGGTGGCAAAGTGCCGCGCCAAGGGTCTGGGCGTTCTGGGCCCGGTGGTGCCTCCCACGCAGGAGAACCTGAAGCAGGCCATCGCAGACGGTTACAACATGATCATCCTCGGCAATGATATGTGGCACTTCCAGAAGGCTCTGAAGGAGCTTGTGAACGATCAGGTCGCACCGGTGCGCAAGGAACTGCTGGGCGAGTAACTGCTGACCACTGAAAAAGCTGAAAGGCACATACCCCCGCAGATGCGGCAGGGTATGTGCCTTTTTGCGTGTCGACACATTGTTCAGAAGTCCCCCTATGACCTACAGGGTTTTGAACAATGTGCAGCAACGGTGCATAAACACGCAGATTTGTGTGCTTTTTGCACACTGCACTTAAATTATAGAACGTGGATACGCTTACTTTTCACATTGTTCAAAATGATGCTTCAGGATACAGCCGGAGCTTGAACAATGTGGGCGGCTATGCGCAGAAAACTGCGGGCCTTTCTCCACATTGTTCAAGTTGAACAATGTGAAATTCTATCGTAACTTCGTATCTTTTTTCACATTGTTCAAAATTGAAAAGTTGTAATAGAGTTCTGCACTATTTTTGCGCATCGCTGGGGCGCTGCTGCGGGCTTGCTTTGCCGCACAAAAGGCGGTAAACTGGAAGTAAACAAAACGCCCGAAAAGGAGAAACGATATGGCATATACAAAGGCTGACCTCAAGCGCGAACTTGCCGCGATGGGGCTGACAGGGAACGAGACCATCCTGATTCATTCCTCCATGAGATCCATCGGCCCGGTGGAGGGCGGCGCAGACACAGTTCTGGACGCATTGATGGAGTTTTTTGCAGAGGGCTTGCTGCTGCTGCCCACCCACACATGGCGGTTCATCAACGAGGAGAACCGGGTGTTCGATGTGCGCCGCAGCCCGTGCTGTGTGGGCATCCTGCCGGAGCTGTTCCGGCAGCGCCCCGGCGTGGTGCGCTCGCTGCACCCCACCCACAGCATGGCGGCTTACGGCAAGGGGGCGGCTGCTTACATAGAAGGGGAGTTGAACGCCAACACTCCCTGCACCCCCGGCGGCTGCTACGACCGGCTGCGGGCAGCCCACGGCAAGGTGCTATTGCTGGGGGTCACCCACGCCCGCAACACTTTTATCCATAGCGTGGAGGAGGTGCTGAACGTGCCGAACCGCCTGACCGACAAGCCCATGCAGATGACCGTGGTGGACGAAGCCGGGGCGCAGCACAACGTCTATATGCGCCGCCACTACAATGCGCAGCAGCCGCATATCTCGGAGGATTTCGTCAAGCTGGAGCAGGCGTATCTGGACTGCGGTGCAGCAAAAAACACGAAATTTGGCGATGCAGCTTGCGTTTTGTGCGACGCCGAGGGACTTTTCAAGGTCACCCGCCACGTTCTTGCCCCGAACCCCGAAGCCTTTGTCACCGAGGCGGTCATCCCGCCGGAGCGCTGGCAAGGCCTTTGCACCGGTAAAACCGGCGGTTGAACCGGCGCGCCTTCTTCTGCGTTGGACGATTGAAAATGGTCTCCGCTTGCGCTTTGGCCATGATTCAAGGAATTGCATTAAAATCAGAGGGACAGAAATGCCTGCGGGCATTTCTGTCCCTCTTTTTCATGTTAGCAGAAGCGGATGCGGTACTCCCGGGGGGTGCAGTGCTTGATCTCCCGGAAGGTCTTGATAAAGTAGCTGGCGTCCGAAAAGCCGCATTCCAGCCCTACCTCGCCGGTCTTGAGCCGGGTGGAGCGCAGCAGCTCGGCGGCTTTTTCCACCCGGAACTGTTTGACGTACTGGATGGGCGTGATGCCCAGAAACTGCCGGAAACTGCGCAGACAGGCGCTTTCACTCAGGGCTACGCAGCCAGCCAGCTTTTCCACGGTCAGCTCCTCGGCGTAGTGCTCCTCTACATAGCGGAGCATCTGCTTCATCCGCTCCGAGGCGATCTGCTCCTGCTCCGATACCTTCACCTTGCCGCTGACGCATTGGGTAATGAGCAGCCGCAGCGCGGCGGTAAGGTGGTAGCGCACCCGGTTCTCATAGTCAAAGGGCTCGTCTGCCACGCCCTTCCACGCCTCCCGCAGGCAGAGCAGCACCTGCCGCTGCCATGGCACGGCTTCGTCCAGTAAAAAGAAGGGCGGCGTGCCGGGCTGCAAAAGCGGGCGGATGAGCTTTTGCCAGAATACGGTGTCCATGCCGCCGACAAGCCTGGGCTGGAATACGCCGGAGTGCAGCAGTGCTCTGCCCTCGGCAGGCTCTACCGCGTGCAGTGCCCCGGAGCTGATGAACACCCCCTGCCCGGTCTGCAGGGTCAGGCGGGTCTTGTTCACATCCACATGGATAGGCCCAAGCGCCGCCAGAATGAACTCAAATTCCTCGTGCCAGTGCCACGCCACCGAGTAGCAGGAAAGATCCTCGGCATAGCAGGCGATAGGGAACAGCGGGCTGCCGTGCTGGGTCTGTTCCCGCCCGGCGGCATCGGCCACCACGGCGGTAGCGCTGGAAAGCCCCACCCGGCCGCTTGTATAGGATGCACAGCTTGTCTGATATGCCATATTTACCAATTCCTTTCCGCAATACTTTGAATGTTTTTTATCAATGCCGGTTTTGTTGCATATACTATGCGGTTCTGTTCTATAATTTGCGATTATTTTGTGGTATTATCCTATCAGAGCTTCCAAGCTCAGTATAGCACCAAGGCAGCCGGGACGCAAGCTGTGCAAGCATTTCCCCTGCCGGGCAAAACCGCTATTCTCCCGCCGCCAGTCCAAAGAGGACCGGACGGCAAGTGTAACATAAACCATTTCATCAAGGAGGTATTCCTATGCTTCGTATCGAGTATTTTGATAAGGAACGTTTCATGCGCCAGCTTTCTGCCAGCCACGGCAGCGTGCTGCTGCATCTGGACAACGGCAAGACCTGCGACCTGAAAAAGGACGCTACCGCACGCTCCATGCTGCAGATGATGGACACTGCCCCCAAGAAGGGCTTTGACCTCACCGTGACCGACCCCGCCGACGTGACCGGCTTCCTGCGCTATATGCTGGAGGCAGGCCGCACCGAGCGCGTGGCCGGCTGAGTAATGCCAATCTCTTATCCCAATAAGTGTCACAGCAAAAGCAAAACGCCCGTCCCGGTCATGCCGGGGCGGGCGTTTTGCCTGTTATTTACAGCGTGCGCTCGGCAAAAAGCGCCGCCTGTCTGTTACTATAATCTGTCCGGAAACGGAGCGGGCTACAGATCACTTCAGGGTAAAGAACATCTTTACGCGGTTCCAATTGCGGAGCGCGCTGTTACTCTTGTCGTTCAGGATCTCCTGCACTTCGGGGTCGTTCAGGTTCAGGCTCTTGCTGTAGGGGGTATCGATGATGCCCTTGTTGATCAGTGCGATCAGAGTAGCACGGTCCGGGTTGTCCTCCTGCAGGTCCACGCCCACGATCTTCCAGTTGTTATCCACCTCGGGAGCAACGGGAGAGTGCTCGGCAAAGTAAGCTACGATCATATCGCGGATGGAGTTGGAGGACTCCCACTCCTTCTTGCCGGCCACCAGTCCCTGACTCTTCAGGGCAGAGGAGTAGCGGTAGTTGTTCACAGCCAGAGTCAGGGTCTGGTCATCGCGCAGCGGCTCGCCGTGGAACATAACGTTCTTGATGCGCTGGCCCTTGGGCTGGCTCAGGTCGATCTCGTAGTCCACACCGGCAAACATATCGTACAGGTAGCCGGGGTACTCGGGGTCGAAAGAGATGTTGATATCGCCGGGCACCCACTGGTTGTAGCACTCGACAGACCACTCCATGTAGGCCTTCAGCTCTGCACCGGTCACGGGTACGCGGTACAGGGTGTTATCAAACTTATAAATGTTGAAGATGTTGCCGTAGTTGATATCGCCCTTGGGCAGGTCGCTGGTGTCCTTGAACAGGGCGGCGGCAGAAACGTCTGCGCCGGAGTTTGCCAGCTGCACCTTGTTGATCAGGTCCATAACGGCGGTGTCGCGCAGCTTGCCCTCCGGCAGACCGGCGATCTCATTCTTGGGCTGGAACTTTGCGGTGGTAGAGCCCAGAGAAGCACCCTTTTCGCCCTTTTCACCGGTACCGCCGGTGATAAAGTTGCGGGTGGCCTGATGTGCCTCGGCAATCACGGGGTTGGAGCGCAGCTCCTCGCTGGGGGTAACGCCGGTCATGTCTACAACGTCCACAGAGGAGGCGATGATCTTTTTGTTAGCATCCAGCGTCAGGTCAAAACGGGCAATATCGCGGCCGCTGCTGCGCACGCCGCCAATCACTACGTTGCCCTGTTTCTGCTTGACGACAGTGTGCAGGTGCGCGACCTGCAGCACGTCCACCTCGGGGTTGTCGTCCAGAATCTTCTGTGCAGAGTCGGAGCCGTGCTCCTCGTCAAATTCTGCGTACAGGCCCATGTGCGCGGAGACCACGATGATGTCAGCCTGCTTGCCGATGGCCTTGATGGCCTCCTTCACGGCAGTGTTGGCAGCCTCGTAGGTGCACTCCTCAATGCCCTCCTTGCCGCCGTCCCAGATGGGCACATCGGGGGTATCCACGCCGATGACAGCGATCTTCACACCGTCGCGCTCCACGATGGTCCAGCCTGCGCCGGTCACAAAGTTGCCATCGGCATCCTTGATGTTGGCAGCCAGCACCGGGAAGTTAGCCTGTGCAATGATCTTGCGCAGGGTGGGCACGCCCCAGTTGAACTCGTGGTTGCCCAGCGTCATGGCGTCGTAGCCCATAATGTTCATGGCGGTGATCACGGGGTGGGGAGAATCCGGCTTTTTGTTGTAGATATCGTCGGTCATGATGGTGCCCTGAATATCATCGCCGGCATCCAGCAGCACAACGTTCTTTTCCTCGGCACGCACCTGCTGGATGTAGGTGTACAGACGTGCCATACCGTTGTTACTGGTTTCCTTGTCATCCTCGTAGCTGAAACCCCAGGGGTTCGCGTGCATATCCGAGGTGCCAAGGATGGTGATGTGGGTCTCCTTTGCGGGTGCGGCAAACGCAGCAGCCGGGACAAGGCTGACTGCCAGTGCAGCTGCCAGAACGCCGGAGGCCAGCTTGCGGAGCAGTTTTCTCATGTGATTTACCTCTTTTCTTCTTTTATTTTCCGGGGTGAAACCTGTCCTCAGTATACATACAAATTTCGCACATTACAAGTGTTTTGCCACTTTTCTGTGTATTTTGGAAAAAAGTTTTGTGTATTTCGGGTAAAAAGGCACAGAGCTGCCGCCTGTTCCGCAGGCGGGCGACCGATATTTGGCTTGCGCGGGCGGGCAGTCTATGGTAAGCTGAAAGCAGAAAAGCAAGACGGAGGGAACGACTATGAACCTGAAGGAAGCATTCCGTTACCAGAACAAGCTCCAGTCCCTGCTGGACGAGGCACAGGGCATTCTGGACTGCGACGCCAACGTGACCAAGGTAGCCAACACCTATCTGCGCCATAAGGTGATGCCCGAAGCCGAGGACGAGACCGTTATGGACGTGGCACAGACCGAATATGCAGAGCAGATCACCGACGTTGCCCGGTTCATGCTCTACCTGCTGGAGGAGAAGAGCCGCCTGTTTGCCGCCATCCGCAAGGCAAAGGATGCGCTGGACATGGATATGGACAGCGAGGTCAGCCTGAACGCCGCGCGCCAGAGCATTGCCCGCACCTTCAAGCGGATGAACGACCTGCGCAGCTCCGAGCAGCTGCTCTCCGGCGGGGGCACGGGCTACCGCTTCAACGCTGAGGGCAACCAGATCTCCTACTGCTGCGATGTGAAGCGGGTGACCACCATCAACTACGACCGCAAGGTCATCCATGCCGCGCTAGGTAAGCTGAACCGGCAGGCAGACGAGACTTCCAACCGGCTGGACCTCTGCCTTGTGACCTCCAAGGTGGACTACACTGTCCCCTTTGATGTAAATGTCAGCTTTGCCGAAGCCTTTGAGACCTATCTGGAAAACGTCAAAAACTAAATGAGCGCTCCACCGGCTATTTTGGGTGCGGCAAGCGCCGGGTGCACAGCTGCCGGTTCAGGTGCAGATGAACTATAAGGCTGCACATTTCCGCAAGGAAGTTTTGGTACGGCTCACCTTACGAGCCAGCATAATATGAAAAAATCTTGCGTTCGGCTTTTCCGCCACCGCCAGACGCTTTTTCGCCAAAACCGTCCCTTGCTTTTTCCCGCATTCCTGCTTTTGCGCTTACATCTCCATGGGCAGGCAGGCAAGCCACCCTTCATGAATTTGCCCCGCAGACTGCTGCGGGCACACGCTTTCTGCGTGCCGGGTGGGCGCTCTGCGCCCCTTTGCACGCGGAGTAAAATGGCAGCCGCCCCTGCGCTTGCCGTATCCAAAATAGCCGGTGAAAAACCAAAACCGGAGGGATAAGCCATGAAAAAATGGAATCTATTTTATCTCAGCGGACTGCTGTCTTTTCTTACTGCGATGTTGAATTTTATCACTGCGAAAAATCGCTCCACGGCGGTGATGTGGCTCTGCCTTGGCTCGACCTTTCTATGTCTGGGTGTTTCACAGCAGAAAAAATAAAGCGGTAAGCCAGCCCCGGCGGGAAAAGATCTGCTGGGGCTGCAATTTTTTGCGGGGGTCGTTCGTATTCCAGACAGAACAACGAAATTTCGACAAAAAACGAGGTATGCGTATGTCAACCAAACCGATCCATTCCACTGCTGCGACCCGCTTTGACCTGAGCGCAGCGGTCCTTCATATCCTTGCCATGATGCTGATGCTGATGGACCACCTGTGGGCGACGCTGCTGCCCGCGCAGGAATGGCTGACCTGTGCCGGGCGGGTGGCGTTTCCCATCTTTGCCTTTATGGCGGTGGAGGGCTATTTCCACACTCATGACCTGAAAAAATACACCCTGCGTCTGCTGCTGTTTGCCCTGCTTTCGGAAGTGCCCTTCGATTTGATGTACGGCGGCACATGGTTCTACCCGGTGCACCAGAATGTTATCTGGACGCTGCTGCTGGGCATTCTGGGCATCCATCTGATGGAAACCGTGCGCAAAAAGCAGAAAACAGCGCTGTACCTGCTGGTCTCCGCCCTTGTGGTGGTGGCAGGCGCGGTGCTGGGCACGCTGGGCATGGCGGACTACTACGGCGCAGGGGTGCTGACCGTGTTCATCTTCTACTTTTTTGCACGGGCGCAAGTGGTGGTGTCTGCTGGGGCAGCTGGCAGCACTGTACTGGGTCAATGTGGAGCTGCTGGGCGGGCTGATGTACCCCATTCAGCTCTTCGGCATGGACTTTGAGCTTTGCCAGCAGGGGCTGGCGCTGCTGGCACTGGTGCCCATCTGGCTGTACCGCGGGCGGCAGGGCTGCCACAGCAAACCTTTCCAGTACACCTGCTACGCCTTTTACCCCGTGCACATGCTGCTGCTGGCGCTGGTGCTGAATTTCGTGAACCGGTAAGGAAAACGGAGCGCTCCAAAGGCATTTTTACGCGTGGGATCGTAGGGAGAGCTCCCGCTCGAAATAACCAGAGCACACGCGGAAACCATTCAAAATGTCCCGCCGGTACAAGGCCGCTGCACAAACTCTGTGCGGCGGCTTTTTTGCGGGGGAAAAAGACACTTGTTCACAAAAAGTTCAGCCTTTTGAGCAAAAAATACTATTTTTTTCGTGTAAAATAGACAACACGGATTGAATGCCGCCCGCAATTGGATTATAATAATAATGTATGCAAAAACGAATTTGCTGCATTTTTTGCTGCGCTTGCTGCTTAAAAAATGCGTAGCTGCGCAATGCGGGCTGCTGAAAAGAGAAAGCTGCCGTTGCACATCTTTGCTGCAAACGGCTGTTTGCCATGGCAGCCGGGGCGGTATGCTCCGGTTATTTGTCCTTAGGAGGGAAAACAAGGTGAGAGTAGGTCTTGACATCGGCAGTACCACTATCAAGTGTGTGGTGCTGGGCGAGCATGATGAACTGCTGTATTCTACATACGAACGACATTATAGCCATATTCTGGAAAAGGCGCAGGAGCTGCTGCGGCGCATTGATGCCGAGCAGCTGCATGGCAGCAAAGCGTTGCTCAGCATCTCCGGCTCTGCCGGTATGGGCTTGGCGGACAGCTGTGGCGTGCCCTTTGTGCAGGAGGTGTTCTCCACCCGCGTGGCGGTCAAGCGCTTTATGCCAAAGACCGATTGCGTCATTGAGCTGGGCGGCGAGGATGCCAAGATCCTGTTTTTGACCAACGGCACCGAGGTGCGCATGAACGGCAGCTGTGCCGGCGGCACCGGTGCTTTCATCGACCAGATGGCTACCCTGCTGAAGATGAGCGCCGATGAAATGAACAAGGCTGCAGAGCAGGCGCAGCGTACCTATACCATCGCTTCCCGCTGCGGCGTGTTTGCAAAAAGTGACGTGCAGCCGCTGATCAATCAGGGTGCCCGCACAGAGGATATCGCCGCCAGCATCTATAAGGCAGTGGTCAACCAGACCATAGCCGGTCTGGCACAGGGACGCCCCATCAAGGGCAATATCCTTTATCTGGGCGGCCCGCTCACCTTCAGCACCGTGCTGCGCAAGAGTTTTGACGAGGCGCTGAACGTGACCGGCACCTGCCCGGAAAACAGCCTGCTGTATGTGGCGCTGGGCGCTGCCCTGTATGCCGACAAGGAGTTTGTGCTCACCGAGGTGGCCGCTGCGCTGGACAAGTACGCCGCCACTGCTACCTATGCCAGCGAGCCGCCGCTGTTCGCCAGCAAAGAGGAGTATGAGGCTTTCCACGCACGGCACATGTCCCACAGCGTGCCCCGCGTGGCCTTCAGCGCCCACTGCGGGCCGGTGCATATCGGCATCGACTCCGGTTCTACCACCGTCAAGCTGGTGGTGGTGGACGAAAAGAGCCAGATCTTGTACACCAACTATCAGCCCAACCTTGGCAATCCGCTGCCCCTCATCCGGGAGCAGCTGCTCAAGATCTACAAAGAGCACCCGGGGCTGCAGGTAGCCAGCGTCACCACCACCGGCTACGGCGAGGAACTGGTGAAGAACGCCTTCCGCTGCGATTACGGTCTGGTGGAAACGGTGGCACATTTTACCGCCGCCAAGTACTTTATGCCGGACGTGGATTTCATCATTGATATCGGCGGACAGGACATGAAGTGCTTCAAGATCGAGGATGGCGCCATCAGCAACATCTTCCTGAACGAAGCCTGCTCCTCCGGCTGCGGCAGCTTTTTGCAGACCTTTGCGCAGGCGCTGGGCTATGATGTCAAGGAGTTTGCCGCACTGGGCCTGTTCGCAGACCGCCCGGTGGACTTGGGCAGCCGCTGCACCGTGTTCATGAACAGTTCAGTCAAACAGGCACAGAAGGACGGTGCCAGCATCGAGAATATCTCTGCAGGTCTGTCCATCAGCGTGGTCAAGAACGCGCTGTACAAGGTGATCCGCGCCTCCAGCCCGGAAGAGCTGGGCCGCAAGATCGTGGTGCAGGGCGGTACCTTCTATAATGAAGCGGTGCTTCGCGCCTTTGAAAAGGAGATGGGCGTGGAGGTCATCCGACCGGACATTGCCGGTCTGATGGGCGCTTACGGCGCTGCCTTGTACGGCCTGCGCCAGAGCCATAAAAACAACCAGACCACCTCTGCCATGATGAACGAGCAGGAACTGGAAAAGTTTGCACAGCAGGTGGTCAGCGTCAAGTGCGGCGGCTGCGGCAACCATTGCCAGCTGACCGTCAACACCTTTGCCGATGGCCGCAAGTTTATCTCCGGCAACCGCTGCGACAAGCCTGTTACCGGCAAAAGTGAGGACAACAGCCTGAACCTGTACGCCTACAAGCAGCAGCTGCTGGCCAGCTATAAGCCTGTGCCCGGCAAGCGCGGCTCCATCGGCATCCCGCTGTGTCTGGGCTTCTACGAGCTGCTGCCCTTCTGGCACGCTTTCTGGACGAGCCTTGGCTTTGCGGTGCACACCAGCCCGGTGTCCACCCGCGGGCTGTATCTGGCCGGGCAGGCTACCATCCCCAGCGATACCGCCTGCTTCCCGGCAAAGTTGAGCCATGGCCATATCAAGGCGCTGAGCCAGATGCAGCTGGACGCCATCTTCTACCCCTGCCTGACCTACAATGTGGACGAGGGACTGGGCGACAACCACTATAACTGCCCGGTGGTGGCCTACTACCCGGAGGTTCTGGCAGGCAACTGCCCGGAGCTGGAGGGCAAAAAGTTCATCTATGATTATGTGGGCATCCACCGCCCGAAGGACTTTGTGCACAAGATGGCAAAAGAGGTGCTGCCCAAGTACTTCGGCGGCATCTCCGAGCGGGAGGTGCAGGCCGCAGCCGATGCCGCTTACGCGGAGTACGAGGCACACATGGCTAAGATTCGGGTAAAGGGCAGCGAGATCATCGATGAGGCGCGCCGTCAGGGCAAGCGCATCATCGTGCTGGCAGGCCGCCCCTACCATGTGGACCCGGAGGTCAACCACGGCATCGACCGCCTGATCACCCGCCACGGGGCTGCGGTGGTCACCGAGGACAGCATCTCTAACCGGGTGCAGAAGTTCCCCACCAGTGTGCTGAACCAGTGGACCTACCACAGCCGCCTGTATGCTGCCGCCAAGTACTGCACCACCCAGAAGGATATGGATCTGGTGCAGCTGGTGTCCTTCGGCTGCGGCGTGGATGCCATTACCACCGACGAGACCCGCGAGATTTTGCAGCGGGGCAATAAGCTGTACACCCAGCTGAAGATCGATGAGATCACGAACCTCGGTGCCGTGAACATCCGTCTGCGCAGCCTGTTTGCCGCTCTGGACGAGCGGGACGAGGCTGCCGCAGAAAAGGCAGAATAAAAGAAACCCTGAGATAGGCGCAAAGACTTCCCCCGGCGGGGGGAAGCTTTTGCGGGGACTATCTTATTTAGAGCAACATAGGAGGAACCTATGGAATATCATTATCCCAAATTTACCCCGGAGATGAAAAAGACCCACACCATCCTCATCCCCAACATGGCTGTTACCCAGTTCCGGCTCATGGAGTACGCACTGCGCTGCGAAGGCTATCAGTGTGAGCTGCTGGGCAACTGCGGCAGTGCCGTGGCACAGCTGGGGCTGAAGTATGTGCATAACGATACCTGCTACCCGGCGCTGCTGGTCATCGGCCAGTTTCTGGACGCGCTGAACAGCGGCAAGTATGATCTGGAGCACACCGCCCTGCTGATCACCCAGACCGGCGGCGGCTGCCGCGCCTCCAACTACATCCATCTGCTGCGCAAGGCGCTGGTCAAGGCCGGTTATCCGCAGATCCCGGTGGCAAGCCTGAACTTTTCTGGTCTGGAAAAGGACAGCGGCTTCCAGATGACCCTCCCGCTGGCACGCAAGTGCATCGCCTGCATCTTCTACGGCGATATGCTGTGTGCGCTGCGCAATCAGGTGACCCCCTACGAGAATGAAAAGGGTGCGGCTGACCGCATGGTGGATCGCTGGATCGCCCGTCTTGGCCGTGCCTTGCTGGCCGGAAAAGGTTTTACTTCCCGGGAAATGAAGCACACCTTCCCGCTCATCGCAAAGGAATTTGCCACCATCCCGGTCACCCGGGTGCCCAAGGTCAAGGTGGGTGTTGTGGGCGAGATCTACGTCAAATACAGCCCGCTGGGCAACAATGACCTGCAAAAGTTTTTGGAAAGTCAGGACTGCGAGGTGAACTTCCCCGGTCTGATGGGCTTTGTGCAGTACTGCGCCTTCAACATGGGCGAGGATCATGTGCTGTACGGCGGCAAGCTGGCTGTAAAGGTGGGCACGGATCAGTTCCTCAACTGGCTGGACAGCGTGGAGCGCGTCATGCTCAAGGCAGAGACGGACGCCGGGTTCTATGCACCGGGCCCCTTCAAGGAGCTGGTGGAAAAGCCCAAGGGGGTCATCTCGCTGGGCGCAAAAATGGGTGAGGGCTGGCTGCTGACCGCCGAAATGATCGAGCTGGTGCAGGGCGGCTACGGCAACATCGTGTGTGCGCAGCCCTTTGGCTGCCTGCCCAACCACATCGTGGGCAAGGGCATGGTGAACAAGATCCGTGCGCTGTACCCCAGCGCCAACATCACCCCCATCGACTACGACCCCAGCGCTACCCGGGTCAATCAGGAAAACCGCATCAAGCTGATGCTGGCTGTGGCAAAGGAGCGGCTGAACGCCCCCGCAGAAGCCCGGCCGCTTACGGCAGAGCAGCTTGCCGGGGGTGCCCCTCAGGTCGGTGCTACCGTGTAACAGAAGCAATACGATAAAAACAGGGGAGCCGCTGCACGGCATTTTTACGCAGCAGCTCCCTTTTTGCAGGAAAGGAACCGCCATGGAAAAGCCCGCAGCTGCCTGTTATCATCTGCCCGGACTGTTCGAGTTTTACGAGCTGTACCGCCGGTTTTTGCCGCTGTACCGGGAACACCGGGAATATTTTTACGATTGGTGCGTCATCGGCTCTATCTACGGTGCCCCGGCGGGCTGCATCTGGGGCGGGGGACGCATCTCCTGCGGCGGGGCTACTGCGCGCGAGGTGCTGGCGCTGCTGCGGGAATACGGTATTTCCGGGCGGCTGACCTTCAGTAACTCCCTGCTGCGGGCTGAGCACCTTGCCGACCCGCAGTGCAACGCCCTGTGTGAGCAGTTTGCAAAAGGCGGCAGTGTGCCAAACGGCGTCATCGTCCATTCCGACCTGCTGGCGGACTATCTGCGGCAGCGCTGGCCGGAGCTGTATCTGGTGTCCTCCACCACCAAGGTGCTCACCGAGTTTGCGGAGCTGCGGCAGGAATTGGCAAAGCCGCAGTTCCGGTATGTGGTGCCGGATTTCCGGCTGAACCCGGCACTGGAACAGCTGCGCACCCTGCCGCCGGAGCAAAAGGAGAAGGTGGAGTTTTTGTGCAACGAGTGCTGCTGGTTCGGCTGCACCGAGCGCAAGCACTGCTACGAGACGGTCAGCCGCCAGAATCTGGGCGAGGACTGCCCGGACCACCGCTGCGCCGCCCCGGATGCCGCCGGGGGCTACCGCTTTTCCAAGGCGATGCGCAGCCCCGGATTTATTGGGGTGGAGGACATCTGGCAGCGGTACCTGCCCGCAGGCTTTTCCCAGTTCAAGATAGAGGGCAGGGGACTTGGCAGCGCGTTGGTGCTGGAATTTCTGCTTTACTACATGATAAAGCCGGAATACCAGCTGCAGGTGCGGGAAGAAATCTATCTGGACAATATGCTGGACCTTTTTTAAGAAAAACGCACCGGGCAGACCGCTTTCTGCCCGGTGCTGCTTTTTACCGGCGGGATTTGCACCCGAAAACTTTCTTTTCCCTCCAAAGCGTGTTACAATAAACAGGAAATTATTTTTAGAAGCCGTTTTATAAGCGGGTGCGCTACTTATAAAACGGCTTATAGGAGCAGTGCATGGAAACAACGCAAAAACAGATCGTACTGGGCATTCTGGCCCATGTAGACTCCGGCAAGACCACCCTCTCCGAGGCCATGCTCTACCGCACCGGTGCTATCCGCAAGCTGGGGCGGGTGGACCACGGAGACGCCTTTCTGGACACCGACAACTTGGAAAAAGCGCGCGGCATCACCATCTTTTCCAAGCAGGCGCTGCTTACGGCGGGCAATACCGCCATCACCCTGCTGGACACCCCCGGCCATGTGGATTTTTCCACCGAGACCGAGCGCACCTTGCAGGTGCTGGACTACGCCGTGCTGGTGGTCAGCGGAACGGATGGCGTGCAGAGCCATACCGAAACGCTGTGGCGGCTGCTGCGGCGCTACCATGTGCCCACCTTTGTGTTCGTGAATAAGATGAACCTGCCCGGCATGACCCGGGAGCAGCTGCTCACCCAACTGAACCACCGCCTTGGCGAGGGCTTTGTGGATTTTGGCACAGAGCCTGCAGCACGCAACGAGGCACTGGCGCTGTGCGATGAGCAGCTGATGGAAAAAATGCTGGATGCAGGCACTTTGACCGATGCGGACATTATCCCCGCAGTTGCCCGGCGGCACGTTTTTCCGTGCTGGTTCGGTGCAGCGCTGCGGCTGGATGGGGTGGATGTACTTCTGGACGGGCTGGACTGCTACACCCGCCCCGCCCCGGCGCTGCACGCCTTTGGTGCAAGGGTGTTCAAGGTATCACAGGATGAGCAGGGCACCCGCCTGACATGGCTGCGGGTCACCGGCGGGGAGCTGAAGGTAAAGGCTCTGCTCTCCGGCGAAGCAGACGGCGAGCCGTGGGCAGAAAAGGCGAACCAGCTGCGGCTGTACTCCGGCGCAAAGTATACCCTGACCGAGGCCATCGGCCCGGGACAGGTGTGCGCCGTGACCGGCCTGACCCATGCAAAGCCCGGCACCGGGCTTGGGGCGGAGCGGGACAGCGATGTGCCGGTGCTGGAACCGGTGCTCAGCTATCAGGTGCTGCTGCCGGAGGGCGCGGATGTGCACGCCGCGCTGGGCAAGCTGCACCGGCTGGAGGAGGAAGAACCCCAGCTCCATGTGGTGTGGAACGAAAGCTTGGGCGAAATTCATGTGCAGCTGATGGGCGAGGTGCAGCTGGAAGTGCTGCGCAGCCTGCTGGCAGAGCGGTTCGGGCTGGAAGTATCCTTTGGTCCGGGCGGCATTTTGTATAAGGAGACCATCACCGAGCCCATGGAGGGCGTAGGCCACTACGAGCCGCTGCGCCACTATGCCGAGGTGCATCTGCTGCTGGAACCGCTGCCCCGGGGCAGCGGGATGCAGTTTGCCGCCGACTGCCGGGAAGAGGTTCTGGACAAAAACTGGCAGCGGCTGGTGCTGACCCATCTGGAAGAAAAGCAGCATCTTGGCGTTTTGACCGGCGCACCGCTGACCGATGTAAAGATCACTCTGCTCACCGGCAAAGCGCACCTGAAGCACACTGAGGGCGGCGATTTTCGGCAGGCCACCTACCGCGCCGTGCGGCAGGGGCTGATGCTGGCAAAAAGCCAGCTGTTAGAGCCGTGGTATGCCTTCCGGCTGGAAGTGCCGGTGGAGAATATCGGCCGCGCCATGAGTGATATCCAGCGCATGGAGGGCAGCTTTGACCCGCCGGAAAGCGGTGCGGAGACCGCCACCCTGACCGGCTTTGCGCCGGTATCTACCATGCGCAGCTACCCCATGGAGGTGGTCAGCTACACCCGGGGCAGGGGGCATCTGAGCCTGACGCTGGACAGCTATCGCCCCTGCCACAACGCGCAGCAGGTCATTGCAGAGAGCGGCTACCAGCCGGAGCATGATCTGGAAAACCCCGCAGATTCCGTGTTCTGTGCCCATGGTGCTGGCTTTGTGGTGCCGTGGAACGAGGTGCGCAGTCACATGCATGTGGAAAGCGGCTGGGGCAAGGCAAAGCCCGCCCGCCCGGAGGTGCAGGCTGCGCCCCAGCGCCGCGCCATGGCTTACCGCGCCACGCTGGAAGAGGATGCCGAGCTGCTTAAAATTTTTGAGCGCACCTACGGCCCTATCAAGCGGGACCCGCTGGCGGCCTTCCGTCCGGTGCAAAAGACCGAACGCCCGGATTTTGCCGCAGAGCAGTGGGAAATTGCCCCGGAGTATCTGCTGGTGGACGGCTACAACATCATCTTTGCGTGGGACGAGCTGAACGCGCTGTCAAAGGAAAGCTTAGACGCCGCCCGCCATCGGCTGATGGACATTCTGTGCAACTATCAGGGCTACCAGAAATGCGTGCTCATTCTGGTGTTCGACGCCTACCGCGTGCCCGGAAGCCCCGGCGCCATTGAGCAGTACCACAATATCCATGTGGTCTACACCAAAGAAGCCGAGACCGCCGATATGTTCATCGAGCGGGTCACCCATGAGATCGGCAAGAACCGCCGCGTCCGCGTGGCGACCTCGGACGGCATGGAGCAGGTCATCATCCTTGGCCACGGCGCACTGCGCGTGTCTGCTCGGATGTTCCACGAGGAAGTGCAGAACGTGGAAAAACAGATCCGCGCCCTTGTGCAGGGACAGGCGTAATGCTGCCCCGAAAAAATCCTCTCTTGTTAAAAAGTCGTTTTGGAAAATCCGCAGATTTTTCAAAACGACAAAATATAAAATAATGATTCCGCTGAAGATGCCCAAAGCAACGCGGAGGGCATTTAAAATCGTTCTCTGGAGGTGCACCTATGGCTGTGGAAATTACCGAAGAATTTGTCTGGCAAAGCATCCCGCCCCGTGCCCGGGAGAGCCATAAGGGTACCTTTGGCAGTGTGCTGGAGGTGGCGGGCAGTGCCTTTTATCGGGGCGCTGCCCTGCTGGCAGCCGAGGGCGCACTGCGCACCGGGGCGGGCATCGTTACCCTTGCCAGTGTCGAGCCGGTGGTCAGCGCCGCTGTGACCCGTCTGCCGGAGTGCTGCCTGTGCCCCTGTAAGGAGGGCGCACAAGGCGGCATTGCGCCGGAAAATATGCCGCTGCTCCGGCGGCAGAAGGCTACCGTGCTGCTGCTGGGCCCCGGTCTTGGCAGCACAGCGCAAAGCGCTGCCCGGGCCGCCGAGACCCGCACGCTGGTGCAGCAGCTTCTGCCCGGCTTTGCGGGCGCTGCGGTGCTGGATGCAGACGGTCTGAACGCCGCCGCGCAGCTGCTGGCAGAGGGCAGGCCCTTCCCGCACCCGGCGGGGGAGCTGGTGGTCACCCCGCACCCCGGCGAGATGGCGCGCCTGACCGGGCTTTCGGCGGCAGAACTTGCAGCCGACCGGGAGGGCATCGCCTTGCGATATGCCAAGGCGTGGAATGCCGTGGTGGTGCTGAAGGGTGCACGCACCGTGGTGGCAAGCCCGGACGGGCGGGTGTGCGTGAACCCCACCGGAAATCCGGGGCTTTCCCGGGGCGGCAGCGGGGACGTGCTGGCGGGTATGCTCTCGGCGCTGCTGGCCTGCGGTCTGCACGCCTACCAAGCCGCTGCTTGCGCGGTATATCTGCACGGTGCCGCCGCCGACCGCGCCGCCGCAAAGCGCGGCGAGTACGGGATGCTGCCCCATGATATCCTGCCGGAGCTGGGCGCATTGTTTGCGGAAAACCAGAGATAAACGAGAAAAGCGGCAGCTGCACAAAACGCCGTGCAGCTGCCGCTTTTCATTGCTATAATTTGTGGTTCAGAAACGTCTGCGGACGTTTCTGGACCACTTTTTCACGATAGGGGCGTGGCGGAAAACGGTATTTACCGGAACTGGCCGAGGTATTCCTCCACGGAGCGGGTCATCTCCTTGGAGAAATCGGAGTTATACTTGCGGTTGCAAAAAGCGGTGCACCACTGCTCAAAGGGCGCGTTACCGGCCTTGTAGCCAAAGGTGTCCCGCAGCTCCGCGCCGTCCATGGTGCGGTAGCCGTTTTCGTGCACGATATGCTCCATGGCGCAGCGCTGGGGCTTTACGCGATCCTTCTGCTGCTGGGTGGGCCAGCCGAACACCAGCATTACCGCCGGGAATACATAATCCGGCAGATGCAGCAGACTGCGCTGGGTGTCGCAGTTTTCCATGATATCCCCGATGTAGCACGAGCCGATGCCAAAGCTTTCGGCGGCGACTACGGCGTTCTGGGCAGCAATGGCGGTATCGGTGACTGCCAGCATCAGATCGCCCACACCCGGGGTGCGGGGCGTGCAGCCGACTTCCAGATATGCGTCGTACCACTTTTTGCAGTCGGCGCAGAACACCAGCACCAGCGGCGCTTTGGCAATAAAGGGCTGGTGGTCGCAGCTTTCAGCCAGCGCCTCCTTCAGTGCCGGGTCGGTGATGTCTAAAATGGTATACAGCTGCTGACAGCCCGCAGAGGGTGCCTGTGCGGCAGCTTCCAAAATGGCCTGCTTCATCTCGGCAGGGATGGGCTTTTCTTCATACACCCGCACCGACTTGCGGTCGAACAGGCTTTGCAGGATGGGATTGCGCTCGGTCATGGGAACACCTCCGGTGATGTATTTATTCATAGTCGATGGGCAGGGTGGGCAGGCCGTTCAGCTCCAGCCCGGCGGTGTGCCCGGCAATGTACTGGTAGTAGCCCTGCGCTGCGATCATGGCACCGTTGTCGCCGCAGAACTTCAGCTCCGGCAGGTAGACTTTTGCGCCCAGCTTCTGGGCGCCGTCGTTCACCAGCTGGCGCAGACGGCCGTTGGCAGCGACACCGCCGGCAAGACACACCTGTTTTGCCCCGGTATCGGCAGCGGCAAGCAGCAGCTTTTCGGCCAGAATGCCCGCGATGCGCTCCTGAAAGCTGGCGGCAAGGTCGGGCACGTTCACTTCCTCGCCCTTCATCTGCGCCTTGTTTACCTCGTTGAGCACGGCGGTCTTTAAGCCGGAAAAGCTCACGTTGTATTTGCCCTCCACATGGGGCACCGGCAGGCGGTAGGCCTTGGGGTCACCGGTCTTGGCGGCAGCGGCTACGCTGGGGCCGCCGGGGTAAGGCAGACCCAGCGTGCGGGCCACCTTGTCAAAGGCTTCGCCCGCAGCGTCATCTACGGTATGACCTAAAATGTGGTAGTGGGTGTAGTCCTGCACTTCCACGATGTGGCTGTGCCCGCCGGAAGCCACCAGACACAAAAAGGGCGGCTTGAGTTCCGGGTGGGTCAGGTAGAGCGCGGCAATGTGTCCCCGCAGATGGTGCACCGGCACCAGCGGCTTGCCTGCCGAGTAGGCAAGACCTTTTGCAAAGTTTACGCCCACCAGCACCGCGCCGATGAGCCCCGGCGCAAAGGTGACGGCCACGGCGTCCACGTCCTCCATGGTCTTACCGGCGTCCAGCAGAGCTTTTTTGACCGTAGCACTGATAAATTCGCAATGGCGGCGGCTGGCGATCTCCGGCACAACGCCGCCGTACAGCGCCTGTTCCTTGACGCTGGTGGAGATGACGTTGCTCAGCAGATGCCGTCCATCCTCCACCAGTGCAGCGGCGGTCTCATCACAGGTAGACTCGATTCCGAGAATGATCATTTTAGTGTGCCTCCAGCCAGTTTTTGCCTGCGTGCACATCGGTACTCAGGGGCACCACGTACTGCACGCAGCCTTCCATTTCCTCCCGCAGGATGCGGGCGGCCTGCTCGGCCTCCGCCTCCGGGGCCTCTACGATCAGTTCATCGTGGACGGTCAGGATCAGGCGGCTGGCCAGTTTTTCGTTCCGCAGGCGCTTCCACACCCGCACCATGGCCAGCTTGATCACGTCCGCAGCGGTGCCCTGAATGGGGGTGTTGCGGGCCATGCGCTCGCCGCTGGCGCGCACGTTGAAGTTGGTGCTGGCGAGCTCCGGCAGGGTGCGGCGGCGGCCGAACAGGGTGGACACATAGCCGTTTGCCTTTGCGTCCGCGATGGTCTTGTCCATATAGCCGCTCACGCTGGGGAAGGCTGCCAGATAGTTTTTAAGGAAGGCGTCTGCCTCCTTCACGGTCACGCCGATATCCTTGGAAAGGCTGTACGCGCCCTTGCCGTACATGATGCCGAAGTTGATGGCCTTGGCAGAAGAGCGCAGCCGGGGTGTCACCTCGCTCTGCGGGATGCCGTAAATTTTTGCGGCGGTGCTGCGGTGGATGTCCTCACCGTTCAAAAATGCCTGCTGCATGTGTTCGTCCCCGGTGATGTGCGCCAGAATGCGCAGCTCGATCTGGCTGTAATCCGCGTCCACCAGCACACAGCCCGGCTTTGCGATAAAGTAGGCGCGCAGCTGGCTGCCCAGCTCGGTGCGGATGGGGATGTTCTGCAGGTTGGGATTATCGGAAGAGAGCCGTCCGGTGCGGGCTTCGGTCTGGTTGAAGGTGGAGTGGATGCGCCCGTCCTCGCCGATGACCTTGAGCAGCCCCTCCACATAGGTGGAGTTCAGCTTCTGGTAGGCGCGGTACTGCAAAACGTCCTCCACCAGCGGGTACTCGCGCAGACTTTCCAGCGTTTCGGCGTCGGTAGACCAGCCGCGCTGGGTCTTTTTGCCGTGGGGCAGCCCCATGGTGTCGAACAGCATCTCGCCCAGCTGCTTGGGGCTGTTGGGGTTGAAGGTGGCGCTGCCGGTCTCCATGTGGATGCGGGCCAGCACCTGCTCCAGCTCCTCCCGCAGTTTTACGCCGAACTGCTCGATGCCGTCCTTATCCACCAGCACGCCGGTGCGGGTCATATCGGCCAGCACCTGTGCCAGCGGGAACTCGATCTCGTTGTACAGTGCATCCTCGCCGCAGGCGGTGATCTCGGCCTTCATCCGGGCAAACAGGTCGGCCAGCCGCCCGGCGTCCGGGTAATCGGTGCAGGTAAAGGCGGCAGCGGCCTTGTAGGCGGGGATCAGCTCACTGATCTGGTATTTGGAGGCAGAAGCATCCAGCAGATAAGCCGCCAGCTTGCCGTCCCAGACGATGCTGCTGCCCCAGCCGTCGGCGGCCATGGCCTTGGCGTACAGGGGTGCGGCGTTGAACACATCCAGCGTCACATCGGCATTGTCCAGCAGCCGCACCAGGTCGGCATCCTCCAGCGGGTAGACGGTGGTGTCCTGCACGGCGTACCAGCTTTCCGGCTGCAATACCACGTTCCGGGTGCCCTGCTTGCCGGTAACGGCGGGGCGGGCAGCCACCAGATAGTGTCCGGCGGGGGTCAGGGGCAGGGAAGCGAGCTCAGCCTCAGGCAGGTCTACGGCCTGCTCCTCGGCGGCGGCTTCCGGTGCTACGCCGTCCAGCCCGAACCGGGGGATCAGGGAGTGGATCTCCAACTCCTGCAAAAGCCGCACGGCGGCGGGCTTGTTGCCCTCGCCCACGGTGTAGGAACCCTCGGCGGTGTCGATGGGGGCATCGGTGCGGATGGTGCCCAGCGTGTGGCTCAGCTCAGCCATGGGCTTGTCCTCTAACAAGTGCTCCCGCTGCTTGGGCTTGATGCGCTTGTCGTCAATGTTTTCGTACACGCCCTCCAGCGAGCCGAAAGTCTGCACCAGCGAGAGGGCGGTCTTTTCGCCGATGCCCTTCACGCCGGGGATGTTATCCGAGGTGTCGCCCATCAGGCTCTTCACCTCGATAAGCTGCTTGGGTGCAAGGCCGTATTTTTCCTGAATGGCGTCCTCGTCCATCACCACGGTCTTGCTGCGGCCCATTACGGTGGCAGCCAGCAGCACGGTGGTGGTCTCGCTCACCAGCTGCAGGCTGTCGCGGTCTCCGGTGGCAAGGAAGCAATCGTCCTTGCGGGCGGCGCAGGCAGCAGCCAGCGTGCCCAGAATATCGTCCGCTTCCCAGCCCTCGGCGGTAACGGTGCGGTAGCCAAGGTCTGCCAGCAACTGTTTGAGCACCGGCATCTGCTGTGCCAGCTCCTCGGGCATGGCGTGGCGGGTGGCCTTGTAGCCATCGTACATTTTATGCCGGAAGGTGGGAGCTTTCAGGTCAAAAGCCACGGCCACCTCGTCCGGCTGGCACTCCTTGAGCAGGGAGAGCAGAATGTTCAAAAAGCCATAGATGGCGTTGGTATAACGTCCGTCCTTGGTGGTCAGCAGCTTGATGCCATAAAAAGCGCGGTTGGCAATGCTGTTGCCGTCAATGACCAGTAAACGCATAATGCAGTTCCTCCGTTGCGTAATTTCACATCTTATAGTATAGCACAAAACCGCACCGCGCGGGAGCTTTTTGCGCAAAAAAGAGAATGCTCCGCATTTTATTGTATATTCACGCATGAAAATGGTCTGGTGGAACGCTGACAGGCGTTCCACCAGATCGAAATCATAAATTCCGCTGTTTGTGCCCAGAGTAGCGCGGAGGGCATTTCAAATTGTTCCATCGAAAAAAGGCTGCCGCACAAGCTGTGCAGCAGCCTTACCGGTGCCGGGCTTACTCCTCGATGCGGATGGCGCTTACCGGGCAGTTCTGGGCTGCGGTGACGGCCTGCGGCACCTCCTCCGGCGGGATGGGGCCGGGCTCTGCCACGGCCAGAACCCCCTCCATGTGGAACACTGCGGGGCACAGCCCGGCGCACTGGGTACAGCCGATGCACAGCTCAGGGTCTACGAATGCGTTCATGCAAACACCTCCTTTGCGGAAAGCATTGCCCGTTTTGCCGCAAATTATGCCTATGCAAGCGGTTTGCGGTGTGGTACAATAAGACCGCCGGGAACCGGCAGGAGGAGATAAGATGAATATCCAGATCTTTGGCACGAGCAAGTGCTTTGATACCAAAAAGGCGCAGCGCTATTTCAAGGAGCGCGGCATTAAGTTCCAGATGATCGACCTGAAGGAAAAGGGCATGAGCCGGGGCGAGTTTGATAACGTGGCGCGCGCCTTGGGCGGCTGGGAAAAGCTGGTTGACCCGGCGGCAAAGGACAAGCAGACCCTTGCTTTGCTGGATGCGCTGGTGGACTGGCAGAAGGAGGACAAGCTGTTTGAAAATCAGCAGCTGTTCAAGACCCCCATCGTGCGCAACGGACGCAAGGCCACCGTGGGCTACCAGCCCGAGATATGGAAGGACTGGGAATAAAAAGCCTGCTTTCACAAAAAAACCACCGGTACAGGTTTTGCACTCTGCGGCCGGATGTGGTATACTGTTGGGTAGACTAAAAACTTTGGGAGACTCAGACCAATGAAAAATACGATCACCCCGGAAGAACACGCCCGGATCAAGCGCCGCCGCTGGCGGCAGACCTTGGGTCTGCTGATCACGGTGCTGGTGCTCATCGGGTTTGTTACGGTGCTGCGGGCCGGTGTGGGCCTTGTGGCGAACCTGTTTGACGATACCGCACAAAAGCAGGAATACGAGGACAAGCTGGAGGGTCTGGTATTGTTCGACCCCATGCCCTTTGACGGCATTGAGAACATCGATGACCTGACCCTGCGGGAAGCAGCCGTGTGGGGCTGCGTGTACAGCATTCAGGAGACGCAGGGCGGCTTTGAAAACTACAACACCGACCCCGAGACCGAGCAGCTGCTGCTGCCCTCGGTGGAGGTGGACGCCTATCTGGCAAAGCTGCTGGGCCCCGGCTTCAAGCTGACCCACCGCAGCTTTGACATGGAGGATATGACCGTCGAGTTTGACGAGACCACCCAGTGCTACAAGATCCCCATCACCGGTACGGTGGGCTACTACCGCGCCACCGTGGTCAAGCTGTTCAAGCGCAGCGGCAAGCTGCACGTCACTGTGGGCTATATCCCCACCGCCAGCGCGGACGACAGCATCATCAACCCCTCCTCGGACACCCCCACCAAGTATATGGATTACCTGTTCGAGCGCCAGAGCGGCAGCTGGTATCTGACCGGCCTGACCGAGAGCGAGACCAAGCCCGAAAGCGCCGCAAGCTCCGCTGCCGCACAGCCGGAGCCCATGGCGGAAAGCGATGTGCAGGACGCCATTCTGGCTACTGCCGGAGATTCCGCTGCGGCAGATTCGGCTGCTGCCTCGGCTGTGCAGCCGGAGGCACAGGCTGAAGCGGGCGCGGACAGCGCCGTGGCAGAAGCCCCTGCCGCTGAGGATGCCGCCAGCACCGCAGCGTAAAATGCAAATACAAAAGGGACCGTTGCACAGTCCTTGTGCAGCGGTCCCTTTTATCGTGGGCGTTTTTTCACGGCAGGGACGCAGCGGAAAACGGCTTCCTGCCTGTGTGTTATTTCAAATCAAACCGTACCACTACCAGCCGATACCACAGGTAGGGCACCATGTTCCAGATCATCCACAGCTCCATCAGGATGTAGTTGGGCAGGTCTTTCAGGCGGAAGGGGCGCTTGCCCAGTTTGCCCGCTTTGAGCAGGGCAAAGGCCTCGTGCATGCCCTTGTCCCAAGCCTCGCCAAAGCCCTGCTTGTGGAACTTGTAGCACTTGAGCAGATAGCCCAGCGCCAGCGGGATAAAGTTGAGCACCAGCATCAGCAGCGGCTCGTTTTTGAGCGGCAGCAGAATGCTGTTGCGGCCGCTCTGCTGGCTTTTAAAGGCGTTGTAGCGCACAGCACCGGTGCTGGCACCGCAGATGTGGTAGCACTTGGCAGTGGGGCAGAGCACGTTTTTGTAACCGGCATTATTGGCGCGCCAGCTCAGGTCTACGTCCTCAAAGTAGGCAAAAAAGTGCTCGTCAAAGCCGCCGATCTCGTCCAGAATGCTTTTGCGGTACAGTGCTGCGCCGCCGCAGGCCGAGAAGATGCGCTTTTGCTTGGTGTAGCGGCTGGCGCGGCGTCCATCGCCGGTCTTGCAGGCAAAGCCCATCCATGTTACATAGTCCCCGGCGTCATCGGCCAGCTCCCGCTCAAAGTGCCGGATCATCAGGCTTTGCACTGCAAAAATTTTAGGGTCGGCATCAGCGGTGCGCAAAAGCTCGGCCAGCCACTGCGGCTCGGCAAAGGCGTCGTTGTTGAACAGCACCACATACTTGCTCTGCGCCCGGGCAATACCCTGATTGACCGCGTAGGAAAAACCGGTGTTGCGTCCGTTTTCGATCAGGGTGAAGTTGGGGCGGGTGCAGTAGCTGCGCGCCTGCGCAAGACTTTCGTCGGTGGAGCCGTTGTCCACCACGATCAGATCAAAATCCTGCTCGGTCTGGGCGTAGATGGACTCGATGGAATCCTTTAGCCAGCCCTTGCCGTTGATATTGGGGATGACGATGGTTGCTTTGCTCATAGTTCTTCTCCTGCGGATGTACAGATCCAAGGGGTATTATAGCATAACCCGCCGCAAAAAGAAACCGCACCCTGTACAGAGTGCGGTTTCCCCAAAGGCATTTTATGCGGCCAGAGCCTTTTCGATGTTGGCCAGAATGGTGTCGTGATCCTCGGCGCAGACCAGAACCACCTCGCCGGTGGGAGCCACAGTGACGGTGGCAGCCTTGGCAACAAGGTACTGATCCTCCAGATAGTGCTCCATGGACTGCTGCTCGCTGGCAACATAGGCTTCCAGTGCGGCCTTTACCTCGTCGGTCTTGCCCTCGGCGGGTTTCACGATGGCAACAGCGTAGCTGCGTACCATCATGCTGGAAATGCTGGCGGCAAAGGCGGTGTACTGGCCGTCCTCCAGATTCAGCGGGGGCATCAGAATGTCCCGGATCTCCTCGTTCAGCTGGTCGGCCTCGTACTCGGCGCTGTAACCGTCAATGGCGGTAAACTTGCCGTCCTCGCCCTTGGTAAAGATCATATTGTACTCGTTGTCCTCGTCGCTGCGGGCGTCGTGGATGATCTGGGAGTAGTCCTTGGGGGTGGAGCTGTCGGCCTTGCTGCCGCCGGAGCAGCCCACCAGAGTAAACAGGGTCAGCCCTGCCAGCAGGGCGGCGATGAATTTTTTCATAGTATTGCATTTCCTTTCATAGTGCTGTGTGTGGAAGGCGCAGCCGGGCGCGCACGTTACAGGTAGTGTGTGCCGGTTTTGGGCTGCTATTCTGGATACGAACCACCGCACCGCAAAATTGCAGGGAAAAAGTAACAGTTTTATGAACAGCGCCCGCTTACAGCATCAAAGCGTCCAGATCGCCATGGTTCACCGGGGTGGACAGGATGATCTGGGTGCTGGTGGTGCCCAGCTTCTGGAACTGCAAAATCAGGTGCTCCAGCTGCGCCATGCTGCCGCAGCTGACCTTGACCAGAAAGGTGTACGCACCGGTAACGTGGTAGCATTGCAGCACCTCGCGGCTGTTCTGCAGCAGCGCCAGAAAAGCATCCTGCTTGGAGGGGGCAACCGAAAGGCTGATGAGCGCATCCACATACATCCGGTCTGCCGGACGGTTCAGTGTGACGGTATAGCCGCTGATGATGCCGTCCGTTTCCAGCTTATGGATACGGCTGGAGACTGCCGGACTGGTAAGCGACACCTGCTCCGCAATTTCTTTGACGGGCATCCGTGCATTTTTGGCCAGAAGGGTGAGAATTTTGCGGTCAAGATCGTCCATGAAAAGAGCCTCCTTCAAAAATATGTTGGATTGTATAAAATTTTCTGAAAGTAAAGTTTTTATGTTGTGCAAACCCACGGAAATGGAATAAAATTTCGTTTCTGAAATTCTATGTTAATTATATAAAGTTTTTACAAAAAAGTAAAGTATTATTTTAAAGCAAAACCCAAAAATCCTGTTTGACAAGAAAAGAAAAACGGGTATAATACATCATGCAAGGCAGCGCAACGCACAAAGACCTGCCAATAATATTGAGATTCACCACTTTATATACTTTCCCACCCCTCTATACACAAAAACCCGCTGCCAGGCGGGTTTTTGTGTTTGTTGGGGCTTTTTATTTATGAAAAAAGCAGTGGTAGACAAGGTACTTGACCCATAGAGCAGCTGTTTCCGGTCACGACTCCACCCGTGAAAATGCAAGCCCGGAAAGTCCGCAGACTTTCCGGGCTTGCTCTATATCAAAATACTATTCCGCTGATGATAGCCAGAGCGCAGCGGAGGCTATTTAAATCGTATGCGCCTATCAGACCAGATAGCCCTCAAAGCAGTGCAGGTCCTCGGTCTTGACGATGCCTTCCAGATACAGCCCGTCCTCCCGGTATTCCTCCACCTGTACGCTGCCGCGCTCCCGCATGGGGGCGGCAAGCCCCAGCTTGTCGTAGGGCAGCAGCACCCGGATGGTGTGCACCCGGTCGCTGAGCACCTCGTCCAGCTTTTGCAGCAGCTTGTCCAGTCCGTAGCCGGTCTTGGCGCTGGTCAGCAGGATATCGGGGTCAAAGCTCAGGGTGTTGGGCTTGTCGCACTTGTTGTAAACGGTCAGGCGGGGGATATCGGCGCAGTCCAGCCCGTCCAGCACTTCGTCGGTGACAGACAGCTGTTCCTCGCGCTGGTCGTCCCCGGCGTCTGCTACCCGGATGATCACATCCGACCATGCGGCTTCCTCCAAGGTGGACTTGAACGCTTCCACCAGATTGTGGGGCAGGCGGGACACAAAGCCGACCGTGTCCACCAGCAGCACCGCCATGCCGCTGGGCAGCACCAGCTTGCGGCTGGTGGGGTCCAGTGTGGCAAACAGCATATCGGCTTCGGCTACGCTAGGGCCGCACAGGGCGTTCATCAGGCTGGATTTGCCCACGTTGGTGTAGCCCACAAGGCTTACCACCGGCATGCCGGTCTTGGCGCGGGCCTTGCGGCTTTCACCCCGGCGCTTTTCCATCTCGGCCAGCTTCTCGGCCAGCGCATCAATGCGGGCGTGCACATGGCGGCGGTCCAGCTCCAGCTTGGTCTCACCGGCACCGCGGCGGGCACCGCCGCCACCGCCACCGCCGCCGCCCTGACGGCTTAACGCCTCGCCCATGCCCTGCAGGCGGGGCAGACGGTAGCGCAGCAGCGCCAGTTCGGTCTGCAATTTGCCCTCGTTGGTCACGGCGCGGCTGCGGAAAATTTCCAAAATCAGCATGGTGCGGTCGATGACCTCCAGCCCGCCCAGCGCGTTGGAGATGTTGCGGATCTGGCTGCCGGTCAGCTCGCCGTCAAACACAGCGCATTCCGCACCCAGCGTCTGGGCGGCAAGGGAAGCCTCTTCCAGCTTGCCGCTGCCCAGCACGATGCCGGTCTCCGGGGTCTGGCGCTTCTGGGTGATCTGCGCCACGGCCTCCATGTGGTTGGCCTCGCACAGGGCAGAAAGCTCTGCCAGACTGCGCTCACAGTCCCACAGCCCCTGATCCAGTGCCAGCAGCACCACCTTTGTGGGAGGGGTCTCGGTCAAAATATCATAAAGCTCGCTCAAAGTAAGTCCTTTCTGTTATCGTAGTGCTCTTTTGTCAGCAGATAGCACCGGCATTCCACCGGTGTGCCGTCAAATTTGTGGTAAACGTCGTTGTGGTGGTACACAAAGCCTGCCTTTTCCATCACCCGGCCACTGGCGGGGTTCTGCACTGCATGGCAGCAGGTGAGAAAGGTACCGCCCACCTGATTGAACCAGAAATCCACCACAGCCTGCAGCGCTTCGGTGGTAAAGCCCTTGCCCCACCACTTCTGCCCGATGCAGTAGCCCGGCTCCCAGATGCCGCCGGAGAGGTTCAGCCCCGGCCACTTGGCCTTTTGCTGCGGTTCGTCCAGCAGGGCGTTGTATACGGAGATAGAGCCGAACACCTGCCCGGTGGCCTTTTCCACCATGGCCCACTGGTAGTAATCGGGGTTCGGATACAGCTCCGCCCACGCCGAAAGCAGCTCCCGGGTCTCGGCGGGGCTTTTGTGCGGTTCCCAGCGCAAAAACCGGGTCACAGCCGGGTCATTTGCCCAGTTTTCGTACATCTGCGGGGCATCCTGCGGCAGCAGGCGGCGCAGCAGCAGCCGGTCGGTCTCCAGTTCAAGTGTGCCGGTGTGGCGCATGATCCATCCTCTCCCTTTTATAAAAATTCACTCCTAATATAGCACAAAAATAGCTGCGCCGCAAGCGAAATCAAGAAAAGCGCTTGACCGGATGGGTGAACTACGATAAACTGAAAAATGAAATCTTTTTATAGGAAAGGGAAAGTATCGATGTTAGATGTGCGCAGACTGTTAGCCCAGCGGCCGCTGCTGTTCGATGGCGGCATGGGTACCTATTATAAAGCAAAACCGGGGCAGGAATGCGAGCAGGCAAACCTGACCGACCCCGAGGGCATTCTGGCAGTGCACCGGGCGTATCTTGCTGCCGGAGCGGACGCCATCAAGACCAATACCTTCAGCCTGCCGCGTCTGGCGGCGGCGCAGCAGCCGGGCTGGGAGCAGCTGGCAGATGCGGGCTGGCAGCTGGCAGCAAATGCTGCCGGGGAGACCGGCGCGGCGGTGTTTGCCGACCTTGGCCCCGCACCGGATACCGAGAACCTCCCGGCGGCGCAGGTGTATCTTGCCGTGGCAAACCGCTTTGCGCTGCTGGGCGCACGGAATTTTCTGTTCGAGACCCTGAGCGCAGAGGACGGTGTGCTGGAAGCGATTCGTGCGCTGAAGCAGACTGTGCCGGAGGCCTTTGTGCTGGTATCCTTTGCGGTGCTGCCGGACGGCTACACCCGCGAGGGCCGCTATTGTGCAGAACTTGTGCGCCGCATGGCGCAGAGCGGCGTGGTGGATGCCGTAGGCCTGAACTGCGTGTCTGCCCCGGGCGCGATGCGGGCGCTGGTGCAGCAGCTGGGAGATGCAGGGCTGCCGCTTTCGGTCATGCCCAACGCAGGCTACCCGGTGGTGGCGCGGGCACAGGTGCGCTATCAGGGCAAGCCGGAATATTTTGCCCGGGAACTGAGCCGCCTTGCAACCGAGGGCGTGCGCATTCTGGGCGGCTGCTGCGGCACAACGCCGCAGCACATCGCTGCCCTGCGCACCGCGCTGGATGCTCTGCCGGAAACACTGCCCGCCGCCCCGGCGGCAAAGCCCGCAGCTGCGGCAAAGCCTGCGGTGGAAACGGACGATGCCTTTTTGCGCAAGCTGCGCGCCGGGCAGCGGGTCATTGCGGTGGAGCTGGACTCCCCCAAGGATGCTGACCTGACTGCGTATCTCGAGGGTGTCCGCCGGCTGCAGGCTGCCGGTGCCGACCTGCTGACCATTGCGGACTGCCCCATTGCCCGGGCGCGGATGGATTCCTCGCTGGTGGCCTGCCGGGTGCACCGGGAGCTGGGCATGAACGTGCTGCCCCACATGACCTGCAGGGACCGCAACCTGAACGCCACTAAGGCGCTGCTGCTGGGACTGTACGCCGAGGGCGTGCGGGAGGTGCTGGCCATTACCGGCGACCCCATCCCCACCGCCGAGCGGGACGAGGTGAAAAATGTGTACCAGTTCAACTCCCGCAAGCTGGCGCAGTATATCGTGTCGCTGGCAGGAGAAGGACGGGAGATGCCCGCACCCATCACGGTGTTCGGTGCGCTGAACCTGAACGCCCGCAATTTTGAGGTAGAGCTGCGACGTGCCGCAGAAAAGCTGGAAAACGGCATGAGCGGCTTCCTTACCCAGCCGGTGCTGTCGGCACAGGCGGTGGAAAACCTGAAAAAAGCCCGGGAAATGCTGGGCGAGCGGGCAAAGATTCTGGCAGGCATCCTGCCGGTGGTCAGCCAGCGCAACGCCATCTTTATGGAAAACGAGGTCAACGGCATCCATGTGGACGAGGCCATCATCCAGAAGTTTGAAGGGCTGGACCGCGCCGCAGGCGAGGAGCTGGGCTTGGAAGTCTCGGTGCAGGCAGCTAAGGCGGCTGCGCCCTATGCGGACGGCTTTTACCTGATGACCCCCTTCAACCGGGTAGCGCTGATGGAGCGGCTCATTGCCCGCCTGCGCACCGAAGTGACGGACTGAGAACCCGTACCAATAAGTTCAAAACCGAGCAATAAGAGTTCGTAGAGCGGCGATCATGCACATAGCCTGAGCTGATACAACTGTAATCTCATAGTCTTTGGAAAGGCGTCTGGAATAGTTGATCCATGCCAGGGTACGTTCTACGATCCATCTCTTCGGAAGGATCGTCCACTCGGGCTTAATTCTCGCAGAAATGTCAACCTCCAGCCCCAGAGTCTCTTTGACATCCTTCTCAAAAGTCTTGCGGTAACCGGCATCTGCGCAAAAGCGCCGGATGGAGGGATATTTCTCGACCGCCCGTTTTGCAGCAAGAATCCCGGCTTTCGTATCATGAATATTGGCAGCATGTACTACGACAGCGAGCAGGTTGCCCATTGTATCAACTACAATGTGTCTTTTTCGTCCTTTCGTTTTTTTCCACCGTCAATTCCACGCTCCTGAGCCGGACCAGTTGTTTTTACACTTTGTGAATCAATGATTCCATAAGTCGGCTGCGCTTTCTTGTCTGCCTGTTCCCTTGTCTGGGCAACCAGTGCTGCCAGGAGCTTCTCCCATAGCCCGCTTTTGACAGCTGCATGATAAAAGTTGGACACCGTGGTATACGGCGGAAAGTCATGGGGAAGATTACGCCATTTACAGCCATTCTCTACAAGGTATAAGACTGCATCCACAAGTTCCCGTTTTTCCCACTTGCTTTTATGCCCTGCAGGGGGAAAGAGAGGGGCAATCATAGCCCACTGGCTGTCCGTCAAATCGCTGGCGTAATGCTTTCTTTCGTTTTTGATAATCATAGCCACATTATACCACATTTTTGATTATTGGTACAGCTTCTTAAAAAGGAGAGCCGGATGAATAAAGAAAAAATCCCCCTGATCTCGGTGATCGTACCGGTCTATAAGGCGGAAAAGTATCTGCCCGCGTGTCTGGACAGCCTGCTGGCGCAGACCTACCGGAATTTTGAGCTGATCGTTGTAAACGATGGCTCGCCGGACGGCTGCTGGCAGATCATGCAGCGCTATGCGGCGCAGGATGCCCGGGTGCGCATTTTCTGTAAGGAAAACGGAGGGGTGTCCTCTGCGCGCAATTTTGGGCTGGAGCAGGCAAAGGGCGAGTACATCGGCTTTGTGGATTCTGATGATCTTGTGTTGCCGCAGTATCTGGAATGGCTGTACGATGCTTTGTGCAGCTGCGGTACCCGGATGTCCATGTGCCGCTACCGCAGCATACAGGAAAACGAGACCCTGTGGACGGTAACGGAATGTCCGGCACCGCAGAGGATCACGGCGGAAAACTACTCGTGGATGCGGGAATGGAGCGGCGGGCACTGCTGGCGGATGCTGACCCACCGGGAGCTGCTGCAGGATATCCGCTTTGACCCGGCGCTGTTCTACGGGGAGGATGCCCTGTTTTTTGTGACAGAATTTCTCAAGGCGGGCAGTATGGCGTTTTTGAACTGCCCGCTCTATGCCTACCTTGAGCGTCCGAGCTCTGCCGTGCGGCAGGAGCCGAGCCTGCGTTTTTACACGGCGGCACTGGCATGGGAACGGGTCTGGCAGCTGGTAAAGGGGCAGCCGGAGCCCTTCCGCAGCACTACGGAGCAACGCTGCATCATGTCCTGCGCCGAGGTGTATTTCCGGCTGGTCAACCAGCCGGAGCGGGACCCGGAAAAGGAAAAAACACTGCTGGAGCTGGCAAAGACGCACTGCCGCGCTGCATGGAAGATCCCGTTGGAGCACAAAAGCCAGAAGCTGCAGGCGCTGATGGTGAGCTACTGTCCGCATCTGGGTGCAATGGTGTGGAAGCTGGTGCGTTGGGTGAAAGGTTTGAAAAACTGATTGACAAATCCTACAAAAAACGCTATATTCTTTTTATAAATGCGTTGAAAAAGAGTGTGCATCGTCTGGAGCCGCACAGAGAGCCGGGGGCAGCTGAAAACCCGGCGGGATACCGGCGGGGCACTGTCACTTTGGAGCAGAAGCGGTGAGCTGAGCCGGTAAGCCGCTTTCGGGTCTGCCCTACGTTACAGGGGCATCAAGGGGCGCGGAGCTTTCCGCGCAATTTGGGTGGTACCGCGGTCATGTATTTACAGCCGTCCCATGGAACGCTCCGTGGGGCGGCTTTTTGCGTCCCACTTCATCAAATTTTTGGGAGGACACTATGAAAGAGCTTGCAAAGCAGTACGATCCCAGTCAGGTGGAAGATCGTATCTACCAGTTCTGGCTGGACGGCGGCTACTTCCACACGAAGGCCGATCCGGACAAGAAACCTTATACCATCGTCATGCCGCCGCCGAACGTTACCGGTCAGCTGCACATGGGTCATGCGGTGGATAACACCATGCAGGATATCCTCATCCGCACCAAGCGGATGCAGGGCTATGCCGCCCTGTGGGTGCCCGGCACCGACCACGCTTCCATTGCTACCGAAGCCAAGGTGGTGGAGGCTATGCGCGCCGAGGGCCTGACCAAGGAAATGGTCGGCCGCGACGGTTTTCTGGAGCGCGCATGGGCATGGAAAACCAAGTACGGCAACCGCATCGTCAGCCAGCTGAAAAAGCTGGGCAGCAGCTGCGACTGGGAGCGCGAGCGCTTTACCATGGACGAGGGCTGCTCTGAGGCTGTCAAGGAAGTGTTCGTGCGCCTGTACGACAAGGGGCTGATCTACCGCGGCAACCGCATGGTCAACTGGTGCCCCCACTGCAACACCTCCATCTCTGATGCCGAGGTGGAGTACGAGGAGAAGGACGGCAGCTTCTGGCATCTGCTGTACCCGGTCAAGGAGACCGGCGAGATGCTGGAGCTGGCCACCACACGCCCCGAGACCATGCTGGGTGATACCGCTGTGGCGATCAACGGCGAGGATCCCCGCTACGCGCATCTGCACGGCTGCCATGTGGTGCTGCCCCTGCTGAACAAGGAGATCCCCATCGTCTGCGATGAGCACGCCGATATGACCAAGGGCACCGGTGTCGTGAAGATCACCCCCGCCCACGATCCCAACGACTTTGAAGTGGGTCTGCGTCACGATCTGCCCATCGTGCGCGTGTTTACCTACGACGGCCACATGACCGGCGCTGCCGACAAGGCTGCTGCCGATGCTCTGTTTGCCGCCGGTAAGAACACCGTCAACGAGCCTCAGGTACTGGACTGCGGCAAGTACGCCGGTATGACCACGCTGGAAGCCCGCAAGGCCATTCTGGCTGACCTGAAGGAGGGCGGTTTCCTGAAGGAGATCGAGCCCCTCAAGCACGAGGTGGGCACCTGCTACCGCTGCCACTCCACCATCGAGCCCATGGTGTCCAAGCAGTGGTTCGTCAAGATGGAGCCGCTGGCAAAGCCCGCCATCGAGAGCGTGGAGAAGGGCGAGATCAAGTTCGTGCCCGAGCGCTTCACCAAGAACTATATGAACTGGATGAAGAACACCCGCGACTGGTGCATCAGCCGTCAGCTGTGGTGGGGCCATCAGATCCCGGCTTGGTACTGCGACGACTGCGGCGAGACCGTGGTGGCAAAGTCTGCTCCCTGTGCCTGCCCCAAGTGCGGCAGCGCAAAGCTGACGCAGGATCCCGACACGCTGGATACCTGGTTCTCCTCTGCCCTGTGGCCCTTTAGCACGCTGGGCTGGCCCAACGAGGACAGCGCCGACCTGAAGTATTTCTACCCCACCAACACGCTGGTCACCGGCTACGATATCATCGGTTTCTGGGTCAGCCGCATGATCTTCTCCGGTCTGGCTTATACCGGCAAGGCTCCCTTTGATACGGTCTGCATCCACGGTATCGTCCGCGACAGTCAGGGCCGCAAGATGTCCAAGAGCCTTGGCAACGGCATCGACCCGCTGGAAGTCATTGCCCAGTACGGCGCAGACGCTCTGCGCTTTATGCTGGTGGATGGCTCCACCCCGGGCAACGATATGCGCTATATCGAAAAGAAGGTGGAGGCTGCCCGCAACTTTGCCAATAAGCTGTGGAACGCTACCCGCTTTGTGCTGATGAACCTGCCCGAGGACTTTGAACCGGGTCTGCCCTGCGAGGAGCTGCTGGACATGAGCGACAAGTGGGTGCTGACCAAGCTGAATCAGGTCGCCGGTGCTATGACCGACAATCTGGAGCACTACGAGATGGGTCTGGCAGCCGCCAAGATCAACAGCTTTATCTGGGACGTCTACTGCGACTGGTTCATCGAGATCGCAAAGCCCCGCCTGAACTCCGGCGATGCACAGCAGGCCGATACCGCCCGCCGCGTGCTGGTGTATGTGCTGGACAAGGCCCTCAAACTGCTGCACCCCTTCATGCCCTTCATCACTGAGGAGCTGTATCAGGCTCTGCCCGGCTCTGCCGAGACTATCATGACGCAGGCGTGGCCCACCTTTGACGCTGCTCACAACTGGGCAGCCGAGGAAGAAGCCTTTGAAAAGGTGATGGATTATATCAAGGCTGTGCGTACCATGCGCACCGAGATGAACGTGCATCCCGCTAAAAAGACCAGCATGATCATCGAGACTGCCGATGCTGCCCCCTTCCAGAACGCACAGGTCTATCTGGCCAAGTTCGCCTTTGCCACCGATGTGACCTTTACCGAAAAGTACGAGGGCAGCACCGACGGCATGGTGCAGGTGTCTACCCACGCCGCCCGCGGCTTCATCCCCATGATGGAGCTCATCGACCGCGAGAAGGAGCTGGCACGCCTGAACAAGGAAAAGGCCAAGGCTGAAAAGGAAATGGCCATGTTCGGCAACCAGCTGAACAACCCCAAGTTCGTGGAGCGTGCCCCGGCGGCTCTGGTGGAGGATATCCGCAATAAGTACGCCAAGAGTCAGGACAAGCTGGCCAACATTGAGCAGAGCATCAAGGCTCTGGGTTAAAATAGTGGAATACAATAACAAAGAACGCACCTCGCTGTGGGTCATGGCCGGGCGGGTGGTCTTTACCGCTGCACTCATCGCCTGCATTTGGTTCATCTTTTCCAACTCCATGGCGGTGGCTACGGTCTCTTCCGGCGCAAGCGGTCGGGTACTGGCGTGGATGCGCATTATTCTGCGCCGCTTGGGGCAGCCGGGGCTGGCAGAGCATCTGACCATGCACATCGTGCGCAAGCTGGCACACTTTTGCGAGTATACGCTGGAGGGCTTTCTGCTCATGCTCTGTATGCGGGTGTACAGCCGTCACCCGCTGCGGCATATCACCGTGCCCATGTTGGGCGGTGTGCTGACGGCGCTGACCGATGAGACCATTCAGCTCTTCTCGGAGGGGCGCAGCAGTCAGGTTACCGATGTGTGGCTGGATTCTGCCGGTGTTCTGGCAGGCATCCTTGTTGCCATCGTGCTGTTGCTGGCCTGCGAGGGGCTGTATTATCACATAAAAAGGAGACACGAATGACCATCCAACAGGCAAATCAGTATTTTGCAGCCCTGCCGGACGGCTTTGCCGACCCGGAGCAGCTGGGTGCGCTGCTGCCCGCCTCGGTGCAGCAGGTGCAGTTCGTGGGCATAGCAGGTACTGCCGGTAAAACGGCGGTGGCGCGTCTGCTGACGGCCATCCTGCACGCGCAGGGCATTCGTGCCGGTGTCTATCATGCCGGGTGCGAGCCCCTTGCGGCTCGCATCCGGGTGGCAGGCGAGCCGGTGGACGAGGCGCTGCTGTGCCGCGCCGCCGATGCCCTTGCCGCCCATGAGGAGCTGCCCATGCAGGCGGCGGAGCTTGCCGCCGCTGCATACTGCTTTGGGGAAGCTGGCTGCACGCTGGCGGTAGTAGAGCTGCCGGACGCGGGCCTTGCTGCGGCACTGCCCAAAATGCCGGTGTGCGCCGTCACAGCGGTGGGGCCGGACGGCGTGAGCCGCTCGGTGGAGCGTCTGGCTGCGCTGGCAGGCGGCGTGATGCGCAAGGACAGCATCTGCGTCACCGCGCCGGAGCAGCCTAAGGCGGTGCTCAGCGAGCTGGTCGTAGCTGCGGGCAAGTGCGGCTGTGAGCTGGTAGTGCCCGACCCGGAGGATATCACCTTTTTGGAAGCGGAACAGTTTGCCAGCCGGGTGGACTACGGCGGCTATACGGTGCCGCTGGCCTTTTTGGGACGTCACGCCGCAGGCAACGCCGCCATGGCGGTGGAGCTGGCACTGGCGCTCTGCCGCAAGGAGGTGGACATCTCCGATGAAGCCATTCTGGATGGCATTGCTGCCGTGGACAACCGTTGCAGCATCCGGGTGCTTTCCCAGCGCCCGCTGGTCATTCTGGATGCCTGCCGCACCCCGCAGCAGGCTGCTGCACTGCTGCGCGTGCTGAACATGGCCAAGGTGCGCCACATGAGCGCCATCATCGGTCTGACCGAGGAGGAGGGCGCCGAGGCCTTCTTCTCCGCGCTGGAGACCGGCCTGAGCCCCGAGGAGCAGAAAAAGGATAAATCTACCATGCCCGGCATGAGTGAGAGCCCCTTTGATAAGGTGTATCTCGTCACACCCGCCGGTGTGGAGGAGCAGCTGACCCGGCGTCTGACCGAGAAGGCAAAATATCACTTTGACGCTCATCTCTGCACCAGTCTGGACGAGGCGGTACAGCTGGCGCACGCCAACACCCGCCGCGGTCTGCTGGTCTGCGGCAGCGAGGCGGCAGCGCTGGAAGCTGCCGAACTGCTGGCGAAAGCGTAAGCTGCCGACAGCTTTTTCTAAAAAATAACCCGAAGATCCCGTACACTGAAGCTATGTGTACGGGATCTTTTATTTTGCAAAAAAGGAGATGGACAAGCAATGGCAACGGTGACCTTCAGTGCGGCAGGGGAGACCCTGTACGCCTATCTGGCGGGGGAGATCGACCACGATGCCGCCCAGAGCCTGCGGATGCAGCTGGACGATGCACTGGTCAGCCGCAGCCCCCGCACCTTGATTATCGACCTTGGCGGGGTGGGATTCATGGATTCCTCCGGCATCGGGCTTATTCTTGGGCGGCAGCGCTGCGCCCGCGTTCTGGGCACGACCCTGCGGCTGCAGCACGCCCCCGCACAGCTGCAAAAAGTCCTGCGGCTGGCGGGCATCCCCTGTACGGAGAACATAGAAAAGGAGAATGCGCAATGAAAGCAGAAAACACTACCCGCATCCAGTTCGATTCCCTCAGCAGCAACGAGGCCTACGCCCGCGGTGTTACGGCGGCGTTTCTGGCACGGTACGACCCCACTGTGCCGCAGCTGGCCGACCTGAAAACGGCAGTGTCTGAGGCAGTGACCAATTGCATCGTTCACGCCTACCCGGAGCATATCGGGCAGGTGTGCATGACCATTGCGGTCTACCCCGACCGGGAGGTGCACATCACCATTACAGATAAGGGCATCGGCATCCCCAATGTGGAGCAGGCAATGCAGCCGTTGTTCACCACCGGAAACCCGGAAGAACGCTCCGGTCTGGGTTTTGCGGTGATGCAAAGCTTCATGGACAGGGTAAAAGTCACCTCAAAGCCCGGCAAGGGCACAAAGGTGCTGCTGGTCAAGCGTCTGTCCCGGCGGGAGCCTACATAAAAAGGAAAGGCGGTCCGGTATATGGTAACGGATAAGACCCGGCGGGAAGCATTTATCACGCAGAATCTGGGGCTGGTGCACGCCTGTGCGGGCAGGTTCCGTGGGCGCGGCATGGAGTATGACGATTTATACAGCGCAGGCTGTGTGGGGCTCATCAAAGCCTATGATAATTTTGACGAGAGCCGGGGCGTGTGTTTTTCCACCTATGCCGTGCCGGTGATCCTTGGCGAGATCAAAAAGCTGTTCCGGGATGGGGGCACGGTCAAGGTGAGCCGTTCCCTGAAAGAGCTGGGAATGCGGGTGCAGGCGGCACGGGAGCATACCATGAAGCTGTGCGGCTCAGAGCCTACCTTACAGCAGCTGGCAGAGCAGCTGGATGAACCGATAGAGAATGTGGCCCTTGCCATACAGGCTGCGCAGCCCGCCATGAGCCTGACCCCGGAGAGCGGCGAGGATGGAGATCGGCAGTTAGAGATCCCGGTGGAATCCCCGGAGGAGGAGCTGGCAGATCGGATCAGTCTGGCTGAGGTGATCGAAGCACTGCCGGAGCAGGACAAGCAGTTGATCCGTCTGCGCTTTTATGGCAACCGCACCCAGAGCGAGACGGCAAAAGCACTGCACACGACTCAGGTACAGATCTCCCGGCGGGAACGTAAGATCCTGATCCGGCTGCGTGCCCGGCTTTTGGAGGAATAAGGGAGGAAGTGTCTATAAAAAATGTAAAAAACTGGGCAAAAAGTCAAAAGAATGATTTTAGCGTAAAAAATGCAAAAAAGCGCTTGCATTTTGAAGGATGCTGTGCTAAAATACATTACTGTCAGGCGGACGTCCGACAGAATGAAACACTTCAAAATGGACGTCAAATAGAAAAATTCGACAGAATCAAAAATGAATCTCAAAAATCTTTCAAAAAAGTGCTTGACAACTTATTACGAAAGTGATAAAATGAATAAGCTGTCAGCCGCAAGGCTGAGGCGCACAGGACCTTGAAAATTGAACAATATCGAAAGAACTTGTAACGGAACCTATTTTCGTGTTGGAAAAACACTTAAAACAATTCCAAACAAAAGTAATTCACACAGGACGCAAGCGATTGCGTGCTGAGCGAATAAGATTTAACACTTTTAAGTGATAAATATCATTTATAAAGAGTTTGATCCTGGCTCAGGACGAACGCTGGCGGCGCGCCTAACACATGCAAGTCGAACGAGCGAGAGAGAGCTTGCTTTCTCGAGCGAGTGGCGAACGGGTGAGTAACGCGTGAGGAACCTGCCTCAAAGAGGGGGACAACAGTTGGAAACGACTGCTAATACCGCATAAGCCCACAGCTCGGCATCGAGCAGAGGGAAAAGGAGCAATCCGCTTTGAGATGGCCTCGCGTCCGATTAGCTAGTTGGTGAGGTAACGGCCCACCAAGGCGACGATCGGTAGCCGGACTGAGAGGTTGAACGGCCACATTGGGACTGAGACACGGCCCAGACTCCTACGGGAGGCAGCAGTGGGGAATATTGCACAATGGGGGAAACCCTGATGCAGCGACGCCGCGTGGAGGAAGAAGGTCTTCGGATTGTAAACTCCTGTTGTTGAGGAAGATAATGACGGTACTCAACAAGGAAGTGACGGCTAACTACGTGCCAGCAGCCGCGGTAAAACGTAGGTCACAAGCGTTGTCCGGAATTACTGGGTGTAAAGGGAGCGCAGGCGGGAAGGCAAGTTGGAAGTGAAATCCATGGGCTCAACCCATGAACTGCTTTCAAAACTGTTTTTCTTGAGTAGTGCAGAGGTAGGCGGAATTCCCGGTGTAGCGGTGGAATGCGTAGATATCGGGAGGAACACCAGTGGCGAAGGCGGCCTACTGGGCACCAACTGACGCTGAGGCTCGAAAGTGTGGGTAGCAAACAGGATTAGATACCCTGGTAGTCCACACTGTAAACGATGATTACTAGGTGTTGGAGGATTGACCCCTTCAGTGCCGCAGTTAACACAATAAGTAATCCACCTGGGGAGTACGACCGCAAGGTTGAAACTCAAAGGAATTGACGGGGGCCCGCACAAGCAGTGGAGTATGTGGTTTAATTCGACGCAACGCGAAGAACCTTACCAAGTCTTGACATCCTGCGACGCACATAGAAATATGTGTTTCCTTCGGGACGCAGAGACAGGTGGTGCATGGTTGTCGTCAGCTCGTGTCGTGAGATGTTGGGTTAAGTCCCGCAACGAGCGCAACCCTTATGGTCAGTTACTACGCAAGAGGACTCTGGCCAGACTGCCGTTGACAAAACGGAGGAAGGTGGGGATGACGTCAAATCATCATGCCCTTTATGACTTGGGCTACACACGTACTACAATGGCGTTAAACAAAGAGAAGCAAGACCGCGAGGTGGAGCAAAACTCAGAAACAACGTCCCAGTTCGGACTGCAGGCTGCAACTCGCCTGCACGAAGTCGGAATTGCTAGTAATCGCAGATCAGCATGCTGCGGTGAATACGTTCCCGGGCCTTGTACACACCGCCCGTCACACCATGAGAGCCGGGGGGACCCGAAGTCGGTAGTCTAACCGCAAGGAGGACGCCGCCGAAGGTAAAACTGGTGATTGGGGTGAAGTCGTAACAAGGTAGCCGTAGGAGAACCTGCGGCTGGATCACCTCCTTTCTAAGGAGTCAGGCAATGACAGAGCATCGAAGATGATCGGTCATTGGAACAGGTGACAAGTAAAAGTTCAAGTAGATATTGTTCAATTTTGAGGGCCCTGAAAAGGGGTTACTCAAAACCTTATGTGGGGGTTTAGCTCAGCTGGGAGAGCACCTGCTTTGCAAGCAGGGGGTCAAGGGTTCGATTCCCTTAATCTCCACCACATGGGCCAATAGCTCAGCTGGCTAGAGCACACGACTGATAATCGTGAGGTCGATGGTTCGAGTCCATTTTGGCCCACCATGTGATGAAAATCAAAGTTCCGGGAGACCGGGCTTTGAGGGACATCACCAAGACGTACCTTGAAAACTGAATAATAACTGCGAAACAAAGATTATAGTAAGTTCCTTTTTAAGAAATATTACAATTTCAAAAGGAAGGGTAACAATAATCTTCGTTGGCAAGAGAGAATCAAGAGGATACCAAATGTTCTTAAAGAACGTTTGAAAGGTCAAGCGAACAAGGGCGCAGGGCGAATGCCTTGGCACTGGGAGCCGATGAAAGACGTGATAAGCTGCGATAAGCTTCGGGGAGCTGCAAATAAGCATTGATCCGGAGATTTCTGAATGAGGAAACTCATCTGGGTTCATACTCAGGTACGTTATACTGAACTTCAAAATAGGTATATCGGGGGAACCGCCTGAACTGAAACATCTAAGTAGGGCGAGGAAGAGACATCAAACGAGATTCCGTAAGTAGTGGCGAGCGAACGCGGAAGAGGGCAAACCGGGAGTAGAAATACTTCCGGGGTACGGACTGCTTTTAGGACTTAATCTGTTAACCGAACGGCATGGGAAGGCCGGTCAGAGAGTGTGAGAACCACGTAGGTGAAAACGGAGAGAGCTGCGCAGGATCCAGAGTACGGCCAGACACGTGAAACCTGGTCGGAATACGGGGGGACCACCCTCCAACCCTAAATACTACCCAGTGACCGATAGCGTATAGTACTGTGAAGGAAAGGTGAAAAGCACCCCGGGAGGGGAGTGAAAAAGAACCTGAAACCCTGTGCCTACAAGCACCTAGAGCACGTCAAAGTGTGATAGGGTACTTTTTGTAGAACGGTCCGGCGAGCGATTGTATGCAGCAAGGTTAAGGACTTAAGGTCTGGAGCCGAAGCGAAAGCGAGTTTGAAAAGGGCGTTAAGTTGCATACAATGGGCCCGAAACCGGGTGACCTACCCATGGTCAGGTTGAAGTGGAAGTAAAATTCCATGGAGGACCGAACCGACCTCCGTTGAAAAGGCGGCGGATGAACTGTGGGTAGCGGAGAAATTCCAATCGAACCCGGAGATAGCTGGTTCTCCCCGAAATAGTTTTAGGACTAGCCTCAAGTTAGATACCTGGAGGTAAAGCACTGAATAGCCTAGCGGCCGAGAGGTTAGCGAAGCTTATCAAACTCAGAATGCCAGAGTATTGATGCTTGGGAGTCAGACAGTGTCAGATAAATGTCATTGTCAAAAGGGAAACAGCCCAGATCTACAGCTAAGGTCCCAAAGTCAGGTTAAGTGGAAAACGATGTGAAGATACGTAGACAACCAGGATGTTGGCTCAGAAGCAGCCACACATTCAAAGAGTGCGTAATAGCTCACTGGTCGAGCGTCTTTGCGCGGAGAATTTAACGGGGCTAAACCTGACACCGAAGCTTAGGCAATACAGCAATGTATTGGGTAGGGGAGCGTTGTATACGCGGTGAAACAGTAGCGCAAGCGGCTGTGGAGTGTATAGAAGTGAGAATGCCGGAATGAGTAGCGCGAATGCAGTGAGAATCTGCATGGCCGAAAGCCTCAGGTTTCTGGAGTAAGGTTCGTCCGCTCCAGGTCAGTCGGGAGCTAAGGTGAGGCCTAACGGCGTAGCCGATGCACAGACGGTAGAGATTCCGTCACCACCAAAAGAGTTAAACACAGGGACACATTTGAAGTCTCGGAGCCGGGTGTTGGTTCCGGTAGCGATCGAGGGAAATTAGTACCGAAGTCCGGGATGGAAGATGGCGAGAAAAGCTGTGTGGATTTCTGCGGTGCCCGTACCGCAAACCGACACAGGTAGGTAGGAAGAAGATTCTAAGGCCAACGGGAGAAGGGTTGTTAAGGAACTCGGCAAATTGACCCCGTAACTTCGGGAGAAGGGGTGCTCCAGAGATGGAGCCGCAGAGAATCGGCCCAAGCAACTGTTTACCAAAAACACAGGTTTGTGCTAAATCGAAAGATGACGTATACGAGCTGACGCCTGCCCGGTGCTGGAAGGTTAAGAGGAGATGTGCAAGCATTGAATCGAAGCCCCAGTGAACGGCGGCCGTAACTATAACGGTCCTAAGGTAGCGAAATTCCTTGTCAGGTAAGTTCTGACCCGCATGAAAGGCGTAATGATTTGGGCACTGTCTCAACAGCCCGCCCGGCGAAATTGTAGTACCGGTGAAGATGCCGGTTACCCGCGACAAGACGGAAAGACCCCATGGAGCTTTACTGTAGCCTAATATTGGGTTTCGATGTTGCATGCACAGGATAGATGGGACACTGGGAAGCAAGAGCTTTGGCTTTTGTGGAGTGGCCGTTGGGATACCATCCTTGCGATATTGGAATTCTAACCTGCGCCTTTGAATCAAGGCGGGGGACATTGTTAGGTGGGCAGTTTGACTGGGGCGGTCGCCTCCTAAAGAGTAACGGAGGCGTTCAAAGGTTCGCTCAGCTTGAACGGAAATCAAGCAAAAGAGTGCAAACGCAGAAGCGAGCCTAACTGCGAGACTGACGGGTCGAGCAGTAACGAAAGTTGGAGTTAGTGATCCGGTGGTATGTGAGTGGAAATGCCATCGCTCAACGGATAAAAGTTACCCTGGGGATAACAGGCTGATCTCCCCCAAGAGTCCACATCGACGGGGAGGTTTGGCACCTCGATGTCGGCTCATCGCATCCTGGGGCTGTATTCGGTCCCAAGGGTTTGGCTGTTCGCCAATTAAAGCGGTACGCGAGCTGGGTTCAGAACGTCGTGAGACAGTTCGGTCCCTATCTGTCGTGGGCGCAGGATATTTGATGGGAGCTGTTCCTAGTACGAGAGGACCGGAGCGGACGTACCTCTGGCGCACCAGTTGTTCTGCCAAGGGCATAGCTGGGCAACTATGTACGGATCGGATAAACGCTGAAAGCATCTAAGCGTGAAGCCGACCCAAAGATAAGATATCCCATTGTTTCAAACAAGTAAGACCCCTTGAAGACTACAAGGTTGATAGGCACGATGTGTAAGTGGAGTGATCCATTCAGCAAGCGTGTACTAATAGGTCGAGGGCTTGACCACAATTCGCTTGAGACTTTTAAGTCAACGAAAAAATGTCAGCAGTGATTATTCAGTTTTGAAGGCACGTCCTTCTAAGAAATACTGGACAGAAGCACAGAAATGTGTTATACTGATTCAGTCAAATCGGTCGGTGTCGATGACGGTAAGGTTCCACCTGTTCCCATTCCGAACACAGAAGTTAAGCTTACTTGTGCCGAAGATAGTTAGCTGGAAACGGCTTGTGAAAATAGGTAGTCGCCGACTTTTATATGGCCCGTTGGTCAAGCGGTTAAGACAGAGGCCTCTCACGCCTTTAACATCGGTTCGATTCCGGTACGGGTCACCATATGCACCTCTAGCTCAGTTGGTAGAGCAACTGACTCTTAATCAGTGGGCCCAGGGTTCGAGTCCCTGGAGGTGCACCACAACAACAAAATCCGAACTTTTTTCCGATAGGAGAAGGGTTCGGATTTTTTGTATTCTTTGGAAAACAGAACGAGTCCCTTGCTTCCATCGAAAAACGTCCTAGACCTTATCATAAGAAAGCACGACAGACCACTGTGAGAGTGCCGTAAGGCGGAAAGGACACAAACATGAAGTACGATGAAAGCGCCTGCAAATTCAACATGGACACCGGGTGCGTGGAGCTGCTGCTCCGGGATGGGAGAAAGATTTCCATCGACTGCACCGGGGTCGAGGATGCACTGGACGTGACCATGGCGCAGAGGACGGAACTGGACTACCTCATCTACAATGACCCGCTGGTGTATGCAGACCTGATTCTAAACGGCGAGCCGGAAGAATATTTGAAGAATGCGGCTGGGAATCACGGGTTAGAAGATTGAGAACAAAACAAAAATAGGGTGCGCCCTGCCGGACGCACCCTGCCAAAATCCACATACGATAGCGATATGTACAGCAGGGCGTTCCCCGTCGGGAACGCTCTGTTTTTCTTTGCCGGAGAGATGAGCCTGTTCCGCCTGCCACGCGGCAAATTCTCTTTGCCCTTCTTCGCTGTTCCAGCAGGCAAGGATGGCCGGGTAGAATGCCCGTGCCAAACGGTCAATGACTTCATCGGGGTAAGGGGAAGTGTTTGTGGACTTTTTCTTTTTGTTCAAACGCACGCTCCTTTGATCGTCCCACCGCAGCAAAGTCGGGCGAGAAAATCAAAGTTCCAATTTTTATCAGGCGCAAGGGCGCGGATGCTTTCCGCCCTGCACTTGCGGCTGGTGGCTCGTTGATGGCTTACAAGTGCCTGTCGTTATGCGATTTTTTCATCGTTCAGCATTTCTTCAAACTGTGCCATATACGCTTTGTGCTGCTTGAGGATTTTTAGCGTTTCAGTTTTGGCGTAGGAATCGTCCGGTAGCTTAGGCAAGTATCTCATCAAAAAATCAAAGTCCTGCTGAATCCGCCGGACAGCGACTTCCAGCGCGGAGTAGTTGATTCCAGAGTAGTGTGAGTAGCTCGACTGCGGAGCGGGGCGGTCCTCCGGGTGCAGAATTTCGTGCACGATCTGCTTGCGGTTCGGAAAATCTGCCCTAGCAAGACGGTGCATATCGGCATCACGGACTTTGAACTGCCCGGACAGGATCTTCTCTTTCGTACCGGGCATCATCTGCTCCATGATCTCCACGCCCCGCATGAACTTTTCCGAGCGGACAACATAGGATTCGCTAACGTTGTTCCGGTCGGCAATCTGCTTGCGGATGCTTGCTTCCACAGAGGTGGGAGGAATTGTGTCAATTTGACACAATTCCTCCTGAACGGCTTCCTGAGTGGTTGCGGTATACTGATTGTTGCCGTTTCCACCGGGCTTTCGATGCTCCACACTGTACTGCTTTCCAATGAGGAACTTCTTTTGCTCCGGGGTGAGGTTGCGCCGCCCCAACTGGTTCTTACAAATCCAAGCGAGAACTTCTTCTCGGCTTTCAAACGGGAGCGGCATGGTGGAAAAATAAATCTCAGGATGCTTCTGGAGAATGGCATAACGATTGTGGCCGTCAACAAGGATGTTATTCCAAACGATCAAAGGAGAAATCAGCTTGCCTTCCTTGAGGATGTTTTCTTCAAGCTGCTTGTACTCATCGTCCGTCAGCGGCGGGATCTGGTTCTGGAACTCTGGGTCGATTTTCAGATTAATCATACGCACACTCCTTTATCTCTCCTGCTGCGTCTGTTCTTCCTCCCGGAAAAAGGACGCAACATTCTGCTTTGCGGTTTTCAGCTTGAGCAGTTCCTCTTTGGCTTCCTTGTACTGCTCGTAGAATTTTGCCTTTTCGGATGCCAGCTGCGCATACTCGGCTTCCAGTTTCTTCGGGCTGGGCAGCTTGGTGATATCATTTGCCTTGAAATAGGCTGCTGCCGTCCGGTATGCTGTCAGTTCTGCACGGTGCTGTTCTTCAAAGGCTGCGGGTCGTTTTGCGGCTTTTAACTGTTGTGCGATGTTCTTGGTGTTGGTGTAGGCTGCGACGTGATAGCGCAGCTCTTTGTTGGTTTTCATGCGACCTTCGAGATCTTTCACCACCGCCAGCGAATCGTGGAACTTGGTGTCAAGCTCTGTGATTCTCTGGTCGAGTGCGTCCTCGTTGAGCAGACCTTTTTCTTGCAAGAGAATCAAGGTCTGTGCCATGGCTTTGAGGTTGTGTTTCTTCGCCCAACGCTCGTAGCCGATGCCCTTGCCCTGCTTCAGCTTTGCCTGAATGTCCACCAGTTTCTGAATCTTATCGGGCTTGTCTGTTGCGATAGGCTGGATGGTCGGAGCAAGCCGGATGTTCTGAGCGAGTGCGGCAAGCACCTGCTCTTTCTCAAACTTGTCACCGAGATGTTTCGCTCGGATAAACTTGTTCCTGCCAGCAGGCAGATAGCTCAGACACCCACGGCTTTCCTTGACAGCAATGCCATACTGCTGCATGAGCCTGTCAGAAAAATCTTCAAGGCTCACAGCGCGATACAGCACCGAAGAAATCTGCTTCCGCAGGGTATCTTTTACGGTTTCAAACTTCTTCTGCTGGGACGGTTGTCCGGCTGCGGTGAGGGCTGCGTTTGCAAGGTCGAGCTTCTGCTGACCGCGCCTGCGCGCCCAATACTCAGCTTCGCTAACACGCTCTTTCGAGCCGTTGAGCAGGTCGATCTGGTACAGTCCGGCACCCTCGCACAGTTCCATGACCTCGACACGGAGGTGCCGCATAGTCTGGGCGGTGCTGGAGTGCTTCATGCCCTCGCGCCAATCGCGGGGCTTCTGCATATAGGGCTTGCGTTCCACTTCTCGCGTTCGGGTGCTGCCGATCACGATGTGGACGTGGATGTTTCCCGAATGGTTGTGCCCATCGGGGTGAGTGCAGACGATGGCAGGATGACCGGGAAAATTTTCAGAACAAAACTTCAGGCCAAGTGCCTGTGCCTTTTCCATGGTCAGGCCGTTGTCGGCTGCATCTCTGGGGTCGAAGCTGATGATATACTGATGGCTCTTAATATCATCGCGTTGGGTGTTCTTGCCATACTTGCGGTTTGCCAGCAGACAGGCCGTTGCGAACGAGAAATCGCCGCACTCAAGGGTGTCGAGCAGGTACGAATCCCGCAGCTTCGGCTTGCCGTGCTCATCCAGAAGTTGCTTTCCGGTGAACGCGTCGTGCTGGTAAACGAGGTACGCTTCGATGGCGGTGTAGTCCGAGTTTTTAGAGGCGATATGCTTGAGCGTTGCCATACAGTTCACCCAGAACTTTCTCGGCGTGGAGACGGAATGCGGTCAGGTCTGCAAGTTCGTCAAGAATTTTCGCCCGGATCTGCTCGGTGTCTGCACCGCCGGAGTTGAAGTGCCTTGCAAGCTGGTTGAGGTTGGTGCCCACCTTGCTGCACTGGGCAAGCAGGGTGGAAACAGCGGTCAGGGTTTCTTCGCCGCCGCCTGCGACGATGACCGTTTTTTCGATCTTGACGTTGTGGATGGCACGGCGGATGAACGTGGAGAGGGAGAGATTCAGGAGTTTGCAAGTGAGTTCCAGTGACGCTTTTTCCTCCGCTGTCACACGGAACTTGATGACGTGCGTTTTGTTGTTCGGCGTGTCGTGGTGCTGGGAATTGCTAGGGATCGATTGAACATTCGTTTTGGTCATTGTACCTCCTGTCTGTTCGATAACTCCTCGGTGAAGTTATGTAAAGCACGACACGCCGTTCCATTCGTGCCGTAAGGCACGAATGATGAGCAGGGTTTGGGGCAGGCACGCCCCAACAAGATCACTTCGGAAATGCAGACGCATTGCAGAAGTGAAGTCCCAGATGGACAGGAAATATTCAAGAATTGAAAATTTGTGGCCACGGGACGGTTCTTGCCCTCTACCGCTGCGCTCAAAACGCATTTTCAACAAATGTTTCCGAATTGTTAAGATGCAAAAATAAGTAGAGAGTTCCGCTGCTCGTGTATGTGGGTCACCGTTTGCTCCGAACGAAGTTCCTGCCCCTGTTTTGCAGCGGCGTTGTCCGGCTCGCCCACGGAAAGTGTGAGGTCATGGCGCAGTATCTCGTTCGGACGGCTTATGAAGGATTCAAGGTACAGTATGAAGAAAGCCGGGCGCAGTGCGGACACTACAACCTGCTTCTTTCAAGCACAAGAATAACACTTTGAAGTTGTATAGTCAACAACTGAAAACAAATTTTGGAAGATTGAACAACTACATAAGATTTTATTTGTGAAAAAGAAAAATACCGCCCATGCAGCGCAGCGATGGATTTTGTCGGGTGAATCGGCGGCAAAATGAATCGGGTGTGTTGCGGGGCGGTAAATTCTTTCGTGGACTTTTCCTCACGGAAGTGGTGGGTCTCACGGTGATAACCAACCACTTTCTGTGGCTGTGTTCAAAATGAACACGACCACATCTTGTGGATGGTTTTGGGCCAATCCACAAAAGCAGTGGGATTTACAAGAAAAATACCACTGTATGTAGAATGCGTCAAGAGGTTTTTGGAAAATTTATGGCAATAAAGTGGAGAGAGTAGGACTTATTTTATCGCGCAATCCCTGCCTTACGCCTGATTGATCTGGCTCAGGATGCCGTTCAGCTGCTCCTCGGTCAGGACGTGGAAATCAATCAGCGTGTTGAGCTGGATTCCCATCATCATGGACAGAGAAGAATCATCATCGTCCTTTTTTCCGGTGGCGCTGCCTGCGGCTGCGGCCATACGCTGCAGGATCGGTCCGATGATGGCAGCACCCACCGGGTGGGTCATGACCTGCTTCAGAGTGGAGGCTGCGGTAAAGTGTACCGGCAGCGGCTGCGCTGCCTGCCATTCCAGCAAGCCGGTCAGGCGCAGATCCCGGCTGGATGCACCAACGCAGATCTGGTAAGTGCCGCTTTCTGCATAGAAATCATGCAGTTCCGGCTCATAATAGGCAAGGCTGCGCTTGTCCAGTGTAAACTGCACCTCCTTGCTCTCACCGGGCTGCAGGGACACCTTGGCAAAACCTTTCAGTTCCCGGACCGGACGGTGACGCTCACCCTTGGGCGGTGCTACATAGAGCTGCACCGTTTCCTTGCCGGCGACTGCGCCGGTATTTTTTACCGTGACGGTGACCTGCACTTCTTCACCCTCACGGACGGTGCTGCGGCTCAGCCGGAGTACGCTGTATTCAAAGGTCGTGTAGGAAAGGCCATGACCGAAGGGGAACAGAACATCTGCTTCCGTGGTGTCGTAGTAGCGGTAGCCGACAAATACGCCCTCAGAGTAAACGCTGGTCTCCCGCTCGCCGGGGAAGGAAAGATAAGCCGGGGTGTCGCTCAGCCTCCGGGGGAAGGTCTCTGCCAGCTTGCCGCTGGGGTTGACAGCGCCGTACAACAGATTCACGGCGGCTTCTCCGGCACCGTCACCGGCAAGGTACAGTTCCAGAACAGCCGGGACATCGTTGACCCACGGCATTTCGATGGCAGAGCCGTTGTGCAGGACGACCACGGTATTCGGCTGTACCGCAGCGACTGCGGCGATCAGATGATTCTGATTTTCCGGCATGGCAAGGGTGGTGCGGTCGTAGCCTTCGCTCTCGTACCGCTCCGGGAGTCCGGCAAAGATCACGGCGACCTCTGCGTCTGCAGCAGCAGCCACGGCGGCCTGTTCCAGCGCAGGATCAACGGTATCCTCATCGGTGCGGTAGCCCTGTGCATAGGCTACACCGGGAGCGTGCTCCAGCGCACAGCTGACCTTCGCACTGTTGACATGGCTGCTGCCGCCGCCCTGATACCGGGGGTGCTGCGCAAATTCGCCAAGGAACACCGCCTTGCAGCCCTTTGCCAGAGGAAGCACGCCCTTTTCGTTCTTCAGCAGAACCGCAGAGTTCTCTGCAACAGAAACTGCCATCCGGTAGTCTGCGTCCCGGTCAAATACGGCGCTCGCGTTTTCAGTTTTGGTCACAGAATCCACGAACCGCAGCAGGTTGCGGACGGCAGCGTTCAACTCCTCCTCCGAGAGCGTTCCTGCCTTGATGGCAGAAAGGATCGAGTTTGTGCCGCGGCCGCTTCCGCCGGGCATTTCCAGATCCTGTCCGGCGGCGATGCCCTTGGCGCGGTCTTTTACTGCGCCCCAGTCGGTCACCACCATGCCCTCATAGCCCCAGCGTTTGCGCAGGATGTCGGTCAGCAGTTCCTTGTTCTCCGAGCAGTGGGTGCCGTTGAGCTTGTTGTAGGCGGCCATCACGCCCAGCGGCTTTGCCTTTTTGACCACCGTTTCAAAGGCGGGAAGATAGATCTCGTGCAGGGTGCGCTCGTCCATCACGCTGTCGCTGACCATCCGGTCGGTCTCCTGATTGTTGGCGGCAAAATGCTTGATGCAGCTGCCCACACCATTGCTCTGGATGCCGTTGACCAGTGCCGCGCCCATCTCACCGCTGAGATAGGGGTCTTCGCTGAAATACTCAAAGTTACGTCCGCACAGCGGGCTGCGCTTGATGTTCAGACCGGGGCCAAGCAGCAGGGCCAGATTCTCGGCGCGGCACTCGTTGCCCAGCGTTTCGCCCAGCTTTTCTGCCAGAGCGGTGTCAAAGCTGGAAGCCACCGCCGCACTGGACGGGAAACAGACCGCAGGGATGCTTTCGTTGATGCCCAGATGGTCGCCCTGCTCGTCCTGTTTGCGCAGACCGCTGGGGCCGTCGCTCATCATCACGGCAGGCACACCGAGCCGCTCCACCGGCTGTGTATGCCAGAAATCCGAACCGGAGCAGAAGTCTGCTTTTTCCTCCAGTGTCATCTGCTGGAGGATCTTTTCAATGTCCATTCTGTAATGCCTTCCTTTCGTTTGAGGGCAGTCCACAGCCCTTTGATTTTCTTACCCAAAGTATAACAGGAGAACCGCAGACAGTACGGGTGAAAAGTCGTGAAGCAAGATGAATTTTTTGAATTGTCATAAACAACACGATTTTTTGACCGATAACACAAAATTTTGCACCCTTATTCCGTGGGATTCTCTTTATAATAAGAACAGAAATCAAACGGAAAAAGGAGATGCAGATGATGCAAGCAACAAACCTGAAAACGAATCATCTGACCCAGCCTCTCGGTATAGATGCCGGGACGCTGTTTTTATCGTGGCAGTGCGCCGAAGGCGTGCGCCAGACCGCCTACGGAATCGAAGTGACCGCCGGAGCCGAAACGCTGTGGGCAAGCGGAAAGATTTTGAGCAGTATGATGCACACCGAAACGCCCACCCCTGTGCCGCCCAAGATGCAGGGACAGTGGCGCATCCGCCTGTGGGATGAAAATGACCAGCCCGGTGCATGGAGCACCGCTTCCTTCGAGACCGGGCTTGCACAGACAGACTGGCAGGGCGTGTGGGCCTGCCCGGAGACAGAAGAGCCGGACATCGACTGCACCGATGCCATCAACGCCTTTGCAAAACCCAACTGGGAGCAGAAGCAGGCAGCGCTGGAAGCCTCTGGCAAAGGGCAGGCACAGCCTTATCAGCCCCACCGCCCGGCAAGCTATCTGTGCAAAACGTTCACCGCCCCGGCGGGGCAGCGCAAGCGGCTGTACATTACCGCCAAGGGGTTGTATGCGGCATGGCTGAACGGCAAGCGTGTCGGCGACATGGTGCTTGCCCCCGGAGGCTTTACCGCAGATAAGCACCTTGGGGCGCAGACCTACGATGTGACCGCGCTTGTCCGTGACGGTGAAAACGAACTACTCATCGCATTGGGCGACGGCTGGTACCGCAGCACCTCCGGCGTGGATGGCGACCGTGACCTGTTCGGGAAAGAAGTGGCTGTCCTGTTCCAGCTGGAAGTGGACGGCAAGGCGGTCTGCGTTTCGGATGACGACATGGAGGCCACCCAGTGCGGCCCGATTCGCCAAAATGATCTGCAGCAGGGCGAAGTGTACGATGCCCGGCTGGAAGAGGAGCTTTCCGGCTGGCATGGCGTAAAGACCGAGCCGAACACCCTGCCCATCACCGGCATGAACACTGTGCCCATCCAGGAGCAGGAGGCCTTTGCGGGCAGGCTGCTGCACACCCCCAACGGTGAGACCGTGCTGGACTTTGGCCAGAACGTGGCTGGCTATGTGGAGATAAAGCTGACCGCCCACGCCGGGCAGAAAATCAAGCTGCTGTGCGGCGAAGCACTGGACGAGAACGGCAACTTTACGCAGGAGAACTTTCAGGACCGGAACCGCCACAAGGAGGGCGGCACGGCGCAGATGCTGGAACTCGTCTGCAAAGAGGGCGAGAATCACTACAAGCCCAGCTTTACCATCATGGGCTTCCGGTACGCAAAGGTGGAAACGGACATCGACCTGACCGGCGCAGAGTTTACTGCCCACGCCGTCTATTCGGAGATGCCGGTCACCGGCAGCTTTGCGTGCGGCAACGCCGATGTGGATCAGCTGGTGAAAAACAGTGTGTGGAGCCAGAAGGGCAACTTCTGCGATATCCCCACCGACTGCCCCACCCGCGAGCGCGCCGGCTGGACCGGCGATATGGGAGTGTTCATTGAGACCGGCCTGACCCTGATGGACTGCTACCCGGTGGTGGAAAAATGGCTGGCCGAGTGCCGCCTGAACCAGTACCCGGATGGACGCATGGCGAACATTGCGCCGCCCACCAGCCGCCCCGGCTACATGACCCCCATGCTCTGTATGTCGGCGGGCTGGGGCGATGCTGCCATTCTGGTGCCCTACGCCCTTTATAAGCGCACCGGTGACCGCAAGATCCTTGCGGACAACTACGAGATGATGCAGAAGTGGTATGCGTTCCTGCTTGGCCGTGCACAGCAGACCACTGAGGAACAGCAGACCGGGGCATACGCCAAGTACACGGTGCTGAACGGTCTGGACTACGGCGAGTGGTGTGAGCCTGGCATTACCCCCATGCAGGCGATGATGAACCCGCGCAAGAGCGTGGGTACGGCCTATCTGGCTTATTCCGGGCGGATTCTGGCAGAAATTGCGCAGGCACTGGGCAAGGCAGAGGACGCAGTGCAGTACCGTGACACGGCAGAAAAGGCGGTGAAGGCATACCGTGCTGCCTTTACGGATAATGGAACCATCACTTCCGACCGCCAGTGCGAATATGTCCGCGCCATTGCCTTTGCGCTGCTGGGCGAGGAGGAGAGCCAAGCCGCTGCGGATACCCTGAACCGGATGGTGGCGGAAAACGGCTACCACCTGAACACCGGCTTCCTTTCTACGCCCTTCCTCTGCGAGGTGCTGGCAAAGTACGGCTATGCCGACACCGCCTATAAGCTGCTGTTACAGGACACCGCTCCCAGCTGGCTCTATGAGGTCAAGCAGGGCGCTACCACCGTCTGGGAGACATGGACGGGCATTGACGCAAACGGCCACCCCAGCGAATCCCTGAACCACTACTCTTACGGCGCCATCTGCGGCTGGCTGTTCGGTGGCGTGTGCGGCATCCGTCTGGCAGGGGAGACCCTGACCATCACCCCCACCCCGAACCCGGCTCTGGGATGGGCAAAAGCAGTGTACGATTCCCCGGTGGGGCGCATTGAAAGCGGCTGGCAGTATGCAGGCGATGCCGTGACCTACACCATCACCGTGCCCTGCAACAGAACCGCAGAAGTCACCCTCCCGGATGGCAGAAGCCTGACCTTGCAGCCGGGCACCCACACCCTGTAACGCAAAAAGATTCCCCACAAAACACAACGCCCCGCACCGGAAGGAGAAACCGGTGCGGGGCGTTGCTTTTATGGGGGTAATGAAGAAGAAAATGATGAAAAAATGGCAGATCAGAATTTTTGCGCAAGGTATTTTGCGCTGAGCTGGAAGCTCTTGATGGGGGAATTGTCCACCCAGTTGCGGTGGCTTTCCAGAATAACGGCATCCACCTCCACGGCAAGGGCCTGCGCCATCAGGCTGTCCAAGTCCATATTGCCGGTGCCCAGTTCCATGCTGTCGGTTTTCAGAATGGGGGTGATGGCACTGCCAGTGATGCGGGTGCCCCGGTCGTTGATGTGCCACAGCTTCATGCGGGGACCAAGCCGCTGCATCCATGCCAGCGCATTTGCACCGCCCTCGGTGAACCAGTAGCTGTCAAACTCAAAGTTGACAAAGGCAGGGTCGGTCTCTTCTAAGAGGATGTCGTAGGCGCGCTTTTCTGCGTTCACATGCCGCAGCTCGCAGTTGTGGTTGTGGTAGAGCAGGTGGATGCCCTCGGCTGTCAGAGTCTCGCCGGCTTTGTTCAGCCGCTGCGCAAGCTGGTGCATAACGGCTTCATCGCCGTAATCAAACCGGTACATCCCGGTAATGACCACATACTGTGTGCCGAAGCTCTTGGCTTCCTCGGCCACTGCGTGGGCGTCCCGTTCCAGAGAGCCAAGGTCGGTGTGCAGGCTGACCACCTTCAGACCGGCTTCCTGCACTAGCTTGTGCCAGTCCAAGTTGCCGCCCTTGCCCACCGGCATCCCGGCGGCTTTGGTCAGCAGCTTTACCACAAAGCCGATGGGGTGGATCATAAATCCACACAGTTCAATGCCGTCGTACCCGGCGGCTTTCATGGCAGCAAGGGTCTCTTTTGCCTGCTGCTCGTTGCTCAGTACAGTGCCCAGCATAAATTGCTGCACGGCTTTGATGGGCATGGTTTACCCCTCCAGTTTGAAAATCTTACCCGGCGTGATGCCGTTTTCGTTAAAGCTGTCCACGCAGACGTAGTATTCCTGCCCGGCGGTCAGGGTGGAAAGGGTCACTTCGTCTGCATCGTACACCAGCCAGCTCAGATAGAGCTTATCGGGCGCAACGCCGTAGCGGACATTGCAGCCCTGTGCATTTTCGATATGCTTCCAAGTGATCTTTGCATCCAGTGCATCTACGCGAGCCCCGGCGGCTTCGGCCTGTGCGGGCTTCGGGCCTTCGCCGTTGCCGAATACCCGCAGGCCGCTGATGCGCAGCGGCTGTCCATAGGGCAGTTCGCCTCCCGTGACCCGTACGTACCGGGCGCGGATGCCGTCGGCATATTCGTAGTAGCCGTTAGAGCACTCCCGGGCAATCGTTTCGCGGGTCGTCCAGTCTGCTCCGTTCACACTGGTCTCTACCGTGTAATGAGAGATCTGCGGCCGAGTCTCGATGTGGCGGGTCTTGCGGTCGTCGCCGTAGCTGTCGGCAGGGAAGTCCACCACCAGCTTTTCATCCGCCATGTTTACCTGAATGGCACGGACATCACTCTCTTTGCCAAGGTCCACGCAGAGCCATTCGCCCGGCTCTGCACCGGCGGCGCTCCACCAGCTGCGGCAGTCCTCATTGACTGCCCATTCCGGGCTGCTGTTTTCTGCGGTGCTGGAGGCCGTGACCGGCTTTTTGTAGCTCAGCAGCATCCATTCCGGCTGCTGTCTGGCGGCATCAAAGCGGTCTGCCGGGATGCGGTGGGGGTAATCGGCAAAGTTCTGGTTGCAGTAAAGCACGCCGTCCTTGTCGAACCCGGCAGGGAACAGCCCCACCCGGCGCTCAAAGTCATAGTTGACGGAAATGCGCATGGTGGAAGCGTGCCACCAGTTGCCGTAGGTGTCGGCAATGGTACTGCCGTGGCCTGCACCGGTAATGAAGCCACCGGGCTTTGCGGAGAACGGATTGGATGCCTGCCGCACAAAGGGGCCCAGCGGAGAACGGGAGGTGTATACACCGTCGGCGTAAGTGTTGTACTGGGTGCCAGGGCAGGCATATTGCAGGTAATAGAGGCCGTCATGCTTTGTCATAAAGGCACCCTCGATGTAGGGCTTGCCGATGGCGTTGAACATGGCAGTCAGGCTTTCGACACTCAGACCGGGGATATTTGCCATCTGCGGCGGCAGATTCAGCTTGCCGGTCTTGGGATCATAGAACTGCTTCATGGACTGGTACAGCACGCTGGCTTCCCGGTTCACGATGCCGTTGTTGCCGGGGCGTTCGTAGCCCAGTATGGTTTCATTGCCGAAGATCAGCTCCTGCTTTTCACCGATGGGAGTCATGGTGTCCGGGTCCAGCTCCACGCCGTAGATGGGGGCAATATTGGAACAGCCCCAGTAGAAGTACACCCGGCCATCGTCATCGCAGAACAGATCAGGGTCCCAGAAAGCAAAGGGCGCGGAAACCTCGGTAAACGGCTCAGTCAGGGGGTCAGCGGTGCGCAGAATGGGGCAGTTGCGCCCCTTGCGGCTGGCGCAGAAGTAGAGGTAATTGCCCACCTGCCGCACATCCGGTGCGTAGTCATAGATCAGCAGGTCGGGGTCTGCATGGAAGTTCCAGTCCAGAAGATCCTCCGAGTACCAGAACCCTGCCGACATGGAAACGAACAGATAATATCTGCCTTTGAAGTACACCAGCGTCGGGTCTGCGCCCTCCCGGAAGCCCGCTGTGCGCGGGCCTTCCTTCATGTGCTGGTAACGGTAGCCCAGATCAAGGGGGTTGCAATAAGTCTGTTTCATCAAAAATCACTCCTTGGAAATGCCCTGCAATACCCGGTTCAACTGCTTGATATCCTCTTCCGAAGTGCCCGCCTGCATCAGCATGGATTCAATGGTCATCCGCTGCATGGCACGCTCCATCATCGCCACCAGAGCCGGGTTGTCCTTCACGGCAGCGGCAACATCTCCGCGGGCAGCAGCGGCTTTATCAGAAATCTGCTTCAGGACGGGGCCTGCCTTGGGGTCTGCCATGGCGGCAGCCATGTTGTCCTTGACCGACCAGCAGCTTTCGTCCAGCTCGCCGTCAAACCAGTTGGTCACGTTCTTGCGGTTGTCCATGGCGTAATCCGGGTTGGGGGCGTCTACCTTGTTCACCAGGATCATGCTGCTGTGCTCACCGGAGCGTGCCTCAATGCTGTGCTTGCCGGTGATGGGCAACTGGAAGGTAAACACCTTGTCGCCTTGCTTGGTCTCCACCAGCTGGCCGTCTTTGTACAGTGAGACTTCCGGCAGATTGGAGTAGACCTTGATCTCGGTCACATCCTCGGCGCGGTCCACATAGCGGCTGCCGCACAGGTGCACGAACGGCTCCTTGCTCCAATAGGCCTTGTAGAGATAGAAGGGGTCTTTTTTCAGCTTGCGGTCAAAGGTGACAAGTCCCTTCTGGTTCTCGCCATGCTTGCCGCCCTCATCGCGTCCATCGGCGGCAAAGTCGAACATGTTCCACACATGAGTCGCCCACAGCCACGGACGGTCGGCAATCATCTTTGCGATGTGCTCGTGGTAGATGCACTGGTAGCTCTCGGTATAGTCGCCTTTTTCCGGGTGGCTGCTCTGGTACTGGGGGTTGGCGTCTGCGCCGTACTCCGAAAAGCCGATGCAGCGGTCCGGGTAATCAGCATGATATTTGTCAAAGAACTCGTCGTTCTGCTCAAGGTCCCCCAGATACCAGCCGAAGTAGAGGTTGTAGCTGTTCACATCCGGGATCTCCAGAATGGGGCTGGTGGTCTCCAGCATGAACACGTTTGCCATGGTGGTCTTTCGGGTGGGGTCCAGCTTGTGCGCCAACTCGTTCAGCAGACGGTGGTTTTCCAGCAGATCCTCGTTGACCGCAGAGGCGGCGGTGATCTCGTTAGAAAGGCCCCACACGGCAATGCAGGGGTGGTTGTAGTTCTGGACGATCAGCTCTTCCATCTGGGTTAGGGTGTTGGCACGGCCGTTGGTCATGTGCATGGTGATGTAGGGGATCTCTGCCCAGATGACAAGACCCTTTTCATCGCACAGGTCGTAGAAATACTGTGCGTGCTGGTAGTGGGCCAGCCGGATGGTGTTGGCACCCATTTCCAGAATGATGGAAATATCCTCCTCCATCATTTCGTTGGTCAGAGCAATGCCGGCCCCCTTGCGGTCCTGATGGCGGGAAACGCCCCGCAGCGGATAGCTACGTCCATTCAGGAAAAAGCCCTTCTGGGGGTCGATCTCAAATTTCCGGCAGCCAAAGCGGGCAGATGCCTCCTCGCCGTTGCCCAGCTTGGCGGAAACGGTGTAAAGGAAGGGGTCCTCCACGCCATCCCACAGATGGGCATCGTGCAGGGTGAAAACAGCCTTTGCAGTGCCGTTTTCCACCGGGGCGGTGATGCTCTGGCCTTCCAGTGTAAAGGTTACGCTCTGTGCGCCCACCACGGCGGCTTCCACAGTGATCTCGGCGGTCTTGGCGGCAAGGTCGGTGACGATAGGGGTCACCTTCAGCGCCGGTGCGCCATTAGCGGGCAGGGCAAAGTGCTCTGCGGGAACGATGTGCAGGGTCACATCCCGGTAAATGCCGCCGTAGAAGGTAAAGTCTGCCTTCTGGGGGTACACGGTGTCGTTGTCGCGGTTGTCCACGGAAATTGCCAGCAGATTTTCCTCTTTGAGGTGGTCGGTCAGGTCTACCCGGAAGGTGGAATAGCCGCCCTTGTGCTCAGCCAGCTTTTCACCGTTCAGGTAGACGGCAGCGGTCATAGCTGCGCCGTCCAGCTGCAAAACAGCCTTGCCGCCTGCCGGGATGGTGGGCTTTGCCAGGGCCAGTGTATACCAGCAGGTGCCGCGATAGTAATCGTTGCCGCCGTCCTGACCGTCCACCGCGTTCCATGTGTGGGGCAGGGCAATGGCCTCGCCCATAACGGCGGCGGGGATGCCGGGGTTATCCTTGGTAAAATGCCAGTCGCTCTGATTCAACAGGATGGTCTTGCTCATGGTAAAAACTCCTTTTTTATAAAAGATGGATAGAATCAGCAAAAACCGAAAGAGCGTATGAGCCCTTTCGGTCTTTGCAGGGTGTTACTGCATCTGTTCTGCAATTACTTCATGACGAAGGGCTTCTTTCTTATCTGCGATGCGCTTCTGGACGTTGACCATTTCTTCCTTGGTCAGCGGGCAGCCCAGCATGGCGATCAGGGTGATGGCCCAGCCCAGCATGGGCAGACCGAACTTGATGGCAAGGGTCATCCAGAAGATGCCGCTGGTGTAGGGATCCGTGGGCTGGGGCATGGTGGTGGTGTAACCCAGAAGGGCGACCGCACCGGTGGCGATGACAGCAGCCACCGAGGTGATGAGCTTGTCCACCAGACTGTAAGTACCAGAAACGACAGCCGGGATATAGCGGCCGGTGCGGTCCAGCTCGTAGTCAATGGTATCGGCCATGTAAGAAGTGTTGGAGGTGGTAATGCACATCATGGAACCATTCTGCAGCAGAGTCAGCAGGACGTAAACGATCATGTTCCAGCTGCCGATCACACCGATCTGACGAGTGTCGGTAAAGATGAAGAACAGGAACAGCACAGAGGCGATGGCCATGCTGACGCAGGTCCAGGTCACGATGCCCTTCTTGCTGCCATTTTTGCCCACATACTTTGCACCGAAGGCCGCAAAGAAGATGGAAGGCACCATGCTGATCACGCTAAGGGTGGTAGCAAGACCCATGTTGCCGATGAGGATGCCGTTCAGCATCGTGTTGATGATGGCCTGGCTGCCTACCTGCTGTGCCAGCTTATCGGAAGCGTTGGAGGCGATGTAGCACTGCAGGGGCTTGTTGTGCTTGAGCACCTCAAGAATATCCGCAGTTTTCAGCGGCTCGTGTTTTTTGCTGGTGCCCTCGAAGTTTTCGGGCTTATCGTAGGCAGAGATACCGGCGCAGACGATCAGGGTGCCGATGCCGGCAATGAGCAGCACGATGGTGCAGACCGTGCTGAGGAAATCCTGATTAAAGGTGCCGCCGCACTTGGGCAGGATGACGGTGTAGATCAGCATACTCATGCCCATGGGCACGAAGTAGTTCAGCGCAGTGCTCCAGACACCGATGGTGGGACGCTGGCGGGGATCGTTGGTCATGATAGCCGGCAGGGTCTGGGCGGTCATGTTGGTGACGGTATAGCCGATGATGTAAATAATGTAGGTCAAAACGAACACCGGCAGACCGAAGCCCTTGCTGGAGCACAGGTTGAACATACACAGCAGACCGACAGCCTCGATCAGATAGCCGCTGATCAGCAGAACGCGCAGCTTGCCGAAACGGGTGTTGACGCGGTCGTAGATGAACGCCAGCATCGGGTCGGTAAAGCCGTCCAGAATGCGGGCCAGCATCAGGATGAGACCGACGGTCGCAGTGGTGATGCCGTAGCCGATGCTGGCAGAATAACTGGCCATACCGATCAGGGAATAGATGCTCATGCCCACAAAAGCGTTGCAGGCGTAACAGATGATCTGCCAGAGCTTTGCACGACGGTACTGGACGCCGTCTACTTCACTGGCACTGGGTTTCTTTTGGAACATAATGATTTTCCTCCTTTTTGTGTGAACTGAGTTCCGCTTTCTCTGACACCAGAATAACAGAATGCAACAGCCACTGCCGGATGAAAAACGATAGTTAAGGATAAAAATTCGTGCAATAATTTGTGATGCGTGAATTTGCGCCTGCCTTCACGATTTATTGTCCCATAGGGGCAAAACAGGTCTGCTACAATAGCCTCAACAAGCAACACGCAGGAAGGGAGAACCATCATGCAGAAATTTGAAAAAGGCTTTTTCATCGGTGCTGCAACAGCAGCTCATCAGGTGGAGGGCAACAATACGAATAGTGACTACTGGGCACAGGAGCAGCTGCCCCATTCCAGCTTTACGGAGCCCAGCGGCATTGCCTGCGACCATTATCAACGGTACGAAGAAGATATCAAGCTCTTGGCTGATGCCGGGCTGAATGCCTACCGCTTTTCTATCGAGTGGGCACGGGTAGAGCCGGAGGAAGGAAAGTTCAACCCGGAAGCCATCGAGCATTACCGCAAGGTGATCGCCTGCTGCAAAGCGCATGGCGTAGAACCCATCGTGACGCTGCTGCACTTCACCAGCCCGAAATGGCTCATCTGCAAGGGCGGCTGGGAAACCGAAAGCACCGTAGAGGATTTTAAACGTTATGTGACCTATGTGATGGAACAGCTGGGCAGCGAGCTGCGCTATGTCTGCACCATCAACGAGGCCAATATGGGCTTGCAGCTTGCCGCGATCTCCAAGCGGTTCCGTCTGATGGCAGAGCGGGCCGCCCAAAATGCCGCATCGGCCGGAAAGTCTGCCGAGGGCACGGTGCAGGTGGGAATGAACTTCCAGAAGATGATGGAAAACATGAAGTATGCTGCCATGGAGAATGCACAGGCGTTCGGCACACCCCAGCCGCAGATCTTTGTCAGCGAGCGCACCCCGGAAGGTGATCTGCTGGTGATGCGTGCCCATGCAGCCGCACGAGATGCCGTCAAAGCCCTCTGCCCGCAGGTCAAGGTGGGTCTGACCCTTTCGCTGCACGACTTGCAGGCACAGCCCGGCGGCGAAGCCTTTGCCGAGGCCGCATGGCAGGAGGAGTTCACCCATTATCTGCCTTATATCAAAGACGATGATTTTCTGGGTGTGCAGAACTATACCCGCACCCTTTATGGCCCGCAGGGGCAGCTGCCGGCACCGGAGGGCGCAGAACTGACCCAGATGGACTACGAGGTCTATCCGCAGGCACTGGAACACGTCATTCGCAAGGTGGCAGAGGAATTCAAGGGTGACCTGATTGTGACCGAAAACGGCATTGCCACCGCCGATGATACCCGCCGTGTGGCATTTATCCGGCAGGCACTGGATGGCGTGCAGCACTGCATCGCCGACGGCATCCCGGTGAAGGGATACTTCCATTGGAGCCTGATGGACAACTTTGAGTGGCAGAAGGGCTATGCCATGCAGTTTGGTCTGATCGCCGTGAACCGCGAAACGATGGAGCGGACAGCAAAGCCCAGCCTTGGGGTGCTGGGGGAGTATTGCGGAGCTTGAGAGCGGCTTTGGACATGAACAAGGTATGTCTTGACCGAAACGGATGAAGCCCTGTTCATCAAAAAAGCAAAAAAGTAATTTTGAACCAGAAAAGCCGCGCAGAGCTATCGTTTTCGATAACATGCACGGTTTTTTTCAGCAGGAGAATTGAATGGAACGGACACCATCCGCAACCACGGCGGCGATCACATCAATTTGTTTCTGTGCCAGTTTTGCGTCGGTGTTCAGAAGCCCGGAAAGACCGTTCATTACAAAAATCAGGATCGCACCGACATTTTCATATTGGGATGGTTCCATGTTTGCGAGTTTGATTTGTTCCAGAATCGCATCACGCAGATGCTGTGTAAAGCGGTTCATCGCGGATGCAGGAACCACACCGAGATAATCGGTCGCCTGCTGGAGATTAGCAAACATCTCCCGCACAAAAGCCTCCGGCGTATCCAGCAGCTGCTGTGCGCCGCCCATATTGTCGCAGACGAGCTGGACCGTTTGCCGCTCCATTTCGGCGGTGAGGGCATCCAGCGTTTCATAGTGGGAATAAAAGGTTGTTTTGTTGATCTCGGCCCGTTCGGCAATTTCTTTGACCGTGATCTTTTCAATCGGCTTCTCCCGCAGCAGGGCAACAAACGCTTTCTGAATGGCACGCTTCGTTTTTTTGACCCGGATATCCATAGAATTCCTCCATCAATTAATTTCATAAAGGGTGCTTAACCAACGCTTTGAACGTGATTCGTTGCTTAAACACCGGATACGCCGGAAACTGCTGATTGCGGCCCCTGCGGCGCAGTGCTATTATAGCACCATGGAGATGGATAAGCAACTCACAGTTGAGTATTTGAGAATGAAACATCAAGTGGAGGCATTTTATGGATTTTAACAGTGTCAAAGGTAAAGTGGCCATCGTCACCGGCGCAAGCCGTGGCATCGGCCGGGCCATTGCTGAGTGCTTTGGCGAAAACGGCATGAAGGTGGTCTGTGCAGCCCGCAGTGCAGAGCAGGGGCGGGCTGTGGCAGATGGCATCTGCGCCAAGGGCGGCGATGCCATCTTTATCCAGACCGATTGCAGCAAGGCTTCTGCCATCAAAGAACTGGTGGATAAGACGGTGACGCACTACGGCAAGCTGGATGGCGTTGTCAGCAACGCAGGCATCGGCATGGGCGGCACACCGCTGCATGAGTATGAGGTAGAGGATTACGAGAAGATCTTCTCCCTGAACAGTGAGGGTGTCTTTGCCGGGATGAAGTACGGCGCAGAGGCCATCCTCAAGAGCCACAGCGAAGGCGGATTCCTCATCAATGTGGCATCGGTGGCGGGTCTTGTGCCCCAGCGTGGACAGGCGCTGTACAGTGCCACCAAGTTCGGCGTGGTCGGCATGACCCGCGCAGCGGCGCTGGATTACGCAGAATACGGCATTACCGTCAACGCCATCTGTCCCGGCTACACCAGAACCAGCATTTTCGGGGATGCACCGGCTGCGGCCATGGACTTCTTTGCAGCCGACTGCCCGGCAAAGCGGATGGGCGACCCGGAGGAGTGCGCTGCATTGGCACTTTTCCTTGCCAGCGGTCTGGCACGGTACATCACCGGTGCAGCCATCCCGGTGGACGGCGCACTGTCTGCCGGACACCAGAGCATCAGCAGCTGGAAGCACCCGGAAATTTTGACCGGCGGCAAGCTGAACAGCCAGAGCACGATTGCAGCACTGATGGAAAACGAGGCCGCAAAAGCCATCGTGGAGCAGTACCTGCCCGGTTTTGCCGACAACCAGCAGGCAAAAGCTGCCTACGGCATGACATTTGGCAAGATCGGCCCTATGCTGGGTCTGCCGGAAACGGCGCTGAAAGCACTGCTGGATGCGCTGGACAACCTGTGACCGAAGCAGCCCGGAAAGCCCCCTTGACAGGGGCTTTCGTTCTGCCTGCGTGCGGTTGATTTTTGGGAGGAGACCATGAAAAACGAAGCACTTTTCCGTACCGGTTCTGTCTGGAAATCTATCATTTCCATGGCGGTGCCCTCCATTATCATTATCCTTGTCATGGTGCTGTACAACATGGCGGATATGTTTTTTGTGGGCTGTCTGGGCGATACCGCACAGGTGGCGGCGGTCTCCGTTGTGGGACCGGTGTTTTCGATCCTTGCGGCAGTGGCGACCATGCTTGGCGCAGGCAGCAGCGCCATGGTTGCACGCTGCTTTGGCGCAGGCGAGATCGAGCAGGGCAAGACTTGCTCCTCGCTCTGCTTCTGGAGCTGCTTTTTTCTGGGCGTTCTGGTCAGCATCGGTCTGCTGGTGGGCAGAGTGCCACTTCTGGGGGTGCTGGGCTCAAATGCAGAATTTTTTCCCTATGCAGAGCGGTATCTTCGGGTCCTTGCACTGGGTGCGCCGCTTTTTATCCTGTCCAACAGCATGGCGATGCTGGTGCGTGCAGAGGGCGCAGTAAAAGAAGGCCTGATCGGCAATCTTCTGGGCACGCTGGTCAACTGCATTTTTGACCCGCTGTTCATTCTGGTGCTGAACTTCGGCGTCAGCGGTGCGGCTGCTGCCAGTGTGCTGGGCAATCTTGTGGCGACGGGCTGCTATCTGCGCTACATCGTCAAACACGGCACGGTGCTGACCGTTGATTTCCGTCCTGCCCTGAAAAAGCCGCAGATGCTGGGTGAGATGCTGGCCATTGGTCTGCCCAACGGGATCAGCAGCCTGCTGGCAGGGTTTGCCTCCTCCTTCAGCAACCGGCTGCTGGTGACCCACGGTACGGCGGCGGTCGCAGCTATGGCAGCGGCAGGCAAGACGACCATGGTCATCAGCATGATCGCCATGGCGATCTGCATGGGCTGCCAGCCGCTTCTGGCGTACAGCTACGGCGCAGGCGACTCAAAACGTTTGAAACAGCTTTTGAAGGATCTGATCCTGCTGACCGTTGTTTTTGGCGTCCTTACCGGAGCTGCCAGCTTTGCCGGACGCAATGCGCTGATCGGGATGTTCATCAAGGAAGAAGGCGCTTTCCGTCTGGGAACGCAGCTGGTGGTCTATCTGGTTCTGGGCAGCCCGGTGATCGGTCTGACCTATCTGGCAACCAATTTGCTGCAATCTGTGGGCAAGGCAAGCGGTGCGGTGGTGCTCTCTCTTTTGCGGCAGGGGCTGCTGCTGATTCCGCTGCTGTACCTGATGAATGCGCTTTGCGGCGTGCAGGGCATTGCGGCGGCGCACCTGATAGCAGACGTTGGCGCTGCGGCTATCTCTGCGGGCATCCTGCTGCACTGGCTCCGGGCATCGGTGGAAAAAACGGCGGAAGTATGATATACTGCTTTTATCAATGAGCCGGAGGGGTTACACATGGATGTTCTCCAGAATATGATGCTGTTTTCCGAGCTTGTCCAGTGCGGCGGAAATGTATATACATGGTGCTATGATGCACAGGGGAAGCTCTTGCGGAGCAACTGCCCGGACGAGGCATTTCTTGCCAGTGCATTTGAACTGTTCGGCTGCAAACAGCGGATGCTGGAGCAGGGGGATCGGGACGATGTACCCGTTACCTTGGGGACGGCATTGGGTCTTTTGTGGGGCGCAGCCTTTGAAAAGGAAGAGGGAAAACTGAAGCGTGTCTGGGTCATCGGGCCGGTGTTCTATCAGGATGTGACAATGCGCGGGATCGAGGAAGGGCTGAAATATTACAGCAAGCTGGAGATCAGTGTGGCATGGACGATCCAGCTTTACAAAGCCCTTGAAAAAGTTCCTACCCTGCAAAACACCATTATGAACCGCTATCTGCTGATGATGCACTACTGCCTGACCGGGCAGCGGCTGGAGCTGAGCAGTGTGAACAGCAGTGCAGTACAGGACGAACGACTGAAAAGCGATGCGATTCCCCATGACCGGCATAAGATCTGGATGGCGGAGCAGGGAATGCTGCAAATGGTCCGCACCGGAGACCTGAATTACAAGCAGGCACTTTCCAACAGTATGAGCATGAGTGCAGGCGTGCCGGTGCAGAGCAGCGATGTTCTGCGCCAGAGTAAGACTTCCATCATCGTGTTCACCTCGCTGGTGTGCCGTGCCGCCATTGAGGGCGGTCTTTCCCCGGAGGAGGCGTACTCGCTGGGGGACAGCTACATTCAGACGGCGGAAGCGGCAAAATCGTTGGATGAACTGAGCCCGCTTGCAATGATGATGTACGATGATTTCATTCGGCGTGTCCACAAACACCGGACGAACCCCAACCTCAGTATGCAGATCCAGAAATGTGTGGATTATATCGAGATGAATCTGGACAAAAAGATCGTGGCGGAAGATCTTGCCGCCCTGGTGGGCTACACGGAATACTACCTCACCCATAAATTCAAGGAAGAAACGGGTCTGAGCGTCACGAACTATGTGAAGTTTGCAAAGGTCGAACGCGCGAAGGTTCTGCTGAAAAGCACAACGCTCAGCGTCCGGGAAATTTCCGAGCAGCTTGGCTTTGCCACCCGCAATTATTTCAGCGCAGTCTTTCAGCAGGTCGCCGGAAAAACACCTATGGAGTTCCGGGAAACATAAAGCAGAACAGGCATCCTGTGATACCATTTGGCGGTATCGGACAGGATGCCTGTTCTGCTAGGATGAAGAAAAATGGGGGGAGAAAGGCTCAGTTAAGGAACTTCTCGTTCAGGGTCACGCCAAAGTCGTGGGCAATGGCGCGCAGGTCATCGTCGGTGATGGTCTGCCGGATGATGCCGCCGCCCATGGAGAGCACCTTGACGTAGATCTCAGCACTCTTTTCGATGGTGTGGGCAAGACCAAAGGTGATGTCAAAGTCCGGACCGGAGGCAAACAGACCGTGCTGCGCCCAGACGGCTGCCTGATAGTGCTTCATCAGCTCACTGGTGGCCATGGCAATGTCCGCCCCGCCGGGCACCATCCAGGGGCAGACGCCCACACCCTCCGGGAACACCACCGGGCACTCGGTGGCGCTCTGCCACAGGGCACGGGTGAAGTCCCGGTCGGTCAGGGGCAGGATGTAGGTCAGGGCAATGACGTTGGTGGCGTGGCAGTGGTAGATGACACGGTTTGCGCCATTGGTGGCAGCCTTGCGGACGCTGTGGTTCATAAAGTGGCTGGGGAACTCGCTGGTAGGCTTTGCGCCGCCCTCCAAGCCCCAGACGATGCGCCAGCTGTCGCCCTTTTCGTTGATCTCCACAATGCCGATGCTGTGGACAGGGTCCGGTTCTACATTGCGGAAGAATTTGCCCGAACCGGTGGTGATGAAATACTCGCCAGCCAGATTATCTGCCTGCACCCCCATGTTCACCCACTCCCGTGGCTGCGGGTCAAAGAAGGGGCGGCACTGGGCCACTTCCTCCTCCTTCATGCGGTAGGTCAGGTTGCCGCCGTTGCGCTCGTGCCAGCCCTGCAGCCAGCCATCGTTGCACATCCGCATAAAGCCTTTTACAATCTCAATATCCAGAATACCCATCTTCAAAAACCTCTCTCATTCAAATGCGCTTGCTCAGCACGTTCTGCTCGTACTTTTTGACTTCCTCAAACCATGCACCGTCCACCGGCACACTGTTCCGGCGGCAGTATTCGTCCCAGACCTCGCCAAAGGGCAGGGTCTTCAGCTCCTCCTGCCGAACCATCAGCTCGGTGAACTGGTTGGTGTCCTGCAGCTCCTTCAGCACCGTATGCGGGGTGCACAGGGCAGACAACAGCGCCTTTTCCACGTTGCGGAAGCCCACCGTCCATGCGGAGATGCGGTTGATGGAAGCATCAAAGTAATCCAGTGCAATGTTCACCCGGCCGTCCAGACCGCCGCAGCGCACGATCTCCTTGCAAATCTCCTTCGTTTCATCGTCGAACAGTACCACATGGTCGGAGTCCCAGCGGATGGGGCGGGTGATGTGGAGCGCGATCTCCGGGAAGAAGGCCAGCAGGGCGGGGATCTTATCGCTGACCACCTCGGTGGGATGGTAGTGGCCGTTATCCATCAGAGGAATGCACTTTTCCCGGTTGAAGGCGGCGTAGCTCAGGGCAAACTCGGCGCTGCCCACGGTGTACGCCTCCACACCGATGCCGAACACCTTGCTCTCGATGCAGGGCTTCACCAGCTTGAAGTCGTAAGGCACGCTCAAAATCTCGTCGATGCTGGCCTTGTAGCGGTCGCGAGGGCCTTTGCGGTCCGCAGGTACGTCCTTGAAGCCGTCGCCTGTCCAGATGTTCATGGTGCAGGGCTGCCCAAGCTCCTCGGCCAGATACTGACTGATGCGGATGCAGGCCTTGCCGTGTTCCACCCAGAATTTCCGGGTCTCCTCGTTGGGGCTGGCAAGGGTCAGTGGGTCGCACTTGGGGTGGGAGAAAAAGGTGGGGTTAAAGTCTGCGCCTAGCCCTCTTGCCTTGCAGAAATCCACCCATTTTTTGAAGTGCTTGGGCTCCAGCTTGTCCCGGTCCACCCACGGGCTTTCTTCGTCAAAAATGGCGTAGGAGGCATGGAGGTTGATCTTTTTGGTGCCGGGGCAAAGGGAAAGCACCTTGTCCATATCAGCCATCAGCTCCTCCGGGGTGCGGGCACGGCCGGGGTAGTTGCCGGTGGTTTGGATGCCGCCGGTCAGGGGCTTGGTGGGGTCGGTGTCGAAGCCCCGGACATCATCTCCCTGCCAGCAGTGCAGGGAGATAGGCACGGTCTTTAACCGGGCAATGGCAGCTTCGGTGTCCACGCCAATGGCGGCGTAGCGGGCTTTTGCTTCTGCGTAACTCATACGGTTCCTCCTTCTTAAATCTGCATCTGAATTTTCAAATTGCCGATGGCGGTGGCCTCGATGGGCAGCGCCACCACCTGTTTTCCGGTATAGTGAGCGGTCAGCTCGTTCAGGGTAGCGTTCTTTGCGCCGCCGCCTGCGATGTAGAGCTTATCCCAGTGCTGGCCGGTGAGGGCTTCCAGCTCCCGGAAAGCCTCCCCATAGCAGTACGCCAGCGAATGATAGACACTGTTGATGAGGTCGGCATCCGTGGCAGGGGCCTCGCCGGTCTCGGCGAGAGCCGTGCGAATCTCTGCGCGCATATCCTGCGGGGCAGAGAAGCGGGCTGCGTTCACATCAAAAATGCGGGTGTAGGTGCTGGTCTTGGCCAGCTCCACCATCTCGGCAAAGGAGATGCCCAGTTGTTTTTGCACGCACTGGATGATCCACAGACCCATGATGTTTTTCAGGTAGCGGATGTACCCCACGCCGCCCTCGTTGGTAAAGTTGGCGCGGCAGCTTTCCGGGCTGGTGATGGGCTTTGTCAGCTTGACCCCCAGCAGGCTCCATGTACCGGAGGAGAGGAACGGTGCATCGCCCTGCTCCATGGGGATGCCCTCCACGGCGCTGGCGGTGTCGTGGGTGGCGCACAGCACTACCTTGGTCTGCCCACCCACCTCGGCGGCAATGTGGGGCAGCAGGGACCCCAGCACCGTGCCGGGTGCAGTCAGCTTTGGGAACATTGTTTCCGGTAGGCCAAGTGCCTGCAGGATCTCCGAATCGTACTCCTTGGTCTGGGCATTCACAAGGCCGGTGGAGGTGGCGTTGGTGTACTCCCGCGCCTTCACGCCGCAGAGCTTCCACAGCAGGTATTCCGGGATCATCAAAAAGTCCTCGGCCTGTGCCAGCCGACCGGCTTTTTTGTCGGCATACAGCTGATAAATGCTGTTGAAGGGCTGGAACTGGATGCCGGTGCGCTGGTAGAGTTGCGCAAAGGGCAGAATGTTGTGGACTTCGGGGGTGACCGCCTGCGTCCGGCTGTCCCGGTAGGCGTAGACCGGGGAGAGGGGCTGGCCGTTTTTCAGCAGCACATAGTCCACCGCCCAGGTGTCGATGGAAAGGCTCTCAATGACCGGGTACTTTGCAAAGGCTTCCCGGATGCCCTGCTTCACGTTGGCAAACAGGCTGTCGATGTCCCATTCCAGATGACCGTCCACCCGCTGGACGCTATTGGGAAAACGGTACACTTCCTCGGTGCGGAGAACACCGTTCTCCACCCATCCCACAATGTGCCGCCCGCTGGACGCACCAATGTCGATGGCAAGATAATTTTTGTGCATAATGCGCCTCCTGTGTGACCTTGTCTGCTACCAGTATAGCGGCATGATGCTCGCAATTCCATCCGCAAAGGTGACACATTCTTTGTGAAAAGTCTACTCTTGCGCTGCAAAGGCAGGTGCGCTATACTGGGCACAGAAAGAGAGGGAACGGAAAATGCTGACCTACAACATGGATGTGACCCCGGAGAGTGTATGGAAACGCACTACCCCCAGCGAAGCAGAGCTGGCACAGCCCTACTACTGCACCGAGGCGGGAGTGTTTTACGCCCAGCAGCATTTTTCCACCGCCCGGACAGATAAGGAAAGTTACATCCTGTTTTATACCCTCCGGGGTGCAGGGCTGATTGAGCAGGGGGAAAGCCATGTGGTGCTCAGCACCGGGCAGGCGCTGCTGCTGAACTGCCGCACCCCACAGAGCTACTGCACCGCTCCGGGGCAAAGCTGCTGGCATCATTATTGGGTGCATCTGGACGGCGCAGGGGTCGCCGCCATGGAGCCGCTGCTGCTGCCGGGCAAAAAACTGACCCCGGTGCAGCTCACCGGGGTCAAGATGCAGGAATATTTTGAAATGCTTTTGGGGCAGATGGAGCGCAGCACCGTGGACAGCATGGTGCACACCGGATTGGCTCTCCACGAAATGCTTGCCTTATGTGCACAGAGCATTCTTGCAGAAGCTGAAACCACCAGCGCACGGCAGGTCATTTTGCAGGCAGCGGAGACCCTGCGCAAAAATTACCAGCAGGAACTTTGCCTTGCCGACCTGCTGGCAGAGGCGCACATGAGCAAAAGCTATTTTCTGCGGCTGTTCCGGCGGTATATGGGCACAACACCGTATAATTATCTGGTCAACTTTCGCATCACACAGGCAAAGGAACTGCTTGTCCTTACCGACCACAGCGTCAGCGAAATTGCACAGAAGGTAGGCTTTGGGGATGCCAGCAATTTTTCCACCCGCTTTGCAAAAGCCACCGGGCAAAGCCCTCTGCAATACCGCAAAAGTGCGCTGAAGCCGCTGGAGGGGGCATGGTGAGCGGAGGAATTGTGTCAAAATGACACAATTCCTCCGGGTGCTTTCATAGAACCATGGAATGTGAATGTTTTGCCTTTAAAGAGCGTTCGTTTTTTTGATGAATCTTATGAGAAACGTAAAAAATGCTTGCAATCATCTGTAAAATATGGTATATCCATTATACGAAACATTGCTTTGAAAAAACGATCCACCGTTCAATGATGTATAAATGGGAGGTGCCTGCCATGACTGCTGTGATCTATGCTCGTTATTCAACTGACAGCCAGCGCGAGGAATCCATTGAAGGTCAGATCCGGGAATGCACCGCCTATGCGGAAAAGAATGGCTTCACGGTGGTAAAGCATTACATTGACCGTGCCGTCTCCGCAAAAACGGACAACCGCCCGCAGTTCCAGCAGATGATCAAGGACAGCGAACGCGGCATCTTTGATGTCATCATTGTCTGGAAGCTGGATCGTTTTGCCCGGAACCGCTACGACAGTGCCCGGTACAAGACCCAACTGAAGCGGAACGGCGTGAAACTGGTATCGGCAACGGAAGTCATTTCGGCTGGCCCGGAGGGCATCATTCTGGAATCGGTGCTGGAAGGTTACGCCGAATACTACTCGGCTGACCTGTCCGAAAAGGTCGTGCGCGGCATGACCGAGAACGCTCTCAAGGGCATTTATAATGGTGGCACGATTCCGTTCGGCTACATGATCGATGAGACCCGGCATTACCAGCCCGACCCGTTGTTGGCTCCGTATGTGGAGCAGACGTTCCAGAAGTATGCGGACGGTGCGACCATGACTGACCTGCGGGATTGGTTAAAGGCACACAACATCAAAAATTCAATGGGCGGGGAGATGTCCTACAATACGATTCAGCGGATGCTGAGCAATCGACGGTACATCGGCGAGTTGCGTTTGCGGGATGTGGTACAGCCCAATGCGATCCCGGCTCTTGTGTCAGAGGACCTGTTCAACAAAGTACAGGAAAAGCTGGCGAAAAATAAAAAGGCCCCTGCCCGTCATAAGGCAGAGGAAAGCTATCTGCTTACCACCAAGCTGTACTGCGGTAAGTGCGGAGCGCTGATGTTTGGCGAAAGCGGTGTCAGCCACACCGGGAAGATGTACACCTATTATAAGTGTGCTGCTGCCAAGAAGAAAAAGACCTGCGATAAAAAGGCCGTGCGGAAACAGTGGCTGGAAGATCTGGTTGTCAACGAGACCATGAAACTGGTGGAAGACGATGCTTCCATGAATGCTATCATCGCCAAGGTCATGGAGCTGCAAAATCAGGAAAGCACAGACCTGCCCATCTACGAAAAGCAGTTGAAGGAAACGGAAGTCGGCATCACCAATATGCTGAACGCTATCCAGATGGGCATTCTGACCAGCTCCACCAAGGAACGGCTGGAAACTCTGGAAGATCAGCGAAAAGAACTGCAAGCCCGCATTGCAGAGGAACGGCTGGCTAAGCCAAAGATGAAAGAGGAGTTCGTCCGGTTTTGGCTGCTTCGCTTCCGCAAGCTGGATATGACCCAGCCGGAGCAGCGGCAGGCACTGGTGGACACCTTCATCAATGCCATCTATCTCTACGATGATAAGGTACTTATTACCTTTAATTATAAGGAAGGTACAGAAACGGTCGCTTTCGGGGAAGCCGTAAAAGCGGAGAAAAGTTCGGATATGAGTGCGCGAGGTGCACCAGATATTGAACGTCAAATCGTAAGATTTGACGCTCTTTTTCGTTATGTAACCCCGAAAAATCGGGGCCTGCACGGTCAATGCACGGTTTTTGCACGGTTGGTGTTTTCGTGGGAATCCTCTGCATGGGCTGGAATTGCTTTGAAATGCGTGGTAAATTTTGCATCAGGTCAGCAGAGCCAGACGGAGCTGTGCCTTTACTTCGGGGTCTGCATTCTTCAGCAGTTCCAGCAGAGCAGTCATAGAAATGGTCGGTTCGCCTTCGGCGGGTACAGCCTGCGGGCTGGGGTTTTCGGACTTAGCATAGAAACCTTCCTCGAACTTCCTGCCCAGCTCTACACGGGAGGACTGCTGGATGTGGGCGTAGGTGTTCACCAGCATATCTGCCGTAGCGTGTCCTGTGGTGCCCTGAACGGCTTTCACATCGCCGCCGGAGATCATCAGCTGATAGGTGGCACTGGAATGGCGCAGACCGTGAAAGACGATGCGGGGGAACTCCGGGTGTGCATCCTGCCATTTGAGGAACTTCTTGCGAATCAGCACAGGCTCCACCGCCAGACCGTTGGGCAGACGGAACAGCATTCCGCTGTCATGGTAACGTGCCGGGTCTTTTCTCTCGTCTGCCGCTAACTGATTCAGCCACTTCTTCAATTCCTCTTTCAGAGCAGAGGTCATGAAGATGGTGCGGCAGGAGGATGCCGTTTTAGTGCTTTTCAGGATGAGGGAAGTGGTGCTGCGCTCCAGCTTGTCCGGGAATACCTTGATGATGCAGCCATCATCTACTTGATTCAGGGCTTCTTTTCGCACCCGCTGCATGGACTTGTTGATATGGAACGTTCCGATGCCATCTGCGGCATCAAAATCGAGATCTTCCGGGGTCAGACCTACGATCTCGCCCTCTCGCAGTGCGCCCACCAGTGTGAGGTGGACTGCCAGATGCAGGATGGGGTCCTCCATGCTGTCCAGAGCCGCCCGCATCTCCTCTACCGTCCAGATGGTGCGCTCCTGCGTGGACTTCTTGGGGCTGTCCACGGGAACAGGACTTTTGACGAGAATACCCCACTCTACGGCATATTGGAAGGCTGTACCCAGTAGCCGATGCACCTCATGGATGGTGGTGCCGGAAAGAAACCGCTGCTTCTGCTTTTCGGTCAGTTCCTGCTTCTTTCCCTCGATATACGAACCGCAGGGCGTTTTGCTCAGGGTCGTGTAGAGGTTCTCCATGTGGTAGGGCTTGAGTTTTTGCATCTCCATGCTGCCGATATATGGGATAATAAGGTTCTGGATGGTGGAAAGGTTGGATTCGTAGGTTTTGGGTGCCCACTTGTGCTTGCTTCACTGCTTGGGCAGCCAGTCCATGAGGAACTCTGCCACCGTCACCGAGGACGGAATCAGAAAAGTGCCAGCTGCCAGTTCGTGCTCGATCTGTTTCTTACGGTTTGTTGCCTCCTCTTTGGTGGGAAAACTTTCCCATTTGTCGCAGCTCTTGCCGTGCTCATCTTCGTAGGTGTATCGGACGCTGTAAGAGTTGCCACGTTTCGTAATATATGCCATACTGTTGCCTCCTTATCAAGCTGCCCGGTTGAGCCACGCATCGAAACCGTCTTTCGGGATGCGGATGCTTCCGCCTACCCGCAGGACACGGAATTCGGTGGTGCTGTTGCACAGGTTGTAAGCAGAGCGCAGGCTGATGGCCAGCATTCGTGCGATCTCTTCCACCGTGTACACCAGCTTTGTGGTTGCCGGGCTGTCAGTCGGAGACTTGACGGCATTGGTTTGAGTGACCATCTCCATTGTAGTTGTGGTTGAGTCCTTTTGCAAGGTCTTATTCGTATAATCTTTATATTTCACATCTTCGGTCATGTCAGGCCGATTCAAATTCATAGGCAAGCCTCCAATTCCTTGTGGCCGGGTGTTTTTTTCACCCGGCAATTTTTGCTTTCCGACATTTTTGGGTTAGGAACCGTCTGGCAGCTTAGGCAAGTATCTCATCAAAAATCAAAGTCCTGCTGAATCCGCCGGACGGCGACTTCCAGCGCGGAGTAGTTGATTCCAGAGTAGTGTGAGTAGCTCGACTGCGGAGCGGGACGGTCTTCCGAGTGCAGAATCTCGTGCACGATCTGCTTGCGGTTCGGAAAATCAGCTCTGGCAAGGCGGTGCATATCGGCATCACGGACTTTGAATTGCCCAGACAGAATTTTCTCCTGCATACCGGGCATCATCTGTTCCATGATCTCTACACCGTGCATGAACTTTTCAGAACGGGCAACGTAGGATTCGCTGACATTGTTCCGCTCTGCAATCTGCTTGCGGATGCTCGCTTCCGCAGAGGTGGGAGGAATTGTGTCAAATTGACACAATTCCTCCGGGGCGGTTTTCTTGGCAGCAGCCGTGTGCTGGTTGTTGCCGTTTCCACCGGGCTTCCGATGCTCTACACTGTACTGTTTCCCAATGAGGAACTTTTTCTGCTCCGGGGTTAAATTGCGCCGTCCCAACTGGTTTTTGCAAATTCATGCGAGGACTTCTTCTCTGCTTTCAAACGGGAGCGGCATCGTGGAGAAGGAGATTTCGGGATGTTCCTGAACGATTTCATAACGATTGTGGCCGTCAACGAGGGTGTTATTCCAGACAATCAAAGGAGAGATCAGCTTGCCCTCTTTGAGGATATTTTCTTCAAGCTGATGGAATTCATCATCGGTCAGCGGCGGAATCTGGGACTGGAACTCCGGGTCAATTTTCAGATTGATCATTTGAGTTCCAGTTTTTCATTTTTCGTTACACGGAACTTGATGACGTGCGTTTTGTTGTTCGGCGTGTCGTGGTGCTTGGAATTTCTAGGGGTCGGTTGAACATTCGTTTTGGTCATTGTACCTCCTGTCTGTTCGATAACTCCTCGGTGAAGTTATGTAAAGCACGACACGCCGTTGCTGTTCGCACCATCAGGTGCGAACCATGAGCAGGGTTTGGGGTGGGACCGCGCTTGCGCAGCGCAGCAACAAAAGCCCCAGTGAGGCTTTTGAGCGACCGAACGGTCTTGCGTTAGCAAGATGGAGGGGGCTCCGCCCCGACAAGTTCTACAAATATTTCCGAATTGTTAAGACGCAAAAATAAGTAGAGAGTTCCACTGCTCATGTATGTTGATCGCCGTTTGCTCCGAACGCAGTTCCTGCCCCTGTTTGTGCAGCGGCGTTGTCCGGCTCGCCTACGGAAAGTGTGAGGTCATGGCACGGTATCACGTTCAGACGGTTTATGTAAGATTCAAGGTACAGTATGAAGAAAGCCGGGTGCAGTGCGGGCACTACGTCCTACTTCTTTCAAGCACAAGAATAACACCTTTATGTTGTACTGTAAACAACTATAAATAAAATTCGGAGAATTGTACAACCACATAAGGTTCTATTTGTAAAAAAATACCACCCACGCAGCGCAGCGATGATTTTGTCGGGTGAAGTAACCGCGCTTATAACGGCACCGTGTACGGCATCCCCTCCACCGGCAATGCACAGGGCATCGTCTACAACAAGAAGGTCTTTGAGGCTGCCGGCATCACCACCCTGCCCAAGACCCCGGACGAGTTCCTGGATGACCTGCAGAAGATCAAGGACTACGATCCTTCCATTGATCCCCTGTACACCAACTACGCCGCCGGCTGGACCATGACCGCATGGGATGCTTACACCAGCGGCGGCGCAACCGGCGACCCGAACTGGATGAACATTACCATGCCCCAGACCAAGGATCCGTTCCAGAAGGGCATTCTGGGTGCGGACGATATGGGTCCCTACGCTGTGTACTACATCCTGTACGAAGCAGTGAAGCGCGGCCTGACCGAGGCCGACCCCACCACCACCGACTGGGAGGGCTCCAAGCCCCGCATCAATAACGGCCAGATCGGTGCCATGGTTCTGGGCAGCTGGGCCATCGTGCAGATGCAGGCCGCCGGTGACCACGCCGACGACATTGGCTATATGCCGTTCCCCATCACCGTCAAGGGTACCCAGTACGCCAGCGCAGGTGCAGACTACTGCTTCGGTGTGAACAAGAACACCACCGATGACAAAAAGCTGGCTGCCATGCTCTACATCAAGTGGCTGACCGAAAGCTCCAACTTTGCTTATGATCAGGGCGGTGTGCCGGTGCTGAAGAGCCAGGAATACCCCGATACTCTGAAGGCATTCGACGGCATCGACCTGATCGAGGATGCCCCCGCCCCCGCAGAGCTGGCAGACCTTGCCACCGAGGTACAGCAGGAGGCTGAGCTGATGCTGAATGCCGACCAGACCCACGTCATGCGTGTGGTGGAGGCTGGCATCAACGGCGACGAGACACTGGACGACATCGTGGCCGACTGGAACGCTGCATGGAATGCAGCTGTGGATGCCTGCGCACCGCAGTAAGCGATCTATCGTAAGGAATCAGCAGGGCGGGCCCGTGTCCGCCCTGCTTTTGGTGAAAGGAGGTCTTTTATATGGCATCTTCCGCAACTGTATCCGCGCCTAAAAAGCGCAAGAGCTTCAGCGAATACTTCCACAGTATGCGCGGGCAGCAGCTTATCGTCACGCTGGTGTTCCTGTTCGTTCCGCTGGTACTGCTGTTCATGTTCACCTACCGGAACTACTACAGCCTGTTCAACGATGACGGCGTTGTGGGCGATATCGTCACAGCAGAGGAAGAGATGCTGGCTGTGCTGAACCGGGAACTCCGGTTCACTGCCCTCAAACAGCTGTTCGTCACAGCGGCGGTACTTTCACTGGAGAACACTCTGCTGGCTCTGCTGCCTCTTGGGTTCAACGACCTGATGCACGGTTACTTCCGCACCCTGTGTGTAGGGTACGGCCTTTACGCCGTGGGCAACACCATTCTGATGATCCTGCTTTACTTTACGGATTACGGAGGGGCTGTCGCAGCAGCCGTGGTATTTGCTGTTTCTGCCAGCGGGCTTACAGCGCTTTCCATGGCGTTTGACCCTGTGTTTTATGGGTTCGGCTTTCTGATCGGGGCGGCACTGTTTTATCTGATCACGCTGTTCCGGTTGGATGCCTTTACGGCCAACCTGCCTTACCGGGTGTTGGGGCAGCAGCCGATTGTGGCAGAAACAAAAGCCGGGCGCTTCACCCGGCTGGGGCTGTTCTTGGAACATAAAAAGGGAAAGCTTTGAGAGGAGAAGGCAAATGAAGAATAGAGATCTGATCCCGCGCCGCAGGGTGTTGGGGCTGGGAGTGGCGCTTGCCGGGCTGTGTGCAGGCTGCGCTGTGCTGCCGGCCGGGAGTACAGAGAGCGCTGCCAGTTCACAGACAGCGTCTGGGAATAAAGCAGCGGACAAGGTGGAAAAGGCTCCGCTGGAGGATATCAACAGTGTCCACCTGCGGGATAACCCGGAACTTTACACGGTCTACGATGACAGCGGCGTGGTGATAATGTACCTGACCGTGAGCCGGGGCAATGACAGCGAGAACACCAACCACAGCTGGGCGGAGATCAACCATTATTCGGTTTACGATTATGAGACCATGGGTGTGCCACGCTATCAGGTCAATGCCCTTTTGCAGGTGGGCGATGAAAATGGCCCTCTGCCCGGTGAACTGGGCTATGCGGTGGAAGCCCCCAACGCCACAGTGCAGATCCGCGGTCAGACCTCCAGCCGAAATAGCCAAAAGAACTATAAGATCAAACTCAAGAAAAATAAAGGCAGCTGGCGCGGTCAGCGCACCATCGCTCTGAACAAACACATGGGCGAGGGACTGCGGTTCCGCAACAAAATGGCCTATGACCTTATTAAGGGAATCGACCAGATGATGGGACTGCGCACCCAATTTGTCCATCTTTATGTGAAAGATCTGACCGACAGTTCCAGCGGTGTTTTTGAAGATTATGGCCTCTATACGCAGGTGGAACAGCTGAACAAGACGGCCCTGAAAGCCCATGGACTGGATTCCACAGGGCAGCTGTACAAGGTGAATTTCTTTGAATTTTACCGCTATGAAGATGCCATCAAGCTTACCACCGACCCCACGTTTGATCAGGCGAAATTTGATTCTTATCTGGAAACGAAGGGCAGCAGCGACCACAGCAAACTCATTGAGATGCTGGAAAAGTTGAACGATGAATCCCAGCCGATGGAAAAGCTGCTGGAAACATATTTTGATGTGGAGAATATTGCCTACTGGATGGCATTCCAGCTATTGATGGGCAATGCCGATACCCAGAGCCGCAACATGTATCTCTATAGTCCGCAGAATTCGGATACCTGGTACATTCTGGACTGGGATAACGACGATATGCTTCGCCGTAAAGAGCGCGAACTCATCCGCTTTACAGATGCTGAAAGCTGGGAGTGGGGCATCAGCAACTACTGGTGCAATGTGCTGTTCCGCCGCTGCCTTCAGACCGCGAGCTATCGGGAGGTATTGGATACCGCAGTACAGGAACTGCATGATTATTTGAATGCCGACCGGATCGAGGAGATGACGGCGCATTACCGCACCATCACCGAGCAGTACATCTGGCAAATGCCGGACATGGAGCATCTGCCCCTTACAAGAACGCAGTATAATACGGTGGCGCAGGCACTGCCGGAGGAAATTGAGGAAAATTATCAGCAGTACCCGGAGGGCTACTATTACCCCATGCCGTTTTACATTGGTACGCCCTCCCTCCAGAACGGCGTGCTCCAGCTGAGTTGGGACCCGTCCTATGATTTTAATGCCGAGGATATCGTCTATACGGTGGAACTTGCCCGGGATTACCAGTTCCGGCAGGTGCTCTACCGGCAGGAACACGTTGTGCTGCCCGTAGCGCAGGCAGAGTCTCCCGGTGCAGGCCAGTATTTTATCCGGGTGCGGGCTACCAACGCCTCCGGCTATACGCAGGATGCGTTTGATTACTATGTCATCGATACCGGCAAGGTGTATGGCGTCAAATGTTTTTACATCCAGCCGGACGGCACCGTGGTGGAGGATATCTATGAAGAATGAGTCCGCGCTCTGGCAGCAGTGCTTGGAGTGGGGAAAAGAACTGCTGGCCCCGCAGCCCCGCAACGATACGGAAGCCTACCGCCACGAGCTGAAATATCTGATCTCCTACGCGGACAAGGCAGAGCTGACTGTGCGGCTGTCTCCGGTGCTTCATCTGGACCCTCACGCGCAGCAGGGCGGGTACTTCATCCGAAGTCTGTATTTTGACGATTATTGGAATACTGCTTACGAGGAAAAAGATGCCGGTGTGCTGCTGCGCAAAAAGTACCGCATCCGCATTTATAATTGCAGCGACCGCAGCATCAAGCTGGAACGAAAGAAAAAATTCGGCAGTTACATCTATAAAGAAGCTGCACCTTTGACCCATACAGAGTTTGATGCTATTCTTGCCGGAGATTATGCCTTTTTGCTGCACAGTCCCCACCGTTTGTGTCAGGAGTTCTACACCGAGTGTGTATGCAATGTGCTCCGTCCCCGGGTCATCGTGGATTACGACCGAGAACCGTGGATCATGGACGCCGGCACGGTGCGTGTTACATTTGATCAGAATGTCCGGGCTGCTGTGGGCAGCTGGGATATTTTTGATCCTGCGCTTCCCACCCTGCCGGTGCTGGAGCCGGGCAAACTGGTCATGGAAGTTAAATTTACAGAGTATCTGCCGCAGATCGTGCGGGACATCCTCCCGCCCCGCGCGCAGGAGCTGACTGCCGTTTCCAAGTATGTGCTGTGCTGCGATAAGACCGCATATCGGCACGGGTTTGAATACTGGAACGAAACCTGAGAGAAAAGGAATACAATGAACCATGAGCACAAAAGACTTTATCAAAAAATCTGTCCTGAATGCCTTTATCCAGTACGATGCGCCTAAGCTTGCGGTGGCGCTGCTGGCGGCGCTGGCGCTGGGCATCCTTATTTATCTGGTCTACCGCAAATTCTATACGGGCGTAGTATACTCCCGCAGCTTTGCGGTAACGCTGGTGGGAATGTGCGTGCTTACCTGCATGGTCACACTGGCCATCAGTACCAACGTGGTCATCTCCCTTGGTATGGTGGGCGCATTGTCCATCGTCCGCTTCCGCACCGCAGTCAAGGACCCGCTGGATCTGTTGTACCTGTTCTGGTCTATCACTACGGGCATCACGGCGGGCGCCGGAATGTATGCACTGGGGCTGGTCACGGCGGCTGTCATGATCGCCATGATCTATTTGTTCTCCCACTGGCAGGCTAAAGGCCGGGTGTACATTGCGGTGATCCACTATGTGGGCGCCGATGCCGGAGACGATATCGTCCGGGCACTGGGACGCATCAAGTATGCAGTCAAATCCAAGACCATGCGGGGCGAGAACACCGAGATGGCGGTAGAGGTATTCTGCAAAGACCCCAATATGGAATTTGCAGACCGTATCCGCGCTGTAAAGGGGGTACAGGATGTCACCCTTATCCAGTACAACGGGGAGTATCATGGGTAAAATTTCAAGGATCCTGGCGGCAGGGATCTGTCTGCTGGGGATGGGAGCTGCAATGATCGCATCGACCACAAAAACAAGAACCTATGCTGCGGATGACGGCGCATTTCCGAATGCTCAGATCGGTTACGCACCGATGCTCGATACCGCAGAGGCTGGCGATGCAACGCTCCGCTATCTGGAACTTACATGGCGGGAGGCAGAGCCGGAAGAGGGCGTTTATGCGTGGGAGACGATCAGCGAAAAATACGGCTTTGCCGCGCTGCGGGAGCAGGGGATCCATCTGGTGATCCGCTTTGTCTGCGATGTGCCGGGACAAGAGACGCATCTGGATATCCCGGACTGGCTTTATGCGCAGACAAAGGATGGCAGCTGGTACGATACAGATTATGGAAAAGGCTATTCTCCAAACTATGCCAATGTGGTGTTCCGGGCTGCGCATCACCGTGTGCTTTATGCGCTGGCGGAGTTTTTGGGCACGGATGGTTTTGTTTCCTATGTGGAGCTGGGCAGCCTTGGCCACTGGGGCGAGTGGCACATCAAAAGTGAAGATGGCCTGGTGGCCATGCCGGACGAGACGATCCGGGACGAATATGCCGCAGATTACCTTGCCGCTTTTCCTACGGCGAAACTGCTGATGCGCAGGCCGTTCCGCTTCGCGGCAGAACAAAACCTCGGCCTTTATAACGATATGACCGGCGAGGAACAAGACACCATGGAGTGGCTGGGATGGATCGCAGAGGGCGGCTGGTACGGCAATGAACCCGATGCGCTGACGCCTATGCCGGATCTCTGGCAGGATGCCCCGGTGGGCGGCGAGTTCACCAGCAGCCTTTCCATGGAGGATATGCTGGAGCAAAATCTTCCCCGCACGCTGCACCTGTTGGAAATGTCGCACATGAGCTTTCTGGGCCCAAAAACGGCACCGGTAAAGGATACAAAAGGATATAATGCCGTGCTGAAGCGGTTGGGCTATCGGCTCCGGGTAACAAAGCTAAAGCTGATCCTGTGCGCAGACGGCGTTTCCGCAGAGCTGACTGTGGCAAACGAGGGCGCAGCACCGTTCTATTGGGATTGGCCTGTGAATCTTTATCTGGAGGATGCAGCAGGCGGCACTCTGTGCACGGCGCGTCTGCCGCTGTCCCTGCCGGAGCTGATGCCGGGGAAGAGCCAAAAAGTATCGGTCACGCTGGAAGGGGCAGATGCACAGGAACTGCTTTGCGGAGGGTGGAAGCGTTTATTCCGCAGCCCAAAACATCTGACGATTGGAATCGTGGATCCAATGACGAGCCGTGATGCAGTACGGTTTGCCATGAAGGCGGCACGGAAAAACGGAAGAACGATTTTGCTGTAAGCTGCTGCGCAAAAAGTAGAATTTCATAAGACCTGATTTTTGGTGTGCGGCCACTCAAGCCGGTGGGGGATGCGGGCGCACTTCCGTATGCGGACGGCGCGTTTGATATTGTTTTGTCTTTGAACGGCTTTCACGCGTTCCCGGATAAGGAGGCTGCTTATCGGGAGGTTTTCCGGGTCTTGAGACCCGGCGGACTCTACTGCGTCTGCGGGTACAGAAAGAAACGGTAACGGAGGCTGAAGAACCGGTACATCGGCGAATTGCGCTTGCGGGATGGAATACAGCTGCTAATAATGTTAACGTGACCTAACATCGTCGAAAACTATTGAAAAAGCCCGAAAGCGTGCTACAATACAGAGATAAAGAGCCTGCCCCGCTCCGGGCGCGGGCACACAGATGGAAAATACAGAAACGAGGGGTAAATATGTTTGATGCAAAAAAAGCTTGCACTGTTTTTGGGCGGTGTGGTGTTCGGCTCTGCCGGTTTCAAGGTGCTGTCCAGCAAGGACGCTAAAAAGGTCTACACCCAGACCACCGCTGCGGTGCTGCAGATGAAGGACTGCACCATGCAGACCGTGAATAAGGTGCAGGAAGAGGTCGGCGATATCCTTGCCGATGCAAAGGCCATCAACGAGAGCCGCGCTGCCGAGGCTGCACAGGAGGTCATCGAGGATACGGCTGAAGAAGAGCAGACCGCAGAGTGATATGTCGCAACGGAGCCGCCGCTTAGGCGGCTCTTTTTTACGCAGAGGGGTAAGAAAAGCAATGAAATGTACGATCTTACATGAAGGCAAGCCTTTACCGTGAAAATGGTACGCCGGAGCGTCCGCAGACGCTCCGGCGTACCGAAATTATAAATAGTTTTTCCGCCGAAAATGCCCAGAGCATAGCGGAGGGCATTCAAAATCGTCCTAGTCAATAAAGGAGACTGATGCACAAATACTGTGCAGCGGCCTCCTTTTTGTTTCAGATAAACCGGCAGAAGCCCAGCCAGCAGCCCAGCAGGAAAAAGAGCAGCGCCTTGCCCAGCACCGGCAGCCACGGGTGCTTGCAAAGAGCCAGATCCCACCGGTGGATGTTCTGCTTGGGGCAGGTGTCCACGCAGGCTTCACAGGCGATGCACTCCCCGCTGCGCAGGCTGGTTTCCTCCAGCTTCAGGCACACCGGGCACTGCTGTTTGCAGGCGTTACAGCCCGGGAAGCAGCCCTCGCAATGGCAGAAAACCGTTGCCATATAGTTAGCCACTCCTAACATTGCGCGCAAAGAAAAACCTGCGGGGCGAGACCCCTCAGATGGTTAGGATAGGCTAATTGACAAAATTTAAAATAGCACGCATACAGAATGTTGTCAAGAAAAAACTGGAATGTTTATGAGCGCTAATTTTCCGGCAGAAGGTGCCGCCCGTATTCCTTGTGGTGGAATCTCTTTGCAAAGGTCGAGGACACACGGCTGCCGTCTATATCGGAAATGAAAAATCCGGCACCCCAAGAAGTACAGGCTAAACAGTCAGAGGCCTTGCGGTCGGCAGGGAACAGCACAAAACAAAAAATCCCGGAAGCCGAAGCTTCCGGGAATCTTTTGGAGGTGACGACCAGATTTGAACTGGTGGATGAGGGTTTTGCAGACCCTTGCCTTACCACTTGGCCACGTCACCATATAAGGGAGTGATGAATACCACTCCAATGGAGCGGCCGACGAGGCTCGAACTCGCTACCTCCACCTTGGCAAGGTGGCGCTCTACCAGATGAGCTACGGCCGCATATTCGGTGCATTTGTCCCTGCACCCTCCCGAGCGATTCTTGCGAATTTCGGGGCCCCCGCGAAAGCTTGCGAAGCAAGATTTTGTGGGGAAGAGGAGGAATTTCAGAGTTTGTTACGGCGGTCTTACTTGTAAGACTGCCAGACAAACGACTGACATTCCGACGAGCGACCCGGATCGGGCTCGAACCGACGACCCCCAGCGTGACAGGCTGGTGCTCTAACCAACTGAGCTACCGGGCCATACCGGAGCAACTAATGCTGCTCCTTAATGGAGCGGCCGACGAGGCTCGAACTCGCTACCTCCACCTTGGCAAGGTGGCGCTCTACCAGATGAGCTACGGCCGCATATTGGGAAACCCTGATGGGTTTCCTCGACGTGGTGCCTCCGATCGGAATCGAACCAATGACACGGGGATTTTCAGTCCCCTGCTCTACCGACTGAGCTACAGAGGCGCACCGGACGATGATTATTATACCTGAAATTTCGATTTTGTAAAGGGGTAAATGCAAACTTTTTTGAAAAAATTGAAAAGTTTTTGCTTTATGACGTCTCTGCGCACAAAATAAGAACGACTTTTTTCGCGGTTTTCGCGCCGGAGGGCTGCACGGGGAAAGATAGAAAGAACATTTGACAAGTTTTACAACCTATGGTTTAATAAAAGAAAAGAACACAGGCGCTTATGCCCTTAGAGATGCTGTTATATTTCTTATATAATAGATAGGGCGGGCGCTTGCTTTGATTACAGGACGTCCTGCGCGGCACAGCTGCGGCGGGACGGGAGGAGCAGCATGGCAAGAAAACAGGAATATGGCAACGAGAGTATTACCTCGTTAAAGGGCGCCGACCGTGTGCGCAAGCGCCCGGCAGTCATCTTTGGCTCAGACGGTGTGGAGGGCTGTGCCCACTCGATTTTTGAAATCGTGTCCAACTCTATCGATGAAGCCCGCGACGGCCACGGCGATACCATCAACGTGACCCGCTGCAAGGACGGCAGCGTCATTGTGGAGGACTTTGGCCGCGGTATGCCCGTGGACTGGAACAACGGCGAGGGGCGCTTCAACTGGGAACTGCTGTTCTGCGAGATGTACGCGGGCGGCAAGTACGGCGAAGGCGAGGATAACTACGAGTTCAGCCTTGGCCTGAACGGTCTGGGTCTGTGCGCCACCCAGTACGCCTCGGCGTGGATGACCGCCGATATCTACCGTGACGGCTATCACTACCACTTGGACTTTAAAAAGGGCGAGAACGTGGGCGGCCTGCAAAAGGAGCCTTACAAGGGACGCCGCACCGGCAGTATTATCCACTGGAAGCCGGACGATGAGGTGTTTACCGATATCGATGTGCCCGGCAGCTACTATAAGGATGTGCTGCGCCGTCAGGCTGTGGTCAACGCCGGGCTTACCCTCAACTTTACCGATGAAAAGGAAAAGGACCCCGCCACCGGCAAGCCGTGGCACGAAAGCTGGTGCTACCAGAACGGCATCGCGGACTATGTGGCAGAAGTAGCAGGGGAGGACACCCTGACCCCCGTGTTCAGCTGCGAGAGCGAGGCCGTGGGCCGGGACCGCGATGACCAGCCGGACTACAAGGTGCGCATGAGTGCGGCTTTTTGTTTCTCTAATAAGGTACAGCTGCTGGAATACTACCACAACTCTTCGTGGCTGGAGCACGGCGGCAGCCCGGAGCACGCGGTGCGCACCGCCTTTGTCTACCAGATCAACAAGTACCTGAAGGAAAAGAACCTGTACAAAAAGGGCGAGAGCGCCATCAGCTTTCAGGACGTGCAGGACTGTCTGGTGTATGTGTCCTCCAGCTTTTCCACCCGCACCAGCTACGAGAACCAGACCAAAAAGGCCATCACCAATAAATTTGTCTCGCAGGCCATGACCGATTTCCTTAAGCATTATCTGGAAGTGTATTTTCTGGAAAAGCCGGAGGAGGCCCAGAAGATCTGCCAGCAGGTGCTGGTGAACAAGCAGAGCCGCGAGCACGCGGAAAAAACGCGACAGAGCATCAAAAAGACGCTCTCTACGCAAATCGACTTAGCCAACCGCGTGCAGAAGTTCGTGGACTGCCGCACCCGGGATGCCGCCCGCCGCGAGCTGTATATCGTGGAGGGCGACTCGGCTATGGGCGCGGTCAAGTCCAGCCGGGACAGCGAATATCAGGCCATCATGCCCATCCGCGGCAAGATCCTGAACTGTCTGAAGGCGGATTATGCCCGCATCTTCAAATCGGACGTCATCGTGGACCTCATCAAGGTGATGGGCTGCGGTGTGGAGCTGGGCGGCAAGCACAACAAGGAGCTTGCTACTTTCAACCTCGAAAACCTGCGGTTCAATAAGATCGTCATCTGTACCGATGCCGACGTGGACGGCTACCAGATCCGCACCCTTGTGCTGACCATGCTCTACCGCCTTACCCCCACCCTGATCAACAAGGGTTATGTGTATATCGCGGAGTCGCCTTTGTATGAGATCACCACGAAGGACCGCACTTATTTTGCTTATACCGAGCCGGAAAAGGCCGCTTTTCTGGAAAAGATCGGGGACAAAAAATACACCATCCAGCGCTCCAAAGGCTTGGGCGAGAACGACCCCGAGATGATGTGGCTGACCACCATGAACCCGGAAAGCCGCCGCCTTATTAAAGTAATGCCCACCGATGTGGTGCAGACCGCGCAGGTGTTCGATATCCTGCTGGGCGACAATCTGGCAGGCCGCAAGGAGCATATCGCCCAGCACGGCGCAGAGTATCTGGATGATCTGGACGTGTCCTGACAAACAGAACGATACCGTGCCAAAGCCTTCCCCCGGACGGGGAAGGTGGCGAGTTTACGAGCCGGATGAGGGCGTGGGCAGCAGCAATGCTTCTCAAAGGCCTGAATCACGGCCTCTGGACAGTATGAGGAAACACAATGGCAAAAAAATCGACCAAGAAAACCTTAAAGCCGGTGCGCCCGCAGCTGGGCGACGGCGTTGAAATTTTAAACGCAGGCAGCGTGCTGGAGGATCCCATTACCCGCACGCTGGAAACCAACTATATGCCCTACGCCATGAGCGTCATCGTCAGCCGCGCGCTGCCGGAGATCGACGGCTTCAAGCCGGCGCACCGCAAGCTGCTGTACACCATGTACGAGATGGGTCTGCTCAAGGGCGCACGCACCAAGTCTGCCAATGTCGTGGGCAGCACCATGCACCTGAACCCCCACGGCGATGCCGCTATCTACGATACGATGGTGCGCATGGGCCGCGGCAACGAGAGCCTGCTGGTGCCTTTTGTGGACAGCAAGGGCAACTTTGGCAAGGCGTACAGCCGCGATATGTCCTGCGCTGCCGCCCGTTATACCGAGGCAAAGCTGGAAGGTGTGTGCGAGGAGCTGTTCCGGGATATCGACAAAGAGACCGTGGATTTTGTGCCCAACTACGACAGCACCACCACCGAGCCTACCCTGCTGCCGGTCACCTTCCCCACCATTCTGGCCAACAATACGCTGGGCATCGCGGTGGGCATGGCCTGCAACATCTGCTCCTTCAATCTGGCAGAGCTGTGCGCCACCACCGTGGCGCTGATGAAGGACGAGCACCACGATATCGGCACCACCATGCCTGCCCCGGACTTTGTTGGCGGCGGCCAGATCTTGTACGATGAAGCGCAGATGCGTGAAATTTACGAGAACGGCCGCGGCAGCGTAAAGGTACGTGCCCGCTACAACGCAGTGCCCGGCGAAAATATGATCGAGGTTACCCAGATCCCGCCCACCACTACGGTGGAGGCCATCATGGACAAGATCGCGGAACTGGTCAAGACCGGCAAGGTCAAGGAGATCAGCGATATGCGCGATGAGACCGACCTGAACGGTCTGAAGCTGACGCTGGATCTCAAACGCGGCGTGGATGCCGACAAGCTGATGGCAAAACTGTTCAAGGCCACCCCGCTGGAGGACTGCTTCAGCTGCAACTTCAACATTCTGGTGTCCGGCCAGCCCCGGGTCATGGGCGTGCGGGAAATTCTGAAGGAGTGGACGGCGTTCCGTGTCGAGTGCGTGCGCCGCCGCACCTACTACGACCTGCACGGCAAGGAAAAGCGGCTGCACCTGTTGCAGGGTCTTGCCGCCATCCTGCTGGATATCGACAAGGCCATCCGCATCATCCGCACCACCGAGGAGGAGACCGAGGTGGTACCCAACCTGATGATCGGCTTTGGCATTGATGAAGTGCAGGCAGACTATGTGGCAGAGATCAAGCTGCGCCACCTGAACCGGGAATACATCCTCAAGCGCACCGGCGAGATCGAGCAGCTGGAAAAGGACATTGCCGACCTGAACGATGTGCTGGCAAAGCCTGCCCGCATCCGCCGCATCATCATCAATGAACTGAACGATGTAGCGAAAAAATACGGTAAGCCCCGTTGCAGCGAAATTTTGTACGACCTGCCCGAGGAGGAGGCCGCCGCCGAGGAGGAGACCGTGCCGGACTACCCGGTGACCGTGTTCTTTACCCGGGAGGGCTACTTTAAAAAAATCCCGCCCCAGAGCCTGCGCACCGCCGGTGCTCACAAGCTGAAGGAGGGCGACGAGATCGTCCAGCAGCTGGAGACCCGCAACAACGTGGAGGCGCTGTTCTTTACCGACAAGCAGCAGGTGTACAAGGTGCGTCTGGCAGAGCTGGAGGACGGCAAAGTGGCCCAGATGGGCATCTTCATCCCGGGACGGCTGGGCATGGACGAGGGCGAAAACGTGCTGAGCATGGTGATCACCGGCGATTACAGCGGCTTTATGCTGTTCTTCTTTGCCAGCGGCAAGTGCGCAAAGATCCCGCTCAGCTCCTACGCCACCAAGCAGAACCGCCGCAAGCTGCTGAAGGCGTACAGCGATAAGGAGCCGCTGGCCATGATGCTCTACCAGCCGGAGGAGACCGAGCTTGCCATCCGAACCAGCGCCAGCCGGATGCTGCTGGTGGGTACGGCGCAGATCGCCGCCAAGACCACCCGCGACAGTCAGGGTGTGGCGGTAGTTACCCTGAAAAAGAACCAGACCATCGCCTCGGTGGTGCCGGCAGATACCTTGGAGCTGGCGAATCCCCACCGCTACCGCGTGCGCAGCCTGCCCGCCACCGGTGCGCTGATCCGCGCCGAGGACGAGGGCGAGCAGATGAGCCTGCTTTGATTGGCAGACGGCGGGGAGCTTTCCTTCGCAAATGAGCCCGGAACCCCCTGTTCCGCCCCAGTGCTGCGCACCGGGGCCCCACTTCGCCGGAATTTGCTCAGGAAACTCCCCGCTGCCTTTCCGAAAAGTCCCCTCTTGTGAAAATAGGGGAAACGGAGCGCCCGTAGGCGTGCCGTTTCACCGAAAACAAAAATATTCTTTCCGCTGTTATTGTCAGAGCGAAGCGGAGACAATTTTAAATCGTTTATCCTGAAAAGAGGAAGCTATCATGCAAAATATCGACCTGATCTGTGTGGGCAAGCTGAACGCCAAATATTTCGCCGAGGGCGTGGCAGAGTACCAGAAGCGTCTGGCGGCCTTTGCCGCCTTCCGCATCCTTGAGCTGCCGGAGGAAAAGATCGAGGAGAAAAACGCCTCGGACGCCGTGGTGAAAAAGGCGCTGGATAAGGAGGGAAAAGCCATCCTTTCCAATGTGCGCAAGGGGGCTGCTATCGTGGCTATGTGCATCGAGGGCAAGCAGATCTCCTCCGATGAACTGGCGCAGTTTCTGGCGCAGCGCGCCGGCAGCGGGGCAGGGGATGTGGCCTTTGTCATCGGCTCTTCCCACGGCCTGTCCGACGAGGTGAAAAAGGCCGCTGCCCTCAAGTTCAGCATGGGGCGCATCACTATGCCCCATCAGCTGGCACGGCTGGTGCTCACCGAGCAGATCTACCGCGCCTGTACCATCAATGCAGGCATGAAGTACCACAAGTAAAATGTCATTTTTGGCTCCCGAAGCGTTCGCAGGCGCTCCGGGAGCTCTTTTTACAGAAACATGTAAAACCTGCCGGAAAAGCAATTTTTGGCTTTTCTTTTGGAACAGTTTTTATTATACTGATAGCGTGGAGCATTCTATTACAAAAAGCAGCAAAAAACACAGGATAGAAGAACCATGAAAAAACACCGAAGAGGACTGCGGCTGGCTGCCTGTCTGCTGGCGCTGTCCGAGGACAACGCCCTGAACATGGAGATCATGGAATTTTTGCTAAGCGATGTAGGCATAAAGGTGACCAAAGCCGCCGACGGACAGCAGGCGGTGGAGGCCTTTGCAGCCTCGCCGGTGGGCGGCTTTGACGCCATCCTGATGGATGTGATGATGCCGGTGCGGGACGGCCACGAGGCCACCCGCGCCATCCGTGCCATGGACCGTCCGGACGCAAAGACTATTCCCATCTTTGCCATGACGGCCAACGCTTTTGTGAAGGATCGCAACAGGGCATTGGAAGCCGGCATGAATGAGCACCTGCCCAAGCCCATTGACCCGGATACTCTGTACCGCCTGCTGGTAAAATACCTGACAGAGCGCAGCTGAACTGTCTGCCGGGCTTTACAAGCGGGGCAAAACATGGTACAGTAAATATACTGTGCTTGCGCAAGCCACAAGCACGCCCGGCGGTGGGAAAAGCCGCCGGAACACAACACGATACGACACGGCAAACCAGCCGCGGACGGAAAGGATGTACTACAATGGAACAGAGCGAAAAGACCCTTGACATGATCGTCAATCTTTGCAAGAACCGTGGTTATGTGTTCCCCGGTTCCGAGATCTATGGCGGTCTGGCCAACAGCTGGGACTACGGCCCCCTTGGCGTGGAGTTCAAGAACAACGTCAAAAAGGCATGGCTGAAAAAGTTTGTGCAGGAAAGCCCCTATAACGTGGGTTTGGATGCTGCCATCATCATGAACCCCCAGACTTGGGTGACCACCGGCCATGTGTCCAGCTTCTCGGACCCCCTGCTGGACTGCCGCGCCTGCAAGGCACGCCACCGCGCCGACAAGCTGATCGGGGAGGAGCACCCCGAGGTGAACGTGGACGCCATGAGTTTTGACGAGATGGATGCTTTCATCGCAGAGCACGAGGATATCGTCTGCCCCGTGTGCGGCAAGCACGATTTTACCCCCATCCGCAAGTTCAACCTGATGTTCAAGACCGCCATCGGCGTGACCGAGGATAGCTCCTCCACCTGCTATCTGCGTCCCGAGACCGCACAGGGCATCTTTGTCAACTTTGCCAACATCCAGCGCACCACCCGCCGCAAGCTGCCCTTTGGCGTGTGTCAGGTGGGCAAGGCCTTCCGCAACGAGATCACCCCGGGCAACTTCACCTTCCGCACCCGCGAGTTCGAGCAGATGGAGTGCGAGTTCTTCTGCAAGCCCGGCACCGATCTGGACTGGTTTGCTTACTGGAAGGACTACTGCGAGAACTGGCTGCTGAGCCTTGGCATCAAGAAGGAACACCTGCGCCTGCGTGACCACGAGCCCGCAGAGCTGGCCTTCTACAGCCGTGCTACCACTGATATCGAGTACGCCTTCCCGTTCACCGACTGGGGCGAGCTGTGGGGTATTGCAGACCGTACCAACTACGACCTGACCCGCCATCAGGAGGCCTCCGGCAAGAGCCTGGAGTACTTCGACAGCGAGACCAACGAGCACTACATCCCCTACGTCATCGAGCCCTCTCTGGGCTGTGACCGCGTGGCGCTGGCCTTCCTGTGCGAGGCTTACGATGAGGAGCACCTGACCGACAGCAAGGGCAAGGAGGATGTCCGCACCGTGCTGCGTCTGCATCCGGCTCTGGCTCCCTACAAGTGCGCCGTGCTGCCCCTGAGCAAGAAGCTGGGCGAGAAGGCTATGGAGATCCGCAACGAGCTGAGCAAGTATTTTATGGTGGATTACGACGATACCGGTTCTATCGGCAAGCGTTACCGCCGCGAGGACGAGATCGGCACCCCGTTCTGCATCACCGTGGACTTTGACACCGTGGGCGATGAGGCCAAGGGCATTGCTGCCGACAACTGCGTCACCGTCCGTGACCGCGACACCATGGAGCAGGTGCGTATGCCCATCAGCGAGCTGAAGAGCTACATCGAGAGCAAGATCGAGTTCTAAAAAATACACTATCATGCAAAAAAGCAGCCCCATCGGCACTCCGGCGGGGCTGCTTTTCTTATATCATGACGGCTGAAAAAAGTGGGGCAGAAACGTCCGCAGACGTTTCTGAGCCACAAAATTATAATTGTCAGGCGGGCAGCTTACTGCTGGGCGAAGATCTTTACCTCGTCCTTGTCCATAAAGGCTGCGCCCGCAAAGCCTGCGGCTTCCAGCTGACCCAGCTGCTTGCCCAGCTTTTTGCCCTGCGGCAGCACGGTGACGTTGTACTGCTCGCGCAGCGCGGCGGCCTTGCTCAGCACGGCAGGGAAGTCAACGTCCTTGCCGTACAGCAGGGCGATCTTCTGCTTTGCGCCGGGGATCTGGTAGCCCTGCTCCAGCAGAATGCCGCACACCCGCTCGAAGCCGATGGAGAAGCCCACGGCGGGCACCTGCACGCCAAGGAACTTGCCCACCATGTTGTCGTAGCGTCCGCCGCCAGCCACAGCACCGCTGAACTGCGGGCAGGTCACCTCGAACACCATGCCGGTGTAGTAGCCCTGACCGCGCACCAGGCTGGGGCAGTAGACCACCTGATAGCGGCCGGCAGCCAGCGTGTTGGCGGTGGCCAGCACATATTTCAGGTCATCGGCAATGGCGGGGTCGGCGCAGCGGGCAGCCACAGCGTCCAGCGTTACGTCCCCGGCGGCAATAAAGTCTGCCAGTGCGTGGATGGCACTTTCCGGCAGCTGCTTTTCGGTCAGCTCGGCCTTCACGCCCTCGGCACCGATCTTGTCCATCTTGTCAAAGGTGATGCAGACGGAATCCAGCGTGTCGGCGGCAAAACCCATGCTCTCCAGCATCCCGCGCAGGATGCGCCGGTCGTTGATGTTAACGGTAAAGCCGGTAAAGCCGATGTTCAGCAGTGCGCGGGTGGTCACGTCGATCAGCTCCACCTCGGCGTTGGGGGAAGCATCGCCCAGAATGTCGATATCGCACTGCACGAACTCGCGCAGACGGCCCTTCTGCGGGCGCTCGGCGCGGAACACCCGGTCGGTCTGGATGACCTTGAAGGGGTTGGGCAGCTTATCCTTGTTGGCAGCGTAGTAGCGGCTCAGCGGCAGGGTGAGGTCGTAGCGCAGACCCATGTCGGACAGCTGCTTGGGGTCGCCGGTGTTCAAGGCGGCGGTCAGTTTGTCGCCGCGCTTGAGCACCTTGAAGATCAGGTTCAGGTTGTCGCCGCCGTCGGACTTGTCTAGATTTTCCATATTCTCCAGCATAGGCGTGGAGATGCGCTCGAAGCCGGCAGAGCGGTAGGTCTCCAGAATCTTGCCCTGAATGTAGTCGCGCAGGGTCTGCTCAGCGGGCAGTAGATCCCGCATACCCTTCAAAGCCTGTGTTTTCATAACAGTAATTCCTCTCTATCTGTAAATTGTACCCGCCCGCGATGCCTGAAAAGGGGCGGGAGTGTTTTTAACTCAGTACTTTACCATTATAAAGGATAATGCCGGATTGTCAATCCAAATGGGCACACTATCGCAAATTGCACAAATCTTTGAGGTGAAAGTATGAAGCAGCAGTTTGCAGCAAAACACCCGTGGACGATTCTGGCTGCGGGGGCAGCCATTCAGGTGCTTACCGGTTTACCGGCGGCTTGGGGCGTCTTTCAGCAGCCGGTCATGGAGGAATACGGCCTTTCGGAGCAGGGGGCAGGCTACGCCTTTGCCCTGCTTATTGCCGCCTTTGGGGTGGGGTGTGTGCTGGGCGGCTTTTTACAGGATCAAAGGGCCCGCGCTGCGCGGCGCTGTGGGGCACAGCCCTGCTCTGCGGCGGCTTTTTTGCGGCGGCCTTTCTGCCGGGCTGGGCAGGGTGGGGGTTCTTTCTGGCCTTCAGCATCCCGGCGGGGCTGGGCACGGCCTTTTTGTACCCCTCTATCCAGTCCTGCGCCCAAAAGTGGTATGCGGGGCGCAAGGGACTGGCAACCGGGGTCATCGGCGGGGCAGTAGGACTTTCCGGTGCGTTCCTTACGGTATTCGTCCGGGCGGCGCTGCGGGGCTTTGGCCCGGTGCAGGGCATCCGGGGCGCGTTCTGGGCATTGGGGGCGCTCACCTTGCCGGTGTGCCTTGCGGGCAGTGCGGTACTCAGCGATCCGCCGCAGAAAAAGCAGCAGCCAAGCGGCAAAAACACCCTCGACCTCTCCCCGGGGCAGATGCTGCGCACAAAGCAGTACTGGCTGTGCGCGGGCGCGGTGTGCTTTTCAACCCCGGCGGTGCTGCTGTTCAGCCCTATCATCCTAAAGCTGGGCATGGAGCGCGGGCTGGACGAGACTGCCGCACTGTGGAGCATCGTACTGGGCAGCGTGGGCAGCGCCGCGGGACGGATGCTGATGCCCATGCTCAGCGACCATATCGGACGCCGCGCCACCGACCTTGGACTGTTTGCAGCTTCGCTTGGGCTGTCAGCGGCGTTCTGGGCGGCGCAGGGCTGGTGGGTGGTGGTGTGCTACGCCGGGCTCACCTTCTGCTACTCGGCGCTGGCGGCGGTGCTGCCCGCCCTTTCCACCGATCTGTTCGGCCTGCCCCATGCAGGGGTGAACTATGGCTTTCTGGCTTTGGGGCAGAGCGTGGGCAGCCTTGCGTTCCCCTTTGCAGCTAACTTGCTGGCGCTGGAAAACGGGCGGCACCTGCTTGCCATGGCCGGTGCGGCGGCGGGTTTTGCGGCCATCTGGGCGCTGCATCCGGTGCAGAAAGACCCGCGCTGAAACGCGCAAAAAGAAAAGGCTGAAAAAAGTTTGCCGGTGCTTACGGCAGAATTGACAAAAACTTGACGACTGTTTTGTGTAAAGCGGTGGAAATGACGGTTAGCGCCGGATGACCGTAAAACCCGGCTGTACTTTTTGCAGGAAATGACTTGCAAAATTCGTCCGTTTTCTCTATAATAAAATCATGCGTGGTAGTACCGGTGCAGGCGCTGAAAGAGAGCAGCGCACCCGGTTCGGATGCAAGCAGCAGAGAGCAGCAGTTGTGCCGGCAGGGCGCGGCGGCGGTTTTATGCTGCCAAAGCGACATTTGTCAAAAGGAGAGTATGATTATGACCTATTCGCAGCAAGTACAGAATATGTGCCCGATCACCAAAGGTCCTAAGCATGGTCCGGCTCCCATCCCCGAAGAGGGCGCATGGGTCAAGGCCTATGAGGTCAAGGACATCAGCGGCTACACTCATGGTGTGGGCTGGTGTGCACCCCAGCAGGGCACCTGCAAGCTGTCCCTGAACATCAAGAACGGCGTCATCGAAGAGGCTCTGGTGGAGACCATCGGCTGCTCCGGCATGACCCACTCTGCTGCTATGGCAGGCGAGATTCTGCCCGGCAAGACCATTCTGGAAGCTCTGAACACCGACCTGGTGTGCGACGCTATCAACGTGGCTATGCGCGAGCTGTTCCTGCAGATCGTCTACGGCCGCAGCCAGACCGCTTTCTCTGAGGATGGTCTGCCCATCGGCGCAGGTCTGGACGACCTGGGCAAGGGTCTGCGCTCCATGACCGGCACCATCTTCTCCACCAAGGAGAAGGGCGTGCGCTACCTGGAGCTGACCGAGGGCTACATCAACAAGCTGGCAGTGGACGCTAACGATGAGGTCATCGGCTATCAGTTCGTCAAGCTGGGCAAGATGATGGAGGATATCCGTCACGGCAAGACCCCCAACGAGGCTTATGAGAAGAACGTGGGTACTTACGGCCGCTTCAGCAAGGAGCAGGGCGCTGTGAAGTACATCGACCCGCGTGAGGAATAAGAGAGGAGGAACAACTCAATGGCAACTTTTGAATCTATGGATCGCCGTATGCCTAAAATCGAGGCATGCCTGAAGGCTAACGGTCTGGAGTCTCTGGACGCTTGCAACGAGATGCTCCTCGCTAAGGGCATCGACTGCGACAAGATCGTCCGCGGCGTGCAGCCCATCTGCTTTGATAACGCTGTCTGGGCTTACACTCTGGGCACCGCTATCGCTGTGAAGCGCGGCCTGACCGATGCTGCCGAGTGCGCAGCTGCCATCGGTGAGGGTCTGGAAGCTTTCACCATCCCCGGCTCTGTTGCTGAGCAGCGTCAGGTCGGTCTGGGCCACGGCAACCTGGGCGCTCGTCTGCTGAGCGAGGACACCACCTGCTTCGCTTTCCTGGCAGGCCACGAGTCCTTTGCTGCTGCTGAGGGTGCTATCGGCATCGCCCGCACCGCAAACAAGGTCCGTAAGACCCCCCTGCGCGTCATCCTGAACGGTCTGGGCAAGGATGCAGCTTACATCATTTCCCGTATCAACGGCTTCACCTATGTGCAGACCGAGTACGATATCCCCACCCAGACCCTGACTGTGGTCAAGGAGATCCCCTTCTCCGAGGGTGAGCGCGCAGCCGTTAAGTGCTACGGCGCGAACGACGTTATGGAAGGCGTTGCCATCATGAAGAAGGAGGACGTGCAGTGCTCCATCACCGGTAACTCCACCAACCCCGTCCGCTTCCAGCATCTGGTTGCCGGCACCTACAAGAAGTGGGCTATCGAGAACGGCAAGAAGTACTTCTCCGTTGCTTCCGGCGGCGGCACCGGCCGTACCCTGCATCCCGATAACGTGGCTGCAGGCCCCGCAAGCTACGGCCTGACCGACTCTCTGGGCCGCGTGCACGGTGATGCTCAGTTCGCAGGCTCCTCTTCTGTGCCCGCACACGTTGAGATGATGGGTCTGATCGGCATGGGCAACAACCCCATGGTCGGCGCTACCGTTGCCTGCGCTGTTGCTGCAGCTCAGGCCAACGCCTAATCCTTTCCTAAGTTTCAGCGAGGGGGAGCTGCTTTCCGAATGAGCAGCTCCCCCTTTTTTGCTGATAGATATCCGAACACAAGCAACCCAAAGTAAGAAGGAAGAAACAATGAAAAAGAATCAAATCCGCAAGAGCGTGGCTGCACTGGCCATGGCGGCTGTTGTAAGCGTCAGCCTGCTGGGCTACGGCTGCGGCAGCAAGCCTGCCTCCTCCACCGCAGGGGCGTGTCCGGCGAGTTCACCGGCACCGCCAAGGGTATGGGCGGCGATGTTACCGTCACTCTGACTTTGACCGACGGCAAGATCACCGGCTGTACCGCCGAGGGCAAGGACGAGACCCCCGGCATCGGCACCATGGCTCTGGAGCAGCTGCCCGGCGCGATTGCCGAGAGCGGCAGCATTGCCGTGGACGGCGTGGCCACCGCAACCATCACCTCTGACGCCATCAAGGAGGCTGCTGCTGCCGCTCTGGTTGCAGCCGGCCTGAACGCTGATGACTATAAGACCGAGGTCAAGGCCGACACGACCAAGGCCGAGGACTCCACCATTGACGCAGACATTGCCATCGTGGGTGCAGGCGGTGCAGGCATGACTGCTGCCATCACGGCTGCTGCCGAGGGCAAGAGCGTGGTCATTCTGGAGAGCCAGCCCATGGTGGGCGGCAACTCCGTGCGCGCTACCGGCGGCATGAACGCCGGCAAGACCGTGTATCAGGACGAGAACGAGTTCGGCGAGTCCGCAGGCGTGGAAAAGACCCTCAAGACCGCTGCCGAAAAGTACGCCGACAACGCTACCATCACCGCTCTGGCAAAGACCGTCTCCGAGCAGTGGGCAGCTTATCAGGCAGACCCCAAGGGCTACTTCGACTCTGTGGAGCTGATGGAGCTGGACACCATGATCGGCGGCAAGGGCATCAACGACCCCGCTCTGGTGGAGACCCTGTGCTCCAACAGCGCTGACGCCATCGACTGGCTGGACGAGCACGGCATCACCCTGCACAGCGTTTCCAGCTTCGGCGGCGCATCCGTCAAGCGTATCCACCGCCCCGTGAATGCTGAGGGCAAGACCGTTTCTGTGGGCTCCTACATGATCCCCCTGCTGCAGGAGAACTGCGACAAGGCCGGCGTGCAGACCCTGCTGAACACCACCGCTACCGAGCTGCTGACCGATGCTAACGGCGCCGTTGTGGGCGTGAAGGCTACCGGTTCTACCGGCGAGACCATCACTGTGAATGCCAAGGCTGTGGTGCTGACCACCGGCGGTTTCGGCGCAAATCTGGACATGGTCACCGAGTACAAGCCCGAGCTGAAGGGCTTTATGACCACCAACGCCGCAGGCGCACAGGGTCAGGGCATTGAGATGGCTACCGCTGTGGGCGCTGACACTGTGGACATGGATCAGATCCAGATCCACCCCACCGTGGAGGCTAACACCGCTGCTCTGATCACCGAGGGTCTGCGCGGCGACGGCGCTGTGCTGATCAATGCCGAGGGCAAGCGCTTCATCGACGAAGTGGGCACCCGTGACGTGGTTTCCGCTGCCGAGATCGCTCAGACCGGCAGCTACAGCTGGCTGGTGGTGGATCAGGCTATGGTCGATGCTTCCAGCGTCATTCAGGGCTACATCAAGAAGGGCTACACTGTGACCGGCCAGACCTACGAGGAGCTGGCAAAGGCCATGGGCGTGGACGAGGCTGCTTTTGCCGAGACCATGAAGACCTGGAACGGCTACGTTGAAGCCAAGAACGACCCCGACTTTGGCCGCACCAGCTTTGCAAAGGCTCTGGATACCGCTCCCTACTACGCTATCAAGGTCACCGCAGGTGTGCACCACACCATGGGCGGCCTGAAGATCAACACCAACACCGAGGTGCTGAAGGCTGACGGCTCTGTGATCCCCGGCCTGTTCGCAGCAGGTGAGGTGACCGGCGGCGTGCACGGTGCAAACCGTCTGGGCGGTAACGCTGTGGCCGACTTTACCGTCTTTGGCCGCATTGCCGGTGCAGCTGCCAGCAAGTACGCTGCATGAGCATAAAGCAAAAAAGCTCTGACACCGCCGCCCCCAAGGGCAGCGCGTGGAAGAAAAATGTGATCTTTGCACTGGTGGTGCTGGCGCTGGCCGCAGGCATTTTTCTTGCGGTGCGGGCGCAGCACCCCGCCAAGGGCAGCGGCTTACAGGCCGTTGTGGATTTCGGTGACGGCGTTACCGAGACTTTACCTCTTGCGCAGGATCACGATTACCTGTACGAGGTAGGGGACTACATCGTGCACTTGCAGGTAAAGGATGGTGCCATCGCGTTTTTGGACAGTCAGTGCCCGGACCATGTCTGTGAGCAATTCGGCTGGCTGGACAAGGACGGCGCATGGGCCGCCTGTGTGCCCGCAGGGGTGTATGTGGTGGTAGAGCCCACCGCAGACGCAGGGTAAATTAAACAAAGGAAACGGCATCCGGGAGGAAACTTCCGGGTGCCGTTTTTGCATAAATAAAAGCCATTCTTTGTTAAAAAAGTCTGAAACTTTGTGGAAATGACGTGAAACGAAAATTGGACGCTTGTTTATCGGGGCAAAATGCGCTACACTACAAATATGAGTTTCTGATGGACGTTTTTTATAAAAAACGCTTTGTCATAAAAGAACCTAGGAGGAACGGCAAGAATGATCTGGAACAAGTCTAAACAGCCCGCCGACCAGCAGGACGCAGCAGCTGCACCGAAAAAAGGCGGCGCGGCAGCCTTTGCCCAAAAGAACTGGAAGTGGCTGGTGCCGGTGGCCATCGTGGTACTGGCAGGCGGCTGGTGGCTGCTGAAGCCCAAGAGCGCGAAGCCCGCCAACGTGGATACTTCCTATACGGAGGCGGTGCCCGAGACCCGGGATGTCTCCAACACGCTCAGCGGCACCGGCACGCTGAAGCCCGCCAATACTTACAGCGTTAAATCGCTGGTGTCCGGCAAGGTGCTGACCGGCAGCTTTGAAGAGGGCGATATCGTGGAAGAGGGCACTGTGCTGTACACGGTGGATTCCTCCGACGCCACCACCAAGGTGGAGCAGGCAGCCATCACCTTACAGCAGGCGCAGCGCAGCTACGATAAGACCGCCGACCGCCAGTATGTCCGCGCCGAGGTGGCGGGCATCGTCAGCAGTCTGAAGGTGAACAAGGGTGATGAGGTAAAGAGCGGTCAGGAAGTGGCCGTGGTGCGGGACAGCTCCAAGATGAATTTGGTACTGGAGTTCCCGGCTGCGGATGCTGCCAACTTCTCGGTAGGGCAGACCGCCGAGGTGACGCTGGACGGTACCTTTGAGGTGCTGCCCGGCACCATTACCGCCGTGACCGGCACCGATGCCCTGAGCACCGGCAATCTGCTTACCCGCACTGTGACCCTCTCGGTGTCCAATGCGGGCGGTCTGACCACGGCACAGGCTGCAACGGCTACCGTCAACGGGGTCAGCTGCATTGCTGCGGCCAACTTCCAGTATCAGGCCGAGCGCACCCTGACTGCGCTGACTTCCGGTACCGTGACCGCCATCAATGTGCGGGAGGGCGGCAGCGTGAACAAGGACGATATCATCCTGACCCTCAGCGGTGAGGAACTGACCGAGTCCATCCAGTCTGCCTCCGAGACCCTGCGCGGCGCGGAGCTGTCCATGCAAAATATGCAGGACGCCATGGATAATTACACCATCACCTCGCCCATCAGCGGCACCATCATCGAGAAAAATGCCAAGGTGGGCGATGCTCTGAGCACCGGCAGCGACCTGTGCACCATTTACGACCTGAGCTATCTGGAAATGACCATCAATGTGGACGAGCTGCAGGTCAGCAGCCTGAAGGTGGGACAGTCCGTACAGGTGACCGCAGATGCTGTGAAGGATAAGACCTACGAGGGCGTGGTCACCCGTGTGTCCATGAAGGGTGACACCAGCGGCGGCACCACCACCTACCCGGTGACTGTGCGCATCGATGAAACCGATGGTCTGCGCCCGGGCATGAACGCCAACGCCGAGATCGTGGTGGCGCAGGCGAAAAATGCGCTCACCGTGCCTAACGCCGCCATTGTGCGGGGTGGTTATGTGCTGGTGCGGCAGGACTCGCCCAGCGCCGTGAACGCCGATGCTTCCATGAGCGCACCGGAGGGCTATGTGTACGTCAAGGTCAAGACCGGTGTCAGTGACGACAATTATACGCAGGTGACCAGCGGCCTGTCCGAGAGCGATACCATCGCCTACGACCCCAGCTCTGTGAGCAGTGACAGCTACTACGACTACGGCGGCTACGACTACTCTGACGGCGAAGTAATCGGCGGTGCCGAAAATGCCGCAGACCTTGCCGAGGGCGGCGAGGAGATGCTGCCGGAGGAGACGGAAAACAGTGAAGAACCCGCAGCAGACGGCATCGACCCCGCCGAGACCGGCGCAGTCGTGGTGAATTGACGCAGGAGGGATGAATGAGCGCTCTGATCGAGTTTGATGCGGTGTGCAAGTATTACCAGATGGGCGATACCACGGTAAAGGCTGCCGACCACATCACCATGAAAATCGAAAAAGGCGAGTTCGTGGCCATCGTGGGCCAGTCCGGATCGGGCAAATCCACCTGCATGAACATCATCGGCTGTCTGGATGTGCCCACCCACGGCACCTACCGGCTCAACGGCCGGGACGTGGGCAAGATGAACCGCAACGAGCTGGCCGCCATCCGCAACGAGATGCTGGGCTTTATCTTCCAGCAATACAATCTGCTGCCCAAGCTGAACCTGATGGAAAACGTGGAGGTACCGCTGGTGTATGCGGGTATCTCCCGCGCCGACCGCCACATCCGCGCCCGGGAGGTGCTGGAGCAGGTGGGGCTTGGCGATAAGCTGAAAAACCGCCCCAACCAGCTTTCCGGCGGTCAGCAGCAGCGTGTGTCCATCGCGCGGGCACTGGTGCGCAACCCGCCGGTCATTCTGGCGGACGAGCCCACCGGCGCGCTGGACTCCCACACCGGCCGCGAGGTGCTGGGGCTTTTGCAGCAGCTGCACAAGCAGGGACACACCGTAGTGCTGATCACCCACGACAACTCCATTGCCGTGCAGGCCGACCGCATCATCCGGCTGGAGGATGGTCAGGTGGTGTATGACGGCGACTCCCACGCACCGGAGGCCATGGTGCAGCCCACCCTGCTGCCCGAAACGCCGGAAAAGGAGGAACAGGCATGATCTTTGAAACCTTCCGGCAGGCCATCCAGAACGTGTGGAGCAACAAGCTGCGCACCTTTCTGACCATGCTGGGCATCATCATCGGCGTGATGGCGGTCATCGTCATCGTAGGTCTGGGCAACGGCATGACCAAAAGTATGCGGGACAGCTTTTCCGCACTGGGCACCAACACCCTGAGCATTCAGGTGTGGGGCTACGGCTCCCGCACCGTGCCGGTGGAGGAGATGTATGACATCTGCCAGCGGCATTCCGACCTGATCAAGGCGGTATCGCCTCAGATCGAAATGAGCGGCAGCGCCAGCGGTACGCTGAAGATCGGTACCACCAGCTACCGCTGGTCCAACATAAGCGGTGTGGACGAGAACTACACCGAGATGAAGAATTACCAGCTCGCACAGGGACGCGGCCTGCAATATATGGATATGCAGGACAACAAGCAGGTCTGCATCATTGGCGATTACCTGAACCGGGTGGCCTTTGGCGGCAACGGCGTGGGGCAGACGCTCAAGATTGGTGCCAATAAGTTCCGCATCGTGGGCGTGCTGGCACCCAAGGTCAGCGACCCCACCATGCAGCAGGGCAGCGACGATGACTGCGTTTACCTGCCCTACACCACCGTGATGCGGCTTTCCAGCCAAAGCTCGGTGAACAGCTATACGGCAGTGATGACCGATGAAAACTTTGCCAACGAGGCCAAGACCACGATAGAAGAGGAACTGATGTCGATCCTCAAGACCGAGAATGGTTACTATGTGTATAGCGCCAGCGAGTGGCTGGAGGAAATGAACAAGATGATCAACATGGTCATCGTGATACTTACCGGTATTGCCAGCATTTCGCTGCTGGTGGGCGGCATCGGCATTATGAACATTATGCTGGTGTCGGTGACCGAGCGCACCCGCGAGATCGGCATCCGCAAGGCGCTGGGCGCAAAGGAGCGCACCATTCTGGCGCAGTTTGTGGTGGAAGCGGCCACCACCTCCGCGCTGGGCGGCGTTTTAGGCATTGCGCTGGGCTATGCGGCGTCCATGGCAGCCAACAAGGTGCTGCCCATGTTCATGACCGATACCACCGTTACGGTAAGCCCCTCCTTCAACTCCATTGTGGTGGCCTTTGGCATCTCGGTGGGCATCGGCGTGCTGTTCGGCTACCTGCCGGCACGGCGCGCAGCCCGGCTGAACCCCATTGAAGCATTGCGCTACGATTGATCGCGGCGGCGTGATAAACAAAGAACAAGAGGTACGACCAATGAAAAAACGGATTCTCGCATTTCTGCTGGCGGTCAGCATTGCGGTGTCGGTGCTGGTGCTGCCGGTCTCGGCGGCCAGCATCAACAACACGGCCCTGCAGACGGCTATTACTCTGGGCGCTGTGCCCACCGGTCAGGAGCTTAGCGCCAACATTACCCGCGGCGCTTTTGCCAAAATGCTGGTGTCCTTTTCCACCTACCGGGAAAGTGTAAGCGCACAGGGCACGGTGGGCACTTTGTACCGGGATGTGCCTGGCACCTCCCAGTGGGCACCCTATATCCGCATTGCAGTGCAGCAGGGCTGGATGAACGGCTACACCGATGGCTCCTTCCGCCCGGACAGCACCGTCACGCTGGAGGAAGCCTGCGCAGCGGTGCTCAAGCTGCTGAGCTATAAGACAACCGACCTGACTGGTTCCTTCCCGCAGGCACAGCTGAACAAGGCACAGCAGATCGGTCTGCGGGACCAGCTGACCTGCACGCAGGGACAGGCTATGACCTACGAGCAGTGCACCCTGCTGCTGTACAACGCCCTGCGCGCAAACACCGCCAGCGGCAGCGCCTACGGCAGCTCGCTGGGCTTTACGGTGTCCAACGGTCAGGTGGATACCTCCTCGGTGCTGCTCAAGAGCCGCAAGGGCCCCTTTGTGGCAGAGGAGGGCACCCAGCTGCCCTTTACGCCGGTGAGCGTCTACCGCAACGATAAGACCTCCGCTTCGGCAGAGCTGAACAAGTACGATGTGTACTATTACAGTGAAAGCCTGCAGACGGTGTGGATCTACACCCGCCGCGCCGCAGGCCGCATTACCGCAGTATCGCCCAGCGCCAGCGCACCCACGGCACTGACTGTGGCGGGCAGCACTTACAGTCTGGGCAGCTCTGCGGTGGCATCCAAGATCTCTTCCCTGAACGGCGGCGGCATGGGCGAGGTAGTCACCCTGCTGCTGGGCATGGACAACGAGGTAGCCGATGTGATCACCGGCGAGGAAGCCGACAGCGTGTTCTACGGCGTGGTGCAGACCGCAACCCGCAGCCTTGTAGAGGATAACGGCGCAGACGTGCTGCAAAAGATCTCGGTGATGTGCACCGATGGCATCACCCGCACCGTGAACATCGACAAAAGCCTGAACTACCCCACCGGCTGGCTGGTGGAGATCAGCGTGACCCCCGAGGGAGAACAGGTGACCGCCATCGAGTCCAAATCGGTCAGCGGCACCATCAACGATACCGCCACCGCGCTGGGGGACTATGCTCTGGCCGATGACGTACAAATCTTGGATACGACATCGGAGGGGTTGGCTGGGACGGTTCGTCCCAGCCGAATAGCGGGGACAAATCTGAACACGCTGGCTGTGCGTTACTATACGCTGAATGAGCAGGGGCAGATCGACCGCCTGATTTTGAATGATGTCACGGGTGATCTGTGGAAATACGGCGTACTGGACGATGTGAAGAATCTGGCCTTCAACGCCAGCTCCATTCTGGGCACCCTGACCGGCAGCGGCTCCTCCGGCTCGGGGGATAGCTCTTCCGGGGACAGCTCTTCCGGCTCGGGCAGCGGCTCCACCGGGGATAGCTCCTCTGGTTCCGGTTCTACCGGCGGCACCACCAACACCACCACGGTGGTGGATGATCTGCGCAGCGTGCTGGTGCCCACCACCAGCGAGATCCTGTGGGGCGTCATTGACGGCTCGCTGCTGAGCACGGTCTGGAACCGCATCACCAGCAGTTCCGGCTCGCTGCTGAGCATCGGCCTCAAGCAGCTGGCCAACATCACCGGCCAGCCCATGAGCACCATCCTCAACTTTGTGGGCGGCGGCGCTACTTACATCTGCTACGTCAATGGCAGTCAGACCAGCTTTTCCACCTCCATCAAGTACCCGGTGCTGGCGGGCGGTCTGGCAGTACGGCAGAACGTGAACGGCACGGTAAAGGCCATGATCCAGCTGATGCCCATGAAGATCGACAGGGTGGGTGCAGCCTCGGTGATGAGCAACGGCACCCGCTACGAGACGGCTGACGATATGCAGGTGTACCTGTGGTACAAGGGCCAATACTACGCCACCAAGCTCTCTGAGGTGAACTCCGAGGGCTACTACCTGACCGGCTGGTACGATAACTTTGGCTGCGCAGCAGGCAAGCGCGTGCGGGTGATCGTGGCGGTCAAAAAGGACTGATGGACTACTATGATCCCCGGCGCAGGGCGCTGCGGGCGGTACGGCAGCTGCTTTACCCACGCGAGTGCCCCTTCTGCGGCCGGGTGCTGGGAGACGTACGGGATTGCCCGGACTGCGCAGAGCAGCTGGAAACGCTGCGCCGCAAGCCGGGCATCCGGCTGGACCCGGCGCAGCACTATATTGGCAATCTGACCGGTGCGGCTGCGCCCTATCGTTACAGCGGCTGTGTGCGGCGCGGCATCCTGAACGCAAAGTATCAGGGCAAGCCGTGGCGGGCTGTGGAGATGGGCAACCGTCTGGTGCAGCTGGCCTTTGGCGGGGAACTGACCGTGCAGTACGGTGAGCTGCTCCCGCAGCCGGTGCCGTGGGCAGCCATCGGGTACGATTTGATCGTGCCGGTGCCGGCTTCCGGCACAAGGCGCGGCTACAACGTGCCGGAACTGATGGCGCTGCCACTGGCAAAAGCCATGGAGGTGCCGCTGGCACCGCAGGCACTGGAGCGCACCCGGGCAAAACGGCATCAGGCCGGTCTGCCGCTGGAGCAGCGCATGGCCAACGTAGCAGGCGCTTTCCGGGCGGCACAGCCGCAGCTGGTGGAGGGTAAGCGCATCCTGTTGGTGGATGACGTCATCACCACCGGCACAACGGCTGCCGCCTGCGCGCAGGCGCTGCTCCATGCCGGGGCAGACGGCGTGTTCGCGCTGGCCTTTGCCACGGTGGAGTTTGGCGCACCGCCGGACGACACCACCCCGATCTGCGAGGATGACGAGCAAGAAGCATATAGCAATTTCTAAAAATAACGCTTTTTCGCGCATCCTTTCCGCAGGCAAAAGCGGGACAGTAAAATGTAAAAACTGCATCAGAAATTTGGGAAAAGCGCTTGACAAAACGGGCAAAATTGGGTATACTAATCAAGCTGTAAGCGACAAACGCAAACAGATATCCGGGTGTAGCGCAGTTTTGGTAGCGCGCTTGAATGGGGTTCAAGAGGCCGTGAGTTCGATTCTCGCCACTCGGACCAAACGAAAATAATCCGAACTTGTTTCCGATAGGAGATGGGTTCGGATTATTTGTTTTCTGCGGAAAACAGACTTGCATTTATCAAAAAATAACCGAACCTTGCGGCTGCTGATGGAATTTGCCGCAGAGTTCAGGCGAATCCTGTAAGGAGGGTCATAGTATGAATACCACATTGCGGCGGGATGCGGATGAAATCATCCATTCCAGCATTCAGGCGGTGCTGCCGGATAAGGCCGTGTGCCGCGCGCTGGAAAACTTTCAGCCCGGAGGCGGCAGGGTGCTGCTGGTGGCGGCGGGCAAGGCCGCATGGCAGATGGCGCACGCCGCCGTGCAGACATTGGGGCATGTGGACGGCGGCGTTGTGGTGACCAAGTACGGCCATGTGAAGGGCGAGATTCCCGGCGTATATTGCTACGAGGCGGGCCATCCCGTGCCGGATGCCAACGGCTTTGTAGCCACCGAAAAAGCTTTAGCGCTGGTGCAGGGGCTGACCGCAGAGGACACGGTGCTGTTTCTGCTTTCCGGCGGCGGCAGTGCCCTGTTTGAGAAGCCGCTTGTCCCCGGCGGGGAATTGCAGGACATCACCAACCAGCTCCTTGCCAGCGGAGCGGATATCGTGGAGATGAACACCATCCGCAAGCGGCTGTCCGCAGTCAAGGGCGGTCGGTTCGCACAGCACTGCGCGCCCGCAAGGGTGTTCAGCATCGTGCTCAGCGATATTCTGGGCGACCCGCTGGATATGATCGCCAGCGGCCCGGCGGTGCCGGATGGCTCCACCTGCGCGCAGGCGCTTGCCGTTGCGGAAAAATATCAGCTCCGCTTATCGGCGCAGGCAAAGGCGCTGCTGGCGCAGGAAACGCCGGAAGCTCTTGATAACGTGACCACCCATATCACCGGCAGCGTCCGGGAGCTGTGCGCTGCCGCCGCCAAAGCCTGCCGGAAGCTGGGCTATGCGCCCATCCTCCTCACCGACCGGCTCTGCTGCGAGGCGCGGGAGGCAGGCAGCTTTCTGGGTGCCATCGCCCGCAGCCATGCGGGGCAGGGGAAAAAGCTGGCCTTTATCGCGGGCGGCGAAACGGTGGTGCACCTGACCGGCAAAGGGCTGGGCGGACGCAATCAGGAGCTGGCGCTGGCCGCAGCCCCGGCACTGGACGGACAAAACGCGGCGGTGTTCTCGGTGGGCAGTGACGGCACCGATGGCCCCACCGATGCCGCCGGTGGCTATGCGGACGGCGACACCGCTGCGGCACTGGCTGCGGCGGGCCGGAACCTGTTCGATACCCTGCAAAACAACGATGCCTACCACGCCTTGCAGGCAGTGAATGGGCTTATTATCACAGGCGCTACCGGTACCAATGTCAATGATGTTGCCGTGGTGCTGATTGGGGGAGAAGAGCAGGCAGACGCCTGAAACTCTGTCCGTCCGGCGCACCCATAACCTTTACCTCGCTTTGCCCGCAGTGTCCGGGCAGGCGGGGATTTTTGTTGGAAGTACTTGACAGACTTTGTTTAAAGTGATATGATTTTGATATCAGAAAGAAATGCTTCCGACCCTGATAAGGAGGGACTTGTTATGGAAGAGAAAATTTTGAATACCCGCAAAAACGGTATGGCCATGCTGCTGCTCACCTTGCTGGGCTATGTGGTATCTATTGCCCTGTTCATTTTCTGCATCACGCTGCTCAATGCAGATCGGCCGCACCGGCTGTTTCTGGGCATTCCGCTGCTGATTTTGTCCATTGCGTATTGGATCGCAGGCATCTTCCTGTTCTGCGGCCTCAAGGTGCTAAAGCCGCAGGAGGCGCTGGTGCTCACCCTGTTTGGTGATTACATCGGCACGCTGAAGGGACAGGGCTTTTACTGGGTGAACCCCTTCTGCACTGCCGTCAACCCCGCCGCCGGTACCCGCCTGAGCCAGAGCGGAGACGTGAACAGTAAGGAAAACAGCGTGGCTGCGCTGTTTGGCAATAATGGCCAGAATGCTCAGATGAGCGCCGAGTCCATGAGCAAAAAAATCTCCCTCAAGATGATGACCCTGAACAACTCCCGCCAGAAGATCAACGATTGTCTGGGTAACCCGGTGGAGATCGGCATTGCGGTCATCTGGCGCGTTACCGATACCGCCAAGGCCGTGTTCAACGTGGATAACTACAAGGAATATCTCTCCCTGCAGTGCGACAGCGCCCTGCGCAACGTGGTGCGGGTGTACCCCTACGATGTTGCCCCCAACGTGGACACCACCGGCGACGGCGTGGCCGACGAGGGTAGCCTGCGCGGCTCCTCTGAGGTGGTGGCTGCCCGCATCCGGGACGAGATCCAGAAGAACGTGGCCGAGGCCGGCATCGAGGTGGTGGAAGCACGCATTACCTATCTGGCCTATGCGCCGGAAATTGCAGCGGTCATGCTGCAGCGCCAGCAGGCCAGTGCCATCATTGACGCCCGCAAGATGATCGTGGACGGCGCTGTGGGCATGGTGGAAATGGCGCTGGATCGTCTGAACGAGAACAAGGTAGTGGAGCTGGACGATGAACGCAAGGCGGCAATGGTGTCCAATCTGCTGGTGGTGCTGTGCGGCAACCGGGATGCCCAGCCCATCGTGAACAGCGGCAGCCTGTACTGATGGCCGAGCCGAAAAAACAGGTGCCCCTGCGCCTGAACGCTAAGCTCTATGATGCCCTTGCCGCTTGGGCAGAGGATGACTTCCGCTCGGTGAACGGGCAGATCGAATATCTGCTTACCGAGTGCGTGCGTCAGCGCAAAAAGAACGGGAAATATGTCTCCGACCAGCTGGACGTCCCGCCGGAACTGGATCTCCATTGAAGCACCCGTGAAAAAAGCGTCTGGAGCGCTCCGCAGAGCGCGACAAACGCAAATTATTCAATATGGCTGCTGCACAAGACAAGTGCGGCAGCCTTTTGTTTGTTGGGGAAAAGCCGCACTTTCCGGCAGAAAGAGGGAACAAATAAATAACAGCTTGATATATCAGTTGGCTGCGCAATGCTCCGGTATTTCGTCGAAAAAGGCGACCGAAGCTGCGGAAATGTCTTGAAGAGACAGGAGAAGATGGACAAATATCTGGGCGAAAACGTTTCCTTTTTGGATTTTTCCAGAAAATAACTTGCCTAAAAGTTTGCGGCGTGCTAAACTAATAGTGGGGAATTGTTTTGCGTAAGCAGACAGGGGGTGAAGCTATGAAAATACTGGTTGTGGATGACGGTCAGCTTGCGATCAATTCGCTGATCCGTATCCTGTGCCGGGTGGCACCGGACTGTGATTATATCAGCGCTATGACGACTGACGACGCCCTGACGTGGATGCGGCAGGGTCCGATGGATGCTGCCTTTTTGAACCTGGAAATGCCGGGCATGAACGGCCTTGCCCTTGCCCGTATGATCCAGAAATTGCAGCCCCGCTGCAATATCATCGTGGTCACCGAGCACCCGGAATATGCGCTGGAAGCATTGCAGATCTTCGTCAGCGGCTTTCTGCTCAAGCCTGCCAACGAGGCCGATGTGCGCAATGTGCTGGAAAACCTGCGCTACCCGCCGGAAACGGCACCTGTGGGCATCAAGATCCAGTGCTTCGGCAACTTCGAGATCTTTGTGGGCGGGCGTCCGCTCTCCTTCAAGCGCAGCAAGAGCAAGGAGCTGCTGGCTTACCTCGTGGACCGCAACGGTGCCACCTGCACCAACGGCGAGATGCTGGCTGTTCTGTGGGAGGATAAGCCCGATACTGCTTCGCTGCACAGCCACCTGCGCAACTTGATCTTTGACCTCAGCCATACGCTGGAGGATGCAGGGGTCAACGGACTGCTGATACGCGGCCGCAGCACCTTGGCGCTGGATACCAGCAAGGTGGACTGCGATTATTATAACTTCCTGCGGGGAGACCGCTCGGCGTTCAACTCCTACCGGGGCGAGTATATGACCCAGTATTCCTGGGCAGAGGTTACCCGTTCGGCGCTGCGCCAGCAGGCCGCAGCTACGCCCAGAAGTGGGTCTATCCCAAGCTATTACGTCCCGCCCACGGGCTTTTAAAACTGCATAAAACACCAAAGGCTGCTGTGCAAACGATGCGCAGTAGCCTTTTCGATTTTTATAGGTTTGAAAATGGGGTAACAGAACGCCCGCAGGCGTGCTGTTATCCTATAATAAATTGCTTAAGATCGCTCCAATTCCAGCAGATATTCCTTGATATCCAGCCCTTCGGCGTAACCGGTCAGGCTGCCGTCTGCGCCAATGACCCGGTGACACGGCACCACGATGCAAAGTGGGTTGCGGTGGCAGGCGCTGCCTACGGCGCGGCTTGCCTTGGGTTTGCCCAGCGCCGCCGCCAGTTGTCCGTAGGTGCGCACCTCCCCGTAGGGAATCTTGCGCAGCTGCGCCCATACCGCCTGCTGAAAGGGCGTGCCCTTTGCCGCCAGCGGCAGATCGAACTCCCGGCGCACCCCGGCAAAATATTCGTTCAGCTGCTCCTCGGCTTCTTGTAACAGGGGGGTCTCCACCACCCTGCGGGGCAGCGGCTCCAGCTCCGGCGCACCGTCCGGGCAAAAATGTACCCCGCACAGCGCATCGTTCTCCTCCTCTAAACAGATGGCTCCAAGGATGCTGTTGATGTACCAGACGTTCAAAACCGGCCTCTTCCTTTCCTGTAAGAATGTGCTATACTGGTACTATCTTAACATAAAAGCTTCCGTGAGGAAAGGGGCGTTTCAACTATGGTCAAGGCACTGGAAGACATTATTGCAAAAAGCAGCAGCATCGTCTTTTTCGGCGGCGCGGGCGTTTCTACGGAGAGCGGCATCCCGGATTTCCGCAGCGTGGACGGGCTGTACCACCAGAAATACGACTACCCGCCCGAAACCATCCTCAGCCATACCTTCTGGGAGGAAAACCCGGAAGAATTTTACCGTTTTTACCGCGATAAGCTGATCATAAAGGGGGCAAAGCCCAACGCCGCCCATCTGCGGCTGGCAAAGCTGGAGCAGCAGGGCAAGCTGCGGGCGGTGGTCACCCAGAACATCGACGGTCTGCATCAGGCGGCAGGCAGCAAAACCGTGTACGAGCTGCACGGCAGCACTCTGCGCAACTACTGCACCCGCTGCGGCAAGTTCTACGATGTGGATTTCATCGCAAACAGCACCGGCGTGCCCCGCTGTACCGAGTGCGGCGGCATCGTAAAGCCGGACGTGGTGCTTTATGAGGAGGGCTTGGACGAGGAGGTGCTGTCCGGCGCAGTGGATGCCATCCGCCATGCCGATACCCTTATCATCGGCGGTACCAGTCTGGTGGTGTACCCTGCCGCCGGGCTCATCCGCTACTTCCGGGGTGACAACTTGGTGGTCATCAATATGCAGCCCACCGGGGCGGATGCCTCTGCCGACCTGTGCATTGCAAAGCCCATCGGGCAGGTGCTGAGCGAGGACGTTTCGCTGGACTGATTTTTGCGCTGTAAGGCGCGCTGCTTCGCGCCGGTTCGCACGCAGTTTTCCGTATGCTGATGGAAAGAACAACAGAACGGAGGAACTGCAAATGATCCAGGTATGCGACCCGCCGCGTCAGCGGCAGGTACGGCGGCTTTCCGCCGAAGAATTTTTTACATTGGTGCGCTGCGGCGGGGCGGGGTTTTACCGTCCCTGCTCCGAGGTGCTGCGGATGCTGACCGCAGGCGAGGCGTGGGGCACATCTGGGGCGGCGCTGCTGGTGCTGCCCCTTACCGCCGATACCGCCGCCGCAGCGGCACTGCGCAGCTGGCTGGGACGCAGGCAGCTGGAGGGCGGCTGCCTGCTCACCCCGCCGGTAAATACCGGCGAGGAACTGCCCGCCCGGCTGGTGGAAATTGCCGCAGCTCGGGCAGACCGGCTGCGCCGCAAGGGCACGGCATGGGCGGTGGTAGAGTGCACCGAAACGGCGGCGGCGCTGTTGCCGCTGTATTTCCGGCAGGGCTTCGGGCTGCGGGCGCTGCGCCCGCTGGAAAGCCTTGCGCCCTGCTTTTTGCTGCGCACCGGCTGTGTGCCCGCCCGCACCGCGCCGGTGTGGGTGCCGCTGGAAGATCGGGTGCAGCTGGCGCTGCTGCTGGCAAAGGGCTATGCCGCGCTGGACAGCCGCCCCTACGGCGGCAGTCTTGCGCTGGCACTTTATCCGCTGAAGGAAACGGAATAACGTAAAACAGAGAGGGAATGAGAAAGCTATGAAGGCAGTGATTCTGGAAAGCTATGTGATGGAAGAAGGGGATTTGGACTGGTCCGGGGTGAAGGCACTGGTGCCGGACACCACCAGCTATGTGCGCACGGACTACGCCGACATTGCACCCCGCATCGGGGATGCAGAGCTGGTGCTCATCAACAAGTGCCGCATTGACGAAGCGGTGCTGGCACAGTGTCCGAACCTTAAATGGGTGGGCATCATCGCCACCGGCACGGATAATATCGACCTTGAAGCCTGCCGCCGCCATGGGGTGGCAGTGGCCAACGTGCCGGGCTATTCTACTTACAGCGTGGCGCAGATGACCTTCAGCCTGCTGCTGGCCATCTGCCAGTGCGCCCAGCGGTACGACCGGGCGGTAAAGGCCGGGTACTGGCAGCTGGGCATCCCGGCAGAGTATGGTCTGCTGCCGCAGGTGGAGCTGCTGGGCAAGACCTTTGGCGTCTACGGCTACGGCAGCATCGGCCGCCAGACCGCCCGCATTGCAAAGGCCTTTGGCATGGAGGTGCTGGTGTGCACCCGCACGGTGCGCCCGGAATACGCCGCCGATGGGGTGGAGTTCGTGGACTTTGACACGCTGCTTGCCCGCAGCGATGTGCTTAGCCTGCACTGCCCGGCAACCCCGGCAACCCGCGGGCTGATGAGCCGGGAAGCCCTTGCCAAAATGAAGCCCGGTGCCATTCTGCTGAACACCGCCCGGGGCGCACTGGTGGACGAGGAAGCCGTAGCCGATGCGCTGGAAAGCGGAAAGCTTGCCTTTTACGGCGCCGATGCCTTTGCTGCCGAGCCGCTGCCGCCCCAAAGCCGGCTGCGCAGTCTGCCGGGCGCGGTGCTTACCCCGCATATCGCGTGGACCACAAAGGAGGCGCTGCAGCGGCTGATGGATATCACCACTGGCAACCTGCGCAGCTTTCTGGCAGGCAAGGGCGAGAATATCGTCAACCCTTGATTTTGGCAGGGCGCTGTACTATCGCAAGCCAAGAAATTAGTGCAGCATGAAAACAGCGTATTAGTGAAAAAAGAGCGACCGCACATGGTTTTGTGCGGCCGCTTTTTCTGTATGGGGCAAACGCTAGTCAATGGTGGTTTTGGTGCGTCCGATGCCGATGACGGCGGTGGAGATCTTTTTCCAGCTGTTGCAGCCGCACACGCCGTCCACCCGCAGGCTGGTGCGTTTCTGATAGCCGCGCAGCGCCTGCTCGGTGCGGGCACCAAAGATGCCATCGATGCGGCTGCCGGTCTGGTAGCCAAGGGTGGAAAGCGCGTCCTGCAAGATCATGACATAGCAGCCCCGGCTGCCCCGGCGCAGGGTGGGGTAACCGGCGGTGGTGCCGCTGCAGGCCGGGGTGCCGTAGCGGCGGTCAAAGTGCACCCATGTGGGGGTCTGGCTCAACGGCTCCACATAGCCCCACGCGCCACTAGCGCGGGCAGCGTTGTAAATGGCGGTGCGCTGGCGTTGCTCAAGGCTTTGCCCCACATCAAACGCTACCCCCGCGTAGTGCTGGCTGCGGGTGCCGTGGCCGCCCTCCCAGATGCGGCGGAAGGCGTACCCCACTGGGATGCCCCTGCCGTATTTGCGGCGGGTCAGGTTCCACGCTTCCATGGCGGCAATGGTGGTCCACAGGGTAGGGCTGGCCGATTTGCCCCGGAACTCCCGCAGCCGCAGGGTGGTCAGGGTGCTGTAAGGCATAGGGTCGTTCTCGTTCAGGTTTGCATAGGTGTACACCTTGTTTTCGTAGGCGTCATAGATCAAAAGGCGTGCCATCCCTCATTCCTCCTTCTCACAGCCGCAGGGGTCGGAGCACTGGGCTTGCAAAGCGTGCCATGTTTCCCGGTACACGATGCCGTTTACCGGGTGCAGCCCCGCCTGCTGCTGGACAGCCCGTACGGCGGCGGCATCTGCCGCGCCAAAGCGGTTATTGTCGGCTACATAGTCCTCACCGCAGGAAAGCTGTGCCCGGCGGTTGAGCCAGCGCTCCACCTGTCCCACCTCCTGCCCGGCGCTGCCCTCGGCGATGGCGCGCCCCGGATAAGCGGTGCTGGGCGGGGTATCCCGGTCGGGGTTCGGGGCATGGGCGGCCAGCTGCAAACTCAGCGCTTCCACCGCCGTCCATGTGTCGGCATCGGCAATGCCGGTCTGCTCCAGCCCTAATAGCTGCTGGGCACTGCGGGTGGCGGCGGCAGTCTCGTCGGTGTACTGGTCGGAGAGGGGCGGGTTCTCCACACTGGTAAAGTAGTAAGCAATGCGCTGCAAAAGCAGGCTGTAGTAGAGCACTGCACTGCCGGAAGACCCCACTGTGAGCGGGGTGCCGGGGTAGGGCAGGCGTTTCAGGGTGACCACCGGCCCGGATGTCCGCAGAGTGGACGCCTTGTCGTACAGGCTGTTCCATGTGGTACGTCCCACGATGCCATCTACAGTCAGCCCCGCAAAGCGCTGGTAGGCCCGCACGGCAGCTTCGGTGGAAGCACCGAACTGTCCGTCGATGCCAATGGCCGGGATGCTGCTCTCGTAGGCGCTCATGAGGTAGAGGTAGAACTGCAGCTCCCGCACCGCTGTGCCGGAAGAGCCCTTGCGCAGCACGCCCGGGTACTCGCCGGGGCGCAGGCTGGACGACAGCAGCTTGTTGGCGATGTCGTTGTACACCTCGTATAGCTTGTTCCATGTCGTGCGGCCCACCACACCGTCGCTGGTCAGGCCAAAGTAGGTCTGGAACCGTTTGACTGCCGCTGTGGTGGCACTGCCGAACTTGCCGTCCACCGTGATGTTGTTCAGGTTCGAGTACACCGTGCGCGCGATCTTGAGCCAGAACTGCACCAGCCGCACATTCTGTCCGCTTGCACCCTCCCGCAGGGCGGTGCCGGGGTAGGCATTGGGGGTGCCGTTGTCGGACTGGATGCTGCGGAACTGGTCGTACAGCTCGGTCCATGTGTCACGGCCCACCACGCCGTCCACGGTCAGGCCGTATTTGCGCTGGAAGGCGCGCACCGCATTGGCGGTGGCAGTGCCGTATACGCCGTCCACCTTTACGGCGGGAATGGCGCTATCGTACTGCGCCAGCGTGTTCAGCCAGAACTGTACCTGCTCCACCGCGCTGCCGGAAGAGCCGGTGCTCAGCACCGTGCCGTTCCATGTGCCGTCCGAGAGAGTGCCGCTGGACACCTCGCCCTCGCTGGTCAGTTCGGCGAGGTCCTTTACCGATACATAGATGTAGCTGATCTTGTACCATGTCTGCCGCCCCACTACGCCGTCGGCGGTCAGGTTGAACTGCTTCTGAAACGCCCGCACCGTGGCGGCCATCTTGGCCCCGAACACGCCGTCCACAGTCAGCAGGCCGAGGAAAGGATAGTCCTTGGTGATGCGGTTCAGCTGGCGCTGCAGGGTGAACACTGCCGTGCCGCTGTCGCCCTGCCGGATGGGCGAACCGGGGTAGCTCTGGGGAATAGACTGAATGTTCGAGGTGCGGATGATCTCAATGTCGTTGCCGTAGTAATACTTCAGGATCTGCAAGGCGTTACGGCCCTGATTGGCCAGCGTCACGGTGCCCCACTGCTTGAGACCTGGGCAGGTGACCGATTTACCGTCGCAGTACTCGGAGTAGTAGGGGTTCACGGTGCCGGTCTTGCGGAGATAGGTGTTGAAGATATCGTTGGTGATGCGCACCATCACGTCGAACACCGTGCGTCCGTGGACGTAATACTGGTCATAGCTGGTGGAGTTGGTGATGTTGAAGGTATAGCCCTTGCTGGGATACCACTCGGTGTAGATGCGGTTGAGCGCCAGCGAGATCTGACAGTGGATGTTGGCCCGCAGGGCCTGCTCCGGCCATGTGGGATACACTTCGCTGGACGCCACATTGGCGATATAATCCCGGAAGGAGACGGTCACGTTCCGTGCGGAGGCTGCAGGCTTGCCCAGATGCACCGTGATGTTCTTGGGGATGATGACCCGGCTCAGCACCCGGGGCATGCAGTTCTCCATGGGGTCCGGGCCGCTGCCGCCGTCGCCGGTGAACAGTGAATGCTCCGGGATGACTACGGGCGGGTTTGCCACGTAGAGACCCTCTTCGGTCTCAGGGATCATCTCCGGCTGGGCCAGTGTGACCTGCCCGGCAAAGATCTGCACACCCTGAATGCGCACGGTGCGGAAGCCTGCCTTTGTGGCAGTCAGGTCCACAACGGCATAGGGCCGGATAGTGTTGTCCTCCTGCAGGGACAGCGCACAGGAGGGGGCTTCAATGGAGATGTCGGCAGCGGTGCCGGTCTCGTCGGTGATGCGGTGCAGGGTAAAGCCGTCCCCCTGCACTGTAACGGTCACCCCTTCCACGGGGGCAGACTGGCGTGCCGCAAAGGTCTGGATGCGGAGAGTTCCGGTGTTTTTCATGGAGATACGCTCCTTTGCTGGTAAAAGTATGCTTCTGCCCCAGCGTATTCCGTCCGGTGCCCGGGCGTGCATGGCAATGCCCGCAGCAAACAAAAAAAGCCGCCCGTAGGCGGCAGGGGAGAATAGCTTATTTGGTGCTGTCCTTGGCAAGGGCGGCGTCAATGTTTTTTTGCAGGGCGGCAAGGTTCTCTTCCTTGTCGATGCCGCCCAGCAGGGGCTGCCCCACAACGTTGCCGTCCCGGTCAAAAACGTAGGTGGTAGGGAAGGCCATCATGTTCAGCGCGAACTTACCGGCCTCGCTGCCGGAAGCAAAGTAGATGTTGCGGTAGCTTGCGCCCTTTGCAGCCAGCAGCTTTTTGGCGGCTTCAATGCCCTGCTGATTGCCGTCCAGCGTCTCGGTGTTGATGCCGACCACCTCGCCGCCCTGTGCCTTGACCTTCTCGTTCAGGGCGTTCAGGTCGTCCAGTTCCTCCACGCAGGGCTTGCAGCCGTTGAACCAGAAGTTCACCACCGTAAAGGCATTGCCCGCAAACAGGCTGTTGTCCACCGGGTTGCCCTCTAAATCGCTGCCCTCAAACTGGGGGAAGGCAGTGCCCTGTGCGGCAGCGCCGGAAGCGGCATCCTCTGCGGGGGCAAGGGCGGCGATCTGCTCCTCGATGGCACGAATCTTTTCCGCATCGGCGGTCAGGGTCTTGTACTCCTCGGCCGAGAACTGGTCCTTTGCCTTTTCCACGGCGCTGAGCAGAAAATCGCCGTAGTTCGTGCTGAGGGTGGCCTCGGTCATGTTTTTGTCCATGGAAGCGAACACCTTCTCCCACAGAGCATCGTTTGCGGAAAGGATCTCGTTTTCCTCGGCCAGCAACTGCTCCTCGGTCTTGCTTTCCGCTGCCGCAGAGGAAGCGGAAGATGCAGTAGATGCAGAGGATGCACCCTGCCCGCAGGCGGCAAGGCTGAAAGCCAGCGCGAGGCTGAGCAAAAGTGCGGTTACACGGTTAAGCTTCATGGTTTTACTCCTTTGTTGTTTCAGTGTTTGATTGGTCTCCCAGCCCGAACTTGTACTGGATGGCGTCCGTTGGGCATGCTTTCATACACATCCCGCAGCGGATACATTCGGCGTGGCTGGGGGTCTTGGTAATGTCTACGTCCATCTTGCAGGACTTTGCACAGGCACCGCAGGAGACGCATTTGTGGGTGTCTACGCGCATCTGGAACAGTGAGACCTTGTTCAGCAGTGCATAGAACGCGCCCAGCGGGCACAGCCACTTGCAGAAGGGGCGGTAGAACATTACACTGCCCACAATGACTGCCAGCAGAATGCAGGCTTTCCATGTGAACAGCTTGCCCAGCGCGGCGCGGATGCCCGCATTGGTCAAAGAGAGGGGAAGGGCACCTTCCAGCACGCCCTGCGGGCAGAGATACTTGCAGAAGAACGGGTCGCCCATGCCCAACTCATTGACCGCCAGCAGGGGCAGCAGCACCACCATGACCAGCAGAACGGCATACTTTAAATAGCGCAGCGGCTTCAGTTTCTTGGTGGAAAGCTTGGGAGAGGGAATCTTGTGCAAAAGCTCCTGAAACCAGCCAAACGGGCAGAGAAAGCCGCAGATGAACCGTCCCAGCAGCACCCCGAAAAGGATGAGGATGCCGGTGATGTAGTAGGAGAAGCGGAACTTGGAAGAGCCCACCACCGCTTGGGATGCTCCCACCGGGCAGGCAGCCGCAGCGCCCGGGCAGGAATAGCAGTTCAGCCCCGGTACGCAGACGTATTTTCCACCGCCCTGATACAGCGTCCCTTTGGCAAAGTTGGGCAGGTGGATATTGGTCAAAAGGGTCGCCCCGGCCTGTATAAAGCCCCGGAACCGGGCAAGGGGATTTAGTTTTTTCTTATCCAATACCCACACACTCCATACACAGCCGGATGGCCTTTGAAAATACGGTGTCTGCCTCGCCCCGCCATAAGCCGAACAGCAGCATCAGTACCCCGGCAGCCAGCAAAAGCAGCTGCGCCTGTTTTTTTGTCATGAACATCATAGCCTCCTGTTGTTTGATGACACCAGTATACACTATGGGAGATAAAATTTCTGCTAAGAAAATCTTAACACGAATCTTAATACCGTCTGCTATAATCTGTTATAATGAAAAAAACGCAATTTTTATGGGAAGGGTGGAAAATAAAATGCGCCTTTTGGTGGTAGAGGACGAGCACTCCCTGCGGGAGCAGCTGGACCGCCTGACCGCCCTTGTGCGCACGCTGCTGGAAATGAGCAATCTGCAATCGGTCTCCCGCACCGACCAGATCTCCCTTGCACCGTTGGTGGAGGAGATCTTGACCGATTTGACCCCTCTTGCCCAGAAAAATGGCATCACCTTGCAGCAGGACTGCGAGGAGCTTGGCATGGTGGGCAGCGATGCGCTGATCTACCGGCTGGTGTTCAATCTGGTGGAAAACGGCATCAAATATAACCGCCCCGGCGGCGCGGTGCGTGTCACCCTGCGGAAGGAAAAGCAGAATGCTGTGCTGCGCGTTGCAGATACCGGCCCCGGCATCCCCGCAGACTGCCGGGAGAGCATCTTCCAGCCCTTTTTCCGGGTGGATAAATCCCGCAGTCGGGAGATGGGCGGCGTGGGGCTTGGCCTTGCCCTTGTGCGGGAGATCGCCGTACTGCACGGCGGCAGTGCGACCGTGGAGCGCAGCAGCGAAAACGGCACTACCTTTGCCGTCACCCTGCCGCTGGCGCAGCCCTGCTGAAACCGGGCGGACTGGGGCTTTATTTTTGGTGCACAGGGGAGTATACTGGAAACAGCAGGCCCCGGAAAATAAGAAGGACAAAGGAGATACTGAAAATGCAGGCAACCATTCACAACGAATTCCTGACCCTGACCGTGGATACCCACGGTGCAGAGGCTGTCAGCCTGAAAAACGCCGCAGGCGAAGAACTGCTCTGGCAGGCCGACCCCGCCATCTGGAAGCGCCACGCGCCCATTTTGTTCCCGTGGACGGGCAAGCTGGTGGACGGCACCTTTACCGCCAAGGGCAAAACATGGAAGGGCGGTCAGCACGGCTTTGCCCGGGATCTGGAGCACATCCTGCTGCGGGCAGAAGGGGACACCATCCAGCTGGAGCTGCGGGCAGACTATGCCATCAAGGCAGAGCGCTTCCCCTATGACTTTGTGCTCACCAGCACCTTCCGTCTGGAGGGCAAGACCGTGCACCATACCCTGCAGGTGACGAACCCCGGCACGGAGGAGCTGCGCTTCGGCATCGGCTTCCACCCGGCGTTCAACGTGCCGTTCGACGATAAGCATACCACCACCGACTACGAGTTCCGCTTTGACCAGCCGGAAAGCCCGGTCATCCTCGATGCCCGCCCCAACGGGCTGCTGAGCGGCAAGAGCTATTACCAGTGGAAGAATCAGCAGGCCATCCCGCTGACCGATGACCTGTTTGCCAACGACAGCTTCTGCATGGCAGGCCTGCGCACCGGCACCATCGGCATCTGCGAGAAGGATACCGGCCGCAATATCACCTGCAAGGTGGAGGGCTACCCCTATTCGCTCATCTGGTCGGCTCCCGCAAAGCCGGTACGGTTTGTGTGCATCGAGCCGTGGCACAGTCTGCCTGCAGCCGTTACCGACCCGAAGGACTGGGAGCAGCGCGCCGCAGCCGCCTGCCTTGCCCCCGGCGAAAGCTGGCAGACCACCCTTAGCACCACCTTTGACCGGTAATAAAAAAGCACGCAGAAACGAAACGGCGTGCTCTTGACAGAAACCTCAAAAGTGGGTATACTGTAAATAGAAAAGGCACTGCGACAAGCGGTCAGCCCTTTTGATGAACCGTCTTAGAAGCTAAGAACCGTCACCGGCCAGGGTGGCGGTTCTCGCTTTTTACCTTGATGGTAAATACCAATCCGAAGATATGGAACGTCAAAGTAATTGGCATAAGCTTCACCTCCTTTCGGAAGTGGGGCCGAACCGCCTGCCGTTATGTGCAGTGCCTTGCTGCCGAAGCAACAATTTTATAATAACATATAATTTGACAAATGACAAGTAAAACCCCCGGAGCACAAAAGCGCTCTGGGGGTTTTGTATCGGGTCAGAAAAACAGATGCTTAGTAAGCAACGCCCCAGTAGACCATAGCCTTAGCGGGCTTACCGCAGCAGGGGCACACATCACTGAGCTGCTCCTGCTCAAAGGGCATGCAGCGGCTGGAAAGTCCGGCCTCTTCCTTCATCTTCATCTCGCAGGCCAGATCGCCGCACCACATGGTCTTGATGTAGCCGGTGTTGGCTTTTGCCAGCTCCTTCACCTCGTCCATGATGGTGGCAGCCCAGGTGCGCTTTTCGCGGTTTTCCAGCGCACGCTCGTACAGATCCTTGCGCAGAGCCTCCAGCTGGGCGGGGATGGCGGTCTCCAGCTCGTCCAAGCTTACAAAGACCTTCTCGCGGGTGTCGCGGCGCACCAGAACGCACTGGTTCTTTTCCAGATCCTTGGGGCCGATCTCAAGGCGCAGGGGCACACCCTTCATCTCCCACTGGGCAAACTTCCAGCCGGGGGCGTTGTCGCTGTCGTCCAGCTTCACGCGGGCGTACTTGCTGATCTTTTCAGCCAGTTCGGCAGCCTTCTCAGAGACGCCGGGCTTGTGGGCGGCAATGGGCACAACCACCACCTGGATGGGGGCAATGGCCGGGGGCAGGATCAGACCGTCGTCATCGCCGTGGGTCATGATGATGGCACCCACCAGACGGGTGGAAACGCCCCAGCTGGTCTGGAACGGATGATGCAGCTGGTTGTCGCGGCCGGTAAAGGTAACGTCGTAAGCCTTGCTGAACTTATCGCCAAAGTAGTGGCTGGTGCCGCTCTGCAGTGCCTTGCCGTCCTTCATCATGGCCTCGATGGTGTAGGTGGCCTCAGCACCGGCAAACTTTTCCTTGTCGGTCTTGCGGCCCTTCACCACGGGGATCGCCAGATCCTGCTCGCAGGTGTCTGCGTAGCAGTTCAGCTGCTGCTGGGTCTCAGCCTCGGCCTCGGCAGCGGTCTCGTGGATGGTGTGACCCTCCTGCCACCAGAACTCTCGGCTGCGCAGGAAGGGACGGGTGGTCTTTTCCCAGCGCACCACGCTGCACCACTGGTTGTACTTCATGGGAAGCTCGCGGTAGCTGTGCAGCACGCGGGACCAGTGGTCGCAGAACATGGTCTCGCTGGTGGGACGCACTGCCAGACGCTCTTCCAGCTTGTCGGAGCCGCCCATCGTGACCCACGCCACCTCCGGCGCGAAGCCATTGACGAGCTCGCCTTCCTTCTGCAGCAGGCTTTCCGGGATCAGCACCGGCATAGCCACGTTCTCATGGCCGGTGGCCTTGAACCGGGCATCCAGATCCTTCTGGATCAGCTCCCAGATGGCCTGACCATAGGGGCGCAGGATGATAAAGCCCTTCACACTGGAATACTCCACCAGCTCTGCCTTTACGCAGATATCGGTGTACCACTGTGCAAAGTTTTCTTCCTGACTGGTGATCGCCTGCACGAGCTTCTTGTTGTCTTTTGCCATTTTGTTATATCCTCCCAAGGCCGTGCGCCAAACGCTGTGCGTTCCGCACGAACCATAATAAAGCCCCGTCTGCCTGCACGGCCGTGTGCCGCACTGCAAAGGCGGGGCTTTTGCCTAAAAGAATCAATTCTGCGCGTGGCTGTCCACAAAGTTTACCACATCGCCTACGGTGCGCAGGGACTCGATCGCGTCGTCCGGCACCTCGATGCCAAACTCGTCCTCCAGCGTCATCACCATGTCCACGATATCCAGACTGTCTGCCTCGAAATCGCTCATGATATCGCTTTCCAGCGTGATCTTTGCCGGGTCAACGTCCAGCTGCTCAGCCAGCAATGCACGGATTTTTTCAAAAGTATCCATTCCTGTGGTCTCCTTTTTGCAGTTGTATTGCATACGCGTACAGCCCGCCGTGCCCCGGAAAAACCTCCGGTATTCGGCACAGCCTTGCCTGCTGTACAAAGCGCTCCCTTTTTTTATATCCCATGCAGTGCGTATTGTCAAGCCCTGTTTTGCAGCAACTGAAGAAAATTGTCTGAAAGCTGCTTTTTCCCTTGACATCTCGTGCCGGTTTTTTTATCATTATAAAGTAATGAGTTTACAGGGACTGACCAGTCTCTTTTATAAGGAGCGATAAGCATGAAGCTTTCATTCACCAAAATGCAGGGCTGCGCCAACGACTATATCTATCTGGACTGCCGCACCTCCGGCGTGCCGGAGGAGATCGCAGCGCTTTCAGAGCGGCTGTCCCGGCGGCACTTTTCCATCGGCGCGGACGGCATTATCTGCATCTGCGCACCGGTCACTGCCGGGGCAGATGCCATGATGCGCATCTTCAATGCGGACGGCAGCGAGGGCAAGATGTGCGGCAACGGCATCCGCTGCGTGGCCGAGTGGCTGTACACCCACGGCACGGCAAAGCCGAAGCTTGCCATCGACACCCTCAGCGGCTTAAAGACCGTTGCCCGCATGGGCGAAGGGTTGTGGCAGGTGGAGATGGGGGCCTACACCGCCATGGCAGCGGCGCTGCCCGCCGTGAACATGGGCGAAGGGCCGCTGGTAGATCTGCCCTTGGAGGTGGAAGAGAACCTGTGGCGGGTGACCTGCATCAGCGTGGGCAACCCCCATTGCGTGACCATTGTGCCGGATGTGGACAGCCTGAAGCTGGAGCAGATCGGCCCGGGCTTTGAGCACCACGAAAACTTCCCGGAGCGCATCAACACCGAGTTTGTGCAGGTAGTGGACGCCACCCACCTGAAGATGCGTGTATGGGAGCGCGGCAGCGGCGAGACATGGGCCTGCGGCACCGGAACCTGCGCCACTGTGGCAGCCCTGACCGAGCTGGGCGTCTGCCCTGCCGGGGAGGACGTCCATGTGCAGCTGCGCGGCGGCGAGCTGACCATCCGGGTTCTGCCCGGCAAGCAGCTGCTGATGACCGGCGCTGCCGAGACCGTGTGCGAGGGCACGACCGAAGTGTAAAATGACCCTTTGAAAAAGTTCCCCCTCTGGGGGGAGCTGGCATCGAGCGAATGCGAGATGACTGAGAGGGTTCCACAATATAGAAGCGAGGGAAAGTATCATGAAGATGAACAAGCATTACAATGAGCTGAAGGCCAGCTATCTGTTCGTGGACATTGCCCACAAGGTGGCTGCGTATCAGGAGGCACACCCGGAAAAGGAGATCATCCGTCTGGGCATCGGCGATGTGACCCAGCCGCTGGCAAAGTGCGTGGTGCAGGCCATGCGTGACGCCGCCGAGGAGATGGGCACCAAGGAGGGCTTCCACGGCTACGGCCCGGAGCAGGGCTACCCCTTCCTCAAGCAGGCTATTCAGGGCTACTACGCCGGCCGCGGCACCCAGCTTGCCGAGGACGAGATCTTTATCTCGGACGGCGCAAAGAGCGACCTTGCAAACCTGCTGGGTCTGTTCGATGTGGACAACACCGTGCTGGTACCGGATCCCGTGTACCCCACCTATGTGGACGATAACGTCACTGATGGCCGCAAGATTATTTACAGCCGCACCGGGCAGGAAAATGGCTTCCTCGGCATGCCGGACGAGAGCGTGAAGGCAGATATCATCTATATCTGCAGCCCCAACAACCCCACCGGCGCTGCCTACACCCGCGCACAGCTGAAGGCATGGGTGGATTACGCCCGCAAGAATGATGCCATCATCCTGTACGATGCCGCCTACGAGTGCTTCATCTCGGACGGCGAGCTGGCCCGCAGCATCTTCGAGATCGAGGGTGCACGCGAGTGCGCCGTGGAGATCTGCTCCTTCTCCAAGATCGCAGGCTTCACCGGCACCCGCTGCGGCTACACCGTCGTGCCCAAGGAGCTGGAGCGCGAGGGGATGAACCTGAATAAGCTGTGGCTGCGCCGCCAGACCACCAAGTTCAACGGTGTGCCTTATGTGGTGCAGCGCGCCGCTGCCGCCGTGTTCACCGAGAGCGGCATGGCCGAGATCCAGTCTAATCTGGACTACTACCGCCGCAACGCAAAGGTCATCGCCGATGCACTGGACGAGTGCGGCGTGTGGTACTGCGGCGGCAAGAACAGCCCCTACATCTGGCTGCGCTGCCCCGGCAACATGAAGAGCTGGGAGTTCTTTGACTGGCTGCTGGAAAACTGCGGCGTTGTGGGCACCCCCGGCGTGGGCTTCGGCGAGTGCGGCGAGGGCTACTTCCGCCTGACTGCTTTCGGCGATGCGGAAAAGACCAAGCTTGCCGCCGAGCGCATCAAGACCGCCATCAAGGCACTGTAAAACCTATAAAAATTGCACCCGCTGTCCGTTTTGGGCGGCGGGTGTATTTTTTTTGCGCACCCTCTTGACAAATCTGTATCTGCTGTATATACTGTGCATATACAGATAAAACACAAGCGTCAAAGGAGCAGCCGATGGAACTGTTTATCAACAACAAAAGCGGCGCGCCCATCTATGACCAGATCTACAATCAGATCAAGCAGCAGATCATCAGCGGGGCTTTGCAGCCGGACGAGGCCATGCCATCCATCCGGGGGCTGGCACGGGATCTGCGCATCAGCGTCATTACTACCAAGCGCGCCTACGATGAACTGGAAAAAGAGGGCTTTCTTTACGCCGTACCGGCAAAGGGCTTTTTTGTAGCCCCGAAAAACACCGAGCTGCTGCGGGAAGAAAACCTGAAAAAAATTGAAGCGCATCTTACCGAGGCTGTCCGCCTGTCCGCCTCCTGCGGGCTGAGCAGGGAAGAGCTGGGGGAGATGCTGGAACTTCTATGGGAGGGCTGAATATGAACGCACTGGAACTGCAGGGGCTTACAAAGCACTATAAGGACTTTACCCTTGGCCCGCTGGACCTGACCCTGCCCGGCGGCACCATCTGCGGCCTGATCGGCGAAAACGGAGCAGGCAAAAGCACCACTATCCGGCTGATTCTGGACATGGTGCAGCGGGACGGCGGCACTGTGACCATCCTCGGCAGGGACAGCCGCACCGTTTCTGTCCGCACCAAGGAGGAAATCGGCGTGGTGCTGGGCAGCGAGGGCATCCCCCTGTGCCTGAACGCGGTGCAGACGGGCAAGGTGATGGCGGGCATCTACCGCAACTGGGACGCTGCCGCCTATGCGGAGCTGTGCCAAAAGTTCGGCCTGCCGGACAAAAAGCAGTACAAGGACTACTCCACCGGCATGAAGATGAAGCTGTGCATCGCCGTGGCGCTGGCGCACCACCCGAAGCTGCTGCTGTTGGACGAAGCCACCAACGGGCTGGACCCGGTGGTGCGGGACGAGGTGACCGACCTGCTGCTGGACTTTGCCCGGGACGAAAACCACTCCATCCTCATCTCTTCCCATATCGTCAGCGACTTGGAAAAGCTGTGCGATACCATCGCCTTCCTGCACAAGGGCAGGCTGCTGCTCTGTGAGGAAAAGGACGCCCTGCGGGAGGAATATGCCCTGTGGCATGGCACGGCGGCGCAGCTGGCGGCATTGGATACGCAGGTATACGGCAAGCGGGTCACCCCCTACGGTGCCGAGGCGCTTGTGCGCCGGGATGCAATGCCCGCCGGAGCAGAGCTTGCCCCGGTAAGCATTGAGGAATTGTTTGTACTGATGGTGAAAGGGGAGAACGTGCAATGAAAGGTCTGCTATTAAAGGATGCCTATCAGATGTGGAGCTACACCAGATGGATCATTCTGGTGTCGGTGGCTATGATGCTGATGGGAACGTTTTTCATGAAGGAAGGGTCTAATTTCTTTATGCTGTACGGCGGGCTTTTGCTGGGAATGTCGCCCATGACCTTGCTGGCTTACGACCAGAACAGCCGGTTCAGCGCTTACAGCGCCGCCCTGCCGGTGACAAAAGGACAGATCGTGGGCGGCAAATACCTCATCGTACTGTGTGGTATGGTGCTGGCGGAGCTGCTGAGCATGGCAGCGCTGGCGGCAGCACAGCTGCTCTGGGGCACGGTGACGGTTCAGCTCACCGTGGCGACCCTGCTTCAGGTGGCGATGCTGACCCTGCTGGGCAACATCATCCTGCTGCCGTTGACCTACCGCTTTGGCTACCAGAAAGCCCGGTATGTGTACTACCTGTGCATCGGTCTGCTTGCGAGCTTTATGGGCTATTTCGTTTCTTCGGGGGACAATGCTTTAAACAGCCTCCTGCCTGCGCAGGGTTCGCTGCTGGTGCTGGTCGTAGTGCTGGCGGCGGCGCTGGCGCTGTATGCTCTCTCGTGGCGGCTGTCCGTTGCATGGTACGGAAAGGCAGAGCAGTAAGATGAAGAAAAGTCAAATCGCAGGCATCCTGTTCGGCGTTGCCATGGGCGTTTTGTTCAGCGTGTCGCTGGGGACGGTCGGGTTTGTGCTGGGGGCCAGTTTTGTAAGTCTGGGCATGGTGATGTTCAAAGGGCTGGATGACCCGCCAGATAAAAAATAATACAAAAAAACAGGTGCACCGTATCTTTATCAAAAGCGTTGGCTTTTGAAAAGGCGGTGCACCTGCTTTTTGCTTTTTTATTCTGCGCTGTAAGCGCTGCCCATGATCCACGGGTTACTTGCGGAATATTTTGCGTGGTTGCGCAGATAGGTGACCCATGCGCCGTAGCCGTTGCCGGCCGAAAGGTGTACGCCGTCCGGTGCGGCGACCATTTCCTTCAGGTTGCCCTCGCCGTCAGCCAGCGCCTCCCACAGGTCCAGATAAACGCAGCCCTTGCTGGCGGCCAGCTGTGCCAGCTGCTCGTTCACGCCGCGTAGCACGTCCGAGGCAAGCCCCGGCTTCTTTTCCGCTGCCGCAGGCCGTACCGGAGGGATGGACTGTACATAAATAATGCAGTCGTCCCCCAGTGTCTGGCGCAGCTCGTCCAGCATCTGGCCGTAGTAGGCCAGAAAACGGTCAGAGGCACCCAAGGTAGTCAGGGTGTTGGTGCCCAGCAGGATATACAGCTTTTTGGGTTGCGCCGCTGCCAGCACATCCAGCGCCACCTCCTGACCGCGGGTGGGGCTCTTGACGGCGGCGCGGTTGACGATGGCGTCCGGCCCTACGCCCGTATAGCCGCAGATGAGCGCGCCGCTCAGATTGATTTGATAATCCGAGAAGCCCACCGTCAGGCTGTCGCCCAGAAAGGCGGCGTCCGAAAAATAGCTCAGGTCTACCTGACCGCAGGCCGGCTGCCGGATGACGCTGGCATCGTAAGACTTAATGGTATAGGCACCGTCGGTCTGCCGGGCAGGGCCGAAACTCTCCAGCTGCACCGCCTGTGCCGTGCTGCTGTCACCGGCTGCACCCTCGCTGCCGCTGCCGGAAGCCGCTTCGCCCTGCATGGGCAGCGGTGCCAGAATGTTCTGTGCAATGCCGCCCGTGCCGGTCTGCGGGGTGCTTTCTTCCTCCACAGTCCCTTTTTCCAAGATGGCGGTTACCGCATAGGCGACCAGCAGGATGGCCACAATGACTCCCGCCAGCCGCAGCTTGCCGCCGATGCCCCCGCGCGTGCGCCGCCGGGGTGCCGAATGATACTCGTGTGAAATGCCCATATTCTCTGTCCAGCTTTCTGCATTTATCCCAACAGACAGGTACTTCTGCCCGGTATTTTTGGAGTGCGCACCTATTTTATCATATTTTTTTTGCCTGTGCAACCAATTGGGTCTTGCATACAACAGGCAAAACGGGTACAATAGGATTGCAGCTTATTTTGCACATTTTACAAAAAGCGAATACACAAGCTGCAAATATTTTTGTGTCAGTTGCGGCAGATGGCTGTTTTGCCGTCCCGGTCTGTTGGCAGTGCAGGGCCGACAGATCACTTTACCGGACGGTGCGGAAAGCCGTTTGCCCGGCAGCGGACACATTTTATATGATCTGAAGGAGGTTTCCATGGCCAAGAATATCATCATTGGTCAGAGCGGCGGCCCTACCGCCGTGATCAACTCCAGCCTTGCGGGCGTATACAAAGCCGCCCGCAGTCTGGGTGCAGACAAGGTGTACGGCATGAAGTACGGCATCGAGGGTCTGCTCAAGGAAGAGCTGCTGGAGCTCAATGTCCTGCTGGATGACCGCATGAGCATTGAGCTGCTCAAGCGCACCCCGTCCAGCTATCTGGGCAGCTGCCGCTTCAAGCTGCCCGACCCGGACACCGATGCCACCCCGTTCGTCAAGCTGTTCACCCTGTTTGACAAGTACGACATCTGCGCCGTGTTCTACATCGGCGGCAACGACTCGATGGATACCATCGCAAAGCTGTCCCGCTACGGGCAGCGTGTGGGCAGCAGTGTGCGGTTCATCGGTGTGCCCAAGACCATCGACAACGACCTGTGCCTTACCGACCACACCCCCGGCTACGGCTCTGCCGCAAAGTACATTGCTACCATCTTGAAGGAAGTCATCCGTGATTCCTCGGTGTATAACATCCGCAGCGTGACGGTGGCCGAGATCATGGGCCGCCACGCAGGCTGGCTGGCCGGTGCAGCCTGTCTGGCCGGCGGCGAGGACTGCGAAGGTCCCGATCTGATCCTGCTGCCGGAAGTTCCCTTTGATCAGGACAAGTTCCTTGCCCGGGTGGACGAGCTGCAGCGGGTGAAGTCCAACGTTATCATCGCAGCCAGCGAGGGCGTAAAGACCGCAGACGGCACTTATCTGTGCGATCTGGTTTCCACCGCCGGTCAGCTGGACGCCTTTGGTCACAAGGCCATCCTCAGCGGCACCAGCCGTTACCTTTCGGAGCTCATCCACGACAAGCTGCAGTGCAAGAGCCGCGCCATCGAGTTCTCCACCCTGCAGCGCTGCGCCAGCCATTTGGCCAGCCGCACGGATGTGAACGAGGCTTACGCCGTAGGCGGTGCCGCCGCAGCTGCTGCCTTTGCCGGTGAGAGCGGCCGCATGATCGCCCTCAAGCGGGTCTCCAACTACCCGTACCAGTGCATCACCGAGTCTGTGGATGTGCAGCAGGTGGCAAATCTGGAAAAGAAGGTCCCGCTGGAATGGATCACCCCGGACGGGATGCAGGTGACCGAAGCTTTTGAGGAGTACGCCCGTCCGCTGATTTTGGACGAGGTGACCCCTGTTTATGTGAACGGTACCCCCCGCCACATCCGTCTGTGATCCGCCTTTCCCTTCCGCGTCTGTTTTCGTGCAACTGCACGTTTTTATAGCCGAAACAGAAAAAACAAAAAAGGAGAAATCATCATGGGAAAAAACGCAATTGTCGGTCAGTCCGGCGGCCCCACCTCTGTCATCAATGCCAGTCTGGCGGGTGTCTTTGAAAGCTGCAAGAACCGCGGCGCAGACATCGTGTACGGTATGTGCAACGGTGTTGCCGGTCTGCTGGAGGAGCGGGTGGTGGATCTTTCCACCCTGCTGACCGATGACTTGGACATCGAGCTGCTCAAGCGCACCCCGTCCAGCTTTCTGGGCAGCTGCCGCTACAAGCTGCCCGACTGGCGGGATGACGAGGCGGTGTACAAAAAGCTGTTCGTCATTCTGGAAAAGCTGAACATCGGCTACTTCTTCTACATCGGCGGCAACGACTCCATGGACACCATCGGCAAGCTGGCTGACTACGGCCAGCGCATCGGCAGCGACATCCGCTTTATGGGTGTGCCCAAGACCATCGACAACGACCTGATGGTCACCGACCACACCCCCGGCTACGGCTCTGCGGCCAAGTACATCGGTGTTGTGATGAAAGAGATCATCCGCGACGCCACCGTGTATGGCACCAAGTACGTTACCGTGGTGGAGATCATGGGCCGCAACGCCGGCTGGCTGACCGCCGCCGCCGCACTGGCCAAGAGCGACGATTGCGAGGGCGTGGACATGATCTGCCTGCCCGAGGTTCCCTTCAACGTGGAGCGCTTTGTGGAAAAGGTGCGTGTGATGCAGGAAAAGAAGCCCAGCATCGTCATTGCCGTGTCCGAGGGCGTAAAGCTGGAGGATGGCCGCTATGTTTGCGAGCTGGCTGACGACGTGCACGCATTGGACGCTTTCGGCCACAAGGCACTGACCGGTACCGCACGGTATCTGGCCAACGTGGTGGCACGCAATCTGGACACCAAGACCCGCTGCATCGAGCTTTCCACCCTGCAGCGCTGCGCCGGTCACCTGACCAGCCGCACCGACATCACCGAGGCCTATCAGGTGGGCGGTGCTGCTGCCAAGGCAGCCTTTGAGGGTGTTACCGGCCAGATGGTGGCTCTGAAGCGCATCTCCAACAACCCCTACCAGTGCACCACCGAGCTGCATCCCATCAGCGAGGTTGCCAACTTGGAAAAGAAGGTTCCCTTGAGCTGGATGAACAACAACCACACCCAGATGACCGAGGACTTCTTGGACTACGCCCGTCCGCTGATCCAGGCTGAGCTGACCCCGCTGTATATCGCCGGTCTGCCGCACCATATTTACATGAAGAACCAGAAGTGATCTTCTCCTGACCTGTTTTCGTCAGGCTGAAAAGCCCTCCCGCCCGGACACTGCAAAGCGCACCCGGACGAGAGGGTTTTTATGATTTTCACATATATTTTTGCGCGCAGCCCAAATTATGGGTTGACAAATCGCGCTTTCGGTGGTAACATATACAGGCAGTCCACGCGGCTGTGGAAAACGAATATGGGCGTGTTCCCGAGTGGCCAATGGGGACAGACTGTAAATCTGCTGCTTTCAGCTTCGGTGGTTCGAATCCACCCGCGCCCACCAAGAACTCCGGTACCCAATGGGTACCGGAGTTTCTGTTTTATCTATCTTGCAAAAGGGGCTACAAGGGTGGATTCGAACAGCATCGACCCGCCGAATAGTCCGGCGGGGAAAAAAGCCCCTGCGGGGCTTTTTTAGATGCGCGGCTCGCGCAATCCACCCGCGCCCACCAAGGACTCCGGTATCCAATGGGTACCGGAGTTTCTGTTTTATCAGCTTTGAAAAAGTGGATGCAAGGGTGGATTCGAACAGCATCGACCCGCCGAATAGTCCGGCGGGTAAAAAAGCCCCTGCGGGGCTTTTTTAGATGCGCGACTCGCGCAATCCACCCGCGCCCACCAAGGACTCCGGTATCCAATGGGTACCGGAGTTTCTGTTTTATCTGCCTTGAAAAAGTGGATGCAAGGGTGGATTCGAACAGCATCGACCCGCCGAATAGTCCGGCGGGTAAAAAAGCCCCTGCGGGGCTTTTTTAGATGCGCGACTCGCGACATCCGCCCGCACACATATTGCATCTGCCCCAGACCTGTGATACCATACAGGTAACAGAAACGACACAAACGGAGGACTTTTTCCATGATCTACGATACCCTGAACAACCTGCCCAACTATCTGGGCGTAAGCGACAATCTGGACACCGTGATCGAGTACATCATGGCACGGGATATCACCACCCTGCCCGCCGGGCGCACCCGCATTGACGGGGACAAGGCAGTGGTCACCGTGAGCACCGTCACGCCCCAGACCTCCGACAAGGCGCTGTTCCAGCGCCACGACAACCACATCACGCTGGAGACCGACTTGGACGGCAGCGAGCTGTTTGAGGTAAGCCTTGCGGAGCTGACCCCCACCAAGCCCACCGATGAAGCCGCCGACACCACCGTAGGCACTGCCGGTACCAGCATTGCCGGAATGCTGTGCGAGGGACGTTTTGCCCTGTATCTGGCCGGGGAGCCGTATAAATCCGGCCTGAAAGCGCAGGGCTGCGGCAAACTGAAAAAAGCCGTGTTCAGCATCGAGCTGGACCCGGACGAGGAAGAAGCGGAAGAATGACCGAAAGGAGACTTTCTGTATGGGATTTTTTGCTGTACTGGCTGCAAGCCTGTTTGCCGTGTTTCTTTTTACTGTGTTCGGCGGCTATTCGCTGTTGCTCTGGTGTCAGCAGTCCCTGTGGATGGTCGTTCCTCCCGCGCTGGTGCTGGCTGTTCTGGTCTGGACATTTTTGAAAATGGACGATAAGATCACCGCCCTGCAAAAGCGGGTGGACGATCTGGAAGCCGCACAGAAAACCGCAGAAAAAACCGATAAATAATACAGCGCCGTCCTTCGCAGAAAAACTTCTCTGCAAAGGACGGCGCTGCTTTTTGCGAATGCTTTCACGTTGGCCTGCCGGTTGTTACAGATTTAACAGAACATTCACCCGGAAGATTTGCTCCTCGATCTCCAAGTGCAGACTGCCGTTGTGTTTGTGTACCACCGTCTCGGCAGAGACCAGCACGATGGCGGGCAGAAGAGAATTGCTGTTCAACCCGAACACGGTGCAAGGGGTGCACCGGAAAGGCATCCCATACATATTCCGGGGAGAAGGTCACGAATACGATCAGCACCTCCGGGTCGGCCTGCCGCAGCCGACGGGCAGTCTCGATGCCGTTGGTGCCCGCCATGCAGATATCCAGAAACACCACGGCGTACAAGCCGGGCTCTGCTGCGGCGCGGAGGAAATTATCCCCGCAGGTAAACCATGTGCACTCGGCTTCGGGCAGCTGCTGTTGCAGCAGCTCCTCCAGCCGCTGGGCGTCCGGGGCTTGATCCTCTACGATGGCGATTGGCAGTGCCATCCCTACACTCTCTTTCTCCATTCATGTTCCTTTATTACAGCATACTGCGGCGGGAAGGGCATCTGTTTTTTTGCACAAAACGCTCCATTTTGCGCGCCGAGCGCCGCCCTGCGCACCCGCGGCGGGTGACTGCCAAAAAAATTTAGTTGACAGACGGGGCGAATCATGTTATTCTTTTGTTGATTTTGAGAGACACCGCCTTGCAGAGTCTTTTCAAAGCAATTTACTCGGGACCGCCCAGACGGGGCTAAGGCCATACGGACAGCCGGGTCCACTGCCGACCGGCGGCGCAAGCTGCCATTATTGATTGAGTTTGAAGCTCAAATTTTATAAGTTGGTTCCTTTACAACCATGAAATTGCGCAGCCTATGCGCAGACTTGTGAAACGGTCAATAAGAGTAGTAAAAGTGTAGTTGCTATATAGACTCTCATCACCCCGTCTTTTTGGATCGAGAATAACGCGCAGCACCGGCACTTACGGCTGGGTGCTTTGTCAGCGCGGAAAAAGCTTTTCCAAGCGCAGGTCTGCATATTTGTGCAGTGCCTGCGCTTTTTTGTTGTGCAAAAAGAGAACAGGGACGGAGGAAAAGATGAACGAGAACAAAGCGCGTTCCCGGCTGGATCAGCGCCGTGCGCCCATTTACGAGGCGCTGGAGCGGTTCCGGCAGATGCGGGTGGTGCCTTTTGACGTGCCCGGCCATAAGCGGGGCCGCGGCAACCCGGAGCTGACCGCTTTTCTGGGTCAGCAGTGCGTGGGCGTGGACGTGAACAGTATGAAGCCGCTGGATAACCTTTGCCACCCGGTGTCGGTCATCCGGGAAGCCGAGGAACTTGCCGCCGATGCCTTTGGCGCGGCACACGCCTTTTTAATGGTGGGCGGCACCACCAGCAGCGTGCAGAGCATGGTGCTTACCGTCTGCAAGCGGGGCGATGAGATCATTCTGCCCCGCAACGTGCACCGCAGCGTGCTGAACGCGCTGGTGCTGTGCGGCGCTGTGCCGGTGTATGTGAACCCGGAGGTGGATAAGCGCCTGGGCATCTCGCTGGGCATGAAGCGGGAGCAGGTGGCCAAGGCCATCAAGGAGCACCCCAAAGCCGTGGCTGTGCTGGTGAATAACCCCACCTACTACGGCATCTGCTCCGACCTGCGTGCCATCGTAAAAATGGCGCACGATGCCGGGATGCTCTGCCTTGCGGATGAAGCCCATGGCACCCACTTCTACTTTGGCGGCGGTCTGCCGGTGTCTGCCATGGCGGCGGGCGCGGATATGGCCTCGGTGTCCATGCACAAGAGCGGCGGCAGTTTGACCCAGTCCAGCCTGCTGCTCATCGGTCCTAACGTGCACCCGGGCTATGTGCGCCAGATCATCAACCTGACCCAGACCACCTCCGGCAGCTACCTGCTGATGTCTAGTCTGGATATTTCCCGCCGCAATCTGGCGCTGCGGGGACGGCAGGTGTTCCATCAGGTGGCAGACATTGCCGAGTATGCCCGCGAGGAGATCAACGCCGTAGGCGGCTACTACGCCTTTGGCAAGGAGCTGTGCAACGGCAACTCTGTCTTTGACTTTGACACCACCAAGCTCAGCGTCCACACGCTGGATATCGGCCTTGCGGGCATCGAGGTCTACGACATCCTGCGGGACGAGTACGACATCCAGATCGAGTTCGGCGATATCGGCAACATCCTTGCCTATCTTTCCATCGGCGACCGCCCGCAGGAGGTGGAGCGTCTGGTCAGTGCTCTGGCCGAGATCAAGCGCCGCTACCGCACTGACGGCTCGGGGCTGCTGAGCCAGGAATACATCGACCCCGTGGTGGCTGCCAGCCCGCAGGAGGCCTTCTACGCCCCCAAAAAGAGCCTGCCCCTGCGGGAGACCGAGGGCATGGTGTGCAGCGAGTTCGTCATGTGCTATCCCCCGGGCATCCCCATCCTTGCACCCGGCGAGCGCATCACCAAGGAGATCCTGAACTACATCGAGTACGCCAAGGCCAAAGGCTGCAGCATGACCGGCCAGGAGGACCCCGAAATTTTGCACCTGAATGTTCTGGCATAAGGAGGGAAAGGGATGGAATTTTGGTTTTCAGAGTTTCACACCCCGGATGTGAAGCACAGCATCCGTGTGAACAAGCAGCTCTACTCCAAGCAGAGCGATTACCAGCGCATCGATATCTTTGAGACCCCGGAGTTCGGCCGGGTGCTCACGCTGGACGGCAACGTGATGCTGACCGAGCGCGACGAATTCATCTACGATGAAATGATCGTCCATGTGCCCATGGCGGTGCACAAGGAGGCCAAGGATATTCTGGTCATCGGTGCCGGAGACGGCGGCGTGGTGCGGGAGCTGACCCGCTACGACCGCGTGGAGCGCATCGACCTTGTGGAGATGGACCCGCAGGTGGTGGAAGCCTGCCGCGCCTATCTGCCCGGCAATGCCTGCCGTATGGATGACCGCCGGGTGCATATCTACTTTGAGAACGCCCTGAAGTATATCCGCCGCTGCGAGGAAGAATACGACCTCATCATCGTGGACTCCTCCGATCCCTTTGGCCCCTCCGAGGGTCTGTTCACCCGCGAGTTCTATGGCAGCTGCTTCAACGCCCTGAAAGAGGACGGCATCATGGTCAACCAGCAGGGCAGCCCCTTCTACGCCGAAGATGCCAGTGCCATGCAGCGCAGCCACAAGCGCATCGCATCCACCTTCCCCATCAGCCGGGTCTATCAGGCACATATCCCCACCTTTGCGGCGGGCTACTGGCTGTTCGGCTTCGCAAGCAAAAAATATCATCCCATTGATGATCTTGATGCGGAGTCGTGGAAGGCGCTGAATATGCGCACCCGCTACTACACCACAAAACTGCATATCGGAGCATTCTATCTGCCGGCTTTTCTGGAGGAGATGCTGCGGGAAGTGGAGGAACACTGATGCACCCCAACGTTGAGAACTTTATCGGCTGCGACAGCAGCTACCGCGCCGCCAGCATCGTGCTGTACGGTGCACCTTACGATTCCACCACCAGCTACCGCCCCGGTGCACGGTTTGGCCCGGCGGCCATCCGGCACGAGAGCTACGGTCTGGAGACTTACAGCCCTTACCAGAACGCCGATTTGACCGATTTTGACGTGTTCGACAGCGGTGATCTGGAGCTGTGCTTCGGCTCCAGCGAGCTGGCGCTGGCTGATATCGAGGCTCGGGCAGAGGAAATTTTGAAGGACGGCAAATTCCCGCTGCTGCTGGGCGGCGAGCATCTGGTCACGCTGGGTGCGGTGCGGGCTGCGGTGAAGAAATACCCCGACCTGCACATCGTCCACTTCGATGCCCACGCCGATCTGCGGGACGACTATCTGGGCGCTAAGCTCAGCCACGCCTGTGTGCTGCGCCGCTGCCACGAGCTGGTAGGGGACGGCCGCATCCATCAGTTCTGCATCCGCAGCGGAGACCGGGCAGAGTTCGAGTTTGCTGCCCAGCACACCGAGATGCACAAGTTTGATTTTACCGGCCTTGCCGAGCTGACCGCACAGCTGTGCGAGAGCAAGGTACCGGTGTACCTGACCATCGATCTGGACTGCCTTGACCCCTCCTGCTTCCCGGGTACCGGTACCCCGGAGGCTGGCGGCGTAAGCTTTTTGCAGCTGCTGGATGCCATCCGCACCGTGACCAAGGCTAATATCATCGGCGCAGACCTGAACGAGCTTGCCCCTACGCTGGACACCACCGGCGTTTCCACCGCCACCGCCTGCAAGGTGCTGCGCGAGACCCTGATCGCGCTGGACAAGGGCTGGCCGGGCTTTCAGGTATAAATAACCCCATTTTACAGATAAAGGAGTAACCGACATGAGCAAAGTTCTGATCATAGGCTGCGGCGGCGTGGCCTCCGTTGCCATCCATAAGTGCTGCCAGGTGCCCGAGGTGTTCACCGAGATCTGCATCGCCAGCCGTACCAAGGCAAAGTGCGATAAGCTGGCTGCCGAGCTGGCTCCCACAACCGCCACCAAGATCACCACCGCACAGGTGGATGCAGACAAGGTGGAAGAGGTCATCGCTCTGATCAAGGCTTACCAGCCCGACCTCGTGATGAACATCGCCCTGCCTTATCAGGATCTGACCATTATGGACGCCTGCCTTGCCTGCGGCGTCAACTACATGGATACCGCCAACTACGAGCCCGAGAACACCGACGACCCGGAATGGCGCGCCATCTATGAGAAGCGCTGCAAGGAGGCCGGCTTCTCTGCCTACTTTGATTACAGCTGGCAGTGGGCCTACGCCAAAAAGTTCGAGGAAGCCGGTCTGACCGCCCTGCTGGGCAGCGGCTTTGACCCGGGTGTGACGCAGGCATACTGCGCCTACGCCAAAAAGCACGAGTTCGATACCATTGACACCATCGATATCCTGGACTGCAACGGCGGCGACCACGGCTATGCCTTTGCCACCAACTTCAACCCCGAAATCAACCTGCGTGAGGTGTCCGCACCCGGCAGCTACTGGGAGAATGGCCACTGGGTGGAGATCCCGGCCATGAGCATCAAGCGGGAGTACAACTTCGATCAGGTGGGCGACAAGGATATGTATCTGCTGCACCACGAGGAGATCGAGTCTCTGGCAAAGAATATCCCGGAGGCAAAGCGCATCCGCTTCTTCATGACCTTTGGCCAGAGTTATCTGGATCACATGCGCTGTCTGGAGGACGTGGGCATGCTGTCCACCACCCCTGTCAACTTCAACGGACAGGAGATCGTGCCCATCCAGTTCCTCAAGGCTCTGCTGCCGGACCCCGCCAGCCTTGGCCCCCGCACCAAGGGCAAGACAAACATCGGCTGCATCTTTACCGGCAAAAAGGACGGCAAGGATAAGACCTACTATATCTACAACGTCTGCGACCATCAGGAGTGCTACAAAGAAGTGGGCAGTCAGGCCATCAGCTACACCACCGGCGTGCCGGCCATGTGTGGCGCACTGATGCTGCTTACCGGCAAGTGGACCACCAAGGGTGTGCATACTGTTGAGGAGTTTGATCCCGATCCGTATCTGGATGCACTGGATAAGTACGGCCTGCCCCGCTCCGAGAGCCATAACCCGGCTCTGGTGGACTGATGCGGGTGCGCGACAACCGCCCGCCCTTTGCGGGGCTGGCAAACCTGTCCGAGGAGCAGCTGTACCGCCTGCCCACCCCCTGCTACCTGCTGGACGAAGCCCAGCTGCGCCGCAACGGTGAGATCCTGCTGGGGGTGCAGCAGCGCACCGGCTGCCGCATTCTGCTGGCGCAGAAGGCTTTTTCCAACTTCAACGTCTACCCGGTGCTGGCACCCTATCTGGCCGGTACCGAGGCCAGCGGCCTGTACGAGAGCCGTTTGGGCAGGGAAGAGCTGCCGGAGAAGGAAAACCATGTGTTCTGCGCCGCCTACCGGGCAGATGAGTTTGCCCAGTTGCTGCAATACGCCGACCATATCGTGTTCAACTCGCCCAGCCAGCTGGCAAAATTCGGCCCGGCGGCAAAAGCCGCGGGCAAAAGCATCGGTCTGCGCATCAACCCGGAGTGCTCCACGCAGGAGGGTCATGAAATTTATGACCCCTGCGCACCCGGCAGCCGTCTGGGCACTACCCGCGCCCAGTGGGACGCCGCCGTGGCAGAGCACCCGGAGCTGCCCGCTCTGCTGGACGGTCTGCACTTCCACACCCTGTGTGAGCAGGATGCGGACGCGCTGGCGGTGACGCTGGCAGCGGTGGAGGAAAAGTTTGCAGACCTGCTGCCTAGGATGCAGTGGCTCAATTTCGGCGGGGGACACCACATCACCCGCCCGGGTTACGCCCTTGCTACGCTGGAAAGCTGTATCCTCTCGGTGCGGCAGAAGTACGGCGTGCAGGTGTATCTGGAGCCCGGCGAGGCTTGGGCGCTGAACGCGGGCTATCTGGTCACCACCGTGCTGGATGCCCTGCGCAACGGGGATACCAGCCTTGCCATTCTGGATATGTCCGCAGCCTGCCACACCCCGGACGTCATCGAGATGCCCTACCGCCCGCCGCTGCTGGACGCCGGTGAGGCAGGGGAAAAGGCGTGCACCGTCCGCTTGGGCGGCCCTACCTGCCTTGCGGGGGATATCATCGGGGATTACAGCTTTGACGCACCCCTTGCTGAGGGTGATAAGCTCATTTTCGGCGATATGGCTATCTACACCACCTGCAAGAACAACACCTTCAACGGGATGCCCCTGCCGCCTATCTGGCTGCTGGGCGCAGACGGTAATTGCCGGGAGCTGGTTCACTTCGGCTATCAGGACTTCAAAATGCGCTTGGGCGCACAGTAAAATAAAAAGCGTTTGTCGCGGCCTGCGGGCAGCGACAAACGCTTTTTTGTTCATTCGGTTCAGTCCGTCATGGGAAGCTCATCCTCTTTGTTCTCCGGCTCTGCCGCTTCATGGGGCGGCTCCGGCAGCGCAGTGCCGGTTCCGTCAGAATGGAGGACGGCGATACATTGCTGTAACTGCTTGAGGGAATTGATGCCAAGCTTTGTGTAGATGTTCCGGTTATGGAAGCGCAGGGTGCTGTCCTTGATCTCCAGCTGCTCCATGATCTTCCGCGAGCGCATCCTGGCGGCATAGCAGTCAAAGATGCGGCGCTCAGTCTTGGTCAGCTTGGGCAGGCCGTCTGTGAAATGCTCAAAATCCAAGGTCTCAGCATCGTTTTTGCAGGCATCTGCCAGCCGGGTAAGGTCGTTCTGCATCTGCTGGCGCTCCTGCTGCAGCTCGTCCATGCGCTGCCGGAAGACCCGGCTTTCCTCTTCGATCTGCCGCAGAGTGGGCGTAAGGATGCGCCGGTGGAAGGTGACGCAGCTGATGGTCACAAAAAAGGCCAGCAGCAGACCGGTCAGGATCATCTGCAAGCTGCCGGCGAATACCCAGTGCTGATAATCGCTTTGGGGGATGCACACCGCCAGCTGACAGGCATTGTTTTCGTTCAGGGCACAGTTTTTACTGATGCCCACATAGGTGCAGTCTGAGCCGGTGAACTGGGTCAGGCCGCTGCCCATAGGGCGCAGCACCAGCGGCCCCCGGGGCACATGGTAGTAGCCATCGGTGGTGCCGCTGCTCAGGGCGGCATCGGCGTCCAGACCGGTGCCCACCGGAGCCACCAGACAGCTCAGGTGGGCAAAGCCGGAAGGCTGCGGGAATTTGGTTTTAAAGTAGCTCTCGCTGATCTCAAAGCCGCACAGACCGTACATGGTGCCGTCCGCACCGCGCAGCGGCAGCAGAAAGAACTGGATGTCCTCTGAGGTGCCGGGCATGGGGAACCGCCCTGTCAGTGCAGAGCACTGGTACAGCGGTGCATCACTGGGGATCATCCAGCGGGTGTAGTCCGGAAACTGGTTGGTCTGGAACTCCATGCGCCACTTGCGGTGGGGCATTACGCCGTAGCGCTTGCCCACCTCTGCGCTGCCGCGGTACAGCAGCAGGGGCACGGTGGGGGTGTCGGCCCCGCTTTTCTGCACATACAGCCCGGCGCGGGACTGCTCGGCTCCGGCAAGGTGGTCAGCGCCTCCGGGGCATCGCTCAGCTGGCGGAAGGAGGTCATGCCCTGCGCGGCAAGCTGCTGCTCCACAAGGTCACTCATGTCCTCAGAAAGGTTGATGCCCATAACGGCAAGCTGGTCAAAATACCGCTCCATATCGTTCTGGAACACGGCATACTGGATCTTAAGGCTGCGCACCGTATCTTTTTTGGTGTTGTGCAGACTGATGAACAAAAACAGAGCTGCGCCAAAGGTGAGCAGCAACAGCAGCGCCAGCAGCAGGCCGGCCCACAGCAGCCGGTGACTGGGCGCGCGCGAAGGCATCTCCGCGCGGTGCCGGGCAAACAGTCTCATTTATGCTCCTCCTTTCCGGCGGGTGCGCAGGTCAGATGTCCGCGCACAGCAGTTGCCATGTCTCCTCGGCCAGCGCATCCAGTGCTTCCCCGTCCGTAAGCCGCTGGGGGTACTGCTTCTGGCGCTGGCGCAGCTGGTCGTAAAGCACCTTGGCGCGGGCATGGTAGCCCACCATGGCGGGCTCAGACAGAGGCGTGTCCTCGGCACGCATCTGGTTGTAGACATCGCACAGCCGCTGGTAGCTCTGCTGGGGGAAGGGGTAGTCCAGCGCACAGAAGGGCTTGCCCTGCGACCACTGTCGGTAGGCGGCAGCCATCTCAAAAAAGCCGTCCCATGTATCCAGCTTCTCCAGCTGCGCCCCGGTATCTGCCGCAAAGCGGGCGTACTGAGAGCCGTTTAAAAAGAGCAGCTGGGTGGATTTGGACACCGGGAACACGATCTGCTTTCCTGCAATCACCCCGTCCTGTACAAAACCGGGCACATAAGCCGCCATCTCCTCGGCAGAGAACCAGTCATTCCAATCCACAAGTTTTTCCACGCCCAGCGCCTCGGCGTCGGCGGGGTGCGCCGAGAACAGATCCGGCAGATCCAGCGCGCCGGGTTTGCCGGACTGCGCCTCCTGCAGCTGGCTGCCGATCACGGCGCTGTTGGTCATGTTGGTCACGTTGAGCAGAACGCCCTTTTCCTTGCCAACCGTATCGTTGAACTCGGTCAGCAGACGGTTCATGGGCGAATCGGTCTGCTCGCCGTAGACGTGCCAGATGCTGACCATGGTGGGACCCTTGGGCGAGAGCAGGGTCTTACTGCCGCCGCAGCCTGTCAGCCACAGGCCGGGTACTGCCGCCGCAAGGGCCAAAAACGTCCGTCGCTTCATGATGCGCTGCCTTTCCTTCCTTAGTGTGCCAAGATCCGTATCTTATTTAAGCATAGTATAAGATGCCCCTGACCACAAGGGTAAATCTCTTTTGGGGCAAAACGATTTGAAATGGTCTCCGCTCTGCTCTGACCATGATCAGAGGAAAGATGATTTATATTTTGCGTTTGTCGCACTCTGCGGAGTGCTCCAAACGCATTTTTCACGAAAGGGGTCGTTAAGGTAAACGGCAGGTAAAACAAAAAAGCACCACAAAAGCCAGCATAGGAGAACAAGCAAGTTCGATAAGAAAAGATTGCCGAGAGCTGACCGCAAGAGGTCGGCACTCGGCAATCTTTTTTCGTCGGTTTAATCTTTAACGGAATGATTCATCTCTTTCGATTGTGTATGTTGGCGCGACCAACAGGTATCCTATGGAGTGTAAAGAACACGATAGGATGAGGTTGCACTATGAAAGAGCTTTTTGGACAGAGACTGCGGGAGCAGCGTATAAAGCATGGGTTGACGCTGGAACAACTTGCGGAAAAATCCGAGCTTTCCTCCAACTATATCGGCATGGTAGAGCGCGGCTTAAAGGAACCCGGCCTTGCCACCATTGTTAAACTTCTGAACGCTCTGAATATTTCCGCAGACACATTGTTGTGTGATCTGGTTCCCAGTGCATCCCATGTGACCGACGATGAGATCCGCAAGCGGCTGGAAGGTTTGACTCCCATCCAGAAAAAAGCAGCCCTCGATTTGCTGGACACCTATATCAGCAATCTCCCTTACCTCACAAACGAGGAATAAACCGTAAACTTTACAAGCGCATCGGCTGAAATTTAGCCGGTGCGCTTTTCTTTTACATTCCTTTCGGCTATAATCGTCCTTATAGGATGTATTATTTCCTAAAGAGTTGATTTTGGGGTGTCAAAATGAGAGAACCACAGTACAGCATTTTAGCTGATATTCAGGATGCAATCGAGCAAGCAAAACAGGGCAAGCTGACGTTGTACTGGCAGCGCACCATCCAGAGGGAATACCGCTGTATGAAAGTCACCCCTGCCGAACAGCAGTCGTATGAGCAGTTGCAGAGCATTCTCTCCGAAGTGCCGCAATGGAGCGGTGAAGAAGATCTCCGCCATAACATGGAAAACATCGGTGGCAGGCTCTGATTCTGCCGTTTCTGGATTGACCACGAATCCATGGTGCAATTGACGGAGGAACGCAACGGCAGATTTCATACTGCCTACGTTCTGGACAGAAACACTTCCCCGGAAATGCGCCGGGAGGCTGCACTGCTGGCGCAGAAAGAGCTTGCGGACTGTATGCAGGAATGGGACATTACGCTTCTGGATGCGCCTGTCCCGGAACAGATGAAGTATGCTTCTCTGGCAGAAGCTGCTTCTCACCTCATGCAAGTCCTCAACGACCCGGAGAACATCACCGGGTAAAAAGCGTCCCATCGGGATGCGTAGCCTGCATTGGAAAATGCAGAACAAAGGGGTTTGGGGCACTTCCCCAACAAGCATTTTGCAACGCAAAAAGTGTTTTTGTATAGACGAAAACATTGCTTGCTGGCACTGCGTACCGTAAAACGCCCGCTTTAATTTTCACAGGTGATTTCTCCGACATCAGATTCTATCGGTGCCGCACTTTGGTTTTCTGCTCTTTTCCTATACTGTACTGGACTGATGCCATACTCTTTTTTGAACACCCGGCTAAAGTAAAGCTGGTTATCGTACCCAACGATCTCAGCGATTTCACCGACACTGTAATCGGTATTTTCCAACAAGCTCTGTGCGTTGACCATCCGCAAGGAGAGAAGGTACTGCGCCGGACTTATCTTCATGTGCTGTTTGAAATTACGAATGAACCAGTTCGTACTGATATGTAGCGATTCGGCATACTGCGCCACGCTGATCTTCGTATTGTAGTTTTCGTTAAAATAAGAAACCGCCATCTCAATTTCTTCGGGGATCGTCACGGTATAGTTTTCGCCGTTCTGCTGCTGGCGGCTGACAAGCAACAGAATGTTGTTGAACAACGAAGCGATGTAATCTTCATACCCGTATTCGCATTGCTGAAGTTCCCGAATAATTTTTCGGAACGACATCTTATACTCCGGTAGGGTTCCACTGTAAAAGACGTGCTGATTCAAAGAGATGCCATGGTACTCCAGAATGTTCTTAACGTCATAGCCAGTAAAATGAATCCAGAACACCTCCGGGTGATCTTCAACATAGTAAACGTACTTTTGAACCTCTTTGGGCTTGTAAAGAACCATGTGGCCGGAGTCAACGATTTCCTCGATTCCATTAAACCAGAAATGCGCCTTGCCCGATGCCACATATAAGATCTGATAGTCTCTGCGGCCCTTCTTCCAGTATGTCGGCAGCATGGGACGCTTTTTCAGACGGTAGGTGCCGCAGCTTCCTACCACCAACGGTTTTGTGTAATCCTTGAAATCAAGACGAGAGTTATTTAAGTAGCCAGAGTTGAAATACATCTCAATACCATCTTCTTTCTTAAAGACTTCGCCGGAATCGGAATGCGTTCTGTTTGATTTCCACAAACTGTGTGATTTTGTGCATACTTTGTTCCATTTTTTCAATATGATTTTGTCAATATAAACTTTATAATACTTTCATACAAAACGCAAGAGAATTTGACATTTTGCCGAAAAAGCGTAAGCCTTGTAAAATCGAAGTAAATGAGGAGAATCGGAAAATGACGGAAAAGCGATATTTGAAATGGTACAACAAAGTTGGCTATGGTTCGGGTGATATTGCAGGCAACGTGGTATACGCATTCCTGTCATCCTTTGTAATGATCTATCTGACCAACACGGTTGGTTTGAACCCCGGCATCGTCGGCACCCTGATCGCAGTCTCCAAGCTGCTGGATGGTGTAACGGATATCTTCTTTGGCTCTTTGATTGACAAAACGCATTCTAAGATGGGCAAAGCCCGTCCTTGGATGCTGTACGGCTATATCGGCTGTGCCATCACGCTGGTGGCTATTTTTGCAATTCCCACGAACCTCGGTCAGTTTGCACAGTACGCATGGTTCCTGATTGCGTACACGCTGCTGAACGCCGTGTTCTACACCGCCAACAACATCGCTTATTCCGCCCTGACCGCTCTTGTGACCAAGAACAGCGCAGAGCAGGTCGAGATGGGTTCTTACCGCTTCATGTTCGCCTTTGCCACCAGCCTGCTCATCCAGTCCATCACGCTGGGTGCTGTTACGGCATTGGGCGGTGGTGCTGCCGGTTGGCGCACTGTGGCAATCATCTACGCTATCATCGGTCTGCTTGTCAACACCCTCTCCGTTTTCTCCGTGAAGGAACTGCCGGAAGGCGAATTGGTGGATACCACCGACAAAAAGGAAATCGAGCAGGACGAAAAGTACAATCTGGTTCAGGCTGCAAAGCTGCTTGCTGGTAACAAATATTATATGATGATTTGCGTCACCTACATTTTGCAGCAGATCTACGGTGCCATGATCAGCATGGGCACCTACTATGCAACCTACATTCTCGGCAACCAGAATCTGTTTGGCGTGTTCTCTTGGGCAGTCAATATTCCTCTGATCATCGCTCTGGTATTCACCCCGACGCTGGTTGCCAAATGGAGTGGAATGTACAAGCTGAACGTCATGAGCTATACTCTGGCAACCGTTGCCCGTGCACTGGTCGCTGTGGCAGGTTATATGGGCAGCGGTAATGTTCCCCTGATGCTGCTCTTTACCGCAATCGCTGCTCTGGGTCAGGGTCACTTGGCAGGGCGACATGAACGCCGTGATCGCAGCCTGCTCCGAGTACACTTGGCTGACGAAGCACAAGCGTGTGGACGGAACGATGTACTCCTGCACTTCTCTCGGTGTGAAGCTGGGCGGCGGTCTGGGTACTGCCATCACCGGCTGGCTGCTGGCAGCAAGCCATTTTGACAGCGCTCTGACCGTTCAGCCGGATTCCTGCATCAATATGCTGAAGATCATGTATCTGGTGATTCCGTTTGCTCTGGATGCCATCATCACCTTCATTCTGTCTCGTCTGAAAGTTGAAGAAGCAAACAAACAGTTTCGTGCAGCAATGAATAATTGAGAACAGTTCCTGCTCTCTCGACCCATAAGACACTAAGACCCACACGACACAATCGTGTGGGTCTTGGTGTTGCCTTAGAAGAAGCCCCGCCGAAGAACATCTGCCCGGCATTATACAAGCGAAAGAATGTATGAAAAAGAAGAAGCACATCTCAGAAGAGCAGCATTATCTATGTGAAATCGGTCTAGAAAAGATGCCATATGGATCTTCCTGGCTCTTCAAATCTTATACAGCGGAAAGCCTCACGCACATCACGATTACGGCCTATTATAATGTGGACGAGGCTTTTCTTCAAACTCCCACTGCAGCATGGGGAAATCTATGGGATTGCCGTGCCGCGCTTCGCAAGTTGGTATCCTCCGTCTATCTGGAAAGCGATTTGAACCTTCCGTTCGGAAAAAACGGAAAATTCTTATTCCAACTTGGGTATACTCCTGTTGTGTCCGACATGAAGAAAATCGTTCAGAAAACTGCCGCATTGTCTTTCCCCAAATGGGCGTTAGCCGTATGGGATATGGATACTGCAACATTATATATGGTCAAATACGACAGAAGTCATTGATTTTCTTTGTTTATCTGTGATACCATTCGTTACGAGACCAACGGCGTTGCTCTCTTCGCTTATGGTTGAGACTCCGGCACTCAAAGAAACTTTCCGAAACACACAACGAGGTGACCATTTTTGAAACGTCGAACTTTTCTTGTCTGCACCGCTGCACTATTTTGCAGTGCGTTTCTGGCAGTGGGCTGCACTCAAAAAACCTCTCAGCCCGTCCTTCAGCAAATCGAATACTCCAATTTAGCAGATTTGGATACACAGGATCTTCTTTCCAAGCTTTTGCAGGATGCCGGCGTATCCGACCTGCGGATACAGACCTTCTTTGATCATGTGCAAAAGTTCAACAATGCTGTGGACCCGGCATGGCTCACCACAGGGTTTAAAAATGCCAAGCCTTCGGATCTGAAATACGATCCTTACTCCATGCAGGACGCATGGACGGAAAAATATGACACCTTCCCCGGCTGGAACTGTCGGATTACCGCTTGTGGGCTGTTCGGTGATTTTATCACTGTCACGGGCAAGGCAGACCTTGACTCAGCCGAGGATACCCTGTTTATGGACTATGAAACACTGGATTCTGACCCGGAATCCCTTTGCGGCGACGAACGGCAAAAGTTTGATGCGCTGTTCGCCCCGGTTAAAACCACCAATACGACCGATATTCCTACCCATTTGAAAACGATTCAGCAGGAATGGAAGAAACGCGGTCTCTCCTTCGTGGAAGATGGTAAGATCCGTCTCGTCTCCGTAGTCCTGCACGACCAATTCTCTGAAACGGACAATTCTCTTATGATCGGTCATGTCGGCGTTATGCTTCCCACATCGGATGTGGTGTATTTTGTCGAAAAGGTTGCTTTTCAGGAGCCGTATCGCTTGTTGAAGTTCAAAAATCGAACCGAGTTGAGCGATTATCTGATGCTGAAATACGACAACTCGTGGGGACAGGATACTGCCCACACCTTTATTATGGAAAATTCAGACCTGATGAACGGCTGGCGCATTCTTGACGAACAGGAAAATGCAAGCTAAAATCTCATTCATTGGGAGCCGTCCAATCTGACAGACCATTCGCCATCTGATACCAAAAGGATGCTGCAACCTCTCACCCAGAGGCGGCAGCGTCCTTTCCAGAGGCGGCAGCGTCCTTTTTATATCGGAATGTTTTTGTTCGCAGGGGAACTCTGGGCTTATGACAGGGTATGTATAATGTGCAGAGCCATATCAGCATTTTCTTTGTCCACAAACACCTCTGTGACATACTGCGGTTTTATGCCGAGGGTTCCAATTCTTACTTGATCAAATGTGTTATGCCGATTGACATCTTTGGATTTACAATAGAATTTAATTCCAGCTGCCGCCAACGCATCCGTGATGCGATTGCATTGGTAAGGGTCAGAAACTGTTGCAACTAACGATTTAAAAAAATGCTCTAACATAACGAGACCTCCTTGTAAGCTGTATGATAGACCAGCCGCTTGTAGGTATTATAAGCGTCTATAAATTGTTCTTCTTCGCTTTTATCTTCAAGGACAGTTAAGTACACAGAAAACAACACAGTTGCCTCCAATTGATTCGTATGAATCGGATATGGTATGCCACAGCCAGAAAATGCTGCGGAGCAGGAACTTTCCGCTTTTCTGATGATAGCACAAATGATGGCACAAAAAAGCAGCGTTCTGATTTTGCAAAAGCGAAAATGAGAACGCTGCCGTCTATCGTGCCGTATTCGATTTTCGATGTGCCGTTATTTTAGAGATGTCTCTTATAGGGATACGGAGTGTGTCAAAGTTCAAACCGATGAACACATCCATAAAACCCATCTTATTTCACAGCCTGTTTCAGCCGCTCCAGATCATCTGCATCCGGGTGAGAAAGAGCCTTGTCGAAATTCTCGATCATTGCGTTCAGATTGGGCAGATGAAGCGGCTGTTTTTTCATGTTCTCATACCGCTGGCGTACCGACATCGGCATCTTTCCCTGACACATGAAGCTGCCGATCACCATGTTGCTGCTGTGCAGATCTTTCTGCACAGCTTTCAGGATCTTGTTAAAATATTCTTCGCTGCCGCCAAAACCAGCGGTACCAAACAAAAACACCTGTTTTCCCCGCAACTGCTTCAAAAAGTCCGAAGTGCTTTCATCTGCTTTTCCCTTGTCCGTCCAGAAGCCCACATAAAGAGTGTCCGCTTCCATGGCGGCAGGGTTCGGGTTGCCAAAATAACAGCACTCTGCCTGCGGCAGGCAGCTGTGCAGTGTGTCTGCCAGTAATTCCGTGTTTCCTGTTTTGCTGCTGAATACGATTGCGTAACTCATAACTTTTCCATTGGAGCTGTTAGCTCTCTTTGGTTACAACGTTTCCCAGTTGATTTTTCGATCCCGATAGAAATACTCTTTGTCGTGTTCGCTGATGGGGCGCAGCACATGGCATGGATTTCCTACCGCCACTACGTTAGCAGGAATGTCCTTTGTCACAACGCTTCCCGCACCGATCACCGTATTATCCCCAATGGTAACACCCGGCACCACGATCACGCCAGCACCCAACCAGCAGTTGCGTCCGATGCGGATGGGCAGATTGTACTGGTATGCTTTCTCACGCAGTTCCGGCAGGATCGGGTGGTTTGCGGTTGCAAGGACACAGTTCGGGCCGATCATGGTATGCTCCCCGATGTAGATATGGGTATCATCCACGCAGGTCAACCCGAAGTTGGCATAGACATAATCGTCCATGTGAACGTGCTTTCCGCCCCAATTGGCATGAAATGGCGGCTCGATCCAGCAGCCTGCGCCGCACTCTGCAAGCATTTCTTTCAAAAGCTGCTCCCGTTTTGCGTGTTCGGAAGGGCGGGTATGATTGTAATCATACAGCCGCTCCATGCAAAGCTCCTGCTCTGCCATGATGGAATCATCCGTGGGGTCATAGACTTGTTGGCTGTGGATCGCATTTTCAATCAGCATCTTGTAGCCCTTTCTTTTTTGCAAATCGTTCTCACTTACAACGGGTGCAACTATGCTTATGCCTTTTGGGTTTCTTTTTCTCGCAAAGCATCATAAGCGCAGCGGGTTCCCTGATGTGCCATCAGCCCGCCCAGACATTTTTTGTTGCAGCGGACGCAGCGGTATATCTGTTTTGCCTGCCCATTTTTCAGCTTGTTCACCCAATCTGGGTCTGCCAGAAGCTGGCGGCTCATGGCGGCGCACTGGATATGTCCATCGAAAAGCTGTTGCTCCACAAAATCCGGGTCGTTCAAGCCGCCCACCCCGCAAATGGGGAGATCGGTATACTGACGCACTTCGTTGCAGAACTTGAGGAAACAACCGGGATGACCAAAGTACGGGTGGTTTGCAGGAGGAATCGTATTTTCCAACGCCGAATGGTTCGCCAAGGTCATATGGAAGCTGGTTACGCCTGCCCGTTCCAGCAATGGCACGAAAACAGGCAGTTCTTCTACAAGGTCACCAAGTTAAAACTGTTCTTATGACCGGCTCCCACCTTTTTGAGGAAGAACGCACAGCAGTATAGCGCACTCATTTGACAAGGTCAAGTGGTATCTCCCGTTATTTACGAAAAATTTACAGTGGTATCCTGTGTATTTTTAGGTATCTCTTTTCGAGGAAGAACTGTTTTCTCTCCGCAGACGCATAAAACACAGCCAGAGGTAGAAATCTGCACGTTTATTATAATAAGCTGACCTTTCTCCGTAAACACTTTTGACAAATTCCAGTGATTTTGTGCATATTTTGTTGTATTGTCTCCATATACTTTCCGGCAGAAGCCTCTATAATAGGTACAGCGTCCTGCGTAACGCCTTATATTGTGTGGAGAAAGAAGTATATGAAACCTAACAAGGAAGCAAATAAGCCAAGGATCACCTACCGCTACTATGAGCTGCCGGAAGGCGAACTGGTGCAGGCCATTACAGGAGAGGACTGGGTCTGCACCTATGGCACCTATGCCGAGGATGTCCATTTCCACAATGTTATGGAGATCGGTATCTGCCGCTGGGGACAGGGTCTCATGGTTCTGGAAGATCGGCGCATCGACTATACCGATGGTGCAGTTACAGTGGTTCCCGCAAACTGTCTGCACACAACTTTGAGCCGTGATAAAAGCCTGAACTCATGGGAATATCTCTTCTTTGATCCTGCCGGAATCCTGAACAGTGCCTTTCCAAACGACCCTCTGTTTGTAGAATCTGTTCTGCATCGGCTCTCCAGTGAGGCTCTATGCCTTCCGCAAGAGGATGCAGTAGAACTGGAACGGCTTATTACCATGGTGCTGAACGAATGCCAGACGAAGCATGAGTACCATAAAGCCGTGGAACAGAATCTTATGACATCGCTGCTGCTCCTGATCACCCGCAGCTATACGGAGAAGAAAACCCATATCCGCCCCATGACCGTTGGACTGCAGCAGATCATGCCCGCTATTGAATACATCGGGATGCACTATATGAATCCAATCTCCGGGGAAGATCTTGCGTCCATCTGTTCCTTGAGCGAGGCGCAGCTGCGCCGTAAGTTCAAAGAATATCTCAATATGTCGCCAGTTGAATATCTGACGATGGTACGAATCCAGAAAGCCTATGAACTGCTCAATTCCACCAATTATCCCATGACGGAGGTTGCTCTGCGGGTCGGATATCAGGATGTTTCCTCCTTCAACCGCAATTTTCAGAAGATCATGGGTGTTTCTCCATACCAGTATAAGAAAAACAACAACGACTACCGTGGTCGAGTATTGGACAAGAAGATCTCTGCCAAGAAAGGATGGAAGCATCCATCCGATCCATAAGAGAAAGACTTTTTGGCATTGTGTCGAAGAAAACTTTTCTTCTTTGGTCAAGCTGACGAAGTCATCGTTTTACGCGCAGAAACACGGCCGGATTCTGATTGAATCTGCGTGTTTTTTGATTGGATGCACCCGCATTTCAACCGCAGAACCTGTTACAATGACTACAACAAACGAGGGTTTGAAGAAAAGAATTGTTCAACTTGTGAATGCGTTCGATTCTTTCTTCAAATTTCTCGGATTCGTCAACTTTTTTAAGGTTTCATGAATGAAGGAGAAGGCATTATGAAAAAGATCTCGCGTCGCGCATTTCTGTCCGTTATGGCTGCTGCAGGTGCAGCTGCAGCCCTGACCGCTTGCGGTGGCAGCTCTGGTTCTTCCACCGCTGCTTCCGGCAGTGCAAGTGTTGGCGGTTCTCAGCCCGGTGGCCACAAGCTGACTGCCTACGCATGGGATAAGAATTTCAATATCCCGGCTCTGAACGCTGCTGCCGCAGACTACAAGGAGAATGTTGACCCGGAGTTTGAACTGGAAGTGATCGAGCAGTCCGGCGGCGGTGACATTGAGAATGCCATCACGCTGGCAGGTTCCGCACACGATTATTCCAATCTGCCCGACATCGTGCAGTTCCAGGATCACTACATCCAGCGTTATGTTGCCGACTACCCGGATGCCTTTGTTCCCGTGGAGGGCGCAGACATTGACTGGGACGGCTTCAGCAAGGAAAAGCTGTCTTACTCCATCGTGGACGGCGTCCATTACGGTGTTCCCGTGGACAACAGCACCGTTATCTTTGCATACCGTACCGACCTGCTGGCTGAAGTCGGCAAGACCGTGGACGATATGACCGGAATTAAGTGGTCCGATCTGACCGATATTGGTGAGCAGGTCTACGCAAAGACAGGCAAATACCTGTTCTCCACCAGCGCAGACGGCGGCGATCTGGTCTACATGATGATGCAGTCTGAGGGCGTTGCTGAGTTCAAGGACGGAGAGCCTTGGATCACCGAGAACGAAACGCTGCATCGTGTCTGCGAGACCATCGTGGATATGGGCAAGCGCAAGGCCTGCTATCTGGCAAACAGCTGGAGCGACTACATCGACCAGAGCATTCAGGGTGACATGGTCGCCGGTGTGCTGAACGGCAACTGGATCATCCCCACCATGGAAGCTGTCACCGAGAACTCCGGCAAGTGGGAGATCACTACTATTCCTACGCTGGACGGCGGTGAGGGCTATGCCTCCAATGGCGGCTGCGGCCTGTACATCACTGCCAACTGCGGCAATGTTGATCTGGCAAAGTCCTTCCTCGCATACACCTTCGGCGGCAGCACCCAGACCTATGATAACGCCCTTCGTGACGGCGGCGTTGTCACCACGGTTCTGAAGTGTGCAGACTCCGATGTTTACAACGAGGGCGTTGAGTTCTTCAATAATGAGCCGATTTACAAGCAGATCGTTGAGATGGGTTCTCATGTTCCTGTGATCGAGCAGAGCGATTACCACTTCCGCGCTGGCGTTTACCTGATCACTGCTATCATCAACACCGTCAACGGCTCCAATCTGGATGATGAACTGGCAAATGCTGAACAGCAGCTCCGCTTCGAGATGGGTCTTTAAGACCTTCTGATTCATCCGAAGGAGGGTTTGACATTGAAGAACGAAAAAAGTGGTTCTCTGATGGCAAAACAGCGTCGTGCGGGCTGGTATTACCTGATGCCCGGCACGGTCCTTATTACCATCATGAGTTTTATCCCCATCATCAACGGCTTTCTGACCTCTCTGAAAACGGGTTCTAGTGCAAACATGAAGTGGGCCAGCCCGCTGACCTACAACTATACCCGAATGTTCAAGGATGCACTGTTCCTGCGCTCGATGGGAAACACCTTCCTGTATCTGGTCGTGGAAGTTCCGATCATGCTGATTCTGGCAATCCTGCTGGCACAGCTGCTGAACAATCACGATTTGAAGTTCAAGGGATTCTTCCGCACCTGCGTGTTTCTGCCCTGTGCAACTTCTCTGGTTTCGTACTCCCTGATCTTCAAATCCCTGTTTGCAACGGACGGTCTGGTAAACACGGTTTTGTGCAAGCTGGGCATCCTGCAAACGCACTACAACTTCCTCGGCAATCCCACCAGCGCAAAGATCATCATTATTCTGGCTCTGATCTGGCGTTGGACGGGTTACAACATGGTGTTCTTCTTGGCCGGTTTGCAGAACATCGACTACTCGGTGTACGAAGCAGCCAAAATTGACGGTGCCAACGGCTGGCAGACGTTCTGGAAGATCACTGTTCCGCTGCTGATGCCCACCATCGTGATGACCGCCATCATGTCCATCAACGGTACCTTGCAGCTGTTCGATGAGTCGGTCAACCTGACTGCCGGCGGTCCGGCGAATGCAACGATCACCATGTCGCACTACATCTACAACAACTCCATGGGTCAGGGCGTTGCAAACTTCGGCTATGCTTCGGCATTGTCCTTCGTCATCTTCATGATGGTTGCCATCCTGTCCTTTATCAGCATGAAAGCAGGTGACAAGCGTGACTAATACAGCAGAAACCCACGCACTTGTGCAGCGTGAAAAAGGCAAGAAACACATGATCCAGCGCAGACTGGTTCCTGCTTACATCTTCCTGATCATCATCTCGTTCATTTCGGTTTTCCCGCTGTTGTGGATGATCTCTGCAGCGACCAATACCTCACTGGATGTTGCCCGCGGCAAGATCATGTTCGGCACCTATGCGATGCAGAACTTCAAAAATCTGATCGCATCGCAGAATCTGGCAGGTGCCATGGGCAACTCCTTCCTGTATGCGATCGTGCAGACTGTGATCTCCATGTTCGTTTGCTCTCTTGCAGGATTTGGTTTTGAGTTGTATCATGATAAGAACAAGGACCGCTTGTTCAGCATCCTGCTGCTCGCCATGATGGTGCCGCAGGTTGCCACGATGGTTCCTTTGTTCAAGATGATGTCCAGAGCCGGTTTGCTGAATAGTGTCTGGGCGTTCATCCTGCCCAGCATTTCCACTCCGTTCCTGATCATGATGTTCCGACAGAACTCCCGCAACTTCCCCAACGACCTGATGCAGGCAGCGCGCATTGATGGCCTGAGTGAAACGGGCATCTTCTTCCGGATGTATGTTCCCATCATGAAATCCACCTATGCGGCGGCTGCGGTCATCACGTTCATGAACGCATGGAACGCTTATCTGTGGCCGAAGGTCGTTATGACCGATAACCGTGCACAGACCATGCCGATGCTGATCGCCAACATTGCGGCCGGCTACTCCATCGACTACGGTATGTTGATGATGGGCGTTCTGTTCTGCTCCATCCCTACCATGATCGTGTTCTTCGTTCTGCAGAAGCAGTTCGCAGAGGGCATTACCGGTGCGGTGAAGTAATTCTCTATCTTTTCGCTACCCACTTTTTCTCCTTCATCTGCTGTTCCCCCAGAGGAATTCCCATCTCCTCTGGGGGACGATGAAGGAATTTTTTTCAATCACATAATAAGGTAAATGAGGAACAATATGGCTGCATTTGATTTTGCAAAAGTAAAAGACCCCACCTTTTTCAAGGAAAACGTGCTGAATGCTCATGCAAGTTTCCGTACTTACGCTTCCCGCGAAGAATATCGGACAGGCTCTTCTTCTTTGGCGCTGAAGCTGGACGGTATCTGGAAATTCGCCTACGCAAAGAACTACACCAGTGCCATCCCCGGCTTTGAAAAGACAGATTACGATTGCAGCGGCTGGGATGACATTCATGTTCCGGCACACATCCAGATGGAGGGCTACGACATTCCCCAGTACGCGAATGTTCAGTACCCGTGGGATGGCCGTGAAGAAGTACAGCCGGGCGAGATCCCGCAGCGGTTCAATCCGGTGGCAAGCTATGTAAAATACTTCGAGCTGCCGGACTCCATGCAGGGCAAGCCCGTCCACATCGAGTTCGAGGGTGTGGAAAGCGGCATGGCTCTTTGGCTGAACGGGTCCTATGTGGGTTACACCGAGGACAGCTTCTCCGCACACGCATTCGATCTGACTCCCTATCTCCAGCCGGGCGTGAACAAACTTGCCGTGCAGGTGTTCAAGTGGACTTCCTCCAGCTGGTGCGAAGATCAGGACTTCTTCCGCTTCTCCGGCATCTTCCGCAGCGTGTGGCTGTACGCCATCCCCACCGTGCATCTGGAAGATATATCCGTCAAAACGCTGTTTGCCGGGGATGATTTTACTCATTCCACGCTGGAAGTTGCACTGCAGGTGGAGGGCAAGGGCGCAGCCCGTCTGACCCTGCGCCGCAGTGAGCTGGAAGTGTTCTCCGAAAAAATCGCACTGAACGGCGGCTCTGTTCTGTTCAGCCATGCGGTGGAGAACCCCCACCTGTGGAGTGCAGAGGACCCGGCTCTGTATGAACTGGAAATCGAGCTGCTGGACGATGCAGGCCATCTGGTAGAGGTGACCGGGCAGAAAGTCGGTTTCCGCAAGTTCGAGCTGAAGAACAATCGGATGCTGCTCAATGGCAAGCGCATCGTGTTCAAGGGTGCCAACCGTCATGAGTTCAGCTCCATTACGGGTCGTGCTGTGGGCGTACACACCCATGAGGAACTGCTTCGGGATATCATCACCATGAAGCAGAACAACATCAATGCCATCCGTACCAGCCATTACCAGAATCAGGATGCACTGTATGACCTGTGCGACGAGTATGGTCTGTATCTGATCGCAGAGAACAATCTGGAATCCCATGGCACATGGGACATCCATCAGGCGGGCATTCGCGGCATCGAGGGCGTTTTGCCCAATGATAAGCCGGAGTGGAAAGCTGTCTTGTTTGACCGCATGAATTCCACTTACCAGCGTGACAAAAACCATCCTGCTGTTCTGATCTGGTCTCTGGGCAACGAATCGTTTGGTGGTGAGACCCTGCTCCAGATGGCAGAGATGGTCCGCCGCTTTGATGACACCCGTCTGGTGCATTACGAAGGTGTGGTCAATGATCCCCGCTTCCTCGAAACCACCGATATCGAGAGCCATATGTACAGCACGGTGAAGGACATTAAAGAGTATCTGGCACAGGGCGATAAGCGGCCTTATATCGAGTGCGAATATTCTCATGCTATGGGCAACTCCAACGGTGCTTTGCACAAGTACACGGAACTTGCCGACCAGAAGGACTGCGGCTATCAGGGCGGCTTTATCTGGGATTACATCGACCAGTCCATCTGGAAAAAAGACCGCTACGGCAAGTGGTTCCAAGCCTACGGCGGCGACTTCGGCGAGCGTCCTACCGACTATAATTTCAGCGGAAACGGCATTGCCTACGGTGGTGACCGTGCTCCTTCTCCCAAGATGCAGGAGGTCAAGTTCTGCTATCAGAACATCGCCGTTTCCATCGACAATTCTGGATTTGAAGTCTGGAATAAGAACCTGTTCACCTCTACGGGTGCTTTCGACTGCGTTGCTCTGCTGCACCGTGATGGAAAGCTGTATCAGCAGCAGAAACTGACCAATATTGATGTTGCTCCCGAAGAGCGTTCCAGCTTCCCGCTGCCGTTTATGGTCCCTGCGCTCCCCGGTGAATATGCAGTGACCATCAGCTTCCGTTTGAAGGAGGACACCAGCTGGGCAAAGAAAGGTCATGAAGTCGCCTTTGGACAGGGTGTGATCGCTGTGGTTCGTTCCATTCCCAGCAAGAAGGTCACGCCGTTTACCGTTACGCACGGTACACACAACATCGGTGTCCGTGGTGAGAATTTCGATGTTTTGTTCTCCGATCTGAACGGCGGTCTGACTTCCTACCGCTATGCCGGCAAGGAGATGATTCAGGAGATCCCCCGACCCAACTTCTGGCGCGCCCCCACCGACAACGACTGCGGCAACAACATGGGCGGCGTTCGCGGTCAGTGGAAGCTGGCAAGTCTGTACGCTACCGCCAAGGGCATCGGCAAGGAGATCCCGTCTGTTCATGGCGGCACCATCCTCCAGAACCCCACCTGCGAGGTGGAAGCCGACAGCGTGGTCGTGACCTATCTCTACAACCTCCAGACCAGCCCCGCAGCAGCGTGCAGCCTGCAGTACCGTGTGTTCGGTGATGGCCGCATCCAGACCACCCTGCACTATGACCCGGTGGAAGGACTTGCAGCAATGCCGGAGTTCGGCGTACTGTTCAAGATCGACGCTGACTACGACACGGTGGAGTGGTACGGAAACGGCCCTGCGGAGACCTACTGGGATCGTCAGCATGGTGCAAAGCTGGGCATTTACCAGAACAAGGTCGCAGACAACATGGCACAGTACCTTGTGCCGCAGGAGTGCGGTGCAAAGACCGCTGTGCGCTGGGCAAAGGTAGTGGACCGCAAGGGTCGCGGGCTGCTGTTTACCGCAGAGGCCGCAAAGCCCATGTTCTTCTCTGCGCTGCCCTACACCCCCCATGAAATGGAGAGTGCCAAGCACCCCTACGAGCTGCCCCCGGTCCATTACACGGTGATTCGTGCCATCGGCGAGCAGATGGGCGTTGGCGGCGATGACAGCTGGGGTGCCAATGTCCACCCGGAGTATATTCCTGATGTGACCAAGCCTGTGGAGTTCACCTTTACGTTCCGTGGCATCTGATGATTGCCCGCAAATGAGGTGTTCTCTGTGAAAAAAGCCAAAGATGCAGCAGCCTGCTGAAAAACCGAGCGGCAAACATTCCTTTTTGAAAACGGTGTAAAGTCAAAAATTGGAGGTTATATAGGAACCGCCTGCAAAAGCCTGAAAACGGTGCAGGCGAAGCAATGCAGCCCCCAAAAAGCCAGCTTCAGCAAAAAGAAAAGCACCACACATTTCTGTGTAGTGCTTTTTTCTGGTGGAGATTACCGGGATCGAACCGGTGACCTCTTGCATGCCATGCAAGCGCTCTCCCAGCTGAGCTAAACCCCCAGATGTCTTGCCTTGTGCCTGACGACGTGTGTAATTATACCAGCCGTAGGGGCGCTTGTCAACAGTTTTTTGAAAAATTTTTGCGGCAAAAGATCCCCGCAGGGCGTGTGCCCGGCGGGGATCGGGAAGCGGGGGAAAGCTCTTTTTAGAAAAACTACGCCTTAGCGTGCCTGACGGTCGAAGATCTGCGGGGCCACACGGCACAGCAGCACAGCTGCCACCATGGTGAGCAGGGTCTCGGGCAGCATATAGCTGCCGTTGTAGGTCAGGCTGTAAGTCCATGCGGCCAGACCATCGCTCAGGTTACCCCAGACCAGCACGCCGGACAAAAAGCTGCACATAAAGCGCAGGAAACCGGCAGCAAAGGTGCCCACGGCCACGCCCACGGTGCGGTTCTTGAAGGGGCGGGCGAACAGCTCGGCCAGACCCAGTGCCATAAAGGCCAGCACATAGTCCAGCAGCACCTCACCGAGGAAGTAGAGGAAGGTGGAGGCGGGAGGAGGGTAGAAGCCCATGATCATCTGCAGGCAGGAGTTCACGAAACCGGTGAACAGACCCCACTTTGCGCCGTGGCGGAAGGACACCAGCACAAAGGGCAGCATGCTCAGCAGGGTAATGCTGCCGCCGTTGGGCATGGTGAAGAACTTGATGTTGGAAAGCACCGTGCCAATGGCGATCATCAGGGCGCATTCCACCAGAATACGGGTCTTGGAATAGGTTTTGGACATGATGAAAAGATTCCTCTCTCATAGTAGTACACAAAAACAAAATGCGCCTGCCGACAGCAGACGCATGGAGGTTTGTTGAACGTACCGGACAGTTCCGCAAACTCCCTACGCCGGCATTGCCCGGATCAGGTAAAGGGTACTCCGCGCGATGCGGATCTCAGCCTTACGGCGCCCCTGTTTTTATGTCCGCCCACAGTATACGCGCCGGGGGACAAAAAGTCAAGCCCGCAGACATAATCCGCCCCGGCGGTGCGTATGTTATACCATTGCAAAGCTGGAACGCAGGGAGGCGGGATATGAAAGCCGATCCGGAACAGCGTGCCGTGCAGCTGGGCGAATATATTGCCGCCCACAACGCCACGGTGCGGGCAGCGGCGGCTGCGTTCGGGTGCAGCAAGTCCACCGTGCACAAGGACGTTGCCGTGCGGCTGCGCAGCATCAGCCCTGCGCTGTACGGGCAGGTGCGTGCCGTGCTGGCCCGCAACAAGGCCGAGCGCCATCTGCGGGGCGGGGCTGCCACCCGGCGCAGATACAGCCGCCGCTAAAGCCAAAAAAGACCGCTGCGCCGTGCAGCGGTCTTTTTTGGCTGGGACGTTCTTGAATGGCCGCCGCGCTGCTTTGGCCATATTCGGCGGAAAACATAATTATAATTTGTGGTTCAAAAACGTCTGCGGACGTTTTTGAACCACTTTTTCATAGGGGACGCAAAAAACAGCTATTTTATCCCCCGGTGTGGAACTGCTGCAAGGCACCTTTTTCCAACCGGCTTACCTGTGCCTGACTGATGCCGATCTCCTGCGCCACCTCCATCTGGGTCTTGCCGCGCAGATACCGCAGCTCCATAATGCGCTTTTCCCGGGGCGAAAGGGCGGCTACCGTATCGCGGAACTGCAACCCGCTGATCCAGCTTTCCTCGCTGTCCGGGTCGCGCACCTGATCGATCACATACATCGCATCGCCGCCGTCGGTGTACACCGGCTCGTCAAGGCTGAGCGGCTCCACTACCGATTCCAGCGCGGCGGTCACATCGCGCCGGGCAAGGCCCGCTGCGGCGGCAATTTCGTCCATGGTGGGCTCGCGCCCCAGCTGCTTTTCCAGCGTTTCCCGCGCCTGCATGGCGCGGTAGGCGGTGTCGCGCAGGGTGCGGCTTACCCGCAAGGCATTGTTGTCCCGCAGGAACCGCCGGATCTCCCCAATGATCATGGGCACGCCGTAGGTGGAGAACCGCACCGGCTGCGCGGGGTCAAAGTTGTCGATGGCTTTGATCAGCCCGATGCACCCCACCTGAAACAGATCGTCCAGATTCTCGCCCCGCTGGGCAAACCGCTGCACCACGCTGAGCACCAGCCGCAGATTGCCTTCCACCATCCGCGCCCGGGCAGCCTTATCCCCGGCGTGGGCAAGGGTGAGCAGCTGCCGCTTTTCCGCTTCGGTCAGCACGGGCAGCTGCCCTGTGTTCACACCGCATAGCTCCACCTTGTTGTACATCCAAACGCCCCCGGTCTTTTAGCTTTACCGGAAGTATGGCTCTGTGCGCCGGGCGCTATGCGTGGAAAAAATTGAGCGCCCCTCCGCAAAAGAGGGGCGCATTATAGACAAACCTGTAATTTTATGGTATGCTGTGACTGGCGGTGCAAGCCGTCCATCAGGCGCTGTGCCCACAAACGCAGGCGGCTAGCTCCTTACCGGTACCTGAGTGCCGGGTAAGAGCGAATTTTTTTCTTTGAAATCTCGATTCTCCCCGGACGCTTAAGGGCGGGAAGGGGGGATGCGTCATGACATTTGAACAGGTCGTATTGCTGCTCACGCTGCTCGGCGGAGCAATCTACATCACCTTTCAGATCACATGGACTGTATCACACAGTGATGATAAAAAGAAAAAATGACCGCCTTCATGATTCCCCAATCCTGAACGGTCATTTTTCTTTTGATCTAGTATGGTAAGGAGTTAGCCGTTTGTAAGGCCAGCGCCTCTTGTAGTTTCATTATACACGTTCCCACGCGGAATGTCAAGTGTGGCTACTCGCTTTCAAGGCGGGCTTTCAGGGTGTGGATGATGCGCTTTTCCAGCCGGGAAATATAACTCTGGCTGATGCCAAGGGCATCGGCGGCTTCCTTCTGGGTGCGCTCCACGCCGTCGGTAAGGCCAAAGCGCAGCTCCATGATCTGCCGCTCCCGTGCCGAGAGCGCCGCCACGGCGCTGCGCAGCACGGCGCGCTCGGCGTCCTGCTCCAGCTGCTGGCTTACCGCGTTGGCATCACTGCCAAGGATGTCCGAGAGCAGCAGCTCGTTGCCGTCGCCGTCCACGTTCAAAGGCTCGTCGATGCTGGCCTCTTGCCGGCGGTTGGAGCTTTTGCGCAGATACATCAGGATCTCGTTGCCGATGCAGCGGCTGGCGTAGGTGGCAAGCTTGATGCTGCGGGCAGGAGTGAAGGTGTTTACCGCCTTGATCAGCCCGATGGTGCCAATGCTTACCAAGTCCTCGGCGGGCACACCGCTGTTCTCGTACTTTTTGGCCAGATATACCACCAGCCGCAGGTTGTGGGTGATCAGTTCCTCCCGGGCGGCGGCATCCCCGGCGGCCATGCAGTCAAGCAGGGCTTTTTCCTGCTCGGGGGTCAGTGGCGGAGGCAGGCTGGGCCCGCCCGCCAGATAATGCACCGCGCCGCAGTAGCGCAAACGCCCCCATAGCCGCTGCCAGACCTTGCGGAAAAACTGCAACATGGATATCCCTCCTGTGCACCTTTTATTATATGTAATATAAGAGAACTCCCTCAGTCAAAGCCTGGCGGCTTTGCCAGCTCCCTCGGGGAGGGAGCCTCTGACGCTGCCGGAAACTTTTTCATTGCGCCTAAAGCTTTAGTAACGGACTTTAAAACTTGGCTCTCCCTCCGGGAGAGCTGGCGCGGAAGCGCCTGAGAGGGCGGAAAACTCCTACACCCCAACCTCCTCCGCTACGTCATCCCCCAGCAGCAGCGTCCATGGGCCGGTGGGGGCGTCCGGGGCGCAAAAAGCCGCCAGCAGGCCGGGCACGCGGCGCTGCCCACGGCACAGCGCGGCGGGCACGGCGGGCAGCAGACAGTGGCCGGTAACGGCGGCGCAGGGCACAAACTGCACCCCCAGCCCCGGGGGCGGGGCAGCACCGGCGGCAAACCAGCTGTCTAAGTAGGTACGCAGCGGCGCGGGCAGCCGGCTGCGCACCGGCGGGTACTGCACCAGCACCACCCGCCGCCCGGCAAGGGGGTCTTGCAGGGTAAAGCCGGTGTCGTGGTAGGCCTGTACGGGCACAGCCGCGCCCGCTATATGCAGCACGGCGGCAAAGCAGCCCCGCTGCGGGCGGCCAAACACTGCCAGCAGCCCGCGCAGCAGCGCATACACCCCGGCGCAGCAGAGCAAAAGCCGCCCCGGCCGCACCGGCAACAGCACATTCAGGTTGTTGGCCTGTACCCCGGGCAGCACCACCGCGCCGCACAACAGGCCGTTGAGCGCCGCATACCACCCGCACAGTCGGGCAAAGCTGCGCGTCCCGGGCACGCCGTAGCACACCGCCACCACCCCGCAGCAGCTGGCTATTTTATATAGTACCGCCAGCGGGGCGGGCCACGGCGGAGCCAGCAGGGCAAGGGTGCTTGCCGCAGCCGCCGCGCTGCCCGCGCACAGCCGCAGCCCGGTGCAGCTGCGCCCGCACAACAGCCCCGCGCCCAGCAGCAGCGCGGCGGCCGCGGCAAAGTTTACCAGCAGTAATTCGTCCACAAAAACAACTGTTTTCATTGCAAAGCACCGCCTTATGGTTCTGGTAGTCTATTTTTCACAAATTTGCGAAAAAACTTGTCACACCAGAAAAACCCGCATGAACAGTGCGGTTTTGCTACAAAAGACGGGACGAGGTTTCACAGTTTTTACACTTTTTTCAAAAAAGTACTTGAACATTTCTGGAAAGTGTGGTATATTATTGCCATCCTAGTAAGGATTGAGCCGGAAACACCGGTTCGAAAATAATTTTTTCTATTTTTGAAGGGAGTAATTCATTATGATGATGCCTGCAAATTTCTCTGCTGTGTCTGAGAACGAGATGACCTACGTTATGGGTGGTAGCATTGCTGAGTACCTGGCTCCTGTCATGGGCAAGAAGGAGTGGAGCAACTTCAGCAAGAACCTGGTGACCATCATTGGTAACAGCTACCTGAACAACTTCGTTGCTAACACTCTGGGCAACGTCTTCAGCGGCGGCTACGTACCCGGCGATGTTCTGGGCTCTTTCGGCGGCGACATCGTTGGCATTTGGAATGGTAACTACGCTGGCAATAACGCTTCCACGAAGGAGCAGATCCTGACTGGCATGAAGGGCGTTCTGAACGTTGGCCTGAACATCGTTGGCAACCTGGCTGCTATCTACAACCTGGGCTTCGGCACTGTTACCAACAAGGCTAAGGACGCTGCTATCGGTGTGTTTGGTGCCGTTGAAAAGTAATCAGCTTGATTGATTAATGCTTGCGTGACTGTACCCTTAGGGGTGCAGGGAACATACTAGCATAATAACACCCCCGTGGGCTTATGCCTGCGGGGGTGTTTTTTTACCCCTTCTGTCTCGCTTCGCTCGCCAGCTCCCCCAAGGGGGCGGCTTTTGGCAATGCCGGAAACTTTCTCTTTGCACCTGATGCTTTAGTAATGGGGCAGACAGCGTGCGCCCTCTCCGTCATCGCCTGTGGCGATGCCACCTCTCCCAAAGGGAGAGGCAAGAGCGCTGCCGGAAACTTCCTCATTATGCCTAATACTTTAGCAACGAGCCAAACGGCGTGCGCCCTCTCAGTCACCTGCGGTGACAGATTCCCCCTTTTTTCACCTACGGTGACATCTTCCCCCGGAGCGGGGGAAGTCTTTCCTCAAAGGGAGAGCCAAGAGCACGCCCATATACTTTGTCATTGCACCTGATACTTTAGCAACGGACTTTAAATCTTGGCTCCCCCCTTGGGGGAGCTGGCGCGGGAGCGCCTGAGAGGGCGTCTTTTGTACTGCCGGACACCTTGCGGTTTTGCCGCAAAGTTTCCCGCTGCCGCAAAAAGCCGTCCCCTTGGGGAAGGTGGCTTGACGCGCAGCGGCAAGACGGAAGGGGTACGTTCACACTTCTTTTACCAGTCTGTTACTTTCCGTTTTAGGCGGTTTGTGGTATACTATGGTCAACATGGGTCGCCATGGCAACATTGAAACAGACAGGATGTGAAATCCTCTTATGAAAGATGGTTTTTTAAAGGCAGCTGCCTTTTCGCCCGCGCTGCGGGTGGCAGACTGCACCTATAACGCACAGCAGGTGCTAGAGCAACTGCAAGCTGCCGCGCAGCGGGGGGTAAAGCTGGCGGTTTTCCCGGAGTTCTGCCTTACCGGCTACACCTGCGGCGATTTGTTTTTGCAGCGCACTTTGCAGCAGGGCGCACTGGATGCGCTGGAATGGCTGCTTGCGCAGACCCGCACGCTGGACACCGTGACGCTGGTGGGCTTGCCGCTTTTGGTGCACGGCAAGCTGTACAACTGCGCCGCCGTGCTGTGCCGGGGGCAGCTGCTGGGCATCGTGCCCAAGACCTACCTGCCCAACTACGGCGAGTTTTACGAAAAGCGGCAGTTCACCCCCGGCAGCACCGAGGTGCAGACGGTGACCGTCTGCGGGCAGCAGGTGCCCTTTGGCACATCGCTGCTGTTCCGCTGCCGCCAGATGCCCAGCTTTGTGCTGGGTGTGGAGCTGTGCGAGGATTTGTGGAGCGCGCTGCCGCCCTCCACCTTCCACGCGCTGGCGGGCGCGACCGTGATCGCAAACCTTTCTGCCAGCGATGAGACCGTGGGCAAGGCGGAGTACCGCCGCGCACTGGTGGCAAACCAGTCTGCCCGGCTGCTGTGCGGCTACCTGTACGCCTCGGCAGGGCACGGCGAAAGCACCACCGATATGGTGTTTGCCGGGCATGACCTCATCGCCGAGGACGGCAGCATCCTTGCCGAGACTGCACCCTTTGCGGGCGACCACGCCGAGACCGAGCTGGACTGCCAGCGCATGGAGGCCGAGCGTGCCCGCAACACCAGCTTTGAGCACAGCGCCGAGGGCTATGTCACGGTGGAATTTGACCTATCACCGGAGGAAACGGTGCTCACCCGCCGCATTGACCCCGCCCCCTTTGTGCCCGGCGACCCGCAGCGCCGCGCCGCCCGGTGCGAGCTGATTTTGAAGATGCAGGCCGATGGCCTTGCCAAGCGGCTGGAACACGCCCACGCAAAAACGGCGGTCATTGGTATTTCCGGCGGCTTGGACAGCTGCCTTGCTCTGCTGGTGGCGGTGCGCGCCATGAAGCAGCTGCACCGCCCCGCCGCCGATGTGCTGGCAGTGACCATGCCCTGCTTTGGCACCACCAAGCGCACCCGCAGCAACGCCGAGATTTTGTGCGGGGAGTTGGGCGTGAGCTTTCAGGAGATCCGCATTGCCAACACCGTGCGCAGCCACTTTGCGGACATCGGGCAGGATGAGACCGTGCTGGACGTCACCTTTGAAAACGGGCAGGCGCGTGTGCGCACGCTGGAGCTGATGGACCTTGCCAACCGCACCGGCGGCCTTGTGGTGGGCACGGGCGACCTTTCGGAGCTGGCGCTGGGCTGGGCGACCTACAACGGCGACCACATGAGCATGTACGGCGTAAACGCCGGTGTGCCCAAAACGCTGGTGCGCTATCTGGTGCAGTACGAAGCCGAAGCCGCCGCCACCGCCGCCTTGCACGATGTGCTGCTGGATATTCTGGCTACCCCGGTCTCGCCGGAGCTGCTGCCCGCCAAGGACGGCGAAATTGCACAGATCACCGAGGATTTGGTGGGCCCCTACGAGCTGCACGATTTTTACCTGTATTATGTGCTGCGCTGCGGCTTTGGCCCAGCTAAAATTTACCGGCTGGCAAAGGCTGCTTTCGCGGGCAGGGCAGAGTACACGGATGCCGTGCTGTACAAGTGGCTGCGCAACTTCTATTGGCGCTTTTTTGCCCAGCAGTTCAAGCGCAGCTGCCTGCCGGACGGCCCCAAGGTGGGCAGCGTGACCCTTTCGCCCCGGGGCGACTGGCGGATGCCCAGCGATGCCTGTGCCACCCTCTGGCTGGCAGAGCTGGAGCAGCTCAAGCCCGGGGAGCAGTAAGCCATGAAGAACAAAAAGCTTTTGACCAATATCCTGTTTGCAGTGGTGGTGCTGGCCATCGCAGCGGTGCTGCTGGCTGTGCGCAGCCACAACGCTACGGGCGGAAAACTGGCTGCCCAGCTGATCTACGGCGACGACAACGCCGTGCTGGACATTCCGCTGGACAAAGATGAAACTTACAGTGTGAACACCGGTTATTATACGGTGCATATAGAGGTAAAGGACGGCAGAGCGCGGTTTATTGAATCGCCCTGCCCGGATCACATCTGCGAGGGCTTTGGCTGGCTGTCGGCGGAGGATCAAACTGCCACCTGCCTGCCTGCCCGCGCCGTGCTGACCATCGTTCCGGTGGGCTGAAAAAGGAGTATTCTCATGTTGGACGAAAACGAGCATTCCCGCAAGGAGGACGGGCGTTCCCTGCACCGTCTTTTGCACAAGGCTGAGCAGCAGGACGCCACCGTAGAGGTGGACAGCGCCGCGTTTTTCTCGGAGCTGCCGCCGGAGCAATCCGCTCCGCCGCCCCGCCGCCCGCAGCAAAACACCCCCCGCAGCACTGCTGGCGGGGCAAATGGGGCGTACCTGCCCCCGAAACGAGGGAAGATCTTGCTGGTCGTACAGGCAATTTTAAGCGTTCTGGCGCTGGTGCAGCTCTGGCGCACCCAAATGCTGCCGGTGCTGTATCTGGTGGTGCTGGCGGCGCTGCTGGCGCTGCTGTGGCTGCTGGTCAAGCGCTGTCAGGAGTACAAAACTGCAGGCACGGTGTCCCGGGTGTTCTCGGTGGTGCTGTGCGCCGCCATGGCACTGGGCTGCGTGTGGGCGCAGCAGGGCCTTGCTGCGCTGGGCGATATGACCACCGGTTTTTTGAGCAACGCCGAGGCGAAAAAGATCACCAAAGAGCCTTTTGTGGTGTACCTGAGCGGTGTGGATACCCGCGGTGATCTGACGGAAAAAGCACGCAGTGATGTGAATATCATTGCCGCAGTGAACCCCGTTACCAAGCAGGTGGTGCTGATCAACACCCCGCGCGATTACTATGTGGACCTTGCCGGAACGAACAGCAAGGATAAGCTGACCCACGCCGGGCTTTACGGTGTGCAGACCAGCATGGACACCCTTGGCAACCTGTATGGGGTGGACGTGCAGCACTACATCCGCATCAATTTTGCAGGGTTTATCAACATTGTTGATGCGCTGGGCGGCGTGGATGTGTACTCCGATCAGGCGTTCACCTCGGTGGGCAGCCCCGGCTACTACGACCCCACCACCTTTGCCGAGGGCTGGAACCATCTGGATGGCAAGGCTGCGCTGGCCTTTGCCCGCGAGCGCCACGCCTTTAAAACCGGCGATGTGCAGCGCGGCATCAACCAGATGAAGGTGATCGATGCCATGCTGAACAAGATCAAGTCCCCGGCGCTGCTGATGGGATTTTCCAAGATCATGGATTCTGCTGCCGATTGCTTCGTCACCAGCCTTTCCCAGAACCAGATCAGCGCACTGGTGCGGATGCAGCTGAGCGATTTTGCGGAGTGGAATATTGAAAGCTACACCGTTACCGGCTCCTCCGGCAGCAGCACCAAGTGCTATTCTGCCAAGGGGCAGAAGCTCTACGTCATGAAGCCGGACGAAAGCTCTGTGGCAAAGGCCAAAGAGATGATCGCGGCGGTGCTGGGCGGCGAGGGTACGGTAAGCTCCACCACCCAGACCCCGGAAAAGACGGACGTGCACACCCCCACTACCGACCCCGATGCCGCTGTCTCAGTGCCCGAAACGCCTGCCGACAGCGTGATCGTGGAAGAGCCTGCGGAGAGCGTGCCGGAGCAGCCCGCCGAACAACCGGCAGAGCAGCCCACCGAGCAGCCCGCAGAGACGCCCGCCGAGCAGCCCGCTGCTACCGAGACGCCCCAGCCGGAGACCACCCCCGCCGAGGGCGGCAGCACCGAGACGCCTGCCGTCAGCCTGCCCACGCAGGAGCAGGTAGAACAGGCCGCCGGCTCGCTGTACAGCGCCGCCTCCACCGTGCTGGATGCCATCCTTGGCGCAGGCGGGAACTGAGCAACCCTTTTGCGTGAAATGCAATTAAAAATGATCATTCCGCTGAAAATGCCCAAAGCGCACGCGGCGGGCATTTTCAATGGTCTTGCTAACAACAAAGAGGTCACTGCACAAATCCTGTGCGGTGACCTCTTTTTACGTTGCTGCAATAAAAAACGCTGCCTGCAACCGCAGACAGCGCAAAACCACAAAAGGGAAAACGAGATAGACCGTAAGCCGGGTTCTGTATTAAACGACGATCTGTCTAGGCCTGCCATTGCTGACAGGCTCGTGCCGCCTTCGGGACACGCGAGCAGCGCTGTACGTCCCATATAGGCGTTGCTTCCGGTAGGGTTTACAAAGCCGCATGGTCACCCATGCGCTGGTGAGCTCTTACCTCGCCGTTTCATCCTTACCGCATTGCTGCGGCGGTTTGTTTTCTGCTGCACTTTCCCTAAGGTCACCCTCGGCTGCCGTTAGCAGTTACCGTGCTCTGTGAGGCCCGGACTTTCCTCAGAGCGGTCAAAGCCGCCCCGCCGCCGTATGTTCCACTCGTTTTCCGTTCCTCATGATACCATAAAAAAGTAAGATTTGCAAGTGAAACGGATTTTTGTTATAATATCATTTGTGTTTTTGTAAATTTTGCAGGGGAGGGACAGGCCATGCAGCTGTATTTTGCCGTGCCGGATACGGCTGCTACCCACGATGGGGTGCTGGTGCGCAGCTTTCTGCGCCAGTGTGCCGTCTCTACCGACCTTGCCCGGGCGGTCAAGTTCCGGGGCGGCGGCTTTTTTGCGGACGGCGTGCCTATTCTGGCAAACCGGCGCATCTTTCCCGGGCAGGTGCTCTCTTTTGCCCTGCCGCCGGAGGGGGACGGCGTGACCCCGCAGCCGGAAATTCCGGTCAAGGTGGTCTACGAGGACGCCTTTGCCGTGGTGCTGGAAAAGCCGCCGCAGCTGGCGGTGCACCCCACCCTGAACTACCCCGGTGGCACGCTGGCCAACGGCTACGCGGCGTGGGCGGCGGCCCACGGCCACAGCCCGGTGTTCCGTCCGGTGAACCGCATTGATAAGGACACCAGCGGCCTTGTGCTGGCGGCGAAAAACGCCTACGCCGCGCCGCTATTGGCGGGCGGGGTGGCAAAGCTGTACTATGCCGTTGCGCAGGGTACACTGCCGCTGGGGGAAGGGGTCATCGATGCACCTATCGGCCGCCGGGGCGACAGCATCATCGGGCGCTGCGTTACCCCCGAGGGCAAGTCCAGCCGCACGGAGTATACTATTATAAAGGAAGAAAACGGCCTTAGCCTTGCGGCCTGTGTGCCGGTGACCGGCCGCACCCACCAGATCCGGGTGCATTTTGCATCCATCGGACATCCGCTTGCGGGGGACGACCTTTACGGCGGCAGTCGGGAGCACATTGGCCGACAGGCACTGCACTGCGCGAAGCAAAGCTTTGCAGTGCCTGTATACACCCCACTGCCGGACGGTATCCGGGTGGAAATGCCCTTGCGGCTGCGCACAGTCACGGTGGAAAGCCCGCTGCCGCCGGATATGGAAGCGCTTTTTTCGTGAAAACTGCGTGAAAAAAGTAGCCAAATTTTATGTAAGCGCTTGTTTCAAATCATGCAAAGTGTATAATAAAAAAAGAGCGTATTGTGTACAGGCCCTGTTGGCCTTTTGAACAGGGGGACGTACACCATCTAGCTGTTGTGTTCCGGGCCGAAAAAATGCCCTGCAGCAGCGCAGGAAGGAGAAAATCCCGTTGATTGAAGATAAAACAAAGGAGCAGCAGCCCGCTGCGCAGCCGGTACGGCATCCCCGCCGCCAGAAGCTGCGTTCACTGTGGGCACAGCTCCAGTGCCGGGGTGTGCTGCGGCGGCACAGGCTGCACCGCAAGCGTCAGCACCGCCGGGAAAAGTGGCTGCATAAGCTGCTGCACAACCCCGTAGCCCCTGTTGTGGGCGAGGGACTGTATGCCGTGGGTTTTTCTGCCGAGTATGCGGTCATCCGCACTGGGCGCCGCTTACAGCACGGCTTGCAGCGTCTGCTGCAGACGGTCAGAGAACTGCTGAAAAATATCGCATCCATGGCGTTCCCCGGGGCGGCGCAGCTGCTGCGGGATCTGTTTGGTCCGGTGGTGCTTGCCCTGCGGGGTACTTGGGCGCTGCTGCGCCACGCACATCAGGTGCGCAAGGAGAAAGGCTTTGGCGCTGCGCTGCGCGCAAGCGGACACTTCCTTACCCATGGCATCGCCGATAACATCCGCCTTGTGCCCCGTATGGCTATGTATGTGCTGCCGGTGGCAGCGCTGGCTGTTATGGTGACTGTGTTCCAGACCACCATCCGCCAGCCCTACGCCTTGCAGGTGCAGGTGGACGACAAGACCGTGGGCTATGTGGCCAACGAAGAGGTGTTCAACTCTGCGCTGGAAGCTGTGCAGCAGCGTATCAATTATTCCGGCGCAGAGCAGGCACGTTTTACCGTGGAGCCTACTTATTCCGTGACCGTCGCCCATGACGTGATGGACGAAAATGACGTGGCTGACGCCATCCTCAAAAATTCCAGCGACCAGATCAGCGAGGGCACAGCTTTGTATCTGGACGGTGAGCTGACCGCCGTGTGCGCGGACGGCACCAGCCTGCAACGATACATCAGCAGCCTGCTGGAACCCTACGAGAACCCCGATGACCCCAACACCACCGTGGGCTTCAACAAGGATGTCACACTGGAAAACGGCATCTACTTCAACAAGAGCTTCCAGGATGAAGCCGAGGTGGAGCAGCTGCTCTCCGGCGTACAGCAGGCAGAAAAATCCTATACGGTCCAAAGCGGCGATACCATCTGGTCCATTGCCCAGAAAAACGGCCTGACCGTGAAGGAACTGTGTGAAATGAACACCGGCTTTACCGCCAATGGTGAAAACGGTCTGACCCAGAACTCCAAGATCCTGCCCGGCGATGCACTGACTGTGGTGCGGGAGGAGGAGACGCTGGAGGTGCGCATCACCAAGGTGGAAAGCTGGGAGGAAGAGATCGCCTACACCACCGAGACCACCAAGTCCAAAGAGCTGAACTCCGGTACCAAGCGCGTTACCCAGAAGGGTGAAAACGGCGTCCGCACTGTGACGGCACAGCGGGTGTACGATACAAACGGCAACCAGCTTTCCCAGCAGATCCTGAGCACCGTGGTGACCAAGGAGCCTGTGACTGAAAAAGTTACGGTGGGTACCAAAAAGGTGTCCTCCGGTGCATCCTATATCACCGGCAGTGGACAGTTCATCTGGCCGGTGCCCGGCTACCGGTACTGCTCCCGCTGGTACGGCGGCAGCCACAAGGGCGTGGATATCTGCGCCGCCGCCGGTACGCCCATTTACGCTTCGGCAGCGGGTACGGTGACCAAATCTGGCTACAACCGCGCCGGTGCGGGCACAGGCTACGGCAACTCTATCATCATCAACCACGGCAACGGCTACACCACCGTGTATGCCCACTGCCTGTCGCTGGTGGTGCATGCCGGTCAGTCGGTCAAGCAGGGTCAGCTCATCGGCTATGTGGGCAGTACCGGACGTTCCAGCGGCAACCACTGCCACTTCGAGATCCGGCGCAACGGCGCTTATGTTTCGCCGCAGACCGTGTTCAACCGCAATAAATATCGGTAAAAAGCAGCGAGGGCTTTTCCACAGGGGAAAGCCCCTCTGCTGTATCATGAATAAAAAGGAGAGATCATCTATGTCTACCCCTCACATCAGCGCAGAAATGGGCGATTTCGCCAAGACAGTCCTTATGCCGGGTGACCCCCTGCGTGCCAAGTTTATTGCCGACACCTTTTTGCAGGATGTCCGGCAGGTGACCGGTGTGCGCGGGATGCTGGGCTTTACCGGCACCTACGAAGGCCGCCCCATCAGTGTGATGGGCAGCGGTATGGGTATGCCCTCCATCGGCATCTACTCCTACGAGCTGTTCAGTTTCTACGGCGTGGAGAACATCATCCGCATCGGCTCTGCCGGCAGCTACACCGAGAAGGCCAAGCTGTTCGATACCGTGCTGGCCACCGGTGCTGTGAGCGAGAGCAACTACGCCCGGGTGCAGAGCGGCTTTACCGGCAACGTCACCCTGCCCAGCGCAGCTTTGAACGAAAAGCTGCGTGCCTCCGCTGCAAAGCAGGGCATCCCCCTGATCGAGGGCAACATCCACTCCTCGGACGTGTTCTACCGCCAGCCCTCGGACGCAAAGCCCACCTACTGGGAAAAGCTGCGGGACGAGGACGGCTGCCTGTGCGTGGAGATGGAAAGTTTTGCCCTGTTTGCCAACGCACAGGTGCTGGGCAAGAACGCCGCCTGCCTGCTGACCATCTCGGACAGCTTTGTGGCCCCCGGCATTACCACCGCCGAGGAGCGCCAGAAGAGCTTTACCGACATGATGAAGGTCGCTCTGGGTGCAGAGTACTGATCGCATACTTTTCCAGCGCGGCTGCCGCCCCAAGGCTCAGCCGCGCTGTTTTTGCCCGTAAAAGGAGGGAGCAGCATGACAAAACTGACCATGGAAGAAAAGCAGGAATTGATCCGCATGGCGCTGGCCGCGCGGGAAAAGGCCTATGCACCCTACAGCGATTTTATGGTAGGCGCTGCGCTGCGCGCTGCGGACGGCCGCATCTTTACCGGCTGCAACGTGGAGAACGCCGCCTTTACCCCCACCAGCTGCGCCGAGCGCACTGCTTTGTTCAAGGCAGTGGCAGAGGGCGTGACCGCGTTTACCGACATCGCCGTGGTGGGCAGCCGCCGGGGTGAAGTGAACCGGCAGATCACCTCGCCTTGCGGGGTATGCCGTCAGGCGCTGTTCGAGTTCGGCGGGCCGGAGCTGAACGTCATTATGGCAAAGACCCCGGAGGATTTCATCGAGCGCAGCATGGATGAGCTGCTGCCCTTCGGCTTTGGCCCCTCCAACGTGGCGGGCAACAGCGCCGTGGAAGGAAAGTAACTGTCTTTCTGCGAAAAACAGCGCAAGCAGGGGAAAATTAGTGAATAAGTATTACTTTTTTATAAATTATACAAGGGATTTGTAAAGAATTTGTAATCGGAAATTGCTTGCATCTGTCACTTCCACCCGCTATACTTGAGCCAGCAAATGTGCCAGAGCGCACATTTCATTCATTTGACGCAATTTTTTAAAATAAAAGGAGAGTTTCTTATGAAGATTTCTCGTCGTAACTTTCTGGCCGTGGCCGGTGCTGCTGCCGCTGCCGCTGCTCTGACCGCCTGCGGCGGTTCTTCCGCTTCCTCCACCAGCACTGCTTCTTCCGCAGCTGCCAGCTCTTCCGCCGCTTCCGGTGCAGCAGACGGCGCTGAGAAGATCGCCAAGGTCGCTCTGACCTGTGATACCGGCACGATCGATGATGAGAGCTTCAACCAGGCTTGCTGGACTGCTGTCTCCAGCTACATGGGCGACAACTGCCAGTACTATATCCCTGAGTCTGATGCTTCCGATGAGGACCGCGAGACCATGATCCGTCAGGCTGTCAACGACGGCGCTGACGTTATCGTCTGCGTGGGCTACCTGTACGGCGCATCTCTGGCATGGGCTGCTGAGCAGTATCCCGACATCAAGTTCATCGCTATCGACGTGACCCAGGGCGATATCGGCACCGACAGCATCCCCGCCAACTGCTACTGCATCACCTTCAAGGAGGAGCAGGCAGGCTATCTGGCAGGTTACGCCGTTGTCAAGGATGGCTACACCAAGCTGGGCTTCCTGGGCGGCATGGCTGTGCCCGCCGTTATCCGTTACGGCTACGGCTATGTGCAGGGCGCTGACGCTGCTGCAAAGGAGCTGGGCACCAACATTGATATTAACTACTTCTACGGCGGCCAGTTCTACGGCGATGCCAACATCACCTCTCGTATGGAGGGCTGGTATGCCAACGGCACCGAGATCGTCTTTGCCTGCGGCGGCGGCATCTACACCTCCGCTGTCGAGGCTGCCCTGAAGAACAATGGCTACGTTGTGGGCGTTGACGTTGACCAGAACTACATCGGCGCGAACGGCGTGGAAAAGGACGGCTACGCTTACAACCCGTTCATCACCTCTGCCATGAAGGGTCTGTCTGAGTCTGTCAGCACCGCTCTGGGCGACATCGAGGCCGGCGAGTGGAGCAACATCGCTGCTACCAACGGTAACTTCGGTCTGGAGGAGGGCGACTATGTTGGTCTGCCCACTGCTGATGACAGCTGGAACTTCAAGACCTTTACCAAGGACGAGTACGAGACCCTGAAGGACAAGATCGCTTCCGGCGAGCTCGTTGTGGACAACAGCTCCGATGACGCTACCAAGCCCACCGTCAGCGAGTTCACCAAGGTCAACTACATCCAGTAATCGATTTCCCGGAATTACTCCCGTAATAGGGGCGGGGTGCTCATGCAGGGGCACCCCGCCCTTTTTGTATGCCTATGTAGGAAAAACAGGTAGGAAATCATGCAGACCGTACAAAAGTAATACTTTTACTTGTGCTTTTTGACAAAAAATCAAAAAGCCGTGTGCAAACCGCAAAAAATCAGGTATAATGGTTTGTAGAATAGAAAAGGTGTCGTTACGGCACGAAAGGAGAGTGAGCAGATTGGCAGAGGATTATGTGATCGAGATGCTCCACATTACCAAGGAATTCCCCGGTATCAAGGCAAACGATGATATCACCCTGCAGCTGCGCAAGGGCGAAGTACACGCCCTTCTGGGCGAGAACGGTGCGGGCAAAAGTACGCTGATGAGCGTGCTGTTCGGCCTGTATCAGCCGGAACAGGGCAAGATCCTGAAAAACGGCAAGGAGGTCGCCATCCGCAACCCCAATGATGCCAACGCACTGGGCATCGGCATGGTGCACCAGCACTTCAAGCTGGTGGAATGCTTCAGCGTGCTGGACAACATCATCCTGGGCGTGGAACCCAACAAGATGGGCTTTTTGCAGAAGGTCGAGGCACGCAAAAAGGTGATGGCGCTGAGCGAAAAGTACGGCCTGCGGGTGGACCCAGACGCCCTGATCAGCGATATCTCGGTTGGTATGCAGCAGCGCGTGGAGATCCTGAAGATGCTGTACCGCGACAACGAGATCCTGATCTTTGACGAGCCTACCGCTGTGCTGACCCCGCAGGAGATCGACGAACTGATGGAGATCATGCGCGGGTTCAAGAAGGAGGGCAAGTCCATCCTGTTCATCACCCATAAGCTGAACGAGATCATGGCTGTGGCTGACCGCTGCACCGTGCTGCGCAAGGGCAAGTATATGGGCACGGTGGATATCAAGGGCACCACCAAGGAAGAGCTTTCCCGCCGCATGGTGGGCCGTGACGTGCAGCTGCAGGTGGAAAAGCAGCCTGCACACCCCGGCGAGGCCGTGCTGGACGTAAAAAACGTTACCATCCACAACGACCAGCGCAAGAAGGATGTGGTAAAAGACGTGTCCTTCAAGGTGCACGCAGGCGAGATCGTCTGTCTGGCGGGCATCGAGGGCAACGGCCAGACCGAGTTCATCTACGGTCTGACCGGTCTGAGCAAGCTGTCTGGCGGCAAGCTTACGCTGGACGGCAAGGACATCACCCATGAGAGCATCCGACAGCGCTCCAAGGACGGCATGGGTCACATCCCGGAGGACCGCCACAAGCACGGTCTGGTGCTGGATTTCAGTCTGGAAAACAACATCGTATTGCAGCGCTACTGGCAGCCGGAGTTCCAGAAGGGTGGCTTTATCCGTGCTGATAAGGTGCGCGAGTACTCTGACCGGCTGATCGAGCAGTACGACGTGCGCAGCGGTCAGGGTAGTGTGACCACCGTGCGCAGCATGTCCGGCGGCAACCAGCAGAAGGCCATCATTGCCCGCGAGATCGACCGCGACCCCAAGCTGCTGGTGGCAGTGCAGCCCACCCGTGGTCTGGACGTGGGTGCCATTGAGTACATCCACCGCCAGATCGTAGCCGAGCGCGACAAGGGCAAGGCCGTGCTGCTGGTCAGCCTTGAGCTGGACGAGGTGATGAACCTTTCTGACCGCATCCTTGTAATGTATGAGGGCGAGATCGTGGGCGAGTTTGACCCCAAGACCACCACCGTGCAGGAGCTGGGTCTGTATATGGCAGGTGCCCGCAAGCAGGGAAAGGAGGAGCAGTAACACATGAATAAGAAAAAACTTTCCCGCAGCGGCAGTCTGCAAAGCTCTGTTACCAGCGTGCTGGCTGCACTGCTGTGCATCCTGATCGGTTTGCTGGTGGGCTTTCTGGTGCTGGTGGCCATCAACCCCGCACACGCATGGGGCGATGGTTTTGTGCGCATCATCAAGGGCGGCTTCCACGATGCCCCCTACGGCGTGGGCAAGGAACTGGCCAATGCCGCACCCCTGATCATGACCGGTCTGTCCGTGGCCTTTGCCTTCAAGACCGGCCTGTTCAACATCGGCGCAGCCGGTCAGTATACGCTGGGCGCTTACGGTGCGCTGTACTGCGCCATCATGCTCAAGCTGCCCTGGTTCGTCTGTCTGCTGGCAGCAGCCGTGTTGGGCGGCCTGTGGGGCGCGATCCCCGGTTTCTTCAAGGCCTACTTCAACATCAACGAGGTCATTACCTCCATCATGTTCAACTGGATCGGCCTGTATCTGGTAAATGAGCTCATCTACCAGAACGGTACCGGCCCCATGTACGATGTGCGCAACACCCGTACCCTGAACCTGAGCAAGAACGCTGATTTTGCCCAGTCCCTGATCCCGGACTTCGGCCTGAACAAGCTGTTCCAGACCAACAGCACCACCATTGCCATCTTCCTAGCGGCAGCGGTGGCCGTGCTGATCTGGGTGGTGCTGAACAAGACCACCTTTGGCTACGAGCTCAAGGCCGTTGGCCTGAACAAGAACGCCGCCCGTTATGCCGGTATCAACGAGAAGAAGAACATCATCCTCTCCATGGCCATTGCCGGTGCACTGGCAGGCTTCGGCGCGGGTCTGTTCTATCTGTCCAACGTGTCCCAGTGGAACCCGCTGAACTCTACCAGCCTGCCGGGCATGGGCTTCAACGGCATCTCGGTGGCACTGCTGGCCAGCTCGAACCCCATCGGCACCGTGTTCTCTGCACTGTTCATCTCCCATATCTCGGTCGGCGGCTCCTTCCTGTCCACCAAGTATTACCCCACTGAGATCTCGGATCTGATCAGCGGCATCATCATCTACCTGTGCGCATTCTCCATGCTGTTCCGGGGCAAGATCCAGAGCCTGTTGTTCCGAAATGCCGAAAAGACCAACGTGAATGCAGAGCCTGCGCCTGCCGCAGAAAAGACCAAAAAGGAGGGCAAGTAATATGCTGCTTCTGATCAAATATACCCTGCTGTACGGCATCGTGCTGATGCTGGTGGCACTGGGCGGTATGTTCAGCGAACATTCCGGCATCATCAACATTGCGCTGGAGGGCATCATGGTCATCGGCGGCGTGGCCGGTGTGCTTACCCTGACCATGCTGCCTGCAAGCCTGTCGCCCTTCCTTGTGGTGCTCATCTCCATTCTGGTGGCAGCGCTGGCGGGCGTGGTTTACAGTCTGCTGCTGGCTTTTGCCTCCATCAACCTGAAGGCCGACCAGACCATCGGCGGCACGGCGCTAAACCTGCTGGCCACCGCCATTGCAGTGGTCATTTCCAAGTACTTCAGCGAGAGCGGCAGCGCCAAGCTGAACTACTCCAACAAGCCCTTCCTGTTCAGCATCGGTGGGCTGGAGCTCAGCGTGTTCGTGCCGCTGGGGCTGATCTTGCTGGTAGTCAGCTACATCGTGCTGTATAAGACCCGCTTCGGTCTGCGTCTGCGTGCCTGCGGCGAGCATCCGCAGGCTGCGGACTCGGTGGGCATCAATGTTTACAAAATGCGTTACGCCGGTGTCATCCTTTCCGGTGCGCTGGGCGCCATCGGCGGTCTGGCGTATATCGTGCCCCCGGTGCAGACCTGGAACTTTGAAGTCGGCGTGGCCGGTGCAGGCTTTCTGGCACTGGCGGTTATGATCTTTGGCCAGTGGAAGCCTTTCCACATCTTTGGTGCGGCCATGTTCTTTGCCGTGTTCAAGAGCCTTGCCAACATCGCAGACTCTACCTTCCTCGCGCAGCTGCACTGGTCCAGCAATATCTATAATATGATGCCCTTCGTGGCCTCCATGGTCATTCTGGCCTTCACCTCCAAGAACAGCATGGCACCCAAGGCCGAGGGTATCCCCTACGACAAGGGCTCCCGTTGAGCGCATTCGCTAAAAATCCGTAAAATGAAGGCATTCGCAGTCATCCATGTGCTGCGGATGCCTTTTTTGTACGGGGCATGGCATATTTTGTCCATCTGTTTACCGGCAGAAAATGGCATTTTTACTTGTAAAATACAACAAGATGTGCTATCATTATAGAATGAATGTGTATCTATAGGAACCCGGTGTACATTTCTTGCACTGCGGAACAACAAGAAAGGTGAGTCTCGCTATTATGGACGAAAAAGCAACTATGGGACAGTCTCTCCGGAGCGCGGAGGACGAAGAGACCATTGATCTGATGGAACTGGCGCGCCTGCTGTGGGCGCATATTGTGCAGATCGTGGCAGCAGCTGTTGCGGCAGCGCTGATCTGCCTGCTGGTGTGTATGTTTGCGCTTACACCCAAGTATCAGGCTTCCATCAACATGATCGTGAACACCCGGCAGGACACGACCACCACCTTCACCAGTGATAACTTCAACTCTGCCAAGAACCTGATCAGCACCTATGCGGTCATTATCAAGGGCAACACTGTGCTGAACGAGGTCATTGATGAGCTGGAACTGGACATGACCTACGGCGAGCTGTATAAGATGGTGGAGGTTGCCGATGTGGACTCCACCCAGATCATGAAGATCACGGTCACCGATACCGATGCAGAGCGCGCGGGCGAGATCGTCCAGACCATTGCGGACATCGTACCCGACGTGCTGGTGGAAAAGGTGGAAGCCGGCTCCTGCAAGACGGTGAGCGATGTGGCCATCAACCCCAACAAGGTGTTCCCCCAGACCAAGAAGTACGTTGTAATGGCCGGTCTGCTGGGCGCTGTTCTGGTGTGCGGCGTTCTGGTGCTGGCACATCTGCTGCACGATACCATTGTGGATGACGAAGACGTTCAGAAGAAGCTCGGTCTGCCCGTGCTGGGCCTGATCCCGGAGGTGTAAGACGATGTTTGGTAAAAAGAAAAAGGGTGGTATTCACGACAAAAGGAATGAACACCACGCTCTGCAGCTGATCACCGATAAGGGGATGCCCTTTGGCTATGTGGAAGCCTACAAGTCTCTGCGCACCAATCTGGACTTTATGGCAGGCTCCATGGACGTGCACACACTGGTTATCACCAGTACTGTGCCGGAAGAGTCCAAGAGCAATGTGGCAATCAATCTGGCGCTGACGCTGGCAGAAAGCGGCAAAAAGGTGGCGCTGGTGGACTGCGACCTGCGCAAGCCGGTGCTGCACCGCTACCTGAAGGCCGGTCACAACGTAAAAGGCGTTTCCAACGTGCTGTCCAACCAGTGCACGCTGGAAGAGGCTTTGCAGGAGATTCAGGAAATGAACCTGACCTTCCTACCTGCAGGTACCCCGCCGCCGAACCCCTCCGAGATGCTGAGCCAGCCGCAGATGAAGGCTATGGTGGAGACTCTGCGTCAGGAGTTCAATTTTGTCATCATGGACGCACCTCCGGTGTCTGTGGTCACCGATGCAGCCGTCATCGGCCGCTATGTGGACGGTGCCATCTTTGCAGTGCGCTCCGATTACGCCCCCACCGATGCGGTGCGCGGCGCGGTGAAGAAGCTGCAGGACGCCGGTGTCAAAGTGCTGGGCAGCGTGCTGACCCGCTACGACATGAAGAGGGCGCTCAAGGGCTTCAGTTACGCATACAGCTATGCCTACAATTATAACTATGCCTACGGCAAGCAGGAAGCCGCTGCCGGTAAATAATAAGGAAGCACGGTTATGACCGATCTGCATTGTCACATTCTGCCCGGCATCGATGACGGCGCAAAGGATACGGCGGTCTCGCTGGAGCTGCTGCGCAGGGAATACGAGGACGGTGTGCGCAATATTGCGTTCACCAGCCACTTCAACAGCGAGCGCACCACGGTGGAAGCCTTTACGGCAAAGCGTCAGGCTGCCTTTGAACAGCTGACTGCCGCGCTGGAAGGGCAGCCTATGCAGTTCGACTTCAAGCTGGGGGCAGAGGTGTTCTTCTCGCCCGGTCTGTGCGAGCTGGACACCTGGGCGCTGTGCATGGGAGATACCGCCTATCTGCTGCTGGAATTCCCCACCACCCACAAGCCGCATTTTATCCGGCAGACCCTGTACAATTTGCAGCAGCAGGGTATCGTGCCGTTGATCGCGCATATCGAGCGCTACCCCTATGTGCTGGAGGATCCCACCCTGCTGTACGACTGGGTAGCCGCCGGTGCCTATGCGCAGATCAACGCCGGAGCCCTGCTGGAGCCTAAGCTCTGCAAAAAGTTGTGTAAGTTCATCCAGTGGGGACTGGTTCATGTCATCTCCACCGATACCCATTCCCCGGACAAGCGCCCGCCCCGCATGGCACAGGTCGTGCAGCAGCTGGAAAAGCTGCTGGGCAAGGAAACTGCTGCCCGCATCGTGCGCAACGGCGATGAACTGTTCCACGATCAGGAGTTGGACGCTGCGACCCTGCATCAGCCCAAAAAGTTTTTGGGCATGTGGGTCTGATCCTATAAGTAAGGAGAAAACTGCCCGGGTGGAGGTGTACTCTGCCCGGGCAGCGGATTTTAGTATGAAGAAAAACAAGGTCCTGAAAATCGTAATGATCGTGCTGGGCGCGCTGGTGGTTCTGCTGGCAGCAGCAGTCCTTGGGGTGTTGTTCTACCTCCGCGGTCTGGCAGACGGTATTCCCGAAACATTGCCGGATGCCCCGGCGGACAGCACAGAGCTCACCCTGACGGATGAGGATCTGGATAAGCTGCTCAGCGGCGATATCACGCTGGAAGAACTGACCGACGAAACCGCTGCGTCCAACAGTGGGGAACAGGAAGCATCAGCCAGTGCTCCGCAGGAGGGAGAGGATTCGGCATCCGCTCCGGCAGGTTCTTCTGCTTCTTCGGCAGGCTCTGCCTCCCGGACGGAGAGCGGCAGTACCGCTTCCTCCGGCAAGCAGGAGAACACCACCGGCACAGCCAGCTCCAGCACAGCATCTGCCACAGAAAAACCGGCGTCCTCGTCCGGCAAACAGGAGGCTTCCTACGAAGCTGAGGTCAAGGCACTGTTGAAACAGCTGTACAGCGTCAAGGCGCGTGCCGAGGCAGAACTGAACAGCTGCATTGCCGGGGCAAAGGCAGAGTTCAAGTCGCTGCCGGAGTCCCAGCAGACACAGGCGCGCAAGATCTCCATCGTGCTGGCCAGAAGCGGCAGACTGTATGCGATGCAGGCATCTTATGATAAGGAAGTGGAGAGCATCGTCAGCCAGATGCGCGCCATTCTGACCGCCAACGGTCAGAGCACCGCATTGGCCGATCAGGCGATGGCCTCCTATAAGGCACAGAAGAGCGCCATGTATTCCCAGCTGACTGCAAAGCTGTACTCCTGACCCGCAAAACGACCTATGACCACCCGCGGCACATCTCCCGGGCACTGACTGTGCGGGAGAAGGGGCTGCGGGTGGATTTGTTTTGCCTTTTTGCTGTAATATGGAGAAAAATGTCAATAACATGGAGGGATGGCTCTGTGGTGGAGATGCTGCCTTTTACGCCGACAGGGGAGGGTAGATTGTACGCGCCAACGGAACAATCGTCCAAAAGGCCGGAAAAGCAGCACTTTTACCTACAAATATACAGAGGATTTGTATAAAGTATAAGATTTCACTCATGCTTTGATACAATAAAGTGAATCTTTTTCATGTAAATTGACAAAAATCGTGGTTATCCTTATAATAAACAGAGTGTTTCTCGGGTATGGACGATGGTGTTTGTGCAACCGCAAGATGCCATCGTTTTATTATTCGCTTTTTCTGTCCGCGCGCCAAGGACAGACGTCCGCTATGTGTGAGGCTGGTGGACTGCGGGAAAGTGTGGCTCGGCCTGAGAGCAAATACAGTAATTCATTGATAGGATTGGAGTGGCATCAAACGATGGCAAAGTACATCATCAAGCGTGTCGCAATGGGTATCTTCAGTATCTTCATTGTGGCTACGGTTACCTTTTTTGTCATGAACCTGGTTCCCGGTGGCCCGTTCGTGGCAGAAAAGTCCATCAGCGCCGCTGCTCAGCAGGCTCTGGCCGAAAAGTACGGCCTGGATAAGCCGCTGGGTGTGCAGTACGTCAACTACATGAAGAGCCTTTTGCACGGCGATCTGGGTCTGAGCCTGCGTCAGCGCGGCCGTACCGTGAACCAGATCATCGCCAGCAAGCTGCCGGTGTCCTGCCGTCTGGCGGGCATTGCGGTTCTGGTGGCTCTGTGCGTGGGCATCCCGCTGGGCTGCATTTCCGCTTACAACCGCGGTAAGTGGCTGGATAACATTATTATCGTGTTTGCAACCTGTGGCATCGCGATCCCCAGCTTTATCTCCAGCGTGCTGCTGCTATACCAGTTTGGTATGAACATGAAGGTGCTGCCTACGGTTGGTCTGAACAGTGCAGCCGCCTACATCATGCCGGTCACCGCACTGGCCATCTATCCCTCGGCTTATATCACCCGTCTGATGCGCTCCAGCCTGCTGGATGTTATGGGTCAGGACTATATGCGCACCGCCCGCGCAAAGGGCGTGTCCCAGTTCATGATCCTGTTCAAGCACGCACTGCGCAACGCCATCCTGCCTGTCATCACCTACGTTGGCCCCATGCTGGCAAGCCTGATGACCGGTTCTTTCGTGGTGGAAAAGATCTTCTCCGTGCCCGGTCTGGGCCGTGACTTCGTGTCCGCCATCACCAACCGTGACTACACTATGATCATGGGCACCACCATCCTGCTGTCCAGCATGGTCATCATTGCAAACGTGATCGTGGATATCCTTTATAAGATCATCGACCCGCGCATCAAGCTGCAGTAAGAGAAAGGAGCGATTTTCATGGAAAACATTAAAAAGAATCCGCTCAGCCTGCAGCTCAACGCGGAGGATTTTCTGCCCGCCAGCAATGAGGAAAAGCAGAGCTTGGTGGTCATGCGCGAAAGCGTCAACTTCTGGAAGGACGGTATCCGTCGCCTGAAGAAGAACAAGATCGCCATGGTCAGCTTTGTGTTCATCATTGCCATTGCCATCTTTGCCTACCTGCTGCCCGCCGTCTGGCCTTACAGCTACTCCGAGCAGATGAAGGGCAGCAACAACCTGAAGCCGTTTGAGTACTCCGCCTCCGAGCAGGCGCGTATCGACGCAGGCGAAAAGGTGTTCCCGCACATTCTGGGCACCGACCGTATGGGTCGTGACTTCGCTGTGCGTATCATGATGGGCACCCGCGTCAGTCTGTCCGTTGGTCTGATCGCCTCTGTGCTGGTGCTGATCATCGGTGCCACCTACGGTGCGGTTGCAGCCTTTGCCGGCGGATGGGTGGATAATATCATGATGCGTATCACCGATATTCTGTACACCATCCCCGATATTCTGCTGATCATCCTGCTGGGCATGGCGCTGAAGGACCCGCTGGACAAGCTGTCCACCCAGCCCGGCTTCAAATGGATGCAGACGCTGGGTCCCAACATGATCTCCATCTTCATCATCTTTGCTCTGCTGTACTGGGTCGGCATGGCGCGTATCGTCCGCAGCCAGATCCTGATCCTGAAGGAGAGCGAGTATGTTACCGCTGCCCGCGCACTGGGCGCTTCCAGCGGCCGTATCATCAAAAAGCATCTGCTCACCAACTGCATCGGTACCCTGATCGTTACCACCACTCTGCAGATCCCGGCCTCCATCTTTACCGAGAGCTACCTGAGCTTCATCGGTCTGGGCGTTGCAGCTCCGCTGCCCTCTCTGGGTTCTCTGGCTACCGATGCCGTCAAGGGCATGAACACCTACCCCCATCTGCTGATCGCACCCGCACTGATGATCAGCGTGATGATCCTTGTGTTCAACCTGTTCGGCGATGGCCTGCGCGATGCCTTTGACCCGAAGCTGAAGAATTGATGAGGTGAACAGAAATGAGCGAGAAAATTCTTGATATCAAAGATGAACGCCTTTCTTTTTTCACCCCTGCGGGCGAAGTAAAGGCACTGAACGGCGTTTCCTTTACCATGAATCAGGGCGATGTTTTGGGCGTTGTGGGCGAGTCCGGCTCCGGTAAGTCGGTCACCGCCTACTCCGTTATGGGTCTGACCGCTTACCCCGGCAAGCTGGTGGGCGGCAAGGTGTGGTTCAACGGCCACGAGATCGAGAACATGAAGGAGAAGGACTTCCGCAAGATCCGCGGCAACGAGGTCTCCATCATCTTCCAGGATCCCATGACCAGCCTGAACCCGGTGTACACCATCGGCAACCAGATCGTGGAGGTCATCCGTCTGCACACCGATAAGAACAAGACCGAGGCATGGGCACGCGCTAAGGAGCTGCTGGAATTGGTCGGCATCAATGAGCCCGAAAAGCGCCTGAAGCAGTACCCCCACGAGCTGTCCGGCGGTATGCGCCAGCGCGTGATGATCGCGACTGCACTGGCTTGTGAGCCCAAACTGCTGATCGCCGACGAGCCCACCACCGCACTGGACGTGACCATTCAGGCACAGATCCTTGAGCTGATGCAGGATCTGCGCAAGAAGCTGGGCATGAGCATCATCATGATCACCCACGATCTGGGTGTCGTGGCTTCCATGTGCGAGAAGATCGCCGTGATGTACGCCGGTCACATTGTGGAGTACGGCACCACCGACGAGATCTTCTACCAGCCGGGTCACGAGTACACCAAGGGTCTGATCAACTCCATCCCCAAGCTGAACACCGCAGAGCACGAGCGCCTTGTGCCCATCGAGGGTACCCCTGTGGACCTGCTGAATCCGCCGGCAGGCTGCCCCTTTGCGCCCCGCTGCAAGAACTGCATGAAGATTTGTCTGAGCAAGATGCCCCCGCGCACCGAGCTCAGCGATACCCACTATACCTACTGCTGGCTGCAGCAGAAGGCTGCATTTGAGAAAGGGGAAAAGGCAGAATGAGTGAAAACAAGACGCTGGTCGAAGTCCAGCACCTGCAGCAGTATTTCCCCGCCGGCGGTGTGGGCAAGAACCGCAAGTACGTTCAGGCTGTGGATGACGTAAGCTTTGCCATCCGCAAGGGCGAGACCCTTGGTCTGGTAGGCGAGTCCGGCTGTGGCAAGACCACCACCGGCCGCACCCTGTTGCGCCTGTACGAGCCCACCGGCGGCAAGATCTACTACGACGGCAACCTGCTGTTTGATAAGGAAAACAAGATCGCAGTGGATATGCTGCCCTACCGCCGCCGGATGCAGATCGTTTTTCAGGATCCCTACGCAAGTCTGGATCCCCGCATGACCATCGGCGACATCGTGGGTGAGGGCATTGATATCCATCATCTGGCCGAGAACGAAAAGGACCGCCACGATAAGATCATCGCTCTGCTGGAGCGCGTTGGTCTGAACAGCGAGCACGCAAACCGCTACTGCCACGAGTTCTCCGGCGGTCAGCGTCAGCGCGTGGGCATTGCCCGTGCACTGGCTGTGAACCCCGAGTTCATCGTTTGTGACGAGCCTGTTTCCGCACTGGACGTTTCCATTCAGGCACAGGTCGTCAATATGTTCGAGGATCTGCAGCAGGAGATGGGTCTGACCTATCTGTTTATCGCCCATGACCTGAGTGTTGTGAAGCACATCTCCAACCGCATCGGCGTGATGTATCTGGGCAAGATGGTGGAGCTGGCCGACAGCTACGAGCTGATCACTCACAGCATCCACCCCTACACCCGCAGCCTGATCTCCGCAATTCCGGTGGCAGACCCCATTACGGCCCGCCAGTCCAAGCGTATCGTGCTGCAGGGCGATGTGCCCAGCCCCCTGAACCCGCCGTCCGGCTGCCGTTTCCGCACCCGCTGCCCCTATGCAGACGAGCAGTGCGCCAACGAGGTGCCTGAGTTCAAGGAGGTCTCCACCGGCCACTGGGCTGCCTGCCATCACCTTGACCGCGTGAAGTAAGAACATCTCACACCGGCAAGAGGTGAAAACAATTCAACTTAGCACTGAAATGTTGTCACAAAATGGTTACAGTCCAAGTTTTGGGCTTGTAACCGGCGTGAGAACGCATTATAATCATTCGTGTTCCTCCGATGTACAATTTGCACCGGATCGAATATAGAGGCGGCTGGGGGAACCTGGCACACTCAAATTTGATATAAGGGAAGGATATTATTATGAAACGCATTTCTCGTCGTAATTTCCTCAAGGTTGCAGGCGTGGGTGCCGCTGCTCTGGGTCTGGCAGCCTGTGGCGGCAGCAAGTCCGGTTCTACCGCAACCTCCGGCACTGCTTCTTCCGCTGCTGGTTCTTCTACCGGCAGTGTTAACACCGCTGGCTTCACCGTCCAGTACGGCCCCAACCCCGAGACTCTGGATCCCGCTTTGAACAGCGCTATTGATGGCGCCAACACCATCATCACCATCTTCGAGCCCCTGCTGATCATCAACGAGAACAACGAAGTTATTGGTGGCCAGGCTGAGAGCTGGACTACCAGTGAGGACGGCCTGACCTGGACCTTCACCATGCGTGACGGTCTGAAGTGGAGCGATGGCACCGACCTGACCGCTAAGGACTTCGAGTACAGCTTCAAGCGTATGGCTGATCCTGCTACCGCTGCTCCCTATGCAGCGACCTGCCTGGGCATGATCGATGGTTTTGACGCAGCACAGGCTGGTGATACCGATGCTCTGAACGTCAAGGCAAGCGATGACGGCAAGACCCTGACCATCGTTCTGGCTTACCCCTGCTCCTACTTCGACAAGATGGCCGCATTTGCATCCATGAGTCCTGTGCAGCAGGCTACCGTTGAGGCCAACGGCGATGCATGGTGCACCTCCGCTGAGACCTTCGTCTCCAACGGCCCCTACATGATCACCGAGTGGACTCCCTCCGAGCGTATCGTTCTGTCCAAGAACCCCAACTACGTCGGCGGCTGGGATAACTCCAAGATCGTTTCTGACAGCATCACCCTGCTGCTGCTGGAGGACTCTTCCGCTGCCTTCGCTGCTTACAACAGCGGCGAGGCTGTCCTGATCAAGGATGTGCCCACCGACGAGATCCCCAGCCTGACCAAGGCAGAGGACGGCGGCGACTTCTATGTTGACACCATTCTGGGCACCTACTACGTCAGCCTGAACCTGCAGCGCGATGCTTTCCAGAATGCCAAGGTTCGCAAGGCTCTGGCTCTGGCCATCGACCGCGACTACGTTGCCAACACCATCATGCAGGGCACCTACTCTGCCGCTTCCAACGTGGTCGGCCCTGGCATCGTGGACGAGCAGGGCTACTTCTACGACAACGCGAACGGCGGTTCTCCCTACATTGCAGCTGACTACGAGGCAAATATGGCCGAGGCTAAGAAGCTGCTGGAAGAGGCTGGCTACCCCAATGGCGAGGGCTACCCCACCATCGAGTACAGCACCAACGATGCCGGCTACCATGTGCCTCTGGCAGAGTACCTGCAGCAGACTTGGGGCGATCTGGGCATTACCCTGACCATCAACAAGATGGAGTGGTCCTCCTTCACCCCCGCTCGTCGTGCAGGCGAGTACGATGTTGCCCGTAACGGCTGGGTCATGGACTACAACGATCCTTCCAACATGATCGAGTTGTTCTGCACCGGCAACGGCAACAACGATGGTAAGTACTCCAACGCTGACTACGATGCTGCTGTCGAGGCTTCCCGCGTTGCTGATGTCGCCGAGCACTTTGCACAGCTGCACAAGGCTGAGGACATCCTGATGGAGGATATGGGTTGCATCCCCGTTGCTTACTACAACGACTTCTGGCTGCAGAGCTCTTCTCTGAAGGGCATCTGGCACAGCCCGTACGGCTACTGGTACCTCCAGTACGGCTACATCGAGGAGTGATCTCCTCCGTGTGCTGTGTAGCGTAAGCTGAGCTGTAAACTATAAGCACTAAGCGCCCCGCTGACCGGAAACGGTTGGCGGGGTGCTTTTTTGCGTTTGTCGAGGTACGGAAAAACAAACAAAGCGGCTGCTGCACAGCATTTGGTGCAACAGCCGCTTTTGATTTGTTTGAATGTTTGTCGGAGCAAAAAAGCCTTCCCCCTTTGGGGGAAGGGGGCGCGCCGCGCCGGATGAGGGGATTGAAGCATAACCGTGTGGTTTGTACTAAAGGCTTCCCCCGGTCGGGGGAAGCCTTTAGAGCAAGCCGTACAGTTATGCAAGAATAGCTATAAAAGCAGACGCTGCTTACACCGCAGCCATAGCAGCCAGAACGCTCTGCCAGCTCTTGCTGCGTGCAGCAGGCACCGGGGCGGGGCGGGTGCGTCGTGCAGCAGGGGCAGTATGGCAGGCCGCAGAGGATACCGTCAGGGCAGGGGAGGAGCAGAAGAACACAGCAGTGTCCTTTGCCAGCCACTGCGCAGCCAGTGCGGCAGCCTGCGGGTCAGACTGGAGGGCGCGGCGCTCGTTCCCGGCCAGAAAATCTGCCAGCCAGTACAAAATGGCAGCAAGCGGCAGGCAGGGGGAAGCGTCCTGATTCCAGTAACTCCAGCGTGCACCGCAGCCAAGGTAACTTTCCACCGTGATTTGTGCGCCGGTGCGGGCATTCTGCGGGATGGTACCAACATAGTTGGCCCCGGCACGCTGTCCCAGTTCCTCTATAAGGCGCTGGGTGCGGGCAGCATCCAGACGGTCCTCACGGCAGTAGGCGCGGAAGTCGGTCTGGCTCAGCAGGCTATCGGCACTGGACGGAAAACGCCCGGTCAGCTGCCCCTCCGCATTGTGGCACAGCTGCCAGCCCTTGCGGAACAGCTGGAAATTCAGGCAGCGCCGTCCCATGGTGGAATAACACACAAGGGCGCTCTGCTCCCCGGGCAGCTGTTTTACTTCAAGATAGGCATCGTTGCCGCAGGTGTCCTGCAAACGGACGGTGAGCAGCAGCTGTGCACCAGTGTGCAGGGTAGACATGGCGTTGTGCATGGCGTCAAAATAACGGGAAGCATCCATGGTTGATCTCCTTCCTGAAAACAAACAGCGAAACGTTGTAAAAACGCCAGCCGGGTGATCAGGCCGACAGGCTGCATAAAACTTCTCTGAACGTAGTATAGCATACTTTCGGGCGAAAAACAACTGTAAGTTTTTTAAAACAACAAATTTTTGCAAAAAATCTACGGTACAAAGCAAGCGGAAGTTCAAAATATGGTTGTGCCTTGAGATGCGTGGTTGTAAAAACGACCCCTGTGGGAGGTGCCGACAAAGGCCGAATCTGCTCCCGCAGGGGTTGTTTTGCTTCTTTAATCGCCAAGTTCCCGGATCTCGTTCTGGATCAGCCGTCCGGCAGCGCGGGCAAGCTGATCCATGCCGCGGATGCGCGCCATATTTTTGCCGTAGATCTGCGCGGCGGCACCGGCGCTGCTGTCCTCGCCCATAAAAACGGCAGACACCCGCACGCCTTGCCGCTGCAAGGTGCGCACCTGCGCGGCGGTATCGGCCACACCGGCGGCGTCCTCGTAGGCACAGCCCAGTGGGTTCTGTGCTGTGGGCGGGATGCGGCGGCTGTCGTTGGGGCTGGCGTCGGTCAGCAGGATCATCAGGTGGCGCGGGGCAGGGCCGGGGGCGTACCGGATCAGATCGCCCGCCGCCCGCAGCGCCAGACCGTCCCGGTTCCAGCCCGATGCGAAGTAGCGGAAAATGTTCTGCCGGTTCTTGTCCGCAAAGCCTTTCAGCACCCGCAGCACTGTGTAGCCCCGCAGGCTGCTAAAGGCGCTTACCCGCACCGGAATGCCGCAGTTGGCCAGACTTTCGGCCAGAATGACACCCTGCGCCGCGATCACCTCCTGACAGTGCAGGCGGGAGGCCGAGGCGTCCAGCAGCAGATCCACCGTAAAGGCGGGGCAGTTTTCCTCCTCCGGGCACAAAAACACCCGGTCATCGTTCAGGTAAGGGGCGCGCCACACCCGCCCGGCACACAAATCACCGCTGCGCGCCACCCGCTGGTCGGGCTGCTGATGCACCAGAATGCAGTTGCGGATCTGCTCCGTAAGGCGCAGCACCACGCTGCGGTGCAGCTCCTGATTTTTGGCGTAGTAAGCGCGGTTGCGCTCGGCCTGCAATTCGGCCTGCTGTGCCAGTTGCCGCGCTTCCGGGGTGGGCGCCTGCTCCGGGCTGGGCACCCCGGCGCTGAACCACAAATGACAGCCCAGATGCACCCCGGTGCACAGTTCCTGCTCGGCCTTGCGCAGCTGTTCCGGCGGGTAAAAGCAGCGCCCGAAGCAGCTTTCAATATAGGCGCGATCCTGCGCTGCGCGCTGCTTCAGGGTGATATTTGCCCGGCGCTTGTCCACCGCCAGCCCGCTGCCTGCGGCATCCACCGCGCCGGAATGCTCCACCGTCACCCGATCAGTCTTGATCATCTGGGTGGGCATAGTTCTGGTGGCCAGCTTTGCCCAAAAGCCCTGCAGCCGAAGATGCAGCGTGGGCTTCTGGCGCACCTTGCCGTCAAACAGGGCAAATTTTGCAAACAACGCCAGCAGGTCATTTTTGATCTGTGCCGGTTCTGGTGCGTTCTCCGGCTCCAGCGCGGCGGCAAGGCTGCTCTCGTAAGGGGTCATGACCGGGGCGGTGCGTCCCAGCACCTTGCGCCAGCGCGCGGCCTGCATGGTGTATACCAGCTGGTTTTTCGCCATCCACTCCTGCCGCGAAAGCTTGTACTGGATGGCAAAAAAGTAGTCCGCATGGGCAAACCGCAGCGCCTCCAGCACCGGGCGGCGGGGCAGCTCCAGCCGGTAGGCGGCGTTTTCTAAGTACAGCCACGCCATATCGTCCAGCATGGGCTGGCGGGTGTCACCCTCCCAAGCGGAAAAAATGTCCCGGATCAGCGCGTCACCGTAGTATTTGTGCACCAGCCCGACGATGCAGTTCATGTAAAAATCAATGGTGCCGTCCGTATTGCGGGCCAGAAACAGCGGCTCGAAGCCGTAAGCACCGGCAGCGGCCCAGACCTGATTGGCCGCACGCCGCTCCTGCGCGGTGTAGCTTTGGGCGTCCATCAGGCAAACAGCTTTCCGGCATCCAGCTTGGCCGGGATGCGCGCGGCGATCACGTCCCGGATCAGCCCCTGCTCGTAGGAGTCAAAGGCTTTATTGGTGATGCCCATATCCAGCGCAGCCCCGGCAGGGATGCCCCTGCGGATCAGCCGCAGCGCGTCCAGCATACCGCGCAGATCCAGCGCCTTGGTGGAGATCTCGGCACTGTCGCACTTTTTCTGCAGGTCCAGAAACAGCAGTGCGAACTGATGCACATATTTTGCGGTAAGTTCCGGGAACTGCGCCCGCAGCAGCTTTTCCAGATTATCCTGCGTGATGGTGGGCATCTGCACCACCGCAAAGCGGGAGGTGAGCGCTTCATTCAGCTCCCGGGTGCCTGCGTAGCCGTAGTTCATGGTGGCGATAAAGCGGGTCTCCTCAGCCAGCGGGATGCGGTCGTACCCGGGCACGTCGATGGCGCGGCGGAAGTCCAGCACCGCGTGCAGCACCGCCAGCGCCTCGTTTTTTGCCATGTTGATCTCGTCCAGCACGCCAAAGCCGCCGCACTGTGCGCAGCGGTACACCGGCCCGGGACGGAACACTACCTGCCCGCCCGCAAAAGTATCCATGCCGATGAGGGAGGCGGCGTCCATGTTCACATGAAAGGAGATGTCCCACGCGGGGCGGCCAAAGGCAGCGGCAAGATTTTCTGCCAGCACATTTTTTCCGGTGGCCTTTCCGCCGGCCAGCAGCAGGTTTTCACCGCAGAGGATGGCCGCCAGCGCCTGCTCCCACACCTCTTTGCCGTAGTAGGTAAAGGCAGGGGCGGGGATACGCGGGCGCAGCGCCTGCTCCAGCGGATGAGCGGCGCGGTATTCCTGCACCGCCGTAAGCAGGGCGGGGTTCACCCCTTCCTGCCGTAAGGTATCCAGAATATCCGACATTTGTACAAACACCTCGATCTTTGACAGGGCGGGAATGAACTGCCCGGTTTTCAGCCTTATCATAGCACAATCGCGGCCATTTGTGTAGGGGGCGTGGGGGGCAAAAACGCAAAGAGGGGCAGCCCCAAATAGGGCGGCCCTCTTCACATGAAAAAGAAGAAAAGAAGAAACGCTTAGAATATGCCGGAGAACTGCGCTTTATCAGGCGTTTTCCAGACCGGCCATCTGCTTGACGGATTTGATGGCAAAGGTCAGGGTGCGGCCACAAGCGGTGCCGCCCATGACGCAGGGGTAGTTGTTCTGGAAGAAGCTGCCGGACATATCGCCGGTAATGTACAGGCCGGGAATGGGCTCGTTGTTGCTATCCTTCGCCTGGCAGTTTTCAGTGATGGAAATACCCTGCATACTGCACAGCAGAGAGGCACCCAGCCAGCAGCCGTAGAAGGGAGCGGTGCGGATGGCGCTCAAACGGCTTGCAGGCTTGCCGAAGTCCTCATCGTTCTGTTTGTCATACAGCTCGTTGTAGCGGGCAACGGTGGCTACAAAGTTGTCCTTGTCGGCACCGGTAAAGCCCATCTTGTCGGCAAGCTCTTCAATGGTGTCCGCCTTCATGATCAGGCCTTCTTCGGCGTACTGTTCCAGCTTCTTTTCCATGCCGCCGGGAACCAGACGGGTGACGGCAGAGCAGCCGATGGTGTGGAAGCGGGTAACATCCTCAAAGTAGTTTGCATCGTGGATCATGGCGTAAACATGACCCGGCTGCTGGAAGGAAGCGTGAGAAGCGTTGTCGTACTCCTGACTCTCATTCATAAAGCGTTCGCCATGGCGGTTGACCTTCAGGAAGGGCTGGCTGCCGGGGTTGTACTGACCCACAGTGCCGGGGAAGGCCTTGCCGCCAAAGGCAGAGGGGGCATCCACATAGCCGGCATCCACGCCGGGGGCCACCAGACCACGGTCGAACAGGACGGGAGCGGGCTCTGCATCCAGATGTGCACCTGCCCAGATCGCGGCACGGATGCCGTAACCCTTGTCGGCAGGCGTATAGGAGCAGGCAGTGGTCACACTGGTGCCCAGCGGGTCCAGCTGCTCCATCATGTAGGGGTTGCCGGCATAGCCGCCGCAGGCCAGCAGAACGCCCTTGGCTGCATGGATGCGGATGAAGTGACCGTCCTCGGTGTTCTGGGCGATCACACCGGTAATGCGGCCGTCTGCGTCCTTTTCCAGCTTAGCCAGACCGGTGTTGAAGTCCACGCCGTAGCCCTTGCTCTCAATGTACTCCTGGAACACCACGTTGCGGGGCTTTTCACCGGCGCGGTAGTCTACCTGCTGCACGGGGAACATAAATTTGGTCTGGCTCACCTGGGTGTCATCCGGCCACTTGGCTTCATCGCCGGAGGTCAGGTTGCACACATAGTTATAAGGTTCGTTTTCCAGGATGCTGGCAACGAAGTCATGCATGGCGGCAGACTCGTTGATCCAGGTCTTGACCACACGCTGGTCGCAGCGGCCGCCCATAGAACGGGAGATCTCGCTCAGCAGCTCGGCACGGGTCACCGGGGGAACGCCCTGCTTCTGTGCTTCGCTGCTGTCGATGGCGCCGTACCAGTGGCGGGTGTCCATGACGGCGGCATTCTGCTCGATGATGCGGAAATTCAGGCCGTTCTTGGCGGCAAAAGCAGCGGCACACATGCCGCCGTTGCCTGCGCCAACAATGACGATGTCGGTGTCCCAGGTCTCTGTGATGGCAGCTTCGTCGATGTCAGGTTCCTTGCCGAGCCAATCGGTGTCATCACCGGTGGGCAGCTGTACGCTGGTGACAACAGCCTCGCCCTTTGCCTGTGCATAGCAATTCTGGGCAGCTTTCATGACAGCCTTGGAGGTGACGGTGGAACCGGAAACACCGTCGATTTCGGCAGAGCCGGCGGCCATCAGCTGCTCGCGCAGCTCATCGGCAGCGGCAGCGCCGTAGGAAGCGGTCTCGCCGGAGGTGTCCACAACCACGTCGGTGACAGCGCTGTCAGAGAAGGTCATGGTGACCTTGACGGTGGAGGAGATGCCCTCGGCAGTGCCCTCATAGGTGCCGGGGATGTACTGGCCGGCAGCACCGGAAGTGGAAGCGGAAGCAGAGCCGGAGGCAGCATTGCAGGCAGCCAAAGCACCGGCGGTCACACCGCTCATAGCGGCGGCAGCGGCGATCTTGATGAAGCCCTTACGGGAAATCTTGTTCATAGGTACGCTCTCTTTCTTTTTGTTCCTTCTTATTGTGCAGCAAGGTGAAGGCCACTTTGCTGAATCCTTAACAATTGTAGCGTAGAAGGGTGCTGTTTACAATTCATATTTTTTATATTATAATTTAGGAAATCCTAATGTATTGCGGGAGGGAGAAAGGCATGAACGAGAGCGCACTGGAGGGCTTTGTAAAAATCGTGGAGCTGAACAGCTTTTCTGCGGCGGCAGAGGCGCTGTATCTTTCACAGTCGGCACTTTCGCAGCAGATCCGCACGCTGGAAGGGCAATTGCAATTTGAACTGTTCCAGCATGTGCCGCGCCGTGTGGTGCTGACCCCGGCGGGATGGGATTTTTACCCCAAGGCAAAGCAGCTGCTGAAATTGTACAATGAGGCGGTGCATCATGCGCAGGCAGTAAAGCTGAATGCAAATCCACCTAAACGGCATCTACTGATCGGACATCAGAATATGCCGCTGCAAATGCTGGGCTTTGACCTGTTTGCCGCTACAGGGGAGTTGAGCAACCGCTTTTCTCCTATAATGCATCGCTGTGCCAGCATAAAGGATGTCTGGAGGGCGTTGCTGAATGATGAGATCGATCTTTCATTGCAGATCGAGTGTGCAGAGATCGCGGCGCGAGGCTTGCACTTTTATCCGGCAGTGTATATGCCGGAGATCGGCGTCCCATTTCATACGCCGCCGGAGGTGCCCCGTGGATATATTACGCTGGAACAGGCGGTGCAGTATCGGTGGATGTTTGCAGAAACACCAGAGCAGTCACTGTATGAGACCGCATTGCTGCACGAGGCTACGAGACGGCAGGCAGAAATCATTCGCAGCGTAAAAAGTGTACAGTATGAACTGCCCAGCCTGATGCTGACCCCGGCAGTGTACTACCGCAGACCGGATCCTTCACAGGTGTTTATTCTGGATTGGAACAAGGGAATGCGGTTTGGTATTGTTACGAAAGCGGAGCCGGACCCGGTAGTAATGGCCTATGTCCGCGCCTTGCAGCAACAGCTGCCGTCCCTCTCAGAAAGGCTGTTCGGCCTGAAGCTGGAAGCGGTGGAGGAATAAAGAAAAAACGGAAACCCTCTCAGGCGCTTCCGCGCCAGCTCTCCCGAAGGGAGAGCTCTATTGCAGCTGACCGGCAGCTGTTGAAAAGCTCCCCCTCTCGGGGAAGCTGGCATCGCGCAGCGATGACTGAGAGGGTAAACCAAAAGAGCACCTGCTGCCCTCGGAAGAGAAGGCGGCAGGTGCTCTTTTGACAGTTATATTGCGATGACAGGTGCTTTAATCCACCACGTCCTCGAACTGGCTGTTGTACAGGTCGGCGTAGAAGCCGCCGGCTTCGATCAGCTGGTCGTGGGTGCCCTGCTCCACAATGTCGCCGTCCCGCATTACAAGGATGAGGTCGGCATCGCGGATGGTGGAAAGGCGGTGGGCGATGACAAAGCTGGTGCGGCCTTCCATCAGGCGGTCCATGGCGGTCTGGATGCGCTGCTCGGTGCGGGTATCCACGCTGCTGGTAGCCTCGTCAAGGATCAGGATGCGGTTATCTGCCAGAATGGTACGGGCGATGGTGAGCAGCTGCTTCTGCCCCTGACTGACGTTGGAGGCGTCCTCGTTCAGTTCCATCTGGTAGCCGCCGGGCAGGGTGCGGATAAAGTGGTCGGCGTTGGCGGCCTTTGCGGCGGCGATCACCTCTTCATCGGTGGCGTCCAGTCGGCCGTAGCGGATGTTCTCCATGATGGTGCCCTTGAACAGCCATGTGTCCTGCAGCACCATGCCAAAGCCTTCGCGCAGGGCGCTGCGGTCAAAGTCCCGCACATCGTGGCCGTTCAGGGTGATGGAACCGGCGTCCACATCGTAAAAGCGCATCAGCAACTTGACCATGGTGGTCTTGCCTGCGCCGGTGGGGCCTACGATGGCTACCTTTTGGCCGGGCTGCACCGTGCAGCTGAAGTCGTGGATGACGGTCTTGTCCGGGGTGTAGCCGAAGCGCACATGGTCAAAGGTGACCTGTCCGTCAATGTCGGCGGGGTCGGCGCGGCGGGCGGGGTCTGCCAGCTGCTCCTCCTCCGGCTCGTTCAAAAACTCGAACACCCGCTCGGCGGCAGCGGCCATGCTTTGCAGCATATTGGACACCTGCGAAAGCTGCTGGATGGGCTGGGTGAAGTTTTTGACGTACTGGATAAAGGCCTGAATATCACCGATGGTGATGACCCCGTTTGCGGCAAAAATGCTGCCAACAATGGCCACCGCCACATAGCCCAGGTTGCCCACAAAGTTCATGATGGGCATCATCAGGCCGGAGAGAAACTGGCTCTTCCATGCGGATTCGTACAGCTTATTGTTAGCGGCGTTGAAGTCTGCCAGCACCACGGCTTCGCGGTTGAAGGCCTTGACCACATTGTGACCGGCGTAGACCTCCTCTACCTGACCGTTGACCACGCCCAGCGTGGCCTGCTGTGTCTTGAAGTACTTCTGGCTGAACTTGACCACCACCAGCACCAGCGCCAGCGACACCGGCAGGATCAGCAGGGCAATCAGGGTCATGTGGGGACTGATGGAAAGCATCATCACCAGCACACCGATCATGGTGGTCACGCTGGTGATCAGCTGGGTGATGCTCTGGTTCAGGCTCTGGCCCAGCGTATCCACATCGTTGGTGATGCGGGAGAGCACCTCGCCCACGGTGCGCTTTTCAAAGTACGCCAGCGGCAGGCGGTTGATCTTTTCGCTGATCTGGCGGCGGAAGTCGTAGCAGACCTTCTGGGAAAGGCCGGTCATCAGCCAGCCCTGAATAAAGCTGAAGGCGCTGCTCAGCAGGTACATTCCCAGCAAAAACAGCAGGATGCGGCCGATATGCACAAAATCGATGCTGCCGGTGCCGCGCAGCCGGGCGATCCAGCCGGTGGCAAGGGCGGTGGTGGCTTTTGCCAGCACCTTGGGGCCTGCAATGTTGAAGATGGTGGACAGAACAGCAAACAGCATGGCTGCCGCAAGGGGCAGCTTGTAGTGGCTCATGGTGCGGATGAGCTGCCGCAGCGTGCCTTTAAAGTCCTTGGCGCGCTCGGTGGTGGGACGTCCGGGTCTGGGCATATCACTCACCCTCCTTTTCTGTATTCAGGGTATCCAGCGCCAGCTCCTTCTGGCTCAGCTGGCTGCGGGCGATCTCCTGATATTCCGGGCAATTGACCATCAGCTGGGCGTGGGTACCCTTGCCCACCAGTCTGCCCTCGTCCAGTACAAGGATCTGGTTTGCGTGCAGCACGGTGGAGATGCGCTGCGCCACAATGATCACGGTGGCGTTGTCGGTCTGTGCCTTCAAAGCGCGGCGCAGCGTTACATCAGTCTTGTAGTCCAGTGCCGAGAAGCTGTCGTCAAACAGATAGACCTTGGGGTTCTTGGCAATTGCCCGGGCAATGGAAAGCCGCTGCTTCTGGCCGCCGGATACGTTGGAACCGCCCTGTGCAATGGGGCTTTGGTAGCCCTCGGGCTTTGCCTCGATAAAATCAGTGGCCTGCGCAATGGCGGCGGCCTTGTGCACCTGCGCATCGGTGATATCCTCGCCGCCGAATTTCAGGTTGCTGTCAATGGTGCCGCTGAACAGCACGCCCTTCTGGGGCACATAGCCCAGCAGGTCGTGCAGCTGTGCCTGCGGCATTTCGCGCACGTCAATACCGTCCACGGTCACCTTGCCGCCGGTCACATCGTAAAAGCGGGGGATCAGGTTGAGCAGGGTGGACTTGCCGCAGCCGGTGGAGCCGATGATGGCGGTAGTCTCGCCGGGCTTTGCGGTAAAGCTGATGTGCTCCAGTGCATCGCTGTCCGCACCGGGGTAGCGGAAGCTCACATCCTCAAACTGTACCACGCCCTGCCAGTCGGTGTGCGCCTGTGCGGCCTTTGCGGTGGATTCGTCCGGGTCGTGGATGGTGGCTTTGGTGCGGAGGACCTCATCGATACGGTCCGCAGCCACACCGGCGCGGGGCAGCATGACGGCCACCATGGCCAGCATCAGGAAGGACATGACGATCTGCATGGTGTAGGTGATAAAGGCGATCATCTCGCCCACCTGCATGGTGCCGGCATCCATAGCCTTGCCGCCGAACCAGACGATGAGCAGGCTGGTGCCGTTCATGATCAGGGTCATAAAGGGCATCATGGCCACCATGGCGCGGTTGGTGAACAGCTGGGTGCCCATCAGCTCCCGGTTGGCCTTATCAAAGCGCTGCTCTTCAAACTTTTCGCGGCTGAAGGCGCGCACCGGCATAATGCCGGTCAGGATCTCGCGGCTGACCAGATTCAGCCGGTCCACCAGCTGCTGCATCACCTTGAATTTGGGCATGGCAACGCTCATCAGGAAGAGCATCAGCAGCAAAAGCAGTGCCACGTCCAGCACCACGATCCAAGAAAGGCCGCTGCTGCTGCCTACAACGTGCAGCACGCCGCCAATGCCCAGAATGGGCGCGTAGGCCACCATGCGCAGCAGGATGACGCAGACGAACTGCACCTGTTGGATATCGTTGGTGGTGCGGGTGATGAGGGAGGCGGTGGAGAAGTTTTCGATCTCCGCGTTGGAAAAGCCGATGACACTGGAGAAGGTCTCCCGGCGCAGGTCACGGCCGATGGCGGCAGATACCCGGGAGGCAAGGAAGCCCACAGCCACAGCCACGGCCACCATCAGCAGGGTGAGTGCCAGCATCTGGCCGCCCACCCGGAAGAGGTAACGCATCTGCACATCCTGTGCAACGCCCTGTGCCTCGTATTCCAGCTGCACCAGCAGCAAAGACTGGCTTTTCAGGTTTTCCAGCATGGTACTGTCCAGCTGGCTCATGGCACCGTCCAGCTGCGTTTGCAGCATACTGCGGTCAAAGCCGGGCAGCTGGCTCATGGCGGCAAACTGGCTGCATACCGTATCCAGATCTGCTGCCGTGGGGGTGACGGCCTCGGTGTCCGCAGCGGCAGTGGGCATCTCGGCAAGGCCGGTCATGCCCATACTGCTTTGCCCGGCGGGGGTGTTGGCAGCCTGTGCGGCAGCCATATACAGCACGATGTCCGGGGTGGTCACGGCATCTTCCAGTGCGGTGCGCTCGTCCTCGGTCAGGTCGGAGCGCAGCTGCAATACGCCATCGTCCTGCAGATAGTACTGATAGGCGTTTTGCAGCTTCTGCGCGTCCTCCTCGTTCATCAGCAGACTCAATGCGTCCAGCGTACTCTTGCGCACCGTCTGGGGCAGGGGGCTTTCAACGCCGCCCTGCTGGATGCCGGTGTCCACGATCTTGCTGGTGTAGTCCGGCAATGCAAGGTCGCAGTACGCCTGCACGAACAGCAGCGCGAACACCACAAGGCAGACCGCCCAGTGCCGGGCCAGCTGCTTAAAGATCTTTGTCATGGTTCGTTTCTCCCTTCGGGTCAATGTTGCGCGCGGCATTTTCCGCAAGAATAGCATCCATCAGCGCGCCGCGCAGCGCGTCCATCTGGGCAACCTGCTCCGGCTCTAACCGTGCCAGCACGCTGGCAAAGTAGTTGCTCAACGCCTGCTCACACTGACGGCACAGCTCATACCCTTTGGGGGTGATGCGCACCAGCGTTTTGCGGCGGTCGGCGGGGTCCGGCTCCCGCACCACGGTGCCGTCCTGCTCCATCAGCCGCAGCCCGCGCGAGACCGCCGGCAGCGGCTGGCGGATCTCCCGGGCAAGGTCGGAGACATAAATGGCACCGTCCTTGCCATGGCAGTTGATGGAATGCAGCAGGCCTTCCAGCATATTAAAGTGGCATTTGGGGCAATCGGCCAGCGCCGCCCGCATCCCGGCCTTGGATGCCTTGCTCAGCTGCCCGATATAGTGGCACATCCCCTGAAAGCTGGGGGTGCTTGGCTCGGACACAACAGTCCCTCCTCGTTTGCATTTTTAATACTTAACAGCTGTTAAGTATTAACGTTTGATAATCATATCCCTTTTATAGCCGGATTGCAAGGGGATGGGGAAATATTAAACAAAAATTCACAAAAAACTTGTAAGCTTTGTCAGGACAGAATCCGGCTTTTGCCGCATAGAAATAAAGGACAGGCAGAAACGGAGGGTGCGGATGGAGCAGGGGTTACAGGTGTTGTTACAGGTATTCGGCGGATTGGCGCTGTTTTTATATGGGACGGACAGCCTGTGCAGGGCAGTGCAGCAGGGGGCGGGCAGGCGTCTGCGCAGCCTGCTGGCGCGGTGCACCGCAAACCCGGCGGCAGGGCTGCTGACCGGGGCGGCGGTCACAGCGGTGCTGCAAAGCAGCTCGGCGGTCACGGTCATGGTCATTGCCTTTCTGGCGGCGGGGCTGTTGCAGCTGCGGCAGGCGGTGCCGGTGGTGTTCGGGGCAAATATCGGCACGACGGTCACGGCGCAGCTGCTGGCGTTCCGGGTGGAAAGCTGGCGGTATCTGCTGCTGTTTTGCGGGGTATTGCTTTGTCTGGCCTGCAAAAACTGGCGGGGCCGCTGCGTGGGCGAAGCGGTGCTCGGCTTTGGGCTGCTATTCGAGGGCGTCACGGTAATGCGCAGCGCCATGGAGCCGCTGCTGCAAAGCCCGCTGCTCCGGCTGGAGCTTGCCCGGGTGCAGCAAAGCCCTTTGCATGGGCTGCTGGCGGGCGTCTGCATGACCTTAACGGTGCAAAGCAGCTCTGCCACGGTGGCGCTGCTGCAAAGCATGGCGGCGCAGCCCGGGGCGGACGGCGTACACAGTCTGCTGGGGCTGACCGCGGCTATTCCCATTCTGCTGGGGGATAACATCGGCACCACCATTACAGCGGTGCTTGCCGCCATCGGGCAGGGAAGAGACGCCAAGCGGGTGGCGGCAGCCCACGCTATTTTTAATCTGAGCGGCGCGGCGGTGTGCTGCGCACTGCTGCAGCCCTTTGCGGCGCTGGTGCGGCTGTGCTCGCCCACAGGGGCAGAGTGCACCGTGATCGCCCGGCAGATCGCCAACGCGCACACCCTGTTCAACGGGCTGTGTGCGCTGGTATGGCTGCCCCTGACCGGGCAGATGGTGCGGCTGGTCTGCGCGCTGCTGCCTGATAAAAATCGCCTGAAGGAACGGTTGTAAATCGGAGCGGGGAATGGTATACTGAAGCAGATGATACTATTATATATAAAGGATGGAATGCAATGAAACGGAAAATCGGCAGGTTGTGCATGGTGCTGGGCGCGGTGCTGATCTTATGCGCCGCCGGGCTGCTGGGCTACAACCGGTGGGATGCCGCCCGGGCAGAAAAGGCTTCGCAGGAAGTATTGGGCGAGCTGGAGCAGACCATGCAAAAGACCATTACGGAGCACCGGCAGGAAAACGAGACTGTAGCCCCGCAGCCGGTGCTGGACCCGACGCAGGAGATGACCACCGTGGAGGTGGAGGGGTACGACTACATCGGGGTACTTTCCATCCCGGCAGCAGGGCTGGAACTGCCGGTGATGGTGCAGTGGAGCTACGCCGGGCTGAAGGTCGCCCCCGGACGGTACAGCGGCACCACCTATGCCGATGACCTGGTAATTTGCGGCCACAACTACGCAAAGCACTTCAGCCCTATCAAGTGGCTGGCCATCGGCAGCCCGGTGTATTTTACAGATGCGGACGGTCTGCGCTGGAACTACGAGGTGGAGAGCGTGGAGATTTTGCAGCCCACCCAGATCGAGGAGATGACCACCGCCACCGAGACGGACAGCTGGAATCTGACCCTGTTCACCTGCACCTCCGGCGGCAATGCCCGCTATGCGGTGCGCTGTGTGCGGACAGGCTACCCTGTCCGTGTGACGGACGCGGCAGAGTAATGCCATCTTTGCGCAGCGGGACGAGATGAGAAAGAATATTATTATAAAAGTGGCTCAGAAACGCCTGCGGGCGTTTCTGAGCCATTTTTTCACAGGAGCATCATCCGATTTTTACGCAAAAACCCACAGAAAACATTTGAAAGTCCTTTTTATGGTATCTGAATTGTGCGATACTGTGTTCACCGGGGAAGCCCCGGGAACAAAACAGACACACAGGAGGGAAACACCATGAAGGATTTTGAGTTGCGTTATGTGGGCAGTCATGTGGAGGTATACACCGGCAGTGGTGTGTTCCTGTTTTCAGCCGATACGGTGCGGGAGGCCATGGAAGAGCTGGCCGGGTAAGCGGGGATATCCTGCGTCCCGAGAAGGTACAATGTAAAATGTATGTAAAATAAAAGAAAGCTTTTTGCTTTACACCCGGAAATATGTTGCGAAATGTGTGGAAAAAGTAACTTTCCTGTAAAATAAACCTTGTTGAGACGCCCCCTTTGATGGTATAATAAAAATAAGCGGCTTCCGGGACAGGGCAGCGTTGTGCGTGTGCAGGGCTCCGGCGGCTGCGTGCTGTAAAGGATTAAAAGGGAAGTTTCATATTAGGAGTATCGTTATGGATATCACACACATTACCTCTCTGCTGGGCGGCGTTGCGCTGTTCTTGTACGGTATGTCCATCATGGGTGCCGGACTGGAAAAGCTGGCAGGCGGCAAGATGCAGGGCGTATTGCAAAAGCTTACCTCCTCTACCATCAAAGGCGTGATCTTTGGCACACTGATCACCGGCGTTATCCAGTCGTCGGCTGGTACGGTGGTTATTTGTGTCGGCCTTGTCAACTCTGGTATCATGACACTGACGCAGTCGGTAGGCGTGATCATGGGTGCAAATATTGGTACTACGGTAACAGGTCAGTTGATCCGCATGGCGGATATCTCAGGCGACAGCCTGTGGCTGACTTTGATCCAGCCCAAGACCTTTGCCCCTGTGGTGGCGTTTATTGGCTGCATTTTTTATGTGTTCCTGCGCAATGCCAAAAAGAAAAATATCGGCCAGATCATGCTGGGCTTCGGCATTCTGTTTACCGGCATGAGCCTGATGGATACCGGCGTGGCACCCCTGCGGGAGAGCGCAGTCTTTCAGGATCTGTTCGTCACCATGACCAACCCCATTCTGGGTGTTCTGGTGGGCGTGGTGGTCACCGTGATCATCCAGTCCTCTTCTGCCTCCGTGGGCATTTTGCAGGCACTGTCCAGCACAGGGCTTGTCACCTTCAGCTCTGCCATCCCCATCATTCTGGGCGCGCATATCGGTACAGCGTTCACCCCGCTGCTCACCATCGGCGGCTCCTCCAAGGATGGCAAGCGGGCGGCGCTCATCCACCTGTACTTCAACGTCATCGGCAGCGTGATCCTGCTGGCGCTGATCTATGCAGTGCAGTTCACCATCGGCATCCCCATGTGGGGCGATGTGATGAACAAGAGCTCCATTGCAAACATCCATACCATGTCCAGCGTGTGCGCCATGCTGCTGTTCCTGCCTTGCAGCGGAGTGCTGAGCCGCTTGGCGATGCTCACGGTGCCCAGCAGTGTGGAAGAAGCACAGGAGCTGAGTATGCCGGTGCTGGACGAGCGTCTGTACAAGAGCCCGGCTGTGGCTTTGCAGCAGGCAAAGAATGCGGTGATCAAGATGTCCCGCCGCGCTGCCCGCAACGTGGGTCTGGCCGCGCCGCTGCTGCTGAAAATGGACGAGGAGACCGTGAGCGCCATCAAGGTGCGCGAGAACCTGATCGACCGCATGGAGGTGGAAATCACCAACTATCTGATCAAGCTGACCGATCAGGAGCTGGGCGATGACGAGAGCCACGCAGTGACCGAGCTGCTGAATTTTGTCACCGAGTTCGAGCGTATCGGCGACTATGCCGTGAACATTATGGAAAAGGCCGAGGAGCTGTACGACAAGGAAGCCAGCTTCAGCGAGAGCGCCAAAAAGGAGCTGCAGCTGCTGGACGACGCACTGGAGCGCATTCTGGCTCTGACGGACGAGGCTTTTGAAAACGACGATACCCAGAAGGCTGCACAGGTGGAGCCGCTGGAGGAGATCATTGATGTGATGGTGGAACGCCTGCGCGACCAGCACATCCGCCGCCTGAAGGACGGCGTCTGCTCCATCGACACCGGCGTGGTGTTCCTTGATGTGCTGAACAACGCTGAGCGTATCTCCGACCACTGCTCCAACATCGCAGTGCGCATGGTGGGCATGGAGGCCGGCGACGATTACGACTCCCACACCCTGAAAAACATTATGCACCACAGCCCCAGCAAGGACTATATGCTGGAATACGAGCAGTGCCGCAAGGAATACCTTGTGCCGCTGGAAGAAATGGAAGCGTAAGTCATATTTATAACAGAGGCCGCTGCAAACGATGTGCAGCGGCCTCTTATACTTATTCTCCCAGATCCTCCAGCAGCAGGTCCAGCTCCCGGGGGCTGTTGACCACGATCCCGCGCTTGATGCGCAGGGCATCATTTTCCGGCAGAAGATTGGTGTAGATGCCGGTCACACGGATCAACGTGCCCGGGGTGCCGTCGGCGCGGCAGGTGTACACCGCCACCCGCCCGCCGCTGTCCCGCAGGCAGTAGCGGGCGGCGTCCGGCTGCGGCACTGCCTGCGCGGCAAGGCTCAGGGGAGAAGCGGGATCGGTCTCGGATCCGGCGGGGCTTTGGGACAGCGGCAGCTTTGGCAGCGCCATCCAGAACAGACTGAATACAATGGTGAATACGCAAAGCCCGTAGAACAGGCAGACAGACAGCTTGCGCATAAAAAACACTCCCTTCCCCCGTAAGTATGCCCCGTTTTTGCGGATGGCAGACAATTTTCACACGCGGGCACTGTACTTTCTGCAACGGAGTGTGTTATACTATTTATATCTGCTCAGCGCGCAAAGATTGGTTCTTGCCCGGCTGGGATGTGCGTGCTATAATATGGTATTGCAGTTTGAAGTTTCGTGTCACAAACGATGTGGATAAAACCCGGCGCAGCAATGCCCGGAAGCAGTCTTGAAATGTCAGGAGGCGATCCCTATCTCCAACAATGAGATGAGAAAGATCCATCGGAGCGGCGAGGAGCAGCCTGCCCGCCCGGTGGGACGTAAGGTCAATGTTTCCCAGAGCCGCCGCGAGGCACGCCCCGCAGCGGAAAACCGTACCCGCACACCCAAAGCACCCAAAAGCCCCAAGCCGCCGAAGGAAAAGAGCAAGCACCCCATCCTGCGGTTCATCGGACGTACCATCGCTACGGTGCTCTGCCTTGGCATCATGCTGGGCAGCGTGGTGGCTGTGGGCATGGTGTACTATGTGGTACAGGTTACTGCCAACGACGGCGACCTGCTGGATCTGGACGACATCCAGCTGAGCCAGTCCAGTATGGTGGTTGCCACCGACCCGGATACCGGTGCACAGGTGGAGTATGCCACCCTGCGCTCCTCCAACAGCCACCGCGTGTGGGCAGACCTTGAGCAGATCCCTTCCAACTTGCAGTATGCGTTCATCTGCACCGAGGATAAGGATTTCTACTCAGAGCCCGGCGTTAACTTCAAGCGTACCATCGGCGCAATGATCAATGAGTATCTGCTGCCCATTTACAGCTCCAAGCAGGGCGCATCCACGCTGGAGCAGCAGCTCATCAAGAACCTGACCGATGACAACAGCGCCAGCGGCATCGACGGTGCACTGCGCAAGGTGCGCGAGATCTACCGCGCGCTCTGCCTGAGCCGCAGCTACTCCAAGGAGACCATTCTGGAGGCTTATCTGAACACCATCAGCTTTACCGGCACCATTCAGGGTGTGCAGACGGCGGCCAACGAGTACTTCAACAAGGACGTCAGCCAGCTGAGCCTGTGGGAGTGCGCCACCATCGCCTCTATTACCAAAAACCCCACCAACTATAACCCCTACACGAACCCCGAAAATCTGATCAACCGCCGCAACTTCATCATGTACAATATGTGGCAGCAGGGTGTGATCAGCGAGGAGGAGTATCGCAACGGTGCTGCGCAGCCCCTTGTGCTGGCCGAAGAGGACAGCGGCAAAAAGCCCAGCACCGTCACCTCCTACTTTACCGATGCGCTGTTCAACGAGGTCGTGCAGGATATCATGGCCAAGGAGGGCATCTCTGAGTCCGAGGCGCAGAAGCTGCTCTACACCGGCGGCTTTACCATCGAGGCAACTGTCAATACCAAATTGCAGTCCCAGATGGAAAACCTGATGCTGAACACCGATGATGCCTACTTCCCGGCGGGCTGGCATGAGGAAGAGGTCACCTCCATCTCGGACGATGATGTGCAGGTGTTCAATGAGGACGGCACCCCCAAGACCCGCACCGGCGAGAACGGCACCGTCTACTATTACCGCAACGTGCGCACGCAGGCTGCCATGGTCACGCTGGATTATGACGGCAACGTGCTGGCTATTGTGGGCGGCCTGGGCGAAAAGACCAAGAGCCTTTCCCTGAACCGCGCCTACAACGTGGAGCGGCAGACCGGCTCTACCATCAAGCCCATCGGTGCCTATGCACTGGGCATCGAGTACGGTCTGGTCAACTGGTCCACCATGCTCAACAACTCCCCCCTGTACCAGAAGCAGGATATGATCATCCGGGACGAGGACTACTGCCGCAAGAACGGCTTGATGGGCCTCTCCGATAAGCAGCTCCGCGCTTACCCCAACGCATGGCGCAGCTGGCCGCGCAACTACGGTGGCAACTACGGCGATGGCAGCGATCTCCCGCTGTGGAACGGCCTTGCCCGCTCGCTGAACACCATCGCAGTGCGCGTGGGCGACCTTGTGGGCGCAAGCAATATCTTCAACTTCGTCTACAACACCTTACAGCTGAATACGCTGGATCCCACCAACGATGTGGGTCTGGCGCAGCTGGTCATGGGCAGCCAGACCAAGGGCGTTACTCCCATGGCGCTGGCCGCAGCCTTCCAGATCTTCTATGATGGCGAGTACACCACCCCGCACCTGTACACCCGTGTGCTGGACCGGGACGGCAACATCTATCTGGAAAACAACGCCACCAGCTATCAGGCACTGACCCCCGATACTGCCTATGTCATGAACCGCCTGCTGAAGAACGTTCTGTTCTCCAGTGTGGGTACTGCCAGCGGCCGTTACCCCAACTCCAACGGCATGGAAGCCTTTGGTAAGACCGGTACTGCCAGCGACGAAAAGGACTTGTGGTTCGTGGGCGGCACGCCCTACTATGTCACCGCTGTGTGGTGGGGCTACGATGCACCTTACGATATGACCAAGACCCTGTCCAAGCAGCAGGCCAAGACCCGCACCTGTGTGACCGCGTGGAAGGCACTGATGGAGCAGGCACAGGCAGACCTGCCCTATAAGGCATTCCCTGCCTCCGCAGGCGTGGTGGAGCGCCGCTACTGCACCCAGAGCGGCCTTCTGGCCGGTGCAGGCTGCCCGAGCACGGCCGTGGGCTACTACCGTGCCGATGACCTGCCCGATACCTGCACCTACTCCCACGCAGCCCCGCAGGCTGCTGCCTCTACCGGGAATACAGACAGCGCTGTGCCCACCCAGCCGGTCATTCCCACCGATACCAGCGCGCTGGATACGGAATAAGGGGAAAATCGTACTTTTTCGCCCCTTTGCTGAAAAATCCGGCAAGGACAGGGCGCACTTTACAAGACAAAACTGGATAAAGTGACAAAATAGCATCCGGGCTCTTGCATTGCAGGGGTTCGGATGCTATTATATTTTCTACAAGAACACTTGTGTTTGAGAGGTGAACAAGTTGGAACGCCGTTTTTATCTGGTGGATGCGCAGGTGCTGCCGGAGGTCTTTCTCAAGGTGGTACGCGCCAAGGAGCTGCTGGCCAGCGGAGAAGCCCGCAGCATTTCGGCTGCGACCCGCGCCGTAGAGCTTTCGCGCAGTGCATTTTATAAGTATAAGGATTGTATCTTTGATTCCGAGAACGGCCGTGAGGTCATTACGGTCATGGCCACCCTGCGGGACGAGACCGGTGCGCTGCAAAGCCTTCTGGCGGGCATCAGCGCCGCAGGTGCCAGCATTGTGACCATCAACCAGTCCACCCCGGAAAACGGAGCTGCGCTGGTGGCGGTCACCATCCGCACTGATACCATGCAGATGTCCCCGGAGGAACTGACCGAAAAGCTTTCGCGCCAGCGCATGGTCGTGGGTGTGCGCTGTGGGTATAACCTGTAACAAAACAGGAAACGAGGGAAAGAGAGTATGGCTAAAATTGCAATTCTGGGCTTTGGCACGGTGGGCAGCGGCGTATACGAGGTGCTGCGCCGCAATGCTGCAAGTGTCTCCCGCCGGGCTGGTGAACCGGTGGAGGTAAAGTACATTCTGGACCCGAAGGATTTTACCGGCAACCCGGTGGAGCCTTTGGTGGTGAAGAGCATTGATGTGATCCTGCAGGACCCGGAGATCCGGGTGGTGGTGGAGACCATCGGCGGCACTCGTTTTGCTTACCCCTACGTCAAGGCGTGTCTGGAAAGCGGCCGCAGCGTGTGCACCTCCAACAAGGAGATGGTGGCCACCTACGGCGCAGAGCTGCTGGCACTGGCCAAGGAGCACGACTGTGCCTTTCTGTTCGAGGCCTCTGTGGGCGGCGGTACGCCCATCATCACCCCCATGCACCAGTGCCTGGCGGCTAACGTCATCACCGAGGTGGAGGGCATCGTGAACGGCACCACCAACTTCATGCTCACCAAAATGGTGCGGGAGAGCCTCGGCTTTGAGGATGCGCTGCACATTGCGCAGGAGCTGGGCTACGCCGAGACCAAGGATCCCAGCGATGACGTGGACGGCCGCGATGCCTGCCGCAAGATCGCCATCCTGTCCTCCATGGTGTGCGGCCACCAGATCTACCCCCAGAACATTCCCACCCGGGGCATCCGCGCCATTACCGCCGCCGATGTGGCCAGCGCCGAAAAGCTGGGCTGCGTCATCAAGCTGATCGCATGGATGAAGCTTGGCAAGGACGGCAGCGTGGCTGCCGGGGTAGAGCCGTGTCTGGTGCCCAAGGCAAACCAGCTGGCCAGCGTGGACGACGTGTTCAACGCGGTGCTGGTCAAGGGCGATATGCTGGGCGATGTGGTGTTCTACGGCAAGGGCGCAGGCAAGCTGCCCACCGCCAGCGCTGTGGTGGCAGACGTGGTGGATGCCCTGAAAAACGGTGCACAGGTGCACGACAGCCTGTTCTGGCAGCCCGCAGACCCGGTGGACGGCATGCTCACCGACCCGGCTCCCGCTGCATATTATGTGCGTGTGGCGGGCATTGCACCTGCTGTGGTGGAAGCCATCTACGGCTACGGCAAGGTGGTGGATGAGCGGTACGAGGGCTGCGCCTACTTTGTGGAGCGCGCCGACGAGCGTGCGCTGGCAGAAGCCGCGCGCAAGGTGGAGGCCGTGGGCGGCAGCGTGAAGCTGGTGCTTAAGCGTCTGCCCGAGGAAGTGTAACGGAAAGGAACTGCGGCAATGAAGATCAAGGTTTCAGTCCCTGCCACCAGCGCCAACGTGGGCTCCGGCTTCGATGCGCTGGGTCTGGCGGTTACCCTGTACAACACGGTCACCTTTGAGGACAGCGAGGTACTGGAGATCTCGGCATCGGACGGCACCCGCATCCCCCGGGGCGAGTCGAATCTCGTGTACCGCTCCGCCAAGGGTCTGTTTGAAAAAGTAGGCAAGCAGATCCCGCCCCTCAAGATCACCCAGACGAACCCCATCCCTATGGCACGGGGTCTGGGCTCCTCTTCGGCCTGCATCATCGCGGGTCTGCTGGGCGCAAACCGGATGCTGGGCGATGTGCTCAACACGCAGGAGCTGCTCACGCTGGCAACTGCCATCGAGGGACACCCCGATAACGTGGCTCCGGCACTGCTGGGCGGCCTGACCAGCAGCGTGTTCGAGGACGGCAAGGTGTATTCGGTCAAGCGGAACGTGGACGAAAGTCTCTGCTTTGCCGCCATCGTGCCGGACTACAAGCTGCTGACCGAGGCAGCCCGCGCAGCCCTGCCCAAAGAGGTATCCCATAAGGATGCGGTGTATAACCTGTCCCGTGCGGCGCTGGTGCCCGCAGCCTTCTGCGAGGGTCGGCACGACCTGCTGGCCATTGCCACCGAGGATAAGCTGCACCAGCAGTACCGGATGCCCCTGATGCCCGGCTCCCGCGAGGTGTTCGATATGGCGCGGCTGTGCGGCGCAAAGGCCGTGTATGTGTCCGGCGCAGGCAGCACGGTCATGGCAGTGGCAGAAAAGGCCGAGGCCGAAAAGTTCTATTCCAAGCTGGAAAAAGGTCTGGAACTGCTGGAAGGTCTGGACGGATGTGAAGCATTTACACTGTTGCAGCTGGATGCCGATAACACCGGCGCGACTGTGGAATGATAAACGGGTAAGGGAAGTGCAAGAACGCTTCCGCCCGGCAAGCCCCCGCAGACGCGGGGCGTAAAGAGGAGAGTGACAAGATATGGCGTTGATCGTACAGAAATTCGGCGGTTCTTCCGTAAAGGACCGTGACCGTATCTTCAACGTTGCGCGGATCGTGGCCAACACCCACAACGCGGGCAATGACGTAGTGGTGGTGGTCTCCGCACAGGGCGACACAACCGATGACCTGATCGCCAAGGCAGGGGAAATCACCCATAACCCCTCGGCGCGTGAGATGGATATGCTGCTGGCCTCCGGCGAGCAGATCAGCATCGCACTGCTGGCCATGGCGCTGAACGAGCTGGGCTGCCATGCCATCAGCCTGACCGGCTGGCAGGCGGGCTTCCGCACCGACCGTGCCTACACCAAGGCGCGCATCACCCGGCTGGAGACCGAGCGGATCTCCTCCGAGCTGGAGCGCAACCGCGTGGTGGTGGTGGCAGGCTTCCAGGGCTTGAACAAGCTGGACGATATCACCACGCTGGGACGCGGCGGCTCCGATACCAGTGCTGTGGCCATTGCCGCTGCCCTGCACGCTGACCGCTGCCAGATCTACACGGATGTGGAGGGCGTTTATACCGCCGACCCGCGCAAGGTGCGCAACACCCGCAAGCTGGAAGAGATCACCTTTGACGAGATGCTGGAGCTGGCATCTCTGGGCGCACAGGTGCTGAACAACCGCAGTGTGGAGCTGGCCAAAAAGTACAATGTGGAGCTGGAGGTGCTCTCCAGCCTGAACCCCATCCCGGGTACGGTGGTTAAGGAGGTTACAAAGGACATGGAAGGTATGCTGATCAAGGGTGTTGCCAAGGACACCGATGTTGCTGTTATCACGATTTTCAACGTTCCCGATGAGCCGGGCATGAGCTTTAAGATCTTCGGCCTGCTGGCACAGAAGAACATCAATGTGGACATCATCCTGCAGTCCACCGGCCGCGACGGCAAGAAGGACATCAGCTTTACCTGCGCCGAGGGCGAAGCCGAGGTGGCCATGCGTGCGCTGAAGGACAGCGCACACTTCAGCAATGTCAGCGTGGACACCACCTGCGCCAAGGTCTCCATCGTGGGTGCCGGTATGCAGAGCCACAGCGGCGTTGCTTCCAAGATGTTCGAGGCACTGTCCAACAACAATATCAACATCAAGATGATCTCCACCAGCGAGATCAAGATCTCCTGCATCATCGACCGTGCAGACGCCGACAAGGCTGTCGGTGCCATCCACGATATGCTGTTTGACTGATCTGCGTAAAATTTTTGCTTATGGCCTGTCTGCTCCCTGCCGGGGGCGGGCGGGTCATAATTTTTTTACACACGGCGGCGTTTACACAAATTGCAAAGGGGTGTATAATATAGTTTGAATCTGTGCGGCGCACCGGCGCTGCAACAACGCCGAAAAGGAGCCCCGCCGCATGAGTGAACCCACCCGTACCACCAGAGCGCCTGCCGATAAGCGCCTGACCTATCAACAATGGAAGCGCCGCAAAATGCTGCGGCTGGCCCGCAACTGGGTGCTGTTTCTGGCCGGCTGCGCTGCGGTGGTGGCGCTGCTGACCGGCGGCATCCTGTGGCTGCTGCCCAAGGTGCACGGTCTGCTGGCCGGGCCTAAAGTGTTTGCAGCCAGTGTGTACGACGGCACAGACTATGTATTCAACGCCGCAGATGCCCGGCTTACGCTGGTGAATGCCAACCTGCCCTATACCGCCGAGCCCGCCCCGCTGCTGGACACCGCCGATGAAACCACCGGTCAGCAGTTGGAGGCCGAAGCCGCCATGCAGTATCGCAGTATGGCAGCCGCCGCGCAGGCAGATGGGGTCAGCCTGACCCTTGTGACGGGTTATCAGGACGCCGACACCCGGCAGGCCGCCTACGAGGCCCGGGTGCAGACCTACCGCGATAAGCGCAAGAGCGAGGAGGACGCCGCCCGTCTGGCGGCTACCATCCAGCCCGCCGCCAATGCCAACGAGCACGGCACCGGCTACGCGGCGGATATCCTCAGCGCGGACGACCCGCAGCAGGATACCGGTTTTGCCGAGACCCGCGCCTACGAGTGGCTTACGGCCTACGCAGCGGAATACGGCTTTATCCTGCGCTACCCGCAGGACCGGCAGGCCGCCACCGGCATCGTGTTCGAGCCGTGGCACTGGCGCTATGTAGGGGTGGAAAACGCCCTTGCCATCCGTGCCAGCGGTCTGAGTTTGGAAGAGTTCATCGCCCTGCAGCGAGCAGACTGAATCAAATGCTCTGTGCTGCGGCACAGAGAGAAGGGAATAACCATTGGAACGTACTCTCATTGCACCGGGCGTGCATCTTTCCTGCGACCCGGCTTCTAAATTCAACCGCTGCCGCATCAGCATCCACTTTGCTTTTCCGGCTCAGCGTAAAACGGCCACTGCCCACGCGCTTTTGCCGCTGGTGATGGAGCGCGGCTATGCGGACTGCCCGGATATGACACGGCTGACCAAAAAGCTGGCAAAGCTCTACGGCGCGGACCTGACTGTGGACGCCCGCCCCATGGGCTGCAACCACAACCTCTGCGTCAGCGTGACCGGCATCAAGGATGCCTTTGCGCTGGAGGGCGAGGCACTGACCGCCGAGTATACCAAAATCGCGCTGGGTGCGGCCTTCCATCCCTATCTTGTGGACGGCTGCTTCGACCCGCAGGCGGTCAGCATTGAAAAGCAGATGCTGAAAAAGGGTCTTGAGGACGAAATCAACGATAAACGCATCTACTGCCTGCATCAGGCCAACCGGGAGTTCTTTGGTGACAGCCCGGCGGGTGTGCGGCAGGAGGGCTATCTGGAAGAGGTGGACGGCCTTACCCCGGCTATGCTGACCGATGTCTACCGGCAGATGCTGCGCACCGCCAACATCGAGCTGCTGGTGCTGGGCTGCGATGCCGCCCAGACCGCTGCCATCCGGGACGCTTTGCTGGCAGAGCTTGCCTGCATCGACCGCGCCCCGCTGCCGCTGGTGGAAAACATGGCCATGCCCGCCATTGCACCGGTGCACAAGACCGAAACCTACGATATGGTGCAGGCAAAACTGTGTATGCTGTTCACGCTGGGACAGCCTATGCGGCCGCAGCAGCTGGCTGCCGTGCGCCTTGCCATGGCGCTGTACGGCGGCAGCGTGACCAGCCGCCTGTTCCTCAATGTGCGGGAGCGGGACCATCTGTGCTACTACTGCTCCTCCTCATTCCAGAGCTTTACCGGCAGCATGGCGGTGAACAGCGGTGTGGAGCACGCTGATGCCGCCCGCGCAGAGCAGGCAATTTTGAAGGAACTTGCCGACCTGTGCACCGGCCCCATTACCGACGAGGAATTCGAGGACTGCCGCCGGGGCTTGCTCAGCGGCATGAACGGGGTAGAGGACAGCCTTGGCGGCATTGAAAGCTGGTACTACATCGAAGTGCTGCGCGCCGGTGCCAACAGCGCTGCGCCCATCCAGAGCCCGGAGCAGGCACGGAATGCCCTGCGTGCCGTGACCAAAGACGAGGTGCGGGATATCCTGCGCCGCCTGACCCTTTCGGTCAGCTATCTGCTTACAAAGGAGGATACTGCCCATGCCGCAGAATAACCAGACCCTGCTGGAAAAGACCGTGGCCGACCAGTGGCAGACCCTGCCCTCCGGCCTGACGGTGCTGGTGCGCCCCATGCCGGGCTATTCCAGCACCCATGTGATCTATGCCACCAAGTTCGGCTCCATCGACCGGGATTTCTGCCTGAACGGGCAAACGGTGCATCTGCCGGCGGGTGTGGCGCATTTTCTGGAGCACAAGATGTTCGAGGACGAGGACGGCGACGCCTTTGCCAAGTACGCAAAGACGGGCGCCAACGCCAACGCCTTTACCAGCTTTGACCGCACCTGCTACCTGTTCACGGCCACCCAGCAGCTGGACGAAAGTCTGGATGTGCTGCTGGGCATGGTGGGTCACCCCTATTTTACCGAGCAGACCATCGCCAAGGAACAGGGCATCATCGGGCAGGAAATCAAAATGTACGATGACAGCCCGGACTGGCGGCTCATCACCGGCCTGTTCGAGTGCCTGTACCACAGCCACCCCATCCGCAGCGATATCGCGGGCACGGTAGAAAGTATTGCCGAGATCACGCCCGCCATGCTGTACAACAGCTGCAAGGCCTTTTATGCCCCGGGCAATATGGTGCTGGCTGCTGCCGGCAACACCACCATGGAGCAGATCCTTGCCGCCTGTGAACGGCACGGCCTGATGGAGCCTCGCCCAGCACAGAGGGTGCAGCGGCTGTGGACCCCGGAGCCTATGACCCTTGCCGCTACGGAAAAAACGCTGACCATGCCGGTTTCCAAGCCCTGCTTCGGCGTGGGCTTTAAGGAAGAGCCGCTGCCTGCGGGCGATCTGCGCACCGAGGCACTGTACGACCTTGTGCTCAGCTGCATCGTGGGCGGGATGTCGCCCCTGTACCGCCGCCTGTATGACGAAGGCCTTGTGAACCCCGGCTTTGGCGGCGAGGTGCTGCGGGTGGACGGCTGCTGCTGCATCCTGTTCACCGGCGAGAGCGATGTGCCGGACACCGTGCGCCAGCTGCTGCTGGACGAGATCGCCCGGGTGCGCGCCGCCGGTGTGGACAGGGAAGTGTTTACCCTGTGCAAGAACGAAAAATACGGTCAGCTGATCGAAAATCTGGAAAACGTGGAGGACTCGGCCAGCCAGATGGCAGACTTTGCCCTCAGCGGCCAGACGGTGGCGCAGCAGATCTCCATGCTGGCAGGGCTGACCGCAGAGGATGCGGACGCTGCTTTGCAGCACATCCTGTGCACTGACCGCATGGCTACCATGTACATCCTGCCGGATGGCACGGCGCAGGCGGCAGAAGAGGACGAGGAGGAAGAAGAATGACAAATCTGGTACAGTTCCCGGGTTTGGGACTGAGTTTTCACCTGAACCGCGTGGCCTTTACCATCGGCGGGGTCAGCATCTACTGGTACGGCGTGTGCATCGCGGTGGGTCTGTGTCTGGCACTGGTCTTTGCCTTCCGGCACAGTCTGGAATTTGGCGTAGACCCGGACAGCATGGTGGACGTCATCCTCATCGGCGTGGTGCTGGGCATTATCAGCGCCCGCGCCTACTATGTGGCCATGGCACCTTTCAAATACGAGAGCATCTGGGAGATGATCGCCATCCGCGATGGCGGCCTTGCCATCTATGGCGGCATCATCGGCGGCTTTTTGTTCGGTGGTCTGGCCTGCAAGTGGCGGGGCGTGCCAGTACTGCCCATGTTCGACCTGACTGCCATGGGCTTTCTCCTCGGGCAGGGCTGCGGCCGCTGGGGCAACTTCTTCAATCAGGAGGCCTTTGGCTGCAACACCACCCTGCCGTGGGGTATGTACAGCGAGGCCACCCGTGCTTACCTGATGGGCAGCACGGTCACGGTACCCAAGGGCGTGGTCATCGACCCCAACCTGCCGGTGCATCCCACCTTTTTGTACGAGAGCATCTGGTGCTTTGTGGGCTTCTTCCTGCTGTTCCGCTACATTAAAAAGCGCAAGTTCAACGGCGACATCACCCTGCGGTATCTGGTGTGGTACGGTGCGGGCCGTTTCTGGATCGAGGGTCTGCGCACCGACAGCCTGATGCTGGTACCCTCCATCGGGTTGCGGGCTTCCCAGCTGGTGGCAGGCATCGCTGTGGTGGTGGGCATTGCGGCAGAGGTGTACTTTACCCGGAAATTCAAGGGCAAGCCCCTGTTTGTGCCGCTGGCGCTGAACGCAGAGAACAAGGCAGCCAAAAAGAAGCTGGATGGCCCCATCTCCTTTGCGGGTAAGGACACCCAGCTGCTGGCCTCCAGCCCGCGCAAGCTGTTTTTGGAAAAGACCGAGGCCTATAATGCACAGGTGAAAGCCGCCATAGAGCAGGCCGGGCAGAAAAAAGCGTAAAAATCTGCGCAAAAGGGGAAATTTCCTCTTGCAATCCGGTTTGCTTTTTGCTATAATATTCTAGCCGCATGGTGTGGGCGCCTGAAATGGCCCGCTGTAAGGGTCTGCCTTTACGACCAGCGAGTACAACGAAAAGGAATGAACAAAATGTACGCAATCATTGTTACCGGCGGTAAGCAGTACCGCGTGGAGCAGGGCGACATCGTCTACATCGAAAAGCTGGACGTTGAGGCCGACTCCGAAGTGAAGTTTGATCAGGTTCTCGCTATTGGCGAGGAGGGTTCTGTGAAGGTTGGCGCTCCTGTTGTTGAGGGTGCTACCGTTTCTGCCAAGGTCATCAAGAATGGCAAGGGCAAGAAGCTGAACATCATCACCTATCGCGCAAAGAAGCACAGTGCTCGCCGTATGGGCCATCGTCAGCCCTACACCAAGGTTGAGATCACTGCGATCAACGGCTAAGGAGGTAAATTACAATGGCACATAAAAAGGGCGTAGGCAGCACCAAGAACGGCCGCGATTCCGCAGCACAGCGTCTGGGCACCAAGCGTGCAGACGGTCAGTTCGTTCTGGCCGGCAATATCCTGGTTCGTCAGCGTGGCACCCACATCATGCCGGGTGAGAACGTTGGCAAGGGCAGCGATGACACCCTGTTTGCTCTGGTAGACGGCACCGTCCGCTTCGAGCGCGTGGGCAAGAACGGCAAGAAGTGCAGCGTTAAGCAGTAACTTCTTTCTGAATAACTGCAATCGTAGAGCCGGACCCTCGTGGCCCGGCTCTTTTTGATGAAATAAGGCTATGCGTTCGGGTAGCGCCGTCTCGGATGAGGGCGCTGAAACGCAAAGGCCTATAAAGCTAAGGAGGGGCTGTATGGCAGCACAGACTAACTTTATCGACATCGCCACGATATGGCTCCATGCGGGCAAGGGCGGCGATGGTGCGGTGAGCTTCCACCGCGAAAAATTTGTGGCCGCGGGCGGCCCGGACGGCGGTGACGGCGGACGGGGCGGCGACATCATCTTTGTGGCGGACGACCACCTGTCCACCCTGATGGATTTCCGCTATAAGCGCAAGTATGTGGCCCCGGAAGGCGGCAAGGGCGGCGCAAGCCTGTGCCACGGCAAAAACGCCGAGGATCTGGTCATCAAGGTGCCGCTGGGCACCGTGATCAAGGACGCAGAGAGCGGCCTTGTTATCGCAGACCTGTCCGACCATACCCCGGTCACCATTGCAAAGGGTGGCCGCGGCGGCTACGGCAACGCACACTTTGCCACCCCCACCCGCCAGATCCCCAAGTTTGCAAAGCCCGGTATGCCCGGCGAGGATCTGCAGGTGACCTTGGAACTGAAGCTGATCGCAGACGTGGGTCTGATCGGCTTCCCCAACGTGGGCAAATCTACCCTCATTTCCACCATCAGCGCCGCCAAGCCCAAGATCGCCAACTACCACTTTACCACCCTTGTGCCCACGCTGGGCGTTGTGTCGGTGGGCGAGGGCGCAAGCTTTGTCTGCGCCGACATCCCCGGCCTGATCGAGGGTGCCAGCGAGGGCATTGGTCTGGGCCACGATTTCCTGCGCCATGTGGAGCGCTGCCGCCTGCTGCTGCACGTTGTTGACGTTTCCGGCAGCGAGTGCCGCGACCCCATCGAGGACTTTGAGAAGATCAACGAGGAGCTGGCAAAGTTCAGCCCCGTGCTGGCCGAGCGCCCGCAGATCGTGGTGGGCAACAAGTGCGACCTTGCCACCGAGGAGCAGATCGAGACCTTCCGCCAGTATGTGGAGGGCAAGGGTCTGACCTTCGTGGCCATCTCTGCCGCCACCATGCAGGGCGTCAAGCAGCTGCCGGGGCTCGTGTACAACCGCCTCAAGGATATCCCGCAGGTGCCGGTGTTCACCCCCGAGTACAAAAAGCCGGAGCCCAAGAAGAACGGCCGCGACTTCACCATCCAGCGCATGGAAGCCCATGTGTGGAGCGTGGATGCCCCGTGGCTGGAGTATATTCTGGCCGGCAGCAACGTGGACGACTACGAGAGCCTGCAGTTCTTCCAGCGCCAGCTGGGCGAGAGCGGCATTCTGGACGCGCTGGTGCAGAAGGGCGTGGAAGAGAACGATACCATCCTCATCGGCGAGTATCAGTTCGACTATATCTTCTAAGGATAAAGCATCATGAACGAATCAGAAAAGATCGATCCGCGGGAGCTCAGCCCGCTGGCGCTGGCCTTTGTAGGGGACAGCGTGCTGGAGCTGCTGGTGCGTCAGCGTCTGGTGGAGCACCACCGCCTTTCAGCCGGAAAGCTGAACGCTGAAAAGGTCAAGTATGTCTCTGCCAAGGCGCAGTTCCGGGAACAGCAGCTGCTGGAGCCGCTGTTCACCGAGGATGAGCTGGCCGTGTTCAAGCGCGGCCGCAACGCCAGCAAGGCCAGCGTTGCCAAGCACGCCTCCCCGGAGGAATACCGTGCTTCCACCGGCTTCGAGTGCCTGCTGGGCTGGCTGTACCTGAACGGACAGCTGGAGCGCGTGCACCAGCTGTTTGAGGTGCTGTGGCAGCAGTTTGACCCTGACCAGAAATAAGAATGCGAAAGCCCGCTGCTTTCCGCACTGGAAACCAGTGGTGGAGGGCAGCGGGCTTTGCTTGTCGGCATCTGTGGTCCGTCAGATGCTGCTTACGCCATCAGCGGCTGTTTTTGGCGTTGGTGGAACGGCTGTTGGTGGAGTTCTTGGCGCTCTCGTCATCGGCACCCTTGGTGTACTGGTTGGGGTGCTTGTGCTCGTTGGTGGCGCTGTTGGTGGTCTTGCTGCTGGTGCGGTTGGAGGTCTGGTTCTTGCAATTGGTATTGCGGTTCTCACTGCGGTTTTCCATGGTGTGAATGCTCCTTTCGGTCGTTGCTGTGGGGGCGGGGCCGCCCTCACAGTCCATAGTGTGGCCGCAGTCGGCGGCTTTATACATCCCATGGGAGGAAAAGAATATGCCTACGGAATATTTTGAGCAGCGGGAGCGTGCCCTGCTGGGGCAGCGGTACGAGCAGCTGTATGCCGCCCCGCAGCAGACGGCAGAGCGCGGCGTTACCGTGTCGGCGCTGCGCACCACGCCGGAGCAGTTTGCGCAGAGAGCGGATTTTCAGCTGGAACCTTCGCCCTTCTGCAAAGCGGCTTTTGTGGTGCATCAGCCGGATTTTAAGCCCGGGCGGCATCCGTACCACCATGCGGGTGTGTTCTACTCGCAGGAGCCCTCGGCCTCTTCGGCAGCGCCGCTGCTGGGGGCACAGCCGGGGATGCGGGTGCTGGACCTGTGCGCCGCGCCCGGCGGCAAAAGCAGTCAGCTGGCGGCGGCACTGCAGGGACGCGGTGTGCTGGTGAGCAACGAGTATGTGGCTGCGCGCGCCGAAATTTTAAAAAGCAACCTTGAGCGCATGGGCGTTTCCAACGCCGTAGTGCTCAACGAGACCCCCGCCCGCATTGCCGAGGCACTGCCGGAGTTTTTCGACCGGGTGCTGGTGGACGCGCCCTGCTCCGGCGAGGGGATGTTCCGCAAGGAGCCGGTAGCGCTGCAGCAGCACTGCGAAGCACTGGTAAAGCAGTGTGCAGAGCTGGGCGCACAGATTCTGGACTGCGCCGCGGCGGCACTGGCACCCGGCGGGCAGCTGGTGTACTCCACCTGTACCTTTGCGCCGGAGGAGGACGAAGGGCAGGTAGCGGCCTTTTTGCAGCGCCACCCGGAGTTTGCCCTGGCCGATGTGCTGAGCAACGTGGATTACACCTTTGGCAGCGCAGGCGAGGAGAACCGCACCGGCGGTCTGCCGCTGGACGTGAGCAAGGTGCGCCGCATCTGGCCCTGTCAGGGCGGCGAGGGGCATTTTATGGCCCGGCTGGTCAAGGCCGGCACGCCCCGCACCCTGCCGCCGGAGGGGGAATACACCCCGGAGGAGCAGCTCTGGCTTGCCGCCGCTGCCGAGGCGGGCAAAAAGGGCAAAGGCAAGGCAAAGCCCGCCAAGGCCACAGATGCCCGCAGCGCCCGCCGCGCAGACAGCCGCGCCTGCCGGGATGCCGTGCAGGGCACGAGCCGCCGCACCCGGGACACCGGGGCAGGGGAGGCCACCCCGGCGCAGAGCCTTGCCGCATGGCAGGAGTTTGCCCGGCAGTATTTCCCTGCGTTGGCGCAGCGCCCGGCTGTGGTGCACGGCGGCGGTGTGCTGCTGCCGGTGGCCTTTCCGCAGACGGGGCTCCATGTGCTGCGGGCAGGGGTGTTCGTAGGCAGTGTGCAGAAGGGACGCTTTGTGCCGGAGCATCATCTGTTTACGGCCTTTGGCAGCCTGTGCACGAACTGCGAGCAGCTGACCCTTGCCGACTGCCGCTGCACCGAGTACCTTTCCGGCCGCGAGGTGGAAGCCCGCACGGCAGCGGACGGCTGGTGCTGCGTGACCGTGGACGGCTGGCCGCTGGGCGGCGGCAAGGTGTCCGGCGGGCGGGTGAAAAACCATTACCCTAAGGCGCTGCGGCTGCTGTAAACCGCATATTTACACGCATCCGGGCGAAAATCGGGCTTTTCAGGCTTGAACGCGCCGGTGGATTGTGCTAAAATAATAGAGTTAGATTTTGTGTGCTGCCACAAGCGGGCGACCACAGCCCGTCTGCCCGCAGGCGGAGATACCGATAAATTTAGGAGGCTCTTTCCCATGTCTGGACATAGCAAATGGAACAACATTAAGCGCAAGAAGGAAAAGACTGACGGCGCCCGCGCCAAGGTCTTTACCAAGATCGGCCGCGAGATCAGCGTTGCCGTCCGTGACGGCGGCCCCAACCCGGCTTCCAACAGCAAGCTGGCAGACCTGATCGCCAAGGCAAAGCGCATGAGCGTGCCCAACGATAACATCCAGCGTATCATCAAGAAGGCCGAAGGCGGCGACAAGACCGAGTTCGAGGCTATCACCTACGAGGGCTACGGCCCCGGCGGTGTGGCAGTCATGGTGGAGACCCTGACCGACAACCGCAACCGTACCGCTGCTGACCTGCGCCACTACTTTGATAAGAACGGCGGCAATCTGGGCGCTATGGGCTGTGTGGCTTTCCTGTTCAACCAGAAGGGTGTCATCGACATCTCTCTGGAGGATAAGGACGCCGACGAGGCCATGATGGATGCTCTGGATGCCGGTGCCGAGGACTTTGATGCCAGCGAGGATGCAGCCGAGGTCACCACCGACCCGGAGAACTACTCCGCTGTGGTCAAGGCTCTGGAAGAGAAGGGCTACGAGATCCTGTCCGACGATCTGGCCATGGTGCCCATGACCACCACCCGCCTGACCGACCCCGATCAGCTGAAGCTGATGGGCAAGCTGCTGGATTCTCTGGAGGATAACGATGACGTCCAGAACGTCTGGCACTCTCTCGAGAACGAAGAGGACCTGCCGGAATAAGCTTCCGCAAGGCTCTTTGCTCCTGAAATAAGACGATAAAAAGCCGCTTTTTGTGCTGGTTGGCACGAAAGGCGGCTTTTGTCTGCTATTCTTGCATGGCGTGTGGATAAGGGTTCCTTCTGGCATCAGAAAAATCGTACTCTGCACGCATATCCTCATCGGAGAATGGATCTTCCGAAGGAGTGACAGTGGCTCTATCGTTCATAGTGCGTCCACAGACTGAGGATCTTAACAGTCTGCTCTTTTTCATAGACCTGATAAACAAGGCGGTGCTGGACGTTGATGCGGCGGCTGTATGCACCGTTCAGATCACCCACCAGCTTTTCGTACGGGGGAGGGGTTTGGAACGGATCAACACGGATGATTTCAATGAGTGCCTTTGCCTTTTCGTCCAGATGAGCAGACTTCAGTTTTGGTACGTCCTTTGCAGCGGTTTTGGTATAAAGGATTTTGTACATTTACCACTCCACCGCCGTTTCGTCTACGCAGTCTGCGAGGGGAGTGGCGATTCCATCCATGATCTTTTCGCGCATACCCGGTGCAGAGACCAGATACAGCGTTTCCATGATGCCGCTGTAATCTTCTTCAGACAGCAGCACGGCATTGCCGTCCTTGGTGGTGATGTTGACGGGCTGGTTGTATTTAATGGTCTGCTCTACATAGTCAAAGGCATTTTTACGGAAATTCGTGATATTTGTAGTGGTCATCGTAGAATCACTCCTTTCATGTACAGTATAGCGTACGCTTGTAAGAATGTCAATATGCGTTCGGCAATCGAAACATGACACACGGTCACCCCTGTGCCAGCGCCTTACCTTTTGCGTAGTAGCGCTGCATTTCTTCCCCGGGAACCATGTTTCCGCCGGTGGCCCAGACAAGATGGGTGGCGTTTGCCAGCGCACCGGCGGGCAGGGAGGTTTCGGTGTAAGCGCCAAGCAGCTGCCCGGGCTGGGTGAGCACCGGGCCGTACATTCCCGCCAGAGCGCTGGGTTCAAGGTACAGAGCCTCGGCGTCAGCCAGCTGTGCCAGAAGGGTATACATCCGCTCGTCCTGCAAGGTGTAGTAGCCGCTCATAAAGGGACGCATCAGCCCGCCCACAAAGCCGGAGGCGCGCCCCACGGCAAGACCATCGGCGGCGGTGCGGTTGTCGATGCCAAAATCCTGCACGCAGACGCTGCTGTTTTCGCCGGTAGCCATGCCCAGCAGCATACAGGGGGAGTGGGTGGGCTCGGCAAAAAAGCAATGTGCGGCATCGCCGAACAGCATCTTCAGGCCAAAGGCCACGCCGCCGGGGCCGCCGCCCACGCCGCAGGGCAGATAGGCGAAGAGGGGGTGCTCCGCATCCACGGTGACGCCCTGCGCGTCCAGCTGCTTTTTCAGCCGCAGCGCAGCCACGGCATAGCCCAGAAAGAGAGTCTTGGAGTTTTCGTCATCCACAAAATGGCAGTAGGGGTCGCCCGCCGCCAGCTTGCGCCCCTCGGTCACGGCGATGCTGTAATCAGAGGCGTACTCTACCACCTTGACGCCCCGGCTGCGGAGCAGGTCTTTTTTCCACTGCCGCGCGTCAGCGGACATGTGCACAGTGACCTGAAAGCCCAGCTTCGCGCTCATGATACCGATGGACAGCCCCAGATTGCCGGTAGAGCCTACCGCGATGGAATACTGCGAGAACAGCTTGCGGAAGCGCTCTTCAGCCAGAACAGCGTAGTTGTCGGTCAGGTGCAGCATCCCGCTGTGCAGGGCAATGTCCTCGGCGGTTTTCAGCACTTCGTAAATGCCGCCCCGGGCTTTGATGGAGCCGGAGATGGGCAGGTGGCTGTCCAGCTTGATCCATACCTGCCCGGCGATGCGGGTGCCGCTGCGCTCTTCCAACACTTGCTGCATCCGGGGGATAGGCTGAACAGGAGATTCGATGATTCCGCCGGTCGCAGCGGTCTCGGGAAAGACGGCGGCAAGGTAGGGCGCAAACCGCTCCAGCCGTGCGGCGGCGTCCTCGATATCGGCAAGGGTCAGCGGGCAGGCAGCCGCAGCCTGTGCAAAAGGCAGCTTGTCCGGGTTTACCCATGCAGTTTCCTTCAGGGCGCAGAGGTCGGAGACCACGGGGTATGCCGCGATCCAATCGGCAACGGAACGCCCGGCAATGCACTTGGCAGGTGAAACCATAGCGGATCCTCCCTTATATATAGGACCAGATGATGCGCCCCGGCGGTTTTCGCAGAGCGCTTCGTGTCTTGAATATAAAGGTTTTTACAGGAATTGTCAACTGGCCGCGCTTTGCGCCGGGCGGGTCAGAGCGCCACGATCTCAGTGGTCACCAGCTGCTGCTCTGCACCGTAGTTCAGCTTCATGGCGTAGTCGGTCAGGGCGCAGAATTCCTCAGCCTCCTTCCGGGTGACAAAATAGTTCTCGGTAAGTACCTCGGAACTGCCGCGGGCGTGGAAGATGGTCCTTACCACAAAGTTGCTTTCGTTCATAGTGTGCCTCTCTTTTTCCGGTTGATGGGGAGGGGCTGCCGTCCCTCGGTGTAATTGCAGTATAACAGGGTAAATGTCCCACAGAACGGACTTTTAACGGAAGCAGGACATATTTTTGCGCAAACCGGTCAAAAAGCCGCACCAGCCGAAGGAACAGGAAAAGCTTGGAAAGGGAGCAGCACACTGCCCAAAAACCTTGTTAAAAAACTGGCATTTTGCCGTTTTTGTGTAAAGTATACAAGAATAAACACAAAAAATTGGCATTGCGCGTATTGCTATTTTGTAACTGATATATTAGAATATAAGCAAGAAGAGCGTGCAGGCGTACTGCGCGTGTCACATGATAAAAAACGACAGGAGGAACTTCTCTATGCCTATGAAAATGGGTTGGCGCTGGTATGGCGAGGGCAACGACCCCGTCACCCTGAGCGACATCAAGCAGATCCCCGGCGTGACCAGCATCGTCTGGGCACTGCACAACAAGATGCCCGGCGAGATCTGGGAAATCGACGAGATCCAGAAGGTTGCAGACCAGATCCACGCCTACGGCTTTGATATGGATGTTGTTGAGTCCGTCAACGTGCACGACGATATCAAGATCGGTCTGCCCACCCGCGACCAGTATATCGAGAACTACAAGCAGTGCATCCGCAACCTGTCCAAGTTCGGCGTCAAGGTCATCTGCTACAACTTCATGCCCATCTTCGACTGGACCCGCACCGACCTGTTCCACCCGGTAGGCGACGGCTCCACCGCACTGTTCTACGAGAAGGATAAGATCAAGGGCGATTACAAGGCCATGGCTGAGTATATCATGTCCTTTACCGAGAAGTACAACATGACCTTCCCCGGCTGGGAGCCGGAGCGTATGGCAAAGCTGGATGAGCTGTTCAAGGCCTACGCCCCTGTCACCAAGGAGAAGCTGTGGGAGAACCTGAAGTACTTCCTCGAGGCTCTGATGCCCACCTGCCACGAGTGCGATATTAAGATGGCCATCCACATGGATGATCCCCCTTGGGATATCTTCGGCCTGCCCCGTCTGCTGGTGGACGAGCCCAGCATCGACCGCTTCCTGAAGATGGTGGACGATCCGTACAACTGCCTGACCCTGTGCACCGGCAGCCTGAACGCAAACCCCAACAACAACTGTGCCGAGATCATCCGCAAGCACTGCGACCGCATCGCCTTCGGCCACGTCCGCAACATCCACCACTTCCCCAACGGCGACTTCTCTGAGGCTGCGCACCGCGACTGCTGCGGCGAGACCGGCATCATTGAGGTGATGCGCGCTTACCATGACTGCGGCTTTGAGGGCTACATCCGCCCCGACCACGGCCGTCAGCTGTGGGAGGAAGGCCCCGGCGTCTGCCGCCCCGGCTATGGCAAGTATGACCGTGCTCTGGGCATCCAGTATATGCTGGGTATCTGGGATCTGCTGGACCGTCTGGATGAAGAAAAGAAGGGCTGATTATTATGAAGCTGTCTGATATCAAAAACGGCAATCTGTCCGCCGAGTGGGCAGAAAAGGGCTACGAGCTGCCTAAATTCGACATCGAGGCCGTCAAGGCCAAGACCCACGCCGAGCCCACTTGGGTGCACTTCGGTGCCGGCAACATCTTCCGTGCTTTCCCCGCTGCCGTGCTGAACGATGCACTGAACAGCGGTAAGTATGACCGCGGTGTCATCGTGGCCGAGAGCTTTGACTACGAGATCATCGACAAGGCTTACCAGCCCTACGATAACCTGAGCCTGCTGGTCTGCCTGAAGTCCACCGGCGAGATCGAGAAGAAGGTCATCGCCTCCGTCACCGAGAGCCTGAAGGCTGACTACTCCTTCGGTGCCGACTGGGCACGTCTGGTGGAGATCTTCCAGAACCCCAGCCTGCAGATGATCTCCTTCACCATCACCGAGAAGGGCTACGGCGTTGCTCCCGCTGATCTGGAGCGCGGTCTGACCCCCGTGCTGGCTATGGGCAAGGTCACCGCTCTGCTGTACGAACGCTTCAAGGCCGGTAAGCTGCCCCTGACCGTGCAGAGCATGGATAACTGCTCTCACAACGGCGATAAGGTCAAGACCGCTGTCCACGCCTACGCATCCAAGTGGGTGGAGCAGGGTCTGGTGCCTGCCGAGTTCCTGGCCTATGTGCAGGACGAGACCAAGATCACCTTCCCCTGGAGCATGATCGACAAGATCACCCCGCGCCCGGACGCAAAGGTGCAGGAGATGCTGGCAAAGGATGGCTTTGAGGATAACTACACCATCGTGACCGAGAAGCACACCTTCACCGCTCCCTTCGTCAACGCCGAGGAGACCCAGTACCTGTGCATCGAGGACCACTACACCAACGGTCGTCCTCCGCTGGAACTGGGCGGTGTGCTGTACTGTGACCGCGAGACCGTGGACAAGATCGAGAAGATGAAGGTCTGCACCTGCCTGAACCCCCTGCACACTGCCATGTCCATCTATGGCTGCATGCTGGGCTACACCCTCATCTCTGCCGAGATGGCAGACGAGGATCTGCGCTCCTTTATCCAGAAAATCGGCTATATCGAGGCGATGCCCGTTGTGGTTGATCCCGGCGTGCTGAACCCCTACGAGTTCATTGGCGCTGTCATCAACCGCCGTCTGCCCAACCCCTTCATGCCCGATGCTCCCCAGCGTATCGCTACCGATACCTCCCAGAAGCTGGCTATCCGCTTCGGCGAGACCATCAAGGCTTACGAGAAGCGCGGTCTGGACAAGTCCAACCTCGTGCTGATCCCGCTGGTGCTGGCAGGCTATGCCCGCTACCTGAAGGGCATCGACGACAACGGACAGCCCTTCGAGATCTCTTCCGATCCGCTGCTGGCTGAGCTGCAGGCCATCGTCAACCCCTTGGAGGTCAAGGAAGGCGAGCAGGACTTCAGCTGCCTGAAGGCTCTGTACAGCCGTGCCGACGTGTTCGGTGTGGATCTGTACGCTGTTGGTCTGGGCGAAAAGATCGAGGGCATGGTCAAGGAGCTGTACGCCGGTAACGGTGCAGTGCGCAAGACCCTGCACAAGTACACCCTCGCTCGCTAAAACTTTATAACGCTATTTCCGTGACCCACGCTGCGCTTTTGCTTTGCCGCAGCGTGGGTTTTTGTTTTGTAAAAATTGTTATGTGAAATGAAATCCCGGAGCGTCCGCAGACGCTCCGGGATTTCGAAAGAAACATAATTGTTCCGCGATTCATGCGCAGAGCAAAGCGGAGCGCATTAAAATCGTTCCGGTGCCCTTATTTCCGGCAGTCGTGCAGGCTGGCGGCGGGCAGGGCGCTGCCCAGCAGGCTCCATGCGGCATCCATGCTCTCGTTCAGCAGATAGGCCTGATTCTTCTGGACGTAGATGTACATCGCCTCTTTGGTGCGGTAGGCGCAGTACACGGTGTTCCAGGTGTAGCGGTTGGTGGGCTCGGTCTTGTTCTGCTCACCGGCCATCCAGACCGAAAGCCCGGCGGCGTCCAGTTCCAGCCGGTAGAAGGGGCGGGGCAGACCCAGCTTTTTGATCTGCTTGGAGAGGTTCGAAAAAAAGGTGCCGAAGTATACGGCGGGCAGACCGATGGCTACGATGGCCAGCACGGCGGTCAAAAGCCCGGCACCCTCCCGCTTGCCGATCTGGCTCAGGCAGATACCGGCACACACCAGCAGAATGGCGGTGAACACCGCCGGACGCTGCCAGCCCTTGTTGTGGCGCAGCAGGTCAAAGGCTGCAAAATCGTGAAAGCTTTTTTCGTCCATCTGAACGGAAACGCAAACATTCTGGGTCATAAAGTCACTCTCCTTTTTGGGCATAGTACCACATTTACCGGCAAGAAGCAAGCAAAAGATGCACCGGCGGCTGTGCATCCAGCTTGCAAACCGCCCGCAAGGCGTGGTAAAATAAGATATTATCCAAAGGGGAAGGGGGAGAGGTTTTGCATGGAAAAGCGCAACTGGAAGCACAGCGTTACGCTCAAGCAGCGCATGGTGCTGTGTCTGGCAGCTTTTTTTGCGGCCTTTGCATTACAGCTTGCCCTGAACGGCTATCAGGCACAGGCGGTGCAGCAGGTGCAGGACGACCAGATGGGCAACTTTAACGCCATCAGCCGCTTTCAGGGCGGTGTAGAAAGCTCCATCAGCATTCTGGAAGCATACCGCTGGGAGAACGGCGAGACCGAGGAAATGCTGGAAAAGCTCCGGGCAGCCTGCTCCACCAGCAACGCGTGGCTGTGGCGCATCCGATCTAACATGGACGGCTTGCAGAACGTCAGCGAGGAGCAGTGGGTGCTGTACGGCGCGGTGGAGACTACCTACGGCAGCTACAACACCCTGCTGGAGGAGCTGGAGAGCTACCTTTCCAGCGGGCAGGAGGCAAAGGCGTCCCAGCTGTACTATAACAAGGTTTCGGTCTGCGGCGGGTATCTGAGCCAGTACACCATGCAGCTGCTGAAAGCCTCGATCCTGGACGCCCAGACTACTTATACCGAGATCTCGGAGCTGGGCGAGCGGATCGCCCTGATGCAGATCGTGGTGGTGGCGCTGTGCGTGGCGCTGGGCTGCGCCTCCGGTCTGATGGTCATGCAGCTGCTGACCCCGGTGTCTCAGATGATCGAGGCCTCCCGCGCCATCAGCCGCAGCCAGTTCGACACCCCGGACATCCCGCTGCCCAAGCAGCCGGAGATTGGACAGCTGGCGGAGTCCTTCAATCGCATGAAACACTCCATGGCGCAGCAGGTGAATACCCTGCAGGAGAAAAACGAGATCGAGCGAGAATTGCATCGTCAAAAGACCGAGGCGCTGGAACTGCAGAACCGCATGGAGCGCAGCCGGTTACAGCAGCTGCGCAGCCAGATCGACCCGCATTTTCTGTTCAACACCCTGAACGTCATCCAGCAGATGGCCGGCACAGAGTCCGCCTACCGCACGCAGGCGCTCATCATGGCGCTTTCCCATCTGCTGCGTTACAGCCTGATGAGCAACGATGAACAGGTGCCCCTCTCCCGGGAGGTGCGCGTTGTGGACGAGTACTATTCCATCTACCATGTGCGCTTTGGCGACCGGGTGCAGATGCAGTGGGCGTTCTCGGATTCGCTGGACCTCACCGAGACCATGGTGCCATCCTTTATCTTGCAGCCTATCGTGGAAAACGCTTTCAAGCACGGCATCTGCCCCAAGGAAGAAGGCGGTGTGGTGCGCATCCGTATGATCCCTCTGCGGGAAAAAGGTCTGCTGTGCATCCGGGTGCTGGACAACGGTGTGGGCATTGAGCCGGAGCAATTACAGCAGCTGCGCACGGCACTGGAACAGCCCGCGCCCCGCTGGGAGCATATCGGTATTTATAACGTGGCCGCCCGCCTGCGGCTGCTGGATGCCCGCTGCCGGGTGGTGGTGCGCTCCCGGCCGGGGCGGGGAACTGCGGTGATCCTGTATCTGCCGCTGGTGGAAAATGAGGAGGAATTTGAGGAATGATTCGTCTGTTGATCGCGGATGATGAGAGAATGGAGCGGGAGGCGCTGGCGGATATCGTCATGCGCCGGTTCGAGCATGAAGTGACGGTGGAGATGGCAGAAAACGGCCGCAAAGCCGCCGATACCGCTGTGCTCTGGGAAGCAGACCTGATTTTGATGGACATCGAGATGCCGGGCATGAACGGCTTGGATGCCGCCCGCGCGGTGCTGGAACAGCGCCCGGAGTGCAAGGTGATCTTTATCACGGCATACAGCCTGTTCCAGTACGCCCACGAGGCGGTGCATCTGGGTGCCTGCGACTATCTGCTGAAGCCGGTGGACCCGGACGAGACCGAGGCCGCCATCCGCCGCGCCATCCGGCAAATTGAAGCCGGACGCCGTCTGGCCGAGCTGGCTTCGCCGGAGCCGGAAACTGCCCCGGAACAGGAGACCGACCCCGCCGGGGAAGGGGAGAGCGACCGCAACGCACTGGTGATGGATCATGTGCGCAAGTATATGGAGGATAACTATATGGCCGACCTCTCGCTGGACAGCGTGAGCGAAATTTTGCACATCAGCCCGGCGTATCTTTCGGCACAGTTCAAAAAGTACCAGAAGATGAACTTTCTGGACTGCCTGACTGAGCTGCGCATCAACGCCGCCAAGGAGCTGCTGGCCGACCCCTTCCGCTCCGCAGCGGAGGTGGCCTCCATGGTGGGCTACGAGGACGCCAGCTACTTTGCCCGTGCCTTTAAAAAGCGCACCGGCATGACCCCCACCCAGTACCGGAAGGAAGCGGCAAAGGCAGCCCGGGAGGCGCAGCTGTGACCCGCCGTCAGCTGCTGCATCTGCTGACGGCAGCCCCGGCACTGGCAGTTACAGGCTGTACGGCGCAGTCTGCTTCTTCACAGCAGGAGAAGCCGCTCATTCTGCGCTACGCGGAGAACCAGCCGGAGGATTACCCCACCAGCAAGGCCGCAAAGGTCTTTGCGGAGCTTGTGGCACAGCGCACGGATGGCCGGGTAAAGGTGTTGGTATACAGCGGGGCGGAGCTGGGCGCGGAGCAGAGCGTCATCCAGCAGATGCAGTTTGGCGGGGTGGATTTTTCCCGCGTGTCCCTGAGCCAGCTGGCAGAGTACGAGCCGGAGCTCAGCGTATTGCAGCTGCCTTATCTGTACAGCGATGCCCAGCAGATGTGGCGGGTGCTGGACGGCAGCATCGGGGACGAGTTTCTGGCCATGCTGGACGGGATGGACTTAGTGGGGCTTTCGTGGTTTGACGCCGGTGTGCGCAGCTTCTATACCCGGGAAAAGGTGACCGGGCTGGACGATTTGCAGGGATTGACCATCCGGGTGCAGGAATCAGACATGATGAGCGACATGATCACCGCACTGGGTGCAAAACCGGCGCAGGTGGTGTACAGCAAGGTATATGCCGCCCTGCATAATGCCGAGATCGACGGGGCAGAGAACAACTGGCCCAGCTACGAGGTGATGGGACACTACGAGGTAGCGCCCTTTTTCCTGAAGGATGAGCACACCCGTGTGCCGGAGGTGCAGTTGGCCAGCCCGGCGGTAATGGAAAAGCTTGCCGCGCTGGACGAAAGCTTCCCGGAGGTGATCCGCGCCTGCGCCCGGGAGAGCGCACAGACAGAGCGGGAGCTCTGGGCGCGGCGGGAGGCGAACGCAGAGCAGAATATGCGCAAGCGGGGCATCTGCGTCACCGAGCTGGACGAGGCCGAAAAAGCCCGCTTCCGCGCAGCGGTGCAGCCCATGTACGACCGGTTCCGCAGCCACGCCAAACTCATCCAGCGGATCCGGGAGAGCTGAAGAGCAAAATATACGAAATAACTCGTCTCTATGTGATATATCAGTTTGGGGACGAGTTTTTTTGCGAACATTTTTCGGCAAGCTCGACAATATCTCCCAGGGATACTTGTTGAATATGCATAGATATATTTTCACTTTTTTGCAAAAAACAGGATATTTTATCAGTCCTCTTGATAGCTAAAATCTTTTGCGTTAGAATGAGGTCACCGAGCAATCAGGCCATGCAAAAACGCCTAAATGTACCCTATCAAGATTCAGATTGTGCAATGCAAAAAAGGAGGAAATTTGGTTATGTTTTCCAAAAAGATCTCGCGCCGCAGCTTTCTGAAGGTCAGTGCTGTGACCACCGCCATGGCCGCCATGGGCCTGCCTGCCTTTGCCGCAGAGGACACGGCAGAGGAGAACTGCTTCCAGACCCTGAACATCCCCCGGGCCACCGGCAGCACCGTGGACAAAAGCGTCCTGCTGAACGAGAGCCGCCTGTACCTCATCACGGATTTTGGGGCTGTTTCGGAGGGAGGCCCCCTCCAGAACACCAAGGCCATCAACGATGCCATCCAGGCAGCCAGCAAGGCTGGCGGCGGCACCGTGGTGGTGCCGGCAGGTGACTTTAAGAGCTACACCATCCGTCTCCAGAGCGGCGTCAACCTCCGCATCGACGCCAACGGCATCATCCGGGCTGCCCGGGCAGACCTGTACGACTGGTATGGCAACCAGACCATGGTGGGCGAGGGCGGAAACTACGATGAGCCGGAAGTGAACCTCTATGCCGGGCTCCAGGACCACGGCCACACCTACTTTGCCAACAGCCTGTTCTACGCCGCTGACAAGCACGATATCATGATCTACGGCGAGGGTCTCATCGACGGCAGCTACATGGACGACACCGGTACCCTCATCAATGTGCTGTCCGGCAGCGACCCCTCCAACCCCAAAAACCGCACCGACCGGGGCTACAGCTCCACCTGGTACGGCAACAAGGCCATTGCACTGGTGCGCTGCGAAAACGTGGTGCTGGACGGCATCCGCATCCTGAACGGCGGCCACTTTGCCATTATTGCCGAGGGCACCCGGAACATGACGGTCAACGACCTGATTGTGGACACCAACCGGGACGCCTACAATATCGACTGCAGCCAGGACGTTACCGTCAGCAACAGCCACTTCAACTCCCTTACGGACGACGCCATCGTCATGAAGGCTTCCTACGGTGCCGGCGTGTTCATGCCCACCCAGAACGTCTTGATCGAGGACTGTGTGGTCAGCGGCTACGATGCCGGTTCTGTGATTACCGGAGCCTGCACCACCGATAAGATCGTGGCCACCGACGCCTGCGGTCCCACCGCCCGTGTCAAGTTTGGCACCGAGTCCACCTGCGGCTACCACACCGTCACCATCACCCGGGTCCGGTTCGAGCGTTCCCGTGGCTTCTGCATGGAGGCCGTTGACGGCAGCTCCCTCACCAACATCGTGATGACCGACTGCACCATGGACACCGTTTCCTCCTCTCCCATCTTTATTCGGGTAGGCGATCGTGCCCGGTACCCCGTCACCGGCCACACCACTGAGCAGGCTATCAACGCCGCCAACGATGTGCGTCTGGACAATTCCGGCTGGGTGCTGCCCAACCGTGCCGAGTATCAGCTGTACCCCGTGGCCCGCTACAGCCCCTCTTATAATAAGAGCAAGACCGTCTCCATCGACGGCGTCTCCTCCTTTAAGGTGGTAGACCCTGCCAACCCCACCCGGATCAACAACGCCAACCTAGCAGAGATCGACGGCAAGCTGTACCTTTACCGCTGGGATGATGCCCAGCACCAGTATGTGCCGGATATGACCCGGGAGATCAGCCGGAAAGACGCTGTCTACTACGCCAACGCCACCGCTGCCAAGGACCTGGCCAGCGTCAGCAATGTGGAAATCAGCAACATCCGCATCACCAACGTAGATCCCCGGTACCCCATCCTGCTGGAGGGCCTGGTGGACAGCAAGGTGAAGAACGTGATCCTGCGGAACATCTCGGTGCAGTACCGGGGCGGCCTGTCCCTCCAGGAGGCTGTGGAACAGCGGCAGCTGGGCACCTACTGGGTCTACTCCCAGAGCGGCTCTGCCCCCACCGTGCAGAAACTGCCCTGGCTGGTGAACACCTTCTTCAGCAAGTGCGAGGGCCTGCTGCCCCGTGTGGCCTGGAAGAACGGCACCTGGGTAGACGACCCCTACAACGTACCGGAGATGGTAGCCGAGTACCCGGAGCCCTCCATCTTGGGCATCCTGCCGGCCTACGGCATCTACGCTCGTCACGTAGATGGTCTGGTGCTGCAGAATGTGGCCCTGAACTATGTGATCCAGGATAAGCGTCCGGCTATCGTGCTGGATGACGTTTCCAACGCCGACCTGCGTACCGTGGCCGCCAAGACCGCTCTGGGCGTCAAGGCTGTAGTCACCGTGACCAACCACTACAAGCGTCATGTGGGCAACGAGTATGTGCCTGATGAGCCTTATTTCACCACCACCTGCGAGAACCTGAAGCTGGGTCTGCTGAGCCGTGAACAGGTCACCGTGGATACCCCGGCACCCGGCACCCCGGCAGACAGCCTCTATGGCGACATCCGCCTGCCCATCCCGGAAAACGGCTATCAGTTCGCTATTAAAACCCAGGACTATCCCCTGCCTCTGACGGTGCACCGCCCCTACTTCAGCCACATCGGGGACCAGACCCTCCAGCTGGGCCAGACCCTGACCCTGACGGTCTCGGGCCGGAACCCGGCCAACGGCGTCCGCACCACTCAGCCCAAGCCTGCTGCCGTCATCGAGGCTCTGGACGGCGGCCTGACCTACGGCACCGCCGGTCTGCTGCCTCTGGGCGCATCCTTTGACGCCGGTTCTCACACCCTCACCTTTACCCCCAAGGCCAAGGGCACCTACAAGGTCACCTTTACCTTGGACGATGGCGTCATCCCCGTAAGAAAGACCGTTAAGATCACCGTGGCGTGATCCTGTCGGTTTTCTGCCTGCTCATAGGCCCCGGCTGGTTTCTCCTACAGCAGACCGGCCGGGGCTAGAGCAGTTCCGAAGCCGCTTGGACCGCAAGTTGTATCCATCTGTACGTTAGAGTTGCACAAATGCAGTTTGAAGTCTTTGTGCATTATAACAAAAACAATCTTGACATTCTTTCGAAAAACAGGACATTTTTTGAAAGCTCTTGTTTCATTTCGGAAAATTTGCTAAAGTGTGTACAGTCAATGAACGAAAGCTCCGGCACCTGTGCGCCCGGAGAAGTTCACAATTATTTAAGGAGGACGATTCCTATGAAAATGATCTCTCGTCGTAGCTTTATGGCCGTTGCCGGTGCAGCTACCGCTGCTGTTGCTCTGACCGCCTGCGGTGGTTCCAAGAGCGGCTCCACTTCTACCGCTGCTTCTACCGCTACCTCTACCGCTACCTCTACCGCAGCTTCTTCTGCTGCTGCCGGTGATGCAGCTGCTGCCGCCAGCGATCCCAAGGTGACTCTGGTCTACGCCGAGGTCAACCCGCTGGATACCATCGTTGGCCAGACCGGTACTCACTTCAAGGAGAAGGTCGAGGAGCTGAGCGGCGGTTCTGTGGTCGTCGATGTGCAGGCTTCCGGTGTTCTGGGCTCTGAGAACGACGTTCTGGACGCTATTCTGGGCGGCTCTACCTCCATCGACATCAGCCGTATCTCTGCTTTCGCTCTGACCAGCTACGGCTGCAACAAGTCCAAGCTGCTGTCCATCCCCTTCACCTTCAACAACCGTGCTCACTTCTGGAACTTTGCCAACAGCGATCTGGCTCCTGAGTTCCTGAGCGAGCCCCAGGAGCTGGGCCTGCCTGTTCGCGGCCTGTTCTACGGCGAGGAGGGCTTCCGTCACTTCTTCACCGTCAAGCCCGTTGCAACCATTGCTGACCTGAAGGGCATGAAGCTGCGTGTGTCCAACGACCCCGTTATGAACGGCATGGTCGAGGGTCTGGGCGCTAACCCCACCGTCGTTGCTTTCGGCGAGCTGTACAGCGCACTGCAGACCGGCGTTGTGGATGGCGCTGAGCAGCCCATCGCAAACTACAAGTCCAACGCCTTCCCCGAGGTTGCGAACAACCTGATCCTGGACGGCCACACTCTGGGCGCTGTGCAGGCTGTCATCACCGACAACGCATGGGGCAAGCTGACCGCTAACCAGCAGGCTGCTGTTATGGCTGCTGCTGCCGACACCCAGAAGTTCAACGCTGATCTGTCTGAGACCGCTGAGAACAAGGTTCTGGACGAGCTGCGCTCCTCCGGCTGCAACGTTGTGGATGTGGACGATAAGACTCCTTGGCAGGAAGCTTGCGCTAAGGTCATCAAGGACAACACCTCTGATCAGGCTGAGCTGTACCAGAAGCTGCTGGACATGAAGGCATAAGCTGGATTTCCATCCGATCTAAGTAGTACATTGCCCGGCGGAGGCCCACGGGAATACGCCCGCAGGCTTCGCCGGGCTTTTATATGGAGGAATTTCTATGCCGAAAATCTTTACCACTCTGGATAAGATCAGACCGGCGTACGACATTACCTACAAGGTGGTTCTGTTCATCTGCAAGATCCTGTTGATCGCAGATATCCTCATTACCACGATGTCGGTCATTGGCCGTTACGTCCCCTTTATCCCAGACCCCTCCTGGTCTGAGGAGCTCGTTCTGACCTGCATGAGTTACATGGCTGTGCTGAGCGCTGCGCTGGCCATCCGCCGCGGCGCACACATCCGCATGACTGCCTTTGATATGTACCTGCCCAAGAAAGTGGTCAAGGCGCTGGACATTCTGGCCGATCTGGCTGTGATGGTCCTTGGTGTGGTGATGATGGCGGTCGGCTGGAACTACGCCACCACGCTGGGCGGCCGTGGCTTCTATGTTTCCATGCCTTGGCTGAGCCGCTTCTGGATGTACTTCCCGGTGCCGCTGGCAGGTGTTGCCATGGTCATCTTTGAGATCGAGTCTCTGTACAACCACATCAAGAGCTTTTTTGTAAAGGAGGAAATGTAATATGACAGTTCAGACACTGGCGATCATTGTCCTTCTTGTCAGCTTCTTTGTTATGATCTTCCTGCGCTTCCCCATTGCATACGCCGTTGGTCTGTCCAGTGTGCTGTGCATGCTGGTGCAGGGTCAGGCACTGACCGACGTCTGCCGCCTGATGGTCAAGGGCATTTCTTCCTTCAGCCTGATGGCTGTGCCGTTCTTTATCACCATGGGTGTGCTCATGGGCTCCGGCGGCATTTCTGAAAAGCTGATCGCACTGGCTGACGCCTGCGTGGGCTGGATGCGCGGCGGCATGGCCATGGTCAATATCGTGGCTTCCTACTTCTTCGGCGGCATTTCCGGTTCCGCCTCCGCCGATACCGCTTCCATCGGTTCCATCATGATCCCCATGATGGTGGATCAGGGCTACGGCGCAGACTTCTCCACCGCTGTTACCATCACCTCCTCCTGCGAGGGTCTGCTGGTTCCTCCCAGCCATAACATGGTCATCTACGCTACCACCGCCGGTGGTATCTCCGTGGGCAGCCTGTTCCTGGCCGGTTACCTGCCCGGCGCTCTGCTGGCCATCGTGCTGATGATCGGCTCCTACATCATCTCGGTCAAGCGCAACTATCCCAAGGGCAATCCCTTCAGCATCAAGGCTTTTGTCAAGCAGCTGGGCACCTCTATCTGGGCACTGGCCGCTGTTATCATCGTGGTGTTCGGCGTTGTCGGCGGTGTGTTTACCGCTACCGAGTCCGCTGCTATCGCCGTTGTCTACTCTCTGCTCGTTTCCGTGTTCGTCTATAAGGGTCTGGACTGGAAGGGCGTGTGGCACGCTCTGGACGAGTGCGTCAACACCCTGTCCATCGTGCTGATCCTGATCGCTACCTCTGCAGTGTTCGGCAACTGCCTGACCATGCTGCATGTGCCTGATCTGGCAGCAACCGCCATCACCGACCTGACCGATAACCCCTACCTGATTGCACTGCTCGTCGACCTGATCCTGCTGGTGCTGGGCATGATCATGGATATGGCTCCCATCATCCTGATCGCTACCCCCATCCTGCTGCCCATCGCCACCTCCATCGGCATCGATCCCATCCAGTTCGGCATCATTGTGGTTCTGAACTGCGGCATTGGTCTGCTCACTCCTCCTGTTGGCTCCGTTCTGTTCATCGGCTCTGCCGTTGCAAAGCGCCCCATGGAGAAGGTGGTCAAGGCGACCCTGCCGTTCTACCTGTGCATGTTCGTTGCACTGCTGCTGCTGACTTACGTCCCCGACATCAGCCTTGCTATCCCCAAGCTGCTGGGCGGCTATGTAAGCCCCATCGCAAACCCGCTGGGTCCTGTGTTCATCCACTAAGCGCAGCATAAGGGGAAACCCCTTGCACCCTATAAGACCGGAGCCTGTCAGCCCTTTGGGCTGCTGGCTCCGGTCTTTTTTGCGCTTGCACCAAAATGCGGACAGCTTGCACGGCGGGGAACACTATGATACAATAAAGCGTATAGAAGCTGGGAAGGGGAGAGAACACTATGGAGCAAAAACGCCTGTGTCCGTTCTGCATGGGGGAGCTGCCGCCTGCGGCGACCGTTTGCCCCCATTGCGGGAAGATTTTAGAGGGATGCAACCCGGCGGGCTGCCTGCCGGTGGGCACGGTGCTGGCCGGGCGCTACACCGTGGGCGAGATGCGCAGTCTGGACGGCGAGGGTGTGCTGTACAGCGGCGTGGAGAATCTGGGCGGCTTCCGGGTGACCATCAAGGAGTACCTGCCTGTCACCCTTTCTGCGGAGCGGGGGGCGGACTGCATCCTGCGCCCCAAGCAGGGGAGCGAAGTGCTGTTCAAGACCACCCGCATGGATTTTGCAGACCTGTACCGCGCCATCCAGCGCGTTACCCCCGCCAGCGGTCTGGAAGCCGTGCTGGATGTGGTGGAAGCCAACAACACCGTGTATGCAGTGCTGGAAAACCTAGGCGGCACACCGCTGGAGCAATGGCTGGAAAACCGCCCCGCCCCGGTGCAGGCAGAGGAGGCCTGCGCCATGCTGCGCCCGGTGTTTGAGGGCGTGGCGGCCATGCACAAGGCGGGGCTGGTGCACCGCGGCATCTGCCCGGAGAATATCCGGGTGATGGCGGATGGCCGCTGCCGTCTGGCCGGGTACGCCACCGTGGGTCTGCGCACCGCAGGCAGCGGCCTGCACGAGCAGCTGTACGAGGGCTACTCTGCGCCGGAGCAGTACACCACCGCCGAGTTTGAGGGGCGCTACACCGACGAATACAGCCTTGCCGCCGTCTTTTACCGCATGGTGTGCGGACAGGCGCCCATGCCCGCCGCCCAGCGCGTGGTGTCGGACTCCAACCCTCGGGCACGCACCGTAGAGCCTGCCGTACCGGCCTATGTCTCCGATGTATTGCAGCTGGGGCTGCGGCTCAAGGTCATGGAGCGCATCCAGACCGTGCCGCAGTTGTATCAGGCGCTTTCTTCCAAGGAATATACCGCCGAGTTGACCCGCACCATGAAGCCGGAGACCCCGATGCATCCGGCGCGGGCAGAGCAGAGCCCGCAGGGCAGGGAACACCTGCTCAGCCTGAAGGCGCTGCTGGCGGGCATCCTGATCCTGCTTTCCATTTTGATCCTGCTCACCCTGTGGGGCATCGTGAGCAGCAAAGAGGAGCAGACGCCCTCTTCGGAGCCGAGCTCGGAAGCAGCCAGCAGCGAAGCAATGCCCCCCCAGAACCTTGTACCCAACTTTGTGGGCATCGACTACGAGCAGATCAAGAATAACCGCGAGTACACCAGTATGTACCTGTTCCGGGCGGTGCTGGAGTACAGCGATACCGTGCCCTCCGGGCAGGTCATCCGGCAGGAGCCGGAGGCCGGCGAGGTGATGGAGAACGGCGAGGTGATCCAGATCGTGGTCAGTCAGGGCCCGGAGAAGGTGGAGATGCCCAAGATCGTCGGTGCATCGCAGGATAAGGCCATTGAGATCCTGAGCAGCCGGGGGCTTGTGGCCAGCTGCTTTATGGTGGTGAATGATGGCTCCTACGCCACGGGCTGCGTGGTCTCTGCCAGCGAGGAAGAGGGCGCAATGGTCACGGTGGGCACGGTGATCACCGTGTATATCGCCGCAGACCCCAGTGTGCAGATCACTGCCACCCCGGAGGAGCCTGCCGCTACCGAGCCTACCACCCCGGAAACGCCCACAGAGGGCAGCACAGAGCCGGAATACGATACCGATTAAGCAATAAAAGCAGAAGCGGGAGCCTTATAACGGGCTCCCGCTTCTGCTTGTTTAGGATAGGAAAGAGAATGGCAAATTAAAGGTTGGTGTAGCCCATCAGGCAGCGGTCTACTTCGGCGGCGCAATCGCGGCCTTCGCGCAGACCCCACACCACAAGGCTCTGGCCGCGGCGCATATCGCCGCAGACGAATACCTTGTCCACATTGGTCTTAAAGCTGTGGTCGGCTACATTGCCCCGGGCGGTCAGCTCCACCCCAAAGGCATCGGCTGTGTAGTTTTCGCAGCCGGTAAAGCCTGCGGCGATAAACGCCAGCTGGCAGTCGTAGGTGAATTCCTTGCCGGTGGGTACCATGCTGGTGCGGCCGGTCTCGGGGTCGCGCTCCGGCTTCAGGCAGCTGATGACAGCACCGGTCAGGTTGCCGGCCTCATCCTTCAAAAACTCCTTGACGGTAGTCTGGTACACGCGCGGGTCCTTGCCGAACTTGGCGATGCACTCGGTCTGGCCGTAGTCCACCTTCAGCACCCGGGGCCACTCCGGCCACGGGTTTGCGGCGGTGCGCTCGACAGGGGGCTGGGGCATCATTTCCAGCGCCATCAGGTCGGTGCAGCCCTGCCGCAGGGCAGTGCCCTGACAGTCGTTGCCGGTGTCGCCGCCGCCGATGACCAGCACGTTTTTACCGGCTGCATTGATGGCCTTGCCGTCTGCAAAACCTGAGTCCAGCAGGCTCTTGGTCACGCTGGTCAGGTAGTCCACCGCAAAGTGCACGCCCTTGGCGTCCCGGCCGGGCACGTTCAAATCGCGGGGCTTTTTGGCACCGCAGCACAGCACCACGGCATCAAAATCAGCCAGCAGCTGCTTGGCGGGCACGGCACCGCCCACGTCCATGCCGGTGCGGAACTCAACACCCTCGGTCTGCATCAGCTTGACCCGGCGCTCGATGACCACCTTATCCAGCTTCATGTTGGGGATGCCGTACATCAGCAGACCGCCCACACGGTCGGCACGCTCAAACACCGTAACGGCGTGGCCACGCTTGTTCAGGTACTCTGCCACCGAAAGTCCCGCAGGGCCGCTGCCCACCACGGCAACGCTCTTGCCGGTGCGGGTCGGCGGCGGGGTAGCGGTCAGCCAGTTCTTGGCGTAGGCCGTCTCGATGATAGCGTGCTCGTTTTCGCGCACGGTGACGCTGCTGCCGGTCACATCCCCGCAGGTGCAGGCGGCCTCACACAGGGCGGGGCACACCCGGCTGGTAAACTCCGGGAAGCGGTTGGTGGCCATCAGGCGGTGGAGCGCCAGCTCCCACTTGCCGTGGTACACCAGATCGTTCCACTCCGGGATGAGGTTGTTCAGCGGACAGCCGGAGGCCATGCCGCCGATCATCATGCCCGCCTGACAGAAGGGCACGCCGCAATCCATGCAGCGGGCGGCCTGCGTCTGCTGCTGCTCCCGCGAGAGCCAGATGTGGAACTCGTTAAAATTTTCAAGGCGCTCCAGCGGCGCAACGTCCGTGCTGGTCTTGCGCTCATAATCCATAAATCCTGTTGTCTTACCCATGCTGCTGCCCCTCCTTACTTATGCTTCTGCACTGCATAGAATGCTTCGATCTGTGCCTGCTCGCCGTCCAGACCACGCTCCTCTACCGAGGCGATGACCCGCAGCATACGGTCGTAATCGTAAGGCAGCACCTTTTTGAATTTGGGCAGGAACGCACTGAAATTATCCAAAATTTCCTTGCCGCGCGGAGAGCCGGTGGCCTCCACATGGGCGCGGATCAGCTCCTTCAGGGTGGCAACATCGTACTTGTGCTCCACCGGCTCAAGGCTGACGGTCTCCTTGTTCACCCGCTGGTAGAAGTCCCAGTTTTCGTCCAGCACATAGGCAATGCCGCCGGTCATACCGGCTGCAAAGTTCTTGCCGGTCTGGCCCAGCACCACCACAGTGCCGCCGGTCATGTACTCACAGCCGTGGTCGCCTACGCCCTCCACAACAGCGGTAGCGCCGCTGTTGCGCACACAGAAGCGCTCACCGGCCACGCCGGAGATGAACGCCTTGCCGCTGGTAGCGCCGTACAGCGCCACGTTGCCGGTGATGATATTCTCTTCCGGCTTAAAGCCGATGCCCTGCGGCGGGCGCACGATGATCTTGCCGCCGGAAAGACCCTTGCCCATGTAGTCGTTGCAGTCGCCCACCAGCTCCAGCGTCAGGCCGTTTGGGATAAAGGCACCAAAGCTCTGGCCGCCTGCACCGTTGCAGTGCACGGTATACACATCGTCCGGCAGGTCGTTGCCGTATTTGCGGGTGATCTCGCTGCCAAAGATGGCACCAAAGGCGCGATCCACGTTGGAAACATTCAGGCTGACGCTCTGGGGAGCCTTGCTGCCCAGCTTGAACTTCTTCATCAGCACCTTCATGTCCAGCGTGTTTTCCAGATGGAAGTCGTAGCTGTCCTCCTTGATAAAGTGGACGTTGCTGTTTGCAATGGCGGGGTTGTGCAGGATGCAGTCCAGATCCAGCTCCGCTGCACGGCTGCCGGGGGCAGCGGGCTTGACCCGCAGCAGGTCGGTGCGGCCTACCAGCTCGTCCACGGTGCGCACGCCCAGCTTTGCCATGTACTCCCGCAGCTCCTCGGCCACAAAGGTAAGGTAGTTGATGATGTACTCCGGCTTGCCCTTGAAGTTCTTGCGCAGCTCGGGGTTCTGGGTGCAGATGCCCATGGGGCAGGTGTCCAGATTGCACACACGCATCATCACGCAGCCCTCAGCCATCAGCAGGGTAGTGCCGAAGCCGAACTCCTCTGCGCCCAGCATGCAGCTGATGGCCACATCCCGGCCGGACAGCAGCTTGGAGTCGCTCTCGATGCGCACGCGGGTGCGCAGACCGTTCAGGATCAGGGTCTGGTGGGTCTCGGCGATGCCCAGCTCCCAAGGCAGACCGGCGTGCTTGATGGAGGTGCGGGGTGCAGCACCGGTGCCGCCGTCATAGCCGGACACCAGAATGACCTGTGCACCGCCCTTGGCAACACCGGCGGCAATGGTGCCCACACCCGCCTCGCTGACCAGCTTGACGTTGATGTTGGCGTTGCGGTTGGCATTTTTCAGGTCGTAGATCAGCTCTGCCAGATCCTCGATGGAGTAGATATCGTGATGGGGCGGGGGAGAGATCAGACCCACGCCGGTGGTGCTGTGGCGGGTCTTGGCGATCCACGGGTACACCTTAGCGCCGGGCAGGTTGCCGCCCTCGCCGGGCTTTGCGCCCTGCGCCAGCTTGATCTGGATCTCCTCGGCGCTGACCAGATACTTGCTGGTCACGCCAAAGCGGGCAGAAGCTACCTGCTTGATCTTGGAATTGCTCTCGCTGTGGTAGCGCTCCTCGGGCTCGCCGCCCTCACCGGTATTGCTGCGGCCGCCCAGACGGTTCAGGGCGATGGCAATGGTCTCGTGTGCTTCGCTGCTCAGTGCGCCGTAGCTCATGGCAGCGCCCTTGAACCGCTTGACGATGCTGGAGACCGGCTCTACCTCTTCCAGCGGGATGCCGCCATCTGCGGCGTAGTTGAAGTCCAGCAGGCTGCGCAGATGCACGCCCTCGGCACCCATGTTGTCCACCGTCTGGGTGAACTGCTTGAAGGTGGCGTAATCGCCGGTGCGGCAGGCCTTCTGGAACAGGTGGATGGTCTGGGGGTTGAACAGGTGCTCTTCCTTGCCGCTGCGGAACTTGTGGGCACCGCTGTCGGCCAGCTCCATGTTGATATCCAGTCCCAGCGGGTCAAAGGCGGCGTTGTGCAGCGCCTCCACATCGGCCTGAATGTCTGCCATGCTGATGCCGCCCACGCGGCTCACCGTGCCGGTGAAGTATTTGTCGATGACCTCCTTCGAGATGCCCACAGCCTCAAAGATCTGGCTGCTCTGGTAGCTCTGGATGGTGGAAATGCCCATCTTGGAGGCAATTTTTACGATGCCGCTGAGGATGGCGTTGTCGTAGTCCTGCACAGCGGCGTAGTAGTCCTTGTCCAGCAGACCTTCGTCGATGAGCTGTCCGATGGTCTCGTGTGCCAGATAGGGGTTGATGGCGCAGGCACCGTAGCCCAGCAGGGTGGCAAAGTGGTGCACCTCCCGGGGCTCGGCGCTCTCCAAAATCAGTGCCAGTGCGGTGCTCTTTTTGGTGCGGATGAGGTACTGGGACACTGCCGAAACAGCCAGCAGGCTGGGGATGGTCACATGGTATTCATCCACATCACGGTCGGACAGGATGATGATGTTCGCACCCTCCTTGTAGGCGCGGTCAACCTCCAGAAATACCCGGTCGATGGCCTTTTCCAGACTGGTGTTCTTATAGTAATTGATGGACACCGTAGCCACCTTGAAGCCCGGCACGTTCATGTACTTGATCTTCAAAAGGTCGGTGTTGGTCAGGATGGGGTTGTGCACCTTGAGCACCTTGCAGTTCTCGGGCTTATCCTCCAGCAGATTGCCGTGGGCACCGATGTAAACGCTGGTGGAGGTGACCACCTTTTCCCGGATGGCGTCAATGGGCGGGTTCGTCACCTGCGCAAACCGCTGCTTGAAGTAGTTGAACAGCGGGGGATGCTGGCTGCTGAGCACAGCCAGCGGGGTGTCGGTACCCATGGCACCGGAAGGCTCTGCGCCCGCCCGCGCCATGGCAAGGATCATGGTGTTCACGTCCTCGTACTTGTAGCCGAAGACCTTCTGCAGCCGGGTCAGCTGCTCGCCGGTGTAGCTTTCCACCTTCACGTTGGGGATCTTCAGCCCGCTCAGCTGCACCAGATTGCGGTCGATCCACTCGCCGTAGGGCTCGCGGCTGGCGTAAAACTCTTTCAGCTTCTCATCGTCCACCACTTCGCCCTTGACGGTATCCACCAGCAGCATCTTGCCGGGGCGCAGACGCTCCTTGACCAGAATATTCTCCGGGTCGCATTCCAGCACGCCCACCTCAGAGGACAGGATCATGCGGCCGTCCTTGGTGATGTAATAGCGGCTGGGGCGCAGACCGTTGCGGTCCAGCACCGCGCCCATCACGTCGCCGTCCGAGAACAGGATGGCGGCGGGGCCGTCCCAAGGCTCCAGCATGGTGGCGTAGTACTGGTAGAAATCCCGCTTTTTCTGGCTGATGTTCTTGTTGTTCTCCCACGGCTCGGGGATGGTGATCATCACAGCCAGCGGCAGGTCCATGCCGTTCATCACCATAAACTCCAGAGTGTTATCCAGCATGGCGGAGTCCGAACCGGAGGTGTTGATGATGGGCAGGATCTTGTTCATATCGTCCTGCAAAATGGGGCTGGAGATGCTCTCCTCACGCGCCAGCATGGCGTCGGTGTTGCCCTTGATGGTATTGATCTCGCCGTTGTGCAGGATGAAGCGGTTGGGGTGTGCACGCATCCAGCTGGGGTTGGTGTTGGTAGAAAAGCGGCTGTGCACCATGCCGATGGCGGATTCATAATCCGGGTCCTGCAGGTCGGCGTAGAAGCGGCGCAGGTCGTGCACAAGGAACATACCCTTGTACACGATGGTGCGGCTGGACAGGCTGGGCACATAGGTGCCGTTGCTGGCCTGCTCGAACACGCGGCGCACGATGTACAGGCGGCGGTCAAACTCGATGCCCTTGCTTACCTTGGCGGGCTTTTTGATGAAGCACTGCCAGATGGCGGGCATGCAGTCCCGCGCCTTCTGACCCACGGCATCGGGGTCTACGGGCACTTCGCGCCATGCCAGAAACTCCAGCCCCTCCTTGCGGGTGACCACCTCGAACAGCTTCATGGCCTGTGCCCGCAGGTGCTCGCTCTGGGGGAAGAAGAACATACCCACGCCGTACTCCCGCTCGTTGCCCAGCCGGATGTTCAGCTCCTCGGCGACCTTGGAGAAGAACTTGTGGCTGATCTGCAGCAGGATGCCCACGCCGTCGCCGGTCTTGCCCTCGGCGTCCTTACCGGCACGGTGCTCCAGCCGTTCCACGATGGACAGTGCATCGTCCACCGTCTGGTGGCTTTTACGTCCCTTGATGTCCACCACAGCGCCGATGCCGCAGGCATCGTGCTCGAACTGTGGGTCGTACAGACCAAGGGTGGTTTTCTGCTCTGTAAAGTTTTCCATAGTCTTTCCCATCCTTTTTACTTGTTTGCTTACCGGGGGCTGCGGCACCCTCCGCAGCTTTTGATCCCCTGCAAAAAAGAAAAAGCGCCCCGCAAGGGCATAGGATGCCCCTGCGGAACGCCTTTGTTCCGATACCTGATATTATACAGATTCCTGAAAAATCTTCAAGTGACAGCTGCACCAAATATGCTACACTTGCACCGCTTCTTGTGCGAAACGCCGCGAACCCCCGCAGCTGTGCGCGGCACACAACCAAAACCGCCGCACCCGGCGGCCTTTTGCAAGGCACAGGATGCGGCGGTTCTTATGCGTCAGTGCGGAGATTCCTGCGGTTCAGGGCTGCTCAGTGCTTGGGGGAATACTGTTTGCGGGTGAAGAACCATCCGCAGGCCAGCAGCAGGGAGCCCAGGCTTGCCAGCACACCGGCCATCCAGCTGGTAGTGCCGGTCTGGGGCAGGGCGGCGGCGTCCGGGGCAGCGTCCTGCACGGCGGGGTTCTCCGGGGTCACAGGGGTCTCATCCGGGTCAGCGTCCTTCACCGGGGGATTGTCCGGGTTGGCGGGGTCCACGGGGATATCCGGATCAACGGGCGGCACGGGGTCCGGATCCGGCGTGGGTTCCGGATCGGGCACGGTGGCCGTGTTGACGAAGTTGATGGACAGGGTCTTGCCGCCGAGGATGGAGCCGAGCCAGCTGTCTGCGGTCACCTTGCTGGTAGCGCCGGTAGCGGGGTTGGTCACCTCGGTGCCATCCAGCTCTTTGTAGGACTCCTCATCGCAGATGACGTAGATCTCCGGGTCGATGTCGTAGCCGTCGGGGGCGATGGCCTCCTGCAGGTAGTACACCACGTTTTCCAGCAGGGCATAGTCGATGTTCAGCTTGCCGTTGGTGGTGGTGACGGTGTAGGTCAGCTTGTCCTTGGTGGGGTCGTACTTGACCCAGCAGTAGAAGCCGTCCTTCTCCAGCACCTGTTCGCCATCCTCATTGGTGGTGTAGGTAGGCTCCACATAGGTGCAGTACATGGTGTCCTTTTCACCGGTTTCCTTGTCGGTCTCGTACTTCCACAGGTAGAAGCTGGTCTGGCCCTCGCCCTCCTCGTCACCGATGGTCTTGCCGGTGTCCTTGTCGGTCTTGGTCAGGTCCAGGGTACCATCGGCCTGCTTCAGCACCATGGAGGCGTACCAGTTCCATGCGGTGTTCTGGTAGTCGTCGCCTGCGTTCTGGAAGTCGATGTTGGTGGCCATGGCGAATGCAGCCCAGGTGGCTTCGTCAGCGGTCAGGCCGCTGGCCAGCAGGGTATTGAAGTAGCTGTTGGCCTTTGCCCATGCACCGGGGGTCTCGTTCAGTTTGCCGGCCATGTAATCGCCGATGGTTTCCTGAGTGCCGTCGGCAGCCCACTGGCCGTGGCTGTGATTGTGGTCAACATTACCGCCAGCCTCGGTATCGACCTTTTTCGGGTCACCCACCTTGAAGCTCAGGATGTTCTTGTAGAAGTTATCATAGAGGGTGGCGGGATCCATGGTGCTGGATGCATCGCCCAGAGGGCCATTGGGATCCTTGTAGCTGTTGCCGGGCATTGCAGTGCCGGAGTGGAGCAGGGAAGCCTGTGCATCCTTGTTGTTCCGCAGCAGCTCTTCCACGCTATCGTACTTTGTGCCATTGGGCTTCTTGTAGTAGTCGAGGATGTAATCATCGTAAGAAGCGTAGCCATAGGCTTCCATATACTTTTTAATAGCAGGGCGGAGAGCAATCAGATCCGTAGTCTCACGGTCATAGTGACCAAAGGCAGAATCTTTGGTGCCCTTTTCTGTATAAAGAATGGAAGTGTTTTGAACAGTATCAGCTAGAACTTTTTTGCCGTCGACCTCTTTTACCAGAGAAGTGTTTGCATAATCGAGCTTATAATAGTATTCCTTTCCGGATGCGGAGGTGACTTTTACAAAACTGCCTTTTTTGTTGGTGATAACCTCGGAGCCAGCAGCAAGAGTGGCTTTACCCTGAATCTTCGTGGTGGGATTGCCGTCGGTATCGAGATACTGATTCAGATAGTGATCATCGTCGAACTCTCGAAGGGCATCCTCCACGAGCTTTTCCATACAACCGGCTTCACCGGTCTTGCTGTATTTCAGCTGCAGCTTGGTGTTGCCAACGTAATCGTTCGGCAGTTCCTGTCCATCAAAGCCAGTGACACCAGTTTTGTCGGTATTGCTCACGTCAGGGGTGGCAACAGTCAGGCTGTTGTCCTTGTACACATAAGTATGCTTGGAGCCGTTGGACAGGGAAATATCAAACATGGTCGTGCAACCGGGCTCGTTGGCGAAAGCAACACGCTGGCAGACCGAATCCGTTTTCTCATCGTAGTAGACATAGAGCGTGTAAGATGCACCGTTAAAATCAACGGTCTTTTTGCTGGACTCGCCGTACTGTGCGTACCACAGGGCTTCATCCATCCACTTGGCACCCTTATCAGTCTGAAGCCACTCGTCGAACTGCTTCTCGCCGTATTTATCCACGACTTCCTGCACCTTGCTCAGCTCAACGGTCTGGTCACCCTCAGCGTCCTCTTTGATGTTGAAGGTGATCTTGAAGTGACCGGTGTCCGGGTCATAGGCACAGCTGCAGTCGGTGTCATCCTCTTTGGGGGTCTCTTCGGGCTTTTCCTCCGGGGTCTCCTCAGAGCCGGAACCTTCCTCGCCCTTTTCCTCCGTGTCGCCGGTGTCAGTATCGCCGGTGTCGGGGGTCTCCTCGCCGGTCTCGCCCTTTTCCTCAGTGTCGCCGGTGTCAGTATCGCCGGTGCCGGGGGTCTCCTCGCCGGTCTCGCCCTTATCTTCGGTGTCGTCCTTGTCCTCGCCCTTGATGTGGTCCTTGTTGTCCTCGGCGGTGCCGGGCAGGGTCTCGACGGTCTCGGACTGCTCCGGGCGCTCAATGGTGGGTTTATCGTCAGAAGAGGTATTGTCACCATCGCCCTCGCCATCGGTGGGCTGGTCGGTGTTGTCACCGGTGGAAGCGACAGGCTGTTCTTTGGGCGTGGTGTCATCCGCAGGGGTGTCGGTGTCCGCATTGCTGTCGGCCAGCGGGACAACGGTCACCTGCAGGCCGGAGTCATCCGTGTCGGGCAGGGCTTCGGCTGCGGAGGCACCGCACATGCCAACCGAGCTGCTGAGCACCGAAAGGGCCAGCGTCATCGCAACGATCTGCTTTTTCTTGGACTTTTTTCTCATAATCGTCATCCTCACTTCACTAGAGACTGTGTTCCTCGCACAACTTTTCAGAAACCTACAGCCACAAAATAGACGCCCGCTGGGCAGTCCTTATAATCCTATATTATATACGTTTTCCAAAAATTTCAAGGGGGTAAATTGCACGAAAAAAAGCCTGCACGGAAATTTTGGCTGATTGACGGACAGATCGGCCCCAAAACGTCAAAATTGCACGAAAAAAAGAACGATTTTCACAGTTTTTGAATTGCACATTTGTTGCGGACGGGAACGTTTTTGTTGCACTGCAAACACAAAAAAGCGGACGAATGGCCCGCCGCAGTTCCCCACCCCGGAACTATGAAAAACCTTGCCGCACTGCCAAACGGTCCCACTCAGTGGGGGCTGCAATGACGGAGAGGGTCCCGCACAACCAAAACCGCCGCACCCGGCGTTGTGCACGCGGGTACGGCGGTTTGGAGGAATATGCCCTGAGTGATGCGGAACACTCAGAACTCAGGAACGCTTTGCGGGTCAGGCGCTGCCCGGCGGCCAGCAGGCCGGTGCCAAAGGCAGCCAGTACGGCGGCGGCCCAGCCGGTGGTGCCGGTCTGGGGCAGGGTGGGCACTGCCGGGGCAGCGGGCTGTGCGGCGGCGGGCGCTTCCGTGTGGGGAGCCTGAGCCGGGGCGTCGGATGCGGCGGCAGCTTCGGTGCCGTTGGTGTCGTCAGAGTCAGCCGGGGCTTCCGGGGCGGAGGCGTCTGCGTCGGGGTCCGGGGCCAGAGAGATCTCTTCCACCGGCAGTACCTCGGCCACTTCCAGCTCCAGGCCATCCTCCTCCCAGGCAAACCCGATCTCTTCCGGGGTGGTGTAGCTGATCTGGATGGGCGGCTTCTCCGGCAGGATGGGCACCTCCACGGTCACAGTCACTTCTTTGGTTACTTCTTCGGTCAGGGCCTGCCCGGCGGGCTCAGCGGCGTCCGGCGCGGCTTCCTCAGCGGGAGCGGCGGGGGTGTCGGTCTGCGATGCGGCAGCAGTGTCCGGGGCGGGGACCTCCGGCTGGGGTTCCAGCGCGGCGGCCGACGGGGCGAGACAAAGCAGGGCACCCAGTGCCAGCGAGAGCGCAAACATTCTGCACTTCATAGCCTTGTCCCCCTTTCATAAGAATTCATACTATTATAACATGCATGGCGGGGATGGAATGCAAGCCCCACCGCCATTTTTTGGTGGAGTGAATAAAAACCGGAAAAATTCCTTGGGCAGAATCGCTAATTTTGAATTGCGGGTTTGTTGCAAAATAACCAAACGAAACCTCACCCGCCCAGAATGGCCCGCAGGTCGGCTTCCGGGGTGGCAATGGGCTTGAGGCCGTACCGTTCCTGCAGAGTGCGCACCACCCCCGGCGAGAGGAACGGGGGCAGGGTAGGCCCCAGCCGGATGTTCCGGATGCCCAGCGCCAGCAGCGCGATGAGGATGCACACGGCCTTCTGCTCAAACCAGCACAGCACCAGCGAGAGGGGCAGGTCGTTGACGCCGCAGCCAAAGGCGTCGGCCAGCGCCAATGCGATGCGGATGGCGCTGTAGGCGTCGTTGCACTGGCCCACGTCCAGGATGCGGGGCAGGCCGGTGCCCGGCACGGTGCCAAGGGGCAGGTCGTTCAGGCGGAACTTGCCGCAGGCCAGGGTCAGCAGGATGGTGTCGGGCGGGGTAAGGCGGGCAAACTCGGTGTAGTAGCGGCGGCTGGGCCGGGTGCCGTCGCAGCCGCCCACCAGAAAGAAGTGCCGCAGCTTACCGTCCCGCACCGCCTGCACGATCTCGTCCGCGTGCTGCAGCACGGCGGTGCGGGCAAAACCGGTGGTCACCGTGGAGCCGCCGTTCAGGCCGGGCAGCAGGGTGTCCTGCGCGTAGCCGCCCAGCTCCAGCGCCTTTTCGATCACCGGGGAAAAGTCGCGCCCTTCATCGATGTGGGGCACGCCGGGGTAAGCCACCACCGAGGTGGTGAACACCCGGTCGGCGTAGCTGGCGCGCAGGGGCATGATGCAGTTGGTGGTGAACAGGATGGGCGCAGGGATGTCCTCGAACTCCCGCTGCTGGTTCTGCCATGCGGTGCCAAAGTTGCCCTTGAGGTGGGGGTAGCGGCGCTTCAGCTCCGGGTAGCCGTGGGCGGGCAGCATCTCCGAGTGGGTGTAGACGTTGACGCCCCGGCCTGCGGTTTGCTCCAGCAGCTGCTGTGCGTCGTAGAGGTCGTGGCCGGAAATCACGATGAACGGCCCCTTTTCAATGGTCAGGGGCACCTGCACCGGTTCCGGATCGCCAAACGCGCCGGTGTTGGCCGCGTCCAGCAGCTCCATGCAGCGGTAGCTGGCTTCTCCTGTGGCCTGCACCAGCTGCCACAGGGCGTCGGTGGTCTGGCCGGGGTCGCCCACGGCCTGCAGGGCGGTACAGAAGAACCGGTCCAGCTCCGGGTCGATGCGGCCCAGCACCCGGGCGTGGTAGTTGTAGGCGGCCATGCCCCGCAGGCTGAACAGTACAAAGCATTTCAGGCTGCGCCGGTCGGCGTCCGGTTCCCGCCAGAGGGCCTGCATGTCGTAGTCCGGGCCGGTGCCGGGGCTGGCGTCGTGCACCCGGCGGGTCAGCGCGTCCACGGCGGCGGGGTCAAAGTTCACGTTGGTAATGGTGGTGAACAGCCCCTGCATCAGCAGCCGGGCCTGTTCCGGGGCCGGGCCGCGCCCCGCCGCGATGAGCTGCCCGGCAAACGCGATGAGCGCCCCGGTGAGCCGGTCCTGTGCGGCGGCTGTCTCGGCCGACTTGCCGCACACCCCCGCTGCGCCGGTGCAGGCGGTGCAGCCCGCCGCCTGCTCACACTGAAAACAAAACATCTGCTCGTCCATACAAAGCTCCCTTTCTGCCATAAGATACTGCCAGTGTGGGCAGAGCGGGGCGGGGTTATACCCAAAAAGAGCCGCACCCCTGCGGGCGCGGCTCTTGGACGATGCAGTATGACTTAGTAGGTGATGCCCTGTGCCATCATGGCGGTAGCAACCTTCAGGAAGCCGGCGCAGTTTGCACCGACCATCAGGTTGCCCTCAGAACCGGCAGCCACAGAAGCGTCGTAGGAAGCGTGGAAGATGCCCTCCATGATGCCCTTCAGCTTGGCATCCACTTCCTCAAAGCTCCAGCTCAGGCGCTCGGAGTTCTGGCTCATCTCCAGACCGGAGGTAGCCACGCCGCCTGCGTTGGAAGCCTTGGCGGGTCCGTACAGGATGCCGTTGGACAGGTAGACCTCGATAGCCTCCGGGGTGCTGGGCATGTTAGCGCCCTCGCAAACCACGGTGCAGCCGCCCTTTACCAGAGCCTCGGCAGACTCCTTGTTGATCTCGTTCTGGGTAGCGCAGGGCAGGGCGATGTCACAGGGGACAGTCCAGACCTTGCTGCAATCAGCCACATAGGTTGCACCGGCGTGGGTCTCGGCGTACTCCTTGATACGGCCGCGGCGCACTTCCTTCAGATCCTTGACGTAAGCCAGATCGATGCCGTTGGGGTCGTAGACGTAGCCGTTGGAGTCGGACATGGTGACCACCTTGGCACCCAGCTGGGTTGCCTTCTCGCAGGCATAGATAGCCACGTTGCCGGAGCCGGAGATGACCACGGTCTTGCCCTCGAAGCTGTCGTTGCGCATGCACTTCAGAGCCTCAGCGGTGAAGTAGCACAGGCCGTAGCCGGTAGCCTCGGTACGAGCCAGAGAACCGCCGAAGGTCAGGCCCTTGCCGGTGAGCATGCCGCCCTGGAAGCTGTTGGTCAGGCGCTTGTACTGGCCGAACATATAGCCGACCTCGCGGCCGCCGACACCGATATCACCGGCGGGGCAGTCCACGAACTGGCCGATGTGGCGGTACAGCTCGGTCATAAAGCTCTGGCAGAAGCGCATCACTTCCATGTCGCTCTTGCCGTGGGGGTCAAAGTCAGAGCCGCCCTTGCCGCCGCCCATGGGCAGGGTGGTCAGGCTGTTCTTGAAGATCTGCTCAAAGCCCAGGAACTTCAGGATGCCCTGATTGACAGAGGGATGGAAGCGCAGGCCGCCCTTGTAGGGGCCGATGGCGCTGTTGAACTGCACGCGGTAGCCGCGGTTCACCTGCACCTTACCGGCATCGTCCACCCAAGGCACACGGAAGGTGATGATGCGCTCCGGCTCCACCATGCGCTCGATCAGACCGGCCTTCTCGTACTCGGGGTGCTTTTCCACAACGGGCTGGATGCTCTCCAGCACCTCGCGCACAGCCTGCAAAAACTCGGGCTCGTTGGCGTTGCGCTTTTCCAGACCCTCGTAAACACGCTTCAGGTATTCATTCGTCAGCATAATAGAATACTCCTTTTCCCAATTACTCTATAAATTTGAAAAAGCGGAAATGCCTTTGCCCGCCGCACAACGGGCATATCCTTGCAGATGCCGGGCGCTTCCGGTTCTCCATGCTTGCACGGCACGCCCGCACAAGCGGGCAATGCTTACTTTACTATTATAAAGCTTTGCGGTGGGTTTTACAATAGCAAAAAGCAGAATTTGTTTAAAAAAACAGATAAAAAGTCACAGCTGCTTCACAAAACGAAAATTAAAAGCCGGAATGCGCCGTGAACCTTGTTTTTTAAAGTGCGCTGCCGCCCCAAAGCTGTACGGAAAAGAATGCCTTTTGCGCGGCAGCGGGCTTTGGTAAGCAAAAAGCCCTGTGTCACAGCGGGCACAGGGCAGGGTGCATTACTTCTTCAGCAGCTTTTCGCAGGCGTCTGCTGCGCCTTCCAAAAACTCGCCGCCGTAGGTCTCGATCATACCGGCATCGGAAAGCTCGGCCAGCTTGGGGTCGATGGGGCATTTGGCCAGCACGGGCAGATGATGCTTTGCGGCAACCTCGTCCACATGGCTGTTGCCAAACACGTTGATGTGCTTGCCGCAGTCCGGGCAGACGATGTAGCTCATGTTCTCCACGATGCCCAGCATGGGCACCTTCATCATCTCGGCCATGTTCACGGCCTTTGCCACGATCATGCTTACCAGCTCCTGCGGGCTTGCCACCACAACGATGCCGTCCACCGGCAGGCTCTGGAACACGGTCAGGGGCACATCACCGGTGCCCGGGGGCATATCCACGAACAGGAAATCCACGTCCTTCCAGACCACATCGGTCCAGAACTGCTTGACCGCACCGGCAATGACCGGGCCGCGCCACACAACGGGGTCCTCCTCGTTCTCCACCAGCAGGTTGATGCTCATCACATCAATGCCCATGCGGCTCTGGATAGGCCAGCAGCCTTTGTCGTCCGCCATGGCACGGCCGTGAATGCCGAACAGCTTGGGGATGGACGGGCCGGTGATATCGGCATCCAGAATGCCGCAGTGGTAGCCGCGGCGAGCCATGGCACAGGCCAGCAGGGCGCTGGTCATGCTCTTGCCCACGCCGCCCTTGCCGGAAACAACGCCGATGACCTTTTTTACACTGCTGTTGGGGTTGGGGGCATCGTGCTGCGGAGCGGCATCGCGGGAAGAACAGGCTGCACTGCAATTAGAGCAGTCATGGGTACATTCTTCACTCATTCTCTTTGTCGCGCACGGCAGGGGCAGGACCCGGGCGGTGCGCTTCCTCCTTGCTCAAAATACAGGCGGGGGCTTGCGCCCTGCCTGACCACTGTTAACTATACCATAAAAAGTGCGCAGAAACAACCCATAGCACCGCTCATGTTTTGCAAAGCCGCTGCATAGGCTGAACCGTGAACGCCCGTTCCGGGGCAGGGGGAGGTGCAGGGTGCGGCAGAACTACTTTAAAAATGCGGTGCTGCTTACCGGCTCGGACGTCATGCTGCGGCTGGCAGGCATGGGGCTGCGCATCTGGCTGGCAAACGCCTTGGGCGGGGCGGGCATGGGATTATACCAGCTGGTGCTGGCGGTGTACGGGCTGTTCGTCACGCTGGCCACGGCGGGCATCTCGGTGGCGGCTACCCGGCTGCTGACCGAGGAGCTCAGCCGGGACAAGGCCGCTGCGCGCGGGATGCTGGTGCGGCTGGTGCTGGCAGGGCTTGGGCTGGGCGGGCTTGCCATGGCCGCCCAGCTTGCCACCGCAGGCCTTGCGGCAAAGTGGTGGCTGGGGGATATCCGCGCCGCTGCCGCGCTACGCACCTCGGCGCTGGGACTGCCATGGATGGCTATCTCTGCGGTGCTGCGCGGCTTTTTTCTGGCGCGGCGGCGGGTAGAGCCCAACGTGCTCAGCCAGCTGGCAGAGCAGACGGTGCGCATTGCTGCGGTGGTGTGGGCGCTATCCCGCACGCAGGGCTGGCCGGACGGCAGCCGCTGCGCACTGGTACTGGCGGCTACCGCCCTGAGCGAGGCCGTATCCACCGCCCTGATGGCGCTGTTTTACCGGCGGGAGGCGGCACGCTGCTTCGGCAGCACAGCGCCGCGCCCGCCAAGGGAGGCGTCCCGGCGGCTGTGGGACATCCTGTGGCCGGTGGAGGGCGGCAGGGCGCTTTCCAGCGCGCTGCACACCGCCGAGAATATGCTGGTGCCCGCCTGCCTTGCGGTATATCTGGCGGCCTCCGGCGGGCGCACCGCCGCGCTGGAGCAGTACGGCACCTTAAAGGGCATGGCGCTGCCGCTGCTCAATTTCCCCTTCGGGCTGCTGGGCAGTCTGGCAGTTTTGCTGATGCCGGAGATCACGCAGGCGCATATCGAGGGGCAGACCGCCCGGCTGAACGCCCTGCTGGACCGGATGCTGCGGCTCACGGGATATTTCTCCGCGCTGGCGGGCACGCTGTTCTGGGTGTGGGGCAGGCCGCTGGCACAGCTGCTCTACCATAGCCCGGAGGCGGGGTTCTATCTGGAGACCCTTGCTCCGGCCATGCCGCTGATGTACCTGGAAAGCATGGTGGACGGGGCAATGAAGGGCATCGGGGAGCAAAAGGCCGCTTTCCGGTACAGTGTGTGGGACGCCGTGCTGCGCATTGGCGGGGTGGCGGTGCTGCTGCCCCGGTACGGGATGCGGGGCTTTCTGGCGGTGATCTTGCTTTCCAGCCTGTACACCTGCGCAGCCAACACCGGGCGTCTGCTGCTTTCCAGCGGCACAGGGCACGCCTTCCGCCGCTGGCTGGGTGCGCCGCTGCTGGCCGCTGTCGCAGCCGGTGCGGCAGGGCGGAGCGTGCGCCGGGCGCTGGCGGGTTTTCCGGCACAGGGGCTGTGGGAACAGCTTGCAGTGCTGACGGCGGGCGGCATGGTGACTGCTGCCGTGTTTTTGCTGGCGGCGCTGCCGCTGGGGCTTTGGGAGGAAGTGCGGGCACTGCTGCGGCAGGCAAAGACCGGGAAAAACAAGGGAAAGTGATAAAAACGTAAATTTTCTGGACACAGGCGGGGATTGTGAGTATAATACAAACGTGTAGCTGTATCCTTCCGGTACAGCCGGGGAACACTGTCGAAAAAGCAGCGCAGGGAGCAAAACGTCCGGCGCTGAGAGGGAAAAAGAGGATCGTAAGTGAAAGATAGAACCAAGAATACCCCGCAGGTGCTGCTGCGCCGTGCGCTGCTGGTGCTGCTGGATGCAGCCATTGTGGCATTCAGCTTTTATTTTGCCCTGCTGCTGCGGGCAGACGGTGCCGTAGAGGCCGTGTGGTGGCCCCATAACCGCGCCCTGTTGTACGAAAATCTGCCGTGGATCGTGGCGGTGTATATCGTCTGCTTTCTGGCGGGCGGGCTGTACTCGGTGCTGTGGAAGTACGCCGGCGAGCGGGATCTGATCCGTCTTGCCGGGATGATCGCCGTGCCCACCGCCGTGGTGTATGTGGTAAACCGCTGCTTTATCCACGGTGTGCTGTTTAATTCCGCCAACTGCATGGCCGCCGTGCTCATCCTTTTGCTCATCGGCGGCAGCCGCTTGGCATGGCGGCTGTTTTTGAACCACCCGCTTGGTGAGCGGCTGCGCCGCGTGCCCGCCAAGGACCCCAACCGCCCGGTGATGATCGTGGGCGCGGGCGAAGCCGGTGCGTGGGCCATCAACGTGTGCAAATCCAACAAGGAATACGGCCACGCCGTGGTTGCGGTGGACGATGACCCCGCAAAGCTGAACCAGACCATCCACGGCGTACCGGTCAAGGGCACGCTGGAGGATATCCCGGAGCTGTGCAATCGCTATGGCATCCACAGCATCATCATTGCCATCCCTACCTTAAAGGGCAGCCGCCTGAGCCACGTCATCGACCTGTGCGTCAGCACCCACTGCGCGGTACAGGTGCTCAGCGACCCGCAGCTGGTGGGCAGCGGTGCACCCCAGCAGGAGGTGTTCCGCGAGCTGAACCCCGCCGACTTCCTCTCCCGTGAGGAGGTCACGCTGGATACCGATAAAATTTCCGGCTACCTTACCGGCAAAACGGTGCTGGTAACGGGCGGCGGCGGCTCCATCGGCAGTGAGCTGTGCCGTCAGGTCATGCGCTTCAAGCCCGGCAAGCTGCTCATCTTTGATATCTACGAAAACTGCGCCTACGAGCTGCAGATGGAACTGCAGCAGAAGTACGGCCGCGATATCCCGGTCACGGTGCTCATCGGCTCTATCCGGGATAAAAAGCGCTTGGACGAGGTTTTTGATACCTATCACCCCACGGTGGTGTTCCACGCAGCGGCGCACAAGCACGTTCCGCTGATGGAGGTAAGCCCCGCCGAAGCCGTAAAGAACAACGTGCTGGGCACCAAAAATCTGCTGGTCAGCGCCAGCGAGCACGGGGTGGAGCGTTTTGTGCAGCTTTCCACCGATAAGGCCGTGAACCCCACCAGCGTCATGGGCTGCACCAAGCGCATCTGCGAGATGCTTATCCAGACCTTTGCGGGCAACACGGATATGAAGTGCGTGGCGGTGCGGTTCGGCAACGTGCTGGGCAGCCACGGCAGCGTCATCCCGCTGTTTGAAGCCCAGATCAAAAAGGGCGGGCAGGTCACCCTGACCGACCCCAACATCGTGCGCTATTTTATGACCATCCCGGAGGCAGCCCAGCTGGTGCTGCAGGCGGGTGCATTGGCAGAAAGCGGCAATATCTATGTGCTGGATATGGGCGAGCCGGTGCGCATTATGGACCTTGCCAAGCAGCTCATCCGCTTTTACGGCTACGAGCCGGGCGTGAATATGGAGATCAAGATCGTGGGTCTGCGCCCCGGCGAAAAGCTTTACGAAGAGCTGATGATGGACGAGGAGCAGGACAAGATGCGCCGCACCCAGCACAACAAGATCTTTGTGGCAAGCCCCCGCACCATTGATCTGGCCGAGTTTTACGGGCAGCTGCAGGCGCTGGAAGCCGCTGCTGCCCACAACGATGAGGGCGTGGTGCGCCAGCTGGCGGCTATGATCCCCACCTTTACCCCCACCCGGGAGAACCTGAAACTGTAACAGCTTGAACTGCGGCACTGGGCCGCATGGAATAGACCGCAGACCGGAACATGCCGGCCTGTGCAAAACGAGAGGGATGTTATTATGGAAAAGAAACCGTTTCTGACCGAGGCGATGGCACAGCAGATCATCGAGGATGTGCCCACGCCGTTCCACGTCTACGACGAAAAGGGCATCCGGGAGAATGTCCGCCGCATCAACAAGGCCTTCAGCTGGAACAAGGGATTCAAGGAGTATTTTGCGGTCAAGGCACTGCCGAATCCCGTTATCCTGCAGATCCTCAAGGAGGAGGGCTGCGGCGTGGACTGCTCCTCCCTGACCGAGCTGATGCTCAGCGAGGCCTGCGGCTTTACCGGCCACGACATTATGTTCTCCTCCAACCAGACCCCCGTGGAGGATATGCAGAAGGCCTACGAGCTGGGCGCCTACATCAATCTGGACGACGCCACTATGGTGGAGTTTCTGGAGCGGGTGGCCGGTGTGCCGCAGGAGATCTTCTGCCGCTATAACCCCGGCGGAACCTTCCAGCTGGGCGAGAGCGAAGAGGGCTTTCAGGTCATGGACAAGCCCGGCGATGCCAAGTACGGCATGACCGAGCAGCAGATGATCGACAGCTACAAAAAGCTGATGCAGAAGGGCGCAAAACAGTTCGGCATCCATGCCTTCCTTGCCTCCAACACCATCTCGGACGCCTACTACCCGGAGCTGGCAGGCATCCTGTTCCGGCTGGCTGTCCGGGTGCAGCAGGCTACCGGTGCGCATATCAGCTACATCAACCTGTCCGGCGGCGTGGGCATCCCGTACCGCCCGGAGCAGACCGAGAACGACATCATGGCCATCGGCGAGGGTGTGCGCCAGAAGTTTGAGGAGATCCTTGTGCCTGCCGGTATGGGCGATGTAGCCATCTTCAGCGAGATGGGCCGCTTTACCACCGGCCCCTACGGCGCACTGGTGTCCACCGTCATCCACGAAAAGCACATCTATAAGGAGTACATCGGTCTGGACGCCTGCGCCGCAAACCTGATGCGCCCCGCCATGTACGGCGCTTACCACCACATCACCGTGCTGGGCAAGGAGAACGAGCCCTGCGACCACAAGTACGACGTGGTGGGCGGCCTGTGCGAGAACAACGACAAGTTTGCCATCGACCGGATGCTGCCCAAGATCGACATCGGGGACATCCTTTACATCCACGATACCGGTGCCCACGGCTCCGCTATGGGCTACAACTACAACGGCAAGCTGCACTGCGCCGAGGTGCTGCTGTGCGAGGATGGCTCTCACCGGCTGATCCGCCGCGCCCAGACCCCCCGCGATTACTTTGCAACGCTGGACTTTTTGCCCTTTATGAAGCCCCTGTTTGAGGACTGACCCCCTTTATCCTGATAAAAAAGAGGTATGACCCATGTTTTTTGGCTTTCAGCTTACCCTTGGCCTGATGATGGCCTTTTACGGTTTTTCGGTGATGAAAAATCCCCGCGTGTGGGGCGATCAGGGGCGCAGGGCGGTCAAGGCCGAAAACTTTGAGGAATACTGCCGCCAGAACGGCCAGTTCTTTTTAAAGGCAGGCTGCGTTGTGGCGGTGATCGGTGCACTGGATGCCCTGATCACGCTGGATGCCCTGCTGTACGCTCTGCTGTACATTTTTGGCTTGGCCTTTGCCTTCTACCCCCTTACCCGCTGGTGCAAGCAGAACGAGGGCTTTTCCTGGCCGTGGCCCCACGTCCAGAGCGAGAAAAAGCGCATTAAAGAGCTGCGCCGCGAACAGCAGGCACAGGAGAACGAGGAAAAAGGGGAAAAGTGATCCCCCGGATAAAGCATAAATAGCAAAAGAACAGCTCCCGGTCACGCCGCTTAACGTGACCGGGAGCTGTTTTAGTTTACTGGATAAGCGGACGCTTACTCAGCGTCCTTCGGGTCGGTCATCAGCTCCTTGATGCTGGGCACAACGCCGCCCAGATTCTGCAGCTCAGAGGGGATGATGATCTTGGTGGCCTTGCCATTGGCTACCTTTGCCAGCGCCTCAAGGCTGCGGATAGCCAGCACTTTGTCGCTGGGCATGGCCTCGTTCAGCAGACGGATGGCATCGGCGTTGGCTTTCTGCACAGCCAGAATGGCCTGTGCTTCGCCCTCGGCCTCCAGAATGCGCTGCTGCTTCACGGCATCGGCGCGCAGGATGGCGGATTCCTTTTCGCCCTCGGCGGCGGTGATGGCTGCCTGCTTTTCACCGTCTGCCTTCAGGATGACAGCGCGCTTCTCGCGCTCAGCCTTCATCTGCTTTTCCATGGCTTCCTGAATTTCCCGCGGCGGGATGATGTTCTTCACCTCCACGCGGTTCACCTTGATGCCCCACTTGTCGGTGGCTTCGTCAAGGATGGCGGTGATCTTGCCGTTGATGACGTCGCGGCTGGTCAGGGTGTGATCCAGCTCCATCTCACCAATGATGTTGCGCAGGGTAGTGGCAGAAAGGCTCTCGATAGCGGCAATGGGCTGATTGACACCGTAGGTGTACAGCTTTGCGTCCATGACCTGAAAGAACACCACCGTGTCGATCTGCATGGTCACGTTATCGCGGGTGATCACGGGCTGAGGGGGAAAGTCTGCCACCTGTTCCTTCAGGCTTACCTTTTTGGCAATGCGCTCAATAAAGGGGATCTTGACATGCAGGCCGGCAGACCATGTATCGGAGTAGCTGCCCAGCCGCTCGATGACATATACCTTGGACTGCGGCACGATGACGATGTTGGAAACAATGACCAGCACCAGAACAAAAACAAGCGCAAGGATGACAAAAAATAGAACCATAATACATCTCCTTTGTCAGGTCGTTGTGTGGGGGTTGCGGCTTTCGGTCAGAACAGGCTCTACGATGAGCAGGGTGCTGTGGATCTCGGTAACGCGGCAGAGCGCACCGAGCTCAAGGGTGTCGCCGGGGGTGGCGCAGCGGGCGTTCCAGTCCACGCCGTCCAGCCGCACCCGGCCGGGGACTTCGGCGGTGACAGGGGAAAGCACGATGGCTTCCCGTCCCAGATTGCGGTCGCCGTTGGTGGCGGTGTGCTGGAGCCGCAGCTTTGCCGCCAACGGGCGGAAGGCTGCCAGACACAGGATGCTTACCACCAGAAAGACCACCGCCTGCACCCGGAACGACCCGGTGAACACGCAGCACAGCAATGCGGCGGCAGAGCCGATGGCAAACCAGATGGAGGTCATATTAAAGGTGCTGGCCTCCAGTGCCAGAAAGCCCACGGCTGCAGCTAGCCAGAGAATGGGGGAGATCTGCATGGTATGTTACCTCCTTATGCTGCTATTATACGGCATCCCCTTGGGGGAAGGTCAAGGGCTTTTTACTGGAACGTTGCACAGAAAACAAAATATAGACAAAAATAGAAAAAAAGCCCGTAAATCACTGCGTCCCACCCTGTGAAAAAAGTAAGTCGGGAGGCTCCGCAGAGCCTCCCGACTTGCAAAAAAAGTCGAATTCCGCTGTGGATGCTCAGAGCGCAAGCGGAGAGCATTTAAATGGTTACAGCCTCGCAGGCATCACTGGATATCGTAGTAGCTGTGGTTGGGGTTATGGCCGTTTTCCTCCACCACGATGGTGAAGCCCATGGGGTTTACCTCGGTGTGCTTGCCGGAAGCCAGCGGCTCCACGATGATGTGCTCAGAACGGTTCACGATGATCTCCGCAGTTTCAGCCTTGCCGATGCGCTGGTAGTGCAGGATGCCGTCCTCAGCCCGCAGCACCCGCAGCTCGCCGGTGCGGAAGGCTTCGCAGCTGTGGCGCAGCTGCGCCAGCTGTGCCAGCACCGGGCGCAGACGCTCCTCGTGGCTGTCCCAGCAGAAGAAGGCGCGGTTGAAGGGGTCGCGGTAGCCCTGCATCCCGATCTCGTCGCCGTAATACAGGCAGGGCACGCCGGGCAGCGTGTAGATGATGGCATAAGCCATGCGCAGGCGCAGCATCCCTTCCTCGTAGGCCTCGCCGGTCACGCTGCGGCCGCTCTGCCACTCCCGGCCGCGTCCGTTGGCGGGCTCGTCCGCGATCACGGTCAGAGCACGCTCGGTGTCGTGGGTGGACAGGAAATTCAGCGCCGTGTTGATGGCCGGGGCAGGGTAGTGCTCGCAGATGGAAAGGATCTCATTGGCGGCCTGCTGGGCGGGCTTGCCCTTGACAAAATCCAGCACGGAGTTCTTGAAGGGGTAGTTCATCACGCTGTCCAGCCCCTTGCCCAGCAGGTAGGTGCGGCGGCGATTGAAGCCAAACTTGGTGGTGGCGTCCTCCCACACCTCGCCCAGCAAAAACTTCTCCGGGCTTACCCGCTTAACGGCGGTGCGGATCTTCTCAATGAACGCGTCCGGCAGCTCGTCGGCCACATCCAGCCGGAAACCGGCAGCACCACGGCGCAGCCATGTGTCGATGACGCCGCCCTCGCCGGTGATGAACTCCACAAAGGAGGGGGTCTCCTCGTTGACCTCCGGCAGGGTCTCGAAGCCCCACCAGCTGCGGTAGCCGCCCTTGTATTTGGGGTCAAAATCGTACCAGCTGCGGTAAGGGGAGTTGGGGTCGCGGTAAGCGCCGCCCTCGCCGTAGCGTCCCTCGCGGTTGAAGTACCGGCTGTCGGAGCCGGTATGGCTGAACACGCCGTCCAGCACGATGCCGATGCCGTACTTGGCGGCCTCGCGGCAGAGCACCTCAAACTCTTCGTTAGTGCCCAGCAGCGGATCCACGTTCAGGTAGTCGGCGGTGTTGTAGCGGTGGTTGGAGTGTGCCTCAAAGATGGGGTTCAGGTACAGGTAATCCACGCCCATCTCCCGCAGGTAGGGGAGCTTGATGCGGATGCCTTCTAAATCACCGCCGAAATAGTCCTCGTTCAGGTGGCCGCCGGTCTCGTTGGGCTGCCAGAAGGGTTCGGCGTGCTTGTCGGCCTGATACAGCCGGTCCGGGAAGGGCATAGGCTTGTTCTCAATGCCCTCACAGAACCGGTCCGGGAAGATCTGGTAGAACACCTTGCCCTTGATGCACTCCGGCGTCTGGAAATCCGGCTCGTAGACCGTGATCTGCCAGCTTTCGCCCTGCTGCCAGCTGACCACGCCGCAGTTGTCGGCCCCGCGCACGATGCGGCGGAAGTCGGTATACAGATCAAAGTAATAGAAGTATAAGCCCGGGTCGCCCAGCACGACGTCCACCGAAAAATGGTTCTGGTGGGGGGTCTGACCGTCAAATTTCATGCGGTAGTGCACGGGCACATCGTATTTGCCCTCTTTTTGCAGTACAAGGTGCGGATCCACATAGCCCAGCTCCTCGGGGATGCACAGGGTCAGGTGCACAGTCTGCCCGGCGCGCACGGCACCAAAGGGCTGTTTAAAGTAGGGGTCGTAGCTGTTGAACAGACAAGACAAAAAAGATCGTCCTTTCTCAAAAAAGCCCCGGCGGGCGAAACGCCACCGGGGCTTTGCGGTTTTACAGGGGAAAATTACTTGCCCATGGGCACGGGGGAAGCGTACCAGATATCGCGGGCGTAGTCCAGCACGGCGCGGTCTGCGCTGAAGATACCGCTGTTGGCGATGTTCTTCAGGCTCATGCGGGCCCAGGTCTCGCGGTCAGCATACAGCTTCTGCAGGTCGGCCTGTGCACGGCGGTAGTCCTTGAAGTCGGCCATGACCATGTACGGGTCGCTGCTGCGCAGGTTCTCGGTGACCTCGTGGAAGTTCTCGCCGTTCCAGCCGCGCTCCAGGAAGTTCAGGGCGCTGTTGGCCACGTCGTCGCCCATGATAAAGGCGTTGGGGTGGTAGCCCACCTGCTTGAGGTTATTCACCTCGGGGGTCAGCATACCGAAGATCAGCTCGTTCTCCTTACCGGCAGCATCGGCGATTTCCACGTTTGCACCGTCCAGCGTGCCCAGCGTGATGGCACCGTTCAGCATGAACTTCATGTTGCCGGTACCGGAAGCCTCGGTGCCTGCCAGAGAGATCTGCTCAGAGACCTCGGCAGCGGGCATCAGGTGCTCGCTCAGGGAGACGCAGTACTCCTCCAGATAGACCACGCGCAGCTTGTCGCGCACGGCGGGGTCGTTGTTGATCAGATCGCCCAGCTTGCAGATCATGCGGATCATCTGCTTTGCCATGTAGTAGCCGGGAGCAGCCTTTGCGCCGAAGATGTAGGTCTTGGGGATAAAGTCGGCGTTGGGGTTCTCCTTCAGGTACAGGTACTGTGCGGCGATGTTCAGCGCATTCAGGTGCTGACGCTTGTACTCGTGCATACGCTTGACCTGGCAGTCAAAGATGGAATTGGGGTCGATGACCTGACCGGTGCTCTTTGCCAGATAGCTTGCAAAGTCCTTCTTGTTGGCCAGCTTGATCTCGTTCAGCTTCTTCAGCACGGTCTTGTCGTCGGCGTACTTGTTCAGCTTGGTCAGATCAGAAGCATCGTGCTTGTAGCCGTCGCCGATGGTCTCGTCCAGCAGCTTGCACAGGCCGGGGTTGGAAGCCAGCAGCCAGCGGCGGTATGCAATGCCGTTGGTCACGTTCTTGAAGGCGTTGGGCTTGAACAGGTAGTAATCGTGGAAAACGCTCTCCTTGATGATCTCGCTGTGCAGCTTGGAAACGCCGTTGATGCTGTTGGCGGTGTAGGCGCAGATGTTGGCCATGCGCACCTGATTGTCGCCGATCAGTGCCATGTAGTTGATCTTGCCCTGATCGCCGGGGAAGGCCTTTGCCAGCTCCTCGCGGGCACGGCGGTCCATCTCCACCACGATCTGGTAGATGCGGGGCAGGGTCATCTTGAAGATGTCCACGTTCCACTTCTCCAGAGCCTCGGCCATAACGGTGTGGTTGGTGTAGGAGAACACCTTCTGGCAGATGCTGAAAGCCTTGTCCCAGCCAAAGCCGCACTCGTCCAGCAGGATGCGCATCATCTCGGGGATGGCCAGGGTGGGGTGGGTATCGTTCAGCTGGATGGCGACCTTGTCGGGCAGGTTCTCCAGCGTAGCGTAGCTGGACAGGTGGTTCTGCACGATATCGCCGATAGAAGCAGCGGACAGGAAATACTGCTGACGCAGGCGCAGGATCTTGCCCTCAACGTGGTTATCGTTGGGGTACAGCACCTTGGAAATGAGCTCAGCGTTGGCGTTCTTGCTCATAGCGGTGTTGTAGTTGCCCAGAGAGAAGCTGGACATATCAAAGTCCGGGGCCTTTGCCTGCCACAGGCGCAGCTTTGCAACGCCCTTTCCATCGTAGCCCTGCACATACATATCGGAGGGGATGGCCATGACGCTGTTGTAGTTGGTGTGCTGGATGTAGTGGAAGCCGTTGTCCCAGTTCTCGTGGATCTCGCCGTCAAAGCGGATCTCCACAGCCTGATCCGGGTGGCTCTTCAGCCACACCTGACCGCCGGGCAGCCAGTTGTCAGCGCGCTCCTGCTGCCAGCCGTCCACGATCTTCTGCTTGAAGATGCCGTACTCGTACAAGATGGAGTAGCCGGTGCCGCAGATATCGGTGGTGGCCATGCCGTCCAGATAGCAGGCAGCCAGACGGCCCAAGCCGCCGTTGCCCAGACCTGCATCGGGCTCTTCCTCAAAAATGCTGTCCAGATTGATCTCGGCGTCAGCCAGTGCCTTCTTGGCGACCTCATCCAGACCCAGATTGAACAGGCTCATCTTCAGGCTGCGGCCCATCAAAAACTCCATGCAGAGGTAGTAGACCTGCTTGGTGCCGGTGCCGATGGCCTTGGACTGGAATTTTTTGTGGTTCTCGCTCATCATCTGACGGCAGATCAGAGCCAGAGAGCGGTAGATCTGCTGGTTGGAGGCAACATTCAGCTCCACACCATACTCACTGGTGAGCTTGTCCTGAAGAATTTTGCCAAATTCTTTTGATGTCATAGTGTGCTCCTATCCGCATAAGCGTTTGCTTTGCTAAAATAATTGAGTAGATAATAGCAGCAGAAACGTTCCCTCTTTCGCCCGGCTGCCAACATAACACCGTTATTATAATATGAACGATTTGCAAATGCAAGGAAACAGGCGCTTTTTTTCCGTAACTGCTATTTTTTCAGGCCACTTTCTGACAAATATGCCGAAATTTCAAAAATTCCACTTTTTCTTGCGGCGTATTTATATTATAATAGAGGGTAGAACTGAGCTGCGAAACGTTTTTCGGGGAGTAATTCCGGCAGAAATGGGGCGGGAAACTCCGCCGAAACGTTTTCGGAAACCGAAACGTTACCGGGAACGGTGTCAAATCCCGGTAAGATGCAGAACAAACGGCTTTGCGCCGTACAGATACAGGATAAAAAAGGGGAAAACACCATGGTAAATAAGGTAAGGGTCAACATCGCGGGCACTCCGTATGCCATCGCAACCACAGATTCGGAAAAATACATCCTCGAGCTTGCAAAAAAGCTGGACGAGGACATCACAAAGCTGCTGGACACCAACGATAACCTCTCGGTAACCAAGGCGGCGGTGTTCTGCGCGATGGATTATCTGGACGAATACCGCAAGAGCACCGGCAGCGCCGAGAATATGCGCAGCCAGATCCAGGACTACATTGCAGATGCAGCCCGGGCAAAGCTGGCCGAGGACAAGGCACTGGCCGAGAATGCCGTGCTGCGCCGGGAGGCTGCTGCCCTGCGGGAGCAGCTTGCCAAGGAACGCCAGCGTGAGACCCGCCGGGAGGAGCGCGCCGCCCGCGCTGCGGCAGAGACGGCGCAGGAGCGGCCCGCCGCCCCGGAGACCCCGGCGGCAGACGGTGCACAGGCAGACGAAACCAACTGAATGTACCATATATAAATAGAAATCAAAAGGAGAACTATGGCAAGGATCGAGATCTTAGCCCCGGTGGGCAGTGAAGAAATGCTCCGCGCGGCGGTGTTCAGCGGGGCGGACGCAGTATATCTGGGCTTTTCGGGCTTCAACGCCCGCACAGGCGCAGGCAACTTTGACGCAGACAGTCTAAAGGAGGCCGTGCGCTTTTGCCATGCCCGGGGCGTGGCGGTGCACGTTGCACTGAATACGACCGTGTACGGCACCGAGCTGTCAGCGCTGGAACAGGCTATCCGGGCGGTGGCAGCTAGCGGAGCGGATGCAGTCATCTGTCAGGATCTGGCAGTGGCTACCTTAATTGGTAAAATCGCCCCGCAGCTGCCCCGGCACGGCTCTACCCAGATGAGCGTCCACACCCTGCAAGGCGCACTGGAACTGAAGGAGCTGGGCTTTACCCGGGTGGTGCTGGCGCGTGAGCTGAGCCTGCCCGAGGTGGAGCACATCACAAAGCACTGCGGCATCGAGACCGAGTGCTTCATTCACGGTGCGCTGTGCATGAGCGTGAGCGGCCAGTGCTATATGTCCGCCTTTCTGGGCGGGCGCAGCGGCAATCGCGGCTCCTGTGCGGGCCCCTGCCGCCTGCCTTTTGAAGCCAACGCCCTGCCGGAGGGCAAGCCCGGGCGGCTGCATCACCTCTCCCTCAAGGATAACTCTGCCATCGACAAGTTGGACAAGCTTCAGGCGCTTGGCGTAGCATCGGCCAAAATCGAAGGCCGTCTGCGCACACCGGAGTATGTGGCGGCGGCGGTCAGCGCCTGTCTGGCGGGCCGCGAGGGCCGCGCCTATGACCGTGACCTGCTGAAGAACGCCTTCAGCCGCTCCGGTTTCAGCTCCGGCTATCTGGATGGAAAAATCGACGGTACCATGTTCGGTGTGCGCAGCGAAGCCGATGCTGAGCTGACCAAAAAGACCCTGCCGATGCTGCGCGAGCTTTACCGCCGCGAGCGCTCCCGCGTGCCGGTGCAGATGAAGCTGGAAATTGAAGAAGGCGGCGAAAAACTGACCGTCACCGATGCCGACGGCAACAAGGCCTTTGCCTACGGGGATGCCGAGCCGCAGCCCGCCCGCACCGACCCCACCGAGAGCCTGAACCGCAGCTTGGCAAAGACTGGCGGCACCCCCTTTACGGCAGAGAAGATCACGGTGGAAATGGACGGCGGGCCGTGGTTCATCCCCGGCAGCGCCGTAAATGAGCTGCGCAGGGAGGCACTGGATGCCCTGCTCAAAAAGCGGGAGGTGCTGCGTCCTTGGCCTACCACCGAGGAGCACGTCGCCGCCCTGCCGCAGCGCACCCTGCCGCCCCGCCGCACCCTGCGCGCCCGGTTCGAGCGCTGGGATCAGGTGCCGGAGCGGGCACTTGACGGGGTGGAGTACCTCATCCTGCCCATTGCGCAGGCCGACCGTGTGCCCCGGGAGTGGCGGGCAAAGACCCTTCTGGAGCTGCCCCGGGTCATGTTCGGTGCGCTGGAGCAGGATACTGCCCGCCGCATCGCAGCTACGCAGGATGCGGGCTTTGCCGGGTACGAGGTCAGCAACATCGCCCATCTGCGGCTGTGCCGTGGGCTGCCCATGACCGGCGGCTTCGGGCTGAACATCACCAACAATGTGGCTGCGCAGTTCTATGCAGAGCAGGGGGTTTTCAGTCTGCTCATCCTGCCGGAGGTGAAAGACAGCGATATTGCGTCCATTGCGCCTGCCTGCAACGGTAAGCCTGTGCCTACGGGCGTGATGATCTACGGCCACATGCCGCTGATGCTCACCCGCGCCTGCCCGCTGCAAAATATCCACGACTGTGCCCACTGCGATAAGACCGGCGTGCTGACCGACCGCAAGGCCAAAAAGTTCCCGGTACGTTGCGGCCTTGGGGTGCGCACCATCTATAACCCGGTGCCCATCTATATGGGCGATAAGCCCGGCGCACTGGCGGTGGACTACGGCGTGGCCTACTTTACGCTGGAATCCCGCGAGGAAGCAGCGCAGATTTTGGAAATGATTCGCACCCACGCCCCCTTTGAGGGGGAGTTTACCCGCGGTTTGTATTTTAAAGGAACCAACTGATAAGAAACCACCGGCATTGCCCCAAGCTTTGCCTGTGAAAAAACAGAAAAACGAAACGAGGTCATACGATGGAATCCATCACTGTAAAATATAAGGTACTGGATGCCCGGGCAAAGGTGCCCGCTTATGCCACCCCCGGCGCAGCTGCCGCCGACCTGTGCGCTGTGCTGGATGCGCCGCTGACCGTTGCCCCCATGCAGCGGGTGCTGGTGCCCACCGGCCTTGCCATCGAGCTGCCCGGTGCCCACAGCGTGGCGCTGGTGTACGCCCGCAGCGGCCTGTCCATCAAGCACGGCCTGTGCATGGCCAACGGCGTAGGCGTGGTGGACAGCGATTACCGCGGCGAGCTGAAGGTGCCCATGGTCAATCTGGGTGCCGAGGCTTATACCATCCAGCCCGGCGAGCGGGTGGCGCAGCTGTGCATCGCCCCGGTGTATACCGCTGCCTTTGTGCCCGCCGAGGAACTGGGCGACACTCAACGCGGTGCGGGCGGCTTTGGCTCTACCGGCCGATAAGGAAGGGACGCGGCAAAAATGAAGGAAAACGACCTGATCTTAGCCTCCGGCAGCCCCCGCAGACGGGAACTGCTTTCCCTGTATACCACCGATTTCACGGTCTGCGTCAGCGATTTTGACGAGAGCGCCGTCACTGCGCCCACCCCGGCGCAGCTGGTGGAGCAGCTGGCCATCGGCAAATGCCTTGCAGTGGCAAAGCAGCACCCGGATGCCGTGGTCATTGGCTGTGACACCGTGGTGGACGTGGACGGCACCGTGTTCGGCAAGCCCCATGACGCAGAGGACGCCAAGCGGATGCTGCGCGCCCTCTCCGGCAAGACCCATCAGGTGCACACCGGCGTGTGCATTGCAAAAGGGGACAGGGCAGAGCATTTTGTGGACAGCTGCAGGGTGACCTTTTTCCCGCTGGGGGAGGAGGAGATCGCGTTCTACACCGCAACCCCGGAACCCTACGATAAGGCCGGTGCCTATGCCATTCAGGGACGCGCAGCCCTGTGGCTGGACCGCATCGAGGGCGACTACTACACCATTATGGGGCTGCCGGTCAGCCGCACCGTACAGCTGCTGACGCATTTTTTGTGAGAAAAATGGAAAAATGATAGAAAACTTGCCGAAACGCTTGAGAAATGAAGTACTTGCGGCTATAATAGAACCGTGTTATTCTGCGCAGGAGGGTCTGTTTGCTGCAGACTGTCCGGCATTCTGGGATAGATTTAAGGAACGATCGTAAGGAGATTTGGAACAATGAGTTTTCTGTCAAAGGACGTTGGCATTGATCTGGGTACTGCCAATACTCTGGTCTACATGAAGGGCAAGGGCATCATCATGCGCGAGCCCTCGGTCGTGGCGGTGGATACCAAGACCGACGAGGTGCGCTGCGTGGGCGGCGAGGCAAAGGCTGTCATCGGTCGTACCCCCGGCAGCATCGTGGCAGTGCGTCCCCTGAAGGACGGCGTCATCGCTGATTTCGACATCACCGCAAATATGCTGGAGAACTTCCTCAAAAAGGCCTGCGGCAACAGCATGTTCTCCCGTCCCCGGGTGGTCATCTGCATTCCCTCCGGTGTTACCGAGGTGGAGCGCCGCGCAGTGCGCGAGGCTACCCTGAAGGCCGGTGCCCGTCAGGTGTCTGTCATTGAGGAGCCCATGGCTGCTGCCATCGGCGCAGGCCTGCCCATCAGCGAGCCTACCGGCAGTATGATCGTGGATATCGGCGGCGGCACGGCCGAGATCGCCGTCATCTCTCTGGGCGGCATAGTGGCCTCCCGCAGCGTGCGCATGGCCGGTGATATGTTCGATCAGGCCATCATCGCCTTCATCAAGCGCAAGTACAACCTACTCATCGGTGAGCGTACCGCCGAGCAGATCAAGATCGAGATCGGCTCTGCCTATGTGCTGGACCCGGAGCTGACCATGGAGATCAAGGGCCGCAACCTTGTGGACGGCCTGCCCAAGAACATCGTGGTGCACTCTGAGGATGTGCGCGGCGCTCTGCTGGAGTGTCTGGTCAAGATCACCACTGCCATCAAGGAGACGCTGGAGCGCACCCCGCCGGAGTTGAGCGCAGATATCATCGACCGCGGCATCACCCTGACCGGCGGCGGCGCTCTGCTGCGCGGTCTGGATCAGCTGATCCAGAGCGAGACCGGCATTGATGTGCATATTGCGGAGGACCCGCTGGACTGCGTGGCCAAGGGTGCCGGTGCGGTGCTGGATCATGTGGATGTGCTGCACGATGTGCTGGACACCGATGGAGGACATATGTAAGAGCGGCTCTCTGCGGAGAGAGTTGCTTAAAATGCGGAAAAGTTTCAGACACAGCAGCTGTGCGTTTTTCCGCTGCAAACACTGCATCTTGCGCGGATGGCACGGCTGTCCGCGCTTTTTTCATGCAAAGGCCTGCGGTAGGGCGCGGGCATCCCGACAGGAGGGAAGGACCCTTTGAAAGATTTTTTTGATACCTGGAAATTCAAGATCCTTGTGGCCGTGGCAGTATTTCTGGTGGGCATCATGGCCTATGCCGGTGCCAACGGACGCCTGACCGCCGCCCCGCAGGAGCTGCTGGGCGTGATCCTGACCCCTTTCCAGAAGGCGGCGGCTGTGGTCAGCGGCGGCGTGGGTGCGGTGTGGGAAAAATACACCAGCATTGACGAGGTCGTGGAGCAGAACGAGCAGCTGGAAGCGGAAAACGCTGAGCTGCGCCAGCAGATGGTGGACTACGACCGCCTCAAGGCCGAAAACGAAGCCTACAAGGCACTGGCTAATATTCAGGAAAAGAACAGCAACGCCACCTATGTGTCCGGCTTTGTCATTGGACGCGACCCGCTGGACGAGTTTGGCGGTTTCACATTGGACAAGGGCACCGCAGACGGCGTAGCGGTGAACGATGCTGTCATCAGCGACCGGGGCTATCTGCTGGGTATGGTGGTGGAAGCCGACCCGACCAGCTGCAAGGTGATGACCATCCTGCACCCCAGCTTCAATGCGGCGGGGGTGGTCTCCCGCACCCGGGAAAACGGCATCCTGAACGGCAACACCACCTATGCAGCGGACGGTCTGTGCACCCTGACCAATCTGGAGCGCAGCACCGAGACCCGCGCGGGCGATCAGGTCATTACCACCGGTCTGGGCGGGGTGTTCCCGCCGGATCTGCTGGTGGGCACGGTGCAGGACGTGGTGCCTGAAGCCAGCGGCAAATCCTCCATTGCGGTGGTGCGCCCCGGTGCCGACCCCCGCACCGCCAAGCACGTTTTTATCATTACTGCGTACTAAGGAGGGCACACTGCTATGGAATCTCGCCGCAGGCGCAGCCGCAGCCAGCTGCTGAAGTGGGGCTGCTATGTGCTGGCGCTGTTTGTGTGCGCCGCTTTGCAGACCACGCCCGGGCTGTTCCAGCTGGGGGAGGCAAAGCCGCTGCTGGTGCTGCCGCTGTGTCTGGCGGTGGCAGTATTTGAAGGAGAGTTTGCCGGAGCACTGCTGGGCACGGTAGGCGGCCTTTTGTGGGACTACGCCGCCGGGCGCACGGTGGGTATGCTGGCGCTGGAGCTGCTGCTGCTCTGCTTTGGGGTATCGGTGCTGGTGCAGCTGTATTTGCAGGTGAACCCCGGCAATTTTGCCGCCGTAAGCACCGTAACGGCGCTGCTGGTGCTCTCGCTGGACTGGCTGTTTTTCTACTATATGCCGGGTTATACCGGCGCTGCGCTGCGGTATGTCACCTTTGTACTGCCCAGTGCGGTGCTGACCATCCCGGCGGCGCTGCTGGCTTTCTGGCTGGTGCAGCGCATCCATGACGGGTTCCGGATCGACAACGGTGTGGTCTGACCCGTAAGAGGAGAACCAGATGAACGAAAATGAACGCAAGGTCGTGGTGCGGCGGATGCTGCTGCTCATCGCAGTGGCCTGCATCATCATGGGACTGTATACCTTCCGGCTGATCTTTTTGCAGCTGGTCAATGGGGACAGCTTCAAGGCAAAAGCCACCAACACCACGGATTATAAGTTCACGGTCACCGCCGCGCGCGGCAATATCGTGGACAGCACCGGCAAGCGCATCGCCACCACCAGCACCGGCTATAATGTGGTGCTGAACAAGCTGCAGATGGGGGATCAGGATCTGGACACCATGCTGCAGCAGATCGTGGAGCTTTTGCGCCAGAACGATGAAAAATGGCTGGATACCCTGCTCATCAGCGAGCCGGATGCCGCCGGGAACTATACCTTTACGGACAGCGCCGACAGCACCAGCGACCAGAAAACGCTGGCAGACATGAAGGAGACGCTGGGCTTGCAGCAGTACGCCACCGCCAACGATGTGATGGAGATGCTGGTGGAGAAGAACCATCTGGAAAGCTTCTCCCTGCCGTGGCAGCGGGTGCTGGCGGGCATCCATTACGAGATGGACCGGCAGGCCTTTTCCAACATGAATAACTTCATCATGGCGGAAAACGTCAGTCAGGTGACAGTGGCTGCCATCAAGGAGCATTCCCTCACCCTGCCGGGCGTGGAGATCGTGGAGACCAGCACCCGCAGCTACGAGCAGGGAGATATCCTCCCCGCTGTGTTGGGGCGCGTGGGCAAGATCACCGCCGAAAAGTGGAAGGTGACCGACGAGAACGGTCAGGTGACCTATCCGCTCAAGGAAAAAGGCTATAACATGAACGATGTGATCGGCATCTCCGGCCTGGAGTCCGTGTACGAGGACGAACTGCGCGGCAAGGACGGCGTGGAGACCATCACCCGCAATTCGGACGGTGTGATCGTGGATACCAAGATCACCACCGTGCCGAAGCCGGGGCATACCGTGCAGCTGACCATCAACAGCGACTTTCAGCGTGCGGTGGACAAGGCCCTTGCCAACAACATTGATATGATCAACCGGGTGTACAACACCGGCGATATGAAAGCTGCCGCCTGTGCTGCGGTGGTGCTGGATGTGAAGGACGGCAGCGTGCTGGCGGCTGCGAACTACCCCAGCTTTGACCAGAATCTGTACGCCACAAACTATTCTGAGTACAGCGCCGACCCCAGCCTGCCCCTGTTCAACCGGGCGCTGCAAGGCCTGTACACTCCCGGCTCTACCTTTAAACCGGCAGTGGCGGTGGCGGCGCTGGACAGCGGCCTCATCAACCAGTACTCCACCGTCAACTGCACCGGCGTGTATACCTATTATAAGGACTACCACCCCCGCTGCACCCGCCACGGCCACAGCGGCAACATTGATGTGGTAACCGCCATCAAGTGGAGTTGTAACATCTTCTTCTACGATGTGGGACGCCGCCTGACCAGTGACGTCTACGATGCCTACGCCTACAAGCTGGGTCTTGGCCAGCGCACCGGCGTGGAGGTAAACGAGGTCGTGGGACGTCTGACCAAAAAGACGGATAAAAACTACACCTCCTCGCTGGATATTCAGGCCGCTATCGGGCAGGGCAACACGGTGGTAAGCCCCATCCAGCTGGCTACCTACGCCGCCACGCTGGCCAATAACGGCGTGCGCTACCGCACCCACTTTGTCAAGGCCATTCTGGATACCAACACCGGCGAGGTGCTCAGCGAGACCCAGCCGGAGGTGATGGATATCATCGAGGGCAACGGCAACACCTTTGATCTTGTGCGGCAGGGCATGACACTGGTGCCCAGCACCATCAGCGGTAAGATCTCCAGCTACCCCATTGCCATCGCCTGCAAGACCGGCACCCCCCAGCGCAGCGAGACCTACGCTTCGGGCAAGCACTACCTGAATGCTATGATGATCGCCTACCTCCCGGCAGACGACCCGGAGATCGCCATCGGCATCGCGGTAGAGTACGGCGGCTACGGCGCCCGCACCGGCGATCTGGTGGTGGATATCGCCAACGCCTACTTTGCCATGAAGGACGGCACGCTGGAGGTTGACCCCTATGTGGATCCGCGCACCGTGGCGCAGGAGGATGCCGCAGCATCGGATACCGCTGCCCAGACCGCCCCGGATGCTGCGAATGATGCACAGACCGCTGCCGCCGCCGCAGAACCGCAGCAGACGACCGTGCCCGCAGGGGTGACAGAGGAAGAAAACAACGATGCAATGCTTGCGCAGTAAAGCGCAGCTGCGTGCAAAGTGCTGAACTTGAACGAAAACTTGAATATTGTGTCCAAAAACCTGTTGTAAATGAGTTGCGTTTGTGATATCATGTATAACAAAGGAAATTTATCAAGCTTTTATATACAAATGTTTCAATAGAGGAGAGATCTACAGATGACGATTGCCCTGATCGCGCATGACTCCAAAAAGGAGCTGATGGTTCAGTTCTGCACGGCGTACTGCCGTATTCTGAGCCAGCATAAATTGGTGGCGACCGGCACGACCGGCAAAATGATTTCCGAGGCCACCGGCCTGCAGGTACAGCGCTTTTTGGCCGGGGTGCAGGGCGGCGGCCAGCAGATCGCGTCCCGCATTGCCTGCAACGAGATCGACCTGCTGCTGTTCTTCCGCGACCCTATCAATGCAAAGCCCAGCGAGCCGAATGAGATGACCTTGCTGCGCCTGTGCGATGTGCACAACATCCCCATGGCCACCAACATTGCCACCGCCGAGGTGCTGATCCATGGCCTGGAGCGCGGAGATCTGGACTGGCGCGATATCGTGCACCCGCAGAACTGAAATATGCAAAAAAGAAGCGCTGCATCGTACAGATGCGGCGCTTTTTTGCTTCTCAGGTGAAATGCAATGCGGATTTTCCGCTGGGTCAGACCGTGCCGTTTACCTTAAAATCCTGTGCCATCTCCTGCACATCGGCGGCGGTAAACTCGCCCAAGGGCAGCAGCAGCCGGGCAAGGGTGTCCTGCGGCAGCGCCGCCAGCGCGGCACTCTCGTCCAGTGCGGTGTCCACAGCGGGGCAGACCGCGTGCACGCCGTCGCTGCCCAGCTCCACCCGGGCGTGGTGCCCGGTGGCAATGTACTGGATGCCCAGCTTGTCGGCAGCGGTCAGCAGGGCGGCAAACCGGGCGTCGTTGCCGCTGCCCAGTACTGCGGCGGGCTGGTCTGCCAGTGCTTCTGCCTTCAGTACGATGCACTCGATGCCAAGAGCCTCAGCAGCCTGCCGTGCGGCTGCGGCCCAAGCGCTCTGCTCAGCGGCCAGCTGCACCACAGCCCCGGCCACGCCAAAGCCCTGCTGCTGCAAAATGCGCACCACAACGCCGCAATCTACGGTGCCGTCCATGCTGACAAGCACCTTGTCCTGTGTTTCGTAGGTGTCGAACCCGTTGCCGGGCAAAAATGCGTCGCTCATGTTCCTTGCCTCCCGCCATGTGCTTTGCTTTGTGCTACGGCCAGCTGGTCGCAGCGTTCGTTTTCCGGGTGGCCTGCGTGGCCCTTTACCCAGACGTAGGTGATCTTGTGCCGTGCCTCCTGCTCCAGCGCCTGTGCCCATAAGTCCGGGTTCAGGGCAGGGGAGCCGTCGGCTTTTTTCCAGCCCCGGCGCTTCCAGCCCTTGGCCCAGCCCTTTTCCAGCCCGTTGATCACATACTGGCTGTCAGAGCACAGCCGCACCTCGCAGGGCTCCTTGAGCTGGCGCAGCGCCTCGATAAAGGCTGTCAGCTCCATGCGGTTGTTGGTGGTGCTGGCGTCGCCGCCGCTCAGTTCCTTTTCGTACACCTTGCCGTCAAAGCGGTAGCGCAGCACCGCACCCCAGCCGCCCGGGCCGGGGTTGCCGCTGCAAGCGCCGTCTGTGTACACCTCTACCTGTTTCATGGGGTTCTCCTTATAGAATAGAATACCTTTATTTAGCGCTATTTTGCCCGGGATGTCAAGAGCCAATGTATACACCGACCCAGTTTTGCCAAACCTTGGAATTGACAAAACCGGTGCGAGATACTATACTTAGCGTAACAAAATGCGTATAGGGGTGCACCAAAGGCGTGCGCCCGGCTGTTCCGGCAGAAACGCCACGGTCGCATCGAACAGATGGACTTACCTGGCCAAGAACCTCTTGCGGAACCAACAGCGCTGCTGCAAAAAGCACGCTGAACGATAAATTCTATACGATGCATCAACCGGAAGCCGATGCAGTTTCAGGTGCTTCCCCTGTGCAAGATGCGGCTGCTCTCCCCGGCGGGGCGCGGTCTGGCTTGCAATTGAATCTGGAGGTAAAGAATGGCTCAAGCAAAAGAAAATAACACCGCACCCCGCGCAAAAGCCCCGGCAGCGCCCAAGGCAGCCGCCGCAAATGGTACTGCTCCCGCAGGGGAAAAGCGCACCCGTCCCACCACCCGCCGCCCCTATTATAACCGCCGCCCGCGCCGTGCGCAGCAGCCCAAGGAAGCAGCGATCCCCATCCATATCTATCCGCTGGGCGGTTTGGGCGAGGTCGGCAAGAACATGACCGTCTACGAGTGCAACGGCGATATGATCATCGTGGACTGCGGCTTGGTGTTCCCGGACAGCGAGATGTTCGGCGTGGACATGGTCATCCCGGACTTCACCTTTGTGGTGCAGAACAAGGATAAGATCAAGGGCCTGCTCATCACCCACGGTCACGAGGATCACATTGGCAGCATCCCCTATCTGCTGCAAAAGATCAGCCTGCCGGTGTACGGCACCCGCCTGACCTGCGGCCTGATCAAGAACAAGCTGGAGGAGTTCGGCCTTGCCGGCAAGACCAAGTTTGTGGAGATCGTGCCCCGTCAGAAGATCAAGTTGGGCTGCTTTACCGTGGAACCTATCCACGTCAACCACTCCATCCCGGATGCCGTGGCCTTTGCCATCGACAGCCCCGCCGGTACCATCATCCAGACCGGCGACTTTAAAATTGATTACACCCCGCTGGCCTGCGGTGTGACCGACCTGTCCACTCTGTCCGAGTACGGGCAGCGCGGTGTGCTGGCTTTGCTGAGCGATTCCACCAACGCGGAGCGCCCGGGCTTTACCGCTACCGAGCAGAAGGTGGCCGCCGGTGTGCGCAGTCTGTTTGCCCGCGCCCGCAATAAGCGCATTATCATTGCAACCTTTGCGTCCAACATCTACCGCGTGCAGCAGATCATTGATCTGGCCGTGGAGGATGGCCGCAAGGTGGCTTTCAGCGGACGCAGCATGGTCAACAACACCGCTATGGCGCAGGAGCTGGGCTATATGCACATCCCGGAGGACACCCTGATCAGCGTGGACGAACTGAACCAGTACCCGCCGGAGCAGGTGGTGCTGGTGACCACCGGCAGTCAGGGCGAGCCCCTGAGCGCGCTGAGCCGCATGGCCTCCTGCAGCCACCGTCAGGTGCGTGTGGGCCCCGGCGACTTCATCATCATCTCCGCCAACCCCATCCCCGGCAACGAAAAGAGCGTGACCAAGATCGTCAACGGTCTGCTGCTGCTGGGCGCAGAGGTCATCTACGAGAGCATGTATGATGTACACGTTTCCGGTCACGCCTGTCAGGAGGAGCAAAAGCTGATGCTCACCCTGACCAAGCCCAAGTACTTCCTGCCCGTGCACGGCGAGTATAAGCAGCTGAAAAAGCACGCCCTCACCGCTGCAAGTCTGGGCATTCCAACCAGCAATATCCTCATTGCGGAAAACGGCTCCAACGTCATCCTCTCGCAGGACGAGATGAAGCTGGGCGAGCCGGTGACCGCCGGTGCCGTCATGGTGGACGGCCTTGGCGTGGGCGATGTGGGCAACGTGGTGCTGCGGGACCGCAAGCACCTCTCCGAGGATGGCCTTGTCATCATCGTGGCCACCGTGGACAGCAAGACCGGCAAGGTGCTTGCCGGACCGGATCTGGTAAGCCGGGGCTTTGTGTATGTGCGCGAGAACGAGAGCCTGATGGACGGTGCCCAGAGCATTGTGGAAAATGCACTGGAGCGCTGTGTGGATGAGCACGTCCGGGATTGGAACAGCGTAAAGACCCGTGTGCGTGAGGCACTGAGCAGCTATATCTACCGGCGCACCAAGCGCAGCCCGATGATCCTGCCGATCCTGATGGAGGTCTGATCCGGGCGCACCGCAAAGCGGTGCAGCGTCTGAGGAGGCAAAAAACCAATGAAACGTAAACCAAGATGGACACTGGAAATGCTCACGGCCAGTCTGGCGGTGCTGTGCGGCCTTTTGCTGCTGGTGCTGCTGGTGCAGCGCCCTACGGCATGGCCGCTGCTGGCCGTGCTGGTGGTGCTGTGGGGCATAGGGGCAACCTTGTTCCGCTGCAAGCTGCGCAGCTGGGTGGTGCGCTGGACAAGCGGCACCACGTTTGAAAAATCCAAGGTGCAGTTCAGTCTGGAGCCCCTTTCCCAGCCTGCGGCGCTGCTTTCCGGCGAGACGGTGCTGTGGTACAACAGCCAGTTCCGCACCCGCCTGCTGGGCGGGCAGGATGTGCTGGCCAGCCGGGTGCAGAAGCTGCTGCCCGGGCTGGATCTGCAGCTGTGCCGCAAGCGTGAAGGGCAGCTGCTGACCCTTGCCGACGGCTACTGGAGCGTGCACAGCTCCACCGTGCCCGGCGAAGCCGAAAGCATGACCCTGCTGGTGCTGAACGAGGAGACCGAGCTGCGCCGCATCGAGGCAGAGTACAAGGCCAGCCGTCCGGGGTATCTTGCCTTTCAGCTGGACGGCTACGATGATGTGTTCGGGGATCTGATGGACAGCGAGCGCGCCCGCCTGCTGGAGGGCGTCAACCGCATTCTGGAGGATATGATCGGGCGCGGCAGCGGCTTTCTGCGCCGGGTAGGCAGCGGCGGCCGCTACATCGCCGTGGTGGAGGAGCGCCAGCTGGAGCAGTTCGCCAATCGCGGCTACGATGTGCTGGATAAGATCCGCGCACTGGACCCCGGCGTGAGCCTTTCGCTGTCCATTGGCATCGGACGCGGCGCACGCACCCTGCGGGAAGCGCAGGACATGGCCGAGCACGCGCTGGATATGGCGCAGGGACGCGGCGGCGATCAGGCCGCTGAGATGACGCTGGACGGCTTTACCTTCTACGGCGGCGTGAGCCACGGCGTGGAAAAGCGCAGTAAGGTGCGCAGCCGCCTTGTGGCTGACCAGCTGGTCAAGCTGATCAAAGAGGCTGACCATGTGGTCATCATGGGTCACCGCATGAGCGATCTGGATGCTATCGGCGCAGCCGAAGGCGTGCTGCGCATTTGCAAGATCTGCGATGTGCCGGCGGTCATCGCCGTCCGGCGGGACGCCACGCTGGCGGCCAGCCTGATCGATGCGCTATGCAAGGCGGGGCAGAAGGATGACTTCATTGACCCCAAGGACGCCCTGCCCATCATTTCTAAGCGTACCCTGTGTATCGTGGTGGATACATATCAGGTTGGCCTTGTGGAGAGCAAGGACATTCTGGAAAAATGCGGCAAGGTGGCTGTCATCGACCACCACCGCAAGGGCGTGGGCTACATTGAGAACCCGGCGCTGGTCTGCCACGAACCCTATTCCTCCTCGGCCAGCGAGCTGGTCACCGAGCTGTTGCAGTATGTGGGCGAGCGGGACGACAAGCCCAACCGCGTGGAAGCCGAAGGTCTGCTTGCCGGTATCCTGTTGGATACGCAGGACTTTACCCTGCACACCGGTGTGCGCACCTTTGAAGCCGCAGCTGCCCTGCGCCGCTACGGCGCAGAGACCGAGCGGGTGCGCAGGCTGTTCGATGTGACCATGGTGGAATACAACGCCAAGGCTGATCTGGTGGAAAAGGCGCAGATGTACAAAAACTGTGCCATCTCCATTGGCGGCGAGGTCGCCCCGGAAGCCCGGGTCGCCATTGCGCAGGCCGCCAACGACCTGCTGCGCATTCAGGGCGTGGACGCCAGCTTTGTGGCGGTGCAGGTGGGCAACGGCGTAAACGTCTCTGCCCGCAGCATGGGTGCCGTGAATGTGCAGGTGATCATGGAGTCGCTGGGCGGCGGCGGTCATCAGACCATGGCAGCAGCGCAGCTGAAGCATATCACCCCGCAGGCGGCACGCAGCCGCATTCAGGACGCCATCGACCAATATTATCTCTCCCAGAAAAAGACTACGCCGGAAGCACGACCGGCAAAAGGGGAATAAAACATGAAACAGTACGATTATCTCATCGTTGGTGCCGGTCTGTTCGGTGCCGTGTTTGCCCACGAGGCAAAAAAAGCAGGCAAAAAGTGTCTGGTCATCGATAAGCGCGACCATATCGCGGGCAATATCTACACCGAGAATGTGGAGGGCATCAACGTGCACCGCTACGGCGCGCATATCTTCCACACCAACAACAAAGCCGTGTGGCAGTATGTGAACCAATTTGCAGAGTTCAACCGCTACACCAACAGCCCGGTGGCCAACTACCATGGCCAGATCTACAACCTGCCCTTCAATATGAACACCTTCAACAAGATGTGGGGTGTGGTGACCCCTGCCGAGGCCAAGGCTAAGATCGAAGAACAGAAGGCTGCCGCGGGCATCACCGACCCGCAGAACCTCGAAGAGCAGGCCATCAGCCTTGTGGGCACCGATATCTACGAAAAGCTCATCAAGGGCTACACCGGCAAGCAGTGGGGACGCCCCTGCACCGAGCTGCCCGCTTTTATCATCAAGCGCCTGCCGGTGCGCTTTACCTACGACGACAACTACTTCAACGCCCTGTATCAGGGCATCCCCAATGGCGGCTATACTGCCATGGTGGAAAAGATGCTGGCCGATACCGAGGTGCGCCTGAACGTGGATTATCTGGCCGACAAGGCTGCGCTGGACGCACTGGCTGAGAAGGTGGTCTACACCGGCCCGGTGGATGCCTACTTCGGCTACCGTCTGGGTGCTTTGCAGTACCGCAGCGTCCGCTTTGAGACCGAGGTGCTGGACACCGATAACTATCAGGGCAACGCGGTGGTCAACTACACCGATGCCGAGACCCCCTATACCCGCATCATCGAGCACAAGCATTTCGAGTTCGGCACCCAGCCCAAGACCGTCATCAGCCGGGAGTACAGCGCCGAGTGGAAAAAGGGCGATGAGCCTTATTATCCCGTCAACGATGAGAAGAACGGCACGCTGTATGCAGAGTACAAGGCACTGGCTGATGCCGAGCCGGGCGTGATCTTCGGCGGCCGTCTGGGCGAGTATAAGTACTACGACATGGACAAGGTCATCGAGGTAGCGCTGGACGTGGCCGCAAAGGAGCTGACTTAAGCGGTTTTTAATGGCCGACGCGTTCGCTTTGGCCATCTTCAGAGGAAAAATCTTTTGGTAAAAATGTGTTTATCGCGGCCTGCAGGCCGCCATAAACACGAAAAAAGAAAAAATTCCTTGCAGAATGTCCAGAGCGCAGCGGAGGACATTTGAAATGCTGCCCCGCTTCCTCTTGCCCAAAAACGACAAATGCGCTATACTATTACCATAAGACTGCACCGGTTTTCCGGTGAGAAGTGAGGGATACTATCATGAAAGTGATTCTGAAGCAGGATATCAAGGGCATTGGTAAGAAGGACGAGATCCACGAGGTCTCCGACGGCTACGCCCGCAACTACCTGTTCCCGCGCAAGCTGGCCGCTGTGGCAGATGCCAGCGCTGTGAACATGGCCCGCGGCAAGGAGGCCGCGGCCGATTTCCACGAGGCTGAGAATGTGGCAGCCGCCAAGGCTCTGGCTGCTAAGATCGAAGGCAAGACCGTGACCATCAAGGCCAAGGGCGGCGCATCCGGCCGTCTGCACGGCAAGGTGACCGGCAAGGAAGTTGCCGAGGCACTGGCTGCGCTGGCAGGTGCACCCATCGACAAAAAGAAGATCGAGCTGGAGACCAAGGACATCAAGGATGCCGGTGTGTTCAACGGCAAGGTCCGTCTGTACGTTGGCGTCGTGGCTTCCTTCAAGATCCAGGTGGAAGTGGAACAGGCCTGATCTGTGTGCCGTTTGCGCCCCCTCACAGCAGGGGGCGCTTTTTGGCTTTACAGGATGCTTTGGATTTTGGATAAGGACAAACTACTATGCCGAACGAACGACGTTATTCCAATGAACTGAATCTGGAGAGCGTGGGCATCAATCTGCCCTACAATATGCAGGCAGAGCAGAGCGTGCTGGGCGCGGTGCTGCTCAAGCCCGACACTCTGACCGATCTTGTGGAGATCCTCAAGCCGGAAATGTTCTACACCCGGCAGAACGCCCAGATCTGGACCGAGATGCTGCGCCTGTTCACCAACGACCAGACCATTGATTTTGTCACCCTGCTGGATGCAGTGGTGTCCGATGGTGTGTTCCCCAGCGCAGACGAGGCCAAGATCTACCTGACCGGTCTGGCGGAAACAGTGCCCAGCATCTCCAACGTAAAGGCCTACGCCCAGATCGTGCAGGAAAAATATCTGGTGCGCCAGCTGATGGGCGTTGCCAAGGACATCTTGCAGGACGCCGGAGATGAGCCGGACGCCGACCTTCTGCTGGAAAACGCCGAGCAGCGCATCTACGAGATCCGCTCCGGCCGCGATTCCAGCGCCCTGACCCCGCTTTCGTCCAGCATGGTGGAAACGCTGACCAACCTGCAAAAGATCAGCGGCCCGGATGCGGATAAGTACAAGGGCATTCCCACCGGTTTCCGTCTGCTGGATACCGTGCTTACCGGCCTTGGCCGCGGAGATCTGATCATTCTTGCGGCCCGTCCCGGTATGGGTAAGACCAGCTTTGCGCTGAATATCGCCACCCGCGTGGCCATGCAGCAAAAGGTGCCGGTGGCTATCTTCAGCTTGGAAATGACCAAGGAGCAGCTGACCAACCGTATCCTCTCGTCGGAGGCCGGTATCGACAGTCAGGCCTTCCGTACCGGTGCGCTGCGCGCTGAGGACTGGGAGTATCTGGCGCTGGCGACTGAAAAACTGCACGACGCACCGATCTATATGGACGATACCTCCGGTATCACCATCACCGAGATGAAGGCAAAGATCCGCCGGGTGAATCAGGACCCTGCCCGCCCCAACGTGGGCCTGATCGTCATCGACTACTTGCAGCTGATGACCACCGGCCAGCGCAGCGAGAACCGCGTGCAGGAGATCAGCTCCATCACCCGAAACCTCAAGATCATGGCGAAGGAGATGAATGTGCCTATCATCGCGCTGAGCCAGCTGTCCCGTGCGGTGGAAAAGCAGGGCAACAACTCCAGCCACCGCCCGCAGCTTTCGGACCTGCGCGACTCCGGCTCCATCGAACAGGACGCAGACTGCGTGCTGTTTTTGTACCGCGATTCCTACTACGCCAGCCAGAACCCGGACGGTGCCGAGGTGGATGCCGATACCGCCGAGTGCATCGTGGCAAAGAACCGTCACGGCGAGACCAGCACCGTGCCGCTGGGCTGGGATGGTGCCCACACCCGCTTTATGGATGTGGACTTCAAGCGCTGATGGATACAGAGATTCTTGCCCGGGTGGCGGATTTCTGCACCCGGGAGGGGCTTTTGCAGCCCGGCGCACCGCTGCATCTGGCGGCGGCAGTCTCCGGCGGGGCAGACAGCATGGCGCTGCTGCTTTTGCTGCGGCAGCTGCAGTCGAGGTTCGGCTATACGCTTTCTGCCTGCCATGTGAACCACGGTCTGCGCGGGCAGAGCGCCGACCGTGACGAAGCCTTTGTGCGGGCAGAATGCGCCCGCTTGGGCGTGCCGCTGCGGGTGTTCCATGCGGCAGAGCTTGCCCCGCTCCCGGCGCACGCCGGGGAGGACTGGGCGCGCCGTCTGCGCTACACAGCCTTTGCGCAGCTGCAAGGGCAGGGGATAGATGCCATCGCCACGGCCCATACTGCAAATGACCAAGCCGAAACGCTGCTGCTGCGGCTGGCGCGCGGCACCGGGCTGCATGGCGCGGGCGGCATCCGGCCGAGGCGCGGGTGCTACCTGCGCCCGCTGCTCTGCCTGAGCCGCGCCGAGACCGAGGCTGTCTGCCGGGCAGCGGGGCAGCCATGGGTCACCGACGAGACCAACGACACCGATGCCTACGCCCGCAACCGGCTGCGCCACAGCGCCCTGCCTGCGATGGAAAGCACCAACGCAGCAGCGGTGCAGAATCTGGCACGGTTCTGTGAAAAGGCCGCCCGGGCGGATGCCTACCTTGCCGCCGAAGCTGCAAAGCTTCTGGCAGCGGCGCGCCTGCCCGGCGCAGAACCAATGTGGCAGCTGCTGCCCTTGCAGGCGGCAGACCCGCTGCTGCTGGAAACTGCGCTGCACAGCCTTGTGGCTCCGGTGCGGGACGCAGAGGAAAAATATGTGCAGCTGCTGTGCGCCGTGGTGCGGCAGGGCAGCGGCGCAGTACAGCTGACCGGACAGGTACGCTTTTGCGCCGGGAACGGTTGTCTGCGGCAGGAAACGCTGCCGCAAGCCCTGCCCCGGCAGCCGGAGAGAGCGCCGCAGCAGGTGCCTTTTTTGCCCGAAAAACAGCCGGAATTCCGGCTGCGCGGGGGCTGGAAAGGGAAAGCAGAGCTGTTAAAAGCCGATTTTGAAGAAAAAATACAAGTCGTTCATAAAAAAGACTTAAAAAATCGGGCGGATTATGCTAGAATAACTACGTTGTACACTAGTCTTGTTCTGCGTGCCCGACAGCCGGGAGACCGCTTCCGGCCTGCGGGGCGGGGCTTGAGCAAGCCGCTGCGCAAGTGGATGAACGAGGCCGGTGTCCCGAACGAACTGCGGGATACGCTGCCGCTGCTTGCCAGCGGAAGCGAAATTTTATGGGTGTGTGGGGAAGGCTTTGCCGATGGCCTTGCACCGGACACGGAAAGCAGATGGATCCTGCACTTGGATGCAGAGATCGAAACACAGGAGGAAAAAACAAATGAGTATGCACGATGATATCAAGACCGTTCTGGTCAGCGAAGAGCAGCTGAAGGCCAAGGTGGCAGAGCTGGGCGCTCAGATCAGCCGGGACTATGCCGGTAAAAATCTGGTGCTGGTGTCCATCCTCAAGGGCTCGGTGGTCTTTATGGCCGACCTGATGCGGGCTGTGAGCATCCCCTGCAATATCGACTTTATGGTGGTCTCCAGCTACGGCGGCAGCAACACCACCACCAGCGGTCTGGTCAAGATCATCAAGGATCTGGACGGCGATCTGTCCGGCAAGGATGTGCTGATCGTGGAGGACATTCTGGACACCGGTGTCACCCTGTCCAACCTTGTGCCCATGCTCAAGATGCGCAACCCGAACTCCGTTAAGATCTGCACCATCCTTGATAAGCCCAGCCGCCGCAAGGCCGATATCCAGCCGGATTACGAGGGTTTTCAGGTGCCGGACGAGTTTGTGGTGGGCTATGGTCTGGACTACGATGAAAAATACCGCAACCTGCCCTATGTCGGCGTGCTGAAGCCCGAGGTCTACACGAAGTAACGTGTCCATTATAAAAATCCAGAACTGGAGTTGATTTTTTTGCAACCGAAGAAACCCCGTTTTAATCCGCTGGTGATCGCCATTGTGCTGGCAGCCGTGCTGATGGTGTGGTCGGTGCTGGGCGGCACCGGCGGCAGCGCCAGCGGCTCCTCCATGGCGTATTCCACGGTGGTACACTATTTTGAGAGCAATCAGGTCACCAAATTCTCGCTGGATCTGAATACCGGCGTGATCACCATGACCCTGAAGGAAGGCGCACAGGAGCTGCCCAACGCTGCCGAGCAGAGCACTGCCCAGTCCACGGGCGGGCTGCTTTCCGGCCTGTTGTCCTCCTCTTCCTCTGCCCCCACCGGGGTAAAGAAGAACGAGGACGGCACCGAGACGGTCAGCTATAAGCTGCCTTACGCCCGGATGTTCGTGGATCATGTGTCGGACTACATCGCCCAGTACGATGCAGCCAACCCCGACGCGCCCATGGTGTACGACTATGTGCCCGCCAAGGAGACCATCCCCTGGATGGAGATCCTGTTCTATCTGGCTATGCTGGGCTGCACCGGCTTTTTGCTGTTCTCCATGATGCGCGGCGGTGCCGGTGGCGGCGGCATCATGAATGTGGGCAAGGCCAAGGTAAAGGACGAGCACGAGAACAAAAAGACTGCCACCTTTGCCGATGTGGCCGGTGAGGACGAGGAAAAAGAGGAACTCAAGGAAGTTGTGGAATTCCTCAAGAGCCCGGATAAGTTCAATACGCTGGGTGCCCGCATCCCCCACGGTGTGCTGCTGGTGGGCCCTCCGGGTACCGGTAAGACCCTGCTGGCGCGTGCCTGTGCTGGCGAGGCCGGGGTGCCCTTCTATTCCATCTCCGGCTCTGACTTTGTAGAGATGTACGTCGGCGTGGGCGCATCCCGCGTGCGCGACCTGTTCGATAAGGCCAAAAAGACCATGCCCTGCATCATTTTCATTGATGAGATCGATGCCGTGGGTCGTCAGCGCGGCGCAGGTCTGGGCGGCGGTCACGATGAGCGCGAGCAGACTTTGAACCAGCTGCTGGTGGAGATGGACGGCTTTGAAGCCAACGACGGCATCATCGTCATGGCCGCCACCAACCGTGCCGACATTCTGGATAAGGCGCTGCTGCGCCCCGGCCGCTTCGACCGTCAGGTCTATGTGGGCCTGCCGGATGTCAAGGGCCGCGAGGAGATTTTGAAGGTGCATACCCGCAATAAGCCCCTTGCACCGGACGTCTCCCTGAAGGTCATCGCCCAGCGTACCGCCGGTTTTGCCGGTGCAGACCTTGAGAACCTTGTCAATGAGGCCGCGCTGCTGGCAGCCCGCCGCAACCGCAAGGCCATTACCATGGAGGATATCGAGGAAGCTTCCATGAAGGTGATGGCTGGCCCCGAGAAGAAGAGCCGCGTGGTCACCCCGGAGGAGAAAAAGCTCACCGCCTACCACGAGGCCGGTCACGCAGTGGCAGGTTTTTACTGCAAGCATCATCCCCGTGTGCACGAGATCACCATCATCCCGCGCGGTCAGGCTGGCGGCTACACCATGTATCTGCCTGAGAAGGACCGCAGCTATGTGACCAAGGGCGAGATGTTTGAGGACATCGTGTCCAGTCTGGGCGGCCGCGTGGCCGAGCAGCTGATCTTGGAGGACATCTCCACCGGTGCTTCCAACGATCTGCAGCAGGCTACCAATATCGCCCGCCAGATGATCACCCGCTACGGCTTCTCCGAGCGTCTGGGCCCTGTGGTCTACGGTACCTCGCAGGAGGAGACCTTCCTTGGCCGCGATTTTGGTCAGGGCAAGGGTTACAGCGAGACCACCGCTGCTGAGATCGACAGCGAGACCCGTGATATCATCGATGAAGCCTACGAGACCTGCCGCCGCACCCTGACCGAGCACATCGACCAGCTCCATGCGCTGGCCAAGGCTCTGATGGAGCGCGAAAAGCTCAACGAGGAGCAGTTCAACACCATTATGGCCGGCGGCACCCTGCCCCCCTGTGAGGACGCAAAGCCCGAGCAGGCGCAGCCCGACCAGACCGTGCAGCCTGCCCCGGTGCAGCCCGCAGAGCCTGCGGAGACCGCTGAGCGTGCCGAACCCGCCGAGCAGGCTGAGCCTGCCCAGCCGGAAGTGCCGCAGCCGGATGCCCCGGAGCAGCAGGACTAAGCTTTTTTAAGAAAAGGAGCGAACATCGTGGAGGAAAATTTTAACCCGGTCGCCCAGACCCGTGCAAACTATTATACTCCCGGCAGCCCGGTGCAGTTCGTATGCGTGGAGCTGCTCAAGGGGGACGTCAGCGGCGAGCACGCTGTCTGCCTGACCTTCAAGAATATTTCCCGCGTGACCCTGACCGCACTGGAGATCCACTTCAAGTGCAAGGGCGTGGACGGTGTGATCCTGTGCGAGGATAAGTTCGAGTACCGGGATCTTCAGGTAAAGCCCGGCGAGCTGTTCGGGCAGGACGATGCCGTGTTCATCACGGCAAAAGCCATCACCAGCGTGGATGTTTCGCTGTGCAATGTGTACAACGGCAAGCGCGTGGTGCATCTGGACGGCATCAAGCGTGTGCGCCTGCCCGCACCCCGCCGTCTGGCACCGGAGCTGCAAAAGGCGCTGGAAGCCCGCATGAACCGCAGCGGGCTCAAGTATCAGCCGCAGGTGTTCGAAAACGGCTGGTACTGCGCCTGCGGTGCCTTCCACCCCACCGAGGAGGACACCGTGTACTGCTCGGAGTGCGGCTGTGACCGCATTCTGCTGCAGAACGCGCTGAACACCCTGTTGCAGCCCGCCGCCCCGGCAGACGAGATGGAAATGCCCCTCAGCGCCCCGGCGGTTCCCGCAGCGCCCGCTGCGGTGGAGGAGCCTACCCGCATCGTGGGTGCCGCCCCTGCCGCCCCGGCAGCGCCCGCAGAGGAGCCCACCCGGGTCATGGGCGCAGCGGCTTACCAGCCGAAGGCTGCCCCCGTCCAGCCCATCTCGGAGCCTACCCGGGTGCTGGATGCCTCTGTCCGCACACCGTATTCCGGCGCTGCTGCGGCAGACGAGGGCACCCGTGTGATGCCTGCCGCCGCCCGCCGTCCGGCACCGGCTCCGGTGCGTCAGCCCGAGCCCATGGAGGAGGAGTACGAGGAGTACGAGGACAGCCGGGACAGCGTGGCAGAAGCGCTGATCCGCTGGGTGCCGCCCATTACGGCCATCCTGTGCGCAGCCATCGCGCTGTGCGGCTTTGTGTACTACCAGTTCGTGCTGTAATATAAGTTCATCCCGGCGGAGGGGGCAGCGTGCCTTCTCCGCCTTTTGTGTGCATTGCACAGAAAGGAAATGCCATGCCGGAACAAGCCTTACAGGTGGCTTTTGAGATCAAGACCGCCTGCGATGAGATCAGCCGCCGCCTGCTGCGCTGGCACTGGGAGCGCAAGCCCGGGGCGCACAGTCTGGATGCGCTGCTGGAACATATCGCCGCCCGCAAGCAGGAAAGCCCGGATTACTACGACCGTATGCCAGACCTTTCCGGCAAGACCAGCTGGCAGCAGCTGGATACTACCCTGTGTATGCGGGTGCTGCTGGACCCGGAGACCGATGCCGCCCGCCCGCTGGACCTGCTGGGCAACACGGTGCATCCCTCTGCCGCCCGCCATGCCTGCAACGCCATCCGCACCGCCCGCAACGAAGCTGCCCACGCGGCAGTTGCAGCGGACGGCGCACAGGCAGCCCTGCTGTTCAATGAAGCCATCGAGGCTTTGGAAGAGGGCTACGCCGGTACCGCCTTTAAGGAAAACGAGCTGGCGCAGTATTACCGCGAAGCCGAGGATTACCTGAGCCGGTGCAGCGAGGGCAAGCCACTTAAGGCACGCCAGAGCAGCCCGCAGAACGCGCAGCAGGGGAAAACAGCCGCCCGCAGCAAGCCCCGCAGCGCACAGCAGCCCCGCAGCACAAAAAGCACTGCAGGGCGGCAGAACACCTCTGCCCGCAGCCGCAGCACCGGTACAAAACAGAGCCGCAGCACGGCGTCCCGTGGTAAAAAGCAGCAGACCGGCGGCGAGAGCAAGGTGGCACTGGGCATTATTCTGGCGGCGCTGGTGCTGGGGCTTATCGCACGCGCTATCAGCATGGGACTTGTGTAAGCGCAACAGTGTTCGCAATTCTGGTGGTAAATTGAAAAGCGATATCGTTTGGGTTGTGTAAAATCACCAAAAAAGCGGCGGACAGCCCCGCAGAAAAACGGTCATTGCACCTCTTGCGGGAAATGTGGAACAGATTTATAATAAGCATGAAAACGTTTACACATTGCTACCGGAGAGGGAACGGAGAAAATCCCATGACCATCAGTGATATTGCAAAGCTGGCAGGTGTTTCCAGCGCTGCGGTCAGCCGCTATTTGAACGGCGGGCCTCTCAGCGAGCAGAAGCGTGCCGTGATACAAGCCGTAGTGGAGCAGACCGGTTACAGCCCGGACACTGCCGCCCAGACCCTGCGCACCGGCAAGGTGCGTCAGGTGGGGGTCATTGTGCCCAGTATCAGCTCCCAGTCGGTGGGGCAGATCATCAGCGGCATTGCAGCCGAGCTGGGCGCAAGCCGCTACCTGATGCTGCTGGCAGACACCGAACTGGACGAGCAGATGGAACTGGAATATCTTGCGGCGTTGCAGCGCAACCATGTGGCCGGGATCATTCTGCTGGGCTATGATTCCAGCCCGCAGTTGTGCATGGCATTGAAAGACTGCCGCGTGCCTGTGGTGGTAACAGGGCAGCGCTTTGCAGACCTGCCCTGCGTTTATAACGATGACCGCTCTGCCGCCCACGACCTGACCCGGAAGATGCTGGAGCATGGCCGCAAAAATATCGTGTACATCGGCGGCAGCGAGCAGGACCCTGCCACCGGCATTGCCCGCCGTCAGGGTGTGCAGGACGCGCTGCGGGAGGTGGGACTAAATGCGGACGGTCTGCCCCGCGCCTGCTGCGCCGCCTTTTCCATGGAAGAGGGGCACCGCTGCATGGAGGAGCTGCTGGCGCGCTGCCCGCAGCTGGACGGTGTGGTCTGCGTGACCGACACTGTGGCCTTTGGTGCGTTGCAGGTGCTGCGCGCTGCCGGACGCAAAGTAGGAGAGGACGTCGGCCTTGCCGGTATCGGAGATAACTGGGCGGGCAAGGTAGTGCAGCCCGGTTTGACCACCATCCGCTTCTACCAAAAGCAGGTAGGGCAGGAGGCCGCCCGGATGCTGCTGCAAAGCTTGGAACACACCGGGCCGGACGCTGCGCCGGTGCGCCAGACCACGCTGGGCTATACATTGGTAGAGCGCGGCTCACTGTAAAAAAGAGGAACGAATGAAACAAAAACTGATTTTTTTAGATATCGACGGCACTCTGCTGCCCCCGGGCGAGATGCTGATCCCCCAAAGCACGGTCAAGGCGCTGCGCAAGGCACACGCCAACGGCCACAAGCTGTTTTTGTGCACCGGGCGCAACCTGCGTATGACCCAGCCTTTGCTGGACTACGGCTTTGACGGCGCAGTGTGCAGCGCCGGCGGCTATGTGTTCTGCGGGGACAAGGTGCTGGTAGACCTGCCCATGGAACCGCAGCTGGCACAGGATGTGCGCAGCGCCATGGAGCGCCACGGCGTGGAGTGCACGCTGGAAGCGCGGGATGCCACCTACGGCAGCCTGAAGATGATCGAGCGCTGGAGCTTCACCCACCGGGATGCAGGCCCCCTGAATAGCGAAGCCGCCCGCTGGCGCAAAGCTATGGAGGACGGCATGACCATCAGCCCGCTGGCTGATTACAAGGGCGAGCCGCTGTATAAGATCGTGTATATCGCGGAGCGCAGCAAGGACTTGGACGAAGCGAAGCGCCTGTACGAGGACAGGTTCGTGTTCTGCGAGAGCAAGCTGGATGGTCTGGACGGCGGCTATGTGAACGGCGAACTCATCAACCGCAGGTTTGATAAGGGACGCGGCATCAAGGCCGTCTGCGATTATTTGGGCGTGCCCCTGCAGGACAGCATCGGCTTTGGCGACAGCGACAACGACCTGCAAATGACCGACGTGGTCGGCATCAGCGTTTGTATGGCCAACGGCTCTGCAAGCCTGAAGCAGCGCTGCGACCGCATTGCCCCCTCGGTGTACGAGGACGGCATCGCCAAGGAGTTTGCCGCCTTGGGGCTGATTTGAGATTTCTTTTAGTAAAAACAGGGCAGGGGAACGTCCGCAGACGTTCCCCTGCCCTAAAATTATAAATAATACTTTCGCATCATTTTGTGACAAAAAGAGCGCTGCACGGTATTTTGTGCGGCGCTCTCTTTATATTGACAAATCAGTAGTGCAGATCCTCTGCGGTCAATGCTTCCAGCACAGGCAGCATGGCAGCAGCTTCGGCCTTGGCGGCGGGCAGATCCATATCACGGTAGTTGCCGCACTCCACCTCACTGGCACCGGGCACAGCGCCCTCAAAGTCGGCCATAAAGCGGTAGGCATCCACCGTCAGCTGCAATGCCTGCGCCGGGGTCAGACCCCGGGTAAGCAGATAAAAGCCGGTGCGGCAGCCCATGGGGCCAACATAGATCACCCCGTCCTTCACAGCGCTGTTGCGCGCGTAGGTGGCAAACAGGTGCTCCAGCGTGTGGGCGGCAGCGGTGGTCAGGTAATCGCCCTGATTGGGCTTCTTCATGCGGATGTCCCAGGTGAGCACATCGCCGTCCTGACGGCTCAAGTACATTCCGCGCTCCAGCCGGGTGTGATCCACGCAAAAGCTTGCGATACGTTCCATACTACGGTTCTCCTTTATCAGCCCTGCAGGCGCTGCACACTGCCGTGTGCGCAGTCCACAGCCACCATCAGGCCATCGCGGATGTGGCTGGTAGCACCGGCGGCACCCACAACGGTGGGCTTCAGCAGTGCCTTGCCGGCAATGGCGGCGTGACTGTTCAGGCCGGGCTCCTCTACCACCAGAGCGGCAGCGTCGCGCACAAAGCTCAGCATCTCGTTGCTGGTGGAGGGAACCACCAGCACCATGCCGGGCTTGAACTTGGCGCGCACCTCGTCCATGGTGCGGCAGACACAGGCCTTGCCGCGGGCAACATCGTTGTTCTCGGGGCCGACGCCTACGCCGGTAGCCAGACAGTTGCCCACCATGTGGATCTTGATCATGTTGGTGGTGCCGGAAACGCCCACGGGCACGCCTGCGGTCACAACAGCCAGCTCGCCGTTGTGCAGGTAGCCGTTCTCCTTGGCCAGAGCGGTGGACATCTCGATCAGCTCATCGGTGCTGTGTGCCAGAGACATCATCAGCGGGGTGATGCCCCAGCTCAGGGACAGCTGACGCTGCACCTGCTCGCGCATGACGCAGGCAATGATGGGCTGCTGCGGGCGGTACTTGCTCAGCAGGCGGGCGGTGGTGCCGGACTCGGACACGGTCACGATGGCGGCGGCGTTCACGTCCCGTGCGGTCAGGCAGGCGGCATGGGCGGTAGCGTCAGAGACGCTGATCTTGCCGGGGTTGAAATCCATCGTGCGGCCGCGCAGATGGAAGCCCTCCTGCTCGGTGCGCTCAGCAATGGCGGACATGGTCTTGAGCGCCTCCACGGGGTAGGCACCGGCAGCGGTCTCACCGGACAGCATAATGGCAGAGGTGCCATCGTAAATGGCGTTTGCCACGTCCGAGATCTCGGCGCGGGTGGGGCGGGGGTTCACTATCATGCTGTCCAGCATCTGGGTAGCGGTGACGATGGGTTTGCCGAAGGAGAAGGAGCGGTCGATGATGGTCTTCTGGATGCCGGGCAGCTCGGTGAAGTCGATCTCCACGCCCAGATCGCCACGGGCGACCATCACAGCGTCGGCAGCAGCCAGAATGCTGTCAATGTTGTTCACGCCCTCGCGGTTCTCGATCTTTGCAATGATGCGGATATTAGAATCGTACTGGTTCAGCAGGTTGCGGATATCGTACACGTCCTGTGCGGTGCGCACAAAGGAGGCGGCGATGAAATCGTAGCCCTGCTCGATGCCGAAGATGATATCGTCCTTATCGCGCTGGCTCATATACGGCATGGACAGATGCACGCCGGGCACGTTGACGCCCTTCTTGTTCTTGATCTTGCCGTTGTTCAGCACGGTGCAGACGATGTCGGTGTCGTTCACGGTCTGGATCTGCAGCTTGATCAGACCGTCGTCCAGCATGATGATGCCGTTCGGCTCCACGTCCATGGGCAGATCCTTGTAGGTGATGGAGCAGATCTCGTTGGTGCCCTCCACATCGCGGGTAGTCAAGGTAAAGGTCTGGCCTGCAACCAGATTCTCAACGCCGTTCTTGAAGTCCTTCAGGCGGATCTCGGGACCCTTGGTGTCCAGCAGTGCGGCCACGGGCTTACCCAGCTCCTCGCGCAGAGCCTTCAGCTTTTCAAGGCGACCCAGATGCTCCTCGTGGGAACCGTGGGAAAAATTGAAGCGGGCCACGTTCATGCCGTTGGCGATCAGATCGCGCAGCACGCCTTCCTTATCGGTGGAAGGGCCAAGGGTGCAAATAATTTTCGTCTTTCTCATGCAATATACCTCCGTCAACTCTCTCTTACCTATATCCGGCACAGCATCCCTGCAGGCTGCTGTGTATGACAAAGGGGAGCAAAAACTCCCGGTACAGCGGGTCGATTTATGTGGCAGAGCGGGAAAACCCAAAACTCTACCACCTATTATTATAATCATTCCGGTGCAAGAGAGCAAGAGGGATTTTTGCTTGAATACAAGTTTTTACATCTGTTTATGTTTGTAAGAGGGATTGTGGAAAACTTAACGATACGGCGCAGCTTTCTGCGTGCTGTCTGACAGGGGAAAACTGCTGCAAAACGTAAAAACTGATTAGAGCGCACAAGGCCGCTTCCTCTTGCATCCGAGGGGTTTTTTGCTTATAATAAGAATAATAAAGTAGTACTGTTCCGGGACGCGTCCCGGAGAAATGGAGTGACCACTATGGAAAAACGTGTTTTTCTGATCGTGCTGGACAGCTTTGGCATCGGCGCAGAGCCGGACGCCGCCGCCTTCGGCGATGCAGGCACCAACACCTTGGGTGCCATTGCGAACCACCCCAATTTCAACTGTCCCAATCTGCGCAAGCTGGGTTTGTTCAACATTGACGGCGTGACCGCAGGGGAAAAGACGGATGTCCCGGCGGCGGCCTTTGCCCGCCTGCAGGAGCAGAGCATGGGCAAGGATACCACCATCGGCCACTGGGAGATCGCCGGTGTGGTCAGCCCGGAGCCGCTGCCCACCTTCCCCGAGGGCTTCCCGGAGGAGCTGATCCGGGAGTATGAGCAAAAGACCGGCCACAAGGTGCTATGCAACAAGCCCTATTCCGGCACGCAGGTACTGAAGGACTACGGCGAGCAGGCCATGCGGGAAAACGCCCTCATCGTCTACACCAGCGCCGACAGTGTTTTTCAGGTCGCTGCCAACGAGGAGCTTGTGCCGGTGCAGGAGCTGTACCGTTACTGCGAGATCGCCCGGGAAATGCTCAAGGGCAAATACGGCGTGGGACGTGTGATCGCCCGCCCCTTCCTTGGCAACAGCGCGGATACCTTCTACCGCACCACCAACCGCCACGACCTGAGCCTGAAGCCGCCCCGCGCTACTATGCTGGATCTGCTGAAGGATGCCGGTAAGGACGTGATCGCCGTGGGCAAGATCTACGATATCTTTGACGGCGAGGGTGTGACTGAGAAGATCAAGACCACCGGCAACACCAATGGCATCGCCTTTACCAAGGCTTTGCAGACCCGGGATTTTGAAGGCCTTGCCTTCGTGAATCTGGTGGATTTTGATATGCTCTACGGCCACCGCCGTGACGTGGCAGGCTACGCTGCCGCCGCTACGGAGTTCGACCGTTTTCTGGACGACTTCCTGCCGGGGATGCGGGAGGGCGACCTGCTCATGATCACCGCCGACCACGGCTGTGACCCCTCCTACACCAAGACCACCGACCATACCCGCGAGTATGTGCCGTATCTGGTCTGCGGCAAGGGCGTAAAGGCGGGTACGGATCTGGGCACAAAGCTGTGCTTCGGAACCATCGCAAAGACCATCTGCGAGTATCTGGATGTGGACGCTTCCACGCTGGACGGCCAGAGCGTATGGCAGGAGATCCGGGCATAAAACGCCCCAAAAGCAATAAGAACAGGAGCGTAAAACGATGCGTATTTATGATCTGATCGCAAAAAAGCGGGATGGCGGCACCCACACCCGGGAGGAACTGGAGGCCATTGTCAACGGCTTTGTCTGCGGGGATGTGACCGACTACCAGATGGCCGCATGGATGATGGCCGTGTACCTGCGCGGCATGACCAACGAGGAGACCGCCGAGCTGACCGATGTAATGGCGCACAGCGGCGTGATGGTAGACCTTTCGCCCATTCCGGGCATCAAGGTGGACAAGCACTCCACCGGCGGTGTGGGCGATAAGACCACGCTGGTCATCGCGCCCATCGTGGCGGCCTGCGGGGTGAAGATCGCCAAAATGAGCGGCCGGGGTCTGGGACACACCGGCGGCACCATTGATAAGATGGAGAGCGTGCCCGGCACAAAGACCGCCCTCTCTCAGGAGGAATTTTTTGCACAGGTGAACCGGATCGGCCTGTCGGTCATCGGTCAGAGCGAGGGCATTGCGGTGGCAGATAAAAGAATGTACGCCCTGCGGGACGTTACCGCCACCGTCAGCTGTATTCCGCTGATTGCCTCCAGCATCATGTCCAAAAAGCTGGCCTCCGGCTCAGACGCCATTCTGCTGGACGTCACCACCGGCACCGGTGCCTTTATGAAAACCGTGGACCAGAGCATTGAGCTGGCGCAGCTGATGGTTGCCATCGGTACCCACCATGGCCGCCGGGTAGCCGCCATGATCACCGATATGGACACCCCGTTGGGGCACAACATCGGCAACAGTCTGGAAGTGATGGAGAGCATGGACGTGCTCAAAGGCCACGGCCCGGCAGACCTGACCGAGGTGTGCCTGCAATTGGCAGCCAACATGCTGGTGCTGGCAGGCAAGGGCGATGCCGCCCACTGCCGCGCTATGGCCGAGGCTGCAATTGCGGACGGTTCTGCCTTTGCCAAGTGCAAGGAAATGTTTGCCGCACAGGGCGGCGACATCCGGGTACTGGATGATTACAGCCTGTTTGCACAGCCCGCCGCCAGCTATGAGCTGCTGGCCGAGCAGGACGGCTACATTGTGGCAAACGATGCCGAAAAGATCGGCTCTGCCAGTGTGCTGCTGGGCGCAGGCCGCCAGAAAAAGGGTGACCCGCTGGACTTTGCCGCCGGTATCACCCTGCACAAAAAGCGCGGCGACTATGTCCATAAGGGCGAAAGCCTTGCTACTTTTTACGGCGCAGCGGACAAGTTTGAAGCTGCCGCCGCCGAGTACCGCAGCGGCCTTGTGTACGGCGCGGAAAAGCCGGAGGAAGCCCCGCTGGTGTACGCCCTTGTCACCAAGGACGGCGTAGAGCGGTACTGAATCTTATAGAACCTCCAAGGGGTTGCTGCACAAAAGCTGTGCGGCAGCCCCTTTTTGCGTTTCCACGCTGCAAATTGGCCCTTTGCGCAAAGGAACTGCCGCTTTTTAAGCAAATCGCTGTATTTGCGGGACAAACGGTAGAACTTTGCGGCGGGATATGGTATACTATACTGTACTTGTATGCCCCGGGAAAAGGGGCTGCCAAAGGAGAAAGGACTTGTTATGAAGATCATTCTGGTGGGCGGCGGCAAGGTAGGTACGGCTCTGGCACGCCAGCTCAGCGAGGAAGGCCACAACGTGACTGTGGTGGACACCAACAAAGCGCGCGTGGAGCACCTGACCGAAAGCTACGACGTGCTGGGCATCGTGGGCAATGGCTCGTCCATCACCACCCTGTCCGAGGCGGGCATTGAGGATGCGGACGTGTTCATCGCGGTCACCGGCTCGGACGAACTGAACCTGCTTTGCTGCATGTTTGCCAAAAAGGCGGGTCACTGCCACGGCATTGCCCGTGTGCGCAACCCGTCTTACAGCCATGAGCTGGACTTTATCAAGAAGCAGATCGGCATTTCCGCCATCATCAACCCGGAAATGGCAGCGGCAAAGGAGATCTCCCATCTGCTGCGGTTCCCCGGTGCCAGCAAGATCGATACCTTTGCGGACGGCCGTGTGCGGCTGATCAAGTTTGCGCTGCCCGATGCACTGGACGGCATAGCCATTCGCGAGATTCCCACCCGGCTCAAGAGCGATATTCTGGTGTGCGCGGTGGAGCGTGAGGGAGGGGTCATCATCCCCAACGGTAACTTCGTGCTGCAAAAGGGCGATCAGGTCACCTTCCTTGCCACGCAGGAAAAGGCGCACGCCTTCTTCCAGCAGCTGCATCTGCCGGTGCAGCCGGTGCGCAACGCCCTGATCGTGGGCGGCGGTGCCATTGCCTACTACCTCAGTCAGGAGCTGCTGGAAAACCATGTGCGGGTGCGTATCGTGGAGCGGGATGCAGCCCGCTGCGTAGAACTGGCAGAGCAGCTGCCCGGTGCGCAGATTTTAAATGAGGACGGCTCCAACCGCGAGTTTCTGCTTTCCGAGGGTCTGGAATCTACCGAGGCCTTTGTGGCGCTGACCAACATCGACGAAGAGAACGTGCTGCTGACCCTGTTTGCCAAAAAGCACTCCAACGGCAAGCTGGTGACCAAGGTCAACCGTCTGGAATTTGACGATATTCTGGCCGGGCTGGATCTGGGCAGCGTGGTCTACCCCAAGTACATGACCTGTGACTACATCGTGCAGTACGTCCGTGCCCTGCAAAACGAGGCGGGCAGCAACATCAAGACCCTGTACCGCATTCTTGACGACCGCGTGGAGGCGCTGGAATTTACAGTGCACGAGGAGAGCGCTGCTACCGGTGTGCCCCTGAGCCAGCTGCACCTGAAAAAGAACCTGCTGCTGTGCTGCATTACCCGCGGCAGCAAGATTTTGATCCCCCGCGGCGGCGACCAGATCCAGGTGGGCGACAACGTCATCGTGGTCACGCTGGAGCATGGTCTGCACGACCTGCGCGATATCGTGGAGCACTGACGGAGGCGGACTATGAATTATGCGATCGTTTTCCGTCTGCTGGGCTATGTGCTGATGATCGAGGGCGCACTGCTGCTGCTGCCCGCCGCCGCCAGCTTAGTGTATGGCGAGTGGATGGTGCTGGGTGTGTTTCTGCTCACAGCTGCCGTCAGCGCCGGCATCGGCTACGCCCTGCACACCATCAAGCCCCGCAGTAAGGTGTTCTATATGCGCGAAGGCTTTGCGGCTACCTCGCTGTGCTGGGTGTTCATCTCGGTGATGGGCGCGGTGCCCTTTGTGCTCACCGGCTGCATCCCGAACCCTGTGGATGCCCTGTTTGAGACGGTCTCCGGCTTTACCACCACCGGTGCCAGCATCCTGCCTGCCGTGGAGGGGCTGCCCAACGGTATTCTGTTCTGGCGCAGTTTTACCCACTGGATCGGCGGCATGGGTGTCCTGGTGTTTCTGCTCTCGCTGCTGCCGCTGACCGGCGGCTCTCACGTCAACCTGATGAAGGCGGAAAGCCCCGGCCCGCAGGTGGACAAGCTGGTGCCCAAGGTGCAGTCCACCGCTAAAATTCTGTACGGCATCTACTTTGCCCTTACCATGCTGGAACTGGTGTTCCTGCTGCTTGGCGGAATGCCCCTGTTCGAAGCCATGCTCACCGCCTTTGGTACGGCGGGCACCGGCGGTTTCGGCTTCCGCAACGACAGCTTTGCCAGCTTTTCGCCCTACATCCAGTGGGTCGTGACCATCTTAATGATCCTGTTCGGCGTCAACTTCAACGCCTACTTCCTGCTGCTCATGCGCAAGTTCCGCCGCGCTGCTGCCAGCGAGGAGGTGCGGGGCTACTTTGTGGTCATCGCAGTGGCAGTGGGCATTATCACTGCCAATATTTATAGTATGTACAACAGCTTTGGCGAGGCGCTGCGGCAGGCCGCTTTTCAGGTGGGCTCCATCATCACCACCACCGGCTTCTCCAGCTGTGACTTTGACCTGTGGCCGACCCTCTCCAAAGAGATTCTGGTCATGCTCATGTTTATTGGTGCCTGTGCGGGCAGCACCGGCGGCGGCATCAAGGTGAGCCGTTTCCTCATTCTGGGTAAGACCCTGGCCAAGGAGCTCAAGACCGCCCTGCACCCGCAGGTGGTAGCGCCCGCCCGCATGGACGGCAAACTCATCAACCACGAGACCATCCGCACCACTAATGTGTTTGTGGCGGCGTATATCTTTATTTTTGCGGGCTCCTTCTTCCTTATCAGCCTGAACGGCTTTGATATGGCAACGAACTTTACCGCCGTGGCGGCTACCCTGAACAACATCGGCCCGGGTCTTGTCAAGGTAGGCCCTATGCAGAACTTCGGCTGCTTTGCAGACCCCGCAAAGCTGGTGCTGATTTTCGATATGCTGGCCGGTCGTCTGGAGATCTTCCCCATGCTGGTGCTGTTCATGCCGGATACATGGCGGCGGTTCTGAGCCGTTTGCGGCAGGGGACAGGCAAATAATGATTTCGGAACACCGGAGCTTCTATGGACGCTCCGGTGTTCTTTTTTGTGAAAGAAGCTGCAAAGGCAGGCGGCAACGGTTAGAAATACCTTGCGCTCAGCGCTTTATTGCTGTATGATTATGGTATCAATTGTCTTACCCTTACCCCTGAGCAGGCAGAAGCTTTTCGCGAATGAAATCGTTCTGCTTGATAAAAAAGAAGAAAGCAAAACAATAAAATGTACAGGAGGAAATTACTATGGGTTTGATCAAAGCAGGTATGGGCGCACTGGGTGGAACGCTTGCAGACCAGTGGAAGGAATTTTTCTATTGCGATTCTCTGGACAAAGACGTGCTGATGGTCAAGGGTCAGAAGCGCACCTCCCGCCGCAGCTCCAACAACGGCGAGGACAACATTATCACCAACGGCAGCGGCATCGCCGTGGCAGACGGTCAGTGTATGCTCATCGTGGAGCAGGGCAAGGTGGTGGAGGTGTGCGCCGAGCCGGGCGAATTCACCTTTGACGCATCCACCGAGCCCAGCGTGTTCACCGGCAACTTCGGCGATAGTCTGGCTGCTACCTTCCAGACCGTAGCCAAGCGCTTTACCTACGGCGGCGACACCGGCAAGGATCAGCGCGTGTACTACATCAACACCAAGGAGCTGGGCGAGATCCTGTACGGCACCGCAACGCCCATCCCGTTCCGGGTGGTGGTCAGCGAGGAGCGGGGCTATAAGCTCTCGGTCAATCTGCGCTGCAACGGCAGCTTTACCTACCGCATCTGCGACCCGCTGCTGTTCTACACCAACGTGTGCAGCAACGTCTCCAACCAGTACGATGCCTCGGAGCTGGCTCCCCGCCTGAAGAGCGAGCTGATGAACGCTTTGCAGCCTGCTCTGGCCACTCTTTCCGCCAACAAGGTGCAGTATTACGAGATCCCTGCCCACACGCTGGAGATCTCGGACGCCCTGAACGAGCAGCTGTCCAATGTCTGGCGCAAGAAGCGCGGCATTGAGGTATTCTCCTTCAACATCAATTCTCTGTCCATCCCGGAGGAGCAGCAGAAGAAGATCACCGAGTGGGAAGAGAACGCCATGACCACCGACCCCACCACCGCCGCAGCTCGTCTGGTGGGCGGCCAGATCGATGCCATGAAGACCGCCGCCGGGAACACCGCCGGTGCTATGACCGGCTTTATGGGCATGGGCATGGCAGCCGGTGCAGGCGGCATGGGCGGCATGAACGCCCAGAACCTGTTTGCCATGGGTCAGCAGCCCGCAGCACCTCAGCAGCAGACTTCTGCCGCCGACAGCTGGAAGTGCAGCTGCGGCGCTACCGTTACCGGCAAGTTCTGCCCGGAATGCGGCAGCAAAAAGCCGGAGCCGAAGCCCGCTGCCGACAGCTGGACTTGCAGCTGCGGTGCTACCGTTACCGGCAAATTCTGCCCGGAGTGCGGCAAGCCCCGCCCGGCGGCAGCAGAAGGCTGGATTTGCAGCTGCGGTGCAGTGAACAAGGGCAAGTTCTGCTCCGAGTGCGGCAAACCCAAGCCCGCCGGTACCCCCAAGTATAAGTGCGACAAGTGCGGCTGGGAACCGGCCGACCCCGCACACCCGCCCAAGTTCTGCCCGGAGTGCGGCGACCCCTTTGACGACAATGACCGCAGCTAAGCCCGGCGCACAGCCCGCTGCACAATAACTGAACACACTGCGGGGCAGGAAAGAAAAAAGCCGCTCCTGCCCCGCAGTTATAATAGGAGGAAACGCTATGGCAGGAATGCTGGAATATAAGTGCCCCTGCTGTGATGGTGCCATCAAATTTGACAGCACCACCCAGAAGATGAAATGCCCCTACTGCGACACCGAGTTTGAGGTGGACACGCTGAAGGGCTACGATGAGGACCTGAAAGACCAAAAGCCCAGCGAGATGAACTGGGCCACCCCCGGCGGCAGCTGGGCAGAGGGCGAGACCGCCGGTCTGCATACTTACGTCTGTAAGAGCTGCGGCGGCGAGATCGTGGGCGACGACACCATGGCTGCCTCCGCCTGCCCCTTCTGCGGCAACCCCATCGTTCTGACCGGACAGTTTGCCGGAGACCTGCGCCCCGACCTCATCATCCCCTTCAAGCTGGACAAAAAGGCCGCCAAGGCCAAATTGCAGGAGCACCTCAAGGGCAAGACCCTGCTGCCCAAGGTGTTCCGCAGCCAGAACCATATCGACGAGATCAAGGGCGTGTATGTGCCTTTCTGGCTGTACGACAGCGATGCCGACGCCCAGCTGCGCTTTACCGCCACCCGCACCCGCTTTTGGTCGGATGACGACTACGATTATACCGAGACCAGCTACTACTCTGTGCGCCGGGACGGCGTGCTGGGCTTTGACGCAGTTCCGGTGGACGGCTCCTCCAAGATGGCAGATGACCTGATGGAATCTATCGAGCCCTTTGCCATGCAGGACGCCGTGCCCTTCAATACGGCGTATCTGGCGGGCTATGTGGCCGATAAGTACGATGTAGATGCCCAAAAGAGCATCCAGCGCGCCAACGAGCGCGTTCGTCAGTCCACCGAGGACGCCTTTACCCAGACCGTTACCGGCTACGACTCCGTGAAAATGGAGAACAGCAGCATCCAGCTGCACGGCGGCAAGGCAAAATATGCCCTGTTCCCGGTCTGGCTGCTGAGCACCAGCTGGCGCGGCAACAACTACATTTTTGCCATGAATGGCCAGACGGGTAAGTTCGTGGGTGACCTGCCGGTAGATAAGGCCGCCGCCCGCAAGTGGACGCTGGGCCTTACCGCAGCCGTTGGTGCCGCATCCTATGCGGTGATGTGGCTGCTGTGGCTGGCCGGGATTCTGTAAAGGAGGGACGGAAGATGAAAAACACTGCTACCCGACTGCGCTCCCTCTGTGCTGCGCTGGCCGCACTGGTGCTTTTGCTGGCGCTGGCTGTACCGGCCTTTGCCGCAGACGGCTTTGCTGACCTGTATTACCGTATGAACGACAGCGCAGAAGTCCTGACCGAGGATGAGGACAACGAGCTGGAAGCTTCGCTGGAGGAACTGAGCGTCCGTCAGAGCTTTGATGTGGTCGTTGCCACCATCGACTCGCTGGAAGACGAGGGCTACACCAGCATGGAGAAATACGCCGATGACACCTATGACTACTGCCAGTTCGGCTACGGTGAAAACCGGGACGGCGTGCTGCTGCTGGTAAGCATAGGCGACCGCAAATGGCATATCTCCACCCGCGGCTACGGCATTACCGCCTTTACGGATGCCGGTATCCAGTACCTTGGCGAGCAGATGACCCCCGACATGGCAGACGGCGATTATGCCGCTGCCTTCCGCACCTTTATCCAGTGGACGGACACATACGTTACCGCTGCCCGCGAAGGCCACCCCTACGATGTAGACAATATGCCGCATGAGCCCCTCTCTATTATGTATCTGGGTCTGGCACTGGTCATTGGTCTGGTGACAGCACTCATCGTGACCGGCGTGATGAAGAGTCAGCTCAAGAGCGTAGCACCGCAGCAGGATGCAACCAGCTATGTGCGGCAGGGCAGCATGAAGCTGACCAACCAGCGGGATCTGTATCTGTACCGTGACGTGCACCGCACCGAGCGGCCGAAGGAGTCCAGCTCCAACGATTCCGGCGGCAGCTCCACCCACACCTCCTCCAGCGGCACTACCCACGGCGGCGGTGGCGGTTCGTTCTGATAACGTTCCCCGCAAGATAAAATCTCAAAAACTGATCCGCAGCAGCCGGACGCACCCGCGCCCCGGCAACCGCTGCGGATCGGTTTTTACTTTTCTGCCGCCCGACACAAACGACTGATTTTTTCTGCGCCTTTGGGGCTATACTTCCAGTGCAGACGATTTTATATGCAGCAAGGAGCAGACACATGGGCATTTGGGAAAATCTGGGTATGGGCGGCTACCGGGGCTTTTCGCGCCCGGCGGCGCGGCTGTTGCAGCAGGCGGTGCAGCTGGCGGGGGATCTGGGCTGTGAGCAGGCGGATACCAGCCACCTTTTGCTGGCAATGCTGCGGCAGCAGGGCGCTGCGGCGCAGTTCCTCACCCGGAAAAACATCACCGAGCCGGAGGTGCGCCGCCAACTGGCGCAGCGCCGCAGCGCCCCGGCACAGCGGCTGAACCGGCAGGCCATGGCACCGGACCTGCGCCGCACCATGGACTACGCACTCATTGGGGCGCAGAACGCCCACGTCAGCCGGGCAGAGCCGGAGCACCTGCTCTGCGCCATGCTGGAAGATGACGGCTGCGCCGCCGGGCTGCTGCTGGCGGAGATGGGGCTTTCGCTCACCGAGGCGGTGCGGGAGTGCCGCCAGTTGAGCGGACAGTTCGTGCTGCCCGCCCAGCCCCGGGTGTCGGCAAGCATTCCCCGGGGCAGCCGCGCCAGCGATAAATATTGCCGCGATTTGACCCGCCGCGCCGCCGAAGGGGAGCTGGACCCGGTATTCTGCCGGGAAGCAGAGCTGGACCGCATGGTGGAGATCCTGTGCCGCCGCCAGAAAAACGACCCCTGTCTGATCGGCGAGCCGGGCGTGGGAAAAACGGCGCTGGCTGAGGGTCTGGCGCTGCGCATTGCCGCCGGGCAGGTGCCCAGAGCGCTGCAAGGGCGGCGGCTGCTGGCGCTGGACATGGCAAGCTTGGTGGCGGGCACCAAGTACCGGGGCGATTTTGAGGAGCGACTGAAAAACCTGCTGGAAGAGCTGGTGCGGGACGGCACCGCCATCCTGTTCATCGACGAGTTCCACACCATCGTGGGTGCCGGTGCCGCCGAGGGCGCTATCGACGCCGCCAGCATCTTAAAGCCGGTGCTTGCCCGGGGCGAGCTGCAACTCATCGGCGCCACCACCAATCAGGAGTTCCGCACCCATATCCAGAAGGATGCCGCGCTGGAACGCCGCTTTGGCAGGGTGCAGGTGGAGGAGCCTACCCCCGCACAGGCGGTGGAGATCCTCAACGGCCTTGCGCCCCGCTACGAGCGATACCATAACGTGCGCCTGCCGCCCCAGACTTTGCAGGCGGCGGTGGAGCTTTCGGTGCGGTATCTGCCCGGGCGCTGCCTGCCGGACAAGGCCATCGACCTTGTGGACGAAGCCTGTGCGGCGGCGCGCATCCTAGCCGAAAAGGAGCAGCGCACCCAGCCGGTGCTCAGCCCGGAGGATATCGCCCGGGTGGTGGCAGCGGCCAGCGGCGTGCCCGCCCAGCGGGTGGGCGAGCAGGAGCGGGAGCGTCTGGACAAGCTGGAAAGCCGCCTGAACGCGGAGATCGTCGGCCAGCAACGGGCAGTGGCTGCGGTGGCGGGAGCTATCCGGCGCAGCCGCACCGGTCTGGGCGAGCCGGGGCGTCCCATCGGTGCCATGTTGTTTTTAGGCCCTACCGGCGTGGGCAAGACTGCACTGGCGCGGGCACTGGCGGTCAGCTGGTTCGGCAGCGAGAAGGCGCTGCTCAAATTTGATATGTCGGAGTATCAGGAGCAGCACACCGCCGCCCGGCTGCTGGGTGCGCCGCCGGGCTACCTTGGCCACGACGAGGGCGGGCAGCTGACCGAGGCTGTGCGCCGCCGCCCGTACAGCGTGGTGCTGTTTGACGAGATCGAAAAGGCACACCCGGATATCCAGAATATTCTGTTGCAAATTTTGGAGGACGGCCAGCTGACCGATGCCATGGGGCGCAAGGCAGATTTCCGCAACACCATCGTGCTGCTCACCTCCAACTTGGGCGCACGGTTTTTGGCGGGGCAGAACGCGCCGCTGGGCTTTGCCGCCGGGGCAGAGGCAGTGTTTGAAAAGCAGTCCGCACAGGCCGTGGAGGAGGCCAAAAAGTGGTTCCGGCCAGAGCTGCTGGGGCGGCTGGACGAAGTGATCGTGTTCCGTCCATTGGCAGAGGAAAACCTTTGCGCCATTGCAGAAAAAATGCTCTGCCAGCTGGAGCAGCGCGCCGCCCGCAGCGGCTACCGTCTGCGCCACACCCCGCAGGTGGGTGCGGCACTGGCTGCCCGGGCGCAATCGGCCTACGGTGCGCGGGAGCTGCGCCGTCAGGTGGACAGGGCAGTGGAGCAGGCGCTTGCAAACCGTATTGCCGCCGGAACTGCCTGCGTAGGGCAGCACTGGACGGCAGACTGCGCCGCCGATGGCAGCATCGTTTTGCGAGAGGATGAGACCGTAACCCTATAAGAAAATAGCAAAATAGCGTTTTTGCTTGCAACCGGAACGGTTTTCGACTATTATAGAGGAAATAGAGTTATAACAGGGAGGACCCCGATGCACACGCTGTTTCTTCTGAACCCCGCAGCCGGAAAGGCCGACTGTACCCGCACCCTGCCGCAGCAGATCGCGGCGGCTGCTGCCGGTGCCGGGCTTGCCCCGGAGGATTACACCATCCGCGTCACCACCCACGCAGGCCACGCCCGGGAACTGTCCCGCGCTGCCGCCGCTGCCGCTCAGAAGGCGGGGGTGGAGCTGCGCATTTTTACCGCCGGTGGTGACGGCACCTTCAACGAGGCGCTCACCGGCGCGCACGGCTTTGATAAGACCGCCGTGGGCTGCCTGCCCTATGGCAGCGGTAACGACTTTCTGCGCACCTACGGTACAAAAGAAGAGTTTCTGGATCTGGACGCCCAGCTGGCCGGTGGGGTAGTGCCCATCGACCTGATGCGCACCAGTCTGGGGCTTTCTGCCACCATCTGCGCCGCCGGTCTGGACGCACAGGTGGCCTACGGTATCCCCAAGTTCCGGCGCATTCCGCTGTGCGGCGGCGAAGCAGCCTATGCGCTGTCCATCGTCCAGCAGCTGTGCGGGCATATCGGCCGCAGGGTGGAGTACGTCATTGACGGCGAGGTGCTGACCGTGGATTGCCTGATGTGCGCAGTGTGCAACGGCCGCGCCTACGGCGGCGGCTTTATGGCTGGGCCGGAGGCACGACCGAATGATGGCTGGCTGGATGTGTTCATCGTGCGCAAGGTCAGCCGCCGGGTCATTGCAAAGCTGCTGATGCTGTACAAAAACGGCCAGCACTTTCAAAACGGTCAGCTCACCGAGGCTGCAAAGCCCTACTTTATCTACCGCCGCGCAAAATCGGTCAGTCTGCGGGCAGCAGATGGCCGTGGACCCATCATTGCCACCGTGGATGGCGAGTGCGCCCCCTGCAAGCAGGTGTCGGTACAGGTGCAGCCGCTGGCGGGCCGCGTGCTGCTGCCGCAGCCCGCTTACCAGCGCTTTACCGCCAAAAAAGCAGGCGTAAGGTAAAGAGCGCTGCCGTGGATCCTACCATCGGAACAGAACGCAGCCGCTGTGCAAAAATTGTGCAGCGGCTGCGTCTTTTTTGCGTAGCAAGGTGTGATATGCGGCCGTCATAAATTCTTAACAAAGAAAAATTGCAAAACCCCTTGATTTTTCAGGGCAAGATGAGTACAATACACTTAGCACTCAGAGAAAAGGAGTGCTAAACCACTGCGGAGCACACACGAAGCCCCCGCAGGACGCGACAAAGTTTCAAATAAATTCAATATAATTGGAGGGCAAGAATTATGAAAATTATTCCTCTTGCAGACCGTGTTGTCATTAAGACTGTTGAAGTCGAGGAGACCACCAAGGGCGGCCTGATCCTGACCGGCAGCGCAAAAGAGAAGCCGCAGGTGGCACAGGTCATCGCAGTTGGCCCCGGCGGTGTCGTGGACGGCAAGGACGTCAAGATGACCGTTAAGGTCGGAGACAAGGTTCTCACCAGCAAGTACTCCGGCACCGAGGTCAAGGTGGACGGTGAAGAGTGCACCATCGTGCGCCAGAGCGACATTCTGGCTGTTGTGGAAGACTGAAACTGATTTTCCCTTTTCAATTGAGCTTATATTATAAAGGAGCGATGTATTATGGCAAAGCAGATCAAGCAGGGCGAGGACGCCCGTAAGGCACTGTGTGCCGGTATTGATACCCTGGCTAACACCGTTAAGATCACCCTCGGCCCCAAGGGCCGCAACGTGGTGCTGGGCAAAAAGTTCGGCGCACCGGTCATCACTAACGATGGCGTGACCATCGCAAAGGAGATCGAACTGAAGGACGAGTTCGAGAACATGGGCGCACAGCTGGTGCGTGAGGTCGCAACCAAGACCAACGATGCCGCAGGCGATGGCACCACCACCGCTACCGTGCTGGCACAGGCCATGGTCAACGAGGGCATGAAGAACGTTACCGCCGGTGCAAATCCCATGGATATCCGCCGCGGCATGAGCAAGGCCGTTACCACCGCTGTGGAGACCATCAAGGCACACAGCCAGAAGGTGAAGGACAGCAACGATATCGCCCGCGTCGGCACCATCTCTGCCGGTGATCCCGAGATCGGCCGTCTGATCGCTGAGGCTATGGAGAAGGTCACCTCTGACGGCGTTATCACCATCGAGGAGAACAAGACCACCGCTGAGACCTACAACGAGATCGTGGAAGGTATGCAGTTCGACCGCGGCTACCTGACCCCCTATATGGTCACCGATACTGACAAGATGGTGGCTGATCTGGACAACGCTGCTATCCTGATCACCGATAAGAAGATCAGCGTCATTCAGGATCTGGTGCCCCTGCTGGAGCAGGTGATGCAGAATGGCATGAAGCTGCTGATCGTGGCTGAGGATATCGAGGGCGAGGCTTTGTCCACCCTGATCGTCAACCGTCTGCGCGGCACCCTGAACGTCGTGGCTGTCAAGGCTCCCGGCTTCGGCGACCGCCGCAAGGAGATGCTGCAGGATATCGCTACCCTGACCGGCGGCACCGTGATCTCCTCTGATCTGGGCTATGAGCTGAAGGACGCAACCGTCCAGATGCTGGGTCATGCCCGTCAGGTGAAGGTGACCAAGGAGAACACCACCATCGTGGGCGGCGCTGGCGACAAGGACGCTATTGCAGCCCGCATTGCCCAGATCCGCAGCCAGATCGAGGCCGCTACCAGCGACTTTGACCGCGAGAAGCTGCAGGAGCGTCTGGCTAAGTTGGCCGGCGGCGTGGCTGTCATCAAGGTCGGTGCTGCTACCGAAGTCGAGATGAAGGATAAGAAGCTGCGCATTGAGGATGCCCTGAACGCTACTAAGGCAGCTGTGCAGGAAGGTGTTGTGGCCGGCGGCGGTACCGCTCCCATCAATGCTATCCCCGCTGTGCGCGCTCTGTGCGACACGCTGGAGGGTGACGAGCGCACCGGTGCCAAGATCGTGCTGAAGGCTCTGGAGGCTCCTCTGCGCCAGATCGCCAAGAACGCCGGTCTGGAGGGCAGTGTCATCATCGACAAGATCATCTCTGCCAACAAGCCCAACTACGGCTTCGATGCCCAGAACGAGGTCTTTGTCGAGGATATGATCGCCGCTGGCATCGTGGACCCGACCAAGGTCACCCGTTCCGCTCTGGAGAATGCAGCTTCCGTCGCTGAGATGGTGCTGACCACCGAGAGCCTTGTGGCTGACCTGCCGGAACCCCCGGCTCCCGCCGCACCTGCCGGCGGTGACATGGGCGGCATGTACTAATAACTGCCCAAAAACCGCATGAATCCTTGATTTTTGGAGCGCGCAAAAGCGGATTTACGCCAAACTTACGCCACTTACGCCAAAAATCAAAGCGCACTATAGGGTAACAAAATCGGCACTCGCTGAAAAGCGGGTGCCGATTTTTGTGTCCGGGAGAATTAAAAAATGATGAACCCGCTGGTGGATTCTTCGAGCGGCAACTGCAGCAGATCCGGGAGATTCACCTGTCGGAGCGCAAGTTCTACCAGAAGGTGACAGACCTGTATGCTACGGCGTTCGATTACGACAAGGATGCCAAGACGACCCGGCTGTTCTTCCAGACCGTCCAGAACAAGATGCACTATGCCGTGCATCGCCACACGGCGGCAGAGCTGATCTATGAGCGGGCCGATGCCAACAAGGAACACATGGGGCTTACCACTTGGGAGAATGCCCCGGACGGAAAAATCCTGAAAGCAGATGTGACGGTGGCCAAAAACTACCTGAGCAAAGAGGAAATGAACTATCTGGAACGCATCGTGTCGCTCTATCTGGATTATGCCGAATTGCAGGCAGAACGGAAAATCCCCATGAGCATGGAGGACTGGGCAAAGCGTCTGGACGGCTTTTTGGAGTTCAACGGCAACGAGCTGATGACCGGTCCCGGAAAAATCAGCGCAGAACAGGCGAAGCTTCATGCGGAAACGGAATATGAGAAGTATCGTGTCGTGCAGGACCGTTTGTATGAGAGCGATTTTGATCGATTTATGATGGTGGAAGAGGAAGCAAACAGAAAGATTGAGTGATGTTTATGGAAATGACCGCTATAAACTTTGTATTAGAAGAAAATCGCTTAATAATATGGAGTGCCTTATGAAGGATTTTATTTCTGAAATCAAGAAAATTCCAACGGATGGACTTATTTATTGTCTTTCGGAAAAATCTATAGATATGTTTAGAAAAAATGAGTGTTTAATGCCTGTAACTATTCCAGTTATACACAATGGTCAGAGAAAGATTCTAACCGTTACATTGACTGCTTGGGATATTCTTGACATGGAGTTTCTATCTATAAAAGAAAGCAACGATTATCGTCGTTCCTCAAAAAAAGTCCCAATTGAAGTTCTAGTCGACTTATATCGCGACTATGACAACGAGCGCTCTGCAAAAGAGGGGATTTTTCAAAATGTAGATGCCGATGGCGTATTTCGTACCTTGATGGGAATGACAGCTGAACAATTTGCATATGAAAATCTATATTGGCTATTTGAAAAATTCAGCCGTGATTATTATATTCTTTTTGCGGCGGAAAATTTTGAACATCGGTCTATAATTGATACTGACGCTATTGTGCGCGAGATTTTTGGAATTCCTGTCAATGATTATGTTTTAATTCTGGTAACTGTTTTTTGGTTGTGCTGTCAGCATCCGGATCCTTTGTCTGCTCCGGAAGAATTATATAGTAATGTGAACAGTGCAGTCCTTACTGTTGAGAATCTTTCCAATTTTATTAAATATTATTCGTGCACCTATCAAAATTTGCGTACTTCTTCTCTAAAAAAGCAGCTCTTGTATTCAAAACCATTCATTAAAACCCAAAGGACGGGAGAATATTTTGCTTCAAGTATTTTTCCTGTGGCAATGCTGCTTGGAAATGGTCTTTATTGGCTTGTGCGCAATTATTACTGCAAGCAAGGAACACAAGTCTTTGTAAATACCTTCGGATGCCTTTTTGAGGATTATATAAAAGATATTGCCTCAAAATATTGTAAACCATCTGAATGGACTACACTGTCTACTGGTTCCCGAAAGTCAGCAGATTTCACATTCGATCTAGGAAGCTTAACGCTTCTTGTAGAATCCAAATCTGCTCTGATTGGTCTTGATGTAAAGCAGCAGATTCCCAATTTACACAATGCCGATATTTTCTTTGAACGCACAATCTCAAAAGCGTATAAGCAATTAAATAGTAGTTATGTTCGATTATCAGTTTCGAGCAAGAATCCTATTATAAAAATTATTCTCTTGTATGACCAGTTTTCTAATTCGGCCATAGTAGAAGAAGCTGCGCACAAAATATTAGGTTCGGATTCTTCCTGTTTTATTATGACAATTCGTGAATTCGAGATACTTCTGTACCTTCACCAACATAATAAAGAAACGGAACAGCAGATTCTGGACGAGATTCTCAAGTCCAGCAGAGCAGAAAACTCTCGAAAAAATATTCCTGCCATCTATAAGGATCTCGCTATTGATAGTAATCCTCACTTTGAGGAAGAAATGGATTATTTTTCAAAGTTGATGAATAATTTTAAGGATGCCGCAAAATAATTCCATAACAAAACAACAGCCGCCCAGCGACCTTACGGTCTCGCTGGGCGGCTTATTTTTTGCGTTTCCACAACAGATATTCTTCGTAGCGGTGCATCTCGTTCTGTTCTTCTTCGGTCAGGCGCTGGCGCTGTTTGCGGGCCTCGTCTGAGGGGTCGATGTCGGTCAGGCCCAGCAGGTAGTCGGCGGAGGTGCCGTAGAGCTTGCAGATGGCAAGCAACACATCGCTGGGCGGCGAATTGCGTCCCTGCTCCCAAGCGCTGACAGCCCAAACGGTAAGCCCCAGCTTGTCCGCAAGGCTCTTTTGGGTGTCATGATAGTTCTTTCGAATCTCTGCCAGTCGCTCTCCAAGCATTATCAATACCACCTTTCCTGTTACTAGTATAGGGAATTCTACTAGTTTTTGACGAAAGACGCACTTAAAATGCTGGACACGATGCAAACAAGTAGCTATAATGCTAGTATAAGGCGGAACTAGTACAAAAATACTACTTCCGCCGCAACGCTAAGGCAAAGCGAGGAAATCCCCGTTGGAACAACTGATCGACTTTCACGCACCGGAAGTGCAGGCGGTGCTGGATACGCTACTAAAAGATAAATCCACCGGTAAAAACATCATCTGGGCCACCGACCCGCCGGAGGAACTGCAAACGGTGATGTACGAGCCGGTGACGGATAGATCTCAGATCACCACCCAGCAGCTTGGGCTGACCCACTACGAGGTGGTGCTGCCCCGGATGATGAAGCAGACCGACACCCAGCAGCAGCGCACCCGCAAAAAAGGCGAGGTGTTCAGCCCCGCATGGGTCTGCAACAAGATGAACAACGCACTGGATGCCGACTGGTTCCGTGGGCTTGGGGCAGAGGAGAGCGCCGGGCAGTTCACGGTGGAGTTGCCCCAAGGCTGGAATACGGTGGAAACGCCGGTGCAGTTCCCGGTTTGCAAGGGCAGGATCCCGGCATGGGTGCAGTATGTGCAGAGCCGCCGCTTGGAGGTGACCTGCGGCGAAGCCCCCTTTCTGGCGTCCCGCTACGATGCCGCCACCGGCGAGATGATCCCGGTAGCCCGGCGCATTGGCATTCTGGACCGCAAGCTGCGGGTGGTAAGCGAGAACGCCGCCACAGAGGACGAGTGGCGTAAATATGCCACCCATGCGGTGCAGTCCACCTACGGCTACGAGTATCAGGGCGATAACCTTTTGCTGGCACGGGTCAACCTGCTGCTGACCTATGCAGAGCATCTGCAAGCTCGCTGGCAGCGCAAACCCACAAAAGAAGAGTTACAGCCTATTGCCACCATCATCAGCTGGAACCTGTGGCAAATGGACGGCTTGCACCTGTCTGTGCCCGGTGGCAAGCCCCAGCCGGAGACAGAACAGCTTGACCTCTTTTCTATGTTCGGGGCGGCAGAGCTGCAGCCGCCTACGGTATCCTGTAAAGTGAAAAACTGGCGCAAGGGCAGCCATGGAACCGCCCAGAACTTTGAAACCATTCAGGAAGGGAGTACCAGCATGAAGTTTGATTATGTCATCGGAAACCCGCCGTATCAAGAGCAAACAACATCTGTTGTTCCAAAAACAAACGGACAGGTTCGTTCAAAAAGTATTTTTCAATACTTTCAGATTGAAGCTGATAAAATAGCCACTAAAGCAAGTGTGTTAATCTATCCGGGTTCTCGATGGATTCACCGTTCGGGAAAAGGTATGGCAGATTTTGGATTGAAACAAATCAACGATGTAACATTGCGGCGAATAGACTTTTATCCAAATTCAAAAGAAGTGTTTCCGGGACCAGTCGCAATTGCTGATGGCGTTTCTATTGTTCTGAAAGAAAAGGAAAAACAAACACCTAGATTTGATTATGTATATCATAACAATGGTGAGTGTGTCAGCCTTGAAATGGATAACCCGGGAGAAACACTGATTCCTTTGAATCCAAGTGATGCGGTTATTGTAAATAAGGTTGAGCAATTTGTAAATGATAATAAGCTGGATTACTTACACGGTAAAATTCTGTCACAGAAGCTTTTTGGAATAGAAAGCGATTTTGTCGAGAGTAATCCGAATAAGGTTCGAGAATATGTTTCGGATGCTGATGTTGATTTTTCGCATGAGATTAAACTGTTCACAAATGACAAAGCCGGAAAGAAAGGTCGAGCAAAATGGTTTGTTGCAGATAGAAATGTTGTTTCGACTAGTGTGAAGTATATTGATGAGTGGCAAGTTGTAGTTTCAAGTGCCAATGCGGGAGGTCAAAAACGAGATAACCAAATCGAAATTATAGATAACCATTCAGCTTTTGGGCGTGCTAGAGTTGCGTTGAGTTCTTTTACAACAAAACAGGAAGCAGTTGACTTTTATAACTATGCACGGACATATTTGGTCAGATTTATGTTCCTGATGACGGATGAAGCACTAACATCGTTGGGAAAGCGTGTTCCAGATTTGATGGATTATACGGAAAATAATCCTATTATAGATTTTTCTGCGCCATTGGATAATCAGCTCTATCAATTAGTAGGGTTGAAGCCAGCAGAAATTAAGCATATTGAAGATACAATAAATAATCTTAGAAAGAAAAAGGAGATGGCATAATGGCTGGCATAACCCTGCGCACTGCCCGGCAGGTGGTGCCTATGATCTACGCCTATACCACCCCGGAAATTGCCCGGCACAACGGCTGGACGAAGATCGGCTACACTGAGCAATCGGTGGACAAACGCCTGAAACAGCAGACCCACACCGCCGATGTGCTGTACCATGAGGAGTGGCGGGGCAATGCCGTCTACGATGACGGCAGCGGCGAGGTGTTCACCGACCACGATTTCCACGCCTACCTCCGCAAGCTGAACGTGGAGAACGACCGCAAAAATGAGTGGTTCCATCTGGATGGGCAGCAGTCCCGGCGGTATTTTCAGGATTTCCGCATGAACCGGGGCCGGGTGCAGCTGGATGCCGCCATCGCCTACACCCTGCGGGAGGAGCAGGCAAGGGCTGTCCGCGACACCAAGACCTATTACCAGAGCCACCCCGGCGGGGAATACCTCTGGAACGCCAAGCCCCGCTTTGGCAAGACCCTTTCCGTCTACGACTTCTGCAAGCAGGTCGATGCACAGACGGTGCTCATCGTCACCAACCGCCCTGCCATCGCCAATAGCTGGTACAGCGACTATGTGCGCTTTCTGGGCAGGGAGTCCGGCTATCTGTTTGTCAGCCATGTGGATGCCCTTGCCGGGCAGCCCCATGTGCTGGACGAGCAGGGCTATCTGGATGCCGCCGCGCAGGGCGAGGAACTGTATAAGCGCATTGAGTTCGTCAGCCTGCAGGACATGAAAGGCTCCAAGTATTTCGGCGGCGAGTACGACAAGCTGCGCCACCTGACCGAGTTGAACTGGGATGTGCTGGTCATCGACGAAGCCCACGAGGGCGTGGACACCTACAAGACCGACCTTGCCTTTGACCGCATCCGCCGCCGCTTCACGCTGCACCTGTCCGGCACGCCCTTCAAGGCGCTGGCGAACGACAAGTTTGCCGGGGATGCCATCTTCAACTGGACCTACGCCGACGAGCAGGCCGCCAAGCGGAACTGGCAGGGCGCACCGGGGCAGCAGAACCCCTACGCAAACCTCCCCATGCTCAACCTCTACACCTACCAGATGTCCGAGATCATCCGGGACGAGATCCAGCAGGGCGTGGAGATCGACGGCGAAACGCAGGAATTTGCCTTTGACCTGAACGAGTTCTTCAAGGTGAAGTCGGGCGGCAGCTTTGAGCACGAAGCTGAGGTGGACCGCTTTCTGGATGCCATGACCACTCAGAACAAATTTCCGTTTTCCACCCCGGAGCTGCGTGCCGAACTGAAGCACACCTTCTGGCTGCTGAACCGGGTGGACAGCGCCAGAGCGCTGGCGAAAAAGCTGCAGGCGCACCCGGTATTCCGGGACTATGAGGTGATCCTTGCCGCCGGTGACGGCAAGCTGGACGACACGGACGAGAACCAGAAGAGCTTTGACCGGGTAAAAGCCGCCATCGCCCACCACGAAAAGACCATCACCCTGTCGGTGGGGCAGCTGACCACCGGTGTCACCATCCCGGAGTGGTCGGCGGTGCTGATGCTCTCCAACCTGAAAAGCCCGGCGCTGTATATGCAGGCGGCGTTCCGTGCCCAGAACCCCTGTCTTTTCCACGAAAACGGCACCTTCCGCCGCAAAGAGAACGCCTATGTGTTCGATTTTGACCCCGCCCGCACCCTGCTGATCTATGAGCAGTTCGCCAACGACCTTTCACAGGACACCGCCAGCGGCAAGGGCGACACCGGGGAGCGCAAGGCGCACATCCAGAATCTGCTCAACTTCTTCCCGGTCATCGGCGAGGATGAGGAAGGGGAGATGATCCCGCTGGATGCAGAAAAAGTCCTCAGCATCCCCCGGAAGATCAAGTCCAAGGAAGTGGTGCGGATGGGCTTCCAGAGCAACTTCCTGTTCCAGAACATTTCCAACGTGTTCAGTGCGCCGCAGGAGGTGCTGGACATTCTGCAAAACTTCCAGCCCATCAGCGAAGCCAAGGCAAAGCCCATCCAGATCACCCCGGACACCGGCGCAGACCTCTCCCTGAACGACAAGGGCGAGGTGGATTTGGACGAGGGCTACGTCATCGGCAAGGCGGCGGATGTGTTCGGAGCGAAAATCTACGAGAGTACCCCGGCGCTGGACACCGCTCTGCAAGACCTGACCGATGCTCCGGCTCCTGCCAAAGAAGAGCATCTGGAACCTCTGAAAAAGAGCATCACCAAGGAGGTCATCACCCCTATGGTGGAGCAGGCAAAGCAGGAGTATGGTCGGGACCTGAAGCTGTCCGACCAGAAGCGGTTTGAGAGCACCGCCAAGGCCAAGATGGACGTGGCGGTGAACAAGGTGGTGGACAACTACCGCATCAACCAGAGCCAGCTGGAGACCCAGCGCACCCAGCAGCTGCAAAGCTGCACCACTGCCCAGCAGCGCCAGCAGGTGAACCGGGAGTTTGACGCAAAGCAGCAGCAGAGCACCGCCGCCCTGATGGAGAAGCTGCAAACCGCCATCCAGCAGACGGCGCAGGAAATGCAGCAGACCATCGTGCGCACTGTGGAGACCAACCAGAAGGAGCAGGAGAAAAAGGGCTACGAAGACACCGTCCGTGACCATCTCCGGGGCTTTTCCCGCACCATCCCGTCCTTCCTCATGGCCTACGGCGACGAGACCGTGACGCTGGCGAATTTTGACCGGATCATCCCGGACAAGGTCTTTCAGGAGGTCACCAGCATCACGCTGGAGCAGTTCCGCTTTTTGCGGGATGGTGAACCGTACATCAACCAAGCCACCGGACAGGAGGAACACTTTGCAGGCCACCTGTTCGACCCGGTGGTGTTTGACGATTCGGTGAAGGAGTTCCTGAACCTGAAGGTCAAGCTGGCGGATTACTTTGACGAGAGCCGCACAGAGGATATCTTCGATTACATCCCGCCCCAGAAAACCAACCAGATCTTCACCCCTAAGTGGGTGGTGAAAAAGATGGTAGACCTGCTGGAACAGGAAAACCCCGGCTGCTTCGATGACCCCGGCAAGACCTTCCTGGATCCCTACATGAAGTCCGGTCTGTACATTACGGAAATCGTCAAGCGCCTTTACCGCAGCGAGAAGATGCGGCAAGCCTTCCCGGACGATAACGCCCGGCTGGAACATATCTTTGCCAAGCAGGTCTATGGGCTTGCGCCCACCGAGATCATCTACCGCATTGCCATCAGCTACATTTTGGGTTTTGCAAAGGGTCACGGCATCACCGCCCACCATATCCGTCAGGCGGATACGCTGGAATTTGCCAAGGCGGGCACCATGGAAAGGGAACTGGATAAGATTTTCAGAGACTGACAAATAGAATACGGCATAAAACCAAAGGCGGCTGTCTGCATGGGTGCAGATGGCCGCCTTTTTTTGTGCTATACGCGCAACTTTTATGGAAATTTGTTGAAATGGTTACTTTTTGGCCTTTCTCGTCGGCTACCTATTGAGAGGACTTTTTCAAAGTGGGTACTTATGACAACTTTATTACAAAGAGCTGTCAATGGGTGTCAAATGACCTTTCTCGATGCCTACCAAGTGAGAGCATCTTTTTCAAGGTTGATTCAGCCTTGAATACTTCCGTTGTAGCGAATTGCCGGTTTGCAATGGTTGCTCGACAAACCGACGATATTTTAACTCGGCGCTTGCTTCAACTATATTTTCTAAGAACTTTTCAGCAAATTTCTTTTTCGGGTTATATTTTAGCCGTTTTCAATGCCTACCAATTAGAGGGATGATTTTTCGGAAGCCCTAAATTCCGAGGATTTTCTATAAAAATCTGCTCCTTGAAAACAGAATAGTTCAATCTTCCGGTACTTCACAAAAGGTACTTCTGTAATTCGCAGCCCGGCCATAACGAAGGCGGGGTGGCTGAAATGCCAATGGTGCGGTGCAAGCCCGCCGCCGGATGATTCCCCACTCCTAGGGTGCCGAGGGCGAATATGGGAGACCTATATCATATTGACGCAGATGGACTGTAAGTCTATCTGCGATGGGGGAGCCGGAACAATTTCCGGCTCTCGTTACATTGAGCCGGACGAGCTGTTCTTCTGGACAGCTTGCCCGGTGCAGGAGTGCAGAGGACGCAGTCCTTTGCCCCAGTGATATGATGCTGTGCGTCATATCCTACTGGGTATTATCTGACGCAAAATGGCGGCAGATCCAGCAGCTCCGCTGCTGCGCACTCTCCCGGCAAGCTGTTGAAATGAAAGAAGCCTCCGCTAAACCTTATACCAAAATCAGGAAAAAGTAACCAAAACAGGTTCACTTAGGAAGCCAATAATAGGCCTACGAGGCCCACGAATTTAGTGATTTCAGGTGCTATAATAATTGCAGAGATGCAGCATCTTAGTGATTTTCTGCAAAGAAAGAATAACGATGCAACAAGAAATGGGAACGATGCTTCCTACTTTCACCGAAAATTAGGAACTCTCGGTTCCTGTTCGAGTATGAGAACCCGTACCAATAAGTTCAAAACCGAGCAATAAGAGTTCGTAGAGCGGCGATCATGCACATAGCCTGAGCTGATTCAACTGTAATCTCATAGTCTTTGGAAAGGCGTCTGGAATAGTTAATCCATGCCAGGGTACGTTCTACGATCCATCTCTTCGGAAGGATCGTCCACTCGGGCTTGATTCTCGCAGAAATGTCAACCTCCAGCCCCAGAGTCTCTTTGACATCCTGCTCAAAAGTCTTGCGGTAACCGGCATCTGCACAAAAGCGCCGGATGGAGGGATATTTCTCGACCGCCCGTTTTGCAGCAAGAATCCCGGCTTTCGTATCATGAATATTGGCAGCATGTACTACGACAGCGAGCAGGTTGCCCATTGTATCAACTACAATGTGTCTTTTTCGTCCTTTCGTTTTTTTCCACCGTCAATTCCACGCTCCTGAGCCGGACCAGTTGTTTTTACACTTTGTGAATCAATGATTCCATAAGTCGGCTGCGCTTTCTTGTCTGCCTGTTCCCTTGTCTGGGCAACCAGTGCTGCCAGGAGCTTCTCCCATAGCCCGCTTTTGACAGCTGCATGATAAAAGTTGGACACCGTGGTATACGGCGGAAAGTCATGGGGAAGATTACGCCATTTACAGCCATTCTCTACAAGGTATAAGACTGCATCCACAAGTTCCCGTTTTTCCCACTTGCTTTTATGCCCTGCAGGGGGAAAGAGAGGGGCAATCATAGCCCACTGGCTGTCCGTCAAATCGCTGGCGTAATGCTTTCTTTCGTTTTTGATAATCATAGCCACATTATACCACATTTTTGATTATTGGTACAGCTTCTGAGTTTCTTTGCTATACTTTTCTTGCAGAGCGAAAGCAAACTCTTCTAAGCGGAAAGCGACAAACGCCATGATCTCCCACTGAGGGAAGGAGCGGTAGGTCACTTTCTTTGCAGTATAACAAACACATAAATCCTTTTCCGAAAGGATTACCTCTCGATTCCGAGAGAAGATTTCAAGACACGGTCTTGAAATGCGAGACCCGTTGCTTAGAAGAATTGTATCACTCCTGTGATTTGATCGCACGAGTGGCCGTACACAAAAAATACAGGAAAAGAGGGATGTCTATCTGAAATTAACACGACACAACGGACGAGCCGGAACCCACGGCACTTACAACCCCAAGCACAACGACCGCAGTTTCAACCTTGCCAACAGTGAGCACATCGACCCGGAACGAGCCAAGGGCAACATCTACTGGGACTGCTTCCACGGTTTCCGTTCGGCTCTCGCTCCACCCGACCCGGACGATCTGGCGGCAACCTTCTCGGACGTAGAACGGCAATTCTACGAGACCCACTACACGGCCTTCATCAAAAGCCAGAACGAGCGCAACGCCAAGATCCGGCACACAGAGCGCAACCGCTCCATTCCCGACCTGCTGTCCAGCCGCAAGACCTGCCCGGAAGAAACCATCTATCAGCTTGGAACGCTGGATGAACACGCTTCGGCAGAGGACTTGCTGAACATCGTCACCGAGTTCATCGAGGAGTTCAAAGCCAAGTATGGCGACCATGTTCATGTGCTGGACTGGGCACTGCATCTGGACGAAAGCACACCCCATATCCACGAACGTCATGTGTTCGACTGCGAGAACAAATATGGCGAGGTGGCTCCCCAGCAGGAAAAGGCACTGGAAGCGTTGGGTTTTGATCTGCCCGACCCGGCTAAATCCCTCAGTCGCCGCAACAACCGCAAGATCACTTTCGATGCCGCCTGCCGGGAAATGTTGTTTGAGATCGCCAAGCGGCATGGGCTGGAATTGGAGGAAGAAGCGGAGTACGGCAGCCGCAAATATCTGGAAAAGCAGGACTTTATCCTTGCCAAGCAGAAGGAGCAGCTTTCCGCCCAGCAGAACAGGCTGGACGAACTGACCCTGAAAGTTTCGGATATGGAGACCCTGCTGGAAGATGTTTCGGCTGCGGCCTACGACAAGGCGGTGGAGGTCGTGACGGATGTAGTACGCACCGAAACCCGGAAGGAAGATATGCGGATGATCGAGGATACGAAGAAGTGGGTGTTGTCCCCGGAACGCAAGGCTCCGCAGGCCACGAGAGAGTACGCCGCTCACCGTTTGGACACCGTGCTGGACAAGTTCCTCAAGACTATGCAGACCACCGCTACACGTCTGCAAGAGAAGCTGCTGAAGCCGGAAGTCCGGCAGAAGGGCAAGGAGCAGGTCAAGGAGAAAGCACGGGATTCCGTTCTGCAACTGCTGAACCGCTTGCAGGCAGAACAGGCGCAGCGGAATCCATCTGCACCGCCTACCGCCGAGAAGTCAAAAAATCGTTTTCAATAATAGTACGAGGTGATGTTTATTGAGCAAAGAAGTCAACGAAGAACGTGCTCCCCGAACCGTTGAAGATGTAAAGGAAATGCTGTCCAAGCACTCCAACGGCGAAATCCAGCGGACGATCCAGAACTGCATCACGATTCTGCAGAATGACCATGTGCTTGCCGATGCCATCCGGCTGAACCTGTTGAGTGAGCGCATCGACATTGTAAAGCCTGTGGGGTGGCCTCGCTCCGGCAAGACCCTGAACGATACCGACATGAAGTATATCCTGCGCCGAATGGAGAAATACGGCATCTCCAGCGAAAAGAAGATTGAATCTGCCATCCGCATCGTTGCCAACGAGAACCGCTATCATCCCATCCGGGACTACCTGAACGGCCTAAAATGGGATGGAACAGAACGGATAGCCCACGTCTTGCACCATTTTCTCGGTGCTGCGGAGGACGAGTACACTTGCGAAGCCATGAAGATTTTCTTGCTGGGAGCCATTAAGCGCGTGTTCCAGCCGGGATGCAAATTTGAAACTATGCTCTGTCTGGTGGGCGGTCAGGGCGCGGGTAAGTCCAGCTTTTTCCGGCTATTGGCCGTCAAGGACGAGTGGTTCTCGGATGACCTGCGGCGGCTGGACGATGACAACGTGTACCGCAAGCTGCAAGGTCACTGGATCATCGAAATGTCGGAGATGATCGCCACCGCCAATGCCAAAAGCATCGAGGAAATCAAGAGTTTCCTCAGTAAGCAGAAGGAAACCTATAAAGTTCCCTACGAGACACATCCTGCTGACCGTCTGCGCCAGTGCGTCTTTGCTGGCACGACCAACCGGCAGGATTTTTTGCCCCGTGACCGCACAGGCAACCGACGCTTCATCCCTGTTCCGGTGGATGCGGAACTGGCCGAAGTCCACATTCTGGACGATGAAGCCGAATCCCGTGCCTATATCGACCAGCTTTGGGCGGAAGCCATGACCATCTACAACAGCGGCAACTATAAGCTGGCGTTCAGCCTTGCCATGCAGGAAACGCTGCTAGCCCATCAGCAGGACTTCATGCAGGAGGATGCACAGGCTGGTATGATCTATGCCTTTCTGGAGGACTACGCGGGTGACCGTGTGTGTTCCAAGCAGCTTTATGCGGAAGCGCTGGGCAACACCAACATCCCGGCAGAGTGGGAGACCCGCGCTATCTGTGAGATCATGAACACGGGAATTTCGCGCGGCGATATCCAAGGCTGGCAGGCGCACAAGACCGCCAAGCGTTACCCGAAGTACGGTGTTCAGAAAGGCTGGGAGCGCGTAACCAGCCCCGAAACCGGGGCTGAAGATTTCTCCGAAATAACGGATGCAGAAGCTAAGCAGCTGGGCTTTCCCTTCTGATGAATGGCGGCTACACGTCTGGTTACAGGTTCGGTTACACCTTAGTTACGGCGGAAAAGCCGCATGACTGCTGCGTTTTCCTCTTTCTGTAACCATGTAACCTTAAAAGAATAAGAAAAAGTATAAAGCCCACCGAATGCCCCGTGTGCAGAAAAAGGGAGTTTTCCTGCCCGGTTACAGGCGTTCGGTTACAAGGATATGGAGGTCTGCCTATGAAGGATGTCCCGATTTGGGAAAAGAGCAATCTGACGCTGGAAGAAGCTGCGGCTTACTCCGGCATTGGCATCAACAAACTGCGTGAAATTACGAATGAAGATAAATGCAAATTCGTCCTTTGGGTGGGAAACAAGCGTCTGATTAAACGTCGCTTGTTCGATTGCTTTGTCGAGCAAGCATATTCTATTTGAGAGGCTGCCAAAGGCTGCAAATGTGAAACCGTCCTTTTCTCATTCGCTGCGGGTGGAAATCGCATGGTTGATGTGTTATACTGACACTGACCTTATAGATGCGCTTTTCACAGAAAGGAGTTTCTAAATGTCTGAAAAGCGCAAAGATAGCAAGGGCCGTGTTTTGAAGGATGGCGAAAGCCAGAGAGCAAACGGCACCTACGACTATCGTTATACCGATATCCACAAGAAACGGCGTTGTATTTACGCTAAATCCCTGACAGAGCTGCGGAAAAAAGAGGAAGAACTGTGGCGCGATCTGGCAGACGGCATCGACTACGCCGCCGGAGAGATGACAGTGGCTGATCTGGTTGACCGCTATATGAACCTGAAACGTGGGTTGAAACCCAATTCACTTCGGTCGTACAACACAGCGGTCAAGCGGATTCATGCTGACCCTTTCGGGCAAAAAGCCATCAAAACGGTAAAATTGTCCGATGCGAAAGGCTGGTTCGTGTTTCTGCATGACAGCGGTTTCAAGCAAAACACCATAGGAATCCTGCAAAGCGTTGTCAGACCGGCGTTTGAGATGGCGGTAGAGGATGACATTATCCGCAAGAATCCGTTCAAGTTCAAGCTGTCGGACGTTGTGCCAAAGGACGCTTATGTGCGTGATGCTCTGACCAGAGAGCAGCAGATGAAATATCTGCAATTCGTTCAGGACTACGGTGGCAACTATTATGATGATATCGTCATTCTTATGGGAACCGGCTTGCGTGTGAGCGAGCTGTACGGCCTGACACGAGCAGATATCGACTTTGAGCGGCACTGTATCCATGTCCGGCGGCAGCTTTGCCGGACGGCTGAAAAGCCCTACTTTGTCACACCGCCGAAAACAAAAAGCGGTATCCGCAATGTTCCCATGACGGATACTGTTCGAGCAGCGCTGTTGCGTGTGGTAAAAGCCAGAGCGTCCACGAAAGTGGAAGCGCTGGTGGATGGTTGCAGCGGATTTCTCTTTCTGGACAAGTCCGGAATGCCGAAGGTGGCAATGCACTTGGAAAACTATATGCGTGGCGTGCAGGGAAAGTTTGAGAAGGCGTACAGCAAACCTGTTCCGCGCATTACACCTCACGTGCTGCGACACACCTTCTGCACCAATGTCCAGCAGGCCGGGTTGGATGTGAAGAGCCTGCAATACCTGATGGGGCACTCCAATGCCAGTGTGACGCTGGATGTCTACACGCACAGCAGCTTTGAATCGGTTGAAAGAGCCTTTGAACAGATCGCCGGCAACCTGTGATTTTCGACGCATGAAGCGGAATTGCTTACGCCGAAACTTACGCCAAAACTTACGCCAATCACCCGGTAAGTGGCGTAGATTTGTGTAGAAAAGTGTGGATCGTGCAAAAACGGAGAATCTGGAAAAATCGGCTTGTGGCCTTGATAATTCTACAAAAGTCTACGTTTCCCGATATTCGTGATTCGGCTCCAAAAGTGTGGTTTGGAAGGGCGGCATGTACTAAGCCGTACCTATCCTAATAAGATACGCCAGAGAGGCGGAACATCTCTTCGGAGAGGTTCCGCCTCTTTTTATGTATACCCCGCACCTCCGCTGCCCACCCTAACCATAGGGAAAGGGGGCGCGGGAATGTCCGGCAAACGGGTACTGGCGGTGTATGCCGCCTTGCTGCTGGGGTTTATGGTGGTGCTGTGCCGGTTGTATCTGCTGGCGCAGCACCCCGCCTATGCCGCGCGTGCGGCGGCGCAAAGCACGGTTACCCTGCAACTGCCCGCCCGGCGGGGCAACTTTTACGATGTGCAGGGGCGGCTGCTCACCGGGCTGGAGGAACGCTGGCAGGTGGTGTGTTTTCCCGGGCAGGGCAATTACGACCGCCTGTATGCCTGCACTGATGCCGCCGGGCAGGCACTTTTATACCGCAGCCGCAGCCGCGCTGCGCCGTTTTTGCTGGAGGTGAACTGCGACCCCGCCCGCCTTGGGCTGACCAGTTATCCCACCGCCCGACGGTATGCGGCAGTGCCGCTGTGCCAGCATCTGCTGGGCTATCTGGATAGCACAGGTCACGGGGCTGCCGGTCTGGAAAAGGCGCTGGACGCTGTGCTTTCCGGTACAGGAGAGCACAACAGTCTTGTCTGCGCCGTGACGGCGCAGGGTACGCTGCGCACCGGCGAGACGCCCAAACTTTTGCAAGCAGACAGCGGGGCGCTTGGGGTGCAGCTGACCATCTCCCGCCCAGTGCAGCGGGCAGTGGAAGCGGTGGCGTCCACCACTATGCAAAGTGGCTGCATTCTGGTGCTGGATACTGCCACAGCGGCGGTGCGCGCCATTGTCAGCGTGCCGGGCTACGACCCGGAGCACCTTGTTGATAGTTTGCAGGCGGCGAACAGTCCCTTCCTGAACCGGGCAATGCAAAGCTATGCGGTGGGCTCGGTGTTCAAGCCGGTGCTGGCGGCGGCTGCACTGGAAGCGGGCTTGCAGCCGGTTTTCGAGTGCACCGGCGTGGTGGTAGTGGATGGGCAGATCTTCCGCTGCGCGGGCGGGGTGCCGCACGGGCAGGTAGACCTTGCCGCTGCGCTGGAAAAAAGCTGCAACGGCTATTTTATCCGTCTGGGACAGCAGCTGGGCGCAGAAAAACTGCTGGACACCGCCAAGGCCTTCGGCTTTGGACAGAGTCTGCCGCTGGCAGAGGGGCTTGCCGCCGAGGCCGGGCAGCTGCCCACCCCGCAGGAGCTGGCGCAAAGCGGGCAGCTGGCCAATTTCAGCTTTGGGCAGGGCAGTCTGCTGGCCACACCTTTGCAGGTAGCGGCGCTGTTCAACACCATTGCAGCAGACGGCGTATACCGCGCCCCCTATGTGCTGCAAGCCACGCTGGACGAGACCACCGGGCAGCCGTTGGAGACACTCAGCCACCCCCGGGGACGGCGAGTGCTCCCGGCGCAGAGCGCAGCGCTTTTGCGCGCCATGCTGGTACAGGTGGTGAAACAGGGCACCGCGCAGGATGCCGCCGGGCTTCCCGGCGGGGCGGGCGGCAAGACCGGAACTGCCCAGACAGGGCAGTTCACCCCGGAGGGCACTGAGCGCTGCAACCTGTGGTTTGCGGGGTTCTGGCCGGCAGAAAAGCCCCGCTATACCATTGTGGTATTGCAGGACGGTGCAGTGCACACCGCGTACTCCGGCGCGGCTATCTTTGCGCAGGTCTGCGCTGCGCTGGAAGCAGCGGGATAAACGCGCGGATTCTACTTGCAATTCTGGCTTTGTTATGTTACTATATAGTTGTATTTTTGCGTGGTTTTCCGTATTTATAAATAAAAGGAGCGTTACGATTCATGTCTGTTATCGAAATTGTTGGCGGTGCCATTCTGCTGGTGGCTTCGCTGGTCATCGTTTTCCTCACCCTCATGCAGCACACCCACGGTCAGGGCCTGTCCGGTGCCATCAACGGCAGCGTGGGTGGTGCCAACAATGCACGTCTGACCCCGGCAGACCAGATGCTGGCTAAGGTCACCCGCATTGCAGGCGTGGTGTTCTTTGTGGTTGCTATTCTGGCCTGCCTGTTTGCAGGCCGTCTGGCAGGCTGAGAAGGCGTTGCAGCCCCGTGAACGGACGGGGCTGTTTTTCTGTGCAAAAAAGTGCGGGCAGCCGGTTCTGCGGGCTGCCGCAAAGAGGGGACAGGGGAAAGCGCCCGTCCCAAGGCAGGGCTGTGCTCCGCAGGAGATGCACGGCCACGGAAGTGAAGGAGATAATATTTTATGGCAATGCGCGATAAAATTGAGCACGCGATCCAGAATCAGCCGTGCACCGTAAAGGATCTGAAAAATAAGTTCGGCGGGGATCGCGGCGCAGACCGCAAGGTGATGGAGGCTGTGGATCAGCTGGTGCACGAGGCCGTCATCTGCCAGCGGCAGGGCGTGTTCTTCACCGTGCGCAGCGGCCGTGCCGACAAGGCACTGCTGTGCAAGGTGGTAAAGCTGGGCAAGAACTTTGCCTTTGTCATGCTGGAGGACGGCACCAGCGATATCTTCATCCCCGGCCGGTTCACCCGCGGCGCAATGCCCGGCGACATGGTGCTGGTGGAAAAGTTTGCACACCCCCGGGTAGAGGGCAGCGATGAGGGTGAGATCCTTGCTGTTCTGGAAGAGAAGAACGCTCTGGTGGGCACGATGCACCGCATGGAGGGTCGCCTGAAGTTTGTGCCGGACGATTGCCCCGCCATCTCCATGCAGGTCATGCGGGACTGCGAAGGCAGCGCCAAGGACGGCGACAAGGTGGCAGTGGAGATTCTGCTGCGCGGTAACCGTCAGGAGGATCACCGCGTGGGCGTGGCGATGCGCTTTGGCAGCTGTGATGAGGCCAAGCGCTGCGCAAAGGCGCTGCTCTACGCGCAGGATATCCGCAGCCGCTTCCCGGACAAGGTGCGGGACGAGGCCAAAAAGCTGGACAACGCCGAGGTGTCTGATGCGGACTGCGAGGGCCGCATGGATCTGCGCGCCCTGCCCATCTTTACCATCGACAGCGCCGAGACCAAGGATATCGACGATGCCATCAGCCTGACCAAGACCCCGGACGGCGGCTTTGAGCTGGGCGTGCATATCGCGGATGTTTCCAACTACGTCAAGCCCGGCACCGAGCTGGACAACGAAGCCTTTAACCGTGCTACCAGCGTCTACTACGCCGATCAGGTGGTGCCCATGCTGCCCAAGCAGCTGTCTAACGGCATTTGCAGCCTGAACGAGGGTGTACTGCGTCTGGCTTTCTCCTGCCTGATGCGGCTGGACAAGGACGGCAACCTGACCGATTACCGCTTTGTCAAGTCCGTCATCCGCAGCCGGGTCAAGGGCGTGTATTCCGAAATCAACGCCCTGCTGGCCGGTAACGCCGATGACGAGCTGACCGGCAAGTACCACGAGGTACTGGCGCAGCTGCCCGCTATGAAGGAGCTGTACGGCCACCGTGCCCGCCTGCGCAAGGAGCGCGGCTGCATGGACATCGAGAGTGGCGAGGTGAAGCTGATCCTCGATGAGGACGGCCACTGCATCGACGTGAAAAAGCGCACCTCCGGTGAGAGCGAGGCCATGATCGAGGAGTTCATGCTGCTGGCAAACCAGTGCGCCGCCCACTTTGCCCGGGTAAAGCAGATCCCCTTTGTGTACCGTGTGCACGAGGAGCCCAACGCCGAAAAGCTGGAGCGTCTGCACGGTCTGCTGCAGGCCTGCGGTGTCAACGACCACTTTGCCAAGGATGTGCCCACCCCCAAGGAGCTGAGCGCCATTCTGGAGGGCGTGCGCGGCACTGCCTACGAGCAGATCATCAACACCGGTATGCTGCGCTGCATGTCCAAGGCTGTGTACGAGGAAAAGCCCAAGGGACACTATGGTCTGGTGCTGCAGGACTATGCGCACTTCACCAGCCCCATCCGCCGCTACCCGGACTTGGCCATCCACCGTATCATGACCGCTCAGCTCAAGGGTACCGATAAGGACACCATGATCCTGCGTTACAGCGAGTTTGCCGAGGATGTCAGCAAGCAGGCCAGCGAGCGCGAGGTGATCGCCATGCAGATCGAGCGCAAGGCCGAGGACTGCTATAAGGCCGAGTATGCCCGCCGCCATCTGGGCGAGTGCTACGAGGGCCGCATCTCCGGCGTGACCCAGCGCGGCCTGTTCATCGAACTGGAAAACGGCGTGGAGGGCTTTGTGCCCGCTTCCAGCCTGACCGCCACCGGCACCATGCTCACCGAGGGTGTGCGCCTTTCCGACCCCGTTTCCGGCAAGAACTGGAATCTGGGCGATACCATGATGATCACCATCGTGCGCGCAGACGTCAATCTGGGCAAGATCGACTTTGAGGTCGCCCCGGAAAGCGCAAAGCAGTGACCGTATCATAAAACAAAAACAGACTGCCCCCGAAGCAGACCGCGCAGGAACGCGCTGCTTCGGGGGCAGTTTTTCGCAATTTTCAGGATCTCTGCAAAAGAAAATGCTTGCCTGAAGACCAGACAGGCGAGGAAATCGATGCGGGAAAGATCAGACCGGATGCCTTCCGAAAAATTGCTCAGCAATTTCATCCAGTTGTGCGGTGATCTGCCGGAAATCCTGATTCAGATCCAAGGTGCGGGCACCAATCAGATTGCCGTCTAAGTTGAACAGGCAATCCGGGGTGATGGCTTTCTGCATTTTGGCGTAGACCAGCAGCCCGGAAACATTTCCGGTATGGGCAGCATCCTGATTTTTAACGTAGGTGTAGATCTGGTAGAGGTTGGCAGAATGCAGAGTTTCTTTGTTAAATTGCTGCTGCATGGTGTGGCTGTAATATTTAGCATCCAGAATCAGGATTTTTTCACGGAAACGCAGAAAAATATCGGTTTGCATGGCAGGGAGAAACCGCAGCATGGCAGCATCGTGCTTTCCCACCAGAGTCCATTTGACCTGTGCCGCTTTGACCTCGGTAAGGTAGGTGTGATGCTTTCGGTAATATTCCAGAATAAAGCGTTCGTACAGCTTTGCCATGCGTTCACCCGAAAATGCTGTCATTTTATAGCTACCGTTTTCGGTGGTCTGCAGCATATCGTGCAGCACGAAATAGCAGAGATTCAGCAGCATCTCGTAATTCTGGTTACTCCGCTGGTAATGCAGCTGCTTCCATGGAATCTGCGCGGGAAGCAGTTCAGAAACTAAGAGCCCGTACCAATAAGTTCAAAACCGAGCAATAAGAGTTCGTAGAGCGGCGATCATGCACATAGCCTGAGCTGATACAACTGTAATCTCATAGTCTTTGGAAAGGCGTCTGGAATAGTTGATCCATGCCAGGGTACGTTCTACGATCCATCTCTTCGGATGGATCGTCCACTCGGGCTTGATTCTCGCAGAAATGTCAACCTCCAGCCCCAGAGTCTCTTTGACATCCTGCTCAAAAGTCTTGCGGTAACCGGCATCTGCACAAAAGCGCCGGATGGAGGGATATTTCTCGACCGCCCGTTTTGCAGCAAGAATCCCGGCTTTCGTATCATGAATATTGGCAGCATGTACTACGACAGCGAGCAGGTTGCCCATTGTATCAACTACAATGTGTCTTTTTCGTCCTTTCGTTTTTTCCACCGTCAATTCCACGCTCCTGAGCCGGACCAGTTGTTTTTACACTTTGGGAATCAATGATTCCATAAGTCGGCTGCGCTTTCTTGTCTGCCTGTTCCCTTGTCTGGGCAACCAGTGCTGCCAGGAGCTTCTCCCATAGCCCGCTTTTGACAGCTGCATGATAAAAGTTGGACACCGTGGTATACGGCGGAAAGTCATGGGGAAGATTACGCCATTTACAGCCATTCTCTACAAGGTATAAGACTGCATCCACAAGTTCCCGTTTTTCCCACTTGCTTTTATGCCCTGCAGGGGGAAAGAGAGGGGCAATCATAGCCCACTGGCTGTCCGTCAAATCACTGGCGTAATGCTTTCTTTCGTTTTTGATAATCATAGCCACATTATACCACGATAAAAGTGGAAACACCATATTCCGGCAAAAGAAAATGCCCGTCTGAAAATCAGACGGGCGGGTGACTGATAATGAGTTTTGCGGCTTTCTTAATGACCACCAGTTGCGTTTATATGCTGGCAGTACCGGTGCCCTTGGAAAGTGCAATGACACATTCCACATGCTTCGTCCTCGGGAACAGATCTACTGGCTGCACCTTCTCTGCATGATAGCCGTTCTTTTCTAGCCATGCGGCGTCTCGGGCGGCGGTGGCGGGGTTGCAGCTGACATATACCACTCGGCGGGGTGCCATGCGCACCACGGCAGAGAGGGTGGCTTCGTCGCAGCCCTTGCGGGGCGGGTCCAGCATTACGATGTCCGGGTGCAGGCCCTCGGTGGCAAGCTGGGTGGCGGCCTGCCCGGCGTCGGCGCAGAAGAAGCGGCTCTTAGCGGCCACGGCCTCGCCCATGCGGGCAGCATTGGCCTTGGCGCTCTCGATGGCCTCCGGCACAATCTCTACGCCGATCAGCTCCCGGCATTGATCGGCCATGGAAAGGCCGATGGTGCCCATACCGCAGTAGAGATCCAGCAGCGTGTCATCCGGGGCCAGCTGCGCGTACTGCGCGGCGACCCCGTACAGCCGCTCGGCGGCAAGCGTGTTGACCTGATAGAAGGACAGCGGCCCCAGACGCACCGGTACGCCGCAAAGGGAGTCCTCAATGTAGCCCGGGCCGTACAGGATGTGGTTCTCACTACCCAGAATGACATTGGTGTTTTTGGCGTTGACGTTGAGCAAAATGGTGCTGATGGCCGGGAACTGCTCCCGCAGCGCGGTGCAAAGCTGCTCTGCGTGGGGCAGCTTTGCCCGGGTGCATACCAGACACACCATGATCTGCCCGCTGTGCGCACCGCGCCGCAGAAAGATGTGCCGCACAAGCCCCTTGCCAATCTGCTCGTCGTAGGGGCGAATGCCTTGCTGCGCAAAAAAGGCGCACAGCGCGTTGCCGATCTCGTTCAGCACGCCGGGCTGCAGCTTGCAGTCCGGGCAGGGGACGATGCGGTGGGTGCGCCCGGCGTAGAAACCGATGCAGGGCGCGCCGTTTTTGTCCACGCCAACAGGGAACTGCACCTTATTGCGGTAGCGGTCTACCTCCGGGGAGGGCAGAATGTCCAGCACCGGCACCTCCAGCCCGCCGATGCGGCGGAAGGCGTCCAGTACGCTTTCCTGTTTGGCGCGCAGCTCAGCGGCGTAGTCCAGATGCCGCAGGCTGCATCCACCGCAGGGACCTGCCACCGGGCAGTCCACCGGGACGCGGTCCGGCGAGGGGGTGAGCAGCTCGTCCAGAATGCCAAAGGCATACCGGCCGCAGTCCTTCACGATACGCACCCGGGCTTCGTCTCCCGGGGCAGTGCCGGGCACGAATACAGCCTCGCCATCGGCACTATGGGCAACGCCGCTGCCGTCGCTGGAAAGGCGTTCGATGCGCAGGGTCAGGATCTGGTTTTTCTGTAAAGGCATGGTTTCTCCTTGTATGATGGGCTCTGATTACAGATGAGCAGGGCTTGCCGGGTCGGCGTCCTGCTGGGCGGCAAAATACTTGCTGGGCGGCACGCCCTTGGCGCGTTTGAACACCCGCGAGAAATAGAATTGGTCGAAAAAGCCTACCGACACCGCCACCTCTGCAATGGAAAGGCTGCCGGCGCGCAGCAGCTTGCAGGCTTCGTTGATGCGGTACTCGGTCAGGTAGTCGATGGGGCTTTTGCCCACGTTCAGCATGAACACCCGGTACAGGTGGCTGCGGGAAACTCCCACGCTCTTGGCTACATCGTCAATGGAGATGTCGTGGGAGTAGTTGAACTGGATGTACTTGATGGCGTTCAGCACATACTGGCTGGAGGAGGAGGCCGTGTGGGGCTTGCCTGCGCTGGTCTCCCGCATCAAAGCGGCGATGAACAGATACAGGTAACCCACCATAGCAGCTTCGTCCTGCGGTTGCAATCCGCGGGAGGAGTAGATGTTGTTCAGGGCTGCCCGCATCCCGTCCGGGTCGCTGGTGTGGTGCACGGGGGCATCGTCCGTAAAGGGCAGCTGCGCAGCAAGCTTGTGGGCGCAGGCACCGTTAAAGCCCACCCAGCTGTACTCCCACGGCTGCTGCTCGTCGGCAGTATAGCGGATCAGCTGGCTGGGACGGGCGAAGAACAGATCGCCCTCGCTCACCTCCCAGGTGCGGCCGCCCACCTCAAAGATGCCCTTGCCGGATACCACTAGATGGATCAGGTAGTGGTCACGGATGCCGGGACCCCATGTCTGACCCGGAGCGCAGCGCTCCAAGCCGCAGTTGAAGATGGACAATTCAATGTTGTTGGTATAGTTCTGCTTAAAGGATTGCTTATAAACGTCTGGCATGGCAGCTTTACCTCCGTCCTGTCACATTCTGCATCCAGTATACCATAGAACGCCCTGCAAATTCAACAAAAGTACATCTTATTCTTTGCACCTGACGCCGAAATTTGGATTTTTAGGGCAAATAAATTGAAAAATCGCTCGAAATGAATTACAATAGGCAAAAAAGAGCAGAATCGTTTATTCTGGAGGGAGGAACTGTCATGGCCACCAGTGCACAACTCAGAGAACAGATCCTGCAAGGCAGCTGGGATGCCGCACTTGCTGCACTTTATGGGGCAGACCCGGCGGTGCTGCAGCGGCAGCGCGGGCGCTATGCGGCTGCGCTGGAGCAGTTCGAGCTCTATTTTGGTCCCGGACGGCAGGTGCAAGTGTACTCTGCACCCGGGCGTGCAGAGCTGGGCGGCAACCACACGGATCATCAGGGCGGCTACGGTCTTGCGGCGGCGGTCACGCTGGATCTGGTGGCAGTGGCAGCCCGCAATACGGACGGCTATGTGCGGGTCAAGTCCCGGGGGTTCAACAAGCTGGATGTCATTGATCTTGCTGCCGCAGAGCCGCAGGCAGGGGAGAGCACCCACTCGGCCAGCCTGATCCGCGGTATTGCCGAGGGGTTCCGCGCGGTGGGTAAGCAAATAGGCGGCTTTGACGCGTATACTGCCAGCGATGTGCTGCGCGGCTCCGGGCTGTCCAGCTCAGCGGCGTTCGAGATGGGCATGGCATCCATCTGGAACGAGGAATACAGCACCGGGCTGACCCCGGCGGAGCTGGCTGGCATCTGCCAGTATGCGGAAAATACCTATTTCGGCAAGCCCAGCGGCCTGCTGGATCAGCTGACCAGTGCGGTGGGCGGCATTATCTTTGCGGATTTTGCCGCTCCGCGCACCCCAAAGATCGAGAAACTCCACGCGGACGGTCTGCTGCCGGAGGGAATGTTCCTCTGCGTCACGGATACCCGGGGCAGCCACAGTGAGCTGACCGGCGAGTTTGCAGCCATCCGGCAGGAAATGGAGCAGGTGGCTGCCTGCTTCGGCAAGCCGCTGCTGGGTCAGGTGGAGGAGGGCGCGTTCTGGGCGGCGCTGCCTGCCCTGCGCAGCCGCTGCGGAGACCGTGCGGTGCTGCGTGCGATCCATTATTTTGAGGAGAACGCCCGCACACTGGCGCAGCGGGATGCACTTTATGCAAAGCAGTTCCCGGTGTTTGCAAGGCTGGTGAAGCAGAGCGGACAGGCTTCCTTTGCGCTGTGCCAGAACGTGTACTGTACAGCGGATGTGCGGCATCAGGGACTGTCGGTGGCATTGGTCCTGAGCCAGAGCATTCTGGAAGGCACCGAGGGCGCGTGGAGGATGCAGGGCGGCGGCTTTGCAGGCACCATACAAGCCTATGTGCCCGGACGGCTGCTCGGGCGGTATCATGAAGCCATTGAGCGGGTATTCGGGCAGGGCAGCTGCTATGTGCTGCGCCTGCGGGAGCAGGGCGCAGTCCGGTTGATCTGAATAAAACAAAAAGCCGTGCATGGCCGGAATGCTCCGGGATGCACGGCTTATTTTATGGCTTACTGTTGCAGCGAAAAAAGCTGAGGAAGAGAGTTCTCGACCGGCTGGGCGTCCTTCCGCTGCGCATGATCCAGATACTGGACGGCAGTGACAGTAGCCTCGCGGGTGATGCCGAGCAAGCGGCCGAGCTGCTGAGAGATCTTGATCCCGGTCTGTACACCCGCCTTGATCATGCGGAAAAGCAGCATGGGCACGAAGGTGAAGGAAAACGAGATCAGCCCGCCGTCCCAGAAGAAATCATTGAAGTGCAGACTGTCAAAAAAGCTGCCGACGGCATCGCCGAATTCGCCGCCACCAAAGGCGGCGCGCTGCTCCTCGGGGGAGAGGGCTGCGTAGGAAGAGGGCAGCTGAAGCTTTTTCATAAATAAGAACACTCCTTTCCGGGTCGATGAAAAATCAGCACAGAGCTACCAGAGTAGGCAGACAATTCTGCTGATCGGCCTCCTGAGCGGCCTGTTTGTCGGCCTTGTACTGGTCAACGGCATCCTTGAGCTCGGTCACAAAACCCTTGAGGGTAAGATAAATGCTGCGTGCCTGAATATAGGCGTAGTAGCCGCCCAGACCGGCCAGACCGACCGTGGCAACCTTGCTCCAGGTGTTCAGCTTGCCCCAGAAATGCCCAATGGCATCACCGACGCCCAAACCATCGTTCAGGGCATTCTGCATACCGGAGACTGCAGCCTGAAACGCATAGCGACCCATCATGCCCAGCAGGTTTACCGTAACATTGATGCCAAAGGCCATGACCTGCTCGGGGGTAATGTTGATGGAAAGGGCACCGCCCTCGGTATAGGTCATCTCCTCGGCAGAGAGCACAGAGTAGCCGGCAGGCAGCTGTAACGAGCGCTGATATGTATGATCCATGATGGAAAACTCCTTTCGTACACAGAACTCCCCAAGGGGCAGTTCATCTAGTAACTGAATTGTAGCATATCTGCACAAAAATGACAAGAGAGCGCGGGTTTAAAAACCATGATACATTTGTGAATATATTGTGATGCTGTTTCGAGAAAATGACTTGAATACGCTGTAAATGCGCAAAATGCCTGCTTTTTCACGGCGAAAAAATGTTGTAGCAAAAACGTGCTGAAAAACGCCAATAACAAAGGCATCTGCCCGTACCCGCTGCGCGGGACGCAGCAGCGGGCAAAGCAGATGCCTTGTGTGTTTTACAGGATGCCAAGCGAAAGGAAAGCGGGGTCACAGCACTTTCGGCACGCGCTCATACAGCGTGGTCAGTTCGGCGATGTGCCCGGCCAATGCGGCGGGCAGAGGCTGCGTCAGCCGCCAGTGCCAGTTTGCGCCCTGTGTGCTGGGGGTATTGATGCGGGCCTCGCTGCCCAGATGCAGCCAGTCAGCCAGCGGGATAATGGCGGTATCCGAAACACTGGCAAGGCATGCGCAGATCATGCCTTCGGTCAGGGTCTCCGGTGTGCAGCGCAGGTACCGGCAGGCGTAAGCTACGTCCTCAGCACTGGCGTTGCTGCGCCAGCCCTCGGTGGTCACGTTGTCGTGGGTGCCGGTGTACACCACGCTGTTGCGGGGGTAGGTGTGGGGCAGGTAGTTGCCCGACTCCCGGCTGTCGAAGGCGAACTGCATGATCTTCATGCCCGGGTAACCGCTTTCGGCCAGCATGGCCTTCACCTCCGGGGTCAAGTAGCCCAGATCTTCGGCGATGATATTGCCGCCGCCCAGCGTCTGCTGCATGGCGTGGATAAAGTCCCGGTCGGGGCCTTTTTCCCAGTGACCGCCTGCAGCCGTGGTGCTTCCGGCAGGGATGGAATAGTAGCTCTCGAAGCCGCGGAAGTGGTCGATGCGCACCACATCGTAGATGGAGGTGGCGTGCTTCATGCGCCGCTTCCACCAGTCAAAACTGGTAGCCTTGTGGGCGGGCCAGTCGTACAGCGGGTTGCCCCACAGCTGGCCGTCTGCCGCAAAGGCGTCCGGCGGGCAGCCTGCTACATGGGTCAGATGCATCTGTCCATCGGTCTGGAACAGCTCCGGGTGGGTCCACAGGTCGCTGGAATCCGGGCTGACGTAGATGGGGATATCGCCCACCAGCAGGACACCCTTGCGGTTGGCATAGGCTTTCAGTGCGTTCCACTGGGTGTAGAAGAAGAACTGTACCGCCTTGTGGTAGCAGATCTGGTCGGCCAGCCGTACCTTTGCGGCGGCAATGGCTTCCGGCTCCCGGCAGCGCAGGGTGTCCGGCCAGTCGGCAAGGCCAGCCTGCCCCTGCTCGGCCTTTACCGCCATGAACAGGGCGTAGTCCTCCAGCCAGAAGCTCTGCGCTGCGCAGAAGGCTTCGTAGGCAGGGGAGGGGGCAGCCAGCAGCCGGTCAGCGGCCTTTTTCAGCAGCACCGGGCGCTGGTTGTACAGCGCACCGTAGTCAACGGTGTCCACCGGCTGTGCGGCGGGGATCTCTTCGGCGGTTAGGTAGCCATCTGCCGCCAGCAGCCGGAAATCAATAAAGTAGGGATTTCCGGCAAAGGCGGAAAAACTCTGGTAGGGGCTGTCACCATAGCCGGTAGGGCCGATGGGCAAGATCTGCCAGTAGGTCTGCTTTGCCTCGGCCAGAAAATCAACAAATGCGGTCGCTTCACTGCCCAGCGTACCGATGCCAAAAGGCCCCGGCAGACTGAACACCGGCATCAGAATGCCGCTTGCACGCATACCGTGCACCTCCTTAGCCCTTTACAGCACCAGCCACGACACCCTCGATGATGTACTTCTGGCAGGTCATGTAGAGGATAATAATGGGGATGATCGCAATGATGATGCAGGCCATCATGGGAGCCAGCTCCACGCGGCCGTAACCGCCGCGGAAATACTGGATGGCCATGGGGATGGTGCGGTATTTCTTGATGTCCAGCACCAGCGTGGGCAGCAGATAGTCGTTCCACACCCACATGGTCTCCAGAATAGCAGTGGAGATCATGGTAGGCTTCAGGATGGGGAACACAATCTTGAAGAAGATCTGGATGGGATTGCAGCCATCGATCATGGCAGCTTCCTCAATCTCCATGGGCACGCTCTTCATAAAGCCGGTGAACATGAACACGGCCAGACCGGCGCCGAAGCCCAGATAGATGATGCAGATGTTCCACGGGGTGTTCAGCTTCAGCCGGTCAGCAGTCTTGGACAGGGTGAACATGACCATCTGGAAGGGTACGACCATGGAGAACACGATCAGCAGGTTCATGAACTTGCTCAGCTTGTTGTTCACGCGGGTCAGGTACCAACCAGTCATGGAGCAGCACAGCAGGATCAGCACCACACTGCTGATGGTGATCAGAAGGCTGTAACCCATGCTGGAGAGAAAGTCCATCTTGGTCACGCCGTAAACGTAGTTGCGCAGTCCGGCAAAGGTTTCGGCGGTGGGCAGACGAAACACCGTAGAGGTGGTAAAGCTGCCTTCGATCTTTAAGCTGTTCAGCAGGATCAGTACGATGGGGTAGATCCACAGCAGGCAGAGAAGCACCATTACAACAGCAAGGATGACATCCCAGGCTTTTTTCTGTTTCGACATTACTGCTGCACCTCCTTAGAGCGGGTAAAGTGGAGCTGGATCAGCGAGATGACCACAACGATCAGGAAGAACACAACAGCCTTTGCCTGACCAATGCCCTTCCACTGTGCGCCGGAGCGGCCGTAGAAGGTGTTGTAGATGTTCAGTGCCAGCATTTCACTTGCGTTGGCGGGCTCGCCTGCGGTCAGGGCCACGTTCTGGTCGAACAGCTTGAAGCTGTTGGTCAGGGTCAGGAAGGTGCAGATGGTCACACTGGGCATGACCATGGGGACCTTGATCTTGAACAGGATCTCGCGGTCGTTGGCACCGTCGATCTTAGCGGCCTCAATCAGGTCGCCGGGCACGCTCTGCAGGCCAGCCACATAAATGATCATCATGTAGCCGATCTGCTGCCAGCACATCAGGATGACCAGACCGACAAAACCGGCCTTGGCATCCAGTGCCAGCAGGGGCTTCTGCAGGTTGGCCAGCACGCCGTTGAGCAGGATCTGCCAGATGTAGCCCAGCAGGATGCCGCCGATCAGGTTGGGCATAAAGAACACGGTACGGAAGATGTTGGTGCCCTTGATGCCGCGGGTCAGCACCAGTGCAATGGCAAAAGCGCACACATTGATAAGCACAGTGCTTACCACGGTAAACGCCGCCGTAAAGCCAAAGGCGTGCAGAAAGGTGGAATCCTGAAATACCGAGATGTAGTTCTGGATGCCCACAAAGGTGGTCTTGGAAACGGTAGTGAACCGCTGGAAGGACAGGTAAACGCCCCAGATAAAGGGCCAGATAAAGCCGATGATAAAGGCGACCAGAGTAGGCAGCACAAATATCGGCCAGTATTTACTGATGGCTTTTTGCATGATATACCTCCTGAGGGAACTGTCTGATAAAAAAGAAAGGAGGCGGGCGAACTTTTCGCCCGCCTCCCGTTTAATTTCTAGGGAGATATCCGGTCAAAGGCTTAGCCGTTGGCCAGCTTGTACTCCTTGGCCCAGCCGTCCACAAATGCGGTGACAACGTCGTCCCACTTACCGGTGCCTGCTGCGTATGCAGTCAAAGCGCTGCCCACGCCATTCTTCCACTCCTCGGAAGGCATGGTGGAGAAGCACCAGTCAACACTGGTCTTGCCATCGGCCACATACTGGTTTGCAATGGTGATCAGGGGGTTGGTGGAATCCTTTGCCTTCTTGAAGGGGATCACGAAGCCCATGTCGTTTGCCATGGCAGAGGTGCCCTTGTCGGAAGTGACACACCAGTACAGGAAGTCCAGAGTTGCCTGAATGTCAGCCTCGGAAGAGGTGTTGTTGACACACCAGAAGTTCTCGGAACCGGTGCACAGACCCTGATTCTCCTCGCCGTCCACGCCGATGTAGATGGGCAGCATACCCAGATTGTCGTCGCCCAGATCCTTCACATCGCCGTAAGCCCAGGTGCCGTTCTGGTAGAACACAGCCTTCTTGCCCACAAACTCAGCAACAGCATCGTTGCCGGTCTTGGAAGCCAGCAGCTTGGGGTCGCAGGTGGAATCGGTGATGTACAGATCCCAGATCTGCTTGTAGTTGTCCAGATAGGTGCCCTTGATGGCGTCGGTGGAGCCAATGCCGTCTGCCTTGTACTCGTAGTAGATGGGCAGGTTTGCCAGATGGGTCTTGAAGCGCCAGTCAGAAGAACCGTCCATGCCGGCAGAGGTGAAAGCACCGTCCACGCCCAGCTCAGCCTTGCGAGCCTGAATGTCGTCAGCAACCTTCTTCAGATCGGCAAAGCTCTTGATGTCCTCCTGCTTGTAACCAGCGGCGGTCAGCAGCTCCTTGTTGTAGATGATGCCGTAGGTCTCAATAACGTATGCAATGCTGGTAACAGCGTCGCCGTCCTTCAGGGCGAAGGAATCGCTGGTCAGCTCGCCATACAGCGGGCTGCCGGACAGGTCGTAGCAGTAATCCTTCCAGTTGGCCAGACCCACAGGGCCGTTGACCTGGAACAGGGTGGGAGCCTCGCTCTTTTCCATCTCGCTCATCAGGGTGGTCTCGTACTGGCCGGAAGCAGCGGTCACAACGGTCACAGGCACGCCGGTTTCCTCGGTGTAAGCCTTAGCCAGATCCTGCCAAGCCTGATCCTGCTCGGGCTTGAAGTTCAGGTAGTAGACCTTGCCGTCTGCCTTTGCAGCGGTGCTGGAAGCAGCGGTAGAACTGGCAGCAGAGGAAGCGGTGCTGCTGGAGGAGCCGCCGCAGGCAGCCAGACCCAGAGCAGCGGCAGAAACGCCAGCGGCCTTCAGGAAGTTACGACGAGTGATCATCTTTTTCATAATAAGTTCTCCTTCTTATTAAAATTACAGATCAACTATATACTCTCCGTCCTTCGACGGAGGGAATACAAAATTTAAATTGCCCTTACGCTTTCGCCCTGCTGCAATTCCGGCTGCAGAGTCACGGTCTGGGCAGGGGAGCCGTGCTCGATCTGCCGCACCAGCAACTCGATGCTTTGCAGTGCGATCTGCTCGCTGGGCTGGACGATGGTGGTCATGACCGGCACGCAGTAGCGGGACATCGTGATGCCGTCAAAGCCGATCACCGAAACATCCTCCGGCACTCGGAACCCGGCGCTCACCAGCGCCCGGATGGCGCCAAAGGCGATGACATCGCTCATGGCGAACAGGGCAGTGAACTCTGCCCGGCGGGCCAGTAGACTGTTCATGGCGTGGTAGGCGGATTCAAAATCGTAGTTGGACAGGCCGTACAGCTTGTCGTTGAACAGGATGCCCGCATCCTCCATGGCCTGCTGTGCGCCCTGACGGCGCATCAGACTGGGGTAGCTGGTCACCGGACCGCCCAAAACGGCGATCTTGCGGTGTCCCTGCCGGATGAGGTAGTCCACAGCGGTATAGGCCGCTGCCCGGTCATCCACGCCCACCATGGAAAGATTGGGAAAGTCCAACTCGTCCGTGACCAGCGTGGTGAGCACCGAGGGAACATTGATACGGTCGAAGCCCCGCTGAAAGTTGGCCACGCTGCCGCCTAGGAAAATGATGCCCTTGGGCTTGATCTCCCGCAGGATCTTTTCGGCGGCGTCGATCTCGTTGGCGTTCTCGTCCAGATAAGAGACGATGCCGTTGTACCCGTACAGGGTAGCGGCGCGCTGGAGTTGCACCAGAAAATCGGAAAAAAAGATGTTCCGGGTGCCCTTTACCACAAACACAAGGCTGCGGGACTGCTGGATCTTCAGCTGTCTGGCGTTGGTGTTGGGCACGAACCCGGCCTCCCGCATCACTTTCAGAACATGCTCCTTGGTCTCCGGACGGACATCCGGCCTATCGTTGATCACACGGGAGATGGTGCTGACGGAGCAGCCGCTGATCCGTGCGATATCCTTGATGGTCAGGTTTGCCATGTCGGAGAGCCTCACTTTCTGAAAATATTTCGGGAACGTTGTCGGGAACGTTCCCAGTGACATTAGTATGGCACATTTTGTACAAAAAATCAATAAGGTGAATGCAACTTTGTACAAAGTGTTCAACTGGTTCCTGCACGTTTGTGCAGTTTGATTTGCACACAAAGCAGTAGATCTGAAAATGCCGGGAATTCCCGGTATAAGTCAAAACCGACCGGGAATTATCGTACCGGTTTGTAACTTTTTATACGCCGCTAGTGGAGAATTTGTGAATTGTATACAAGAACAAAGCAGCGGAAACGTTCCCGAGAAATGCTCCGGCACTGTATTCTGGTCAGCCTTGGTGCGGGAGCTGCGTACACAAAACAGGAAAGCAGGCAGCGCACCGCGCTGGCGGATCAAGGCAGTGGGGCAGGGAAAGTGCCACCTGGGAAAGGACAACAAAAAACGCTCTCACCTTGTCATCGGTGAGAGCGCCTTGCTGATTGCTGATTATTTTGATCGGGTTGGTTCTTTAAAGATTAGTCGCTGACGTAGGGCATCAGAGCAACGTGACGAGCACGCTTGATGGCGATGGTCAGTGCGCGCTGATGGTAAGCGCAGGTGCCGGTCACGCGGCGGGGAATGATCTTAGCACGCTCAGAGACGTACTTACGCAGACGGGGCACGTCCTTGTAATCGATGGTGTCGATGCGATCGACACAGAAGCTGCAAACCTTCTTGCGGCCGCGACGCATGGGGCGTGCGGGGCGAGAGCCTTCGGTTTTTTCAAAAGCCATTGCTTATTACCTCCTATTGGATTTTTAACGGATGGACCGTTTCGTGTCAGAACGGCAGGTCATCGCTGTCATCAATGACGGCGAAGTCGTCTGCATTACCGGCAGAGTAGCTGGGAGCTGCCTCCACAGCAGCCGGGCGGGCAGGCGCTGCGTTCTGGTAGGACGGAGCGGCATTCTGATAGCCGTTTCCGTCACCTGCATTGCTGCTCTTGGGGCCTGCAAAGTTGATGTTGCTGGCAACCACTTCAACGGCAGTGCGGTTTGCGCCGGTCTTATCCTGATACTGACGGGACTGCAAACGGCCGTCCACAACGATCAGGGAACCTTTCTGGAAATAGCGGCAGACAAACTCGGCCTGCCGATCCCATGCAACCACATCGATCCAGTCCGCCACGCTCTGCCCATTGGCATCGCGGCGCCCACGGTCGCAGGCAATGCGGAACGAAGCAACGTTCTTGCCGGTAGTGGTCTGACGCATTTCAGGGTCACGCGCAAGGCGACCCATGATAGCAACAACATTCAACATAATACGGTTTCCCTTTCTGTCACAGAAGAATTACTCCTCGTGAGCAATGATCAGGCTGCGCATAACGCCTTCAGTGATCTTGTACACACGGTCCAGCTCAGCGGGGAAGCTGGGCTCGCTGGTGAAGTTGATCACGGTGTAGACGCCCTCTTCCTCGTCGTTGATGGGGTAGGCCAGACGGCGCTTGCCCCACTCGTCGATAGAATCGATCGTACCGTTAGCCTCGATCAGGGACTTGAACTTACCCACCAGAGCGGCGGAAGCCTCCTCATCGAGAGCGGCGCTGGTAATCAGCATGGTTTCGTACTTTGCCATTTTTGTAGCACCTCCTTTTGGACTTGAGGGCCCTGCGGATCTGCAAGGCCAAGGGTACACAGGCTGCGGCATCGCGGCCTGTGCGGCGTGTCTGTTCAGACAGCAATTTATTATAGCAAGCTTCTTTGCTTCTGTCAAGCTATTTCGGCAAAAAGAACGATAAAAAATGTTTTGCATTTTTTGGTAAAAAGGACTATAATGTAGACGATTTCCCTGTATTAAGGCAGGGTCAAGGCTCCGGCAGTGGCAGGGAAGTGGGAAAAATCAAAGGAGGGTAATCCATGTATTCGTTGTTTCGAGATCTGGCAATTATCATCTTAAGCGCGAAATTCTTTGGTCTGCTGGCACGCAAATGCAAGGCTCCGCAGGTGGTGGGCGAGATCATCGCCGGCCTGCTCATCGGCCCCTGTTTGCTGAATCTGGTGCAGATCAGCGACTCCATCTCCATCTTTGCAGAGATCGGCGTTGTGATGCTCATGTTCACCACCGGCCTCGGCACCAACCTGAAAGAGCTGATCAAGGCAGGCCCCATCGCCACCCTGATCGCCACGGTTGGCGTGGCTGTGCCTCTGGTGGGCGGCACCTTATTATATGGTGCGTTCTATGGATTTGCCGCAGTTGGCAGCCCGGAGTTCTACCGGGCGCTGTTCATCGGTACCATTATGACCGCTACCAGTGTGTCCATCACGGTGGCTACCTTGCAGGAGCTTGGTCACCTGAAGAGCTTCCTGGGCACGACCATCGTCAGCGCCGCTGTCATTGATGACGTCATCGGCATCGTGGTGCTCACCTGTGTGCTGGGCGCCAGCAGCGGCACCGGTACGGGTCTGGGTAAGGTGCTGTTCAACACCCTGCTGTTCTTTGCCACCGCACTGGGCGTTGGCCTTGTGGTGCACTACGCCATGAAGTGGCTGGATCAGCGCAATCCTCACACCCAGCGTATCACTATTGTAAGCATGGCGTTCTGCTTTGCCATGGCCTACATTGCAGAGGAGTACTTCGGCATCGCCGATATCACTGGTGCTTACATTGCAGGCATCGTGCTGTGCACCATGGATGACGCACCCTATGTGGAGCGCCGGGTGGATATCAGCAACTACGTCATCTTTGCGCCCATCTTCTTTGCCTCCATCGGCCTCAAGACCGATATCAGCGGCCTGACCCCGGAGATTTTACTCTTCTGCGTCTGCTTTGTGGTGGTGGCACTGATCACCAAGATCATCGGCTGCGGTCTGGCTGCAAAGGTCTGCCGCTTCAACTGGGACGATTCCCTGAAGGTCGGTGTCGGTATGATGACCCGCGGCGAGGTGGCGCTGATCGTGGCACAGAAGGGCTTGGCCATCGGCGTGGTAGATCCGGTCTACTTCACCGCAGTGATCCTGCTGATCGTGGTGTCCAGCGTGACCACCCCGCTGGCACTCAAAGCGATGTTCACCAAGCACCCGCCCGTGCCGCATCCCAGTCAGGCAAAATAAATCAGGTTTGTATTTGGGTTTCCGAAACGCCTGCGGGCGTTTCGGAAACCCTTTTTCATCTATATTTGCAAAAGCGGGGCGGCTGCACGAAACCATGTGCAGCCGCCCCGCTTTTATTTGCGCAGCAATTATTTTACATTACAGCGTCTTGCAGAACTCCTTCAGGTAGGCGCGGAACTCCTCGCCGATCTCGGGATGCTGCAATGCCAGCTCCACCTGCGCCTCCACGACCTTGAGCTTGTTGCCCATATCGTAGTGCTTGCCGCTAAACTCCACAGCGGTCATGCCGCCGCGGGTGCGGGCATACTCTGCCATGGCATCGGTCAGCTGGATCTCGCCGCCGGCACCGGGCTTGGTGTGGGCAAGAATCTCGTAGATCTCCGGGGTCAGCAGCACACGGCCCAGAATGGAATAGTTGCTGAACTCCTGCCCCTTCTTGGGCTTCTCGATCATATCATCCACAAAGAAGTAGTTGTCGTGGAGGGGAGTAGTCTTCAAGCTGCAATAGCGGCTCACGTCCTCCCAAGGCACAGCAGATACACCGGCAGCCGGACGGCCAAACTCCTCGTAGGCACGGATCAGCTGGGCGCAGACCGGATCCTCACCCCAGATCACATCATCGCCGTAGATGACCACAAAGGGATCATCACCAGTAAAGGCCTTGGCGGTGTTGACTGCATGGCCCAGACCCAGCGTCTCCTTCTGGCGCACAAACAGGATGTTGGCCAGATTGGCAATGCCCAGACACTCTTCCAGCATCTTTTCCTTGCCGGGCTTGGCCAGCTTTTCCTCCAGCTCAGGGCTGCGGTCAAAATGATCCTCAATAATGCTCTGGTTGCGGCCCAGAATGATCAAAATATCGGTAATGCCGGAGCGGACGGCCTCCTCCACCAGATACTGGATGGCGGGCTTGTCCACGAGGGGCAGCATACCCTTGGGCATTGCCTTGGTAGCAGGCAGTACGCGGGTACCAAGACCCGCAGCCGGAATAACGGCTTTGGTGACTTTTTTCATAATGATTCTCCCATGTTCTCATTTTATGCACGGCGAACCGCGCTTTTCGGCAGGATCCCCATCCTGCGTGAAACAGAATCAAATAAAGGTGCCTACCAGTGCGTTCAGGTCCGGCCCCAGCAGCATGGAGCAAAGGCTGCCCACGATCATCAGCAGGATGAACGCTCCGATGCAGGCTGCAAAGCTGACACCGCCCTGTGCGTTCAGCACGGCGCGGCGCTGCTCCGGGTCCGGGAACTCGGCACGGATGCGGCGGATGCGTGCTGCTGCGCTGCGGCGGTAGAGCCACTTGCCGTACAGCCCCCGTACCAGCATCAGTGCAAAGCTGAGAAGGGACATGATGCGGCTCAGCACTACCAGCGTAGCGGCGCTGATCCCGGCGGTCAGGGGGCTGCCGGTGGTCTGCATCATACTGATCAAGGTAGGAATGAACAGCAGCAGTTCTGCGGCCAGAAAGCCGAAGGCGGGCTTCCACGCCTTACGGTAGAAAAAGTAGAACGGACCAAACAGCAGCGCTGAAAAACTCATGGAGATCTTGGAGTGGCGCAGCTGCATCTGGCTGTAATCGTTCAGATAGACCGGCGCGGCCGTGCCGATAAAATCCACCCAGTCCTGATAGGGTACGCCGTCAATCAGTTCATCCTTGCCAAAGGCGGCGCGCACGTTGCGGTGCACCGGGTCAACGACCTTTTCGGTGAAGTTCCGGTACATTTCGTCCCGGTACATCCCGCTGTAATCAAAATCCCGGTTCTGCTCGGCGCTGGCGGCAGCGCGGTCGTTGGGCTGTTCTGCACTCTCAGGGGGCAGGGCAGCGCCGCAGCAGCGGCAGACGCTTTCGCTGCGCAGGGTGCGCTCCCCGCAGGTGGGGCAGGTGCGCAGCTGCGCATCCTGATAAGGAAACTTCCATTCATAGCCTGCGCCATGGGCGGGGGCGTGGATGCACAGACCCATCTTCTCGTAACAGGTGCGGTGGTAGGGTGCTCCGCAGTCCGGGCAGACCACGATGTCGTCCTGAAGGGTCAGCGGCTTGCCGCAGCCCTCACAGGGACAGCCATAATATTTCGGCATGATATCCTCCTGTGAAATCGATCATACTGGTATTATACTCCCCCGGGAATGAAAAGAAAAGGTGAAAATCTTTAAAAATCCGGCAAGATAGTATTTTTCCTCTTTACTTTATCACAGATTCTCGGTATACTAATGAAGTATCTGTGTATAAACTGTGTCTTTTGGCAGGGCAGAAAATACGCGCTGTGCGTGCGTTTTGCACCCTGCCGGGGACGTTATCTGCTATGATGGAAACCCTTGAACGAGAGGAACTTAGAGAATGATCACGACTGATGAACTGAAAGTGCAGCTGGCCGAGCACGCCAAGGCCGTCAAGGACCTGGAGGAAGCACTGGCCATTGAAGCAAGCCGCAAGCGCGTGCAGGAGCTGGAGCACACCATGTCCCGCCCCGGTTTTTACGATGATGCAGAGCTGAGCAAAAAGGTGTTTGACGAAGTCGGCGACCTGAAGGGCAAGCTGAACCGCTTTGAAAAGCTGCAGGGTCTGTACGATGACGCCGAGACCATGCTGGAGATGCTGGATGAGGAGTACGACCCCGCCATGATCCCCGAGGCCGAAGAGGCCGTGAACACCGTGGGCAAGGCTGTGGAGGAACTGCAGCTGATGACCATGCTGAACGGCGAGTACGACCACAGCAACGCCATCCTTACCTTCCACGCGGGCACCGGCGGCACCGAGGCACAGGACTGGGCCGAGATGCTGTATCGTATGTATAATAAGTGGGCACAGGCACACGGTATGACCGTGGAGGTGCTGGACTATCAGGACGGCGATGAAGCCGGTCTGAAGAGCGCTTCCATGATGGTCAAGGGTGCTAACGCTTACGGCCTGCTCAAGAGCGAGAACGGCGTGCACCGTCTGGTGCGTGTCTCTCCCTTTGACGCCAACGCCCGCCGCCAGACCAGCTTTGCCTCTCTGGAGGTTATGCCCGAGCTGGACAACACCATTCAGGTGGACATCCGCCCCGAGGATATCGAGATGCAGGTGTACCGCTCCTCCGGTGCCGGCGGCCAGCACATCAACAAGACCTCTTCCGCTGTCCGTCTGATCCACAAGCCTACCGGCATCGTGGTCAGCTGCCAGACCCAGCGCAGCCAGTTCCAGAACCGTGACTACGCCATGGAAATGCTGAAAGCAAAACTCTACCAGATCGCTAAGCAGCAGCACATGGATAAGATCGACGACATCAAGGGCGTGCAGAACGAGATCGCATGGGGTCACCAGATCCGCAGCTATGTGTTCATGCCCTACACCATGGTCAAGGATCACCGCACCAACTACGAGACCGGCAATGTGGATGCCGTGATGGATGGCGATATCGATGAGTTTATCTTCGCCTACCTCAAGGCCGCCAGCCGCGGCGAGCTGCAGGACGCATAAGCGCCTGTCCCTGTAAAAACCATAACCGCACCTGTGTCCATTTTTGGATGCGGGTGCGGTTTTTTCGTCCCTTTCTGCGCATACTAACCCCGAAAAATGCGCAGGGAGGCCGTAAAATGTCCAAGCACAGCATCGTCCGGTGGGGTAAGATCATGGGTGCCTATCTGCTGGTGGCCGCCGTGGCGGCGCTGGGCTGGCTGTGGTGCGCCCTGCCGGAGGAGGTCTATCTGGAACCGGAGCAGCAGCTTACGTTGCCGCGCTTTTGCTGGGTGGAGCCGCTGCGCGGACACGGCAGCCGTAATGTAGCCAGCACCCGGGCAGCGGGCAGCTATCAGACTACGCTGGCGCTGGGCGGCTGGCTACCGGTCAAGACCATCCGCGCCACCGTGATGCAACGCCCCACGGTCACGGTATGCGGCACGCCCTTTGGGGTGAAGATGTTCTCGGAGGGGGCGCTTGTGGTGGGCTTTTCCGAGGTGCACACTGCCGCCGGTACGGTGAACCCTGCAAAGCAGGCGGGACTGCGGCTGGGTGACCGGGTCATCCGCATGGGGAACACCGTCACCGAGACCAACGAGCAGGTCCATGCTGCGCTGGAAGCCGCTGCCGGTGCGGCGGTGGATGTGGTCTACGTCCGCAAGGGGGAGCAGCGGCAGACCACCCTTTTGCCGGTGTGGGATACGCAGAACGCCCAATGGCGGGCAGGGATGTGGGTGCGGGATTCTTCCGCCGGGGTGGGCACCCTGACCTTTATGGATGCGCAGGCTGGGGTGTTTGCCGGGCTGGGACACCCCATCAGCGACAGCGACACCGGCGAGCAGGTCGCCCTGCGCAGCGGCGAGATCGTGGCCTGCCAGATCGTGGGCTGCACCAGCGGCACCGCCGGAAGCCCCGGGGAGCTGAAGGGCAAATTCCTCAGCGACCACGCCCTTGGCAGGATCTGCATCAACGGCGAAAACGGCGTCTACGGTACGGTGAGCACCGCCATTGCCGGGCAGCAGACGGAACTTGCTTTTGCGCAGGAGGTGCTGCCCGGCGCGGCAGAGATCCTGACCACTACCAGCGGCGAAACACCCCGCAGCTACCGTGTCTATATTGAAAAGGTGAACGATGCCGACCCGCGCCGCAATATGGTGCTGCGCGTCACCGACCCGGCACTGCTGGCGCAGACCGGCGGCATCGTGCAGGGAATGAGCGGCAGCCCTATCCTGCAAAACGGGCGGCTGGTGGGCGCGGTGACCCATGTGCTGGTCAATGACCCGACACGCGGCTACGGTATTTTTGCGCAAACCATGCTGGAACAGGCACATTCCGTGGCCGGAACGGACGTGGCAGCATAAAAAAGTATGACATTCGAGCTGAATTTCCATAATTTCCCAAAATAAACCGTTGAACTTCCTGGAAAATTATGGTAAAATCCATGGTGTTAAGGGAACTGCACACATTGGAGGAAACAACCATGGATAAAGTGAGATTCTTGATGTCGGATACCGGTGCTCAGATCACAGAAGCCTGCCGCGAGGCGCTGGAGCAAAAGGGCGTGGAAGTAACCATTGTGGAAAAGGATGGAAATAAAGTTTTGCAGAAGATGCTGGCCGTTCACCCGCAGGTAGTGCTGCTGGACGCCTTTATGCCCGGGCTGGATGCGCTGGCAGTCAAGCAGCGCTACAATGCCGCAGGCGAGCGCCACACCTCGTTTTTTGTCACCGGCGCGTTCCAGAGCGAGGAAATGGTACAGGAGCTGCTGGACGAGGGCTTTGCCTACTATTTCGTCAAGCCCTTTGACGAAAACGTCCTTGCAGCCCGGGTGCTCAAGGCAGCCAGCGGACAGGAAAAGCACCTGCTCCACACCAGTGTGGACAGTGACGAGCTGACCGTCACCGAAATATTGCACCAGATCGGCGTGCCCGCTCACATCAAGGGTTACCAGTTCCTGCGGGATGCCATCCTGCTCACCATGAACGAGCCGGAGTACATCAACGCCGTGACCAAGCGCCTGTACCCGGAAATTGCCAAGAAAAACGGCACTACCGCCAGCCGCGTGGAGCGCGCCATCCGCCACGCCATCGAGGTGGCATGGGACAGGGGAGACGTGGACACCCTCAACAGCTACTTTGGCTATACCATCCATAACCTGCGCGGCAAACCCACCAACAGTGAATTTATTGCGATGATAGCCGACAAGATGCGGCTGGATAAACGGCAGCGGGTGGGGTGAAAAGCCAATAAAAAAAGGGATGGACATACATTTATAAAAGCATGGGATAATCCGAAGGCTTCATCTGAGAAAGGTGGAGCCTTTTCTCTTTGCATTTCCCCTCCCATCTGGTACAATGATGCAGAAGGGAAGTGACAAAATGCCGGAAGTGGATGTGATCCGTGCGCAGCTGTTTGCGCTGCAAGATAAGGAATATCAGATCTTTTACAGCCGCCTGATGCCCACTCTGCCACCGGAAACGGTGATCGGGGTGCGGGTGCCGCTGCTGCGCAGGCTGGCAAAGCAACTGGCAGACACCCCGGAAGCGGAGATGTTTCTGCAAAAACTGCCGCATTTTTATTATGAAGAAAACGCCCTCCACACCTTTCTGCTGGAGCCTATCCGGGATTACGGCACAGCGCTGGCGGCCACCGAGCGCTTTTTGCCCTATGTGGATAACTGGGCAGTGTGCGACAGCTTCAGCCCCAAGGTGTTTGCGCAGCACAAGCCGGAACTGCTGTGTGCTATCCGGCGCTGGCTGGGCTCTGACCGGACGTATACCGTGCGCTACGGAATTGGGATGCTGATGCGGTATTATCTAGACGATGCCTTCCGGCCGGAATATCTGGCTTGGGTGGCGGCGGTGCACAGCGAGGAATACTATGTCAATATGATGCGAGCGTGGTATTTTGCCACTGCACTGGCAAAGCAGCCCGCAGCGGCACTGCCGTGGCTGACCGAAAAGCGGCTGGACGTGTGGACGCACAACAAGACCATCCAGAAAGCAGTAGAAAGCCGCCGCATCCCCCCGGAGCAAAAGCAGGCTTTGCGGGCACTGCGCATTCGTTCACAAAAGCTTTGCGAAGAACGGTGCGTTTGACTGTTTACAATGTGGCGAATTTATTGTAAAATAGAGTATAGCAAAAATGCCGGGTCTGTCCGGCGAAAGATAAAACAGGTGGTGTTTGGATTATGGCATTGAAATATAAGCGTATCCTTTTGAAGATCAGCGGCGAGGCGCTGGGCGGCGAAAAGGGCATGGGCTTTGACGAGCCCACCATGGACGCTATTTGCGGCGGCGTGAAAAAGGCTCATGAGCTTGGCGTGCAGATCGGCATCGTGGTAGGCGGCGGCAACTTCTGGCGCGGCCGCTCCAGTGGTAAGATGGAGCGCACGCTGGCCGATAAGATCGGTATGCTGGCTACGGTGATGAACGCACTGGCTGTTTCCGATAAGCTGGAGCAGCTGGGTGTGCCCACCGAGGTGTTCACCTCGATCACCATGCCGCAGGTGGCCCCTGCCTTTACCCGCAAGGATGCCCTGCGCGCCATGGATGAGGGCAAGATCGCTGTGTTCGGCGGCGGCACCGGCAACCCCTTCTTCTCTACCGATACGGCTACCGCGCTGCGCGCCGTGGAGGTAAGCGCCGATGTGATGTTCAAGGCAACCATGGTGGACGGCGTTTACGATAAGGATCCCCACAAGTACCCGGATGCCAAAAAGTACGATACCCTTACCTTTACCAAGGTGCTGGAGGATCAGCTGGCCGTTATGGACGGCACCGCAGCTACCATGTGCCGCGACAACAAGCTGCCCATTCTGGTGTTTGATCTGGCCGACCCGGACAACATCGCACGGGCTGTGCAGGGCGAGAACGTGGGCACGCTGGTCTACGAGGGCTGAGCATAGCGCCCCGGTGCAACTGCATACGATTGGATAGAGCAGCAGCGGCGCAGTGCGCTGCCTGCATGGATCAATAGAATAAAGAAACAGGAGAACAACGACAATGAGCAGCAACACCAAGGTTTACGAAGATAAGATGAAGAGCTCTGTGGAGCACCTGAGCCGCGAGCTGGCCGCTGTGCGCGCAGGCCGTGCAAACCCCGCCGTGCTGGATAAGGTGGTCGTGGACTACTACGGTGCTCCCACCCCCATCCAGCAGTTGGCCGCTGTGGCCGTCTCTGAGGCACGCACCCTCACCATCACCCCTTGGGATCGCACCCTGCTGCGCCCCATCAGCAAGGCGATCATGGCCAGCGATGTGGGCATCACCCCCATTGATGACGGCGTTACCATCCGCTTGAACTTCCCCGCACCCAACGAGGAGCGCCGCAAGCAGCTGGCCAAGGAAGTCTCCAAGCTGGGCGAAGACGCCAAGGTTGCTGTGCGCAACGTGCGCCGCGATGCTATGGATAAGGCCAAGGCCATGAAGAAGGCCGGTGAGCTGACCGAGGACACCCAGAAGACCATGGAAGAGAATGTCCAGAAGCTGACCGATAAGTATATCAAGAATATTGATGCTGCCGTGGAAGAAAAGCAGAAGGAGATCATGGCCGTCTGATCCGCAGCACACAATAACAATTGGGAGGTGCCGTGCGCTGGTGAAAGGTGCGCGGCACTTTTTGCAGGGCAGCCCTGCTGCCGGGAGGTATAAATGGAACACCCCAAAGAATTTGCCGAGGGACTTTCCATCGGCATCATCATGGACGGCAATGGCCGCTGGGCGAAAAACCGCGGTCTGCCCCGCACCGCAGGACACAAAAAAGGTGCGGCGGTGTTCAAGGATATTGCCAACTACTGCGATGAGCTTGGCGTAGCATCAGTGTATTTCTATGCTTTCTCTACCGAGAACTGGAAGCGCCCGCTGGAAGAGGTGGATGCCATCATGAAGCTGTTCGCCCAGTACCTCATCGAGGGCTTTGATTACAAGAACCGCAATATCCGCATCAAGTTCTTGGGCGACCGCACCGCGCTGGACCCCAAGCTGCAAAAGATGATGAACGAGCTGGAAGGGGACTCTGCCTGCAAGACCGGCATGACCCTGAACATCGCTATCAACTACGGCGGCCGCCCGGAGATCGTGCGGGCGGCGCAGCAGCTGGCCGCAAAGGCTGTGGCAGGCGAGATCCGCCCCGAGGACATCAACGAGCAGATGATGAGCGATGCCATGTATACCGCCGGACAGAAGGACCCGGACTTTATCCTGCGTCCCAGCGGAGAAAAGCGGCTGTCCAACTTTATGCTCTGGCAGGCCGCCTATTCGGAACTGGTGGAGATGGATGTGCTCTGGCCGGACTTTACCCGCGCCGATCTGGACACCGCCATTGAGGAGTTCAACCACCGCAGCCGCCGGTTTGGCGGCATCTGAGCGGTTCAGTAACCGTATTGCAAACCCTGCACCTAGGGTGTATCTGAAAAGTCGAAAATTTAGTCTATTTCTACAAGCGCAGCCGGATTTTGCGTGAATCAGCCTTGAAATCCACAAAGGATTCCTGCGGCTATTTGCCTTAAATCCTGCTTGTGCTTGCGAAATATTCGTCATTTTCTTTGTTTTCAGATACACCTTAAGGTGCAGACCCGACAGACCCGGTACTTCCTCGGGTCGGAATGCGTTGCCCTGCAAGGGGCTGCTGCCGGAAGAACAAAGGAGATCGAAACCTATGAAAACACGCATTATTACTGCGATCGTGGGCATTCTTGTGCTCATTGGCGTGATGTTTACCTTCAACACCATGGTGTTCAATCTGGTGATCGCAGCCATCACCCTGATCGCCGTCCACGAAATTTACAGCGCCATCGGCTTTGAAAAAAAGGACTGGCTCATGTACGCAGTGCTGGTACCCTACACATTGCTGGTCATGCTTTCCAGTTACAGCGCCATGCGCAAGCTGGTCATGCCCGTGTCCTTTGTGCTGGTCACCTTTTTTGCCATCTATCTGGTGGTGCGCAACGGTACCATCAGCTACCAGAAGGCCAGCGGTCTTTTGGTGTTTTCGGGCATCGTGATCTTCTGCTTCTACTCTTTTATCCTGCTCAAGGAGCGTCTGCCGGTGGAAAAATTCGGCTATGATGCGGTTTTCTTCATCCTGCTCATCCTCTGCTTTGCATGGGGCGGCGACACCTGCGCCTACTTTGCAGGCCGCGCTTTCGGCAAGCATAAGCTGTGCCCGGTGGTCAGTCCCAAAAAGACGGTGGAGGGTGCCATCGGCGGTGTGCTGGGCACCATGGTGTTCGGCGTGGTCGCTACCCTCATCTACTCCATAGCGGCAAATCGCATGGAGGCCTTTACCCGCTCTAATATCGGTGTTTCCATGTATGTGATCATTGCGCTGCTGGGCTGCATTGCTGCGGTGCTGGGCATCTACGGCGACCTGTTTGCCAGCGTGGTCAAGCGCCAGTGCGGCATCAAGGATTACGGCACCATCTTCCCGGGTCACGGCGGCATTCTGGACCGCTTCGACAGCGTGATGTTCATTGCGCCCTTCGTGACCATGGTCATTACCGCCGTGTTCTACGCCTGATACAGGGGAGGAAGCTGTTATGTCTAAAAAAATTACGCTGCTGGGCTCTACCGGCTCTATCGGCACCCAAAGTCTGGATGTCATCCGCGCCCAAGGGTACGAGGTGTACGGCCTTTCTGCCCACAGCCATGTGGAAAAGATCTTACAGCAGATCGAGGAGTTCCACCCGAAATATGTCTGCATGACCGACCCGGACGCCGCCGCAAAGCTGGACGCTGCGCTGGCAGGCCGGGCAAATGCGCCCAAGCTGCTCACCGGCCCGGAGGGGCTGAAGGAGCTGGCTGCGCTGGACGGCCCGGACGTGGTGCTGAACAGTGTGGTGGGCATTGCCGGCCTTGGTGCCAGCCTGTGCGCCATCGAGAGCGGCCACGACTTGGCGCTGGCCAACAAGGAGAGCCTTGTCACCGGCGGACATCTGGTCACGCAGGCTGTGGAAAAGCACGGCGTGCAGCTGCTGCCCGTGGACAGCGAGCACTCTGCCATCTTCCAGTGCCTGCAGGATAAGGAGAGCGCCCCCAGCCTGACCAAGATTCTGCTCACGGCCTCCGGCGGCCCCTTCTTCGGCATGACTACCGAGCAGCTGCGCGGCAAGACCCGTGCAGACGCCCTTAAACACCCCAACTGGAACATGGGCGCGAAGATCACCATCGACTCCGCCACCCTGATGAACAAGGGTCTGGAACTCATCGAGGCCGTATGGCTCTTTGGCCTGCCGCCGGAAAAAATCCAAATCGTGGTGCAGCGCCAGAGTATCGTCCACTCTGCGGTGCAGTTCAGCGATAATTCGATCATTGCCCAGCTGGGTGTGCCGGATATGCGCATCCCCATCCAGTACGCCCTGACCTACCCTAAGCGCTTGCCGGGCGTAGTACCGGAGCTGGACTTTACCACCCTGAAGCTGCTCACCTTTGATGTGGCCAACGAAGAGACCTTCCGCTGCCTTGCCGCCTGCAAAAAGGCCATCCGCAAGGGCGGTCTTGGTCCCTGCGCCGCCAACGGTGCCAACGAGGAAGCTGTTAAGCTGTTCCTTGAGGATAAAATCGGCTTTTTGGATATCGGCCGCTTGGTGGAGGCTGTTGTGGACAGCGACAGCTTTGGCGGCGATTATACGCTGGCAGACGTATACGAGTGCGACCGCATGGCGCGCGCATTCGTGCGGGCACACCTGTAACGCTTTATCAGCAATATACGCCCCGGCGCTGTTTTTGTAATGGCTCCGGGACGCTGTGGGAGAACGAATGTCATTTATTATCACCATTCTTGCCGCGCTGCTTGTGTTCAGTGCGGTGATCGCTATCCACGAGTTCGGGCATTTTGCAGTGGCAAAACTCTGCGGCATTCAGGTCAACGAGTTTTCCATCGGCATGGGGCCGGTGCTCTGGAAAAAGAATCATAAAGGCACCCAGTACAGCCTGCGCGCCCTGCCTGTGGGTGGCTTTGTAGCGCTGGAAGGGGAGGAAAGCCCCGAAAGCCAGCAGGCAGAAGCTGCTCACGCTGCGCAGGAGCAGCCCGCCTCGGAGACGGAAGCATCTGTGCAGCCCACCGGCGTCCCCCTGAATGAAGCGCCGGTTTGGCAGCGGGCACTGGTCATGGTAGCCGGTGCGGTCATGAACTTTGTGCTGGGCTTTGTGGTGCTGGTGATCCTCATCGCCGCCCAGAACGAGCCCATCACCAGCAAGACCATCTACGCCATTCAGGACGGTGCCCTCTGCGGGCAGACCGGCCTGCAGGCGGGGGACAAGGTTCTGGCGGTGAACGGCCGCCGCTGCTTTGTGGCCAACGATATCCTGTACGAGCTGGTGCGCACCCAGTCTTATAGTGCGGATTTTACCGTACTGCGGGACGGCCAAAAGGTGCAACTGCCGGGGGTGCAGTTCGACACATGGCAGGACGAGAAGGGCGAGACCCACATGAGCATCGGCTTTTCTGTCTACGGGCTGGAAAAGACCCCCGGCAACGTGCTGCGGGAGGCGGGCAACAGCGTGTTGTACTATGGGCGCATCGTGTTCACCTCCCTTGTGGACTTAGTGCGCGGGCGGGAGAGCATCAACAACCTCTCCGGCCCGGTGGGCATCGTGTCGGCCATCGGGCAGGCTGCCAGCTACGGCTGGCAGGACCTGCTGGAGCTGTTGGCGCTCATCACCGTCAACCTTGGCATCCTCAACCTGCTGCCCTTCCCGGCGCTGGACGGCGGCAAGGTGGTATTTTTGGTCATTGAAGGCGTCACCGGCCATGCAGTGCCGGAAAAGCTGCAAAGCGTGCTCACCCTTGCAACCTTTGGGCTGCTGTTCGGGCTGATGCTCTTTGCGACCTACAACGATATTCTCCGGCTTATCACCGGGACAGTATAAGAAAGAGGAACCCTTATGCGGCAGAAAAAACGCGAAGTGAAGATCGGTAATGTGACCATCGGCGGCAGCAACCCCATTGCGGTGCAGACCATGCTCAATGTGCCGGTGGAGGACATCGAGGGCAATGTGGCGCAGGCCAAGCGGTGCGAGGCCGCAGGTTGCCAGATCTTGCGGGTCACCTGCCCCAGCCCGGCGGATGCCAAGTGCATCGAGGCTGTCAAGAACGCGGTGAATATCCCCATCGTGGCAGATATCCACTTTGACTACAAGGCAGCGCTGGCCTGCGCCAACGTAGGTGTTGATAAGATCCGCATCAACCCGGGCAACATCGGCGACGACGACCGGGTAAAGGCGGTGGTGGACGCCTGCCAGCAGAAGAACATCCCCATCCGCATCGGCGTCAACGGCGGCAGTCTGGAAAAGCACATTCTGGCTCGTTACGGCGCACCCACCCCGGAAGCCATGGTGGAAAGCGCTTTGTACCATGTGCGCCTGCTGGAAAAGTTCGATTTTAACAACATCGTCATCTCCATCAAAAACTCCAACGTGCCCCGCATGATGGAGGCCTACCGCCAGCTCAGCGCCGTCACCGACTACCCGCTCCATGTGGGCGTCACCGAAGCCGGTACCTACCAGATGGGTCTGCTGAAAAGCGGCATGGGCATCGGCGGGATGCTGCTGGAGGGCATCGGCGACACCATCCGCGTGTCGCTGGCTGCCGAGCCGGAAAAAGAGGTGGAAGCGGGCTTCAACATCCTGCGCGCCGTGGGCTTCCCGGTCACCGGGCCGGAGGTCATCACCTGTCCCACCTGCGGACGCACCCAGTACCCCTGCACTGAGATCGCCAACGAGGTGGAAAAACGGCTGCAGGGCTACAAAAAGTCCATCAAGGTGGCCGTGATGGGCTGCGTTGTCAACGGCCCCGGCGAAGCCCGTGAAGCCGATATCGGCATTGCGGGCGGCAAGGGCGAGGCCGTGCTGTTCATCCATGGCAAGCCCATCAAAAAGCTGACCGGCGATAACATTCTGGATCAGTTCATGGACGAGATCTATAAATTGTAAGCATTCTTTTCCCTACTGCCACACCCGCAAAAACGGGTGCGGCAGTTTGTGCTGTAAAGAACCCACCAAAAAGGAGTACCATTTGTGAAACCACTTGTTTCCCAGCTGTGGCCGCAGTTTATGGCGGACCCGGATTTTGCGGCCTGCTTCGGGCAGGTGATCGTGGAGCACGCCCGGATGCTGCGGCAGGACCGGCAGGTCGAGTTTACCCTGCGCAGCGCCGCCCCGCTGGATCAGAACCTATGCGCCCGGCTGCTGGCTTCCCTGCAGCCGGACTACGAGGGCTTTGAGCTGAAGATCAAAAACCTGTTCGGCTATGCCATGCTGGACGAGCACGCCCTGCGCACCCTGCTGGAGGACATGAAGCGGGATGGCGTGCCCATCAACGGCTTTCTGGACAGGAGCAGTATTTCCATCACCGGACAAAATATCACAGTGGGGGTGTGCCACGGCACAAAGTTTTTGCAGGAGATGGGCTTTGAGGAACTGCTTGCCAAGCGCATTGCCGAGCATACCGGCGTTACCCCCAAGGTGACGCTGCAAAGCGCAGTGACTGCGGCCGAGCAGCAGCAGATGGAGGAAAAGCTGGAGCGCAAGATCGCACCGCCGGTGGTCAAGTTTGAGAAAAAGAACACCGCACCGTCCATCAAGGTGGAGGGACTCAACCTTACTGACAAGCCGGTCACCATCTTCCACGGCAAAATGTTCACCCCCAAAAACCTCACGCCCCTCAAGGACTTGGGCGGCGAGGGCGGAAAGTGCATGATCTGGGGCGATGTGTTCTTTACCGAGGTCAAGGGCAACTACCGAAAGATCTACACCGTGTCCATCACCGACTATACCGGCTCAATCAACCTGAAGGTCCGCGCACAGGAAGGGGAGGACTGCTCCAAGTGGGAGAGCATCGGCAAGGGCAGCACGGTCATCGTGCGTGGCGACTGCTCCTACGATAAATACGAGCACGACTACATCGTGTACCCCTACGATGTGCTGATCGTGGAGCGCAAAAAGCGGGAGGATACCGCCCCGGAAAAGCGGGTGGAGCTGCATCTGCACACCAAGCTTTCCAGCATGGACGGCTTTTGCGACCCCGGCGGCATCGTCAAGCTGGCGCACCGCATGGGACACCCCGCCATTGCCATCACCGACCACGGCGTGTGTCAGGGCTACCCCGAAGCCATGCTGGCAGCCGATGACATCCACAAAAAAGACCCGGACTTCAAACTCATCTACGGGTGCGAAGCCTATTTTGTGGATGACATGGTGCCCTGCGTCTACGGCGTAAAGGATCAGCCGCTGGACGGCGAGTTCTGCGTGTTCGACACCGAGACCACCGGTCTTGACCCCGGGGTGGAGTACCTTACCGAGATCGGCGCGGTCATCATCCGCAACGGCGAGGTGGTAGAGGAGTTCGACACCTTTGTCAAGCCCGGCAAGCCCATCACCCCCAAGATCACCGAGCTGACCGGCATCACCAACGAGATGGTAGCGGATGCCCCCAGCGAAAAGGAAGCGCTGGAAGCCTTTCTTGCCTTTGCGGGTGACCGCATTCTGGTGGGGCACAATGTCCACGCCTTTGATATGCGCTTTCTGCGGGCAGCTGCCAAGCGCAGCGGCATCAAGCTGGAGCCTACCTATATCGACACCCTGACCATGGCGCAGACCATGTACCCCGGTCTGCACAACTATAAACAGGGCACTATCAACAAGCATCTGGAGCTGCCCACCTATGAGGCGCACCGCGCCTGCGAGGACTCCGCTGCACTGGGACGCATCTTCTGCGTGATGCTGAACGACCTTGCGGAAAAAGAGGTAACGAAGGTCAGCGAGATCAACACCGGTCTTGGCGGCAACCGCGAGGTACTGAAAAAGAAATACTACCACCTGATCATTCTGGTCAAAAACCAGATGGGTCTGAAAAATCTGTATAAAATCGTCAGCGAGGCGCACGTCAACTACTTCTTCAAAAAGCCCCGCGTGCCCCGCAGTTTGCTGAACAAGTACCGGGACGGCCTGCTGCTTACCAGCGCCTGTGAAGCAGGCGAGCTGTACCGCGCCATCGTGGACGGCACCAGCTACGAGGAGCTGAAAAAGATCGCCGCCTACTACGATATCCTTGAGATCCAGCCGCTGGGCAACAACGCCTATATGGTGCGGGACGGCAAGGTGGACAGCGAGGAGCGAATCAAGGAGTTCAACCGCACCGTCATCAAGCTGGGCGAGGATCTGCACAAGCCGGTCATCGCCACCGGCGACGTGCACTTTACCGAGCCGGAGGATGCGATCTATCGCGCTGTATTGCAGGCGGGCAACGGCTTTAAGGATGCCGACAACCAGCCGCCGCTGTTCTTCCGCACCACGCAGGATATGCTGGCACAGTTCTACTATCTGCCCAAGGAAAAGGCCTACGAGGTGGTAGTAAAGAACCCTCGCAAGATCGCCGCTATGATCGACAACAATGTGCGCGCCATCCCCCGGGGCACCTACCCGCCCAGCATCGAGGGTGCAGAGCAGCAGCTGCGCGATGCCACATGGGAGCACGCCAAGCGGGATTACGGCGACCCCTTGCCCGAGATCGTGGAAAAGCGGCTGCAAAAGGAGCTGGACTCCATCTGCGGCCACGGTTACGCGGTGCTGTACGTCATTGCGGTCAAGCTGGTGGCCTACTCCAATGCGGGCGGTTATCAGGTGGGCAGCCGTGGCTCGGTCGGCTCCTCCGCTGTGGCGCACTTCTCCGGCATCTCGGAGGTAAACAGCCTGCCGCCTCACTACCGCTGCCCCAAGTGCAAGCACAGCGAGTTCATCACCGACGGCAGCGTGGACGACGGCTTTGATCTGCCGGACAAAAACTGCCCCCAGTGCGGCACCCGGATGCTGGTGGACGGCCACGATATCCCCTTTGAGACCTTCCTCGGCTTCTACGGCGATAAGGAACCGGATATCGACCTGAACTTCTCTGGCGAGTACCAGTCCAACGTGCACCGCTACACCGAGGAGCTGTTCGGCAAGGCCAACGTGTTCAAGGCCGGTACGGTGTCCGGCATTCAGGATAAAACTGCCTACGGCTACGTAAAAAAGTATCTGGACGAGCGGCAGCGCACCGTCAACCACGCCGAGGAAAACCGCCTGACGCTGGGCTGCACCGGCGTCAAGCGCACCACCGGCCAGCACCCCGGCGGCATGGTGGTCGTGCCGGATACCTACGAGATCTACGATTTCTGCCCCATCCAGCACCCGGCGGATGACGTGGCGGGCGGTCTGCTGACCACCCATTTCGAGTTTAAGTATCTGCACGACACCCTGCTCAAGCTGGACGAACTGGGCCACGATATGCCCACCTTCTACAAGTATTTTGAGGAGTATACCGGCATCCCGGTGGACAGCATCCCCATGAACGACCCCAAGGTGTACAGCCTGCTGACTAGTCCGGAAGCGCTTGGCGTGACCCCGGAGCAGATCGACAGCCAGACCGGCACCTTCGGCATCCCGGAAATGGGCACGAACTTTGTGCGCGGAATGCTGGTGGAAGCACGGCCTAAAAATTTCTCCGAGCTGATCCAGATTTCCGGTCTGTCCCACGGCACGGACGTGTGGACGGGCAACGCGGACGAGCTGATCCGCAGCGGCACCTGCACCATTGCAGAGGTCATCGGCTGCCGTGACAGTATCATGCTGTACCTGCTGCGCAAGGGGCTGGAACCTAAGATGGCCTTTGATATCATGGAGGCTGTGCGTAAGGGCAAGGTGGCCAAGGGCGGCTTCCAGCCGGGCTGGGAGGAAGCCATGCGGGAGCACGAGGTACCGGACTGGTACATCGAGAGCTGCCGCAAGATCAAGTATATGTTCCCCAAGGCCCATGCTGTGGCCTATCTGATGAGCGCCATCCGGCTGATGTGGTACAAGATCTACAAGCCGCAGGCGTTCTATGCAGTGTACTTTACCGTGCGCGGCGATGATATCGACTATGAAGCCGCAATTGGCGGCGCTGCCGTGGCGCGCGCCCACATGGAGGCGGTCAAGCGCCGCCTGAAAGAGGAAAAGAACGCCAAGGACGAGGACGTGTTGGTCAGCTTGCAGCTGGTCAACGAGATGCTGAGCCGTGGGTACGAGTTTTTGCCCATCGAGCTGGGCAAGAGCCGCGGCTCCAAGTATGTGGTGGAGGACGACAAGGTGCGTCTGCCCTTCAGCGCCCTGAAGGGATTAGGCGGTGCCGCCGCCGAGGCTCTGGAACGGGTGACCATCCACGGAGAGGAATATATCTCGGTGGAGGAATTGCAGCAGGCCTCCGGCGTGGGCAGCAGCATTCTGGACCGTCTGCGTCAGGTGGGCGCACTGGGTGACCTGCCCGAGAGCAGCCAGGTGAGCTTTTTCTGAAATATTCATAAAGCATAAAATCTCCGCATTGGGTGCGATACTCAATGCGGAGATTTTTGTTTGCAGTGATACAGATCAGAGCAGGGGAGTGCTTACTCCACGCTGATCATATAGTAGTAAACGGGCTGGCCGCCGCGGATGTGGCTTACTTCCACATGGTTGGGGCACTTTGCCTTTACGATCTCGGTAACCTTTTCGGCATCCTCGTCGCTCACGTCACAGCCGGAAATAATGGTGACAAAGCTGGAATCCTTCTTGCACATATTGCGTGCCAGACGGTAGGTGGCCTTGGTGATATCGGTGGAGGTGGAAACGATCTTGCCGTTCTCCAGTGCCATGATCTCGCCCTTGCGGATGCGCTTGCCGTCGTACTCGCTGTCGCGGGCGGCGTAGGTGATCAGACCGGTGGACACCTTGTCGGCAGCAGCCATCATGTTGATGGTGTTGGTCTCGGCGTTCACAGAGGGGTCAAAGTTCAGCAGTGCGGTAATGCCCATGGGCACGGTGCGGGTGGGCAGCACAACTACCTGACGGTCGGCCAGCTTCTGCGCCTGCTCCGCAGCCATGATGATGTTCTTGTTGTTGGGCAGCACGAACACGGTCTTGGCGGGCACGCTCTGGATAGCTGCCAGAATGTCTTCGGTAGAGGGGTTCATGGTCTGGCCGCCGGACACCACAGCGTCTGCTGCCAGATCGGTGAACACAGCCTTCAGGCCCTCACCGGCGGCAACAGCCACAAAGCCGTAGTCGCGGCTGGGGTCCACGGCAGCATAGATGAACTCGCTGGCCTGAGAGGGAGCCTTCTCGGCAGAAGCCTGCTTTTCAAGGCTCTTGCCCTGCTTCTGGCGGGCAAGGAACTGCTCGTGCATATTCTCGATCTTGAAGTTGGTCAGGTAGCCGTACTTGATGGCCTCGCTCAGGATCTTGCCGGGGTCGGCGGTGTGAACGTGCAGGTTGATGACGTCGTCATCCTCAATGCAGACCACGCTGTCACCGTTGGACTCTGCAAAAGCGCGCATCTTGGCGGCGCTGGCACCCTCGTACTTGTTGATGAGGAACTGGGTGCAGTAGCCGTTGGTAATGTCCTCCACCTTCATCAGGTCGTCGGTGAACACGCCCTTACCGGCATTTTCGGTGGACAGCTTTGCCTTGTTGGGGGCGGCCTCGCCGCCGGCAATCATGCCCTCGCCGTGGAACACCTTGCCCATGCCCTCAAAAATGACCATGATGCCCTGACCGCCTGCGTCCACAACACCGGCCTTCTTCAGCACGGGCAGCAGGTTGGGGGTATCCTCCAGAGCCTTCTGACCGGCAGTCAGCACCACATCCCACAGGGCGGGCACATCGGCGGCATCGCTGGCAGCAGCTTCCTCAGAAGCAACGCGGGCAACGGTCAGAATGGTGCCCTCGGTGGGCTTCATCACGGCCTTGTAGGCACCCTCGACGCCCTTCTGCAGGGCAGCCACGATGTCGGCAACGTCAGCCTCTTTTTTGCCTTCCAGCGCCTTGGAGAAGCCGCGGAACAGCAGGCTGGTGATAACGCCGGAGTTGCCGCGCGCACCGCGCAGCATGGCAGAAGCGGCAGTCTTGGCAGCCTCGCCCACGGTGCAGCTGTCGTCCAGAGCTTCCAGCTCACGCACGGCAGCGCCCACGGTCATGCCCATGTTGGTGCCGGTGTCGCCATCCGGCACGGGGAAAACGTTCAGTTCGTCCACGCGGGAACGCTGGTTGTTGATGTTGTTGGCGCCGGAAATGATGGCGTCGCGCAGGATCTTACCAGAAATCATTGTTTTTACTCCTTAGTAACTGGCCGGAAAAGCCCGGCTCGGGTTTGCAGACAAATCAGGCGATGACGTCGTCCACGGACACCACCACACGGGCGACCTTCAGTCCGGTGGCCTGCTCCACCTCGTCCTTGACGCGGTGAGAGATGCTGCGGGCGGCGGTGGAAATGTTCAGACCGTAGCTGACGGCAATGTGCAGCTCGATGACCAGACGCCCATTCTGCTGGGTCACACGCACACCCTTTTCCGGGTAATCGGAACCGTATACCATGCTTTTCACAGCGTCAGTCATATCACGGGGAGCCATGGCAGCAACGCCGTAGCACTGTTTGGTGGCTTCACCCACCAGGGTGGAAAAATACCCATCAGTAAAGCTGACATTCCCAAGTGGGAAACGGGAAGTGATCATAGTCGCTCTGCTCCTTTATGTTATTTTTCATAAAAATACACGCAAGGGTCGGGGGCATTGGCTGTGCAAAACGAAACTTGCCTCAGATAAATGCCCACTCTATTATACAACTTTGCACCGTGGTTGTACAGTTCAAATTGTTGGATTTACTGCTTTTTGCGCTCTTTTTGCATGGTTTTTGTAAAGAAAAAAGAGCAAATTCCTTCGACAGCCCTCGCGCCGCTTTGCGCAGCGGACGTGGTATGCTGAAGGCAGGCTGTGCGGAACCCCTCAAAACGGAAAGTATGACAAATAAAGAAAAACAATCTGTGAATAAATTATAAAAGCTTCCTTGTCTGGCTTTCTTTGTCTATGAAAAAGTGCTAAAATATAAATGAAAAGGGAAAGGAGCGGTCAGCCCCCTTTTTCCATGATACTTCCCGGAATACGCCGGACGCACGGCACATTACATAGCGCAGGCAGACCCTTCCAACAGGTATTGCCTGCAAAAAATGCGATAGGAGTTGTTGGCATGAACATTCTCTTTTTTCTTTCCCCAAAGCAGGATCTGATGTACGTTTACGATGATTTCACCCTCCGGCAGACGCTGGAAAAGTGGGAAAATAACCGCTACGCCTCCATTCCGGTACTGAACCGCAAGGGCGAATATGTGGGCACGCTGACCGAGGGCGATATCCTGTGGGGACTGAAAAAATACCATGGTCTGGATCTGGAAGCCGCCGAGGACATCCCCATTTCTGAGTTTTCCCATAAGCGGGACTACAAGGCCGTCACGGTGACCACCAGCATGGATGAGCTGGTGGAAGCCGCCATGAGCCAGAATTTCGTCCCGGTGGTGGATGACCGGGGCATTTTCATCGGCATTGTACGGCGGCAGGCCATCATCCGTTACTGCTACGATAAATCCCGCAAGATCGAAATGACCCGTACCGGCCGCCCCGTAAAGGAGCTGGCTGGCGTACATTAAAACAGATGCCGTTTTCGTCTGTGTCCATCCTGTAAAAATGTAGACCCGGAAAGTCCGTAGACTTTCCGGGTCTACTCTATTCAAAACAAGATTTCCGCTAGTTATGCCCAGAGCGTAAGCGGAGGGCATTTGAAATCGTTTTATACGGAGCGAGGGCGCTGCACATTTGCCGTGCAACGCCCTCGCTATTGGCTTACTTATTGCGGATGTACTCATCCATGGCCTTTGCGGCTGCCTTACCGGCACCCATGGCCTTGATGACGGTAGCAGCGCCGGTCACAGCGTCACCACCGGCGTACACGCCGTCGCGGCTGGTCTTGCCCTCGTCGCCCTCGGTCACGATGCAGCCGTGCTTGTTGGTCTCCAAGCCCGGGGTGGTAGAGCGGATCAGCGGGTTGGGGCTGGTGCCCAGGCTCATGATCACGGTATCCACTTCCAGCTCAAACTCGCTGCCCTGCTTTTCAATGGGACGGCGGCGGCCGGAAGCGTCCGGCTCACCCAGTTCCATCTCGATGCAGGTCATGGAGTGTACAAAGCCGTCCTCGTCCGGGTGGATGGCAACGGGGTTGCACAGGGTCTTGAAGATGATGCCCTCTTCCTCGGCGTGCTCCACCTCTTCCTTACGGGCGGGCAGCTCAGCCATGCCGCGGCGGTAGACGATGTACACGCTCTCGGCACCCAGACGCAGGGCGCTGCGGGCAGCATCCATAGCCACGTTGCCGCCGCCCACAACGGCAACCTTCTTGCCGGTGCGGATGGGGGTCTTGCTGGTGGGCAGATAAGCCTTCATCAGGTTGGAGCGGGTCAGGAACTCGTTGGCAGAGTACACGCCCTTCAGGCTCTCGCCGGGGATGTTCATGAAGCGGGGCAGACCGGCGCCGGAGCCTACGAACACGGCCTCGTAGCCGTATTCGCCCATCAACTCGTCAATGGTCAGCACCTTGCCGATGACCATATTGCACTCAAAATCCACGCCCATCTTCTTCAGGCCGTCGATCTCCTGCTGGACGATGGCCTTGGGCAGACGGAACTCGGGGATGCCGTACATCAGCACACCGCCTGCAACGTGCAGCGCTTCGTAAACGGTCACCTTGTAGCCCAGCTTTGCCAGATCACCGGCGGCGGTCAGACCGGCAGGGCCTGCGCCGATGATGGCCACCTTATGGCCGTTCCACTCCGGTACGATGGGTGCGGTGTGCACGTTCTCGCGGTGCCAGTCAGCTACAAAGCGCTCCAGACGGCCAATAGCCACCGGCTCGTTCTTGATGCCGCGGGTGCACTTGCCCTCGCACTGGCTCTCCTGCGGGCAGACACGGCCGCAGACAGCAGGCAGGGAAGAGGAGCGGTTGATCACCTGATAGGCGGCCTCAAAGTCGCCCTCTGCAACATGCGCGATAAACTCCGGGATGTCGATGCCCACGGGGCAGCCGGACTGGCAGGGCTTGTTCTTGCAGCCGATGCAGCGCTTGGCTTCGTTCACAGCCATCTCAGCGGTGTAGCCCAAAGCCACTTCCTTAAAGTTCTTGTTGCGGACGTTGGGGTCCTGCGTGGGCATGGGGCACTTTTTAGGGTCCATATTGAAAGCCATTTTACATTCCCTCCTGAGTCTTGAACAGGTTGCAGGCTGCCTCACGGGCGTGTGCCTCAAACGGGCGGTACATGGTGCCGCGTGCCATTGCCTCGTCAAAATCCACCAGATCACCGTCAAAGTCGGGGCCGTCCACGCAGGCAAACTTGGTCTGACCGCCCACGGTCAGGCGGCAGCCGCCGCACATGCCGGTGCCATCGATCATGATGGGGTTCATAGAAACGATGCTCTTCAGGCCGTGCTTCTGGCAGGTCTTGACCACAAACTTCATCATGATCAGCGGGCCGATGGTAATGACCAGATCGTACTGGTTGCCGGCAGCCACCAGCTCGTCCAGCGCAGCGGTGACCACGCCCTTGGTGCCGTAGCTGCCGTCATCGGTCATGATGCGCAGCTCGTCGCTGCAGGCGTTGAACTCGTCCTCAAGGATCAGCAGATCCTTATTGCGGAAGCCGACCACACTATGCACCACACAGCCCTGATCGTGCAGCTCCTTGGCGATGGGCAGTGCAATGGCGCAGCCCACGCCGCCGCCCACAACACACACCTTCTTCAGACCCTCGGTCTCGGTGGCGCGGCCCAGCGGGCCGACAAAGTCGTGGACACAATCGCCTGCATTCAGGCTGTTCAGCTCCATGGTGGTGCCACCCACGATCTGGAAAATGATATCCACAGTGCCCTTTTCGCGGTCGTAACCGGCCACGGTCAGGGGGATACGCTCGCTGTCCTCAAACGGACGTACAATGATGAACTGACCCGGCTTTGCCTTTTTGGCGATCAGTGGGGCTTCGATGACCATCTTTGTCACGGTGGGGTTCAGCGCGACCTTTTCAGTGATCTTATACATTGCGTTAGCTCCTTTTTGCTGGCAATTCCTTTTTCTTTTCTATAAATGGAAGCTGCATCCGCGCGGGTGCATTTTCCGTTTGACAAAGCGTCCTCTTTATTATAATAGTTTGTGAAATAGAAAGCAACTGTATTTTGCCCGTACACACAGCCGCGCGAAATAGAGCGAAAAGGGGGGAGTGCAATCGCCGTATGAAAAATAAAAAAACGTACCAGAGTTAAAAGACATTCTTTTTCAAAAAAATGTAAATTTGTGGTTGACAACTGCCGGAGTGTGCGGTATAATAACCAACGTCGCCGGACAACAGACCGGCAAAGACAAATGGAATGTGCGGCCGTAGCTCATCTGGTAGAGCGCCACCTTGCCAAGGTGGAGGTAGCGAGTTCGAGCCTCGTCGGCCGCTCCATATGTGGAAGTTTAGCTCAGCTGGGAGAGCATCTGCCTTACAAGCAGAGGGTCAGCGGTTCGAGCCCGTTAACTTCCACCATATGGCCCGGTAGCTCAGTTGGTTAGAGCACCAGCCTGTCACGCTGGGGGTCGTCGGTTCGAGCCCGATCCGGGTCGTATTTGCCTCTGTAGCTCAGTCGGTAGAGCAGGGGACTGAAAATCCCCGTGTCATTGGTTCGATTCCGATCGGAGGCACCACGTCGAAAATCCTGTCATTCATCGGGAAGTCTTGCAAGCAAGACTTCTGTGATGAATACCAGATTTTCTCCTTTTCCCCACAAAATCTTGCTCCGCAAGCTTTCGCGGGGGTCCCGAAATTTGCAAGAATCGCTCGGGAGGGTGCAGGGATAAATGCACCGGATATGCGGCCGTAGCTCATCTGGTAGAGCGCCACCTTGCCAAGGTGGAGGTAGCGAGTTCGAGCCTCGTCGGCCGCTCCAATACGAAGCCATCGTTGATGCAGAAATGCAAAAGCGATGGCTTTTTTGTTTTGTGTGGCGATTGCCAGGAATATCCGCAGCCCCGCGCTTTCGCAGAAAGCGGCGCTGCACCTGCCGTTTCCCATCACGACCCCGCCTGTGAAAAGGAGCAGCGGAACGCCCGCAGGCGTTCCGCTGCTCCGAAATCTAAAATACTATTTCCGCATAAATATACTGCTACTGGGCGGCGGCTCTGCTTACATCACCATGGTGATGATCAGCGCACACAGCGGCAGGATGACGATGCTGAGCAGGGTGGTCAGCACCACGCTTCCGGCGGCAAAGTGCTCATCGTGACCGAACTGCACCGCAAATACCGAGGTGATGGCGGCCGCCGGGCAGCATTCCAGCAGCGTGACCACCTGTGCGGCAGTGCCGTGGAAGTCCAGCACCCCGAACAGTGCCAGCGTAGCCGCCGGGATCAGCAGCATACGCACAGAGGCAAGTTTCCAGATGTGCTTGTCGGTCACGATGCTGCGCACGTCACCGGCGGCGATCAGCATACCGGTGATGAGCATGGACAGCGGCGTGTTCACCCCGGCCAGCAGCTCCAGCGGCTGGGTGATCAGGGCAGGCAGCGGGATCTGCAGCAGATAGATGCCAAGACCCACCACAATGGCGTATAGCACCGGGGTGCGCACCAGACTGCGGGCGACCGCCTTTACGCTGGAGCCGCCGCTGACAAGGCCGTAGCCCAGCGTCCACAGCAGAATGTTGAACACGGTAACGTAGGCGCTGGCATACAAAAGACCCTCAGAGCCGAACAGCGCCGAAATAAGCGGGAAACCCATGTATGCCGCGTTGGAAAAAATGCAGGCAAACCGGAAAATGGGCATCCGGCTGCCGGTCTTGCGTGCCGTGAGCAGCAGGGTGATCACGGTGCCCAGCAGCACAGACAGGACACTCATGCCGAAAGCCGCCAGCAGATTACGCAGGATCTGGATGCTGAACTCCATGCGGTAAGAGTTTACCACCATGGCCGGTACGATGATATACACCAGCAGATTGGAAAGCGCCTGTTTGTTTTCCAGCTTGAGCACGCCGGTTTTGATCGCCACCATGCCTGTGCCGATCAGCAGGAACAAGACCACGACCTGCTGCGCGGTGATGAGAGCCAGTTCCATAAAATTCTCCTCCTCTAAGGTCGTAACGCGTATACCACGAAAGATACAACACAGGTATAGCACAAAACCCTGCGGATAGCAAGGCTAAACGCAGGGTTTTGCAAGATTTTGCTGTTACAGCTTACAAAATGACATTTTTGATCAGCAGGGAAATGCTGCCGTCATCGGCGTGCAGGAACTCTACCTCGGATTCGGCGTTCAAGAGCTCAGTGGGGATCTTTACCTCGATGCCGTTGGCGGTGCGCAGGCTGCGGCTCTCCATCCGGCGGATGCGGGCGGGGGTCACGGTCACCGGCTGGGCGGCGCTGTCGATGACATCGCTCTTTTCTACATAGTCGTCAAAGGGCACGGCGGCGAGAGGATATTCCTCTTCCAGCTGCTGGCGCACCTGCTGGATGGATACCTGATTGTCGTTGTCAGCAGCCTGATTGGCGATCATCATAGCCACCTGCGCCTCCACATGGGGCGTTTCGGCGTAGTTTTCCTGCACAGCCTGCACGGCGGCTTCCTGAATGGCCTGCAGCTTTTTCTTTTCCGGCTGGGCAGTAGTGTACTGGAACACCACGGTGGAGAGGTAAAACTCCTTGTGGCCGTCAATATCGTACTTCTTTTCCAGCAGACGCATGGAGTAATCGGTCAGGTCTACCAGTGCGCCCTCCTCCACTTTGCCGCTCTGGGTGGGCAGGCAGGCGCGTTGCTGGATGATGGAGTTCACCGGCGCACCCTCCACGGTCTCTGTGTAGTGGGTGTAGCCGTTTTTGTAGTTCAGCTTCAGGATGCCCAGCCACGGCGCGCCGTCCCGGGTAAAATCCACCACGGCAAGGTCTGCCCCTGGGATAGTGGTGTGGGCGTGCATATAGTCGAACAGTACCCCGGCAATGCGGCAGGAAAGATCCACAAAGTCCTGATTGTGCTCCAGCTCATTTTTAAAGGCCGAGTCCGGCAGCGGGCGGCACTGGCGGATATCGTCGCTGGCCAGCAGCTTTTCAATGTGGTTCTGCAGGTAGGCGTTCTTTTCGGCGGTCAGTTCCATGGACCCGCCGCTGAGCACCGGCGCATCCATGGTGGTATCCAGAACGTGCAGAATGGCCTGATGAATGATGATCTCCATTGTTGCTCCTCATTTCGTGACGTAGTGTTTGCGCCCAGTATAGCACAACCGCCGGAAAAAGGCGAGAGCCGCCCGGGGATTTTGCGGATTCTACAATTTACAAATCCCGCCAAAAGGGCTATACTTGTAATATCTATGCAAAAGGAGGTGGAGCTGGTGGACGAGCAGCAGCTGGAACAAATCGAAGGCGTTGTGGAGGATATTATCTACGAGAACGAGGATAACGGCTATACGGTGTTCGAGATCTCCGGCGGCGGAGTGCTCACGGTGGTCTGCGGCATCGTAGGCGAGCTGCACGCAGGCGAAAGCGTCATCTGCCGCGGCCGGTACGAAAACCACGCCACCTATGGCCGCCAGTTCCACGCGCAGGAATGCGAGACCGATATGCCCAAGGATCTGGAAGCGGTATATGCCTTTCTGGCCAGCCGCTCCCTGCCGTATATCGGCGCAAGGACTGCGGATAAGATCATTGATATGTTTGGCGTTGAGGCACTGGAGGTCATCGCCAACGACCCCGCCCGGCTGACCAAGATCCCCGGCATCTCGCCGGATAAAGCCGACCGCATTCAGCAGGAATTCAAGCGGATGTTCGGCATGCGGGAGCTCATCGCCTATCTGGCACAGTTCGAGATCAGCCCCCGCAAGGCCATGGAGGTATTCAAAGCCTTTGGTGTGGGGGCGATGCAGGCCATTGCGTCAAACCCTTATCTGCTGTGCGGCGAGCCGTTGCAGCTGGACTTCCGTCACGCGGACAGCATCGCCCAGTATTACCACATGGAAGGAGACTGTGCCCAGCGGCTGGAAGCTGCCCTGCTGCGCACTTTGCGCCACAACGCGGGCAACGGCCACACCTGTCTGCCCCGGGCACAGCTGCTGGCGACCGCCTCCAACTTTATCCACCAGCCGCCGGAAAAGCTGGCCCGGGCGTTGAGCCGGTGCATCGAGACGGAAGAACTGTGCGTGAAAATGTTCGATGCCGTGCCCTATATCTACTTGCCGGATCTGCTGGCTGCGGAGCAGGACATTGCCGACCGGCTGAACCTGCTGGCAAAGCGCGGCAAGAATACTGCCCGGGATCTGGATAAAAACATCCAGATCTTAGAACTGACGCAGGGCTTTGCCTACGCTCCCCTGCAACGGGAAGCCATCCGCAAGGCCATGACCGAGAACTGCCTTGTGCTTACCGGCGGCCCCGGCACCGGCAAGACCACCACGGTCAACGCCATCTTGCAGCTGCTGGAAAATCAGGCCGAGCGGGTAGCCCTGTGTGCCCCCACCGGACGTGCCGCCAAGCGGCTCAGCGAGCTGACCGGCCGCAAGGCCAGCACCATCCACCGCCTGCTGGAGGTGGACTACACCGGCGGCGTGGTCAGCTTTATCCACAACGACAAAAACCTGCTCAAGTGTGACGTGGTCATTCTGGACGAGATGAGCATGGTGGACGTCAAGCTGTTTCAGGCGCTCATTGCGGCGCTGCGCTACACCTGCCGTATTATTATGGTAGGCGATGCCGACCAGCTGCCCAGCGTAGGCGCGGGCAACATCCTCAGCGAGGTCATCCGCTCTGGCTGCGTGCCCACCGTCTGCCTGAACGAGATCTTCCGGCAGGCAAAGCGCAGCCTCATTGTGGAAAACGCCCACCATATCATTTCCGGTGAGCCGCTGCAAAAGGGCAGCAAGACCGACGACTTCTTCTTTTTGGAAGCAGACGGCGAGGCTGCGCAGCGTCTGGTGTGCGACCTTGTCACCACACGGCTGCCCCGGAGCTACGGCTTTGACCCCATCCGGGATATTCAGGTGCTGTGTCCCACAAAGCTTGGCCCCACCGGCACGCAGGCGCTGAACGTGGAACTGCAAAACCTGCTCAACCCGCCCCAGAAGGGCAAGCCCCAGCTGCAAAGCGCCGCCCGGGTGTTCCGGGTGGGGGACAAGGTGATGCAGGTGCGCAACAACTACGAGATCGTCTGGAACCGCATCGGCGGAGAACAGGGCGTGGGTGCCTACAACGGCGATATCGGCATCGTGGAAAGCATCAACCTGCGGGAGCGCTCCATGGTGGTGCGCATGGACGACCGGCGGCTGCTCTACCCGGCGGAAAACCTGAACGAATTGGAGATCGCCTACGCCATCACAGTGCACAAAAGTCAGGGCAGCGAGTTTCCGGCGGTGATCCTGCCGGTGGCGCAGGTGCCGCCAAGGCTGTGTTACCGCAACCTGTTCTACACCGGTGTCACCCGCGCCCGCAGGCTGTGCGTTGTGGCGGGCCGCAGGGACGTAGTGAACAGTATGATGAGCAACATCCGGCAGAACCTGCGTTACAGCGGCCTGTGCGCCCTGCTGCAGGCCGGACAACCGCCGGAGCAGCTCAGCACAGAAGGGGAGAGCTCCTGATAAAACCGTACAGAACAGCGGCAAAGCTTGTATACTTTTTGCCGCAACTATGTTATACTAAAGCAGTCTTTGTTTTTTGCCCGCAGCTGCGGGCGTTACATACATGATAGAGGAACGCAGAGAAAGGAATCAGGTAATTATGGCACAGAATGATATCGGCATCGACCTTGGTACTACTACCATCATCATCGCGCAGGAGGGCAAGGGCGTAGTGCTCAACCAGCCCAGCGTCGTGGCAATGGACACCCGCAAGAACACCGTGCTGGAGGCCGGCGACAAGGCACTGGCCATGGTGGGACGCACGCCCAACTACATCTCCGCTATTTTCCCGCTGAAGGATGGCGTCATCAGCGACCACACCATGACCCGGGAGCTGATCTGCCGCTTTGTCAAGCAGGTGTACAGTTCCCACATGGTCAAGCCCCGGGTGGCAGTATGTGTGCCCGCCGCCATTACCGGCATCGAGAGCGACGCCGTGGTGGAGGCTGTGGTGGCAGCCGGTGCCCGTCAGGTATACCTGATCGACGAGCCTATTGCCGCCGCCCTCGGCTCCGGCATCGACATCACCCTGCCGGACGGCCGGATGATCATTGATATCGGCGGCGGCACCACGGATATCGCTGTGCTGAGCCTTGGCGGCAAGGTCAAGGCTACCAGTGTGCGCGTAGCCGGTAACCACTACGATGAAGAGATCCTCAAGCACGTCCGCAGCAAATACAGCATTGCCATCGGCCAGCGCACCGCCGAGGAGCTGAAAAAGCACGTTGCCTGCTGCCCCCAGAAAACTGATTTCCACGAGAGCATGGAGATCAAGGGCCGCAGCCTGCTTACCGGTCTGCCGGTGCGCGTGACCGTTTCCACCGATGATCTGTACGAGCCGGTGATGATGCTCAGCGAGCAGATCGGCACCGCAGCCCATCAAGTGCTGGAAAAGACCCCGCCGGAGCTGGCGGGTGATATCTACCGCAACGGCGTCATGCTGACCGGCGGCGGTGCCCAGCTGCACGGCCTGACCGAATATCTGAGCCAGGAACTGAAGGTGGAGGTCACTGTCTCGCCGGACCCGGTAAACTGCGTTGCACTGGGCACAGCGCAGAGCCTTTCCATCGGCGATAAGCTGGAAACCGGCTTTACGGACGCTACCCCGCGCATCGGCCGCCGCTAAGCTTTGTTCGTTTTGTCCATGTCATATCACAAAGCAGCAAAAATAAAATTTGTTAATTTTTGTTGAAATGAATGGCAAAATACGGTATACTATATCCAAATTGATTTTCTGCTAACGATGTTGTATCGCTTGCAGTATCCAACAAACAGGAGGAAAAACCATGGACTTAGGTTTCGATGTGGTCGTTACCATTACTGGTATCGTGCTGGTGTTCCTGATCCTCGTGCTGCTGATGACGATCATCACGCTGGAGGGCAAGATCTTCGACTCGATGAATGCCAAGAAGAAGGCCGCCAAGACTGCTGCGCAGGCACCCGCCGCAAAGCCCGCTGCCGCTCCGGTACAGCAGGCTGCGCCCGCTCCTCAGGTAGAGGAAGGCATCCCCGGTGACGTGGTGGCTGCCATTATGGCTGCTATCCATGCAATGGGCAACGGCAAGTACACCCTTAAAGCAGTGCGTCGTGGCAAAAATGGCTGGGGCAATGCCGGCGTGAACGATACCACAGCCCCGTTTTAACACAGGAGGAAGAGCATGACACAGTTTATTGATACTCTGGTCGGTATTTTCCAAAGTTCCGGCTTTGCACAGTTTGGCCAGCCCGGCGGCTGGCTGTACGCCGTGATGATCTGCGTGGGCTGTTTTCTGCTGTACCTCGCTATCGTCAAGGAGTTCGAACCCCTGATCCTGCTGCCCATGGCTTTTGGCATGATCCTTGCCAACCTGCCCGGCAGCGGCATCATCCACATGCAGTACTTTGTCGGTGACGGTCTGGAGCACCCCATGTGGGTCGAGATCCTGAACAACGGCGGTCTGGCCGATATGCTCTACATGGGCGTTAAGCTGGGCATCTACCCGCCGCTGATCTTCCTTGGCATCGGCACTATGACCGACTTTGCACCCCTGATCTCCAACCCCAAGAGCCTGCTGCTGGGCGCTGCCGCACAGTTCGGTATCTTCGGTACTTACATGGGTGCCCGTCTGCTGGCCGCTACCGGTCTGGTGGACTTCACCCAGAAGCAGTCCGCTGCCATTGCCATTATCGGCGGTGCTGACGGCCCCACCGCTATCTTCGTTACCTCCCGTCTGGCACCTGAGCTGCTGGGCAGCATCGCCGTGGCAGCGTACAGCTACATGGCACTGGTGCCCGTCATTCAGCCGCCCATCATGAAGGCGCTGACCACCTCCAAGGAGCGCTCTGTGGTCATGAAGCAGCTGCGCACCGTCTCCAAGACTGAGAAGATCATCTTCCCCATCATGGTCACTATCATCGTTTCCCTCATCGTTCCGGATGCCGCCGTTCTGGTCGGTATGCTGATGCTGGGCAACCTGATGAAGGAGTGCGGCGTTGTGGATCGTATCCAGAAGACTGCCGGTAATGAGCTGATGAACATCATCACCATCTTCCTGGCTCTGTCTGTTGGCTGCACCACCAGTGCAAACACCTTCCTGAACACCCGCACCCTGTTCATCATCGTGCTGGGTCTGATCGCCTTCTCCTTCGGCACCGCAGCCGGTGTGCTGTGCGGCAAGGTCATGTACAAGCTGACCGGCGGTCAGGTGAACCCCCTGATCGGTTCTGCCGGCGTTTCCGCTGTGCCTATGGCCGCTCGTGTTTCCCAGAAGGTCGGCCAGAGCGAGAACCCCTCCAACTTCCTGCTGATGCACGCCATGGGCCCCAACGTGGCCGGCGTTATCGGTTCTGCCGTTGCTGCTGGTATCCTGATCAACATCTTCGGCTAAGCAAAACCTAAAGCACTACCCCAAGAGCCATCGCACAGTGACGTGCACTCTGTCAAGTAGACAATAAAAATAATATAAGATTTTATTCGCCGTTTCACCAAAGGAACGGCGAATTTTTTGTATAACCAGCCAGTTAAGCTACCCGATTCATGGCACTGACATGAGCCTGCATGGGAGTCTGGATGAACAGTCTGTGCTGGTAACGGCGGTTGTTGTAGTAGTCAATATAGTTTTCAATCGTGGAAATGAGCTGTTCTCGGTTTGTAAAAGTATGCCCATAATAGCACTCACGCTTCAGGATTCCCCAGAAGCCTTCCATCGGGCCGTTTTCAATGCAGCGGCCAACATGGGACATACTCTGTGTCATCCCGGCATCCAGCAGTTTCTTGTGGAAGGTTCTGCTGGTGTACTGGAATCCACGGTCGCTGTGGAACAGCGGGTGTGCATTCGGATTTTCCAGAACAGCTTTATCAAGCGTGTCAAAAACCAGCTTGTTGTCATTTCGGTCACGAATAACATAGCTGACGATTCTCCGGTCACACAAATCGAGAATCGCACTCAGATGGAGCTTGTGGATAATTGGACCTTCATACCACTTGAACTCCGTTACATCGGTCAGCCACTTTTCATTGGGATGCCCCGCCCAGAATTCCCGGTGCAGACGATTCTGTGCTGTTACCTGCGGGTCAGAAGCATTTCTGGTACAACCCTGTTTTCTGAGCTTCACGGTTGACTGGATATGGAGCACACGGCAGAGATTCAGAACACGTTTGTTGCTGGTTCGTATATCATAGTCCTTTTCCAGATCATCCCGGATGCGGCGGTGCCCTTTGTCTGGATGCTCTTTATAAATCTTTTGAATTGCCGTTGAAATCTTCTCGTTTTCGAGTTCATGGCTGCTTTTGGGATGCTTTAGCCATTTGTAATAAGATGAACGAGCAATATGTACCAGTGGGCAGAGGTCACGGACAGTATAGCCTTTTTCCTCATGCAGTTCCTTTACCGTCCGATAACGAAGCAGCAGTCTGGTCAGGCTCAGCGATTCCCACTCTCCAGCTCCTGTAATTTTTTTAGCACGTCGATCTCCATTTGTGACAGATAAAGCTGCCGCTTCAAAGTTGCTACTTCCAGCTTCAACCGTTCCTCTTCCGTCTGCGGCTTGTAATCTTTCTTGTGCCGTCCTCGCCGGTCTTTCAACCCCTCTTCTCCATCCTTCTTGTACTTCTGCACCCATGTGTAGATCTGCTGATAACCAACTTTGTACTTTTCAGAAATCTCGGTGTAGTTGTATCCGTTCTCGATGCACTCTTTCACAAATGCGATTCGTTCCTCGTAAGTTGTATCTCTTCTGTGAATGCTAATATATACTTGAGCCGCTTTCCAGTAAAATGACAGCGAATATTTGAGCCACCTAATGGCTTCCCGTATAATAGATGTAGACTACTATGCGGGAGGCGATAGAAAGGTGGTCACATCGGTGGATGTCTACAAATCAATCCGCGCGCTGCAACTTGAAGGAGTAACCAGTCAGCGTGCAGCAGCTAAAATTCTGGGAATTTCCAGAAACACAGTCAAGAAATATTGGATGGGCGACGCAGTTCCATGGGATCGGAAAGCCTACCAGCGAGAAGCCTCTGTCATAACGCCAGAAGTAAAGCAGTTCATTGAGCACTGCCTCGATACAGATGCTGCGGAGGGTGTAAAGAAGTAGCGTCACACAGCACGGCGGATTTACAACCGGCTCGTAGAAGAATTTGGTTACACGGGCAGCGAGTCTGCCATCCGAGCGGCAGTTCATGAAGCCAAGGCAGAGCGCAAGGAAAATGAAGTTTTTATTCCATTGAGGTTTGCTCCTGGTCAGGCACTCCAAATCGACTGGGGAGAAGCTACGGTAAAACTGGCCGGCAAGAAAGTAAAGGTAAATCTGTTTTGTGCGCGTATGAGTTATAGCTGCGCGCCCTATGTTATTGCTTACTGGCGGCAAAACTTGGAAAGCTTTCTCGATGCCATTATCCATACGCTTAATTATTTTGGCGGCGTTCCTCGATCCATGATTTTTGACAACGCTCGTGTGGCTGTAAAGAGTGGTTTTGGTGTCCATGCAGCAGCACAGGACGATTATTCCAAACTGGCCGCACACTACGGATTCCAGCCTGTATTTTGTAATCCGGCATCCGGAAATGAAAAGGGTCTTGTAGAGAATCTGGTAGGATATATCCGGCGCAATGTATGTGTGCCGCTGCCTCAAGTGGATTCTTTGGAAGATCTCAATACAAAGCTGTTAGAGCAATGCGCCAAATACATGAACCACAAAATCGACGGACGTTCTCAGAAAGTGGGACAGATGCTGGCCGAAGACCAGGCGCATCTCCACCCGCTTCCCAAATATGTTCTCGATATTTCAAAGAAAGCCTACCCGAAAGTCAATCGCTATTCAACGGTTCTCTTTGATACCAATTACTATTCTGTTCCTTGCAAATACAGGGGAAAAGGCACCACTGTAAAGGCCTATCCCAATAGAGTTGAGATTTGGATCAATGGCCTTCTGGTGGCCACCCATGACCGCTGCATGGGTCGAAAGCAAGAATCTCTGGATTTACGGCACTATTTGCCAATCTTAGAGAGGAAAGGGCGTGCAATTCGTTACGCTCGTCCGGTTTTGAATGCAGTGCCTGCTGAATTCCTGAATTGGATGGAAAAGCAGCATTTGAACTCCAAGCAGATGGTTGAATTGCTGGAGCAGTGTTTGACAGATGGCTACTTGGCTGTTATGCAACGTGATCTGCCGAACCCGGATACGTCGATTGCAAAAAACGATGTTCCGGTTTTGTCCGTTGATCTGAGCCAGTATGACAAGCTGTACGAGCGGAAAGGGGCGGCCTCATGATTGACGTAAAAGAAGAACAGATTCGACTTCTTGCAAAACAGCTGAAGATCCCCACTTTTGCTGAATACAAAAATGTTCTTAACAATTGCGCGCCGGATATGGATTTTAGTGATTTACTTCTGACGCTTATGGCATCTGAAACAGCGGCCAGACAGGAAAACCAAACCAGAAGAAGATTGAAAGCTGCCGGATTTCCTGTACAAAAATCACTGGACGATTTCGATACCAGCCAGCTGAATCCCTCTGTATCTCCGGTGTTCCTTAATGAACTTGCATCCTGCCAGTTCATTGAACAGAAGAAAAACATTGTTATGATTGGAAACCCGGGACGCGGAAAGACGCATATTGCAATTGCTCTTGGAATTAAAGCCTGCCTGCAAGGCTACCATGTTCTATTTAAAAATGCATCTACTCTCTCGACTGAACTTACTGAGGCACGAGATACATACCAGCTTGGCAAATTGGAACGGCAGCTGGCAAAAGCTGATCTTCTGATTTTAGACGAGCTCAGTTATTTGAGTTTTAACCGTTACGAATCCGATTTGCTATTCAAGGTCATTTCTGACCGCAGTGAGCAGTCCAGCACTATTGTGACAACCAATCTTCCTTTTGCAAGATGGACCGAATTATTCGAGAACACAACAATGGTTTCGGCTCTGGTGGATCGATTGACATACAAATCTGCCGTGCTGGATATGAATGGTCCGTCTTACAGACTGCTTAGTTCTCAGAGTAAAGTTGACACTGACAAGGAGAATGAAAATGACTAACATGCAGCCCAATTTTACAGTTGAGGAAGAAAACAAAGCCCTGATTAGCTTCCTTCGTGCTGATTACGATGACGCTCTTGAGCAGATTCGAGTCCTAAAAAGCGATGTAAACGAACTGATTGATATTTTGCGCAAGCATTCCATTGAGGTTCCGGTTCACATTCAGGAACGGATTCAACTGGACACTCCACTTGAATAAAGACATATCCACCAGGGCTATTTACTGGCCCTGGTATTAACAGACGAGCAGTGGCTCAAATATTCGATGTCACAAATGCTACAAATGGCTCAAGTATTCGTTAGCAAAAGTGGCTCAAATATTGGCTGTCACGTGGCTCAAATATTCATTGACATTCACACTCTTCCTTTGGTCATACGGCTGCCTCCTGTGTAACATTTCAGTTCCGTATGACTATTATACAACTTTATCCAGTCTTGAAGTCGCTTTTTGTTCCCGATTTTGTACTTTTTACAGATAGCCCGAAGCGAACCTGCACCGCTCAGATAATCTGCTACTGCCTGATATTTCAATTCTGCTGGATAGCTTTTATTCTTCCTTGACATGAAAATACCCCCAAAGTATTCAGAGTTTTGTTTTTACTCTGTCTACTCTAGGGGTAGCATATCAAACGGCTGGTGGTTTATTTTTCACGAATGGGCTATGTGAAAAAACAGGCGATGGAAGAAGCGGATCGGACAGGTGTCGCTCTCTATGAAATTCGCTCTACGGAGCACACAGAGGGAACACTGGGCTTTTGGTGGTGCGGACGCTATGAAATGCACCGCTGGGCGATGCCTATTGCTCCCTTGAGCATCGACTTGACGCAGTATGACCATGTGACGATCTGTTCCCCCATTTGGGTCTTTGCACTGGCTGCTCCTGTACGCAGCTTCTGCCAACAGGCCTCCGGGAAAATCAAGGAAGTGGACTACCTTCTGGTACATCACCAGAACAGCCGCTATAAGAATACGGCGCAGGAGATGGATGCACTGCTGGGGATAAATCATACTCAGCTTCGCAGTATTCGATGCAGGGAGGGCGTTTTCCGCAGGGTTTGATCATTCGCCAGATTCCATGTGCCGCATACGTTCCATCAGACGCAGATGTTCCAGAAAACTTTTCTCCTTGAGGATGGCGATGCCTTGTTCCTCGTCCCCAAGAATCAGCAGATTATCCCCCGGTTGTATGTCAAATATCTTCCGTGCATTTGCGGGGATGACGATCTGTCCTTTATCTCCCACTTTTACCATGCCGAAAACGTGTTTTCCTTTGGGCGGCACTTCCAGCCCTAAGTTTTCCCGGTCGCATTTCTCGTAGTTCACGAGGTCATCCATGGAAACACCGAAAATATCTGCCAACCGCTTGCACCGTTCAATATCCGGCAGAGATTCACCCGTTTCCCTTAGTTAAAGATATTGTTGGGTATCTCAAGATGTGTCATTCGATTTTGCCGATAAAGCGGTAGAAGATTTCCACTTCCTGTTCCCGGCTTCCGTCCTCACTTTTGACCGCTTCATGGACAAGGATTTTTTCAATCAGCGTATTCAGAAGTTCAGCCGTCAATTCTGTGGGATTGACATACTGTTTCATCAGACCTATCCACTTTTCAGCGTCAACCGCTGTCTGGGCGGCGGTCTCCATCGCTTCGTGAAGCCGTTCAATTTTTACGTCCAATTCTCGCTGTTCGCCCTGATACTTTTCGGACAGCATATTGAAATTGTATTCTGTAATGCGTCCGGCAGACCAGTCCTCATACATTTTTGCAAACAGGGTGTCTACTTCTGCTTTGCGCTTTTCCGCCTTTTTCAGTTCGGCTGTCTGCCGCTTCCTTGCAGTATTGCGTTCCTTGTCGCTGGCGTTAAGTAGCCGTTTCAGAAGTTTGTCCCCATCCTGCTGTGCCAGCACAGACCAGTATTGCAGACGGGAAAGGACATAGGCGTAAAGCACATCATAGCGGATATAGTGCATGGAACACTGGTGCAATCCTTGCCCGTACTTGCTACAATGGTAGTGGGCATAGGGATTTTTGTTCTGGCTGTTCATACCATAGGCCAGCGACCAGCCGCAGTCCGCACATTTTACCAGCCCGGAAAATATCTGTGTTGTGCTGTTCTTCTGCCGTCTGCGCCTGTTGCAAATCTGCTCCTGTACTTGACGGAACACATCTTCGGAAATAATCGCTTCGTGGGTGTTCTCCACACGATACCATTCCTCTTTTGGCTTGCGTACTTTCTTCTTGTTTTTGAATGAAATGTTGGTCTGCTTATTGTGGACGCTGTGTCCGATATAGGTTTCCTCTTTCAGAATACTTTTCACCTGCGCTATCGTCCACGCATAGGCTTTTTCCTCCGGCGCTCCGGCATAGATATTTGCGAAAGTGCCGTATCTCTGGAAATTCAGCCAGCCGGGAGTAGGTACTTTTTCTTCGACCAAAATCCGTGTAATGCTGGCGGCTCCCCGGCCATGAACGGCAAGGTCAAAAATCTTTTCGATAATCCACCTTGTTTCCGGGTCAATCAGAAGATGGCCTTTCTTATCTGGGTCTTTGACATAGCCAAGCGGAGCATAGGCTCCATAGTGTGCGCCATTTGCGAACCGTGTCCGCATGGCCGCCTTTACCTTTTTGCTGGTCTGGCGGGCGTGCATTTCATTCAGAATGTTGAGGAATGGGGCAAGCTCATTCTCTCCGTTGATGGTGTCCACATTGTCATTGACAGCGATATAGCGGACGCCTTTGCTGGGAAAGTAGATTTCCGTGTACTGGCCGGTCAGAATGTAGTTTCTGCCTAAGCGGGATAAATCCTTCGTAACAACGCAGTTGATTTTCCCGTCCTCAATGTCATCAATCATTCTCTGAAAATCCGGCCTGTCAAAGTTCGTTCCAGACCATCCATCGTCGATATATTCATCTATGACATTCAGGCCATGCTCGGCGGCATATTGCCGGAGCATCATGCGTTGTGTCTGAATACTCCCGCTTTCTCCTTGCAGTTCATCGTCCCGGCTCAATCTCATATAAAGCGCCGTGTTGTAAATCGTAGTATTGTAAGGTTGTTTCACCGTAAAAATCCTCCTTCTAAAGAAACAACCCACGCTTACAATACTTTTGCTCTATGGCAATTATATCATAAGCGTGGGCGTGTTATCAATGATGGGCTATCAGGTTGAAGCGGCTTTTTCTGCGGTATGCCGCACCACATCTACAATCAGATCACCGAGGGGCTTCCCGCCTGCGGCGAAGTGTTCGGAGATTTTTATACGGTTGTTCCCACATACAAAATACTGCGTGCCGTTCTCTGCTTGTATAACCTGCCCTGTTCGGGGTGTAAAAATATCGCTTTCACTTTTTGCCATCCAGTGTCCTCCATATTCAGTTTTCAAGGTACAATGCCGCACAGAGGCGGCGAAAATTTCTGCTTATATCTATCACCTTTCCTTTACCGTGTGCCGCTGCTGACGTTTCAGTTCCGCCAGTATATCCGGCGGGATACGGTCAACCAGCCACTGTAAATTGTCCAGTTCGCTTTTCAGCTTTGCCCGTTCCATCGTATCTTTCATCTTTCCTTTTTCGCTGGCCTTTGCCCTTGCTTCCAACTTCTCATTCTCCGCCAGCAGGTCATTGATTGTGACCTTGTACTTTTTCAACTGCCCGGAGAAATTCTCCATCTGCGGGAACCACTTTTTCAGCATGGAGAGGGCTTCCTCTTTTTTCTTTCCGGCGTTCAGCGGGTTAATGCCGTCCAGTGTGGCTTCAATGGCTCTTGCCTGCCGGGAGAGGGAAACCGCCTGTTTGAAAAGCCGGGTGGGGATATGCTTCCGGCCTGTCCTGCTGGCGCTCTCCCCACGCTCCAAGTCAGGATATTTCTCCACCATATAGGCGTGAAAATCGTCCTGCCACTTCGTCAGGTTTGCCCGGTTGCCGATAATCTCCTTTGCACACAGGCGGTTGTCCTTTGTCAGCGGAACAAAGGTCAAATGCAGGTGGGGCGTTTTCTCGTCCATGTGTACCACCGCCGACACGATATTTTCCCGTCCTACCCGGCCAATGAGGAAGTCCGCCGCCCTCTGGAAAAACGCCTGTATCTCCTTTGGGGATTTCCCCTTGAAAAACTCCGGGCTGGCAGTTACCAGCGTATCGACAAACCGTGTGCTGTCCTTGCGGGTTCGGCACCCGGCCTGTTCAATGCGGTTTTGAATGAAATGATAGTACCTGCCCTCTGGCTTGACGATATGAAAGTTGTACTTGCTCCGGCTTGTGTCAATGTCGGGGTTGCCGGCGTATTGTTCTTTCTGTCTTTCGTGATGGGCTTCCAGCGGCCTTGCCGGGTTGCCCTTGTGCTTCTCAAACCGCAAAATTGCGTGTTGTGCCATTCTGCTCCTTTCCCCATTCCTTTCCTATCCGGGGTTTTCCACAGGGAAAATCCCGCAGAAATTAGCTCGGATAGGATTGGAATGGATAGAATATAAATAAATCTTTTTAATCTTTGTATTTCTATATACCGTCCGGTTTTCGTACTTCCGGGGAGTGATTTCCTCACTTCATAAGTACGGTTTTCAGCCCTCCGGCGTACCAGAACCGGATTTCTTGAAGTCGGTGTTTGGAACCGCTTCATAGGATTTTGGGAAAATGCGGTTGGGTTTTCCACAGCCCTGCTTCTGGATCTCTATCAGCCCGGCGTATTGCAGTTCCCGCAGGGTATTCACCGCCTTTTGCCGCCCACAGCGGAGCAGGTCAACCACCTCGCAAATGGGATAATACAGATAAATCCGCCCATACTCGTCCGCCCACCCATTTTCCCGGGATAACTCCGTCCGGCGCAGGATAAAGGCATACAGCAGCTTTGTCTCATTGGACAGGGGCTTGAATGTAGGTGCTTCAAAGAGGAAATTGGGGAGCCGGGTGAAGCTGAACGCCTTTTCCGGCTGATGGATATAGATGGTATTTGTCATAGTGCGTTTTGTGGACGGTTAGAAGCCCGTTTTCCGGGGCGGGCGATACTTTATACCACCAGCCCCGGTTTGGGGCTTGCGAAGCCTGATAAATCAAGGCTTTTTTCGCTCCTAACTGTCCACAGCAGACCTCCTTTTCCGTTCACTTTCTGTTTTCTGCCGCCTGTGAACTCTGGCGGCACAGCCGGGGCAGTATTTTGCCCGGTTGGATTTGGGGACGAACACACCGCCGCAGACCTCACAGCGTTTCAAGTCCTTATCCCGGAAAATCTCCGCTTCCAGCGTCCCGTCCAGCGGCAAGACCGCCCAGCGGAACCACTTACAGCAGACCGAGAAAGAAATCGTCTGCGGACAGGTGCAGGTGTCCCCATCGTCAAGGACAATGCAGTTGCCGTCCTCACAGCAACAGCACTCCCGGCGTATCAGGCTGGCCGCCTGTTTTCTCTGCGCCGGGGTCATGCGGTAAAGGGAACCGTCCGGCCTGCGTTCCAGCGGCGGCAAGTCTTTATAGGGGTTATCTCTCATGCGTTCCCTCCATTTTGCTTTCCGTTGCCGTTCTCCCCGAAAAGGTTTCCTGCCCCATTCCTGCGGCGTGTTCCGGCGTTGGCACGCTCCTCGCAACTTCGGGACATTTTGTCCCGAAGTCCGACTCCTTGCGGTGCTTCCCCAGCCGGGGTATTCCTTTTCGGACGGTCATTCTGTTTTCAAGGTGCCGTCCATCGATGAACTACCCTAAGTCTACACGAAAAAAATGCAATTCCCGGAATATTGCGAGAATTGCATTTTGATGAAGTTTACACTTTGGATATTGCATTTTTGCAATCATTCTGTATAATGGAAGTATGCGGAGGAGGTGCGTATCTATGGCTTTACCCGGAACGCCCGGACAGCGGATTTCCGATTTATGCAACGGGAACCACATCACACAAAAGGAACTTGCGGAGAAGATAGGGGTTTCCGCTTCCCAGTAGAGCCGCATTGTCAGCGGCGAAACGAGAACGGTCAGCAGTGATATTCTCATAGGCGTGGCAAAGGAATTTAAGGTATCGACAGACTACATACTGGGCTTATCCACCGTGAGCGTCCGTAAAAGCTACGATATTTCTGAATTAGGCTTGTCCGAGGGAGCCGTGAGGGGGCTCGTGACGGGTGCTGTTGATGTGCAAATCCTCAACCGCCTGTTGGAACACAGGAATTTTCCTAAGCTGATAGATTTGATACGGATTTATTTTCAGGACACAGCGGCAAAAGGCATAACAGCAAGAAACCAGCTTATCGAGATAGCAACGGCTTCCCTGTCCGACCTGATGAAAGAACACCCGGAACACCGGGCGGAAGCAAAGCAGGATTTACAGCTTTTGAACGCCCAGAAGATGGGGGAACATGAGGCGGAGATTGAGAAAATCAAAAATGTGTTCCTTGCTATCCTGCGGGATATTAAGAAAGCCATTGACAACGGGGAACAGCCGGGAGAAGCTGTGACCGCCGCGATGTTCCAAGCCATGCGGGACGCATTGGCGGAACAGAAGCAAAACCCGCTTTCCATTGACGATGTAGCGGCGATGGTTGCCGGACAGATCGGACAGCTTACGCCGATGGATGAAGAAACTGCCGACCTGTTCAAGCAGTTGGCAAAAAAGATGATGAAAGGAATAGAATAATAGCCTGTTATTCGAGATAATAATATGCCATTAGTAAAGCATGACTACCCTGTTTTAGAGTACGATACCGCATCAAAAGCTGTTTTTCAGCCGGGAAATGGGAAAAAATGTTTTCCTGCAAAAGCAGTGTTTGCTTTTTTAGGAGACGAGGTTGAAAATTATGCACATACCCATGATGGAATACAGATAGATGAATTTGAAAGTGCAACAAGACGATATCCTATTTATGAATGTCTTTATAATCAGGAGAAAATATGTCTATGTCCGGCTCCTGTGGGAAGTGCTGCTGCCGTCCAAGTTTTAGAATATTTAATTGCAGCGGGTGTAACAAAGATTATTTCCGTCGGCTCCTGCGGCGTATTGGAAGACATCCCGGAAAATAGATTTTTGATACCTGTTTCTGCATTGAGAGATGAGGGAACATCTTACCATTATCTTCCTCCCTCCCGAGAAGTAGAGATTTCAAAGGCTGGTATAAATGCGATTGAATCTGCTTTAAGCCAAAAGAATATACCATATTGGGAAGTTAAAACATGGACAACAGACGGTTTTTATCGAGAAACAGTAGAAATGGTTCAGTATCGGAAAGAAGAGGGATGTCAAGTAGTAGAAATGGAATGTTCCGCATTGGCGGCGTGTGCAAAATTTAGAAAAGTTACATGGGCTATGCTGCTTTTTTCAGCCGATACTCTTGCAGACCCTCATAAATACCAAGAAAGAGAATGGGGAAAAACAAGTATATCCATAGCCTTAGAATTAGCCTTAGACGCTGTTTTATCAGTTGTTGAGGAGTAAAAATAAATACATATAGGAGTTACAATGAATATAAATGAATTTCCACAACAAGTAAATCAAGTTATTTCAATAGCAGAAACCATATTACAAGGTCAAATATTGGGGATATATTTATATGGTTCAGCAACAATGAATGGGCTGCGTCCAGATAGTGATATAGATATACTGATAATTACTAAACAAGAATTGAGTAATTCAATCAGAGCAGATCTAACAAAGCAATTATTGAAAATTTCTGGCTCCGTAGGCTGTATTGAAAAAAGACCTTTAGAGGTAACTATTATCAATCAATCTGATATTGTTCCGTTGCAATTTCCGCCAAAATGTCAGTATATGTATGGTGAATGGCTAAGGGGAGAGATGGAAGCAGGAGAATATCCGCAAGCCTGCAATGACCCAGATATAATGATTTTATTATGGCAAGCAAGAAAAAATAGCATAACTTTGAAGGGGGCGGAAAGCAAAGAGCTTATTCCCGCTATCCCATTTCACGAAATTAAAAAAGCAATTCGGTTTTCTTTACCTGGTTTGATTTCCAGCTTTAAGGGTGATGAAAGAAATGTGTTATTAACCTTATCACGAATGTGGTTTACTTTAGTAACAGAAGAAATCACGACAAAAGATGTTGCCGCAAAATGGGTAATTTTAAAATTGCCGGAGAGATTCTCCCCCCTGCTAACAACGGCAAAGGAAGCTTATTTGGGAAATTTGTCTGATGAATGGGAGACAGTAGAAAAGGAAGCGATGGCACTTGTAGAATATATGAAAAAACAAATTGAGGAATTACTTAGAACAGAGTAGCAAAGTTAGCGGGGCCAATCAACGGTCAAGATGAACGGCGCATAAATGCGCCGCCGTTGACAGTCCCGCCCGTCTTTGCTGATGGGCAATCAAGGCGGGAAAGCCCTAAAATGGCTTCCCGCCCATTTCAATCTTGAGAGAAGAAACGCTCCAAAACCAGAAAGAGAGCGGTAAATCTGAATTGCGAGGGAGAATGTAGATGAATCAAGGAAGAATTATTGTGATTACAGGTTCGCCGGGAACAGGAAAGACAACAACTGCGTCGATTGTCGCAAAAGAATCGAACATGGATAAATCTGTGCATATGCACACAGACGACTTTTTTCATTATTTAAGCAAAGGAGCAATACCGCCGCATTTACCAGAGTCCAACGAACAAAATTTAGTTGTCATTGAAGCCTTTTTAGAAGCTGCAAAGCGCTATGCCCGCGGCGGATATGATGTAATTGTAGATGGAATTGTCGGGCCGTGGTTTTTAGAACCATGGAGAGCCCTTGTTCGAGAAGATTATGAAGTACACTATATTGTTTTAAGAGCCAGTAAAGAAGAAACTATGAAACGAGCTGTGGAACGCTCAAAATTAGACAGAAAAACAAATGTTGAATTAGTAGAAACAATGTGGGAGCAATTTTGTAATTTGGGGATATATGAATCGAATGTTATAGAAACGACAACCTATTCTATCCAAGAGGCTGTTTTTGCAGTAAAAGAAAAAATTTCAAGTGGAGCCGCATTGCTATCTTAAACGATTTCTAAAAATCGAAATTTCATTTATCAGAGAAATAGCAAAGGCAGCCAAGCCAGTCAACGGTCAAAATGAACGGCGCATTTCATGCGCCGCCGTTGACAGTCCCGCCCGTCTTTGCAGATGGGCAATCAAGGAGGGAAAGCCCTAAAATGGCTTCCCGCCCATTTCATTATGAGAAAAGAAACGCTCCAAAATCAGAACGAGAGCGGCCAAGCACTTTGAGGGATTGGCCGCCTTGTCCACCCATTCAGCGGGACGGCGGGTGGCGGTCAAGGCCGAGTGTAAACCCGTTCATTTCAGCCTTGACGGTTGCCCGCTGTCCTGTTACTTTTCCGGGAGTGTAGCCACAACTTCGGGACACTTTGTCCACAAGTCGGAGCGTAGGACGAGGGACGGGGGCTTTCATATACGCCCAGTCTGCTGTTGAAACCAGACCTGTGCTTACGGCTCTACGCCACGCAAGCACAGCCCTGTTTTCCTGCCGCTTCAAATGCCCTTGCCCTCCCCGGCGGCAACGGCATTTTCACGGCAACGCCGACAGAGCGTATAACACACTACACTTTGCTTCGCAAAGTCGTGTGCCAAATGGGGGCGTTGCCCCCTTTGGAAACCCCCACAAGAAAAGGCGGTACGCTACCCCTCCACGGGGCGCATACCGCCTTTTCTTGTTATCCAGCCCTCCGGCTGTATCGGTTGAGCAAAAGTCAGCGTGGGAATGGTGTGGTATCTTTATCTAAGTGATACCCCTGTTTCGTACTTGGATAAGGTCTGGCGTGTCACGCCGATTTTTTCCGCCAGTTCGTCCTGTGAAAAGCCGTGGAGCTTCCGCAGGGAAATCAGATTATCTTGAAACATGGTTTTTCTCCTTTTTGATTCCAAGGACGCACCAGCGCAGAATCGGGATCCGGCTGATGAGTTCATCCAGCAGGAATGCGCCCACAAAGGCTCCGGTGCCCACCAGCAGATAGACCAGCACTTCCGGCGTGTTAGGGGCGTGTTCGTGCAGTTCATACGAGATCACAGCAATGGGAAGATAATGAAAAATGTACAACCCCCATGACTTCTTCGCCATCCAGCGTGTGAATGCGGTTGAGATATCGGCATATTTTTTCATCGTTGTAAGGATTCCAAGAATGGCAAACCAGCAGTAAACGCAGGCATGGATGTTGTTCAGAACCGGTGCAATGGCGTAATTTTCACCAAAATAGCGCACGGTGTACGAGATGCCAAGCACAGCCGAGACTGCGTCAAGCATCCACCACCACTTGCACAGCCATTCCATTACTTCCTCGTGGGAAAACAGAAAATAGCCTGCAAAGAAGCAGAATCCATAAATACCAAACCGATAAACGGTGACGACCTGGGTGTTCAGCACCTGTGCCGAACCATAAACAACAATCGTCAACATCAGAATGCTCCAGACCGGTGCTTTGGAACAGAAGTTCCAGACCCGGTCTTTTTCAATTTTCCGAACCACAAGCAAAAGCATGGAGAACAGCCAGAGCATCTGGATGTACCACAGAGGTCCTACACCGGACAGCACGGTGATCAGATATACTATAGGCATCGGAAGGTCCGCAATGTTCAGTCCGCCGCCAATTTTCAGGTTGTAGATACCAAGAAGCCACTGGAACACGAACAAGCCAATCGTGGACGGAACCAGCAGCTTGCGGGTTTTATCTTTCACAAATTGTTTTGCGATATGGCTTTGCAGATAGTACCGTGCACTCATACCCGACACGACAAACAGCAATGCCATGAACCAAGGGTAAACCAGATATTGAAAGCAATCCTGTAACTGATGCTCCCGGAAGGGGCCAATCACACCAAAAGGCTGTACGCCATTGTACATATAGACCACATGGTAGATCACCACCAAAACCACCGTCATCCAGCGAATATTATCCAGATACAGCTTTCTTGCAGGGGTCATGATATTCCCACCTTTGCAATGATTTTTAACACAGTATAGCACAAAGTCTTTTTCTTTGCGACCAACTTTCCTTGGCAAAAGCATTCGGTTCATGTTAAGATTCGTTGCAGTTCGTCTAAGAACCCGTACCAATAAGTTCAAAACCGAGCAATAAGAGTTCGTAGAGCGGCGATCATGCACATAGCCTGAGCTGATACAACTGTAATCTCATAGTCTTTGGAAAGGCGTCTGGAATAGTTGATCCATGCCAGGGTACGTTCTACGATCCATCTCTTCGGAAGGATCGTCCACTCGGGCTTGATTCTCGCAGAAATGTCAACCTCCAGCCCCAGAGTCTCTTTGACATCCTTCTCAAAAGTCTTGCGGTAACCGGCATCTGCGCAAAAGCGCCGGATGGAGGGATATTTCTCGACCGCCCGTTTTGCAGCAAGAATCCCGGCTTTCGTATCATGAATATTGGCAGCATGTACTACGACAGCGAGCAGGTTGCCCATTGTATCAACTACAATGTGTCTTTTTCGTCCTTTCGTTTTTTCCACCGTCAATTCCACGCTCCTGAGCCGGACCAGTTGTTTTTACACTTTGGGAATCAATGATTCCATAAGTCGGCTGCGCTTTCTTGTCTGCCTGTTCCCTTGTCTGGGCAACCAGTGCTGCCAGGAGCTTCTCCCATAGCCCGCTTTTGACAGCTGCATGATAAAAGTTGGACACCGTGGTATACGGCGGAAAGTCGTGGGGAAGATTACGCCATTTACAGCCATTCTCTACAAGGTATAAGACTGCATCCACAAGTTCCCGTTTTTCCCACTTGCTTTTATGCCCTGCAGGGGGAAAGAGAGGGGCAATCATAGCCCACTGGCTGTCCGCCAAATCGCTGGCGTAATGCTTTCTTTCGTTTTTGATAATCATAGCCACATTATACCACATTTTTGATTATTGGTACAGCTTCTTATTTCCATCCCCGGTCGGTGGGGTCCAGCATCCCGGCGGCGGAATACACCAGCGCGTTGCAGATGGCAGCGGCAACGTTGCTGCCGCCCTTGCGCCCCATGGCAACGATGGCGGGCACACCGTGGGCAGCGCAGACGGCAAACAGCCGCTCCTTGCTCTCCACCACGTTCACAAAGCCCACCGGTACGCCAATGACCAGCGCAGGGCGCAGCCCGGCGGCTTCAATCAGGTCGGCAATGGTCAATAAGGCCGTAGGGGCGTTGCCCACCGCAAGAATGGCACCGGGGTGCTCGGCGGCGGCTCTTTGCATGGAGGCTACCGCCCGGGTGGTGCCGTTGGCCTTTGCCAGTGCGGCCACCTCCGGGTCGGCCATGTAGCACAGCGCCATGCCGCCCAGCCGCGCAAGGCCCGGCTTTGTAATGCCGGAAAGCGCCATGTTGGTGTCGGTAACGATGGGTGCGGCGGCTTGCAGCGCCGCCACGCCCGCCGCCACCGCGCCGGGGGTGAAGCGCAGGTTGCGGGCGTAGTCGAAATCTGCGGTGGTGTGGATGACCCGCTTGACCACAGCGGCAGTCTCCGGCGGCGGGGTCAGACCCAGTGTGTCCAGCTCCGCGGTGATGATGGAAAGGCTCGTCCGCTCAATGTCGGCGGGCAGATGGTGCTGCGGGGTCATAGGGCGTTCCCCCTTTCCAGTCCCATGGCGGCGTACAGGGCGTCCATGTCCAGCGCCCGGCGCACGCCGTCGGCCAGCAGGTCAAACTGCTGCTGCCGGTACTCCTGCATGGAGAGCAGCGGCGCCTCGGCAGGGGAGATGCCCTTGCGGCTGCACAGCAGCTGCACCAGCTTTTCGGTCAGTTCTCCGGTGTCGAACAGCCCGTGCAGATAAGTGCCCGCCACGTTGCCCTGCACGCAGCCCTCGGCGCTGCCGTCCGCAAGGCGGCAGAAGGGTACGCCCTGCACAGCAGTACGCCCGGTATGGATCTGGTAGCCGGTCAGCGCTGCCCCCATCAGCTGCGGCGCGGTGACGGTGGCGGTATCCTGCGTGCGGTGCTTTGCATCCGTGAACACGGTCCGGGTGGGCAGAAGCCCCAGCCCGCGCACAGTTTGGCTGCGTCCGCTCTCGGTGCCCTCCGGGTCGGCAAGGGTCTCGCCCAGCATCTGGTAGCCGCCGCACACACCCAGCACCGGCGTGCCGGAGGCTGCCAGTTTCTGCACCGCAGCTTCCAGCCCGCACTGCCGCAGCCAGAGCAGGTCGTCTATGGTGTTTTTAGTGCCCGGCAGAATGACCACATCCGGTGCGCCCAGCTGCCGGGGGCTTTGCACATACCGCACGCTCAGCAGCGGGTGCTGTTCCAGTGGCATAAAATCCGTAAAATTGGAGATATGCGGCAGCCGCAGAATGGCAGCATCCAGCGGCTTAACGGCGCTGCTGCTTTCCAGCCGGGAGGAGAGGGAGTCCTCGTCCTCGATATCCACCCGCAGGTAGGGCACAACGCCCAGCACCGGCAGATGGGTCTTTTCTTCCAGCATGGTAAGGCCGGGCTTCAGGATGGCGGCATCGCCCCGGAACTTGTTGATGACCAGCCCTTTGATGCGTGCCCGCTCGGCGGGCTCCAGCAGCTCTACCGTGCCGTATAGCTGCGCAAACACGCCGCCCCGGTCGATATCACCCGCCAGCAGCACCGGTGCATCCACCAGCTTTGCCAGCCCCATGTTGACGATATCGTCCGCCTTTAAGTTGATCTCTGCCGGGCTGCCCGCGCCCTCAATGACGATGATGTCCACCTCTTCGGCAAGGCTGTCGTAGGCGGCTAAAATGTCCGGGATGAGGCTTTTTTTCAGTTTGAAGTAGGCGGCTGCGGGCATCTGTCCGCGCACCTCGCCGTTTACGATGACCTGACTGCCCACATCGCTGCTGGGTTTGAGCAGAATGGGGTTCATGCGCACATCCGGCTCCATGCCGGCGGCCTGTGCCTGCACCACCTGTGCGCGGCCCATTTCCAGCCCGTCCCGGGTGACAAAGCTGTTCAGCGCCATGTTCTGGCTTTTAAAGGGGGCTACCCGGTAGCCGTCCTGCGCAAAAATACGGCACAGCGCGGTGCACAGCAGACTTTTGCCCGCACCGCTCATCGTGCCCTGTACCATAATGCATTTTGCCCGGCTCATGCAAGCACCTCCTGTAAGGCTTTTAACAGCTGCTGGTTTTCCGGCGCGGTGCGCACGGCGGTGCGGTACCAGCTGCTGTCTAACCCGGGGTAATTGCCGCAGCTGCGCAGCACGATGCCGCGCTGCCGCAGGCTGTCGCCCAGTGTTTCTGATGCCTGAAACAGCAGATAATTCGCGCTGCCATCCAGCACCCGCAGCCCCAGTGCGCGCAAGCCGTCCCGCAAAATGGGACGCTGCTGTGTAATCAATTCTTGCACCCGTGCCACATAGGCAGTCTCATCCAGTGCCGCCAGCCCTGCCGCCTGTGCAAGGCTGGAGACTGCCCACGGCTGCCCGGCGGCCTGCATCTTATCCAGCAGGGCGGTGTTGCTGCACAGGCAGTAGCCCAGCCGCACCCCGGCCATGCCGTACAGCTTTGTAAAGGCTTTCAGGATGATGAGGTTCGGGCTTGCCAGAAGCTTTTTGGCAGACAGCGCTTCGCTTTCCGGCAGAAAGTCCAGAAAGCAATCGTCCACCACCAGCAGCGCACCGCAAGCCTCGCACCGGTGCAGCAGGGCTTCCACCAGCGGCAGCGGGGTCAGCTGCCCGGTAGGGTTATTGGGCTGGCAGAGGAATACCATGTCGGCGTCCTCGTCCACAGCGGAAATAAACGCTTCGGTCACTGCAAAATCTTCGTCCTCGCGCAGAAAATGCCGCCGGATGGTGCAGCTGGCCGTTTCCAGCGCGGCGGCATACTCCGCAAAGGTAGGGGCGGGCAGCAGGGCGGTGCGGGGCTTTGCCGCCCACACCAGCCGGAAGACAAGGTCTGCCGCGCCGTTGCCGCAAAGAATCTGCTCTGCGGGCATCTTCTCGTGCACTGCCAGCTTTGCCCGCAGGGCGCGGCAGAGGGGGTCAGGGTAGCGGTCTGCGGTGGTAAGCGCAGCAGTGATGGCCTTTGCCACCCCTTCCGGCAGTCCCAGCGGGCTCACGTTTGCGGAAAGATCCAGCGCGTCCTGTCCGTACTGCGCCCGGTAACCTGCCCAGTCGCCGCCATGTACCAACTGCATCATAAAATACCTCGTATCACCAGCCCAAGCGCCAGCGCCAGCAGGCTTTCGGCGTACATCATGCGGTCCGCGCGGCGGATATCCTCCGGCTCAATGGGACGCACGGAATCGCCGATGGTGGGCTTGGGATAGTATTCACCAAAATAATAGGCAGGCCCGGCCAGCTGCACGTTCAGTGCACCGGCGCAGGCGCTCTCGGTCTGGGCGCTGTTGGGGCTGGCATGGTTGCGCCTGTCCCGCCGCCAGATACGCCACGCACTGCGGGCATCGTTGCCGGTCAGGGCGGCAGCAGCCACCCACAGCAAAGCGGCAATGCGGCTGGGCAGGTAGTTGGCAACATCGTCCAGCTTTGCCGCCGCACGGCCAAAATAAAGATACTGCGTGTTTTTGTAGCCCACCATGCTGTCCATGGTGTTGATGGCTTTATAAGTAAGCGCCAGCGGTGCACCGCCCAGCAGCATATAGAAAAGCGGTGCAATCACGCCGTCGCTGGCGTTTTCGGCAACCGTTTCCACAGCGGCCTTGGTCACGCCCTCAGCGGTCAGCGCCTCGGTATCCCGTCCCACGATGCGGCTCACGGCAATGCGGGCGGCGGGTAGGTCGGGCTTTGTCAGCTCCCGGTAGACGTTCATGCTCTCCTGCACCAGCCCCTTTGCCGCCAGTGCCTGTCCGCACCAGAACATCTGCACCGCCAGCCCCAGCAGCGGGTGCAGGGCAGCGGCACCCATACAGACAAGGCTTGTAAGCACAAAGGTGCCCACCGGTAGGCAAAAAGCTAAAATGCGCCCGCCCCAAAGCTCACCCTCCGGCGTTTTGGGCAGGCGGGCACGCAGCCTTTTTTCCAGCGCGGAGATGGCCTTGCCCATGTACACTACCGGGTGCGGCAGCCACGCGGGGTCGCCGAAAATGGCGTCCAGCACAAAACCGCCCAGTACCGCGTAGCCGATCATGCCTGCGCCTCCGTTGTGTACTGTACGGTCTTTACCAGATGCAGCACCCGTTTTGCCGCCCAGTCCCGGGCATCCAGCACAAAGCCGCCCGCGTTGGGGGCACACCATTCGTAATAATCCCTGTGGGGCAGGGCATAGCGTTCCATGGCAGCCATCTGGGTGCCGCCGTGGGCTAAAATGACCAGCATCTCCTCGCCGTCCGCAAGGGCTTTATCCACCAGTGCAGAAAAGGCCGCGCAGATACGCTCGCAAAACGCGGCTTTGGTCTCGCCGTCCGGGCAGGGACTTTCGCAATTGGCGGCTACCCATGCAAGATAGTCCGGGTCGTGCTCCATCTCGATATAATTTCTCCCCTCAAAGCTGCCAAAGCACATCTCCTTCAGCCCGTCTATTTCTATAAGCTTTGCGCCCGGGAACAGCACCTCGGCGGTCTGCCGGGTGCGGCAAAGAGGAGTAATGTATACGGTCTTGGGGGAAATGTCTGCCCGGCACAGCATAGCGCGCCCGGCGGCAGAAAGGGGGATATCCCGCTGCCCCTGATAGCGCTTTTCGGCGTTGTATTCGGTCAGTCCGTGACGTAATAAATAGATCAGCATTCCGGCAATTCTCCTTTCAAAACGGTGGGGATGCCGCAGAACATCTGCACCACGCACGCAGCGCGCGCGGCCAGCATACAGGCCAGCCGCCCGGCGTTTTCCCGCGCGGCACGCTCTACGGGGTCTATGGGTACCACACCGCCGCCCACCTCAGTGGACAGAACGATATCATAAGCGGATAATTTGTCCGCAAGTTTCTCAAGTTCGGCGCTGTCTTTGCACCCGGCGGCAAGCTGCTGCACATCCGCAATGCAGCGGCCGGGCAGGGTGCGGGCAAAGGTGCGCTTGCCGCTGTAAAACGGCCCAGTGATCAAGATCATATCAGCCCTCCCCACTGGCAGGCGCACAGCGCCGCCAGCATCCACAGCTCAGTCTTTTGCAAAAACCACCCGGCTAAATCGCCGGTAATGCCGCCCAGCTGCTGTACGGCTACATGGTGATACCACAAAAACAGAAAAATTGCAACTGCTGCCAGCGCCCCGCCGCCTAAAACCAGCAGCGCACCGCAAAGCAGCGCTGCCAGCACTGCCAGCACATTGCGCACGGCGGTGCGGTCGGCGGCAGTTGCAAAAGTGTGGGCAAGGCCGGTGTTTTTGGCCATGGGAAAGGCTGCCACCGCAAGGCCGGAAAGTGCCCGCTCCAGCACCAGCGCCAGCGTCCACAGCGCGCCCACCAGGGGGGTGAACTGCACGCAGGCGGCAAGGCAGAGATAAGCCGCAAAATAGCTGCACAGCCGGATGACCGCAAAGGCACCGCAGTGCGGATCCTTTAAAATTTCCAGCTTCTTTTCCCGGTCGCCGTAGCTGGCAAGGGCGTCGCAGGTGTCGGCATAGCCGTCCAGATGGATGCCGCCGGTCACCCAAACCGGCACAAGGCAGAACCCTGCCGTCTGCGCCGGGGCGGGCAGGGGCAGCACCCCGCACACGCACCACAGCGCCCCGCATAAAAGCCCTACCAGCGGGAAGGCGCACAGCGCATATCGCATATTCTTTTCGTTCCACCCAAACTGCGGCACCGGCACCGCCGAAAACATGGCAAAGGCCACCGCAATGGTCTGCAAAACGATCATTTTTCCACTCCTTTATAATAGACAGGAATGCCGCACACCACCCGCACCACGGCGTCTGCCCGGGCGGCAAGGGCGTTGTTCACCCGCGCCAGCGCCAGCAGATAGCGGTCTGTATCCCCGGCATAGTCCGCGCCGCCGCTGAACACCTCGTTGGAAACAACGATCAAATTTTCACACTGCGCGGCAAGGGCATCCAGCCCCTGCAAAATGTGCGCGGCGGCGGCATCGCCCGCACCGGCGGGGTCGTACAGCTCGTTGGCGGTCAGGTTGCCTAAGTCCTCCAGCAGTGCCGTCCCCTTGCGGGGCAGACGCACTGTCTCTAAATGCAGCGGACATTCGATGGTCTCAAACTGCTTCGCAGCGCGCATTTTGCGGTGCTTTTCCACCCGGGCGGCGCACTCGGCATCCCATACCTGCATGGTGGCCAGATAGTACCGCGGCAAAGCGCTGCGCAGCACAAGGGCTTCGGCATATTCGCTTTTTCCGCTGGCAGCGCCGCCCAGCACCAGCGTCAGCATTGGGGCGTATACGGCGCAATGCCGCCCTCCGCAAAGGAATAGCACCCCTCATACACCGCCAGCGCCATGTCCCACAGCGGGATGCTGGCCACTGCGCCGGTGCCCTCGCCCAGATGCAGCCCGGCGGTGAGCAGGGGCGTTTTGCCTAATGCTTCCAGTACCAGCCGGGCGGCAGGCTCGGTGGAACAGTGGCTGGCAAACACAGCCTTGGATGCTGCCGGGCACAGCCGCACGGCGCACAGCGCTGCCACCCCGCTGATGAAACCGTCCATCAGCACGGGTACACCCGCCAGTGCCCCGCCCAAAAACATCCCGCACAGCCCGGCGATATCAAAGCCGCCCAGCTTGCTCAGTACGTCCAAGGCGTCATCGGGGTCGGGGGCATTGCAGGCGATGCCCCGCCGGATGGCCTCCACCTTGCGGGCAAGCCCTGCATCGGAAAGCCCCGCACCACGCCCGGTCATGGTCTGCACCGGCTGTGCCAGCAGCACGGCAGCCACGGCGCTGGAGGTGGTGGTGTTGCCAATGCCCATTTCGCCGGTAGCCACCAGCCCGTAACCCTCGGCGGCAAGCTGCCGGGTCAGGGCGATGCCCCGGCCAATGGCCTCCACTGCCTCGGCGCGTGTCATGGCGGGGCCTTTGGCGAAGTCCGCAGTTCCGGCGGCAATGCGGCAGTCCCGCACGCCGGACACCGGCGCACCGGCGATGCCCATATCCACCGGCAGCACATCGCAGTGCGCCGCCTGCGCCATCCGGCATACGCTGGTGCGCCGCGCGGCAAGGTTTTCGGCTACGGTGCGGGTCACGCTCTGGTCGGTCTGGCTTACGCCCTGCGCCACCACGCCATTGTCCGCGCAGAGCACCGCCACCGCCCGGCGGGAAAAATCAAACTGCGCCGTGCCGGTAAGCGCGGCGGCATCCTCCAGCAGGGTCTCCAGCGCACCCAGCCCGCCCAAGGGCTTGGCAAGGCTTGCCCAGTGGGCATGGGCGGCGGCGCGGGCGGCTTCGTCCGGCGGGGTGATGGCAGCAAGCAGCTGCATCAGTTTAGCTTCGGTCATTTTCGTCATCCTTTGTGTTTTAAAAAGTGCTGCGCTGCTTGTACAAAGCGGCGGGGCAGGACAGTGCCCGCCCAGTAAAGATGCGGGAAACCGGCGTACAAATGCGCGTTGGCAAAGCCGCATTCCCACTGCATTTTTTCGGCTTTGCGCACAGAAAAGTCTGTGCCATTCTCGGAGGAATCCCAGTGGTGGAATTCGTGGATAGGCAACGCTTCTCCGGTGCGGAAAAGCATACTGTCGGCCTTTGCCGTCATGGCGGCATAGCCAAAGCGCACCAGCCGCCCGGCATTGTGCCCACTGCCCGGCAGCGCACCCGCCATGGGGTAAACCTTGCCGTCCGTGCCCTCCAGCGCCTGCCCTAGGTACAGAAAGCCGCCGCACTCGGCAGCGGTGGGCAGACCCTCTTGCACAGCGTCCCGGATGGCAGCACGCAGGGCGCAGCTCTCGCTCAGCTGCCGGGCGTACAGCTCCGGGTAGCCCCCGGGCAGGTACAGCCCGCCGATATTTTCCGGCAGGGCTGCGTCCCGCAGCGGACTGAAAAATACAAGTTCCGCACCCGCGTCCCGCAAGGCGTCCAGCGTTTCGGCGTAGGCAAAGCAGAAGACTTCATCCTGCGCCACGGCAATGCGGACGGCGGGTGCGCACGGTGCGGCAAGCTGCGGCGCAGCCGGGGTAGGGCGGTCGGTCAGTGCCGCCAGCTGTGCCCAGTCCAGTACAAGGGCATCGGCCAGTTGACCCAGCTTTTGCTGTAAGTCCGCAACCTCCCCGGCGGTTTTCAGCCCGAGGTGACGGCTCTCAATGGTACATCCCGGCAGATGGGGCAGATACCCCACCACCGGCAGCCCGGTCTCGGCTTCCAGCATTGGACGCAGCGTTTTGTATAAATCTTCGGAGCAAGCATTGAGCAGAATGCCCACGATATGGCTGGGCGTGCGGAACTGCAAAAGCCCCCGCAGCTCGGCGGCAAGGGTGATGCTTGCCCCTTTGGGCTGCACCACCAGCAGCACCGGCAGAGCAAGCGTGTCGGCCAGTTCCCATGCACTTGCGCGTGTGGTCAGCCCCTGCCCATCGTAATAACCCATGGCACCCTCACATACGGCAGCGCCATGCCCGGCGGCATAGCGGGCGTAAAGTGTGCGCACCGTATCCGGGGCAGAGAGGTAGAGGTCTAAGTTGTGGCTTTCTACCCCTAGCGCGCTGCGGTGGAACATGGGGTCGATGTAGTCCGGCCCGCATTTGAAGGCGCAGGGGTCAGCCCCGCGCCGCTGCAATGCGGTAAGCACTGCACAGGTAACGGTGGTCTTGCCGCTGCCGGAGCGCGGCGCGGCGATGAGAAACTGCATCATGTCCGTGCCCCCGTAATGAGAAACACCGGGTTGTTGGCCATCAGCAAATGCAGACTGCCCGCCGCTTTTGTGCGGTTGACGGCGATCTGTGTCACCTCGGCGGCAAGACCGTGAGCGGTCAGGGCAGCTACGGCGGCACTGAGCGTTTCCAGCGCAATGGCGGCGATGCACAGCCGCGCGTCTGGATTTTTGTGCAGCACAACGTCTATAACGGCGTCCATATTGCCCTTTGTACCGCCGATGAATACAGCATCCGGGGCGGGCAGCGCGTCCAATGCTTCGGGTGCTTTGCCCTCGACCAGGGTCAAGTTGTATGCAGCAAATTTCTCCCGGTTTTGCTGGATCAGTGCACAGGCTTCCGGGTCACACTCCACGGCATATACCTGCCCGGCAGGTGCAGCAAGCGCCAGCTCCACGCTCACGCTGCCGGTGCCTGCACCCACGTCCCACAGGGTATCCGTGGGGGTGACAGCCAGCTTTGCCAGTGCGGCGGCGCGCACCTCCTGTTTTGTCATAGGCACAGCGCCCCGGATAAAAGCATCGTCCGGCAAACCGGGGGTGCGGCGGGGCGGCAAGGCCTCCCGTTCGATGAGCAATACGCTCAGCGGTGCAAAGGTTTGCTCTGCCAGTTCCCGGGCAAGGCCAAAGCGGATGGCTTCTGCCGGGGTGTCAAGGTTTTCGCCCACAAGGGCGTGAGCAGCGCCCAGCCCGGCGGCGGTCAGTTTGGCGCAAAGGGTGGCAGGGGTGTCCCCGCCGCCGGTGAGGAAAAACACCTGTGGATGCGCCAAAACCTCAGCCACCGGGTCGCAGGCGCGGCCATGCGCCGACACCAGTTTCCAGTCCTGCCAAGGGCGTCCCACAGCGGCGGCTAAAAGCTGCACACTGGAAAGCCCGGGCAGCACCCGGACAGAGTATCCCATAGCCCGCAGCAGGGGTAACAGCTTTGCCGCACCGGAGTAAAACCCGGTGTCGCCGCTGTACAAAACAGCAGTGTCTGTATCCGGCTGTGCGGCAAGACACGCAAGGATTTCCTCGGATTTATACACGGCTTTGCAGTTATCAGTGCACCCCACCGGTAAATGCTCCAGCAGGCGCTTTGCCCCAAGGATGAGCCCTGCGCCTTGCAGCGCAGCAAGCCCCTGTGTGGTCAGGTTTTCCGGGCAGCCGGAGCCCATTCCGATCAGAGAGATCATACCAGAACCTCCTTGCAGCGTGCCAGAATTTGTGCGGCAGTTTGTCCGTTTTCAGCCGGGCGGCGCACCACGATCAGCTGTGCACCGGTGTCCTGCGCGGCCTGTGCCTTTTCGGCAAAGCCGCCCACAGCGCCGCCGTCCTTTGTAACCAGATACCGAATGGAAAATTGCTTCATCAGGGCGCAGTTCAGCGCATAGCTGAATGGCCCCTGCATAGCAATGATGTTCTTGTGCGGGATACTGGCAGCTTCGCAGGCGGCAATGCCCTCCCGCGTGGGCAGCACCCGGGGGAACAGCCGCTCCGGGTTGAGCGCCGCAAAGGCGGCAAGTTCTTTTGCGCCGGTAGCCAGCAGCACATTGCCGCTGCACTCGGCCAGAAACGCAGCGGCGTGGGCGGCGGTGGCAAACACCATGCTCCCGGCAGGCAGCGGGCTTTCTGCCCGCAGTAGTCGGTGGTATTCCACTCTGGCTGCTGCACACGCTGCCCGGATGTTTTTGGTGGCGTCCACCGCGTAGGGGTGGGTGGCGTCCACGCACAAGGCAGCGCCCTGCAAAAGGGCGGTCATTTCTTCGGTGGTCAGCCGCCCGCAGTGCACGGAGATGCCCTCCGCTTCGCCCTGCTCCTCCGCACCCAGCGGGGTGGCTACGCTGACCAGCACCTCTGCGCCCAGCGCCGCCAGCTGCCGGGAGAACACCCGTCCCTCGGTTGTGCCGCTGAAAACCACTGCCTTCATCTGCGGTACCCCCGCGGGGTGACCATTCTGCCGCCCAGCTGCTTTGTAGCGGCGTTGCCGATGTACACGGTGGTAAACATATCTACCGCAGTGCGTTCCAGCTGCGCAAGGGTCAGGACGCGGGCGGTCTGCCCCTCCCGGCCGATGTTGCGCACGATGCCGCAGACGGTATCGGCGCTTTTGCCGTTTTCCAGCAGAATGTGCACCGCTTTTGCCAGATAGTCCGGCCTGCCCTTAGAGGATGGGTTGTACAGTGCAACGCAGAAATCCCCCATAGCGGCGCAGGCCAACCGCTTCTCGATGACCTCCCACGGGGTCAGCCGGTCGGAAAGGGAAATGACGCAGAAATCGTGCGCCAGCGGCGCGCCCAGTACCGCCCCGCCGCTGAGGGCAGCGGTCAGTCCGGGCACGACTTCCACGGCAACGTCCGGGTAATCCGTGGCAAGCTCCAGCAGGGGACTTGCCATGCCGTACACCCCGGCATCGCCGGAGCAGACCAGCGCCACCCGCTTGCCGGTGCGTGCTTTTTCCAGCGCCCAGCGGCAGCGGTCAAGCTCCTGCGTCATGCCGGTGGCATAGTATTCCTCGCAGGGAAATTCATCGCGGATAAGGTCAAGATAGACCTTGTATCCACAAATCGCGTCAACGCTTTCCAGCGTGTTTGCAGCCTGCTGGGTCATATAAAAAGGCTCGCCGGGGCCAAGCCCCACGACATAGACTATCTTCTCGGGACGGTCGATGTCAATTTCCATCACGTCAATCATTCTGCCACCTCCAGTCCGGGGCAAAGGGCCTGCATGCCAGCGCAAAGGTCACGCCGTTGCAGGCAAATTTCGGGTAAAATAAGCTGCCGTCTGCGTCCAGTACCGCCGCCCGTTCGCAGACATTGTCCACTCCGGTCACGCTCTGTACAAAAGGGGAGGGAGTGAACTGCCCGGGCGCGCTGCGCAGCTGTGCGGCAGAGTAAAAACGCACCGGCCAGCCGTGCGCCTGACAAAAGGCCAGCAAGCCCGGTTCGTTCTTCTTCAGGTCGATGCTTGCGGCGGCGGTAACTGCCTGCACAGCAAGACCATGCCGGGCGCAGAAAGCGGCAAAAGCAGCTTCCAGCGTGTCGGCGCTTGTGCCCCGCTTGCAGCCGATGCCCAGCACCCCGATGCGCGGCACAAGATGCAGCGCCTGCCCGGTGGGGCAGAGGGTGAGTGCAAGGTCGGTCTTTTTCGGGACTTCTGCCGGGAATAACCCGGCGGGCGCAGTGCCTGTTACCGGGATATCAGTCCAGTAATATACCGGCTGTCCGGCCAGTAATTTGCCGCTGATCAGCTTGATGCGCTCCGGTTCCAGCACCATGCAGTTTTGGTGCTTTGCCCACTCGTCCACCGCAAAAATGCCGTGGGCATCGGTGGCGGTGGTGATCACCGGCACAGCACCGCATACAGCAGCAATGGCCCGCGCCAGATCGTTCGCGCCGCCCAGATGCCCGGACAAAATGGGCACGGCAAACCGCCCGCATTCATCCACCACCACCACAGCCGGGTCGGTGGTCTTGCTCTTGCAGTGGGGCGCGATAGCCCGCACTGCAATGCCCGCTGCGCCTACAAATATCAGTGCATCCGACTGCACAAACTGCGTGCTTGTCCATTCGGCAAGAGAAGCGCCATCCTGCCCGCACCGGGCAACGCTGCCGGGCAGGGCATCGGCAAGGCGTTTTGCCAGCGCAAGACCGGTATCCGTAAAGGCAAGGTAGGCGCGGGTCATACCGGCTCTCCTTTGCGGAACTCGGTGGTAAAGGCAGGGTCATACAGCTTGCTGCGCTCGTACTGCGTGCCGAGAAAATCTCCCACCACGATAAGCGCCGTCTTGGTAATGCCCGCTGCACGGGTGCTCTCAGCTAAAGAACCGACCGTGCACCGCACGATTTTCTCTTCCGGCCAGCTGGCCTTATACACCACGGCGGCGGGGGTGTCCGGTGTGTACGCACCCTGCAAAAGCGCTGCCTGCACCTTATCGATCAGTCCGATGGACAGGAAAATCACCATGGTCGCGCCGTGTGCGGCAAGGCTTGCCAGCTTTTCCCGCTCCGGCACGGGGGTGCGTCCCTCCATGCGGGTGATGATGACCGTCTGGCTGACCGTTGGCAGGGTGTACTCGGCGTTCAGCGCGGCGGCAGCGCCGCAAAAACTGGAAACACCGGGGGTATCATCGTAACAAATACCGTCTGCATCCAGCGCATCCATCTGTTCCCGGATCGCACCGTACAGGCAGGGGTCTCCGGTGTGCAGGCGCACGGTGGTTTTGCCGTCAGCTTCCATCCGGCGCATCACATCCAGCACCTGTTCCAGCGTCATCTCGGCGCTGTTATAGATAGCACAACCCGGCTTTGCCAGCCCCAGCAGCGCCGGGTTGACCAGACTGCCCGCATAAATAATGCAGTCTGCGGCCTGTAAAAATGCTGCACCGCGCTGGGTGATCAGATCCGGTGCGCCGGGCCCGGCGCCCACAAAATGTACCATGTGCATTACTCCTTCCATTCGTCTAACAGGCGGGCGGCAGTTTCGGTCTGTCCCAGCGGGCCGTGCTGGTTTGAAAACAGCACCGCGCCCACCCGGACCGCCCCGCCAGCGCGGCGGTCAAGATGCAGCTGGATGGCGGCAAGCAGGCTTTGCAGCACCGGCTCCCGCAGCCCGGCAGCATCCAGAATTTCCAGACAGGCATCCGTGGTAGCTGCATTGTACAGCGCGGTGCAAACCTCCCGGTCAGCACCGCACAGGGCGGCGTGGGTGCAGAACAGCTCCGTGCGGCAGTCTGCCGTGTGGGAGTGGGTGTTCATAATGCCGCCTGCCAGCTTGCACAGCTTGCCGATATGTCCCACCAGCAGCACCTGTTCAAAGTGTGCCGCTGCTGCCATATCCAGCGTATCTCCGATAAAGTTGGACGTCTTGACCACCGGGATATCAGCAAACTGCGGATACGCTTCGTGCAGATAATCCAGCCCGTAGTTGCCCGGGGCAAGGATGAGCCGGTGGTCTTTTGTCCGCAGCGCCGCCTGATTCATCTCCAGCTGGATGGTGTCCAGAATGGCTTGTTGGCTCATGGGCTCCACAATGCCGCTGGTGCCCAGCACCGACAGCCCGCCCTCTACCCCGATATGGGGGTTGAAGGTGCGCCGGGCTATCTCCTCGCCGCCGGGGATGGAGATGGTCACGGCAAAGCCGCCGGGGTAACAGGCGGCTTCCGCCTCCCGGCGCAGCGCCTCGGTGATCATCTGCCGGGGTACATGGTTGATGGCGGCTTGTCCGACCGGCTGATCCAGCCCGGGCTTTGTCACCCGGCCAACCCCTGCGCCGCCGGTAATACGCACCTCCGGCGTGCCGGGCAGCAACATCACCGTGGCAGTCACCGGCAGACCGGTGGTCACGTCCACGTCGTCGCCGCCGTCCTTTTCAATGGCGCATTCCGCGCCATCGGCAGCGGTGCGGCAGAACAGGGGAGCAACCTCCACCACGATTCCCTTGGGCGTTCGCAGGACGACCGTTTCCGGCGCTGTCCCGGTCAATAGCAGCCGTGCAGCCCCGGCAGCGGCCAGCGCCGCGCAGGTGCCGGTGGTGTAGCCGCAGCGCAGCAGCTTCTGCCCGCTGCGCACATAGTGTTCGAATTGAGGCTTTTCCGGCTTCGGTGGGTCAAAAACGGCGCTGTACTGTGCTTCCGTCAGGGCATAGAGCGCTTTGATATTTTCCCGGGCAAAGGCCTGCGCCGGGGGCATGGGGGCAGAGACGCCGTGCGGCGAAACGCAGACCACCGCGTCCGCGATCTTCTGTGCCATATCCAGCTCGTGCAGGGTGACGATGACCGCAAGCTGCTGCTCATGTGCCAGTTTTTGCAGGATGGTCAGCAGTTCGATCTTGCCCTTGATGTCCAAGAAGGATGTGGGCTCATCCAGCAAAAGCACCTGCGGCTGCTGACAGACCGCCCGCGCCAGTAGAATGCGCTGCCGCTGCCCGTCGCTGACGCAGTTGAAGTCGCGGTCGGCCAGATGCGCCGCGCCCACCAGCTCCAGCGCGCTCTGTACCTGTTTTTTGTCCTCGGCAGAAAGGATGCCCAGCCGCCCGGTGTAGGGAATGCGCCCTGCCGCCGCAAACTCAAAGCAGGTTGTCAGCTCGGTGCGGCGGGTGTGGGGCAGCATCAGCGCCAGTTTTTGCGCCCGTGCGTTGCCGGAGATGCGGGCAAGCTCCTGCCCGTCCAGCAGCACCGCGCCGCCTAAAGGGGCAAGCTGTCCGGCTAGCGTTTTGAGCAGGGTGGATTTGCCCGCGCCGTTCGGGCCGATGAGCGCCAGCACCTGCCCTTTTGCAGCGCCCAGCGCGATATCACGCGCAAGGGCAGCTTTGCCGTAGCCGATGGCAAGGGCATTGGTTTCAACGGAGTTTTTCATCGCGCATCCTCCCGGCTGCGGCGCAGCAGCAGCCCAATGACCACCGGTGCGCCGAATACAGCGGTGACTGCGCTGATGGAAAGCTCCATGGGCGCAAACAGGCTGCGGGCGATCAGATCACACAGCAGGCAGAACGCCGCCCCGCCCAAGCAGCACCCGGGCAGCACATACAGCGGGCGGGCGCTGCCCAACAGCTGCTTGACAAGGTGCGGCACCGCGATGCCCACAAAGGAGATGGGCCCCGCAAAGGCGGTAACGCAGGCGGCCAGCAGGCTGGAAAGCAGCACCAGCAGCCGGGAAAACCGCCGCACGTCCACGCCCACACTGCGGGCGTAGGCCTCGCCCATCTGGTAAGCGGCCATGGGCTTTGCAAGACAGAAAGCTGCCGCCAGCGCGGGCAGCACCACCAGCGCCGCCGTGCGCACGTTGCCCCATGTCATGCCGGAAAAGCTGCCCTGCGACCAGTTGTGCAGGTTGACGATGCTGCTGTCTTGCGCAAAGGCCACCACAAACTCGGTGATGGCAGAGCAGATGTAACCGATCATCACGCCGCATATTACAAGGATGCTCATGCGCTGCACCCGGCGGGCAGCGGCCAGCACAAAGGCCATAGCTGCCATAGCGCCCACAAAGGCTGCAAGGATCAGCACGGCAGAGCTGGTCAGCAGACCGTAGTTCAAAAACAGCACCATTACTAGCGCCACCGCCAGCTTTGCCCCGCTGGAAATGCCCATCACAAAGGGGCCGGCAATGGGGTTGGCAAAAAAGGTCTGCAACAAGTAGCCTGCCGCCGAAAGCGCAGCGCCCAGCAATGCGGCCATTACTGCGCGGGGCAGGCGCAGCTGGGTGATGATGCCTACGCTCAGCGCGTCCTGTCCGCGGCCGGTCAGGGCGGCAAGCACGGCCTGCGGGGTAAGTGCAACGCTGCCCCAGAACAGGCTCACAGCAAACAGCACCGCCAGCAGCAGGGCAAGGCAGCAGTAAGATAAAACAAGGCGTTTGCGGCTGGTCATAAGCGGCTCCTCAGGTGATCTTGGTCAAAAAATGCAGGGTGTCGGGGTCGGCAGTCTCTCCGGTAAAAACGGCATGGAGATCCAGCATAAAATCTGCCAGCGCCATGCTCTGCTGAAAAAAGTTGGGCGTCGTGCACCAAATGTCCCCGCTGCGTACCGCCTTGCACTCTGTCAGCAATGCGCAGCGGGCAAGCAGCTCTTCCTTGGTGGAGATAGTGCCCTCGATGGTGCCATTGTAAATGAGCACATCGGCATCCTTGACCCCGGCGTAAAGATCCTCCAGCGGGATATTCATCGTAGAAAGACTATTGCCGCTGTCGGCAAGGTCTGCAAAAACATATTCGCCCCCGGCCATGCCGATCATCTGCGCTACATAGTCTCCACTTTTGCGCACGGTGGCAAGGCCGCTGGAAGTAATGGAGAAAAACGCGCAGCGTTTGCCGGTGGAGGGCTGTTCCAGCAGCGGCGCAATGCGCTGCGCCTGCCGGGCGAATACCTCCTCGGCAAGGGCTTCTTTGCCCAGCAAAATGCCGTACAGCTTGATCCATTCCATCCGCGCCAGCGGGCTGCTCTCGTAGCTGGAGCGCTCCACCAGCACCGGAATGCCGAACCGTTCCAGCTGCTCCTTCACTTCCGGGGTGTGGTAGATCATGGTATTTTCCACCGCAAGGCCGCATTCTGCGGTCAGGATGCACTCATAGTCCGGGGCGCTGTACTTGCCCGCGTAGGCAATGCGCCCGGACTGCATGGCTTGTTTCGCCTCGTCCAGATACCAGCCCTCGGCGCGTGTGCCGGAAAGGGCAATGCTGTCCAGCGCGTCCAGATGAAGGAACAAGTCCATGGCAGAGGTGGACACCAGATAGATGTTCTGCACCGGCTGCTGCAAAACAGTCACGCCCTCTGGTACGGTGCGCAGAGTGGCGGCGCCCTCCGGCCGGACAAGAAACTTTGCCTGTGCGTCCGGGATGGTCAGCAGGGTAGAGCCGTCTGCATAGCAGTCGGCGGTGAACTGGGTGGCGTAGTCCAGCGGGTAGGCGTGGTCGAACACCAACTCGTCCGTATCGGCGGGTGCGGTGGGCGCGGCCGTGCAGCCTGCAAGCACCAGCGCGGCGGCAGGCAGAGCCTTTAAAAATAGAGCGCGGGTCAGCTTCATGGAAGGTTACTCCAAGGTAAAGGTCAGGGTATATTCAATCTCGTGGGGCTTGCTCATGGCAACAGTGTCGGCGGTAACAGCCAGCGGGGTGCCCAGTGCAGTCACAGGAATTTCAAAGGTAGAGTTGCCCTCGGTGTTAGTGGGCAGATACTTCTCGCCGTCCACGATCATGTAGTCGTAGTTGGGGCTGCTCCACACGATGGTAGCGGTCATCTTACCGTCTGTCACGGTCAGAGCAGCAGGGCTTTCCACGGTAGCGCGGCCGGAGCCACCCTCCAGCACCACGGCGGCGGTGTATGCACCATCTGCGGGGGTCTCGGCGGCCTGTTCCGTCTTAGGCTCGGCGTTGCGCACGCTGACGATATGGTCGTACCACTTGCCCTTGGTGCCCAGCAATGCCAGCTGGAAGTCAGTGTCCAGCGCTTCCACCGGGATGTCGTAGCCGTACACCTCCTCGGTGGTGCCGTCTGCGTAGGTAACAGTGTCCACGGTGGGGATGAGCCATGCAGTCTTGTTGGACTCGGCATCGGCGGCAAGGCCGGGGTAGAGGTTCACGATCTTTTTGGAAGCCAGACTGACGTGGAAGGTCATCACGCCGTTTTCCACGGTCAAAGTACCCTTGCCGTTGCAGGCCTCGCTGGTGTGGAACATACTGCTGTCGGTCTCAAAATCAGCGGTGTATACGCCATCCGGCAGGGCAGCCTCTGCCACAGCAGAGGAAACCGCTACGGAAGAAGCAACAGAGCTTGCCGCAGCGGAGGAGGCGGGAGCAGCCCCGCCGCAGCCTGCCAGAGAAGCAGCCAGCACCACACCGGCCAGAGAAAAGATGATAAACTGTTTGCAGCGCATAAAATAAATACCTCAGTATCCTGAATTTTTACCCAGCGTCTAAGCTGCCGGGGCAGGGGCACGTTCTCCTCGTGCGGGGAATGCACCCATAAAAGAAAGCCCTCTCCGTATGCTTGGCAGCGCCGGAGAGGGCTTCTGAATCCATTAGGCGTTCAGAAGATCCATAGCGGCCTTGGCATGTGCAATGTACAGCTGCTGGATATCCGCAATGCGGCCCAGACCGGAGATCTGGCAGTCCACATTTTCAAAGCAGCCTGCGGCGGTAAACTGGCTCAGCCAGCTGTCGGCGTCCTCACCAGCCATATCGTTGTTGGCGTGGTCGCCTGCCACCACCATCAGCGGGCGCAGGATGACCTTGGTGTAACCGGCAGCTTTCACAGCCTCGATGACGGCCTCGCAGGAGGTGTCCTCGGGCTCGCCCTCCACCGTGCCGATGAATACGTTGTCGTAGCCCAAGGTCTGCATGGTGGTCTGCATCTGGCTGTAACTCACCTTGGCGGTGTGGCTAGTGCCGTGACCCATAAAGACGAAAGCAGTCTTATCGGCAGCGGCAGCAGCGGCGCTGTCGTAACCGGCTTCCTTCACAGCGGCAGCGGTAACGGCCTTGGCAACAGCTTCCTTGTCTGCATTGATGACGGATGCGTCCGCGCCGACCTCGCCCAGCAGGGGCTCGGCCACAGCGATGCTCTCAAACTTATCGCGGTACTGGTCCAGCATCTCGTTCATCTCGTCGTACTCTGCACCGTGCATCAGATGGGTGGGCTGCACGATCAGGTTCTTCACGCCGTTTGCCACAGCACGATCCAGTGCCTGCTGCATATTGTCGATCTTCTCGCCATCGCGGGCCTGCACATGGTTGATGATGATCTGTGCGGTAAAGGCGCGGCGCACGCTCCAGTCGGGGTAAGCAGCCTGCAAAGCGTCCTCGATGCCCTTGATGTCAGCAGCGCGGCTGTCGTTGAAGGAGGTGCCGAAGGAGACCACCAGCAGCTCGTTCTCGCCGATCTCATCGGCGTTGCGGGCATCGTCCTTGGAAGCATCGCCGGTGTCGCGGCCAAAGTAGTCGGGGTCGGCGTTTTCGCCCTCCACCAGCTCCTTCTGGGCATCGGTCAAAGCGTCCCAAGCGGCCTTTGCGGCTTCGCACTGGGCGTCGGTGTCGCCGGTGCGCTGCTGCACATAGATGGCATCGATCAGGTCTGCCACGTTCTGTGCAGCCAGTTCGTCAGCGTCTGCGCCGGAAGCTTCGCTGCTGGCGGCAGAACTGGCAGCAACAGAGGAAGCCGTGCTGGAGACAGCCCCGCCGCAGCCGGTCAGTACACCGGCGCACAGAGCCAGAGCGGTCAGAGCGGCCGCCGTTTTGCGGATGTTGCGTTTTCTCATTTTGTTTTCCTTTCCTGATATGGGTAAAATACGGCGCCGAACAGAAGGGTACAGGAAAGAGAAGTTGCAAAAAACGGGGTCTTCTGCTTGCGAAATGGCAAAGCAAAAAGACCCCGTTTCTTACAGGCTTTTTGGTACAACCAATTCCTCGTGATCTGGGGCGGCAAAGCCCCGGTACCAACAGCGGGCAGGTTTCCTGACTGAAAGCTCAACGCCCGCTGCCGCCTTCCCAAGCCGGATGGCTCAGTGACCGGTGCAAAAGCACCCTGACAGTGGACTCCCTTATCACAGTGACGAGATCGTGCGGGATCTGCACCCGCTTCCCTTTTAACGTTCCTGCCGCCGCCCGGTGGGGCAAAGTGACGGAACGCACCTGCTGTTTTCTGTTCAGTTCGTCAAAAAGTATAGCACAGCCCCATACAAAACGCAAGAAAAAACGGAGAAATGCTTGACCTTCCCCCCGCCGGAGGGTGTATACTTGGCTCGAAACCGAAAGCAAGGAGGCAGCCCATGTTAAAAATAGAGCATCTGACCAAAACCTACGGCGGCAAGCCCGCCGTACAGGATCTTTGTCTGCACATCCGCCCGGGGGAACTGTGCGCCTTTATCGGCCACAACGGCGCGGGCAAGACCACTACCTTAAAATGCTGCTGCGGCATCCAGCAATTCGATGCCGGCGAAATTTATGTGGACGGCATTTCCGTGCGGGACGACCCGCTGGAATGTAAGCAGCGCTTAGCCTACCTGCCGGACGACCCGCAGCTTTACGATTATATGACCGGCATCCAGTACCTTGATTTTATTGCAGACATTTTTGACGTAAGCGCGGCACAGCGGACGCAGCGCATCCGGCAGTACGGCGATGCCTTTGGCTTGACGCAGGACTTGGCACAGTCCATCGGGGCGTACTCCCACGGCATGAAGCAGAAACTGGCCATCATTGCGGCGCTGCTGCACGAGCCGAAACTGATTTTAATGGACGAACCCTTTGTCGGGCTGGACCCGCTGGCCTCTCATCAACTCAAGACCCAGATGAAAGCCTTCTGTGCGCAGGGCGGGGCGATCTTCTTCTCCACCCATGTGCTGGAGGTGGCCGAAAAGCTCTGCGACCGGGTAGCCATTCTGCGCAAAGGTCAGCTGGTGCGCGAGGGTGCTATGGAGCAGGTGCGTGGCGATGACACGTTGGAAGAGATCTTTCTGGAGCTGGAGGATACGGAGGAAGCGCTATGATCCGTGCATTGCTCAAAAAACAGCTTTTGGAACTGGGTGCGGCCTTTGTGCGCAGCAGCAAAACTGGTAAGCGGCGCTCCCGGGTAGAAGCCCTTGGCTACGCACTGCTGTTTACGGTGCTGATGCTGCTGGTCATGCTCAGTTTTGGCTCAATGGCGCTGCCGCTGGCAGTGACGCTGGTGCCGCAGGGGCTGAACTGGCTCTATTTTGTGCTGATGGAGCTTTCGGCGCTGACGGTCAGTGTGCTGGCCAGCACCTTTACCAGCTACGGGCATTTGTTCCGCTGCAGGGATAACCAGCAGCTGCTGGCACTGCCCATCCCGCCGGGCGCTATTTTTGCGGTACGCTGCGGCGGGGTGTACCTGACCGGGCTTATTTATCTGCTGCTGGCGTGGGTGCCCTCGGTGGTCTGCTATGCGCTGGCGGCACCCCGCCCCGGCGGAGCCCTGCTGGCGGCGCTGCCGGTGGCGTTGGCACTGGCGGGGGTCTCCATGGTGCTGGCCGTTCTGCTGGGCTGGGCGGTGGCGCTGCTCAACCGCCGCGCCCGGCACAAAAGCCTTGTTACGGTGGTGGGTACGTTGCTCTTTCTGGTGGCCTACTATGCAGCGTTCCAATGGGTGGGCGACGCGGTGGATGCCCTTGCGCTGGACGCCGTACAGGCGGGCGCTGCGGCAAGCCGTGCCGCTGCACCGCTGCGTCTGCTGGGCTTGGCCGCAGTGGGCGATATTCCGGCACTGCTGCTCTTTCTGGCGCTGGCTGCGGCCTGTGTGCTGCTCTGCGGCAAGGTGCTGGCAAAGCCGTATCTGCGGCTGTTGACCCTTGAACCGGGCAGAGCCAAAGCGGTATACCGCGCAAAGGCGCAAAAAAAGCAGCCCCCGCACCGGGCATTGCTGCGGCGGGAACTGCTGCATCTGGGTGCTTGCCCCATGTGGCTGCTCAACTGCGCATTAAGCAGTCTGCTGCTGCCGGTGCTGGGCGTGGCAGCGCTGTGGAAGGCTGCTGCCCTGCGCGCCTTTACCGCTGCTTACCCGCCCGAGACCCTGCCCATGCTGGTGTGCGGGATGGTGTGCACCGCAGCCGCCATGAACTTTATCACAGCGCCCTCGGTGTCGCTGGAGGGCGGCACCCTCTGGCTGCTGCAAAGCCTGCCGGTTGCCCCGCAGCAGGTTCTGCGGGTAAAGGTGGAGCTGCAGTTGCTGCTCACGCTGCCGGGGGCGTGGCTGTGCGCCGGGTGCGCCATGGCAGCGCTGCGTATTCCGGCAGGGCAGGGGCTGCTTGTGCTGGCGGTGCTGGCAGCCTTTGTGTGGCTGACAGCGCAGTTCGGGCTTGTTTTGGGGCTGTGCCTGCCCAACCTCCACTGGGTCAGCGAGGCCGCCGTGGTCAAGCGGAGCGCCGCCAGTATGCTGGCCATGTTCGGCGGGTGGCTGCTGGCGGGCGGGGTGCTGTTTTTGCCCCTGAGCCTGCTGGACTATGCCGTGCCGCCGCTGGCCGCACAGGCTGTTTGTCTGGCGGTGCTGCTGGGGCTGGACCTGCTGCTGCACCGCTGGCTGTGCACCCGCGGCGCAGCCCGGTTTGCTGCCCTGCACTGAGGGGGAGAACTTTATTAGAGAAAAATCGGGCAGCCTGCGGGCTGCCCGATTTTGCATTTTCACAGGAGGGGGCGTAATGGAAAACGGCAGAATGCAGTGCCTGTTTCCTGCGGAAACAGCGGCACTGCGGGCAGACCAATCCTTTCTCAATTACACCGGGACAGGGTATAAAAAACTATTTGCCCGTTACAGCGCATCCAGTGCGGTGCGGGCGGCGCGGATGTTTGCTTCGCTGGTCTGCCAAATCTCAAACTCCGAAAAGCCGGGCAGACCCATGGGCACACCCTCCCGCCGGAAAGTCATGCGGCTGTCCAGCACCTGCTTGCCGGAAAGGTGAAACGCCCGGGCACCGGTCTGGGCAGCAAGGGCGGGGATGTTGGCGGCAGATACGCCTGCGCCCACCAATATTTCCACTTCCTGCCCGGCAGCTTCCACCAGCTGCCGCAGCAGGGCAGCACCCTGCGGGGCGCTTGCGGCCTGTCCGCTGGTCAGGATGGTGGCAAGCCCCATCTGCTTTGCGGCTTCTAGTGCGGCAAAGGGGTCGCAGCAGACATCAAAGGCGCGGTGCAGGGTGCAGTCCACGGTGCGGTGGGCTTTTTCTGCCGCCTGCCGGGCTGCGGCGTAGATGGGGCGCAGGGCATCTGTGTCCAGCGTGCCCGCCGGGGTCAGCACGCCGGTAACGATACCATCGGCACCGGCAGAGACCAGCTCGGCGGCGCACTCAGCCATCTGTGCCAGCTCGTAGCGGTCGTAGCAAAAATCACCAAAACGGGGACGCAGCAACGCCCGCACCGGCAGGCCGGTCTCGGCCTTGACCTGACGCAGCAGGGCAGGGGAAGGGGTGGTGCCGCCGATAATAAGGTCGGCGCACAGTTCCAGTCGGTCAGCGCCGCCGCGTTTTGCCGCCAGCGCGCTGGCGGTGCTGTCTACGCAAACTTCCAAGGTGTAGTGCATAAGCGGATACCTCCGTCAAAATAACGATGCGAAATGAAAACTTTAATTTGTCAACCGGGGAAATCCGCAGATCTTCCCGGCTGACTTTTTCACAGGGGGAGAGTGAAGGAAGAACGCTTTTGCGCGATGCTGTGTTCTAAAAAAGGCTGTTGCGCTATGATATGTGCAACAGCCTTTGTGAGTTGTGGTTTATTTTACGCTTTCAAGGAAGCGGACAAAACCGGCGCGGCCTGCTTCATCCAGCTTGTACACACCGGCATCGGCCAGCACCTGTGCGAACACATAGCCTACCTCGTCCTGCAAGATCAGGTGCACATTGTCGGCGTTCAGGCTCGGGTGCTTTGCAAGGATCTCCTCGGCCCACTCGGCGTGCTTTTGCAGGGCTTCGGGGTACTCTGCGGTGGGCAGGTGTGCCACCAGCACATCGGCAAGGTCGAACAACTCCTGCTTCAGGCGGCTGGGCAGCACGGCCAGACCCATCACCTCGATAAGGCCGATGTTCTCCTTTTTGATGTGGTGCAGCTTGGCATGGGGGTGGTACACGCCCAGCGGATGCTCCGGGGTGGTGATGTTGTTGCGCAGCACCAAATCCAGCTGATATTTGCCGTCCCGCATCCGGGCAATGGGGGTGATGGTGTTGTGGGGTTCGCCGTCGGTCTCGGCAAAGATAAAGCAGCTCTCGTCGGTGTAGCCGCGCCAAGCGGTCAGAAGCTTATCGGCCAGCTCTACAAGGCGTGCATCATCCGCACAGGTCAGACGGATGCAGCTCATGGGCCAGTGCACGATACCGGCCTCCACATCCTCAAAGCCGGGGAACACCCAAGGCTTTTCAATAGGTGCTTTGGCCATGGCAAACTCGTAATGACCGCCCTGAAAGTGGTCATGGCTCAGGATACTGCCGCCCACGATGGGCAAATCGGCGTTGCTGCCCACAAAGTAGTGGGGGAACAGGCCCACAAAATCCAGCAGCTTGCGGAAGGTCGCCCGCTCAATTTTCATGGGGGTATGCTGGTTGTTGAATACGATGCAATGCTCGTTATAGTAAACGTAGGGACTGTACTGCAAATTCCACGCGCTGTCGTTGATGGTCAGCGGGATGATGCGATGATTTTCGCGCGCAGGGTGGTTCATGCGGCCGGCGTAGCCCTCGTTCTCCACGCACAGCTGGCACTTGGGGTAGGCGCTCTGGGGCGCAAGCTTTGCGGCGGCAATGGCCTTGGGATCTTTTTCCGGCTTGGACAGATTGATAGTGATATCCAAGTCACCGTATTCGGTCTTGGTGACCCATTTCAGGTCGCGCTTGATGCGGTAGCGGCGGATGTAGTCGGTGTCCTGACTGAACTTGTAGAACCAGTCGGTGGCAGCCTGCGGGCCCTCGTTTTCGTAGCGCTCCTCAAAGTTAGCGCGCACGATGCTGGGGCGCGGGGTCAGCACGCCCATCAGCTTGGTATCGAACAGGTCGCGTGCGGTGGAGTTGTCCGCGCACACGCCGCGGGCAACGGCATCATCCACGAGAGTCTTAAGGATGCTTTCCAGATCGGTATAGCACACCTCGCCCTCCGGGGCGCTAAAGTCGTCCAGCTGCATGGTCATCAGCAGCTGGTTGCGGATATAAATCTCGTCATCGGGCAGGATCAGCCCGGTGTCCAGCCCGTAGTTCACGAGCTGCTGGATGGCGGTGGAGATCACAGCACAGCACCTCCCTCAGGACGGATGTTCAGCACATGGCAGCGGCCAGCGCCGAGGATCTTTTCCATGTTTGCCTTAAAGTCTGCCAGCATCTCCAACGGCACAAAGGCCTGCACCGTACCGGCAAAACCGCCGCCGTGCACGCGCACAGCGCCCTTGCCGCCCAGATAGTGCTTGGCAGCGGCGATGGTCACAGCCACCTCCTGATGCTCCTTGTAACCGGCGGGGATCACGTTCTGCAAATACTCCCAGCTGCTGTCGCCGGAGGCAGTCACCATCTGCAAAAAGGCGTCAAAGTCGCCCTCGCGCAGGGCAGCTACCTGCTGGGGTACGCGGTCGTTGTCGGCGTAGAAGTGGAAGGCACGCAGCACAGCGCGGTCGCCGCACTGCTTGCGGCAGGCAGGGATATTTGCAAGGAAAGTCTCAAAGGGCACGTCCCGCAGCACCTCGCCGCCGCACACAGCGGCCACAGCGCGGCACTCATTGGGGATGGCGGCGTACTCATCGGTCAGGTCGGCATGGTCTGCGCCGGAATCCAGAATGCACAGCGCCAGACCGGCCTTGGAAAAGTCCACCTGCACCGGCTCCACGTCGGGGTTTGCCTTGTCGGCAAAGTCGATGGTGATAATGTTGCCCATGCTGGAAGCCATCTGATCCATCAGGCCGCAGGGCTTGCCAAAGTAGACGTTCTCTGCCCACTGGCCGATCTGCGCAATGGCGATGGGGGAGACCTTTTCTGCCATGAAGCAGTCGTTCAGAATCACGCCGACCAGCACCTCAAAAGCGGCAGAGGAAGAAACGCCGCTGCCCTTGGGCACGTTAGAGGAAATGTACACGTCTAGACCGGACAGCGTTGCGCCGCGCTGACGGAAAGCCTCGCACTCGCCGCGCAGCAGGGAAGCGGTGGTGTTCTCTTCCTCCTTGCGGGCGGTCAGGTCGTCAAGGTCGATGACGCACAGGTCATACCCCTCGCTCTGCACGCGCAGCTGGTTCAGGCTGTTGGGAGCGGCAGCAGCGATCATATCAATGTTCACGCTGCCTGCCAGCACACGGCCGTGCTGGTGGTCGGTGTGGTTGCCGCCGATCTCGGTGCGGCCGGGGGCACTATACAGACCGGCCTCGGTGTGTGCGCCAAAGGTGGTCTCCAGCCCGTCCAGAACAGCCGCATAGCGGGCTGCCTGTGCAGGGGTCTTGTCGGGGGTGCAGCAGTACAGCGCAGCCAGACGCGCAGCGTGTGCGCCCTCGGTCAGCTCCTGCTTCCAGGTGGAAATGGACTTCATCATAGAAATTTCCTCCTACTATTATGATCGGAAAAGTCGATGCAGCCGTTCGCAGCTGCCGTAGCTGCTTCTATAATAGTCAAACGCAACGCAAAAAACCATGTGTTATTGTTGCATCTCGATGAAAAGTTGCAAAAAGTGCCTGCACAGCCCGATCGGCTGCTGCTGAACAAATAAAATAAAAAATTTTTCGGCAAATCAAAATGCTTGGCATAAATGCACACAAATCCCAAAATTTTGAGCGCAGCGCCCAAAAAAGATGGGATGGAAAATTGCACTTTGCACAAAAAAGCACCCCCGCACCGATGCAGCCATCGGGTGCGGGGGTGGGGCTTAGCGGGTAAATTCGCTGCCGGTCAGTCCGTCAAGGTTCAGCATTCCCTCCAGTGCAGCAATGTCGGCGTTCACGTCCAGCGCGTCGGCTTGGAACAGCTTGTCCAACTGGTTTTCAAAGGCGGTCACCAGCAGGTCCATGCTGCGCTCGATGCTGTGTTTTGCCTCGGTAATGTTCGTGCCCTCCACCGCCTGCCCGGAAAGGCTGGCGTAGGTGTTCAGCAGCTTGAGCGCGGTGGGCAGATAGTAGCTCATAAATTTTTGCAGCTGCGCTTTTTTATCCGGGTCCTTCTGCGCCAGTGCAAAGATGCGCCCGCTGACTTCTTCCAGCCGGGAGATCTTCTGGCTCATCACCGGGTCTGGGATGGCATCGTTCACCTCCCGCAGCTGGCGCAGCAGGGAGGCGTACTCGTCCTCTGCGGCAGGATGAGCTTTAGGTACTGGAGCGGGCGCGGGCTTTTTCGGCTGCGGTGCCGCACCCCGCACCACCAGCGTGTCGGTGCGGTTGTCAATGTAAGCATCCGCGCCGAAGTATCCGTGCTCGATGGCGCTTTTCACGGCAGCACGTCCCCGGGCAGCGTCCACCCCGGCGGCGGCAAACAACTCCGGCAAAGAGATGTTATCCCGTTCGCCCACCACTTTATCCAGCAGCCGCTCCAGCTTGTGGGTGCGGTTCATCCGCAGGCCGGTCAGCAGCGCACCGCCGCCGCCAATGGCCATGATGATATCGGAAAACAGCTCCCCGGGGTCGGGCAGAATCCGCCATGCACCGATGATATCCACCGCATCCGTCACCCCGGCAAACAGGAAAATGGCACCCATGATGGTGCAGATGGCGGCAATATTCTTGTGCCACTGTTTGGCGCTTTTCTGCTCTGCCGTGGGGACATCGTGGCCGTAGACGGGTGCGCTCTTCCGGTCAGGCTCCGGCCCAAGGTCGGAGCGGTAGTCGCCCCGGGCACGGGCAGCTTCCTGCTCTTCCTTCTGCACCTTCTGGTCGATGCCCTTCAGGATAAACAACAGCACCCCTAACGGCCCGGACATCGCCATGACGATAAAGATGGCAATGGTGGGGATCTTTGCAAAATAATGTTTTCTCGGCTCCATGAAACAGAATTCCTTTCACAGAAAGATAAAAATAAGACCGTGTTCCACTCTATTATAGCGGAGCGCGGCCTTTTTGTTAAGGGGTTATTTATGTTCTCGTGAAAATGCGCTTGGAGCGGTTCGCAGACCGTGACAAACGCAAAATTAAAAATCGTTGACGCAAAAAAGAAGCCGCTGTGCAAATGCAACAGCGGCTTCTCCATAAAAGCTTACTTCATCAGGCTGCAAACGGCCTCGGCGTAAGCGGCGGGGTCATCCACGGGCAGACCCTCGATCAGCTGTGCCTGTGCGTACAGCAGAGCACTGTACTTGTTCAGCTTCTCGGTGTCACCGGCCTCCTGTGCGGCCTTCAGGGCAGCAAACACGGGGTGGTTCACGTTCAGTTCCAGTACCTTGTCGCTCTTCACGTCCTCGCTGCCGGGCTGCTTGGACAGCACCTTTTCCATCTCAATGGACAGCGGGCCGTCAGCGCTCAGGCAGACGGGGTGATCCTTCAGGCGGGTAGAGACCTTGACTTCCTTCACCTTGCCGTTCAGCGCGTCCTTCATGGCATCGAACAGAGCCTTGTTCTCGGCAGTGGCATCCTCGGCGGCCTTCTTCTCCTCTTCGGATTCCAGACCCAGATCGCCGCTGTTCACGTTCTTGAACTCCACAGTGGCGTCCTTGCCCTCAGCATCCTTGCGGGGGTAGCTGTGCAGGATCTGCAGGCAGAACTCGTCCACGTCCTCGGTCAGCAGCAGCACGTCAAAGCCCTTGTCCAGCACCAGCTCTGCGGAGGGCAGCTTTGCCAGACGGTCGGTGGAATCGCCTGCGGCGAAGTAGATGTACTTCTGCTCGGCGGGCATCTTGTCGATGTACTCCTGCAGAGTGACCATCTTCTGCTCCTTAGCAGACCAGAACAGCAGCAGGTCGCGCAGCAGCTCGGCGTGCATGCCGTAGTCAGAGTAAGCACCGAACTTGATCTGACGGCCGAACTCCTTCCAGAACTCCTCGTACTTTGCACGGTCGTTGTTCAGCATGGCGTGCAGCTCGTTCTTGATCTTCTTTTCCAGTGCGTTGTGGATCAGCTTCAGCTGGCTGTCCTTCTGCAGCATCTCACGGCTGATGTTCAGGCTCAGATCCTGACTGTCCACGATACCCTTGACAAAGCTGAAGTAATCCGGCAGCAGGTCGGCGCACTTTTCCATAATGAGCACGCCGGAAGCGTACAGAGCCAGACCCTTCTCGTAGTCCTTGGTGTAGAAATCGTAGGGGCGGTGGCTGGGCACGAACAGCAGGGCGTTGTAGTTGGCAGTGCCCTCGGTGCGGCTCACGATGACCCGGGCGGGGTCGGCATAATCGCCGAACTTATCCTTGTAGAAGCTGTTGTACTCCTCATCGGTCACTTCGCTCTTCTGCTTTTTCCAGATGGGGATCATGCTGTTCAGGGTCTCCAGCTCGGTGTAGGTCTCCCACTCCGGCTTATAGTCCTCGGGCTTGGGGTCCGGTTCCGGCTTCTGACGGCTCTTTTCACGCTCCATCTGGATGGGGTAGCGCACATAATCGCTGTACTTCTTCACGATAGCCACAATGCCATATTCATCCAAGAAGTTATCGTATTTCTCGGTGTCAGTATCCGGCTTGATGTGCAGAATGATCTGGGTGCCCACAGTGTCCTTCTGAGCAGGGGTCATCTCGTAGCCATCCACACCGGAGGACTCCCACTGCCACGCCTCGTCCGAGCCATAAGCCTTGGAGATAACGGTCAGTTTATCGGCCACCATAAAGGCGGAGTAGAAGCCCACGCCGAACTGGCCGATGATATCAATGTTCTCGTCCTTGTTGTCCTTCTTGAAATCCAGAGAACCGGAGTGGGCAATGGTGCCCAGATTCTGCTCCAGCTCTTCCTTGGTCATACCGATGCCGTTATCCTCCACGGTCAGGATGCGGTTTTCCTTATCACGGGTGATGAGGATACGGAAATCGCCCTTGTTCATGCCCACGGAGGTGTCGGTCAGGCTCTTATAGTACAGCTTGTCGATGGCGTCCGAAGCGTTGGAGATCAGCTCGCGCAGGAAGATTTCCTTATTGGTATAAATGGAGTTGATCATCATGTCCATCAGTTTTTTGCTCTCTGCCTGAAATTCTTTCTTGGCCATAATACAAAACCTCTTTTATCACATATTTGGTGCGCCGCGCCCGGCAAACCACCGGAATGCTTAGCACTCATAACTTCTGAGTGCTAATATACAACGACTTGCAGGGAAAATCAAGGCTTTTCATAAAAAGTTAAAAAAGTAAAAAGATTTGCTGCCCCGGTGCACGAAACGGCGCGCCGGGATCGTATCTTATATAAAGGGCGAAATTTTTCCTGAAAAGCGTTCTCACTTTTGCGCAGACTGTGCTATAATGGAGTGAGTATGCCGGAAGGATGTGAGAAAATGTCAAAACAGGGCGATGCCGCCTACGCATGGTTCTTAAAGGGCTACAATTGCAGTCAGAGCGTAGTGGCGGCGTTTGCACCCCAGCTTGGCCTGACCGAGGAGATGGCGCTGCGCCTTTCCGCAGGGTTTGGCGCAGGTATTGGCCGGATGCGGGAGGTGTGCGGGGCGTTCTGCGGCGTGGTGACCGTGCTGAGCATGGTCTATGCCGACCCCGCCGACCCCAAGGATAAATCCCGGATGTATGCACTGGTGCAGCAGGCAGCAGAGCAGTACCGCACCCGCAATGGCGGCGGCAGCATTATATGCCGGGAACTGCTGGCAAAGGCGGGCGCTGCCCCTACCGGAGGCACGGCAGCAGAGGAACGCACCGCAGACTATTATAAAAAGCGCCCCTGCCCGGAACTGTGCCGTCTATGCGCCGACTTGTGCGCAGAATTTATAGCAGCCCACCCGGAGGGGCGGCACGGCTTTTATAAGGAGGATACGTAAATGCAACTTGAGCAACTGAAACTGACTGGCGGCGGTACGCTGACGCTCTACCTGCGGGAGAGCGTGGAGGCTATGCCGCATTTCCGGCAGCGCCCGCTGGTGCTGGTGGTGCCCGGCGGCGGCTATACCCACGTCAGCCCCCGCGAGGGCGACCCCGTAGCGCTGCAATTTGCGGCAGCTGGCTACCACACGGCGGTACTGCACTACGCAGTAGGGGACAGCGCCCGGGATGCGCTGCCCATGCGGCAGCTGGCACAGGCCATCGGCCTTGTGCGGCAGCACGCAGAACAGTGGAATATTTTGCCGGATCAGATCGCTTTGTGCGGCTTTTCTGCCGGCGGGCATCTGGCACTGTCCGGTGCAGTGTGGGAGATCCCCGACATGGCAGACCAGCCGCGGCCCAACGCCCTGCTGCTGGCCTACCCGGTGGTCACCGCCGGAGAATACGCCCACAGGGACAGCTTTGTGCAGCTGACAGGCACGCAGGATGTTGCCGCCCACCAGCGCTTTACGCTGGAGGATAAGATCACCCCCGCCACACCACCGGTGTTCGTCTGGCATACCATGGAGGACGAAACTGTCCCGGTGGAAAACACCCTGCTGCTGCTCAGCGCCCTGCACAAGGCAGGCGTGCCGTGTGAAGCGCACCTGTTTGAAAAGGGCTGCCACGGCACCAGCATCTCCACCCCGGAGGTGGACGCCGACAGTGCCCACCGCCACTGCTGGGTGCAGCTTGCGGTGGAATGGCTGAACGATACCTTTTCCTTCCACGCTTGAGATAACCGACTGAAACAGGAAAAGCGTGTGTAAATTTTAGTCATACCTACAAAAAATTCACAAATAAACCGTTGACTTGCACAGGTGTATGCCGTATACTGTCCAACGGGGATAAAAACCACGAAAGAAGGAAACAAAAATGGTTATGGATCCCACACTGCCGCGCATCAAGGTGCGCGATCTGCTTATGCAGGCATTTCTCACCGGCTGGGAGCGCTCGGATAAGAGCACCTCGCAGGACGAGTATCTGCAAAGCTCCATTCAGGTCATTGAGATGCTGCAGGTAGAGCCGGAAAATCTCTATGCAGAGGAAGGTCTTGGCCTGCCGGACGGCGAAGAGGTGGATCATCTGGACGATCTGCTGCGGGCAGACGGCTTCTGGCTGTACTACGGAGTGGAAGCGGAAAACTTCTTCCTCATCCAGTGGTACCCGGACGAAGCTTCTGCCAATGCAAAGCTTGCCCAGCTGGAAGAACTGGGCGATGGCAAGCAGTATCTGGTAGACCTGACCCTCAAGCGGGCAAACCCGTCCAAGGCCGAAAACTTCGGCAATTCCAACCCGGTGCAGCTCCGCTCCTGAAACAAACGTTAACGTATTGAGTTGAAAGGAAATTTTGCTCATGCAGCTTTCTGTTACGGAACGTGAACAGCTTTATGCCATTTTGGAAAAATACGATCAAAACCCCAAGGTGCAGCAGATGCGGGAGTTCATCCAGCATGGGGACGTTACCACCTATCAGCACTGCAAGAATGTGGTGCTGGTCAGCTGCTGGCTGAATCACCGCCTGCATCTGGGTGCAGACGAGACCTCGCTGGCTGTCGGTGCTTTCCTTCACGATTTTTACCTGTATGACTGGCACAAAAAGGGTACCTTCCACGGCATCCGCCGCCTGTTCGAGATGCACGGCTTCTCTCACCCAGGCTGCGCCTGCGTCAATGCAGAAAAAGTGTTCCATATCACCAAAAAGGAACAGAGCATCATTTCCAGTCACATGTGGCCGCTGACCTTCCGTCATGTGCCCAGCTGCCGCGAGGCGATCATCGTCTGCCTTGCCGATAAATACTGCGCTGTGGTGGAAAGCATGTTCAAGCGCAGCCGTGTGGCTGCCGCCAAAAACGCCGACGGCGAATACGACGAGTGGTAAAATCGAATCATTGCAAATAACAGGAGCCGCTGCACCCAAAAAGTGCAGCGGCTCCTTCTGCTTTACGCTCCTGCTTCGTGAAGAGGTAGGCCGGGAAAATCCGCAGATTTTCCCGGCCTACAAATAAAATAATCATTCCGCTAAAAATGGTCAGAGCGCAGCGGAGACCATATCCAATCGTTAGCCTGCACCAAGCGGCTGGTTATAGCTTTTTGAACCCCTCCGGTTCGTCTGCGGCAGCGCGGCGCTCCATCAGGTAGGTGTCCAGCCAGCGGCCGTGGCAGTCCCGTGCAATGCGTTCCCGGCGTCCCACCAGCCGGAAACCGCACTTGGCGTGCAGGGCACGGCTGGCGGCGTTATCCTGTAAAACGGTGGATTGCAGCGTCCAGTACCCGGCCTTTTCGGCAGCAGCACACAGGGCGCTCAAAAGCCGAAAGCCCAGCCCGTGCCCCCGGAACTGTTCGCCTACATAGATGCTTACCTCGGCTACGCCACGGTAGCACCAGCGGGGGTCTACCCGGTGCAAGGCGCACCACCCCGCCAGCACCCCGCCGGAAAGGATGACCAAGCGGCACTCCTTTGTGTGGGAAGCGTCCCACGCGGTATAGGGTGGGCATTCGGTCTGGAAAGTGGCGTATTCCGTAGCGATGCCCTCAACATAGATTCTGGAGACCGCGCTCCAGTCCTCCGGCGTCATAGGCCGGATGATGATCTTGTCCATACTTTCATCCTCGGCGGGCCGAAAATTGCCCGCATTCTCTTTCCACTCCCGGATAAATTCCAGTATAGCAGAATTTGCCGGGCGGTACAAGAAGCGGACTGCACAGAAATTGCTTTGACATCTCACCCATTTGTGATACAATAAAAGCATCGGGATGCAGAGATGAACGTTATATGCCCGGACGGAGGACGTATGAAGAAAGCAATTTGTATGCTGCTGTGCATGGGATGCCTGTTGTTTGGAATGACAATGCCTGCTTTTGGTGCAGAATTGGGTGAGCCGAATATCACTGTGCAGACTACGATGAGGGAACTGCGTGAGCATTCAAGCATCAAGGGGTCGGGATACTATACATACTGCAATGAATGGTCAGAAAAGGATACCCGCTGGATGGACACTACGATCGAGTCGTATGTGGGTGCGCCGGAAGCGCAGGATGTAGTAAGCGCGATGAACCTTGTAATTGAAAACTATAACAAGGGCGTGCAGGTCACATGGCAGGTGTACAGCCCAGAAGAAATCGCAGAAAATGTGCAGCTGGGCATGGTGCAGTTGTACTACTTTCCGGCGGATACGAGTAATGCCAGGTTTGCAATTGTTGTGCCGGGCAACGGCGGGCCTACGACCTCGGAATTGGGAGAGGGCGGCTCTATGGCGTGGCAGCTGCATGAAGCGGGCTATGCCGTGTTTGTGTTACGCTACCGTTCCTTTATGGAAGCAACGGATAATGCGCCAGTGTGGGATGTCGGAAATGCAGTGCGTTATGTGATCGATCATGCTGCGCAGTTTGATGTGCAGCCAGATGATTATGCACTGGTCGGGTTTTCTTCCGGAGGGCAGATCGTGGGGTTGATCGGTTCGGATTCCCCCGAATTTGGTTACCAGGCATTTGGTGTCCCGCAGCCGGCAGCATTGCTTTTGGGCTATCCCATTAATAATTTTGCAGAGGTCAAACCAGTGTACCATCTGGTAATTGACCCTGCGGCACTGAGCTGGCGCTATTATTGGACTAATATTTCAGATGTGGTAAATGAAAATTACACGCCCGTCTTTTTCTGGTATGGAAAAAACGACGTATATATGAAGCGAATGGGATTTTCTTTGCAGGGGCCAGCACTGCAACGGGCGCTGGAAGCTTCTGGCGTTACCTATAAATGCCTTGTGTTTGAAAATGCACCGCATGCCATCGGTACTGCCCGCGGCACCGATGCAGAAGGGTGGGTGCAGCAGGCAATTGAATTCTGGGAGCAGCAGACTGCCGCCTGATCAATGGTAAGAAATTGGCGGTGCATCAGGCACATTGCCAGCTGTGGAGGAACTATGAGAAAAACTGTACATGCGCTGCTGTGTATGGTATGGTTTGTTCTTTGCGCGGCGCTGCCTGCCTTTGGCGCAGAAATCGCACCCCATGTTACTGCGGAAACTACGATGGCACAGCTGCGCGCAAACCCGGCGATTCAAGGAACCGGCTATTATACATATTGCCGCGAGATGACGCCGCTGATGGTGGCACGCTGGAAAAACAAGACCCTGCACGACTATTTTGGCGACACCGACCGGGAATCCGGCATTGCTGCACTAAACTTTATCATTGATAACTATAACAAGGGCGTCAAGGTTACCTATCAGGTCTACACCCCGGAGGAGATCGAACAGAATTCCAGTCTGGGCTGTGTGCAGCTGTTCTATTATCCGGCAGAGATGCCCAACGCAAAAACGGCTATCGTAATCCCCGGCAACGCCCTGACCATAACCTCAGAGATGGGTGAGGGCGGCTCCACCGCCTACGAGCTGCATAAACTGGGCTATGCTGTGTTCGTGCTGCGCTACCGCACCTTTTTGGATCTGGGCAACAACGCCCCGCTTCAGGATCTGGCACGGGCGGTGCAGCTGGTGACGAGCCTTGACGAGGAGCTTTCCATCCAGACGCAGGACTATGCGCTGGTAGGCTACTCCTCCGGTGGTCAGCTTGCGGGTGTGTTTGCGAACAAGGAGCGTGGCTACGGTCATTACGGCGTTGCAAGACCCGGCGCATTGCTGCTGGGTTATTCAGTTGTGAACTTTTCAGAGGTGAAGATCGCGTATCAGGTATTTATGGATACCGGCAACTATGGGTGGCATTATTACTGCTCCAGTGTGGCAGATCTTATCACGGATGATTATCCGCCGGTATTTTTCTGGTACGGGAAGGATGACAAGGTGCTGCCATGGATGATCAATCAGGTGCAGGGTCCGGCGCTGCAAGCAGCGCTGGAAGCTCATAAGGTGCCTTATGTTGTAAAAGTGTTTGAGTCTGCACCCCATTGCATCGGGATAGGCGATAACACTGATGCCGAGGGCTGGCTGACGGAAGCAGTAGCTTTCTGGGAGCAGCAGACTGCCGCCTGACCATAAATAAAAAGGAGTAGAACATGATGGATCAGAATACTTGTTTTGCATACCTGAATATGGAGCTGCCGGACGATATCCGCCGCCTGAAGGAGGCGGGCTATTACGATGCCGCCATTGCGCGTATCGACGCCTGTCTGGCCGAGGACTGGACTGCCAGCCAGAACCAGCCCCTGCACCCGCAGGGTGCGCTGCCGGTAAACCCCACCCCCCACGGCGTGGATGCGTGGCGGCAGGGTCTGCTGGCGCACCGGGAAATTTTGCGCCGTCTGCCGCGGGATTACACTCTCACCGCCGACCAGCTGCTGAACCAGCTGCAGGCCACCCTGCGGGACTTTACCGCCGAGGAGTTCGCTGCGCTGGACGCTGCCGGGCAGATGGACTGGCGCTTTGTGGAAGGGCAGAAGCGCTATATCTACCGCGCCGCCGAAACGCTGGTTGCTACCCATCCCGACCTTGCCGCCCGTCAGCTGGACGCGCCCGTCCCGGAGCGCAGCTGGGACCGTTTTGAGCCTCAGCACGACCAGATGGTGCGCACCGGCGCAGTCAGCGCAGACATCACCCTGCGCACCAGCATCGGCATGACTGACGAGACCTTTGCCCGCGCCCTTGCCGCTGCAAAGGCTGAGGGAAGAGATACCGTGCACGTCAAGGTATGGCTGCCGCTGCCTGCTGCCTGCCCGGCACAGAGCAATATCACGCTGGACAGCTTTACCGCGCCGCCCACCTATATCGCCCCGGAGACTGCACCCCAGCGTACCGCGTACTGGGAGGCAGACCTTGCCGAGAATTGCCGTTTTGGCGCACAGTACAGCTACCGCAGCACCGCGCACTACGCTGCCCCGCTGGAATTGCACGCCGACCCCGTGCAGCCGGATTTTGACACCGCCGAGCAGCTGCCCCACATCGCCTTTACCCCTTATATGAAGGCACTGGCTGCCCAGCTGACCGAGGGTATCACCGACCCGGTGCAGAAGGCAAAGCGCATTTACGATTTTGTCACCCTGAACGTGCACTATCACTTCCAGCCCATGTATTTTGTGCACGAGAACATCACCGATAACTGCGCCCGCAGCCGCCGGGGAGATTGCGGCGTAATGGCAGCTACCTTTATCACCCTTTGCCGCATTGCAGGCATCCCGGCAAAGTGGCAGAGCGGCATGGTGGCACGGCCGGAGACCGCAGGCTGCCACGACTGGGCCATGTTCTATATTGCCCCTAAGGGCTGGATGTACGCCGATTGCTCTGCCGGTGCGTCCATGGCGCGTGCGGGCAATGAGAAGATGCGCCTGCACTACTTCGGCAATCTGGACACCGACCGCATGGTAGCCAACAGCGACATCTGCGCCCCCTTCGACCCGCCCATGTGTTCCTTCCGCGCCGACCCCTGTGATAATCAGATAGGCGAGATGGAGGTAGACGGCGTGGGTCTGTACGGCCAGCAGGTAGAGACCACGCAGGAGATCGTAAAGCATCAGGAAGTATAAGCACATCCGGGTCTGCCATTACCGCAAGACCCGGATTTTTGAGTTAAAGGAGAATGTCTATGGGATTTTTGGCAGGACTGTATACGCTTTTGCTGGTGGCCATCTGCCTGTTACAGGCGCTTTTGCTGTACCGCACCGGCAAGCCCGCCGCCCGGCAGGATGACGCGGAACTAAAGGAATGGCTGCGTCAGCAGCTGGAAGCACAGGCGCGGGTGCTGGAAGAAAAGCAGGCGCAGCAGGCACAGCAGAATCTGACCGCGATGGCGCACATCAGCGATACCCTCCAAACCGCAGTGCAGGGCATGAGCAGCACCCTGACGGCAGGGCAGAGCACCCAGCAGCAGACCATGGAACAGCGGCTGCAGGGTTTGGAAGCCTCCAACGCCCGCAAGCTGGAGGAGATGCGCAAAACGCTGGCAGACGGTCTTGCCGCCATGCAGGCACAGAATGCCCAGAAGCTGGACGAGATCCGCCACACCGTGGATGAGCAATTGCAGGATGCACTGCAAAAGCGGGTGACCGAAAGCTTTAAGGCGGTCAACGACCAGCTGGAACAGGTGTACAAGGGCTTGGGCGAGATGCAGAGCCTTGCCGCCGATGTGGGCGGGCTGAAGCAGGTGCTTTCCGGCGTCAAGACCCGCGGCATTCTGGGCGAGATCCAGCTGGGTGCAATTCTGGAAGAGATCCTTGCACCGGAGCAGTACGACACCAACGTAGCCACCATCCCCGGCAGCACCCAGCGGGTGGAGTACGCCATCCGTATGCCCGGCGTGGACGGCGGCAGCGTCTGGCTGCCCATCGATTCCAAGTTTCCCGGCGATACCTACGCCCACCTGCAGGATGCACAGGCCTCCGGCGATGCGCAGGCTGTGGAAAACGCCCGCCACGCGCTGGAACTGGTGCTGCGCAGCGAGGCAAAGGATATCCGGGAAAAATATGTGGAGCCGCCCTACACCACAGCTTTCGGCATCCTGTTTCTGCCCTTTGAGGGGCTGTACGCCGAGGTGGTAAATGCCGGGCTGTTGGAGGTTTTGCAGCGGGATTATCAGGTGAACGTAGCCGGCCCCAGCACCATGGCGGCGCTGCTCAACAGCCTGCAGATGGGCTTCAAGACCCTTGCCATCCAGAAACGCTCCGGCGAGGTGTGGCAGCTGCTGGGGGCGGTCAAAACCGAGTTCGACAAGTTCGGGCAGGGGCTTTCCAAGATGCAGCAGCGCCTGCGCCAGACCGATGAAGAGCTGGACAACCTCATCGGGGTGCGCAGCCGCGCCATCAGCCGCAAGCTGCGTGCGGTGCAGACGTTGGACGAAAACACCGCCGCCACCCTGCTGGAACTGGACACCGAGCCGGGCGGACCGGTAACGGCACGTCTGCCGGAGAGCGGGGAAAAGCGTTGATGCGCAGAAGCTCCCCGCATTATCCCTTGCGAAATTTCCGACGATGTGCTACAATAGGAATTGTTCTCAGAAGTATTTGCCAATTTACGGTACAAGATAAACCCAAAAGGAGTCTGAATGGTATGAGCATGAAAAAAATCAGCGAAGCCATCCTTGGTGTGGGCGTGGACGATACCACAATCGACCTGTTCGAGAGCCAGTATCCGGTGCCCACCGGGGTCAGCTATAATTCCTATGTCATTCTGGACGAAAAGACCACCATTCTGGATACGGTGGACGCCCGCGCCACTGAGCCTTGGCTGGAAAACCTTGCCGAGGCACTGGGCGGCTGCAAGCCAGCCTATCTGGTGGTCTCCCACATGGAGCCGGACCACGGTGCCAACGTGGCAAAGCTGGCTGCGCTCTACCCGGAAATGCAGGTGGTAGGCAACGCCAAGACCTTCCAGTATATGGAGCAGTTCTTTGGCGCAGATGCCATTGCTCCGGCGCGCCGCGTGGTGGTGAAGGACGGCGAGAGCCTGATCCTTGGCGCCCACACCCTCACCTTTATGTTTGCCCCCATGGTGCACTGGCCGGAGGTCATGGTCAGCTACGAGAGCAGCGAGAAGGTGCTGTTCTCCGCCGATGGCTTTGGCCGCTTTGGTGCTGTGGCAAAGTTTGACGAAAACGCCGACTGGGCCAGCGAAGCCCGCCGCTACTACCTGAACATCGTGGGCAAGTACGGCCCGCAGGTGCAGGCACTGCTCAAAAAGGCTGCTGCACTGGATATCAAGACAATCTGCCCGCTGCACGGCCCGGTGCTTACCGGTGATCTGGGCAAGTACCTGAACTACTATGATCTCTGGTCCAGCTACAAGGCCGAGGAGCCGGAAAAGGTTCTGGTAGCCAGCGCATCCATCCACGGCCACACCCGCGCCGCCGCCCACACCATGGCCGAAAAGCTGCGCGCACAGGGCGCAAAGGTGGTGGAGATGGACCTGACCCGCACCGATGTGTCCTACGCCGTCACCGAGGCTTTCCGCTGCGGCAAGATCGTGCTGGCCTGCGCTACCTACGATGGCTTCCTCTTCCCGCCGATGGAGAACCTGCTGGCTCACCTCAAGACTAAGAGCTTCCAGAACCGCACCATCGGCCTGATGGAAAACGGCACTTGGGCACCCATGGCTGCAAAGCTTATGCGCGCCGAGCTGGAGAGCATGAAGAACATCACCCTCTGCGAGAACGTGGTCACCATCCGTTCTGCCGCCAACGCTGCTGCCGAGGCACAGATGGACGCCCTTGCCGCAGAACTCGTGGCAAAGTAACACGATATAAGATCAGTTAAACGCAAACACTCCCGGGTCTTCCTACAAAAAGCCCGGGAGTGTTTTTTACGGCAAAAATAAAGCCTCCGGCGAAACCCACGTAGAATCCGAGGATTCAAGGAGTAGACAGCCGGAAGGCTTTACAGAAACCCTCCGGTGGTACCCGTGCAGAATCCGTAGATTCTAGAAGTAGATTGCCGGAGCGCTTCCAAGAGACCTCCGGCAAAGCCCACATGGAATCCGAGGATTCGAGGAGCAGCGGGTCGAAGGTCTCTGCTCAAAGTATAGCACGGTCTGCCGTTGAAAGCAAACAAAAATAAAAGCAGCCTTACCACGGTATTCAAGACCGAGCAGGGCAGTAACGCCCCTAAGCTGCTTTCTGCATTTTATCATAGCACAGGATGCTGCCAAAGGCAATAAAAAAGCAGAAATGCGCTGGCACGGTCTTCAAAACCGAGGAGGGCGTTAAACGCCCGGGCATTTCTGCTGATAGGAGTATAGCATGATTTGCAATCAAAGGCAAGCAAAACAAAATAAAAAGCGGCAAAACGAACAAATTTTGAACGTTTCACCGCTATGTTTTGGAGCAGGATACGGGACTCGAACCCGCCGCCTACTGCTTGGGAAGCAAAACAAACTAACGTAGGAACGAAATAAAAAGTTGTTTGGGGAGCTTAATGGGAGCCTATGTTTTGAACTTCTGCATTTCCTCGGCGAGATAGGCTGCATCGTGCACCGTGTAATAATTTGCCGTGGTGGTGAAGTCGGCGTGGCCGAGAATGGCCTGCACAGCGGTAGGGTCGGCTTTGCCTTCCACGAGGCGCGTGGCAGCTGTGCGGCGCAAAGAGTGGGGCGTGACGCGCTGCGCTTTGGGGGTGTTGGGCTGGTTGATGCCGCAGCTGTCCATCAGGCGGCGGAAGGAGTGCTCGACGGCGTTGATATCCTTTTTGCGTCCGGTGGTAGTGGGAAGCAGGTAGGTGTGGTCAATGCTGTCCAGCATCCAGCCCGCAATGATCTTTTTGATCTGCGGCAGGATGGGGATGATACGCTGACGGCCGGCTTCGGTCTTTTCGCCGCCGACAAGATAACCCTGATCCAGATGCACATCGTCCCGGCGCATGGAGAGCAGCTCGTCGATACGCATGCCGGTGTACACCAGCACCAGCGCGATCTGGGCGGTGAGCCGCAGGCGGTTGGCCGGGTCGGCATTGTCGGCGACGGTCTGGATGCGCTGGATCTCGGCGCGGGTGAGGGTGCGCTCTTTTTTGGGGGAGGCAGAGGGCAGACGCAAGCCCTCGGTGTAGTTGATGGAAATGATATCGTTCTGCATGGCCCACTTGCACAGCTGGCTGAACAGCTGCCGCTGCTTTTCGCAGCTGCTGCGGGAAAGACCGTTCTCGGCCAGAGAGGTGATGACCTGCTGGTAGTCCTCGGTTTTAAGTTCCCGCATTTCTCGATCATACAGGGGCGCGGCTTTGGCGTAGGCCTGCTCGTAGCTGTACTGACCTTTGGGGCCGACATCCTGAAAGTGGACAGCCTTCCATTTTGCGTAAACATCGGCAAAGGTATAGCGCAGCCGGGCGGCACTGGTGTGCCTGGCATTATAATCGTCCAGCGCAAGCGTAGCCTCGGCGGAGCTGGCGTAATTGCCAAGGATTTCGCCGCGTCCGGTCTTGGCGACCCATGGATTTGCGCGGAGATGATCCTTTTTCAGATAGACAGTGCCGCTGCCTCTGGGACGGCGGCGGGTGCGGCGCTGCGGCGGGGGTGCTGCGGCGGTCTGGTGCTTGCCGCACCACGGACAGAACAGGGCACCCTCCGGCAGGGGACGGCTGCAGCGGATGCAATCCATGAGATCACACTCCTTTCGGTTGCGCGGCTGCCGGGAGTGTGGTATACTATCCACGGCAGGCACATTATCGGTTTTAATGTGTTGCATTCCGTCCGGGGGCTGTTCGTACCAGCACCCGGACATTTTATTTTGTGTAATGCGTTTTGAACGCTTGACCCGCACAGCTGCCGGTGCTACCATAAAAGGGAAGAGATGCACGGGTTGATAGGCATAACAATTACCTCCTACTTTTTGGATCCCCTGTTTGACAGGCATGACCCCCTTGGCTTTACGGCTGAGGGGGTTTTGCTTTTGATTAGTAAGAGGTTAGAAGGGAGACCCACTCTTTTGGAAAGCCCAGCTCAGACAGTTGTGCGGAAGGATGCAGAGAAAAACAAGATTCAAGGGCGGTAATAAAGAAAGAACGTTCGGAACGAGGCAACAGATGATAAATTGCATAGATATAGCCAAAGGGCTTTGTTCCATACAAATTAATATCCTTTGGCATCTTAACAGGTGGGTTGACGCGCTGACGGTGATAAAAACGAGAGCCATGGGCAGCAATGTTTCGAGCTACAACAGCGCAATGCGTCCAGTTTTCGATGTATTCGCGCGAGGAAATAGAATAGAACTCGCGCGCGATTGCAGCACGATCTTCTGGCAAAAGGTTGCGATACATCATAGAAATCTGATCGAAAGACAGAACCTCGACGATGACCCAAACAGGATAGATATCATTAAGATCTTTGTGATGATGCAATACAAACGGTTCGTCTTTACGAAGGCCGAGGGATTTGGAAAGGCCGGTTAACAACTTAGCATGCTTCCATGGGTCTTCAAAGTTTTTGCCGTCCATATAACCAACAGGGCCGTAACGGGCGGAGTGATAATACGCTATATAGGCTTTGAGATTTGTTTCTACAATGGATGTTGCATGGGAAACAGCAGCCCGGAACTGGTCGTCAAATTGATACAGATCGATGATGGTGGAAAATGATGCATGCTCGTTAAACCTATCATTTCCGGTAGTGGGATCTTTCTGCCGCAGCGTAAGGGAGTAAGCGCTGAGGCGATAATAGTTTTTTTCTTTGAGCCATTGAAGCGCCAGAGATTCGTCTGGAATAAGCAACCCACGATCCTTTAGGATCTGCAGCTGCTGATCATAAGTACAAAAGGCTTTGATTCCTGCCATTTTAGATGTCCTCGCAAAAGTGGATAAAAAAAGACCCGCCATGATACGCATAGATGCTGACGCATCCAGAGGCTTAGCGGGTTCCGTTACTGTTATTATACTAGAACGGACCCCGATTGTATACGAAAAAAAAGTGAAATGTTGCAAACGCAACAAAGAAAATGTGGATTTGACCTTGACAAAGTGAAAATCACATTTGAAAAAATTGCTTTTAGTTATAAACTGGATGATTTTCACCCTCCCTTGGCTTTACGGCTGAGGGGGTTTTGCTTTGTGCACGGTCAGCGGGTGACTGCATACAAAAGAAATGCAATGGAGAGGATCAGGATGCCAACGAGCCACGGAAGGGCGCGGGAGGATAACGAGGGACGCGGCTTCAGAAGTTCGGCAGGAAATTCAACAGGATGAAGAGAGGCAGAAAGATCTTTTAAGAAGCTGGAAAGCTCAGAGGCAAGGGTGGAAAAAGAAACGTTGGCATTAATATCTTGCAGATCGCGCATTACGATGTCAAATAGAATGGGAAGATCTTCGGTTTGTGCAAGGTCTGTCTCACTATCTGGAAGATGAATACGGGCGTCCTGCCAACGCGCACGATAGCGAGCGAGAAAAGAAACGATGTCATTAGCAAAGGCATCGTTATTGCTGGAGAGTTTAATGGTGCATAAAAGTGCAGTGTCGAGATCAAGGGCAAGCATATCGGTGCAGACGGCAAGGAAAAAGGCATAAATACGAGCAAGTGCGGGAGTGGGGGAAAGTTGAAGCGGATAAGAAGATGACGCAAGAATCCTGTTTGAGTAGAGGAGGATGTGTTTGTAATAAGGGTATTCAGGGGAAACCATCATAAAAATCACACCTTTTCATGCAAATTGAACCGTTCCGGACAGCACCGGGACGGTTTTTTTATTTACGCTTCATTTCTATCCACGCCCAGCGAAGCACATTTTTTATAGCGCCCGGTGAGCACCAGATCGTCCACATAGTCCAGAGCTTTCTGCTGGCCTTCCTCGTTGAGCAGATCAAAAGAGGAAAGCAGGGCGGACTGATGCGGGGTGAGGGCGACTTTACCGTTTACGGTATTATCGGACAGATCGTCCAGCGTATACCCCATGCAATGCACAACGGCGGAAACGGTAGATAGCTGGGGATCTTTCGTCTGACCGGCGAACAACTTGTTCAGGGTCCCTTTTGGAACACCGGACGCCGCCGAAATCTGTTCAATGGTCATACCACTGAGCTTTTTTAGGTGATTGAGTTTTTCGAGCCACACGGTAAGATTCTCCTTTCTCTTTTTTCTCTATTATAAGGAAGCGCGGGCGACAAGTCAATAATTTATTACCGAATAATATAAAAATCTTCCAAAACAGGGTTGACTTTTACCTTTTGAGGATGTAGAATCAAATCACGGATTACCGTAAACGGTAAAACGAAAAGGAATGGAGGATGTTGAATGGACAATCTGAAAGCAGAGATGCAACGCAACGGCCTGACGGTCAAGGACATTATGGAAACCATTGGCTGCTCAGAGAAGACTGCAAGAAACAAAATCAACGGCGAAACGGACTTTACCTACCCGGAAGCGGAAAAAGTACGCAACAGCCTGTTTCCCGGGATGCGGATGGAGTACCTGTTCCATCCTGCCCGGGATGGCAAGAGCGCGTAAGCAGAAGGCGGTGAATGGATGGACGGCAACAAAAAAGCCCGCATGAAGCGGGCACAGAGGATGGCGCTGCGCAATGGCAGACAGGACAGGGCGTTTAACGGAACGTACGAGGAGGTGAACCATGCAGATATGGATGCTGGTGCTTTGCTGGGCACTGAACCTGACGGCGCTATGGGTGACCAGACGGTGGCTGGGCGGTGAGCGGCAGGGGTACATTTTTTACTCAATGCTTGTGAGCGGAATGTATATGACGCTTATTGTGGCAGAGTGGGTCTTGCAGATGGGATAGCACGGGAAGGAAAGAGAATGCAACAGGAGGTACGAACCATGATGGACAAGAGTTTGTTGATGAACCTGAACGGGCCGTGGAGAAATACGGCGTGCATGGGTTACTGTCTGATCGCCATGAGGCGGGCAGGGGTGGATGTGAAAACGCAGGAAAAAGTGCTGCGGGAGCTGGAGCTGAGCTTTGACGGCGTGAGCATTGAGGACGCAGAAAAAGCGGGCCTGACGCAGGAGGGCACGGGCGTATGATGAAGAACGAGTGCGATGAGGTGCGGAGGACGGCCCCGGCGGGCAAGCTGGTGAGCCCGAAGGCGACAGAACCCATGCAGACGGCCAGCAGGTGGCTGCTGGAGGGCGGGATCGCAATCTGCTGCGACATGCTGGACAAGCTGGATCGGCTGAAGAACACCATGGACCAGCGGCCGGACGATGACGCGGAGTACTTAGCGCTGGAAGCAAAGCACGCCGGGCAGCGGCTTTTGAAGGTGATGCAGGTGATCGCGGAGACGGAGGAGCTGGAACTGGATTAAAGGAGGCGAAGAAGGATGGCAGAGAAGCTGACCATGAGCCCGATGGAGTGCTGCGAGGCGTTCCATGTGGTGCCGGACGGGTTTGAACCGATCCAGATGAGCCCGACGAAGTTTAAGGCCATGTGCATGGCAAACCGGTTTGACTGGTGCGTGCCGATCCCGATGAAGCAGGACGAGTTTCTGATCAGCCGGGCGGGCTTTTATGCGTGGCTGGACAGCTTTTTCCGGCAGAAGGTGGGGCGGTTATGAACTGGTACACCATTTGGCTGCGCAAGACAGGGGAGCTGGTGGCGAGCGGCACGGGCACGGAGTGCGCAAGGCGGCTGGGTTACGCGAGCCGGAACAGCTTTTACAGCGTGCTGAGCCACCACCGGAAGGGTGCTGGCGGGCAGAAGCCGCTGCGGAAATATGATTTTCTGGTGGAGGAGCTGACGGCGGAAGAGCTGGCGCAGCTGAACCGGCACAACAAAAAAAGAGAGCCCGGCGGTGTGACAGCACCGACGAGCCCTGCAAGGTGATAGATGTGACGACTTATCACCAGAAGTTTAACACGAAACGGAGGATTTTGCAATGAGGATCAAATCAGGGTTATGGCACTGGCTGGCGGCAGGGTGCGGTTTGACCGGGCTGCTGGTAGGAATGGGCATCGAGGGCGGTGCGCAGCTGGGCGGCGTGATCACGGACGGAGAGGTTTGCACGGCGCTCGGCCTGCTGGCGGCAGCGGTGGTATTTATGCGGCTGGGCTTTGCCGCGCAGGACCGGGAGCAGCAGACGAAGAAGATCCACCAGCAGCCGGGGAACACCGTGCAGCGCAGCAGGAGGGCAGGCTGATGAGCAAGTACCGGGTGCAGGTGGAGTGCGCAAAGACCCTGCCGGAGACGAACAGCCAGTACGTCCAGTGCCTGAGCTATGTGGTGGGCGCGCCCACCGAGGGCATTGCCCGGGCAAAGGCCGTGGAGATGGCAAAGCAGCATTATGTGGAGTACGACAGCTTTACGCCGTACCATACGGAAAAGCTGAAATGAGAAAGGAATGCAGACATGGAAAACAACATTGAGATCATAATCAAGAGCGACGGCAAAAGAGTGGTGATGCAGTGCCACGGCAAGGGCACCAGCAACGAAAAGACGCTGGATGCCATGCATCAGGCGTACCTTGCCTTTGTGGTAAGCCTGCTGAAGAAGGAACTGACCCACGATGAAAAGATAGAGTGCGCTGCTAACTTTGGAAAGATGATGGAAGAGGAGCTGCTGGACGTGATGGAGGGCAGGAGCTGTGAGGTGCACACGCAGACTTTTAAAGGCAAGGAGGCAGCGCTTATGGCAGAGCTGATGAAGCGGCAGGGGGAGGTGCAGGGCTGATGACCTACGAGGAATACCGGGCACAGCTGGACAAGGCGCTGGAAGAGGTGGACTGGATGCACCCGCGTGACCGCAACGGTCCGGCATACAGGGTGATCGCGCGGGCAGCGGCGGACAAAAGACTGACGCTGGACGAGTGGGGAAAGCTGAACGAGGAATTTTACAGGAGGACGGCGCAATGAAAAAAATGAGCCTTGAAAACCGGATCACGCTGGCGCAGAACAATGCCATCGACTTTACCCACGCCTGCGTGACCATTGCGCTGCATGAGGTGTTTGGTCTTGGAAGGAAACGGCTGGAGAAGGTGGACAAGCGCCGGAGCGAGGTGAACGGCGAGGTGCTGCGGATCATGGCGGCGGGCGGCAGAGCACATGAGGCAAGGCGGAACGCGGAGGCGTGGCTGCGCAGTCGGCTGCCGAAGGGTACGCCGTGGGAGCTGCTGATCCCGAACGCCAAGGGCGTGGCCAAGACGCACACGGAGCTGAAGATCAAGGGCGCGGTGGACGAGGCTGCCACGCTGGAGTGGCGGGTGTATGCCGTGGCGTGCGCCGAGGTGCTGGGATTTAGTACGGAGCGGCTGATCCGGCTGTATGATGCTACGATGGACAACTACCGGCAGCTGAACCAGTGGGTGCTGGAAGAGGGCGTGGACGTGGCGCTGGAATGGTTCCGGCGGGCGGCGGCGCAGAGCTACGGCACCGAGGTGGAGGTGCTGGAGGTGCCGGAGGAGCGAGAGCTGGAAGCTTACCGCCAGCACACGGCGGAGGTACTGACAGAGATGCAGAAAACACAGATCCGGGCGCAGGTGAGCCGGATGCGGGTGCCCTGCACCCTGCCACTGGCAAAGGACGAGATGGACAGGCGCATCCGGGCTGTGATGGAGCAGCAGGTGCCCACGAGCTGGGAAAGGAGAAGAGGAAAATGACCTTACAGGAGGCAATGAACTACCGGGGCGAGAACCCGGCGACGCTGAGCGACAAGCTGGCGGTGCAGGAGGGCTACGTCCGGCGATGGTGCAAGCCCGGCGGGCTGCTGAAGCTGAGCGCTGCGCGGCTGCAGCAGCTGGCGCAGGCGCTGGACGGCGGGATCCTGATCGCGGAGGACGGTGCAGAGGTGGAGCTGTACGGGAACGGAGGCAGGAGCTGATGGAGTACATTTACAGCCTGTACGACCCGCAGACGAACAAGCTGTTATACCGTGGCACCCCGGAGCAGCTGGTAAAGGCGGGGCTATACAAGCGCAAGAACGCGGTGAGCGCTGCCTACCGGGTGCAGGTGGAGGGGGCAAGACCCCGGCGCTACCGGATAGAAAGGGAGAGGGCGGACGCAGAGGCAGCAGCTGCACGTCACCACAAGCCCCAGGAGAAGCCACAGCCCAAGAAGCCGCAGCCGAAAGCAAAGCCGGAAGGAAAGGACGAGACCCCCTTGCAGCGGGATGTACACCGGATGTGCCTATACAACGAGGCAGCACTGAAAGCTGGAAAGAAGGAGCTGCAATACGGCTACTGGGCAGCAGCGGGCAAGCCGGAGGCCCCGGTATGGTAAAGCGGTGCTGCACGAAGGACTGCCCGGAGCGGCGGCCCGCCTGCTCCGACTACTGCGAAAAGTACAAGGCGTGGAAGAAGGAGCTGGCAAAGGAAAGGCTGCACACCAGAAACGAGACCTACGCGGGAAGCATCCACAAGAACGACTTTGACGAGGAGTTCTGGATCGGGAAACGGCAGAGATAAGAATGGCCGCCGCGTGTGCTCTGACCATGGACAGAGGAAAGAGGTTTTGTGTTTGGTTATCCTCGCAGCCTGCGGGCTGCGAGGATAAAAGATTCACAAGGAGAGTACGAGGGGCGGAAGAACCCGAAATCAGCCCCCGGCGGCGCGGTGAGCGCGTGGCCGGGGGCTTTGGCGACCACAAAAGCATCAGGTAGGAACGGGTGCTGCTGAGAGAAGGCTCGGCGGCAGGCGTTTTGTCTGATACCTTTTTATAAAAAGCGTCCGGGTGGGCGCTTTGGGGAGCTAGTATACCCGTTATTTCTGTGACTGTGTGGGTCACAAAAGAGAGAATTACAGGAGCAGCCTATGCGGAAAAGCTACATCCGGGAAAAGAAGATCCGGTGCGGGGACGAGTACATGGCCGTTGGAGTGTATGCCGTGACGGATCAGGAGCACCGCAAGCGGGGAAAGAAGCGCAAGGAGAGCGACAAGGGGCAGAAGAGCCGGAACAAAGCCGCCAGCATGCGCAGGAAGCAGCGGAAGGTGCTGGCGAATTTTGACAAGCGGGGGTTTTTCCTGACCGGTACATACGAGGACTGCTACCTGCCGGATGACGAGGCTGCTTGCTGGAAGGACGTGGAGAACTACGCGCGGCGGGTAAAGTACGCCACCTGCAAGCGGTTCGGGGTGGAGAGGGAGAAGATCCGGCTGATGCTGTGGGCAGTGCGCAAGGGCGAGACCGGACGGCTGCACATGCACGGCTTTGCCCAATGCGTGGGCATGGGTGAGACAGACCGGCGGGAGTGGCGGGAGATGCTGGAGGATCTATGGCGGCGGCGCATCCCCGGGACGCGGGAGTTTGAGCCGCTGGGCACCATGAACGTGGACCGGATGGACATGAAGAAGCTGCTGGGGCTTTCCGGCGAGGGCAAAAACGGTACGCTGGGGTACATCTACGGCCACAGCTGGCGGCGGTGCTTAGAGACACGCAACCTGATATTGCCCGAGGAACAGCGGCCCAACGACAGCCGGTGGAGCCGCAAGCAGCTGCACAAGGGCTGCACCGACTGTGCGGACTGCGCCTACTGGTGGGAGCAGCGGTACCCGGGCTGGGAATGCGTGAAGGTGATGATCTACGACCCGGGACAGCTGCACGAAAGCGAGGACGCAAGGCCGGGTGGATGGGAAGCCACAGAGCCGCAGGCGTATCTGATCCTGCGGCGGAGAGGGTTTGCGAAAGCTCGCACATGACAGATAAAATTAAATTTTCGCGCGCTTTTTAACGCGGGCGCGCGGAAAGAGAGAAAACTCGGCCGGAATTTGGAAAAGCTGGCGCTGATCGGCGGGAAAGGCAGGGCGGACAGTGACGAAAAAGCAGCGGAAGGCGGTGCGCAGGGCGCTGCGGGAGCCGGGAAGCCGGGCGGCGGGATGGAACGGCGTACTGGAAAAGGCGCGGGCGTACTATGCCCACACAGACCCGGTGTGCTGGGAGTTGCTGCGGCTGCGGTACATGGAGGGGATGCGGGAGGACGCGGTGATCAAGGCGCTGTACATCGGGCGCACCACCTACTACACCAAGGAGCTGGAGGTGTTGAGCACGGTGGGGATCTATGCAGCGCAGGCAGGGCTGCTGCGGGAGGAGTGACCCCGGAGGGACGGGAGAGACTGGGCACGGTTGTGCGCGGTCTTTTTGTGCTACGAAAATGTCTGCAACGGCGAAGACCGCTGCCCCAACCCGGGTTCCGCTAAAATGTCTGCAACGGCGACGACCGCTGCCAGCGGCAGAAACAGGGAGGAGCTGTTGGGGCAGCGGCCAGCAGGCTGCGCGTGCCGCCCAAGGCACAAAGCAGACGCTGGGTGCCGCAACCCGGGTTCCGATGAAACGGAGGACATGAAAATGTCCGTAGTTATTTTGCCCGGCGGGATGCGGTAGACTGAAAGCATAGGGCAAAGGAGGACAGAACCGGCATGGCGGGGCGGAAGTATTGCAGAAACACAGTGCCCGGCAGGCAGGGCCGGGGAAAAAGTATCCGGCGGCGGTGCGGGCAGCGGTGGTGATGGCCATGATCGGCTCAAACTCCATCTGTGCGGTGGCGCGCAAGTACGGCGTGCCGGAGAGCACCATCCGCAGCTGGATGGCAGAAGAGGCCGGGAAGCCGGACAGCGTATTTGCCAAAGCCAGAGCGGAGGCGGCACGGGAGATCGCGGCGCGGGCGGCGCTGGGGGCGAAGGCGCAGATCGGATACTTACAGCAGCGGGTGGCCGAGAACCAGAGGGCTGCCGAGGTGCGGGCAAAGCTGCACCAGAGACTGGACGAGGATGTGCGGGCACGGGACTTTGCGCTGGGCAGCCGCTTGAAAAGCGAGGACGAGGTGCTGGCGGACGCAACCGAAACGGGGCTTGTGGTATACGCAAGCCCGGGCAGCTACGACCGGGAGCTGGACGAGGATGCGCGCAAGGCGCTGGTACAGCAGCTGGCGCGGTACGACAGCATGACCATGAGCGACAAGGATGCAGCCAACGTGGCGGCGGTGCTGCTGACGGCGGCGGCAAACGCGGCGGCGCTGGTGCCGGACACGGACCGGGACAGCGGCCAGAGCGTGCCGACGGTGCTGATGGAGCCGCAGAGCGAGGACGAAAGGCCGGAGGTGGTACTGGATGGCAGCGGGACGGTATAAGAGAAGCATCGTGTGGAAGCCGCAGCCGAAACAGGCTGCCTTTATGCGGCGGTGCGAGGACGAGGCGCTATACGGCGGGGCCGCTGGCGGCGGCAAGAGCGACGCACTGGTGATCGAGGCGCTGCGGCAGGTGGACGTGCCGCACTATCGTGGGTTGATCGTGCGGAAGACCTACCCGCAGCTTTCCGAGCTGATCGACAAGACGATGCAGTATTACAGGCCGGTCTTCCCGAAGGCGCGGTACAACGCTTCCAGCCATGTGCTGACCTTCCCCAGCGGGGCGAAGATCTATTTCGGGTCCATGTTCCGCACGCAGGACAAGTACAACTACCAAGGCAAAGCCTTTGATTTTATCGGGGTGGACGAGCTGACACACTTCACATGGGAGGAGTACAGCTACCTGATGAGCCGCAACCGACCCACAGGGCCGGGCACAGTGGTGTACATGCGGGCAACGGCAAACCCCGGCGGCATCGGGCACGGCTGGGTGAAGGCGCGGTTCATCACGCCTGCCCCGCCCGGCACCCGGATGGTGCAGCTGGTGGACGTGAAAAAGCCGGACGGCAGCGTTGCAAAGCTGCGGCGCACGCGGGTGTTTATCCCGTCTACGGTGTTCGACAACAAAAAGCTGCTGGAGAACGACCCGGGGTATCTGGGCACGCTGGCAAGCTTGCCGGAGGCGGAAAAGCAGGCGCTGCTGTACGGGGACTGGGACAGCTTTAACGGACAGGTATTTACCGAGTGGCGCAACGACCCGGCGCACTACGAGGATCAGCGGTGGACCCATGTGATCAAGCCCTTCCGCATTCCGGCGCACTGGCACATCTGGCGCGGATACGACTTTGGTTACTCGAAGCCCTTCTCGGTGGGGTGGTATGCAGCGGACGAGGAGGGGCGGCTTTACCGCATCAAGGAATTATACGGCTGCACCGGTACGCCCAACGAGGGGCTGCGCATCGACCCGGTGGAGCAGGCAAGGCGCATCCGGGAGGCAGAGCAGAACGACCCGATGCTGAAGGACAGGGTGATCCAGGGAGTGGCAGACCCGGCCATCTTCAACGAGAGCCAGGGCGAGAGCATTGCCGAGATGCAGGAGAAGTACCCGTACTTTGTGACGTGGCGGCCGGGCGACCACACCCGCATTGCGGGCAAGATGCAGCTGCACTACCGGCTGGCATTTGACGCGGAGGGGCGGCCGATGTTTCAGGTGTTTGACACCTGCCGGCATTTTATCCGCACTATCCCGAACCTTGTGTACGATGAGAGCAACGTGGAGGACATTGACACCACGCAGGAGGACCACATCTACGACGAGTGCCGGTATGTGCTGATGGAAAACCCCATCAGTCCCCGGCAGGTACGCAAAGAGGTGGTGATGCGGGATGACCCGCTGGACATGGACGCACACCGCAGCCCCATCCGGGTGATGCGGGTATAAGCAGAAGGAGAAGCGATGACAGGAAGATACGATGGACAGCAGCCGAGCACCGAACAGGACGGGGAAAAGCTGCTGCGGATCATGGCAATGGCCGCGCAGGCGGCCGGGACGCAGCAGAGACCGGCGGACAAAAGACCCGCAGAAGCGAACCCAGGCGGCATGAGCGAGGAAGACCGGATGGTGAGCACCGCGAGACCCGGCACCGGGCGGGATGATGCCATGCAGAGCTTTTTGGGCGATGCGGGCGGGAGCGCACCGGTGAGTGCGGCAGCGGAGACGGTGATCGGGCCGGAGGAGATCGCAAAGGCGGGAGAAATTTTGCAGCGGTACAAGACCGGCAAGGCGGCGCTGGACAAGCGGATCATTGAAAACGAGCTGTGGTTCCGGATGGGGCACTGGAAGAACTACCAGAACAAGATGATGGAGGGAAAGCCGCAGCCTTCCAGCGGGTGGCTGTTCAACAGCATTGCCAACAAGCACGCGGACGCCATGGACAACTACCCGGAGCCGAACGTGCTGCCGCGAGCGGCGGACGACGAGGAGACGGCAAGGGCCCTTTCCAAGGTGATCCCGGCGGTGCTGGAGCAGTGCAACTACGAGCAGGTGTACAGCGACACATGGTGGCGCAAGCTCAAGACCGGCACCGGCGTGAAGGGCATCTTCTGGGATCCGGTGCTGCGGGGCGGGCTGGGAGACATCAGCATCCAGAGCGTGAATTTGCTGATGCTGTACTGGGCGCCGGGGGTGGAGGATATTCAGCAGTCGCCGCACCTGTTCAGTCTGAGCCTTGAGGACAACGAGCAGCTGGTGGGGCGCTTCCCGCAGATGGAGGGGCACACCGGCAAGGGACTGGACGTGGGGCAGTACATCCACGATGACAGCATTGACACCACCGATAAGAGCGTGGTGGTGGACTGGTACTACAAGAAGGCGCAGCCCGGCGGACAGACGGTGCTGCACTACTGCAAGTACTGCAACGGCGTGGTGCTGTATGCCAGCGAGAACGACCCGCAGCTGGCGCAGCGGGGATTTTACGACCATGGAAAGTACCCCTTTGTGTTTGACCCGCTGTTCATGGAAGAGGATTCCCCGGCGGGGTTTGGGTACATCGACGTGATGAAGGACACCCAGACCGCCATTGACGAGATGAACCACGCCATGGACGAGAACGTGAAGCTGGCGGCAAAGCAGCGCTTTGTGCTGAGCGACACGGCGGGGGTGAATGAGAAAGAGCTGGCGGACTTTTCCAAGGACATTGTGCACGTGGTGGGGCGGCTGAACAGCGACAGCTTTATGCCGCTGCAGACGAACGTGTTGAGCGGCAACTGCATGAACTACCGGGATGCCCGGGTGAACGAGCTGAAGGAAGTGAGCGGCAACCGGGACGTGAGCCAGGGCGGCACCACCAGCGGCCTGACCGCTGCCAGCGCCATTGCAGCGCTGCAGGAGGCGGGCAGCAAGCTGAGCCGGGACATGCTGAAGAGCGCGTACCGGGCGTTTGCGAAGGAGTGCTACCTGATCATTGAGTTGATGCGGCAGTTCTACGACGAGCAGCGGGTATACCGCATTACCGGCGAGAGCGGCGGGGTGGAGTATGCCACCTTCAGCGCACAGATGCTGCGCGGGGTGCCCGGCGGCGTTGTGGGCGGGGTGCAGCTGGGCGACCACGAACCGGTGTTCGACATTACAGTGAGCGCGGCGAAGAAAAGCACCTTCAGCCGGCTTTCCCAGAACGAGACGGCGAAGGAGTGCTACCAGTTGGGATTTTTTGCACCGGCGAACGCGGATGCGGCGCTGGCTGCGCTGGAGATGATGGACTTTGAAGGCATTGAGAAGGTGCGGGAGCGAGTGAGCAAGAACGGCACGCTGTACCAGCAGCTGCAGCAGATGGCAGCACAGCTGCAGAAGATGGCCGCCATCATCGACAGCCAAAACGGGACGAACGTTGCCGCAGCGGCAAGTGCAGCCAGACAGGCAGCGGGTGCTGCAGGCGGCGGGAGTGGTGGCAGCACAGACGCAAAGACCAGCACCAACAGCCTGGGCGGTGCGGTGGGAGGCAGCGACAACAGCCTTTCCACGCAGGCAGCCCGGCGGGCGATGGACGTGAACAACCCGAACAAGTAAAGGAGAAAGAACATGGAACTGTACGAGACCATTGAGGGCATGACCAGCACCGACTACCGGGAACGCTTCAAAGCGGAGTACCGGCAGACGAAGATCCGGTACGAGAAGCTGAAGGACTTTTGCAACCGGATCGAGGCGGCAGAGAGGACCGGCACGGAACCGCCGGAACACCGCTGCCCGCTTGACCTGCTGCGGGAGCAGCAGAAATACATGGGGCTGTACCTGAAAATGATGGAGATCCGGGCAGTGATCGAAGAGGTTGCGCTGAAGGAGGAAAAGGCATGATCGAAGCAAGTGTGATGCGCACGGTATGGAACGACGGCAAGACCGGCTACGAGGTGAAGGCAAAGGGCCATGCGGGCGCGGGAAAGTACGGGCAGGACATTGTGTGCGCAGCGGTGAGCTGCCTGATGCAGACCCTTGCCAATGAGGTGGAGGAGGCTGCGCGGGCAGGCCTTGTGGCGCTGGGTGCTGTGGCACACGGTGAGGGCTGGATGCGAGTGGAGGTGACCCCGACACATGAGAGCTGCGAAATGGTGGAAGCATGGGTGGAGCTGGTACAGGACGGACTGGACGCGCTGGCCGAGAGTTTCCCGGAGAACGTGGAGCTTGAGGTGAACATGGTGTTTGCGGACGGCAAGGCACCGGACCCGGCGCAACTGCCGGACATGGTGGACGGGAAGATGAACCTGCAGTATTTCGCTGAGGGCGGCGACGGTGGCGATGCCGGAGAGGGCGGCGCAGAGGCGGCCCCGGCGGTGCAGGAGCCTGCGCTGCGTCCGGCACAGGAGCGGCTGGCGCGGCGCAGCGGTGCGCTGCGGGGAAAGCCGGCGGAACAGCCCCCTCAGATGAGCGGCCAGCCGGAGACGCAGCCGCAGGAAGGTGAGAAGCCGACCGAGGAGAAGTCGCAGGAGCAGAAGGCGGAGAAGACCCCGGAGGAAAAGCGCAAGGCATTTGGGGAGCTGGTGCGGGGCGAGTACAGCGACATTTTCAACGAGGTGATGCAGCAGGCCATCATCAAGGCGGGCGAGGCGGTGCACGCGGACCCCAAGGCGGCTGCCCTGCGGCAGGCGCTGAGCGAGGCATACGGCGTGGACGGCGAGGACGTGGACGGACTGATCGAGGCCGTGAAGAACGGCAAGGTGAAGGACGACGCCTACTACGAGGAGCTGGCGCAGCAGCGGGGCGTGAGCGTGAAGACGGCGCGGGAGCTGGACAAGATGGAGAGCGACCTGCGCAGAGCCAACGAACAGAACGAAAAGCTGCAGGCGGCACAGCAGGAGGCGGCGCGGCAGCGGCGGGCGGCACAGATCCGGGCGCAGTGGGATGCCCAGGCGGCGCAGCTGAAAGCCCAGTACCCGGACTTTGATCTGGGCGAGGTGCTGGCGAACGAGCAGGTGGGCGAGCTGATGCGGCGGGGCGTGAGCTTGCCGGACGCATACCGGGCGGCCTACTTTGACCACATTATGGAGCAGGCTACTGCACGCACCGCCCAGACCGTGGAGCAGGGCGTGACGGCGCGGATCCAGCAGAGGGCGGCGAGACCCGGCGAGAACGGCACCCGCCCCGGCGGCGCGGTGACCACGAAGTTTGACATCAGCAACACCACCCGCCGACAGCGGGAAGAGCTGGAACGCAGGGCACGGCGGGGAGAGAAAATTGTACTGTGATTTCCCACGCGAGGACGTGAGAGAGATAATCCTTTGAAGGAGGACACAAGAATGAAGTGGAAGAAGATGAACCTGCAGCAGTTTGCGGATGCCCACGAGCAGCTGCAGAACACCACCGGCTCCAGCGGTATGACCGCGGAGATGAAGACCTTTTACGAGAAGCGCCTGATCGATCAGGCACTGCCGGCGCTGGTGCATGACCAGTTTGGCGACAGCTACCCCATCCCTGCGAACAATGGCAAGACCATTGAGTTTCGCAAGTATGAGGCGCTGCCGAAAGCGACCACCCCGCTGACCGAGGGCGTGACCCCGGAAGGTCAGGCACTGACCGTGAGCACGGTGACCGCTGAGGTGCACCAGTACGGCGGCTGGGTGCCCCTGACCGACATGGTGCAGATGACCACCATCGACAACAACGTGGTGCAGGCCACCAGCGTGCTGGCGAGCCAGTCCGGCAGAACCATGGACACCATTGTGCGGGATATCCTGTGCGGCGGCACCAATGTGATCTATGCACCCAAGATCGGCGCAGGCGGCGCGGAGACGGCGGTGACCAGCCGTGCAGGTCTGGACAAGACCGCGCAGCTGACCGTGGATCTGATCGATCAGGCAGTAGCGCAGCTGAAGGTGCAGAACGCTGACCCTGTGGGCAACGCGGGCGGCAGCTATGTGTGCATCATCCATCCGTATGCCGCCTATGACATCAAGCGCGACCCCAACTGGGTGGAGGCCCACAAGTACGCAAGCCCCGATGAGATCTTTGAGGGCGAGATCGGCAAGATCAACAATGTGCGGTTTGTGGAGACCAGCGAAGCAAAGATCTGGAAGGGCGCCGGCTGCCCGGAGGGCCTTGCGGTGTTCGGCACGCTGGTGCTGGGCGCACACGCCTACGCCACCACCGAGCTGGAGGGCGGCGGCCTGCAGCACATCGTGAAGCAGCTGGGCTACGGCGACGACCCGCTGAACCAGCGCGCGTCCGTGGGCTGGAAGGCCGTAAAGACCGCAGAGCGCCTGAGCGAACAGTACATGGTGCGCATTGAGAGCTGCTCTGAGCGGTACAGCGCAAAGGCGCAGGCGAACTGAGAAAGGAGAATGAAGATGGCAGAGAAGAAGGCAGCGGTGCAGGCGGAAAAGCCTGTGGAGGACGTGGGCACCGAGGCGGTGCAGGCGGAAAAGCCCAAGACGGAGATCATCCATCTGTTCAAGGACAACGGCCGGTATTCCGGCGCACGCTTTGTGAGCGTGAACGGCGAGGCGTATCTGATCCAGCGCGGTGTGGACGTGGAAGTGCCTGCGGCGGTGGCCGAGGTGCTGCGCCACAGCGAGGAGATGGACAACGCAGCAAATGAGAAGATCGCGGCGGCGGTTGCAAAAGCGCAGGACGTACCTGCATTGCAGCGGCTGTAAGACCGCCCGGCGGCATTGTGCCGCAGCTTGCTGGCAAGTTACCGGCAAGTTAAAACGGATAGACACCCGGTACGGCAGGCACATGCTGTGCCGGGTGTTTTTGGTAGAAAGGAGAAATGATATGACGGCGGGGATGGCGGTAGAAATGGCCGACGGGATGCGGCCGAATAACGACTTTGACGACCAGCTGAAACAGAACTGGCTGCGGGAATGTGATGCGAGGATGCGCAAAACGGTGGTGGAGCGCAGCCAGTGCGGGGACTTTGACGCAATGGGCGCGGACGTGAGCTGGTGGGACGGGCTGGAGTACGACACAGAACTGATGGTGCCGGAGGCCTTTGCGGGGAGCATTTACCCGCACTGGCTGTGCGCACAGATGGATCTGGCACTGGGCGAGACGGCGCGGGCTGCCAACGAGATGCAGCTTTATGCGGACGCGGTGCAGGAGTTTGCGGCGTGGATGCGGCGCACCTACGCACCGGCGGGCGGGGCGCAGTGGAGGTACTGAGATGCTGGACGGGACGAAGTTGAATGTGCTTTCGGGCGCAAGGCAACTGCTGCGGGCGTTCGGGGGCTTAAACGAGACCTACGGGTGCAGCGAGGCGGAGCTGAGCGAGGGCATGAATTTTTCCAGCCGGGGATACCCGGCATTACAGACGCGGAAGCCACGGCGGCGGGTGCGGCAGATGCAGCGGATGAACGGAGCATACCATTTGAACGGAATGCTGCTGTGCTGCGGCACGGGGCTGGAGTACACGCCGGACGATGGCAAGGAGACCGTGGTGCTGGAGAACGTGCTGACCGATGACCGGAAGGAACTGGTGGGCATGGGCACGCGGGTGCTGATCTGGCCGGACAAGATGAGCTTTGACACCGAGACAGGAGAACTGAGCGCACTGGGCGCAGCATGGGCGCTGGGGGACAGCGAGGTGTATGTGTACCCCTGCGATGCGGAGGGCGGTACCTACGAGGGCGTACCTACCGGGGAGACAGAGCCGGAGAGCCCCAAGGACGGGCAGCTGTTTTTAAAGACCGGCGAGAGCGGGAAGGTGTATGCAAGCGACGGCGTGCTGAAAAGGTACAGCGAGAAGGCCGGGAAGTGGGTGCAGATCCTGCTGGAATATGTGAAGATCGTGGTGCCGGAGCTGAAGGGTGTGATCCGCACCGGGGACACGGTGACGGTGCAGGGCGTTCCAGCACAGGTGCGGGAAGCGCTGGGCGGGCTTATAGGGGACAAGGTGGTGCTGACGGCGGTGGACAAGGACGCAGAACCTTTTGCCCTTGTGATGGCCATGGAGCGCACTGGGGTGACCGAGCAGTTTTACGGCAGCTGGGTGCTGCGGCGCGGGCAGTGCACATGGCGCAGCGAAGATATGCTGCGCACCGAAAACGAGAGCACCGGGGAGAACATGACGCTGGAGCGGCGGGTGCCGGAGCTGGATTTTGTGACCGAGTGCGACAACCGGGTGTGGGGGTGCAGCAAAAAGGAGAACGTGATCTACGGCTGTGCACTGGGCGACCCCACCAACTGGTACAGCTATCAGGGCACGGCAGCGGACAGCTACGCGGTGACCGTGGGCAGCGACGGGCCGTTTACGGCGGCGGCAAGCTGCCTTGGGTATGTGCTGTTTTTTAAAGAAAACTGCATCCACCGGCTGTACGGCACAAAGCCCAGCGAGTACCGGCTTTCCAGCGTGCGGTGCCGGGGCGTGGCGGCGAACGCGGGGCACAGCCTGTGCGTGATCGCGGAGACGCTGTATTACCTTTCGACCGACGGGGTGATGGCGTGGGACGGCAGTTTGCCGGTAAAGGTCTCGGCGGCGCTGGACCCGGAGCGGATGCAGAGCGTGGACTGGACGGCGGCGGGATATCTGGACACGCGGTACTACCTGTACCTGCGGCAGAAGAACGACCCGGCGGGGCGGCTATTGGTGTACGACACCGAAAAGGGAATGTGGCACGAAGAGGGCGCGGTAGGCCGGGAGATGGCAAGCAGCGGACGGCAGCTGTACCTGTGGGACGGAAGCAGCCTGTGGGCGGCAGAACCTGACCGGGAGGCGGACAGCGACCCGGCGGCGCTGGACGTGGTGCAGTTTGAGGCGGTGAGCGGCGACATTGGCATGAGTGTGCCGGACGACAAGTATGTGAGCCGGGTGACGCTGCGGATGGACGCAGAGGGCACGGGGGTCGTGACGCTGGCGGTGAGCTATGATGGGGCACCCTTTGAGAAGGTGGCAACGTGCGCGGCGAAGGGCAGCCACGAGAGGCTGAACCTGCCGTTTGAGCCAAGACGGTTTGACACCATGCGCATCCGTCTGACGGGCAAGGGACAGATGACCCTGCGCAGCCTTGCGCTGACGCTGGCAGACAGCAGCGGCGCACGGGTGCAGGGGGCAAGGCCGAGAAAATAGGGAGGAGAAGCTATGGCAAGTTTAGCGGGGCTGAGCGGCATAGCGATGCCGCAGTTCGGGGACAAGATGGACCCGGAGGATGCAAGGGCACTGAAGAACTATTTATACCAGCTGACCGAACAGCTGGAATATGTGCTGACGAACCTGAGCGGGGAGAACATGAACGAGGAATTTTTGAAGAAGGTGGAGAAATGAGCAGACTGAGCGAGGCCAAGACGGAGCTGGAACGGTACGAGCAGACAAAGCCCGGAGCATACCAGAGCCAGTACCAGCAGAAGATCAACGATGTGACCGGGAAGCTGGAGGGACTGGGCGAGTTTGACTATGACCCGGATGCGGACACGGCCTACAAGCAGTATAAGGACCAGTACAGCCGCAACGCCCAGAAGGCGAACCGGAACGCGCAGGCCAATGCGGCGGCGCTGACCGGAGGGTATGCCAGCAGCTACGGCACGCAGGCGGGGCAGAACGCCTACGAGGCCACCATGGCGAACTTAGACGACGTGCTGGACGGGCTGTATAACCAGAGCCTTGGGGCGTACAACGCCAAGAAGAGCGGACTGGAGACGGAGCTGGCGGGGCTGCAAAGGGCAGAAAGCAGCGCAAGACAGACCTACCAGCAGAACCTTGACAACTGGAACGAGGGGCTTGCGTACCGGCAGAACGAGTACGACAGCGCCTACAATGAACAGCAGCAAAAAACGGCAAACGGCATCCAGACCGCAACGAATGTGGGACAGATGATCGCGACCGCTGCGCCGTGGATCATTAAGGCCATTCTGGCGCTGCTGTAAGAAAGGAAGGGTGGAGCATGAGCACGATGAAGAAGCTGAAGAACGCAAAGGACAGGCTGGCACAGGCCGAGCAGGAAGTGCCCGGCGCATACGAGAGCGCGTACACCGGGCAGGTGAACGATAGGCTTGATAAGATCGGCGGAATGAACGACACCGGCGTGACCGACGCGGCGCTGAGCGAGGCGTTCCAGAGTTACCGGGACAAGGTGGCGGGGAACGCAGCGGACAGTGCAGCGGCAGCGCTGGGCACGGCGCAAGGCCTTAGCGGCGGGTACGGCACGGACTGGACGAAGAGCGTGGTGAACCAGACGGCGCAAGACCAGACCGCCAGCGCGGGCACGACGCTGGCCGAGCTGCGCAGCAAGGCACTGCAGCAGTGGCAGAACGAGCTTGCGGGAAACACCGACATGGTAAGCACCCTGCTGGGGCAGGACAGCATGGAGCGCAGTGCGGCGGCGCAGGACACCGCCAACGCCCAGAGCTGGCGCAACTACCTGTACGGACGGCTGGGACAGGCGCGGCAGGAGAACAGCGACTTTTTGAGCAATGCGTGGAACATCATCAAGGGCATTGGCAGCGTGGCGAAGGCCGGGTATGACGGGTACATGGGGTACACGCAGATCAAACTTGCCAACGAGGTGGCAGGGCAGCAGCAGGCGTGGGAAGCCTTTGATGCGGGAGACCCGGAGCGTGCAAGACAGATCCTGAAAACATACGATCTGGACGAAAGCATGGTGGACACCTGGAAGGAAAACTACACAGCCCAGCAGAACCGGGTGAATACGATGAATCAGGCAGTGACCTTCCTGAAGGCGGGCAGCCCGGACGCGGCACGGACGACCCTGACGCAGGCGGGCATGGATACCGCTATTGTGGACAACTGGCAGGGACTGAGCGATGTGGACAAGGAAAAGCTGGACTATCTACTGTCGGCGATGGATGCCGAGGACAAGTACGGCAACGACACGGGCGTACAGAGCCTTTTGCAGATGGCGGGCATCGACACGGGGAGCATGGACTACTCTGACACGCTGAAGCAGAAGGACATCGGATGGCAGGTGCAGTTGCAGCAGGCACTGAACAACGCGAACCTGCAGTACCAGAAGCAACAGTACCAGATGAAAAACCAGTATGGCAGCAGCGGGAGAAGCGGAAGAAGCAGCGGAAGCAGCTCTTCCGGCAGCAGCGGGTATGGCGGGCTGCAGTACAGCTCCAGCAACGTGACAAGCATGATGAATAAGCTTGCGGGCATGAGCCAGAACGACCCGATGTACAGCATAATTCTGGGTGAACTGCGCAAAGCCGGGGTGGATGTGGACGGCGAACTGGGCACCGGCATCACGACGAAACGGATGCAGGTGGCGGCAAATGCGGCGCAGGGACAGCAGAGCAGAGGCTCGGACGAACAGACCATTTACAACAGCCTGCGGTTGCAAGGATACTCTGAGGACGAGATCGCATACGCGATGGGTACGCTGAAATAAAGGAGAACGCTATGGCAGTGACAAAAGCACAGATGGCGCAGTGGAGCCGCAATTACGAGGGAAAGTACAAGGATAAGAAGAACGAGGACAGCTACCACCCGGCGCAGACAGAACCGGCTACCAAAGAACAGATGAACCGGTGGGAGGAAAACTACCAGAAAAAGCAGAACGAGGAAAACAGGGTAAGCAACCGGATGGCGCAGAGCCGGAGCGGCAGCGGGGTGCGGACGGCTGTGGAAAGCCCCTTACAGACCCGGGTGCAGCCGCCGCAGGGCAGCACGGATACCCGCTGGATGAGCGGCGGCACGCGGCAGTTGGGGACGCTGGACAGCAAGAAGCTGGCGGACGAGGTGCTGGACAGCGTACTGGGCACGCCCACTGGCAGCCCGGTAAAGACCGACCGGCAGGAGGACTACGAACCGGACTGGAACTATGCGGGCGGGGACAACACCCCGCAGCAGCGGGCACAGGCAGCCAATGCCGTAAAGCGGGACGACTTTGACCGGTGGAACCTGTGGATGGACGCGGACGAGCGGCACCGGGAGCTGGTGGACCTGATGCGGCAGAAAAAGCAGGACTACACCAGCTACGCCCAGCAGGGAACCAGTGCCAGAGCGCCCACGGTGGGCGCGGGCGGCGGCGCATACACCAGCTATGCCCAGAGCGGCACGAGCCGCAGCGCGGGCAGGGAGAAGGAGACGAAGGCAAAGTACACGGACGCGCAGCTGCGGGGGATGGGGTACAGCCAGCAGGAGATCGACAAGGCGCGGCAGTACTTGACCGAGTACACGGCCTACAACCCGGCGGAGGTGTTTGTGCGGCGCGGCGCGGACACGGCAAAGGGCATTGCGGCAACGGTGGCGGCAGCGCCGCTTCTGGTGGGTGAGAACCTTGGGGTGAGCATCTGGAACGAGATGGAGACCCGGAAAAACTGGAAGGCGCTGCGGGAAGAAGTGCGGGGGGATACACGGCAGGAGAAGCTGCTGGGAATGCTGACCGGCGGCAAGACCACCTACGCCCAGCAGGGCAGCACGGCAACGAGCATGCAGCCGTACACCGACGCAGAACTTTTGGAAAAGGGATACACGCAGGCGGAGATCGACACCATGCGCAGCCGTATTGCGGGGACAAAGGTGGCGGACAGCGTGGACAAGGACACCCTTGGGTACAAGCTGTATGACTATGGCCAGCGGCACACGGCGGCGGCGCAAGCGGGCATGACCCCGGCGGCGCGGACTGCCATGGGCGTTGTGAGCAGCGCGGCGGAGAACCTTGCGGCGGCGGGCGTAAGCCCGTATCTGGTGCTGCCGGTGCTGAGCGCGCAGGGCGCGGCAGAGAGCATGGGACAGAGCGTGGAGAAGAACGAGAGCGCAGGCAGAACGCTTGCCACCGGACTTGCAAAGTTTGGCGCGGGATGGGCCATCAACAGTGTGGGCGCGGCAGACCTTGCACGGAGCATGGGCGCGGACTATGCAAAGGACACGCTGGCGGGGCAGATCGCGGACTGGGTGCGCGGCCTTGGAGGGGACAGCGCATTCAAGCGGAATTACCCGGCGGTGGCGGCTGCACTTTCCGGCGGTGTGGACAACGCGGTGCAGGCCTTTGTGGAGACCTATGCAGACACCGCCATTGATGCCGTACTGGGCGGGGACACGGAAGCGGCCGAGGCGCTGTTGAAGCCGGAGACCTTTGTGACCGCCTTGCAGAGCGGCCTGACCGGCGGCGCGTCCGGTGCGCTGGGCGGTGCCGTGGGCACGGGGCTGGGCGCGATGAGCAAGCGGCTTGAGTACAAGGAGAACGGAGCGGATGCCGCTGCGCCGGTGCAGGGGACGGAAACTTCCGCACCAGTGCCCGCTGGCGAGCAGCAAGACCCTCTCACCGTTCCCGTCCGCCAGTCGGCGGCGCGGGAACGGAGCTCCCCGAAGGGGGGAGCCTTTCCCAGAGGAATGAGACTGCGGTGGATGATGACCCGGCAAAGCATACCACGGCACAGAATGCCAGAATTGCAGAATACAAGGACAGCGCAGACTTAAAGCTGGCAGAATATGTGGACAGGGTGCGGGCAGGCGAACAGCCGGCACCCTACATGGTGACGGAAACCAGCGACCGGATGCGGGATGCCATGCAGCAGCTGACAGGGCTGGACAAGGTTGGCAGCGTGACGATGATGGATGCCAATGCGGTGCGGCACATCACGAACCGGCACGGAGGCGGGGACGGCAGCGCAGATGCCACCATGAAGGAAAGCGCGGACGTGGCGCGGGCCGGGTATGTGCTTGACAACTTTGACAATGCGTATCTTTCCAACAGAAGAGCAGAGGGCTATTTTGACAGCAAGGGCAAGCGTGCACCCATTGTAATCTTTGAGAAAAAAATAGACGGCTCCCACGTGATCGTGGAAGCCGTTACAGATACGAAAAAGAGCAGAAATTATATTGTTTCGGAATATTTGTCATCCGTGGGAGTGCCGGAAAAAGAAATAGCGAAAGCTCTGCGCCCCCCTATGGATGCCGCCGAAAGCGACCCCAGACATACGTCCGAAACGTTAAACGCAGTTACTTCCGCTATTCCGATGGCAGAAGCTGTGCAGTCCCCCGTGAGTGCCGTTGCCGACCCTGAGGCGCACGTCCGAAACGTAGCTGCAGATCCTTCCGCTGGTACTACTGTACCACAGCGGGATGGACAAGTCAACGTGGAAAAGGCCGGGGAAAGTGTGGAAACTGTGCAGCCGGTACAGGCCGGGGAAGCAGACACGACCCAGAGCGGCGCGCTGCGGGAAACCTACGGACTGCGGCAGCAGAGCCTGACCGAAAAGCAGCGCAGCGTACAGCGGGAGCTGAGCCGGTGGAAGGTGAGCCGGGGCGCGAGCGAGACCATCAGCCGGATGGTGCCGGACAGCATTACAGACCTTGACCGGTATACCTCGGCGGCGAGCTGCATGTACCGGCTTGGACAGATGGAGGGGGTAAAGACCTTTGACAAGGCGCTGGAGCTGGCGGGCAGCACCAGCGGACTGGCGGCCTTTACAAACTACGTTATGCAGCAGCCCGGCGGCAAAGAGGCTTTGCGGGCGGCGTGGACGCAGGGGCAGGGCGAGACCGAAGCGGCAGGCGGGCTGGGCGGTGCGCTTAGCAGCCAGAGCACCAGCGGCGAAGGCCGGGTGATCTGGAAAGGAAGCCTGCGGACGGCGGACGAGATGGCAACCCAGCTGATCCGGCTGAACGCGGCGGGCACCGGCACGGATGCCATTTTGCAGAGCGTGCTGCGGGGACCGGACGGCGCACCCAGCAAGCTGGCAAAGGCGTGCGTTGACACCGAAACGGCACAGATCTATTTTGGAGACCGGAGCGAGGATGTGTTCGGCACGATCCTGCACGAGGACTTTCACTGGTACAACGCTTTGGACGCAGAGGGCGCAAAGGCGCTGATGGACATGGCGCTGGAGTACATGGCAGAGAGCGCGGGCTATGAGAAGGTGGACGGCATGATCCGGGACAAGATGCAGGATTATGCAGCCCAGAACCTGACCTATGAACAGGCGGCGGAAGAGCTGGTGGCGGAAAGCTGGAGCGGCATTTTTGAGACCGTGGAGGACGTGACCCGGTGGGCACAGTTCCAGCGGGAGCAAGCGGACAAAAACGCGGGCAAGGCGGGCACCATTACCAAGGCCGTGAACGCGGTGAAGGAGCTTTTGAGCAGCATCATCAGCAAGGCAAAGGAGATTTTGAACAAAGACCCGGAGAACCCGGCGGCGCTGCACGCAAAGAACCTTGCCCAGGCGCAGAAGAAGGCTTTGCAGGATGCCTATTTTGCACACGCAGAAAAGGCGATGGACAACCTGCGGGCGGCAAAAGAAAACGCCGCTGCCATTGAAAGCAGCGGCGCGGCGAAGGGGGTGCGGTTTGAGATCAGAAAGGATTCGGCGGGAGAAACGTACATCCAGATCGACGAGGATATTCTGAAAGGTGTTCCGCAGGAAAACTGGAAGTCTGTGGTGAAGCAGGCAATCAAGGAACGATTCCCGGATGGCTTTATGCGGAACGGATGGAAGATCCTGAACCACAAAGATGGGCGCAATGAATTTGTACGGTCTAAGTCCTCGAAGGCGTTGCAGTGGGAAAACCCGGCAGCCTATGCAGACAAAATGCGGATGGCGGCAAATCTGGACGAGATCATTGCAACGGCAGACGAGGTTTACCGCGAACCGGCTAACCACAAAAACGCAGAGGCATTCAACCGTGGGAAAATTAAGATCCGCGTGGGGGCAAACGCATACGAGGCGGATGTGCTGACCGCCATCAAGACAGACACGCGGGAGATCTTTTATGATATTGTAAATATTGAGCCCACAAAAATAAAGCCCTCTGGCGAAACCCACGTAGAATCCGAAGATTCAAGGAGTAGACAGCCAGAGAGCTTTATGGAGACTTCCGGTGGTACCCACGTAGAATCCGAGGATTCAAGGAGTAGATTGCCGGAAGTCTCTAACAAGAGTATAGCACAGGATGCTGCCGAAAGCAAGGGAAACAATGCAGCGGTGCAGAAAACAGTGCGGTTTGCGCTTAGTGCGCCGGTGGAGGTGGACGGCCAGAAGGAGCTGGTGGCGGTGCACAACCTGACCGAGCAGAACCTGCGCGAGGCGTTGCAGCTGGGCGGGATGCCGTCGCCGTCCATTGCGGTGGTGAAAGCCCGGGAGGGGCACACAAAGTACGGGCCGGTATCGCTGGTATTTGGCAGCGACACTATTGACCCCATGGTGGATAAGGCAAACCGGGTGTACGGCGCGGATGCGTGGACCCCGACAAGGCCGGGCGTGGAGTACGAGGTGCACGCGGACAAGGCAAGAGCGCTGAACGCTACGCTTGCACAGCTGAGCCGCCAGACCGCTGGGGGAGAATTTGCCCGGGGCAATGTCATAACCGGAACGATGGACATGGAAGTGTCCAGAAAGAGCCCGCAGCAGATCGCGGAGGAGCTGGCACACAGCGATGCGGTGAAGGCTGCGTATCTGGCAGCGCAGGGTGAAGACGTGGATGTTGTGACGAAGCAGGAGCAGCGGTTTACGGAAGAACAGAAAGCCAGAAGCGAACGGATCATCGAGGCGGTAGGCGGAGAAGATGTGCTGCGGGATATTGTGGAGACGGATGCCAAGAACGGCAACCACGACAAAGCAAATGCTGTGCTGCAGGCGGTGAAGGAGGCAGAAGAAGTGAACCGCCTGATCCCGCCGAAACTGTACCTGTGGTTAAAGAGGGCGTACGAGTATCTGGATGCCGGAAATGAGCCTGCAAAGATGGTAAAGGACACGGATGCCATGCGACAGGCTTTGCAGCAAAAAGCTCCGGATGCAAAGGTGGAACAGTGGCTGCTGCCGCAGGTGGAGAAGACCTTGGGCAGAAAGGGCATCTACAACGGAAAGGAGATCTACACCCGGAACGGAAACCGGAGAAGCTTTGCGCAACTGCACAACCCCTACACGCTGGAGAATCTGGTGAATGCCATGAATCAGGAGCAGGCCAGGGGCAAGGGCGCATGGGGGCTTTCGGCAAGGACGCTGCTGAGCACGGCGGCGGCAGAGTACAAAACACTGGACGAGGTGCGGGCGGACAAGGACCGGCTGCAGCAGATGCCGGAGGCGGAGTACGAGAAGCTGCTGGAGGATGCGGACGGACAGATCGAGAAGATCGTGCAGATGCTGCGGCGCAACGGCGGCTATACAGAGCGGGAAGTGCTGGGCGAGATCTTGCTGCGGGCGGCGCAGGGAAAGCACACGGCCGCAGCCATCGGCAAGGCGTTTGCAAAAGAGGGTTACATCATCAGCAAGGACGCGGCACAGAGGATCCTTGCGTTGTACAAGGATGTGGCGAAGATACCGACCGGGTACTTTGAGGCAAAGCCGCAGCGTGCGGTGGGCTTTGACGAGGTGCGGGCGGCGATACTGCCGGACAATGCAAGCGAAGAACTGGTGCAGCAGCTGAAGGATGCCGGGGTGCCGGTGCAGCTGTACAAGGCCGGGGACGATGAGGCGCGGACGGCGCTGCTTAACAAGGTGCCGAATGTGCGCTTTGCGCTGGCGCAGCAGGCAGACCGGGAGGCAAAGGGCAGCGACCAGCGGCAGGCCAGCAGAGCCATTGCGGACAAGGCGGCAGCGCTGGACACGCTGGGACAGTTCTTTGGGTTGACCCGGGGTGTGAAGGTAAGCCGGGACAGCTTGGAGGGGCTGGCGGTGCGGTGGACCCGCACCAACGGAAGCAGGGCTGACCGGACGAAGCTGGCAAACGAGGCGCAGGTGCTGGTGGAGTACCTGAAGGCTGAGGGCGCAGACATGAGCAAGGCGCAGGCGCTGGCGGAAACGCTGGCGGGCGAGGTGCTGGACGGGGCGACCTACCGCAACAGCGAGCTGTGGGACGAATACCCGGAGCTGCACAAGCTGGAGTACACGGTGAACAAGACCGGCGCGGCGAAGGCAGAGCTGGTGCGCCGGTACGGCAGCTGGAGCGAGGCGGTGGCCGAGGCACGGCGGCACGGCGTGACCCTGCGGCAGGCCGAGGGCGTGCGGGACGGCAACCCGGCGGAGCAGTACGAGAGCATTGTGAACGATGTGAGTGCGGCGGGGTATGTGCGGGACGGCGCGCGGGCGCTGTGGAAAAGCGCTGCGGAGCAGGCCGGTGTGGACGGTGCGCTGAGCATGGAGAGCACCGAGTGGCTGGACGTGCTGATGAACCTGCATGATGCCATTAAGCCGAAGATGATGAGCCGGTTTGCGGACGTGGCAGAGTACGAGGATGCCCGGGTGGAGCTGGCGGGCCGGATGCTGGGCGACGTGATGAACGTGCCGGAGATGACCGACGCGGAGGCCATTTTTGAGGGCATCATGCAGCACAATATGCAGGTGGCCAGAGCCGCAGCGGGCACCGAGGAGCGGGCTGCCGAGGTGAGCCGGGAGCTGAAGGGTATCCAGAAGGGGCAGAAGGCGCTGTTCCGGGAGAAGCTGGCGCAGAACCGGCGGGATGCAGCGCAGCACGCAGAGGTGCAGAAGGCCAAGGCGAACGCGAAGGCTGAAAAGCAGCTGAACGACATTTTGGAGACGCAGGGCGTGGACATTACGAACCTTGGCGACCTGAATGAGAAGATGACGGTGTTGCGGGAGAGCTATGAACGGCAGTGGAAGGAGGAAAAGAAACGGCTGAAGGCGGAACGGCAGGAGATGCTGGACGAGGCGAAGCTGGAAGTAAAGCGGCTACGCAGCGAAAAGAACGAGCTGGCATGGCAGCTGCGGCAGGAGACCCGGCGCGCGGACACGGCGGAGTATTCGCTGATCGTGCAGGAGAACGAGATCGCCGAGTGGGAGGCAGAGAGCGAACGCAAGCGGGAGTCTTTTGCCGAAAAGCAGGCGCAGCGGAATGCCCTTGCCATTGAGGCGGCGCAGCAGCAGCGGGACGAGGACATTGCGGTGGCGAAAGCGCTGGCGGAAAAGCGGGTGAAGAAGGCGCGGGAAGGCCGGGAGATGGACAAGGTGCGGCGGAGCGTACAGCGCAACGCAGCGGCGCTGAACCAGCTGGTGCTGCGGCCGAGCCCGGGCAAGTATGTGCAGCAGAGCCTGATCGTGCAGGCAGCCGAGGTGGCGAAGCTGGCAAATCAGGCAGTGCTGAACGACCGGACGGTGAACCGGCTGACGGCGCTGCAGGACAGCATCAACCGCTCGATGGGCACGGACAGCGCACCAACGGCCATGACCGAGGACTGGAAGAAGAGCGGGGTGCCGGTGCTGATCCAGACGCTGCGGGAGGATATGACCGCTGCGAAAGAGGCACGGCTTGCAAAGCTGCGCGAGCAACTGGCGGAGGCTGAGTCGCTGCCGGAGGGCGAGAAGGCAGAGATGCTGCGCGACCGGCTGAAAGCACGGATCCGGGACACCGAGAACCGCACCTACCTGCCCCTGACGCTGGAGCAGATGCGGATGCTGAATGCCATTACCAGCAGCACGCTGCATGTGATCCGCACCGCGAACAAGACGCTGAGCCTTGCAAAGGCGGAAGAGGTGGACAAGATCGCCGTGACGGCGGCGGGAGAGGTGCAGGCCAGCAAGGGCAACCACCCCGGCGGGGCGCTGGACGGGCTGCACAACCTGCTGACGAAGTACAACCTTGACATGCTGGGCGCGGAGCGAGTGTTCCGCATGATCGGCGGGTATGCCAAGGACGGACAGATGGAGAAATTGGCGCGGATGCTGAACGACGGACAGCGGCGGCAGACCGAGATCACCATTGAGGGCGAGAAAAAGTTCAGCAACGTGACCGGTAAGGAGCACCTGAAGGAGATGGCAGAGTTTGCAGGCCCGGGAGCGAAGCTTGTGGACATTGGCCTTGTAGACAGCAAGGGCGAGGCGGTGCCGCTGACCCATGCACAGCTGTGCAGTCTGTACATGCACTTACAGAACAAGGACAGTGTGGAGCACCTGATGACCGGCGGCATGGTGCTGCCGGATGCAAAGCTGTACAGTGCGGGGGACATTGAGCAGGCGTACCAGAAGGGGCAGACCGTACAGCTGGGTATGCTGAAGGACGCACAGGGCAACCCCATGCCGGACAGCGTACTGAACACGGTAGAGGCGGCGCTGACCGACTACGACCGGGCGTGGATCGAGGACATGAAGGAGTTTTTTGGCAGCTACACCACGAACCTGATCAACGAGACCAGCATGCAGCTGCTGGGGTACAACCGGGCGCAGGTGAAGAACTACTACCCCATTGCGGTGGACAAGGGCGTGCTGGCGACCCAGATCGAGGGACTGAACCTTGACGCAACCATTGAGGGACGGGGCTTTTTGAAGAACCGTGTAAAGAGCAGCAAGCCCATCTTGCTGGAGGAGTGCAGTAGCGTGGTGCAGCGCAGCCTGCGGGACACGGCGGCGTATGCGGGCTTGGCGCTGCCGATCCGGGATGTACAGAAGGTGCTGAACAGCAACGTGGAGACCGCAGACGGGCTGGGAAACCTGAAGAACAAGATCATCAAGGAGCAGTGGGGCAAGGGCACGGTGGACTACATCAACGACCTGCTGACCGACCTGCAGACCACCCAGCGCAGGCGGGACAACGGCGTGAGCCGGATGGCGGCGCGGCTGCGGGGCAACTACGCGGGCGCGGTGCTGACCTTGAACCCGGGAGTTGCCATTGCGCAGGCGGCGAGTTTACCAACGGCGGGCGCAGTGCTGGGCATGGATACCATGGCGGCGGTGGTGCCCTTTGTGAAGAACCTTTCGGCAAAGCAGAGGGCGGCGCTGGAGGAGGAGATCACCCAGCACGGGGACGCGCTGCTGGAATGGCGCAAGCGGGGCAGCCAGCGCGGAGAGCTGGCGAGCATTGGCAAGGACGGAAGCCTTGCAGAGAAGGCCATGGACAGGCTGCCAAAGGCGCTGACCGGGTGGATCAACGGGATGGACGAGATCACGGTGGCGGCGCTGTGGGAGGGCAGCAAGGCCTATGTAAAGAACCACCCGGCGGAGTTCAGCGCAGAAGCAGCCAAGGCGGGGAGCGAGGAATACTGGAAGGCGGTGAACGAGACCTACCAGAAGGTGATCGAGCGCACACAGCCCAACTACACGGTGATGCAGCGGGCGGGCATCCAGCGCAACCCAGACGAGTTTGTGAAAGCGTTTACCATGTTTACGACCCAGCGCTTCCAGAACTACGGCATTTTAGCCGATGCGGTGATGGACTACAAGACCCAGAGCGCGCGGTACAAGGCGCAGCAGAGCGCGGAGAACCGAGAGCAGGTGCAGCGGGCAGGCAAGCAGCTGAACCGGGCGGTGGTGAGTCAGGTGACGCAGACGGCGGTGTTTGCACTGATGAAGATCGGCGCGGACTTTTTGCTGCACCGGTGGGAACGGGAGCAGGACGAAAACGGAGACGTGACGCTGGAAAGCATGCTGAAGCGGTTCACGGCGCTATTCACCGAGAGCGCGGCGGGCAACTTTTTGTTTGGCAGCGAGCTGTACAGCGCGGTGGACAATGCCATAAGCGGCAAGGACTACGACGTGGTGAGCGCTACGAACATCAGCGCGGTGAACGACCTGATGGGCGATGTGACAAAATGGTTTGCAGAGTGGCGCAGGGATACAAGAGGGATGACCGAGGCGCAGCTGGCAGCCCACGAGGACAGACTGCACACCCGGACATTTAACCTGATCGAGGACGGGATGGAGATCGCGGGCGTACCCTACGGCAACGGGCGGAAACTGGTGGACGCGGTGCAGGGGTACTGGGACGACATCCAGACCGTGGCGCGGGGCGGAAAGTTCAGCTTTAACGCCCTGCCGGAGAGTGCCACCGGACAGTACGACCGGCTGTATGAAGCCTACACAAACGGCGACACCGGCGAGGCGCAGGCGGCCATGGAGAAGCTGAGGGCCATGGGCAAGGAGAGCGAAGTGTACAGCCAGCTGAAAAGGCGGCTTGTGCAGTACGACCCGGATGTGCTGGAAGCAGCGCAGGCGCGGAACAACGGAAATAATGCGCGGCGGGAGCAGCTGACGCGGCAGGTCATCCGGGAAATGTACGAGACCATGGGCATTGACCAGAGGGCAAAGGTGGACGCAGCGAAGCGCGAGGCGGTGATCGACATGGTGACCGGCGCGGTGGAGCAGAAGGGCGACACCCTTTTGAAGGGCGACAGCGAGAGCGTGACCGATGCACTGGAGCAGGCGCTGGAGAGCATGCGGGCAAAGGATGCACAGGAGGAACTGGACAGGCTGCTGCGGGCTGGCAAGAGCCTTGGCAGCGTGAAGAGAAAGATCACCGCAGTATGCAAGCCGGAGTATGTGGCGGGCAGCGAATACGACCGGACACAGCTGTACGAGATGCTGCTGGCGCTGCGGGATGCGGATAATAACCCGCTGTACACCCAGAAAACGCTGGACGGCTGGGTGAGCGATGCCGAAAAGAAGAGCAAAGCACAGACCAGCGACCCGTGGGCAGACCTGCGGTAAAGACAAACAATAACAAACAAAGACGCACACCCCGGCGGCGGAAAGGCTGCCGGGGTGTTGCTTTTTGGGCGGGAGGGTGTATAATGAGGGTAAGAAAGTAAGAAAATCTTACAAGAAGAAAGGAGCGCAACGCTATGCTGACGGAACTGAGAACAAAATCGCAGATCACGATCCCGAAGGACATCGTGCTGAAGATGGGGCTGCGGGAAGGCGACAAGCTGGAGATCGTGGAGAAGGACGGGGTGATCGAGCTGATGCCGGTGGCGGTGTACCCGAAGAAGTATCTGGAGGAGCTGCGCAGCGAGATCGACGAGGCAAAGGCAAAGCTGGCGGCGGGAGAGCAGCCGGTGTTTGACACGGTGGATGCACTGTTTGAGGCATTGGACGGTGCAGAGAAATGACGTACAGGATCACCTATACAAAACGGTTTGAAAAGAACCTGAAAAAGCTGACCGCCACGGAAAGGGCGCAGCTGAAAAAGAAGCTGGAGATCCTGATGATGGACCCGCTGTACCCGTCTTTGCGGACGAAGCGGATACAGGGAACGGCGGATCTATTTGAGTTCAGCGTAAACATGGATGTGCGGGTGATCTGGCAGTACGAGGGGGACACCCTTATTCTGCTGCTGGACATCGGGCACCATGATATCCTGAACAGATTCTAAACAGAATAAGACAGAGCAAGGCTCAGGCGTGAAGGGTTACGCCTGAGCCTTGCTATTTTTATGCGAGAATGTCCGCAGGTGTTTTGCAAAGCGGGATGCGGTAGACTGGACACAGGAAAGGAGGCCGGGAGATGCTGGTAAGAATTTTAAAGCGCACCTTTGGCGGGGCAGAGTACTGCCCGGAGCAGAAGGTGCTGAAGCTGGGCGGCGAGGGCAGCACCGGGGTGGAGACACTGGAATTTGAGCTGCCGGAGGAATGGGACGGCATGACGGTGACGGTACATGTGCAGCAGCTTGACGGCACGCTGCCGCAGCCGGTGATACTGGGAGAGGACAGGTGCCTGGAGGTGGACAGGATGTTTACCGCCAGCGAAAAGGGACTGTGGATGCTGCGGGCAATGGACGGCAACGGATACTGCGCCATGACGAGACCCGCGCGGTACGAGTGCTACGAGACCTTTGCCACAGACGGAGATGCCGAGATCACCCCGAGCCAGTACGAGGCCTTTGTGGCGCAGGTACTGGGGGCAGCGAACACGGCAAGCCAGAAGGCGAAGGAGGCGCAGAGCGCGGCGGACAGGGCGGAAAGTGCAGCCGGGGCGGCACAGGATGCACAGACCGCCGCAGCGGGCAGTGAGCAGCGGGCAAAGAGCGAGGCGGAAAACGCACGGACGGCGGCGCAGCAGGCGGGCGAAGCGGCGGCGCGGGCAGAGGAATATGCACCCAAGGACGGCACTGTGCTGAGCGTGAACGGCAAGGGCGGCGCGGTACAGCTGAACGCCGAGGACGTAGGGGCGATGGATGCGGACAGGGGAGACCTTGTGCAGCAGGTGGCGCTGGAGGGCCGAACACTGACTGTAACGTTTGCGGACGGCACGCAGCAGACCTACACCACGCAGGACACCACAGAGCTTACGGCAATGACCGGGGTGCTGAGCACAGCACACGGCGGCACGGGGCTTGGCCGGGCGCTGACAGCGGCAGACGTGGGGGCCGTGGGAAAAGGCAGCGGGGACTACCTGAGGGACGTGCGGATGCATGGTCAGAGCCTTGTCCTGACCATGGGCAACGGAAAGAGCATCACAGAGACGGTGCTGCCGTGTGCCACCGCAGACGTGCTGGGCGGCGTGAAGGTGGGCAGCGGTCTGACGGTCGATTCGGACGGAAGGCTTTCTGCGGACAGTGCTTTGGCGGCCTACCCCGTTGGCAGCATCTACCAGAGCGCCGACCCCACCAGCCCTGCCGCGCTGTTCGGCGGCAGCTGGGAGGAGATCGCGTCCGAGCGGGTGCTGATGGGTGCGTCCAGAACCCACGCAGCGGGCACTACCGTGGAGGCCGGTCTGCCGAACATCACAGGTTCTTTTGTTGCAAATGTACGCAGTCGTTCTCATAATGTATCCGGCGCATTCACTGCCAAAAACCTGAGCACATCGACGGGTGCAGACAACAGCGATGCTCAGGTGTATAAGTTCAGTCTGGATGCATCCAATTCCAATGCCATCTACGGCGCAAGCAGCACCGTGCAGCCCGCCGCCTACTATGTGCACATCTGGCGGCGCGTGGCCTGAGAAAGGAGGCTTTGACTTATGAAAATCATTGACGAGAACGGCGCGGTCGTGGAAAACCCCGACCTGACGCTTGGGTATCTGGTGGGCGGCACCGAGCCAGTGGAGCACCCCGCCGTGGAAGGCGTGGAGGAGCAGTGGCACTGGGAGACCGTGACCGAGTATCCGAACGGTGGCAGGGACGTGCAGAAGATCGTTGACCGTCCCGGTGTGACCGCGCAGGAGGAATGGGTGGAGCAGGTGCCTATCCAGAGGTACATCCGCTACACCGCCGAAGAGCTGGCCGCGCAGGAAGAAGCACGCAAAAAGCAGGAAGCAAAGGACAAGCTGCCGGAGACAGTGGCGGCACTGCAGGAAGATAACAAGACGCTGAAAGAAGAAAATGCGATGCTCAAGCAATGCTTGCTTGAAATGAGCGAGATCGTATATGCTTGAGCGTGTTAAACAGAAACTGGAAAGGACTGTATTTATGATGGTGATGTTGTGGGCACAGGAAATTATGTCTGCTGAGACTATGGAAGAGGCAAAGGCTCTGTATGAGCGCTGCCCCCGCCTGTTGAAGGAGAAGGTCAAGGCAATTCTTATCAAGAGCGGCTTTGAGGAAATCGTACAGTAAGGAGGACGCTATGGCTTAAATCATGGACGTATCCCGGTATCAGGGCACGATTGACTGGGAGAAGGTCAAGGCAAGCGGCAAGGTGGACGGCGTGATGATTCGCGCCATGGGCAACAGCGCCGAGGGTCTGCCAAGCAAGCCCTACACCGACCCGCAGTTTGCCCGCAACTACGCAGAATGCAAGCGGATGGGCATCCCATGCGGCGTGTATGGCTATTTCAAGGCAGTCGATCGGGAGCAGGCCGACAAGGAGCTGGCCTATTTCAAGAAGCTGCTCACCGGCAGGCCCGGCTGGCCCGAAAGGCGACAAGGGCGACCCCGGCACTCTGGGTACGGCGACCGCAGCACCTGTCTACACGCCCAGCCGCAGGGGCTGCGTGAACTATGCGGACGTGGCTGGCTGAGACTATGCGCAGATCATCATCTACGGCCAGAGCCTTGCCTCCGGCACCGAGAGCCAGATCGCACTGACCGATACGGCACTGGACGGTGTGTACATGGTGGGCAGCAGCGCGCACTGGTATCAGGCTGCCACCACCACCGGCCTGAACCCCTGCAAGAACGTGGGCTTTGAATCCCCCATCGTGGCGGCGGTGAACCACTTCGCCACCATGTACCGCAGACACCGGGATGGCACTGAAAGCGGCTATCTGACCGGGGACGGCCTGACGCTGGCTGCAAACAGTGCCGTGAAGATCCCCGTGGTAAGCGGGATGCCGGACGACATCGAGATCTACATGGACTTCACGCTCCCTGCAAGCCTGTACGGAGATGGCCTGAGCAATAAGGGCTTTATTTCGCTGGCAAAGGGCACTGCGAATGTGCTCGCCTTCGGCAGTGAGCAGTACAGCTATGCGTGGCCTTCGATCTATGGCATTGCGGAAGGAAAAACGGCAGAAGCAGACTGCGCATGGCGCTGGGCGACAGACGCCGGTGGCACTTCACTGGGAAACACCTATATGTGGTGGGGTGACCAGTCCCTGCACCATCATCTGCGGCTGCGGCTGAACACCTCCGGCGGCGGTGAGTTTGCGATGCAGGCAAATACAAACGGCGAAAACTGGTGCACCTGGACAATGCCTGCCCATGGCGGCGCAGAGAACAAGTACCCCGGCTTCAAGACCTTCAAGAGCGCCTGTGACGCGATCCTGCTGGGCAACCGTGCGACCCTGAATTTCTGCCCCGCAGGCACTATCTTCCATAGCGCTTATATCAAGGAATACAACGGTTAAGGAAAGGATGTGAACTATGGCAATCAAACAATACAGCCTTACCAAAGACGGCAACCGCCGCCTTGCACCGGACTTTAAGGTGCGGGAGCTGCGCTGCAAAGATGGCAGCGACACCGTTATGGTGGACGAGGCGCTGACCGTGGTGCTGCAGTGCATCCGGGAGCACTTTGGGAAGCCGGTGACAATCACCAGCGGCTACCGGACGGCGGCGCACAATGCGGCCGTGGGCGGCGCAAAGAGCAGCCAGCACCTGCTGGGCCGGGCGGCAGACATCCGGGTGCAGGGCGTAAGCGTGGAGGACGTAGCCGCCTACGCCGAAAGCCTGATGCCGGACTGGGGAGGCGTGGGACGCTACCCCGTCAAGGCGGGCAGAGCCACCGGCTGGGTGCACGTGGATACCCGGGCGACAAAGAGCAGATGGACGTTATGAAGGAGGATACATACTATGATCATTACCGGTATGGCAGAATACGAAAGCGTGTGCAAGAACGCACTGGTTGAGTGGTACAATGCGCACCGCGAGACCAAAATCACCCTCGAAAACGTCTTTGTGGTATGGGCTTGTAAGACGCTTCAGAACTACAAGGCGCTGCTGTCTACCACCGTGAGCGGTGACGGCATCTATGCCGAGTACACCTACAACGGCGATAAGCAGGAGCTGTACGAGGACGTGTACGGCAAACTGACCAACCGCTGCGTCAAGCAGCAGTAAAAAGGACGAGGAGGACGTGAAGATGAAGGAGTATTTTTGCACTGCCGTGGGGCTGATCGGCGGTGCCATTGCCAGCCTGTACGGCGGCTGGGACGCGGCGCTGCAGACGTTGATCATCTGCATGGCGGTGGACTACATCACCGGTCTGATCGTGGCGGGGGTGTTCCATGCAAGCCCTAAGACCAAGACCGGCACGCTGGAGAGCAGAGCGGGGTGGAAGGGCCTGTGCCGCAAGGGCATGAGCCTGCTGATCGTACTGGTGGCGTGCCGGCTGGATGCCGTGATGGGCTCCAGCTTTGTGCGGGATGCGGTGGTGATCGGATTTATTGCAAATGAGACCTTGAGCATCATCGAGAACGCGGGGCTGATGGGCGTACCGATCCCGAAGGTGCTGGCAAGAGCCGTGGATATTTTGAAGCAGCGCTCGGAAGAAGAGCAGAAAGGAAGCTGAACATGAAAGCACACATCTCTACTTACAACGAACCGACCATATCTGCGGGCACCGTGGCACGCACCGCCTGCCTGCTGCTGGCGCTGACCAATCAGGTGCTGAGCGCCCTAGGCAAGCCGGTGCTGCCCATCGAGAGCGAGACGGTGGAGCAGCTGGTGACGGCGGGGATCACAAGCATTGCGGCGCTGGTGGCGTGGTGGAAGAATAACTCTTTCACGCCGGAGGCCATCAAGGCGGACGAGACGCTGGAGAGGATGAAGAAGTGTTGATGAAACGCTGAGGGCGTGGTATAATAGCGGCACGGGTTAAGTGCTGATAGAATTATATCTTATTTGTCTGAGGTAGAATTTTCGTTGCACGATTAAAGCGGCAGGCTGTTCCAGAGCCTGCCGCTTTGCTTTTGGGGTGGGGGAGGGAGAAGAAAATAAATATGGACAAAACGACACTCCTGAGGGAAAGAAAAATCCCTTGGGAGTGTCGTGTTTTGGGGAGCTTATTGGGGAGTTTACGAGGACTTATCACGAATTTTTACGTCATTTTTTGAAATGGACGCAAACAAAAAAGCGGTAAAACGAACAAACTTTGAACGTTTCACCGCTATATTTTGGAGCAGGATACGGGACTCGAACCCGCCGCCTACTGCTTGGGAAGCAGTCGCTCTACCGGATGAGCTAACCCTGCAAGTGCTCCATTATTGTAACAAAGCAGGGCGGGAATGTCAAGGCTTTTCTGCACGAAATTTGCGGTCAGCTCATTTTAGCCCAAGTCAGGTCCAGCACAGGGAAAAACGGGTCGAATACCAAGTCGCGCACGCCGTTCGCCAGCAGCAGACGCTTCTGCTGTGCCATCAGGGGCACTACGGTGCAGCCTTCCAGCAGCTGCTGCTCGCACTGCGCCAGCAGGGCACAGCGGGCTTTGCCGGTCTGCTGTGCGCTCAGGGCCAGACGGTCGGCATAAACAGTATCGGCGTAGCCGGTCAGGCTACCTCCCTCAGTGGTGAACTGCTGCAGCATCTGGTACACGCTGCCGCCCTCGGCACGGATGGGCGCAAGGGCAATGGTGTATTTCCCGGCGGCAATGCGGGTATCAAACTCGTCCTGCTCCACCTCTTCCACCGAGAAGAACAGGGAACACTCCTTCTGCCATGCGCTGTTGATCTGGTCGGCCAGTTCGCCCAGCCCGGCGTTCTTGGGCAGCAGCAGGGTCACGCCGGAAAAATCCGAGGTCGCCATGCCCTGCCGCGCAGCCAGATACAGGGCCTTCGGCTCTGGGATGGTGGGCAGGGGATTCCCGGCAGCTTTGCGGTAGTCCAGACCGTCCACGGTCAGTCCCTCCGGCACAAGCCCCTTTGCAGCGGCGTACAGGCCGCTGGAGGGCACATCGGCGTTTTCCCGGGCAATACCGGCCAGCGCCTGCCGCAGCTGCTGGTTCTGGAACACCGTCCCCTCCGCCGCGTTGAACAGCAGCGCCCATGTGGTGTCGGAATAGCTTACGGTCTGCAAGCTGGTGGCTTCGCCGCTCTCGTCCAGCGCGGCAGAGCATTTGCCGTCGGCAATGAGCTGGGCTGCGCTTTTGCCGCTGCCGCTGGTGTCCTGCACCAGACGCAGACTTCCGACCAGCGGGCTCTCCACAGTACGCCGCAAAAACAGGCCGTTTGCCGTCCAGTTATACAGGTAAAAGCTGCCGCTGGAAAGCGTAGTCTTGGCGGTCAGCCCGTAGGTGCCCCGGGTGCTCTCAAAAAAGACCTCGTCACAGGGGGCTGCACCGGGCATGGCCAGCTTTGCTAAAAAATTATCGTCCCGCTCGCTCAGCCGGAACACCAACGTCAGCGCCCCATTGGCCGAAACGCCCAGACTGCTTTCGTCTGCCAGCCCCATCAGCACGGCGGCGCTGTTCTGGATGGCGGAAAACTCCACCGCATAGGGCGAGGCGGTATCGGCGCGGAAAATGCGCCGGAATGCAAACACAAAATCCTCGGCGGTAATACCGTACTCTGTGGCAGTACCCTTGGCGGCTGCGTAGGTCAGGCCGTCCTTCAGGGTAAAGGTGTAGGTCAGCCCGTCCGGGGACACCGTCCATTTTTCGCACAGCCCCGGCACAAGTTCACCGTCCGGGTCTTTGCGCACCAGCGTGCCGTACAGGTTTTCACAGGCGATGACATCCGACGCAGCGGAAGCCACCTGTGGATCCAGATTTGCGGGGATGCTGTCCACGAACCATGTAAAGCTGGCAGAGTTTGTGGAGCTGCCGCAGCCGGTCAGGGCAAAAAGAAACGCAGCAGCCAGCACCGCTGCGGTAAAACGCAACCATCGTTTCAAAAAGAATAACCTCATTCCGTTCATCTTCGCGCAGAAACGGCAAAAAACGCTCTGCAACGACAAGTGTAGCAGAAAGCAGCGGAAAAAACAATTGTCTTTTTGTGAATTTATCGGGCTTTTTGAAGCAGACTGTGCGGTTTTCCGTTGCCAATTGCGCGCAAATGGACTATAATGGTACAGCAAAGTGATTCCCGCGCTGCCCGTGCGGCGCGGTGCTATACCATGATCCTATAGAGGAGGAACTGTTTTTATGCAGAAAGATCAGCAGAAGCTTGCCCAGCTTATCCAGGGCAAAAAGGTCGCCTTTATCGGCGCAGGCGTCAGCCACAAGACCCTCATCAAGGAGTTTGTGGAACTGGGCGCTCATGTGACCCTGTGCGACCAGAAAAAGAGCGTGGAGGATTTTGGCGATTACGCCGCCACCATCCGGGAGCTGGGTATTGACCTGAGCCTTGGCGAAAACTATCTGGACGGCTTCAAGGGACAGGACATCATCATGCGCACCCCGGGCTTTGTGGGCTACTTTGAAAAGCCCCTGCAGGATGCCATGGCTGCCGGCACTATGGTCACCAGTGAGGTGGAACTGTTCTTCGACTTCTGCCCCTGCGAGATCGTTGCAGTGACCGGCTCGGACGGCAAGACCACCACCACCACCCTCATCTCCAAGTTCTACGAGGCCGCAGGCCGCAAGGTGCATCTGGGCGGCAACATCGGCGCAGCGCTGCTGCCCATGCTGCCGGAGGTTTCCCCGGAGGATGTGGCTGTGGTGGAGCTTTCCAGCTTCCAGCTGATCAGCATGCACGCAAGCCCCAACATTGCGGTGGTCACCAACGTGACCCCGAACCATCTGGACCACCACAAGGACATGCAGGAATACATCGATGCCAAGCGCAATATCCTGCTGTACCAGAAGCAGCCCTGCCGCGCCGTGCTGGGCTATGAGAACGAGATCAGCCGCTCCATGCAGGCAGACTGTAAGGGCAAGCAGGTGTGGTTCACCCGCCTGCACGATACCGACAACGGTGCTTTCCTGCGCAAGGAGGACGGCATGCTCTGCATGGCCGAGGATGGCGTTGTGACCCCTTTCCTTGCCCAAAAGGACATCAAGCTGCGCGGCCTGCACAACATCGAAAATCTGCTGGCTGCTGCCGCTGCCGTGTGGGGCGAGGTGCCCGTAGAAGCTATCCGTCAGGTGGGCGGCACCTTCACCGGTGTGGAGCACCGCATCGAGCCGGTGCGCACCTTGGACGGCGTGCTGTACTATAACGATTCTATCGGCACCAGCCCCACCCGTACCATTGCCGGTCTGCGCAGCTTTGGCCAGAAGGTCATCCTCATCGCGGGCGGCTACGATAAGCACATCCCTTACGAGCCGCTGGCGCCGGAGGTCATCGCCCACGTCAAAAATCTGGTGCTGATGGGTGCTACCGGCCCCCGCATCGAGCAGGCTGTGCGGGAGTGCCCCGGCTTTGACGAGACTGCGCTGCCCATTCAGCACGCAGATAACATGCAGCACGCCGTAGAGCTGGCGCGTGCCGCCGCGAAGCCCGGGGATATCATCATCCTGTCCCCGGCAAGTGCTTCTTTTGACCTGTACCCCAACTTTGAGGTGCGCGGCCGCGAGTTCAAAAAGATCGTCAACGCGCTCAAGTGATCGCACAGGTAAAGGATGCAAAGCGCCGCACCCGGTTCGCAAATGCCTGCCGGGGTCTGCCGGTGCTGGACGCTCTGCTGCCGCTGGACTGTGCGCTCTTTCGCAAAAGCCAGCCGTGGCGATTCTATGCGGGCCCCACGCTGGCGCTGGAGCTTTCCGGCAGCACGGCATGGCTGGCCGGGCACGCAAACCCCGCAGAGCTGGCAAGCTTTTTGTCCTTCTGCGGGTGCGAGAGTGCCATTCTGGACGAGACTGTCTGCCCGCCGCCGGACGGCTGGCACAAGGCAGAAACGCTGACCGTGTTTGGTCTGCCGCAGACTGGGTCACTGCCCCTGCCCGCCGTGGACGAAGCTTTGTGGACGCAGCTGACCCTCTGTCGGGAAGCGCCCGCCGCCCGGGTGGCAGCAGCACTTTACCCCGCAGACCCCGCCCGGCAGGCGGATTTTTACTCGGAGCTGTGTACAAAGCGCAGCCGGGGCAGGGCAATGGCGTGGACATTGGAACAGGGAAGCACGGTCGTCTGCACCGTGGGTGCTTATGCCCTGTGCAATGGGCAGGCCTACATGGCCTGCGGGCAGACCGCAGAGCCGCTGCGGGGCAGAGGCATCGGCGGGCGGCTCATTGTGGAAATGGCAAACAGCCTTGCCGCTGAAGGCCTGCGCCCGGTATTCCTCTGCGCACCGGAGCGGGTGCGGTTTTATACACGCCTTGGCTTTGTAAAGCTGGCAGAGTACGCCCGCTATGTGCCCGAAAAATAATAAAGCTTTTTGCAAAAAATGCCAGTTCTCCCGAAAGGAAGAACTGGCATTGCAACACAAAGGCTCAGAGAGCCAAAAATAACAGGAAGGAACTATCACGTTATAATGTCGATTCTGAACCACTTTTTTAATTACAAGCCCGAGGTGCTGGCGCTGGACGAAAAGGCCATGGAGCTGTGCCAGCCCTATTTCCGCCAGATGGAGGAGATCCGGGATTTCAACCAGCTGAAGATGCTCAAGGCCTTTGCAGATACCCAGATGTCCTCCACCGATATGCTGGGCACCACCGGCTACGGCCTGTGGGATACCGGCCGCGCCAAGCTGGAGCAGATCTTTGCACAGGTCATGGGCGCAGAGGATGCGCTGGTGCGCAGCCAGTTCCAGAGCGGTACCCACACGCTGGCGGTGGCACTGTTTGGTCTGCTGCGGGCAGGGGACACCCTGCTGGCTGCCACCGGCCGCCCCTACGATACGCTGGAGGGCGTCATCGGTCTGGACGGCAAGGGCAAGGGCACCGGTACCCTGATGGACTACGGCGTAAACTACGACGAAGCTCCCCTCAAGGCCGACTTCACCCCGGACTACGAGCTGATCGCCCAAAAGGCTCCCGACGCTAAGGTGTGTCACATCCAGCGCAGCCGCGGCTATTTACAGCGCAACGCCTTTGATCTGGCCACCATCCGCAAAATTGCCGATACCGCCCGTGCCGCAAACCCGGAGATCATCATCTTTGTGGACAACTGCTACGGCGAGTTCACCCAGACGCAGGAGCCCTGTCAGGTGGGCGCAGATATCGCCGTGGGCAGCTTGATCAAAAACCCCGGCGGCGGCATTGCACCCACCGGCGGCTACATCGTAGGACGCAGGGATCTGGTGGAGCTGTGCGCTTACCGCCTGAACGCCCCCGGCCTTGGCAAGGAGCTGGGTTGCACGCTGGAGACGCCCCGGGATATGTATCTGGGCTTCTACTACGCCCCCGGCGTGGTGTGCGAGGCTATCAAGACCGCCATCTACGCTCAGTGCATGCTGGAGCTGCTGGGCAAAAAGCCCATCCCGCGCTACTGCGAGGATCACAACGATATCGTCACCTGCTTTGATGCCGGTACGGCAGAAGCGCTCATCGGCTTCTGTCAGGGCATTCAGGCCGCCAGTCCCGTGGACAGCTATGCCGCCCCGGAACCCAGCCCGGAGCCGGGCTACACCGACGAGGTGGTCATGGCCAGCGGCAGCTTTACGCAGGGCAGCACCATTGAGCTTTCCTGCGATGGCCCTCTGCGCGCTCCCTATACCTGCTATTTGCAGGGCGGCCTGAACTTTGCAGCCAGCCGCGCCGGTGTGCTGCTGGCTGTCCAGAAAGCTTATTTTAAGGAGTAATGTTTGCCCTGCGGGCAGGACATCGTTATAACAAAAAGGAGCTATCGCACAACACGCTGCGATAGCTCCTTTTTCCCTCTATACACAATATAACACACAAATAAACGCTTACACGGCACGGGCCTGCACCACGGGGATCGGCTCGATCAAGGCCGGGTGAATCCCCTCGCGGTAGTCCAGATCTCCCTGATCCAGACCACGCAGCAGCACCTCTGCGGTAGCAATGTTGGTGGCAATGGGTACGCTGTGCATATCGCACAGGCGCAGCAGATTCTGCTCGGTCAGACTGGCGGCATCGGCCTTCAGCGGGTCGCGGAAGAACAGCACCAGATCCACTTCATCGCAGGCAACGCGGGAGGTGATCTGCTGCACACCGCCCAGCTTACCCGAGAGGTAACAATGCACCGGCAGACCAGTGGTCTGCGCAAGCATCCGGCCGGTGGTACCGGTGGCAATAACATTATTGCGGGAAAGGATGGCACTGTAAGCGGTACAGAACTGCAAGGCCAGTTCTTTGCGGGAATCGTGGGCAAGAATTGCGATCGTCATAGGATGCTCTCTCCTTTACTTATTTTTACATAGTACCAGTTATGATGTACGAATTTTGAAATCCTGTGAAACGGGAGTGAAATCGATATCAAATCTTACAATATAGTTTTACCGCATCAAAAACGCTCTGTCAAGAGAAAATTTTGTTTTTTTCACCTATAAAAACATAAAAGCAATACTTTAACATTGTGAGAAACAGCAAAATCTTGGATACATACCACTATCCAAGAGCATCCGTTTTCTGGGAAAAGTGAAATATTTTTCACTTTTTGTGCTTGTTTTGAAACACAGTCCATCCCGATAAAACAAAAATACAGGCCAAAGCAGCTTGCATCGGCCTGTACAGGAAATTTTTTTCAACTATCAAAAACTTGCGGTGCGGTAGTAGGGCAACGGTTTTCAGTATAAAAATTTTTGTTCGTAAAAATGGGATCATAGAAAATTCGGATTACAGATGCCGTTTGCCTATATGACCCTAACTGCACAAAAGGCTTCAGGAATGCTCACAGACAGTTCGGAAGCCTTTTGTTATGAGAAACGATTCAAAAGCGATGGTTGGAGGGCAGGGGAGATCACCGGATCTGCCCGTCACCGTGGATAACGTATTTATAGCTGCAAAGCTCCTCCAGCCCCATGGGACCCCGGGCGTGCAGCTTCTGGGTAGAAATACCCATCTCGCAGCCCAGACCAAACTCGCCGCCGTCGGTAAAGCGGGTGGAGCAGTTTACATACACGGCAGCACTGTCTACCGCAGCGGTAAAGCGGTCGGCGTCTGCCTGCGTCCGGGTCAGAATGGCTTCACTGTGGCCGGTGGAATGCTGTGCAATGTGGGCAATGGCTTCGTCCACGCTGTCCACCACCTTGACGGCAAGAATATAGTCCAGAAACTCGGTGTCAAAGTCCGCAGGACCGGCAGGTGTACCGGGAATGATGGCAGCAGCGCGTGCATCCAGCCGCAGTTCTACCGGCAGCTTGCCCGCAGCTACGCGGGCGGGGCCAAGACGTTGCGCGAGCTTGGGCAGAAACTCCTGTGCAATGGCAGAGTGCACCAGACAAACCTCCTCGGCGTTGCACACGCTGGGGCGGCTGGCCTTGGCGTTTTCAATAATGTCCAGCGCCTTGGCCTGATCGGCGGTGTCGTCCACAAAAATGTGGCAGATACCGGTACCGGTCTGGATGCAGGGCACCTTGGCGTTTTCCACGCAGGCGCGGATCAGCCCTGCGCCGCCCCGGGGGATCAGCAGATCCACATAGCCCACGGCGGTCATCAGGGCATTGGCAGAAGCGTGGGTGGTATCCTCGATCAGGCAGACCGCGTTTTCCGGCAGGCTGTTCTCCCGCAGCCCCTGCCGCAGAGCCTGCACAATGGCGTTGGCGCTGCGCCATGCCTCCTTGCCGCAGCGCAGGATGCAGGCGTTGCCGCTCTTGATGGCAAGGGCGGCGGCATCGCTGGTCACGTTGGGACGGCTCTCGTAGATGATGGCGATCACGCCCATGGGCACGGCGGTCTTTTCGATTACCAGCCCGTTGGGGCGTTCCACCCGCTTCAGCACCCGGCCCACCGGATCGGGCAGGGCGGCAACCTCTTCAATGCCCTTTGCCATGGCGCGGATGCGCTCCTCGGTCAGGGCAAGACGATCCAGCATCACCTCGCTGATATGTCCCTTTGCGGCGGCCATATCGTCGGCGTTTGCGGCAAGGATAGCCGTCATGTTTGCCGGGCTGCACAGCTGCGCAGCCATACTGCGCAGTGCCTGTGCGCGGCTGGCGCCATCAGCCAGTGCCAACGCAGCCTTTGCCCCGCGGGCGGCTTCCAGAATTTCCTGTGTGGTCATAGCTCAAACCTCCTGTGTGGACAGTGCGGGCTGCTTGTGCCCGGCAAAGCGGGTGCCGATGGGCTTGCCCGCAGCGATATCATACAGCAGCTCCGGATGTGCGCCGTTGGCGATGACCATATCTGCACCGCTGCCGGTCACCATGCGGGCGGCCCGCAGCTTGGTTGCCATGCCGCCGGTGCCCAGCGCCGAGCCTGCACCGTCTGCCAGCGCCATCACATCGGAGGTGATCTCCTCCACCAGTGGGATGAGCGCCGCATCCGGGTGGGTGTGGGGGTTCGCAGTGTACAGGCCGTCAATGTCGCTCAGCAGCACCAGCAAGTCGGCCTTGCAGCAGCAGGCCACAATAGCGGCCAGTGTGTCGTTGTCGCCAATGGAGGTGATCTCATCGGTGGCAACACTGTCGTTTTCATTGATGATGGGCAGTGCGCCCAGCTCCAGCAGACGGGTCAGGGTGTTCTGGATGTTCACCCGGCGTTCGGTGTGCTCCACGTCCACGCCGGTAAGCAAGATCTGCGCTACCGTGTGATCGTAGGCACTGAACAGCCGGTCGTAGGTGTACATCAGCTCGCACTGCCCCACGGCGGCGCAGGCCTGCTTGGTGGTGGTATCCTTGGGACGTGTAGGCAGCGAAAGCTTGCCCACACCCATGCCGATAGCGCCGGAGGACACCAGAATGACCTCGTGTCCCTCATTCTTTAAATCGCTCAATACCTTGACCAGTTCCTCTGCATGGCGGATGTTCAGCCGCCCAGTGGGGTATGCCAATGTGGAGGTGCCCACTTTCACAACGATGCGCATGATTCCATTAACCCTTTCCCATTTCCTTTGTTTTGTCGTAAGCGGCCAGCACGGCATCCATCACCGCACCGCGCAGCCCGTGTTCTTCCAGTACCCGCACGCCCTGAATGGTGCTGCCGCCGGGGCTGCACACAGCGTCCTTCAGCGCACCGGGGTGCTTGCCGCTTTCCAGCACCAGCTTTGCGCTGCCCAGCACCATCTGTGCGGCGTACTCCTGTGCCTTTGCCCGGGGCAGACCGCAGGCCACGCCGCCGTCAGCCAACGCTTCAATAAACTGGTACACCCATGCCGGGCCGCAGCCGGAAACGCAGCTTGCGGCATCGATCATGCCCTCGGCTACGGCGTCCAGACGCCCGGCGGGAGCCATCAGCTGACAGAATGCGGCCTCCTCCTCGGCGGTCACGTTGGCAGAGCAATACTGGATCATACCTTCGCCCACCGATGCCGGGGTATTGGGCATGATGCGGATGACAGGGTAGTCGCCGCCCGCCATCTCCTGAATGCGTGCCATCGGCAGACCGGCGGCCATGGTGCACAGCACGAACCGCTTGGTGCGCTCGGCAAGGATAAACCGCAGCGGTTCCAGCATGGCTTCCATCATCTGGGGCTTCACCGCCAGAAAGATCAGGTCACAGTCACCGGCCACCTCGGCGTTGGTGGCCGTCTGGCAGCCCAGTTCAGCAGCCAGCGCCTCGGCTTTCGCCGCCGTGCGGTTGGCCAGAAATACATTCTCAGGATCAGTAGCCTTGCACACAGCGCGGGCAATGGCACCGCCCATGTTTCCACAGCCTAAAAACCCAATGGTTTTCATCATAATAATAACCCTCCCTCGGCAGGTATGCACTGCATAAAATTCTGCTTCTTATTCATTCTAAGCAACCGCTGTGAGAAAATCAAGACTTTTGTCTTATTTTGGGCAGATATAATGCAAAAACAGCACTTTCGGGGCGGGCAGCGCACACACAAACTTCATAAAAAGGTAAGAATCTTTACTTGAAATAAGGTCGTATTTTGCGGTAAAATAAATCATGGGGTATCATTCACAGATCTACTGTAAACGGCAGAGGCGTCTGCCAGGAAAGGATGGGTTTTTGTGTCACAAACGACAAAACGGGCACTGGAGGCATCTTTGAAGAAGCTGCTGCTGGAAAAGCCCCTGAACAAGATCACGATCAACGATATCACCGAGGACTGCGGGGTCAACCGCATGACCTTTTATTACCATTTCAAGGATATTTACGATCTGGTGGACTGGATCCTTGCAGAGGATGCCGCCAAGGCGATGGAAGGCCGCCGGGGCTTTGGTACATGGAGCGAAGCCTATCTGGACGTTCTGCACCAGCTGCAGGATAACAAGACCCTTGTGCTCAACGTTTACCGCTCGGTGGGCAGGGAACAGGTGGAGCAGTACCTTTATAGATTGCTGGACCCCATCCTGAAGGACTTTGCAGACCGCGAGTGCCACGATATTACCGTGCAGGATGAGGATAAACAGTTTGTTGTCGATTTTTACAAGTATGCACTGGTGGGCATGACGCTGGAATGGATCCGCCGGGATATGAAAGGCGACCCCAAGAAGATGGTGGAGCGCGTGAGCACCATGATCCACGGAGATTTCCGCCGGGCACTGTGCCGCCTGAGCACCGGCAGCCTGAAAATAGAGGAATGAAGCGCTTTTTATCCGAGTGGCTTCAATAAAATTTTATCAAAGGGTACGCCGTGATGGGTTTTCCATCACGGCGTATTTTCTGTTTATGGTAGAAAAACACGCAAAGTGGTAGGATGTGGTCAAGCAAAATAAGAATTTCCAAAGGAATCATTTCGGGAGGAAAAAGCTATGAATACATCTCTTGAGAATCTGACCCACAAGATGCAGCGTGCTGCGCTTGGTAAAATAGTGGACGTGGCGCTTTCCCACGCCGAGCAAGACCGTGAAAAGACGATGACCCAGCTGGTAGATGTTGCAAAGCAGTTCTACGGCAGCGGCTTCAGCGATGAGACCTACGAGAACGCCAAAAAGGTACTGACCGACCCCGACAGCAAATGGACGAAACTTATCAACTGCGTGCTGGATCAGACCGACCCCCATGTGGCGCGTACCACCGCGCTGAATCTGGGCTACGAAGCCTTCTTCCGCGGCACCAAGACCATCCGCGAGAACCGCGTCAAGTACCAGTGCAACATCCCCTGGCTGATCCTGTTCGACCCCACCTCTGCCTGCAATATGCACTGCGTGGGCTGCTGGGCAGGCGAGTACGGCCACAAGAACAACCTCAGCTTTGAGGACATGGACAAGATCGTCACGCAGGGCAAGGAGCTGGGCGTGTACCTGTATATGTTGACCGGCGGCGAGCCGCTGGTGCGCAAGAAGGATGTGCTCAAGCTGGCGGAAAAGCACAACGATGTGCAGTTTGCCATCTACACCAACTCCACCCTCATCGATGAGCCCTTCTGTGAAGAAGTGCGGCGTCTGGGCAATATCGCCTTTATGCTGTCCATCGAGGGCACCCCGGAGACCAACGATGCCCGCCGCGGCGAAGGCCACTATGCCGCTGTGATGCACGCCATGGACCTGCTCAAAAAGTACGGCATTATCTTTGGTACTTCTATCTGCTACACCCGCCAGAACATTGAAGCCGTTACCAACGACGCGTTCATGCGGTTCCTTTGCGAGAAGGGGGCACACTTCGGCTTCTACTTCCACTATATGCCCGTGGGCAACGAGGCCGCCCCGGAGCTGATGCCCACCCCGGAGCAGCGCAAGTATATGATCGACCGTATCCGCTATCTGCGTTCTTCTGCGTGCGATATCCCGTTCTACCCCATGGACTTCCAGAACGATGGCGAGTTCGTGGGCGGCTGCATCGCCGGCGGCCGCAACTACTTCCACATCAACTCTGCCGGTGACGCCGAGCCCTGCGTGTTCATCCACTACTCCAACGCCAATATCCACGACCAGTCTATTCTGGAAATTCTGCACAGCCCGCTGTTCATGGCTTACCACAACGGTCAGCCCTTCAACAAGAACCATCTGCGTCCCTGCCCGATGCTGGAAAACCCGGAGCTGCTGGAAAAGATGGTGCACGAGACCGGTGCCCACAGCACCGACCTGCAGTCCCCGGAAAGCGTCGAGCACCTGTCCGAGAAGTGCAAGGCTTACGCTGCCGACTGGCAGCCCACCGCTGACGAAGTGTGGTCTCACCACAAGGTCCGCGAGAGCCGGTACGAGAACTATAAGGATTGGAAGCCCTCTCAGCCGCTGGACTGAGCTGAAATCTGAATCAAAGCAATAAACGACCCCCGCCCTGTGTCCCTTCCCGGAACATAAGGCGGGGGTCTTGCTGTATAAACTGGAATTTATTTTAATAAATATTTTTCAAATGCTTTGTGCGTGTCAAAGTGAACCTCTTTGAAAAATAAAACGAGCCAAATAATAAAAGCCGGAATAGCCATATATGGTGTTAAAAAATAAGACAACACTGCTCCTACTAACATTATGCCAGCCCATGTAAAACACTGATTTTTTATATCACGAGAAATATGAGCTTTATCATACAATGCCTGTTCTTCTTTCGGTAATGAATTAAATCCCGAAACAAATTTAGCCGCCTTTTCTTTAAATATTGCAAATAACACTCCTATAATCACAAATGGAATAACCAAAACTCCACATAGCCAAAACCCTATATTCATAGTATGTTCCTCCTTCACAAATTCCGATTTATAATTTGTAATATGATTAAAAAATACCCCGCATCGGAAGTGTTCTGGTGCGGGGCAGGGAAGGTTTACTGGTTTTCAGCAGGTTGCGGTGCAGCAGGCTGTGCGGCTGCATCGTCTGCAGGGTCGCCGAACTGGTCGTGATAGCTGTTCAGCAGGGTCAGCTCCTGATGGCGCTGCAAGCCGTGGATGACCAGCTTTTTGATGACGTCGTAGATAACGGCGAACAGCGGCACACCCACGATCATGCCTACAAAGCCCCACAGGCCGCCAAACAGCAGGATGGCGAACAGCACCCAGAAGCTGGAAAGGCCGGTGGTGTTGCCCAGAATTTTGGGTCCGATGATGTTGCCGTCCAGCTGCTGCAAAACCAGCACGAACAGCACGAACCACAGCGCCTTGATGGGGTTCTGGATGAGAATGAGCAGCGTGGCGGGAATGGCACCGATGAAGGGGCCGAAGAAGGGGATCACGTTGGTCACACCGATGATCACCGACACCAGCAGCGCACTGGGGAACTTAAAGACCAGACAGCCGATATAGCACAGCACGCCGATGATGGCAGAATCCATGATCTTGCCGTTGATGAAACCGCCGAACATTTTGTCTGCGTACTTCACTTCCTCGGTGATCAGCTGCGCCCAGCGGGGGCGGACGATGCTGTGCAGCACCAGCTTGCCCTGCTGCACGAACCGCTTGCGGCTGGCCAGCATATACACCGCCACGATGATGCCGATGATCAGGTTCTTGGCCACCGTCACCACGTTCAGCACACCGATGGCTGCGCCGCTCACAATGTTCTGCATGGAGGGCAGCAGGGTGTTCTTGAGCCATGTGTTCCATGTGTCCAGATTGGTATTCAGGGCGGCGTAGGCCGAGTTGAGCAGCTCCATGATCTGCTCGTTATTCTCAATAAACTCCAGATGGTTTGCCCAGTTCATGAACTTTGTAATGTTGGCCTGCGCGGTGTAATACAGGGTAGTCACGCTGGTAATGAGCTGCGGTACGATCATCATGACCAGCGCATACACCAGCAAAAGCCCGAACAGGATGGTAAGCGCCACGGACAGCGCATTGATCAGACCGTTCATCTTTTCCGGGATAAACCGGCGCAGAAAGTTTTCGATGCTATTGCACACAGGCTTGAGCAGATAGGCAATGACAGCACCGTAGATAAAGGGCATCAGGATGCCGGTCAGGGTAGAGATAGCCGAGCCAAAGCCGTCAAAGCGGTAAATGAGGAAAAAGAAGATGATGCTCAGTGCAATGGCACCAAACCCTGCGAGCATCCCATAGAGATACGGTTTGATGTGCGGCTTTTTGTCCATCATGACAAACTCCATTCCTGCTGCGGGCAGCGGGAATACCCGCAGCGCTTATTAAATTTTGTTGCTTCTGCGCCAGATGTGCAGCTTTTCAGCCTCGCGGATCAGCTCTTCACGGAAGTCCGGGTGTGCCACGCTGATCAGAGCCTCAGCCTTTTCCCAGGAGGTCAGGCCCTTCAGGTTCACGCAGCCATATTCGGTGCACAGGTAGTGCACGTTGGCGCGGGTGTCGGTAATAATGCTGCCATTCTCCAGCGTGGGACGGATGCGGCTTTCCAGCTGGCCGGTCTTTTTATTAAAGAAGGTGGAGGACAGGCAGATAAAGCTCTTGCCGCCCTTGGAAAGGTATGCGCCCAGCACGAAGTCCAGCTGACCGCCTGCGCCGGAAATGTGCTTCACACCGGCGCTCTCGGCGTTCACCTGACCAAACAGGTCGATATCCACGGCATTGTTGATGGAAATAAAGTTGTCCAGTGCGGAAATGCTGCGGATGTCGTTGGTGTAGTCCACCGGGGCAGACATACACTCCGGGTTATCGTTCAGGTAATCGTACATCTTCTGAGTGCCGGCACCGAAGGCATAGACCTGACGACCCTTGTCCAACTGCTTGCGGCTGCCGTTGATCTTGCCGGCCTTGGCAATATCCACAAAGGCATCCACATACATCTCGGTGTGCACGCCCAGATCCTTCAGGTCGCTCTGTGCGATCAGCCCGCCGATGGCGTTGGGCATACCGCCGATGCCCAGCTGCAGGCAGGCACCATTGGGGATCTGCGGCACGATGAGGTTGGCTACCTTCAGGTCAACCTCAGTAGCGGCACCGGCAGCTGCCATCTGGCCGATGGGGGGATTTGCGCCCTCCACAATGCCGCTTACCTGAGAAACGTGTACGCAGTTCTCCATGCCGCCAAGGCAACGCGGCATATTGGCGTTGACCTCCACGATGATCTTCTTGGCCTTTTCGCACACGGCACCCAGATGCGAAGCGCTGAGGCCGAAGTTGAAGTAGCCGTGCTCGTCCATAGGGGTCACCTGAAATACTGCCACATCCACGGGGTCGCTGCTCTCGCGGTAGTAGCGGGGCAGCTCGGAGTAGCGGATGGGGGAGTAGAAGGAGAAGCCCTGCGCAATGGCCTTGCGCTCAATGCCGCCCATGTGCCAGCTGTTCCAGGTCATGTGGGCAGCAGGGTCGTCGATCTGGAAGATCTCCGGCACCCACATCAGGATGCCGCCCCGGAAGTTGACCCCTTCCAGCTCCGGCAGACGCTTTGCCAGCTCGGCATCCACGGCCACAGGGGTGTTCACAGCCCAGCCGTAGTCCACCCAGTCGCCGCTTTTGACCAGAGCGGCAGCCTGCGCAGCAGTCATAAGCTTCTGTGCGTACAGTTCCTTGCAATCCATTATAAACCATCCTCTCTTAAAATACATAAAAGAATTGTAAACAATTCTGTGCGGACAAATTATGCAGCTGTTTTACGCCTGTTTTGCGGAATGCACACCGTTTTGCCACATCTGTGTGGTAACCTTATAAACAAGGCAGCAGTGTGTGCTGTGCCCTGCGCAGAACAGCTCAACTTAGTTATAACATTAACAAAGTGCAGAATCAATAGTTTTGGCTAAAAAACAGCCGGTATGGCATAATGAACAGTTTTTGGAGCTTTATGTGGGGATTGTTTGGTACGTAAAAAACAAAAAATTTGAGAAAAAGTCTTGATAAAATTTTGACGATGTGCTTTACTAATAGCGTGGGAAGCAACTGCGGAGCAGTGCGGGATGATTCGTTTAAAATTTAACGATAAAACGCACCGCAGCAGTTACAGGTTGCACCCAAAGCTGGAAAGTGCTATCATGGCAGAACCACATCGCGCTTAGTAATTACAGCGCACAAGGAGGACACTGACCGATGGCAACAGCAGTTTATCCCGGGTCGTTCGATCCGGTCACCAAGGGACATCTTGATATCATCAAGCGCGCAGCAAAGATCAACGACCACCTCATTGTGGCGGTGCTGATCAACAGCGCCAAGCATCCGCTGTTCACAGTGGAGGAGCGGGTGGCTATGCTGCAGGAATGCTGCAAGAACATCCCCAACGTGACTGTGGAAGGCTTCGACGGCCTGACCGTGGAGTTCGCAAAAAAGCGCCACGCATCCGTCATGGTGCGCGGGCTGCGGGCGGTAACGGACTTTGAAAACGAGATCCAGCTTGCGCAAACCAACCACGCACTGATGCCCGGCATCGAGACCATGTTTCTGGCCACCAGCATCAAATGGAGTTATCTTTCCTCCACCATTGTAAAGGAAGCAGCGTATTACGGCAGTGACATCAGCAAGTTCGTTACACCCAATGTGGAAAAAGCCGTCAACGAAAAATACGCCCAACTCCGGGAGAGGGAAGAGACCTGATACCGCAAAAATGCCGCAGGGCGTTTTGATAAATGGGTAACCGATAAGTAACACACATACACAATTCAGGAGGCTATTCACATGAAAAAGATCGTTATCGCATCTGCATGCCGCACCGCTATCGGCAAGTTCGGTGGCACTCTGGCCAACGTTCCCGCTGCTGAGCTGGGCTCCATCGTCATCAAGGAGGCTCTGGACCGTGCAAACGTCAAGCCCGAGCAGGTCGATCATGTTTACATGGGCTGCGTCATTCAGGCTGGTCTGGGCCAGAACGTCGCTCGTCAGGCTGCCCTGAAGGCTGGCCTGCCCATCGAGACCCCCGCTGTTACCGTCAACGTGGTCTGCGGCTCCGGTTTGAACTGCGTGAACATGGCTGCTCAGATGATCGAGGCAGGCGATGCTGACATCGTGGTCGCAGGCGGCATGGAGAACATGGACATGGCTCCCTTCGCACTGCAGAAGGCTCGTTACGGCTACCGCATGGGCGCTCCTATGGGCAAGAGCGAGATCGTGGATACCATGGTCAACGATGCCCTGTGGGATGCCTGCGGCTTCAACAAGCACATGGGCATGACCGCTGAGAACGTCTGCACCAACGAGACCTATCAGAAGAAGTACGGCTACAGCCCCATCACCCGTGAGATGCTGGACGAGTTCGCATACAACAGCCAGCTGAAGGCTGACAAGGCCATCAAGGACGGCGCTTTCAAGGACGAGATCGTTCCCGTTGTGATCAAGGGCAAGAAGGGTGACACCGTGTTTGATACCGATGAAGGCCCCCGTCTGAGCGCTCCCGAAGTGCTGGCAAAGCTGAAGCCCGCTTTCACCAAGGACGGCATCGTGACCGCTGGAAACTCCTCTGCCATCAACGACGGCGCTGCTGCTCTGGTCATCATGAGCGAGGAGAAGGCCAAGGAGCTGGGCGTGAAGCCTCTGGCTACCTGGGTCGCAGGTGCTCTGGCAGGTGTTGAGCCCGAGGTCATGGGTCTGGGCCCCATCGCTGCTACCAAGAAGGTCATGGCTAAGACCGGCATGAGCGTTGCTGATATGGATCTGGTCGAGGCAAACGAGGCCTTTGCAGCACAGTCCATCGCTGTCGGCGAGGCTCTGGGCTTCGATAAGGATAAGCTGAATGTCAACGGCGGCGCCATCGCTCTGGGCCATCCGGTCGGCGCTTCCGGTGCTCGTATCCTGGTCACCCTGCTGTATGCTATGAAGCACCGTGGTGCTCACAAGGGCCTGGCTACCCTGTGCATCGGCGGCGGCATGGGCTGCGCTACCATCGTTGAGATGGACTAAGCTCCATTACTGGAGATCCTGACTGAATGACAGACCCGGGCAGGGGAGGAACCGGAGAGCCTGCTCTGGCCCGGGGGCTGTTTATGATAACTGATAAGATTTGAATAGGAGGTTTTCACAATGGCATTTGTAAAAACCGAGGTGCAGGGCGCAGTTGAGATCATCACCATCGACCGTCCCAAGGCACTGAATGCCCTGAACCCCGAGGTTCTGGCTGACCTGAAGGCTGCATTTGAGGCTGTGGATCAGGAGACTGTCCGCTGCATCGTTCTGACCGGCGAAGGCGACAAGAGCTTCGTGGCAGGCGCTGATATCGGTTCCATGAGCACCATGACCAAGGCAGAGGGCGAGGCCTTCGGCAAGCTGGGCAATGATGTGTTCCTGATGATCGAGAGCTTCCCCATCCCCGTCATTGCAGCCGTGAACGGCTTTGCACTGGGCGGCGGCAACGAGCTGGCAATGAGCTGCGACATCCGCATCTGCTCTGACAACGCTGTGTTCGGCCAGCCGGAAGTGGGTCTGGGCATCACCCCGGGCTTCGGCGGCACCCAGCGTCTGGCTCGTCTGGTCGGTATGGGCATGGCAAAGCAGCTGGTCTACTCTGCGTTGAACATCAAGGCTGACGAGGCTTACCGCATCGGTCTGGTCAACGCCGTGTATCCGCAGGCTGAGCTGATGGAGAACGTCCTGAAGCTGGCAGGCAAGATCGCAAAGAACGCTCCCATTGCTGTGCGAAACTGTAAGAAGGCAATGAACGACGGCATCAGCCTGCCCATCGAGAAGGCTGTTGAGGTCGAGGAGAAGCTGTTCGGCGATTGCTTCGAGACCCACGATCAGCAGGAGGGCATGGCTTGCTTCCTGTCCCGTGAGAAGCCGAAGCCCAAGGCAGTGTTCACCAACAACTAATCCATTACATAATTTTTGATATTAAAGGAGAGATTTCCTATGAAGATCGGTGTTATCGGCGCTGGCACTATGGGTCAGGGCATCGCAAAGGCATTTGCACAGGTTGAGGGCAACACCGTTGCTCTGTGCGACATCAAGCAGGAGTGGGCCGAGAATGGTCTGGCAAAGATCAAGAAGGGCTACGAGAAGCTGGTTGCAAAGGGAAAGATGACTCAGGAAAAGGCTGACGCGATCGTCGCCGCCATCACCCCGGGCCTGAAGGAAGATCTGTGCGCAGACTGCGATCTGGTCGTTGAGGCTGCTTTCGAGGATATGAAGGTCAAGCAGACCACCTTCGGCGAGCTGGATAAGATCTGCAAGCCCGAGTGCATCTTCGCTTCCAACACTTCTTCTCTGTCCATCACCGAGATCGGCAAGGGTCTGACCCGTCCCCTGATCGGTATGCACTTCTTCAACCCCGCAGACCGCATGAAGCTGATCGAGGTCATCGCCGGCTGCAACACCCCCGCCGAGACCGTTGAGAAGATCAAGGAGATCTCCGTTGCCATCGGCAAGAGCCCTGTTCAGGTCAACGAGGCTGCCGGCTTTGTGGTCAACCGCATCCTGATCCCCATGATCAACGAGGCTGCCTTCATCAAGATGGAGGGTGTTTCCGATATCGCCGGCATCGACACCGCCATGAAGCTGGGTGCTAACCACCCCATGGGACCCCTGGAACTGGGCGACTTCATTGGTCTGGACATCTGCCTGGCCATCATGGACGTGCTGTACAACGAGACCGGCGACAGCAAGTACCGTGCCTGCCCGCTGATTCGCAAGATGGTGCGCGGCGGCAATCTGGGCTGCAAGACCGGTAAGGGCTTCTACGTTTACAACGCAGACCGCACCAAGACCCCTGTTGACCAGCTGTAAGTTCTGATAAACATTTCTCCCGGCTGCGGGGAAAGCGGCCGGGAGGAATTTGTTTGCACCGGGCTATTCCGGTAAATGAAAAAAGACCTGTTAGGAGGATATAGCGATGGATTTTACTCTGTCCAAGCAGCAGCAGATGGTGCAGAAAATGTACCGCGAGTTTGCTGAGAACGAAGTCAAGCCTCTGGCAAAGAAGGTTGACGCAGAGGAATACTTCCCCAAGGAGACCGTCGAAAAGATGGGCAAGCTGGGCATGATGGGCATCTATTTCCCGACTGAGGTCGGCGGTGCAGGCGGCGATGTGCTGTCCTACGTCATGGCCGTGGAGGAGCTGAGCAAGGTCTGTGGCACCACCGGTGTCATCGTCTCTGCTCACACCAGCCTGTGCGCTGCTCCTATTTACGAGAACGGCACCCCCGAGCAGAAGGCTAAGTACCTGCCCAAGCTGTGCAGCGGCGAGTGGCTGGGCGCTTTCGGCCTGACCGAGCCGGGCGCAGGTACCGATGCACAGGGTCAGCAGACCATTGCCAAGGAAGAGGATGACTGCTGGGTGCTGAACGGCTCCAAGATCTTCATCACCAACGCAGGCTTTGCCGATGTGTTCATCGTCATCGCCGTTACCGATAACGTGCTGGATAAGCGCGGCCGTCCCACCAAGCTGTGCTCCGCTTTCATCGTGGAGCGCACCGACCCGGGCTTCTCTGTTGGTAAGGCAGAGGACAAGATGGGTATCCGCGGTTCTTCTACCTGCGAGCTGATCTTTGAGGATTGCCGCATCCCGAAGGATCGTATGCTGGGCGTGCGCGGCAAGGGCTTCCAGCTGGCTATGGCTACGCTGGATGGCGGCCGTATCGGCATTGCTTCTCAGGCTCTGGGCATCGCCGAGGGCGCTCTGGAGGAGACCATTGCTTACGTCAAGGAGCGCAAGCAGTTCGGTCGTGCCATCGCTGCTTTCCAGAACACCCAGTTTGAGCTGGCTGAGATGAAGGCTCGTGTTGAGGCTGCGAAGTATCTGGTTTATGCTGCCGCTCTGAAGAAGCAGCAGGCTATGGATGGCGCAAAGGTTCGTTACAGCGTCGAGGCTGCACAGGCTAAGCTGATCGCAGCCCGCACCGCAAGCGATGTGACCCGCCGCTGCCTGCAGCTGTTCGGTGGCTACGGCTACACCCGTGACTACCCCATCGAGCGCATGATGCGTGATGCCAAGATCACCGAGATCTACGAGGGCACCAGCGAAGTGCAGATGATGGTCATTTCCGGCGCGCTGCTGAAGTAAGGGAGGCAAGAGTTACAATGAAAGCAATTGTTTGTGTAAAGCAGGTTCCTGATACCTCCGGCAAGGTGTCCGTCAAGCCCGATGGCACTCTGGATCGTGCATCCATGGCAACCATCACCAACCCCGATGACCTGAACGCCCTGGAGGCCGCCCTGAAGCTGAAGGACGCCACCGGCTGTGAGGTCGTTGTTGTCACCATGGGTCCCCCGCCGGCAGAGGGCATGCTGCGTGAGCTGCTGGCCCGCGGCGCTGATAAGGCCGTTCTGGTCTCTGGCCGTGAGTTCGGCGGTTCCGATACCTTTGCAACCAGCCAGATCCTGGCTGCTGCCGTCAACAAGATCGGTGTTGGCCCCGAGGACGTTGTGTTCTGCGGCCGTCAGGCAATTGATGGCGATACCGCGCAGGTCGGCCCCCAGATCGCTGAAAAGCTGCATCTGCCGCAGGTCACCTACGTTGCCGACATCCAGAAGGACGGCAATACCCTGACTGTGAAGCGTATGCTGGAGGACGGCTACATGATGGTCAAGGTGCAGACTCCCTGCCTGCTGACCTGCATCAAGGAGCTGAACGACCCCCGCTACATGAGCGTGAACGGCATCTTTACCTGCTACGACAAGCCCATGGAAGTGTTCGACTACAACGCACTGAAGGACGATCCGCTGATCGAGGTGGACACCATTGGCCTGAAGGGTTCTCCGACGAACGTCTTTAAGTCCTTCACTCCTCCGCAGAAGGGCGCAGGCACCATGCTGCAGGGCGACGATGTTGCTGCCCAGCTGGCTGGCATCCTGGCCAAGAAGCACCTGATCTGATGAAAGGAGCATAGGATTACAATGGCTGATTTTAACGAATATAAGGGCGTATGGGTCTTTTGCGAGCAGCGCCAGGGCGCACTGATGTCCACTGACTTCGAGCTGGTAAGCGAGGCCCGTAAGCTGGCCGACGAGCTGGGCTGCGAAGTCACCGGCCTGCTGCTGGGCGACAACGTGGAGGGCATTGCCAAGGAGCTGGGCGGCTACGGTGCCGACAAGGTTCTGGTCTGTGAGAGCCCCCTGCTGAAGGATTACACCACCGACGCATACGCAAAGGTCGTGTGCGATATGGTCAACGAGTACAAGCCTGAGGTGCTGCTGATCGGCGCTACCAACATTGGCCGCGACCTCGGCCCCCGCTGCGCAGCCCGTCTGCACACCGGCCTGACCGCTGACGCTACCCATCTGGATATCGATACTGCAAAGTACATCGACTTCCTGAAGGAGAGCTCCACCATCGACCTGTCCAAGCAGAAGTTCGATATGGAAGACCGCAACCTGAAGATGACCCGTCCCGCATTCGGCGGCCATCTGATGGCTACCATCATCTGCCCCCGCTTCCGCCCGCAGATGTCCACCGTGCGTCCCGGCGTTATGAAGAAGGCTCCCTTCGATCAGGCCAAGGCTGATGCCTGCCAGATCGTCAAGCCCGCCTTCAGCCTGACCGCTGAGGACATCAAGACCGAAGTTCTGAGCGTGGAGAAGGCCGCTGAGAAGCTGGTTGACCTGATCGGCGCAGACGTCATCGTCTCCGTTGGCCGCGGCATCAGCAAGGATGTCAACAAGGGCATCGAGCTGGCCGAGCAGCTGGCAGCCGCTCTGGGCGGCGGCGTTGTGGGCGCATCCCGTGCCGTCACCGATGCAGGCTGGATGACCGCTGACCATCAGGTCGGTCAGACCGGCAAGACCGTGCACCCCAAGATCTATGTTGCTCTGGGCATCTCCGGTGCCATCCAGCACACCGCCGGTATGCAGGATTCTGAGTGCATCATCGCTGTCAACAAGAACGAGGGTGCTCCCATCTTCGGTGTTGCTGACTACGGCATCGTGGGCGATCTGTTCAAGGTCGTGCCCGAGCTCATCAAGCAGATCGAGGCAGCAAAGGCTGCTCTGTGATCGCCTGCCCCTGAGCATCGTTCAATAACATAGCCTGAATTGTGAGAGGCCGTTGCACAAGCTTGTGCGGCGGCCTCTTTTTATGCTTTTTAATGATGGAGCTGTTGTGCCGGATACTGCACAGCGGCTCCAATTTGCTTTCCGTGGGATAGGAGCAGAGAAGGGAATACGGAGTGGCGCCACAAAAGCGTACACAGAAACTCTATTATGCAAATAAGTGCATATAAATACAGAAATATACAAAACAAAACGCACTCGAATGCCCCAAAAAGTGTGCAGAGTCTGTTGCACTCGGCTGATTTTGGGGAGAAACGCAACATAACTGTAACGTTTTCGGACTGTTTGTTACGCTTGGGTTGCGATAAAAGTGCAGGGAAATTTTAAAATATCTGTATTTTTTCTGCAAAATGGCCTCTGGACCTCTTGACGTCTGTACGTTTTTGTGATATTCTTGTGACACAAGAGTTGCAGATGTGATACAACAGAGTTGCAAACAAGTTGTAAAATCCAACATCACACTGCATAAGGCAACAGACCGGAGGCAATCTTATGAAGCGTGCAATGAGTACCGTAAAGAATATCGCAGCAGCTGCTATGACGCTGGCTGTGGTTTTTGGCTTTGCAGGCTTCAAGCCCGTCACCGCAAATGCCGCACAGGCCACCGTGCCTGCTACCGCTTCTGTGGAAGAAGAGAACTCTTACTTTGAAGAAGACGCTTACCAGCGCAGCTTCCTGACACTGGTCAATAACGAGCGTGCACAGGCTGGTTTGGCTCCCGTTGCTCTGGGCGACAGCAGCCATAACGCTGTTGCGATGGAACGTGCCGAGGAGCTGGCAGTTTCTTACTCCTACGTCCGCCCCAACGGTCAGCGCGATTTCACCGTTCTGGCAGAGAACGGCATCAGCGATGTCTCCATCGGCGAGAACTATATGGCTGGCTGCTCCACTCCCGACGCTGCAATGGATCAGTGGATGGCTACCGATTTTACCCGCGAGCGTATCCTGAACGCCGATGCTACCACCGTGAGCGTGGGCTACTACGAGGGCGGCATCTACAATAACTACTGGGTGCTGATCTTCTCTTACCCTGAAAATTCTCACACTGAGGACTACCGTCAGGAAGTTCTGGATCTGGTCAATGCCCAACGCGCAAAGTACGGTCTGACTGCTCTGGAAATGGGCAATGACGACCTGACCGCCGCTGCACAGACCCGTGCCGAGGAGATCGCCGTTGTGAACTCCCACGTCCGTCCTGACGGTTCCAAGTGCTTCACCGTCCTGAAGGACTACGGTGTCACCGATACCCCCACCGGCGAGAATGACGCATGGGGCAGCGTCTCTCCTGAAGAGGTCGTCAATGCATGGATGAACTCCGAAGGCCATCGCGCTAACATCCTGAATCCTGAGGCTCGCAAGATGAGTGTTGGCTACTACTACAACAGCAACAGCACTTGGGGTCATCAGTGGATCCAGATCTTTACCAAGTGATCAACTGCTTTCTTCTTATAAAAGACTGGCGGGGCTGCAAGGCTTCGTCAGTCTTTTTATTTGTGCCCGTTTGTGTTATACTTATTTTGACTTATTATCAGGAGGATCTAACGTGGAGGATTACCGCACCGTCCGGGGCACGGCCACCGGCGAATATGAAGAGAAAAAGAGCCGCTTTATTGCACAGCTCTCCTTTGCCGACAGCGAGGAAGCCGCCGTTGCCTTTCTGGAGCAGGTGCGGGCGGCCAACCGCACCGCACGGCACAACGTCTATGCCTACCGCCTGCGCGCGGGCAACCGCGAACGCTATTCCGATGACGGCGAGCCGGCCAAGACCGCCGGTACGCCTGCGCTGGAAGTGCTGCAGCACAGCGGCCTGACTGACCTGATCGTGGTGATCACCCGCTACTTTGGCGGGGTGCTGCTGGGCACCGGCGGCTTGGTGCGTGCTTACACTACCGCCACCGCCCGCGCACTGGAAAACGCCGAGGTCGTCACGGTGCGCAGCGTGGTGGAATTACAGGTGACTGTGGACTACGCCCTCTACGAACGTGCGTCCCTGCTCATTGATGCCGCCGGGGCAAAGCAGGCGCCGCCGGAGTTTACGGATCGCGTCACCCTGCGCTGGCAGATGCCGGAGCGCACCGAAGCCCCGCTGCTGGAGCAGCTGCGGGAGCTGACCCGGGGCAGCGCTCAGGTAACGGTGTCTGACCCGTTCTACGCACCGTTTTGAAAAACAAAGTCTTTTTTGCAAACCGACACCGAACTTTCCCCTTCGACACGGCCGATGTGCTACAATTGCCGCAGCGCAGCAATTCGGATCGGCTGCGCGCAGAGGGGAGGGGAGAAGCCCAAAAAACAAAAGGAGGATCTGTATGGATGTGCGCCGGAGAACCGAAGAGATCGAGCACCTCACCTTTGCGCCTTGGGCGACCTTCAGCGATACAAGCCGCGGCAGAGTCGTGCCGGAGCCGCAGGACCCGCTGCGCCCGGTGTTTCAGCGGGACCGCGACCGGGTGCTGCACTGCAAGGCCTTCCGGCGTCTCAAGCAGAAAACGCAGGTGTTCCTTTCGCCGGAAGGTGACCTGTACCGCACCCGGCTGACCCATACGCTGGAAGTATCGCAGATCGCCCGCACCATCGCCCGGGGACTGCGCCTGAACGAGGATCTGACGGAGGCTATCAGCCTTGCGCACGATCTGGGGCACACCCCCTTTGGCCATGCGGGCGAAAAGGCGCTGAATACCCTTTGCCCGGGCGGCTTTCACCATTATATGCAGAGCTTGCGTGTGGTGGACCGGCTGGAAAAGGACGGCGAGGGGCTTAACCTGACATGGGAAGTGCGCAACGGCATCGTGACCCACACCAAGGGTACATGGGCGGCTACCCCGGAGGGGCGCATCGTGCGCTTGGCAGATCAGATCGCCTTTGTCAACCATGATATCGAGGACGCCGTGCGCGCCGGTGTGCTGGACGCTGCCACCCTGCCCAAGGACTGCACGGCGGTGCTGGGGCAGAACAAATCTGCCCGCATCACTACCATGATCAACAGCATTCTCACCCACAGCGAGGGAGATGTCCGCATGGGCACGGAGGAATACGAGGCATTTCTCGCCCTGCGGGATTTCATGTACGCCACCGTGTATGTGGATAAAAACGCCAAGCGCGAGGAGCAGAAGGTGGACAAGCTCATTGCCGAGCTGTACGAGTACTACCTGACCCATGTGGATCAGATGTCTAACTTTTATGTGCAGCTGGCTTATCAGGAGGGGCGGGAGCGTGCCGTCACCGACTACATCAGCGGTATGAGCGATGAGTTTGCCATCCGCACCTTTGAAGAACTGTTCGTGCCCCAAAAATGGCACGTCCTTTAAAACTGGAGAGGTCGTTTAAAACAACATGATCCCACACGAATACATCGAGGAGCTCACCCGCCGCACCGACATTGTGGAACTGGTGGGCAGCTATGTGCAGCTCAAGCGCAAGGGACGGCTGTACGGCGGTCTGTGCCCTTTTCACAGCGAAAAAACGCCGTCCTTCTATGTGTACCCGGATACCCAAAGCTTTTATTGCTTCGGCTGTCAGGCAGCCGGAGATGCCATCAGCTTTGTCAAGAAGATCAACAATATCAGCAGCGGGGAGGCCATCAAGATGCTGGCCTCCCGCGCCGGGATGCCGGAGCCGCAGGAGGACGACAAGACCGGCCGTCTGCGCAGCCGGGTGCTTTCCATGAACAAGGAAGCCGCCCGCTTCTTCCACGCATGCCTGAACTCTACCGTGGAGGAAGCGCGGCAGGCGCGCGCCTACTGGCGGCGGCGCGGGCTGGACGACAAGACCATCGTCCGGTTCGGGCTGGGCTATGCTCCCAACGATGGACAGGCGCTGTACCAGTACCTGCGGGATAAGGGCTACAACCAGCAGGAGCTGGATGCCAGCGGTCTGTTCAAGCGCAGCCCCTCCGGGCGCATCTACTGTCTGTTCTGGAAGCGCGTCATGACCCCCATCTTTGACCTGCGCGGTAATGTCATAGCCTTTGGCGGGCGCGTGATGGACGACTCCAAGCCCAAATACGTCAACAGCCCGGAAACGCTGGTCTACCACAAATCCGAGACGGTGTTTGCCATGCAAATTGCAAAACGCAGCGCTTCCCGGCGGTTCGTGTTGTGTGAGGGCTATATGGATGTCATCAGCATGCAGCAGGCGGGTATCGACACCGCCGTCTGCGCCTGCGGCACCGCCCTGACCCCCGGGCAGGTGCGCATCATCAGCGAGTATGCCGATGAGGTCATTCTGAGCTACGACTCGGACGAGGCCGGCCAGAAGGCGACCCTGCGCTCGCTGGAACTGTTCCGCAACAGTCCGGTAAAGGTGGGCGTGTTGCAGATCCCCGGTGCAAAAGACCCGGACGAGTATATCAAAAAATACGGTCCGGAGCGCTTTCAGGCGCTTCTGGATGGAGTGGGCAACGCGCTGGACTTCCGGCTCAAGCGCCTGCGGGATCAGTATGATCTCTCGCAGGACGCGCAGCGTCTGCAATATATAAAGGATGCTGTGGAGATGCTGGCCGAGCGCTCTAACCCCACCGAGCAGGAGGTGTACGCCGGACGGCTGGCAGAGGAAACTAACATCTCCAAAACCGCCATTCTGGCGCAGCTGGGCACCGCAGCAAAGCGGGCGGGCGGCAAGTACCGCCGGGAGAAAAACCGCGAGCTGCTGCGCTCCGGTGAAATGGATCAGATCAAGGTGCCGTACAGCGCAGGCGGCAGTCAGGCGCTGGGCATTGCCAGCGCCCAGCAGCGGCTGCTGGCAGCCATCCTGCGGGAGCCGCGCTATCTGGAACTGGCCAAACAGCAGCTGACGGCGGAGCAATTCATCCAGCCGCAGCAGAAGGAACTATACGAAGCAATGCTCAATTGCAGCCGGGAGGGTGTAGAGCTCAGCCTGACGGCACTGCGGGCATTTGCAAGCGAAGAAGCATTGAATGAACTGAGCCGACTTGCGGCACAATACAGCGATGTGAACTGCACCCCGGAGGATATCCATTTGTATCTGGACAGAATCGCCCGGGGAATGCCGGTTGCAAGCAAAGCTGCTGCAATGTCCGGCGATGAGATTACACAGTATCTTCAGTCGATGCGCGAAAAAAAGCAGGGGTCGCTGCCCGAACAAGACTGAGCCCTGTTTTCCCTCCGGCTGGAGATGGAGAGAAAAGGAGCCGGAATCATGCAGAAATTGTCGCAAACGGAAGAACTTGCCCGCAGCCTTGCCGCAAAGGCTCACCGTCACACCCTGACCCCGGAGCAGATCAGCCGTGCCATGGAGGAAGTGGATTTTGATGTTGCCCAGCTGGACGAGCTTTACGCGGCGTTGGAACAGCGGGGCGTCCATCTGGCAGAAGAAGAGCCTGCCGAACTGCCTGTACTGGATGATGCCCAGATCGGCAGGTTGGAGAATGAGCTGTCCTCGGAGGGTGTGGCGCTGGATGACCCGGTCAAGACCTATTTAAAGGAGATCGGCCGGGTGCCGCTGCTGACCACCGGGCAGGAGATGGCGCTGGCAAAGGCTGCCCGGGCAGGGGATGCGGATGCGCGCCGCTCCCTGAGCGAAGCAAATCTGCGGCTGGTTGTATCGGTAGCCAAGCGCTACGCCGGGCGGGGACTGCCTTTTCTGGATCTCATTCAGGAGGGCAACCTCGGCCTGATGAAAGCGGCGGAAAAGTTTGAGCCGGAGCGGGGCTTCAAGTTCTCTACCTATGCAACCTGGTGGATCCGTCAGTCTATCACCCGCGCCATTGCAGATCAGGGACGAACCATCCGCATCCCGGTGCATCTGGTGGAGAGCATCAACCGGGTCAAGAAAACGGCAGGTGACCTGCTGCACAAGAATGGGCGGGAGCCCACCGTGGAGGAAATCGCCGCCGCACTGGATATGGAGCCGGACAAGGTGCGGGAGCTGCTGCAATTGTCGCAGGAGCCCATCAGTCTGGAAACACCGGTGGGGGAGGAAGAGGACGCCCATCTGGAGGACTTCATTCAGGACGAGGATGCCGGTGTCCCGGTAGACGAAGCCGGGCGTCAGCTGCTGCGGAGGGAGCTGCTGCACGTCCTCAAAAGCCTGACACCCCGGGAGGAACGGGTCATCACCCTGCGCTTTGGTCTGGAGGATGGCCGTGCCCGCACGCTGGAAGAGCTGGGCAAGGAGTTCAACGTGACCCGGGAGCGGGTGCGGCAGATCGAAGCAAAGGCACTGCGCAAGCTGCGTCACCCCAGCCGTGCAAAGCTGCTGCGGGATTATCTGGATGAGTGAGCATTCCATATAAGAGGACAAGGCCGCTGCACGGCATTCTGTGCAGCGGCCTTTTTTTGCGGCAGGGAAGTGCAAAAGTCACACTTCCGGGCACAAGAGTAAAGATAGACAAATTGCACAAGGGTGTTATGAACAGGAACGTGCAAAATAAAAAAATCAAGTACTTGGCAAGCAAACGACTACACGCTGCCGGGCGTTCTAAAATGAATCGAAAATTAAATTTATTTCGGCAAAAAACTGAAAAATGGCTTGACAACAGGGGTTTTCGGGTGTATACTGCATTAGTATCACATAATGGACTAGTGCGCCAAAAAAGGAACTTCAATGGCTGTCGCTTGAGGGCTTGCCCCGAAAAGTTTGTGCAAAATGCCGGAACGTTCCACAAGACGCGGGTCGAATTATGTGTGTCTGCTCAAATTTGACCCGCGTATACGACATCCCGTAGAATATAAAAGTAAGGAGTGGTTGATTTTATGATGAAAGTCAAGCCCGTTAAGCTCGGCAAAACCGAGCGCATGAGCTTCTCCCACATCGACGAAGTCATCAGTATGCCGAACCTGATCGAGGTGCAGAAGAACTCGTATCAGTGGTTTTTGGACGAAGGCCTGAAGGAGGTCTTTCACGATATCGGCACCATTGAGGACTACACCGGCAATCTGGCACTGAGCTTTGTGGACTTCCGGCTGGATAAGGAGCCGAAGTATAGCATCAAGGAGTGCAAGGAGCGCGACGTTACCTATGCAGCCCCCCTGCGCGTCACCGCCCGTCTGCTGAACAAGGAGACCGGCGAGGTGAAGGATCAGGAGATCTTCATGGGCGACTTCCCCCTGATGACCGACGCAGGCACCTTTGTCATCAACGGTGCCGAGCGCGCGATCGTCAGCCAGCTGGTCCGCTCTCCCGGTGTGTTCTACGGCCATGCCAAGGATAAAGTCGGTAACGACCTGTATAGTGCCACCATGAACCCCAACCGCGGTGCATGGCTGGAGTACGAGACCGATGCCGCCAACGTGTTCTATGTCCGTATCGACAAGAACCGCAAGCTGCCTGTCACCGTGCTGTGCCGTGCACTGGGCCTGTCCTCTAACGAGGATATCCTGAACTATTTCGGCGAGGACGAGCGCATTCTGGCCACGCTGGAAAAGGATACCACCAAGAACCGCGAGGAGGGCCTGCTGGAGGTCTACCGCAAGCTGCGCCCCGGCGAGCCCCCCACGGTGGAGTCCGCTACCAGCCAGATCGATATGCTGTTCTTCGATCCGCGCCGGTACGACCTGTCCCGTTTCGGCCGCTATAAGATGAACAAAAAGCTGTCTCTGGCACGCCGCATCATGAACCATGTGGCGGCAGAGAACGTGGTGGATCCCTTCACCGGCGAGATCCTGATCGAGGCCGACAAGAAGATCGACCGCAAGCTGGCCGAGCAGATCGATGCCGCCGGCGTGGATCTGGTCGTGCTGAAGATCGATGATCCCATGAAGGATCAGCCCCACAAGGTCAAGGTCATCACCAATGGCTGCGTGGACGCACAGGCCATCATTGACAACTACTACCCCGCATTCAAGGGCGTGAATGTCAAGGAGTGCGGCATCAACGAGCGCTGCTGCCTCAAGGAACTGCGCAAGATCCTTGATAACGCTTCCAGCGCCGAGGAGGTCATGGAGAGCCTGAAGAAGGATCACGACCTGCTCATCGGCCGTACCGTCACCATTGACGATATCCTGTCCTCCATCAACTACCTGAACGGTCTGGGCTACGGCATCGGCACCACCGATGATATCGACCATCTGGGCAACCGCCGTATCCGCAGCGTGGGCGAACTGCTGCAGAACCAGTTCCGCATCGGCTTCTCCCGTATGGAGCGCGTTATCCGTGAGCGCATGACCCTGCAGAGCCAGGATCAGAGCGTCATCACTCCGCAGGCACTGATCAACATCCGTCCTGTGGTGGCGGCTATCAAGGAGTTCTTCGGCTCCTCTCCGCTGTCTCAGTTCATGGATCAGAACAACCCTCTGGCTGAGCTGACCCACAAGCGCCGTCTGTCTGCTCTGGGCCCCGGCGGTCTGAGCCGTGACCGCGCAGGCTTCGAAGTCCGCGACGTCCATTACAGCCACTACGGCCGTATGTGCCCCATCGAGACCCCTGAAGGCCCCAACATCGGTCTGATCTCCTATCTGGCATCCTACGCCAAGATCAACGAGTACGGCTTCGTGGAGGCCCCCTACCGCAAGGTCAAAAAGGTCTACGACGAGAACAACAACCTCATTGAGCAGGTCGTCACCGACGAGGTGGAGTATATGACCGCCGATGTGGAGGACGAGTACGTTGTGGCACAGGCCAACGAGCCGCTGGACGAAGGCAAGCACTTCGTCCGTCCTCGTGTGTCTGCCCGCCGCCGCGACGAGATCCTGGAAATCGACGCAGAGAAGGTCGATTACATGGACGTCTCTCCGCGCATGATGGTCTCTGTTGCTACCGCCTGCATCCCCTTCCTGGAGAACGACGACTGTAACCGTGCTCTGATGGGTTCTAACATGCAGCGTCAGGCAGTGCCTCTGATGGTCACCCAGCAGCCCATTGTTGCTACCGGTATGGAGTACAAGGCTGCTACCGACTCCGGCACCGCTGTGCTGGCCAAGAGCAACGGCGTTGTGGAAAAGGTCGATGCCGACCACGTTGTGGTGCGCAACGAGCAGGGTGCTCTGGAGGATTACTCTCTGATCAAGTTTGCCCGCTCCAACGCAGGCACCTGCATCAACCAGCGCCCCATTGTGGAAGTGGGCGAGACCGTCACCGCCGGTCAGGTACTGGCCGATGGCCCCGCAATGCGCAACGGCGAGATCTCTCTGGGTAAGAATGCCCTGATCGGCTTCATGACCTGGGAGGGCTACAACTACGAGGACGCCGTTCTGCTGAACGAGAAGATCGTGCGCGAGGATGTGTACACCTCCATCCACATCGAGGAGTACGAGACCGAGAGCCGCGATACCAAGCTGGGACCCGAGGAGATCACCCGCGACATCCCCAACGTTTCTGAGGATGCCCTGAAGGATCTGGACGAGCGCGGCATCATCCGCATCGGCGCCGAGGTCAAGAGCGGCGATATTCTGGTCGGTAAGGTCACCCCGAAGGGCGAGACCGAGCTGACTGCCGAGGAGCGCCTGCTGCGCGCCATCTTCGGCGAGAAGGCCCGCGAGGTGCGCGATACCTCTCTGCGTGTGCCCCACGGCGCATACGGCATCATTGTGGATGTCAAGGTCTTTACCCCGGAGAACAGCGATGAGCTGCAGCCCGGTGTGCGTGAGGTCGTCCGTTGCTATATCGCCCAGAAGCGTAAGATCAGCGTCGGCGATAAGATGGCAGGCCGTCACGGTAACAAGGGTGTCGTTTCCCGCATCCTGCCGCAGGAGGATATGCCCTACCTGCCCGACGGCACTCCGCTGGACATCGTGCTGAACCCGCTGGGCGTGCCTTCCCGTATGAACATCGGTCAGGTGCTGGAGGTCAACCTTGGCTACGCTGCCAAGGCCTGCGGCATCAAGGTCATGACCCCCGTCTTTGACTCTGCCCGTGAGAACGACATCGGCGATACCTTTGATACCGCCCGCGAGATGTGGCACGGCGAGAATGCACCTGCATATCCCACCAAGCTCCCCAAGATCATGGGTGAGAAGGGCCACATCATCGACTTCTCCAAGATCGAGCTGGATCGTGACGGCAAGACCACCGTTTACGATGGTCGTACCGGCGAAAAGTTCGATAACCGCGTTACCGTTGGTTATATGTACTACCTCAAGCTGCATCACCTGGTCGATGATAAGATCCACGCCCGTTCCACCGGCCCCTACTCTCTGGTCACCCAGCAGCCTCTGGGCGGCAAGGCTCAGTTCGGCGGTCAGCGCTTCGGCGAGATGGAGGTCTGGGCACTGGAAGCTTACGGTGCCGCTTACACCCTGCAGGAGATCCTGACTGTCAAGTCCGATGACGTGGAGGGTCGTGTCAAGACCTACGAAGCCATCGTCAAGGGTGAGCCCATCCCGCAGCCCGGCATCCCCGAGTCCTTCCGCGTTATGCTGAAGGAACTGCAGTCTCTGGGCATGGACGTGATCGTGCAGGATAAGGACGGCAACGAGATCGACATGCGCCAGAACTTCGACGACGAAGAGACCGGCTTTGATATGCGTGATGTTGCCGGCACCGAGACTGTGGTGCAGGAGAGTGAGCTGACTGACTACAACATCAAGGACGCCGATGCAGGTTTCGATGATCCTTCTGTGCTGGAGGACGATAACTCCGGTGCCGAGGCTCCGGCTGCTTCTGACGAAGTAGATTTCTGATCTGGATTCATAATACAGCCTTCACCCCTTAGCCGCGTGCTGCGGCAGGGGAGAAGCGTCTGTGATCCTATAACAGAAATGCCGCCTGTCATCATCGAAACAACTAGAGATTAAGAAAGGGTTCGTTTCATGGAAAACAACGTTTTCGATTCCATTAAAATCGGCCTTGCCTCCCCGGAGCAGATCCGCGCTTGGAGCTACGGCGAGGTCAAAAAGCCCGAAACCATCAACTACCGCACCCTGAAGCCGGAGCGTGACGGCCTGTACTGCGAGCGCATTTTTGGACCTACCAAGGACTGGGAGTGCCACTGCGGCAAGTACAAGCGCATCCGTTACAAGGGCAAGGTGTGTGATCGCTGCGGCGTCGAGGTCACCAAGGCCAAGGTTCGCCGCGAGCGTATGGGTCACATCGAGCTGGCCGCTCCTGTGAGCCACATCTGGTACTTCAAGGGCATCCCCAGCCGCATCGGCCTGATGCTGGACATCAGCCCCCGCCTGCTGGAAAAGGTGCTGTACTTTGCAAGTTATATCGTCACCGATCCCGGTCTGACCCCGCTGGATAAGAAGCAGCTGCTGACCGAGAAGGAATACCGCGAGATGTGCGACCGCTACGGCGACGAGTTCGAGGCTGCCATGGGCGCCGAGGCTGTCCAGACCCTGCTGAAGGAAATCGATCTGGATCAGCTGAGCGCTGAGCTGACCGCCGAGGTGGAGAAGTCCTCTGGCCAGAAGCGCGTGCGCATCCTCAAGCGTCTGGAAGTTGTCGAGGCTTTCCGCATCTCCGGCAACCGCCCCGAGTGGATGGTCATGGATGTGCTGCCCGTGCTGCCGCCTGACCTGCGCCCCATGGTCCAGCTGGACGGCGGCCGCTTCGCCACTTCCGACCTGAACGATCTGTACCGCCGCGTCATCAACCGCAACAACCGTCTGCGCCGTCTGCTGGAGCTGGGCGCTCCCGACATCATTGTGCGCAACGAGAAGCGTATGCTGCAGGAGGCTGTGGACAGCCTGATCGACAACGGCCGCCGTGGCCGTCCGGTCACCGGCCCCAACAACCGTGCACTGAAGAGCCTTTCCGATCTGCTGAAGGGCAAGCAGGGCCGCTTCCGTCAGAACCTGCTGGGCAAGCGTGTTGACTACTCCGGCCGTTCCGTTATCGTTGTCGGCCCCGAGCTGAAGATGGATCAGTGCGGTCTGCCCAAGGAGATGGCTCTGGAGCTGTTCAAGCCCTTTGTCATGAAGGATCTGGTGGAAAAGGGCATTGCCAACAACATCAAGTCCGCCCGTAAGATGGTCGAGCGTGCAAAGCCCGAAGTCTGGGACAGCCTCGAGACCGTCATCAAGGGTCATCCCGTGCTGCTGAACCGTGCACCTACCCTGCACCGTCTGGGCATTCAGGCCTTCAACCCCGTGCTGGTGGAAGGCCGTGCAGTCAAGCTGCACCCGCTGGCTTGTACCGCATTCAACGCCGACTTCGACGGCGACCAGATGGCAGTCCATCTGCCCCTGAGCGAGGATGCCTGCCGTGAGGCCAAGATGCTGATGCTGGCTTCCGGCAACCTGCTGAAGCCTTCTGACGGCGCACCTGTTACCGTGCCTACGCAGGATATGATCCTGGGCAGCTACTACCTGACCACCGTTCGCGAGAACGACGAGGGCGCAGGCAAGGTGTTCCGTGATGAGAACGAGGTTCTGATGGCTTACGCCGAGCACGTTATCACCCTGCACGCCCCCATCAAGGTGCGCCGCACCATGACCATTGACGGCGTGGAGCGCACCGGTCTGGTGGATGCCACCGCAGGCCGCATCATCTTCAACAATCCCATCCCCCAGAATCTGGGCTATGTGGATCGTACCGACCCCGAGCACTGGCTGGAGTATGAGGTCAGCTTCCGCGTGACCAAAAAGACCCTGCCCGAGATCATCTCCCGCTGCATGACCCGCAACGGCACCCGCAAGTGTGCTAAGATGCTGGATGCCATCAAGGCGCAGGGCTACAAGTATTCCACCCTGTCCGCTATCTCCGTGGCTGTGTGCGACGCTGTGATCCCGCCCCAGAAGCAGGAGCTGATCGCCGAGGCCGACAAGGAGATCGCTAAGGTCGGCAAGCTGTTCAACCGTGGTCTGATCTCGGATAACGAGCGCTACAACAAGACCATCGCCATCTGGCAGGCTACCACCGATAAGGTCTCCAAGGCTCTGGCAGACAACCTGCCCAAGGACAACGAGATCTATATGATGGCAGACTCCGGTGCTCGTGGTTCCATGAACCAGATCAAGCAGCTGGCCGGTATGCGCGGCCTGCTGGCAAACACCGCCGGTCACACCATCGAGATGCCCATTCGTGCTAACTACCGCGAAGGTCTGAACATTCTGGAATATTTCGTTTCTGCCCGTGGTGCTCGTAAGGGTCTGGCCGATACCGCTCTGCGTACCGCTGACTCCGGTTACCTGACCCGCCGCATGGTCGATGTTTCTCAGGACGTCATCGTCCGCGAGATCGATTGCGGCACCACCGATGGCCTGTGGGTCTCTGAGATCCACGAGGGCAAGGAGAAGATCGAGAGCTTCCGCGAGCGTCTGATCGGCCGCTTTGCCGTGGGCGATGTGGTCAACCCCATCACCGGAAAGGTCATCGTGCCCGAGGGCAAGATGATCGACCTGTATGACGCCAACGAGATCGAGGCCGCAGGCATCACCCGCCTGAAGATCCGCAGCCTGCTGACTTGCCGTGCTAAGACCGGTGTCTGCGCACGCTGCTACGGCTCCGATATGGCCAATGGCGAGCCGGTCCGTCTGGGCGAGTCTGTCGGTGTTATCGCCGCAGAGTCCATCGGCGAGCCCGGTACTCAGCTGACCATGCGTACCTTCCATACCGGCGGTATCGCATCTGCCGAGGATATTACACAGGGTCTGCCCCGTGTTGAGGAGCTGTTCGAGAGCCGCCGTCCCAAGAGCATGGCCATCATGAGTGAGATCTCCGGTGTGGTCTCTCAGGACGACACCAAGAAGAACGTGGTCATCAAGGTCACCGGCAAGGACGAGAACGGCGCAGAGGAAGTCAAGAGCTACTCCATCCCGTTCACCCAGCATTCCCGCGTGATGCCCGGCGACCGTGTGGAGAAGGGCGACATCATCACCCGCGAGGGCGTGCTGTACCCGCAGGATATTCTGGCCATCAAGGGTCTGGAGGACGTGCAGAACTACCTGATCAACGAGGTCCAGAAGGTCTACCGTCTGCAGGGCGTTGAGATCAACGATAAGCATATCGAGGTCATCGTCCGTCAGATGTGCCGCAAGGTGCGCGTGACCGACTCCGGTTCCTCCAACCTGATCGGCGGTGCTTTGGCAAGCCGTCTGGAGGTGGAGAACATCAATGCCGATCTGCAGAAGCGCATTGATGCAGGCGAAGAGGGCCTGAAGCTGGTGGAGTACCAGCAGGTGCTGCTGGGCATCACCAAAGCTGCTCTGGCCAACGATTCCTTCCTGTCTGCCGCTTCCTTCCAGGAGACCACCCGCGTGCTGACCGAGGCCGCCATCAAGGGCAAGGTCGACCCGCTGTCCGGCCTGAAGGAGAACGTTATCATCGGTAAGCTGATCCCCGCCGGTACCGGTCTGCCGGAGGTGCGTGAGGATCTGAAGAACCGTGAGGCTGAGCGCGACGCCGAGGTCGCAGCCGAGCTGGCTGCCGCCGCACAGTAAGCGCAGCATCCGTCAGGATCTGATCAGTTAAATAAAACCGCTCCGTGGGCGAAAGCCTGCGGGGCGGTTTTTGCGTGCAAAAACGTCGCAGCAGGGGAGGGAAAAGGCATTTTTTCTGCCAAAAACTGCCCGAAAGAAAAAATCTGGAATAAATACAAAAAAATTTGCAAAAACTGTTGACATCCGGCTGCAAAGCAGGTATTATATAACTGTTGCGCGTCCCTCATGGGGATAGTGCGGCAAAAAAGTCGGAAAATGCTTCCGATGTTCATCATTAAGAAAGGAGAAACAAAATGCCTACTTTTAACCAGCTTGTACGCAAAGGCCGTGAGGTTCTGACTACCAAGAGCACCGCTCCCGCTCTGCAGAAGACTTATAACTCTCAGAAGAAGCAGTACTCTGATCTGAGCAGCCCCCAGAAGCGTGGTGTCTGCACTGCAGTTCGTACCATGACCCCCAAGAAGCCTAACTCTGCTCTGCGTAAGGTTGCTCGTGTCCGCCTCACGAATGGTATCGAGGTCACCTCTTACATTCCCGGTATCGGCCATAACCTGCAGGAGCACTCCGTCGTGCTGATCCGTGGCGGTCGTGTTAAGGACCTGCCCGGTGTGCGTTACCACATCATCCGTGGTACCCTGGATACTCAGGGTGTGGCAGGCCGTAATCAGGCCCGCTCCAAGTACGGCGCAAAGCGTCCTAAGGCCGGTGCTGCAAAGAAGTAATTGAGGACAACCGCCATAAACGGCTTTCCTTTATATAAATAACAAGTCCGCTTAAAAGCGGAGGGTAACGGTTTATGTAAGGTCAGCTCTTTGTGACACAACGGGAGTTTTATTACTTTCGAGTACCGATGATATCATTCTGTGAAGGAGGGAAGAAAGATGCCTAGAAGAGGTAACATTGCTAAGCGCGATGTCTTAGCTGATCCTATTTACAATTCCAAGATGGTCACCCGCCTGGTCAACAGCGTCATGCTGGATGGCAAGAAGGGCGTCGCTCAGAAGATCGTTTATGAAGCTTTCTCCATGATTCAGGAAAAGACCGGCAACGATCCTCTGGAGACTTTCGAGAAGGCGATGGAGAACATCATGCCCAGCCTCGAGTGCAAGACCCGCCGTGTTGGTGGCGCTAACTACCAGGTTCCCCTGGAGGTCAGCCCCGCCCGCCGCGAGACTTTGGGTCTGCGCTGGCTGACTGCCTACAGCCGCACCCGTGGTGAGAAGACCATGGCACAGCGTCTGGCTGCTGAGATCATGGATGCTGCCAACAACACTGGTAACGCCGTGAAGAAGCGTGAGGACACTCACAAGATGGCAGAAGCTAACAAGGCTTTCGCACATTTCCGTTATTGATCTATTCTGTAGGAGGTTAATTTCATGGCTACACCCAGAGAAGTTTCTCTTCAGATGACGAGAAATATCGGCATTATGGCTCATATCGATGCCGGCAAGACGACCACTACCGAGCGTATCCTGTACTACACCGGTATCAACCATAAGATTGGTGAGGTTCACGATGGCGGTGCCACCATGGACTGGATGGTTCAGGAGCAGGAGCGTGGTATCACCATCACTTCCGCTGCTACCACCTGCTACTGGTCTCACTCCGAGACCCAGAAGGATCCGGTCGCGTTCAAGAAGAATCGTCACCGCATCAACATTATCGACACTCCGGGCCACGTGGACTTCACTGTTGAGGTTCAGCGTTCTCTGCGCGTTCTGGACGGTTCTGTGACCGTTCTGGCCGCAAAGGGTGGTGTCGAGCCTCAGTCTGAGACCGTTTGGCGTCAGGCTGATGAATACAAAGTCCCCCGTATGGTGTACGTCAACAAGATGGACACCATGGGTGCTGACTTCTTCCGCTGCATCAAGATGCTGCATGATCGTCTGCACGCCAACGGCGTGGCCATCCAGCTGCCGATCGGTCAGGAGGATACCTTCCGTGGTATCGTTGACCTGGTCGATATGAACGCTGAGGTCTACTACGATGACATGGGCAACGACATGCGCACCGAGCCCATCCCCGAGGATATGGTCGAGCAGGCTGAAGAGTATCATAACATTCTGGTCGAGGCTGTTGCCGAGAACGACGAAGAGCTGATGGAGAAGTACCTTGAGGGCGAGGAAATCACCCGTGAGGAACTGAAGGCTGCTATCCGCAAGGAAACCATTGCAAATACTCTGGTTCCCGTCGTCTGCGGCTCTTCCTACAAGAACCGCGGCGTGCAGAAGCTGCTGGACGCTATCGTTGACTATATGCCCGCTCCTACCGATGTTGAGGACATCAAGGGCGTAAATCCTGAGACTGAAGAGCAGGAGACTCGTCCGTCTTCCGACGATGCTCCCTTCGCAGCTTTGGCCTTCAAGATCGCTACTGACCCGTTCGTTGGCAAGCTGGCATACTTCCGTGTGTACTCCGGTAAGGTTGAGGCAGGTACTACTGTTTACAACTCCGTGAAGGACAACAAGGAACGTATGGGCCGCATCCTGCAGATGCACTCCAACCACCGCAAGGATATCGACTGCTGCTATGCAGGTGATATTGCTGCTGTTGTCGGTCTGAAGAACACCACCACTGGTGATACTCTGTGTGATGAGAATCATCCCATCATTCTGGAGTCCATGAAGTTCCCCGAGCCCGTTATCCGCGTTGCCATCGAGCCTAAGACCAAGGCTGGTAACGAGAAGATGGGCATTGCGCTGGCAAAGCTGGCCGAAGAGGATCCGACCTTCAAGACCTACACCGATGAAGAGACCGGCCAGACCATCATTGCTGGTATGGGCGAGCTGCATCTGGAGATCATCGTTGACCGTCTGCTGCGTGAGTTCAAGGTTGAGGCAAACGTGGGTGCACCCCAGGTTGCTTACCGTGAGACCATCCGCAAGGAGGCCAACCAGGAGACCAAGTACGCACGTCAGTCCGGTGGTAAGGGCCAGTACGGTCACGTCAAGATCAAGATCGAGCCCAACGAGGCCGGCAAGGGTTACGAGTTCGTCAATGCTATCGTTGGCGGCGCTATCCCGAAGGAATACATCCCTGCTATCGACAACGGTATTCAGGGGGCTATGAAGGCTGGCGTTCTGGCAGGCTATCCTGTTGTTGATGTCAAGGTCACCCTGTGGGATGGTTCTTATCATGAGGTAGACTCCTCTGAAATGGCCTTCTCCATCGCTGGTTCTATGGCATTCAAGGATGCTATGCGCAAGGCTGATCCTATCATCACCGAGCCCATCATGAAGGTTGCTGTTATCGTTCCCGATGAGTATCTGGGCGATGTTATCGGCGATCTGAACGCTCGCCGTGGTCAGATCCAGGGCATGGAAGCTATGGCTGGTACCCAGCGTGTCAACGCATTTGTGCCTCTGGCTCAGATGTTCGGCTACGCTACCGACCTGCGTTCCAAGACTCAGGGTCGTGGCCAGTATGTTATGGAGCCCTCTCACTATGAGCCGGTTCCCAAGAACATTGCTGACCAGATCATTGCTGGCCGTACCAAGGGCTAAGCGCTGTAAAGCATAAGAATTTTGCCGGGGTAGTGTAACTCCGGCAAAATTTCCTGTAAAAGCACTTGATTTTACAGGACAAATTTAGTAGAATAGCCTTGCAGTGCAATGTCTGCATTTTGCAGGGTTGTTGTAACCAATATCAAAACCTAAATTAAGGGAGGATATTCCAATGGCTGAAAAGGCAAAGTTCGACCGTTCTAAGCCGCATGTTAACATCGGCACCATCGGTCACGTTGACCACGGCAAGACCACTCTGACCGCTGCTATCACCAAGTACCTGGCTCTGAAGGGTGATGCAGAGTTCATGGACTACGCTAACATCGATAAGGCTCCCGAGGAGCGCGCTCGTGGTATCACGATCAACTCCGCTCACGTCGAGTACCAGACCGAGGCTCGTCACTACGCTCACGTTGACTGCCCGGGCCATGCTGACTACGTTAAGAATATGATCACCGGTGCTGCTCAGATGGACGGCGCTATCCTGGTCGTTGCTGCTACCGATGGTCCCATGCCCCAGACCCGTGAGCACATCCTGCTGGCTCGTCAGGTCGGCGTGCCCTATATCGTCGTGTTCATGAACAAGTGCGATATGGTCGACGACGAAGAGCTGCTGGATCTGGTCGAGATGGAGATCCGTGAGCTGCTGAGCGAGTACGACTTCCCGGGCGATGACACCCCGATCATTCGTGGTTCCGCTCTGAAGGCTCTGGAGGCTCCCAACGATCCCGAGGATCCCGCTTACGCATGCATCAAGGAGCTGATGGACGCTGTTGACTCCTACATCCCCAACCCGGATCGTGAGGAGGACAAGCCCTTCCTGATGCCCATCGAGGATGTCATGACCATTTCTGGCCGTGGTACCGTTGCTACCGGTCGTGTTGAGCGTGGTATGGCCAAGGTTGGCGACGCTATGGAGATCGTCGGCATCAAGCCCGACCGTCTGAACACCACCATCACCGGTCTGGAGATGTTCCGTAAGTCTCTGGACTTCGCTGAGGCTGGCGATAACATCGGCGCTCTGCTGCGTGGTGTTGATCGTTCCCAGGTCGAGCGTGGTCAGGTTCTGGCTAAGCCCGGTTCTGTGCATCCCCACAACGTCTTTGAGGCTCAGGTTTACGTCCTGACCAAGGACGAAGGCGGCCGTCACACTCCCTTCTTCTCCAACTATCGTCCTCAGTTCTACTTCCGTACCACTGACGTGACCGGCATCATCACCCTGCCCGAAGGCACCGAGATGTGCATGCCCGGCGATAACGTCATGATGCACGTTGAGCTGCTGACCCCCGTTGCTATGGAAGAGGGCCTGCGTTTCGCTATCCGTGAGGGTGGCCGTACCGTTGGTTCCGGCGTTGTTGGCAAGATCATTGAGTGATTTTGTCCTTAAACGTAAGTTCCAAGGCTAATTAGCAATTTATAAAGACCTTCCCGTTCCGGAGAGCGGGAAGGTCTTTTTGTTTGTTTATGGCAGCTACAAACGGCTTTGTTTCACAGCTCCTTTACCGGGTCAGGGTGTTGTAGCAGTCTGCAAAGGCGTGCAGAAAGCCGGTCACTTCCTCCTCTGTGGTAAGGTGGCTCAGGCTGATGCGCCAAGAGGAAAGGGCATTGCGCCGATCCTGACTGACCGCCAGCACCGCGCGGGAGGGCAGTCCATCGGACGAACAGGCGGATTTGACTGAGACGCACACCCCGCGTGCGTCCAGCTCCCGCTGGAATACACTACCCTTTACGCCCTGCACGCTCAGGTTCAAGATGTGCGGTACAGCGTTTGCCGGGCTGTTGATGCGCACTTTTGGATAGCGGGAAAGCTCTGTGCGCAGCCGGTCGTTCAGGCTGCGCACAGTTGCGACGCGGGCGGGCAGCTCCGCAGTAGCTTTTTCCAAGGCCTGCGCCAGTGAGCAGGCAAGCGCTACGGTAGGCGTACCGCTGCGGTAGGGAGTAGTGCTCTCTCCGCCGTGGATAAGGGGCGGCAGTGCCAGCCCCAGCCGTTTTATCAGCACACCGATGCCGTTGAGCCCGTAAAACTTATGTGCTGTCAGGCTCATGGTGTCCATGCCCTCAAACTGCACAGGAATTTTCCCCACAGCCTGCGTGGCGTCCACATGGAAATGGCAGTTGGGATACGCCTTTAAAAGCTCTGCAATCTCCGCAATGGGCTGCACTACGCCCAACTCGCTGTCCACAGCGGTCACAGCAACCAGCACAGTGTCCGGTCGCAGCCGCTTTTTCAGGTCTGCAAGGTCCACTGTACCGTCCGACAGGATGTCCAGCAGTTCCACCTCATATCCCTTCTTTTGGAGCGCCTCCAGACTGCCGCTGACGGACGAATGCTCCAGCGGGGTAGAGAGGATATGCCTGCCCGCTGTACCTCCCAGCGCTGCCAGCCCCTTCACGGCAAGGTTGTTGGCTTCGCTTGCACCGGAGGTATAGATGATGCCCGCAGGCGGTGCGCCCAGACAGCGGGCAATGCTGCGGGTCGCCTCGTTTATAGCAGCCTTTGCGGCAGCGCCTGCCTGATGGTGGGCATTGGCATTGCCCGGGTAGCGCCGCTCAGCTTCGCAGAAGCAATGTAGCACCTCCTCGTCCACAGGGGTGTTGGCAGAGTAATCCAGATAGAGCATAAAGCCTCCTGTAATATCAACACATTATAATGGTAGGAAATAAGAACAGGCTCTATTATAGGGCATTCCGTCCAAAAGCGCAACCCCCGCAGCCCACGGCACAGTGTAACCGGCAAGAAAAAGCTGTCAACACCTTGCTGGAAATCCTAAAATCTGCTATACTTATTAAAAAGGCCGCAGCGCTGCTGCTGCCTTGCCGGAGCGGTTCCGGTTGTTGGAAGGAACACAAAAAGAAGGGGAGGAGCACAATGTTCAAGCGCGAGCGACTGCATAGCTGCTTCTTTCCCATTTTTGTGTGGAGGTCTTGTTCCTGAAATTCAGAGGCACTGCTGTTTTAACGGCAATGCCTCTTTTTTTGGGAATAACAGTACAGGAGGTTTTCTATGAGCGAAAAGATCGATTACTCCAAGGGCATATACGACGCCAAAAAGTTGGGCACTGGCAGAATGTTTATTCTGGGTGTGCAGCATATGTTTGCCATGTTTGGCGCAACGGTTCTGGTGCCGCTGCTCACCGGCCTGAGCGTTTCCACCACTCTGCTGTGTGCCGGTCTGGGCACGCTGCTGTTCCACCTCATTACCAAAAAGAAGGTCCCGGCATTCCTCGGCTCCTCCTTTGCGTATCTGGGCGGCTTTTCCATTGTGGCTCCCATGCTGGCTGATGCCGACGGCAACCTGACCGTTGCCAACACCAAGATGCTGCCGTATGCCTGCGCTGCCATTGCGTTCTCGGGTCTGGTCTATCTGGTGGCCAGCCTGCTGATCTCCACCTTTGGCATCCGCCGCATCATGAAGTTCTTCCCGCCGGTGGTCACCGGCCCCATCATCATCTCCATCGGCCTGATCCTTGCCCCCTCTGCCATCACCAACTGCCAGTCCAACTGGCTGTTGGCCTTTGTGGCGCTGGGCACTGTCATCGTGTGCAACATTTGGGGCAAGGGCATGGTCAAGATCCTGCCCATTCTCATCGGTGTGCTGGTCGCCTACGCTGTGGCACTGGTCACCGGCGCAGTGGATTTCCAGAAGATCTCCGAGGCCGCCTGGCTGGGCATCCCTCTGCACAAGGAGGCTATGGGTCTGTTTGCCATTGATGGCAGCCCGGAGTTCATCAGTGCTCTGTTCACCATCATTCCCATTGCACTGGCTACCATGATGGAGCACGTCGGCGATATTGCCGCCATCAGCGCCACCGTTGGCCACAACTATATCAATGACCCCGGCCTGAACCGCACCCTGATGGGCGATGGTTTGGCTACCACCATGGCCGGTCTGCTGGGCGGCCCCGCCAACACCACCTACGGCGAGAATACCGGCGTGCTGGCACTGAGCAAAATCTACGACCCGCTGGTCATCCGCATTGCCGCTGTGCTGGCTATCATCCTGAGCTTCAGCCCCAAGTTTGAGGCCGTCATCAACACCATCCCTACCGGCATCATTGGCGGTATCAGCTTCGTGCTGTATGGCATGATCTCTGCCATCGGTGTGCGCAACGTGGTGGAGAACCGCGTGGACTTCACCAACAGCCGCAACCTGATCGTTGCCGCCGTCATTCTGGTGTGCGCACTGGGCTTCAACTCTGTGGGCGGCGTTGGCTTTACCGTTGGCAGCGTCACCATCAACCTGTCCGGTCTGGCTGTGGCTGCGATTGCAGGTATCCTGCTCAACGCCATCCTGCCCGGCAACGACTACGAGTTTGACGCCACTGCCGGTTCTGATGCTGCTACCAGCGGCAACCTGCAGGTCTGATCCTCGGGAATGCATCCAGTTTTCTGTAAGGAAATTTGGACATCATGCCAGATTTCAATAAATAGGAATAATTCTTAAAAATATACTTGACTAGCTAGGAATTATTCGCTATAATAGAGCCATGGAAAGGGAAGTACACAAAGCTCCTCTCCATGGCTCTTTCTATACCCGGCAGCGCGGCTGCCCAGCATAGAAGCAACAGGCGGGTGGTTTCCGTCCTGTATCGTTTTTAACAGATCGAATGGAGGTAAGTTCTTATGAAGAAATACGTTTGCACCGTTTGTGGTTATATCGCTGAGGGTGAGATTCCCGCTCAGTGCCCCGTTTGCAAGGCTCCCGCTTCCGCTTTTGTGGAGAAGAAGGGCAACACCTATGTCACCGAGCATGTTGTTGGCATCGGCAAGGCAGAGGGCGTGCCGCAGGAGATCGTTGATGGTCTGCGCGCAAACTTCGAGGGCGAGTGCAGCGAGGTCGGTATGTATCTGGCTATGTCTCGCGTGGCAGAGCGTGAGGGCTACCCTGAAATCGCCGAGGCCTACAAGCGCTATGCTTACGAAGAGGCTGACCACGCATCCCGCTTTGCAGAGCTGCTGGGCGAGGTCGTGACCGACAGCACCAAGAAGAACCTGATGATGCGTGCTGAGGCCGAGTGCGGCGCCTGCGCCGGTAAGATGGATCTGGCCAAGAAGGCTAAGGCGCTGAATCTGGACGCTATCCACGACACCGTCCATGAGATGGCAAAGGACGAGGCTCGTCACGGCCGCGGCTTCGAGGGCCTGCTGAAGCGCTACTTCAACACCGAAGTTTGATAAGGGTTCCCCGGTTATCTATGTTGCCCGCTGCAAGGACATTCCGCCTTGCAGCGGGCTTTTTGCGTCCCAGCCGGGGACAACTTCTTCCGTACAAATGGAGCACCGGAGTGTCTGTGGACGCTTCGGTGCTCCAAAATAAAAAAGAATCCTTGCTCTGAAGGTGCGCAAAGCGAACGCGGCGTGCATTCAAAATCGTCCCGCTACAAAAAAGGCAGCTGCGCAGAAATCCGCGCAGCTGCCCTTTGCTTTTTCGCCTTACTGGATGCCGGTAACAGGGTAGTCCTGCGCCTCTACGGCCTTCTTCAGTACCTCATCGTCTACTTCAGCGTTCAGGGTGACGATGGCAGTACCAGCTTCGTGGCTGACAACAGCCTCGTCCACCTGCGGCAGAGCCTCCAGCGCCTTCTTGACGCGGGCTTCACAGTGGGGGCACATCATGCCTTCTACGGTCAGGGTCTTTTTCATAGCAGTCTCCTCCTTTTGAGTTGTATCTTCCTCCGCTGCGGGCTGCACAAGGGCGGCGGGCAGGGCAGGGACGTGTTTGGGCGGGTGGTCACGCTTTGCGGTGTGCAGGTCGAACAGGTTCAGCCGCAAGGCGTTGCTCACTACGCAGAAGCTGGAAAGGCTCATGGCAGCTGCACCGAACATGGGGTTCAGCGTCAGCCCCAAGGGAATGAACACACCGGCTGCCAGCGGAATGCCGATGATGTTATAGATGAACGCCCAGAACAGGTTTTCGTGGATGTTACGCAGAGAAGCGCGGCTCAGCCGGATGGCGGCGGGCACGTCCGACAGCTTGGAGTTCATCAGTACCACGTCCGCAGCGTCAATGGCTACGTCCGTGCCTGCACCGATGGCAATGCCGGTGTCAGCGCGGGTCAGGGCAGGGGCGTCGTTGATGCCGTCGCCCACCATAGCCACCTTGCCGTACTTTTGGAGCTGCCGGATAACGGCCTCCTTGCCCTCCGGCAGCACCCCGGCGATCACCTCGTCCACACCGGCCTGCCGGCCGATGGCTTCAGCGGTGCGCTGGTTGTCGCCGGTCAGCATCACTACCCGGATGCCCATGTTCCGCAGCTCCCGGATGGCCTGCGGGCTGTCCTCTTTGATAGTATCAGCTACCGCGATAACGCCCAGCAGACGGCCAGCGCCGCCAAAGAAGAGGGGCGTTTTACCCTGCGCAGCCAGTGCAGCAGCCTGCGTTTGCAGCGCAGCAGAGATAGCGACCTTTGTGCTAATAAAAGCAGCGTTGCCGCCAAAGATCTCCTTACCCTCCAGCTTGGCGATAAGGCCGTTGCCCGGCAGGGCAGTAAAATCGGTAACAGAGGGCAGCTCCAGTTGCTTTTCCTCCGCATAGGCCAGCACTGCCCGCGCCAGCGGGTGCTCACTGCGACCCTCCAGCGCGGCTGCCAGCGTGAGCAGCTCGGTCTCGGTCACGCCCACAGCGGGCAGAAGGTCGGTGACAGTAGGTTCACCGCAGGTAATGGTGCCGGTCTTGTCCAGCGCCACGATGCGGGTACGCCCGGCCTCCTCCAACGCCGCAGCGGTCTTGAACAGGATGCCGTTTTTCGCGCCCAAGCCGTTGCCTACCATAATAGCCACCGGCGTTGCAAGTCCCAGCGCACAGGGGCAGCTGATGACCAGCACTGAGATGCCCCGCGCCAGCGCGTAGCCTACATCCCGCCCCAGCAGCAGCCAGACAAGGGTGGTAACTACCGCAATGCTGATGACCGCAGGCACGAAAAAGCCGGATACGGTATCTGCGATCTTAGCAATGGGGGCTTTTGTGGCAGCGGCATCGCTGACCATGCGGATGATCTGTGCCAGCGTGGTGTCCTCGCCCACACGGGTAGCGCGGCACTGCAAATAGCCGGACTGGTTGGTGGTGGCAGCGCTTACCTTATCGCCCACGGCCTTGTCCACCGGGATGCTCTCGCCGGTCAGGGCACTCTCGTTCACGGCGCTGCTGCCCTCCAGCACAATACCATCCACCGGGATGTTCTCGCCCGGACGCACCACAAAGACATCTTCCTTCTGCACCTGCTCAATGGGCACGGTCACTTCGATGCCGTCCCGCAGCAGGGTGGCGGTCTTGGGGGCAAGCTTCATCAGGCTTTTGAGCGCATCGGTGGTCTTGCCCTTGGAGCGCGCTTCCAGCATCTTGCCCACCGTGATGAGGGTCAAAATCATGGCGGCAGACTCAAAATAGAACTCCATCATGTAGTGCATGACCAGTTCCTCGTTGCCGTGCAGCTGCGCATCGGTCATGGCAAACAGGGCGTAGGTGCTCCACACAAAGCTTGCCATCGAGCCCATAGCCACCAGCGTATCCATGTTAGGGGAGCGGTGCACCAGCCCCTTGAAGCCGTTGATGAAAAACTTCTGGTTGATTACCATCACGATGCCCGCCAGCAGCAACTGTACCAGCCCCATGGCAATGTGATTGCCGTCAAACCAGCGGGGCAGCGGCCAGCCCCACATCATGTGTCCCATGGAAAAATACATCAATACCAGCAAAAAGCCCAGCGAGGCGATGAGCCGCCGTTTCAGCTTGGGCGTTTCGTGGTCAGCCAATGCGTCCAGCTCTGCGCTGGTACTGGCGGCTGCGGCGGCCTTTTTGAGGCTTGCACCGTAACCGGCCTGCTCCACGGCGTGGATAATGGCAGCATCCTCTGCGGTGCCCTCCACCCCCATGGAGTTGGTCAGCAGGCTTACCGAACAGCCGGTGACGCCCGGCACGCTCTTTACGGCCTTTTCCACCCGGGCAGAGCAGGCCGCGCAGCTCATGCCGGTAACATTGAATTGTTCCATTGTTTTTTCTCCTTGTGGTCAGTCTGCCCGGCAGGCGGTCATTTCATTAGCTTGGGCAGCAGCCGGAGCAGTTCTTCCAGCTTTTCGTTGCTGCCGGCACGCAGGTCATCCGCCACGCAGCTGCCGATGTGCTGCGCCAGCAATTCCCGGGAAAAACTGTTCAGCGCCGCATTGGCTGCGGCCACCTGTACCAAAATGTCCACACAGTAGGCATCCTTTTCCAGCATCCCACGGATGCCCCGCACCTGCCCTTCAATGCGGTTCAGTCGGTTGAGCAGGGCTTTGTATTCCTCCGGGCTGCGCTCTTTGTGGCGGCAGCAGCAGGGGACAGCAGTATCTGCCACAATGTCCGCTTCCGGCGCATCATCGCAGCAACAACAGTGCTTTTTGCTCTCTTCCATACGGGAAACACTCCTTTCATAAACCCCCATGGGGTATATTTTCTTGCAACAGCAGTATAGCACACAATATCCGACAATTCAAGTAGGAAATGAAATTTAAATAATGCAGCAGACAAAAATGGTTCAGAAACGCCACAGATGTTTCTGAACCATAAATCAAAAGATAAAATTCCGCTGAACATGGCCGGAGCGCACGCGAGGGTCACTCAAAACCGCTGCACATAAGAAAACGAGGGAAGCCCCGCAGGCTTTCCCTCGTTGTAAGCTCTTACTTTACTTCCAGAATGCGCGGTGCAAACAGGCTCCACATTTTGCCCCACCAGTACCAGTCGTGGGAAACGTCGCCGCCCCAGATCTCCAGATGTGCGGGCATTCCCTGATCCTTCAGCAGATCAGCCAGTGCCTGTGTGTCGTCCAGTGCGTCGCCCTCGTAAGCGCCCTGACCGGCGCAGAGGATCAGATTGTTCTCTTCTGCCTTGGTCAGTGCCAGCTTGTTGGCAATGCCGTTCTCTTGCAGGTAAGCAAGGGGAGAGCAGCGCAGCACCATGTCGTCGCTGTCGGTGCCCCAGAAGCGGGTCAAGTCGTAGATGCCGCCCATGCCCACAGCACCGGCAAACAGGGTGGGGCGGCGCAGACGGCAGTGGACGGCGTGGTAAGCGCCCAAGTCTACACCGGCAGTCCAGATCCGGGCGCCCTTTTTGGCGTTGTTCAGGGTCAGAATGCGGGGTGCCAGCTCAGCGCTCAGGTAGACGAAATACTTCTCCTGCAGCTCGGCGCGGCGGCGCTGGGGCAGATCACCGTTCAACAGGCCCTCGCCGTCCACGGCATCTGCGCAGAACAGCTGCAACTTGCCCTCGTTCAGCAGCTGGGCAATGGCGTCGGGCATTCCGTTGTTCTCCCAGTCATAAAAACGGCCACCGCGGGCGGGCAGTGCCAGCACCGGCACACCGGCATGGCCGTACACCTTGAACTCCATCTCACGGCCAAGAACCGTGCTCCACTCTTTGTAATAGATACCCTGGATCATAAATCAAGCACTCCTTATTTTATCATTCACCGGCCCGGGCACAGTCGCTGCGCACCGGTGCCGGATTTGGAAGCTATAATCAGACAAACTGGTTGCGCTTCGGGTCATAATCGTAGCCCACAGCGTGCAGCTTTGCGCACAAACCGGCCTTATCGGCCTCCAGATCCTCGCACAGCGCATCGAGATCCTTATACTGATCCCGCAGTTTCAGATTCACCACGCTCAGCAGCATGATGGGATCAACAGGCAAAGACATTTTATTCCTCTCCTTGCGGCAAATAAAAAAGCCGGCCACTCGACAAAGTGACCGGCCACATACGCCAAATTAGACAGCGCGGGTAACTTTGCCAGCGCGCAGGCAACGGGAGCATGCGTAGACATACTTGGGAGAGCCCTCCACGACCGCCTTGACACGACGGACATTCGGCTTCCAGGTACGGTTGGAACGGCGATGAGAGTGAGAGACCTTGATACCAAAGGTAACACCCTTGCCGCAGCATTCACACTTAGCCATGGTAATTGCACCTCCTACAGTGAAGTATGGAATCAAAATAATCAGCTTGACCATTTTACCAGAGATACAAAGAAAAAGCAAGCCCTTTTTTAAATTTCTTGCAGCTTTTTGTATTCCCGGCGCTGTGGGGCTTGTGCAGGGCACAAAAAAATAGTATTATAAAGGAAGAAATTCGTTTTGACAGGAGATTTACATGACCGCACAGGCAACCTATTATATTATCCGCGCACTGGTGGCGCTGGTGGCCATCCCGTTCCACGAGGCCGGCCATGCACTGGCAGCATGGCTGCTGGGCGATGCCACCGCCAAACGCGAGGGGCGTCTTTCGCTGAATCCCTTTGCCCACTTTGACCTGCTGGGCACGCTGTGCATGGTGTTCGCGGGCGTGGGCTGGGCAAAGCCTGTGTCCACCAACCCCCGCAACTTCAAAAACCCTAAGTGGGGCATGGCGCTCACTGCACTGGCAGGCCCTGTGACAAACCTTGTGCTGGCTTACCTTGGCATGGTGGCGTGGAAGGTGATGTACTACTGGGCACCGGTCAATAATGCCACCATTTACATTGCCATGTTTTTGCGGTATCTGGTGCTGATGAACGTGAGCCTTGCGGTGTTCAACCTGATCCCCGTGCCGCCGCTGGACGGCAGCCGCATTCTGCTGGTTGCGCTGCCGCAGCGCATCTACTTTGGCCTGATGCGGTACGAAAAATATATCATGATCATTATGCTGGCAGCGGTTTGGGGCGGCTTTCTGGATGTGCCGCTGTATTACCTGAACAACGTGGTGTGGTCGCTTTTGGGCGCGGGCACCGGGTATATCGATAAGATCGCCTACGCCGTTTATGCCAGCAGCCTTGGGGCGGTGATCTGAGTGGCAGAGGAATTGACCTTCCATCTGGAGGATTTTGAAGGCCCGCTGGAATTATTGCTGGCGCTGGTGGCAAAACATAAGATGGACCTGCACAACATTCCCATTTTGCAGCTTATCGACCAGTACACCCGTACCGTGGAGCAGGCCGACCCTGACCCCGAGACTGCCAGTGCTTTCATTGAAATGGCAGCGCATCTGGTGGAGATGAAAAGCTTTCTGCTGCTGCCCCGCAGCGAAGAGGGCGAGCGCATGAAGCAGGAGCTCACCGGCCAGCTCATCGAGTACGACCAGTGCCGCCGCATGGCAGAGTTGCTGCGCGCAAAAGGGGAGGCTGCCCCGGTGTTCGTGCGCCGCCCCATGGAGATGGAGTGGGACAACACCTACGCGCTGCACCACGCCCCGCAGATTTTGGCGGACTACTGGCAGGCGTTGGCGGGCCGCACCAAGACCCGCCGCGTGCCCACCCAGCAGCAGTTTGAGCCGCTGGTCACCGCGCCCATGGTATCGGTCACCAGCCGGGTGGTGTACATCCTGCGCCGGATGCTGGGCGGCACCGTGGCAAAGATGGAACAGCTGTTTTCCCGCAGCCAGAGCCGCAGCACCAACGTAGCTACCTTTCTGGCGCTGCTGGAGCTGGTGCGCGGCGGACGTGTCGCACTGGACGACCGGGGAGCGTTGACCATGCGCCGCACCCGCCCGGAACGCAATAAGGAGAACCCATGAACCAGAAACAAATCCTTGCCGCCGTGGAGGCCATGCTTTTTGCCTGCGGCGACCCCATAGGTGCCGATAAGCTGGCACAGGCGGTGCAGCTGCCCCAGTCCAGCGTGGATGCTGCGCTGGAGACCCTGCACACCCGCTACCAGCGGGAGGACAGCGGCCTGTGTCTGCTGCATCTGAATACCCGGTGGCAGCTGGCCACTAAGACCCAGTGGGCGGACTGTGTGCGCCGCGTGCTGGACAGCCGCCGCGCCGTACCGCTTGGCCCTGCGGCCATGGAGACCCTGACCGTCATCGCCTATAACCAGCCGGTGTCCCGCGCCTTTATCGAGCAGGTGCGCGGCGTGGACTCCTCGTCCAGCGTGTCCGGTCTGCTGGAAAAGGGGCTGATCGAAGAAGCCGGACGTCTGGATCTGCCGGGTCGTCCGGTCAGCTTTCGCACCACCGATACCTTTTTGCGTGTGTTCGGTCTGTCCAGTCTGGCAGACCTGCCGCCGGTGCATAGTGACGCACCGGTAGATGATCCGACCGAAAGTGAGGGTTGACCCATGGGCATGGTTCTTTCCGCAGTGGGCGCTTGTCTGCTGTTCATCCTAAAGGTGGTGGGCATCCTGCTGCTGATTTTGTTGGTGCTGGCGGCGCTGTTGCTGCTGTGCCCCTTCTGCGCGGATGTCTGCTGGCAAAACGATACCCTTACCGTAAAAGCCGGGGCACTGGGCATCACCTTTCCAGTGTTCCAATACCCAAAGCCGGAACCTCCCGCCCAGCCGGAGGAACCCAAGGGCTTTACCGGCAGGCTGAAAGCAAAATTCCGCGCATGGCGTGCGGAGCGCAAGCGCAAAAAGGCTGAAAAAAAGGCTGCGCAGCCCGCAAAGCCTAAAGCTGAAAAGCCGCCCCGCCAAAAGGCAAAGATCACGCTGGATGCGATCTGCACCATGCTGCGGGGCGTGGGTACGCTGCTGCGGGCAGTGTTTGGCGCCATCCGCTTTACAAGGATTTCGGTCTGCCTTGGCGTGCGCGGGGACGACCCCGCCGCAGCTGCCCGCAATTACGGCAAGCTGCAAGCATGGCTGTACCCGACCTTTGGCGTGCTGGATCGCTTTTTCTTTCTGGAATTTGACCAGCTGCGCGTTCTGCCGGATTTCGGCAGTGCTCAGCCTACTGTGCAGGACAGGGTATCCTTCCGGGTCGGTGCGCAGGCGCTGTTCATCGTCATTGCCGCCGTGCGGGTGCTGTACGAGTTCTGGCGTAAAAAAGTATTGGACATTTTTATTTGAAGATGATACACTAAATCTATATCAGAATGCTTTCCGGCGGGCGAACGTCTGCACGGATGAATAAAGGAGAGTTGTTTTATGGCAGAGCATCCTATTCAGGGTCTGATGAACGTTACGATGGAGAAAATTCACCAGATGGTGGACTCCAACACCATCATCGGCAAGCCCATCACCACCGAGGACGGCATCACCATCCTGCCGGTGTCCAAGGTGAGCTTCGGTTTCGCCTCCGGCGGTACCGATTTTAACGGCAAGAACGCTGCCAACAAGGATCTGTTCGGCGGCGGCTCCGGTGCCGGTGTCAACATCCAGCCGGTGGCATTTCTGGTCATCAAGGATGGCTGCGTGCGCACCATCCAGCTGTCGGATAGCTCCAACAGTATCGACCGCGCCCTGACCATGCTGCCCGAGCTGGTGGAAAAGCTCACCACGCTGGTCAAAAAGGACGATAAGGCACCCGCAGAAGAACCCAAGGCAGAGTAACTTTTTATAATAACCAAGCCGCAGCCGCAGGCCTTTATGGTCTGCGGTCTATATAGCCGCGCACCGTGCCCCGCAAAAGCAGGGGAGCGGTGCGCGTTTTGAGCGCCGTGAGGCGCACAAGGAGTAATATTATGGCAGAAGAACGTATTCAGAAGATCATGGCCGAGCAGGGTCTGTGCTCCCGCCGCGCCGCCGAGCAGATCATTGCCGAGGGTCGCGTCAAGGTGAACGGCCACCCGGTAAAGGTGGGCGACAAGATGGACCCCAACCGTGACGTGCTCCATGTGGATGACGAGCGTATTTACATCCAGAAAAACCAGCAGCTGTACTATCTGGCGCTGTACAAGCCCCGCGGCTATGTGACCACTGCCAGCGATGAACTTGGCCGCAAGACCGTGATGGACTTGGTCGGCGACATCCCCGCCCGCCTGTACCCGGTAGGGCGTCTGGATAAGGACAGCGAGGGTCTGCTGCTGATGACCAACGATGGTGCCTTTGCACAGGCTGTCACCCATCCCTCCGGCGGCATCTCCAAGCTGTACCGCGTTACCGTGCAGCCCCGCGCCGATGAGGCTACCATCCTCAAGCTGAGCAGCGGCGTTGTGCTGGACGACGGCACAAAGACCATGCCCTGCGCCATCAATGTGGTCACCGACGAGCCCGGCCGCACCGTGATGGAAATGACCTTGAAAGAGGGCAAGAACCGCGAGATCCGCCGGATGTGCGAGAGCGTGGGTCTTGAGGTGGTGCGCCTGAAGCGCAACGCCGAGGGTGTGGTCAAGCTGGGTATGCTCAAGCCCGGCACCTACCGCGAGCTCACCAAGGCCGAGGTGAACGGTCTGCGCGCCGCAGCGGTCAAGGGTCGTGCACAGACCCGCTCTGCTGCCCAGCAGACCAAGGCTGCCGAGCGCCGTCCCCGCGGCCCTGTGGGCAAAAATGTCCCCCGGAAGCAGAAGTAAGATGGTACAGAAGCCGTTGCATAGCAGCCTGTGCGGCGGCTTCTTTTTTTGCGCGTTTCCAAGGGTGAAGAACTATCAGGTTTTCATCTGAAAAATGAACAAAATTGCATTCTTGAACATACGCCGATAAAAAGAACTGCAAAACGGCAAAAATGGAACAGAACGGCGCAGTTGGCCGGACTGTATCCGTCTGAAAAACAGTCTGAACTTCTGACAACAAAAGTTCATTGCAGTAAAACAGCGCTGGTCATCGACAGGATTTGTGCTATAATACAAAAGCAACGCTTTGCTAGGGTCTCCAAGCCGGGCGGGCAAACTGGAAAAGGAGTAATCAAATCATGGAACGAGAAATTCTGAAATCCCGTCTGGGCTTTATTCTGCTTTCCGCAGGCTGCGCCATCGGCATCGGCAATGTGTGGAAGTTCCCGTATATTGCCGGGCAGGGCGGCGGCGGTGCCTTTGTACTGTTCTACCTGATCTTTCTGGTCATTCTGGGTCTGCCCATCATGACCATGGAATTTGCCGTGGGACGTGCCTCCCGCAAAAGCCCGGTGCGGGCGTATCAGGCACTGGAAAAGCCGGGGCAGAAGTGGCACATCCACGGCTACTTCACCCTCATCGGCTGCTACCTGCTGATGATGTTCTACACCACCGTAGCGGGCTGGATGCTGCACTATTTCTACATGACCGCCGCCGGTAAACTGGCGCGGCTCAACGCCGAGCAGGTGGCCGGTAAGTTTACCGAAATGCTGGCCAGCCCCGCCACCATGACCTTCTGGATGGTGTTCGTGGTCGTGGTAGGCATTCTGGTGTGTGCCAAGGGTCTGCAAAGCGGTCTGGAGCGCGTGACCAAGGGCATGATGATCGCTCTGCTTCTCATTATGGTGGTGCTGGCTGTCAACAGCCTGTTTATGCCCGGGGCAAAGGAGGGGCTTACCTTCTTCCTTGTGCCGGACTTTGCCCGCATGCAGGAGGTGGGCGTGGTCAACACGCTGGTCTCTGCTATGAATCAGGCCTTCTTCACCCTGAGCCTTGGTATCGGTGCTATGTCCATTTTCGGCAGCTATATTGGCAAGGAGCACTCCCTGCTGGGCGAGTCTGTCCGCATCGTGGTGCTGGACACCTTTGTAGCCATCACCGCCGGTCTGATCATCTTCCCGGCCTGTTTTACCTACCATGTAGACCAGACCAGCGGCCCCAGTCTGATTTTTATTACCCTGCCCAACATCTTTGCCAATATGTCCATGGGTCGGCTGTGGGGCAGCCTGTTCTTTTTGTTCATGGCCTTTGCCGCCATGTCCACGGTGCTGGCAGTGTTCGAGAATATCATCTGCTGCGGCATGGAACTGACCGGCTGCAGCCGCAAAAAGTCCAGTCTGGTGAACCTTGTGCTCATCATCCTGCTGTCCATGCCCTGCGTGCTGGGCTATAACCTGTGGGCATGGGATGGCTTTGCAGTATTTGGCGGTGCTGTGCTGGATGTAGAGGATTTTCTGGTCAGCAACCTCTTCCTGCCGCTGGGCAGCTTGGTATATCTGCTGTTCTGCGTTACCCGTTACGGCTGGGGCTGGCAGAACTACAAAAAAGAGGTCAATACCGGTGAGGGACTCAAGGTGCAGGACTGGATGCGCGGCTACCTGACCTATGTGCTGCCGCTCATCGTGGTGTTCATCTTTGCGTTTGGCCTCTACGACAAATTCCTTGCATAAGAGATCCGCCCCGTCTTTGATTGACGAACAGGCGGGACAAGTGTAATATAAAAGCATATAGGGTGCTTCTCCCGGCGGGAGACACCGCTATATGCTTTTTTGTATTCAAAAGGAGGAAACGACACATGCACATTCTGGTCTGTGACGACGATGCAGCCTTCGCTGCGCGGATGGACGAGTATATCTCGGAATGGTTCCGCGCCCGGGAAATTCAGGTGCAGTGCACTGTCTGCACCAGCGGCGAGCAACTGCTGGCTACCCCGGAGCTGGAACGCTACCAGCTGGCGTTTCTGGATGTGGACCTGAAAACCACCGATGGCATTGCGCTGGGGCGCAGGCTGCGGCAGCTTGCCCCGGATATCGTGCTGGTGTACATTTCGGCTTATTTGGAATTTGCCCCAAAGGGCTACACGGTCAACGCTTACCGCTACCTACTCAAGCGGGATATTGCCGCCCAGCTGCCCAGCTGTCTGGAGGATATTTTTTCCGGCATGTCCGACCCCCGAAAAACGCTGGAGGTGCACCACAACCGTACCACCAGTGAGATCCCGCTGGATCAGATCTATTATCTGGAAAGTGATCTGCGGCAGATCAACGTCTACGGCGATATCCCGCACCAGCCCATCTGCACCTTTTACGGCAAGATCGCTGATCTGCCTGCCATGCTGTACGAAAACGGGTTTTTGCAGGTGGGGCGCAGCGATGTAGTCAATCTGCAGTATGTGCGCTCCATCCGCAATTACAAGGTGGAGCTGCGCAGTGGGGTAGAACTGAACGCAAGCCGACAGGATTTTCCGGCTATCCGCAGCGCATGGCTGGAATGGAAGGGGCAGTTCGGCGATGAATGAAGAATTCAGGCGCTGGTATGCGTACGGCCACTGGATCTGCCTGACCCAATGGCTCGGCTTTATCATGGTGGAGTACGCCTATCTTGGCAAAGGCAGGGTAAAGCACCCGCTGGTGTGGTCCTGCGTTATAACCATGATTACGATGACCCTCTCGGTCGTGCGCAACTATGGCTTTTTTACGCCGATGGCAGTGGTTTGCACGCTTCTTTTTCTGCTCATCACCGTTATGCTGTTTGGCGGCACGCCGGGGCAGAAATTTACTGCCTGTCTGATCAACGGCACCATGTGCCTGTTGGTCGAAAACAGTGCGCGGTATGTCATATCGTGGATACTGAAGTGTGAGCTACAGCAGGTCATCCAGCGCGCAGATTGTCTGGTCATAATGTCATTCACAAATCTGGTAGTCAGCGCGGGCGTTTCCTTCTTTGTGGGAAAGTGGCGCAGGCGTAATGCACTGGAGCCCTTGCAGACGCTGATCATGAGCTTTTTTCCGGGCGTGGTCGTGGTGCTGAACATCCTGCTCATGCTCACAGATAACAACAAAAGGGCCACCATGGCCACAATGGGGATGACAGTGGGTCTCACAGTGGCCGTCATGGTGCATCTGTGTATCGTGGCTATGTTCAACGATCAGGTCATGCAGCGGCGCAGCCTGCATTTTCAGGCCGAACTGGAGCAGCAGCGGGCTTCGGCTCTGCTGGATTCCTACACCGCCCAGCGCCGCCTGACCCACGAATTCACCAACCATATCGGTGCGTTGCGTGCCTTGCTGGCACAGGGAGATGTGGCCGGTGCGCAGGACTATATTGCCGGTGTGGATAAGGCTGTGGCGGCCAGCACCACCATTATGGACACCCACAACCCGCTGCTGGACTCCATCCTGACCCGCAAGTACGAGGAAGCCGCCCGGCAGGGCGTAAGCGTGTATTTTGACCTTTGTGACCTGCGGGATTTCCCCTTGAGCGGGGTGGATATGGTCACCGTTTTAGCTAATCTGCTGGATAACGCCATCTGTGCCGCAGCGCAGGCGTACCCGCCGGAGGTCTATGTGCGGGTGCGCAAAACGGAGGAGGAATATCTTCTCTCGGTGCGCAATCGGGTGCAGCGGGACGTGGAGCTGCCACCGGATGGGCAGTTGCCCCGCACCACTCGCAAAGAGCCCGGCCACGGTATGGGGCTTTCCAACGTGCGGGACGTTCTGCTGCGCCATGGTGCGGAGTATACCCTGAGCTGCCGGGACAATTGGTTCCGCTTTACCTGTGCGGTGCCCACCGACAATTCATGACATCTGCACCGTCAGAATATGACAATTTTTGTACAACAGAAGCGTAACTCTGCTATACTGTGGTCAGTAAAGGAAGCCTTCCGTACGGACATGGTCACGTTGCGGTAGGAGGGTTACACCCTCCTTTTAAAAGCTTTGTTGCTGGATGGAAAAACAGTCTGCGGTGCGTGTAAGCAGACTGTCTTCCTTTGCTTTTTTGGACTATGCAGGAATGCACAGTACCTTGCTGACGGGATTTTCTGTGGCGGGCCTTTTTGGGGGGTTGCAGTCGATAAAGTTTCTCGATGCGTCGCAATTCCGGTTTTGTTTGCTGTATGGGAATGGCGTAGGCAGACCGGAGTATCGTGCGCTGCAAAGAGTTCCGTCAGTTTTCTTTTGTGCAAAAAGGACTGCTCTACATGGGTTTTGCCCAGTAGAGCAGTCCTTTTTATCTATTAAATCATCGTATCTTCCAGTCAGCAGAAAATCGACCCGCCGTGCGACTGTTTCGGTAGAAAACCAGCGCGGCAGCTGCGGTTTCCCTCTGCGTCCCTCCCGTGAAAAAGCAGCTCAGCCAAGCCCGCAGGCTTGGCTGAGCTGCAAAACTAAAATGCAATTCCTTAAACTATGCGCAGAGCGAAGCGGAGCGCATTTAAAATCGTAAAAAGCGCAGTTACTCCGGCTTCACCTGCAGCTCCTGCTCGCAGTAGATGCAGCGGTACTTGCCGTTGGAACTCAGTTCGAAAATCTGGTCGCATTCCTCTTCAATGCTGGAGATGCAGCGGGGGTTTTTGCACCGCACAATGTTCACCAGACGCTTGGGGGGCTTGGGCTGCTCCTTGCGAACAGCCTTGCCGTTCTCAATAATGGTCACGCTGATGTTCGGGTCCAGATAAGCCAGCACATCCAGGTTCAGCCAGGAAGCGTCGCCCTCTACCTTGATGATGTCCTTGCGGCCGCTTGCCGTCTTTTTGCTGCGGGCGTTCTGGATCAGTGCCACGCTGGCAGTACGGTTGCCCGCAATGCCCAGCAGATCCATCAGACCAACGGCAGTACCTGCCTTGATGTGGTCGATGACAATACCGTTCTGGATCTCGTCAATATTCAACATATCAGTTCTCCTCCTTCGGTGCTTTGGGGTCTGCAAGCCCCAGTAGGGTCATAATCAGTGCCATGCGGACGTAAACGCCGTTCTGCACCTGCTCAAAATAGGCGGCGCGGGGGTCGTCGTCCACATCCAGCGCGATCTCGTTCACGCGGGGCAGGGGATGCAGCACTGCCATGGTGGGCTTGGCCTGCGCCATCTTTTCGCGGGTCAGCACATAGCTGTTCTTCAGGCGGATGTAGTCCTCCTCGTTGAAGAAGCGCTCCTTCTGCACGCGGGTCATATACAGGATGTCCAACTCCGGCATGGATTCCTCCAGACTGCGGGTCTCCTTGTAGGGGATGCTGTTGGCCTCCAGCACGTCATTGATGATATAATCCGGCACACGCAGTTCTTCCGGGCTGATCAGCACAAAGCGGACGTTCTTGCAGCGTGCCATGGTCTTGAGCAGGGAGTGGACGGTGCGGCCGAACTTCAGGTCGCCGCACAGACCAATGGTCAGGTCATCCAGCCTGCCCATGCGGCGGCGGATGGTCATCAGGTCGGTCAGGGTCTGGGTGGGGTGCTGGTGGCCGCCGTCACCGGCGTTGATCACCGGAATGCGGGAATAGCGGGAGGCACGCAGCGGTGCGCCCTCCTTGGGGTGGCGCATGGCAACGATGTCGGCATAGCAGGATACTACCCGGATGGTGTCGGCCACGCTCTCGCCCTTGGTGGCGCTGGACACGTTCTCGCTGGGGAAGCCCAGCACATGACCGCCCAGGTTCAGCATAGCAGCCTCAAAGGACAGGCGGGTGCGGGTGGAGGGCTCGTAGAACAAAGTAGCCAGCTTTTTGTGGTTGGCCACCTCCTGATAGGCGGCGGGGTCGGCACAGATACGGTCGGCAAGATCAAGCAGCTGTGTGATCTCCTGCTGGGTAAGATCCAAAGGATCGATCAGATGACGCATGGACAGTATACCTCCGTTTAAAGCAGTTTGCGTAAAATGGAAAAATCAAAAAAGTTTGTGTAGTAGCTCAGCGAGCGCATCACCGGCCTGCACAAACGATTGAAACACACTTCGTCCAACAGCAGCATGGCCTCGCCCGGGGCAAGACGCATGGCTGCACGGATGGCCTCATCGCCGCAGCTGGCCTTCAGGTGCGCCACGTTGGAAGAGATCTGCTGGTGGCACTCCTGCTCCAAAATTTCAAAGATGTCACCGGTCAGGTCGATGCGGGTGTAGTCCCGGTTGCCGAACAGGCTGCGGGGCAGGTAGTCGATGGAATAGATCACCGGGGTCGTATCGGCAAGGATGCGCTTTTTGATGCAGATCACCTCATCGCCGACCTCCAGCGCCAGCGAATGCGCCATCTCCTCGCCTGCACGAAGAAGCATCACCTGAATGCCGTCGGCATGGGGATAGCTGCCAAAGCTGCGGATCAGCGGGTAGTACTCCAGCTTCTGGTCCAAGCGGCTGCGCAGCCCCAGCACAGCACGGTTTACCACCGTGCCAATGCCGCGCACCCGCTCCACATAACCGGCGCGCTCCATCTCGCTCAGCGCGTCACGGATCACGGTGCGGCTCACCCCCAACTCGGTGGCAAGGTCTACCTCGGCGGGCAGGCGGTCGGCTTGGGCATAGCGCCCGTTGGTCAGCTCTTCCAGCAGGCTTGCAACAACGCGGTCGCTGATCACAGCGCCGCCCAAGCGGCTGGACGATGCCAGTGCGGGATCTTTCATGGATGGTTCCTCCGTTTCCGGGCGGCAAGCCGCCCCGAACTTCATACAAACGGGCAGGGAGGATCCCTCCACAGCCTCTTCTCTCCTATTATAGCATAATTTGACATTTAGAAAAGCGTCATTTATACTGGAATCTGCTGAAAAGTACGATTTTATTTTGGAGGGCATAGTACAGATGGACTATTTTCTGCAAAAAGTAAGCGGTCAGCCCGCCCGGCAGACCGTTACCCTACGGCGCTGCACCCCCGCCGAGGCTCCGGTAGTGTTCGCACTGCAAAACGAAGTGCGCGCCGCCATGCCGCACCCGGAGCAGTTCGTGCCGGATACGCTGGAAAACATTACCGGTTATCTGCGCACCGGGGTGTGTATCGGTGCGTGGCAGCAGGGGCGGCTGGGTGCGTACCTCATCCTGCGCCTGTGCGGGCAAAGCGATGAAAACTACGCTGCCTTTCTGGGCGTGCCGCAAAGCCAGTGGCAGCACTGGGCCAACGCAGACAGCGCGGTGGTGCACCCGGACTGGCGGGGCAACGGCCTGCAGCGCGCCATGCTGGAAGCGGCTCTGCCGCTGCTGCCGCCGCAGATCACCCATCTGGGCGCTACTGTCAGCCCGGATAACAGTTACAGCCTGCGCAACGCACAGGCTGGTGGCTTCGTTATTCGCTGCCGCCGGGAGATGTACGGCGGCTACGATCGCTATCTGCTGGAAAAGCAGCTGTAACTCCATGCAGTTTTGGTGTACAACTTTTTCGAAATGTGTTATACTATACGGTATGAATAACAGCGAAGGAAACAGGTGAAACCATGGCAGCATCTCTCGGGCAGGAATTCTGCACCCTGCGTGATACTTACATTGAAAAGCAATTCGGCCGCCTGAACGATATGCAGCGGCAGGCTGTGTTTACCACGGATGGCCCGCTGCTCATCCTTGCCGGTGCGGGCAGCGGCAAGACCACTGTGCTGGTCAACCGCATCGCAAACCTTATCCGGTTCGGCTCGGCGCACGGCTCCAAGGAAACGCCCCGCCCGGTGACCGAGGAGGACGTCAAGGCCTTGCGCACCGCCATCATGACCGGTACCGATGCTCCCAGCTGGCTGGACGGGATGCTGCGCCACAACGCGGTGCGCAGCTGGAATGTGATGGCCATTACCTTTACCAACAAGGCGGCGGGGGAGCTGAAAGAGCGTCTGCGCCGGATGCTGGGCGGCGAGGAAGGAGACGAGGTGTTCGCCTCCACCTTCCACTCGGCCTGTGTGCGTATCCTGCGCCGCTGGGCAGAGGAGATCGGCTACCCCCGCAGCTTTACCATCTACGATACCGAGGATGCTCAGCGCGTGATGAAAACGGTGTATAAAGAACTGAGCATCGACGATAAATTTCTGCCTATCAAGGCCGCCATCAACCAGATGAGCCGCTGGAAGGATCAGCTGGTCAGCCCGGAGCAGGCGCTTGCAGACCACGCCAGAGACGTGAAGAGCACCCAGACCGCCCGCATCTACGCAGCTTACGAGAAAAAGCTGAAAGAGGCCGGTGCGTTTGATTTTGACGACCTCATCTACCAGACCGTGCAGCTGCTGGCCGACCATCCGGACGTGCGGGAATTCTACCAGAATAAGTACCGCTACCTGCTGGTGGACGAGTATCAGGATACCAGCGTGGCGCAGTTCCGTCTGGTCAGCCTGCTCACCGGGCCGGAGCGCAACATCTGCGTAGTGGGCGATGACGACCAGAGTATCTACCGCTTCCGTGGTGCTACCATTGAAAATATCCTCAACTTTGAAAAGTTCTATCCCGGAACCAAGACGATTCGCTTGGAGCAGAACTATCGTTCTACCTCCAACATCCTTAACGCAGCCAACTGTGTCATCCAGCACAACACCGAGCGCAAGGGCAAGACCCTGTGGACGGACAACGGCGAGGGTGATAAGGTACAGGTGTACACCGCCGAGAATGAGCAGGATGAAGCCAGCCACATCGCGGATGTCATCGGTCAGCATCTGAAGGCGGGCGGGCATCTGGCAGACCATGCCATCCTCTACCGCATGAACGCCCAGTCGGCTCCCATCGAAAGCTACTTCACCCGCGCGGGTATTCCGCATAAGATCGTGGGCGGGCAGCGCTTCAACGACCGCAAGGAGGTCAAGGACATCCACTCCTATATGTCCATCGTGGCCAACCCCCGGGACGATGTGCGGCTGCGCCGCATCATCAACGAGCCCTCCCGTAAGATTGGCGCTACCACCGTGGATGTCATTGCGGACCTTGCCGGGCAGCAGGGGGTCAGTATGCTGGATGTCATTAGCCATGCGGACCAGTACGCCAAGCTCTCCCGCGCGGTCATGCCGTTGCTCAAGTTCTGGCAGATCTACCAGCGCCTGCAGGATTCTCTTGCTACCCGCACGCTGGACGAGTTCGCTTCCGATGTCATTGAGCTGACCGGCTATAAGGCCATGCTGGAAGCAGACGCCGCCAAGGGGCATGAGGATGCCGCCGACCGTCTGCAGAACTTGGGTCAGCTGGTGAACAACGTCAAAAACTACTGCGACCAGCACGGCGAGGAAGCCACGCTGGAGGGCTATCTGGAAGATATCGCCCTTATCAGCGATATTGACAGTTACAACGAGAGCAGCGATCAGGTGGTGCTGATGACCATCCACTCTGCCAAGGGCTTGGAGTTCCCCTATGTGTTCCTCATCGGCATGGAGGAGGGCGTTTTCCCCAGCGAGATGAGCAAGTACTCCGAAGCAGATCTGGAAGAGGAACGCCGTCTTGCTTACGTTGGCATCACCCGCGCCAAAAAGGAGCTGTATATCTCCAACAGCGTCACCCGCATGCTGTACGGCCGCACCCAGCGCAACGAGCCCAGCCGCTTTCTGCGGGAGATCGAGCCGGAATACATCGAGGAGACCCGCAGCCCTGTGCTGGAGCAGCGCTCCCGCATGGGCGGCTGGGGCAGCAGTTACAGCGATACCGTGCCCGGCGGTGCATCCGGTTATTCTGGCCCCTCCGGTTACAGCCGCAGCAGCTACGGCGGCGGTTACAGCTCAGGCAGCCGCAGCGGCTACCTGAATCGGGAATATAACGCCGGTGAAAGCCGTAGCTTTGGCTCTTCTTACGGCGGAAGAAGCACATCTTCCACCGGCTTCGGCAGCCGCTATGGCAACAGCTCTACCCAGCCGACCACCAGAAGCGGCGGATTTGGTTCTGCATATTCTGGCAGCAGCACGACGAAAAATGCTGCAAAGCAAGTATACTTTACAGCGAATTCCGCTGCAAAACCGGCGGCTTCCAGCGCAAATCACTATGAACCGGGCGACATCGTGGAGCACAAAGTATTTGGCCGCGGCACGGTGCTGAAGGTAAAGCCCGCTGCCGGGGATCAGATCGTAGAGATCAACTTTGAAAAAGTGGGCATCAAGAAAACGATGGCCAATTTTGCGCCCCTGACCAAGATTACGGAGGAAGAATGACCCTATGATGACTGTTCGTTTGATCGCCCATACCCCGGAACCGGAAAAGGTGGTGGCGGCTGCCGCAAAGCTCTGCTACTCCGATGCCCACATCACCGACCTTCTGGACGGGCTGGACGAGGAAAAAACTGCAAAATTTCTGACTATGCTCAGCGACCTTGGCCATGCCAGCCCCATTGAGCACGCCAGCTTTACCTTTGGCATCGAGGGGGTCAGCCGCACCCTGCTTGCTCAGATCACCCGGCACCGCATCGCGTCCTTCAGCGTGCAGAGCCAGCGCTATGTGCGTCTGGATGATTTCCGCTATGTGACGCCCCCGGAGATCGAAGCCATCCCGGAAGCAAAGGCGGCTTTCCTTGCCAGCATGGAGAAGGACGCCCAGCGCTACCTCGACCTTGCCCACAAGCTGGAGGAGGGGCACACCGCCCGCCTGATGGCCGAGGGAATGCCGGAAAAGCAGGCCCGCGCCAAGGCCTCCAAGCAGGCCAACGAGGATGCCCGCTTTGTGCTGCCCAACGCCTGCGAGACCAAAATGGTGGTCACCATGAACGCCCGCAGCCTGATGAACTTCTTCCAGCTGCGCTGCTGCAACCGCGCCCAGTGGGAGATCCGGGAACTGGCTGAAAAAATGTTCGCGCTGGTGTACCCGGTGGCACCCCATATCTTTGCCAAGGCTGGCCCCGCCTGCCTGTGCGGCGCCTGCCCGGAGGGCAAGATGTGCTGTGGCAAGACCACCGAGGTGCGCGCAAAATATGCCGCTATCAAAGAAGGTGCCGCCGTATGAGCAAAGGCAAACTGATCGTACTGGAAGGGCTGGACGGCAGCGGCAAGGCCACACAGGCAAAGCTACTGGCAGAGCATCTCACCGCGCAGGGCGTGCCGGTGCAAAAGATCACCTTTCCGGATTATGCCAGCGATTCCAGCGCGCTGATCAAGATGTATCTGTCTGGGCAGTTCGGCCAGCACCCGGACGATGTAAATGCCTATGCGGCCTCCAGCTTTTACGCGGTGGACCGCTATGCCAGCTATAAAACCAGCTGGGGCAGCTTCTACGAGCAGGGCGGTGTGATCATCGCCGATCGATACACCACCTCCAACGCGGTGCACCAGTGCTCTAAGCTCTCGCAGGAGCACTGGGAGGAATATCTGCGCTGGCTGTTTGACTACGAGTTCCGTCTGCTGGGTCTGCCCGCACCGGACAGGGTTATTTATTTGCAGGTGGACCCGGCGGTCAGCCAGCGGCTGATGACCCAGCGCTACCACGGCGACGAGAGCAAAAAGGACGTGCACGAGAAAGATACCGCCTATCTGGCGCGCAGCCGCGCCGCTGCCGAGTTCTGCGCCCGGCATCTTGGCTGGGATACCGTGCACTGCACCAGCGGGGACGCCATGCGCAGTATTGAAGAGATCCAGCAAGAGGTGCAGCAGCTTGCCCGGAAAACACTGGGCTGAACGATAAAATATGATAAGAGGGGGCATCCTGAACGATGTATCGTCTGATGCAGCCGTCCGATGAGGCGGCAGTGCTGGCTTTGTGGCAGAGCCAGCATCATGATACCGAAGATTTTGCAAAAACGGTACTGGAACGCTTTGCCGGTGTGCAGAACATTTATGTGGCCGACGAAAACGACACCATCGTGGCGGCTGCGTTGGCTGTGCCGGTCACCCTGCAGGGGCGCACGGGCAATTACCTGTGCCTGTGCGGCGAGGGCAGTCTGCTGCTGGCGGGTCTGCTGGATACCCTGTGCGCCCAGCAAAAGCTGCGGGGCGCAGGCTTCACCGTGGCAGTCCCGGCAGATGCAGCACAGGCTGCTCTGCTGCAGGATAAAGGCTTTGCACAGGCCTTTGCCCTGCGCTGCCTGCCCCGCGAGGTGAGCCGCAACCTGTGGAGCCAAGCGGAATTTGACACTGTTACGGCCAAAAAGCTGTGCGAACTGCGGGAGCAGTTCTGGAAGGATACCGTGCAGCTGAGCCCGGAGCGCATGGCGGTGGTGCTGCAGGAGCTGTACGCCCGGGGCGCTACCATCGTGTCCAACGAGCATGGTTACGGCATCTACTTCCGCAAGGAGGATACTCTGTATTTTGTGGAAATGATGGCCGACAGCGACCGCGCCGCCGAGATCCTGATGGAAGCCGCCCGCGAGAAGGAAGTCATCGTGGAAAAGGCAGTCATCACGGTAGGCGCTGCCCAGCCGCTGTTTCTGGGCGAGGGCACCCGGCAGGAATACGGCATGATCCGCTTTGACGCAGAGCCTTTTGACGTGAGCGAAAGCTATCTGCGTCTGATGCTGGAAAACTGAAAAAAGGAAGGCGCGTATGGCACACAACGATACACACGCAGCCCGCAAAAAGGGCGGTGCAGGCAAAATTCTGCTGGTAGTGCTTCTGTTGCTTCTTCTGGCGGCAGGCGCAGCGGTGCTGTTTGCCCGCAGCGAGATTTATGGCAGCAGTAAGCCCGGCACTGCGGTCACCGTAAGCATCCAGCAGGGCAGCGGCGTAGCTGCTATTGCCAACAAGCTGAAGGACGCAGGCGTCATCCGCTCTGCCTACCTGTTCCGCTGGTATGTGGGGGAAAAGGGCGCTGCCGCAAAGCTGCAATACGGCGATTTTGAGCTGACCACCGGCAGCTCCTACGATGCACTCATTAGCACGCTTTCCCAGTATGCCAAGGCAGAAACGGTGCGGGTGACTATCCCGGAGGGCACCACGGCCATTGCCATTGCCCAGAAGATGGAAGCCGCCGGTCTGTGCACCGCCGAGGAGTTTTTGAAGGAAGCCAACGAGGGCGATTTCAGCACTTATACCTTCTGGCAGTATGTCCCGGAGGATAAAGATGCCCCGAACCGCTTTATGAAGTGCGAGGGTTATCTTTTCCCGGAGACCTACGAGTTTTTGAAGGACGATACGGTGCATAACTATGTGGCCACCTTCTACGCTCAGTTCGACGCGCAGATCACCGAGGAAATGTACGCAGCCCTCAAGAAGCAGGAAATGACCCTGCCGGAGCTGGTCACCCTTGCCTCCTTTGTGCAGGAGGAAGCGGGCAACAGTCAGGACTCCAATGTGGCGCAGGTGTTCCGCAACCGCTTGGCGGAGGGTTCGCCCTACCCCATGCTGCAAAGCAATACCTCCAGCCATATCCAGAGCGATGCCGACAATAACTATCTCTGGAACTGGGTCGCACCCTACTACGGCGGCTGGGACGATATCCCGGAAAATATTCTTGCAGCCTATGACACTTACAGCTGCACCGGCCTGCCCGCAGGCCCCATCTCGAACCCCGGTCTTGCCGCTATCAAGGCGGCATTGGAGCCGCAGCCCAGTGAGGACGCCAAGGACGCTTACTTCTTTGTGACCGACCTCAAGGGCAACTACTACTATGCCCATACGCTGGCAGAGCATAACGCTAACTGCAAAACTGCCGCAGCCGTGAACAAAAGCCTGAAAAACTGAGGAAAGGCCGCTGCACTAAAAAACACGGTGCAGCGGCCCCTTTCCCGTTAAAAACTGTGATACATAAGAGAGGAACCTACAAATGTTACAGATCCCGGAACTGCTTGCCCCGGCGGGCGATGCGGAACGTCTGCGTTATGCCATCAACTACGGTGCCGATGCCGTTTACTGCGGCCTGCCGGAGTTTGGTATGCGCTCTGCCCCGGCCAACTTCACCCCGGAGCAGCTGACGGAAAGCGTCATCTATGCCCATGCCCGTGGCCGCAAGGTCTACCTGACCATGAACACCCTCCCCACCAACGAGGAAGCCGACCGCCTGCCGGAGGCCATCAAGGAAGCCGCCAAAGCCGGTGTGGATGCCTTTATCGTGGCAGACCTTGGTGTGCTGGACGCCTGCAAGACCTTTGCCCCGGACATTGACGTGCATCTTTCCACCCAGACCGGCATTACCAACTGGGCAGCTGCCCGCGCCGCCTACAAAATGGGCGCAAAGCGGGTGGTGCTGGCCCGAGAGATGACCTTGCAGGATATCGCCATCCTGCGCGATAAGACCCCGCCGGAGCTGGAGATCGAAGCCTTTGTGCACGGTGCTATGTGCATGAGCGTGTCCGGCCGGTGCCTGCTGTCCAACTACATGGCGGGCCGCGATGCCAACCGCGGTCAGTGCGCCCAGCCCTGCCGCTGGAAGTACTACCTGAGCGAGGAGACCCGCCCCGGCCAGCTGTACGAGATCGGAGAAAACGAGAATGGCAGCTACATCCTCAACGCCAACGATATGTGCACCGCGCCCTTCATCGACCTGATCTGCAAGGCAGGCGTGGACAGCCTGAAGATCGAAGGCCGCGCCAAGACCTTCTACTATGTCGCCAGCGTCACCGCCGCCTACCGCAAGGCACTGGACGCCTATCTGGCCGACCCGGCAAACGATAACTTTGAACTGCCGCCGGAGGTGTACGCGGAGCTTACCCGCACCAGCCACCGTCACTATTCTCCCGGCTTCTATTTTGGCCGCGAGCAGGCCAAACAGGCCACCGACAGCGCTACCTACATCCGCGAGTGGGAGTTCGTGGGCACGGTGGACAGCTGGGAAAACGGCATTGCCCACTGCCAGCAGCGTGGCAAATGGAGCCTTGGAGATACGCTGGAGGCACTGTGCCCGGACGGACGCAGCATCCCGCTTACCCCGGAATGGATCGAAAACGAAGCAGGGGAGCGGGTGGAAAGTACTCCTCACGCTATGGAAAAATACACCATGTCCACACCGGAGCTGCCGCCCATGAGTCTGCTGCGCCGCAAAACGGTGTAACAGCGTGACAAAAAGGAAGGAAAACGCCGTGAAGGATAGTAACGCTTCTGCTCGCTACGCCCTTCTGGACGAGCTGCGCGGGCTGGATCTGGTCAGTATGATGCTCTATCACGGCTGCTGGGATCTGGTCTATCTGTTCGGCATTCAGGCAGACTGGTATTATGGCTTGCCCGGGCATCTGTGGCAGCAGAGCATCTGCTGGGTATTTATTCTGTTGTCTGGTTTCTGTGTGCAGCTGGGGCATCATACCCTGCGCCGGGGCGCACAGGTGTTCGGGGCAGGGGCGCTGGTCACGGCGGTCACGCTGCTTTTTATGCCGGAGGACAGGGTCGTTTTTGGCGTGCTGACCCTGCTGGGCAGCGCCATGCTGCTGACTGGTCTGCTGGAAAAGCCGCTGCGGCGCATTCCACCCGCAGCAGGGTTTGCTATCTCCGCAGTGTTGTTTGCCCTTACCCGCAATGTTTCGGCAGGCTATCTGGGCTTTGGCAGTCTGTGCCTCTGGCTGCCGCGGACACTGTATGCAAACTACGTTACAGCGTACTTTGGCTTTTATCCGTGGTGGTTCTATTCTACGGATTATTTTGCCCTTCTGCCGTGGCTGTTTCTGTTCTGGGTGGGGTACTTTCTCTACGGCGTTGTAGGGCGGCAGCGTATGGAGTTCTTGCGCCGCTCGGTCTGCCAGCCGCTGGGCTGGCTTGGACGGCATTCACTGCTGCTGTATCTGCTGCACCAGCCGGTCATCTACGGGGTGCTGCTGGTGGCGTTCCGCGTATTGGGCAGCTGAAATACCCCCTTTGCATGCTTTAGAAAAGGCAGGATTGTTGCATTATGCAAACATTGCGCCAATGCCTTGACAAGCGGGGCAGGGCTGTGGTATCCTGTTGATGGTTAGTAAATACTAACTGTAAAAATGCGTCATGAAACAAGGACGCATTTTTACAGAAAATGAAGTTATTCTGAACTAACTACACAGAGAAAGAGGTAGAGTTTTATGAGCAAAGTAGCAATTGTATTCTGGAGCGCAACCGGCAACACCGAGACCATGGCAAACTGCATCGCCGAGGGCGCAGGCGCCAACGGCACCATCGTGCCCTGCGCCGAGATGACTCCCGCAAAGCTGGCAGAGTTTGACGTGGTGGCCTTTGGCTGCCCGGCTATGGGTGCAGAGCAGCTGGAAGAGAGCGAGTTCGAGCCCATGTTTGCTGCACTGGAAGGCTCCTTGAACGGCAAAAAGATCGCACTGTTCGGCTCCTACGGCTGGGGCGATGGCCAGTGGATGCGTGACTGGGCGCAGCGCGCGCAGGATGACGGCGCACAGCTGTTCAGCGAGGAAGGTCTCATCTGCAACGAAACCCCCGATGATGACGTGCAGGCTGCCTGCCGTAAGCTGGGTGCAGATCTGGCTGCTTGGTAAAACCTATGTATAAACCCTTTGTCCACGGGGTAACCTATGGACAAAGAGGTGATAAGCATGGAAAACATCGGCGTGACCTGTGATGTCTGCGCGTGCTGCCACAATGTGGACGGCTGCAAATGTGATCTGCCGCAGATCAAGGTGACGGAGCAGTGCAACTGCACCACCCAGCAGGTGGAGACCCCGCACTACTGCCAGAGCTACGAGGAAAAGTAAGTTCCCACCAACGCAAAGCAGCCCCTGCCGGAGAGACCTTTCCGGCAGGGGCTGCTGCGTTTTACTGTATCAATACTCAGCGCAGCGTCACGTTACAGGTGGCAAGGCTGCGGATCAGAGTTCCTACGCTGTCCTTCATCTGGATACCGGCAAATCCCAGCGCAAAGGCGGCCTGCACGTTTTCCAGCCTGTCATCGATAAATACGCACTCACTGGCCTTCAGCTGATATTTCTTCAGCAGAGCCTTGTAGATCTGTGGGTCAGGCTTGTTCACTTGTACCTCACAGGAGGCTACGCCGCCGTCAAACTGGGTCAGTACGCCGCGCTCGGTCAGCAATTCCAGCACATCCTGCGGAATGTTGCTCAGGTAATACACGCAATAGCCGTGGTTCTTCAGCCGCCGCACCAGTTCCAGCATCCGCAGACGCGGGCGCAGAATGTGCATCCAGTCGTCCAGCACACCCTGCACCTCAAAGGCGCAGCCCTCGGCGCGGGCGTGCTCCAGCATCCGCTGGTTGCCATCGTAGCGGGAAAGCTTGCCTGCATCCAGCAGCTGCCACTCCTCGCTGCCAAAGGTCAAGTCGTAGACCTTTTCTTCCATTTCGGTGTTGCACAGCCGGTCTACAAGGTACGCCTTGGGGTCAAAATCCACCAGCACACCGCCGATATCAAAAATAATGCTTTTATACATAACTGCTGCCTCGCTTGTATTGGATGTTTTTCTCAGATATTTTCCATAGTATACCACAACCGGGTGGGTGCTTTCCACCCCCTTTTGGCATAGAAAATGCCGCCCCGGCGTATGCTGTGACAGAAAGGGGAGAGCGCTGTGACGATCCGGGAACTTTGCGAGAAGGAGGTCATTCAGCTGGAGCAGGGGGTGTGCCTTGGCCGCGCGGATGATCTGGAATTTGACCCCGCAACGGCGCAGCTGCAAAGCCTGATTTTGCTGGGCAGGCCGCGGCTGCTGGGGCTGCTGGGCCGGGACGAGAGCCTGACCATCCCATGGCAGGAGATCGAGACCATCGGCACGGACGCCATTCTGGTGCATACCGCCGTGCCCGCAGCACCGGCAGCACCTCACGGTTTCTGGCAGCAGCTGCGGGCAAAGCTGGGTCTGTGAAAAATAGGGGAATATTTTGAAAAATAAAACCGTAATTTTTGTAAAATCATGAATGGACATTTTCGGCAAAGTAACTATAATAGGCACGAAAGGATTGTGCAAATAGCACAGCCGCTTTGAAAATAGGGTTCGGGACGTGGAAAGGGATATCGACTATGAAAACATCCAAACCGCTGTTGACCCTGCGGATGCTCTTCCCGGTGGCAGCTTCCTTTATCGTACTGCTGCTGGGCGAGTGGATCGCGCGCGGGTCGCTGACCGCTGATACCTTTATCAGCTTTATTTTTCCCCATTTCGGGGCGTATCTGCTGGCATGGCTGCTGTTGTTTCTGGTGTGGGAGCTGTTGGACTGGGTGCTGCGCATCCCGCCGCTTGCCACGCTGGGTATGGCCGTTCTGGGCTGTGCGCCCTGCGCGGTAAACTTCTATACCATGCAGCTGCGGGGCGAGCCCTTTCTGCCGTGGGACCTGATGCAGGTGTCCGAGGCCGCCGGTGTGGCCTCTGCTGCCGGGCTCAAGCTGCAGACCAGCATGGTGGTCTCTATTGTGCTGGTACTGGCACTGACGGTGGCAAGCTTCTTTATTTACCGCGGGCGGCTGCGCCAGCGCTGGCTGCCAAGGCTTGCGGGCAGCGGCGCTTCAGCAGCGGCACTGTGTCTGCTGATCTTCGGCGTTTACTTGCAGCCAGCCGTCACGCAGGTTTTGGGCATCACACCGGATGCGTGGATGCAGGACCGCTACTACCGCTACTACGGTGTTCTTACCGGTTTTATGACCAACCTCACCAATCTGGAGATCGACAAGCCCGAGGGCTACTCGGAGCAGGCAGTGGATGATATTCTGGATAACGTAGCCGAGAGCGAAAAATTCTCCACCGGCCCCATGTACGCGGGCAGCTATGCCGCCACCACGCCTAAAGAGGAGCAGGCAAAGCAGCCTACCATTATTTATGTGATGGACGAGTCCTACTGGGATGTTTCTGAGCTGGAACAGCACGGCATCACCTTTGATACCGATGTATCGCAGAACCTCCACGCTCTGCAGCAGACCAGCGCCTACGGCAGGGCATACAGCCCCAGCTTTGGCGGCGGCACCTGTGACGTGGAATTTGAAGCGCTGACCGGCTACTCGGTGTCCTTCCTGCCCAGCGGCAGCAAGCCCTACCAGCAGCACGTCACAAAGCCCATGTTCGCCCTGCCCAATTACCTCAAACTCAAGGGCTACCAGACCGCTGCGGTGCACTGTTTCTGGGCAAAATACTGGAGCCGCGATAAGGCCTACCCCAACCTCGGCTTCAGCGATTTTATCAGTCTGGAAGATATGCACGGCGTGACCAAGGTGCGCAAGCACTACTGGACCAGCGGCCTTGTGACCGATGACTCCATGGCCGACCAGATCATTCAGCAGTACGAGAAGATGAGCACTTCCTCTGATAAGCCCATCTTCCTGCACGCGGTCACCATGCAGAACCATACCAATTATAATAGGGATAACTACCCGGACGATGAGCGGGTGCACGTTGTATCCCATCCGGTGGGGCTCAAGAGCAGCACCGTGGGCGCGCTGGAAGATTTCGCTACCGGAATCCGGGATGCAGACGCCATGCTGGGCAAGCTGACGGCGTATTTCTCTCAGGTGGACGAGCCGGTCATTCTGGTGTTCTGGGGCGACCACTATAATCCCATCGATTCCAACTACGATGTCTACACCACCACCGGTTATGCAAGCGGCTCCAGCACCGACCCCCGTCTGCACCAGACCACGCTGCTGATGTGGTCGAATTACAGCCAGCAGCAGGTGGATCTGGGCACCATTGCCGCTTATGATATCTCTCCGGTGATGATGGAGCTGTTCGGGCTGGAGCAGCCGCTGTACTTCCAGTTCCTCAACCGGCAGCTCCGGGTAGCCAGCCGCAGCTGCACCCGCGGCACTACCATGAACTTGGACGGCACCACCACCCAGCAGCCCACGGAGTTCCAGCAGCGCTGGACGAATGAGCACTGGATGCTGCAATACGACCTGATGTTCGGCAAGGGATACGCCCTCAACCGCATGGGTGTTGCGGGCTTGAGCGGGATGAATACGGGCAAATAAGAGAAAAAGTACGCATTTCTTTATACAAAACAGAGAAAACCACTTGCAACCGCATTCTTTTTGTGCTATTATAACAAAGCATTACACACGCATCACTATGCCCTTTTGTGCCCTTTTGGGTTGAGGGCAGTCCGCCGGTACCCGATGTACTGTGCAGATCACGGTGTGCGGAGGCAAAACAATATCTGGAGGTATTTTATTATGGCAGTCGTTTCTATGAAGCAGCTTCTCGAGGCAGGTGTGCACTTCGGTCACCAGACCCGCCGCTGGAACCCCAAGATGGCTAAGTACATCTTCACCGAGCGCAATGGTATCTATATCATTGACCTGCAGAAGACCGTGAAGAAGCTGGACGAGGCTTACAACTACGTTAAGGAAGTTGCAGCTGAGGGCGGCGACATCCTGTTCGTCGGCACCAAGAAGCAGGCTCAGGAGTCCATCCGTGACGAGGCTCTGCGCTGCGGTATGCACTACGTCAACGCTCGTTGGCTGGGCGGCATGATGACCAACTTCCGCACCATCCGTAAGCGTATCGACCGTATGGATCAGCTGGCTAAGATGAAGGAGAACGGTACCTTCGAGCTGCTGCCCAAGAAGGAAGTGGCTAAGCTGGAGCTGGAGATGGAGAAGCTGGACAAGTACCTGGGCGGCGTCAAGAACATGAAGACCCTGCCGAAGGCTATGTTCATCGTCGATCCTCACAAGGAGCGCATCGCTGTTGCTGAGGCCCGCAAGCTGAACATCCCCATCGTTGCTATCGTTGATACCAACTGCAACCCCGATGAGATCGACTATGTGATCCCCGGCAACGACGACGCTATCCGCGCTGTCAAGCTGATCGCCGGCGCTATGGCTGACGCTGTGCTGGAAGGCAAGCAGGGCAACCAGGAGGCCGCTCCCGCCGAGGACGCAGCAAACGCCTGATTTCCCATTCCGCAACCAATCATATAACGTGTAAGGGAGAAAACAAAAATGGCTATTTCTGCAAAGGACGTTATGGAACTGCGCAAGCAGACCGACTGCGGCATGATGGAGTGCAAGAAGGCTCTGACCGAGGCTGACGGCAACTTCGAGAAGGCAATTGAGATCCTGCGCGAGCGTGGTCTGGCTACCGCCGCCAAGAAGGCAAGCCGCGTTGCTGCCGAGGGTATGGTCTACGCTGACTACTGCCCCGCCTGCAAGGTCGGTGCTGTCATCGAGGTCAACGCTGAGACTGACTTCGTTGCCAAGAACGACAAGTTCGTTGACTTCGTCAAGGAGGCCACCAAGGTTATCATGAAGCAGAACCCCGCTGATGTTGAGGCTCTGATGGCATGCAAGACCGAGTCTGGCGAGACCGTTGACGAGGCTCTGAAGAACCTGATTCTGGTCATCAAGGAGAACATCAAGGTTCGCCGCTTCACCCGTTACGAGGGCGTCTGCTCTGCATACGTCCACGGCGGCGGCACCCACGGCATTCTGGTCAACTTCGAGACCACCAACGACATCGACGCTAAGGACGAGTTCGTTGTTTACGGCAAGGACATCGCTATGCAGGTTGCTGCTGCTAACCCCGGCTACGTCGACGAGGCTTCTGTCCCCGCCGAGGTCGTGGCTAAGGAGAAGGAGATCATGCTGGCTCAGATGGCTCAGGATCCCAAGACCGCTAACAAGCCTGAGGCTGTGAAGGAGAAGATGATCGAGGGCAAGATCAAGAAGTTCTTCAAGGAGAACTGCCTGGTCGATCAGGAGTTCGTCAAGGACGGCGACCTGACCGTTGCTCAGTACACCGCTAAGGTCGCTAAGGATCTGGGCGGCGAGATCAAGATCGTCAAGTTCGCCCGTTTTGTCAAGGGCGAGGGCCTGGAGAAGCGTGCTGACGACTTCGCATCTGAAGTTGCAAGCATGGTGAAGTAATTTAAACTTCCAAAGACAAAAGGGGAGCCGCAGTACCTGTAACAGGGTGCTGCGGTTCCTTTTTTCATTTGTGAAATACAAATACCGGGCAGCCCGCAGCCTGCCCGGTATTACTGTATAAATCTTCTTACGCTTCGTCCAAAACCTCTTCGGGATCCTCAATGGCATCCTCGATGGTTTCCTCCACCTCCATCGCTTCTTCAGAGTCCGGGGCGGCAAGCAACTCCTGAATCTGATCCCGCAGCCAGAGCAGACGGTTATCCAGTGCCTTGTCCCGTGCCAGCAGCGGTGCAATGATCTCCGGCTTGTCGGTGATTAGGTCATCCACGCCCAGCTGCAGCAGCTTTTCGGCGTCCTGCTGACGGTTGATGGTCCATGCGGAGATGGTCTTGCCGCGCAGATGGATCTGCTGCACCATACCGGCGGTGATAAAGGTAGACTCCACACTGAAAAAGTCTGCGGCGGGCAGGTCATAGTAGGTGCCCACGCCCAGCGCAAGAATATACCCGGTAGTAATGTCCGGGTCCAGTTCCTTCACCTTGCACAGGGTCTCGTAGCTCTGGGAGGTGACCACGCAGTCCGCGCCGTAGTCGTATGCGTGGATCAGCCGCACTGTTTCGGCCTCCAAGTTTGGCGTAGAGGTACTGGGCTTGATCTCAATGTTCAGCTCAGCCTTGCCCTGGCACAGTGCCAGAACCTCTTCCAGCATTGGGATATAGGAGCCCGTGAACTGCCGATGGAACCAGCGTCCGGCATCCAGCTGCTGCACCTGTGCATAGGGCAGGTCATAGATGTTGGCGTTGCAGCCGGTACACCGGCGCAGGCTGGTATCGTGGGTCACCACGGCTACGCCGTCAGCGGTCATCTGCACGTCCAGCTCAATGCGGGGGCTGCCGTGCTCCAGTGCCGTCTCGAAGGCTGCCATGGTATTTTCCGGCGCACGGGAGGAGTAGCCCCGATGGTAGGTGATCACCGGGTCGGCAAGGCCCAGCACGCTTTGCAGCGGCTGTGTTTGCGGGGACAGCAGATATACCGCTGCCACGCCGCAGGTGACCAGTGCGGCGCAGGCCATCATCCCGGCCAGTACCGTCTGCTCACGGTGCAGGGCAGGGAGCACACCGGAAACGGTCGGCTGCGCTGCACCGGACTGTCGGATCACTTCATACAGTGCGTCCGTAAGCGTGCTCTGCGCTGCCGTCATGGCACAGTCCATGAGCAGGCAAAGGAACGGTAGCTCGATCAGCAGCGCCGCACGGGAAAGCGCCAGCAGGGCAGCGGTGCTGGCAAAGCCGACACCAAGGATGATACAATAGAACAGCACTGCTCCGCACAGCAGCATCAGCCCGGTGCGCGCAGCTGCGGCCAGCATCCAGCGCAGTGCCAGTGCAAGCAGCTGCCCGGCGCGGCTGCGCAAAATGTGCAGGCTCTCCGCAAACGCACAGCCAAAGCTTTTGCGTTCCAACAGGAATTTTGGCAGCACCACAAGTCCGTCCAGCAGCAGCGCCAGCACGCAGAGCACCGCCAGGGCAAATAGAAACCGATTGGCAGCGCGCGCTTTCAGCAGCCCCCAGAGATATTCCGGCACGGCAAACTGGGTCAGATGGTTTGCGGCCAGAAAAAAATTCGTCAGCGGGATCAGAGCAGCACCATACAGCAGCAGCGGGAGATTCTGCGGCAAAAACACCCGCACAAGGTTGCAAAAGGCATCCCGGAACACCGCCCCCGCCCGCAGCGGCTCGCCGCGCCGCACCCGAGTCAACAGCTGCAGCATCGTGGCGACCTCGTACAGGCTCCAGAAGGCTGCCAGCACCGCCAGTACGGCGATACACCCGATAATGGCAGGGGAGGCAAAGATGCGGGAAGCGGTCTTATTGTTGAGGTATTGTATGGGTGCAAACCGCAGCGTCAGCGCCCAAATCAGCTGCAACGCCGGTACGAACAGGAGGTTCGTCAGCACCTTATAAAACAACAAAAAAAGCAGAAACACCCGCCCCTTTGGCGAAAGCAGGGAACGGGCGGCATCGTGCAGGGAACGGTAGCTCTGCTCCTGCTGCTGGAACCTTGCGGAAAATCGCTTCAAAATAGCTTCAACCTCTTTTTCGTTTTTACCGGGCAGTTCTCATGCTCTGTATAAGCACAGTTTGGCAGATTGACCGGCAATCTATGTTTTGTAACCATAGTGTAACATAAACAGACGGGAAAGAAAACGCAGCAGGCGGGTGCAGTTTCACCAAAAAAACAGGAAAAATTTCTACATCCGCAAAAAAGGGCGCGCAGGAACCTTTGCCCAGATAAAACGTGCAAAACGATGATTCGTTAAAAATTTGGCTTTCCATAAGAGATGAATGTTGAATCGCATGGATTTTTATAGAATCTCTTGCATTTTTTTGCCATCTTCTGTATAATGAATATAATTTTGAAAGCTCACACAGACAACCAGGAGGTCTAATTATGGCTTCAAAGATCAATAAGGGAGAAATCCTCGCCAAGTTCTTCGATGACGGGGAATACACTGCGCTGTTTGCTGATGGTGCAGTGAGCGCTGCCTGCGGCTATGCTGCAGGTCAGCAGGCTTACGCTGTTTATCAGAACGGCGAGGCTGTCACCGTAAAGGATGTTGAAAAGAACATCAAGGTTCTGGAAATGGCTGCACAGACCGGCTGCCCGGTGGTCACCTTCTATAACTCGGTAGGTGCAAAGCTGGCCGAGGGTCTGGATGTGCTGACTGCCAGTGCAAAGCTGAATGCACAGATCGCAAAGGTCTCCGGCGTTGTTCCGCAGGTGGCCGTTGTTCTGGGTGTCTGCGGCGGCACCAGCGCTCTGAGCGCTGCCAACGCAGACGTCTGCATCATGACCGAGGGCGCAGAGCTGTTCTTCACCGCTCCGTTCACCTCCGCTGCCAAGGGCGATAAGGTCGCCGATGCAGGCAGCGCCGCTGCTGCCGCCAAGGCAGGCGTGGCTTCCATCGTGGCTGCCGATGCCGCAGAGGCTGCTGAAAAGGCTGCTCACATCGTGGGTCTGCTGCCCGCCAACAACCTGACCGGCCCGGCTATCTTCGAGTTCGAGCAGCCCACCGCTGTTCTGGCTGCCGGTGCCGAGCCCGCAAAGGCTTCTGCCGCTGTGATCGATAAGGACAGCGCTGTGGAGCTGTACGCAGGCTTTGGCAAGTCTGTCTACACTGCATTTGCAACCATCGGCGGCAACGCCGTGGGCGTTGTGGCAACCGGCAAGCAGCTGTGCCACAACTGCGTAGCCAAGGCTTCCCGCTTTGTGCGTCTGTGCGATGCCTTCAGCGTGCCTGTGGTCACCATCGTGGACACCGAGGGCTTTGTGCCCAGCGTCACCGATGACGTGGCTGGCGGCATCCGCGAGGCTGCCCGTCTGGCCGCTACCTATGCCGATGCTACCACCGCAAAGGTGGCTGTGCTGGCCGGTAAGGCTGTGGGCCCTGTGTACACCACTCTGGCTGCTGCCGACCTGCGCATTGCTGTGACCGGCTGCACCGTCAGCGCACTGGAGCCCAGCGCTGCTGTCAGCGTGCTGTACAAGGACGAGATCGATGCTTCCGACAACATCATTGCCGCCACCAAGGCAAAGGCTGCTGCTTACACCGCTGAGGTGTGCAGCGCTGCCAGCGCAGTGGCTGCCGGTGCTGCCGATATGAGCTGCGATGCCGCCAATGTGCGCGCCAGCGTTGTGGCTGCACTGGAGCTGCTGAGCACCAAGCGCGCCGCCCGCCTGCCCAAGAAGCACGGCAATATGGCCCTGTAAGCGTCCGAATGTAAGTTAATTGAGTTCGATTTTGAATTGGAGGATCCTTCCATGAAGTACTACAATATTACTGTCAATGGTGTTGCTTACAGCGTTTCCGTTGAGGAAACTGCCGCAGGCGCTGCTCCTGTTGCTGCTCCCGTTGCAGCACCCGCCGCACCCAAGGCCGCTCCCGCACCGGCAGCTGCTCCCAAGGCAGCCGCTGGTGCCGCCGGTGCTGTTACCGTTAAGGCTCCCATGCCCGGCAACATTCTGGATGTCAAGGTCGCTGCCGGTGCTTCTGTCAAGGCCGGCGACGTGCTGGTCATCCTCGAGGCCATGAAGATGGAGAACGAGATCGTTGCTCCGCAGGATGGCACTGTGGCTTCCATCAACGTGAACAAGGGCGATACCGTCAACTCCGGTGACGTTCTGGTTTCCATGAACTAAGGAAGAGGTGACAACCATGGCAAAAAAGCCGATCAAGGTGACCGAGGTCGTCCTGCGTGATGCGCACCAGTCTTTGCTGGCTACCCGTATGACCATGGACGAGATGCGCCCCATCCTGCCCGAAATGGACAAGATCAACTACTTCTCCGTGGAGTGCTGGGGCGGCGCTACATTCGACAGCTGCATCCGCTTCCTGGACGAGGATCCTTGGGAGCGTCTGCGCATCCTGCGCAAGGAGCTGCCGCACCAGAAGCTGCAGATGCTGTTCCGCGGCCAGAATATGCTGGGCTACCGTCCCTACGCAGATGACGCGGTGGAGTACTTTGTACAGAAGTCCGTTGCCAACGGCATTGACGTCATCCGCATCTTCGACGCTCTGAACGACCCCCGCAATCTGCAGACTGCCATCAAGGCTGCCAACAAGGAGGGCGCTCATGTGCAGGGCTGCATCAGCTACACCCTGAGCCCCGTGCACAACAACGAGTATTTTGCAGCCTACGCCAAGACTTTGGAGGAGATGGGCGCAAACTCCATCTGCATCAAGGATATGGCCGGTCTGCTCACCCCCTATACCTGCTATGATCTGGTCAAGAAGCTGAAGGAGACCGTCAGCATCCCTGTGGATGTCCACAGCCACTACACTGCTGGTCTGGCTTCCATGTCCATCCTCAAGGGCATCGAGGCAGGTGCAGACATCGTCGATACCGCCATGAGCCCCCTGAGCCTTGGCACCAGCCACATGCCCACCGAGAGCTTGGTGGCTGCCCTGCAGGGCACCGACTACGACACCGGTCTGGATCTGAAGCAGCTGAATGTCGTGCGCGCTTACTTTGCAAAGCTGCGCGAAAAGTACATCGCCAACGGCCAGATCAGCCCCAAGAGCCTGGGCGTGGATGCCAACACTCTGCTGTATCAGGTGCCGGGCGGCATGTTCTCCAACATGCTCAAGCAGCTGAAGGATGCTGGCAAGGAAGATAAGCTGGACGAAGTGCTGGCCGAGATCCCCCGCGTCCGTGAGGATGCAGGCTATCCGCCGCTGGTCACCCCCACCAGCCAGATCGTTGGCACGCAGGCTGTGTTCAACGTGATCATGGGCGAGCGCTACAAGATGGTCACCAAGGAGTTCAAGGGTCTGGTCCACGGCGACTACGGCAAAACTCCCGCTCCCATCAAGCCCGAGTTCACCAAGAAGATCCTTGGCGACGAGCAGCCCATTACCTGCCGCTTTGCCGACACGCTGGCTCCCGAGATGGACAAGCTGAAGGCCGAGGCTGCTAAGTGGGCAACGCAGGAAGAGGACGTGCTGACCTACGCCATGTTCCCGCAGGTCGCTCCCAAGTTCTTTGATAAGCGCAATGCCAAAAAGCAGGGCGTGGACGGCGATCATGTGGACTACACCAACCAGTCCCATCCTGTCTGATCAATAAGTTCCTTTCAAGACTGCTGCACAAAATGCTGTGCAGCAGCCTTTTTTGTGCATCTGGCAAAGGTGCAGGGCGTACTCTGTGGGGGTAGTACCGGAAAAACTTCTGCTTACGCATTGACTTGCCGCCCAATACCTTTTATAATGGTTGGTATAGCCGTACAATACAACAAAAGATGTGGAGGAAAATGCTATGCGAAGCATCCCGGAGCAGCGCATTGCTGAGTTTCAGGAGCAGGACTATCAACTGTATTTTGGCATTTCGAAGCTGGAATTTGACCGGATGCTCCAGGCTCTGCATGAGGCTTACCGTCAGGAGCACAAGCGCAAGACCCGCTTTACTAAGATCTCTATGATGGATAAACTCATCCTGACCTTGATCTATCGCCACGAGTACCGCACGATGGAAAGCATTGCCAAGGAGTACGAGGTCTCCCTGGATACCATTGCTGACAACATCCATTGGGTGGAGCGCACGCTGCTCAATGCAGATATCCTGCAAACCAGTGTGACCTGCGTTTATAAGACGAACTGACATTATAACCCTGCGTGAAAACGCGGGGTTATAATTTTTATAGGAAACATTGCACGAAAAGACGATATCTGCTGCTGCCATGTTATTTTGGCTGTTGCCAAACATGTAGCAGCAAAAATGGCCACTGTGTTTTTTGCGCGGATGTAGTCTGCACCTTGAATTTTTCAGAAAAGAATAGTAAAATGATGCTATATGTATCGTAACATGGGCTTGTGTGCCCAAAGCGGATACCTATACAGAAAAACCGAAGTTAAACCACAAAAGAATAGGAGCTAGTATGATCTTAAGCATGACCGGTTTCGGCAGGGGGACTGCCGTGCTCAATGGCCGCGAGATCACTGTGGAGCTGCGCAGCGTGAACTCCCGCTATTTCGAGTATTCCTCCCGCATCCCGCGCACCTGCAGTTCTCTGGACAGCCGCCTGAAAAAACAGCTCAACCAGCGGATCTCCCGTGGCAAGGTGGAGCTTAGCATGACCGTGCAGAACGTGGACGCAGCAGATACCGTGGTCGCCGTCAATATGGAGCTTGCCCGCAGCTATCAGCAGGCCATGCGGGACTTGTCCGAGCAGCTGGGGGTCAAAAATGATGTGTCCACCGCCGTTCTGGCCCGCTTCCCGGATGTGCTGACCACCCGCCACGCCGATGTGGACGAGGAGCAGCTGTGGCAGGATGTGTCTGCCGTCACCGCGCAGGCACTGGATCGCTTTGTGGAGATGCGCGCCGCCGAGGGTGCCAAGATGAAGGCAGATGTGGAAAGCCGCCTTGTGTTTCTGGAAGAGTGCGTCGGCAAGGTGGAAGCTTTGAGCGCAGGCCGTGTGGAAAACTACACTAACCGCCTGTACGAAAAGCTCAAGGTCATCCTGCAGGATCGTGACATTGATGATGCCCGTGTGCTGACCGAGGCCGCCATCTTTGGCGATAAGACCGCCGTGGATGAGGAGACTGTCCGTCTGCGCAGCCACATCGCACAGTACCGCGATATCCTGCAGCTGGACGAGCCCGTGGGCCGTAAGCTGGATTTCCTGACGCAGGAGCTGAACCGCGAGACCAATACCATTGGTTCAAAGTGTCAGGATCTGGACATCACCCGCATCGTGGTGGATATGAAGGCGGAGATCGAAAAGATCCGTGAGCAGATCCAGAATCTGGAATAATATGTTGTGGAGGAGCCTATGAAACTCATCAACATCGGCTTTGGCAATATGGTCAGTGCGGGGCGCGTGGTGGCAGTCGTCAGCCCGGACTCTGCACCGGTCAAGCGTCTGGTGAAGGAAGCGCGGGAGCGCGGGATGCTGATCGATGCCTCTTATGGCCGCAGCACCCGTGCGGTGCTCATCATGGACTCCGATCATGTCGTGTTGTCAGCTCTTCAGCCCGAAACGGTGGCAAGCCGCGCCGCAGGGCAGGAGGGCAGAACATCAATGGAGGAAGAAGCATCTCATGGCGAATGATAAATTTCTGTTTGTAGTTTCCGGTGCAGCCGGTACCGGCAAGGACAGCGTGGTCAAGGCGCTGCGCGAGGCACACCCCGAGATCGAAAAGACCGTCTCTGCCACCACCCGCGCCCCGCGCCCCGGCGAGCAGGAGGGTGTGGATTACTACTACCGCACCCGTGAGCAGTTCCAGCAGCTGCTGGAGAGCGATCAGGTGGTGGAGCACAACTTCTATAACGGCAACTACTACGGCACCCTGAAGTCTGAGGTGGAAAAGCGGCTGGAGGCCGGTAAGGTGGTCGTGCTGGTCATTGACGTGCACGGTGCTGCCAATATCCGCCGGATGTTCCCGGGCGCTACCACCGTATTCCTGCTGCCGCCCTCTGTGGAGGAGCTGGAGCACCGTCTGCGCGGCCGCGGAACCGAGACCGAGGAAAGCATTCAGGAACGTCTCGCCACCGCCCGGCAGGAGCTGGCCGAGCAGGATAAGTTTACTGTAAAGCTGGTCAATAATCAGATCGAGCCCTGCGCTGCAGAGCTGTATCAGGTCATCTGCCAGCGCGCCGGGCTGCAAGGCTGAAAAATCAAGCGTTGAAGGAGTTGGACGAATGCCCAAGACGGTAGGCGTTGCCGTCAGCAATGCGACCTTCCATTTTGATAAGCTGTATACCTACGCCGTTCTGCCGGAGCACCAGAATGCGGTGCGTCTGGGCAGCATGGTGCTGGTACCCTTTGGCAAGGGCAGCCGCGCCCGCATGGGCGTGGTGCTGGCCTGCGATGCCGAGCCGGAGCACTCCAAGCTCAAATATCTGTTCGATGTAGCCCCGGCCTCGGCCTGCCTGACCCCGGAGCTGCTGCGGCTGGTGCATTTTTTAAAGGAGCGTACCTTCTGCACCTACTATGAGGCCGTCAAGGCGGTCATTCCGTATGGTGCGCAGTATAAGCCCGCCGTGGCGGCAGACGGTGTGACCCCGGTGCTGCAAAAGCAGCTTACCCGCCACACTGAAAACGCCTATAAGCTGGTGGGCGTACTGCCGCAAAAGCCAAAGCCTACGGCAAAGCAGCTGGCGGCGGTGGCATTGCTGAGCGGCGGCCCTCGCACCCTGAACGAGTTGGAGGATAAGGGCATCAGCCGCGCGGTGCTGGATAATCTGTGCACCAAGGGTGTTCTGGAATGCAGCAAGGTGAATAAGTCCATTGACCTGTACGCTTCCATCCCGCTCCGTAACGACCTCATCACCCTCACCGAACAGCAGCAGGCCGCTTACGATACACTATTGCCAAAGTTAGAAGATGCAGCACCTCATTCAGCGCTGCTGTATGGTGTGACCGGCAGCGGCAAGACGCTTGTGTTTTTAAAGCTGATTTCCCGCTGTCTGGAGCTTGGCCGCAAGGCGCTGGTGTTGGTGCCGGAGATCAGCCTGACCCCGCAAATGATCCTGCGGTTAAAAGGGCAGTTTGGCCGCCGCGTGGCGGTGCAGCACTCTGCGCTCAACCACACCGAGCGTCTGCTGCAATGGCAGATGATCCAGGATGGTGGTGCAGATATCGTGGTTGGCACCCGCAGCGCGGTGTTTTCGCCGCTGGAAAATATCGGCCTTATCATCATTGACGAGGAGCAGGAGCACACCTACCGGTCGGAATCCGCACCGCGCTACTCCGCCCATGAGGTCGCCCGGCAGCGTGCTGCCGAAAACGGCGCACTGCTGCTTCTGGCCAGCGCCACCCCCAGCACCGAGAGCTTTTACGCTGCGCAGAATGGCCGCACCCAGCTGGTGCGCCTGACCAAGCGCTACGGCGGCAACCCGCTGCCCAGCGTGCAGATCGTGGATATGCGGGCAGAACTGGCTGCGGGCAACCCCCGGGAGATCAGCCTTGCGCTGGAGGATGCCATCCGCCGCAATCTGGATGCAGAAAAGCAGACCATCCTTCTGCTCAACCGCCGGGGCTACCAGACCATTGCCCAGTGCGAGGACTGCCGCGAGGTGCTCAAGTGCCCCAAGTGCAGCGTGCCCATGGTGTACCACAAATCTGCCCGCAAGGTGCTGTGCCACTACTGCGGCTCCCAGCAGGAGCCGCCGCCCACCCTTTGCCCGGCCTGCGGCGGTAAATTACAGTACCGGGGCTTTGGCACCCAGAAGGCCGAGGAGGAACTGGCAAAGCTCTTCCCGGAGGCGCGGGTGCTGCGCATGGATCAGGACTCTACCGCCGCCAAGGATGCCCACGAAAAGCTGCTTGCCAAATTTGCAGCGCATGAATACGACATCATGGTGGGCACCCAGATGGTGGCAAAAGGTCTGGATTTCGAGGACGTGACCCTTGTGGGTGTTCTGGGCATTGATTCGCTGCTGTTCGCGCAGGGCTTCCGTGCATACGAGAACGTGTTCAGCCTGATCACACAGGTGGTGGGACGCAGCGGCCGCGCAAAAGAGCCCGGCTTTGCAATCATCCAGACCAGCGACCCGGACAACCCGGTGCTCACCCTTGCCGCCGCACAGGATTACGATGCTTTCTACGAGCAAGAGATCACCTACCGCAAGCTGGGCTTGTATCCGCCCTTCTGCGGGCTGTGCGTCATCGGCTTTGCCGGTGCAAAGGAGAACGAGGTGGCGCGCGCCGCTGCCCGGTTCTCGGTGCTTTTAGGGCAGCAGGCTGCCAAGCAGCCGGATCTGCCCCTGCGCATTCTGGGCCCACGCCCGGCAGCATTGAAAAGATCAACGACACCTACCGCTATAAGCTTACTGTCAAGTGCCGCAACGACCGCCGTTTCCGCGATCTTGTGCGTGCGGCACTGGCACTGTACGAAAAAGAAAAACTGCCGTCCAAGGCATCGGTCGTGGTAGACCTGCACTCGGATGGTGACATCTGAAAACTGGAGGTACCATTATGGCTATCCGTAATATTGTTAAAGAAGGCGACCCCATCCTGAACAAGGTCTGCCGCCCTGTGACCAATTTTGACGACCGTCTGGCCACCCTGCTGGACGATATGCGCGAGACCATGATCGCCGCCGATGGCGTGGGTCTGGCTGGCCCGCAGGTGGGCATGATGCGCCGCCTATTCGTGGTGTGGGACACCACCGATGCCCCGGAGGAGATCCCCGAGGATTACGAGTACAAGTTCATTGATTTCGTCAACCCCGAAATCCTTGCCGTTTCCGAGAAAGAGGAGACCGCCTACGAGGGCTGCCTGTCCTTCCCGGGGCATAACGGCGCTGTGACCCGCCCGGTCGCTGTCAAGGTGCGTGCACAGGACCGCAACGGCGAATGGTTCGAGCTGGAAGCCGACGGTCTGCTGGGGCGCTGCATCCAGCACGAGAATGACCATCTGGACGGCATCACCATTATGGAGTCCAGCGAGTATTTCTACGAGGATACCGAGGAAGGCAAAAAGGCCGCCCGCGAAGCGAAAGGAAACAACTGATGCGCATTTTGTTCATGGGCACGCCGGATATTGCTGCCGAGTGCCTGAAAGCCCTGTATGCCGCCGGGCATGATATCTGTGCCGTGTACACCCGGCGGGATAAGCCCGTCGGCCGCAAGCAGGTGCTCACCGCACCGCCGGTCAAGGAGGTGGCACAGGAACACAGTACGCCCGTGTTCCAGCCCCGCACCCTGCGGGACGGCAGCGAGGATGACACTATCCGCACCCTTGCCCCGGAGCTGATCGTGGTGGTGGCCTATGGCTGCATCCTGCCGAAGTCCGTGCTGGAACTGCCCCGCTACGGCTGCATCAACCTGCACGTTTCGCTGCTGCCGAAGTATCGCGGCAGCGCCCCGGTGCAGTGGTCGGTGTTGAACGGTGACGCCGAGACCGGCGTTTCCATCATGCAGATGGACGAGGGGCTGGATGCCGGCGATGTGCTGTACTGCAAAAAGATCGCCATCGACCCAGAGGAGACCAGCGGCGAACTGTTCGACCGCGTTACCGCTGTGGGTGCCGAAGCCCTGTGTGAGACCATCCCTCAAATCGCAGCAGGCACTCTGACCGCTGTGCCGCAACAGCACGAGAATGCTACCCTTGCCCCCATGCTGAACAAGGAGATGGCAGAGTTCCACCTGACCGACACTGCTGACCACATCCATAACTGGGTGCGTGGCATGAATCCTTGGCCGGGTGCGTGGTTCATCACCTCCGGCGGCAAAAAGCTCAAGGTGATGTCCTGCCGCGTGGCTGCCGCCAATGGCGAAGCCCCCGGCACGGTGCTGACCACAAAGCCTCTGACCGTAGCCTGCGGCGAGGGCGCTATCCAGCTGCTAGAGGTCGTGCCGGAGGGCAAAAAGCCCATGGACGGCACTGCCTTTGCAGCGGGTCTGCGCCTGAAAACGGGAGATAGCCTTTGATGGCCGCAAATCCGCGTGCGGCGGCAGTCGCCGCACTGGTACGGCAGGAGCAGGACGGCTTTTCCAATCTGGTGCTGGACGCAGAGCTCAAGCGCCAGAAGCTGGAGGGTCGGGATAAGGCCTTTGCAAGTGCCATCTTCTACACCGTGCTGGAGCATCGCGGCACGCTGGACTATATTCTGGAGCAGTTTCTGCCTAAGGGTCTGACGAAGCTGGATGCACCCGTGCGGGAAATTTTGCGTGCTGCACTGGCACAGGCACGCTATATGCAGGTGCCTGTCTCCGCTGCGGTGAACGAAGCGGTCAAGCTGACCCGCACCTTTAAAAAATCCAGCGCCTCCGGCCTTGTCAACGCCGTGCTGCGCAAGGCCTGCGGTTATGATTTAGACGCTGCCGTCTTTAAAGACGAGATCCAGCGCCTGATGGTTTTAGGCTCTGCCGGGCGGGATGTGGCGGAATTTCTCCACAAAAACTACCCGGACGAAGCACTGGGCATCCTGACCTATCAGGCCGATGGCGGTTTGACCAGCCTGCGTGCAAACCCCCTCAAGGCCAGCGCTGCACAGCTGTGCACGCTGCTTACAGAGCAGGGCGCAGCGGAGGTGCGACAGGGCATCGTGCCCGGCAGTGTGCTGGCACGGTTTGCGGGCAGCCCAGCAGACAATGAGCTGTTCCGGCAGGGCTACTACCATGTAGAGGGACAGGCCAGCCAGCTGGCAGCCCTTTGCGTGGGCGCAGCCCCCGGCGAGACAGTGCTGGATCTGTGCGCTGCCCCCGGCGGCAAGACCATTCTGCTGGCCGAGCAGATGCAGGGCACAGGAACGCTGTACAGCTGCGATGCAGCAGAGAACCGTGTGGGGTTGATCCGCACCGCTGTGGAACGCATGGGCTTTACCGGGGTGCACACCCTGTGCAACGATGCCACCAAGCCGAACCCTGCACTGCCCATGGCAGACCGCATCCTGACGGACGTGCCTTGCAGCGGTTTGGGCATTCTGGCAAAAAAGCCGGATCTGCGCTATAAAAAGCTGGAAACCACCCGGCAGGCAGAACTGCTTGCCACGCAGGCGGCAATTTTGGATACGGCTGCGGCGCTGCTCAAGGCGGGCGGGCGGCTGGTCTACTCCACCTGCACCATCGACCCGGCAGAAAATCAGCAGCAGATCGCAGCCTTTTTGCAGCGCCACCCGGAATTTGCGGTCTGCGCACCGGAGGTACCGCTGCCCGCCGGAATGACGGCAGGGGAGCATGGCTGCCTTTCGGTGCCCACCCGCACCGGTATGGACGGCTTTTTCCTGTGCGTGCTGCAAAAAGCCGCCGCAACGCAATAAGCACGACCTTTGCGGGTCGTATCCTCTTATAGGAGAACAGAATGGAACAAAAACGCTGTATTTCTTCCCTGACGCTGGCAGAATTGACTGCCGAACTGAAAGCGCTGGGACAGCCGGGTTTCCGGGCAAAGCAGATCTTCCACTGGGTGCACCAGAAACTGGTCACCGAGTTTTCTGCCATGACCGACCAGCCCAAGACCCTGCTGGCAAAGCTGGAAGAAACCTTTTATATCGCTGCACCGCAGATCGAGCGCCGTCAGGAGGCCAAGGACGGTACCGTAAAGTATCTGCTGCGCATGGCTGACGGCAACTGCATCGAGACCGTTGTTATGCGTTACCACTACGGCAATACCGTGTGCGTGTCCACGCAGGTGGGCTGCCGCATGGGCTGCCGGTTCTGCGCTTCCACGCAGGCAGGGCGGGTGCGCAACCTTGAAGCAGGCGAGATCTGCTCCGAGATCTACACTGCCCAGAAGGATATCGGCGAGCGCATCTCCCATATCGTGCTCATGGGCATCGGCGAGCCACTGGATAACTTTGACGAAGTGATGCGCTTTTTGGAGAATATCACCTCGCCCGAGGGCGTCAATATCGGCATGCGCAACATCAGCCTTTCCACCTGTGGCCTTGTACCCAAGATCGATCAGCTGGCGAAAAAAAAGCTGCAGCTCACCCTTTCTATCTCGCTGCACGCACCCACAAACCAGATCCGCAGCAGCATGATGCCGGTCAACGATGCCTACCCGGTGGAGCAGCTGATCCAGACCGTGCGCCGGTATCAGGAGACCACCGGTCGCCGGGTCAGTTTTGAATATTCCATGGTGCGCGGTGTCAATGATTCTGATGTCTGCGCAAAGCAGCTGGCAGACCTGATCCGGGGCATGGGTGCTCATGTAAATCTGATTCCCATCAACCCGGTGGACGGCAGCCCATATTCCGCTACGGATGCAGCCAATGTGCGCAGATTTCAGCAAAAGCTCGAAAGCCTTGGCGTAAACGCCACGGTGCGCCGCCGCCTTGGCAGCGAAATCAGCGCCGCCTGCGGCCAGCTGCGCCGCGACGAAATGAACGGCAAGGCATAAATAGAGGGAGAAACCTATGAAACTTGCAGGAAAAACGGATGTAGGACGCGTCCGGCAGGACAATCAGGATGACTACCGTGCCGGGGAACTGCCCGGCGATGCAGCATGGGCGCTGGTATGCGATGGCATGGGCGGCGCACGCGGCGGACGGGAAGCCTCACAGTGTGCGTGCAGCGTCATCGAGCGCTGCTTTCAGGAGCAGTACAGCCAGTGCATCCCCGGCGAAGAGGAGACTTTTTTAAAAAAAGCACTGCTCAGCGCCAACCGCTATGTGTTCCAGAAGGCACTGCGGGAGGAGTCTCTGGCAGGTATGGGTACCACCGCCGTCTGCGCTCTGGTGCGCGGCGGCAAAGCCTATCTGAGCCACGCGGGCGATTCCCGCGCCTACCTCTACCGGGACGGTAAGCTGGCGCAGCTGACTCACGACCACTCCTATGTGCAGGAGCTGGTGGACTGCGGCACCATCACACAGGAGCAGGCAGAGCATCACCCGCAGAAAAACATCATCACCCGGGCGCTGGGCGTGGATTACCGGCTGGAGCCGGAGTTCACCACCGTGGCGCTGCGGGCAGGGGATGTTCTGCTGCTGTGCACGGACGGCCTGACCAATGCCGTACCCACGGAGCAGCTGGAGCAGCTGTTGCGCAGCGGGTCTTTTTACGACCTGCCGGATGTTCTGATCCGCACCGCCAACGAAAACGGCGGCCCGGATAACATCACCGCCCTGCTGGTGGGGGTAGAGCCGATGGAGGTGCGCCATGGATAACCTGATCGGTAAAAGACTGGACGGCCTGTACGAGGTGCAGGAACTGATCGGCTCCGGCGGCATGGCCAACGTGTATAAGGCGGTCATGCGGGGACAGAACGGTCCCGTGCCCGCCGGGACTGTGGTGGCTGTCAAGGTGCTGCGGCAGGAATATATGCACGACCCGGATCTTGTGCGCCGCTTTAAAAACGAATCCAAGGCCATCTCTCTGCTGAACCACCCCAATATCGTCAAGGTGTACGATGTTTCGGTCAACGACCATCTGCAATATATCGTTATGGAGTATGTGGACGGCATGACCCTGCGGGAATACCTCAACGAGCGGGGCGGGAAGCTTTCCAGCCGGGAGACCGTGCACTTCATCTCTCAGATCCTCAAGGCGCTGGAACACGCCCACGCCAACGGCATCGTGCACCGGGATATCAAGCCCCAGAACATTATGCTGCTGGATAACGGCCAGCTGCGCATGATGGACTTCGGCATTGCCCGCATTTCCCGGGCAGATAACCAGATGCTGGCCGGCAAGGCGATGGGCAGTGTGCATTATATCAGCCCGGAACAGGCCAAGGGGGACGAGACCGACCGCACCAGCGACATCTACTCGGTAGGCGTCATGATGTACGAGATGCTCTCCGGTCATCTGCCCTTTGACGCCGATGACGTGGTAGAGGTTGCCATCAAGCAGATCTCGGACGAGCCCCGCTCGCTGCACGAGCTGGCACCGGAGGTGCCCTATGCGCTGGTGGAGATCACGGAAAAGGCCATGGCGAAGCTCCCCCAGAACCGTTACCCTTCGGCACGGGCGATGCTGGAAGCACTGGATACCTATGTGCAGAACCCCTCCGTGCTGTTTGAATATCAGTATATTACAGAAGAAGCACCCGAAAAGGTGGTGAAACGTACCATGAATCAGAACCGCGCGATCCGTCAGAACGAACAGCCCGCCCCCCGTAAAAGCGGCAAAAACAAGCCGGGTAAAAAGCGCCGTACCGTCTTTTTGCCTGCATTGTTCGGTATCACCATTGCCTTTGCACTGGCCTGCATGGCGCTGTGCTGGATGATCCTGAACGACTCCTCCAACCTGATGAACAACAAGGCCGATGTCACCCTTGGGGACTATATCGGCATGACCAAGGATCAGGCCATGGCCACGGATCAGATCGCATCCGGCCAGATCTCACCGGAGTGGGAAGAAGAGTATAACAGCAACTATGCCGCCGGTTATATCTATAAGCAGTCGCCGGTGTCCGGCCGCACCGTCCGCGAGGGTCAGAGCGTAACGCTGACCGTCAGTCTGGGCACCCAGTATGTCACCGTGCCGGATCTGACCAACTATGTGCAGTCCGATGCCGAGCAGCAGCTCAAGGCACTGGGCGTTTCGGTGCTGGTCACGCAGGCTGTGGATACCACCGTGGCCTCCGGTGCGGTCATCCGCACCGACCCTGCCGCCGGTACGCAGGTAGCAGCAGGCTCTACGGTCATCCTTTATATCAGCCGTCCGCAGGTGTCCACCACCACCAAGGTGCCCTCGCTTACCGGCATGAGCGTGAACGACGCCCGCACCCTGCTGGTGCAGAACCATCTGGGTCTTGGCAGCCAGAGCGAAGAATACAGCAACCAGCCCGCAGGTACGGTGCTTAGCCAGAGCCCTGCGGCAGGTACTACCGCAAAGCTGAACAGCCGCGTAAACGTTGTGGTCAGCGCAGGTGCTGCACCGGTACAGGAACCGGAGCAGCCGGGCGGTGATGGTACTTCCGGCACCACGGGTGAAGGCTCTACCGGCGGCGAGAGCACCGGCGGCAGCAGCGAGCCGAGCTCCGCAGCAGTTCCACCGGCGGCGGTATTCTGGACTGGTGGTCCTCGCTGCTGGGCTGACGGAGGATGTGCATGAACGGTTATATCGTAAAAGGCATCGGCGGCTTTTACTATGTAAAAACGCCGGACGGCATCGTGGAGTGCAAACCCCGCGGCATTTTCCGCAAACAGAAGATCACCCCTGTGGCAGGGGATGAGGTGACGCTGGAAACTGAGAATGGCGCAGCGGTCATTGCGCAGATCGCCCCCCGCAAAAACGTTTTTGTGCGCCCGCCGGTGGCAAATCTGGATGTGCTGTTCCTTGTGGCCAGCACCACCCAGCCTACCCCCAGCACGCTGGTGCTGGATAAGCTTTCGGCCATTGCGGTGGATAAGGGCGTGCAGCCGGTGGTGGTGTGCACCAAAAGCGACCTTGCCGAGGCGGATTTTCTGGCAAATGCCTACGCAAAATCCACCCTGCCGTTTATCCGTATCGACTACGAAAGCGGTGCAGGGCTGGACGAAGTAAAACAGTGGATCAACGGCAGGCTGTGTGCCTTCTGCGGCAACTCCGGTGTGGGGAAATCCACCCTGCTGAACGCGCTGCTGCCGGACGCTGCCCGCGAGACCAGCGCCATCAGCCAGAAGCTGGGGCGCGGCCGCCACACCACCCGCGAGGTGACCATCTTTGAAGCTTACGGCGGACGCATTGCCGACACCCCGGGCTTTGCCAGTCTGGAGGCGAACCGTGCAGGGTTCATCCCCAAGGAGAATCTGGAGCACGCCTTCCCGGAATTTGGCCCTTATCTGGGTCAGTGCCAGTTTACCGGCTGCTCCCACCGCAGCGAAAAAGGCTGCGCTGTGCGGGCGGCGCTGGCAGAGGGCAGGCTTTCCCAGACACGGTACGACAGTTATTGCGCCATGTATGACGAAGTAAAGGATGTCAAGGATTGGCAGCGCCCGAAAGTGTAATACGGAAGGAAGAATAAAATGTCCCGTTGTGTGATCCTTTCCGCCTGCCCGGTGCAGCCGGAGCTCAGGCGCCTGCTGCGCAGCGATGATTTTATCATTGCCTGCGATGCGGGCTACCGCAACTGCGCGCGGCTGGGCTGCAAGCCGGATATCATCGTAGGCGATTTTGATTCTGCTCCTTGTCCGCAGCAGGATCAGGACGATATCGTGGTACTGCCCCACGTCAAGGACGACACCGATACCGAGTATGCCGCAAAGCTCGCGGCGCAAAAGGGCTTTGACGAGGTGCTTTTGCTGGGTGCACTGGGCGGCAAGCGGGTGGAGCACACCCTTGCAAACCTGTGCACCGGCCTTGGGCTGGAGCAGCGCGGCATCCGCGCCGCCTTGCAGGACGAGCACTCCCGCATCACCTTTGTGCTGCCGGGCGAAAGCCGCTGCTACCCCAAGGAGGAGTTTTTCTACTTCTCGGCCTTCCCCATAGAGGGGCGCGCCGAGGGTGTGTACGAAAAAGGCTCCTTCTATGAGCTGGAAGATGCCGTGCTCACAGCAGGCTATCCGCTGGGTGTGAGCAACGAGTACGCCGAAGGTTCAAGCTGCATCACCGTCAGCACCCGGCAAGGCGCGCTTGTGGTGGTGGAGACCATCGCAGATTGAACCCTTCCCGGAACATTTTTACCTGTCAGACGCTATAATGGGGTAAACATGAGCGAAAGGCGGGGTGGAGATGCAGGTAGTAGTCATTCACAGCCCGAAAGCGCTGTGCGGCATTCTGCGCAAGCTGTTCGGCATCCGCAAAGAGAACTGAATCCATAAAAGGCCGGTGTGTGGCAGCAGCTGCACACCGGCCTTTTGCTGTCGGCATACCGCCGCCTGCCGCTGCATACACTCTTACGGAAACGGACAGGGAAAGGAGCGCACTGCACATGGAACTGAAGATATTCCGGGACACACTGCCGCAGGGCGGGGCGGGCTGTACCATAAAAGCAGAACTTCCTCTGGAAACCGAGATCCGCATCTCGGATGATCTGCCGCCGGTGGGCAAGCTGGTCAAGTGCTTTGTCCGCCCGGTGGTGCTGCAGCGGCAGTTGCAGCCGGGCAGGCTTACCCTAGAGGGCTATCTGCGCTGCACGGTGTTTTACCAGAGCGAAGCAGAAAAAGGTCTGTGCCAGACCGAGCAAAAGCTGCCCTTCACCCGGCAGCTGGAACTGCCGGAGCTTGCCTTTACGGCATGGACAGCCGTGGTGGAAGGGCAGACAGAGTACCTCAACACCCGCGCGGCAGACCCGCGCCGTATTGAGGTGCGGGGCGCCTACGGGTTGGTAGTCACGGTGCACACCCAGTGCAAGACCGAGGTCATCACCGCACTGGCAGATGGCGGCATTGAGCAGCAGCTGCGTACATTGCAAGGTGTGCGCAGCGTGGCTGTGCTGGATAAGCTGGTTACCTTAGAGGGAGAGCTTGTCTTTGCAAAGCCCCCGGCGGCTGTACTGGATATTACCGGCAACGCCTGTGTGGCAGAGGTAAAGCTTCTTGCCGGAAAGGCTGTGGTCAAGGGAGAGCTGCGGGTGCAGTGTGCATGGCGGGCAGAAGGGGACACCGCCCTGCAAAGTCAGGCGGCGGCGCTGCCCTTCCAGCAGGTGATAGATTTAGAAGGTATTACCGAGGACTGCTGCTGCCTGTGCGTGGCAGAGCCGGTGGGCTTTACCCTGTCGCAGGCAGAAAGCGCCGCCGCCCAGCTGACGGCAAATGTCATGCTGCACCTGCGGGCATGGCGCAGCTACCAGCTGCAGGTGGCAGTGGATGCTTTTTCCACCCGATTTGAAACGGAGCTCACGCCGCAGCCGCTCGTTACAGAGCAACTGCTCTGCATCCTGAACGATACCGCTACCGCCACAGGCTCCGGTCCACTGCCGGATGCAGGGGCGCAGCTGCGGGCCTGCTTTGTGCACTACGGCCCTCAGCAGACCATCCAAAAAGGGGAGGGCTGGGTGCTTGCCGCAAAGGCAGTGGTAACAGCCCTTGCAGAGAACACCCTCGGTGAACTGGAAAGCTACGAGAAAACCTTGGAGGTCACTGTCCCGCTGCCCATCACGCTGCCGGAGGGAACGGTGCTTGTGCCGGAATGCTGGCTGAGCACCGAGAACGTGCAATGCACCTGTGCGGGCGGCACACTGGAAGCTACGATTACTGTCCGGGCAGAGGGCGCGATTTTAGGCTGCACCACCAGCCCGGTCATCGGCAGCATCACTCTTGGTGACCCGCTGCCCGATACCGACCCCGAGATCGCTCTGCGAATCTACTACGCGCAGGCCGGGGAGGAGCTGTTTGCAGTGGCCCGGCGGTTCCATGTGGCTCCAGCGCAGATCCTTGCGGCGAATCAGCTGGAAGAGGAGCTTACCAGTCTGCCGCAGGCACAGCGGCTGCTGATCCCGGTCACCTGAGCCGTAAGGCTGCAAACATAATAAAATCTGTACCTCTTTCCCGGACGGCACAAGCTGCCGCGCCGGGGAAGGGGTGTTTTTTTGTCCGTACTGCGTAGAAAATGCAACGGAAAGAATTACTAAAAGCCACTGTAAAAGGATGCTTGAAATAAAACGAATCATCGACGTAAAATATAAAGAATATACGTTTAGTATCTTTCACAAGTGATTATAAATCAACGCACGGGCTGCACTGATATCGATTTCAACGCATGAGAGCGTCTTGAGAATACGATTTGTATTTAATGCTTTGCAGAGCGTCTATGGATGTGGTATACTAAGGAGGATGCAAATGCAAACGACTACCGCTTACCTGCTGTGTCCGGTGTACAGCACTGTTTCTGCCGGGAAAGCAGCACGGCGGGCGGTAAAATAATATCGCGGGAGAGTGGAATATTTGGAACTGGAACAGGCAAAAAAACGCGTGGAAGAGCTGCGCGCAACGATCGAAAAAAACAACCGGCTTTACTACGATCAGGATGCGCCGGAGCTGGAGGATTTTGAATACGATGCCCTGACGCGGGAACTGAAGGAACTGGAAGCGCAGTTTCCTCAGCTTGTCACAGCAACATCGCCCACCCAGAAGGTGGGCGGCACCGCCAGCAGCAAGCTGCCCAAGGTGACCCATGCTGTCAAGATGGAAAGCCTGCTGGATGCGTTTTCTTTTGACGAACTGCGGGACTTTGACCGCCGTGTCCGCGAGGCCGGGGTCACACCGGAATATGTCGTGGAGATCAAAATCGACGGTCTTTCTTGCAGCTTAGAGTATGAGAACGGGCAGCTTGTCCGCGCTTCCACCCGCGGTGACGGCGTGGTGGGTGAGGATGTTACCGCAAACGTGCGTGCCATCCGCAGCATCCCCAAGACCCTTAAAGATGCACCGGAGTTTCTGGAGGTGCGCGGCGAGGTGTATATGCCTCACAAGGCTTTTCAACACCTGTGTGCCGAGCAGGAATTGCAGGGTGCTGCGCCTTTTAAAAATCCCCGCAATGCAGCAGCCGGATCTCTGCGGCAAAAGGACGCCCGCATCACCGGCAGCCGGGGACTTTCCATCTTTGTGTTCAATGTGCAGCAGATCCGGGGCAAGACCCTGACCAAGCACTCCGAAAGCCTGGATTACCTCAAGAGCCTTGGCCTGCCCGTATCGCCTCGCTACCATGTAGTGCATGATATCGAGGACGCCATTTCTGAGATTGAGAATATCGGCCAGAACCGTGCAAAGTTGGATTTTGACATGGACGGTGCCGTTATCAAGGTGAACGATTTTGCCCAGCGGGAACTGATGGGTTCCACCAACAAATTCCCGCGCTGGGCCATCGCCTTCAAGTACCCGCCGGAGGTCAAAGAGACTACCCTGCGCAGCATCGAGGTGGCTGTGGGTCGCACCGGCGTGCTTACCCCTACCGCCTGCTTTGACCCGGTGTTTCTGGCGGGCACCACGGTAGCCCGCGCCACCCTCCATAACGAGGATTTTATCCGGCAGTTTGGGCTGTGCATCGGAGATACCATTCAGGTGCGCAAGGCGGGCGATATCATCCCGGAGGTCATCGGGGTCACCCATCATGCAGAGGACGCTGAACCCTACACCATGCCTGCGGTCTGCCCCTCCTGCGGTGCGCCGGTGGTGCATCTGGAGGACGAAGCAGCTCTGCGCTGCGTGAACCCGGAGTGCCCGGCACAGGCACTGCGCAATATCATCCATTTTGCATCCCGGGATGCCATGGATATCGAAGGTCTGGGCGAGGCAGTGGCCACCCAATTGGTGGAAAAGGAACTGGTGCACTCCGCAGCAGATATCTACACGTTGACCCGGGAACAGCTGCTGGAGCTGGACAAATTCAAGGAAAAAAGCGCAGACAATCTGTTACAGGCCATTACCGCCTCCAAACAGAACAATCTGGATAAACTTCTTTTTGGTTTTGGCATCCGCAATATCGGTGATAAGGCGGCTGCGCTGTTGGCAGAGCATTTCGGCACGCTGCAAGCCATCCGGGAAGCCACCGCAGAGCAGATCAGTCAGATCGACGGCTTTGGCGGTGTGATGGCGCAAAGCGTGGTGGAGTTCTTTGCCAAGGAAGGCACCACCGACCTTGTGCATCGCCTTGCAGATGCCGGGGTCAATATGCAGTGGAAGGGCGAGCCGAAGGGGGACAAGCTGGCGGGCAAAACGCTGGTGGTCACCGGTACGCTGGAGACCCTCTCCCGCAACGAAGCCGAGGCGCTTATCGTGAAAAACGGCGGCAAGGCTAGCGGCTCTGTCTCCAAAAAAACGGCCTATGTTGTGGCCGGTGCGGCGGCGGGCTCCAAGCTGACTAAAGCACAGGCGCTGGGCGTGCCGGTGCTGACCGAACAGGAGTTCCTTGCCATGCTGCAGGATACCCCGGCAGAACCGGAAACGACTTGAAGAACTTCTCCGAATGCCGAAATATAAATGATCTCAAAAGCTTCTGCAACGCTGTTGCAGAGGCTTTTTTGTTTGCCCGTTCCCGGTTACCGGTTCTAATGACGCACAAAGTGCATACAATGCTAACACAAAGCTTTCGTGGAAGGAGAACCCAAAGTGGACGAGTATTACCGAACTGTCAAAGCCCTTCCCGCTTGGTTGGCAGCGCCGCTGGCACAGCTGCCCGCACAAACGGCAGTACGCGTACAGGAGCTGCGGCTGCGCACAGGCTGTGCGGTCGCATTTACCGTACAGGGACGGCAATGCCCTGCTTCGGCACTGCCGGGCTGCCCTCCAAGGCTGGCTGCAATGCGGCTGGATGCGCTGCAAATAGAGGAGATCTTCCACACCCTTTGCAACGGCTCGGTGCACACCCACGAAAAGGAGCTTACCGAGGGTTACCTGACCACTTCTGCCGGAAACCGTGTGGGCGTAGCGGGGCAGTTCGTGCAGCGGGAAGGGCAGAGCATCACCCTGCAAAAGGTCACCTCGCTCAACCTGCGGATCGCACGCGGCTGTATTATTTCTTTGCCGCCCGCGCTGGACAAGCTGCTGGAGCAGCACTTTACCGGGCTGCTGATAGTGGGAGATCCCGGCAGCGGCAAAACCACCCTGCTGCGCACTATCGCCCGGACGCTGGCTGAGCGGCAGCGTTTGGTAGCAGTGGTGGACGAGCGGGGCGAGCTTTTCCCGCCGGAGCAACCTCTGCCGCCGCTGGAGCGCATCGGCGGGGTGGATAAAGCCCGCGCCGTCCAGATGGCGCTGCGCACGCTGGCACCGCAAGTGATCTTGCTGGACGAGCTGGGCGGCTTGGAAGAGACCAGAGCACTGGAACAAGGCTTTTTCAGCGGGGTGGATTTTATTGCCAGTATCCACGCGCCGGATGCTGCACAGGCCCAGTGCCGCCCACAGGTACAGGCTTTGCTGCAACGCGGGATGCTGCGGCAGCTGGTCGTCCTTGCCGGGCGAGAGACCCCGGGCTGCATCCGGGAAGTATGCGCCGTATGAGCGGCTTTCTGCGCGGGTTTGGTCTGTTTTTGCTCCCGCTGTGCGGCTGGCTGGCGGGGGACGCAGTACAAGCTGAAACCACTCTGCATCTTGCCGCCTTGCAGCGCACCATCGAGCTATTGCAGCGCATCCGGCAGGAGATCCAGTACCGCCGGGCAGACCTGCAAAGCCTTTACCGGCAGCTTTGCCGCGAGGGCCTTTTGCCACAAAATCCCGGCGGTACATTGCAGCAGTTGCCTGCACCGGAACGGCTCTCTGCGGCAGAGCACGCCTGTTTTACAGAGTGCTTTAGAGGTCTTGGCCGCGCAGAGGCCGCACAGGAATGCGAACGGCTGGATTACTATACGGCGCGGTTCGAGGACTATTTGCAGCAGGCACGCCGCACGGCACAGCGGCAGGCCGGTCTGCCGCACCGTCTTGGGCTGGCAGGCGGCATGATGCTGGCACTGCTCTTTTTGTAAAGGCTGTAGGGAACAAAGGAGAAACGGATGGATATCGAGCTTGTGTTCAAAATTGCGGCCATCGGCATCATCGTTGCTGTGCTCAATCAGTTGCTCATCCGCTCCGGGCGGGAGGATCAGGCCATGATGACCACGCTGGCGGGGCTTGTGGTGGTGCTCTCCATTCTCGTCAAGCAGATCAGCGCCCTGTTTGCCACCATCCGCTCTCTGTTTGCGCTATGAGTGCGGCGGTTCCGGTGCTGGCGGCGCTGCTGCTGGCGGCCTTTGCCGGTATTCTATTACAACGGTATTCCCCGGCGTTTGCACTGCTGCTTTCGCTGGGTGCTGCGGTGTGGCTGCTGCTCCGTCTGGCACAGCCGCTGCGCGGGGTACTGCAAGCATTCGTGCAGCTGGGGCAGCACACCAACGCACAGGCTTTTTCCTGCCTTTTGCGCAGCGCGGGGATCATGCTGCTGGCAGATTACGTCCGCACCCTCTGCGAGGAAGCCGGAGCAGACACTCTTGCATGGTGTGCCGGGCTGGCGGGGCGGTGTCTCGTACTGGCAGCAGTATGGCCGCTGCTGGAACAGATATTCCAGACGATCTGGGGGTTGGCGGGATGAAAAAACGCAGCCTTATCATTTGCGTGGCAGCGCTGGGCTTTCTGTGCAGCAAAACCTCTCTAAAAGCCGTGGCTGCGGAAGCCGCACCGTGGCAGACTTATCTTGACAAAGCACCTGTACAGGCCGAGCAGTTTGCGGCAGACCCGCTTGGCACCTTGCTGCATTTATTTGCCGCCGAGCCGGTGCAATTACTGCGGGATGTGCTGCAGCAATATGCCGATATTCTACTGTTTTTATCGCTGGCGGCTGGGCTTGCATTTCTCTTGCAGGACACTGCCGACAGAGCCCTGCTGGAGCTGGCGGCTGCCGGCGGCTGCGGCGTTCTATTGTGGCAGGAACTGGACGAGCTTGCCGCTGCCTTGTGCACCCGGATGGCCGGGTGGAAAAGCTATCTGCTGGGCTTTTTGCCGGTGTACAGCGGTGTACTGGCGGCGGGCGGCGAATGGAACGCCGGAGCGGCCGCAAACGGCTTTCTGCTCACGGTGCTATGTTTTATTGCACAGGCGGTCACTCTCTGGCTGCAGCCGCTGCTGCGCAGCTACCTTGCCATCAGCATGGCCTGCGGCATCAGTTCCCGCAAAAGTCTGTCCGAGGGCTGCACCCTGACCGGACGGCTGCTGCGGCAGGCCATCGGCTGGGCGGGCAAAGCGTTCGCCGCCCTGATGAGCCTTCAGCGCGTAGTCACGGTGCAGCTGGATCGTTCGGCCTCCCGTCTGGGACAACTGCTGACCGGCAGCGTGCCCATTGTAGGGCAGGCACTGAGCAGCGCGGCAGACGCAGTGCTGGCCGGGATGCAGCTGCTCAAAAGCACCCTTGGTATTGCCGCATTACTCAGCATCGGGGCAGAGTTTGCGCCCTTGTATCTCGGGCTGCTGGTACATCTGTTTTTTCTGTCCTGCTGCGGCTGGCTTGCCGGGATCGGCGGGCTGGAGCATTGCCATAAGCTGCTGCAATGCTTTGCCGAGGCTGTGCGCTGCATGGCGGCAGTTACAGCTTTGTTTTTCATGTTGTTTGTGGTGGGCATCGCGCTGCTGATGTTGACAGGGGGTGGTTAGATGCAGGCATTTCAGCGGGCTGCGGCAGTGTTCTGCATGGCGTGCATCGGGGCGGAACTGGTCAGTCTTTTTGGCGGGCAAAGCTGGGCAGGCCGGTGCATAAAAGCCGTAGCCGGACTATATATTTTAGCAGTCCTTCTTGCGCAGCTGCCACGACTGCCGGGCAAGGCCATGACCGCTTTTTCAGGAAATACAGCCCCGGCGGTTACGTCCGCTGCGCAACCGGATACGCTGGAAACGGAGATCCTGACCGAGACCGAAGCCCAGCTGGAAACGTATTGTACTGCACAGTGCAGCCAACAGTTTGGGTTGGACGTCAGCGTGACGGTCACGCTGGAAAAAGCCGGGCAGCAGGTCGTGGTAAAAAAGGCTGTTGCAGCTTTCCCGGCGGGCTGCACTGCTGCGCAAAAACAGGCAGTACTATGTTTTTTACAGCATGCGCTGGGCATCACTCCCACGGCAGCGGAGGAGAGCACACCATGAAAAAGAACGAATTGCTTTCCACCTTGCGCTCTCTGCAAAGCAGCAAAGGCCGCACCTCGCTGGCAGTGGCGGTCGGTGTGCTGGCAATGCTGCTGCTTTTGCTGTCGGAACTTTTGCCCGGCGGTGGTACGCAGAAAGCGGTGGCATCCACCACCCAGACCGTTGCTGTCAGCCAGTACCAGACCCGGCTGGAGCAGCAGCTGGAAGGGCTTATCAGCCAGCTGCAAGGGGCTGGACGCACCACAGTCATGGTCACCCTGACCACCGGAGAGGAGACCGTCTATGCGGTAGACACCCAGACTGGGGATCTGCAGCAGCAGGAGACCCATGTCCTATTACGGGATGGCTCTGCGCTGGCTGAGACTACCTATCTGCCGCAGGTCTGCGGGGTCGCCGTGCTGTGTGAGGGCGGGGGAGACGTCCGGGTGGCAGCCCGTATCACTGAGCTGCTGCATTCGCTGTTGGATCTGCCCACAAACCGCATCTGTGTGGAGCAGCGAAAGCGCTGAGCCGCTGCTTTTGTCAAGTACCGCAATCGCCTACCGAAAACCTAAAGGAGGAACCGTTTTATGAGAGCACTTTCCAGAAACACCCGCAGGGTCACCGCCCTGACACTGGCGGCAGCGCTGGTCATTGCCGTCTACTTAAACTGGCAGTATGCCCGCGCAGACATCACCCCGCAGACAGAGGACGACACCCTCATGGTCTCGGCAGAACCGGTGGATGCAGAAGCAGAGACTAGCATCACGGATGCACTGCCCACAGAAGCGGAAGCTGCCTCCGGTGCCAGCAAAAACTATGGCGAAGCACAGCTTGTCAGCGTGGCAAACGATAGTGGCACCCGCTTTTTTGAGCAGGCTCGTCTCAAGCGGGAAAAGGCACATGACGAAGCCATGGATACCCTGCAAAAAAGCCTGAAATCCTCCTCCCTGACAGCCGAGGAGAAAAAGGAGTACACCGCACAAATGGCGGCGGGGCTGGAAGACCTGAATGCGGAAAATGAGATCGAGACGCTGGTGCGTGCCAAGGGCTTTGCGGACTGTCTGTGCTTTTTACATGCAGGGCGGGCAGACCTGACCGTGATGACGGCAGGCGAGCCGCTCACGGCGGCACAGGTGGCGCAGATTCGGGATGTGGTGATGAACAAAAGCAGCGTGACTGCTCAGAATATCACGGTGGTGGAGGTAAAATAAGCGCTCTTTATTTATGCTGACACCCCGGCGGCGCAGGTGCAGCTTTTCTTGCAGGCAGAAAGCTGTATGCGCTGCCGGGATGCCATTCCGTGCTGATTTCCATCTTTCTTTTCCAAACAAGTATTGAAATTGCCCCCGCATTGATGGTATAATAACTCTATCAAAAATGAATGCTGCGCGCCTTTATGCACCGCACAAGGGCGCGTTTGAACACAAAAGGCAGGTACGGCAGACCGGTTTCAGTGCTTTGGAATCGCCGCCGGAGCAGCCTTTGGATGGAGGACAGCACAATGGATTTACAGAACATGGATCTTCAGGGCGGCAGCCTTCAGATTTCGACCGAGGTCGTGGGCAAGATCGCCCGCTGCGCCGCACTGGAAGTGGACGGCGTTGCCGAGGTATCCTGCGGCGTGCAGAACAAAAAACTGAAAAGTCTGCTGGAATCTGCCAGCATCCAGCCGCCTGTGGTGGTGGAGATGCGGGACGGCACGGCCAACATTACTCTGCACCTGATGATGCAGTTCGGCGCACGGATCCCCTCTGTGGCTGAAAAGGTACAGGAGAACGTCAAGTCTGCCGTACAGAACATGACCAATGTGACGGTCAGTCGCGTGGATCTGGTCATTGCAGGCCTTGCCGAGGCGCAGTAACAAATTCAGCAAAAAATCATATCAGAAACGATCCTCCTCCCAGTACACCCGGCGGGGAGGGTTTGTATTGCGAAAGGAACATTATGGAAAATATTCTGCCCCGTAGAGAAGCCCGTGAAAACGCCTTTTTGCTGGCATTTTCGCAGACCTTTGGTGACATTCCTCTGGCCGAGGCATTGTCCAACCACGCCGAGAACGACGAGGAGCATCCTGTGGATGCCTTCAGCCGTCTGCTGCTGAACGCCTACTACGATCACTCCGCAGAGGTGGATGACGAGATCCGCGTCCATCTGCGCAACTGGACCATGGAGCGTCTGCCCCGCGTCAGCCTGACCGTGCTGCGTCTGGCCGTGGCCGAGATGCTGTTCGGCGGCGAGAACAAGCCCGGCGTTGCCATCAATGAGGCTGTGGAACTGACCAAGAAGTACGGCGCGGGCGAGGACTACCAGTTCGTGAATGGCCTGCTGGGTGCTGTGGCACGCGACCATGGCCTGAGTGATGAAGCCGTCGCGGAGTCGGCTGAACAGTGAGCCGTTATACGCTCGGGGTCGATACAAGCAACTATGCAACCTCTCTGGCAGTTTTTGATACAGCCGGGGAGGTTGTTTGTGCAAAAAAGCGTTTTTTGCCGGTAAAGGCCGGGCAGCTTGGCCTGCGGCAGAGCGATGCGCTGTTCCATCACACAGCAGCTCTGCCGGAGATGCTGCAGGAGCTGGCGCAGGAATTCGACCTGACCAAAATAGATGCCGTAGGCGTTTCGCAAAAGCCGCGCCCGGTAGAGGGCAGCTATATGCCCTGTTTTCTGGCTGGTGTCAGTGCCGCGACTGCCTTTGCGGCGGCGCGGGACATTCCGCTGATCTACACCACCCATCAGCAGGGGCACGCTGCGGCAGCGCTGTATGCTGCAAAGGGCGAGGCGCTGTTCTCCCAAAAGGTACTGCTGTTCCATATCTCCGGCGGCACCACGGATCTTTTGCTGTGCGATCAGGTGCGTACCATCACCACCCTTGGCACCAGTACCGATCTGTATGCCGGTCAGGCGGTGGATCGCGTAGGCGTGCGGCTGGGCTTTGGCTTCCCCGCCGGGGCCGAGGTCTCCCGCCTTGCCGCGCAGTGCACGGAAGAAATTCGCCCCAAGTCCAGTGTAAAGGGGCTGCAATGCAGCCTTTCCGGGCTGGAAAACCAGTGCAATGCCCTGCTTGCGGCCGGAAAAGCACCGGAATACGTCTGCAAATACTGCCTGCTCTGCGTGGCAGATACCGTTGTCCGCATGACAAAGGCTGCGCAGAAGGAATACCCCGGCTTGCCGGTGGTCTGCGCCGGTGGTGTAATGAGCAGCGATATCATCCGCACATGGGTGCAGCAGCGTCTGCCGCAGGTCTATTTTGTGCCGGGGCAGTATTCCAGTGATAACGCTATCGGCGTGTCTATTCTTGCTGCGCGGGAGGCCGGGCTATGGCTGATGTGATCTCGGTATCAGAGCTGAACCATTATGTCAAAACACTGCTGGATGTCAACGATGGGCTGTTTGATTTGGCCTTACGCGGTGAGATCGCAAACTTTGTGCAGAACGCGCGCAGCGGACACTGCTATTTTTCTCTGCGGGATGAAGCTTGCAGCGTAAAGGCAGTGATGTTTCGCACCGATGCCCGCCGTCTGGCATTTCGCCCGGAGGAGGGAATGCGTGTCGTGGTGCGCTGCCGTGCTACCCTTTACGAGCGGGACGGTGCGTTTCAGATCTATGTGAACGAGATGTTCCCGGATGGTCTGGGCGCGGCACAGCTTGCACTGGAGCAGCTGAAAGCCCGGCTGGAAAAGGAAGGTCTGTTTGACCCCACGCACAAACAGCCGCTGCCTGCATACCCCAAATGTATTGGTGTCGTTACCAGCAAAACCGGGGCGGCATTGCAGGATATCCGCAACGTGATCAGCCGCCGCTGGCCATCCGTCCGGCTGCTGCTGTGCCCGGTAACGGTGCAGGGCTTTGAGGCTGCCCGGCAGATCGCTGCTGCTATCCGCACGCTGGATCAGAGTGGGCGGGTAGACGAGATCATCGTGGCCCGGGGCGGCGGCAGCAGGGAGGATCTGTGGGTGTTCAACGCCGAGGAGATCGCCCGGGCAGCATTTCGCTGCAAAACGCCGCTGATCAGCGCCATCGGGCACGAGATCGACTACACTATTCTGGACTTTGTGGCCGACCAGCGTGCACCCACGCCGTCCGCTGCCGCAGAGCTTGCAGTGCCGGATCGGGAGGAGCAGCGGCGCATTTTTGAAAATATTGAAGAAAATATTCACAAAAATATACAAAAACGGCTCGCATTGTGCTATAATGGTCTGGAGCAATACAACTTTTTGTTGGAGCAGAACGCGCCAGACAAAATCTTACAGCAGTATTCAAGTCGTCTGCAACAGATGCAGCAGGCCATTCAGATGCAGCAAAAAGCGCGTATGAATGGCAAAAATATGCAGCTTCAACACGCGGCTGCACTGGCGGCATCGCTGGATCCATACCGTGTGCTGGCTCGTGGCTATGCCCTTGTGACCGATACAAAAGGGAAGGTCTGTACCGTGGAGCAGCTGCAGCCGGAGCAGCCCATCTGCGTGCGCAGCCGGCAATATCAGGCACGATGCCGTGTAGAAACGGTGGAGGAGATCAATGAGAGCACCCAAAAGCTTTGAAGAAGGAATGGATCGGCTGAACGCGATCCTTGCACAGATGCAGCAGGAGGATACCTCGCTGGCAGATTCCGTCAAGCTGTATGCGGAAGCGGCCTCCCTGATGCAGTACTGTCACGCAACGCTGGAAAAAACATCGCTGCAGATCGAGGAGATCAATGCAAAGATTGCCGAGACCGTAGAAGCCCCGCAGGCGCAGGAGGAAGAATAATGGAATACAAGGCGCAATATCAGGAATATCTGCTGCAGGCCACGGCTGCGCTGGATGCTGCCAGCGCCCGTTTTCTGCCCGAGGGATCAGAGGTGTGCAGAGCCGCCCGTTACAGCTTGCTGGGCGGCGGAAAGCGCATCCGCGCAATTCTGACGCTCAGCGTTTGCGATATGCTGGGCGGTGAGATGCAGGCTGCCGCACAGTTTGCTGCAGCTGTGGAGATGCTGCATTGCTACTCGCTGATCCACGATGATCTGCCCTGTATGGACAATGATGATCTGCGCCGAGGGCGTCCCTCCTGCCACAAGGCTTTCAGCGAGTCCACGGCAATGCTGGCCGGTGATGTGCTGCTGACCGAGGCTTTTGAGGTGATTGCAAACGCACCCGCTGCGCCGCAGGTCTGCGTGGCAGCCGCCCGTGCGCTGGGCGCAGGTGCAGGTAGCCGCGGCATGGTCTACGGGCAGGAGTTGGATCTGAAATATGAAGCACTGGCGGCCACCGAGGAGCAACTGCGTCTCATCCACCGAAACAAGACTGGTGCACTGATCAACGCCGCCGTTCAGATGGGCGCTGCCGCAGCCGGTGCAACGCCGCAGCAGTGCGAGATACTGGCCTCCTACGCATACGGGCTGGGGCTGGTGTTCCAGATCGTGGACGACGTGCTGGACGTTACCAGCACCCCGGAGCAGCTGGGCAAGCCTATCGGCAGCGACAGCGAAAACGGCAAGACCACCTTCGTCACCCTGTACGGGGCAGACGGTGCCATGGCGCTGGCGCAAAAGCTGAACGAGCAGATCTGTGATGATCTGCAACAGCATTTTGGCGAAAAGGCAGCTTTCCTGCAGCAGTTGGCACAACAGCTTCTGGTGCGCAAAAACTAAAGAAAAAGGAACACAACTATGCAGTATATTCAAAATCTTTTGTCGGTCAATCAGATCTTGACCGCGTCGCTCCTCAGCTGGTTCGTTGCGCAGGTGCTAAAGACCATCATCAACTTCATTCTGCTGGGCAAGTTCCAGTTAGAGCGGATGTGGGGCGATGGCGGTATGCCCAGCGCACACAGCGCGACCGTCTGCGCCATGGCTATCGTTACCGGGCGCAGCGCCGGGGTCTCCTCGCCGATTTTTGCGGTGGCCTGTGTGGTGGCAATTATTACCATGCACGATGCCATGGGCGTCCGGCATGAGACTGGCGAGCAGGCAAAGGTGCTGAATCAGATGATTGCCCAATGGATCGATGTAAGCGAGAAAAACGCTCCCTTTTTGCAGAATATGCACCTGAAGGAAATGGTCGGCCACACGCCGCTGCAGGTCGTAGCAGGCGTGCTGCTCGGCTCTCTGGTGGGTTTTTTGTTTCCGGTCGTGTAAAAAACGGAAGAGACGCCCAAAGTACAAACGCACAAAGGACGTGTGAATATGGAATCGTTGTTGCTGGACAAGATCGATCAGCCCAGCGATCTTAAAAAGCTGAACGCACAGCAGGTGGAGAAGCTTTGCACGGAGATACGGCATTTTATGCTAGAAAACATCTCCAAGACCGGTGGGCATCTGGCCTCTAATCTTGGCACCGTAGAGCTTACCGTGGCGCTGCACCGTGTGCTGGAAACGCCCAAGGATAAGATTGTATTCGATGTAGGGCATCAGTGCTATACCCACAAGCTGCTCACCGGACGCCGGAAGCAGTTTGACCATTTGCGGCAGCTGGATGGCATTTCCGGCTTCCCGAACCCCCACGAAAGTGTGCACGATGCCTTTATTGCCGGACATGGCAATACGGCGCTTTCGCTGGCCATTGGCATGGCTTGGGCAAAAAAGATCAAACGTGAGCCCGGGCTTGTGGTGGCGGTGATCGGTGATGGTGCTTTTACCGGCGGCATGGTATACGAGGGCATGAACAACATCGGCGGGCTGGACAATCTGCTTGTGATCCTGAACGATAACAAGATGTCCATCTCTAAAAATGTTGGTGCGCTGGCACGGTATCTGACCCATCTGCGCACAACTACGGCCTATTACGATGCCAAGGATAATGTGCGCAGCTTTCTGGACGGCGTGCCGGTGATCGGCACGCCGATGAAAAAGTCGCTGATCGGCGCAAAAACGCTGGTACGCCGTGCCATGTACCACTCCACCATGTTTGAGGATATGGGCTTTGATTACATCGGCCCGGTGGACGGTCATAATGTGGAGGAGCTGGAGCGCACCCTGCGCTCGATCTACCAGCGGCCTGGTCCGCACTTTTTGCATATTGTGACCAAAAAAGGTAAGGGCTATCAGCCGGCAGAGATGAACCCGGGCAACTATCACGGTGTATCTGCCTTTGACCCGGACGGAATGCCGGACCCGGAGATTGCGCCGAAGGAGTCCTTCTCCACCGTTTTCGGCAAGCTGCTGGTGCAGGAAGGAACGCAAAACCCGAAGCTCTGCGCAATTACCGCAGCCATGAAGTACGGCACCGGACTGCAATTTTTTGCCCACCGTCACCCGCAGCGTTTTTTTGATGTGGGCATGGCAGAGCAGCACGCTGTCACCTTTGCGGCAGGTCTTGCCAGTCAGGGAATGCTGCCGGTGGTGTGCATCTACTCCACTTTCCTACAGCGCTCCTACGACCAGATCATCCATGATGTCAACCTTTTAAAGGAGAATGTGGTCTTTGCCATCGACCGCGCAGGTTTTGTTCCCGCAGACGGCGAGACCCATCAGGGCATCTACGATGCAGCCTTCCTCAGCCAGATGGGCATCCCGGTCTATGCGCCCTCTAACTACGAGGAGCTGCAATACTGGCTGCACTATTTGCTGCAGGATACGGTCTCCGGCCCGCGGGCCATCCGTTACCCCCGCGGCGGCGAGAGTGCAAAGCTAGCGCAGTATCCCTGCACAAAGCGGGAATATGATTTTTTGCGCGAGACGCCCGGGGCAGAGGTCCTTCTGGTCAGCTATGCAGACGAGCTAGAGGATCTGCTGGACGCTGCCGAACAATTGAACGCTACATCGCAGGATGTAGATATCCTGAAGCTTGTAAAGTTGTACCCCTTTACAGATAAACTTATCGATACTGTGTTGAAATATAAAATTGTGCTGTTTGCAGAGGAATGTGTTGCAACCGGTGGCATTGGCGAGCATCTGGCCTGTGCTCTGCAGCAAAAGGGCTGGAACGGTCGCTTTTTGCACTGCGCTGTTCACACGGCCTGTCTGCCGCACGCGACTGTTCCGCAGATCAAGCAGTGCACCGGTCTGAATGCTACGGATCTTGCGCAGGCAGTCCGGGATGCCCTTACGAAAGGAGAAAACGAACTGTGAAAATTCGGTTGGATCAATATCTTGTGCAGAACGGTCTTGTGCAGAGCCGGGAGCGCGCCAAAGCTCTGATCATGGCCGGTGTGGTTTTTGTCAACCAGCAAAAGGTGGACAAGGCCGGCGAGATGATCAAGGAGGGTGCTGTGGTCGAGGTTCGCGGCCACGATATCGGCTACGTCAGCCGCGGCGGCTTAAAGCTGGAAAAGGCTATGAAGTGTTTCCCGCTTACCCCTAACGGTAAGGTGTGCATGGACATCGGTGCGTCCACCGGTGGCTTTACCGACTGTATGCTGCAAAATGGTGCAGTGAAGGTGTATGCCGTAGACGTTGGCTATGGTCAGCTGGCATGGAGCCTGCGAACAGATGAGCGCGTGGTGAACATGGAGCGCACGAACATCCGCTATGTCACGCCGGAAGATCTGGCAGAGCCCATTGAGTTTTTCAGTGTGGATGTTTCCTTTATTTCTCTGCACCACATTTTCCCGGTGGCGCAGCACATCACCACCCCGGATGCCATGGGTGTCTGTCTGGTGAAGCCGCAGTTTGAGGCAGGCCGCGAGAAGGTTGGCAAAAACGGTGTGGTGCGCGACCCCGCCGTGCACCGTGAGGTGCTGCACAACGCCATGTCTTATGCTGCGGAAAACGGCTTTGTGGTGCGCGGGCTGGATTACAGCCCGGTCAAGGGGCCGGAGGGCAATATTGAGTACCTGATGTTCGTGCAAAAGAGTGACCAGCCCGCAGTGCTGGACGATGAAGCCGCCGCACAGGTTGTGGCAGCAAGCCACACCACGCTGGATCGTTAAGACCCAGTCATCAGCAAAGGAGAAGCCGGTATGACGATCTACATTTCGCCCAACCCGGGCAAGACCTCCGCCAGCGAGATCGCGCTGCGTGCGGCGCAGATCCTGCTGACCCAAGGCGCAGCTGTGCTGATGTGCGATGCTCTGCGAGAAAGCAGCACGGCAGGGGTCGTTTATCTGCCGCTGGAGCAGTGTCTGGAGCGCGCTGACGTGATCCTGACTATCGGCGGGGACGGCACCATCCTGCACGAAGCGAATCTCTCGCTCCGGTACGCAAAACCCATCCTCGGCATCAATCTGGGACGCTGCGGCTTTCTGGCCACCTGCGAGATCGGCGAAATGGAAACAAAACTGGCTGCTGTGGCGCGGGGCGAGTTCCAGCTGGACAACCGGATGCTTTTATATGCCCGGGTGCTGGGTCAGGACGGCTGGGAAGGCCATGCCCTCAACGATGTAGTTGTGACCAAAGGGCGCTTGCAGCAGGCCATCGACTTCAGCATTTACTGCGATGATATTCTGGTAGAGCACTACCGGGGCGATGGCGTTATTGTGGCGACACCCACCGGCTCTACGGCCTACTCGCTGGCAGCCGGCGGCCCGATCCTTGATTCTCAGACCAAGGGTGTTGTGGTAACCCCCATCTGCCCCCACAGTCTGGCCAGCCCGGCCATGGTATTTGCGCAGGAGCGCAAGCTGAACGTCTGTGTGGGGCAGGTAGCAGACGATGAAGTGTTTATCAGCTGTGATGGCGGTATTGGCTACCCCCTCAAGGCGGGTGCTACCGCAGAGATCCGTCTGTCCGATCAGAACGTCAAGCTTATCACCTTTGGGCGGGCAGACCAGTTTCAGGCCATTGACCAGAAACTGCGTAAAAGACAATAACAAGGGAGGCGATTTTTAAGATGGCACGCAGCCGCAAAGAAGATACAAAAACAAAAGCGGAACGCTTGCAGACGATCCTGCGTCTTGTGCAGGAGCATCCCATCAGCCGGCAGGAGGTGCTGCTGGAGCACCTACGGAACGAAGGCTTTGAGGTAACGCAGGCCACCGTTTCCCGCGATATCCGAGAGCTGTGCCTTGTAAAGGCAGCTACCACCGAGGGTTACCGCTATGTTTCCAGCCGGAACGAAAGCTTCAACCCCAAGACCCAAGGGCGTTTTGAGACCATCTTCCACGAGTCTGTTCTGGGGGTGGATTACGCCGGGCATGTTGTGCTGGTAAAATGCTATTCCGGCATGGCCAATGCCGCCTGCGAGGTTTTTGACGCTTTACAGTGGAAAAATGTTGTCGGCACCCTTTCCGGTGATGATACCTTTTTAATTGTTGCGCGCTCGGAGCGCGATGCCAAGACCATTTGTTCGGAGCTGACCCGTTATGTGGGGCAGAGATGACGGTAGGAGAACGAAGCCATGCTGAGCAGCCTGCAAATTGAAAATGTTGCCGTGATCCAGAAAGCAGAGGTGCACTTTGAACCGGGGCTGAATGTACTGACCGGCGAAACTGGTGCGGGTAAATCCATCCTGATCGATTCCATCAATGCGATCCTTGGCAACCGCACCTCTAAGGACTTGGTGCGCACCGGGGCTACAAAGGCGGTGATCCGCGCTGCCTTTGAGCAGGTGCCGTCTGCGGTGCTGGATAAGCTTGAACAGTCCGGCTACGAGCGCTCGGAGGCACTGTTGCTCAGCCGCGAGATCACCGCCGAGGGGAAAAGCAGCTGCCGCATCAACGGGATGCCAGCCACGGCAGCCGTTCTGCGGGATTTGTGCGGCGGGCTGATCAACATCAACGGCCAGCACGATTCCGTAGGCTTGCTCAATCCGGCGCATCATCTGGGCATTTTGGATGATTATGCGCAGAACCGCACTGTTTTTCAGGATTACTATACCCTGTACCGGAAGCTGGTGCAGGTCAAGCGGGAACTAGATGCCCTGATCACCGATGAGGCTGAAAAACAGCGCAAAATCGACCTATTGCAGTATCAGGTGCAGGAGATTGAGGATGCCGGGTTGACTGCCGGTGAGGAGCAGACACTGGAAAACCGCCGGAAGGTGCTGTCCAATGCGTCTGCCATCCGGGACCGTCTGGCACAAAGCTATGCGCTGCTTTCCGGCAGTGATGATGCCGCAGGTGCGGTGGATCTGCTGGGCGAAGCCTCCAACGCAGTGGATGCCGCCGCGCAGTTAGACCCCGCGCTTTCAGCCGCCGCCGGGCAGCTGCTGGACTTATACTATAACGCCAAGGATGTGGCCGCAGATTTGATTGGGCGGCTGGATGCCTACGACACCAACGATGCAGAGCTGGACGAGGTGGAGCAGCGGCTGGATCTTTTGTACCGGCTGAAGCGAAAGTACGGCAGCACGGTGGAAGATGTGATCGCTTTCGGGCAGAAAGCCCGGGAAGAGCTGGACAATATCCAGCATTCCCAGCAGCGCTATGATACTTTGCAGGCAGAAAAGCTGCGTCTTTACGCAAAAGCGCGGGAAAAGGCCGAAGTGCTGACCCAGACCCGGCTGAAAGCCTTTGAGGAGCTGAACACCCGCATTTCCGGCACGCTGGACTTTTTGAATATGCCGGGTGTGCGTATGACTTTGCGGCACACCCGCGGCCCGCTGGCCAGCCACGGGCAGGACAGCGTTGAATTCTACATCTCAACAAACCCCGGTGAAGCACCCAAGCCCCTGGCAAAGATCGCGTCCGGCGGCGAGCTGAGCCGTATCACCCTTGCCATCAAGAACGCAATGGCCGATAAGGATGCTGTGCCTACCGTGATCTATGATGAGATCGACAGCGGCGTGTCCGGCAAGGCTGCGGGACGCATCGGCGAGGTACTGCGTCAGAGCGCGCAGGGGCATCAGATCCTGTGCATCACCCACACGGCGCAGATCGCAGCGCTGGCCGATTGTCATCTGCTTATCCAGAAAAATGTGTCCAACGAGCGCACCTATACCGAGATCCATCCGCTGGACGAAAACGGCCGCGTGGAGGCGTTGGCACATCTCATCTCCGGCGACCACGTTACCGAACTTTCCCGCGCCAATGCCCGGGAAATGCTGCAGGAGCGCAAGCACGGCGGCTGATTTTGCAGAAAGGCCAACTCTTGACAAAGCGGCGGTCTTGTGATAGAGTAGACACTGTTAATGGCGATGAAGGGAACAAGTACCCTGAAGGATTCTGTCCAGAGAAGTCCCGGTTGGTGCAAGGGATCACAGAACAGCAGGGGAAATACCTCCCGGAGCCGCAGGCTGAATGCGTAAGGCTAGTAGGCTGTGCCGCGTGCGAGCGTTAAAGACGCAGAAGTGTCACTCTACTCTGGGGTGCGCACTCGTAAGGCCGTTTCTGTGAGGAAACGGCAAACAGAGGTGGTACCGCGAAGTTATCTCGCCCTCTGCCAAATTCTTTTTGGCAGAGGGCGTTTTTTGTTTCCTCTGCCCGAAAAACAGGAGGTTTTTCCCATGACGCTGTACGAAGAACTGAAAGCCCGCGGTCTGGTAGCGCAGATCACCGATGAAGAGATCATCGACCTGATCAATAACGGCAAGGCTACCTTTTACATCGGCTTTGACTGCACTGCCGACAGCCTGACCGCCGGCCATTTTCTGGCACTGACCCTGATGAAGCGCCTGCAGCTGGCTGGTAATAAGCCTATCGCCCTGATCGGTGGCGGCACTACCATGATCGGTGACCCCTCCGGCCGCACCGATATGCGCAAGATGCTGACCAAGGACGATATCGCCCACAATGCTGCCTGCTTTAAAAAGCAGATGGAGAAGTTCATTGATTTCTCCGAGGGCAAGGCGCTGATGCTGAACAACGCCGACTGGCTGTTGGACCTGAACTACGTTGAGTTGCTGCGCGAGGTGGGCGCCTGTTTCTCCGTGAACAATATGCTGCGCGCCGAGTGCTACAAGCAGCGCATGGAGAAGGGTCTGTCCTTCTTAGAGTTCAACTACATGATCATGCAGAGCTACGACTTCTACTACATGTTCCAGCACTACGGCTGCAATATGCAGTTCGGCGGCGATGACCAGTGGAGCAATATGCTGGGCGGCACCGAGCTGATCCGCCGCAAGCTGGGCAAGGATGCCTACGCTATGACCGTGACCCTGCTGACCGACTCTCAGGGCAAGAAGATGGGCAAGACTGCCGGCAACGCTGTCTGGCTGGATCCCAACAAGACCAGCCCCTTCGAGTTCTACCAGTACTGGCGCAACGTGGGCGATGCCGATGTGATGAAGTGCATCCGTATGCTCACCTTCCTGCCGTTGGAGCAGATCGAAGAGATGAGCACTTGGCAGGATCAGCGCCTGAACGAGGCCAAGGAGATTCTTGCCTACGAGATGACCAGCATGGTGCATGGCAAGGAAGAGGCCGAAAAAGCTCAGAATGCTGCCCGCGCACTGTTCAGCGGCAACGCGATGGATACCGAGCACATGCCCAGCACCCAGCTGACCGAAGCTGACCTGACGGACGGTGCTATCGGCATCCTGACCCTGATGGTCAAGGCCGGTCTGGCTGCTTCCAACGGCGAGGCTCGCCGTCTGGTGGTGCAGGGCGGTGTGCTGGCAGACGGCGAAAAGGTCGCTGCTCCCACCGTCAGCTTTACCGCAGAGCAGCTTGCCAAGGGTATCGTCATCAAGAAGGGCAAAAAGATCTATCACAAGGTAACGCTGTAAAAAGCAATATAAAATTTATGGGCCAGAAACGTCCGTAGGCGTTTCTGGCCCATTTTTTACATTTTGGCGCGTAACAGCTGCTGACCGGCAGTTACCCGGCCGGAGTGCAAAGGCTCTATCCGCGCAAACCGACTGCTGTTGGTCACGATCACCGGAGTGGTCAGCGTGTAGCCTGCCGCTGCAATGGCTTGCAGATCAAACCGGAAAAGCAACTGTCCCTTCTGCACATGGTCGCCAGCCTGTACAAACAGCTCATAGCCTTTGCCTTTTAGCTCCACGGTGTCCATGCCAACGTGGATGAGCACCTCCAACCCGTTATCACACAGCAGACTGACGGCATGGCAGGTTTTGGCGATCTTTTTCACGATGCCGTCTGCGGGCGCTACCACCTCGCCGCAGCTGGGCTCGATGGCGCAGCCCTTGCCCAGCACCTCGCTGGAGAATACCGGGTCCTTGATCCGGGTCAGTGCCCGGATACGCCCTGTGACCGGCGCATAGAGCAGCTGCCCGCTGTCCGCAGGAGTGGTTCCCGCTGCCGTGTCCTCCGGGGCAAGTAGCGGCGTGTTTTTCTCAAAATGTGCCAGCAGCCGCTGCCGGATGCTGTACATAAGAGTAGCAGGGTCTTTCATTCCGGGTTCCTTCCTTCGGCAGGGAAACTACCATGGTGGTACTTTACCTTTTTCTGCGCGTTTCGCAAAAACAGGGCCGAAAGGAAAGTTGTCCCCCTCGGCCCCGACTGATTGCTGTTACAGCTCGTATGCCTTTTTCAGTGCCTCGTAGGCGGCGTCCTCGTTTTCCGCGTGGACGAGCAGAGAGATATCCAGATCGCTGGTAGTAATCAGCAACACCTCGATACCGGCCATAGCCAGCGCATTCAGCGCCCGCGCAGCCACGCCGCAGCTGGTGACCATATCCTCGCCGAACAGATTCAGCTTGGAATAGCCCACGCTGATCAAGGGAGACGCCTTGGCGTCCTTATCCAGATTTGCCGCCGAGATTGCTTTCATCACCAGCGGAAGATCACTGCTAGATGCAGTAAAGCTGAAATCAATGGTAGTGCCGTGGGGAGCGCTCTGGCTGATCATATCCACCACCACGCCGGTCTCTGCAAAGATATCCAGATAGCGGGACAGACTGTTGCCCCGGAACGCTACGTCCTGCACACTGATCATCATCAGATCAGTCTCGATATTGATCTTCGATACTCCGTACATAAAAATTCCTCCGTTCTGCCCGGGTTGCCGGACAACGCTCAATCATTTCACATTTTTATGTAAGTACTAAAAAGGATGCGCTGATATTATTTTGCGCGATTTTTTGTATCCTGTCAAGGCTGAAATCAGAATAATTTGCCCGCACACCATGCGCTGCCGCCAATTCCTGCGTGTAATCGCTTAAAAAATAGGTTCGCACATTGGTCTTTCCGGCATCGTAATGGGTCACGGTGGGGTGCAGCTGCGGTTCAAGCACTTCACACTGTACCGAGCCGTTCGGCTGGGTAGTCTTTTGCAGCTGCAAGGTCAGGATAGCGCCCACCAGCTGATCCGGGCGGCTCTGGGTGCTGAGAAAATTACCCAGCGAGAAGGCAACAAAGCTTCGCCGTCCGTCCGCTGCGGTCAGCCACTGGGCATCTTGCAATACATGGGGGTGGGTGCCCACAATGACATCCGCGCCCCAGTCTGCCAGATTCTGTGCCAGCGTGCGCTGGCTGTCCACGATGGCGTGGCTGTCCTCTACACCCCAGTGCACCCCAACCACCACAAAATCTGCCTGCTGACGCGCCAAGCGTACTTGCCGCTCGATCACATCAGTCTGGCTGGTGTAGATGATATTAGCCGTCATATTCTTGTTCTGGCGGATACCGTTGGTGTGCTCGGTGTAGGAGAGATAGGCGATGGTCACACCGTTGACGGTTTGCAGCGGGATACGGTCGTAATCTTCTTCGCCGCGCCACAGACCGGTGGTGACCACATCCTCCGGCATGGACTCCCAGAATTGCAGCGTGGCCGCAATGCCGGAGGCACCCTTATCGTAGGTGTGGTTATTGGACAGGCTGAACACCCGCACCCCGGCGCGGTACAGTGCCCGCGCACAGTCACCGGGGGTGGAAAAACTGGGGTAGGTGGAGGGTGCAAGGGTGTCGCTGCAAAGGGTCTCCTGATTGATCCAGTTCACATCCTGCTCGGCATAGAAAGGAGCAATGTGTTCATAGCAGTAATCAAAGCTGTACTTTCCCTCTTCGCCTGCCCGGCGGGCAGCCTGTTTATAGATAGGGGCATGGATCAGGTTATCTCCTGTTGCAGAAAACCGGATGGTTTCCACCACGGGCTGCGGTTCGGGCTCCGGCTCCGGGGTCGCAACGGATGAAGCAGGGGATAGTGCATCCTCCGGCGGCTCGATGCCGCCCACCGGTACATCTTCTCCCGGCAGCTTTGTCCAGATCCCAAGACACAGTGCTATCACGCTCGCAGCCAGAACTGACAGCACCACTGCCCGGAGCGTTTGCTTTCGGCCGCGCTTACGGGCAGCCAGACGCCGCCGCTTTAAAGGCTCCTGCTTCATCGTTCACCTCTTCTCCCGGCGTATGCCGGGACAGTTTGTTTTTCAGAGTGCAGCGATCAGATCGCCCATATCGTACAGACCCGGCTCCTTTTTCGCCAGATAGACCGCAGCATTCACTGCGCCGTTGGCGAAGATGCTGCGGGAGTAGGCGGTATGCCGCAGGGTGATCACCTCGTCCGGGCCGCAGAACAGCACCTCATGGTCGCCCACGATGCTGCCGCCGCGCACAGAACTGATACCAATCTCCTTCGGGTTGCGCTTCTGGCGCACAGAGGAGCGGTCGTACACATAATGGTACGCGCCGTCATTTTCCTCGTTGATGGCATCGGCCAGCATCAGCGCCGTTCCGCTGGGAGCATCCAACTTGTTGTGGTGATGCTGCTCCACGATCTCGATATCATAGTTGACGCCCAGCACAGCAGAGGCGCGCTTGCACAGCTCGGCCAGTACGTTGATGCCCATGGACATATTGGCGCTCTTGAACACCGGAACGCTGCGGGACAGCTGCACTACCTTCAGCTGCAGCTCCTCCGAAAGGCCGGTGGTGCACACCACGATGGGCAGCTTGTGGGTCTGGCAGTAGGGCAGTGCCTTTTCCACTGCGGCAGGGGAGCTGAAGTCGATGATCACATCGCCCTTACCGTTCAGCTTTTCCAGACTGTCATAGACCGGGATACCGTTCTGTTCGCCGTCCTTCATATCGATACCGGCCACCACGCAGCAATCCTCACGCTGTGCGATCATATCGCACAGCACATGGCCCATGCGGCCGCCAATGCCCTGAATCACGATCTCTGTCATTGTTGTTTCCTCGTTTCTATAATATGGCAGAATGCCCGGAAGGTGAAGATTCCCGGGCATTCTGTACGCTTTTTATTCCTTGATCAGACCGGCAGCCTGCAAAGCCTGCTCGATCTTTGCCTTGTGGGCATCGCTGGGCTCTACCAGCGGTAGACGGCACTCACCTGCGTTCCAGCCCAGCACGTTCATGGCGTACTTGACCGGAATGGGGTTCACCTCACAGAACAGAGCCTCCTCCAGCGGCAGCATTTCCAGCTGCAAAGCGCAGGCCTTGGCGGTGTCGCCGTCAAAGAAAGCCTGACAGCAGTTATGCACCAGCTCCGGCGCAACATTGGACACCACGCTGATGACGCCCTTGCCGCCCAGTGCCAGCAGGGGAACCACCTGATCGTCATTGCCGGAGTAGATGTTCAGCGCATCACCGCACAGTGCAGCCACCTTGGCCACCTGAGAGATGTTGCCGGAGGCCTCCTTGATGCCGTTGATGAGCGGGTGCTTGCTCAGCTCCAGAGCGGTCTCGGGTGCAATGTTCAGACCCGTGCGGGAGGGCACATTGTACAGGATGACCGGGATGCCGCCAGCCTCAGCCATGGCGGTAAAGTGCGCCACCAGACCGGCCTGCGAGGTCTTGTTGTAGTAGGGGGTGACCATCAGCAGGGCATCGGCACCGCAGGCAGCAGACTTTGCTGCCAGTGCGCAGCCGTGGTCGGTATCGTTCGAACCGGCACCGGCGATGACCGGGACACGGTGATTGACCGTATCCACGGTGAACTTGATGGCGGCCAGCTGCTCCTCGTCGGTCATGGTAGAGCACTCGCCGGTGGTGCCGCAGATGATGATGGCATCGGTGTGGCGGGCGATCTGATCCTCGATAATGCGGCCCAGCTCGTCAAAGTTGATGCTTCCGTCCTCGTACATCGGGGTGATGATGGCCACACCCGCGCCGGTAAAGACAGGCTTCTTCATAGTAAAATACTCCTTTGCTGCGTGTATCGCGCAAAAATTCAGGGATTAGTCCATATAGCCCTTTGCTGCCAGCAGCTCAGCCAGCAGCACAGCACCGCCAGCAGCACCGCGCAGGGTGTTGTGGCTCATGCAGGCAAACTTGTAGTCAAACAGGGTATCCTCCCGCAGACGGCCGATGCACACGGCCATGCCGTTCTCGGTGTTGCGGTTCAGCTTGGGCTGCGGACGATCGGGCTCGGTAAAGTAGTGCAGGAACTGTTTGGGTGCGCTGGGCAGGTTCAGTTCCTGTGCGGAGCCGCGGAAGTTCGCCCATGCTTCCAGCATCTGCTCCTTGGTGGGCTTTTTGTCAAAGCTTACGAACACGGCTGCGGTGTGGCCGTCCGAGACAGGCACACGGAAGCACTGTGCGGTGATGACCGGCTTCTCAGCATTGACGATCTGGTCACCCTCAATGTGGCCCCACAGCTTCAGCGGCTCGCGCTCGCTCTTTTCCTCCTCGCCGCCGATGTAGGGGATCACGTTGTCCACGATCTCAGGCATCCGGTCAAAGGTCTTGCCAGCACCGGAAATGGCCTGATAGGTGCACACCAGCGCCTTGCTCACGCCAAAGTCCTTCATCAGGGGATGCAGGGCAGGCACATAGCTCTGCAGGCTGCAATTGGACTTTACCGCGATGAAACCGCGCTTGGTGCCCAGACGCTTGCGCTGGGCGGGAATGATCTCGATATGGTCGGCGTTGATTTCGGGCACCACCATGGGAACATCCGGGGTAAAACGATGGGCACTGTTGTTGGAGACCACCGGGCACTCAGCCTTGGCGTATGCTTCCTCCAGTGCTTTGATTTCGTCCTTGGGCATATTGACAGCGCAGAAAACAAAATCCACCTGCGAAGCCACTTCTTCCACCTTGGAAGCGTCCAGAACGGTCATCTTCTTCACGCTCTCCGGCATGGGAGTGGTCATGGCCCAGCGGGAGCCTACTGCATCCTCATAGCTCTTGCCCGCACTGCGGCCGGATGCGGCCAGTACGGTCAGCTTGAACCAGGGATGATTCTCCAGCAGAGTCACAAAACGCTGACCCACCATGCCAGTTGCGCCTACGATACCCACTTTATACTGTCTTTCCATTTCCAGCACCTTTCCTTTCAAAAAAACAAACAGCAAATCTTATCATTGCGAAGAACACGGCTTGCAAACCGGACAGCGATGCAATATAATAGATACCGTTTATACAGATTCTATGATATCATTGATACGTTGTCCGTGTCAATCATCGGAAAGGCAAATGCACACTATGTTAAAAAAAGATTTTTGGTATGATTTACCCAAAGAGCTCATTGCACAGGAGCCCGTAGCCCCGCGGGATGCTGCGCGGCTGATGGTTTTAAGCCAAAAGGACGACAGCATCCGGCACAAGGTATTCCGCGACCTGCCGGAATTTCTGGAGCCGGGAGATCTTCTGGTGGTAAACAATTCCAAGGTTCTGCCCGCCCGCATCGTGGGCGTCAAGCAGCCTACCGGTGCCGTATGCGAGCTGCTGCTGCTTCGGCAGGTGAAGGGCGACCAGTGGGAGTGCCTGGCAAAGCCCGGCAAGCGGATGCAGCCCGGTACAAAGGTGAGCTTTGGCGACGGCAGTCTGACCGCCGTGGTAGACGAAACCATGGAGGACGGCAACAAGTACGTTACATTCTATTATGATACCGAAACGCTTTATGAAAAGCTGGATGAATTTGGCAAGATGCCGCTGCCGCCCTACATCACAAAGCAGCTGGAGGATCAGAGCCAGTATCAGACCGTCTACGCCAAGGAGCTGGGCAGCGCAGCTGCTCCCACCGCCGGGCTGCACTTTACTCCGGAGCTGATGGACACCCTCCGCGCCATGGGCGTCGGCATTGCAGAGGTTACCCTGCATGTTGGTCTGGGCACCTTCCGCCCTGTGCAGGAGGACGAGATCACCGACCACAAGATGCACAGCGAGTGGTACTCCATCAGCGAAGAGACCGCCCGGCGCATCCGTGAGACCAAGGCCGCAGGCCACCGGGTCATCGCCGTGGGCACTACCAGCTGCCGCACGCTGGAGGCTGCCGCTGCCAAGTACGGCGAGATCAAAGCTTGCAGCGGCAACACCTCCATCTTCCTGTACCCGGGGGTGAAGTTCAACTGCATCGATGGGCTGATCACCAACTTCCATCTGCCGGAAAGCACCTTGATCATGCTTGTGTCTGCCCTGTACGGCTACGAAAAGACTATGCACGCCTATGAGGTAGCTGTGGCAGAGAAGTACCGCTTCTTCTCCTTTGGCGATGCGATGCTCATTTTGTGATTTTTTGTAATTGCGGCATAATGCTGCTATGATCGTTCTGATAACTTGCAGGCTTGCGGCCTGCATCGAGGCTGCACGGCTGTTTTCCGTGCACAGAAAGGAAAAGACCATGCCTTCTTTGACGACCTACACCCTGCTCAAGCAGGAACATAACGCCCGGCGGGGCGAGTTCAAAACCGTGCACGGCACGGTACAGACCCCTGCCTTCCAGAATGTTGCCACCGCCGGTGCCATCAAGGGCGGCCTGTCGGCGCAGGATCTGAAGGATATCGGCGCACAGGTCATGCTGTGCAACACCTACCACCTTCATCTGCGTCCCGGCGATAAGCTGGTAGCGGATATGGGCGGTCTGCACAAATTTACCCGCTGGAACGGCCCCATCCTGACCGACAGCGGCGGATTTCAGGTGTTCAGTCTGGCAAAGCTGCGCAAGATCACCGAGGAGGGCGTGACCTTCGCCTCTCATTTGGACGGTCACCGCATCTTTATGGGCCCGGAGGAGAGCATGCAGATCCAGGCAAACTTGGGCTCTACCATCGCCATGGCTTTTGATGAATGCGTGGAGAACCCCGCCCAGCACGATTATTCCAAGGACAGCTGCGAGCGCACCACCCGTTGGCTGAAACGCTGCAAGGCCGAAATGGCACGGCTGAAACACGAGGGCATCTCGGTCAACCCGGATCAGCTTCTGTTCGGCATCAATCAGGGTTGCACCTATGCAGACCTGCGTGTGGAGCATATGAAGCAGATCGCAGAGCTGGAGCTGGACGGCTACGCCATCGGCGGTCTGGCTGTGGGCGAGCCAACCGAAGTGATGTACGAGATGATCAGTCAGGTGGAGCCGCACATGCCTAAGGACAAGATCCGCTACCTGATGGGCGTTGGAACTCCCGGCAATATCATTGAGGCTGTGGCTCGCGGCGTAGACCTGTTTGACTGCGTTATGCCCAGCCGCAATGCCCGCCACGGCCACCTGAACACATGGAGCGGCATCATCAACATCAAAAATGCCAAGTACGAGCGGGACGAGCGTCCCATCGACCCCGCCTGCGGCTGCCCGGTGTGCCGCAACTACTCCCGCGCCTATATCCGGCATCTGCTCAAGGCAGACGAGATGCTGGGGATGCGCCTGACCGTGATGCACAACCTGTGGTTCTACAACCACCTGATGGAGCGCATCCGGGATGAGCTGGATGCCGGTACCTTTACCGCCTTCCACGACAGATATGTGAAACTTCTGGATACCCGAATTTAAACTTTAGCCTTGCAACAAGGCTGATAAGAGGGTATAATAGCATTATCTGAATTTTTGAGAGGAGATTTTGCCCCATGCAATTTCTGACTACCACGTCCGAAGGCTATATCAGCCTGTTCTTCACGCTGGCATTGATGCTGGTCCTGCTGTACTTCATGATCTACCGTCCCCAGAAGAAGCAGGAAAAGAAGGATGCCGCTATGCGCAGCAGTCTGGAGATCGGCGATCAGGTCATCACCATCGGCGGTGTTATTGGCCGCGTTGTCGCCATCAAGGACGACACCTTTGTTCTGGAGACCGGCGCTGACCGCGTGAAGATCCGCTTTACCAAGTCTGCCATCTCTTCTGTCGAAAAGCTGAACATGGATAAGGCTCCTGCCGATAAGAAGTAAGCATTTATACCGTGCATACATGAACCGCCTCCCTGCATAGACTATGTGCAGGGAGGCGGTTTTGTTATGTCTGAATCTCGTAGTTTCCCGGCGGAGCTTCTTTCGTTTCTGCTTTTCGGGGTGCTGGGGGTAGCCGTAACGGCGGCAGCTCTGGCTGGTTTTGCGCAGCTGATGGCCGGACAGGGCTGCTCCGGCAGTGTCGCGCCGATACTTGCCACAACAGCTGTGTGCATGGGCAGTCTGCTGTGCGCACTGGCGGCAGCGTTCCGCAAGAAGGTGCGCGGTCTTTTGACCGGATTGCTCCAAAGTACATTTCTGGCATTGCCGCTGGCGCTTTCTGCTGTATGGAACGGCACCGCCGCCGAGCCTGCTGTGGTGTGCCGTATTCTGGCGGTGCTGCTCTGCGGCGGTATTGGTGGGCTGCTTGGCGTCACCCTGCGCAGCCGCAGGCACACGCTTCGTTGATAGTTCTGATAAAACGAATCCATCAGAGGGGAAAACAGCGTATGTGGATCTACGAACAAGAAAAAACGGGAGAAAACCTGTCTTTGCTGCCGCAGATGGTCAGCTTTCCGGCGCAGAAAACAGAGCCCGCTCTGCCGACTGTACCGGAAACTGCACCGGAACCCGTAGAGCAATTGCCGCAAAAAGAGCCCTGCATCCCGTCAAAGCGGCACGCTACCCGGGATTGCTGGCTGCTGGCTGCGGCCTTTCTGCTGGGGAGTTCGGCAGCCGGTGTATTGCAGGCCCTATGCGATGCCCGGCAGGCAGAACTGCTGCGGTATTATCTGGAAGCGTGGCAAGGGCTGTTTGCGCCGGGCAGTCTGCAAGGGGCAGTACAGCTTTTTGGCATGGAATATCTGGCTCTCGGCCTTGTGGTCAGCCTTTTTCTGGCACTGGGGCTTTCTGCCCTTGGGCCAGTGATGATCTTTGGCAGCATGATGTTGTACGGTTTGGGCAGCGGGTTGCTTATGGTACAGCTTTGTGCGGCAGGCGGGTGGAAAACGATACTTCTGGCCTTACTTTGGACAGGCCTGCCCGCGGCAGCGGCAAGCGGCTGTCTATGCTTTTTCGGAGCCTGTGCTTTGCAGGTCAGCAGTCGTATCCACGCTTATTCTTTTCGTAAGCATCCCGACGGACAAGCCCGCCCCGGGGTGCAGGCGCTGCTGGGACAATATCTGCTGACCATGGTGGTGTTGCTGCCGCTGTGCGGTGCGGCGGCAGGGCTTTCGTATCTGGGCAGCCGCTTGTAAACAATATCCTTTTCTTGCGGGTTTTGGCGCAGTGTGTTACAATAACAAAAGACCATTATAAATGAGGGACAGACATGAAACTAAAATCCGTCTATGTATGCTCCAATTGCGGAGAGACAAGCCCCCGCTGGATGGGGCGCTGCCCCAGCTGCGGCAGCTGGAACACCATGAACGAGGACGTTGTTGCCGAAGCCCCCAAGGCGGGGACTCCTGCCGCCCGGCAGGCTGCTGCGGCTCGTCAGGAGGGCGTGACCACCCTGACCGCCCGGCGGCTGTCAGAAATCAGCACCACCGAGGAAAAGAGCCGCATCCTGACCGGCATCTCGGAGCTGAACCGTGTATTGGGCGGTGGTATCGTACTGGGCGGTGTGGTGCTTTTGAGCGGTGAGCCGGGCGTGGGCAAATCCACCATGCTGTTACAGCTGTGCGGTGCCATCTCTAACCAGCACAGTGTGCTGTATATCACCGGCGAGGAATCTGTCCGGCAGGTCAAGCTGCGCGCTGCGCGACTGAAGGTGCCGCAGGACAACATTTTTCTGGCGGCAGAAAATGACGTAGACGAGATCTGCGGCTTGATTGAAAAGGAAAAGCCGGACCTTGTGGTCATCGACTCCATCCAGACCATGCGCTGCATGGATATCTCGTCCTCGTCCGGTACGGTCAGTCAGGTGAAGGAGAGCGCCGCGCGTCTGCTGGCAGTTGCCAAAAAGCAGGAGATTCCCATGTTCATCGTGGGTCATGTGAACAAGGATGGCGCAATTGCAGGCCCCAAGGTCATGGAGCATATCGTGGATACAGTGCTCTACTTTGAGGGCGACAAGATGCTGCCGTACCGCATTCTGCGGGCGGCCAAAAACCGCTACGGCTCCACCAATGAGCTGGGCATGTTTGATATGACGGGGCAGGGCCTTGCTGAGATCGAAAACCCTTCCCAGATGCTGCTGGAAGGCCGTCCTCTTGGCGTTTCCGGCAACTGTGTGGCCTGCACCATGGAGGGCAGCCGTCCTATCCTGAGCGAGATACAGGCACTTGCCACCAAGACGAATTTTCCTGCACCCCGCCGCGCTTGCAGCGGATACGACTATAACCGCATGAATCTTTTGATTGCCGTGTTGGAAAAGCGGGCAGGGTACTTCTTTGGCAATCTGGACGTTTACGTCAACATTGTGGGCGGTATTGCGCTGCGGGATACCGCCTGCGACCTTGCAGTCTGCCTGAGCATGGTCTCCTCGCTGCTGGACCGCCCTGTCAGCGATAAGCTTATCGCCATTGGCGAGGTAGGTCTGGGCGGGGAAGTGCGCAGCGTGCCAAATCTGGAACAGCGTCTGCACGAGGCAGAGCGTATCGGCTTTGAGCGGGCGGTCATCCCCAAGCACAGCCTTGCACACCTAAATGCCGCAGATTATCCCGGCATGAAGCTGGTCGGCGCGGCGTATATCGCAGATGCCATCAATGCGCTGAAAAACGACCGCCTGTGATGAAACGAGGAAGCTATGTCGATCTATCTGGACGAAAGAAACCCCGGCAAGCACGCCCCCTTTGAGGATGCTGCCCCGGATATTGTAGAATATGTGCGGTACCTTGAGGTGATCGCCGGCAAAAGCGCCAATACGGCGTTTAGTTATTACTGTGACCTGCGCTCCTTCAGCCGTTTTATGAAGCGCCGTCGCGGGCTTGTGGCCGCAAATGCGGAATTCAAGGAAATCGACCCCAAGGGGCTGGATACGGCCTTCTGGGGCAGCATAACAAAAGAGGATATCTACGAATATCTCTATTTTCTGAACGGGGAGTGCGGCAACAAAAAATCCTCTACCGCCCGTCGGCTGGCCAGCCTGCACGGCTTTTATGATTATCTGGTCAATCAGGTCAACCGCTTATCCGAGGACCCTACGGCGGCTATCCGCCCGCCCAAGCAGGATAAGGTCTTGCCCAAATATCTGACGGCAGAGCAGTCTATCTCACTTTTGGAGAGTACCCAGACCCAGAGCGACTTCCCGGAGCGGGATTATTGCATGGTGGTACTGTTTCTCAACTGCGGTATGCGTCTTGCAGAGTTGGTGGGCATGGACCTTGGAGACATTGACTTAGAGCAGCGGCAGATCCGCCTGTTCGGCAAGGGCCATAAGGAACGCATGGTCTACCTGAATGATGCCTGCGTGGAGGCGCTTCAGCTGTATCTGCGCAAGCGTAACACCATGGAAGGGCTTTCACCCAAGGAAAAAGCCGTGTTCATTACGCGGATGCGCAAGGAGCGTATCTCGAACCGCAGGGTAGAACAGCTGATCTCCGGTGCGATGAAGGCCGCCGGACTGAAGGGCTTTTCCACCCATAAGCTGCGCCACACAGCCGCAACTTTGATGTATCAGACCGGTAATGTAGATATCCTTACCCTCAAGCAGCTTCTGGGACACAGCAGTGTGGGAACCACACAAATTTATACGCACCTGCAAGAATTTCAGGTTCGCTCTGCCATTGAAGAAAATCCGCTGGGCAAGGTATTGCCCATAAAAGCCGCAAAAGCAAGCTTGGATACAACAGAAACAGCAGGGGAGACATCTGCCGTAAATGCCCCGGCGGGAGAGGATGCTTTTGAGCCGTCTGGCCCTATGGCTGCCTTTGAGGGTGCTGCGCAGGATGGCTTCCGGGCAAATATTTCGGCAATGTCCAACGAAGAAACCGACGATTCATCAAATGATACTTGATTTACATAATCTGATTCAGAAAAGTGCCCGAAAACACGCAAAGACCCATGGCAGCATCCGATTCGACCGGATGCTGCCATGGGTCTTTGTAATTTAACGGTATAAGCAATCAGCATCCATACATACAGGAGCATCCATAGAAACGATCTGGTAGAAACGCGCAAAGTAATGCCTACGCAAAAGCAAATGAACAACCATAGCAGCAAACTGTAAATTATAAAACGCAGCATGAAATGAATCGCAATCGAACCGATGAAGCAGCGCATAATGCAGGAACAATCTGTAAGCGTGAGACAGAGAAATCAATAAAATATGATAAAAAGTGCAGAATGCGCAAAACGGTTGAACCAAGCCCAAAAATGAGCCAGACGGGTCTGGAACGCCAAAAATCCGGGAAATGGGCTTTTTTCACTTCCCTAAGTTTCGCATAACGTGCATTATACGAAACAACTATAATCAAAAAAGAGAAGCCGCCCTTCTCTCTTTCTGTTAGATTTCCGGCAGCTTCTGTGGATGCTTTTCAGTTTGCGCACGCCCGCTTCTACGCCGCTGGACGCATTACCAGTATGTTCAAGTATTTGACTTCTGCCTGCGGTGGCTGTTCAGGTGCGTTACAGGTCATGTTACATAAGGAGTATCGTTTCTTCTGCTTTGGTGATGCGATACTCATTTTACCGGCAGCGGTTCTGTACCGAAGTATGCACAGATGGCTTCATAATAAATGCGTGCCACAGCTTTGCAGCCCTCCTCGCTGCCAAAGCGCTTCACATCTTCGGTGTTCGTTACAAAGCACTGCTCCGCCAACACTGCCGGACAATCCACGTCCTCCAGCAGCGTAAAGCTGCGCTCAGGCCGCACCTGTGTATAGGTGTTTTCCACCAGCTGCTTCTGGTCGTTTTCCAGATAATAAATGTACCGCACTCCCCCACGTCCGCGCAGTTTTGCGCCGATGCTCTGCATTCCACCGGCCAGCAGTCGGGCAAAATAAAAGCTCTCCTGATGCCATGTACGCCCGGGCACTGCCGGATAGCATTCAAAACCGGCTGCCGTAGAGCCGTTGGCTGCGGAGTTGCCGTGGATGGACAGCAGCAGCTGCGGGCTTTGGGTACTGGCAGCCGCTGCACGCTGGGCAGGCGTAGCGGTTGCATCAAAGCCTTCCCGGGTCTGCAACGGAATGTAATTGGAATCCTGCTCTAACCACTGAAGCAGCGCAGCAGCCGTTGCTGCGGTGACCTGTTTTTCCTCGACCACTCCCCTTGCGCCTGGGTCGCTGCCGCCATGCCCGGCGTCTATTGCCACCCGGTACGGCGGGTCGCCCACCACAGGACGAAAATCATCCTCTGCGGCCAAGACTGTCGGTTCTGCGGGTGCGTTCAGTTCCAGTGCCGCCTTCCATAAAAACAGGCCGAAGCATAGCATCAGCACCGCAAAAACCAGCAGCAGACCGTGTAAAAACCGGTTCCTCGTTTTGCAGTGGTGCGTTTTACGTTTGCTATGTTTATTTACTGGTCTGCGCTGACTAGTTGGCATAAAGCTTTACTTCCTGTTCGTTTTACATTCCCTTTTATAATACGAGTATACTCGCCTTTTCCCTGCACTGCAACAAAAAAAGACTGCCAATTTTTCAAAAGGCAGTCTTTACTGGGTTATTTCAATTCTACAACCGTCACGCCGCTTTCGCCTTCGCCGTAACGGCCAAGACGGAAGCTTTTTACCATGCGGTTGCCGCGCAGATGCTTATGGATGGCGGTGCGCAGTGCACCGGTGCCGTTGCCGTGGATCAAGTAGACCACCGTCTGTCCGTTCAGGATAGCGCGGTCAATAAAGGAATCCACCTCGGACAGCGCCTCGTCCACCGTAAGCCCCAGCAGGTTGCACTCCATTTTGGCGGTGCGCTGTACGCGCTCTACCCTGCCGTTGGGACGGTTGGTATCGCCGGTCAGGCGGGAATATCGCTGCTGCGCTTTGGTCTTGGGTGCGGCGGGCTCTTTTACCAGCTTTTCCGGCTGCTTCAAGCCCTTGAGGGGTACCTTGGTCTTGATGATACCGGCACGCACCAGAACATCGCCGTTTTTGTCCGGCAGCGCCAGAACGGTGGCCAGCTGGTTCAGTTCTGCAATGCAGACCTCCTGCCCTACCTTTACCTCCTTCAGCGGCACAAACTCCTTAATGGGATTATGCACCACCTCTGTGCCGGCAAACAGCTTTTCGGTCTCCTTTTTGGCAATTTCGCGGGCACGCTGTGCCTTCTGCTGGGCGCTCATACGCTCGTCCTTTTGCAGCTGGCGCAGTTCATCGGTCAGCGCGTAGGCCTGTGTTTCCACCTGCTGTGCCAGCGTGCGCGCCTTGGCACGGGCAGCCTCCAATTCATTTTCGCCCTGCTGGATCAGCTCATCCCGCTTTTTGCGGGCGGCTTCCAGCTGATGGGAGGCTTCGTTGCGCAGCTGCTCCACCTCGTTCTGGCTTTCCTTCAGCTGCAGCTTCAGATCATCCAGCTGACCCAGAACTGCATCCAGACGCTTATCCTCGGCAGACAAATGCTGCTGAGCCGCCTCGATGACACGGCTGGGGATGCCCAGCTTTTCGCTGATCAGGAATGCGTTGGATTTGCCCGGAACGCCCACGCTCAGCTTATAGGTGGGACGCAGCGTTTCCAGATCAAACTCGCAGCTGGCGTTGACCACGCCCTTGGTCTCCAGTGCAAAAACCTTCAGTTCTGCATAGTGGGTGGTCGCCATCAGCAGCACACCACGGCGGCGTAGCTCCTCAATGATGGCAACTGCCAGCGCGGCACCCTCGGCGGGATCGGTACCGGCACCCAGCTCGTCCAGCAGCACAAGGGTGTGCGGCATGGCCAGTTCCAGAATGCCGGTGATTTTTTTCATGTGGCCGGAGAAGGTGGAAAGGCTTTGCTCAATGCTCTGCTCATCGCCGATGTCTACCAGAAATTCATCAAACACGCAGATCTCGCTGCGCTCGTCTGCCGGGATCAGAAAACCGCACTGTGCCATAGCGCACAGCAGACCGGCGGTTTTCAGAGTGACCGTTTTACCGCCGGTGTTCGGGCCGGTGATGATAAGGGAATCATATTCCCCGCCCAGTGCAATATCCACAGGAACGCACTTCTGCGGGTCAATCAGCGGATGGCGGGCGCGGATCAGTTTAAAGGAAGAATTCGTCCGCACAGCGGGCTTAAAGGCCTTCAGCTCCAGCGCAAGCCTTGCCTTTGCCAGCAGGATGTCGATCTCCAGCATAGCCTTGTAGCTGTACTGGAACTGCGGCTCAATGGCAGCCACCTGTGCGGTAAAGGCCACCAGAATGCGCTCGATCTCCTGCGCCTCCTGTGCGCGGTACTGCAGGATGCGGGCATTGGCTTCCACCACTGCCTGCGGCTCCACAAACACCGTAGCGCCCGTAGAGGATACATCGTGGATGATACCGCTCACCTCGCCGCGGTACTCGCTCTTGACCGGCACAACATACCGGCCGTTGCGCATGGAAACCACGCTTTCCTGCAGGTATTTAGAGGTATCCATATTGCGCACCATGCTTTCCAGCCGGTCGCGAATGCTGTTCTCGGTGGCGCGGATCTTTTTGCGCAGCTCTGCCAGCGTGCGGGAGGCTGTATCTGCCATGGCGTCCGGTGCCAGAATGGCACTGGAGATCTGCTGCTCAATGCCCGGTTCCGGTGCCAGCGCGTAAAACAGATCATCGGTCGGCAGCGCGTCATGCTCAGAGGAGCCATACCAGCTGGTCAGGTGCTGAAAATTGCGCAGCGCACCAGCCACCATCAGCAGCTCGCCCATAGAAAGCACACCGCCTTTTACGGCACGGGCGGCAAGCTGACTGACCCCCTCCACTCCGCCAAAGCGTGGCGATCCGTTTTTGATCAGCAAGGTGTTGATGCTATCCGTCTGCTCCAGCGCGTAGCGCACCTCGTCCGGGTCACATTGCGGCTCAATGGCCAGCAACATGGCACGAGCTTCCTTACATACGCAGCCCTCCGCTGCGCGGGAAATGATCTTATCCAGTTCTAATGTTTTTAAGTAGCTTGTTTCCATACTTTTCCTTTTTGGTCAGGGCAGCACACTTTTCAAAAAGGCATAGCTCTTCAGCGGCTTATCCAGATGCGTCAGGGCATAGTTTTCAGCCACTGCGGAAAGCTTCGCCAGACTGCCCACAGAGATCTTGAATGCAAATATTTTTTTGTCCTCTACCAAGCAGATGTGGCGCAGTGCAAACAGCGCAGCCTTGTCCAGATTACAGTTCTTGCCCGCCTTTGCCGCACAGGATGCACAGAGCAGATGCCCTTCCTGTGCGTCCAGATAAAAGGCATCTCCTTCATCGTAGGTGCCGCAGTCCCGGCAGCAGACCAGCTGCGGCATAAAGCCGCACTCGCTCATGGTGCGCAACTCAAATACCGCCTTGATCACCCGCAGGTCGGTGCGGTGCTCACTGATCATATACAGGCTGTTCAGCACCAGACGCAATTCCCGGGCTGCTTCCTCGCCGGTAGGCGAAAGCGCAGCGGCCATCTCGGTAAGATACATGGCAAGGCTCACCCCTTCAATGGAGGAGGAAACGCCGTGGAAGATATTCTGCACCTCGGCTTCCCGCACGGTATACATATTGCGTCCGGGCACCAGCGTAAACTCCGAATAGCAGAATAGCCCGCAGGCACTGAACAGCTTGCTTTTCAGCCGCAGACTATTTGCAGCCATTGCCGTGATCACGCCCAGCTTCGGGGTAAGGATCGTCAGAATGCGGTCGGCTTCTCTATAACGGGTCTCCTTCAGTACCAGACCCATGGTCACAAATGGTTCCATCATCCGTTTCTCCTGCCGGATGCTCGGCGGGCAGCTGCACCAGTTGTTTGTAATCAAGATAACGGAGAATGTTCCCCGTGCAGGCAAAGGCCTGCCAGCTTGCAGCAGCATCCATCTTCAGCACTCCTTCCCTTTCCTGTGCACAGGCTGCTTTTGTTATAGTGTCAGCCTGATTCTAGCACAGCATACAAGGGAAAACTGTCCTGCTTTGGCAGCGCTCAGCGGTTGGATGGATTCTGCTTGAAGCCGAAGTTATTCAGTAAAAATTCGTTGTCCCGCCAGTCGGATTTTACCTTGACCCAGCATTGCAGGTTGACCCGGCAGCCCAGGAACTCCTCGCAGTCGGCGCGGGCAGCGCTGGCGATCTTTTTAAGCATCGCACCGCCCTTGCCGATGACCATGCCCTTGTGGCTCTCCCGCTCGCAGTAGATGTTCACATCAATGTCGATCAGGTCTGTGCCCGGGCGCTCCTTGAAGCGCTCCACTACCACTGCAATGCCGTGCGGGATCTCATCCCGCATAAAGAGCAATGCCTTTTCGCGGATGACCTCGGCCACAAGCTCCTTTTCCGGCATATCGGTATAGGCGTCATCATCAAAGTAATGGGGGCCTTCCACAGCGTAGCGGCTCAAGGCATCGAACAGCTCCTCGCTGCCCTCCTTGTTGCGCACACTGATGGTGTAGATCTCGTCAAACACACCCAGTGCCTTCAACTCTGCCTTGCGTGCCTCTAAGTCGGCGGGATTTTTCACAAGGTCTGTCTTGTTGATGACTGCAATGGCCGGGCCGCTGCGGTGCAGCGCTTCTACCAATGCCATCTCGGATTCGTTCAGCGCGCCGTAGGGCTCGAACAACATCATGGAAACATCCACATCCGCAATGGAATCGCTGGCGGTCTTATCCATGCGCTTGCCCAGCTTGTTGTGCGCCTTGTGCACACCGGGGGTGTCCAGCAGCACATATTGCAGCGGCCCCCGGGTGATCACGCCGGTGATGCGGGTGCGGGTGGTCTGGGGCTTGGAGGTGACGATAGCCACCTTTTCACCGACCAAGAGGTTCGTCAGGCTGGATTTGCCCACGTTCGGCCGTCCGATGACAGCAACGAATACAGAGGAGGTGTCGTAATGCTCCTGAACGGGTGTTGTAGTACTCAAAGCGAACTCCTGTCTTGTTTTTATGTTCTGTTGCAGTGAAGGGATATCATTCCGTGTAGCTGACCGTGCGGGGCAGCCCCAGCTGCAGCAGCACAGCCTCTTCTTTTTCGCGCATACGCATGGCTTCTAGACCGCCGTTTTCGTGGTCGTAGCCCAGCAGATGCAGCATGGAGTGGACAGTCAGAAAGGCCACCTCCCGCTGCAGCGGATGTCCATACAGATTGGCCTGCTCCATGGCGCGCTCCATGCTGATGACGATATCGCCCAGCATCATGCAGCCGTTGTTCTCGTCGATATCGTACTTGCCGTTCTCACCCAGAGGAAAGCTCAGCACATCAGTGGGCATGGGCTTGTTGCGGTACTGGTTGTTCAGCTCGGCAATGGCAGCGTTGTCCACAAAGGTAACGCTGATCTCGGCAGGACGGTCAAAACGCTCATATTCCAGCACTGCGTTACAAGCGCGCCGGATCAGGATACGGAGCCCGGAGGGCACCTTGACAGCTTTCTGGGAGTTGGTGATCAAAACTTTGTTGGACATATCGGTCCACTCCTTTCAAAGGGTTTATTTAGAATTCTTTTTGTTTTCTTTATTTTCCGCATCGGCAGCCGGATGCGCGGCGCGCTCGTAAGCCTTTACGATCTCCTGCACCAACCGGTGACGCACAACGTCCTTATCAGTAAAGTAGCACTGTGCAATGCCGTTCACATCCTTCAACACCTTTAGCGCGTCCACCAGACCGCTGCGGGTGCTGCCCGGCAGATCGATCTGGGTCACATCGCCGGTAACGACCACCTTGGAGCCCACACCCATACGGGTAAGGAACATTTTCATCTGCTCCGGGGTGGTGTTCTGCGCCTCGTCCAGAATGATAAAGGAATCATCCAGTGTACGTCCACGCATATAGGCCAGCGGGGCAACCTCAATGATCTGCTTTTCTACCAGACGCTCGTAGGTCTCTGCACCCAGCATATCAAACAGGCCATCGTACAGCGGCCGCAGATAGGGGTCTACCTTCTGCTGCAGGTCGCCTGGAAGAAAGCCCAGCTTCTCGCCTGCCTCCACCGCCGGGCGGGTCAGGATGATACGGGATACCTCCTTGGCCTTGAAAGCCTTTACCGCCATAGCTACGGCCAGATAGGTCTTGCCGGTACCCGCTGGGCCAACACCAAAAGTAATGGCATTGGAGCGGATGGCATTCAGGTATTCCTTCTGCCCCAGTGTTTTGGGGCGGATCGGGCGTCCCTTGACCGTGACAGTGACAAAATCCTCGGTCAGCTCCTTTACCCGCTTCTCCGCGCCATCGTGCGCCAGACTGATACAGTAGTGCACGGTCTGATCCTCCAGCGGTGTTCGGTTCTCGATCAGAAGAAGCATTCCCTCCACAGCGCGGTTCGCTGCCGCCACATTGGCAGGCTCGCCGGAAATGCGCAGCTGTGTACCGCGGCAAACAGCGGTAACAGAAAACTCTTTTTCCAATAAGCGAATATTCCGGTCACAGTTGCCAAAAACAGCCGCTGCGATCTCTACACTATCCAGTTCAATACACTTTTCCGCCATGGAGCTCCTCCCGAATTGCAGAATTTGATAACTATATTGTACCACCAAAATCTTCAGAAGAAAACTATGAAAAGTGCACAAAATATTTTCCCGTGTTCCATCGGTTTTTCCATACAAACTGTGTTTTAAAGCTTTTTGATAGCTTTTTCCCGAAAACACTTGACAAAGTATATCGGTAGACGATATACTTTAAGTACGATATATCGGTTGACGATATAAAGACACTCGATAGAATCCATGGAGTATTTCAGTATGGAAAGCCTTGCATTGACCGAATCGACCTATTATATTCTGTTGTCTCTTTACCATCCGCAGCACGGCTATGGCATTATGCAGCAGACGGAGCAGCTTTCCGGCGGCAGAGTCCATCTTGCCGCCGGGACACTGTACGGCGCATTGACTTCTCTGTGCGAAAAAGGCTGGATCCGTCCCCTGCCCGCCGAAAGCGGCAGCCGAAAAAAGGAATATCAGCTTACCGCAGAGGGCGTACAGGTTTTAAAGCACGAGCTTGCCCGCTTGCAGCAGCTTGTGGCAAATGGTGAGAGCATCCTGAAGGAGGAAGCCTTATGAGGGAAAAGAAAACCGTTTTCAAGCTTTTCTTTGTGTGGGATTTTGAAAAAGAGGAGCGCTGGCTGAACGAGATGGTGCAGGAGGGATGGGTACTGGACAATACCGGGTTTTCCTTTTATACCTTTGTGCGCTGCGAACCGGGCGAGTATATCATCCGCTTGGAGATGAACCCCAGCAGCGATTACCGCGCCTTTGTAAAGGAACTGGGTGCGGAATATATCGGCGGTTGTGTCAACTGGGTGTACTTCCGTCGGAAAGCAGAACTTGGCAGTTTTGAGCTGCTCTCGGATATTGACTCCCATCTGACGCATCTGAGCCGCATCGACAGGATGCTTTCCCTGATCTGCTTGGCAAACCTCATCATGGGCGTAACGAACTCTCTGAACCAGTTCCGGTACGGCTGGCTGAACCTGTTGTGCGCAGCAATGCTCTCCTATGCACTGGGGCGCATCCACGGCATGAAAGCAGCATTGGAAAAGGAGCGCAGTTTGCATGAATGATTTGTCAAGCCCTTCTTTGCCACAACCGCAGAGAAAAAGCCGACGTATCTTTGGATAAAAAGGCAATGGCAAACCTTTCTCCATCGTGATACAATAACAAGCGTTGTGTGCCGCCGCCCGGCGGACGTTTGGACTGCTTGAATACAAAGGAGAAGGAACCATGGAACAGCTTTTTCTGATGCCCGGTGAAGAACGATACGAGCGCTTCAAGGATGGCAACGGTGTTCCCAAGGTGCACTACTCCTACTGCTCCATGCGCGGTGCCTTCTTCGATTGCGAGAGCCGCAGTCTTGAGGAAGCCCAACGCCTGTGCGAAAACTGGCTTGTAGGGCAGGATCGCTGCTACCGCAACTAACATAGAACCATAAAACCCCTGCCGTATTTGCAGACCTTCTTGCAAAACGGCAGGGGCTATTTTTATATAGATTTTACTGCCACACCTGCGCACAGACAAGTTCCAGCACGCTACCAGCAATACAGCGGGATTTATCCGAGATCAGGAAGCAGTTGGAAAGTTCCTCCCGCCGGGGGTCGATATCCGCGATCTTAAAGCCCTGCGTGACCGGATAGCCGCTGCGCAGCAATCCGCGCAGAATACCGGGGATCTGTGCTGTAACCGAGATCTCCTCCCCCTCCGGGGTACGGATAGTAGCGATAGTCTCGCCCTTCTCCACCAAATCGCCGATTTTACGCACATTCATAAAGACACCGGCAGTCTGTGCATGGATCACCCGCTCCGCACCATACCCGCCGATGACGCCGGGGATGCCGGTATTGGGGATAGCGCTCCCCTCTCGGATGATCCGGCCCAGCCGGTGACCGCGCTTGGTCTCCACCACGGCATCTACATCCTTCCCGGCAACAAAGCCAGGGCCAAGGGCAATGGTCAGCGGTGCCATATCCCGGCGGGTGCCAAGGTTGCGCTTGGCCAGAATGGCGTCCACTACGACCTCTGGCTTTGCCCGGGCAATACAGATGCCCTCCGGGTCAACGAGCACTGGAACGCCCCCCTGCGCCCAGACGGACTGTGCCTGCTCTAATGCTTCAATGCGGACAGCACGCAGTCCTTCGACCGTGGCTTCACCTTCATACACTGCTTCGCACAGGGTCACCTGACGGCGGATGGCTGCGGGCTGTGTCGTTTCCAATACCAGCACCCGCAGCCCGGCGCTCCACAACCGGTGGATGGTGCCGGTGGCAAGGTCGCCGCCGCCGCGCACGATGATCAAAGCGTCATTTTTCATTTCGTTTCCTCCCCGGGGCAAAGTGTCTGCAACAGCACTTCCATGGAACCGCCGCAGGCAGCAATGGCTGCGTCCTCGTTTTTGCCGTCAGCCGAAAGCTGTAAGCATTGCAGGGCGGGCGCAGCCTGTGCCAACAGTTTTAATGCCGCCTGCACCGTGTAATGCTCCATAATGCCGCCGCCCACACTGCCCACGGTATTGCCATCGGGCAGAATGAGCATTTTTGCGCCCACATCCCGCGGAGTGGAGCCGTGCCGCGCAACAATGGTAGCCAGCACCGCCGGAGTGCGGGCTTTTTCTGCCTGTACCATTGCATCCAGCAATGCGATGGGATAGCCCTCGGTCTGGGAGCGGGCATTCTTGACCTGCACGATCTGCGCCAGAATGGAAAGCGCGATCTCCGCAGCGGTCTGCGCGCCGATGGCAAGGCCGATGGGGGCGCAGAGCGCATCGATCCGCTGACTGTCCAGACTGTTCTCCAACAGCTGACGGCGCACCAATGCAGCACGACCACGACTGCCCATCATGCCCACATAGGCCGCAGGCTTTTGCAGGATCTGGGTAAGGCAATCCAGATCAAAAGCGTGGGAGCGGGTCAGTACCGCAAAATAGGTCTCTGCCCCGCCTGGCACATTTTGAAGCGCCTGTGCAAAGGGGGCACAAAGCACGGTGTCTGCTCCGGCGGCGCGCAGCTGCTGGGCAAATTCTTCCCGGTCGTCTATGGCAAGCACCGGCAAGCCAAGAAGCTTTGCCTGTTTTACAAGGGCAGCAGCCACATGGCCGCCGCCGCAGACTACCAACTGCGGCACCGCACCAAAGCGCTCGGCAAATACTCGCTGCCCGTCCAGTGTCAGAAAGCCCGTAGCGGTACAGGCTTGCAGGACGGCAAGCTGACGCTGCAAAAGTTCGGCATTTCGAGTCTGCCACACGGCGTTGCCGTCCCGCAGCAGCAGCTGACTGCCTGTCTCTGCGCCTTCCAGCACGGTAGCCAGCGTATAGCTGCCGGTCTGGTTTGTATCTTGCAGAACGTCTGCAAGCGTTTGTCTGTTCATTGGTGTCCCTCTCCCTCTGTTATTGCTCCACAGGCGTTACCTTATCAAACCTTGTTTGGTCCAGTGCTGCCTGCCAGCTTTGCCAGTCCTCCGGCAGCATACGCCATGCAAGCCCGCACCCCGCCGAGATCTCACGCGGCAGCGGGATCAGCCGTCCGGGCACCTGCCGGGCATGGCATTGCTTTTCCCACTCCATCGCCTCTAAGGTGGTACGGAAGGAAAGCACGATATAGCTTCGTTTTACTCGCATAAAAGCTCCCGGGCAAGTGCGCAAACCGCCTGCGCTGCCTGCTGCACCTCCTGCTCAGTATTGAAATGGGAAAAGCTGAACCGTACCACGCCCTGCTCGGTCGTGCCAAGCGCCTTGTGCATCAGCGGGGCGCAGTGTGCCCCGGCACGCACGCAGATGCCGTAGTCCTCCCACAAGATATCTGCCACCCGGGCAGAATCCTCCTGTCCGATGTTCAGCGCCACAATGGGCGCACGGGGTTGCATGGTCATATCACCGTATACCGTTACGCCCGGCGCAGTACGCACCTGCTCATAAAACAGGCGGGCAAGGGTGTTTTCCCGGGCAGCAAGGCTTTCTACGCCCCGTTCCAGCAGCCAGCGCACCCCGGCACACAGCCCTGCAAGGCCGTGCACATTCAGTGTTCCAGCCTCCAGTGCGGTGGGCATCTGCAAGGGGTGCGTTTCGTCAAAGCTGTGCACACCGCTGCCACCCACAAGGAGCGGCTCAACGCGCAGGCCGGGGCACACATAAGCCCCGCCGGTGCCCTGCGGCCCCAAAAGAGCCTTGTGGCCGGTAAAGCAGAGTGCATCAATACCAAGCTGCTGCACATCAATGGGCTGTGCACCGGCAGTCTGCGCGGCATCCACGATGAACAGCAGGCCATGCCGGTGGGCAAAGTCCGCTGCGCGGGCAAGGTCGGTGCCATTGCCGGTCACGTTAGAAGCACCCGTCACCACCAGTGCCCGGGTCGTGGGGCGCAGCAAGGTTTCCCACTGGTCGTAGCGCAGCCGTGCAGCAGTATCCACTTCGGTAAAAGAGACCTCTACCCCCTGTGCCCGCAGCCGGTACAGCGGGCGCAGAACGGAGTTATGCTCGCATACCGTTGTGATGACATGGTCGCCCGGATGCAGCACGCCGTTCAATACTGTGTTCAGCGCCATGGTCGCATTGGCGGCAAAAACAACGCAGGAAGGATCTGGCGCATGGAAAAGCTCTGCCAACGCCAGACGGGTGTCCAACACGATCCGTGCAGCGTGAAGGGTGGGTTCGTGTGCACCGCGCCCGGGGTTGCCTGCTGTGTGCAGTGCCTCCAGAATAGCCTGCTCCACCTGCGGCGGTTTATGCAGGGTGGTGGCTGCGTTGTCCAGATAGATCACGGCTTTACCACGTTCCCGGCCTGCGTCAGCTTTTCGGCAATGGTATACATGTTGGTCACACTGCCCACCGCCAGCTTCTCGGTAAGGCCGTAGAAATTCAGGCAGGTGCCGCAGGTCAGGATCTCCACGCCCTGTGCTTCCAGTGCCTTGAGATCTTCCAGCATGGCAGAGCCTTCACAGGTCAGCGCCGCACCGCCGTTATAGAACAGAATGGTCTTGGGCAGCTTGTCCTGCTGGGTCAGCGCAAATACAAAGGCCTTGAGCAGGGTCTTGCCCAGCTCCTCGCTGCCCTCGCCCATAACGGCAGCGGAAATAGCCACCACCGTATCCGTGCGGGCGTCCGGTACGCAGACAGGGGCTTGCTCTGCCGGTGCGCTTTCTGCTTCGCCCAGCGTGAACAGCACACGGTATTTGCGCTCTTCCAGTTTTTCGGCACTGTACTGATAACCCTTCTGCTGTGCCATCTTGGTCAGGTTCTGTACAGCGATTTCGTTGTCCACCAGAACCTCCACCTGTCCTGCGCCCTGCAGCTCGGAAATCGCCTTTTTTGCCTTGACAACAGGCAACGGGCAGGCATCGCCCAGTGCATCCACTTTGATAAATTCAGCCATTCTGATTACTCCTCTCATTTGTCTGTTACGGTGATTTCAATTTCCTGTTTCGGCAGGATCTCGCCCACGATACTTGCGGGCAGCCCTGCGGCGCGCAACGCCTGTTCCAGTACCGCGGCATCCGCCGGGTCTACCGCCAGCAGCAGCCCGCCGGAAGTCTGTGGGTCGAACAGGACTTCCTCCATGGCAAAGCTTACGTTCTCGAACCGGACGAACGGCCCGGTGTGGTTGCGGTTGCGCTGCCCGGCGGCGGTGTACAAAAACGCATCCGCTGCTTTTTCTGCGCCCGGCAGCACCGGCACGGCATTTGCATGGATGACGCAGGAAAGCTTGCCGCCCATCATCTCGTGCAGATGCCCCAGAAAGCTAAAGCCGGTCACATCCGTAGCGGCGTGGACGCGGTACTTGCGGCTGATTTCTGCCGCCGTTTTGTTCAGAGTGGTCATGGAGCGGATGGCGGCTCCCATTTCCTCCGGGGCGGCCTCACCCACGCGGTTTGCCGTGCACAGCAGCCCCACACCCAAAGCCTTGGTCAATATCAGCTTATCGCCCGGCACTCCGGTGTCGTTCGTGTACATCCGGTGCGGGTCTACAAGGCCGGTCACGGAAAGACCATATTTTACCCCACTGTCTGCAATGGAATGCCCGCCTGCAAGACTGCCGCCTGCTTCTGCCACCTTTTCGGCACCGCCGCGCAAAATCTCACCCAGCACGTTTAGATCCATATCCTCCGGGAAGCAGACCAGATTTAAGGCGGTCTTTACCTCGCCGCCCATGGCGTAGACATCGCTCAGGGCGTTTGTGGCAGCGATCTGCCCAAAGGTATAGGGGTCATCCACCATCGGCGGAAAAAAGTCCACCGTCTGCACCAGTGCAATGTTGTCCGTAATGCGGTAGACTGCGGCATCATCCCGGCTGTCATATCCGACCAGAAGATCCGGGTCTTTTTCGCCCCGGGGCAGCTTTTCCAGAATACGGCTCAGCACCCCGGCACCCAGCTTTGCGGTGCAGCCGCCGCCGGTACAGAAAACGATTTTATCTTCCTTGCTCATGCACGTTCTTCCTCTTTAAAATGCGTCAGCACACACGGTATGCCCTGCTGACGCAAAAGCTGTTGTATTTGTATGCCCTGCTGCTGCAATTCCGGCGTATCAGCCTGATTGAGTACGGCGTAAAACTGCCGGTCACCCACCGCCTTACGGCCGCCCTGCGTGCTTGCAAGCAGCTGCGCCAGCATGGGCGGCGTAAGGGGCGCATCCGGCGCAGCCGCTAAAAACTGCGGACGGATGGTATCATAACGGAAGCAGCCCTCCCGCAAGGGCTTGCCCAACGCCGAAAGCCCTGCCACCGCCAAAACGATATCGCTTTGGGGCAGCAGCACCGGCTCGTGCGCCGCCGGGAGCTTGCAGGGGTGGCGCTTTGCGCCGTCTGCTTCTATAAATACCGCATCTGCCTGCGCCATCCGGCGCAAAAGCTGCGGCAGCGGCAGGGTCAGCTTGCCGTTTTCTGCCGGGGTTCCGATTACTGCATAGTGACCCGCTTGCCATAGGGCGGTAAGCGCTGCATCGTCCGGTGCGTAACAGGCAGCAGGCTGACGGATACGAGTGGTCGTCATCACAAGCACCCGCCAGCCTTTGCAGGCACAGTGGTCTGCCATGGCATGCAGCAGAGTTGTTTTGCCCCCGCCGCCTACCAGAGAAACGGTATGCCCTTTCTCTGCCAGAAACGGAAACTCTTTTTCGTTCAGCATCTGCCTTTACTGCTTTGCTGCAACTGCCATGGCGATCTGCTCCGGGGTGATGGGCAATTCATAGAAGCGGGTGCCAATGGCGTTGTAGATGGCGTCCGAGATGGCGGGCAGCGGCGTATTGATGACCACCTCGCCGATGGACTTTGCGCCAAAGGGGCCGTTGGGCTCGTAGCTGTTCTCAAACTCCACATGGATGTGGCCGATATCGTTGCGGGCAGGGATCTTGTACTGGAACAGAGAGTTCTCCTCCGGGTAGCCGTTTTTGTCGTAGGTGATGTTCTCGGTCAGGGTCATGCCGATGCCTTGCAGAATACCGCCTTCGGCCTGCACACGGGTCAGGTTGGGGTTGATGGGGGTGCCGCAGTCCACGCAGGCGTCAAATTCCAGCACCTTCACCTCGCCGGTCTCGGTATCCACCTCCACCTCGGCAGCGCCCACCATATACGGCGGCGGCGACAAGGGCGAGGTGTGAGTCTCGGTAAATTCCAGCGGGATCTTATGGCCAAACTGGGAAGCAAAGGCGATCTCGGACAGGGTCTTTTGCCGGGTGGGGTCGGCGCTTTCAAACACGACCTTGCCGTCAAACTCCACGGCATCCGCCGGGCATTCCAGCAGCTCTGCGCCCAGCTTGCAGATCTGTTCCCGCAGCTTCAGGGCGCACTTCTCGGTGGCCTTACCGGTGACATAGGTAGTGCTGGAGGCATAGGAGCCGGAATCGTAGGGGGAAGAATCCGTATCCGCACCAAAGACTGTAATATTATCCAGCGGGCAGTCCAGCACCTCGGCGGCGATCTGCGCCAGCGTGGTGTCACAGCCGGTGCCCATATCGGCAGCGCCGATCATCAGGGTATAGAAACCGTCATCGTTCAGCTTGAGGGTAGCGCTGCCTACATCCATGCCGGAAATACCGGAGCCCTGCATGGCCATACCCATGCCAACGGCGCGGATCTTGCCGTTGCCCATATCCCGGGCGGGATACTTGTGCTCCCAGTCGATCATCTCGCGCACCTTGAGCACGCACCGGTCCAGTGCGCAGCTGGTATTCACAGCGCCGTAATAGGCGGGCATCACATCGCCCTCCTGCACGGTATTCTTCAGGCGCAGTGCAATGGGATCCATGTTCAGCTTGTGCGCCAACTCGTTGACGGCAGATTCCACCGCAAACAGACCCTGCGTAGCGCCATAGCCGCGGTATGCACCGGCAGACATGTGGTTGGTGTACACCACATCACTGACAAAGCGGAAAGCCTCGGCCTTGCCGTACAGCGGGATGGACTTGTGACCGGACAGACCCACAGTAGTGGGGCCATGCTCGCCGTAAGCGCCGGTGTTGGATAGGGTGTACAGGTCGATGCCCTTCACGATGCCGTCTTTGGTAGCGCCCAGACGGACGTGCATCTCCATCTCGTGGCGCGGCGAAGAAGCCGTCTGGCTTTCCACACGGCTGAAGATGAGCTTGGAGGGCTTTTTGGTCATCCAAGTTACAAAGGCCGGGTATACCTCGCTGACGGCGGTCTGCTTGGCACCAAAGCCGCCGCCGATGCGGGGCTTGGAAACACGCACCATAGATTTGGGGATGTGCAGCGCATTGGCGATGTTGCGACGGGCATGGAACACGATCTGGGTAGAGCTGAGCACATTCAGCCGCCCGTAAGTATCAATGGAGCAATAGGTGCGGAAAGTCTCCATCATAGCCTGATGGCAGGCCTTGGTGTGGTATACATGGTCAATGACCACATCACATCCGGCCAACACAGCGTCGATGTCGCCGTTGCCGCATTCATCATGGGCGCAGAGGTTGCGCTTGTTGTCAGCACCCACGGGGGCAAGGCTTTCCCAGTTATCCTCCGGGTGCACAAGGATGGGGTTATCCTTGGCGGTGTGGAAATCCAGCACAGCTTCCAGCACCTCGTAGTCAACCTTGATAAGCTTGAGCGCCTTGTCCACGCACTTTTCATCTTTACCTGCTACGATGGCCACCACATCTCCCACAAAACGAACATGGCGGTCGATGAGCAGACGGTCGTAGGGACTGGCTTCCGGGTAGGTCTGACCAGCCTGTGTGTAGCGGCGGGCATCCTGCGGCACATCCTCCCAAGTGAAGATAGCCTCGATGCCGGGCACTTTTTTGGCAACGGCGGTGTTGATAGTGCGGACGATGGCGTTTGCATGGGGCGAGCGCAGCAGCTTGACGATCAGGCAGCCCTGCGGGATAAGGTCATCCATATAGACAGGCTGGCCGGTGACCAGCTGCATTGCGTCTTTTTTGCGGAACGGTTTGTTGACTGTTTTCACTGTACACCCTCCTTCTGCTTTTTCCATGCCAGAAAGCTCATGATGCCGCGCAACTGACCTTCGTAACCGGAGCAGCGGCACAGGTTTCCGGCAAGGTATTCCTTCACCTGCTCTTCAGTGGGGTACGGCTGCTCCCGGAATAAAGCCAGCGCATTCATAATAAAGCCCGGATTGCAGAAGCCGCACTGCTCTGCGCCCTGATCTGCGATAAAGGCACCAAACTCGGCAGCTTCCTTCTGCAGGCCCTCCAGCGTGGTGATCTTGTGCCCATCGGCGCGGGCTGCCAGCACGGAGCAGGACAGCACAGGCTTATCGTCCATAAACACGGTGCACAGACCGCAGTTGGAAGTTTCGCAGCCGCGCTTGACGCTCTTGCAGCCGTGTGCACGGACAAAATCGATCAAAAGCATATCCGGGGCGATCTCCTCGGACACCCGGATGCCGTTCAATGTAAGTGTGATCTGCATTTACTTTTCCTCCTGCATTTTACGCTGTTCCAGCTCCAGCACCGCGCGCTTTGTCAGCACGCCTGCCAGATGCTTGCGGTATTCGGCGCTACCGCGCATATTAGAGCCGGTAACGATCTGCGCCTTTACGCCTTCGGCAAACTGCGCGGCAAGCTGTTCTGCTGCAAGGGCGGGTTCTGCCGGGAGCTCGAACCGCACGGCGCGCAGCGGACGCGCACCGATCACGATGCGGTAATCGCCGGTCTTCATCCGGGCGGCAGCGCAGGTCAGCACCGGGATATCGGTCTGACTGTTGCGCACAGACTGGTAATAAAGCTGCATCGGTGTCTTTTTTACGATCAACCGTACCAGAATGTCCCGGTCGTAGGGGCGCTGTGCATATTCCTGCAGCGGCAGGATGCCACCCTTGTACAGTTCCACATCACAATCCATGGCAAGGAACATGGTCAGCACATCCGAAAAGCCGAACCTGCTGTAAATGCTGCCGCCCACGGTCGCCAGATTGCGCAGCTGCACACCCACGATATGGCGCACAGCCTCGCGCATAGCGCCGTGGGTGTAGGCGGCAAGCCCCGGGTGCTGTTCCAGCTGGCGCAGGGTGACCATAGCGCCGATGGAAAAGCTGCCCTCGGTCTCCTCAATGGTATCCAGTCCCAGACCGGAAAGGTCGATGGCGGTGCCGACATTGATGGTTTCCATCTTCAGCCAGATCATGCCGCCCAAAATGCGGTTTGGTTTTTTCTGGTTCAGCTGCCACGCTTCCTCCAGACTTTCTGCCCGCTTGTATTCTCGGATCGTCATCATGTGCAGTACCTCTCTTTTCTATCGCTGCGATATCTCTGCTTTTATTTTAGCACAGCTTTCGGTATAATACTATTATAAAATGCTGTTGAAGGAGTGTTTTTGTATGAAGAAGTCTCTTACGGTCGGCTGTGTGATCATGGCTTCTGGGTTGAGCCGCCGGTTTGGCGCGAACAAGCTGCTGGCAGATTTTTGCGGCCAGCCCATGCTCTGCCGGGCTTTTGCGGCTACCGCCACACCCGGTATCGCTGTCCGCATCGTGGTGACCCGCTCGGAGGAAGTGCAGGCACTGTGCAGGGCGCAGGGCGTCCCGGTGCTGCTGCACTGCCTGCCCGGCCGCAACGATACCGTTCGGCTGGGGCTTTCGGCGCTGCTGGAGCAGCTGCCGGAGCTTAACGGCTGTATGTTTCTGCCCGGGGATCAGCCTCTGCTGCGCCGGGAAACGGTAGAAGCCATGACAGAGTGCTTCTGCCGGGTGCAGCCGTGCCCGGCAGAATGGCAAAAAGAAACAGAACGGGCGATCTTCCGTCTGGGAGCCGTGGTCGAAAACGACCCGACACAGCTTGTCGGAAGTCCCGTTCTGTTTGGAAGCAGCTTCTTTCGGGAGCTGCTCACCCTGCCGGAAAACAAAGGCGGCAACGTGCTGCTTAAAAGGTACCCTTCGCAGGTGCGCACTGTCTGTATTGCAGATAGCGCAGAGCTGCTGGATGCAGACACCCCGCAGATGTTGCAGCAGTTGGAAGCCCTTGCCCGGCTAGAAAACTAAGTTTTACTCTGCCATATCGTTCTTGGGCAGCAGGACGTTCAGCAGAATTGCCACAAAAGCAGCCGGAACGATGCCGGACTCGCCGCAGATCAACTGGAGGGCCTGCGGAGCCTGTGCCAGAATGCCGCTGTTGGCGCCCATACCGTAGCCCACACCCAGTGCCACAGACACGATGGTCAGGTGGCGCGGGGTCATCTTTTCCTTGGTGATCAGCTGGATGCCGCTGACCACGATGGAAGAGAACATCATAACGGCAGCACCGCCCAGAACGGCCTGCGGCATGATGGAGATCAGCGCGCCCAGCTTGGGGATCAGGCCGCAGAGGATCAGGAACACAGCACCGGAAGCCAGCGCTATGCGGTTGACCACTTTGGTCATGGCCACCAGACCCACGTTCTGGCTGAAAGAGGTGTTGGGCAGCACGCCGAACAGTGCGGCAAAGGTAGAGCCGAGGCCATCGCAGATGACGCCGCCTGACAGTTCCTTATCAGAGGGCTCACGGTTCATGCCGCCCTCCATCACGCCGGAGATGTCTCCCACAGTCTCCACTGCGGTAACGATGAACATGATCAGCACCGGCAGGATCGCACGGGCATCAAATACCACCTTGACCGGCATCAGCTTGGGCACTGCAAACCAAGATGCCTGTGCCACCTTGCTCCAGTTGAGCACCCATGCCTTGGTGAATTCCACGCCGTCAGCAGTCACGCCAGTGGTGGGCAGCACCAAACCCATGATGAAAGCAGCCGCATAACCAGCCAGAATGCCGATAAGGATGGCAGAAGAGCTGAGGAAACCGGTAGTCCAGTGTTTGAAGAACAGGATGACCACCAGCACGAACAGTGCCAGCAGCAGGTTTTCCACAGAGCCGAAATCCTTGGCTTTGTTGCCGCCGCCGAAGGAATTGATACCCACTGAAATCAGCGAAAGGCCGATGGAAAGCACCACTGTACCGGTGACCACCGGCGGGAAGAACCTGCGCAGCGGCTTCAGGAAGAAGCCCAGCATGCTTTCAAAAATACCGCCGATGATGGATGCGCCCATGATCGCGCCATAGGCCAGCACACCGCCGCCCATCGTGCCCACAACGCTGTTGAACACGCCGATAAAGCCGGAGCTGGTGCCCATGATAATAGGCACTGCGCCGCCCACGGGTCCGATGGTGAACAGCTGCACCAGCGTGACGATACCTGCCACGAACATGGCGCTTTGCAGCAGGGTGACCTGCAGGTCTGCGAACTCGCCGCCTGCAATGCCGCAGGCGCTGGTGATGATCAGCAGCGGGGTCAGGTTGCCCACGAACATGGCGCAGACATGCTGCAAGCCCAGCGGGATGGCCTGACGCAGGGACATTTTGGCTTCAAACTGATAAGCCGCTTCTTCAAGCTTGACTTCCTTCAAAAATTCCACTCTCCTCAAGGTTTTAAAGGTTTATGCGGTTCGGATGCTTTGCAAAAAAAGCGAAAATATTATAGCAAAATGCAGATAAGATGTAAAATAAGTATGACTTTTGTATGAAAAATTGTCGCATCCTACAAGTGAGCTTTTCTCCGGTAGATAAGCAAAAAAGCAGGGTTTCCGCATGATTTGTCCCACCCTGTCGGGCGGGCAGCATACAGAATCCCCTGCTTTTTTCGTGCTTTTCTCTGTTTTTTATGCGATACAGAAAAATTTTCGTTTCTGTGGTCAGCGCAGTCCATAATCCCGCAAACAGCGCGTTAACCCTTCCTGTGTGGTGTCAAATACGATGCCCTGCGCCCGCAGCTTGCTGCAATCCATCGCAAGATTCCGTGCCCAGTCAGCTTCCTGAATATCGACCGTGATTCCCAGTGTCTCAGCGAACTGCCGGGCGGTCAGCACCATGTTTTCAGCATTTTCGCTGCCAAAGTTGTAGACCCCGCCGGGCAGGGTCAGGGCAGACTCCAACAGCGCCACTGCCTGCCGGACATAGGTGATGCCCCGGAAATCCCGGACAGAAAAGTGGACGGATTCTCCCCGCTGCGCTGCACGCAAAAGATTCAACGGCAGATTGACACGGATGGGCAGCCGGTAGCCCGGCAGGTCGTACATCCATGTGGCGCGCAGCAACACGGCGCTCGGGCAGAGCGCCTGCACCCGCTGCTCCATTTCCAGCTTGCCCCGCCCATACACATTGGCAGGCCGCAGCGGAATACTTTCCGGCAGCGGGCCGGACTGCTCTATACCGGCATAGACCTGATCCGAGCTGAAAGCCACCAGTTTTGCGCCAGTCTCAGCTGCGGCACGGGCAAGCCAGACCGGCAGCTCCACATTAGCGCGGTAAGCCTGCTCCGGGTGGTCGGCGCAGTAACCGGTATCCGAAATGGCTGCAGTGTGCAGAATGACATCCGGGCGCTGCTGCAAAACAGCCTGCCGCACGGCGTCCTCCCCTGCTGTTGCCAGAAAGCCTTTGGGAAAGCTGCATAGGTCATACCGCCATGCCCATTGCTGCATCACGCGGGAGCCTACAAAGCCGCCTGCACCGGTCACAAGGATCTTTTTCATTTTGTTCTCCTGTTATGAGGTCTCAGATAAAAAATTCCAGCACGAACACTACGGCACAGCAGCCTGCAGCCACCTGAAACAGGCTTGCGCCAAACCATGCGGCGGCAATGCCAACCACCAACGCAACAGCACCGGCTGCTGGGCTCTGCGTTGCCTGAATGATGGCCGGAAAGGTCATCACAGCCAGCGTTACATAGGGCACATAGTACAAAAACGACTGGATAAATCGGTTTTTGATTGGCTTGCGAATCAACGTCAGCGGCAGGATGCGGATAGCATAGGACACCAGCGCCATGACCGCAATATAGATATAATTGTTATGCGTCATTTTCATTTTCCTCCTGCCTGACCGGGAACAGTACTGCTGCTGCGCCGGAGATCGCTACCGTCAAAAGAATGGTGCGGGTGCCCTCGGAAAGCGCCGAGATGCCTGGCAGATAGCTGCACAGAAAACTCAGTACAAAGCTGATGACGACCAGCACCGCAACGATCCGATCTTTGCGAGCCGGCGGGATGATGATGGCCAAAAACATTCCGTACAACGCCACGCTCAGGGCGCTGACTACCCGCAGCGGCAGCAGATTGCCCGCAATAATGCCCAGCGCCGTACCACAAGCCCAAGCCGGTGCCGCCAGCAGGATAGCGCCATAGGTATAGTACGGGTTCAGGCTGCCCGGGCGGGCGATGGTAATGCCGAACAGTTCATCTGTAACATCGTAGCCGATGAGTAGCCGATGCCAGAAGGGCGTTTCCGGCGCAAAGCGCTGTGCCAGTGCGCAGCTCATTAGAAGATACCGCGCATTGGCAATCAGGGTGATGACTGCCACCTCAAAATAGGTGGCGTTTGCCATGATCAGCGCAAATGCGGCGTATTCTCCTGCGGAGGCATTGTTCAGAAGGCTGACGAGAAACCCCTGAAACGGCGTAAAGCCTGCCTTGCGCGCCGCAATACCCAGCGAAAACGATACCGCAAAGTAGCCCAGCGCAATGGGCACGCCATCCCGCATTCCATCGCAGAACACCTTACGGCTGAACTGATCCGCTCTTCCCGTTTGGACGAGCTGCGGCTCCAGAAGCCTCTGCTTCGATTCCATAGTCGATACTTCCCCTTTCCTATTTTGCAAACAACAGAATCTATTATACTCCCCTGCGGGCAGAGAAGAAAGGGGTTTCGGGCTTTTTTGTGTAAAATACTGTGGTCAAAATGCATAGAGTTTGCGCTGATACAGGAGATACTTTCAAAGTTACAGCTTATTTGATTGGGCCGGAAGATAAAAACACCCCGGGAGGTTTCGTTTTCACGGAACCCTCCGGGGTGTTGGTGCTATTGGGGATTACTCGAGCTCGATTCCGGAAAGTTGGTTTTTGGTTATATCAAGTCCATTTTCCCGGCTTCGGCGTGCAAAAATCACACTATTTCCATTGTGTGTTTTTGAGTGCACGATAGATTGCTGTCAATTTGATGTCATAAGGATTTAGCTATCTATCAAATGATTTGTTCATGTGTTAGATACATTATTATAATACACCCATTTACAGGGAAGGTCAATGGCATAGAAAAAGGGGGCAGCTTTACGCTGTCCCCTCTCTCACTCGCCGTCTTTCCTTTGGTCTGCCACAGGCTTCTCAAAGCCAGTTCGGTTTCGCACACGCGGTTCAGGATTTGGCTCCCGAACCAATATCTCAGTTGGGCTACAGTCTAGTGCTTCGCAAATGAGGTCTAAGTGATTCAGATTCATTCGTTCGGCGATTTCGTTGTAGTAATCGCTGATCGTAGTGGGGCGAATACCCGTGGCGCGTGCCAGATCTGCTTGCGTCCATTTCAGCTCGCCTAGCCTCTTGGACAGTAAAATTCTAATCATATTCTCGCTCGCTCCTTACAATAAAAGATAACTTTTTCCACTGGAAAAGTCAGGAAAATGTTAGATTATCACGAATCTTGTTATTTTTTATCATAAAAAAGCAAAAAACACCCCCGTTACCCACTTCGACTTATAGTCTGATGGGTAACGGGGGTGTAATCATTTGCTCCGAGTATTCAGGTCGGCAAGCTGGCGTTGGTCGGATTCCCTATATCGCTCATCCACACCTTCCAGATGTGCAAGGCTTCTTTTCAGTTCTCCATTCCAATAAATCTGACCCGTTTCGGTCTCCATTCGCTCAATGCCGGCACAAATGCAGGATAGCAGGTCAAATGTAGCCTTTCGGCTGTCCATCTGCAAAATATACCGTTCTCGGCGCTGTTCATCGTCCTTTTCGCGTTTCTTTGCGGCACGATCAGCAGCTCCCTTAATAAGGATTTGATTCACAGCAAAACTAATCGCTCCACCCAGAAGTGTTCCAAGAAAAGCAACTACCGCTAAAAGCCACGCCGGAACGGCGACAGTGACTGTTTCAGCTGTCCCTGCAAGCACCTACATCCTCCTTTCAGTCCTCCGGCTGTGTCAGCAATTCGATCCATCTCGTTACAGGAAGACGATCCAAGAGCCAATCCACAAGCCGCTTAAGCATTCTTCAGCACCTCCAGCCCAGACTTTGCAGCGTTAAACGATGTCTGGACTGCTTTGCGAATTAAGTCGTCCGTCACAAGGAAGCGAATCGGTGCAGGCACCTTTTCGCGCAGCCAAGACACAACAACCGCAAGGCGTGCCTCGCCCAGTTTGGTACCAACGAACTCCTTCTCCGCTTTGGAGATAGCATCGATTGCCCACTCGATCAGAAGCGCCTTATAGCCGAAGCGAATCGCCACGACGGACAGAACTGCCATAATCAGAATCACGATACAGGCGGTAACAATATTCATAACGCTCATAGATTATAACCCCTTTCTCTCAAAGCTGCTTAGCGAGAGCCACCTTTGTCTTTGCTCCAGCAATGCCATCAACTGTCAGACCGTGAGCACTCTGGAACTCCTTGACCGTTTTTTCGGTATTCGCCCCGAAGATACCGTCCTTGTCGATTCCCAGTGCACCCTGCAGCACCGAATTGTACAAGCGCTGCGGGAAGCCGCTGGTGGACTTTTTCAGGTTGCTGGGTCCGAAAAGTTCTGCGACCCAGTTGGACGTGTATGCAGTAGAGCCTGCCACATTCGGGATGCCTGCGTACTGATGCACCGATACATACCCAGTAGAAATATCGTTGATGCGAATTTCCCAATGCAGGTGGCTTCCGGTGCTGTGGCCGGTGCTGCCCTCAACACCAATCAGATCTCCCGGTTTCAGCTTCTGCCCGACGGCCACGTTGATTTTGGACAGATGCCCAAAATACATATAGTAGGCAGTGCTGCCGATACGAACCACAACACGCTGGCCAAAGCCTTTCTTCGGAAGCGTCGCACACTCCCATCCAGCACGAATAACCGTACCGTAAACCGGGCAATAGATGCTTTTGTCTCCAATGCCCACGAGATCATATCCTTGGTGATATGTACCGTTTGCTCGCAGGTTTCGGTATGCCTGCGACACTCTGAAAGTGCCCTTATACGGAGAAATCAAAAAATCCACCTCTATTCCAAACAAAAAAAGCCGCGCTGACCATCAGCACGGCTTCTCTCAACACTTTATAGCATCGTATTCGGCTTGCAGGATTGCTCTCTGCTCACCATAATTTTCAGGCTCTTCTCCTGTTTCAGCTGAAATGTCCTCCCAGCAATCCAGAAGATGAACCGCCGATGCTAACAGAACTTCGAGCTTTTGTTCTCGGCTCAAATAAAAGCACCTTCCATCAGGATTCCTTCGGTCGCGGACCGCAGATACACAAGGCCTGCGCCTTGGTCAACTCGCCCTCGTCAACCTTTTCCCACACGCCTGCAGCGGTGATCTTCTTCATGCGGTACATAGTGCGATAAAACTGTTCCTTGCCCATTACAGCTCACCTCCCATAAACAGAGTTTCCAGCACGCTCACACGCTCTTCCAGAGAGGGCGCAGCTTCATCAGCGGTCGTCCATGCTTCTGCATAGACCCACCAATCATCAGCCGCCGCCGTGATACTTTCCACGGTTTCCTCTGCATAATCGGAACCCAACTTGCAAAGAGCCGTGGTGCACTCCCACGAAGTACCGCCCTGCTCTCCTTCGGGAGCCTCGGTTCGTACCTCATGAGCATCCTTACGCAGGTACAGCCAAGCCGTACCGTCCGGCAGTTTTTCCAGTGTTACCGCCTGCGGATTATGGTCAAGGTTCTCGGTAAAAATCATGCTGCTATCCTCACTTTCTTCATTGCATTTCTTTGTGTCGTTACGCGGATTGCTACTTTTGCGGCCGTGAACAGCTTTTTCTGTTTTAGGGCTTCGCTGATTGCACGAGATTTTGTCCAGTCAAAATAGCCGTTATAGCTGACCAGCTTGTATGACCGCCAGACCGGCACATATCCATTTCGTGAAACATCAGCCTTGGCTCGAATGTACTGCCGCCGAGCCCTCAGAAAAATTCTGGGGCGTATCGTGGTGTAGGTACGGTGCATCACATAGCCAGCCATATCCAAACCCGGGCATCCTTTTGCCGCTCCCGTTAGGTGTCTGCGTTGATGCTCTTCGGCGGCGCTAAGAAAGTCCACACGAACCCACTCGTTTTTTATTGTCAATCCCAGTTCGGTCAGTGCCCACTTAGTCAATTTTCGGGCTGCACTCTGTATGTCAGCCCATCGTCGGCCAAACAAAACAAGGTCATCCATATAGCTACCGCTGCGGGTCACGAATCGCGTGGATGCTCCACGGCGAACCTTAGCATAACTCATGACCTTGACCAGCATATAGCTGGCAACAAGGTTAAAAAGCCACGCTTCAAGATAGCCGCCGATAAGCAATCCCTCACCCGGAGCCATTGCTAAAAGACATTTGACAACAGCCAGAAGCCATGTTGCTCCCGGGATTTCTTTCTGCAGGATCTTCATCACAAGTTCCTGTTTTGTGTGGGCGTATGCCCCCTGCACATCCAGCTTTATTGCATACTGTATGCCAAGACTTTTTCTGCGAAGCCAACGCTCGACTTGACGTTTCAAAGCGATTTGTCCCTTGCCGGGAATGCTGGCAAATTGATACGGCAACAGTTTTGCCTGAAGCAACGGGCGAAGTCCAAGTACCGCCAAATGCCCAAAAGCTTGGTGCATTGGACAGCAGTTAGACAGTTCCCGCCGTTTCATGCTGATTCCATCAATTCTGTAGAACACGCTCACAGGGTCAAGATCAAGGTCGTCTGTTTCTCCGTCCAACAAATCTTCTATCCGTTGCTCCATTTCAAGAGCAATCCCATTTACGGCTTCTAAACGCGGGTTCCAGTCGTTTACGCGGGCGGCGCTCGATAGTTGTGAACGGCTTACACCTCCATATTTTTCCACCGTAGCGAGGTAATCCCGGCGGAACCATTTCTTATCAAAAGCTTCAAGGACAGCACGCTCGCACATTTCATGATTGAGCGACAAGTACCTCTTTGTTTTCATATCCTTAAAGCCTCCAAACTTGCTGATGTTCAACGGATTTCGGTTGCCGCTTCTGGCCTTAAATCAGGCAAAACGGATTTCTACTACTCACCGCCACGCAGTCCCAAAAACTGCGGCCACGCTCTCACCAATGCGTCCGTATATCTCGAAACGCTCAGCTGCATGGTGTCGGTATAACATGATCTTAGTGGTCAAGCCACAGGCGCAATGAAACGCTTATGCCCTTTTGAGGGCTATTTATCATCAGCATTCCGGGGCACGCCGTTCCAGTTCGAGTTCGCCGGGGAATTGTTGCCATTCGCGCAAGGCAGGCCGCAGTTAGCACCGTCATCAAGGTTGCCACCGCGCCACGGGGCGTACAGGCCAGCCGAACTGGGCGAATTAAACGCAGCCACACGCCGCTTCATTGCTCCATAAAATAATCGGCTTGCGCCGATGGTAAACCATCGGCGCAAGCTGGGAAACGTGAACGGGGATTAGGGGGTTACACCCCCTCTATGTGCCTACGGCACATATTCACCCTCTCTTTTTGCCCGAGCCAGCAAGCCGGGGCACGCCGTGCCAGGTCGAGCTCGCCGGGGAATCGCCGCCACCCGCGCAAGGCAGGCCGCAGGCAGCACCGTCACCAAGGTTGCCACCGCGCCACGGGGCGCACAGGCCAGCCGAACCGGGCGAACCAAACGCAGCCCGGACATACGTAGAGCCGCTACCACCGAACTTCTCATACATCATGGCTTCGGCGACCAGCTTTCCCATCTTGCGAACGAAATGCCATGACCAGGTGGCTTTGTCGTTCAGGTCAAAGGAACCGACCTGCTCATAATCGCCGGAGATAGAGCCAATCTGCTTCTCTCCGCTGCGGCAGGAGAACACATCATAATGCCAGTGGTCATCATCCAAGATACTGGCCCTCCACAGGGGGTCAAGCTGTTCGATGTAGGCACCAATCTGCATCTCAATTCCGGCCACGCGGTACGGATATTTTCCGTTTGTCAAGCTGCCGCGGCATCCATCGCTGTGGCCCTGCACGCACTCCGTTGTACCAGATTCCCACGGCATAGTAGACACCAGCATTGTGGTTGTGGTGTCAATAGGAGCATCCAGCTCAAGGTTCAGAGCCACATACTCGGTATCGTTCACGGTCACATTGGTAATGCTGGAAATCTTGGCCCAGTTGAAAATATTGTGATTATAGTCCGTGTTGCGGTCCGTTCCCGTATTCTCGCCACGCTCACCCATGCAAACAGCAGAGCCCACGAGGAAATTTGCCCCCTGCGCTTTCGTCACGAGCACTCGCTTTACTCCAGTTTCCGCCACAGCAGGGCTGTACTGGTAATTATAGGCAGTGCAGCCCTCCAGCTTGCCGCTGTTGCTCAGCGTCCAATGGCGCAACCGCCATTGGGCCAGAACATACTGCTGGTCGCAGTCCGTCCACAGGGCATCATATGCTGTGATCTTGCGGGCCATAGGAATAGCCGAATTAGCGCTTGTCCACGGCATCGGAGGAAGCCCAGCGCCGCTTGTCATGCCGCCGCGCGAATTCTTTCCGCCGTAGAACGCAGGATGCCATGTCAGCCACCGGCGGCTCTTATCCGGGGCTACATCACCAGCCATAGGTTCATAACCGCCACCGGAGAAGGTGCGCCAGCTGTTATAGATGTAGGCGCCATCCTCCCACTCCTTCAGCATCAAGGACAGAGCGAAGCAGTAAACGGGTGCGGTTTCGCCGGAAAGATCAAACCCGGTTTCACCCTCAACTGCCAGCACGTTCATCGTGCCATCTTCCAAGGACAGCGCATTGGCGCGAATGTACCATGTGAAAGGATCCTCTTCCGACCAGTCTGCGGTTTCCGGGCTGGTGTCAGTCAGAAGCGGAGCCGATTCACGCCCGTCTGCCAGATCATCCAGCGGGGTGCCGGTGTAATCACCACTCACATCATCACTGTAGAAGCGAACGGTGTAGGTTTTGCTGCGAGCGCTCTCTGCGAGCATTTTCGCAAAGCGTTCCAGGCGCTGATACTTCGTCACGCCATCACCGGCAGACAGCGGCCACCAGCTCCAGAAGATTTCTGTGGTATTTTTGCCATCCAGCAGACCGCGGAATGTTGCATCCACGAATTCTGCGCCGGCAGTACCGGCAGCAATGCCTGCCAAAATGTCATTTTGGCGTTTCATCTGAGCGGCCAGTTCCAGACCGGTTTCATCGCTCATAGGATGATTGATAAGTTCCCATGTGTCACCCATTTCTTATACCCCCTTTTAGGTGCTTTTCTTGATGAAAAACGACAGTCGGCCGCTCTCGTCTGGGCCAAGTGCATAGCTTGCAGAAGCAGCGCTTGCCGCAGCCTGCTGGGCCGCAGCTGTCGTCTTGTTCAGCAGATCCTTCGATGTCTCGGCAGCGGCCTTGCTGGTCTCTGCACTATCTTTCGCCGCATCCGCAACAGCTTTTGTCTGACTATATAGTTCATCCAATTTTGCTGCTGATTTCCTGCGAGCGATTGCGTAGGTCAAAATATCAATCATACGCCACCATCCTTACATCGGGTAGAACTTCCCGGTAGAATCGGCTATGTAGATATTGCCTGTGTGGATAACCAGTGCTTGCGCCCCCATCGGTGCAGATTTGATATTCTGCAGATCTGCTTCATCGTCGCAGTAGTACACCGTGGCCGGCTGGGCTGCGGTGCCATACTGCTGCATAACTTTGAACATAGAAACTCCTTTCCAGATTATAGCCATGCAACATCTGTAAATCTGATTTTTGTTAGAAAATCACGGAATCCGTGATTTTAACTGCTCCTGCGGACAAAAAAGGAGAAACGGCCATCGGCATCCGGTCCGAATGCAAAATTGATAGACGCCGCCGATCCCGCCACCTGATTGGCAATGTCCGCTGTCCGGTTCATGTAGTTCAGCGCATTTCCTTCGGATGTTCGAGCGTCTGCCGCGCTATCCCTCGATGCACGCTCGCTTGCCGCCGCAGAAGACGCATTTTCCGTGGAGATTCTTTCGGACTTACTGGCCGCGATTGCACTGGCATTCGCGGCAGATGCACTCTGTGCTGCGGCCTGCTCTGAAGCGCTGGTATTGGCTACCAGCCGCTTGATTTCTTCGACGTTTTTCAAAATTGCATCTGCCACATCATCGCGGATCGCGTAGAGCAACCGCCATTCATCAGCTCCATCCAAAACGTACTGCGCTGCCATTTCGATGCAGTATGCCTGACTGGCCGGCTTTGCGAATTTCTTGACCTTGTACGATGAACCTGTGCTTTTGCTCGTAGGCAGTCCTTTGACATCTTCCATCGTGTCCACATAGAATGAGTACCACGCTTCGGTCTCAGTTTCCAGCAAGGTACTCGCAATCAGAATCGCCATACATTCTCCTTTCAGCTGATTCCGTTTTCATCAGCGAATTTCAGAAGGGCTGCTCTTTCGATTTTAAGAAACTCTTCATAGTCGGCAGCGGGAAGAATCTCGAGAGCGTCATCTTTTGGCAGTTCAGCCTTGATGGGAAGGCAATCCCCTATTTCAATGTACCGTCGGTTGTGATAGTATGCACTTGCGAGCACACGGGCTTTATGAGCCCAGCAGATGCCCGTAAATCGGCGGTTTGCCGTTCCGTACATCTCGTAGTTCAAGCCGGAGCACCAGCCACAGCCGGCAGATACAGGGCAGTCAATGCACTTCTGCTCAGACTGCGATGTGAGGGTGATCGCATCAAGTTCTGCTTTTGCTTTGCGTTGGGCATCAGTGGTATACAGACCGTCATAGACGCTGCCGAAGCGAACTTTCTTCGACTTTTCCTCGCCAATACTGATAGGTGCATACCGGATGCAGGGATACGCAGATCCATCAGGAGCGAATGACATCATCGCTCCCGTTCCGCCGCAAAAATTGGTGTCGCTTGTGGTTTTACCACCGAGGATGCTATCTAACATGGTGATGGAAACGTCAAGCTGCTTGGAAACGATGTAGTCAGAAACAGTCTTCATCTGCTCGTAAAGCAGCTTTCCGTCCTCTGGCGTATAGACTGGCTCGTATGCGTAGTTGCACGCAATATCGGTGCATCCTTCGTCCAGCATCAACTTGATGCTATCTGCGATATACCGGAAAGACCCGGGTACAAAGGTCATTTTTGAGTTCAGCCAGCCAAATCTGTGCTTCGCATCCTGAAAAGCGCTCCATGCCAGAGAAAAACTACCGATTCCGTGCTCGTCCACTCTGTACTTATCGTGAAGTTCTTGAACGCCATCAATGCTGATGGTCACAGACATCATTTCGTGGTACTTATCAAAAAGGTGCCGAGCTTCCGGACTAAACCAGAGCTTACCGTTGGTTGCAAAGGATATTCTGGTAAATGGGGCAAGCGGGATGGACCTGCGGTAGCACTCCGAAAGCCAATAGTCGCAGATGTGCTCAATGAGTTCAGCTTCGAGCAGGGGCTCACCACCGATGAAATCAAGAACAACGGCTCTGGTGTTGTGGTTGATGAAGTCGGAATCATCCCGCTCATACAGATCGAGCAGATAGTCTACGATCTTTCGACCCGTTTCGATACTCATGCGCTCGGCGCCTTTGTGGTGCTCATAGCAGTACGAACACCGCAGATTGCATCCGCTTGTTACTTGAAAGGTGATATTTCTGCAGAGCGCGTGATTTACAGAAATATCATCGCCCGCGTATAACCGTTGTACCATGTTAGAGTAGTCTTCATGTCTTTTACGGGTCAAGGAGATGTACCTCCCCTCGGGCGATATCGAACCAGAATCTTTTGACGTTATCGTCAGGCTCTGTATGGCGAGAAATGATCTCGTCTTGCACCATCTTAAGCTTCATCTGAGATGCGCGACACGGTTCCGCATAGTGCATGATGATATCTTTAGCGTCGGCGCTCGCTTCTGCATTCAGATGCCGGCCAAGAACGGAAATAAGCCTCTCGTAAGAGTCCGCTTCATAGAAAGCCCTTTCCAAGGTTTCGCTTTCTTCTGGTTTCAGCGCGATAACTTTCACAGTTTGCTCCTTTCTCAGCAAGCGTCCATCTTGGGAAGTCTTTCTGCGATCTGAGTGTAGCGTGCGCGGATTTTGTTCATTGCTCCAAGTGCAGAGGTAAGAGCGCGAAGGTTGTTGTTGAAGTCCAAGCGCAAGTATTCGGTAAGTGTGCGCAGGACGTACCACATAGCGAAGATGTCTGCATCCTCGGAGCAAGAATACTCAGAGACGCTGCGCAACGTGTCCCCGCACTTCATCTGCTTTGTGACAGGATTTGCCGAAAAATTGAAGGTTCTTGCAGCCAGCCCAAGTGCGAGCAAGTTCTTGCGCTCGTCAGGAGCGCTCTTGATTTCGCAAGCATTAAGGGCCGATTCCACGACCGTAAGGCAGTAGATGAACCAGCTGTCAAAGTCGGTAGCGTCAAGGGCGCAAAGAGCGCCAATATAGCCAAGGCACCAGAACAGCTTGTCTTCTCCGTTTGGCGCCGCTGAAAGGAGTACTCCCCAGTCTTCCACATCTACCGGCTCCTGCTGGAGCAGCTTGATAAGTGGCAGATTGCGGAGGTACGACGCTTCAGTGCTTGAATCTGCGTTTATTGCATAATGAACTGTAGTTTCCATTTTTTCTCCTCGTATATCAATACCACAAAAGAACGCCGGTGCAGTTTCCTCCACACCCGTTTTTGCAGCTTCCGGTACAATCGTCCGCACACGTTGCCGTGCATCCGGTACAGGATGTATCACAAGACGTCTTGCAGTATTCTCCGCAGGTGGTGCCGCAAGTACTGTTGCATGTGTTATCACAAGATTTTCCGCAACTTACGACACAGGAAAACTGGCACGTTCCGCCGCAGTTGCCTCCACAGTTCGCCTTGCAGGACGACACGCACTGCGAGTCACAGTTATCTTTGCAAGTTGCGCTGCATCCGCCGGAGCAGGTTGAGGAACACCCATCACAAGACCCTTCGCACCCTCCTGAGCAAGACCCCTTACAGCCGGACGAACAGCTATTTGCGCAGGACTGTGTGCACGTTGTGTTGCATCCTCCTGTGCATCCTCCTGTGCAGCTTCCAGTGCACGTTCCAGTACACGTTCCTGTACAGCTTCCGCCACAGTCGTTTGCGCACGTCTGAACGCAGGTGGTTTTGCAACTGCCAGTACATCCACCAGTGCAACTGCCTTTGCAAGTGCTGGAACAGTCGTCTGCACACGATTTTGCACAGGAACCAGCGCAGGATCCCGTACAAGTGCTTACGCAAGAGCCGGTGCAAGAGCCGGTGCAATCATTGGCACAACTCTTTGTGCATGAGCCGGTGCAGCCTCCAGAGCACGACCCGGTACAGCTGAAGCAAGCAGAGTAGCAGCCCGTTGTGCAGAGCCCGGAGCAAGCTCCAGCGCATCCGCTGGACGTGGCAGTTTCGGAAATTGCGCTCAGTTGACTAAGCAGCGCAGCTGCCCGAGTAAGCGCATCTGCAGCAACCTTGGAGCCATTTTCAGGCATGATGGCGCTTCCAGTAATCGCAGAGATGGGCTGCGTAATTTTCCGGATGTGCTCATTGGCGATTTGCTTACCAGCCGCAGGGGTGACAGAAAAAGAATTTATATAAGCTGCCATACTTCCAACGCTCTGGCCTTGCCCTGTTCCCTCGCTTTTTCCGCGCCGGTTAAGTTCAGCGTCCAGCTGTTTTTTAAGTTCTGTGTAGTCGGCCGAGTAAACCTTTGTGCTTCTTTGAGCCATCACACACCACCTACTCTCACCTTCACAAGCCGCAGATCCGTTCTGTCATCGCCCTCGCAGGCGTATCCAACGATTTTGTTTGCAGGGTAAGACTCACACGGAGCAATAGCTCGTCCAACGCCGGGCGTGCTGGACAGAACGATGTAATCGCCCGTATGGACAGGTCCAACCACTTTCGTGTGAACACGTCCTGCTAAGGACACCGGAATAAAATCGGGCAGGTTTTCCTCAAGGAAATCCTGCCCTTCAGCCACTTTATTTCCACCAATGAGCATAGCGTACTCATCCGTGTGGATGCCTGCGATACGGCCAGATAGGTTCGTTGCCTTGATATACCGTTCTGTCTGGCTTCCAGTATCCAGAGCGATAATATCGCCGGGTTCGGTCTGCTCGCCACGCGGCATGAGCTCCGCATAGTCGTTGTAGACTGCATCGTAGACACGCTGCGCGGAAATATCGCCCGACACCGCCAAAGACTTAAAGTGTGCATCACCTGCGGATGTCACATAATGTGCCGTGCCGTTTGCAAAATATACCGTTCCGGTGAAAGTGCCGCCTGCATTGCGCATTGCGCCAAGGTTTTTGCAGGCATCAGCGGCGGTGCCAGAACCCGTACCGCCGCGTTCAATTGGAAGGTTTCCGCTCGTGATCTGGCTTGCCGAATGCTCATGCGTAGATGGTGCGAAAGCATTCGAGTGCTTACCATCAACCGTATCGGCATCGCAGCCTTTCATCAGCCCGTATGCTGCCAGCAGGGACACAATCTGCTTCGCCGTAAAATCGCTCTTAGGCATTGCACTGTTTGCCGTTCTCTTGACAGTAGACAGGTCAGAAACAGCCTGATTCAGCAAGGCACTCAAAATATACGTGACCATGTTGAACTGCTGGCTTGTTGGTTTTCCGTTCAGACTACCGACAATAGAAGCCCAGCCGCCCTTCCAATCCTCCAGCGAAATGTCTTGCTTCACGCCAGACATCGAAAACGCCACAGTTGCATAATCTTCAAGCGCCCCGGCGCGACCTTCTGCCATAATAAATCACCCCCAGTTAATTGATGGACTGTGCAAACTTTCCTTCGCCGAAACCTGCAACTCGCGGATTGAGATCCACAAAGCCAAAGGTTTCCGCATCCTCTGTCGAGCAGTCCACGCGAACCTTTACGCCCGCAGGACGCACAATAAGGTCATGCGTTCCTAAAATAGACATGACCATATCGGAAAACGGTGCTGAAATCGAAAGAAAGATTGTTGCCGGCGTGTCTCGTCGTTCGCTATAAACCACCTGTGTTGCACCGAAAATAATTTTGGTTGCTTCGATGATTTCATCCGGAGTACAGCGGCAGGAATTGACAAAAGCCTTATACTTCAGGCAGACGCGATAAATATCATCATCGTCTGCAAGTTCTCGGCTTCCAATCATCGCTCCAGCCTGCTGACGGGTCAGACAGACTAGTTGTCCAAGCCGATCAAGCCAAACGCCCGTGCACCTATCAAAATCGTTCAGATTTTCCAGACCCCCAAGGAACAAAGAGGCATTCTCGTACTCCGGCGCAACAGCCCAAATAATACCGTCCAGATTTGACATTTTTTCAACGCTGAGAGGCATTTCTTTTAGGACTTCATAACCCATCAGGACACCCCCTTGCTGGAAAACTGTAAAATCCATTTTCCGTCCGAATTCTTTCGATAGATTGCAGGCGGGGCAATAATTCTGGCGATGCTACCCATCTCACAATCTTCAGGCAGATTCTTCAGATCGTCTACGGTGTCGCAGATATAATCACCCAGTTTGCTTTCTTCAAAGGATTCCAGCTGAAACTGCATTGGCAGCTTACCAAACATTTCCTTGTAAGCGTCAATCATGCTTTCACCACCCGGATGCCGCTCATGCTAATGATGGGCTGCTGATTGATTTGAACTGGTACTATGCCGGTCAGCATAGAGCTATCGACAACCGTCTCAATTTCAGGCTTTTCGCTCAGCAAGCCCCGGATTTCGATATAATCAACACCGGACACGTTCTCCATAATGGGACGAATGAATTTTTGCAAACGAATCGTTGCACCCGCCGAAAGATTCTCCTCCATCAGCAAAGATTTGATTCTCGCTGCATAATCATCGTCCAGTCCGCCAGAACTCGTAACAGTAATAGAAAGCAGTAGATAAACGTCATTCACGCGAGTGAATTCCAAATACTGCCGATTGCCGTTGACATCGGTAGCGTAAGCATAATGCTTTCCGTATGCACGGATGCCACCCGCCTTGTTCTTCCAGATGATATTGGCCACGTCTTCGTCAGTGCCGCCCTGAACCACAATTTCAATGCTGTGCGGTGGTCTGCCCGCCGCATCGGTCGTATCATTGTAATTTTCGTATCCAGCCGCAAAGGTCACGCCCTCCACATCGCTGTATAAAAGCGAAACGATGCTCGCAACCGTGCCGGTGCCGCGGCTTGCGACTCGGTTTGTATAACTTGTTCTGGCTTCGGCATCCGTCTGGGTCAGCCGACCCTTAATCGGCGTGATATCATTGGTGCAGGCTGTCCAACCGTCCACGGTAGTAACAATCTGTGTGATAACACCATCAGCCAGCACATAGCTACCATATTCCGCGCTTTCAAACTGGATATTGCTGGTCACTTCCGTAACCGTAATGTACTTGCACAACGTTGCCGAAAAGCTGTCAGCAGCGCCCGATGCAGTCAAAACGATCGAATGCTCTCCTTGATCGTCAGTTTCGTCCGAAACAGTGATGCCGAACTTTCCCAAGGAATCAAAGGACTGAACGGCCGCAAGCATCTGCGAGTACGCATCGTCATACGAGGACACGGTCATTTTCTTTGTGATGCTGGAACTTTCTGCATAGGTTCCAACTTCTCCACTGGTCGCATTGCGAGAAACGCCAAAATCAAACGTAAAGGTTCCTGCAATGCTTTCAATCGGACGAATCGCCAGCTTTCTCCAGTTTGCGCTGGAGATTATGGATGCGCTGACCGCCTGAAAAGTACGTTGCGGTCGGCTGCTCGACTGAATCAAAGCACCAACCGGAATGACCGTTCCCTCTTGGCCAGTACAAGAGATAAAATACTTAGTTTTGGCCTGTCCAATGCGGCTCACCCCGCCCACCTGCATCACGTTATCTAACGCAACGCCGCAGGCCGTATTGGGGAAAAGCTGCTGATATGCAGCAGCATAAGCCTCCCAGAGTTCCGCCGGGGCATCCGCAAAAATTGTAAACAGGACGTTCATCACGCTTTGTGGGTTCTCCGATGGGTCAACTCCAACCTCGTCTTTAAACCTTTTGCAGATGTCGGTGTAAATTTCATCCAGTCGGCGCATTTGAAAGCCCTTATCTGTCACTCCGTAGTCCGACATGGGACAGTTCCACCTCGCTTTCTATTTCTCCTTCAGTGGTGGTCGCGGTAAAAGACGCTCGGAGCGTTCTAGCCTTTGCATCCTTTATAAGGTTGATGGTGCCCACCCCTGTTACGCCATCAACGGCGAGGATTTGGTCTCGCAGGGCCTTCTCGATTAAGGCTCGATTCGGAACCTTCACAAGGATTGTTTCAAAGTAAGGCGTGCCCATAGCGGTATTGAACACCCATTCTCCTTTTATCCAGCGCAGACGAATTTGCACACCCTGCCGAACGGCATCGATGATTTCAAAATCGCCGGTTTCGTTGATGAACAAATCTCCATCAGCCGCAAGCGCAAGGTCTTTCAATGCCATTACTGCGGCCCTCCTGTCAACCCGTGCACACCCGCATGAGTATGCGTATTCATCACGATGCCGCCAAGTGTCAGCGTTCCAGAAATATCCACATTGCCCTGAACCTGAACATTTCCTTTTATTTTCACATTGCCAGTCACATCAACGGTCGCTGTGGTAATTTTCACACTTGCAGGAAGTTTCTCAACCGAAGTGCCTCCGTTTTTCGACTTAATGCTCCCGTTGGTCACCTTGATTTCCGACGCTCCCCTTTTTACAGTGACAGAGTCATCTTTCATCGTGACAACAGTATCTTTCTTCTTTAGTTCGATGCTGTCTTTCTTGACGGTAATGGTCGCAGTCGGCGCAAAAACAACTGCTGCGTCCTCACTGCCGGCACGCTTAACCTGCTCGCTAGACGATGCAGGCAAGCCCGGAAGCAAGGTTGCATTGGATAAGTCCCACTTCAAGTCTGTTCCAGAGCCGCCCTCTCCGAAAATAGCCACACATCCATCCCCGGAATGCACAGGAAATGCAAACCCGATTGTGCCGCCTGCTCCGGTAGGCATCAGGATGGCCGTGCCCGAAATTTTAGGGTAGGGTACTTCCCTATCATCATCGGTCGTTACTTTCAAATCCGGCGTTAATTCAGCAGTGAAGTTTTCGGACACGTTACCGACCTTAGCAGGTGCCGAGGTGTGGATATTATCCCTCATGTACTGGTCGATGATGCTCACGACTGCATCGCGGAAGTCCTGATCCACGCTACTTCACCTCCACAAACTGCCCAACGCATTGCCAATCGTCGCCCTCCGTATCGCCGGTGAACCTGATTTTTGACGCTCGGTAGTTCCCCTTGTACTCTCTGGATTCCACTTTCACATAATCGTCAATTTGAATATGGCCATTCAGGCAATACGTGACCTCAATGCCTTTCTTGGCCTTTCTTTTGGTCGTATTAGAACTCGCGTTCTTGCTCGTCGCAGATTTGCTGCTGGTCGATGCGGATTCAAAGAAAGGCTTCGGTGAACCAATCATGCCGGAATCAGCCGAAAGGACATAAGCTGCCATCGTTAGAGGTTCATCCAGAGCGCATATTTGGACAATTCCGTTTTGAACGCTCCAGCGAAGCTTGCTTCTATCGCACAGCCGCCCGATAAGCGTCTTTCCTGTGCCAACAAAAGCAAAATTCTTAAAGTCGATCATTTTGGCCTTGGGAGAAAGTTTAACTTCGCACCCCATTTCCTGAGCAACATCCCTGACGATTTTTTCTCCGTTCACAACACCCGAATAACTCAGGCTCACTGTTGTGTCTCTCGCAGACGTAAAGCTATCCACAAACTCAATCGTGGTCTGCCGATCTGCGCTATTTGTTTCGGTTTCAAAACACGTCAGAGAACCGCCCATAATAACGGGCAGGTCATCGCCATATCCAGCACGAAGTTCAATCAGGCAATCTTCCTGCTCCAAAAGGCGCAAGGTTTCATCTGCCAGATTCCAAAGTGTGATTTTTCCCGTATTAGAACTTGAACTATCACCAATTTCACAGGAGAATGAGCACCGGATAGCTCTTTTCGTTTTTTCGTTGGGCTTTCCGATTTCACGGCCGACAGAATTATTTTTTCCGATTCTTACTCGGTACTGTCTATCCCAGATATCCATCTGTCACACTCCAAGCTGTTTTGCAGGAAGGTATAGCAATTTTGCCTTTCCGTCCATAAAATCATTGCGACCAATTGTTTCCTGCTCCGTTTCAACGCCAAGGACACCCGGCGGACCTCCTTGGGTTTGATAGTAGAAATTCCAAATCGTCCCCGGCACGAGCCGCGCCATGCCGAGGATAATATTCATTTCTGCATCGTAGATGCTAAGCATCCAAAAACCGCCGTATGCGTTCCATGTCAGCCGAAGATTGTAATATACTTCGTCAAGGTTCACGCGCATAATGGAATCGTTTCGGTCTGGTACAGAGATCTCATAGTATTCCAAATCCATCATCTATACCTCACTTAAACAATCCAATGGCTTTTGCCCCAGAACAAAGAATGCTGCTGCGGGAAGAAGATTTTCCGCTATCGGAAGATTTTGCTGTGGAGGTGCTCTTCTGGCTCGCGCCAGTATTCTTTTTAGACGTTCCTCCGCGAGCATACTTTATGCTGATATTGGCAGTTTCTGTCGAATTGATAGACACCTGCTTCAACTTCAGTTCAATACGTTCGCTGTTGCTTTCCTCTTTTGGAAACGTCACGCTTTCGATACAGACATTCTCATAGCTATCACCGCCGGCCGTAAAGGTCATCGGTGTTCTTTTCTCCCACAACTGCCGCAACTCCTCGACGGCACTCTGTACCCGGCTCGATGATGCCGGGTGCCGGTCCGCCCATGTAATCGGCGCGTTAGAAATCACAGCTGTGACATCAAGCGTCACCGCTTCCAGACAGATGTGGTCACTGGCGCTATATCCTTCTTCCGTTGCGTAGTCCGGGATCTTGCTGGACAATGTCTCCGGGCGTTTGATGATAGCATCGAACTCAAAATCTCCCAAGCGTGCGGGCTGTGTCGCTTCCATCAGGCATCACCTCCCGTAATTAAGCGCATGCGCCAAATCTTTCGTAGATTGCGAGGACTGCGAACTCACGGTAGACTGCAGTTTGGATGCGGCATTGCGATCAGACACTTGGAACGTGTAGCTTTGTCGGTTTTCCTGTTTTACAGTGATGTTTTTGGTGTTCGTGGTATTGGAGAGGGGTGCGGACATAACAGCACTCCCAGAAACAGCACGCCCGCCAGATGCAAGTGCTCCAGCCGTGCTGCGGAGAGACGTTTTGCCTTTGGGATTGCCGCCACCAGAACCGCCTTTATCATCATCGTCGTTTCCACCAGTGAAGAAATCCACAATTCCGTTCCATAGCCCCTTAGCCCACTGAATTTTCTCTCCGAACCAGTCAAAGAATCCCTTCAGCCAGTCCCAGATTGCCTGTGCGCTTTCTTTCATCGGTTCCCATGTTTCACCAAAAGCAGCGCGTCCCAAACCATTCAGAATATCGAGAAAATCTTGCCACAGTTCACGACATCCATTCAGAAACTGGGTGAAATCATGGGTTTGAAATCCCGTAATCAAGCCAGCCAGGAGGTCGAACAAGTGCCCGCCCAGTGTAATGATGTCTGCGGTCAGGTCAACCAGTCCTTGCCAAAGGGCTTGCAGAACAACTAAAATCGAGCCTTTGTGCTCCTCCCAGAATTGCCCCAGCGAATCAAGAGCGTCTCGGCCAAATTGCTTTGCCCCCTCGAAGAACGCACTGATTTTCTCTCTCAATGCGTCAACGTCAACACCAGCCTCGCTCAGGAGCCGCCCAAAGACGCTATCGCCGCCCTGCAGGAAAGTAAAAACATCTTCCAGCACAAGGAACAGCAAGAGCCATTTTGCGGCCGCAAGGGCAGTTTGCAGATTAAACCCTTGCAGGAGTTTCACTGCGCCCGCTAAGAAAGACAGAATCTTGCTTCCGTTGGTTGCAAGGAACAGAGCTGTGGCGACCATCACAATCAGCTTCAGCAGCTGTTCTACGCCGCCAAGTTTCTCGGCAATATTTTTCAGCCACGAAGTCAGCCGTTGTGCTTTTCCCATCAGGAAATCGCTTATGGTTTTTATTACTTTGCCAATACTGGTTGTGATGCCAAGCATGTCATCTGCGCCTGCAAGCCAAAGCCCCCACTGATTTCTGACGTAAGTAAGAGCGTCCCCGATGCCGAAACCGAGTTCATCAAAGTTCTTTTGAATGTCGCTTTCTGCCGCAAAGAACGCTTCTTTCAGTTGTTTTGCGGAAAGTTTCCCACTCTCTGCCAGATTTTGGAGCTGCTTCTCGGACACTCCCATTGCAGACGAAATGGCTTTCACGACCTCCGGGGCAGCTGTTTTTAAGTTGGAAAAGCCAGATTTGTCCAGCTTGCCCGAAGACATAGCCTTTTGCAGCACGCTCATGGTGTTGTCAAGATTTGCTTCTCTGCCGGAGCCCTTTTCCAGCTTTTCGACAAGCGAAACAAACTTTACAGCATCATCAACCGGGAACAGTTTACTGTTCAACTGCACCAGCTTTGTCACATCACCGGCCATGACACCGTATTCTTCACGGCAATCCTGAGCCCCTTGCAGAATCTTCTGCTGGATATCCGCTTGATTCCCCATTTCACGGGTTGCTCCGCGAATGGTATCATTGATACCGCCGAATTCTTCTACAAGATTGTTGATTTGTGTGAGCGAAAACCCAATCCCGAGAGTGCCGAGCAGCTTTTTTGCGTAGCTTTTGATTTCATCGATACCAGATTTAGCCGCTTTCACACCATCGTCCGTAGCTTTTTTCGATGGAAGTCCACCCGTTTCCTTTTGGGCTTTCTCTACCTCCTTCTTGATTTCATCAATGCCTGACTTGACTTTTTTCTTCATCTCGTCCGCAACGTTCTGGACGGTTTTTATGCCCTTTTTGACATTTTCAACCGTGGCCTTCACCTGTTGAACTGTGCCCTCATCGATTTTAAAACCAATCTGATTGATAAATTTTCCAATAATTGCTTCTCTTGCCATAACAGTTCACCCCCTTTCCTCGTTCTGACGTTTGGTCATCATACGTTCAATATCGCGTTGCATAACAACGATGTCGTATAACTTCAGCGCCTCGTCTAAATTATATTTTTCTTTCAGTTCCGTCATCGTGGCAACTCGCTCACGAATCAGGGTATACATGACCCATTCCAGCCCTGTTATTTGCTCGCTGTCAAAATCTCCATACTCCTCTGGTCCCCCACTTTGTATTTCGTCATGAGCTTTCCAAAGAGGGTGACGATATCGCTGAAAAAACCGGAATAATTCTGACGGACGACTTCAACGCACAATGCGATTGCTCCAGCAAAGTTCATGCAAAAAATTTCATCGAACGCATCATCGTCCAACGGTTTCCAACTGGATGATTCATCATCGAAATAACTGACGTTGTTATAATTCAGCGTAAGTTCAGAGATAAGCTTTGTCAGAGCCTTTCCGTTGACATTCCCGAGGGCAACTGTAAGGGCTTTTGCGTCCAAATTTACGCCTTCAAAAATTTCAAGGTCAAGATCCTTTTTGTCGCCGCCAGACATTGTTGCGACTCCGATAATCGGCAGAACAATTGCAGCAACGTCTCCAAAGACGTATGCTGCATTCATTGCCGCAAGAGGGCGAATTTTGAATTGGAAGTTCCCAACCGTTACGTCCTGCATTTCCATGCGTTTCATTTTCATATCAGGTTTCCTCCTTTCAGTTCTTCGGCTCCATCTTACCAACAGCCCGCAGCGTCCACTCCTGACTCTGGCCGGTCTTACCGTAAGCGCACGGGGCAGGCTTGGAAACCCATGCCTTGGATGCCGTGAAATCCGGGTTAGCCCCCAGATCCTTGACCTGCATATTGAAAAGTCCGTTGCCCGGGGTCTGCTTATTGTTGTTGTACTGCTTCAGAAGCCACTGGTTCGTCTTGGAGCCATACTGAAGAACCAGCTTCACCTCAAAGCGGGGATCGTCAGGGATAGAGATAACTACCTCTCCATCTGCACCGACTTCGTCGGTCACACCATCGCCCTGCGGAGTGATGGTGATAAAACCATCTTCCGTAAAACCAGACGCGATGTGAATGCCCATGGTGCACAAAACGTTTTTCGGGGAGTAAACGGTTACATCTCCACGCATTTAGCGGTTCTCCTTTCTCAGTAATTCAGTGTGCCGCCAATTTTCGCGGCAATCAGGGCACCTGCCAGCTGTGCTGTCCATGTCACACCGGTAAGACGGCGGCTCTTACGAGTCGCTGCATCCAAATCGGCCGCACGCGGCACGGTGACGGTATATGCACGAGACGCTTCCCCATCATCGGAAGAAGCATCCTGTACAATGCCGCCGGCACGCACGCCCTCTTCCAGGGCATCAATAACAGCATTCTGTACCAGCGCGATGCCCTGGTCGGTGTAGGGCACCTTGGGAAGTCCTAGGAGCAGGTTCAGCACCTTGGACTGAATCTCGGTCTTCAACCAGTCACGGAAGCGGATGGTGTCAATCCATTCGCCGCCGCTCACCTTGCCGCCCTGCACCATGGCCTTGCTGCCAACGGTCGTATAGTACGAAATATTGCGTGCTTCCAGGCTTGCAATATCCGTAGTGGACAGACCCTGCGCAGACACCATGGAAAGCGACTTGAAGCACCACTGCTCACTGCCCGGGTCATAGGAAAGGAACCGGGCAGCGTAGGCGCAATTCACACAGTCATTCTCTGCGGTCGCATGAATCACTGCGGTGCGCAGCATAGCATCCGATACCGGAGAGGACGAAATACCAGTAGTTTCGCAGACGCAGAGTTTTTCATTTGCTTCTGTCCAGTCCGCGATGCTCTGGTAAAAGTCCTCCTTGATGCCCGCCGGGCAGATGCAGTACCAGCCCGGCATACCAATGGCTCTGTCAAGAGTCACATCCACCTTTTCGGTGGAGCCGCTGGACAGCTTCTGCACCGCAATCATTACCGCGGGCGGCTTCGGGGACTGTCCAAACACCTTGCTGGCACCAATGTACACAGGGTCGTCCGCTGCGAATCCGGCGCTCTTGAGGTCCTGCAAGCTCGCATAACCGGCAACATCAGGTGTAACGCGACCGCCAGGGGCTTTAGGCAGAGGGCCGACAATGAGGATGGTGTCATAACCACCATCAATGGACATCGCTTCGGAGATCTGGATATTGACCTCAACGATTTTGTCGATATTCATGTGGTTTCGCTCCTTTACTCATTTCGGATTTCTTTTTTGACTTCGACTTCGTCAAACCATCCGGCTTCCATGTCTGCAACTTTTTTGGATGCTGCACTGGCATGGTCTTCCGAATACTCGCCGTCAATCGGAGCCAAGGCGGCGTACTCCTTAGTACGCTGCACAAAATCCACATAAAAAGAACAGCGCGCCCTCTCTACGCCGGGCGCGCTGTTATGGATTGGTTCAGGTGACCCTTCCGTGCATACCGTGATATTCATGGCGCGCATTTTGTCACCTGCGTATTGGCTATCAAAGAACTGAATAGCTTGTTCAAGGTCGTCCACGACCGTTGACAAACTAACTTTTTTCACCCCGGCAGCGTGCTCCGTCTTGCTCTCGGTGACCAGTTCAGCAGAAAACGGAATGCGCTTGCATTTTTCCTGCCAAAGAATTCCGTTCTTGACGTACTCAAACGAGTTCACCAGCTCGATGCGTTCAAAGTCAAGAACGACATACGGAAGCGGTGGACGAACGGAATTGGGATAGCTGTAAATCACTGTGCAATGGGGGTACAGTTCCACAAACATGAGCCGAACCGCCTCGCGGCACTCAGCTGGTGTCATTGGCATTCTCCCCTTTCTCGCCCTCAACAGCCTCAAACTCTGATATCCAGTGCTTCAGGATGGTGTTTCCCCAGTAGATGGACGATTTGCAGGCGTACCACTGCCCCATGTAAAGCAGACGATCTCCAGTTGTCTGTTTATCCGGTTCCGTAGGAAGAAGCTGGACATCGCTATACACAGTCAGAACGCCGGTCGTAGAGCGGCCGGAAGCATCATCTTGATTGCGGCGCGTTTTGGCCTGCACATCAAGTGGAAGCTGCATATCCGAGTAAGTTGTTTCGGGCGTACCACTATCCCAGCTGGTACCCTTGTAGCGGCGCACGGTGTACATCTGCTTAAAGATGTTCATTTCTTTCCTTTCTTGATAACGTACTGGCAATTCTGACGCAAGGCACCTGTATCAATCAGGGGCTTCGTGGAACTCTTCCCTTTAATATGCACAGGCACCGGGCCTTTCTTGCCATATTCGTTCATCATCCAGCCGCCCTCGATGGTGATGGGCGCATTGGGTGCCCATTCCTCATCTTTGATTGCATCCTGAATCATAGACTTTGCCTGCGAACCAATCGCATTGACAACTGAATCGGCTGTTTCCAATGAGGACAGAGCCTGCTGCGAAAACTCTGCCAGTTCTTCCGAGTGCTTTTTGATGGTGTCCATAAAAGGACGGGCAGGAATCATCACCGAACCGTCTTTGTGGAGGGTTCCGTAGTGGTTCCAGTAGGCGACCTCGGCCAGCGATGTTTCATCGTCAGCCGCCTTTTGGTCTGCCTGATACCCAACCTCTATGGTCACACTGGACAGTTCGTTCAGGCGCTCCATCGCCGCCCTGCCCTCTGGCGTCAGATCAAGGCCGATGTCATTGGCTATCGCCATGGGCAGGCCTCCTTATCGAATCATGATAGGCACGATATGCCGGTTCCGAATCGAAATAAACTGCAAGCCGTAGGAAGTAAGCTGGTACTCAGCATCTCCGGTGGTCCCGGCGGTGCTGGTGGCAAAGGAAATGCTCACGCCACCTTCGGAAACGCTGGCTAAGCGACCGGTGTTTGCGATAGTTCCGAGAGAACTGTCACCATTGCCAGCCATTTTCATAGCATGGCAGACCAGCAACGCCACCGCCAGATTGTAATCTGCGCCGAACTTCTTTTTGGAAATGACCGGCGCTTGCAGGTCGATCCAAAAAGAAATGTCCTCGTCCGAAGCGGATTTGAACTCGGTGCCAACCTTCTTTACAATTTTGGTAATGGCGGTCACGTCAGGAGAATCCATCAAGATTCACCGCCCGCAGGAGCATCGGCAGGATCGTCAGCTTCGGAATCGGCCTTTGCGTTCTTTCCGCGCGCCTTTTTCTCCTGAACCTCCTGAAGCAGGCCCATGCTGATGTAAAATGCCATTGCATCATCATAGGTTGCATCGACCTGCGCAGTTTCGCCGGGGAGCAGAGAGATGGAGCCGATGCAGATGGGCTTCACCGAAATGTTTTTGACCTTCATAGTCGGTTTCTCCTTTCTTACAGACCGTAGACCAGGCAAGCAGACAGCGGATAAGGAATCATCATGCCTGCATCGCGGCCCTCGCAGTTGATAACGATTTCCAGATTGCGATCCTGCGGCGCGTGCTGAAGGAAAGCCATGGGAACCTCGTGGGACATCTTGTCCGGGTCTTTGGTATACAGCAGGCCGATGTTCTTGCCGGTGCTGTTATAGTCCTTGTTGCCCTTGGACAGTTCGCCGGCAACTTCCCAGTTCTTAATCTGGGGAGTGTGATCCTTGATGTAGGACAGAACAGATTCGCCGGTGCCATCGATGCGGCGCAGGTTCAGGCTGGTGTACAGGTCGTTGGGCATGACCCAGCTGTCCGGGTGCTCCACATTCTGGGTCAGGGTGTCGATGTAGTTCAGGATGCCGGCAATGTCGGCCGCAATCTCGTCTGCGGTCTTGGATGCCCAGTCTGCCTTACCGGCTGCGCCGTTCTGCAGTGTATAGATGGGGATGTTATTGCCGGAGGACAGAACGCCGATGATGCCCGTCTTCTCGTCGCCGTGCCAAATCAGGTGATTCACCTTGACATCGTACACCCGGCGGGCCGCTTCAGCACGCGCAGAGTCCAGAGACTTCATAATACCCAGCACCGCATTGCGGCGGCAGGCACGCAGTTCCTGCACGTTGTAGCCGTAGCTGTCACCGATGTTGACAATTTCCGCACGATGGGGAGTGCCCTTCACATCGACACGGGGTAGGTCGCTGGCGTAGTTGGCGATAACATCAGCAAAGCCAACCGGCTCATAGCTGTAGTATTCGATATACGCAGCTCCCTCATCGGTTTCGCTGGTCTGAGGGAAGATCTTCAGGCCGGACAGCTCCGGGAAGTCCTTATCGTACGCCTTGGTCTTGACATGCGCCAGCTGCTTGGCGAAGAAGATGCCTGCATTGTCAGCTCCATCCAGACGAATCTTCGTGCCGGGGAACGGGTTCTTATATGCCTGGTTAATCAGGGAGGCACACTTGCCGTTCAGGGCAAGGCGGTCTTCCTCGCTGTAACCGTTGGCGGGGTCGAAAGGATTGTACTTAGCCATATTGAACCTCCTTAGATCTGCTCTGCGAACTGGGCGGGTGCAATGCCGTTCTGGGCCGCACCGATGAAGCGGGCCTTGACCGCCAGATTGGTGCCCTTGGTCGGGGTGAACTTGCCTGCATCGTCGCCGGTAATCACAAGATAAACCGGCTGACCGTAAGCAGGTTCCGCCTGATCGGCCAGCTGCACCCACATCTTGCCGGTCTGGCAGACATCCAGAATCTGGCCTTTGCGCAGGAGCACAGCACCATCATCGTCCATCTCCGTATTGGCGCTGTACATCACAACGCCCTCGAACTTCTCGGCGGTCACGCCGGTTGCAGGAAGAGTGATGTCCTTGCCGGGCTCCGCACCCTGCACAACGCCGCAGCCAAAGAACAGCTTGCCATCCTCTGCGCTGTTCCGGCGGGTGACTGCATCGTAATTCGCGCGGTCATAAAGCAGGCCGGGCATACCGCGGCTAGGCTCGCCGTAGTTCATCTGTACTGCCATATTGCTCATAGCTTAGTCCTCCTTCTCGCCAGCATGACGCTGGATCATACGATCGCGGGCCGCATCAGGGTCGTTCTTCTTGCCCGCATTGCGGACTGCCGCATTTGCGGAATCAGCATTGAACACCTGACGACGCTGGTCTGCCACAGTCTTGCGACCATTGATTTTACCCTTTGCGATATCAAAAGCCGCGTTGATGTAGGATTTGCTCTTGCCGTCCAAGCGCATACCCGGGATAACGGCGTGCACGACCTTTTTCTTTGCCTGCATGACCGGCATGGTCTCCATGCCATCAAGATGCAGCTTGTCTCCCAGACGGCACAACTCAACGCGCTGGCTGATCTGCGCCGCAATAGCGCTGGCGCTATCATGGTTCAGCTGGCTGTTGGAACCATCCGGGTTATCATCCTCGTCCTCAGTGGGCTTGGTATCGTCCTCTGCGGCATCAGCGCGGGCATTTGCGGCATCCAGCATGGACAGCAGGGTGTTAATGTCCGCTTTGGCCTGACCGTCCTCCATGGCGTCACGGCGGGCGGTAATCTCTGCCAGTGCATCAGGCTTGGTGGGATCATCCTCACCATCATCCTCGGTGGGCTTTGCAGGCTCACCGCCTGCCGCCGGGTTATTCTCATCATCAGCAGTAGCGCCGCCGGTTGTTGCCGTCAGGTACGCCTTGATTGCTGCCTGAACGCCAACAGGGTCAAGGCCGGGAGTCACAGGGGGACTGCCCGCGCCCTCGCCATCATCTGTGGTAGGCTTCGTAGTGTCCACGGTGGCATCATCGTCCTGAGTGGGGTTGTTCATCTTCTCGTTCTCATCCATAGGGGTCATACCTCCATTGCTATCTTGGCTGTCCATGTTCAAGTGTGCATCATCACCTGCGCGGGCGACAGCGACCAGCGCAAGGTGATTCACGCGGATATTGGTCTGGATTGCATCATACGGCTCTCCATTCCATTCTCCGGGTTCCATGATAAGATCCTGATAGTACCCGACAGACAGTTCCCGCAGACCCGATGCCTTTACGGCATCAGGATCATCAATTACGATTCTTGCTCGGACGGTTTCTCCGTCCTGCTGTCCGGGGGTCAGGATTGTGCCCACTCTCTCTCGGCGGGCATTGTCCTTGTTGATTACCCGCGCATCGTGGGTTATGATGATGGGCTTTCCCTCATAGCTTGCAAGGCTTTCCGGGTCAAACACATCTTCCGGTCTACGCAATTCTCGACGCTCCGAGCCATCTTCCAGCGTGTACTTGAAGATACCCGTGCGGGTCAGAATGGGGTTATCATAAAAATATCCCTCGGCGCTGTAATGCTCATCGACAGGTACACTGTCGGTTCGCATTTCGCTCCGAAGGACTAGCGGCGGGGTATTCTGTTTCATTGTTTTTTCTCCTTAAAGGCTACAGAATTCAGCCTATCGAAGTTAAAGACAGGTTTTGCAACACAGCGGCACTGGTAGTCCTCTCCGGGATTGCAATGCCGCCCGCTGTACACTTTGCCGTGCTTTGTCATGTACCACATGGCCGGCGGGTCATCATAACGGAATTTCTGACCGTCAAGTTCACGGTGGCATTCGCGCACACGTTCATCACCTGACGAGCTCCAGATATATTCCTCCACCCCAGCGGATTCCTGCCTTGTGCGGGTCAGATTCGCGCTCAGGGTGCCCACCTGGTCACGCGCAAGAAGATTCGCTTTTGACTTGGTCACATCAAACCGGCGTTGAATTTCATTGGAAATCGCCGCCGGGGTGCGGCCTTTTGCAAAACCCTCAATAATGACGTTCTCCATATCATCGAAGCAGTCGCTTTCAATGCTGGTAATGAAGCTGACATTTTGCTCAACCCATCTTTTAAGCATCAGGTCGTATCTTTCGCCGAGAAAGAAATCATCATGGATATCCACTCCCAGCGTGGCGCGCACGCTGCGCTGCCATTCTTTGAGTTGCCGCCGGTCGGTGTAGTCAGCGCACCGGCGAACATCTCGTTCCAACGGATCGGTTTTCAGCCGCCGACTGAGCCGGTCACGCATAATGCGGAACCTGTTCTGGATGCGGCGAACCATGTCGCTGTATCCATCATGTCTGATGCTGTCGGAGCCGGTTTTCTGTTCTTCCGCAACGATAGCCAGAATTTCAGGCATGGATTCTCGCACAATCTTCTGCAGTTCTTTCAACCGCCGATTTTCGATTGCGCGCATCTTGCTTTCTGCCCACTGCGGATACTCCGGCTCGATCTTTGATTTTTTCGTCATTGAAAAGCGCCCGGTCATGCCGGGCCCATTATTCTTCACAGGCATATCCACCTCTTTATCTTTCTGGGAACCATCTTCCCTTTGCAGGCATCAAAAAGACCCTGCATCTCCACCTTGATGCAGGGTCTTTGTTCTTATGGCATGCAGCACTTGAATTTTGACCTTTTGCTTACAGCGCGCATCCGTCCAAGCGCGAAGCGGAAGGAACGCGGTTTATGGCTCCGCGCTGGCTCTGTCATGGAACAGGCCAGAACACTTCGCAGCGGTCTGTTAGGAGCAGGGTCAGTGCTCCCTCATGCCATCGAGGTGCCGATTACGGTGTACGGCGGGTGGTGCTGGGGGTGGGGATTGAACCCACAGCCTGACGTTTACAAGTCGCCTGCTCTATCCTATTGAGCTACACCAGCATAAAAGTCGAGGGTACCGGGCTCGAACCGGCGGTCTGGGAGTCAAAGGCCCATGCCTTATCCAACTTGGCCAACCCTCGATATGGAGCAGTCAACGGGGCTTGAACCCGCGGCATCCTGCTTGGAGGGCAGGCGCTCTACCAACTGAGCTATGACTGCAAACAAAAAGAGCCTTTGCGAGGGACGCTTTCACGTCACCTGCAAAGGCTCTCAACGCCAATATTTTAGTCAAACACCTTTTTGCCTTCAGCAAACTTCTTTTTAGCTTCGTTCAGGCTGATGCGGTTATAACCGCCGCGATAATCAGGATCCGCTCTCTGCACGCCATCATTTACCCAGCCGCACACGGGGCATTCCTCAAAATCGTTGTCTTCATCAAAGCTATGCTGCCCACATACCGGGCAGATGATTTTCTCAGTCATCTTCGATTCCTTCCAATTCAAGCTGACGTTTATAGTAATCTTCCCCATCGTCAGGCTTGAACATCGTTCTTACACCCTTCTCTGGGGAACCTTTTGCAAAGTCATTTTTCTTCGCGTCATACCGGCACACAAGGCCATCTTTTGTCTTGTAGCCTTTTATGCCGTTTCCGCACGGGCTTTCCAAAAGTTGAACCGCCCGCTTTTCGTACTGCTCCTTTGTCGTAATGCCATCGGGATCGTACTCAGCGGCGTGGGTTCTTCCATTCTGCCAGTGGTTGTTCAGCTTCTGCTTGTTGGGGAAACCTTTCACCTTGAAAGTGTTCGCGACTTTTGCCGAAACTGCGTTAGAATTTATTTTAGCATGACTTTGAGAATCATTCAAGTCTTTTGATGGATTTTCCTCGCTCGATACATCTTTTAATGATGTGGAGCCGCCAGAACTGGAAAATTTTCCATTCTCGTCGCGATTGTGCTTGCTCTCGTCAAAGTCGTCCAGCGTAATGCCCAGCTGCTCAAGGTATTCTTTCACGCTTCTGAGAAACGGTTCAAACACCAGCCCACCGGGCACATCCTGTTTCAAAATCTGTTCAGGGGGCATCCATGTAGCCGTGAACATCTCCTTTTGGTCGCACCGAGGAACGCCATCGAAGCCATTGACGAGATAGATCTGAACGGGAAGCACCTCATCCGGCTTGCCCTTGCAGTTGCCGAGATAGGTAATATCTCCCACGTCAATATTGAACTCTTCCTTTGCTTCCCGGCGGAATGCCACGCTCGGCGTTTCCCCGGGTTCGATGTGACCGCCGGGGCCGCACCAGCCTTGCCCATCGGAGCGTTGGCCGCAGAGGATTTTTCCATCATTCAGAACGAAGCCGGCAACGTAACCGCAGTCACCTTCATCCGTAACCAGGTTGCCTGCCGCAGGCGGGTTCTGCGGATTGGTCGGCTGGGGAACGTCAGCCTCGCCCAAGCCCCAGTCCTGATTAACATCTGCTTCTGTGATGATGTTTTCAGGGTCAAACTGTTCATCCTGCGCCAAGGACTGACGAACCTCGGGAATTTCCAAAATGCCAGCTGTAACGTAGGTAGACACAGTCTGTGCTCTGGTAAGTTGGGCCGCGGCATTCGCCTGGTCCTGCGTAGCCTTTTCATCATCAGACAGGCTCCATGCGCTCTTGTATGTGATGGTGTACTCCGGCACCTCTTTGATTTCGCCGTTCCACACCATTCCGCGCAGAATCAGTTCGACCAGCGTGCGAGTATTGTCCCGGAGGTCGCCAGACTGGATGCCGGACACAGCCTCCTTATAGTTTTCCATGTCCCCTTCGCCGGTGGCATTTTCACCCGCTGGGGAACGGCCAAAGAGCCTAGTCTGCGGGATATGGCTCACAGCAGACAGCATTGCGCAGGCATTGTCCAGAATGTCCTTAACACCAGCCACCGACAGGGATTGAATGCCCACATCCTCGCCATCTGCATCAATAAAGACCATGTTCAGCAGATTGCGGGCAAGGTCAAGCATTTCCATACGCTGAAGCACCGTATCATCACCGTCTGCCGTAGACAGAACGTTGGCAAGGTTCTTCATTTTGTATGTTACCATCGACAGCCGTTCCAGCAGTCGAATGGAGTAGCCCGGGCCGATGCTGGCATTCCGCAGTTCTTCACGGATGCGCATATACTCCGGAATGCCCCATGTACGGTAGAGGTTGGCCATCGTGGAGCCTTCGGGGATCTCCCCGTTATGGAATATCAGGCAGCGGGAAGAATGCACCACATAACTGCCGTACACGCTGTTCACCTGGTAAAGCTCCGGGATGCCCGTGCCGCCCTTGCGGTAGTTTTCATCGTCAGGGTTATTCTCGTAGCCGTTGATCCACAGCGGGGACACCTCGTTGCGGCCGTAAACCAGCAATTCTGCCACGCCGTGAACATCCCGCCAGTTCAGCGGGTCCTGAAGAAGTCTACCATCGTCCACCAGCATAACAACAGCGGAGCCGCCGAAAAGACGCGCCCATTTCAGCGCCTTTGCAAGTTTGCTTTGGTAGTGAATGGTCTGCAGGTGGTCATCCAGCCGCTTTTGCAAATCCTTATCCTTGATGCCAAGGTCGATACCATTCTTGGTGGCATCGTCTGCCGGGGCATCAATGATGGTCGAGAATAGCCCGTTTCCTGCATAAAGGTCGGCCAATTCCGCATCCGTCACAGCTGCACCGGTTGCCCACTGGTAATACTCGGTGCTGTCGTGCTGGGTACCATACTTATTCAGAACGTTGTAATAGCCGTCGAGGCGAAGCTGCGTTTTGATTTTTCCGGGGATAACTCTTTTCACCTTTTTCTCCTTTCCGGCTATCATATCAGACTGCGTATATCAAAGATGCCGCCCTCGTATAGCGCAAGGGCTACCGCATCAGCGCGGTCAGGGCTGGTCAGGCCACGCTTCTTCAAGGCATCCTTGCTTTCAAGTTTCAACTTTGCAGGAGCGCCGCTAAAGATATATTTACGGGTGGTAAGCTGCCCTATCAGGGTTGAATCATTTGGGATGTGCAGGGTGCCCGCCGTGGCCATATCCCGTAGGACCGCCCACATCCACGTTGCGATATCTGCATAGCGCCCGGCGGCTTCCTTGTCCGGCACAGCGCTGGAGAAGTTTACCGGCACGACCATCAGTCTGGTTAGCTTCTGCCGAATCTTTTCTCGGTTGAGTATGTCGGTCACGCCTCCGCCAACGCCGGTATCATCAATGACCGCATAAATAAGACCGCGGTACTGCGGATACGCTGCACGCAGGGTTTTATATATCGCAATGATATCGTCTGCCGTAGCGTACAGGTCTTGACCGTGGCGTGTGACCAGCTTTTGGATATCTCCATCAATGTTCTGTGCAATGGCCGTATCATCGTTGCCAAAGCGGGCAACGTCACACCCGATGGATATCCGGGCTGGAGAACAATGTTCCAGAGGTTCAGTATTGACAGCCTTTGTGGCGAGTGCCATCGGAATAAAGACATCGTCCTCATTCTCCGGGAACTCGCCGTCAACACGGACGCGGACTACATTGCTGTTCTTGCCAAACTTCCGCTCCAAGTCAGCGATATTCTGCTTATTCGTGCGGGGGCTGTCCCTGCTGGACACCTTCATGCAGTAGTAGGACTGGGCGTCCACGGTATGCGAATCGTGGAATGTGCCAGTGTTCTGCGTTGGGTTTCCGCACATCAGTAAGCGGTTGTTATCGCCGGAAAGCGTGCCCTGTATAGCCTCCATGATGGGGTCAGCAACACCAGATGCCTCATCCACCACGAAAAGCATATTGTCTTCGTGGAAGCCCTGCATATTCTCCGGCTTGGTGGCTGTTCGAGCCACGGCGAACCAGCGTTTCTCATGTCCTCTCATGTAAACACGAGTCTTTGTCCATACAAGCATAGCCTGCAAGACAGGGCTGCGTTCCTGCCACTTGGCAATCTCAGCCCAGAGGACGTCATTTAACTGCTGACGAGTCGGAGCCGTGCACACCACGCGTGGATACGGGAAGCAGGACAGAAACCAAAGGACTAGGTTCGCTTCAAAAGCAGTCTTGCCAACGCCCTGTCCTGAGCGAATTGAAACCTTGCGGTGTTGTGCAATAGCTGTGGCGGCTTCTTTTTGCCACGGATCAGGCTTGAAGCCAGTGACCTCTTTGAAGAACAGGCAAGGGTCTTTACGGTACAGCGGGATCCGCTTGGCAAAGACTTCACGTTGTCTCAGTGCCATCGTCCGCATCCTCCGCTTCCGTGTCTGCCGCCTCGACCGCCGCGACCCAATCGTCTACCAGCTCATTCTTGCCGCTGTTGCTCATTCTGCGTAGGTCGGCAAGCTGTTGTATCACCTTGGACTTCTGGCGCTGTACATCGGTCAATAGCCGCTCTAAGCGTTCCACGATAAGGTAGCTTGATTCGACGGTGGTTGATGTTTCCACGGTGGTGCCGGGGAGCCTTTCTTCCCGATCGACTTTAGCATCTATCCGCTCAATGTAAGCCTCCTTGTCGTGGGCTTCTTTTTCCTTGTCCTCGTCCAAACGAGTAAACGATCTGCCAGACTTGGAGGTATGCACCGACTGAATGTGCTGTTTTTTCTCTTGAACAGCGGAAATGCGTTGAAGTAGAAAAGCCTCCCGGGCGGTCAGCAGTTGGAGTTCCTGTATCAACAGGTCTTCTGCATCAACATCCTTCGTGCAGTCCTGAATGGCTTTTTGGTTTTCCTCTGAAAAAGAGCCAAACATCACCGCAGACCAGCCACCGTGTTTCAAGGCATTCTGGTTACCCGGCGGCGCGCCTCCATGGTTGCCAACTGCATTGACATTACCCAGCGGTGCGCCCGACTTTGTCTTGCCATCCTGCGGGGCTTTCTGGGTGCACTTGGAAGATGCACCCTTGGGGTGCGGCGGGGTGCGTTTCTTGGGTGCACCCTTTTGTGTATCCCAATAGCGCTTCTTCCACGATTTCACAGTGTTCAGCGATACGCCCAGCTTCTTTGCGATTTCGGTGCATCCCATCCCTTTCTTATAAAGGGTGAACGCCTTATCTCGCGTTTCCATCTACATCGCCACCACTATCCTTCTTCATTTTCTGTCCCGGTATCTGCCCGGGCTGTTGTGTTGTTCCAAAGAAAAAGCGCCGGCCCTTTGCAGAGCCAGCGCCGCGCCTCTCTCACACGACCTTTGCGAGAGCGGTTTTGGAGATCATCAAGTTTCCCAGTTCCACGGCCAGGAATGTGCCCACGAACAGGCCAGTGCTTGTTAACCAGAACGGTGCGCCGACCATCATAGACAGTTCCACGCCGATGAACAGAGCCACGGACAGGGAGAGGATGACCGCTTTCCACAGAATCCCCAGCCTTTTCCACGGTCCCCAGACCACCAGTTCGTATGCAGTCCCCTCAGCCAGCAGGCCAAAGAGCACATCGACCGGGCCGAAAGGACTCGTTGCATTTGCGATTGCAATCCCCAGCAGAACCGCCGGGGCGTACCGCTTATCCTTGAACGGGAGAGCGCACAGCATATTAGCCACCCGGAACTGGACGACTCCCCATGACAGCGGGTTTAGGGTGGTTAATGCGACATATAGAGCCGCGACAACTGCGGTCTGGCATAGGGCTTTGGTGTTTCTCATATTCCATGCCCCCTCATACCATAACGACCACATTGCCATGGGATGCGTCGTTCACCGCAGATTCGACCATGATCCAACTGGGGTGCACGTCCTCAACAAGCTTCTTCTTCAGCTTGCTGGCTGCTTCCTCGATGACCAAGCTTTCACCTTCCAGACATTCGCGGATGAACTTGTCAATTTCGCAGTAGTCCGGGATAATCTCTGCTGGCTCCATGGTCACAGTAAATTCATTGGTGTAGTCTGTCTTTCCGATGGGGCAGAAGCACCGGCATTTCTGCTTATAGATGATTTTACGCACGCCGTAGCGATTTTCAAACTTAGCCATTGTTTTCTTCTCCTTTCGGCTTCTGAACGATGAACAGCAGCTCTTTTGCCTCACGCGGGAACGGAATTGCCATAAAGGCTGTGAGGAATGCAGATGGGACATAGGCTTTCATGCGGGTGTAGAAGTCCCGCAGCGCCGGTTCCTGCTTGGAATAGAACTCGTCCATCTCCCGGACGCTGGTGACCAGACCAACCTCCTGCACAATGCTGAATCCGATTTCGGCCAGCTTACTTTTCAGCTCATCGTAACCCCACTCATAGACGTGGGCGCGGTACTGGGTCTGATACCCATTGCCCGTGGTATTCGGGCAGGAGAGAAACATTTTTGCACCCGGCTTCATCACCTTGTAGCATTCTGCAAGGCTTTTTGCGCCATCTACGGGGTGCATGTGCTCAATGGCAGAGGTGTAAATTACAAAATCGGCGAACCCCGCCGGAATGACTTTCGACATCTCGGCAACGTTGCCCAGCTTCCAGCCCACCCGGAACGGATAGTAGGAGGCCAGGTCTTTGGGTTCGAGATTTTTTGCGGTCGCGCCGCGCATGGCTTCCTTGATGTTCGCTTTGCTGATGTCTACGCCGGTATAGGATGCGATGTCCTTTGCATAGTAGCGCAACAACGGGAGCATCAAAGAGCGGCCGCAGCACACATCCAGCACGTTCATCCCCTTTTTCGCCATGTGGGCGGCAGCAAGGTGCTGGATGTAGTTCATCACGTCCAGGTTGGTGAAAAAGCCATCCCTGAACTGCATATAAAAATTTCGCATCTGGTAGGTGGTGCAGAGGATTTTTTCTCTGTCCATGCCATCCTCAACGCGGTATACGATATCTTTATCCACGCCATTTTCCTTTCGTATCAAGGTACTTCTGGTATTTGATCCATTCTTTCAGTGCATACTCTCGGCGAATCCGATAGTCTGCGCCTATCATGCCCTTCGGGGGCCTGACCACAACCATTTCTGAGCCGTTGAAGTAGGACAAGCCGCCAAAATTGACCTGTGTAGTCCATGTGGTGCTGTCCACGCTATAAAATCCAAAGTCAACTGCATCCTTTTTGGTGTAGCCCAGGCCGTGCACCCGCACCCCGCAGGCGTTCGCATACTGCACCAGCCGTTTGATGTAGCCGTACTCGCTGGGCTGGATGTGCTTGATTGCGAAGCCGCCGATGCCGATATAGGGATAGTCCCTGCACAGGCGCTTGAACTCGTCAAGGCCGCGGGAGCGGTGCCAGACGGGAATGCTCTGCTTGCCCGTTTCGGCTTCAAGTCGGGCTCTCATGCGCTTTACGGTATCATAGCCTACGATGATATCTACGTCCAACTCGAAGAAGTGCTGCACATCGTGGCGGTTGATGAAGTCGATATACCTGCTTAGGTACCCGTCCCAATCCACCGGCTTTGACGAAGCCTCTACCCCGTGCATAAACGTGAATGCCCCGCTGTCGAGCAGAAACATCTTCCATTTTGGCATTTCCTCGACCTGCCACGGCTTGATATAGAAAAAGCTCTCCAGAACGTACTCCGGCCTGTTTTCCCGCACAATCTTCTCCGACGGGAAGGTTCCCGCCAAACACAGCCTCATGTTTCAAACCATTCTCCGCAGTGCGGGCATTGGATAAGCTTAGAGCCGCTCTGTTGCGCCGTAGCGGGCTGAAAGGGTGCAGGCTGTCCAGATTGCTGGCTTTCGGGGCCCGGGTCTGTATCGGCCGCTTTGGGCGGCTGTTGGACAGGCTCTGTGAAGAACTCCTCAAAATCGGAATCGTCCACATCCCGGAGCAGGCCATCAAGTTCCACTTCACTGAAGCCGGTGCTGCTCAGATCCACATCCAGCGCCTGCAGTGCATCCATTTCGGCGCGGAGCACATCATCATTCCAAGAGGATGCCTCTGCCACCTTGTTGTCTGCAATGCGGTATGCCTTAATCTGCGCGTCCGTCAGGTCATCGACCCGGATGCAGGGCACTTTGTCCATGCCCAGCCGTTTTGCGGCCTCATAGCGGGTGTGTCCGGCAATGATCGTGCCTTTTCCATCAATCAAGATGGGCACCCGGAATCCAAATTCCTTGATGCTCTGGGCTACCGGACCAACGGCTGCTTCGTTGTTTCTGGGGTTGTTCTCATAGGGATGGATCTGCGAAATCTCCTGATACACTACTTGCTGATTCATTTTTTCTCCCTTCTTTGCTTTTCCGCTGGCGTTGCGGAACAAATTAGGGAGCGGCGGTATCTTTCCTCCTTTCTGGGCATAAAAACACCCGTCCGGTGGCGAAACCGGGCGGGCAATGCGCTATGATTAGAATTTTACGGTATTATTGTACCACTTTTGCCGTGACGCGTCCATGACATCTTTTTGACATCGAGCTAAGACATTTCCAATGCGTCGATGCCAAACATCAGCATCGAGATTTTATCCACTGCTGCATCATGGTCACGGTAAACCTGCCGGGCGCTCACGTTTTCCTGCATCGCAATCTGCTCCACAGGCTTGGCGGTCTCGTCAATGTACATGGCCTTGATGATGCGCAGGCCCCGCTTCAGAGCTTCATTGTCGCTCTGGGCGCAGTAGGTTTCGTACAGGCCAAGCATTGCATCGATATGGCGAATCATGATTTTAGTGCGCCGGCAGCTGTTGCGAATGGATTCAACCGTAATGGCATTGTTCCGCTGGAGCATCATGTCCAGCAGTTCCAGTGCGGTTTCTTCCTCCTGACCATCATGTTCGCCAGCCTCGTCCGTATAGACCGCACCCGTGCAATGTTTTTTGAACATCCGATAGTTCTTCAGGAGCAACTTCGTGTTCCGCAACCGGCGGTCACACCGGCCTACGGCTTTACGGGCCTGCTCGGCCACAACTTCCTTTGCACCCTCGCGGGCAGCTTTGCGGGCAGTTTCTTCGATGAACGCCATCATATCTTCCGGGATAGTCATTTTGCGCATCCTCCTGTTCTACGTTGCCAAAATCCATCAATTTAGGTATAATAGAGTTGCTTTTCTCGGGGGATTGCGCAAGCAGTCCTCTTTTTGTTTACTCAAATGGCACTCATGCGACGAGAAATTTCACTCTGGCTCAAAACAGCCAGCGGCACACGCTTGATGCCCCGCTCTGCCGCCATCTTCGCAGACACAGCACTCATCACGCGAATCATATCTTCCACGTTCACTCCAGACGAATAGTACAGCTTTGGCGGGTGGCTCCCGCTCTGGATGTCGTTCACTTCAAGTTCTTCCTGCAAGGCCTGTTCCACACAGCGCTTCAGCCATTCCTCGGCGCAGTCCTCGCCGTCTGTCTTGACCCATCCGATGTACTGTTGATAGCCGTCTATGGCTTCTTTCTTCAGCCGTGCAAGGCGCTCCTTGCCAAAGCCAAACGTCAGATGCACCGTCGCGGCCATAACCAGCCATGCGATTTCGGCGCCCTCGTCCTGTGCCATACGAAGCCGTTCTTCCCTATAATTACGCGGAGCGCGATTCTGTGGCAGACGCACCGTGAAATCACAGATTCCCCTTAAAACGTCCCGCATAGCTTCTGTGGCCTTCCTCCGATTCCCAGAGTCGATTTTACTTTTGTAGCGGGCTTGAAATGCCCGCATCTCATTACAAGCCCGGGTCAGGCGCGTGGCTCCAATGCCTTCTTCCTGATGCATAGCCACCACCATGCACCAAGTAAAGATTTGTGCGGCCTTGTCCTGCTCATCGACACACTGCTGGCGAATGTCCTTCATCTGTTTTGCCATCTCCAATCTTTGCATCCGAAAATTTTTTCCAGGATTTTTTTGTGCTTACTGCAATACCAGTAGTTCTTGCACCACCGACACTGACCATTGCACAGGAACGACAGATGTGCTTTCATGTGCCCTCCTTTTCATTTTTGACCTTCGGTCCAGCCATGTGGCTTACAGCCCAAGACCAACCTACCATAGGCAATGCAGCCACAATCAGGATAATTCCGGCCGCATCCACGACCATCGGATTAAAGAAAATTTCACGAATCAGATTCATTTTTCGTTCCCTTTCCGCACGTCGATTGAAGGACTTTCCTTTCCGTCCGCCGATTGAAGTACCTCACCGGTGAAATGCCGCGTTCATCGCAATCCTTGTTGTTGAAGCTGACGATTGCACCGCAGGTTCTCTTGTTGGTGCATCGAACGCACTTCATGCCTGTAACGCTTACAACCTCATAGGTCGGTGCACCGCAGAAAGGGCACTCCCGGCTCTTAGGTTCAATGTGTGCTTTCATTTTTCCGTTCCTCTTTATTCCATTTTTTCAAGGGCGCATAGTATCCGCACATCACGCAACAGACAATTCTGCGATGCCGCCCTAACAGTACGACAAGTTTCGGTGTCGTGCTTCTAAACGGCTTTCCCCATGCCAAAAAGCCGCTCCCGCATTTAGGACACGGAAGAACCGTACCTGTTTTCTCCATCAGGATCCTCCCCTACGCACCGGCTTCTTGCCGTTCCCAGCAAACTTTTCAGGCCGTTCATCACTCATGCCGCGAGCCAGAACCAGTGCTCTCTGGTCGTTCGGCATCTGGTAGGTGCAACCAGTCGCAACGTGAATATACAAATCATTCAGCACAGCGCGGGCAATTTCTGCCGTTTCGTACTGACCCAGACGATATACCGCGCCGCCACCCGTAGGAACCGCCTTGATTTCGTGTTCGGGGCTCACATACACGCTGGTGCACTGGGCAATGTTCGTGATAGAGTCCCATTTTTTGTTCATGACGTACATTCTGCATCCTCCACATAAAACCAGGATTGCGGTGGTCGCTCAATATCTACAGGCTCATAGCCAAATTTCGTTGCCCGCAGCCTTGTAAAATCGCTCAACGGTCGTGGGCGGTCGTAAATTTTCAGGTCGGAAATGTGCCAGCCGCAGCCGTTACGGCCTTTGAGATATTTTTCGGCGGTTTCCTTGCTCATGCAGGCCGTTTCAAGAAGTTCATCGGCTGGTTTGTAATATGATCCGGGTGCCATAACGTACAGGCTTGCCGATTCCCAGCTTCCTGTTTTTCCAACATGGGTTAGGAAGGTAATTTTCTTACAGGTGAACTCGCCAATGACGCGCCCTCTTTTCCCTGGCCATCCACCGTGTTTCTTAGCGGAAACGTCCCAGTTGTCGTCGTCCAAAATAAACTCTTTACTCGCTGTCCGGGTACAGTAGATGTACGCCTTAAACGGCGTCCCATGCACAGGGCAAGTCATGCGCACCTCAACTGTCTTTTCTCCGTCAAGAATTTTCTTACACCATTCTGGCCGAATGCTCAAAAGGACTGCTTTCACTTTCCATCAACCTCCGCGCACGCCCTGCGGCAGGGTTCGCACTTTTTGTACGGCTCTTCGAGCCAGCAGTTGAACAGCAGGCACTTCGGCTTCCTGTATTCGGGTGGAGCCTTGTTTCCGTGAGTTTGGGTGCGGAGTGCATGGTATTTGCACACCTCTTTTCCCCAAAAGTCACCATCGAAGGTACACTTTTCACGCCCCGGTGAAACCTCATGCTCAACCATGATTTTCTTATATGCCATCTCTTAGCCTCACACTTCCCAGTCTTCAGGACAGCCCAAAACACATTCGCCATCTCCGTTATCACTGGTCGGTCTATCAAAGCAGCAGCCCTCGCAGCCATCAGTGCGAGATTTGCAATGGTTCCTTATGGCGATTGCCATATCAACGGGATCCACCAATAAAACGCTAGGTGCTTTCTCATCGGTACCCACATTGCGCAGAATCTCGCAGGTCTCTTTCATGCCTTGCTGATTTTTGCAATGAATGACTACGTCGTAGGTGTCATCGTACAGCTCGAATTCGCCATCATCATTGCGTATAAGTAAGATTTCTTTGCTCATTGTTCGTCCTCCAAATAGGGCTTTGGCAGTTTAGGAATCGGCATCCAAATAGGATATATGTCCGGCGCCCCTTTTACATAAGGCCATCCCTTGTTTGTAACAAATCCTTCAAGGCCGGCATCCAAAACAAGAACATCACCATACTGGTTCCCGTCTTTTTCCACAGGTGGTTCCTCTTCGGTCTTACGCCAGCGCAGGCTATCTTCTTTTCTATGGTTCCAGCTATCAGCCTCCTCCAGCGCAAGAGAAAACCCAAATCCAAGCGGACACTTGGAATCATTCGGGTGCGCCCAATAGCCGCGCTCGATTTCGCCGATTTTCTTTCCATCGGCCGTTTTAACCTCGTGGATGCTAATAAAAGACTTGAGCTCCACACCACAAAACGGGCAAGGTTTTAACATTTTTCTTGCTATTGCTCATACCTCCTTTGGAATGAGCGTCATATCATAGCCGCTTTCCACAAACTTCACGCAGAGATCATGTTTGATTCCATTTCCGAGGTAAGTATAGATATCCGTCATTTCCTGCATCGTAAAGTTCGTGCCCAGCAGTTTGTTGATGCCCTCAAAGTGAAGTTTTCTTTCCTTCGGGGAAATGCCCTTGATTGCGGTGCGTGTAAGCCACTCCAGAATTTTTGCTTTCAGCTGGGTTTCATCGGTCACATCTTCCAGTCTGAAATAGGAATTGGTTCTCTGGCTGAAAATGAGTTCGTTTTGCATATTCACAAACGACTGCGGGAATGCCGCCTGAATTTTCCTTGACCACATGGTATCGAAAATGTTGAATTTTTCTACAACGTTTGTGACTTTCTGTTCTTCTTTGGCAAGAAAGTCAATCGTATTTTCGACATCTGCCAGCGTGTGAATATGTCCCAGTGAACTTTCCATGCTCAGCACAGCTTTCAGCTGGTCAGCGTTAAGCGTTCTCATTTTTTCACTACCTCCTTCGGCGGCAAAGGCATCCAGCCCACAACCGGCTTATCTATCGGGCATTCTAGCGCATCCTCCGGGGTAAAGTGACGGTATTCCCACCAGCCTTTTGGAAGCCTATACAAATCATCTTCTTCGTCATAAATGCCATAATCATCGACGTCTTCCCACTGCCAGACGCTTTCATACTGAGACACCGTTCCATCCTCGTAGAAAGCCGTCGTAATGCAATAGCCTTTGCCGCAGTCAACTAAAACTAGCACTTCCGTTTCTACCTTCGGCGGGTCTTTGTCGGGGTCGCGCCATTCCGGCCACAAACTTACCGTAGGCGCAGCTACTACCGTTTTCTGAGCATCTTTATAAGCAGCGCTTGCCGCAGCATTGTGCCCCCGCATCAAACATTCCTTGCGGAAGAACCTTGCCATCAGTTCATTGGCATCAATCGGCCTTTTCTCGGTCATCGTTGCCGTCCTCCCTTACCTGTTTCATCAGTTCTGCAGCATTGATAACAACGCCATCGGTTTTCTCATAAACAGTGCGAGCCAGTTCTTTGCCTTTATCGTCAATAGTGCTCTCAAAGGCATTGGCAGTAACCCGCAGGGCTGCAATTACAAAGGGAAGGTCAATGTAGCAGTAGTTCTGGGAAATTTTGCTGATTTTACCGACAATATCGGTGAGCGCTTCCCCAATGATGTTGAATGATTCATCCGTCTTTCCTGCCAGCAATGCAGCTGAAACCCGAACCGCATAGGGAATTTTCTTCTTATCCATCGTCTTCCTCCTCATAAATGCCGAGCGTCATATCCAGTTCATACGGCGTATCCCCTGCGGCTTCTCTATCTGGCTCAAATTCTACGTTCAACGTCTTGTCTTTTACCGAGATAGTGAGCGCGCCGTTATTGAATTTCACAGTGAAACTATCGCCATCGTTCAGTTTTTTGCCATCAGCTGCGTACAGTTCAAACGCAGCCTTGACCACGTCATTTACGCTGTCCATCAGACCATTTTCACTCATTAGGAACCACCTTTATCTTCACCACGTCGAAATTTTCATACTCCGGGTAGCAAGCCTTGGCCATTGCTTTAGCCCGTACAGCGGCACCAGCGATGCCCTTTTCATCAATAACCACACACGGCAGGAGCGCAGACCCGCGTTTCCCGGATGCTGCGATAAGCATCTCATACTTTGCCATCGTCTCGTCCTTTCTCCGATTTCGGCGGGTGTGCTTCGCTCTGGCGGTCTATATCACCATCCACGCAGCACGCCGCATAAATCAGAAGTGCAGCCATCACCGCCAGAACCACCAGCACAATCCGAAGCCACATTTTGCATCACCCTCCCAGAAGATTTTTCATCATATACCCGGCCATAGCCTGTGCATATGCCTGTTTAGGAACGTCCGCCGCACCATTCTCTTCCAGCAGCTCTTTGATGCTGTGTTCGCGTCCTGCGCCGTCAATGGCCCGAACTCTGGTACTGCCGCGATTGACCGTCACCGTTTTCTTATCGCGCGGGTGGATGCCGAACGGAAGCTGGAAACCTTTCTCAAACACCCAGAGGTGATAGCAGTCGCAGACGTCCACCAGCCGGTCCTGCGTTGGGAACACTTCGACGGCAACTCGCTTCTCGCCGAACAGGTCGTTCTTAATTTCCATCTTGACGGCCCACGGGATATCCCCGCTGCCGTCACTCCGGCCAACGCCCTCTGCCGCCGTAATCGTGACGTGTTCGACCTTGCCCCATTCCGTGCGGAGCAAACGAGACATCACGCTGTACTTCTGGTCTTCGCTGATCCATGCCCGATCCATCTCCCTCATCCAGCCGTGATAAGGTACTCCCAGCTCTTCAGCTGCCTGTTTCGGGGTAATCGTCTCAATCCACTTCATGTTACTACTCCTTTCCAGTGCTCATGCCCATCAGCTCCGGCGTATCAACTACATTTCCAACCACCTTTGCGGTCAGAACCAGGCTTGCAAGACCATGCTCGACAAACTCCTTTCGGTTCTCCGAAAATTCCGCGTAGAAACCAATATGGCCTACGCCGTAGTCGATGTATTCGCCGTATCTTACGGCAAAAATCACATCTTTTCCGCATCGATCGTCTTCCAAAATGTCCCCCTCAAAAACAGGTACCCCGTTTCCGTCCGTCAGAGTTGTGTTCATACCGATCGTAAAAGGCTTGACCAGATGGGCGTATGCCGGCTCGTTCTCTGAGTTGATGTACCAGCCCTCACCCGGGCGGCTGTTCTTCACGCCCGGGGAGCGAATCAGGAATCCTTCATGCCAAGTGCCATCTGGGGACTGCCCGCGAAAAGTTCTACCCTGCATCATGCTTCCCCCTTAACCTTGACAGGAAGCACCAGCGCTTCATACTGCGGCTCAATCAGCTTTACGGGGGACAGAGGCAGACCACCCATGCGCTGACCTCGTCTCCTTCCATCGACTTCAAAGCTTCGCTCAAAAATTCCAGATTAAAGCCGATTCGCAGGTGTTCTTCCAGCTTTCCGTTGAAGGAAAACTCCTCATTCATCTGTGCAATCGTGCTACGCATCGATGCTCTGCCCGTACCGCCGGGTTCAAGATCCATTACCAAGGTGCTCTTTTCCTTTGCGTCTGCAGACCGAGCAAGTTTGACGCGCCCCAGAACGCCCAGCAATTCTTTCCTGTCAAGCATGATTCTGGTTCCCTCGCTCTTTTGGGCTGCAATTTTGCTATAATCCAGAAACGGTTCCGCAATCAGGCGAGACTTCACCTCAAAGTTGTTGTCACTGAAAACGGCCTTTTTGCGATCGCGAATAATCTCCACGTTACCATCCATGGATATCGTATCAACTGCTTTTGCAGTTGCGGCGGGGAGCGTAAAGCGAAAATCGCCATCAGCTGTGCAGTTGATTCTTGCAATTGCCATCCGATAACCATCCAGTGCACAGATTTCCAGAACATCCTCGACTTTGCGCGAGAAGCACAATCCGCGGTGAGCAGGGTGTTTTTCGTCCTTTGCTACCGCATAGATAACTTTGGAAATAGCCCAGCTTAAATCGCTGGCTCCTACAACGCATCGTCTTGCGTCATTACCGGGACCTGAAAGTTCCGGGTAATTCTCTGCCGGCGTAGTGTTCAGACGTGCCCTCGCTGTGCCGGACTTCACAGTAAGGATGCCTTTCTCTGCCTCGATGCTGATTTCCGGTGCTACCGTGCCGCTGATGAAATCGACTCCGCGAGGCGGAACCACCACATCCTGCTCAACCGGTTTAGACAACCCGGCACGGACACTCAGTTCCAAATTGGTGGCAAATGCGTTGGAGCCGCTCAACAAGATTCCCGCATCATTGGTACCCACCGCGCGAACCTCCGGCACCGCCGTTCTGAGTTTGGAAAACAGCGTTCCAAGTTCACTCCGTTCAAATTTCATCTTTTTTCTCTCCTCTCAAAATGATCCCTGCTGAATTGTTCATAGCATCCCGGGCACATACAGGCCACTCGCTTAGGACTTTCTCCGCGCTTTCTGCGCAGGAGCAGTGCGTACATATCTTTCATCGGACGATATTCTCCACAGACTGTGCAGGTCTCCCACAAACGTTCCTTTTGGGCTTTTGTGGGAATCTTTTCAAGAAACACCGGCGGCTTATCCCGGCGCATACCTTTGGAACCAACCACTCGCTCCATGCTGCTCCGCATAAAAACCGGCGTTCCGGTCGCATCTGCCGATGCCAGCAGGTCTTGAATCCACTCCGCTATCGGAGTGACCTTCCCTGTATTCTGCCCCGTTTCTGCCCCGATGACGATCCACTTTAGTTCCCGGATAACTTTGGTTGCATCGCCCTCAAACGGGCCCAGTAACGGTTCTATGGCCACAAATGTATTGTATTTACTGTTTGCCCACACGCCGTCTTTCCTGACCGTTGCCGTGGTGCCGTACCAGAAATTTTCCCGCATCGGGAGTTTCCCGTGGTTTGCAAGGTTCTGATACCTCACCGGGTACTGCGTCAAGAAAATGTACTGGTGCTGGGGTGCCATTTCGGCCGCAGCGAATACCTGAAGAATCCAATCTTCCGGCACCCACGGACCAAACAGGTCACCGTCCGTGCATACCATGATGGTTGAGCCCACCTTGACCTTTTGTGGCCAATCCATGCGATACTTATGTATCGTGGGCATAAATCCGGTTGGGTTGTTCAGAAAGCGGTTATTCGTGGTTTCCCATGGAGCGTCCAGCGCAAAGAGGTTCACTCCGACCTGCTGAACCTTCGGACGTTCTGCAAGATTTCGTCTCCAATCGCTGGCAAAGCGTAAAGCGCTCTTTTTTGCGTAGCAATATCGGCAGTCTTTCAGACATCCTGTTACAGGATTCCATGCGTAATCCGCCAATTCGTTTTTTGTTCTGTTCACCGATAGATCCTCCCCGACTGACTGTCGATCAGGACAATGCGCTCTGCAATCTCAAACCCTGCGGCATCTGCCACATACCGCAGAACGTGAATAAGATCATGCACCCGTTTCTCGTCCTTCTGGATGTTATTTTCAGCACTCGCCCGGGTGGGGTCCGGCGCACCGCTGGGGTTGTGTCCTTTGCGGGTATCAGGCATTGCTATCCCCCTTGTCCAGAATCATATAGTACTCGTACTGGGTGCCCGGGTTGGCGTTTGGACGGCGGCGCACGATGTCAATCCGATACCCCGCCTTCAGGAGCAACCGTCCCAACTCTAAGCGTTCATCTTCCGAGAGTCCTTTTGCCTTAGACGGCGCAAGGGAAAGTTCGATTTTAGCCAACACGCTTTTCTACCTCCATCAGGTCGTGCATCAGCTCGTCAACCAGCAGCTTACCGGCATTCGCGCCTGTGCGAATAATGTTTCCGTTTTCCTTTAACTCTGCAAACTCCTGTGCACGGATTTCTTTGGACTGCTTTGCAAAAGAAATTTCCGATGCTGTCATTCGGCCTTGCACCACTTGCTGCCATTCCTCGATGAACGGCTTGGCATCTTCCAGATCTGCATACTGGTCGTTGCTATAACTGCGTTTCTGCCGAACTGTACCGCCCGGCTCCACCTCCAAGGTGTACCACGGCGTATTGGGGTCAGACTTCTTTCGCAGGAAGAAAATGTAGCTTTCCCGAACAGAAATGCGCTCAAAGTATCTGGTTCCGCGCTGGATGCAGTGGTCAAGGAACTTACTCTCCTGCAAAATGTCCTTTGCGCCCTCCGGCACCCGGATAATGTACTCCGCTCCATCGTACTCGTAGATTTTACGGATCTTCTTGTAGATATTTTCGATATGGAACTGCTTTTCCAGCTGTTCCGCTTCCCTTCTGATAGAGTGTTGCGTGCCTTTCATGGCTTCCATCCGGTGCTGTTTATTACGCTCCAGCACGAGATCATCATGTCGGCGTTTCAGGTCAAGCGGGAACATTACGCTCTCAAGCTGCATATTCATACCAGCTTTCTCAGCCATGTCCAAGTAGTCAGACCAATCCTGTGCAACTCTAAGTGCGATATGACCATCGTATTTCCCGGTAACGCGCCTAGTCTGCTGGCGAAGGTACTTCAAACTACGTGTCATGCCGTATTTCTGCAAGGTCTTGGCCATTCCTGAGAGATTTCGGATGTTAGCCGTCATCTTCATGTTCTTGTCATTGATCGCAAGGCCGGCTTCTTTCCATCTCAGCGCATCATCCACCTCGCGGAACGACTTTTTGCTTCGTGCTACCACAGCCAGCTCCTGACGATTTAAGCCAAATACGCCGAAATAGGTCTTTGCTCGAAGATTGATGCGGGTGCTGTGTTCATATTCGTCGTATACCTGAGAGCACAGTGCATCAGCCCAGCCCGTTTTTACAAGGCTTTCGGCCATCGGATACCGATTCACGATTTCCCACTGACGAACCTCCCATGGAAAATTGAGATGATTGTCGTACTGGTACATCCATTCAGATTTCAGCACTTTCCGAACATCACTCTCAAATTGGTCAGTATGGGATGCCAATGTATACGGCTGATACGGACCAGAGGGGCCGTCAGCATTGCGGATAGCTTCGGGCGCTGGCACATAATATATTCCTCTTTTTCACTCCAGCTGCGTTTCCACTGCTTGATGGTCTTTCCGTCCGTCCACCATATCCCCCGGCCATGAAATTCCAGTTCTGCCCGATGATTGCTGAAATCGAAATACACCAGATAGCGGCGAATCCAGACCCCATCTCCCTGCGGTTTGCTCCAAAGGAATGTCCTTGCGGCCCACAGTCTTTTGACAGAATAGCGGGTATTGCGAACCTGCATTTTCTCCCCGCAGCACTCGCACACCGCTGTACTCTTATGCTTGAGCAGTTCCGACAGCGTGTATTCACCACCGCAGCTATCGCACCTTGCCCGCTGAATTAAGATTTTCTTCTCAACGCCGCCGGGTTCGATTGCGCCCTGTCTGTCATTGGTGACCCAGAGAAAGCCCGCATCACTGCACACTTTCAAAACTTGTTTACTGAAATCTTCCGGCGGCTCCGGCAGATTTTCAAAGAGCTTCTGGGTCTCAGCCGCCTGTCTGGCGTTGCGCTCTTCGCGTTTCTTCTTGGCATGAGCCGACAGCGCATCTTCTACAATGCCAATCAGATAGCCCGGTCTGCGGTCATCAAAATAGTTTTGCAGGAGTTCTGATTCTCCCTTTGTTGCCGGCACTTCGGTTCTCCATGTCAAACACCGGCAGGGCTTGACCTCAATTTGACGCGGCGAAAGCTCGTTCTTTTTCGGATTCTTATTCCCGCGAAGTTCCCCCGTCCAGTAACCTCCGAAAAAGCGCCACACGACCAGCGGCTTTTCCTTTTTGTCCCAGACGGCCACCGTCAGCACCTTTCCCTTGATGTAGCGACCCACGCCCTGCCCCTCGGCAACTGACATACACAGCGCCGCATCCAACTCTGGCCGCTTCGGCTCCGGCGCATAAAGTTTCAATTCTTCAGCCTTTTTCATCGTGTGCCGCCTCCAAACTCTCCGACGTGTAATTTTTCCCGGGCAAAACCTTCACTCCATCGACCTGTTGAGCAATGCAAGTAAATTCGTTTTCTTCCCGGACGATAAAGCAGAGCCACTCGCCACGTGCACCAGCCAGTTCCTTGCCCTGACCATACGCGATGTGAAACGGTCTCTTGAAGCAATCTTCGAATTTTTCTGCCGGATGCTCAAACACATAATTTGCGTGCATAAGAAGGAACTCGTCTTCTTTCAGCCTGCGAAGCGGTACAATTTCGGTACAGCTACTCCGCGTCCGGTAGTCATCCTCATCGATATCACCGCCAGCTGCGATGGCCCAGAACTCGTTTTTCCCGTCCCAAGCATACCAGTTAAGGCAGTCCAGCGGATCCAGACAGTAATGGAAGCCCGTATTGGCGCATTTTGCCTTTTCGGTCTTGCTCACTTCGCCCGGCTGGTACTGATAGCTGCCATCGCCGAGCGTAGCAATCAGCCCCGGCTTGAATCCTTTGAATCCTAAAATCATCAGAGCCACCCATCCAAGGAAAGCTGCATATCGTCTTCCGCAGGCGTTTCCTTCTTCTTTTTTGCCGGCTTTTTCGCATCCGTTTTCTTTTCTGCTTTGGACGCAGGCTTGGTTGTGTGAGCTGGTGCCGCCTGCTTCGGAACATTAGGGGATGCATCTTCCGGTTTGACGGTGGCTGGAGCCTGCATCTCGGCTTCCGTAGGCGGTGCGCCAGTCAGTTTGATGTTCATGCTGAACGAAACCTCAGCATTCGGAAAGTAAAACTGCACGGCGCGGCGGTAGGTTTCGAGGTCGGACAGAACTTCGCCTGCGTTGTTGACAACAGCGGCGCAACATTCGGAGAACGTGCGCTGCGTGTTGCAGACGACCTCTGCGAACCGCGGCTCCTGGTCTACAAAGCCAAGCAGTGTCCGCAGAACATAACTCTGCACGCTCTTTGCGGCATGACCGCCCTTGAACAGCTTGTCCTCAGCTTCCAGCTTTGCTTTTGCTTTAGCTCGCCAATCGACGAACTCAACTGTGGTTGTGGTGTGTGTGGTGGAATCCATATTGTCCTCCTATCAGAAAAAGCTAAGTTGCCCACCCTTGCCCTCGGAGAACACCGGTTCCTGTTCCGGCGCTCTTTGCGGCTTTTTAGCGGCTTTTGGCTTTTCCGTGTTCTTTGGTTTCTCGAGTTTTTTAGGGTCTTCAGGGGATTTTTGTGGTTCGGATTTTGGCGCATCTGCAACACGCTCTTTCCTTATCGGTTGAGTGACCAGTTCCATCTGCGCCATAAAGATTCGATATTGCCAAACCGGGATCCTGATCATCGGCGTATACCAGACGTTCCCTTTGTCAACTGGAAGCAGCCCCCTTTTGTCATAAGACACAGACGGGCTTGCAAGCGTATCACCGATGACGACATACCCCGGCATTCCAAGCAGACTCATTTGCAGATAGCACATCATGCCCACGATGTAGTCAATGTCCTGCGCTACAAACAGCACATCCGTCTGATAATTGATGCCTTTCTTTTTGCATTCGTTTGCGAACGCCACCAGCAAGGCCCCAGCGCCGCAGGTCGGATCACAGACCGCAACCCATCCCCTATCTCCGATTTTCTGCTGGAATTCTTCTGTCGGGGTTGTCACAGCGGACATGACCTCGCAAATGTGATATGGCGTAAAGAATTGTCCCGAATGGTCGTTTCCAAGCCCCAAGCACATATACAGCTCGCCAAGGAAATCCTGTTCCGGGTTGTCCTCTAGTGCCACGACCAACAAGGCCAGCATTTCCGTAAATGCTTCCATTTCCGGCCGCGTGTATTTTCCTGCGATTGATAAGTACTGCTTCTCGCGTTCGTCAAAGTGGCTCTGATCTGTCGCATTGGACACCGCAATAGCACTCATGGTGATCCAATCGCTCCAGACCTGCCAGCGTGACCGACCATTGCTCGAAAACACTTCAAACTTTTTTACAAGCTCTTTCTGTGCTTCACCCCGGACATGGCGAACATCGCTTCCCATTAGAAAACCTCCTTAGTCTGGTGGAACTTCCTCCACCCGCTTTCTAAGAGGTCTCCTTTTTAGGCGATCCAAGCTGTTATCAAGGCCAAGGAAGCTATTTCCACTCGGCGTTTCCCGGTCTACCCGGTTTCCTTTGTATGTGATATGTACTTTTTCCCACGCTTCCAGCGTTGTGATTTTTTGTGCTGCTGCTTGGTCGAGCAGACGCTTAGCATAGACCCAAGGGTACTTCGCCTGATGGCGCATCGCTTCTTTCAGCGCGGCCACCACTAAGGCATCCTCTACGCCTGCTTCCCGCAGGCCCCGGAATTCTGAGGCCATATAAGGCGTGAGCACCTTATCGCATCCAGCCCAGACCCAGTAGCTTTCCGGAGTGTCATCAGGCGGGCCGGTTGATTTTTCTGGGTTTTCCTCAGTTGTGGATTCTTCAAAACCCATTCGGTTTTCTGGGTTTTCCTGATTTTCTTTTGATTTGCGAGGCCTGCCACCTCTGGCACCGTTTGCCCTATTGGCAGCGGCCTGACGCTCGTATGCTTCATTGGAAGCATCGATTTTGGCTTTTATCGCTGCCCAAACAAAGCGCTCATTCCCCAGAAACTTCGGTTCTGAACCAGTTTCCTTGTAATCCATCATAGCCCATAGAATTCGGCCCCGTTCCGCTTCATTGAACGGTTCTAGCAATGCTCTGTAATCCTTCACCCACAGTTTTATGTAATCATTCGCCACGCTCCACCTCCCCTTTCGGTTTTTGATTGAGCGAAAGCGCTTTACATAGATGCCGATCCAGCTTGATGCCATAGATATGGTAATCAGCAAACAGGGCTTTTTCTCTGCGGTGCGCTTCTTCATGGTGCCGCCGACAAAGGGCTATCGCGTTCAGCCCGACATGGACGATAGCTTCTCTATCTCGCCCCATGCCCACGCGGTCAACATGGTGCACCTCTGCAGGCTGGTTGCAAATTGCACACCGGCGATTTTCAAGGCAGAGATACAGGTACTTGCCAATATCGTCCGTCTGGGTGAGCAGGCTGTCCTTTGTGGGCACCCCCCAATGGAAGCAAAACTGAATCAGATATGTAATAAACTCTCGGGCCGTGGTCATATCGCAATTCGAGAGGGAGAACCACTCCCGCAGGCAGCGGGAACAGAAATCCCATTCCAGATAAAGCCGAAGTTCTTCCGGCTCCTGCCCTGACCACAAAGAAATGTCTCGGATAATAGCGAAAATCTTGCGGCGCTGGTCTGCGGAAATGGTTCGCCCATCATCCAGACGGACTTCTACCCGCCGTGGGCGCTTCTGCGCCAGAAACCGGCTGATGTCTACGTCGGGTTTCAGGACGAGCTTTCCGTTCTCCAGCTTCTCAATTTTCGCTGTCACAATCATGCGCGTTCTCCTTGTCCACATGGACGTGCATCGGAATATAAACGCTGTTTGCTTTCATATTCCGTGCCAAAAAGTCATTGCATTTCGCTTCTGACAGGTGATTTCTGAGCACCTGCAGTTCGTAGGCATACTGCCCAGCTACCTTTTTCTCTTGGATTTTGGCTTGTATATCTTCATCCCGGTAGTTCGATTCTATCAGATAAAGGTCATAGCCGATTGCCTGAATGCCATCCAAATTGTTAGTATCAGTGGCGTAAATCACCTTGCCAGACGGAAAATGCACCTTATACCCACAGTTGGGTACGTTATGGGCTAGCATTACCGGAATCACATTGCACAGGCCGTACCCATACAACGTTCGCGGGGTCAGTACATCAATCTGACGCTCCGGCACCCCTGCAGCTATGAGCGGCGGCACCAGCCAGCGGCAACACCCGAAGCGGAGTGTCGGCCGCTCACTGGCAAGCCGCTTGATGGTTCGCTTCTGGAAGTGATCTGAGTGGATATGCGTCAGAAGCACAAGCTTCAGTTTCGGAACATACGGCTCCAACGCCTTATACGGCACGCCGCAGTCTACCAGCACAAAATCTTCCAGAATCGTGGCGTTGCCATCGCTGCCGGTGCTGATAATGTTGTACTTGACCATCAGAGTGCAGCCAAATCAACGGCTTCCTCAACGGCATCCGCTTCCGGCTCTGGCAGGTCCATCGTCTTGGCTGTCCGCTCAATTTTAGGCGGTTCCTGCTCGCTCTGGCCGGCATCTGCATACTCCGCAGCTTCCGGCAGCAGGCCACTGCCTGTGCTGTCCGGCATCATAACGCGCCCGTCCCGCTCATAAGCCGTGGTCATTTCGGCGGTCATGATGCCCCACTTGGAAATCAGCTGACGCAGCATCGTCTTTTTGGCCATCCCGTCGAAGTCCTTATACCAAAAGCTGGAGTACTTCCACAGTTCGTCCTGCGGGATTTCACCGTTCAGCAGCTTCTTATATGCTGCTGCACTGAACGCCTGACTGTACTTGTCCGCATGAGCCATCATCTGGTCTGCAGTCCAGTACAACGTTTTCTCAAAGCCGTTGATATACTCGAAGTGTGCAATGTAGCCCACCGTCGGCATCGCTGCACGCTTTTCAAAATCTTCGATAAAGTGCATCTCATGGAACCGTTCTTCAAATGGGTCCCATCCGCTCAGTTCCCCGGCCTTGACCTCCAGCACATTCAGGCGCTTGTATTGACCAGTCCGCAGCGCCAACTGGATATAGCCTTTGTAGCCAAGCATAAACTGTGCCTTCACGCTTGCAGGCTCAATCACATTGCCCTGCCGGTCACGCTTCGCCTTGGACTTAAAGGGCACCAGATAGAACTGACCCAATTGGGGCGAAGGCTGCAAGAGCAGACTTTCGCCCAAAAGGGCACCTGCCAAAATCGTGCCCGGGTTGCATTCCTGCAAGGCCGGATTGACAGCAACGGCGCTGGTGATGTTGGCAATGAAGCGAGCGCCGCGCGCCGGATCGCCCAGCGTGTTATTCACGAGATTCTTGTACATCGGAGTCTGGATTGCCTGCGAAAAACGCATCTTCTGCGGCTGCATAGCTTTAGCCATTGTCACTTACCTCCCTGTTTTCAATGCTGTTGTCGGTCATGTATGCCTGAATTTCAGTAATTTTGCTATTGACGAACGCTTTCAGGCCACGAAGCTGAGCCAATGTACCACGGCACTGGAACGTGCTAGCCATGAAAGTAAACTTGGCGGTCACGACCTGTTCCGCGCTCTCCTTCTGGGAGTCCTCAGTCTCCTGCTCGTCCATAACGGGCGGTTCGGTGCCCATGACCTGAGGCGCAGACAGTTCTTCCTCTGCCACATCCAGAACGGCCTTTTCTGCTTCTTGTGCCCGAAGCTGGGCTTCCAGACGCTGCTTGCGCTCGGCTTCTTCCCGGGCAATACGGTCTTTGCGCTGGCTCACGCTGTTAATGGCAACAGCCAAACTTCCGCACAGCTTATACTCGGCCATGATCTCCGGGGCATTTTCCATGCCGTTGATGCAGGCTACGTCAGCCGCAACCTTTTCCACATACTCCTTGACCTTGGCTTTCAGGGATTTCAGGCTTGCGGTCAACGTGACTGCAACGCCGACATCCTCATAGGTGACCCACTCAACGCCGCTGGCCTTGACCATCTCAGCAAAGTAATCCTTGACCTTTTTTTCCTTGTCAGCTTTCAGTCCGGCTTCCACGTCCGTGATTTTGCCCTTCAGTGCTTCATCTGCCGGGCCGTACACGTCCGTAACGCATTCTTTATAAACCTCGTCGAAGTCCGCAAACGGCTGCATGATCTGCTTCTTCACGGCCATGCGCCTGGCATCCAGATCCTTGCGGTCACGGTTCAGCGCCGCCCGGCGCTCCTTGACAACTTTGAGGGTTTCTTCCGTGCAGGCCAGCGAAAGCGCCTCCTTGACGGACTCCTGAGCCTGTGCCTTGATGCTGTGCAGCTGCTCCTTGATGATAGGAAGCTGCTGCACCACAATCAGACTATCTGCCAACGCCGTGGTCTGATTGGTGGTAGTAATTTCCTTTTCCATGTGTACCTCCTGATTCTCTGTATAGAAAAACGGCAGTAGGAACGCTCCTGACCGCCGCTTCGTACCTGTTGAAAAAATCAACCGATTGTGCTACAATATGGTTGTGTGTGGTGGAGACCTGCATTTTCCGGCTTGATGTTCCTGCATCAAGCGCCAACGGAATGTGTGGGTCTCTATCCATTTGTAGCGCGCTGGCCGTTCTGGTCAGCGCTTTTTTCGTGTGCGGCGAGTATATCCCACACCGAGAGCTGCCCTACAATCTGGCGCTCAGCGGTGATTTTAGGCTGTGTGACAGTCCTGATTCTGCGGGGCTTTGCGGGTGCTCGGAGCCGTTTTCCGAACTCCTTGACGTAACACTTCGCGCCGTACCCCACTTCGATTGCCGCCGGATCTGTAATGACCCTGTGACACCGAGCGCACCTTGTCATTCTTCTTCTTTCCTCCAAAAAGCGCCTGCATCTGCAGTTCGTGCATCAGGCGGGATGCAATAATGATTGCACCAACAATGAGAATCCACTCCCCGCCAATTGCCCAGTAGCCGCGCCAGCGATATGTACTGGGCAGCTGCCACAAGGCCATAAGCCCACCGGAAATTACGCCGGCCAGCGTGTCCAGCAGTCCTAAAACGACCCAGCCCATCACGGTCAAATGCCTTTCTTTGCGTTTCATTTCAGGTTTGCCCCCTTCATGTAGGTTTCGATCAGCGCCCACTTGCGAACATCCATCGGCTGGTGAATAGCATCTTCCAGTGCTTCTTCGGTTCCGCAGCGGTCACAAATCGTGATGCCCGGAACTTGACGGGAAAGAGCATTGCTGTGCAAGCGCATCTTCATGGTCTGCTTTCCGCATCGAGGGCACGGAAGTACCTGCGCCATTTCGGCGGCAGCATCCTGAACATCCCGATACGTTGCAAAAACTTCGTCCAGCAGCTTCTTCTCGGTGTGCATCTGAATCATTTGCGCCATCTTATGAAACATCCCTTTCTCCTTCCAGCAGCCCTACCATTGCGTTCCACACCTTGTCCGTGTAGGCTGTGCTATACGTGCCAGCATACCAAGCCTTTTTGGCTCCGGTTGCTCCAAGGTTATAGGCCATCAGAGCGCAATTCACATTGCCCTCGTACTCGCTGAGATACATACCCAGCATATAGCACCCGGCCTGAATGTTCTGGCGGGCATCCAGCAGATCCGTTATGCCAAGTTCATCTTTGAGCCACCCGGCGTTGATGCTGTTTATCTGCATCAAGCCATAATCCCCGGTAGAGCTGCGCGCCGCCGGGGTAAAGCCGCTCTCGACCTGCATGACAGCATAAGCCAGTTCCAAGGGCACATCGTAGAGGTCGCACATTTTCTCCGTGTAGGACTGTAGTTCCGCATCCAGCGGCACCTGATATGTAACCGGCTCATACGGAACCGGGTCCTGACGAACGCATTCAACCTGCTCGATCTCGGCCACCACCGGTACCGTAACCAGCGTTTCAACCGGCGGCTTCTGTCGGAAAGCGAACGCCGCGGCGATGTTTCCGACCACCAGAAGCTGCGCCGCTGCCGCCGCTGCCAGCGGCACGAGCGTTTGTGCTTTCATCCTCCTGCACCTCCCCCAAAAGACCAAAACGTTCCATCGCATACCGCCGGGGCACCCGGCCGGGAAACGTGAGGTTTCCCCTTGCTTCCAGTTCCTGATTCATCTGCTGGATGTACTTATATGCCCGGGACTTGCCACAGCCAACCAGTTCCGCAACCTCTGCACAACCGATGAAATACGACTCTTTGCTCACGACTGCCGTCCTCCTTTCGAAAAACGCATATTGTTCATTGCCACATTCAGGTCGTTGGCCAAACGCATGATTTCGTCCCATTCGGCTTGCTCGCTCTCAGCGATCTGGCCATCTGCGGCGATTTCTACCATTGCCTCCCGCTTTGCACAGAAGCGCTGAACCGCCGCCAGAACGCCCAGCACAGCTTCCGGCAGGTCTTTCAACTGGATCTCAGGCACAACCCGTTTGCCGAGATCCGATGTCAACCGCAGATGCTGCACGGCCAGATATGGGGCTTGATACACGTCACACATGGCGCTCGCTACATCGCTGGGCACTGGACGCTGGCTCTGCTCATAGTCCCGCAGGCTGTCAACCGACACATTCAAAAGCTGCGATGCTTTTTCCTGCGTAAAACCAGCAGATTTCCGCGCATTTTTGTAAATATTCTGGCTTTCAATCGCCATTTTTTCACGCCGTCCTTTCTGGTATACTTGAGATGTAGGTTAGCTCCGGTACGCCACCCCGCTGATGTTCAGGCACTTTTCGATTGCGCCCTGGACGTTCTCGGACGGCACCAGCACACCATTGACGACTTGGCTGATATGCGAGCGAGAAAAGCCCGTTTCCTTTGCCAGTTCCGTAACGGTCATATCGTCATGGTCGATCATGGCCTTCTTGACAGCCACGCACCAATCCGGCATCGTAGTCTTTTTCATGCTTTTTCTCCTTCCTAACAAAGATTTATCTAACAAGTGTATTGAACACTTGTTAGATTTCTGATAAAATGAAAGAGCCAGTACTCACCATTCAACGCGTTCCCCTGTCGTTAAGCGAAGCTGTCATGGGAGCGGCGCTATAACTGCACAGCATCCAACTTGCGGCTGTTGTCCGCTATGCTTTGCAGCGGCGCTTGTCTTTAGGAGGTCAACGTTCATGGTTCGTATTGCGTGGTACGAATGAACCCCTTTGCTGAGAGGTTCTGGGGGAACGCGCTGAATGGTAAGCGCTGTACCCTTTCACTTAACATTTGTTCTGTACAAGTGTATTATAATCCATCAATTGCAATGTTTCAAGCTGTTTAAGTATCAATTGATGGATTTTGTGAGGATACACAAAATGACAACCGAAAATTTGTATGATTCTATCGCCCTTGCGGAAAACATCAAAATTCAGGCAAAGGCACGCAATATCCAGCTGAAGGATATGTACGCTGAACTCGGAATGAGCAAAGGCGTTCTTTCCAACTTGCGAACCGGTCGCATGATTGCCGCCGACAGTCTGGCGCGCATCGCTGACTACTTGGACTGCTCCATGGACTTCCTTATGGGGCGCACCGTTGACCCCGCTGTGCAGCGTATGGAGTTAACAGATGAAGAACGCCAAAAGGTTACGGATTTCCTGCAGTTCATTCTGAGCCAGCGGAAATAATGTTCAGAGCCGCTCCGATGGCTCTATTTTGCGTTTTCTATTCTCCCGCATGGAATTTGCCGTCCGGCAGGATATGCGGCTCAAATCGCTTCTCTGTGGACGTTTGTTCGATTTGGTGAAATCAGCCATCAATGACGAAGTGCACGCCCTCGGTGATAAGCACCGTACCGCGATGCTCGTCATTGACGATGGTTGTCCGTTTGCCGATGTACTCAACTGGCAGTTCGCCCCGCTTCACTCGTTCAAGGTTGTACGGAGATGCTTCCCAACGTCCCTTGTAGGACTCTGGGATCTTGCGCCACTCCGCTTTTGTGTAGTGACGCATCAGGTCTGCCCCCATTCTTCCTCATTCAGTTCCATCCAGCCGTAGGGGTCGCAGTACCACCAGCTGGATGCACCATCCTCGGTGAGCCGCACGATATCGGACACGCTCATGCTGTGGCCAGAGAAATCAACGGGTCGATTCGACCCGTTGAAGAGTGCGAACAGTCGAAGAAGCATCCTGCCCACTTCCGGGACAGACGGAATCTCACCGCCGTATACCCGGCGGTGGTTCTCCCGGTGGATGCCGCCCAGCTGTGCGGCCTGATCGGATGCCATGAACCACAGTTTTACCTGCTCCATGTCCTCTTTCAGCTGGTAGATCTCATACTTCATGTGAATCTTCCTTTCCTTGGTTTGCGGTGTTGGTTCCCGCGACCATCTTCGTGATGCCACGAAAATGGTTTCGGCCGATACCAGCGGCCATCATCAGGCGGGTTATTCTTTCCAGTTGCGGCCTGCACCAATCGATGCATCCCGGATGGAGAGGATTTTGTTCTTTCCTGTGCGCGTGCTGCGGAACTCCTGCATCGCTTCCCGAAAGGCATCGTCTTCAGCCAGTTCCCACGACTCAAAGTGGTAATACCGAATCTCGCCATCCTCGGCCTGATATTTAATTTCAATGTTCACGGCTCAAGCCCCCTCGATCTCCACGCACTTGATGCTGTTGCGAAGGTACTTTCGCCCCCGGAGTGCTTCGCAAGCGGCGCACAGGTCATCGACCTTGCACCGCAAGAGGATGTCCTCAATCTCGCTGCTCCCCTGCCGGTTATCGTATGCAGCCTTAACGACCGCTGCTCGGTCATCATCCAGCAGGATGGTCACGCTGGCTTCGCCTTCCTCGCCCTTCGCGCGGATGTCGTAGGTGAAAATGACATTCTTCATGGTTTAGGCTCCTTTCTCACAGCTTGCGCAGGTTCGCATACTGGCGAAACAGGTCTTGGACGTATGCTCTGTGGATGGTCGAGCTGAACCACATCTCTGCATTCCGACCCGATCGAACCGGCGGGATCCATCCGGCCATTTCCACCACATCCGCATCGTAATCATTGGGATTTTGTTTGATTGTCGCCGCCAGCACCCTCAGAACCCGTGCGATGCCGTACTTTTGCACCATGTCCTTTGCATTTATGCGGGTCATTTCGACGGCAAGCGTTTCCAGCTTGTCACGCTCGGCAAACCATTCCTCCCGATTTTGGACCGGAATAGTGGTCAGCTGCTTCATAAGTTCTTTGTCGAACATCCTTCATTCCTCCTTTGGATCCAGCCGGAAAGCATTGAACATCCAATGGCCTTCCCCATCGCAGACGCTTTCTACCGTGCAGAGGTTGTCGAGCGCAATGCTCATCGGCGAGCCGTATGTGCCACGCACCCACAGGCCCGCCCTCTCTGCCAGCGTCCAGAAGTAGTTCACCTCAATGCCAGGATTCTTCAGCTGAGGCGGCATGTGCTTTGTAAAAGCCGCCCGGATGAAGTTCTCACACCATTCAACCTTGATGTTTTTCATGCTTCGGTCTCCTCGCTTTTGGCTTTCTGCTCGAGATCAAGCAGTTCGTTGTAAATCCTTTCGGCCTCGTCGCTAGTCAGGTTGAACTGCTCGATCAGGTCAGGAAGGGCATCTGCCCTCCAGCCCCCTTCATAGAGAGAAGCTGCTGTGTACTGGGTGCCGTACTCCTCCTGTCCGCCGCAGCGGAGACCATCGCGCCAGTTCTCGTAATCGGTCTCTGTCATGCTCAGCATCATCGTTTAGCCCTCCTCAACGACCCATCCGGCACAATAGCCGGGATCGCGAAGCCTTGCCTTTGCAAGTGCTTCATCGAATGTCCGGGCACGGACCCGGACAGGCGGCAGGTCGCCGCCCACGATTTCCCATGTAGCCATGGGTGCTATAAATCTCTCCATGTTGTTTTTCCTTTCTGTCTAACAGGTGAATGAATCATTTGTTAGATATATTATAATCTCACAAAAGTGAGATATCAATACGATATTCTCATTTTTGTGAGATTCATGCTTTTGCACAAAAAGGTGGTGTTCTATTTGTTGTTTTGGGAACGTTTTTATCGGATGTGCGAAATCCGCGGAACAAAGCCAAATCCGCTTGCCAAAGAGCTTGGCATCTCATCTGGAGCCGTCACACGCTGGAAGAATGCAGAAGATCCTCCGTCTGGAAAAACGCTCATGCTGCTTGCGGACAAACTGGATTGTTCCGTTGATTACCTGCTTGGCCGCACCGATGATCCTGTTCTTCATCAATTGGATTCGTCCTCGTCATCAGCCATATAACGCGCGCGCCCGCGCGTGATGAAGACGATAGTCTTCATATCTTCTTATTCTTTTTCTTCTTCTTTTCTTAAGAAGATGGGTTTTTTCGGTTTTTAAAAAACCCAATGGGTTTTCACATTTCACGCACATTTGGAAAAACCATCGATTTATCAAGAACTATCTCGCATTCAATTTTGATATTTGACCTTCAAATTTGAATTTTCGACCTTGAATTTCACTTTTATGTTCGTGTTTTTCAAAACCCATCAAAACCCAAAAAAGCGAACGTAACCGAAAAAACCCATTCGGTTTTTTCGGTTTTTGAGAAAGGCGGGGTTTACACCCCGCCAGGAACCACCTTGGAGATAATGAGCCGCCCTGCGAAGCGTCCAAACTTCTCCGGCGTGTGGAACACCTTCTCGAAGTAGGCCTCATCCTCTTCCCGCAGATCCGCGAAGTCCTCTGCCGAGAGCCCAACTACCAAGAACGTGCCGGCAATGATGTCGTAGGGCTTACCGTTCTTGTACAACGCCCGGTTCAGTTCAAGCCCGCAGCACTTGCCCTCCTCATTGCAGATCAGGCCGACCGGGCGGCGTTCATCCGGGTAAATTACCTCAATATAGCCGCCTACAAGGCTCTGCAGGCTTGCAAGTTCGTTGGCAACGTCAATGCGTTCCGGGGCTTTGCCCGGCTCAATTTTCAGTGCTTTCATGGCTTAATTCTCCTTGTAAAACAGCATGATGATTGTTCCGTATTCGTAAGGAATATTTCGTTAAAATACTTTCTTCCTAGAAAGGAGACCTTTATTGTCCTCCCGGACATCTCAAACAGCCCCAAATCCATGGATTTTTTTGTTGGGAAGTGTTCCTCTGACCTAGAGCCTCTTGTCATGTATCCATTTTCAAAGAAATATGCAAACAAACGGTTTCGACCAATATTTACGCCATTCTGACGTAGAAAAGTTGCATATTCACCCACTGAGATGCTATCTTCTCTTATAATTTCGGCTCCGAATGAGTTTCGATTTTTTTCCTCAAGAATTGCAATTCTTGCATTTGCTTTTTCGATCTGCTTTTGTGCCAAAATCAAAGCACGTGCCATGATCTCTTTATTGGTCAGTTGTTCTTGTCCAGCAAGGTATCCACCGGTCTTTCTGATAGATGGAAGCACCGTGCTCGTCACCCACCGCTTGAAACGCTTTGCCGATTCGAGCTTGCTGGAGAATATCAAACTGTATAGGCCAGATTCGTTAATGATGGTCATAGTTCTTTTCTGGCCTGACCCGTCAAAACAACGGGTCAGCTTATCCTCTACGTCAACATGATTGCGGATTGCTTGGTCACAATCAGTGTAGCCCAGCGCTGTGGCCACATCCTTGCCCACAAACCATGGATTGCCATCAATGCTCTGCGTTCGGATGATGCCGAACTCTGCATTTTCAAAGGCAAGTATGTTTCCCGTCATTTTTCGTTCTCCTTTCTGTTCAGCTGGTACCCAGTGCCGCGATAGCTGATGATGTACCGGTAATCCGGCGTGCGGAATACCTCAATGCGGCTCTTATCCACGTTCTTGATGCCCAGTTTCCGGCGAATGAACGGAACGGCAATCTTGATGGTTTGGGCGTTGGTCATGTCCTTATTCTGGCGACTCGGGCACTGTGCATAGCGGCGCATCCGTACCTTGCTAACGGCTTCCGCATCCGCTTCTGTGCCATAGAACTTGTTGGAATCTCCATATCCATTCACTTCGTAGAAGCGCTGGCTGCTGACCGGCTCCAGACGGTTATTCCAAATCGTGTTGACGCAGTAGGCCACATCCCGACGTACGTTCTCTTTCTCGGCCACACGGCCGACAAACAGTTCCGTTCCCTGCTTATCCCAGCCATTGGAAAAGGTTCGAAGCAGAACTCGAATTATCTCCGTACCGTTGGTCAAATCAACCTTGGTGATTTCACCTTGGCTCCCGCTCATGCTTGCTGTGTTGAAGTGATATCCACGCGCCAAGTACTTGCTTACTTCAGTGGTGAACATTTTGTTGATGTCTGCAAATTTCATGCTATGCACTCCTTATCTAACAGGTGTACGATTCATTTGTTAGATATTATACTAGCAAACGCTAGTGTTTTCAAGTCGTATAGGCGCTAGCATTTGCTATTTTGTTATTTTGCTAAATTTTTCATGGAGGATTTGTTGATGTTTTATGATAATTTCAAGAAATACTGTGATATTCGTGGTGTTACGCCAACAAAAGTTGCCCTTGCTTGCGGTTTAAGCAATGCAGCACCTAGCGGATGGAAGCGACGCGGAACCACCCCCAAGGCTGACGTTGTTGCTCAACTAGCAAGATATCTTAGTGTTTCAACGAACGAGTTGCTAGACGGCGTTAGTTATGAACCTTCTTCTAGCATGACCAAAGATCAGCAACTGCTATTGGATGCAGCAAAAGGTCTAACAACTGTTGAGGTTCAAGAAGTTCTGCGCTATATTCGTTTTTTAAAGTACAGCGAACGGGAGCAGTTGCCGCAATAAGGAGATAAATCATGGGATTCTTTGACAGACTTTTCCATCGCAAGAAATCCGACATTCCAGCTTGCCCTCCAGTTCCGAAGGTTGTGCCTTTCAGCGAATTTAAGCCAAAAACATCTGAAGAAATCCAAAAGATGAATGACGATCATGCTGCAAACTTGGACAGAATCGACCTATCAGATATCGAAAGTTCTCCCGCCTACGCTGGAACGTTTACATTCTGGGAGTTGGAGTTCCTGTCCGATATAGAGCGAATCAAATTCAACTCTCCTTCCATAGGAAGATATTGGACAACGCAACGGGGCATTGATTTTAATTCGCTCCTTCATCGTCTATGGGGTGCAGGCTACATTTCTTCTGTTTCCCCGTCAATGGATCTCTCCGCATTTAAAGTCCCCAAACTAAAGAATATACTGTCTACCCACAATCTTCCTGTTAATGGAACTAAAAGCGTTTTGATCCAGCGGATTATTGATAACATTTCTACTTCCAGCTTAAAAAAAGAAGGACTTATTGGAAATCGCTATTTAGTGACTGAAGCCGGTCATTTTGCGATTCATGAAAGTCGTCAAAAGCAAATTGAAAAAGATATGTCCACTGCGTACGCATATCGCATTCATGGGGAGTACAGTTGCTGGCGCAGTTGTATGTGGAAAGTTATGGATCTTTATGATTCTGAGGAACAGTGGCCTTTAGCACTTAGCACAGCAATCAAGCTCTACCGCTTCGATTTGTTTTATTTTTCCACGTTGGAAGCCTATAACAGCTATTTATCTTCTCGCCGCTGCGGCCTTCCTGTTAAATCGCAGGCTATGATTGCTCCCAGAATCATAGGTAATGTAATAAAATTTATAGGGAACGGTTCTGTTAGTGCATCGGAACTTGATGAAATTTATAATGAATCTTTTCTTGAGAATGATTTCCCGGACTGTATATGCTCAAAATCCGAGGCTTTTTCTTTGCTAAAAAGATACTTGACTGAAGATTACGATGCTTTAGCCCCTGTTGTTGATGGCTACAACAAACGCTTCGATGCTCGGCATTCCAAAAAATAAAACAGCCATTCTCACGCTTGATAGTATGAGAATGGCTGTTGCACAGAGATTAGCGCTGTTTCAGCTGGCTAATGTATTCAAGCACTTGCTGGATTTGGTCAGCAGTCAAATCCTTGATTTCATCCTTCAAGGCATCGTCAAGAACTTTTCTGTACTCTGTGTATTCCATTGTAGAAGCCATTAAATTTTCACCTCTTCCCGGCACACAACCCGTGCACTCTAAAAAGAGTAAATCTCAATCTTTTTATTTTCCAGCATTTGGAAGATTATAACGAATTTTGTGATAAAATAACGGAATGCGTTATTTTATACAAAAAACACCCCGGCCATTATAAAAATGGTCGGGGATTTATAAACTCTTCAGGAGGTATATTCGATGCCCTGCTATAAAGACGAGAAGCTTGGCACTTGGTACTGCCAATTCTATTACACAGACTTCACAGGAGTTAAGAAACAGAAGCGTAAACGTGGTTTCAAAACCCGGCGTGAAGCATTGGAATGGGAGCGAGAATTTCAACTCAAAAAATCCAAGAACTGTGATATGACATTGTCCAGTTTTGTTGATTTATATTTTGCCGATATGAAAGGCAGACTTCGCGATTCCACGATTGACAATAAGCGGCAAATTTTTGACACAAAAATCATTCCATATCTTGGGAAACGAAAAATGGATGAAATCACCGCCATGGATATTCGTGAATGGCAAAAAACTGTAAAAAAGGCAGGCGAGGACACTGGCCTCCCGTATGCTGAAACATATCTATTGACCATCCACTCCCAGCTAAATGCGCTTTTCAGCTATGCACAAAAAATGTACCAGCTTCCTAAAAATCCTTGTTCCATTGCTGGGCCTATGGGTTCATCTGTCACCGAAGAAATGCTGATTATCACAAAAGACCAGTACGATATTCTTCGGAAGCATTTTCGCAACGAAGCATATTTGTTGGCTTTCGATGTATTATTTTGGTCCGGGTGCCGTGAAGGTGAAATGCTGGCGCTCCAGCCAAAAGACTTGACCGATACCGATGAGCTAAAAATTTATAAAACATATCGCAGAAAAAACGGACAAGATATTCTCGGTCCCACCAAGAACAGTAAAAAAGGAGGCAACCGGAATGTGCCCATCCCCCATTGGCTGGCAGAAGAATTCCGTTCCTACTGCTCCAAACTGTACGGCCTAACCCCCGATGAACGAGTGTTTTACATGACCTGCACATCACTTAACAAGGAGTTGACCCGCTGCACCAGAATCGCCTCTTTGCCGGACATTCGCGTACATGATCTGCGACACAGCCACGCTTCCCTTTGCATCGAACTTGGATACTCTGCCCTGCTTGTTGCCAAGCGTTTGGGCGACACCGTTCCGGTAGTTATGAAAACATACGCCCACCTGTACCCAAACAAGCAAGCCGAACTTGTCTCCAAGCTGGAGGACCTTGCCGCCCCTGAAAATGAGGATTCCGGTTACTTGGGAAGCTTATAGTATCACCCCACTGTCAGGCAACAATGCCCTATTTCCGATAATGTCACGGTCGTTTCTTAATGTCAATAATGTCAAAAAGACCCCTGAAAGTTTCGATTTCTCGTCACTTTCAGGGGTCTTTCAAATTATTCTCAAATGTTAAACCGCGAAGGCTCGTTGAATTATAATTCAGACCGTTTTTTCGTGGCTTAATGTCAAACTAATGTCACGGCGCATTTTTTCTTTCGACTATACTCGTAGCATCGTTAAAAGTTTGCGTCATTCCATTATTCGAGCTCAATCGTTGCAGGCGGCTTACCGGTGCAATCGTAGAACACGCGGTTGACGTGCTTGACCTCGTTGACGATGCGGCTGGTGACAGTTCCCAGAACATCCCACGGCATATCGTAGCTTTCTGCGGTCATGAAGTCCGTGGTGGTCACGGCGCGCAGCGCAACGGCGTAATCGTAGGTGCGCTCATCACCCATAACGCCAACGCTGTGCATATTGGTCAAAGCTGCGTAATACTGGCTGATCTCCTTATCCAGACCGGCCTTGGCGATCTCCTCACGCCAGATGGCGTCAGCGTCCTGCACGATGGTGACCTTCTCGGGGGTCACCTCGCCGATGATGCGGATGCCCAGACCGGGGCCGGGGAACGGCTGACGGCTGACCAGATACTCGGGCAGACCCAGTTCGCGGCCGGCCTGACGGACCTCGTCCTTGAACAGGTTGCGCAGAGGCTCCACCAGCTCCTTGAAGTCCACGGTATCGGGCAGACCGCCCACGTTGTGGTGGCTCTTGATGACGGTGGACTCACCGCCCAGACCGCTCTCCACCACGTCGGGGTAGATGGTGCCCTGTGCAAGGAAGTCCACCTTGCCGATCTTCTTGGCCTCTTCCTCGAACACGCGGATGAACTCTTCGCCGATGATCTTGCGCTTGCGCTCCGGCTCAGTGACGCCCTTCAGCTTGCTGAAGTAGCGGTCGCGGGCATCCACGCAGATGAAGTTGATGTCAAAGCCGTTAGCATTGCCCGGGCCAAAGACAGAGCAGACCTCTTCCTTTTCGTTCTTGCGCAGCAGGCCGTGATCCACGAACACGCAGGTCAGCTGCTTGCCGATGGCTTTGGCCAGCATAGCGGCCAGCACGGAGGAATCCACGCCGCCGGACAGGGCACACAGCACCTTGCCCTCGCCGATGCGCTCCCGCAGAGCCTTGACATTATTCTCTACAAAGGAATCCATCTTCCAGTCGCCGGAGCAGCCGCAGACATTGTACACGAAGTTGCGCAGCATCTTTTTGCCCTCGGCGGTGTGCAGCACCTCCGGGTGGAACTGCACAGCGTACAGACCCTTTTCGGCATTTTCAACAGCTGCAACAGGGCAATTTGCGGTGTGGGCAGTGATCTCAAAGCCGGGAGCCGCCTGCTCGATGTAGTCGTTGTGGCTCATCCAGCAGATGGTAGAGGGCTGCACATCGGTAAACAGCTTGCTCTCGGTGTTCACGAACACCTCGGTCTTGCCGTACTCACGCTCGGGAGCACGGCAGACATGACCGCCCAGCAGGTGCATCATCAGCTGGCTGCCGTAGCAGATGCCCAGCACAGGCACGCCCCAGCTGAAGATCTCGGGGTCGATGGTGGGAGAGTCCTCCAGATAAACGCTGTTGGGGCCGCCGGTGAAGATGATGCCCTTGGGATTCTTGGCCTTGATGACCGAAAGATCGGTTTTATAGGAATAGATCTCGCAGTAGACATTATTTTCTCGGACGCGGCGGGCAATCAGCTGATTGTACTGTCCGCCAAAGTCCAGCACGATGACAGTTTCATGCTGCATGATGTTTTCCTCCATTTTTTAGTGTGTTTTACAGATAATTTTAGTATAGCACATCTTACAATAAAAAGCGACAGTTTTTGTGAAGTTTTCTGTTATTCTATTTTGCGGATCGGATGCCGCAGCACGGTTTTCAGCTTCTCCGGTGCGGTGCGGCGCGGGTCGCCCAGATAGATCTCGTGATGGAAGCGTGTGTCTGAAAAATCCGGGCAATATCCCTGCTCCGCTGCAAACGCATCCAGCTGCCGCAGGGTCTCCGGTTCGGTGTCATAGGAGCCGATGTGCATACATTGTACGCACAGGCCTTCATCGTAGGTGAAAAATTCCACCTTAGAAAAGTCTTTTTTCTTTTTGGTTGTTGCCTCCTGCACTGCCCAGTCAAATTCGGCACGGGTGACAAATTCCGGCAGACGGATCATGGAGGTCCAGATAAAGGTCTCCTTGTTGAAAAAATCCACGCCCTCTACCCCGGGCTGATGCCACAGCCCTTCCAGCGGCGGAACGACATATTCAAAATAGCCGTCCATCTTATGGCTGCCCTTGTAGCTCATTTTAATGGTAAATGCAATACCGTACAGAAGCTCCAGCGCTGCCTTGTATTCCCCTGCCGGGTCGTTGGGGTCGCCTTTGCCCTGTACCGCCACAAAATTCATCGCAGGGACGGTGATGATCTGCGATTTCTGCGGCGGGAGATAGAACTCTTTATATTCTTTCTTATAGTCAAATGGCATCCTTCTTTTCTCCTTCCAGCAGCGCACGCTGTTTCTTTTTGCTGAAGCCGCCCAGCACCAGCCGATAGGATTTTTCCAGCATCTCCCGCAGCAATGCGTCCGGCACGTTTCCATCTGCTTTTACGGAGTTCCAATGCACCTTATTCATATAGTAGCCCGGAATGATATCCTCATACTGTCGGCGCAAAAAATCACCCTCGGCGGGGGCCAGCTTGCAGGTAATATATACCGGCTTTCCTGTGGCATCATCCAGACAGACGGCTGCAAACATTTTGCCGCCGATGTGGTATCTTATCCAGTTCCACTCTGCCTGTAAGTCTTTGGTAACACCAGGCTTTTGCAGAAGATCCGAGTCGATCCAGCTGTATTTCATGGCAGCACCTCCGTTTTTCTCAGTATAACTGATTTAGAGGCGTCTGTAAACAAAAAGTTGTTAATTATTACTCGTAATATGTCACTTCTGAAAAAAAGACAGTAAAAAAGAGCCATCCACTCAGAAAAACCGAACGGATAGCTCTTGTATTTGCCGTTAAAATCAGATGGAAATAGTGTTGCACACATCCACCAGCACGGGGTCAAGGCTCTTGGTCATCTCCAAAGCCTCGTCCACGGGGTAGTCCACCAGCTTCTCGCCCTTCATGCCGACGATGCGGTTATACTTGCCCTGCTCCAGCAGGCAGACGGCCTGATAGCCCATGGCAGAAGCATTCACTCGGTCGCGCAGGGTGGGAGAACCGCCGCGCTGCACATGACCCAGAATGGTTGCGCGGGAATCGATACCGGTGCGGGCCTGAATTTCATTGGCGATCTCCTGTGCATGACCCACGCCCTCGGCCACAATGATGATAAAGTGACGCTTGCCGGTCTTCTGGGTCTCGGCGATCTTATCCAGAATGTCGCGCTGCATATCGAATTCCTTCTCGGGCAGCAGCACAGCCATAGCGCCGGAGGCGATGGCCACGTTCAGAGCGATGTAACCGGCGTTGCGCCCCATGACCTCGACCACACTGCAGCGGTCGTGGCTCTGGGTGGTGTCGCGCAGTTTGTCGATCATTTCCAGCGCGGTGTTCATGGCGGTATCGTAGCCGATGGTGTAATCGGTGCAGCCGATATCGTTATCAATGGTACCGGGCAGGCCGATCATGGGGATGCCGCGGTGTGCCAGTGCGCGGGCACCGCGGTAGGAGCCGTCGCCGCCGATAACGACCAGCGCATCAATGCCCAGCTCGCGGCACTTTTCAGCGCCCTTATCCTGACCTTCCTTGGTCTTGAACTCCAGGCAGCGTGCCGTATACAGAATGGTGCCGCCAGCAGAGATGATGTTAGAAACGCTGCGCAGGTTCATTTCAAAGCACTCGCCGTTCAGCAGGCCGTTATAGCCGCGCTGAATGCCGATCATACGGAAGCCCTTATGCAGGCCGGTGCGTACCACAGCGCGCACAGCAGCGTTCATGCCGGGAGCATCACCACCGCTCGTAAGCACGCCAATCGTTTTGATTTGCTTTTCCATATGAGAGATTCCCTCCAATTTACAGTTCAGTTCTTCATTTACCCTTTTGCCTGTACCCTCTTCTTCCAGAAACAGGCCAGTTGCTTTGCAACAGCTTTGATTCGCCTTTAATGATTATAGCACACCATCCAGACAAATTTCAATAGGGTTTTGAGACTTTATGCAATTCCATGCAGTGCAAAATAGCAGCGATATATCGTACTATTTTTGCATTTTGTGCCACTTGGAAAATTTAAAATCGTCCCATGCGGTGCCATTCGTGCACAAATATGTCATTTTGTTGCAACGTTTTCCGCGCCCAGCAGACGCTCCAGCTCTTTGAAGAAGAGCGGATGACCGGAAGTGTACAGTCGGCGCGGTGCGGCCAGCTTCTGCTTGGTATCCTCCAGATACAAAATCACCGGGATATCACCATCAAAAATCTCCAGCAGGTTCACCACCTTATCGTACTGGGGACAGTTGCGGGACGGCAGACGGATGAACACCCGCCGGGCAGCTGTTTTGACAGGATCCGGGCGGCCTTTATCCAAGCGAGTCGGGTCGTAGCTGTCAATGGGCAGAATGCTGTCTGCCAGCAGCTTGGAGGCTTCATCCTCCCGCACGGAGAGCCGACCGTCGATGACCACAACAGCGTTTTCCTGAATGGCATCCCGGAACCTGTCCAGCACCTTGGGGAACACGATCACCTCCATGGTGCCGGTCAGATCCTCCACGCTGGTAAAGGCCATCATGCTGTTGGATTTGGTCGTCATCATGCGGTTTTTGACCACTGCACACACAATGCGCACCTTTTCGCCGTCCTGCACATGGGCATCCTCGCCGGTGAGGGCTTTGATGGTGTGGGAGCCAATGCGGGCAGACTTTTCCCGGTAAGCGTCCAGCGGATGGCCGGACAGGTACAGGCCGCTGACCTCTTTTTCCTGCTGCAGCAGCTCGGCAGGGGTGTACTCTGCCAAGGGGCGGATCTCGTAGACGTCCGCCTGCGGGCTTTCCTGCACTTCCCCGCTCATTACGGAGAACAGATCCAGCTGCCCTTCCAGATTGCGGCGGGAGTCGGTCTCGATGCTCTTGAGGATGCCCTCTACCGCCTCCACCATGCTGTGGCGGTTGGAGCCGAAGCAGTCAAAGGCACCGGCTTTGATCAGGCTTTCCACCGAGCGGCGGTTCAGCTCGCTGCCGTGCATCCGCTTGCAGAAATCGTAAAGGCTGGTGTAGGGCTTTTCCCTGCGCTCGGTGACTGCGTTCTCGATGAGGTTGCGGCCTACGTTTTTTACGGCGTTCAGGCCAAAACGGATCTGGCCGTTATCATCGGCGGTAAAGCCGCCGTTGGAAATGTTCACATCCGGCGGCAGGACTTTGATGCCCAGACGGGCGCACTCGCCGGAATACTCAATGACCTTATCCGTATTATCCAGCACACTGGTCAGCAATGCTGCCATGAACTGGCTGGGGTAATGGCACTTGAGATAAGCGGTCTGGAAAGCTACATAGGCGTAGCAGGCTGCATGGCTCTTGTTGAAGGCGTAGGACGCAAAGCTGGACATTTCGTCGTAGATCTGGTTTGCCACCTGCTCCGGGATGCCGTTGGCTACGCAACCGGGGCATTCGTGGCCGGGCTCGGTGCAGCCGTGCACAAAATGTTCCCGCTCTGCCTCCATGACGGCATGCTTCTTTTTGCTCATGGCGCGGCGGACGTTATCTGCCTGCCCGAAGGAGAAGCCTGCCAGTTCCCGGAAGATCTGCATGACCTGCTCCTGATAGACGATGCAGCCGTTGGTCACATCCAGAATGTGCGCCAACTGCGGGGTCTTGTAGCTGATCTTATCCGGCTCGTGCCGGTTGCGCAGATAGGTGGGAATGGAGTCCATGGGGCCCGGGCGGTACAGACTGATCAGAGCGATGACGTCTTCAAGGTTCTGGGGCTGCAACCCCACAAGCACCTGCTTCATGCCGGAGGATTCCAGCTGGAACACGCCCTCGGTATCGCCCTGCCCCAGCATTTTGTAGGTATCCGGGTCGTCATAGTCCAGATCACGGATGGAGAACTCCGGGTGCTGCTTTTGCACCGCCACCTCTGCGTCCCGGATAACGGTCAGGGTGCGCAGCCCCAGAAAGTCCATCTTCAAAAGACCCAGTTCCTCGATCTCGGTCATATTGAACTGGGTCACCGGCAGGCCGTCGTTAGTGGCAAGCGGCAGATAATAATCGGTCGGCTCCGGCGTGATGACCACGCCCGCCGCGTGGGTGGAGGCGTGCCGGGGCATTCCCTCCACCTTTAATGCGGTGTCGATGAGCTCAGTCACCTGCGGGTCGGTATCGTAGAGCTTTTTCAGCTCACTGGAAACTTCCAACGCCCGCTTGAGGGTCATTTTCAGCTCCATGGGCACGAGCTTTGCCACAACGTCCACCTGCTGGTACGGGATGCCCATCACGCGGCCCACGTCCCGGATGGCGTTACGGGCAGCCATAGTACCAAAGGTGACGATCTGCGCCACATGGTCCGCACCGTATTTGCGGTTGACGTAGTCGATGACCTCCTGTCGGCGTTCGTAGCAGAAGTCCACATCGAAATCCGGCATACTGACGCGTTCGGGGTTCAAAAAGCGCTCGAAAATCAGGTTGTAGCGGATGGGGTCGATATCCGTGATGCCCACGCAGTAAGCGGCAATACTGCCCGCGCCGGAGCCGCGTCCCGGCCCTACCGGGATGCCCTGACTTTTTGCAAAATTGATGTAGTCCCACACGATGAGGTAGTAATTGGTATACCCCATGGTCTTGACTACGCCGATCTCGTATTTCAGGCGGTCGATGTTGGCCTGCGGCACGTCCGGGCCGTAGCGGCGTTCCAAGCCATCCCAGCAGAGCTTTTCAAAGTAGGCTTGATTATCCATGCCGTCCGGGGCTTTGTAGTAAGGGATCTTGGTGTGGCCGAACTCAAAGTCAAAATTGCACTGTTCGGCGATCTTTGCCGTATTGGCGCAGGCCTCCGGCACCATGGAGAACAGCTCGTACATCTCGTCGGTGGTCTTGACGTAGAATTCATCGGTCTGGAACTCCATGCGGTCGGCGTCCTGAATGGTCTTGCCGGTCTGGATGCACAGCAGGATGCTCTGCATCTTGGCGTCCTCTTTGCGCAGATAATGGGCGTCGTTGGTGGCTGCCATGGGGATGTCCGTCTCCCGGGAAAGCTTGATGAGCTGCGGTAGAACGGTGGTATCTTCTTTCAAGCCGTGATCCTGCAATTCGATGTAGTAATTCTCCGCACCGAACAGGTCCCGGTACCACAGCGCAGTCGCCTTTGCGCGCTCGTAGTCCCCTGCCAGAATGGCCTGCGGGATTTCGCCCGCAAGACAGGCCGAAAGGCAGATAAGCCCCTCGTGGTATTGCTCCAAAAGCTGCTTATCCACGCGGGGCTTAGAGTAAAAGCCCTCCACAAAACCGGCCGAGACCATTTTGATCAGGTTCTTGTAGCCGGTCTCGTTTTTGCACAATAAGATCAGGTGGTTGTTGCCGTCTATTTTATTTACCTTATCAAAGCGGGTGCGGGTGGCAACATACACTTCACACCCGATGATGGGCTTGATGCCCGCCTTTTTGGCGGCTTTATAAAACTGCACACAGCCGTACATCACGCCGTGGTCGGTGCAAGCAATGGCGGTCTGTCCGCACTCCTTCACCCGCTCCATCAGCTGGTCGATGCGGCAGGCACCGTCCAGAAGGCTGTATTCCGTATGGATATGCAGGTGGGCAAAGGGGCGGGTATTTGCGGTGGATTCACTCATTGTACGGCCTCCTGTCCCTCCTGCTGGCGCTGGCGCAGATTTTCTGCCAGTGCCTCCAGCTTTTTCATCCGGTGCGATAGGCCGGATTTGCTCACCGCCGGGTCAAAGCAGCCGCACAGCGCGGTAAGCGAAAGATCCGGGTATTGCAGACGCTTAGCTGCCGCCTGCTGTAATACCTCCGGCAAAGTTTCCAGCGCGTGCTGCTCCTGCAGATAGCGGATGGCCTTCAGGGTCTGGGCATTCGCCCGCGCGGTTTTGCCAAGGTTTGCGGTATCGCAGTTGGTCTGCCGGTTGGTCTGATTGCGCACCTGCTTGAACGCCTTGAGGACGCTGATCTGGGTCGCAGCATCCGCAGCGCCCATAAAACGGAGCAGCCGCTCCACGTTGGCACCGGTCTTGACGTAGATCAGGTTCACACCGTTGCGGCGGGTGCGGTGAGGCGCAAACTCGTGCTCAGCCAGCAGCGCTTCAAAATCCCGGGCGAGGTTCGTCCGGGAGGTGAGAAATTCCAGATTATATTCCTTTTGCGGGTCGGTGACTGTGCCGCTGCACAAAAAAGCCATGGCAATATAGGCGCTGACGCAGGTCTGGCAGCGGATGAGCCCGGGGTCGATCTGCAAGCTGGTCTCCCTGCCGGTAGTGCCGAACAGCTCATGCAGGCGGGTGACCTGTTCCGCATCGCGGATATTGAACTCATACAGCACACCGCTGGCGCGGGGTTTTTCCAATATCTCGCCTCGGATGCCGCAGCGGGCAAACAGCTGCTGTGCCAGCTGCACCGTGTGGGGCTGCTCGGTTTGCAGCACAAGGCCGCGGGCATCAAAGTATTTGGCAAAGCAGGCAATGCCATAGGCCGCTGCACGCACACAGCATTCCTTGGTGGGGCTGCGCTGCGCGATCTCCTCCCGCGCACTGGATGCAAAACTCATAGTAGTTCCTCTGTTTTCAGCGCACGGCGTCCCGGTGCTGCACCCCGGGCTCGTAGCCCAGAGAGGTGCAGTATTCCGCAAGTTTGCGTGCGAATGTGATGGAGCGGTGCTTGCCGCCTGTGCAGCCCACCGCGATGGTCAGCTGGCTTTTGCCTTCCTTGACATAAAGCGGCAGGGCGTACTGCAAAAAGTTCTCGTACCGGTGCAGCAGCTCCTGTGCTTCGGGGTGGCTCATGACAAAATCCACCACCTCCTGATCCAGCCCGGTTTTGTGCTTCAGTTCCGGCACATAGAAAGGGTTGGGCAGGCAGCGCACATCCAGCACAAGGTCTGCTTCCGGCGGCAGACCAAACTTGAACCCGAAGGACATGATGGTGAGCCGCATGGCGTTTTTTGCCCCGCCGCTTTTCATGAACAGATCGCAGATGCGCTCTTTATTCTGAGAGGTGGAGAGCAGCCCGGTATTGATGGTATAGTTTGCACGTTCCTTTAAGGGCTGCAGGATCTGCCGCTCCTTCAAAAAGGCATCCCGGGTAGAGATACCCTCTGCAATGCTGATAGGGTGGCGGCGGCGGGTCTCGCTGTAACGGCGCATCAGCACCTCGTCCGGCGCATCCAGAAACAGGATCTTATAGGGTGTTTTCTGCTCGTCCAACTGCTGCAGGGCAGCTTCGATCTGCTCTCTGCTGCGGCAGCCTCGCACGTCCATGGAAAGCGCCACCCGCTCCAGCTGGTTGTCGCCCGCCTTGGAAAACGCCGTAATGCTGGGCAGCAGCCCCGCCGGGACGTTATCGATGCAGAAATATCCGATATCCTCCAGCGCATTCATAGCCACAGACTTTCCTGCGCCGGAAAGTCCGCTGACGATCAACAGTTCCATCTGTGTTCCACACTCCCTCTATTCCCGCAGTTCAGCGGACTACGCGGATCTCTTTTTCCAGATCGTAGCCGGTCTTTTCTTTTACGATGGTGCGTACTTCCTCGCACAGCGCCAGCACGTCGGCGCAGGCTGCGCCGCCAAGGTTCACCACAAAGCCGCAGTGTTTTTCGCTGACGGCGGCACCGCCGTGCCGGTAGCCCCGCAGACCGCACTGGTCGATGAGAGCCGCAGCAAAAGCGCCCACCGGGCGCTTGAAGGTGCTGCCTGCACTGGGCTTATCCAGCGGCTGCTTGTCCAGCCGCTTCGCCATCAGTTCGTCCATTTTAGCGCGGATGGCCTCCGGTTCGCCCGGGGTCAGGGTAAACTGCGCCGAGAGGATGCAGCCGCCGTTTTCTTCAAAAATGCTGTGGCGGTAGCGCAGGTCAAGCTCCGATGCCGCTGCCTCTTTTATTTCGCCCTCGGCGGTAAGGTACTGCACCGTGGTCAGCACATCCTTCATCTCGCCGCCATAGGCACCGGCGTTCATGTAGACTGCGCCGCCTACCGTACCGGGGATGCCGTAGGCAAACTCCAACCCGGTCAGGCCGTGCTCCAGCGCCGTTTTGCACAGTGCCGAGAGCCGCACGCCCGCCCCGGCGGTGAGCTGCGAGCCGTGCACCTCCACAGTATCCTGCATGGAGGAGATATCCAGCACCGCACCGTTGTAGCCCTCGTCGGCAAACAGGATATTGCTGCCGTTGCCCAGCAGATAATGCCGGACGCCCTGCGCCTTGCACAGGGCAACGGCGCGGCAAAGCTGTGCCCGATCTGCCGGCTGCACGAACAGCCGCGCCGGGCCGCCGATTTTAAAGGTACAATGCGCTGCCAGCGGCTCGTTTTCTTTATAAGCAATGCCTGCTGCAGTCAGCAGCTGCTTGAGTTGTTCCATAGGGTCAGGCTCCTTTTTATAGAGAGGTTCAGTCCATTTTGTCATCCAGCCCCAGCCGGATCAGCAGCTCCTTGGCCGCGTTGTAACCCATCTTCTTCTGGCGGTTATTGATGGCTGCGGTCTCCAGTACCACAGCCAGATTACGGCCGGGAGAGACCGGGATGCTGGTGCTGGGAATGCTTACACCCAGAATGTCGTAGTATTCGCTTTCCAGCCCGGTGCGCTGGTAGTTCTTGGTGGGGTCCCATACTTCCAGCTGCACCACAAGATCCAGACTTTCGCTCAGCTTGACGGCACCCACGCCGTACACGCGGGCCACGTTGACGATGCCGATGCCGCGCAGCTCGATAAAGTGACGGATGTTTTCCGGTGCAGTGCCCATGATCTGGCGGTTGGACACCTTGCGCAGCTCTACGGCATCATCTGCCACCAGACGGTGACCGCGCTTGACCAGCTCGATGGCCAGCTCGCTTTTGCCGATGCCGCTGTCGCCCAAAATCAGGATGCCCTCGCCGTACACCTCCACCAGCACGCCGTGCCGGGTGATGCGGGGCGCAAGCTCCAGGTTCAGCACGCTGATCAGGCTGCCCATCAAAGTGCAGGTAGTCTCGTTGGAGCGCAGCAAGGCAACTGCGTGCTTCTGCGCCAGCTCCTGCATTTCCGGGAAGGGTTCCAGCTCCTCGCTGCGGCAGACGATGACCGCCGGGGGCTGCTGCCGGAACAGCTGTTCCAGTGCCTCGTAGCGCTTTTCTGCCGTCAGACCGGACAGAAAGTTCATTTCTGCCAGACCCATGATCTGCAAACGGAGCTTATCGAAGTAATCATAGTAGCCCGCCAGAAACAGACCCGGGCGGTTGACCTCGGCGATCTCCACGCTGATCTCATCCAGCGCCCGGGGGGTGTATACTACTTCCATGCTAACGCGGTCGGTCAGCGTTTTAAGCGAAACATTGAACGTACCCATCCTGGTTCCTCCTGTATCCTCTTGCCGCGCTGTGCTGCGGGCACTCTTGTTCCTATTATAATAAAATTCGGCGGCAAATACAACGCCCGGGGCGCTGTTTTTGTACTGTGGGTGGGAAACCGACGCTGCATCGCAGCCCATGCACAGGATTTTTACATTTTTCTTACTTTACATGGGTTTTACATTTCGTCGATTTCAGATTTTACATTGTTTTTCTATACTTAAAGCACAGGAGAAAAACACGTCAAGATAAAGTGAGGAAAACACTTATGACCATTTTTAATGTCTTTTCGCTGCTGGGAGGTCTGGCCCTGTTTTTGTTCGGTATGGACATCATGGGCAAAGCACTGGAAAAGCAGGCCGGCGGCCAGCTGCAGAAAATTCTCAGCAAACTGACCGATAACCCCCTCAAGGGCTTTTTTCTGGGTCTGTGCGTGACCGCCGTCATCCAGAGTTCCAGTGCTACCACCGTTATGGTGGTGGGCTTTGTCAACAGCGGCATCATGGAGCTGCATCAGGCCATTGGCGTGATCATGGGCAGCAATGTGGGCACCACCGTGACCAGCTGGGTCTTGAGCCTTTCCGGTTTGCAGGGCGACAGCCTGTTCATCCAGCTGCTCAAGCCCACTTCTTTTAGTCCGGTGCTTGCATTTATCGGCATTTTGCTGTATATGTGTAAGAGTGAGAAGAAAAAAGGCGTGGGCACCATCCTTATCGGCTTTGCCGTGCTGATGACCGGCATGACCACCATGTCCAACGCGGTGCTGCCGCTGCAGAACGAGGCATGGTTCACCAGCCTGTTCACCCGCTTCTCCAACCCCCTGCTGGGCGTTCTGGTGGGCGCACTGGTCACCGGCATCATCCAGAGCTCCAGCGCCAGCGTGGGCATCTTGCAGGCGCTGAGCGCCACCGGCGTCATCACCTACGGCAGCGCCATCCCCATCATCATGGGTCAGAACATCGGCACCTGCGTAACCGCGCTGCTGTCCTCGGTAGGTGCAAATAAAAACGCCCGCCGGGCTGCCATGGTGCACCTGTACTTCAACATCATCGGTGTAAGCATCTTCCTGTTTGGGTTCTACGGGCTCAACGCAGTCTGCCACTTTGCCTTTGTGAATACCACCATTGAGGCTTGGGGCATTGCAGTGGTGCACTCGGTGTTCAACATTCTGGCCACCGTCATTCTGCTGCCCTTTGCCACCGGGCTGGAAAAGCTGGCCATCCTGACCATTCCCGATTCCCCGGAAAAAGAGGAGTTTGCTCTGCTGGATGACCGTCTGCTGAACACCCCCGCTGTGGCTGTGGAGCGTGCCCGCGGCGCTACCGCTGAAATGGCAGAGCTTGCCCGTGTGGGTGTGGTGCAGGCCATGAGCCTGACCCACGAATGGAACGACGAACTTGCCCAGAAGGTGCGGGACGAGGAAAAAAAGGTAGACCGGTACGAGGACGCACTGGGCACCTATCTTGTTAAGTTGTCCGGCCGGGAACTGAACCACGCCGACAGCCAGAGCGTGAACACCCTGCTGCACACCATCAGTGATTTTGAACGCATCAGCGACCATTCCGTCAATTTGTTGGAATCTGCCGAGGAGATGCACCAGAAGGAGATTCACTTCTCCAAGGATGCACAGGAGGAACTGCAGGTGCTGGAGGATGCGGTGCAGGATACCCTGAGCCGCACCACCGATGCCTTCCGAAAGGGGGATCTGCACCTTGCTTCCAAGGTAGAGCCGCTGGAGGCTGTGGTCAACGAGCTGGTGCGTGCCATCAAGGCGCGGCACATCGCCCGCTTGCAGGCCGGCAGCTGCTCCATCGAGTACGGCTTTGTGCTGGACGATATGCTGACCAACTACGAGCGTGTGTGCGACCATTGCAGCAACGTGGCAGTTGCGCAGATCGAGGTGGCACAGGACAGCTTTGACACCCACGCCTACCTGAACGACCTGCGCCACGGCAACGACACCAAGGAAAGCGAAGAATTCCACCGCCGTCTGGGCCGCTACCGCGAGCGGTATCTGTTCCCGGACGGACAGACTGCTGAGGAGAACTGAGTTATGATTTATATCGTAGAGGATGACGCTTCCATCCGGGAGCTGGAGCAGTACGCCCTGCAATCCAACGGCTACGAGGTGCAGGGCTTTGAGAGCGCCGAGCCCTTCTGGCAGGCCATGCGTGCCGCTGAGCCGGAGCTGGTGATCCTGGACGTGATGCTGCCCGGCGAGGACGGCTTTTCCATCCTGAAAAAGCTGCGCAACACTCCTTCGCTGCGCAAGCTGCCCATCATTATGGTCACGGCAAAATCCAGCGAACTGGACACCGTGCGCGGGCTGGACTGCGGTGCAGATGACTACATTGCAAAGCCCTTTGGCATCATGGAATTTCTCAGCCGGGTGCGGGTGGCACTGCGGCGCTCTGCCCCGGAGACAAGGCCGGACGTGCTGGTTTTTCACGAGATCCAGCTGGATAACGCCCGCCACAGCGTTACGGTGAACAGCACCCCCGTGGAGCTGACCTACAAGGAATACTGCCTGCTGCGGCTGCTGCTGGAAAACACCAGTCTGGTGGTGACCCGCGAGACCATTTTGCAGGTGGTGTGGGGCACTGATATCTCGGTGGAGAGCCGTACCGTGGATATGCACATCCGCACTCTGCGCAAAAAGCTGGGCGATGCGGGGCGTTACATCTGTACCGTGCGCAAGGTGGGCTACAAGCTGTCCGATGAGGAGGCCGAGGAAGAATGAAGCTGCACAGCATGGAAGAAAAGATCAGCTACCGGCTGTTCCTGATGGGCTTTCTGGGGCTTATATTCACCGCAGCGCTGTGCATTTTTGTATTCCATAAAGCCTTTACGGCGCAGGCATGGTCGGGTTTGGAGCGCGAGACCGACCTTGTGTGTGCCGGGTACGAGCAAACCGGAGACCCCACACAGCTGCGTGCCTTTGTGACCGATGATCTGCGCGTGACCTTGATCAGTCAGGACGGCAGCGTGCTGTTTGAATCTGCCACCGACCAGCCCATGGAAAACCACCTGACCCGCCCGGAGATCCGTGATGCCATTGCAAACGGCGAGGGCCGGGACATCCGCGATTCTCAGACTATGGGCTACGAGACCTATTACTATGCGCTCCGGCTTTCCGGCGGGGATGTGCTGCGCGTGGCACAGGACGCCGAGACCGTGTGGTCCATCTATGATGCCACCATTCCGGCCATCGTGCTGAGCTGTGTGGCACTGATGCTGGCCGCTGCGGTGCTGGCTGCCCTGCTGACCAAAGCACTGGTGCAGCCGGTTCTGAACATGACCGAGGATCTGGATCATATTCAGGAAAATGTGCCCTACCGGGAACTGATTCCCTTTGCGGAGAGCATCCATTCTGACCGTATTCTGCGGGAAAACAACGAGAAAATGCGGCAGGAGTTTACGGCCAATGTCAGCCACGAGCTCAAGACCCCGCTGACCAGTATTTCCGGCTATGCGGAGTTGATCGAGACCGGTATTGCAAAACCGGAGGATGTGCCGGATTTCGGCCGCAAGATCCACAGCGAGGCCACCCGCATGATCCAGCTGGTCAACGATATTTTGCAGCTTTCCAAGCTGGATACCGTAAGCGAGACCGGGGACGCCCCCGTGATGGAAACAGTAGACCTTTTGGAGGTTGCCAAGGAGTGCGTGGAGCGCCAGAAACTGAACGCCCGCCGCGCGTATATCTCCCTGACCTATCTGGGCGAGAACGCCCCGGTGCTGGGCAGCCGTGCGCTGCTGGATGAGCTGTGCCAGAACCTGTGCGACAATGCCATCCGCTACAACCGCCCGGGCGGCAAGGTACAGATCATTACCGCCTGCAGCCGGGACGGGCACTGCTCCCTGACCGTAACGGATAACGGCATCGGCATCCCGCGGGAAGCACAGGCCAGTGTGTTCGAGCGCTTCTACCGGGTGGATAAGAGCCGCAGCAAGGCCACCGGCGGCACCGGGCTTGGGCTTGCCATCGTCAAGCACATTGCCCGCATCCACAACGCCCGCATCAAGCTGGAAAGTCAGGTGGACGTCGGCACCACTATTACTGTCACCTTCCCCACCGCCTCTTAATACAGCATGAAATGCACGTCTGTCCGCAATTGCGGGCAGGCGTTTTTTGTCGGGTCAAAGCTTGCGCCATTGCCGCTCCGCAGCACTTCTCGGGCTTGCAGGTGCAGCACATCCACGCCCTCCTGCCAGCAGCCTTGCAAAAGCGCCGTGCACTGCGCTGCAAGCTGTTGCTGCTGCGCCGGCGTGGGCAGCGGGCTGTAGGCGGCACGCTGGCAATCCAGCCGCACAAGTACCTGCGCCTTTTGCAGGGTGACCGAAACGGTGCAGCGCCGGATGCCGATGCGCTCCTCTTCCAGCCAGAGCTGCCGGGTACCGCCCTGACCGGTAAGAAGCCGGTATATCTCGGCCCGCTCCGGGGACAAGGGCGTATTGCCCGCCACGGTATGCAGGACACCGCCCTCCTGCAAAGACACCTCTTCCGCATTCCATTGTAAAATAGGCAGAAGTCCCGGCTCTGTGTGCTCATACAGCCGGGGCGCGGTAGGCGCTGCGGCCTTTATTTGTGTCATCAGGGCATCCGGCAAAGCGGTTTGTGCGGCAAGGTGGTCCACCTCTCCTTCTGCGCAAAGCAGTCTTGCCGCCGTGCGTCCGCAGCCGCGCCGCAGCACCAGCTGCTCGTACTCTGTTAATAATGGTTCTTCCGCTTTTGACAGCAGCAGATAGTCACACAGACGGTAGCTTGCGGTTTGGGGCAGCGCCTGCTCTGCCGCGGCCAGCGCCCGTTCCATCGTTTGCCCCTCTGCCTGCACAAACTGCAATGCGGCAGAGGCATCGGCGGCATCGGCGGCGGCCTGCGGTGCCTGATAGAGCAGCCCTGTCTGATACCCCTGCTCCGTCTGTGCCAGATACACCGCCCGCACCATGCTTTTCTCCGTGCTTTCGCAGCGCAGGAATAAAAGACACCACCCTGCAAGCAGAAAATACAGCAGTTTGCAAGATTTCTGTTTTCTCATGGCTGCACCTCTATTTTCTGCTGCCAGAGCAACCGGATAGCAGTACACAGCATAGCCACCCGATAGACGGCGCACAGCAGCCACAGCAGCAAAAGCAGCGCATCCATGCGGGAAAAGCTGCCGCCGCTCCACGCCCGCAGCAATTCCAGCCGCGGGTATGCGTTGCCGCCAAACAGTAAAGCACCGCCCAGCAAAGCCACAGCCTGCACCGCAAAGCCCCATACCGGCAGCCAGACCGTGCGGTGGGCAGACCGCGCACTGCACAGAAGGGCTCCGGCAAAATATTCTGCATAAACCGGTACGTTCCAGTTTGCTCCAGTCGGCTGTGCCGGGGCAAACAGCCGGTACCAGTGCAGCTGCCCTGCAAGCCCCAACAGGCAGACCAAGCCGCCCACAGCAGCAAACCACCACAGCACCCGCGCCGAGGCGTTCCAGCTTGCGGGACGGACGCCCCACCCTGCCCAGAGCAGCAGCGGCAGAAAGCCCAGCAGCGCCATGGAGGAAAACTCTGCCGTGCACAGCCCTTGTGCCTGCGCGAGAGTGTGCACCAGCTCCATAAAAAGCCCGGCTGTCAGCGCCAGCCGCACCGTAAAGGAGGGCGCTTTGTTTTGCAGCGCCGCTGCTGCCAGTGCAGAAAGGACACACAGACACACTGTGCTGACTGCGCCCAGCCACAGCGCCCGGCGCACCGGAACGCTTTGCGGGATGCCGTCTGCCAGCGCTGCTGTGACTATACTCAGCGTCAGCGCCGCCGGGGTAAAACGTTCTGCGTGCTGCTTCATGACTGCCGTTTCCTCCTCTCCCGCTTTTGCCAGATATTGAACCAGTGCCGGGACAGCTGCCTGTAGTTGCGGCGCAGAACACCGTCCTCGGAAAGTGGCTGCTGCGGGAACGGGTGCGGCGCAAGGTATGGCACGCCCAGTGCTTCGGTGCTGACGATGCTGAGCAGAAAGCCGAAAAACGCCACTGCCAGCCCTACCGGCCCGGCAAGCCCCGCCAGCAGCACCGCGCCGATGCGCAGCAGGGTGGCAGGCTCGTACAGAGCCGGGGTGACAAAGACTGCAATGGCCGTGATGCTTGCCACAAAGATGACCGGCGTGCTCATGAGCCCGGTGGCAATGGCGGCATCGCCGATGATGAGCGCCGACACCAGACTGACCGAGTGTCCCAGTGACTGCGGCATCCTCAGCCCGGCTTCCCGGATGATCTCTAAGATCAGGATCACCAGCAGCATCTCGGCAAAAAGGGGCAGCGGAGTAGCCTTTTCGGCGGCTTCGATCTTATACAGCAGCTGCGGGGGCAACAGCTCCGGCAGATATACCGCCACGCACACAAAGACCCCCGGTAAGAACACCGTAAGGTAGAAAGAAAAATACTTCAGCACCCGCAAAAAAGAGGAAAATACCGCCGTGGAAGCGTAATCATCCAGACACTCGAATTGTTCGCTAAACAGTGCGGGCAGCACCAGCGCCGAGGGGCTGCCGTTGACCAAAATTACCAGCTTGCCCTCACAGAGCTTCGCGGCGGCGACCGCCGGGCGCTCGGTGTAGTGCACCGGGGTGAACAGCCGTGCCTTGCCGGGCAGCAACCACGGCACAAAATAGCTGGAATCCAGCAGCAGCTCCGGCCTTGCACTTTGCAAAATGGCACGCACCCGCTGTACCATGGCGGGGTCGGCACGGTCCTTGCAGTAGCAAAGGGCGTACTCCGTATTACAGCAAGTGTGCGCCTGCGCGGCCTCCTGCACAAGGGTGTCAGTGCGGACAAGACGGCGCAGAAGGCTCAGATTTACCCGCAGCAGATCGGTAAAGCCTTCCCTGCTGCCGCGCAGGTTGCCTTCGCCGGAGGGCTCTTCCACCGAGCGGAATTTGAGCCCCTGCACTGAGAAGGCAATGCCGCTGCTGCACCCCTCTAACAGCAGCACTGCCATGCCGGCGGTCAGCCGCGCTACAAGCTGCGGCATATCCTGCACTGGGGTGCTTTCGGCCGGAAACGCCGAGCCATGCAGGATATGCGCATAGGTTTGCGTACCAGTAAGCCGGACAGAGGCAGACTGCCGCCCGGCGGCGTCCAGCAACAGCTCCCAGAGCGAATCCAAGCTTGCCATACCGTCAAACATTACGATGCACCCCGGACAGCCGTACAAAACGATCTTCTTCGCATAATAATCTGCCGATTTGCCAAACCTAGCATCAAGCGCGGATAGGTTTTCCGCAAGGCTTTGCGAAAGCAACTGCACATCCATCACTCCTTTGTGTGTGCAGTATGCCCGCTTTGCCGCAGCGGAATACGCCGCGCACACCGCACCGGGAGGGTTTGTGCATGAAACTGCTGCTTTGCCGCACCATTATCCTGTATCTCTGCGTTTTGTTTGCCATGCGGCTGATGGGCAAGCGCCAGCTGGGAGAATTGCAGCCGGAGGAGCTGGTATCCACCATCCTGATCTCCAATCTGGCGTCCATCTCCATTGAATCCGAGGATGTGCCCATCACCGCCAGCCTGATTCCTCTGTTTCTCATTGCGGCGCTGGAGCTGTTGGGTTCAGTGGTGAGCTTCCGCAGCCAGAAGTTTTTCAATTTTCTCTCCGGGCGTCCCAAAACGGTCATTCTGGACGGAAAGATCGACCAGAATGCTTTGCGGATGCTGCGGCTGACCACCGCCGACCTGATGGAGGCACTGCGCGGCAAGGATATCTTTGACCCGCGCAGGGTGTCCTACGCCGTAATCGAAACGAACGGCACGCTGTCGGCAGCGCTGCGACCGGAGCAGGAAGCGGCTACCCTAGCCGATTTACAGTTGAAGGTACAGCAGACACAGGCCACTATCCCCTTTGTGCTGGACGGGCAGGTGTTGGAGGATAATCTGCGCTGGTGCGGCAAGGACCGTGCGTGGCTGGAGCGCACTGCCACGGCAAACACCGTTCTGCCGCAGGAGATCCTGCTGCTCATCGGCAACGAGACCGAGGACTATTTTCTGCTGAAAAAGGAAGGTCGTCAGCCGGGAGGAAAACAATGAAACGGATCTATGCGTGTATCCTGATCGTAGCCGCACTGCTGGGGGTATCCCTTTACAGCAGCGGACGGGTGCAGGGCTTTGCGCAGGATATCTCAGCCGACTTGGACTGCGCCCTCGAGGCTGTACGGCAAAAGGACTTTCCCACTGCGCGGCAGGCGCTTGCCGAGGGCGCAGAGTTGTGCGACACCATGCGGGAAACTATGAGCCATCTGCTGCGCACGGCCGACTACACGGAGCTGGAAGCTGCACTGCGGGCGGCAGACGGATACCTTGAGCAGCAAGCCACCGAGGACGCACTGGGCGAACTGCGCCGCGCACAAGTGGAGGTGGAGCGGCTGGAATGGCTCGCCCGGCGGCTGGTGTAAGCGGCGCAAATTATATTTCACGCTTGTCGCGTCCTGCGGGCCGCGACAAGCAATTTTTTACAACAAAAACAGACCGAGAGACGCCCAAAAGCATCTCTCGGTCTTAAATTACAGTTTACTGATTTTCCTTACGGTCGCCCACAAGCTTTTTCAGTTCATCAAGGAAGCTTTCCACATCCGCAAACTGGCGGTAGACCGAAGCAAAGCGGATATAGGCCACCTCGTCGATCTTTTTCAGTTCCTGCATAGTCAGCTCACCGATGCGCACACTGGGGATCTCGCGGTCGTAGGAGCTGAACAGGGACTGCTCGATGCTGCTGACAGCGTGCTCCAGCGTTTCGTAGCTGACAGGGCGCTTGGCGCAGGCGCGCAGCATGGCGTTGAACAGCTTCTGCCGGTCAAAGGGTTCGCGGGAGTTATCCTTTTTGATGACCACCAGCGGCACTGTTTCCACCACCTCGTAGGTGGTAAAGCGCATGTGGCAGTTCAGGCACTCGCGGCGGCGGCGGATGCGCTCGTTATCTTCCGTGGGGCGGGAGTCAATCACCTTGGATTCCTCCGCACCGCAATAAGGGCACTTCATCTTTTGTTCCTCCGCCTCAGTTTTTCTTTTTGCTGCGCTCGCTCCACAGCACCCAAGCCGAGGTGGAAACGCACAGAGAGGTGTACACACCGCTGACCATACCCATCATCAGCGGGAATGCAAAGGTGAAGATGCTGTCCAGACCGTAGAGCTTTGCCACGATGCACATCACGCCCAGTGCCATCACGGTGGTGATGGTGGTGATCAGGGTGCGGCGGGCAGACTGGTTGACCGACTGGTTGACCAGTTCCTCAAAGCTGCCCTTTTTGCCCATGAGAGCACGGTTCTCGCGGATACGGTCGTACACCACAACGGTATCGTTGATGGAGTAGCCGAGGATGGTGAGCATAGCGGCAATAAAGTTGCCATCCAGTGCGGTGCGCAGCAGCACAAAGGTGCCGAACACCACCATCAGGTCGTTGACCAGCGCCAGCACTGCCATCATACCGCCGGTCAGACCGCCGATGTTCCTGAAGCGCAGGGCGATATACAGCAGAATGAGCACCAGTGCAAACACCACAGCCACCAAGCTCTTCTGCAGGAACTTAGTACCCATGGCTGCGCTGACGTTGCTCAGGGACAGCTGGGCAAACTGGTTTTCCGGGTAGTTCTCGTTCAGGGAATCCAGCAGGTTCTCCACCTGCTCGGTGGTCACGGTCTCGGTGCCGGGCATGGAGATCTTCAGGGTCTGGTCACCGGTGGCTACGTTCTCGCCGGTCTGCAAAGTCAGGCCGGTGTTTTCCAGCGCCGCAGCAGCGGTCTTTTGCACAGCGGACTGATCAAAACTGCCCTCGTAGGACAGAGTGATCATGGCACCGCCGGTGAACTCGGTATCCAGATGCACACCGAACACTGCAGCGCACAGCAGAATGACCACCATCAGGCAGGCAGAGAAGGTCAGGAACTTTTTGCGCAGGGATACGAAATCCACCGGCTTCTTTTCAGTCTTTTCCTGCCCGGGCTTTGCAGCACCGTACAGCCACGGGTTGCGCAGTGCCTTGATGGCAGCTGCGCCGCGAATCATGACACGGGTAGCGAACACACCGAACACAAAGTTCAGCAGCACGCCGGTGAGCAGCGTATAGCCGAAGGCGTAGATAGTGCCTGCAGTAGAGGGGCCGAAGGCGAAAAACACAAAGTGCATTGCCTTGGCAAACAGGCCATCTGAGGGGCCGAAGGCACCCATGAGCACGATGGCCACGATGACGATGGTCACATTGCCGTCAATGATGGGGGTCAGGCCGCGGGCAAAGCCGCTCTTCAGTGCGCCATCCAGAGATTTGCCGTTTTTCAGCTCCTCTTTGATGCGCTCGGCGGTGATGACGTTGGCATCCACGCCCATGCCGATGGCCAGAATGATACCTGCGATGCCGGGCAGGGTCAAAGTAAAGCTTTCAAACACCGGGAAGTAGCCGGACACAAAGGCCAGCGTAGCCGCCACCTGACCGGCCAGCGCGATGCAGGCCAGAAAGCCCGGCAGACGATACAGCACCGTCATGAACACCACGATGAGGGCAAAAGCGATCAGGCCTGCCAGCACCATGGCACCAAGGCTATTTTCACCCAGACTGGGGCTCACGGTGGAGTAGCTGTCCACGCTCAGAGCAAAGGGCAGTGCACCGGAGTTGATCTGGCGCGCCATCTTGACCACGGCATCCTGCGTAAAGGGATTGGAGGCTGAACTGGTGATGATGGCCTGTCCGTCGGTGATAGCGGTGTTGACGGTAGCGGTGCTCACGTTCTCGTCGTCCAGCCAGATGCTGATGCTGCCCTTGTCGGCGGCCAGCTTGGTGGTGGCATCGCCAAAAGCCTTGGCACCCTCGGTGGTAAACTTGAGGGCAACGTAATACTCGGAACTGCCGCCGTTGCTCACAGCGCCGTACTGCGCCGAAGCGCTTTCGACCATGGAGCCGTCAAGGATCAGCTCGCCGTCCTTGCTGGCTCCCTCGCGGAAGGTCAGGTAGGCGGTGGTGCCGATCTCCTGAATGGCAGACTCGGGGTCAAAATCCGTCTCGCCGGACTGCCACGGGAACTCCAAAATCAGGCTGTCGGAGTTGTTATCCACATACAGCTCGTAGTCGGTCACGTTCAACGCGACCAGACGGTTCTCGATGACCAGACGGGCGGCATCCAGCTGCTCGTCCGTGGCATCGTAGCCATCCGAGGGTACAAAGGTGACGTTGACGCCGCCCTTGATATCCACACCAAAGCGGATATCCTTTGCACCCTTGATGTAGGTGGTGGTCACATCGCCGTATTTTGCCGCCACGCCAAAAAAGGCGGTGTAGACAAACACAACGATCAGCAGCACGGTAACGACCAGCTGCCATGCTTTGCCTTTTGTTTTCATAAGTCGGGAACCTCCAAAAGCGGCGGCTGTGCAGCCGCAGCCGTTTTTGTTGTGAACCGCAAGTTTTGCCGACGGTTCCTCTCCTCACAGAGCAGCCGTCGTGCCGACCTTTCTGTGATAAAACTCCCCTGCCAGCCCTGCAAAGAGCCCCGCAGAGGAGAATATGCAAATTATTTTAAGCCTTAGGCCATGTCAGCCAGCAGCTTTTCCACAACAGCCAGACGCACACAGACGCATAGCAGCTCGGAAGCAGTCTCCACCTCGTCCAGACTGGGATAAGTGGGTGCAATGCGCAGATGGGAATCCTGCGGATCCTTGTGGTACGGATAAGCAGAGCCTGCACCAGTCAGCACCAGACCTGCATCCTTGCACAGGTCTGCCACGCGCTTTGCGCAACCGGGCATGACATACAGGCTGATGAAGTAGCCACCCTTGGGGTTGGTCCAGTGGGCAATATCGCCGCAGGGGGTGAGGTTGGCGGCAAAGGCAGTCTTGACGGCATCGAAGCAGGGCACCAGACGGCGGCGGTGCTTTGCCATGTGTGCCAGAACGCCCTCCTTGTTCTTCAGGAAGCGGACGTGGCGCAGCTGGTTCATCTTGTCGTAGCTGATGATCATCACTGCAAAGCGCTTGCACATATACTTCATGCTGTTGTCACTGCATGCAATGGCAGAAACACCGGCACCCGGGAAGGTGATCTTGCTGGTAGAAGTGAACATGAACACGCGATCCTGCGTGCCATACTTCTTGCTCACGTTCAGCAGCACGGGGGTCTCGATGATCTCCTCGGTCAGGTGATGGACGATGTAGGCCTCATCCCAGAAGATCTTGAAATCCGGGGCGGCGGTCTTCATCTTAGCAAAGCGCTCGATGGTCTCATCGCTGTAAGTGTAGCCATCGGGGTTGGAGTACTGCGGCACGCACCAGATGCCCTTGATGGTATCGTCCTCTGCCACGAGCTTTTCCACAACGTCCATATCGGGGCCGTTGGGGGTCATGGGCACGCTGATGAGCTCAAAGCCGAACTCTTCAGTAATGGCAAAGTGACGGTCATAGCCGGGCACCGGGCAGAGGAACTTACGCTTTTCCACCTGAGACCACGGACAGGGAGACTCCGGGAAGCCGAACACATAACCGATGTTGATGAGGTTATACATCAGCTGCAGGCTGGAGTTTCCGCCCACGAACACCTCGTTGGGCTTTACGCCGAACACATCTGCAAACAGGGCGCGAGCCTCGTGCAGACCCTCCAGCTCGCCGTAGTTGCGGGCATCGGTGCCTGCATCCGTGGTGTAGTCGGTCATCTTCAGCAGGTCCATTGCCAGATCCATCTGGTGGGGGCCGGGCTTGCCGCGTGCCATGTTCAGCTTCAGGCCCTTTGCCTGAAACTGTTTATAAGCCTGTTCCAGCGCTGCCTTTTCAGCGGTCAGCGCAGCGCGATCCATCTCGTGATAATCTGCCATTGAATACACACTCCTTTATAGTACTTCCTATTACCCAATTCTATTGCTCGTCTTTTGCGGTATGCCCCTGCCAGAGAGCACATGCCGCACGATCCACACTTTACTATTATAGTACATTTTCCTGTCAGAAACAAGAATTTGAAAGCAAAAAGCCCTGCCAAAAGCAAAAAGCTTTCGAAACAGGGCTTTTAGGCAGGTACACTCCCCTGCTGTACGGCAACGCCGTCAGCTCAGAGCGACCTGATTTTTATAGCGCTTGCGCACGGCACCGTATTCCAGATGTGCCTCGCCGCCCTCCACGGTGTCCTCGTCCACGGTCACGCGGATGATGGTGGCATCGCTGGGCACCTCGTACATGATAGGCAGCAGGATGCTTTCCATCACGCTGCGCAGACCGCGGGCACCGGTCTTGCGCTCGATGGTCTTGCGGGCAATGGCGTGCAGGGCTTCGTCCGTGAAGGTAAGCTCCACATTATCCATGCCCAGCAGCTCTTTATACTGCTTGACCAGACTGTTGCGGGGCTCCTTGAGCACGCGCACCAGTGCATCCTCGTCCAGATCATCCAGCACGGTGATGACCGGCAGACGGCCGATCAGCTCCGGGATCAAGCCGAACTTGACCAGATCGTGGGGTTCTACCTTGCGCAGCAGAGCGCGCTCGGCCTCGGTGGAGTTATCCTTCAGCGCACTGCCAAAGCCCAGCGCAGACTTATCGGTGCGGCGCAGGATATACTTGTCCAGACCGTCAAAGGCACCGCCGCAGATGAACAGGATGTTGGTGGTGTCGATTTGGATGAACTCCTGCTGCGGATGCTTGCGCCCGCCCTGCGGCGGCACGTTGCTGACAGTGCCCTCCAAGATCTTCAGCAGTGCCTGCTGTACGCCCTCGCCGCCCACGTCGCGGGTGATGGAGGGGTTTTCGCTCTTGCGGGTGATCTTGTCGATCTCATCAATGTAGATGATGCCGATCTGTGCCTTCTGCACATCAAAATCTGCCGCCTGGATCAGCTTGAGCAGAATGTTCTCCACGTCCTCACCCACATAACCGGCCTCGGTAAGGGTGGTAGCATCCGCAATGGCGAAGGGCACGCCCAGCATCTTGGCCAGTGTCTGCGCCAGCAGGGTCTTGCCCACGCCAGAGGGACCCAGCAGCAGCACGTTGGACTTTTGCAGCTCCACATCGCCGCCCTTACCGCTGAGGATACGCTTATAGTGGTTGTAGACCGAAACGGACAGCACACGCTTTGCCTCGTCCTGACCGATGACATACTGATCCAGACCTTCCTTGATCTCGGCCGGGGTCATGATGTTGATATCCAGATCTGCAGCAGCGGGCTGGACATGGGCGCGGCTTGCGCTGCCGCGAGCCGGACGGGCACTTTTGGGCTGATCCGGCTTGTCAGAGAGCAGATCGTGGCACAGACCGATGCACTCGCTGCAGATATTGACCCCGGGGCCAATGATCATGCGCTCAACCTCGTCCTGATGTTTGCCGCAAAAGCTGCAAATCAGATCCTTATCGTTTTTGCCGGAATTGTTATTTGCCATAGCTGTTTTTCCTTATCCTGGATAAATTATAGCGGTTTACCGGTGGGCAATGACCTCATCGATCAGGCCGTATTCCTTTGCCTGCTGCGCGGTAAGGTAGTTGTCGCGCTCGGTGTCCTGCTGGATCTTTTCCAGCGGCTGACCGGTGTACTCGCTGAGCATCCGGTTCATCTTATCGCGGATATAGACCATGTGCTCGGCATGGATCTTGATATCCGTGGTCTGGCCGGAAAGACCGCCGCCCTGACCGCCGATCAGCGGCTGGTGGATCATGATCTCGGCGTTGGGCAGGGCAAAGCGCTTGCCCTTGGTGCCGCTTGCCAGCAGAAATGCGCCCATAGAGGCAGCCATGCCCATGCAGATGGTGGAAACATCGCACTTGATATACTGCATGGTGTCGTGGATGGCCATACCGGCACTGATGGAACCGCCGGGGCTGTTGATATACAGGCTGATGTCCTTATCCGGGTCCTGCCCTTCCAGATACAGCAGCTGTGCCACCACAAGGCTTGCGGTGGTATCGTTGACATCCTCGCTCAGCACGATGATGCGATCGTTCAGCAGACGGGAGAAAATATCGTAGGAACGCTCCCCGTGCGCCGACTGCTCGACAACGTAAGGAACAAAACTCATAAAGTTCGCCTCCTGAAATGGTTTAAGTTTATTGGCAAAATTGACCGATACGGGTCCCCTGTAAAGTTCAGCCGTACCGGTCAATTTTAACAACCTTTGATAAAACGCCTGCGGCGCTTTACAGGGCCCGGCACTGATTACTCAGCGTCAGCAGCCTTCTCAGCCTCTGCGGGCTTCTCCACGATGTTAGCGTGGCTCTTGATGAAGTCGATAGCCTTGGTGCGAGCCAGATCCTGCTTCAGATCCTCAAGGTTGATCAGCTCACGAACCTTGTCCTCTTCCATCTTGTACTGGTCAGCAATGCGCTTGATCTCGGCATTGATCTCGTCCTCAGAAGCCTCGATGTGCTCAGCAGCAGCAACAGCCTCCAGAGCCAGACCGATCTTGACCTGCTTCTCAGCCTGCGGCATGAAAGCGGCGCGGAACTGCTCCATGGACTGGCCCATATACTTCAGGTAGTCCTCCAGACGCAGACCCTGCTGCTCCACACGGAAAGCAAAGTCGTTGACCATCTCGTCCATGCGGACATCGTACATTGCCTGAGGGATCTCGCCCTCCATGCTCTCGATGACCTGATCGACCAGAGCATTCTCGACAGCCAGATCATCCTGCTTGTCCAGCTGCTCCTGGTTATTCTTGCGGATGGAAGCCTTGAACTCGTCCAGAGTGTCGTACTCGGAGCAATCCTTTGCCAGCTCGTCATCCAGAGCGGGCAGCTCCTTGTACTTGACCTCGTGCAGCTTGATCTTAAAGACAGCAGCCTTGCCAGCCAGCTCAGCAGCCTGATACTCGGTGGGGAAGGTGACGTTCACGTCGAACTCCTCACCGGCGGAGTGGCCAACGACCTGCTCCTCAAAGCCGGGGATGAAGCTGCCGCTGCCCAGAGTCAGGTTGTAGTGCTCAGCCTTGCCGCCCTCGAATGCGACACCGTCCACAAAGCCCTCGAAGTCGATATCAGCGATATCGCCATTCTGAGCAGCGCCCTCACGGGTCAGCTCACGGGCGTTGCGCTCCTGCACACGCTTCAGCTCAGCGTCCACAGCCTCATCGGTAACAGTATGGACAGTCTTTTCCACGGTCAGACCGTTGTAGCTGCCAACCTTGACCTCGGGCTTGACGGCGACCTTAACGGTCAGGGTAGCGCCCTCTGCCTCGCTGGCAGAATCCACGGTGACCTCAGGACGGCCCACGGGCTCCACGCCGGCTTCCTTAACGGCGGCCTCGAAGGCCTCCGGGAACAGCTCGTTGATAGCGTCGTAGGTAAAGACGTCTGCGCCGTACATCTTCTCGATCAGAGCCTTGGGAGCCTTGCCCTTGCGGAAGCCCTGCACAGGGTACTTCTTACCCTCTTTTTTGAAAACATCGGCAACAGCCTTCTTGAAAGCCTCTGCATCGATGGAGAACTGCAGTTCTGCCATGCTCTTCTCGAGCTTTTCACACTTGATGAGATTCATTTGTTTATCCTCCACTCAAATATTCTATTGCTCAGGGCAGGAAGTTTTTGCCCGGGGCAACCGCGCACCACGTCCTTGCTGTATGCACACGGAATGCGGGGACGCGCGCGCTCAATTGGGTGCAACAATCGCGTCAAAACTTATTATAGCACGCTCTGGACACAATTGCCATACCAAATTTTTAAATTTTGTCGTTTTTGCCCTTTTATCCCGCCGTTAATTGATGCGGTAGGGGCAGAAACGCAGGCCGTCGGCGCTTACCAGCTTGTACCGGATGCCGTCCACCTCGCCCTGCACGGCAAACCGGATGGCGTTGCCGTGCAGATGACCGTAGAAGCAGGTCTTGATGCCGAACTCCTTCAGGGTGGCTACGATCTCCGGGGCGCTGGTGCCGGTGTAGACTGGCGGGTAGTGCAGAAACACCAGCTTTTCCAGCCCGGGCTCCGCAGCCTCCAAACTCATGCGCAGGCGGCCGATCTCGCGGTTCATCACCTTTTCATCATGGGGCTCCCCCACATCGAACAGCCAGCCGCGGGTGCCGCAGATGGCGTATCCCTCCACGCTGTAAGAATTGTTGTGCAGGATATGCAGGGTGTCAAAGCCCTCGGCCTTGAGGTAGGCGTTCATCTTGTTGGCGGTGGACCACCAGTAATCGTGGTTGCCCTTCATGATGATCTTTTGCCCGGGCAGCTGCTGCAAAAAGGCGAAATCCTTGCGGGTATCGGTCAGGCGCATGGCCCAGCTGATATCCCCCGCCAGCACGATGGTGTCCTGCGGGGTGATGAGCTTGCGCCAGTTTTTCTCCAGCCTGTCCACATAATCATTCCAGCCGGGGAAGATATCCATCGGCTTGGATGCGCCCAGAGAAAGATGGGGGTCGCCAAGCACAAAAAGTGCCATAGTCTGTTTACTCCTGTTCTGTCTGTCCGCAGAAGCTTATGCCTGATAGCCCAGCGCCACCTCAGCGATCTGTGCCGGGGCAATGACCGTATCAAAGCGCTCCGGCTTGCTGCGCAGAGCGGCAAGGCTTGCCGGTGCGGCGTGACCGGTGGCAGCCTCCAGCTGCTGCATGGCTTCAAAATCGTTTTCCGGGGCAGCTTTGCCCAGTGCGCTCAGCACGCTGCGGGGGAACTTGAAGGGCGATGCGGTGGAAAGCACCACCATGGGCACGCCCTGCCGCTTTTTCTGTGCAGCCACATGGAAAGCCACGGCGGTGTGGGTATCGCACAGGTAGCCGTCCTTTTCGTAGCGGGAACGGATCTCCCCTGCCACCTCGTCCTCGCTGCTCCAGCCGCAGGAGAAATTCTCCTGAATCGCTGCCAGCGTCTCAGGACGGACGGTGTAGCTGCCGGTGGCAGCCAGCTGCCGCATAAAGCCCGCCACCTCGGCATCGCTGCCGGTCACATGGTACAGCAGGCGCTCCAGATTGGAGGATACCAGAATGTCCATGCTGGGCGAGGTGGTCTTGAAGAACTCCCGCTTTGCGGTGTAAGTACCGGTGGTGAGGAAATCGGTCAGCACGTTGTTCTCGTTGGAGGCGCAGACCAGCTTGCCCACGGGCAGACCCATCTGCTTTGCGTAATAACCGGCGAGGATATCGCCGAAGTTGCCGGTGGGCACGCAGAAATCCACCTCGTCGCCAAAGGCGATCTTACCGGCCTTGAGCAGCTGAGCGTAGGCGGCAAAGTAGTAGACGATCTGCGGCACAAGGCGGCCCCAGTTGATGGAGTTTGCGCTGGAAAGACGGATATTGCGCTTTTCCAGTTCGGCGGCGATGGCCTTATCGCCGAACACCTTCTTTACGCCGGTCTGGGCATCATCGAAGTTGCCGCGCACGGCGTACACAGCAACGTTATCGCCCTCCTGCGTTGCCATCTGCAAGCGCTGGATCTCGCTGGTGCCGCCGGTGGGATAGAACACAGCGATCTCCACACCGGGGATATCATGGTAGCCGTCCAGCGCAGCCTTGCCGGTGTCGCCGCTGGTAGCCACAAGGATCAGGGTCTTTTCGGTGCGGCCCAGATTCTTTTTGGCCTCCACCAGCAGCTTGGGCATCAGCTGCAAGGCGTAATCTTTAAAGGCACAGGTAGGGCCGTGCCACAGCTCCAGGGCATAGGTATCCCCTTCCACCGGGGCAAGATAGCCTGCCTTGCCACCAAAAACAGCGCCATAGGTGCTGCGGGTGGCTTCGGTCAGGAAAGCGGGGTCGTAATCGGTCAGGTACTCCCGCACAACGGCGGCTGCCAGCGCGGGATAATCCAGCCCGCACAGAGTCTTTACATCCACCTGCGGAAAACTTTCCGGCACAAACAGGCCGCCCTCATCGGACAGTCCCTGTGCGATCGCCTGAGAAGAAGTTACTTTGCGGTTCTGATCTCTGGTACTGAAAAACTGCATGGTCATCGCTCCTTTTCGCCACGGAACGTGCCGGGCACGTTCCCGGTTTTACGGCAAAACCCTTGTTTTGCCGCATACTTCCCACCGGTGCCATGGTTTCTGCCTAAGGTTCGCAGAGAAAGGCACCCTTTATAATATGTACCATCCAGCGTCCGCTGTCAAGAGGAACTACCTCTGCAACGTCAAAACGCACCGGTTCTTCGCTTTGGCCGGTCTGCTGCAAATACCCTTGTGCAGCGCAAATCAGCCGGTGCTGCTTGGCCGGGTCTACGGCGGCAGCGGGGCGCTGCAGCATCCCTTGGCTGCGGGTCTTTACCTCGCAGATGACGATGGTGCCGTCCGGCTCCCGCAGCACAAGATCCAGTTCTCCCATGCGGGTATGATAGTTATGCGCCAGCAGCTGCGCGCCCTGCTTCTGATACCAGCGGGCAGCGGCAGCTTCTCCCCTGCGGCCGGTCTCGGCGCGGTTCACTTGCCGCTCTCCGGCCAGTAGCCCTGCTTTTTAAGGAAGCTGCGGCGGTAGAACGGCTGGATGCCATACTGCGCGATCAGCTCGTAATGCAGCTTTGTGGGGTAGCCCTTGTGCTTTGCCAGCTGATACTGCGGGTGCTGCTTGTCCAGCTCCAACATATAGCGGTCACGGCTGACCTTGGCCAGCACCGAGGCTGCGCCGATACTGGCACTGGTGGCATCGCCCTTGACCACCGGCTGTGCCGGGATCTGCAAGCCTGCGGGGGTGCGGTTGCCGTCCACCAGCACCAGATTGGGCACGATGTCCAGCTCTTCCACCGCCTGCTGCATCCCGCCCATGGTAGCGTTCAGGATGTTTTCCCGGTCGATGACCTCCGGTCCCACAAAGATGATGCGGTAGGCCAGCGCTTTTTCGCAGATCTCGTCAAACAGTGCTTCGCGCTTTTTCTCGGTCAGCTTTTTGGAATCGTTGATGCCGTACACCGGGTTTTCCGGGTCCAGAATGCAGGCCGCCACGCACACAGGGCCGCGAAGCGGGCCGCGCCCGGCCTCGTCCACACCGGCAAAGCAGCCGTACTGACTGCGCACCTCGGCGTCAAAGGCGTACAGCGGAGCGGAGATCTCCTCATCCGAGCGGCGCTTCATTCCTCGTCCTCCTCGGCAAAGTCTGCCAGATCATCCCGCTGCGGCGGGCGCTCCAAGGAGATGCGTCCCCACTTGCAGGCGCGGAACTCGTCCACCAGCATGATGGCGCAGCGCTCAGTGTTCACCTCGCCGCCGCGCACCAGCAGGCCGCGCTTGCGGCCGATGGCTTCCATCAGCTCATAGGGCGGCAGCGCCAGCGTTTCGGCATCCAGCTTGTAGCGCTGTGCCACAAGGTCGGGATAGTTGCGGCGCACCTCATCCAGCAGGTTCATGGCCAGTTCCTCCACATCCAGAATATCGTCCTTGATGGAGCCGATGAAGGCCAGATTGGAGGCGATGGTCTTGGAATCGAACTTTTTCCACAGCACGCCGGGCATATCCAGCAAATCGAACTTTTCGGTGCTGACCCACTGCTTGCCCTTGGTCACGCCGGGGCGGTCTGCCGCCTTGGCGCGGGCAGAGCCGGCAAAGGTGTTGATAAAGGTAGATTTGCCCACGTTGGGGATGCCGCACAGCATCACCTGCGTTTTGGCGCCGCCCATGCCGCGGTTCTGGCGGCGCTCCAGCAGGCCGGAAAGCTCCTTTTCAATAGCCACCTTCACGGCGTTTGCGCCGCCCTTCTGCTTGGCGCTGATGGCCACGCAGCCCGCATCTGCGGCGTGGAAGTAGCGGATCCACTCCTCAGTCACAGCCGGGTCGGCAAGGTCAGCCTTGTTCAGCGCATAGAGCTTGGGCTTGCGGTCGGTGATGCGCTCGATCTCCGGGTTCAGGCTGGAAAGCGGGATGCGCGCATCCAGCAGCACAAGGCTGGCATCAACGTGCTGGATCTCCTGCTCCATCATGCGCAGGGTCTTGGTCATGTGGCCCGGGAACCACTGAATATTGTACTGGTTTGCAAAGCGGGTATCCATTTCGTTCATTTTACCACCCCAAAATCTGTAAAGGGCATAAAGCACAGCAGCACCTTGCCCAGAATATCACGCTCATCAATGCAGCCGACATAGGAGGAGCGGCTGTCCAGCGATTCGTTGCGGTTGTCCCCCATCACAAACAGGGTGCCCTCCGGCACCGTGAACGGGAACTGCACATCGTAGCCCAGATAGGTAGGCGCTGCAATGTAGTCCTCCTGCAAAAGCTCGCCGTTCACCGTGACTGTACCGGCGTCGTAGTCGATGCTGATGGTGTCGCCGCCCTTGGCGATGATCCGCTTAACCAGCGGCTTGCCATAAACGGTGTAGCTATCCACAATGACCACATCGCCCCGCTGGGGGGTGTAGCCCGCCGCCCAGACGATGAGCTTATCGCCGTGGGTCAGGGTAGGCACCATAGAGCGCCCATCCACCTGAATGATGCGGAAGAAAAACGAAAAGATCAGCACCAGTACCAGCGCTGCGGAGATGAGCGCCTCGTACCATTCCAGTATGCCCTGCCCGCGCACAGCGGGGGCAGACTGCTGCTGTTTTTCCATAGCTTAGCCACCAGCCTTTCCTGATTTTATACACACACCCGGGCTTTGAAAAAGAAAAAAGGGACAACAAGTTGTCCCTTTTCTCCCGGTTTCAAATCGGGGATGATCAAATATCGTTCTTGACCTTGGCAGCCTTGCCCGTACGGCCACGCAGATAGAACAGCTTTGCGCGGCGGACCTTGCCCTTGCGGACAACAGTGACCTTCTCAACGAAGGGGCTGTTGATGGGGAAGACACGCTCGATGCCGACACCGTAAGCCACGCGGCGAACGGTGAAGGTCTCTGCAACGCCACCGTGCTTCTTAGCGATAACAGTGCCCTCGAAGGCCTGAATGCGCTCACGGTCGCCATCCTTGATACGAACATCAACGCGGACGGTATCGCCAACGTTGAACTGAGGCTTTTCAGCCTTGATGCTGCCTTCAGAAATAATCTTCAGTGCGTCCATTTTTGAATCCTCCATTTGTTTTTAGACGTTCATGCACGGCATAGCCGTCAGAGGACCGCCCGTTTAATGATAAATACTTGTCATTAACCCCGCTGTGGTCTCAGCGGACACTAACGCCCTAATAGGATAGCACAAAACCGGCTTGAATGCAAGCAATTTAGCGAAAAATCTTGCAAAAATTTTCTGTTTTGCCTGATAGACAGACTTTTGCGCCGCTTTAAGCAAACAGCTGACGGTCTGCCGTTAAAAATTCGGTGCGCAGAATGTTGGCACTGGCGGCGGGCAGACCGAACTTTTCTTCCAGAAAGCCGGTGAGCAGCGAGGGGTTCAGGTTCAGCTCCTGAGAGGCGGGCAGGCACAGTTCTATCTGCACGGTGTCCCCCAGTGCGGTATAGCGCAGCTGCGGGATATGCTCTTTGAGGTCCACGATCTTTTTGCCGCGCTTGCTATGCTTTTCCACAGGGGCTGTCTCCAGTGCATTGTACTGCTCCAGCACCGCAGCGGCAGCCGCCGGGTAGCTGATGCGGTAGCAGGCAAAGGCGATGCTGTCCGCCTTCATCTCCACCGGAGCCACCCGGGTAACGCGGATACCGGCGGGCATAATGGCGTTGAGGGCGGTCTGCCACTGGGCAAAATCCGGGGCTTCGGCCTCGGTCTTGACGTCCACGCACTCGCACTCGCTCTCCTGCCCCAGCGAGAGCGGGCAGGCAAAGGTCATGTAGATATGGGGATTGAAGCCCAGCGTATGCCACACCGGCAGACCGCTGCGCTTGAGCACCCGCTGCATCACCCGCTGCAGATCCAGCAGGGAGATATAGGAGGCTTCATTTTTCTTTTCAAACGAGATTCTGACTGTAATCAAAGCAGGGACCTCCTAACAGATGGTTGGCACCGCAGGCATTGCAGGCACGGTTGCAGGGCGGGGTGGTCTGGGCGGCCAGAGCCTTGTTGTACTCCCGCACCAGATACTCGTGGGTGATGCCGTAGTCCATGTGAGACCACGGGGTCACCTCGTCCAGCGCGATGGGACGCTGGCAGTAGAAGGCGGGGTCGATGCCCATATCTGCAAAGGTCTGCATCCATGTATCGTACTTGAAGCACTCTTCCCAGCCGTCGAAGTAGCAGCCGCGCTTATACGCCTCCACGATGACCGGTGCAAGGCGGCGGTCGCCCTTGGCGAACACACCCTCCAGGAAGCTGGTGGTGCTGTCGTGGTAGTTCACCTTGATCTTGCGGCTGTGCACGCTTTCCAGCAGGTGCTTCTGCTTGGCCTGCAGGGTCTCGGCAGTATCCATTGGCACGAACTGGAAGGGGGTGTGGGGCTTAGGCACAAAGCAGGCGCAGCTGATGGTCACCTGCACGCCGCGTCCCTTGGCGTGATTCGTGTTCTTGTAGTAGAGGTCTACCACCTTCTGGGCGGTCTCGGCAATGCCCTCGATATCCTCCATGGTCTCGGTGGGCAGACCCATCATGAAGTAGAGCTTGACCGAGGTGTAGCCTGCGTTGAAGGCGATGGTGCAGGTCTTTTCGATCTCGTCCCAGGTGACGTTTTTGTTGATAACGTTGCGCAGGCGCTGGGTACCGGCTTCGGCGGCAAAGGTCAGTCCGCTCTTGCGCACCTTAGTGGTTTTTTCAATGAGGCTCTGGGAGAAGTTGTCTACGCGCAGGGAGGGCAGCGACAGGCTGACGTGCTCCTTGGGTGCCCACTCATTCAGATCGTCCAGCAGCTCTTCCAGCTGACCGTGGTCGGAGGTGGAAAGGCTGGAAAGGCTCAGTTCCTCGTAGCCGGTGTTGGCGCACAGATCCTGCGCGGCCTTGTTCAGCAGACTGGCATCGCGCTGGCGCATGGGGCGGTACAAAAAGCCCGCCTGACAGAACCGGCAGCCGCGCACGCAGCCGCGCAGCACCTCGATGCTGGCGCGGTCCTGAATGGCACCCACCATGGGCACCACAAAGTTTGTAGGCGGGGCGAACTGGTTCAGATCCTTGATGATGGCCTTCGTGATGCGCGCGGGGATGCCCGGCTCGTTGGGGGTGATGGCCTTCACTCTGCCGTCCTCGTGGTAGGTGACATCGTAGAAGGCCGGGATGTACACGCCCGGGATCTTGGCAATGTTGAGCAGCAGCTGCTTTTTGGAGATGCCCTCTTTTTTGGCCTTTTCGATCTCGGCGCAGATGGAGGGCAGCTGGTTTTCGCCCTCGCCCAGCTGGATGACATCAAAGAAATCCGCGATGGGCTCCGCGTTGCAGGCGCAGGGGCCGCCCGCTACGATCAGCGGCCAGCGGTCGTCACGGTCTTTGGAGTAGAACGGGATGCCTGCCAAGTCCAGCATGGCAAGGATATTGGTATAGGAAAGCTCGTACTGCAGGGTAAAGCCCACAGCGTCAAAGGCCGTAAGGGGGTCTTTGCTCTCCATGGTGTACAGCGGCAGCTGCAGGCGCTCCATCTCTGCCTTCATATCCAGCCACGGCATAAAGGCGCGCTCGCACCACCAGTTCTCGTGGCTGTTGAGCAGCTCGTACAGGATCTTTTCGCCCAGAAAGGACATGCCCACCTCGTAGGTATCCGGGAAGCAGAAGGCAAAGCGCACATCCACCTTGTCCTTTTCTTTATAGATACTGCCGGGCTCGCCGCCGGTATAGCGGCCGGGCTTCTGCACCCGTCCCAGTGCTTCTTTCAGTTTGGGATCAAACATCGGGTCCTCCATAAACAATCCGTTTTTTGCGTTCTTTTTATTTTACCCCAAATGTGCCGGTTTTGCAATCGTTTCCGGCGGTTTGTGTGCACTTTCCGTATTTTTGCCGCCAGATCATCCGAATACACGCTGCCATCTGTGCACCATCCAGCGGCGGCACCGGCAGCAGATTGAACAGCCCCGTCAGCAGATTCGCTGCCCAGAACGCGCTGCCGCGGATGGTGGCAGCTTGCGCAAGGCGCACCGCCCATACCCCGGCAAGGGCAAAATTGACCGCAGGACCGGCGGCAGCCAGCACGAGGCGCTGGCGCGGGGAGAGCCTCTCCCCTGCCGTGCGCATACAAAAGCCAGTCATGGTCACCTCGATGACCGGCAGACGCCTTTGCTGGATGGAGTAAACGAGAATATGCCCCAGCTCGTGCAAAACAGCCGCCAGCAGCCCCAGCCGCAGAAAGCCGCTGGCATCAAAGTAGAGCAGCAGGTACACCACGCCGCACAGCAGCACCGGGTCACGGAATACAAGTTTCCCAACCCGCAGCCGGTTCACGGGGCATTCTCCAGCAGGGCGGCTGGGTCGCAGGCAGTGCCCTGCCGCCACAGTTCCAGATGCAGGTGCGCACCGGTGGCGCGGCCTGTCTGCCCTACCGTACCCAGCGTCTGCCCGGTCTGTACTACCTCTCCCGGGCGGACGTAGAGGTATTGCAGGTGCGCATAGCGGGTCTCGCAGCCGTCCGGGTGCAGGATGCGCAGATGGTTGCCGTAGCTTGGGCTGTATGCCGCCGCAGTCACTACGCCCTCCTGCACCGCCCGCACTGCCGTACCTGCTGCGCAGGCGAGGTCAAGCCCCTGATGGAACGCAGGCTTGCCGGTAAAGGGGTCTGTCCGCTTGCCGTAGGCATCCGAGATGCGCCACGCCGCAGTATCCAACGGAAAGCAGTATTTTTTCGTGTTCCACGCGGCCTGTACCGGCAAAGCTGCCAGCAGACAGAGTGCCAGCCCCGCCAGCACAAGTGCCATGATGCCCCACCGCCGTCTGCATAGTTTTGCTGCCTGTCCGCTCCGTTTTGCCCGCATAACACTGCCCTCCTATCCCGAAAAGTGTATGCACAAGCGGCGGTCGGGAGAACACAAACAAAAAAACAGAGCCGCCGCACAAATTTTTGTGCAGCGGCTCTGGCTTTGGTTTACATGATTTTACCGATCAGCGCCGGAAAAAGCTTCCGATGCGTTCCAGCAGGCTCTTTTTCTTGGGTGCGATGACAACAGGCTTTACAGCCGGGCGGGGTGCAGCTGGAGCTTTGGGTGCGGGCTGCGCAGCGCGGGGCTTATTGTTCAGCATCTGCTCCAGCGCCTCGTAGTGGTCAGGCTGCTGTGCCGCCGGGGCGGCCTTCTCGGCCTTTTCCGGTGCAGGCTGGAACACATGGGGCAGCTCCTGTTTGAGCTGTTCCACGGTAACTTCCTGACAGACTGCCGCCGGTTTTTCCGTTTCCGGGGCGGCGGTGGTGCACTTCCACGGTTCGGAGCGCTGCCAATCGTTGCGCAGCAGCTCGTACATACCCATCTGGCTGTTGACCGGCGGTTCACCCTCGGCGGGCTTCACCTTCTGGTAGTTACCGTTAGCTTCCATGACCCGGGCGTTGACGTTATCCCGCAGCTGCAACTGAAGGATATCGGTGAGTTTTTGCACCAGAACAGGGTCCTCCACCCGGACGCCCACCTCCACGCGGCACTCGGTATTGCGGGTGAGGAAGTCGCCGGAGGCAATGTAGATACGGGTGTGGGTGCCATCGAAGAAGCTGTAAATGCGGCCATGCTCCAGATACCGTCCCACCAGACTGCGGATGTGCAGATTCTCGGTCTTACCGGGCACCTCTGCGCGCACGCAGCAGATACCGCGTACGATCATATCAATGCGCACCCCGGCGCAGCTGGCTTCCTGCAATTTCAGGATGATGTCCCGGTCGCTGATGGAGTTGTTTTTCAGGATCATGGAAGCCGGGCGACCCATGCGGGCGGCAGCGATAACGTGATCCATCTCGTCCAGCAGCACGCTCTTGAAGCGCAGCGGGGCAACCAGCATCTTGTCGCTTTCCTCGGTGAGCTGCTGCACAGCCAGATTGCGGAACACCTTGGAGGCTTCCTCGCCGATGCGCTCGTCTGCGGTGATGAAGGAATAATCGGTATACAGCTCGCTGGTTTTTTCGTTGTAGTTGCCGGTGCCGATCTGGGTGATGTAGGAGTAGCCCTCTGCGCCCTTGCGGGTGATGAGGGTCAGCTTGGAGTGCACCTTATAGTCCTCAAAGCCGTAGATGACGGTGCAGCCTGCGCTTTCCAGCTGCTTGGACCAGTCGATGTTGTTCTGCTCGTCAAAGCGGGCGCGCAATTCCACCAGCGCCACCACTTCCTTGCCGTTTTCGGCGGCTTCCATCAGTGCCTGCACGATCTGGGACTCCCGCGCCATGCGGTAGAGGGTCATCTTGATGGAGATGACGTCCGGGTCCTGTGCGGCCTTTTTGAGCATGGTGATAAAGGGACGAATGGACTGGTACGGGTAGCTGAGCAGCACATCATGCTTCTGTACCTCGGTGGCCAGATCATAATCCGGCGGCGGCAGCATGGGGCGTGCAGGGGTGTAGAAGAGCGCCGGGTGACCCTCGGTCTCCATGCGGCCGGAAAGCTTGAAGAAGAAGCTGAGATCCAGCGGGCTCTTTTGCAGAAATACCCGCTTGCGGGTCAGCTCCAGACGGCTGCACAGCAGCCGCTCCACCTCCGGTGCCGGGGCGGGGGTGATCTGCAGACGGACAGCCGCCAGCTTGCGGCGGCGCCGGAGCAGCTCGGTCATGATCTCACGATAGTCGATATCGTGATCCATCATGCCCTCCTTTACGTCGATATCCGCGTTGCGGGTGACCCGGAACAGGCATTTTTCCTGTATGGAATCCTTGCCGAAGATGCTGGACGCATAGTGCAGCACCAATTCCTCGGTGAGGGCAAACTGCACAGCACCATCTTTTTTGATGAAGTGCATCCGCTCCATCTGGCTGGAGATGGGCACGATACCAAGGCTCTGCTCCTGCGTGTGCTTTTCCTTGAGCAGCACGCCAAGGTAGATCTCTTTGTTGCGCAAAAACGGGAACGGATGGCGGTTATCCACGATCTGCGGGCTGAGGATGGGGAACAGCTCGGACTGGAAGTATTTTTTCCAGAGATGCTCCTCCTCCTTGGTCAGGTGATCGAAATCTACCTTATGGTAACCATTCTCTGCCAGATTTTCCAGCGCCTTTGCGTAGAATTTATCGTACTCCTCTTGCAGCTGCGCCGTTTTGGGCATAATGGCGGACAGCTGCTCAGCGGCGGTCATGTTGGTCTTGTTTTCCCGCTTTTCCTTTTTGGTCTTGCTCTGCTCAAGGTTTGCGCGCTCCTGCAAAGAGCCCACGCGCACCATGAAAAACTCGTCCAGATTGGAGCCGTAAATTGCCAGAAACTTGATCCGCTCGCCCAGCGGGACGTTCTTGTCCTTGCCCAGTGCCAGAACGCGGCGGTTGAAATCCAGCCAGCTCAGTTCGCGGTTGATAAAGATCGATTCGTCACTCATAACAATAAATCTCCATATTTCCTCTTTGACCAAGGCAGAAAGCGGGCTACGCCCTTTTTAGCGGACATACGCCTGCCCTGCCCATGAATCCACCATTGCCTGGGTAATGCCCGGCACCTGCGCGGCATCCTCCACCTGTGCAAACGGGCCGTGCTGCGCCCGGTAGTCCAGAATGGCCTGTGCATTGCGGGGGCCAACACCGGGCAGGGTGCACAAGGCATCTGCATCGGCTGTATTCAGCTCTACCTGCGTATACGCTGCCAGTTCCCTTGTGTCCGGCAGCGTCTGCGGGGTCTGCGCTTGCAGCGGCACTGCAAACCAGAACGCCAGCCCTGCACAGACCCCTGCGGCGGCAAGGCACAGCAGCAGGAACACCCCTTCGCGGCGCTTTTTGTTTTGCATAGGCTTCTTCTCCCATTCTACCTGATTCTTTGTTAAAAAGAAAGCCCTCTGCGGGAAAATTGCAGAGGGCTTTGCACAAATTTTACACGGATTTTTCAGCAGCACGCACCATGCGGTACAAAACCTCCACGGCAGCACCACCGGCGGCATCCGTCAGGGTGATCTGCTCGGCGGCAAGGCGCAGCTCTGCCGGGGCGTCGGCTGCCACTGCGCTGTGCTCCACAGCCTGTACCAGCTCCAGCATGGGTTGACCGCCTGCCAGCGCAAGGACCTGCTCTGCACCCACCTGTGCCATGGCGCAGACGGTGTCCAGCATTTCCCGGCCGGAGATGCGCTTCGGGGTGAGGACAAGGGTGTCCGGGGCGATACGCTCGCCCAGCAGGGCAACACGATCCCCGATGGCCTTTTCGGCCAGCGAGATCAGGGGCACAGACTTGCTGTCCTGATACAGCAGCACCCGCAGCACCTGCTCGGGGCGGATGTCGGCGGCGTTCGCCAGCAGATAGGGGGTCCACTCCTGCCGCAGATGGCGTTCCAGTGCATTGCTCATGCGCAGCACCCGGGTGGTGCCGTCCTGCATCTGCACGGCAACACCAACGCCGGGGGTATCCGGCAGGCAGGCAAAAAGTTCCTGCTGCTGGGCAAAACTGCACAGGGGCACCCGGTTGCCGTCGGCATAGTGGTAGGCCATGGTGCCGCCGCACACCAGCGCAGGCGCTGCCAGACGCACGCTGCCCAGAATGGAGCGCACCGCGCGCGGAGAGCGCTGCGAAAAAACGGTAAGTCTGCCGCCACGGCTGCTGAACAATTGCAAAACATCCCGCACCACCTGGGTCAGATTGCCATCCTCGCCCAGCAGCAGGTTATCCAGATCACAGAGCACCAGAGTGGATGCCAGAGAATCGTTCATGTGTTTTTCCTCCTGAGAGTTGCGAGAAAATGGGTAAAGTAGTCCGGCAGCTCAGAATCGAACCGCAGCTGCTCCCCGGTGATGGGGTGGATAAAGCCCAGTGTTTTGGCGTGCAGGCACTGGCCGTGCAGGCTGGTGATGCAGTTGTGGGGGCCGTACACCGGATCCCCTGCCACCGGATGGTGGATAGAGGCCATGTGCACGCGGATCTGATGGGTGCGTCCGGTCTTTAGGCGGCACTCCAGCAGGGTGAACTCGCCCAGCCGCTCCAGCACCTTATAGCCGGTGTAGGCATACTTGGTGTGGGGCTCGGTGGCCGGGTAGACTGCCATTTTTTTGCGGTCGGTCTTGCTGCGGCCAAGGTTTGCTTCCACAAAGCCCTCATCCTGCGCAAAGCCGCCGTAGACCACCGTCTGGTAGGCGCGCTCTACGCTGTGCACCGCCATCTGCTGGGAAAGCCCGATGTGGGTGGCGTCGTCCTTTGCCACCACAAGCAGGCCGCTGGTATCCTTATCAATGCGGTGGACAATGCCGGGGCGGATCTCGCCGCCAATGCCGGAAAGACTGCCCTTGCAGTGCCACAGCAGGGCATTGACCAGCGTGCCGTCTGGGTTACCGGGTGCAGGGTGTACCACCATGCCCTTGGGTTTATTGACCACCAGCAGGTGGGCGTCCTCGTAGAAGATGTCCAGCGGGATATCCTGCGGCACGGCCTCGATGGGCTTTGCGTCCGGGATCTCCAGCAGCACGGTGTCCCCTGCCTTGAGCTTCAGGCTTTTTGCAACGGTTTTGCCGTTGCACTGCACATGCCCCTCGGCCACCAGCGCCTGCAGCGCCGAGCGGGACAGGCCGGTGTCCTCGCCGCTGAGAAAGCGGTCGATGCGCTGGCCGGCAGTCTCCTGCTCTACGATAAATTCACGCTGTTCCATGGTTTACTGCTCCTTGGCGGCATCATCGGCGTGGACTTCGTCCAGAAAGATCACCAGCACCCACAGTGCCACGCCCACGCAAACGCAGATATCCGCAAAATTGAACACGGCAAAGCGCATGAACAGCAGGTTGATGTAGTCCACTACCTCACCGTTGAGCACGCGGTCGATCAGGTTGCCGATGCCGCCGCCCAGCACCAGCACCAGCGCTGCCTGCTGCAAGCGTTTGCCGCGGCTGCGGAAAAACAGGCCGTAGGCCACCGCCAGCAGCGCTGCACTTGTGGCAATGATCAGGAACAGCTGCTTGCCGCTGAGCAGGCTGAAAGCCATGCCCTGATTGAGCACGAACCGCAGCTCCACTACATGGGGAATGAACGGCATAGCGCCTACTGGCTGCAACGCCTGCACCGCCCACAGCTTGATCAGCTGGTCGATGCCAACCAGAGCTGCCACAGCCGCCAGATTAAAAAGAATAAATGCCATTGGCTACCTCGTTTCTGTTATAAAAAACGGCGCTCCCCGGTCAAGGGAGCGCCGCCCTTTTACAAAACAGATTTGTATTTATGCGGGACGCTTATGCTTCCACAACGCTGGCGCAGCGTGCGCACAGGGTGGGGTGTGCGGGGTGGCTGCCGATGGAAGCAGAGTACTTCCAGCAGCGCTCGCACTTGTCGCCGGTGGCGTGTGCAGCTGCAACGCCCAAGCCCTCGACAGCGCTGGCAGCGCCGCCCTCACCCTTGACCAGCTCCACATGGGAGACGATCATCAGGTCGGCCAGCTCGTCCATGGGGATGCTGTTCAGCAGGTCATAGACGGCATCGTTGCAGTACAGGATGACGGAAGCTTCCAGAGAAGCACCGATCAGCTTTTCAGCACGGGCCTGCTCCAGTACCTTCTTGACCTCGTCGCGCACGGCGATGAGCTGTTCCCACTTTGCCTTGAAGGCATCGTCGGCGGCGTACTGGCCAGCCTTGGGCATCTGCTCGAACACCACATACTTGTTCATACCCTCGGTCTTGGGCATGAAGTCCCAGATCTCCTGGCTGGTGAAGCACAGGATGGGGGCAATGATCTTGTCCAGAGCGACAAGGATCTTGTACATGGTGGTCTGGGCTGCCTTGCGGGCTGCGCCATTGGTGCAGTACAGGCGATCCTTGGTGACGTCCAGATAGAAGTTGGACATGGCCACCACACAGAAGTTGTACACGGCGTGGTAGACCTTGTTGAAGTCGTACACAGCGTAGCCTGCGTTGGTGTTGACGATCAGGTCATCCAGCGCAGCCAGTGCCCAGCGGTCGATATCCTGCAGCTGGTCGTCTGCCACACAATCGGTGTTGGGGTCAAAGCCGTCCAGATTGCCCAGAATGAAGCGGGCGGTGTTGCGGATCTTGCGGTAAGCCTCGCTGAGCTGCTTAAAGATGTTCTTACCGGCACGCACGTCCACGGTGTAATCGGAAGAAGCCACCCACAGACGGATGATATCAGCGCCGTAGTCCTTGATGATCTCGCTGGGCTCCACGCCGTTGCCGGCGCTCTTGTGCATCTGCTTGCCCTGCTCGTCCACCACCCAGCCGTGGCACAGCACGGACTTATAGGGTGCGCAGCCCTTGCTTGCAACGCTGGTCAGCAGGCTGGACTGGAACCAGCCGCGGAACTGGTCGCCGCCTTCCATATACATATCGGCGGGGAAACGCAGCTCGGGACGCTCGTCCAGCACGGCAGCGTGGGTAGAGCCGGAGTCAAACCAGACATCCATGATGTCGGAGTCCTTCTCCCACTCGGAAGCGCCGCACTTTTCGCACACTTCGCCTGCGGGGATGATCTGCTTGGCATCGTACTTATACCATGCGTCAGAGCCTTCCTTACGGAACAGGGCGCTGACAGCCTTGATGGTAGCATCGGTGATGTGGTAGGTACCGCACTTCTTGCAGTAGAAGGCGGGGATGGGCACGCCCCAAGTGCGCTGGCGGCTGATGCACCAGTCGTTGCGGTCACGCACCATGCCGGTCATGCGGTCATGACCCCAATCCGGCATCCAGGTGACGGTATCAATGGCCTTGTACACGTCCTCGCGGAACTTGGCAATGGAGCAGAACCACTGCTCGGTAGCGCGGAAGATGATGGGGTTGTGGCAGCGCCAGCAGTGGGGGTACTGGTGCTTGATGTGCACCTGACCCATCACAGCGCCGGAAGCAGTCAGGTCGGCCAGAATGGTCTTGTTGGCTGCCCACACGCGCTGCCCAGCGTACTTACCGGCCAACTCGGTCAGGTAACCGCCGTCATCCACGGGCACGGTGATGGGCACCTGCGGATACTTCTGGCAGACGTTGAAGTCGTCCACGCCGTGGCCGCCTGCGGTATGAACGCAGCCGGAACCGCTTTCCAGCGTGACGTGGTCACCCAGAATGACCCAGCCCTCCTTGGGCAGGTAGACGTGGTTGTAGCGCATCAGCTCGAACTCAGCACCGGAAACGGGCTCGCCCACGATCTCGTAGTTCTCGATGTGGCAGGCGTCCATGACGCTCTTGACCAGATCGGTAGCCATGATGTGGTACTCCTCGCCGATCTTGACGAAAGAGTACTCGAACTGACCGTTCAGGCAGATTGCCTCGTTGGCGGGCAGGGTCCAGGTGGTGGTGGTCCAGATGACGAAGTAGGTCTTATCCATGGGGATGCCGTACTTTGCCAGCACACCGTTGGGATCCTGCGAGACGTGAAAACGCACAAAGATGGAATCGCAGTCGTCCTCGCCGTACTCGATCTCGGCTTCTGCCAGTGCAGTGCGGCAGTCCGGGCACCAGTACACGGGCTTCAGGCCCTTGTAGATGTAGCCCTTCTTGGCCATCTCGCCGAAGATCTCGATCTGACGTGCCTCAAACTCCGGCTTCAGGGTCAGGTAGGGGTGCTCGAAGTCACCGATGACGCCCAGACGCTTGAACTGGTCGCTCATGATATCAATGTGCTCGGTGGCAAACTTTTCACAGATCTGGCGCAGCTCCAGCTTGGAGATGTCCTTCTTCTTGTCGCCGACCGAGGACAGAGCCTTCAACTCAATGGGCAGGCCGTGGGTATCAAAGCCGGGCACATAGGGAGCCTGATAGCCCTCCATGTTCTTTTCGCGGATGATGATATCCTTGATGATCTTGTTCAGGGCGGTGCCCATGTGGATGTTGCCGTTTGCATACGGAGGGCCGTCGTGCAGAATGAACTGGGGCTTGCCCTCGTTGTGCTTCATGAGCTGGTTGTACAGGTCGTTGTCTTCCCAATCCTTGAGCATGACCGGTTCCTTTTTGGGCAGACCGGCGCGCATCTCAAACAGGGTCTTGGGCAGATTCAGCGTACTGTCGTACTGCGATTTGTTCTTAGCCAATGGTTTACACTCTCCTCTATTTTTGCGTTGGGTGCCTTACTCGCTGAACTTGACGCCCTGAAAAGCATCATAGTCCGGCTCGTCCGGCTTCATATCAGCAGGAGGCGGGTCCAGCTTGAGCTGGCTTTCGTCCTTTGCCCAGAAATCCTCGCTGCTGTCAGCCGCCTTGTCGTCATCGGCAGGGGCGGCAGGTTCGGTGGTTTCGGTGGGTTCTGCAGCCTTAGCGGCAGGCTGCTCGGCCGGGGCTGCTGCGGCATCGGTTGCGGGGGCAGTCTCGGGCTGTGCGGCGGGCTGCTCTGCGGCAGCTTCCTGCGCAGGCTCTGCGTCCTGTGTGGGGACGTCCTTTTCAGCGTCCTTGGTTTCCTTCTGGAACTCCGGAAGACGGCTCAAAGACTCCACGTGGCTGCGGTACAAATTGAGCACATCCGCCTTGAAGCGGGTGACCTCCAGACGGACGCGGTCGTACTCCCGCTCCTCAGCCAGACGCTTCTCGTTGGCCTCGTTCTCGATCTCGTCTGCGCGGTCGCTTGCCTTTTGCAGCAGCTCGTTGGCGTCGCGGATGATATCATCGCCCCGCAGGTTTGCGCGGTGGATAATCTCCTCGGCCTTCTGGTTTGCTTCGCGGATCACGTTTTCGCCCATGCGCTGGGCGTTGATCAGCGCGCTCTTGAGCATATCGCCGTCAGCCTCAAAGCTTTGCAGCTCGCCCTTGAGCTTCTGGTTCTCTGCGGTCAGATCAGCGATCTGCTTGCGCAGCTGCTCTGCCTGCGCATCGTTCTGCTGCAGCTGCTCCTCGACCTTGTCCAGAAAACGGTCCACGTCCTCTGTACGGTAGCCGCGGAGGTTTTTTTCAAATTGTACAGAGCGGACATCCTGCGGAGTCAGCATAGTCATTTCCTCCCATAGCTTTTAATATTGAAAGAACTCAATGATCGAACGATCTTTTTTACTTTTTCCGGGCAATGCAGTCAGCCGGAAGCGGCCCTTGCCGCGCACGGTGAACACATCCTGCTCGTATACGGGGGCGTGGGGTTTTTCTACCGGCAGATGGTTGATCTCTACCCTGCCCGCTTCGATCAGCTCCGCAGCAGTGCCGCGGCTGACGTGCAGCATGGCAGAAAGCACCGCGTCCAGCCGCAGGGAGGACACGGTGGCGGTGAGCAGCTGCCGCTCCGGTGCAGGAAAGGCCGGGATCTCTTCCGGTTCCAGCAGGCGGGTGGACACCTCGGTGCGCCCCGCCTGACACAGCTCCCGGCAGATGAGCTTTGCCGCCGGTTCCAGCGCGAACACATAGGCTGTGCCCGGCGCATCGGCAGGCAGCAGGATATCGCCCAGTGCCTCGCGTTTGAGGGCAAGCCCCATCAGGCTGCCCAGATAGTCCTTGTGCACAGGGAGCGCCGCACCGGGCAGTGCCCGGCATTGCAGCTGTACGCAGCGCACCGGACACTCGCCGTAGCTGTACTCTGGCTCCAGACAGAGCACCCGGCGCTCGGCCTCGGGCCAGCCGCCGTCAAAACGCCAGCCGTCCCGCACACCGGCACGTCCCAGTGCCGCCCGGGCAAGATCCTGTTCCCGGTCGCTGAGGAATGCAGAGTACCGGGCTATGCCGCGGGAAAAAGCCGCATCGGCAAGATCCTCGATATGCCGCATGAGATAGCGTTCCTCATCATTGCGGGCGGGCACAAAGCCCCGCACCGCGCCGGTTGCCGGATCAATAGAATGCGCCATTGTTCTCCAGCTCGTCCAGCAGGTCGCCCATGATATCCACGTTGTACGGGGTAATGATAAAGGTACTGTTGGCTACGCGCTTGATCTGGCCGTTGTTGGCATAGGCCACGCCGGACAAAAAGTCTACCAGACGGCGGGAGACCTCCTTGTTGGTGGACTCCAGATTCAACACCACGGTACGCTTGTTGTTCAGATGGTCGGCAATGGTGCTGGCATCCTCGAACCGCTCGGGCTTGACCAGAACCACCTTGAGCTGGGTGGTGGCATGGATGTTGACCACCTTGTTCTTCTTGCTGGCACCCTCGGCAGGCTCCTCGGTCTCTTCGTCCATCCCGATGCCAACGCCGCTGTTGTTGTTCACCATCTGGGGGCCGTCATCGATGTACTGATCCTCGTACTCGTCCCCTTCGCCCATCAGGCCCTTCTTAATGCTATCCAGCAAAGACATAATTATCTGCTCCTTTCATTCGGGCAGCGCCCGGCTGCCTGGCCTTCTTTGCAAAAAGAATGCAAATAGCTTTTACTATTATCTGATTTTTTGCAGCAGATGTCAATAACTACAAAAGTTTTCCGTCATATAAATTTTGTCCCGAGACGATTATTTCGTCATAAAGCCTTACCTGACTGACAGAACCGTCTGTTCCCTTGGGCAAAACAAGGATGTAATCCCCTTCTTTGACCAGCGGATGGTCGGCATCCACGGGGTCGATCTTGCAGAAGCGGGCGATGTTGCCGTATTTGACATACACGCCGGGGATGTAGTTTTCGCCCTGCGTCTCAGCCTCGGTGCCGTCCTCCTTGAGGTAGTGCACCGCTGCGGCAGGCACCCGCAGACCGGTGTTCTCGCCGGTGCTGATGCGGGCGCGGGCGTGGTTGAGGCACAGCACGTCGCCGTTGATGGAGTTGCAGCGCAGCACAAAGCGGGCAATATCCTTTTCTGCATCAATGGTCACCTCGGTGACGGTGGCACGCAAGGCGGCATCGCTCTGGCCGGGAAAGCTAATTTCCACCGCCGTGCGCAGGGGCTTGCCGTCCGAGCCCAGCAGCTTTTCGGCCTGCTTTGCCGAGCACACCCCGGCGTACTGCCAGCTGAACCCGGCCACCAGCTTGCCTACGCAGCCATCCAGCGGCATCTCGGGGCCAGAGTCCAGATAGGCCTTGAGCTGCTCCGGGCTCTGCGCCAGAATGTCCGCAGCTCCGGCGTTCAGCCGTCCGCTGCTGGCGGCCCGGACAAAGTAGCCGGTGGTGGGGGCGAGGATCTGGGTGGGGTTGCCCAGCTGTGCCTGCACGGTCTGTGCCTGCTGGGCAAGCAGCGCGATCTGATCCGCAAAACCGGCGGTATCTCCAGTGGTGATCCACAGCTTGTTCTGTGCCAACAAATAGGTATCGGCACTGCTGTCCACATCGCTGTAACGGGCGGTATCCAGCGCATCCAGCAGGTCGTACAGTGCACCGGAGCGCTCCTTGAGCAGGCCGTCCAGCTGGGTGGCTGCAGTGTTCTGAGAGCGCTGCAAAAGGTCGATCTGGCTGGTGAGCTGGGTCAGCTGCTGGCGCAGCACCGCCTGATTTGCATCGGTATACAGCTCCGCAACGGCAGTGCCCGCTGACACCCGCTCGCCGTCCGAGACAAGGTAGCCCAGATTGCCGCTGCCGGAAATGCAGGTCTCGTCAAACAGCAGCACGCCATCCGCTTCAATGGTATCGGAGATGGTGATGGGCAGCGCCGTTTCGTAGACGTTCTGGGGGAAAAGGATGTGCGCCGCCTGCCAGCAGACATACGCTGCCGCCACCAGCAAAAAGGTGGCCAGCACCACTGCCAGCGTGGTGAGCGCAGAGAGCTTGTGGCGCGGTTCCTGAGGGGTTTCCGGCATAAGGATCATCCTTTCGATAAAAAGTCTTGGGTCAGACGCAGGGCGGTCTGCCGCACGTCTGCCGCCCCGGCGTCCAGCCATGTGACCCCGTCCATGTGGCGGAACCATGTCAGCTGGCGCTTAGCATAGTTGCGGGAAGCCTGTTTGAGTTTTTCAGTACAGGCATCCAGCGCGGCGGTCTGTTCGAAATACGGGAAAAATTCTTTATAGCCGATGGCCTGTGCAGCGGTGCGGAAGGCTTCGTGGTTGCGCCAGACGTATTCCGCTTCGGCTAAAAGCCCGGTCTCCAGCATTTTGTCCACCCGCAGGTCAATGCGGCGGTACAGCGCTGCGCGGTCCGGGAAATCCAGCCCCAGCACAAGGCTGCGGTAGGGACGCTCCGGCGGCAGCGAATCGGCTTTTTGTTCGCTGAGACGCTTGCCGGTGGCGTGGTAGTGCTCCAGCGCCCGCAGCACCCGCACCTTATTATTGGGGTGGATGGCAGCGGCGGCTTCCGGGTCCACGGCTTGCAGTTTTGCGTACATGGCCTCCGGGCCGATGGCCTCCAGTTCAGCGGTCAGCTGCTCGCGCAGACCGTCTGGGGCTTTTTCGGCGGTGAAGCGCACCCCGTACAAAAGGCTCTGCACATACAGTCCGGTGCCGCCTACCAGCAGCGGCAGATGCCCCCGGGCGGTGATATCCTGAATATACTCCCCTGCCAGCGCGGTAAAATCTGCCACGCTGAAGGTTTTTTCCGGGGCGAGAATGTCCACGCCATGGTGTGGGATGCCGCAGGTCTCCTGCGGGGTGACTTTGGCGGTGCCCACATCCAGACCTTTATAGATCTGCATGGAGTCGACACTGATGACCTCGCCGGAGAACTGCTGCGCCAGCGCAACGCCCAGCGCAGTTTTGCCGGTGGCGGTGGGGCCACCACAGCCACCACGGCGGGTTTTGTATTACACGATGCGTCCAAACTGCTTTTCCAACTCCTTTCGGGTAAGCTTGAGCACGCAGGGACGGCCATGCGGGCAGAAGGGCGGCACCTCGCCGGAGAGGATCTTCTCAGCCAGTGCCATCAGTTCCTGCGGGGAGGACTTGTCCCCCGCCTTGATGGCGGCGCGGCAGGAGATGGAGTGCAGCACCCACTCGGTGTGCTCGTTCAGCGCGTCCCGGCTGCCCTTGAGCAGGCGGTCAGCGATCTCCACCAGCAAGTCCTCAGCGTTCTGCGGCTCTACGTCCGCAGGCACGGCGCGCAGCAGCACGGTGCTGCCGCCAAAGTCCGCTACATCCAGCCCGGCGTTTTCCAGCAGGGGCTGGTTTTCCAGCAGCGCCTGCTTTTCCTCTGCGGAAAGGTCGATGGCAGCGGGCTGCAACAGCAGCTGACTGGGCACGTTGCCGTAATTGGCGGCAAGCTTTTCATACAGCTGGCGCTCGTGGGCGGCATGCTTGTCAATCAGACACAGCTCGTCTCCCCGCTCTGCCAGAATATAGGTGCGGAATACCTCGCCCACATAGCGCAGCGGTTCTTCCCCCTGCGGCACATCAAAGCCCAGCTGTTCCGGCTGCGCGGGTTCTTCCGGCTGATAGGGCACCGTTGCGGCTTCGATCTCCGGGGCGGCGGGCATGGTGTTCCACGCCGCCATGTGGTCCAGCGGCGGGTCGGTTTCAGTGTCCGTTTCCGGGTGCACGTCCAACTGTGCCTCACCGGCTGCTGCCCGGAAGGACTGCGACGCAGGATGGATTTTTGTTGCGTCCGGCTTTTCGGGGCTGTGGAGGGTGACCACCGGGTCCAGAATGTCCTCCGCAGGGCCAGACTGCCGCCACGAGGGCACAGCAGCAGCCGTGCGGACAGGCTGTGCGGGCTGTATCGGCGAGGTATCTGCCGTAAAAGCCGGGGTTTTCACCGGGGCAGCGGCAGGGCGCTGCGGCTGCGGGGCTTGCCAGCGCTGCGCGGGCAGCGTACCGGGGTTCGCCTGCTCTGGAATGACGGCAGAAAGTCCTGTAAAGCGATTACTCTTTACAGTATTTTCGCTTTGTGTATCGTTTTCTTTTTCGGTTTTCTCTTTTTCGTCTGCTTCAAAGGTGAAGCGGTGTTCCCCGGTGCCGGGCTGTGCCAGCGCCAGCTTGACCGCGTGGTAAACGACATCGAACACGTCATTTTCCCGGGCAAAGCGGGCTTCGATCTTTGCAGGGTGGACATTGACGTCCACAAGGTCGGTGGGCATTTCCAGCAGCAGGATGCCGCCAGGGAACTTGCCCTGCATGGTCGTGCCCTTGAACGCCATTTCCATGCCCGCCATGATGGTGCGGTTGCGCACATAGCGGCCGTTGATGTAGAAATGCTGCATACTGCGGCTGGCGCGGCAGCTTTTGGGCGGGGTGATCAGGCCGGTGACCCGGTACATTCCCTCCTCGGCATACACCTCGATGAGGTCGCGGCTGAACTCACGCCCCAGCACCGCGTAGGCGGCGCTGCGCAGCTGACCATCACCGGGGGTGACGTATTGCAGCTTGCCTTCCCGGATGAATTTGACGCTGACCTCCGGGTGGCTGAGCGCCACGTGCCCTACGTTATCTGCCACAAAGGTGCCCTCACTGGAGTCCTTTTTGAGGAACTTCATGCGGGCGGGGGTGTTGTAGAACAGATCCTGCACCCGGATAGTGGTGCCCACGGCGCGGGCAGCAGGCTCCCTGCCCTGCTCCTCGCCGCCGGCAATGCGGTAGCAGGTGGCAAACTCGTCCACCTCGGTGCGGGTGAGCAGTTCTACCCGCGCTACGCTGGCAATGGAAGCCAGTGCCTCGCCACGGAAGCCCAGCGTATGGATGCTGTTCAGGTCATCCGGCTTTTCAATTTTGCTGGTGGCATGGCGGATGAAGGCTGTCGGGATATACTCGGCATCAATGCCGGTGCCGTTATCGCTGATCTCGATCAGTTTTACGCCGCCGGACTCGATGCTGACGGTGACCTGCGTCGCACCGGCGTCGATGGAGTTTTCCAAAAGCTCCTTGACCACCGATGCCGGGCGCTCCACCACCTCACCGGCGGCGATCAGCTCCGCAGTATGCTTATCCAGTACATGGATGACTGCCATGGTCTTTCCCTCCCTTGTGGTTACTATTTTTTATGGTCAGCCGTTCAGGCTGCCCTTGAGGGTCTTTTTCAGCTCGTACAAGAAGTTCAGCGCTTCAATGGGGGTAAGCGTTTCCACATCCACGGCTTCCAGCTTTTCCATCATCTCGCTGGGCACTGCCGGGGAATTGTACGCCTGCAAAGCGTCAAAATCCATCTGCTCCACCTTGTTTTTGGGAGCAGAGGCTTCCAGTGCGCGCAGCACCTCGTGGGCACGGCGGGTCACGCTGCCGGGCAGACCGGCCAGCTTTGCCACCTCGATGCCGTAGCTGTCATCGGCGGGGCCGCGCACGATGCGCCGCAGAAAGGTGATGTCCTCGCCGCGCTTTTTGACCGCAATATTGTAGTTTTTTACACCCTCCACGGTGCCTTCCAGTTCGGTCAGCTCGTGGTAGTGGGTGGCGAACAAGGTCTTGCAGCCCAGCCCTTTGGCGGGGTCTGCGATATGCTCCACCACGGCGCGGGCAATGCTCATGCCGTCAAAGGTGGAGGTGCCGCGGCCGATCTCGTCCAGCACCACAAGGCTTTTGGCAGTGGCGTTTTTCAAAGTTTCGGCCACCTCGGTCATCTCCACCATAAAAGTGGACTGGCCTGCGGCAAGGTCGTCCGATGCGCCGATGCGGGTGAAGATGGCGTCCACCACACCCACATGACAGCTGGCTGCCGGCACAAAGGAGCCGATCTGCGCCATCAGGGCAATAAGGGCATTCTGACGCATATAGGTGGATTTACCCGCCATGTTGGGGCCGGTGATGATGAGGCAGCGGTCGGTGGTGCAGTTGAGGGTGGTATCGTTGGGCACGAACATACTGCCCTTGAGCACCTGCTCCACCACCGGGTGACGTCCCTCGGTGATGGTCAGCACATCGCTGTCGTCCACCACAGGGCGGCAGTAGTTGTTTTCCGCAGCGACCTGCGCCAGCGCCGCCAGCACATCCAGCTGGGCAATGGCATTGGCGGTGCGCTGGATGCGGTCCAGCTGGGCACCGATGCTTTCCAGCAGCTCATCAAACAGGCGGCGTTCCAGCGAAATGAGCCGCTCGTGTGCGCCAAGGATCTTGCTTTCCAGTTCCTTCAGTTCCTGCGTGATGTACCGCTCGCCGGAGGTGAGGGTCTGCTTGCGGATATAGGTCTCCGGCACGAGGTTTTTATAGGAGTTGCTCACCTCGATGAAGTAGCCGAACACGTGGTTATAGCCGATCTTCAGCTTGGGAATGCCGGTCTCCTGCCGCAGACGAGCTTCCAGCTGCGCCAGCACGCCCTTGGTGTTATCGCGGATGGAGCGCAGCTCGTCCACCTCGGCGTGGTAACCCTTGGCGATAACGCCGCCATCCTTGAGGGTGGAGGGTGCATCCGGGTCTACTGCGGCATAAATGCGCGCCTTGATATCCTCCAGCGGGTCGATACTGGCAGCAAGTTCGGAAAGTTCCGGGCAATTGCAGCCCTCTGCCTGCTTGCGCAGGCCGGGCAGACGGTCGCAAGTCTGAGCGAGAGTGTAGATCTCCTTGGGAGTGGCTGAGCCGTACACCGTGCGGGTCATCAGGCGCTCCAGATCCGCGATGTAGTGCAATTCCTCGGTCAGGTCGCCGCGCACCATGGTCTGGCGCACCAGCGCCTCCACAGCGTTCAGGCGGTGGTTGATGAGCTGGCTGGAAATGAGCGGCTGCTCGATCCAGCTGCGCAGCATACGTTTGCCCATGGCAGTGCTGGTCTTATCCAACACCCACAGCAGGGTGCCGCGCTTTTCGCGGCCGCGCAGGGTCTCGGTCAGCTCAAGGTTTGCCCGGGTGACCGGCGAAAGCCGCATGAACTGGGCCTCGTTGTAAGTAATGACGGTCTTTAACCGCTCCACACCCTTGATCTGGGTATCGTGCAGATATTCCAGCAACGCAGCCATAGCAAACCGCACAAGACCCTCGGCGGCTATGCCGGTGGTCTGCGGCCAGTCCCGGCCAAACTGCTCTTCCAGCGCAGAAGCCACCAGCCCCGGCGCATAGCGTTCGTCCTCGACCAGCTCCACCGAGCAGCTCATGTTCTTTTTGATGTACGCGGTCACCTCGCGGCAGTCCAGCAGGCCGGGGTTCAGCAGCACCTCGCTGGGGTGGTAGCGGCATAGCTCGGTAATGACCGCCGGGGCGATCTTGTCCGCCGTCAGCTCGGTGATATGCGCCGTACCGGTGGAAACATCCGCAAAGCAAAGGCCGGCCTTTTTACCCTTGAGGTACAGGCTGGCAATGTAGTTGTTGCGGTCGTCCTGCAGCATACTGCTTTCAATGACCGTACCGGGGGTGACGACCCGGATGATATCCCGCTTGACAAGCCCCTTGGCTTTGGCGGGGTCCTCCACCTGCTCGCAGATGGCCACCTTATAGCCCTTAGCGATCAGGCGCGCCACATAGCCCTCGTAGCTGTGGAAGGGCACGCCGCACATGGGGGCGCGCTCCGCAAGGCCGCACTGCTTGCCGGTAAGGGTAAGATCCAGCTCCCGGGAGGCCGTGACGGCATCCTCGAAGAACATCTCGTAAAAATCGCCGATGCGGTAAAAAAGAATTTCGTCCTTATGTTGGTTTTTGATATCAAGATACTGCTGCATCATGGGCGAAAGCTCTGCCATGGTTTTTCCTCTTTCCCTTGTATGGTTCCGTCAGCCGGTTTGCGGGCTGTAACCGCCGGTGCAAACAAAACGCGGTCTGTATTGCACAGCCGCGTTCCGGTCAAAAAAGTTTGCTCAGTGGCAGCCGCCGCAGGTAGAACAGCTGCCGGTGCAGGAGGCAGAAGGCTCCTGCACGGTCATGGGGTCGCCGCCGTTCATGGCGGTGTTGATGATGGCATCGATATAGTTGACCAGATTCTCGCACTCGCGCTTGGCCTCGTTGTAAGCCACCATGCCCTCGTTGCCCATGATCTGGCCGTAAAGGCTGTTCACCTTCTCGTTCAGCTCAGCGATGCGGGCGTCGTTGCGCTCGTTCTTGCCGATCTCGTTGTTCAGGTCCATGCGGGCCAGATTGAACTCGCCGATCAGGTTCTGCAGCTCCTCATCCTTGTCGTTTGCTTTGCGGGCCTGATCCAGAATGACGTAGCGGGGGTCGGTCTGCAGTGCCATAGCGGCACGCTTGAAAAGATCAATGCAATCCATGATTGGGTTCTCCTTGTTGTTTTTATTCTTTCTGGGGCAGTTTGCCCCGGAATCACTTTTTTATGCTTCCACCTCGCCCAGCAGCACAGTGGCGCGGGCACCGGTAAGATGTACGGTCGCGTAGCTGCCCAGCAGTGCCGGGTCGGCGGCAAACTCCACGGTCAGGTTGTTGTCCAGCCGGCCGGAAAGGGTGCCCTCGTTGCGGCCAAAGCCCTCCACCAGCACCCGGACGGTCTGCCCTACCTGTGCCTTGACCAGTGCCATAGCGATCTCGTCCTGCGTAGCCAGCAGGCGGGTCATGCGGTCGGTCTTTTCCTTGCGGGGGGTGGGGTCCGGCATTTCGGCAGCCTTGGTGCCGGTGCGCTTGGAGTAGATAAAGGTGAACAGCTGCATATAGCCCACCTTGCGCACCAGTTCCAGCGTTTTTACAAAGTCCTCCTCGGTCTCGCCGGGGAAGCCCACGATGATATCGCTGGAGAAGGTGATGCCGGGCACGGTCTTGCGGGCGTAGTCGATGAGCTCCAGATACTGCTCCACCGTATAGTGGCGGTTCATCTGCTGCAAAAGCCGGTCGGAGCCGCACTGCACCGGCAGATGCAGGTGCTTGCACAGCTTCGGCTGGGCGGCGATGGTATCAATGAGCTTATGGCTGGCGTCCTTGGGGTGGCTGGTCATAAAGCGGATGTGATAATCGCCGGGCACGGTGCACAGCAGGTTGAGCAAATCGGAGAAATCGATCTGCTCTTCCAGCCCCTTGCCGTAGCTGTTCACGTTCTGACCCAGCAGGGTGATCTCCTTATAGCCCGCTTCCACAAGGCTGCGGAACTCGGCAAGGATATCACCGGGCTTGCGGCTCTTCTCGCGGCCGCGGACGTAGGGCACGATACAGTAGGTGCAGAAGTTGTCGCAGCCGTACATGATGGGCAGCCATGCGCGGAACTCGCTCTCGCGCCGGATGGGAATGTTCTCCACGATGACCGGACGCTGTGCGGGGTCCAGCAGCACCCGCTTATGCTTTTGCAGCTTCTGTGCCACCAGCTGCGGCAGGGTGTCGATGCCGTCCACGCCGAACACCAGATCCACATAGGGGTAGCTCTTGCGCAGCTTTTCCACAACGTGCTTCTGGTTGGCCATACAGCCGCACAGGCCGATGATGAGGCCGGGCTTTTTCTCCTTGAGCCCCTTCAGCGCACCCACGTTTCCGAACACCCGCTGCTCGGCGTGCTCGCGCACGGCGCAGGTGTTGAACAAAATCAGGTCGGCATCCTCGGGTTTATCGCACAGGCCGTAGCCGATATCCACCAGCACGCCCTTGATGCGCTCGCCGTCGTTGACGTTCTGCTGACAGCCGTAGCTGTGCACAAAGGCCAGCGGCGGGGTGTCGTAGGTCTGCCGCACCAGCTCGGCGGCAACGGCATTATGTTCAAAGTTAATGTATTCCAAAAAAACCATCCTTCTCCGCCGGGCAGGGTAGCCCCATGCGGCGAAACTCTATTTTCTGCTATTTTATAAAAGACACTCTTTAGTATACCCTGTTTGGCCGCTGCGGGCAAGAGGGAACGCGCAAATTTTATGCCTGTTTGACCGCTGCCGCCTCTGCATCCTGCTTGCGGCAGCACTCTTCGCACACGCCAAGCAGCACCATGGCGCAGTCCTGCACCCTGCCCTTCTGGTTTTTGACCAGTTCCATCACCTGTTTTCCGTCCACATCTGCATCGGTCACGCCGCCGCAGACGGTGCAGTACAGGTGGCTGTGCCACAGCAGGGTATGGTCAAAGCGGTCTGCCTTGCCGGGGATGGATACCCGGCGCACCCGCCCAGCCTCCACCAGACTGTTCAGGTTGCGGTATACGGTGCCAAGGCTCAGGTTCGGGCACTCCTGTGCGGCTTTATCGTAGATTTCCTCCGCAGTCGGGTGGTCGCACAGCCGCTCCACCGCCTGCATGACAAGCTCCCGCTGTTTTGAGTAACGCATATCCATCCTCCTTTTTCACACAGTTCAGACGTTTTCTTCCCCTTTGATCTTTGCCCAGTACGCCCGGGCGGCCTGCTCGGTCTTGTTGTCGCCAAAGGTGTAGTATTTGGTATCCTTCAGCACATCCGGCAGATACTGCTGCTGTACCCAGTGGTTTGCGTAGCTGTGGGCATATTTGTAGTTCTGCCCTTTTACCAGCGCATCCTCGCCGTCAAAGTGCTTGTTTTGCAGCTGGCGCGGGATGGGACCGGTGCGCCCGGCCTGTACGTCCGCAATGGCTGCGTTGATAGCATCGTGGGCGCTGTTGGATTTGGGGCTGGTGGCCACCAGAATCACCGCATCCGCAAGCGGCAGACGCGCCTCCGGCAGACCCACCATATTGGCGGCGTCCACCGCCGCCTTGACGATGGGGATGATCTGCGGATAGGCAAGCCCCACATCCTCGCAGGCACACACCATCAACCGGCGGCAAGCAGAGGGCAGGTCTCCCGCTTCCAGCAGGCGTGCCAGATAGTGCAGCGCCGCGTCCGGGTCAGAGCCGCGCATGGACTTCTGGTAGGCAGAAACGATGTCGTAGTGGTCATCGCCCTCCCGGTCGTAGCGCATGGCGGTGCGGCGGGTGACCTGCCGGATCATATCCAAGGTGATGCGCTTTTCTCCGTTTTCCACGGGCGCTGCCGTGACTGCAAAGTCCAGACAGCCCAGCGCCTTGCGCAGATCGCCGCCGGCGCTTTCGGCCAGATAGGCACAGGCATTCTCGTCCATGCACACCGGCACCTGTTCCCCTTCGGAAAGGCGCTGCACGGCATTGCGCACCCCGCGCTCCACATCCGCTGCGGCAAGGGGCTTGAACTCAAACACCGTGCAGCGGGAAAGCAGGGCGTTATAGATGTAGAAATAGGGGTTCTCGGTGGTGGACGCGATCAGGGTAACGCTGCCGTCCTCGATACACTCCAAAAGGCTCTGCTGCTGCTTTTTGTTCAGGTACTGGATCTCGTCCAGATACAGCAGAATGCCGCCCGCCGCTGCCAGCGTGCCGATATCCTTGAGCACCGCCTTGATATCCCCGGTACCGCAGGAGGTGCCGTTGAGCTTGTGCAGGGTCATGCCGCTGTTCTCGGCAATAATGCGTGCCACCGTGGTCTTTCCGGTGCCGGAGGGGCCGTAAAAGATCATGTTAGGGATGCGCCCGCTCTCGATGGTGCGGCGGAACACCTGTCCCGGAGCCAGCAGATGCTGCTGCCCGCACACATCCGCCAGCGTTTTGGGACGCAGGCGCTGCGCAAGTGGTTCATTCATGGTGGTTTCTCCTTCCCTGCCTGCAAGGCACTTTTTATATAGTATAGCGCATTTAGAAAAGGAGAACAAGGGCTTTTCTGAAAATCATTCTCAGATAATGTCCTGCAAACATTTACAAATCCTGTCAAACATGGTATGATTCAGGTATTCCCTTTCAAAGGAGGTTTGTCCCATGCCGGTAAGAAAAAAAGAACCGGAGGACCTTGCCGCAAAAAAGGAGCTGGCGCTGGAGGTCATCCGGCGTCTCAAGGCCGAATACCCGGATGCAGGGTGCACGCTGGACTACGACCACGCGTGGCAGCTGCTGGTCAGTGTGCGGCTGGCCGCCCAGTGCACGGATGCCCGGGTGAACATTGTGGTGGAGGAGTTGTTTGCCAAATACCCAAGCGTAGCCGCGCTGGCTGCCGCCGAACCGGAGGACATTGAAGCCATCGTCAAGCCCTGCGGGCTGGGGCACTCCAAGGCGCGGGATATCTCGGCCTGTATGCGGATGCTGCGGGACAAGTACGACTGCCGGGTGCCCGACACTTTTGACGAATTGCTTGCCCTGCCCGGCGTGGGGCGCAAGAGTGCAAACCTGATCATGGGGGATGTGTTCGGCAAGCCCGCCATCGTCACCGACACCCACTGCATCCGGCTGTGCAATAAGATCGGCCTTGTGGACGGCATCAAGGAGCCGCAGAAGGTGGAGATGGCCTTGTGGAAGATCATCCCGCCGGAAGAAGGCAGCGACCTTTGCCACCGCTTTGTGATGCACGGCCGCGCGGTGTGCAACGCCCGCAAGCCGGAATGCGAAAAATGCTGTTTGAAGGACATCTGCCGCGCCGCCCGTGAAGCCGCCGGGCAGCAGGCAGAACTGTAACTTTAGGAGGTATAACCTATGATCACTTTAACCGTTTTGCTTATCGTCGCCCTGCTGTGTGTGCTGGTGGGCTGTCTGACCGGCCTGCTGACGCTGGTAGGCGTGCTGGCTTCCCTTTTTGTGGGCGTACTGGTGGGTGCACTGGCCGGATATCTGGCCGGGCGCTTCATGGGCACAGAAACCTCCCTTGGCCGCAACATCCTGATGGGCGTGCTGGGCAGCTTTGTGGGCGAGTTTTTGTTCGGCCTGCTGGGCATCCATGCTTCCGGCAGCTTTTCTTCCTTTGCCATCTCGGTAGTTGGTGCCTGCATCTGCATCTGGATCGGGCAGAAGCTCTCCAAGTAATCGTTTTATAGCAATATACCGCCGCATTCTGCAGCCGGAGTTTCCGGGCAGGGTGCGGCGGCTTTTTTTATGGGTGTTCTGCCGGATAATCCCTCGCCCGAGCTGTGTAAACCGCCAAACTTTCTGCCAATTCTTGACAGACATTCCCTGCCGTTGTATCGTTGACCCAGAAACGGAGGGTTCAACATGGACAAAGCGCTTGCACATATTTCCGAGGACGGAACCCGCACCCAGACCGTCTACGAGCATCTTTCCGGCACAGCACGCCTTGCCGGAGCTTTTGCCGCACCCTTTGGCGCTGCGCAGGAGGCTGCATACACCGCATGGCTGCATGATATCGGCAAGTACAGTGCAGCTTTCCAGCAGCGGCTGGCGGGCGGTGCTGCAACCGACCACTCGACCGCCGGTGCACAGGAAGCGATGAAGGGCTGTACACCCCACATTCAGGCCGCCTTTGCCGTAGCCGGGCACCACACCGGTCTGCCGGATGGCGGCAACCGAAGGACAGCCGATGCCGCTGACGCTACCCTCTTTGGGCGACTGAAAAAGCCGGTGGAGCCTTACGATGGCTGGCGGGAGGTCACCTTGCCCCAGAGCGCCCCGCCGGACTGGGCAAACCGCGACCCGCTGGATTTTGCATTCTTCACCCGGATGCTCTACTCCTGTCTTGTGGACGCGGATTTTATCGACACCGAAACTTTTATGAACGGGCAGGCCGCGCCCCGGGGTAACAGCACCGCGCTATCTTCTCTGCTGGAAAAGGTGCGCGCCAAGGCGGCTGGCTATCTTGCGGTGCAAAGCACCGCGCCGGTAAGCTGCCAGCGCAATGCTGTGCTGCGGGCCTGCATGGAAAAAGGTGCCCACGGCGCACCGGGTCTGTATACTCTTACCGTGCCCACCGGCGGCGGCAAGACCTTTGCCTCCCTTGCCTTTGCGCTGGAACAGGCCGCCGCGCAGGGCATGAAACGAGTGATCTACGTTATTCCGTATATGTCCATCATCGACCAGACTGCCGCTGTTTTTGCAGACCTTCTGGGCGCAGAAAATGTACTGGCGGATTACTCCTGCGCGGACTACAAAAGCCTTGAACAGGAAAAGTTGGCCCCGGCACAGTACCGCCAGCTGCTGGCCAGCGAAAACTGGGATGCACCTGTTGTGGTGACCACCGCCGTGCAGTTTTTTGAATCGCTGTACGCCAACCGCAGCAGCCGCTGCCGCAAGCTGCACAACATCGCGGACAGCGTGATCATCTTTGACGAAGCGCAGACCCTGCCCACCAGTTATCTGCTGCCCTGCGTCAGTGCTATTGCGCAGCTGGTACGGCATTACCACACCACCGCCGTGTTATGCACCGCCACCCAGCCCGCATTAGAGCCCTATTTCCGGCAGTTTGCGCCGGAGCTGCCCTTGCAGGAGATCGTGTCGGACACTGCCGCGCTGTACACTACCCTGCGCCGCACCACCCTTTGCGACGCCGGAGAGCTGACGCAGGAGGCGCTGACTGCGCAGCTTTGCGCACTGCCGCAGGTGCTGTGCGTGGTGAACCGGCGCAAAACGGCGCAGGAAGTGTACGCCGCCTTGCCCACCGAGGGCAGCTACTGCCTGACCACCCTGCTATGCGCCGCAGACCGCCGCCGTCAGCTGGCAGAGATCCGGCAGCGGCTGCGGGAGGGGCTGCCTTGCCGGGTGGTGTCCACCTCGCTGATCGAAGCCGGTGTGGACGTGGATTTCCCCGCCGCATACCGGGAGCAGTGCGGGCTGGATTCCCTTTTACAGACCGCCGGGCGCTGCAACCGGGAGGGACACCGCAGCGCAGAAGAGAGCTTAGTATACCGTTTTAAGCTGGAGGGCTGCGGCGTCCCGCAGATGCTGCGCCAGAACGTACACGCCATGCAGTACGCAGCAGACTGCACCGCAGCGCTGGACAGCCCGGAGGCGGTCAGGGCTTATTTTAAGGAGCTGTATTTTGCGCGGGGCGAGGCCGCACTGGACACCAGCGGCATTCTGGATGCCCTGCGCAAGGGGATCTCGGGCTGCATTTTCCCGTTTGCACAGGTGGCAGAGCAGTTCCATCTGATCGAAGCCCCCACCCGCACCGTTTACCTGCCTGTTGGCGAAGGCAAAGCCCTTTGCGACCAGCTGCGCAGCGGAACTGTGAGCCGCGCACTTTACCGTAAGCTGGGCGCTTACAGCGTAGCCTGTTATGCCCAGCAGTTTCAGGCATTGAGGGACGCTGGGGCGCTGGTTCCACTGCCCAACGGCAGCACTATCCTGACCGACAGCACCCTGTACGATGCCAAGACCGGGCTTTCCATGGATGTGGAGACCGGAAAAGGCTTGTTTTTCTGACAAAAAAGCAGAAAAATGGCAAAGAAAATATGCAAAAGTCCTTTTTATAACACTTTAGAAGCAGTATTATAAATACAGACTAAATTTGAAAGGAGGTGGTGTTCATGTCCATGTTGATCGAGGTCTGGGGCGACTACGCCTGCTTTTCAAGACCCGAGATGAAAACCGAGCGTGTATCCTACGACATCATAACGCCCTCGGCGGCGCGCGGGCTGGTGGAGGCAATCTACTGGCACCCGGGCATGAAGTACCATATCGACCGCATCTATCTGCTCAAGCCGGTGCAGTTTGCCAGCATCCGGCGCAATGAGGTCAAGGCTACCCTGCTGTCCTCCGCGGCGCTCAGTGCAGCCAAGGGCGGCGAGGTGCCCATGCTGTGCACGGCAGAGAATATCCAGCAGCGGGCAGCGCTGGTGCTGCAGGATGTGCACTACGTTATCGAATGCCATTTTACCATGACCGAAAAAGCCGCACCCGGCGATAACCCGGGCAAATTTCAGGATATCCTGCGGCGGCGGCTGAAGAAGGGGCAGTGCTATCACCAGCCCTGCTTCGGCTGCCGGGAGTTTCCGGCAAACTTCCGGGAATGGCACGGCAGCGCCGAGGAGATCCCCGCACTGCCGCTCACGCAGGATCTGGGCTTTATGCTGTATGATCTGGACTACTCCGACCCGGAAAATATCCACTCCCAGTTTTTCCGGGCAAAGCTGGAAAACGGCGTGCTGGACTGCCGGGATGTGGAGGTGTTTACATGATCTTACAGGCACTTACCGCCTATTACGAGCAGCTTGTCCGGCAGGGCAAGCTTTCTGCCCCCGGCTGGGACGACAGCTTTAAGGTGAGCTACGAGCTGCGTTTGAACGATGCCGGGCAGCTGGTTAGGGTCGTTCCCCTTCTCACCGAAAAGACCGTGGGCAAAAAGACAGTCCTTGCCCCGCGTGCAATGCGCGTACCGGCACACGTCAAGCGCACGGCCGGTGTTTCGGCAAACCTGCTGTGCGATAATTCCTCCTATCTGTTGGGCGCAGACGAAAAAGGCAAGCCGGAGCGTGCAAAGCAGTGCTTCGATGCCTGTGCGGCGCTGCACCACAGGCTGTTGGACGATGTCGATAGCCCCGCAGCCCGGGCGATCCTTGCTTATTTTGACCGCTGGGATCCGGCGCAGGCTGCCACGCATCCCCTATTGGCTGAGCAGTGGAAGGAGATCACAGGCAACGCCAACCTGATCTTCGGCTACGAGGCCGCCGACCACAGCCACAGTTTCGTCAACGACGACCCTGCCATTCAGAACGCATGGCAGGCGCACTACAACGACCGCTCTGCAGGTGCAGACACGGTACAGTGCCTGATCACCGGTAAGCAAGCGCCTGCTGCACTGGTGCACCCGTCCATCATGGGAGTACAGGGTGCGCAGAGTTCCGGCGCGGCACTGGTGTCCTTCAACGCGCCCGCCTTTTGCTCCTACGGCCACGAGCAGGGCGAGAACGCCCCCATGAGTGAGTATGCAGCCTTTGCCTATACCACTGCGCTGAACCGCCTGCTTGCTGACCGCGACCACTGCAAGCACGTTGGCGATACCACCATTTTGTGCTGGGCAGAAAACGCAGAGCCGGTCTATCAGGATGCCATGAGTATGTTCCTGTTTGGCGCAGATGAAGCCGCAGGCATTCAGGAAAGTGATGTACAGGCTGCGCTCAAACGTCTGTCTGCCGGGCAGACAGTGCCTTTTCTGGAAAAAGAGCTTTCGCCCGACCAGCACTTTTATCTATTGGGACTGGCACCCAACGCTTCCCGCCTGTCGGTGCGGTTCTTTTTGCGGGACACCTTCGGCAGCTTTGCGCAAAACCTGCAAAAGCACGCCGAGGAAATGGCAATCGACTGCTCGGAAAAAGAAAAGTTCCGCACCCTGCCCATCTGGGCTGTGGTAAACGAGACCACCCGCACCGTGCCCGGACAGCCCGCAAAGCCGTCCCCGCAGCTGGCAGGCGACCTGCTGCGCGCCGTGCTGACCGGCGGGCGTTACCCCGCTACCCTATTGAACGGTGTGACCCTGCGCATCCGTGCCGAGCAGGCCGTGACCCGCGGCCGGGCTGCTGTGATCAAAGCATATTACCTGCGTAATTACCCTACCGAGCTGAACAAGGAGGTCTATACTGTGAGCCTGAACGAAACCACCAATGTCCCCTATCTTCTGGGGCGGCTGTTCTCTGTGCTGGAGGCTGTGCAAAAATCTGCCAACCCCGGCATCAACACCACCATCAAGGACCGGTATTTCAATGCCGCCTGTGCCACGCCGGGCATGGCCTTCCCCACCCTGCTGCGGCTGAGCCAGAAGCATCTGCACAAGCTGAACGACGGCCTTGCCACCTACTACGATAGTCAGATCACCGAACTGATGGCGCAGCTGCCGGAAAGCGGTTTCCCCGCTCGGCTCAGCCTGCCGGATCAGGGCAAATTTGCCATCGGTTACTACCATCAGACCCAGAAACGCTTTACCAAAAAGAACGAGGAGGAATAAAAAATGTCTGCACCTATCAAAAACCGCTACGATTTTGTCATTCTGTTCGATGTAGAGAACGGCAACCCCAACGGTGACCCCGATGCCGGCAATATGCCCCGCATCGACCCCGAGACCGGCTACGGGCTGGTGACCGATGTCTGCCTGAAGCGCAAGATCCGCAACTATGTGGAGATGCTGAAAGAGGACGCCCCCGATGCCGACAATTACCGCATCTATGTCAAGGAGGGCGTGCCCCTGAACCGCAGCGATGCCGAGGCGCTGGAGCACAACGGTCTGACCCCCAAAGACGACCTGAAAAAGGCCAAGAAAAGCGACCCGGAGATCGACCGCAAACTGCGGGATTATATGTGCGAGCATTTCTACGATATCCGCACCTTCGGTGCCGTGATGACTACCTTTGTCAAGGGTGCGCTGAACTGCGGCCAGGTGCGCGGGCCGGTGCAGCTGAGCTTTGCCCGCTCTGTTGACCCTATCGTGCCACAGGAGGTGACCATTACCCGCGTAGCCATCACCACCGAGGCAGACGCTGAAAAGAAGAACAGCGAAATGGGCAATAAGCACATCGTGCCCTACGGCCTGTACCGTGCCGAGGGTTACGTTTCTGCCAATCTTGCCCGCAAGACCACCGGCTTCTCGGAGGAGGACTTGCAGCTGCTGTGGCAGGCTATCCTGAATATGTTCGAGAACGACCATAGTGCTGCACGCGGCAAGATGGCCGTGCGGGAGCTGATCGTGTTTAAGCACGATTCCGAGCTGGGCAATGCGCCCGCCTACAAGCTGTTTGACGCCGTTACCGTGGCGCACAAGGCCGAGGTGGTCGCACCCCGCAGCTATCAGGACTACACCGTTAAGGTGGCCGACACCCTGCCGGAGGGTGTGCACTGCGAGAGGTTCCACTGATGGACTCGCCGGACGACTACCTGCAAATGTCCGGTATCCAGCACTTTGCCTTCTGCCGCCGTCAGTGGGCACTGGCCTATCTGGAGCAGCAATGGGCTGAAAATCTGCGCACCACCGAAGGGCATCTGGATCATGCCCGCTGCCACGATGACACTCGCACCGAGCGCCGGGGCGATTTGCTGATCACCCGGGGCATGCGGGTGGTCAGCCACCGGCTGCGGATGGCGGGCAACTGTGACGTGGTGGAGTTCCGGGCTTGCGCAGATGGTATTCCGCTGCAAAGCACCCCCGGGCGCTGGCAGCCCTACCCGGTGGAGTACAAACACGGCCACGCAAAAGAAACCGATGCTGACCGGCTGCAATTATGCGCACAGGCCATGGCGCTGGAAGAAATGCTGGTGTGCCATATCCCGGAAGGGGCGCTGTATTACTGCGAGACCAAACGGCGGGAAGCCGTACCTTTTACCGACGAACTGCGCAGCACTACACGGCAGATGGCAGACGAGATGAACCAGTATTTTGCCCGCGGCTACACCCCAAAGGTAAAGCCCGGCAAGCACTGCAACGCCTGCTCCCTGAAAGAGCTCTGCCTGCCGGTGCTCTGCCAGAAGGCTGACGCCAAAGACTATCTGCGGCGTTATCTGGACGAGGCTGCGGCCACGGAGGTGACACCATGCGACAATTCCTGAACACCCTGTTCGTCCTCAGCGAGGATGCTTACCTCACGCTGGACGGCGAAAACGTTGTGGTCAGCCGTGCAAAGACCGAGGTCGGGCGGGTGCCGCTGCACACGCTGGAGAGCATCCTCTGCTTCAGTTACCCCGGTGCCAGCCCTGCGCTGATGGGCAAATGCGGGCGTATGGGCATCGACCTGAGTTTTTATAGCCCGCGCGGACACTTTTTAGCGCGCACTGTGGGCGAGGAGCGCGGCAACGTATTGCTGCGGCAGACCCAGTATGCCGTTGCCGCCAGCGAGACGCTCAGCTGCAGCTATGCCCGCAGCTTTATTCTGGGCAAGGTGTACAATGCCCGCTGGGTGCTGGAGCGTGCCACCCGGGACCACCCGCAGCGGGTGCCCGTGGACGAATTGAAACAGACTAGCGCCCAGCTGGCGGCTGCCCTGCCGCTGGTGGAAAGCTGCGAAGATCTGGAGCAGCTGCGCGGGCTGGAGGGCGAAGCCGCACAGCGGTATTTCGACCGGTTCAACGCGCTGATCTTACAGCAGAACGATGCCTTTGTGTTCACCAGCCGCAGCCGCAGACCGCCGCTGGACAACGTGAACGCGCTGCTGTCCTTTGCCTATTCCCTGCTGGCCAGCGATTGTGCCGCCGCGCTGGAGGGTACCGGGCTGGACCCCTATGTGGGCTTTCTGCACCGTGCCCGCCCCGGGCGGCGCAGCCTTGCGCTGGATCTGATGGAGGAACTGCGCGCCGTTTTGGCTGACCGTTTCGTACTGTCCTGTATCAACCAGAAAGTGCTGAGCGCAAAGCACTTTGAAAAGCAGGAAAATGGTGCCGTTCTGCTGACCGAGGAAGGACGCCGCGCGTTCCTGAATGCATGGCAGCAGAAAAAACGCGAAGTCATCACCCACCCGTTTTTAAAGGAAAAGCTCTGCTGGGGGCTTGTGCCCTATGTGCAGGCGTTGCTGCTGGTACGCACCCTGCGGGGCGATCTAGAGGTCTACCCTCCGTTTTTTTGGAAATGAGGTGCAATCATGCTGGTACTGATCACCTACGATGTAAACACCGAGACCTCCGCCGGACGCAAGCGGCTGCGCAAGGTTGCCAAGAAGTGCGTGGATCATGGGCAGCGGGTGCAGAATTCCGTGTTCGAGTGCCTGCTGAACGCATCGCAGTACGCGGTGCTCAAGGCAGAGCTGACCGCCCTGATCGACCCTGCCTTGGACAGTCTACGGTTCTACCAGTTGGGCAACAATTACCAGACTAAGGTCGAGCATGTTGGGCTGCACCCGGAGTTTGCACAGGATAGTGTGCTGATCTTTTGATGCCCCGCCAGTGCGAACCGGCAGCACACATGGTTTTCCGGGACGCTTCGCACCGGAATACCAGCCGTTTGCACAAGTAACGGTGTGATTTTGCGGTTTGTTTTACAGGCACCTCTTTGCAATTTGTGCAGAGAGGTGTATAATGAGACAAAAGCAGAGGGTTTTCTCGCTGTTTTTGCTGTCGCCCTCCTCGCGGAGGGCGTGGATAGAAATAAATGAATGTATTAGACCGTCAACATTAAAAATGTGTCGCCCTCCTCGCGGAGGGCGTGGATAGAAATACCAAACCACTATATTGCACCAATTGTAATCAAAGTCGCCCTCCTCGCGGAGGGCGTGGATAGAAATTCCACTCGGACTGCGGTCTATAAGGGCTTGACCGGTCGCCCTCCTCGCGGAGGGCGTGGATAGAAATTGGATTGTCAAAAGGGGGTGAAAAATTGCGTACCGTCGCCCTCCTCGCGGAGGGCGTGGATAGAAATCGTTAATTTTGGTGATTGCAGTATTAATATTGCCGGTCGCCCTCCTCGCGGAGGGCGTGGATAGAAATACCCCGCAAGGGTCTTAGACCCTTGACCCGTCAGTCGCCCTCCTCGCGGAGGGCGTGGATAGAAATACCTCCGGCATTGTCGTTTTTGCGTCTGCATCGTGTCGCCCTCCTCGCGGAGGGCGTGGATAGAAATACTCTTGACAGATGAGCTCCGGCGTGGCCGTCCCGGTCGCCCTCCTCGCGGAGGGCGTGGATAGAAATGACCCCCTTATGTTGTAACTTGGCTACTCTCGCCGTCGCCCTCCTCGCGGAGGGCGTGGATAGAAATGGACTTGGCCATGTTGTTAAGCCCTCTGTGTATCGTCGCCCTCCTCGCGGAGGGCGTGGATAGAAATGGACTTGGCCATGTTGTTAAGCCCTCTGTGTATCGTCGCCCTCCTCGCGGAGGGCGTGGATAGAAATGTGATCGGTGTTATGTGCGTACGACATGACAGGGTCGCCCTCCTCGCGGAGGGCGTGGATAGAAATTCCGAGATCAAAACGTAGACAACGCCGCAACACGTCGCCCTCCTCGCGGAGGGCGTGGATAGAAATGGGTATCCTCTTGCTTCTAGTTCTATGCGTGTTGTCGTCGCCCTCCTCGCGGAGGGCGTGGATAGAAATGTGTTCCGATTGCGTCTGCCAGTTGGTACCATTGTGGTCGCCCTCCTCGCGGAGGGCGTGGATAGAAATCGTTTGTTACGGGTGTGATGATTTCATTGATTGGGGTCGCCCTCCTCGCGGAGGGCGTGGATAGAAATTTCGCTGTCAGGAGAGTACAGCAAGGCCGCAAAGGGTCGCCCTCCTCGCGGAGGGCGTGGATAGAAATTCCGTGAGCGTAAATGTGGCCCTGCCCTTGGGCGGTCGCCCTCCTCGCGGAGGGCGTGGATAGAAATAACTTTATCCCCGCGCCCATCGCACTGGTACTGAGTCGCCCTCCTCGCGGAGGGCGTGGATAGAAATAATCGCGGATAGGCAGCGCCTTGGCCCGGTTATAGTCGCCCTCCTCGCGGAGGGCGTGGATAGAAATAATCGCGGATAGGCAGCGCCTTGGCCCGGTTATAGTCGCCCTCCTCGCGGAGGGCGTGGATAGAAATACCACCCCGCCGGGATATCCTCGTGATCCGCCGGGGTCGCCCTCCTCGCGGAGGGCGTGGATAGAAATTCTCACCAAGCTGATGGGCTTATGACCGGGCAAAGTCGCCCTCCTCGCGGAGGGCGTGGATAGAAATTAAGGTGCTGCAGGAGCTGACGGACGCCGCGCCCGTCGCCCTCCTCGCGGAGGGCGTGGATAGAAATGTTTTCAATTCTGTCATGATGATTACTCCTTTTCGTCGCCCTCCTCGCGGAGGGCGTGGATAGAAATATGGCGAATATCCGTCAAGACTTGCATTCTTCATGGTCGCCCTCCTCGCGGAGGGCGTGGATAGAAATATGAAGTCAATGGTAGAGCCGGGCTGCTGGTAATGTCGCCCTCCTCGCGGAGGGCGTGGATAGAAATGTGTTCCGATGTAACCTGCTCGCAATACTCCGGGGTCGCCCTCCTCGCGGAGGGCGTGGATAGAAATACCAACGAGGGGGGCTACTGGATGGACGCCAAGTCGCCCTCCTCGCGGAGGGCGTGGATAGAAATGCGTTCTGCATCGTTGATGCAAAAAGCCCCTGCCGGTCGCCCTCCTCGCGGAGGGCGTGGATAGAAATAAGGATCACTTAAAGCTGGTCACAGACGCCGGTGTCGCCCTCCTCGCGGAGGGCGTGGATAGAAATATTTTTTGGCTTTCGCTTACAAGAGACTGCATTCTGTCGCCCTCCTCGCGGAGGGCGTGGATAGAAATCCTCATCGGGCTGGATGTCGCGGGCGTCGACGTAGTCGCCCTCCTCGCGGAGGGCGTGGATAGAAATGTCGTGTTCACGGAGCATCATCATGCGGCGAAAATGTCGCCCTCCTCGCGGAGGGCGTGGATAGAAATTGCACCGTGCAATCTGGGCTTCTGCCTGCGCCCGGGTCGCCCTCCTCGCGGAGGGCGTGGATAGAAATTTCTTCCTGCCGGGTTTTGATGCTTCCGGTGTTGGTCGCCCTCCTCGCGGAGGGCGTGGATAGAAATTATGGGCGCTGCACCGGAAGAACCGGAGCAGAAAGAGTCGCCCTCCTCGCGGAGGGCGTGGATAGAAATGTTACTGGTGGCGTTCCAGATCAGCGGCTCCATCAGTCGCCCTCCTCGCGGAGGGCGTGGATAGAAATCTGGAGATGATCGGCTTCGATCAGGCGGACATCCGGTCGCCCTCCTCGCGGAGGGCGTGGATAGAAATTGATCTTTGACGAGGCGCAGGAGCTGGACGAGACGTCGCCCTCCTCGCGGAGGGCGTGGATAGAAATCTTCTGCACAGCAGCAGTGGCCGTGGTCTGTGCTGTCGCCCTCCTCGCGGAGGGCGTGGATAGAAATTCCCACCAGAGTATAGCACAGATCTGGATCAGCTGGTCGCCCTCCTCGCGGAGGGCGTGGATATACACTGTCATTGTTTTGATCCGAGATCTGCTGTCCGCAACTCCCGCAGTTTACCGATGATCTGATTCAAAAGTTCAACACGCTGTGTCCGTTCATCTGAGTACCGATTGATCTTTTCCAGTCTCATCATATCTTGCCGAACATCTTCTGCGACATAGTACATTGCCAGCGCAGAATGTTTTCCAAATTCTTGAAGAGCGTCTGTGTTGGCAGCCTGAACACAAGCACCCGCCGCACGAATGTACCCTTCATAGATCTCACGATCGTGCTGCTGTTTTTCTATCTTGTCCTGATGTTCGTATTCCAGTTGTCTCATTTTTTCTGCGTGTTTGTTGTTCAGATATGTCGTTGCTACCGGAGATACAACGGCTCCAATAATAGCCACGATCGCTGCAATTTCAGAAAAATCCATTTTCATCGCCTTCCTTCTGCCCCAGTATACCGCAGAAGCAACCCCACATCAAGGCGGTCATGCCACCGCATACAAAATAAGATCATTCCGAATTTTCCATTGTATTTTACAGCGTCTGGCGCTATACTCATTGCATAAGATACTTCCTGTGCATCCGCAAGGGTACACCGCACTGCCTTCGGGAGCAGTGTGGGAGTATCTTTTTTATAATAAAAACGGAGAGACATTATCATGACGGAAACGATTCCTTGCCCAGTATGCGGCAAGACCCATGTTGCAGAATATGACATCTGTGATGTCTGTGGTTGGGAAAATGACCCTGTGCAGCTTTTCGAGCCCAACCTTCCCGGCGGTGCAAACGAAATGAGTTTGCAACAAGCCAAAATGTGATATCACCTTATCAAAAACCGAACTACTATGTGCACAGGCGATATGATTAAAGTAAGATTTATCGGAAAAGACGCTCCTATTGCATTACGCAATGGGAAGATTTACGATGCCCGCGTATTAAAGCCCACAAAAAAGGGGACGTATTGGTACGGCATCGTAGATGAAACACATGAAGAATACGCCTATCCACCGCAACTGTTTGAAATAATTTCCGAATGAGGAGAAGCCAATAGCCAAAGAGGATAATGAAACTGTTTGACCATGTGAAAATCAAATCCAGTGGCGTTACTGGCATTATTGTTGATGTCCTCAATGGTCCTTTCACAGTAGAGGTCGATGCGGAACGCAAGCCGGGTGACACCAGCGGCTATCCGGGGCGGTGGCCACTGTACACCTGTTCAGCCTCCGAATTGGAACTGCTGGACTGAATCTGATTTTCTAAACTGTGAATGTCAATGAATATTTGAGCCACGTGACAGCCAATATTTGAGCCACTTTTGCTAACGAATACTTGAGCCATTTGTAGCATTTGTGACATCGAATATTTGAGCCACTGCTCGTCTGTTAATACCAGGGCCAGTAAATAGCCCTGGTGGATATGTCTTTATTCAAGTGGAGTGTCCAGTTGAATCCGTTCCTGAATGTGAACCGGAACCTCAATGGAATGCTTGCGCAAAATATCAATCAGTTCGTTTACATCGCTTTTTAGGACTCGAATCTGCTCAAGAGCGTCATCGTAATCAGCACGAAGGAAGCTAATCAGGGCTTTGTTTTCTTCCTCAACTGTAAAATTGGGCTGCATGTTAGTCATTTTCATTCTCCTTGTCAGTGTCAACTTTACTCTGAGAACTAAGCAGTCTGTAAGACGGACCATTCATATCCAGCACGGCAGATTTGTATGTCAATCGATCCACCAGAGCCGAAACCATTGTTGTGTTCTCGAATAATTCGGTCCATCTTGCAAAAGGAAGATTGGTTGTCACAATAGTGCTGGACTGCTCACTGCGGTCAGAAATGACCTTGAATAGCAAATCGGATTCGTAACGGTTAAAACTCAAATAACTGAGCTCGTCTAAAATCAGAAGATCAGCTTTTGCCAGCTGCCGTTCCAATTTGCCAAGCTGGTATGTATCTCGTGCCTCAGTAAGTTCAGTCGAGAGAGTAGATGCATTTTTAAATAGAACATGGTAGCCTTGCAGGCAGGCTTTAATTCCAAGAGCAATTGCAATATGCGTCTTTCCGCGTCCCGGGTTTCCAATCATAACAATGTTTTTCTTCTGTTCAATGAACTGGCAGGATGCAAGTTCATTAAGGAACACCGGAGATACAGAGGGATTCAGCTGGCTGGTATCGAAATCGTCCAGTGATTTTTGTACAGGAAATCCGGCAGCTTTCAATCTTCTTCTGGTTTGGTTTTCCTGTCTGGCCGCTGTTTCAGATGCCATAAGCGTCAGAAGTAAATCACTAAAATCCATATCCGGCGCGCAATTGTTAAGAACATTTTTGTATTCAGCAAAAGTGGGGATCTTCAGCTGTTTTGCAAGAAGTCGAATCTGTTCTTCTTTTACGTCAATCATGAGGCCGCCCCTTTCCGCTCGTACAGCTTGTCATACTGGCTCAGATCAACGGACAAAACCGGAACATCGTTTTTTGCAATCGACGTATCCGGGTTCGGCAGATCACGTTGCATAACAGCCAAGTAGCCATCTGTCAAACACTGCTCCAGCAATTCAACCATCTGCTTGGAGTTCAAATGCTGCTTTTCCATCCAATTCAGGAATTCAGCAGGCACTGCATTCAAAACCGGACGAGCGTAACGAATTGCACGCCCTTTCCTCTCTAAGATTGGCAAATAGTGCCGTAAATCCAGAGATTCCTGCTTTCGACCCATGCAGCGGTCATGGGTGGCCACCAGAAGGCCCTTGATCCAAATCTCAACTCTATTGGGATAGGCCTTTACAGTGGTGCCTTTTCCCCTGTATTTGCAAGGAACAGAATAGTAATTGGTATCAAAGAGAACCGTTGAATAGCGATTGACTTTCGGGTGAGACCATCCCAATAATTGTGTAAACCTCCGGAGAGGTGTAAAATAGAAGCATCAGGATGGAGGAAAAAGATATGTCCCGAAAGAATCGAAGTCCGGAAGAAAAAGCCCGTAGAGCAAAGATCCGTGAACTGCTGCAGATGGCAAATATCGACAGCATGGATGACATCCAGGACTTGTTCAAGGAAACCATTGCCGAATTCATGGAGAATGGTTTAGAGGCCGAACTGGATGAGGATCTTGGCTACAGCAAATACGACTACAAGAACAAAGCTACGGACAACAGCCGGAACGGCCACAGCAGCAAAAATCTGCGGACCAGTTTCGGTGAAGTCGAGGTTTCTGTTCCCCGTGACCGGAAAGGTGAGTTTGAACCGCAGCTTCTGAAAAAGAACCAGACCAGCATCAGTCAGGATATCGAAGAGAAGATCCTGTCCATGTATGCGAAAGGCATGACGACCGGCGACATCGAGGCGCATATTCAGGATATCTACGGGCTGTCTGTGTCAGACACTACGGTGAGCCGGATCACGGATAAGATTCTGCCTGTGGCGAAAGAATGGCAGCAGCGGCCTCTGGAATCGATCTATGCCGTAGTTTTTCTGGATGCGATCCACTACCATGTCCGCAGCGAAGGGCAGATCGTAAAGAAAGCAGTATACATTGCCATCGGCCTTGATCTGGATGGCCGCAAAGATGTTCTGGGGATGTGGGTCGGCGAGAATGAGAGCGCAAAGTTCTGGGCGACCGTACTGAATGGTCTGAGGAATCGGGGCGTAGAGGATATTTTTATCGCATGTACAGACAATTTGACTGGTTTCGATACAGCCATCCATGCAGTGTTCCCGGAAACGGAGATTCAGAACTGCATGATTCACCAGCTGCGGAATTCCAGCAAATACGTTTCTTACAAAGACCTGAAGGCTCTCATGTCCGATCTGAAAGCCGTGTATGCAGCAGTGGACGAGCAGGCTGCTCTGGACGCTTTGGAGACTTTCGCGCAGAACTGGGACAACAAATATCCCAAGATCGCAAAGTCGTGGCGGGAAAACTGGGCTAACCTCAGCACCTACTTCAAATATCCTCAGGAAGTCCGCCGTCTGATCTATACCACGAACACGATCGAAGGCTTTAATCGGCAGCTGCGGAAGGTCACAAAATCCAAGAGCGTTTTCCCGACAGACGACAGTCTGCTGAAAATGCTGTATCTGGCGATGATGGATATTACGAAAAAGTGGACGGGTCGGCGGCAGGACTGGAGCCGAATCCATGCACAGTTGTCCATCTATTTCGCTGAGCGTATGCCGGATTAACACCTGCTGCGGAGGAATGTCAAGGGTATATGAACGGCTTCGCCGCCCTTGACATTCCCCCTTGCCGGCGTTATGTTGTTGTTAAGGCGACAGCCGGTTTCGCCGTCTGCCGCTTTATATTAAAATTGCTCTTGTTTTATAGCTGTCTGGACTTTACACAAAATTTGGGAAAGACCCTTTCGGGTAGGCTTTCTTTGAAATATCGAGAACATATTTGGGAAGCGGGTGGAGATGCGCCTGGTCTTCGGCCAGCATCTGTCCCACTTTCTGAGAACGTCCGTCGATTTTGTGGTTCATGTATTTGGCGCATTGCTCTAACAGCTTTGTATTGAGATCTTCCAAAGAATCCACTTGAGGCAGCGGCACACATACATTGCGCCGGATATATCCTACCAGATTCTCTACAAGACCCTTTTCATTTCCGGATGCCGGATTACAAAATACAGGCTGGAATCCGTAGTGTGCGGCCAGTTTGGAATAATCGTCCTGTGCTGCTGCATGGACACCAAAACCACTCTTTACAGCCACACGAGCGTTGTCAAAAATCATGGATCGAGGAACGCCGCCAAAATAATTAAGCGTATGGATAATGGCATCGAGAAAGCTTTCCAAGTTTTGCCGCCAGTAAGCAATAACATAGGGTGCGCAGCTATAACTCATACGCGCACAAAACAGATTTACCTTTACTTTCTCGCCGGCCAATTTTACCGTAGCTTCTCCCCAGTCGATTTGGAGTGCCTGACCAGGAGCAAACCTCAATGGAATAAAAACTTCATTTTCCTTGCGCTCTGCCTTGGCTTCATGAACTGCCGCTCGGATGGCAGACTCGCTGCCCGTGTAACCAAATTCTTCTACGAGCCGGTTGTAAATCCGCCGTGCTGTGTGACGCTACTTCTTTACACCCTCCGCAGCATCTGTATCGAGGCAGTGCTCAATGAACTGCTTTACTTCTGGCGTTATGACAGAGGCTTCTCGCTGGTAGGCTTTCCGATCCCATGGAACTGCGTCGCCCATCCAATATTTCTTGACTGTGTTTCTGGAAATTCCCAGAATTTTAGCTGCTGCACGCTGACTGGTTACTCCTTCAAGTTGCAGCGCGCGGATTGATTTGTAGACATCCACCGATGTGACCACCTTTCTATCGCCTCCCGCATAGTAGTCTACATCTATTATACGGGATGCCATTAGGTGGCTCAAATATTCGCTGTCATTTTGCTGGAAAGTGGCTCAAGTATATATTAGCATTCACATCTAAACCACGATGCACGCGCACCGTGGTTTTTGTTTGCCCATTTTTAGCACGATGTAGAAATGCACTGTGCTATTATTGCGCCACTAAATAAAGCAATTTCCAGATAAACAGGGGTAATCAAGGCACAATCGCCCACTTTCCCATCCCCTTCCGCACAAACAAAAACCCCCGAAAACCGGCTTCACAAGCCAACTTTCGGGGGTTTCTCTTTGGAGCTACTGACCTGATTCGAACAGGCGACCTGCTCATTACGAGTGAGCTGCTCTACCAGCTGAGCCACAGTAGCACATTGCACATCTGCTGCAACAGGCAATATTTTACCATATTTCTACGGTGCTGTCAAGGCCGGATTTCCTGTAAGCTGGGCAGCTTTTGCAGGGCGTTTCACAAAAAGTTATTGCATTTTAGCCCAGCGGCTTTATAATAGAATTGATTGCGCAAAAGGCCGCGCCTTTTGCCGGAAAGGACGAGCTGCACCATGATCTTTGTTCCCCTGCTGCACTACTTTTTGTGCAAGAATGATTACAGCGGCAACGAAGCCGGGCTGCGCTACCGGCTTACGCCGGGCAAGCGCACCGTGCCGGACCCGGACGGCGGCGCGGATGCCACCAAAGAGGAGAAAATTCTCACCGTGGACTACTGGCCTGCACCTTGGACGATCGACAAGACCGACCCCGCCCTGCGCCGCCGGGAGGTGTTTCCGCTGACCGATGAAGGGCGTGCCGCCGCCGCGCAGTATCTGAAAGACGCCTACGATGCCGCGCCGGAGCGCTGGAACAACTGCCCGGACATGATGGACTGCGACCCCTGGGAGCCGCCCGCCGAGCCGGATCCTGCCAACGAATAAACCGAACGAGGAAACCATGATCTACCGTTTGAAAGAACTGAAGGGCGATACCATCGCCGTGCCGCAGCTGGTGTTCTCCAAGCTGGGCATTGCCGAAGAATACAATGTGCGGGTGGCGCTGTATGTGCTGGCTACCGGCGTGACCGACCCGGACAAGCTCTGCGCCGACCTCAAGCTGCGCAGCCGCATCAGCGCCGAGAGCGCGCTGGCGTTCTGGGCGGGCGCGGGGCTTTTGGAGCGCTACGAGGAGAACGCCGCGCCGGGCGCAGAGCCCAGCGCCCCCGCCCCCATGCGCTGGGCGGAGATTGCCGCTGCCAGCCGCACCGACCCTATGATCTCCAGCCTGATCGACTGCGCACAGACCAGCTTTGCCCGTCCGCTGACCCATACCGAGATGGAAAAGCTGGTGAACCTGTATGTGCAGGAAGGCTTTGCGCCTGAGACTGTGATGCTGTGCGTAGCCTATGTGGCCAGCCGGGGCAAGCGCACCATGGCTGCCGTGACCCACGAACTGAAGGTCTGGCGCGCTGAGGGCGTGGAGACCGGCGAGCAGGCCGATGCCCACTTAAAGCTGCTGGCACTGCGCCAGAGCCGCGAGGAATACGTCAGCAGCCTGTTGCAGATCACCCCCGAGGAGCTGACGCTGGGCGGGCGCAAGGCCATTGCGCGCTGGTACGAGGTGTACGGCTACGATGACGCCATGGTACAGGAAGCCGCCGTACAGGCCGGCTCCAAGCGGGATCTGTGGTACTGGAACAGCATCCTGAAAACATGGAACGCCAAGGGTCTGCGCAACATCCATGATGTGCGCGGCCCTGTGGCCGCAGCCGGTGCCAGCCGGAATATCCGGGTGGACCGCAACACGCCCAGCGGAAACGATATCCTGAAAAACGCCACCCGCCGCCGTTCCCTGATCAAAAAACCGGAGTAAGGAGCCTTTATGCGTACCAAAAACGAATTGTATCAGCAGGCATTGCGCACCGTAGCCATGCGGCGGCAGACCGCCCGCGCCCTGGCGCAGGATGCACAAGCCGAAGCCGAGGCCGCCATCCCCGGGCTGCGCCACGCCGAGGAGGAGGTGCGGGTACGGGGCATCCACTGCGCCATTGCCGGAGCTTCCGGCAAGGACCGCACCGAGACCGCCGCTGCCCTTGCGGCGGCAAAGCAGAAGCTGACCGCCCTGCTGGCCGCAAGTGGGCGCCCTGCGGACGCGCTGGAGCCGAAGTTCGCCTGCAAGCGGTGCGAGGACACCGGCGCGGTGGACGGCCACACCTGCGACTGTGTGCGCCGGGTGATGCAGCAGCTGCGCCGGAAGGAGATCGAGGAGCTGTCCAGCCTGTCCATCTCCAGCTTTGATACCATGCAGCTGGACTACTACCCCAACACGGTGGACAAGGCGCTGGGCGAGAGCGTGCGCAGCTACATGGCCGAGGTTCTGGCCGACCTGCGGGATTACGCCGCGGACTTCTCCCCTGCCACCCGCGAAAGTCTGCTGCTGGTAGGCAACGCAGGGCTGGGCAAGACCCATGCCGCCCTTGCCATTGCCGGGGAGGTGCTGCGGCAGAACTACGATGTGATCTATGTCTCCTGCCCGGACTTTTTCGGCAAGCTGGAGGCGCTGCATTTCGGCACAGACCCCGGCGGCGAGGAGGAGACCTTGTTCCAGACTGCCTGCAACGCCGATCTGCTGATCTTGGACGATCTGGGCACGGAATTCAACTCCAGCTTCTTCCTGACGAATCTGTACAGCCTGCTGAATAACCGCTTGGGCGCAAAGCTGCCCACCATCGTCACCACCAACATCACGGACGGTGCGCTGCTGGAAAAGCTGTATACAGAGAAGATCTCCAGCCGCCTTGCAGCCTTTGTGCAGATCCAGTTTTTAGGCAGTGATATCCGGGTACAGAAGGCCGCAGAATAAGTCGATTTATTTCTGCCGAAATTGTACATCTTTTGAGAGAAGCAATCGCAAAATAAGTGCGAATCACCGCGCAAACGAAAAGCCATCTGCCGCAGCATGACCGGGGTTTAAAGCCCTTGGAATCAGCTGTTTCAGATGGCTTTATTATTTGACAAATCAGAACTCCAATGCAGGGCTTACCTCATTGCGGCGCTGTGCCTGCACGATGCAGTCCTTTTCCGGCACGACACCGGCTGCACCCAAGGTGGTGAACACGGTCTGCAAAGCAAGAGCCGGCGTGTTATTCTCCTGCGAGAGATGGCACAGGGCAAACTTTTTGCAGCCGCTCTGGATAAGTTCCAGAAGCTTTGCGGAGCATTCATCGTTGGAAAGATGTCCCCGCACGCTCTCGATGCGGGCGCGCAGATAGTAGGGGTAGGGTCCGCTGCGCAGCATGTGCAGGTCGTAGTTGCTTTCCAGCGCCACAAGGTCGCAGCCGGAAAGTGCTTCATGCACCGGCGGGGTCAGAGTACCAAGGTCGGTGGCGATGGTCATGGTCTTATCGTCCGGGGTGTGGATGCGGTAGCCCACGCAGGGTACATCGTGGCTGGTGGGGAAAGACTGCACCCCAAAGCAGCCAATGTCCTCTTCCCTGCCCTCCAGCGCGTTCAGCTCACAGTTGGCGGGCACGATATCGTTGGCGTCCAGAAAATCCAGCGTAGCCGCTGCACCGTACACCGGCAGCGGGTTCTTTTTCAGGAAGGTGGAAAGCCCCTTGACGTGGTCGCTGTGCTCGTGGGTGACAAGGATGCCTGCGCAATCGCTGATGGCAAGCCCCAGAGATTTGAGCGCCGCCGTAGTGGTGCGCACCCCCTTGCCCATATCCACGATGAGGTACTGTGCACCGCAGCGCACCACGCTGCTGTTGCCGGAGGAGCCGGAATACAATGAAATGAACTCTGCCATGAAAACCTCTTATGTTAAAACCTGAAAACAGCCCGCCGCACAGAACTTACGGCAGGCTGTTTGTTTTTTGTTTGTGTTACAGGGCCTGTTCCAGTGCAGCGGGCACCCGCTCCACCTTGCTGATCTCTGCACCCAGACCGCGCAGCTTTTCCACGATATTCTCGTAGCCGCGCTCGATATGACCGATCTCCTCGATCTCGCTGGTGCCGTCGGCCATCAGAGCGGCCACCACCATAGCAGCACCGGCACGCAGGTCGGAGGCGCGCAGCGGGGCGGGGCTGAGCTTTTCCACGCCCTCAAACACGGCCACCTGACCGTCCACCTGCACGCTGGCACCCATCTTGCGCAGCTCGTCCACATAGCGGAAGCGGTTGTCCCACACGCTCTCGGTGATGGTGCTGGTGCCCTTGGCCACGCTCAGCAGCACGCCCATCAGGGGCTGCATATCGGTGGGGAAGCCGGGGTGCGGCATGGTGTTGATCTTCAGCGGCAGAATATCGCCGGTACGGGACACCCGCACAGCATCGTCGAATTCTTCCACAGTGACCCCTGCACGGCGCAGCTTGGCCGTGATGGGCTCCAAGTGCTTGGGGGTGACGTTCTTGATGAGCACATCGCCGCCGGTGGCAGCAGCAGCCACCATATAGCTGCCGGCTTCGATCTGATCCGGGATGATACTGTAAGTGCAGCCGTGCATCTTTTCCACGCCGCGCACCTTGATGACATCCGTACCGGCACCGCGCACGTCTGCGCCGCACATATTCAAAAAGTTTGCCAGATCCACCACATGGGGCTCCTTGGCGCAGTTTTCCAGAATGGTCTGACCCTTGGCCATGACCGCAGAGAGCATACCGTTCATGGTAGCACCCACGCTGACCTTATCAAAGAAGATATGGGCACCGGTCAGCTCCTGCTTGGAGCGCACGGTGATCATGCCGTAGTCCACGCTGTCCTCTGCGCCCAGCGCGCTGAACACCTTCAGGTGCTGGTCGATGGGGCGGGGACCCAGATTGCAGCCGCCGGGCATGGCAACCTGTGCCTTGCCAAAACGGGAGAGCAGCGCGCCGAGGAAGTAGTAGCTGGCGCGCATCTGACGGGACAGATCGTCCGGGACATTGGTGGTGACCAGATGCCGTGTATCGATCTCGTAGGTGTTGCGGTTGAGCATCTTCACCTGTGCACCAAGGGTACTCAGGATCTTGAGGCTGACCGACACATCGCTGATATCGGGCAGATTTTCGATCACGCAGACATCCGCTGCCAGAATAGTAGCAGGCAGAATACCCACAGCCGCATTTTTTGCGCCGGAAATGGTCACTTCTCCGTGCAGGGGCTTACCGCCGGTAATAACAAATTTCTCCACTTTTATGATCTCCTTGTCAAAGGCCTGTGCCACAGGCCTGTTAAGGCTACTGAAAGCATTCCATTTCGTTACTTGTACCGCCGAGGTGTACAGATTCACCAACACAGGGGCGGATTTATAACTATCCTATTATACACTACTTCCACAAAAAAGCAAAGCCCGATTTATACATGTTTCATTATTTTCTGTTTTGCCCAGATTACACGCAGATATCCCAAAATTTTATTGGGTTTTTCATCAATTTTGACCAAAGCTGACCCGGATTTTACCCTTTGCGCGCTATCACCAAACATGATCCTCGCACCGCGCCTCCGGGATCCAGCCCAGCTGATAGGCAGTTACCAGCTGCTTAAGATCATGCACGCGCTCCCGCAGCACCTCGCCCTCGTCCGTGTCTTCCACAAGGATGCGATGATTTTCGGTCTCCAGAATGTTCTTCTGGGACAGGATGTCCAAGTTTTCCCGCACCGCCTTCTCCGCGCTTTCAAAGGGCTGATGGGTGCGCAGGGACATGGTGCGGCTGGAATACACCAGCGTATACCCGGCAATGCCGGTCTTTTCGTGGTAGGCGCGGCAGAACCCGCCGTCAATGACCACCAGCCGTCCCCCGCCTTTGATGGGGCTCTCGCCGTTTTTCTCCTGCACCGGCACATGGCCGTTGACGATATGGCTCGTGCCCGGCAGGCCGAACTCTGCCAGAATGCGGCGGCAGGCGGCTTCATCGTTGTACCAGCTATAATAGGGGTCCTTGACCTCCGTATGGGTGGAGGGGTCGGCGATATACAGCCGCTCGAAGGTGGTCATGGCGCTGCGGCCGAACAGCGGCGAAAGCTTGCCGCACCACAGATACCACAGAAAATCCTGTCCGCTCTGGCGGGCGGCGCTGCCCTCCGCCCCGTAGTAGCCACGGCGGGCGCGGGCGTCGCAGTAGTCCATCAGGGCACGGCCGGAGTAGCGGCGTCCCTCGAAGTACTCCACCGCAAAGCCGCCCTTCGTGTTCATGGGCACAGCGCCGTGGTAGAGCAGATTGCCGTTTTCAATGTGGTACACGCTGCCCTTGGCATACAAAAATTCAATGTGCTGCTGCAATTTTTCGCTCTGTCGGAAGGACTGCACCAGCTTGTGCAGCACCAGCTCCTCGTCCGGGTTCAGCTTTGCGGGGTCTGCCGGGTCTACCGTGGGAAAGGAGGTGTCCCGCAAAGGATAGCGCTTCTCCCCTACCTGCACGGTGTGGGTGTCCCAGTCGATGCGGCGCAGATAATCCCGCCCCTGCATCTGGAAATCCGGGTTGCGGTCGATGACCTGACATTCCAGTTTGAACATGAGGATGGAGATGGCCTTGTGCATCACAGCGCAGCGGTGAAGCATCCCCTCCGTATAGGGGCCGCGGGCGGCGTCCGTGTGGGGCATCCAGATAGAAAGATCATCTTCGCCGTAGAACTGCTCCGCCATGCGCTGCAAGTGCCGCAGGTTGATGCCGTAGCAATCCTCCAGCATCCCGTGGTTGTGGTAGGCAAGCGTGGTCTTAAGTACGGTGCAGATGCAGATAGGACTTCCGGCGGCAGCACCCATCCACACCACGTCATGGTTGCCCCACTGGATATCTACATTGTGGTGGCGCATCAGCAGATCCAGAATAATGTCCGGGCGGGGACCGCGGTCAAACAAATCGCCCACGATATGCAGCTTATCCACCGCCAGATGCTTGATCAGCTCGCACAGGCGCACGATAAAGCGGTCGGCGCGGCCGTTCTCGATGATGCTGCCCACGATCTGGCCGTAGTACAGGTCTTTATCGTGATCCTCAAAGTGGGCATGGAGCAGCTCGTCCAGAATATAGCCGCAGCTGGAGGGCAGACAGCCGCGCACATGGTCGCGGGTGTGCTTGGAGGACACCAGACGGCAGATGTCGATCAGCTGGAGAAGGGTCTGGGTGTACCACTGCTCCAGTGCATCCTCGGTGGTGCAGCGCGCCTTGAGCTGGGGCAGTTTTTCGGTGGGATAGTAGATCAGGGTGGCAAGCTCGGCACGGGCTGCTTCCGGCATGGTGTCACCCAGCACGGCATCCACCTTTTCCCGGATGACACCGGAGGCAGAGTTCAGGATATGCACAAAGGCTTCGTTCTCACCGTGCAGGTCACTCATGAAATGCTCCGTACCCTTGGGCAGCTTGAGCAGCGCCTGATTGCTGATGATCTCGCTGGCAGCCGCCGCCTGCGAGGGGTAATCTCTAGCCAGCAGGGTCAGATACTTCAGATTATCGCGGATCTCATCGGTTTCGGTGCGCATGGTCTCCTCCATCATAACGCATTCCTTGCCCTGCAAAGATGTTGCGTTTTTTGTATTATCGTTTCTATGTATTTCAGTATAGCACGAATGGCACCAAAAGTGGTATACTGAATACGAAAAATTTACGCAAAGGACTTTGGATATTATGCCGAAAACCATTTTCGTTCCCGCCCGCTGCACCCTCTGCCCCCGCCGCTGCGGTGCAAACCGTGCCGCCGGGCGCACCGGCTTCTGCGGGGCGGGCGCTACCTTAAAGGTTGCCCGTGCTGCCCTGCACCACTGGGAAGAGCCCTGCATCAGCGGCACAAGGGGCAGCGGCACGGTGTTCTTTTCCGGCTGCACCCTCAAGTGCTGCTTCTGCCAGAACTACCCCATCAGTGCCGAGGGGCTGGGCAAAGAGATCACCGTGGATCATCTGGCTGAGATCTTTTTAAATTTACAGGCGCAGGGTGCGCACAACATCAATCTGGTCACCCCGGGGCAGTGGCAGCCGTGGATCATTGCCGCGCTGGATCTTGCCCGCGCCAAGGGGCTGCGGCTGCCCATCGTGTGCAACACCGGCGGCTACGAGACGTTGGAAAGCGTAGAGGCGTGGCGCGGGTACATCGACATCTGGCTGGCTGATTTAAAATATGTGTCCTCTGCCCTTTCCGCAGAGCTTTCTGCCGCGCCGGACTACTTTGCCGAGGCAAAGCCCGCCATCGAGGCCATGATGGCGCAGGTCGGGCATCCGGTGTTCGATGCAGACGGCGTCCTGCAGAAGGGGGTCATCCTGCGGCATCTGGCGCTGCCGGGTCATGTGGAGGACAGCTTTGCCGTGCTGGACCAGATGGCTGCGTGGAACGACGCCGACCCCGGGTGCTTTCTGCCCAGCGTCATGAGCCAGTATACCCCCTTCTACAAGGCCGCAGAGCACGGCATCGGGCGGCGCATCACCACCTACGAATATCGCCGGGTGGTGAACTACGCTATGGACAAGGGGCTTGTGCAGGGCTATATGCAGCAGAAGAGCAGCGCTAAGGAGGAATACACCCCCAGCTTTGACCTGACCGGGGTGTAATTCTGCGGCAGGACAGCTTTTTCGGCAACTTTACCAAATTTTCGGTTTTATTTTCTCTTGCTTGCGCGCGCAAACCCTTGCATTCTGTCCGGGAACGCACTATAATGGATACAACGATGTGTTAATAGTTGCGAGTGTCCGCAATGTTATCAGGAGGAGCGTTATGGAACATTTCAATCCGATCCTTGGCAGCGAACCCAATGGCCAGAAGTTCATCACCTGTGGTGAGATCATGCTGCGCCTGACCCCGCCGAACTACGAAAAGATCCGCATGGCATCCGCTTTTGAGGCCAGCTATGGCGGCAGCGAGGCCAACATTGCGCTGGCACTGGCAAACCTTGGCGTGGACAGCACCTTTTTCAGCGTAGTACCCAACAACAGTCTGGGCAAGAGCGCTGTGCGCTGGCTGCGCTCCAACGATGTGCACTGCACCCCCATGATCCTGACCGAGCCGGACGAGACCCCTTCTAACCGTCTGGGTACTTATTATCTGGAGACCGGCTACGGCATCCGCGCTTCCAAGGTCATCTACGACCGTAAGCACAGCGCCATTACCGAGTACGATTTTTCTCAGGTAGATCTGGACGCTCTGCTGGACGGCTACGACTGGCTGCACCTCAGCGGCATTACCCCGGCACTGGCACCCAACTGCCGCAGCCTGATCCTTGATATGCTGAAGGTTGCCAAGAAGAAGGGCCTGACCGTGAGCTTTGACGGCAACTTCCGCTCCACCCTGTGGACCTGGGAGGAAGCACGGGACTTCTGCACCGAGTGCCTGCCCTATGTGGATGTTCTGCTGGGCATTGAGCCCTACCACCTGTGGAAGGACGAAAACGACCACAGCAAGGGCGACTGGAAGGACGGCGTGCCCCTGCAGCCCAGCTACGAGCAGCAGGACGAGATCTTCCAGCGGTTTATCGAGCGCTACCCCAACCTGAAGTGCATCGCCCGCCATGTGCGCTACGCTCACAGCGGCAGCGAAAACAGCCTGAAGGCCTTTATGTGGTACGAGGGTCACACCTTCGAGAGCAAGCTGTACACCTTTAACATTCTGGACCGCGTGGGTGGCGGCGACGCCTTTGCCAGCGGCCTGATCTACGCCATGCTGCACAACTACAAGGCCATGGATATGATCAACTTTGCGGTGGCCAGCAGCGCCATCAAGCACACCATCCACGGCGATGCCAACATCACCGATGATGTGAGCACCATCCGCAACCTGATGAACATGAACTACGATATCAAGCGGTAAGCCGCATACAAAAACAGGCTCCCTGCCATTTGGCGGGGAGCCTGTTTTTTGCATTGCAATCGCGGGACACAGAAAAAGGGCGTTCCAACCATAAGCGGATGGAACACCCTTTTGTTCTGGCTTAGTTGGACAGGATCATGCGGTCGTTGGCAAACTCGCCGCCGCTGGCGATCTGGAACTTTGCCAGCAGGTCAGAGACGTGCAGCTTCTGCTTTTCCTCCCCTGCCACGTCGTAGATGATATGGCCCTCGTGCATCATAATGAGGCGGTTGCCGTACTTGATGGCATCCTTCATGTTGTGGGTGATCATCATGGTGGTCAGATGGTTCTCCTCCACGATGCGGGCCGAAAGAGTAAGCACCTTCAGCGCCGTTTTGGGATCCAGTGCGGCGGTGTGCTCGTCCAGCAGCAGGAGTTTGGGCTTGTTCATGGTAGCCATCAGCAGGGTCAGTGCCTGCCGCTGACCGCCGGAAAGCAGCCCCACGCGGGCGGTCAGGCGATCCTCAAGGCCAAGATCAAGAGTCTTGAGCAGCTCACGGTATTGCTCCCGCTCGGCCTTGGTGATGCCGATGCGCAGGGTGCGGCGCTTGCCGCGCCGGGCTGCCAGCGCCAGATTTTCCTCGATCTGCATGGTGGCGGCAGTGCCGGTCATGGGGTCCTGGAACACGCGGCCAATGTAAGCGGCGCGCTGATGCTCGCTCAGGCGGGTGACGTCCACGCCGTCGATCAAAATCTTGCCCTCGTCCACCGGCCATACACCGGCAACGGCATTCAGCATGGTGGATTTGCCTGCACCGTTGCCGCCGATGACGGTGACGAAATCACCCTCGTTCAGCTTCAGGTTCAAACCGTTCAGGGCGGTTTTCTGGTTCACCGTGCCTGCATTGAAGGTTTTGGAAACATTTTGGATCTCAAGCATTTTTTGCGTCCTCCTTTGCCTTTTTGACCGGCTTCGAGAAGTATTTGCCCTTCCAGTACGGCACGGCAAGGAACACTGCCACCACAGAGGCACTCAGCAGCTTGAGCAGATTTGCGTCAAAGCCCAGCGTCAGTACCAGCTGAATGACGATATAGTAGATGATCGCGCCGATGGAAACAGAGGCCAGCTTGAGGGCAAAGTTGTGGAAAATGCGGCTAAAAACGGCCTCGCCGATGATGACGGCAGCCAGACCGATGACGATGGCACCGCGTCCCATACCAACATCTGCAAAGCCCTGATACTGGCTGAGCAGCGCACCGGACAGTGCCACCAGCGCATTGGAGACAGCCAGTCCCAGCACGATGTTGAAGTTTGTGTTGATGCCCTGTGCGCGAGACATGGCAGGGTTAGAGCCGGTAGCGCGGATGCCGCAGCCCAGCTCCGTACCGAAGAACCAGTACAGCACCCCGATGACCACCGCCGTAGCAAGGATGACCATGATGATGGGGTTGTGCAGGGCAAATTCCTTGACCCAGCGCAGGGAGATGAGCAGGCCGTACTTATCCACGTTGATGGACTGGTTCGCCTTGCCCATGATCTTCAGGTTGATGGAATACAGCGCCAGCTGGGTCAGGATGCCAGCCAGAATGGCGGGAATGCCCATAAAAGTGTGCAGCAGGCCAGTGACAAGGCCGGTAGCAAGGCCGGCCAGCACAGCCACCAGCAATGCTGCCCAGACGTTCATACCGGAAAGCAGGCACATGACGCACACCGCGCCGCCGGTGCCAAAGCTGCCGTCCACGGTCAGGTCGGCTACATCCAGAATACGGTAGGTCAGGTACACGCCAATGGCCATGATACCCCAGATAAGCCCCTGCGCACAGGCACCCGGTAAAGCGCCCGGCAGGTTTGCAAGTCTTGCAATGATCTCCAAAACAATTTCCTCCTAAACGTTACACTTTTTTATCTCCCGCTTTGATACGGGAAAGCGGAGAAGAGCAAGAATCCACTCTTCTCCGCTATTTTTCTATTGTTCCAGTTTTGCTGTTATCAGGCTTCGATCTCAACATAGCCTTCCGGTACTGTCAGGCCAAGGTCATCGCAGACAGCCTTGTTGTACTTTTTGGTCACATCGGTGTACTCGATGGGCATGGTGGAGATGTCGCTCTCACCGTTCAGGATCTTGACTGCCATCTCACCGGTGGTGTAGCCCAGATCATAGTAGCTGATGGACAGGGTAGCCACGCCGCAGCCGGAGCAAATGCCCTCCTCACCGGCGAACACAGGCTTCTTAGCCGGGCGGCAGATGCCGTCCACGATGCCGGTATTGGCGGCAACAGTGTTATCAGTGGGCACATACAGCGCGTCGTTCTCGTCCGCAGCCTTCTGGCAGACGGAGGACAGGTCGTTGGAATCCGAGAAAGCGTACTGGGTAGCAGTTACGCCCTTGGCCTCCAGATACTTCTGCACTTCGTCTACCTGATACTGGCTGTTTGCCTCGGCAGAGCAGTACAGCAGGCCAACCTTCTTGACTTCGGGCATCCACTCCACGATCATGTCTGCCTGCTGATCCAGCGGTGCCAGATCGGAGGTGCCGGAGACGTTGCCGCCCACGGTGCCGGAGAAGTTATCCAGACCCAGTGCCACGCCGTACTCGGTAACGGAGGTGCCCAGAATGGGGATGGTGTTGGTAGCGGCCTGTGCAGCCTGCAGAGCAGGGGTAGCATTTGCCATGATCAGTGCCACGCCGGAGGAAACAAAGCCGTTGGCAATGGTGGCACAGGTAGCGGAATCGCCCTGTGCATTCTGGAAGTCGAAGGTGACGTTCTCGCCAAAGGAAGCGGTCAGCGCATCCTCAAAGCCCTGCGTAGCGGCATCCAGTGCAGCGTGCTGCACCAGCTGGCAGATGCCAACGGTGAACTTTTCGCCGTTGGAAGCCGCAGAGACCGATGCAGAAGCAACCGTGGAGGATGCTGCCGCAGAAGATGCGGAGGAAGAACCGCCGCAGGCAGAAAGAGCAGCTGCTGCACCGCAGGCAGCTGCAGCAGTCAGGAAGGAACGACGAGTGATTTTACGCATATTGATGATCTCCTCTATCTCCAGCCCTTGCAGCCAACAGGACGCCGCACTCCGGGCCGATATTGTAAGCGGATCAAACAAGGTTCGCTTTACACTCGTGAAGTATATCACAGAATTGCTGGCAAAACAATCCACTTTCCCCTGAAAACGGCCTTAATTATCGATTCAAGTAAAGTCATCTATCAATTATTTTGAACGATCATTTCGCTTTTTCTGATACTCCGTCAGTTTGTGCAATTCCGTGTCCAGCGTTCGCAGGTTTGCTTCCAGCTGCGGCAGATAGTCCTGCGCATAATCGTAACCAAAATACAGCGCCTGCCAGAGCTTTGCCTGCATCCGACGTATCAACACCGGGCTGAGTACCGCCTCCAGCTGCTCCACCGTATCCTCCAGCGCCATACAGGTCTGTGCCCAGCGCACGTCAATAGCTTCCCGGGCGGGCACATCGTAACGGGCAAGGTAATCCTGCACCCTTGCCTCGATCACCTGCCCGCCGCAGCCGGTGGGCTGCAAAAAGTAGTGTACCTCCCCTGCCCGGCTGATCTCCTGCGCCAGCGGATACAGTGCGCAAACCAGCGGCTCAGCCTCATGGATGGCGCAGTGATTTTCGGTCAGAAAGGGGCAGTTGTTGCGGTTTTCCTTCACCGGGGCAAGCCGCAGCACCGGTAAATGGCTCACCCTGCCAATGCTGCCGCGGCAATAACCCCGGGCTACGATCTGCGGCGGCAGACGCAGCCGGGCAGCAATACGCCACAAGTCATACCCGGACAGCACGATATCCTCCCGCCCGCGGCAGCAGTTGCCGCAGCCTGCACAGGCAAAGCGGAACTGCGTATCCCGCTCCAGCAGCGGCATGGCATCGGTACGGGTAAAATCCACCTGTCCGCACAGGTCAATGGCTTCGTCTCGCATAGTCAAACATCCTTTTCCATGATAGAATGTCCCTATTGTACCGCCGGAGCACCCGGTTTGCAAGGCGAGTCCTGTGTAGCGCGGTTATTTTTTATCCGCCAGTTTCCGGTACACATGCACTGCATCGCGGATATTGTACTGCTCCGTTCCATGGTCTCCGGGCGCGGCAAGCGTAACAAGGATGTACTCTTTTCCGTTCACGGTGGCAAGGCTGGCCAGACACAGCCCTGCGGCGGCGGTATACCCTGTTTTGCCGCCTTCGATCTGCGTTCCCGTCGGAAGCTCTGTTCCGTCCAGCTTGCCCAGCAGTGTGCTGGTCAGCGAAACGCCTTCCGGGTGCTGTGCAGTCGCATTAGTGGTGTAGTGCTCGGTTGTAAAAATTGTGCGGAAGGTCGTATTGTGCAGTGCTGCCTGCAACAGCTTTGCCATATCTGCCGCGCTGGAATAGTGCTCGGTATCGGTCAGACCGGTTGCATTTGTAAAATGGGTGTTCTTCATGCCAAGCTCTGCGGCCTTTTGGTTCATCAGCGCGGCAAAGTTTTCTTCACTGCCGCTTACCAGCTGCGCCAGCGCCTCACAGCATTCTGCGCCGGAGGGCAGCATCGCGCCGTAGAGCAGGTCCCGCACCGTGACCGTCTCCCCAGGCATAAAGCCCGCCATGGAGGCGTTTTCAGTCTGCAAGGCCGGAAAAAAGTCCTCCGGCAGTGTCACCTGTTTATCCAAGTCGGGCTCTGCCTCAATGGCTAGCAGCACAGTCATCATTTTTGTCAGGGATGCCGGAGCAGTACGCTCATCAGCACGTTTCTGCGCCAGTACCCGCCCGCTTTGGGCGTCCAGTAAGATCGCGTGTCGGCTGGCTGTATCCAGCAGGACATTCTGCCGCAGAAACAGCACCAGCAGTACAAGCAGTGCCGCCAGAATACATAGCCGCCGACAGCGGCGGTGGAATCGTTTCATGATTATATCGCATCCTTTTTTGCAAAATTATAAAGCGCTTTCACCTCTTAACACGAGGCAAAAGCGCGTTTTCCTGCAATTTTGCGGCCATGTATTTTTATACGAGCGCAACAAAAAAGCCCTGAGACTTTCATCTCAGAGCTTTCAGTTAAGTCGGCGACTACCTATTTTTACAAGCCGTTTCCAGCTAACTATCTTCGGCACAAGTAAGCTTAACTTCTGTGTTCGGAATGGGAACAGGTGGAACCTTACCGTCATCGACACCGACCGATCTGACTGGATCAGTATATCACATTTCTGCTTTACTGTCCAGTATTTTTTAGAAGGACGTGCCTTCAAAACTGAATAATCACTGCTGACATTTTTTCGTTGACTTAAAAGTCTCAAGCGAATTGTGGTCAAGCCCTCGACCTATTAGTACACGCTTGCTGAATGGATCACTCCACTTACACATCGTGCCTATCAACCTTGTAGTCTTCAAGGGGTCTTACTTGTTTAAAACAATGGGATATCTTATCTTTGGGTCGGCTTCACGCTTAGATGCTTTCAGCGTTTATCCGATCCGTACATAGTTGCCCAGCTATGCTCTTGGCAGAACAACTGGTGCGCCAGAGGTACGTCCGCTCCGGTCCTCTCGTACTAGGAACAGCTCCCATCAAATATCCTGCGCCCACGACAGATAGGGACCGAACTGTCTCACGACGTTCTGAACCCAGCTCGCGTACCGCTTTAATTGGCGAACAGCCAAACCCTTGGGACCGAATACAGCCCCAGGATGCGATGAGCCGACATCGAGGTGCCAAACCTCCCCGTCGATGTGGACTCTTGGGGGAGATCAGCCTGTTATCCCCAGGGTAACTTTTATCCGTTGAGCGATGGCATTTCCACTCACATACCACCGGATCACTAACTCCAACTTTCGTTACTGCTCGACCCGTCAGTCTCGCAGTTAGGCTCGCTTCTGCGTTTGCACTCTTTTGCTTGATTTCCGTTCAAGCTGAGCGAACCTTTGAACGCCTCCGTTACTCTTTAGGAGGCGACCGCCCCAGTCAAACTGCCCACCTAACAATGTCCCCCGCCTTGATTCAAAGGCGCAGGTTAGAATTCCAATATCGCAAGGATGGTATCCCAACGGCCACTCCACAAAAGCCAAAGCTCTTGCTTCCCAGTGTCCCATCTATCCTGTGCATGCAACATCGAAACCCAATATTAGGCTACAGTAAAGCTCCATGGGGTCTTTCCGTCTTGTCGCGGGTAACCGGCATCTTCACCGGTACTACAATTTCGCCGGGCGGGCTGTTGAGACAGTGCCCAAATCATTACGCCTTTCATGCGGGTCAGAACTTACCTGACAAGGAATTTCGCTACCTTAGGACCGTTATAGTTACGGCCGCCGTTCACTGGGGCTTCGATTCAATGCTTGCACATCTCCTCTTAACCTTCCAGCACCGGGCAGGCGTCAGCTCGTATACGTCATCTTTCGATTTAGCACAAACCTGTGTTTTTGGTAAACAGTTGCTTGGGCCGATTCTCTGCGGCTCCATCTCTGGAGCACCCCTTCTCCCGAAGTTACGGGGTCAATTTGCCGAGTTCCTTAACAACCCTTCTCCCGTTGGCCTTAGAATCTTCTTCCTACCTACCTGTGTCGGTTTGCGGTACGGGCACCGCAGAAATTCACACAGCTTTTCTCGCCATCTTCCATCCCGGACTTCGGTACTAATTTCCCTCGATCGCTACCGGAACCAACACCCGGCTCCGAGACTTCAAATGTGTCCCTGTGTTTAACTCTTTTGGTGGTGACGGAATCTCTACCGTCTGTGCATCGGCTACGCCGTCAGGCCTCACCTTAGCTCCCGACTAACCTGGAGCGGACGAACCTTCCTCCAGAAACCTGAGGCTTTCGGCCATGCAGATTCTCACTGCATTCGCGCTACTCATTCCGGCATTCTCACTTCTATACACTCCACAGCCGCTTGCGCTACTGTTTCACCGCGTATACAACGCTCCCCTACCCAATGTACAAAGTACATTGCCTAAGCTTCGGTGTCAAGTTTAGCCCCGTTAAATTCTCCGCGCAAAGACGCTCGACCAGTGAGCTATTACGCACTCTTTGAATGTGTGGCTGCTTCTGAGCCAACATCCTGGTTGTCTACGTATCTTCACATCGTTTTCCACTTAACCTGACTTTGGGACCTTAGCTGTAGATCTGGGCTGTTTCCCTTTTGACAATGACATTTATCTGACACTGTCTGACTCCCAAGCATCAATACTCTGGCATTCTGAGTTTGATAAGCTTCGCTAACCTCTCGGCCGCTAGGCTATTCAGTGCTTTACCTCCAGGTATCTAACTTGAGGCTAGTCCTAAAACTATTTCGGGAGAACCAGCTATCTCCGGGTTCGATTGGAATTTCTCCGCTACCCACAGTTCATCCGCCGCCTTTTCAACGGAGGTCGGTTCGGTCCTCCATGGAATTTTACTTCCACTTCAACCTGACCATGGGTAGGTCACCCGGTTTCGGGCCCATTGTATGCAACTTAACGCCCTTTTCAAACTCGCTTTCGCTTCGGCTCCAGACCTTAAGTCCTTAACCTTGCTGCATACAATCGCTCGCCGGACCGTTCTACAAAAAGTACCCTATCACACTTTGACGTGCTCTAGGTGCTTGTAGGCACAGGGTTTCAGGTTCTTTTTCACTCCCCTCCCGGGGTGCTTTTCACCTTTCCTTCACAGTACTATACGCTATCGGTCACTGGGTAGTATTTAGGGTTAGAGGGTGGTCCCCCCGTATTCCGACCAGGTTTCACGTGTCTGGCCGTACTCTGGATCCTGCGCAGCTCTCTCCGTTTTCACCTACGTGGTTCTCACACTCTCTGACCGGCCTTCCCATGCCGTTCGGTTAACAGATTAAGTCCTAAAAGCAGTCCGTACCCCGGAAGTATTTCTACTCCCGGTTTGCCCTCTTCCGCGTTCGCTCGCCACTACTTACGGAATCTCGTTTGATGTCTCTTCCTCGCCCTACTTAGATGTTTCAGTTCAGGCGGTTCCCTCGATATACCTATTTTTAAGTTCAGTATAACGTACCTGAGTATGAACCCAGGTGAGTTTCCTCATTCAGAAATCTCCGGATCAATGCTTATTTGCAGCTCCCCGAAGCTTATCGCAGCTTATCACGTCTTTCATCGGCTCCCAGTGCCAAGGCATTCGCCCTGCGCCCTTGTTCGCTTGACCCTTTCAAACGTTCTTTAAGAACATTTGGTATCCTCTTGATTCTCTCTTGCCAACGAAGATTATTGTTACCCTTCCTTTTGAAATTGTAATATTTCTTAAAAAAGAACTTACTATAATCTTTGTTTCGCAGTTATTATTCAGTTTTCAAGGTACGTCTTTGAGCGTCCTTTTCAGGGCCCTCAAAATCGAACAATATCTACTTAAACTCTTAACGTATCACCTGTTCCAATGACCGGCCATCTTGGATGCTCTGTCATTGCCTGACTCCTTAGAAAGGAGGTGATCCAGCCGCAGGTTCTCCTACGGCTACCTTGTTACGACTTCACCCCAATCACCAGTTTTACCTTCGGCGGCGTCCTCCTTGCGGTTAGACTACCGACTTCGGGTCCCCCCGGCTCTCATGGTGTGACGGGCGGTGTGTACAAGGCCCGGGAACGTATTCACCGCAGCATGCTGATCTGCGATTACTAGCAATTCCGACTTCGTGCAGGCGAGTTGCAGCCTGCAGTCCGAACTGGGACGTTGTTTCTGAGTTTTGCTCCACCTCGCGGTCTTGCTTCTCTTTGTTTAACGCCATTGTAGTACGTGTGTAGCCCAAGTCATAAAGGGCATGATGATTTGACGTCATCCCCACCTTCCTCCGTTTTGTCAACGGCAGTCTGGCCAGAGTCCTCTTGCGTAGTAACTGACCATAAGGGTTGCGCTCGTTGCGGGACTTAACCCAACATCTCACGACACGAGCTGACGACAACCATGCACCACCTGTCTCTGCGTCCCGAAGGAAACACATATTTCTATGTGCGTCGCAGGATGTCAAGACTTGGTAAGGTTCTTCGCGTTGCGTCGAATTAAACCACATACTCCACTGCTTGTGCGGGCCCCCGTCAATTCCTTTGAGTTTCAACCTTGCGGTCGTACTCCCCAGGTGGATTACTTATTGTGTTAACTGCGGCACTGAAGGGGTCAATCCTCCAACACCTAGTAATCATCGTTTACAGTGTGGACTACCAGGGTATCTAATCCTGTTTGCTACCCACACTTTCGAGCCTCAGCGTCAGTTGGTGCCCAGTAGGCCGCCTTCGCCACTGGTGTTCCTCCCGATATCTACGCATTCCACCGCTACACCGGGAATTCCGCCTACCTCTGCACTACTCAAGAAAAACAGTTTTGAAAGCAGTTCATGGGTTGAGCCCATGGATTTCACTTCCAACTTGTCTTCCCGCCTGCGCTCCCTTTACACCCAGTAATTCCGGACAACGCTTGTGACCTACGTTTTACCGCGGCTGCTGGCACGTAGTTAGCCGTCACTTCCTTGTTGAGTACCGTCATTATCTTCCTCAACAACAGGAGTTTACAATCCGAAGACCTTCTTCCTCCACGCGGCGTCGCTGCATCAGGGTTTCCCCCATTGTGCAATATTCCCCACTGCTGCCTCCCGTAGGAGTCTGGGCCGTGTCTCAGTCCCAATGTGGCCGTTCAACCTCTCAGTCCGGCTACCGATCGTCGCCTTGGTGGGCCGTTACCTCACCAACTAGCTAATCGGACGCGAGGCCATCTCAAAGCGGATTGCTCCTTTTCCCTCTGCTCGATGCCGAGCTGTGGGCTTATGCGGTATTAGCAGTCGTTTCCAACTGTTGTCCCCCTCTTTGAGGCAGGTTCCTCACGCGTTACTCACCCGTTCGCCACTCGCTCGAGAAAGCAAGCTCTCTCTCGCTCGTTCGACTTGCATGTGTTAGGCGCGCCGCCAGCGTTCGTCCTGAGCCAGGATCAAACTCTTTATAAATGATATTTATCACTTAAAAGTGTTAAATCTTGTTTCGCTCAGCACGCAATCGCTTGCGTCCTGTGTGAATTACTTTTGTTTGGAATTGTTTACCGTGTTTTTCCAACACGAAAATAGGTTCCGTTACAAGTTCTTTCGATATTGTTCAATTTTCAAGGTCCTGTGCGCCTCAGCCTTAGCGGCTGACGACTTGATTATTTTACCACAGAAGCGGTTTTTTGTCAAGCACTTTTTTGAGAAGCTTTTGAACTTTTCTGAACTTGGAGCACTTCGTACATCTCAGTGTCAACCGTGAGCTTGTCGGGGTGAGACCCCTCCATCTTGCTTTCGCAAGACCGCTCTGTTTGCTTGAACGCCCCACTGGGGCGATTCATTGCTTTCGCAACCGCAAAGCTTTTCAGCGTCTATTGGTTCTTTTCAAAGGCTTCCTGCTGAGGCTACGGAAGTCATTCTTTTGCCTCAGCGCTTGGCGCTCAAATATAATACCACACCCCGCTGCACTTGTCAACACTTTTTGACATCTTTTTTAAAAGAAAATTGAGTTTGCTTCACCCATATTGTGGTTTCTCCCTCTCCCCCATGCAAAAAGGCCGTCCATGCACTGCACAGACGGCCTTGGGTCTATATATTATTACTTATATCATGTGTGCTCAACGGATCTCGATACCCAGCTTGAACTTCAGGTTGCCGAGGATCTTCTTGACCACGCGCTCCACTTCCTCAGCGGAGACTTCCTTCTTGGGGTCGGACAGGGACAGGCTGAAGGCCATGCTCTTTTTGCCCTCGCCGAGGTTTGCACCACGATAGATATCGAACAGCTTGACCTCCCTGACCAGCGGGCTGGCCTTGCGGATGGTCTCTTCGATCTCGCCGCAGGACACAGCCTCGTTGCAGACCAGAGCCAGATCGCGCTTGACCGGTGCATAGGGGCTGAGGGGCTTATAGCGCAGCTCGCCCTCTACGCAGGACATCAGAGCCTCGTAGTCCAGCTCGCCCAGATAGATGTTCTGGCTGTCCTTCTGCTCCTTGGCGATCTCCAGCTCGGCGTTGATCTCGTTGGCCAGCTTGCCGAACACGCCCAGCCGCTTGCCGTTGCAATACACAGCGGCACTGATGCCGGGGTGCAGCCATGCGGCAGTCTCGCGTTGATAATCAAAGGTCAGGCCAAAACCGGCTGCCAGTGCTTCCAGTGCGCCCTTGACGGTGAAGAAGTCCTCCTCGGGGCCGAAGGCACCGATGCAGAGGGTCTGACGCTCGTGGGGGTGCTCATTGATGGGCAATTCCTTGGCCAGATAGACCGGTGCCATCTCGAACAGACGGCCCTCGGCGTTGCCCTTTTTCAGGTTATCTACGATAACGTTCAGCATGGAGGGGGTCAGCAGGGTGCGCATGATGGACAGGTTCTCGCTAATGGGGTTCAGGATACGGATAGCCTTGCGGGCTGCATCCTCGGCGGGGATATGCAGCATATCCAGCTCAGCGTTGGAGTAGAAAGCCAGCGTAGAGGCTTCGTAGAAGCCCTGTGCAGCCAGCAGACGCTTGGTCTTGAGTTGCTGCTTCTGGTCGTAGTTCAGGCCGCCGTTGGTGACGGAGGCAGTGTTCAGGAAGGTGGGCACGATGTGGTCGTAGCCGTACTCACGGATGACCTCCTCGGCCAGATCCGGGAAGCTTTCCACGTCATCACGGTACAGGGGCGCGGACACATCCCAGCTGCCATCGGCCTGCACGTCCACAGTGAACTCCAGACGCTGCAGGATGTCGATCATGGTCTGGTCGGGCACGGTGATGCCCAGCACGCCGCAGATCTTAGCCGGGGTGGTGACGATGTGCTTGCGCTCCAGCGGGCGGCCATCGGTCAGGTCGTATTCCAGCGTGGTGATATCACCGCAATCCAGCTGCTGGATCAGGTGCAGAGCGCGTGCCAGACCCAGCTGCGGAGAATAGCGGTTCACGCCCTTTTCGTAGCGGGCAGAAGAATCGCTGTTCTGACCCAGTGCACGGCTGGTTTTACGCACGCTGTCGCGGGCAAAGGTAGCGCACTCGAACAGCAGGCTGGTGGTGTTATCGTCCATACCGGAGTTTGCGCCGCCCATGATACCGGCCAGTGCCACCGGCTTTTCGGCATCGCAGATGACCAGATTGTTGGGGTTGAGGGTAAATTCCTTCTCGTCCAGCGTAACGATCTTTTCGCCCTCATGGGCGCGGCGCACATCAATGGTGCGGCCGGAGACCTTGTTCAGGTCAAAGGCGTGCATGGGCTGACCCATCTCCAGCAGGGTGTGGTTGGTGATATCCACCACGTTGCTGATGGAGCGCAGGCCGCACAGTGCCAGATGGCGCTTCATCCAGCGGGGAGACTCACCCATGCGGATGTTGCGGACATAGTGTGCCATGTAGCGGGGGCACAGTTCTGGTGCTTCCACCTTCACGGTGATGGGAGCATCCGGCTCGCAGACGGCCTTATAGTCCATGGCAGGCATATGCAGGGGCTTGCCCAGAACCGCAGCCACCTCGCGGGCAATGCCCAGAACGGACTGGCAGTCCGGGCGGTTGGCGGTGATGGAGATATCAAAGATGTAGTCATCCAGACCCACCACCGGAGCAATATCGGTGCCGGGAACAGAGTCCTCGGGCAGGATGAGCAGGCCGTAGACCTCAGAGCCCGGGAACAGATCATCGTTCAGACCCAGCTCTGCGCCGGAGCACAGCATACCGTTGGATTCCACGCCCTGCATCTTGCGAGCCTTGATGGTGATGCCGCCGGGCAGGGTGGAGCCATCCAGTGCGGTAGGCACGCAATCGCCCAGCTTCATGTTGGCAGCACCGGTGCTGATGCGGATCTCGTGGCCGTAGGCACCGCAGTCCACCACACACTTGGTCAGGTGGGTGCCCTCCTGCTTTTCCATCTCCACGATCTTGCCGACGACCACCTTGCTGATGCCGGCATCCAGCGGAATGAGCTCTTCCACCTCGAAGCCGCAGGAGAACAGCTTCTCCTCCAGCTCCTGTGCGGTGACATCGATATCAACGAATTCTTTTAACCAGCTGAAAGGTACTTTCATTGTTTGTTCTCTCCCCTCTTATTCGTGGAACTGCTTGAGGAACTGCAGATTGTTCTCGAACATCAGACCAATGTTGTTGATGCCGTATTTCAGCATGGCGATACGCTCGATGCCGATGCCGAAGGCGAAGCCGGAGTACTCGTCCGGGTCAATGTTGCAGTTTTCCAGCACCTTACGGTTGACGACGCCGCCGCCCAGCACCTCGATCCAGCCGGTGTGCTTGCACAGGGGGCAGCCCTTGCCGTGGCACTCGAAGCAGCTTACGTCCACCTCCACGCTGGGCTCGGTGAACGGGAAGTAGGAGGGACGCAGACGGGTGCGGGTATCGGCACCGAACAGCTTCTGCACGAAGGTGTTCAGTGCGCCCTGCAGATCGCCCAGCGTGATGCCCTTATCCACGACCAGACCTTCCATCTGGTGGAACATAGGGCTATGGGTAGCGTCCGAGTCAGAGCGGAACACGCGGCCGGGGATCAGCACCTTGATGGGCGGCTTCTGGCTGTCCATGGTGCGGATCTGGCCACCGGAGGTCTGGGTGCGCAGCAGGAACTCATCGGACAGATAGAAGGTATCCTGCATATCGCGGGCGGGGTGATCCTTGGGCACGTTCAGGCGGGTGAAGTTGTGGTCGTCGTCCTCGATCTCCGGGGCATCCGCCACGGCAAAGCCCATACCGGAGAACACGTCGATGATCTGGTTGGTGACCAGCGTCAGCGGGTGCAGACCGCCCACAGGGCGGGTCTTGGCGGGCAGGGTGATATCCACCGTTTCGGCGGCGTTGCGGGCAGCAAGTTCTGCCTGCTTCACGGTCTCGGCAGCGGCATCGTAGTCTGCCTGCACCTTCTGCTTGAGTTCGTTGATGATCTTGCCCATGGCGGGGCGCTCTTCCGGCGCAACGGTGCGCAGATTCTTCATCAAGGCAGGGATCTTGCCGTTTTTGCTGAGGTATTCCTGCCAGAAGGAAGCCAGCGTCTCCTTGCTGGACACCTGACCAAGGCTTTCAGCGGCCTGCTTGGCCAGCTCATCGATCATTGCTTGCATGGATTTTCTCTCCTTTATTCTTTGTGTTCATGGAGCGGAGTATAACAAAAAAGCCCCGCCCCCTGCCCGACTGCTCAGGCAAAAGGGACGAAGCTGTAACCATTTCTGCTCCGCGGTACCACCCGGTTTCCGCCTGCGCAAAGGCAGACGGCGCTCAAACGCCGTAACGGGGCGCAACCGTCCTGTGCTAATAGATGCGCTTTGCATCGTTCGCACAGACCGCTCGGGAGCGAACTTCAGCCCCTGCCGCACATGGAAGCCCTTTCAGCCGGTGAAGCTTCTCTCTTTGCCGTGCAGACAGCGCCTACTCTCTCCGTCGCTGCGTTTGGTATTATGATAACCAAGAGTTATGTTACCACATTTTGCGGCGGTTTGCAAGCCGCAGAGCGGTTTTTATTTGCCGGAGCTGCATTTTGCGCCCTCCTCCCGGTCAGGCGGCAGGCCTCGCAGGCCGTGATGCAGCACACCGCAAACACCAGCAGGGCGCAGTCTGTGGGCACCCGCTGCATGGGCACCACCCGGGCGCACAGGGTGTTGAAGCTTTCCACAGCGCTCTGCGGCAAGCCCAGATAAAACAGCGCCAGCGAAAGCGGCAGATGCAGCACCCTGCCCCACAGCAAGGGGCGAAGCGAGACCTCCGGCGGGCAGAGAGTGCGCACCTGCAGCAGCACCGAAGCGCCCTGCACGCTGAGCGCGGCGCAGCACAGCCCGCTTGCCCACAGACCGGTGCGGGCGGCGTAGTCGCAGCCGGAGCACACCTCCAGCAGCATGGCTGGAAAGGGCGCAAGCGCTGCCGGCAGCAGCAGCCCGCAGCCTGCCGCCAACAGCCGGAAATATAGCACAAAACCGCATAATTTCAGGTAGGTCACCGCTGCCTGTGCAAGGATAGCATCCAGCGCCGGCGGCGGTTCTGTTTGTGTTGCAGCGAGCGGTGCGGGCAAGGGTTTTGGTCTGCCGCAAACACGGCAGAGCAGCGCCGCCGTCAGCCAGCCCGCCAGCACCTGTGCTGCAAACAGGCACAGCCCTGCCGTGCGGCTGCCCAGCAGCTGTTCCCCGACCGTCAGAATGACAAAGGATGGCCCGGAGCATATGCAGGCAGGCAGCAGAGCCGAAGCCTCCTGCGGGGTCAGTTCTCTGCTGCGGACTGCCTCGGCAGCAGCGGCGGCGGCAGGGGCAAAGCCGCCCACAAGGCCGATAAGCAGCACACTGCCCGCGCTGCGGCTGCGCAAGCCGATACAACGCACCACCGGCCAGAGCAGCACGCCAAGTACCTCGCCCGCGCCGCTGCGCATGATGAGCGCCGACACCACCAGAAAAGGGAACAACGACACCAGCAGCGGCCCACCGCAGAGTGCAAGACCCTGCCGCAAGGCATCCGCGCAGGTCTGGGGCGCAGCAAATACCAGCGCCGCCGTGGCTGCACCCAGCAAAAAAAGCCCCGGATACAGCGGTTTGCAGCTTTTACTCATAAGAACGCCCTCCCCCTCCATATATATGGAAGCATGGGCTGTGCAATGTACAAAGCGCGGGACGGGAGGGACAAAGATGGCCAGAGCACACCACGACCGGCGCAACCCGGGCGACTGGCTGCGCGGGCTGTTCCGACAGCCGCCGCCCGGGTTTTACAGCCGCCCTGCCGTATACCTGAGTGGCGACCGGATGGAGATCGAGCATTTTTGCACGGTGTTGTTTTTTGATGAAAACAAGCTGTGCCTGCGGCTGGCAAAAGGGCGGTTCACGGTATACGGCAACGGACTGCGCATCTGCACCCTGACCGCCGCCCGGCTGACGGTACAGGGGCAGTTTTTGCGCACCGATTTTTCCGATGAATAGGAGGCCGTCATGGAAGCTGCAAGCCTTTGGGCCGGGGTGCGCTTTACCGCCCGGAACGGCAGCCCCGAGGCGCTTTTGACCGATGCCGCCGCGCAAGGGCTGCATTTGTATGGCATTTCTTCCCTGCCCGGCGGCTTTTGCGGCCATTGCGCCGCATGGCAATACCGGCGGTTTGCCGCCTTTGCCCGGCATAGGCGGGTGCGGCTGCGGATAGAAAAACGGCAGGGGCTCTATTTTTTGCTGCGTCCGCTGCTGCGGCGCAAGGGGCTTTGGGTAGGTCTTGTCGCTTGGGGGCTGGTACTGGTCTGGCTGCAAGGGTTTATATGGGCAGTGGACGACAGCAGCCTGACCACCGGGCAACGGGCGCGGGCAGGTGCAGTGCTGCGCAGCTGCGGCTTGCAGCCCGGCACTGCCGTAACCGAGGAGCTGCTGCGCACCGGAGAGTATGCCCTGCTGGAAAGCGGCGAGTTCTCGTGGGCAAGCCTGAATTTTGAAAAGGGACGGCTTGCGGTGGAGGCTGCCCCTGCATGCGCACGGCCTGAGATCGCCGCAGGCACCCTGCACGGACTACGGGCAAGGTGCAATGGAACGGTGCTGCGTACAAATCTTATCAGCGGCACCATGCTGGTAGCCCCCGGGCATACTGTGGAGGCCGGGCAGGGGCTGATCGGTACGGCGCGTATTGAACGGGACGGCAGCCTTATCTTTGCCCCGGCGGCAGGCACGGTAGTGGCGCAGCTAGAATGGGAGACAAACCAGAGCGTTCCGCTGGCAGAGACACTGCCGCAGCTGACCGGCGAAAACAAAACAAATTACCGACTATTTTTTGCCGGGCATTCTGCCGCGTTCCCGTCCTCCATACCTGATAGGGACGGGCTGTGCCGCACCCGGCATCTGCAATTAGAGGTTTTCGGTCTGCCCCTGCCCTGCGCGGTGGAGGAGACCACCTATTACGGGCAGCAACAAGAAACAATATTTCGCACCGAGGCGCAGGCGCTTACGCTGGCACGGTTACAGGGACTGCGGGCGCTGCACGAAGCTTTCCCGGATGCTGAGATCTTCGCCCGTCAGGAAGCGTGCACCGTGCAGGAGGATACGTTGCATTACAATGCGGTGTATACCGTGGCGGCAGATATCTGCACATAGCAAAAGGCGGCTGCGCAGTTATGTGCAGCCGCCTTTTGAAAAGTGTTTTCTTATTTCACTGGATGGGCTGAGCGGCTTCGGTGGCCTGTGCTGCCTGTGCATCGTACTCGGCAAGCAGAGCGTTCAGGTCATACTGGTACTTGCTGTGGCAGAAGTGGCACACCACCTCACAGGTGGGATCCTCGTCCCGCATCCGCTCAAGCTCGGCACGGCCAAGGCTGAGCAGCATCTCCTTGGTGCGTTCGGCGCTGCAATCGCACTGGTACTGCACCGTGCGCTCGTCCAGCACGTTGGGGGTGAAGCCGGCCAGCGCCAGCTGCATCATGTCCTCGGGGGTCTTGCCCGCATGGAGCAGTTCGGTGACAGAGGGCATGGCGTTGATGTTCTTTTCCAGCTGGTCGATTTCGGCATCAGTAGCGCCGGGCAGCAGCTGTACCATAAAACCACCGGCGCAGAGGATTGACAGGTCTTTGTCCACCAGCACGCCCAGCGCCATCACGGTAGGCACCTGCTCACTGTACGCATAGTAGCTGGTCAGATCCTCAGCGATCTCGCCGGATACCAGCGGCACCTGCCCGACTGTGGGCTCCTTTTGCAGGCGGTTGTCCCGGATGACGGTCAGCACACCGTCCTTGCCCACGGCAGTACCCACGTCCAAGTGGCCGTTGGCTTTGGCGGGCAGCTCCACCAGCGGGTTATCAATGCAGCCCTTCACGTTACCGGTGCCGTCAGTGCAGGCAATGACCACGCCGGCGGGGCCGCCGCCCGCCACACGCAGGGTGATGCGGTCGCGGTCATCCTTGAGCATGGAGCCCATCAGGGTAGCACCCGTGAGCAGACGGCCCAGTGCCGCGCTGCAGGTGGCGCTTGTGGTGTGAAGCTTTTCTGCTTTACGGACGATATCGGTGGAATCCACACCGCAGAACACGACACCGCCGTTCTCGGACAGGCCGCGGATCAGGTTTGCCATAGGTTATTCCTCCAGTTGTGTATACTGTTTTGTTGCGCAGAAGAAGTAGCGCTGGCTTTCCTTGTTCAGCGGGCCAAAGGTCTCGCCATCGCAGACACTTTCCAGCACAAAACCGTGCTTTTCCAGCGATGCACGGATGGTGTCCAGATCGTAGGTGTACTCGCAGAATTCCTCGTGGAAATGCTCGCCGGTCTCGTGATAATCAATATCCACCGTGATCTCCACCTTGCGGTCAGCTGCGTTATAGTGGTTGCGCCACACGCAGGCGGCATCCTCTTCCTCAAAGGTGAATGCGTTATCGCCCAGAACCTTCCGGTGCTTATAGGGGGTGTTCATATCAAAGAGGAACACGCCGCCTTTTTCCATAAAAAAGCCCGCGTTGGCAATGGCGGTATCCAGATCCGGGATGTGGTTGAAGGTATCAAATGTGGATACCGCCGCCCGGATGGTGCCGTAGAGATCCAGCTTGAGCAAGTCCTGCCTCAGCAGCAGCAAACGGCCGGAAAGCCCCAGCTGCTCGGCCTTATCCCGCACCACGCAGAGCATCTCCTCCGACTGGTCGATGCCGATCATATCGTAGCCCGCCTGCGTCAGCATCAGGGTCAGTTCCCCGGTGCCGCAGCCAAGGTCGGCTACAATGCCGTCATGGATTCCGTGGGCTTCCAGCTTTGCATGGATCTGGCTGTACAGGGCGTCGTAGTCCGCTTCGCCGTTGAATTCATCGTAAAAATAGGCAAATTCGTTGTAAGCCATAGCGTTACTCCGCTTCCTCGTTTTTCGCAGCCACTGCGGCGTTGAGCACCGCTTGCAGCTCCGGGATGCCGTAGCCGTTTTCGCCGCTGGTCAGCACCACCTTCTGGCAGCCGTAGGGGCGGCAGATGTTTTCAAAGTCCTCCTGCGTTTTGGCAAGCTGGCTTTTTTTCAGCTTATCTGCCTTGGTCAGCGCCACCACATAGGGGATGCGGTGGTAGTGCAGGTAGCGCAGCATCTGCAAATCATCTGCGCTGGGGGCGTGGCGGCAGTCCAGCAGCTGCACCAGCAGGGTGTGGTGGCGGGGTGCCTCGAAATAGCTGTTGATGAGGTCATCCCAGCGCTCGCGGTCGGCATTGCTCACCTTGGCGTAGCCGTAGCCCGGCAGGTCCACAAAATAGCAGTCATCCACCGAATAGAAGTTGATGGTAGCCGTTTTGCCCGGCGTACTGGACACGCGCGCCAGATTTTTGCGGCTGCACAGCTTGTTGATCAGGCTGGATTTGCCCACGTTGGAGCGCCCCGAAAAGCTCAGCTCCGGGCGGTCGCTCTCGGGCAGCTGGCTGGAAATGCCATAGCTGGCAATAAAATCAGCTTTATTGAAGATCATGGCGTGTTCCTTTCTGTTTTTCAGCAGACAACGCCCGGCTGGTTCTTCTCAGGCGCGGCAGGGATGCGGCTCTCCCCTGCCTTGGACTTTTTGGTGCGGGGACGGCCTGCGGTGCTCTTGGCAGCCTTCGGCTTGAGCAGAGCGGCAGCCAGCACCTGCGAGAGGTTCTGCATGGGCAGGAAGGTCAGGTTCTTCTTAACTTCCTCGTCGACATCGTACAGGTCAGGCTCGTTGTCCTTGGGGATGAGCACGGTCTTCATACCCTCGCGGTAGGCAGCCATGCTCTTTTCCCGCAGGCCGCCGATGGGCAGCACATTGCCGTGCAGGGTGATCTCGCCGGTCATTGCCACATCGCCGCGTACCGGAACGCCGGACAGGCAGGACACCAATGCCGTGGTCAGGGTGACGCCCGCACTGGGGCCGTCCTTGGGCACAGCGCCCTCGGGGGCGTGGATGTGCAGGTCGCATTTCTTCAGCCGCTCGGGGTCGATGCCGTATTCCTCGGCGTGGACACGCACCCAAGTGACTGCCAGCTGTGCGCTCTCCTTCATCACATCGCCCAGCGAACCGGTAACGGTGATCTTGCCGGTACCGTTGTCCATGACCTGCACCTCGATGGGCAGGGTCTCGCCACCTACGCTGGTCCATGCCAGACCGTTGGCGATGCCCACGGCGTTGGTGCGGTTGAGGAAGTCCGGCTTGACGATGCGGGGCCCAGCAGTTCCTCCAGCATGGCGGCGGTCACTGCTACGCTTTCCACCTCGCCGGAAGCGATCTTGCGGGCGCACTTGCGCAGCACACTGGTGATGGTGCGCTCCAGATTACGCACACCGGCCTCGCGGGTGTAGCCGTCGATGATGCCGTAGAGTGCGCCCTGGTTCATGGTGACCTTGCCGGTCAGACCACAGGCCTTGAGCTGCTTGGGCAGCAGGTGCTTGCGGGCAATATTGTATTTTTCCACGCGGGTATAGCTGGGCAGCTCGATGACGTCCATGCGGTCGCGCAGCGGGCCGGGGATGCTGCCCAAGTCGTTCGCGGTGGTAATAAAGAGCACATGACTCAGGTCAAACGGAATATCAATAAAATGATCGTTGAAGGTGCTGTTCTGCTCCGGGTCCAGCGCTTCCAGCAGAGCTGCCGCCGGGTCGCCCCGGAAGTCCCCTGCCAGCTTGTCGATCTCGTCCAGCAGCATCAGGGGGTTGGAGGACTTGGCGGTGATCATGGCGCTGATGATTTTGCCGGGCATGGCACCAATGTAGGTGCGGCGGTGGCCGCGGATCTCGGCCTCGTCCCGCACGCCGCCAAGACTGATGCGCACATACTTGCGGCCAAGGCTTTCTGCGATGGAGCGTGCAATACTGGTTTTGCCCACGCCCGGAGGGCCTACCAGACAGATGATCTGTGCCTTCACATCCGGTGCCAGCTTGCGCACGGCCAGCGTTTCCAGAATGCGGTCCTTGACCTTTTTCAGGCCGTAGTGATCCCGGTCTAAGATCTGCTGGGCGCGATGGATATCCAGATCATCCACAGTCATGGTGTTCCACGGCAGATCCAGACAGGTATCCAGATAGGTGCGGATGACCGTTGCTTCCTGATTGCTGCTCTGCATCCGGGAAAGGCGGTCTACCTCCTTGAGCAGCTTTTTCTCGCTGTCCTCGGCAAGGTGCAGTTCCCGGATCTTGCGGCGGTAATCATCGGCTTCGGCGTGGGTATCGTCCCCCTCGCCCAGTTCATCATTGATGATGTGCAGCTGCTCGTGCAGGTAGTAATCGCGCTGGTTCTTGTCCATGGACTCGTTGACCTTTTCCGCGATCTCCTTTTCGATCTTCATCACCTGACATTCACGACGCAACATCTCCACAAGGCGCTGCAAACGGCCGTTGAGGGTGTTCTCGTTCATCACGGCCTGCTTGTCCTCGTAGCGGAACAAGAGGTTTGCCGGCATATATTCGGTGAGGAACATGGGGTCATCGCTGGAAACAATGGTGAACACAACGTCCTTGGCAAGGCGCGGGTTCATGCCCAGATACTCGTCAAAGCCGGTCTTGAGGGCGCGGAGCAGCGCCTCGGTCTCCACAGCTTCTTCGGGCTTTGCGGCACGCACCGGAGCGGAGCGCACAGCAGACAGCAGAAAATCGCCGGTGGTATCCAGCTCGGTCAGCTTGGCGCGGTACTTACCCTCCACCAGCACCTTGACCAGCTCATCCGACACGCGCAGCACCTGCTTGACCTCGGCTACTACGCCGTAGGTGTACAGGTCTTGCTGGGTGGGTTCACTGGTCTCCATCTCCTTCTGGGCAACCAGAAATACATTGGAGTTATTGGCCATGGCCCACTCCACGGCAGCAATGCTTTTTTCCCGCCCGACTTCAAAATGAACAAGGTTGTTGGGGAACACCACCAGCCCGCGCAGTGCGATGGTGGGCAGATGGAGTTCCTTCCGCTCGACCTTGATGGTAACTTTTTCAGACATATACAAACACCTCCCGACTGCCGCTCAAGTTCCCATGCTGCGGCAGTGCTATCTTTTGGGGTCTTTTTTGATAAAAATACAGTTGTTTCCTTATTATACAGATTTCCGACCAAAATGCAACTGCCCAGTCGGAATGGTCGGTCATTCGGGGCGGTTTTCATGGGTGTTGAAGCCCATCTTGCCCAGCGCGGGCAGCAGCGCCCGCAGCGTGACCGAGGTGAGCGCGCCCATGACAAGCCCCAGCACCAGCATGACCGGCGCGTAGTACAGCGACAAGGACGAGGAGATGATGACCCCTGCGCCCAGCAGCTGCCCCACGTTATGCGCCAGTGCGCCGCAGACCGACAGGATGAACCATGTAGGACGCACCGGCAGAAGATAGTACAGCACCCACATCACCGCAAGGGACAAAAGCCCGCCGCACAGCGAGAGGAAGCCCGCCGTGAAACCGGACACCAGAAAGACGAACAGCGCCTTGAGCACATCCAGCACCAATGCCTGCCGGGGCCCCATAAAGAACAAAGCGTACATGATCACGATATTGGCAAGCCCCAGCTTCATGCCCGGCAAAAGCCCCGGGATGACCAGCGTTCCCTCGATGAAGGAAAGCGCCATGGCCAGTGCAAACAACAGGCCAGACAGGGCGATGTGCCGTGTTTTTTGATAGTTGCGGTGATTTTTAGGCATAGAGGATACGCTCCTTTATTCTTCGGGCTGCTGCGTCTGCTCGTAGGCTTCCTGCTCTTCCATGGCGGCTTCCCATGCGGCAAAAAGCTCCTCCTGATGGAAGCGCAGGTCGCTCAGTTCATCGCTTTTCTGGCGCAGCAGATCGGGGTCGTTGTACACCTCCGGGGAGTTGATCTCGTTGTCCAGCTCTACCTCGCGTGCGCCGCAGGCCTCCATCTCGTCCTCACAGGCTTTGATCTTGGCGCGCAGCTCGGCGCGGCGGCGGCGCTGCTCCTTGCCGTAGCCGGTCTTGGCGGGCTCGGCAGCCTTCTGGGCAGCCTGCACCGGGGCGGCACGTCCCATCAGGGCATCGTAGCTGGGGTAGAGCACGGCCTTGCCGTCCTCAAGATAGAGGATGGGACAGGCCAGACTGTTCATCAGGTGACGGTCGTGGGTGACCAACAGCAGGGTGCCGGTATAGGCCATCAGCGCTTCGGTCAGGTTTTCGCGGGTATAGATGTCCAAGTGGTTGGTGGGCTCGTCCAGAAACAGCAGGTTCGGCCGTTCCAGCACAATCTCCGCAAAGCGCAGACGCGCCAGCTCGCCGCCAGACAATGCCTCGCAGGGCTTGAACACGGTATCGCCCCGGAAGCCCAGCTTTGCAAGGTGGCTGCGCACCTCCAGTTCGGTCATGCGGGGGTACTTGTTCCAAATGACATCAATGACCCTGCCCTGCCCCAGACGGTTCTGCTGCTGGGCAAAGATGCTGGGACGCGCCCCGGTACCCAGCCGCACCATGCCGCCGGAGGGGCGGCGCTTGCCGTCCAGCACCTGCATCAGAGTGGATTTGCCCGCACCGTTGGGACCGGCAATGATGAGCCGCTGCCCGCGGCAGACCGTATAGGTAAAGGGTTCCAGCAGGGTGCGCTCCCCGATCTTGATGCTGAGATTTTTCAGCATCACCAGCTCATTCCACGGTTCTACGTCATATTCAAAGCGGAATTTCAGCTGGTTAGTCTCGTCCTTGGGTGCCTCCGTAATCTCCAGCTTTTCCAGCTGCTTGCGGCGGCTCTGCGCCATTTTGGTGGTGGAGGCGCGCACAAGGTTGCGGTCCACATAGTCCTGCAGCTTTTCAGCCAGTGCCACATCGGCATCGTGCTGCTTCTGGCGCAGGGCATCGGCAGCTTCCTTCTGGGGCAGATAGGCCGAGAAGTTGCCCTTGTAGGTGGTCATGGTCTGGAAGGACACCTCCCAGATCTTTGTACAGACATTATCGAGGAAATAGCGGTCGTGGCTGACCACCAGCACCGCGCCGGAGTAGCCCTTGAGATAATTTTCCAGCCATTCCATGGTAGCAAAGTCCAAGTGGTTGGTGGGCTCGTCCAGAATGAGGACATCCGGCTTTTCCAGCAGCAGCTTTGCCAGGCGCAGCCGCGTCAGCTCGCCGCCGGAGAGCACCGCAATGTTCTTTTGCCATGTATCCTGCGCAAAGCCCATGCCGGACAGCACCTTTTTGATATTCACGTCCATGTTGTAGCCGTCGGCAGCGTCCACAATGTTTTGCAGGGCATCGTGCTGTGCCAGCAGGTCGGCGTTATCGGGCTGGGCAGCCATGCGGCGCTCCAAGATCTGCATCTGCGCCATGGCATCCAGCACCGGAGCAAAGGTGGCGCGCATCTCGCCGTAGATATCCAGCGTGGCGTCCAGCTTTGCGTTCTGCTCCAGATAGCCCAGTGTTACCCCGTGGGTCACGCTGAACTCGCCCTCGTAGTCCTGATATTCGCCGGTAAGGATCTTGAGCAGGGTGGTCTTGCCTGCACCGTTTTGTCCCACAATGCCGATGCGGTCCTCCCGCTCGACACTGGCGGTCACATCGTGCAGCACCACCTTTTCGCCAAAAGTCTTACCCAGTTTTTCCAAATGTATCAGCATAGTTTTGATCCGTTATCCGTTCTTTTTCATCTCTCAGCACTGGTGGCGGCGGTTCTTCAGGCCAACATTGGCCAGCTCCTCCTGCTCCATCACCAGCGGATACAGTTCCTCCAGACTGGCGATCTCGTAGGTGGGGATCACCTTGCCGGGGTTCTCGGCGTGGTTGGGGTTGTACCAGCAGGTATCCAGCCCGGCGTTGCTGCCGCCCTGAATATCACTGGGCAGGCTGTCGCCCACCATCAGAACGTGCTCCCGGTTCTCCACGCCCAGCGCGCGCAGGGCGGCATCAAAGATGCGGGCATTGGGCTTTTCGCAGCCCATTTTCTCGGAGATGAACACGTCCTCCATAAAGTTCATCACGCCGCTTTCAGCCAGACGGCGGGTCTGCACCTTCTGGGCACCGTTGCTGACGATGGCCAGCGTTGCCACCTCGGAAAGTTCGCGCAGCACATCCAGAACCTCCGGGCTCATCAGGTCCGGGTGGGTGGACAGCTGCTCCAGATAGCAGCGGTTCATCTCCACGCCGTCACCGGCGGCATCGATGGCCTTTAAAAAGCGGCTGAACCGCTCGCCGAACAACTTTTCGCGGCGGATCTGGCCTTTTTCCAGCTGCCGCCACAGCTCCTCGTTGATGGTGCGGTAGGTCTGCACGGTCTCGGCGTCCGGCTCGATGCCAAAGTTCACCAGTGTTTCGGCCAGCGCCTTGTTTTCAGCTGCGTCAAAGTTGAGCAGCGTATTGTCCGCATCGAACAAGATGCAATAATATTTTGCCATAGAATCTCACTTTCTTTTCAGCATTTCCCACTTTGGTGTATCAACAGGGAGAAGCCAGCCCCACCCCCGGCAGAGCTGGCTTCTCGTTATTCAGAAACGATTTCATACGCAGACAGGTCTGTTTGTGCCGGGGTGTTGTCCGGGCACAGCGTCTTTCCCTCGCAGGGCGTCAGACCGCATTTCTGCATTTCTTCCTCCAGTGCGCTGTTATCTACGTTTTCCCAGTCGGTGTCGTAGTAATCCACGCTGCCGTTGGTCACATCATTCTCCCCGGGCAGGGAGGGTGTGCGCATTTCTTGCCAGTACATAGGGCTCCACCTTCCTCTCCCGCCAGCCTATGCAGCGCAGCGAGGGAATGTGCGCTCAGTTGGCAGCTTCCTTGCTGGCGCTGGCCTCAGTCTTGGAAGAAGCAGGCTTTTCCTCTTTAGAGGTTGCCGGTTCATCTTCCTTGGAGGAAGCCGTGTGCTCCTGCTTAGAGGAAGCAGGTTTTTCCTCCTTGGAAGAGGAGCTGCTCTGCGAAGAAGAGGCGGGCTTTTCTTCCTTAGAAGAGGACGCAGAAGATGCAGGCTTCTCCACCTTGGAGGAGCTGCCGGTGCTTTCGGAAGTACCGTTCGAGGAGGAAGAAGCGGGCTTTTCTTCCTTGGAAGAGGCCGGTTTATCTTCCTTAGAGGAGGACGTTTCATCCTTAGAAGAAGCAGGCTTATCCTCCTTAGAGGATGCATCGGAACTGCTGGTGCTGCTAGAGGAGCTGGACGCTGCACCGCTGACCGCAAGCTCCAGCTTGTTGCTGGTCACGGTGCAATCGTTATAACTGGCGGTGGCGTACACCCGGAAGGTGCCGCCCACCATAGAGGGGTCTACCTCGCCCTTTACGGTGGTCTTACCGGCAGCCTGCGTTACCTCGGTGCCGTTGACATACCAGCGGATGCTGGAAGCATCCAGATACTTGCCCTTGAGGGTTGCTTTAAAGGTATAGGAATCCCCCAGCCCAGCCTTACCGCTGCTGCTGATTTGGATAGAGGCCGCCGCAAACACAGCGGTCACATCCACGTTCTGGTCAAAATTGGTATCCGTGCGGGTGCGCTTGGTCACGCCATCGCTCCACTTGACGAACACATAGCCGTCCTCCGGCACTGCGGTAACAGTTACGCTCTGGGTGGCACTGGTCACCTTGACCGTAAGGGACTTGCCGCTCTCGTTGCCGCAGGTCAGGGTGCCACCGCCGGTTTTATCCACACGGTAACCGGCCTGATACTCCGTTTTTTCCTCAACGGCCGAGGAGGAAGCCACCTCCGAACTGCTGGGTGCTTCCACCGCAGAACTGGGGTTCGCGGTATACTCGGCACGGGAGGGGATGTTATTGGTATCCGGGCGGCGATCCTCGGTCTCATAGGCGTGGGTGCGCAGATACTTCAGCAGCACCTTCAGGCCTGCGGGCTTGAGGTGGATATCCCCGCTCTGGTAGTAATCCACATTGCCGTAGCCGTTGGCGTCCTTGAGTGCCTCAGCAGAGTTGAGGAACTTGACGTCCAGCTGCTCGCACATGGTCAGCAGTGCCATATTGAAATCGTCAATGCGGGTCTGGTCCATGTTGGGGTAGTTGGAGTGGTTGGACGGGACCGGCGGCACCGTGTTGACGATGATATCGGTATAGGGATAGCTGGCCTGAATGGCCTGCACCAGCGCAGTGTAGTTGCTGATAAAGTCCTCGGTATTCATGCCGTTGTCGTTGGTGCCCAGCATGATGACCACCCGGCGGGGCTTCATTTTTGCCACTGCCTGCGCAATGGTGTAGCGGTTATTGTCCCGCTTGAAGGTAACGATGCCCTCGTTCAGGGCGGCACCGGTGCCAATGCCCTCTTTTGCGCAGAACTGCTGCAACGAGATCAGACCGTTGGCGTACAAACGCACCGTGTTGGAATCGCCGATAAAAAGGGTCTGCTCCTGATAGGCGTCACCAGCATCAGCAGTCCCGGTGAGCAGTGCGCTGGAGGTCTCGTTGATCTGGTAGTGGTCGGAGATATCCTCCTCCCCTTCCGGGGCGGGCGCGGGGGTAATAACGGAAGAATCCCCCGGCTGCTCTGTCGGGTTCTTGCCCCGCTTGAGCATGGTAAGGGTGATGCCGATGGTCAGCAGCGCCGCCAGTGCACACACGATGCACACCAGAACCGCCTGCTTCTGCATCGAGGTCAGCACATGATTCTCCTTTTGGTTATTGCTTCTCATATTCTATCCATTCTCCTTCCGAAGGAATGAAACATCCTGTCATACCCGGGCTGCCAGCAGCCGGTCGGCAAGGTCGGCGCAGCTTTCGGCCAGCAGCACCGGATGGAAGGGCTCCAGCTCTTCCCGGCTGCCGTAACCGTACAGCACACCGGCAGCATCCAGACCACAGTCGGCAGCACCCCGCATATCATCGTTGCGGTCGCCCACCATCAGCACCCGCTTGCCCTGCAAAGCAGGCTGGCTGAGCACATAACGCACGACCTCGGTCTTGGTGTCCCGGCTCTCGTCCATAGAGGCACCGCCGATAAAATCAAAATACTGTGCCAGCCCCTGCTCTTCCAGAATGGGGGTGACCACCTTGGTGGGCTTGGAGGTAGCGGTGCACAGAAGAAAACCGGCCTGCTTCAAGCGTTGCAGCATCTGCGGAACACCCGGGAACACGGCACACTCGTGACTGCCCTTCACCGCGTAGCTCGTGCGGTAAAGGTCGGTGGCTTTTTCGATCAGCGCTGGGTCGGTGAAGTGCTCACCGAAGCTTTTGCGCAGGGGCGGGCCCAGATACCGGCGCAGGTTTACGCCGGATACATCCACACCCATGGTACAGAAAACCTCTTGCAATGTATGAATGATACCGGGGGCTGAATCGATCAGCGTCCCGTCCACATCAAATAGGATCGCATCATAATGCAGCAATGTTATATTCCTCGCTTTCATGGTGATACATCCAATAGTATAGCACAGATTTGATACATCAGCAATTCCAACAAAAGATTTTTCTATCTCTTATGCAGATTTTTCCTAAAAAAGGAGGCTGCCGCACCGTATTTTGAGCAGCAGCCTTTCATGCGGCAGAGCGGGGCAGCACAAAGCCGGGCAGCCCGCGGGCTGCCCGGCTTTGCATTTTCACGGATCAAATTGCAGCAGAGACCGTCCCCTGCAAAAGCGTTACTGCGCAGGCGACGGGCAGCTGCTGTCCCCCGGGACATAGAGGTTGTTGGAAACGAACTCCAGCTTATCCTTGAGCACCAGTTCAAGGTTTGCGACGGCGTGCACCATGTTGGTGGCAGAGTCGTTCACCTCCAGCAGCTTGCAAAGATCCAGACCGTCCAGATCCATGGCTTTCTGCATCTTCCGGCTTTCGGCGCACAGGATGTGGCTGAGCGCCGTTTCTTGCAGGGCAATGCTTTCCATCAGATCCACAACAGCCTGATCCAAGCTGACCTTGGGCATCTCCGGGCACTGAGAACGGGTGCAGGGTGTATCGATCATCATAGGGCAAAACCTTCCTTTCCGGTCGTGTGCCCTATCCTATGCTGCGGCGGGTGCGGCCGTTACTGCTTTTCTGCCTGTGCGCGCACCTTCTCAATGGTATCGCGGTAGCCGCCGGAGCCGTACTGGATGCAGCGGTTGATGCGGCTGATGGTGGCGGTGCTGATCTCCACCGCCTTGACGATCTGCTCGTAGGTGGCACCATCCAGCAGCAGCTTTGCCGCCTGCAAGCGCTGTGCCATATCCGAGATCTCCTTTACGGTGCACAGATCCTCAAAAAAGGCGTAGCACTCTTCCCGGCTCTCCAGACTGAGGATGGCATCAAAGAGCGCGTCCGTCGTCTCGTTTCTTCTGGAATTTTTTTCAGCCATTGTTTTTCTCCTTATTATAACAGCGGCGGCAGCGGGCAAAGCGGACAGTTCTGCCGCGCGGAATATTCTGCACGCTATTACTTTAGCACTTCAAAGTGTGAAAGTCAAGACCTGCGGGTGAATGGTTTTCAATTATAGATGTGTTTAGTTTTATTCTCTTCACACATGAAAGAAAATCACCTAAAAATTATTCCCGGAAAATGGCTTGAATTGGCGCATCCTCTGAACTTGTGACGAAAATATTGACAATTGATGAAAACGGGAATAAAGTAGGACACAATCATTCAGCAAATGCAAGGAACAGGACATGATCTTCTGCATCACCCTCTTTCAGCGAGCCGCTTCTCGGGTGAAAAAGCGGCAGTCAGGAGCAGAAGACCCTCGCCTGCGAGCAGCCTGTGTGAACCGGGTTTTGTGCCCCTTAGTAGCACGGTGCCGTCCAGCCCACGTTATCGGGCAGCATGGTCAGCGTACCATGCGTGGGAGAGTGGCTGTTTTAACACAGCAAGCGAAGTGGTACCGCGGAGTAATGCCCCTGCCCTGGCAGGCGGGAGCAGAAGCCTTCGTCTTCGGAGTGTGACCGGGAAACCGGTCATGTGCTGAGGACGAAGGTTTTTTACACTCTGGGGCAACACTTTGCCGGACGGCAGCCTATCGTTCCGAACCTGTTGCGGAGTGAAAAAAGGAAAGAGGTAGAAAACTATGAATACGCTGGTCATCGTATTGATCGCAGCGGCGTGCCTGTTTGGCGCTTATGTGCTTTACGGCCGCTGGCTGGCTAACAAATGGGGCATCGACCCCGCAGCCAAGACCCCGGCAGTCGTCCACGAGGATGGCCGGGACTATGTGCCCACCAACGGCTGGACGGTGTTTGCTCACCAGTTCAGCTCCATTGCCGGTGCAGGCCCTGTTACCGGTGCCATTCAGGCCGCCGCTTTCGGCTGGCTGCCAGTGCTGCTGTGGGTGCTGCTGGGCGGCATCTTCTTCGGCGCTGTTACCGACTTTGGCGCCCTGTATGCTTCCGTTAAGAACGACGGCAAGAGCATGGGTATGCTGATTGAAAAGTACATCGGCAAGACCGGCCGCAAGCTGTTCCTGCTGTTCTGCTGGCTGTTCTGCGGCATCGTCATCGCCGCCTTTGCGGACATGGTTGCCGGCACCTTCAATGCCTTCGGTGCAGACGGCGCAATGGTCGAGGCTGCCAAGACCAACGGCGCTGCCGGTATGGTTTCCATCATGTTCATGGTGTTCGCCGTTGTCTTTGGCCTGCTGCAGAAGAAGTTCAACTTCTCCGGCTGGAAGGAAAGCGTTATCAGCATCGTGTTCATCGTGCTGTCCTTTGTCATCGGCGCAAACCTGCCCCTGATCCTGGGCAAGGCCGCTTGGAGCTACATCACCTTTGTTTACATCTTCTTTGCTGCTGTGCTGCCCATGTGGCTGCTCAAGCAGCCCCGTGACCACATGACCACCTTTATGTTTGTGGCCATGATCGTGGGCGCTGTGGTTGGCCTGCTGGTGGCACACCCCGCCATGAACCTGCCTGTGTTCACCGGCTTTACCAACGAAAAGCTGGGCACCATGTTCCCCATCCTGTTCGTCACCGTGGCTTGCGGTGCAGTTTCCGGCTTCCACAGCCTTGTTTCCTCCGGTACTTCCTCCAAGACCGTTGAGAACGAGAAGGATATGCTGAAGGTCGGCTACGGTGCCATGATCCTTGAAAGCCTGCTGGCTGTTCTGGCTCTGTGCGTTGCCGGTGCTGCCGCAGCTGCCGACGGCACCCCTGCCGCTGGCACCCCGTTCCAGATTTTCAGCCGCGGCGTTGCCGGTTTCTTTGAAATGTTCGGCGTGCCCGCTTACGCTGCTACCGTGTTCATGACCATGTGCGTTTCCGCACTGGCTCTGACCAGTCTGGATGCCGTGGCCCGCATTGGCCGCATGAGCTTTCAGGAGCTGTTCAGCGTGGACGACATGGAGCACGCTGAGGGCTGGCGCAAGCTCTTCTGCAATGTGTACTTCTCCACCTTCATCACTCTGGTGTTCGGCTTCATCCTGACCAAGATCGGCTACGCCAACATCTGGCCGCTGTTCGGTTCTGCCAACCAGCTGCTGAGCGCACTGGTGCTGGCTACCCTGTGCGTGTTCCTGAAGGTGACCGGCCGCAGCAACAAGATGCTGTTCCCCCCGCTGATCATCATGCTGTGCGTCACCTTTACCGCACTGGTGCAGCGCCTGATCGCTATGGTCAAGGCCATCAGCACCGCCGCTTCTGTTACCATCCCTGCCGGTGAGACCACCTGGGGTGCTGTGTTCATCGCAAACGGCCTGCAGCTGATCCTTGCCGTGCTGCTGATCGTGCTGGGCCTGAACATTGTGTTCCACTCCTTCTCCGCATATAAGAAGGCTGAGCACAACAGCGAAGCAAACGTCTGATTTTAATTCTGCCATTCACAATCCTGTTTTCAATAAACAAAACGCCGCTGACGATGCACAAAGCCGTCAGCGGCGTTTTGTTATGGAAGAGTATTTACATGTAAACCCGGATGATCTGCGGATCTTCCGGGCTTACGTTCTCACAGGCAAGATGCAAAGAGAGCCTGCTTTTTATAAATGATAGCTTTCCCAGCTTTGCAGAGCAGCGAGCTGGGTCTCTGTATGGAACCAGTGTTCCCCGCCCTCCAGAATGGTCAGATGCGCCCCGGTCTGCTGCCGGAACTGCTCCATGACAGTGTGCCCGGTAAGGGGGTCTGTATCGGCATAGAGCACCTGTGTGGGCACCTTCCAATGCAGCGGATGTTCCCGCACCCAGCACAGATACGGCCACGAAAGCGTCTCCCCAAAGTCTGTGGGGATCTCCCCTGCCGTGCGCAGCTGCTCCTCTGTCACCCCTGCCTGCTGCATCAGGTCAAGGATGAGCTTTTCCATATCCACCAACGGGGACACCAGCAGAGCCTTTTCCGGCTGCTGCGACTGCAACGCCTGCATGGCGAACCACGCCCCGATACTGACCCCGTACACACGGATATGCTTCCACACCGGCTGCATCCGGGCGTAGACCGCCTGCAATTCCCGGGTGACCACCCATGGCACCAGCTTTTCCGGGCTGTTTTTCCGGGTGCCGTGCTCCGGCAGATCGACAGCCAGCACCTGCCAGCCTGTCGGGCAGGCAGTGCGGGCAAAGCGGGCAGCCTCGGCCGCGCTGCCGTTTTTGCCGTGGACGTAGAGATAGACCTTGCGGCTGCGCTTGCCGTACAAGACAGCCGGGATGCCTGCAACCTCAAGCTTGATTTTTTCCATAACGGCTCCCTCCTGTTTTGGGGGCGTTTTGTGCCCTGTTTTCTCTATGATAGCACAAGCAGCTGCCAAACACAAACAGGAAAAAACTAATGCTAACACGATTTTGAATGGCCTCCGCTGCCGCTCTGGCCATTGTTCTAGGAAAGTATATTTTACTATTTGAGGTTCTGAAACGCCTGCGGGCGTTTCAGAACCTCTTTTTCACAGAAGGGGTCGTAACTGGAAACGGCAGCTGTTACCTCTTACGTCCTCTGCCGTAAAAATGGGATAACAAATCATAATTCCGCTGAATATGGCCAGAGCAGCAATGCGGCGCCATTTAAAATTGTTCTACACAAAAAGAGCCACCGCACAAGAGACTTCTCCAGTCAATCATGAAGGTCAGAAAACAGGGTTGTACCAGAAATGCTTCTGACCCGCAGGTAACAGCACAGAATCGTCTGCACCGGGAATTCTGGGCGGGGCATCCCAACGAAAAGTGGCTGACCGATGTAACGGAGTTCAAGTGGCATGAAGGTCCAATTATCCACAAGCTCTATCTGAGTGCGATTCTCGATTTGTGTGACCGGAGAATCGTCAGCTATGTTATTCGTGACCGAAATGACAACAAGCTGGTTTTTGACACGCTTGATAAAGCTGTTCTGGAAAATCCGAATGCACACCCGCTGTTCCACAGCGACCGTGGATTCCAGTACACCAGCAGAACCTTCCACAAGAAACTGCTGGATGCCGGGATGACACAGAGTATGTCCCGTGTTGGCCGCTGCATTGACAACGGCCCGATGGAAGGCTTCTGGGGAATCCTGAAGCGTGAGTGCTATTATGGGCATACTTTTACAAGCCGAGAGCAGCTCATTTCCACGATTGAAAACTATATTGACTACTACAACAACCGCCGTTACCAGCACAGACTGTTCATCCAGACTCCCATGCAGGCTCATGTCAGTGCCATGAATCGGGTAGCTTAACTGGCTGATTGTACAAAAATTTCACCGTTCCTTTGGTGAAACGGCGAATAAAATCTTATATTATTTTTATTGTCTACTTAACGGAGTGCATGTCAACTTCCAGTTTGTCGCACTCATTATTTTTTTTCTTGTAAAAACGGGATACCGGAGCGTCCGCAGACGCTCCGGTATCCCGTTTTTATCCATAATGCTTCTCTTTTATCTGCGGCTGCGCGCCGGGCGGCGGTGGAGGGCGCAGTAATAGCCGAAGGCCGTGCCGCACAAGCCGCCCACGATGTGCATAAAGTTTGCTACGTTATCGTGGACAAAGATGATATCATATACCTGCTGGCCGAAGTACAGCGCCGCCACCAGCAGCATGGTGACCGGAATACCGCCGGAAAAGCCCGCCAGCGAGGACAGCATGATGAGCATGAACACGATACCTGACGCGCCCAGCAGCCCCGTGTGGGGAAACAGGACACATTGCAGCACGCCGGTGACCAGCGCGGTGAACAAAATGCCCTTGAGCAGCGGGATGCTGCCGTATTTTTCCTCCATGGGCGGGCCCACCACCAACAGCAGCAGCATATTGTTGAGAAAATGTTCCCAGTTTGCATGGCCCAGCACATGGCCGAACAACCGGATGTAGCCCAGCGGGTCCCGCCACGAGGAGCGGTACACGCAGAACAGGTTCATGGTGCTCCAGCCGTTCGTCCAGCCGTCTGCCAGCAGTACCAGCATGGACAGAAGAAAAAAGGTAAGGATCACCGGCGAGTTATACTGGAGTTCCAGTTTCAGCTTGATCTTTTTCGTAAGCAGTCATTCCCTTCACAGTATTCTTGGCGTTACCCTCTGGTTTGTGCCCAGTATGCGCCCATGCTCTGGCCGGGCTGGTTCGTTACTTCATCGTTGAGGTACGCCGCAAGGCCGCAGGCCGCAGGCTGCCAGCTGAGCGCAGCTTCCACCGTGGGGTACTCTACCTCGGCGTACCAGAACGCTGTGGGCAGGCCCTCGTCCACATGGTTCACCTCCAGCACCGCGCCGTCCGGCAGGCGGTAGCTCCGGCGCACCTTTTTGATCAGGGGCTTGCCGATGATCTTCTCTTCCAGCTGTGCAAACAGGTCTTTGTCGATGCTGCGCTCGATCTCCTCCCGCGCCAAGCCCCCTGCGGACTTGAAGCAGAGGATATAGTCGGTGCTGCCGCCGGTCAGCGCCTCCTCCCGGATGCGCACCGTGGGCTGCACACTGATATAGCCCTGCCGCATGGTGAATTCTTCCTCAAGAGGCAGCCCCTCCGGCCAGCCGGTCACCATCCATTTGCGTTCGATCTCCATAGCGTTCTCTTCCTTCCGCAAAATTTTGTATTTATTCTACCATATTTTTATGTTATGATAAAGAGCAGAATAAGCATCATTTTGCGCATTCTTAGTTGAAGGAGCATTTTATGAAAAGCGAACGCACTTATCCTGTATATAAAGTCAACAAGCACGCCGAAGGTCTTTTGGTGGGCGGGCATCCATGGGTATACGAGAACGATATTCTGGAAGCCCCCGGCGCCGAGCCGGAAAACGGCATGCTGGTGGATGTGGTCAGCCCCAAGGGTTCCTATCTCGGCACCGGTTTTCTCTCGCTGCAAAGCAAGATCCGGGTGCGGCTTGTTTCCCGCAATGCCAACGATACCTTTGATACCGCCTTCTGGCGCCGCCGGGTAGAGTACGCATGGGCTTACCGCAAGACCGTGCTGGAACCTGCCGACCTTACCGCCTGCCGCTTCATTTTTGGCGAGGCAGACCAGTTCCCCGGCCTGACGGTGGACCGGTTCAACAACGTTCTGGTCACCCAGACTTTGAGCGTGGGTATGGAGAAGCTGAAGCCGGTGCTCTTCCCGCTTTTGGCTGAGGTACTGCGGGCGGACGGCCAGACCATTGACGGCATCTACGAGCGCAACGATGAAGCCCTGCGTGCCAAGGAAGGGCTGGAACAAAACAAGGGCTGGTTCACCCTGCCCGGCGAGAGCCACCCGGAAACCACCCAGACCGAGATCTGTGAAAACGGCGTGTACTACCATGTGGACTTTGAAAACGGGCAAAAGACCGGCTTTTTCCTTGACCAGAAATATAATCGTCGGGCGGTGGCACGCCTTGCCGCCGGGCACACCGTGCTGGACTGTTTCACCCATACCGGCAGCTTTGCCTTGAACGCGGCCAAGGGCGGGGCTGCCCGGGTGACTGCTGCCGACATCAGCGCCGAAGCCATTGCCATGGCAAAGCGCAACGCCGCGCGCAACGGTCTCGACAACATGGATTTCCTCTGCGAGGACACCTTTGCCCTGCTGCCCCGGCTGGAAAAAGAGGGCAGCCCCTACGACTTCATCATTCTGGACCCCCCGGCCTTTACCAAGGCGCGCCGCACGGTGGAGAACGCCATGCGTGGCTACAAGGAGATCAACTACCGCGCCATGAAGCTGCTGCCCCGGGGCGGGTATCTGGCTACTGCCAGCTGCTCCCACTTTGCCACCGAGGAGTTGTTCATCAAGATGCTGCGCGCCGCCGCCAAGGACGCTCACCGGCAGCTGCGGCAGATCGAGGTAAAGCAGCAGGCACCGGATCACCCCATTCTGTGGGGCGTGCCGGAAACGAACTACCTCAAGTTTTTCCTGTTTCAGGTCATCTGATGCTTTTACAATAAGAACAATTGCCGCGCGCTGCGCACCTTTCAGCCGGAGAAAGCCGTCCTGAACGGGGCTTTTCCAATGCAAAAGTCATACCAATCGCGGTTATTCCAAAAATCCGAGATCGTGTTTGTGCAGAATCGTCAGTTTTGTCAATTGCCTTTTTTGCCCGCAAAGACTATAATCTTAGCCATAGACAGCAACGGCGCTGTGGGTCACCTCCTGACTCGCAGCGCCGTTTTTGTTAAGGTGTATCTGAAAACAAAGAAAATGACGAATATTTCGCAAGCACAAGCGGGATTTAAGGCATATAGCCGCAGGAATCCTTTGTGGATTTCAAGGCTGATTCACGCAAAATCCGGCTGCGCTTGTAGAAATAGACTAAATTTTCGACTTTTCAGATACACCCTAGGATGTAAGCAAGCTTTGGGTTTCTGCATTGCGGCAGACCCAAGGCGAAAGAAAAAAATAAGATCAAGTAAGGAGTAGGATTTATGGCAGCAAATGTTATGGAGATCTACGGCAGCAAGGTCTTTAACGAGCACGTTATGAAGGAGCGCCTGCCCAGCGCTACTTACAAGAGCCTGAAGAACACCCTGCACAAGGGTGCTCCGCTGGATATTGAGGTGGCAAACGTCGTTGCCAGCGTGATGAAGCGCTGGGCTATGGAGCTGGGTGCCACCCATTACACCCACTGGTTCCAGCCCTTGACCGGCATCACCAGCGAGAAGCACGATGGCTTCGTCAGCCCTGTGGGCGACGGCACCGCCATCATGGAGTTCTCCGGCAAGGAGCTGGTACGCGGCGAGCCCGATGCATCCTCCTTCCCTTCCGGCGGTCTGCGCGCTACCTGCGAAGCACGCGGCTACACCGCATGGGACCCCACCAGCTACGCCTTTGTGAAGGATGATGTGCTGTGCATCCCCACCGCATTCGTCAGCTACACCGGCGAGGCTCTGGATAAAAAGACTCCCCTGCTGCGTTCTATGAACGCACTGTCCGGTCAGGCCGTCCGTATCCTGAAGCTGTTCGGCAAGGATGTGGACTACGTTTCCACCACCGTCGGCCCCGAGCAGGAGTACTTCCTTGTCAAGAAGGAGGACTACGAGGCACGTCAGGATCTGATCCTCACCGGCCGCACCCTGTTCGGTGCTCCCTCTGCCAAGGGTCAGGAGCTGGAAGAGCACTACTTCGGCGTGATCCGTCCCGAGGTTTCCGAGTTCATGAAGGAGCTGGACGAGGAGCTGTGGAAGCTGGGCATACCCGCCAAGACCAAGCACAACGAGGTTGCTCCCTGCCAGCACGAGCTTGCTCCCATCTTCGATACCACCAACGTGGCCATTGACCACAACCTGCTGACCATGGAGATGATGAAGAAGATCGCACCCAAGTACGGTCTGGTCTGCCTGCAGCATGAGAAGCCCTTTGAAGGTGTGAACGGCAGCGGCAAGCACAACAACTGGTCCATGAGCACCACCCACGAGAACCTGCTGGATCCCGGCGACACCCCCATGGAGAACCTGCAGTTTCTGATCTTCCTGGCCGCTGTCATCAAGGCTGTGGATGAGTACGCTGATCTGCTGCGCACCTCTGTGGCTACCCCGGGCAACGATCACCGTCTGGGCGCTAACGAAGCACCTCCGGCCATCATCTCTATCTTCGTAGGCGAGGAGCTGGAAGCCGTCATCGATGCTATTGCATCTGATTCTCCCTATGCCGGCCCCGTCAAGATGAAGATGGATCTGGGCGTGGACGTTCTGCCCAAGTTCAGCAAGGACACCACCGACCGCAACCGTACCTCCCCCTTCGCCTTCACCGGCAACAAGTTCGAGTTCCGTATGCCCGGCTCTGCCGAGAACCTGAGCGACTGCAACACCATTCTGAACACCGCTGTCGCCAAGGAGCTGAAGGGCTACGCCGACGAGCTGGAGGGCGCTGAGGACTTTACCAGCGCAGCTATCGCTCTGGTCAAGCGCACCATCCGCGACCATCGCCGCGTTATCTTCAACGGCAACGGCTACACCGCCGAGTGGGAGGCCGAGGCAGCCAAGCGCGGCCTGCCCAACAAGAAGAACACCCCCGCTGCTCTGCCCGCACTGGTCGAGCCCAAGAACATCGCCCTGATGGAAGAGTTCGGCGTGCTGACCAAGGTGGAGATGGAGAGCCGCTATGAGGTCGAGATGGAGCACTACTCCAAGATCATCAACATCGAGGCTCTGACCATGCTGGAGATGGCCCGCAAGCAGCTGCTGCCCGCCATCAACGCCTACATGAGCGAGGTTGCCAACACCGCCGCCTCCAAGCTGGCTGTCAGCGAGCACATCAGCGTGCGCAGCGAGACCAAGACTTTGGAAAAGCTTTCTTCTGACGCCGATGCCATGAGCGATGCCATCGACACCCTGCAGGATGCCGTGAATGCCGCCAAGGTACTGCCCACCGAGAGCGAGAAGGCCGTTGCCTTCCACGATAACGTTCTCCCGGTGATGGACGCCCTGCGCGCCGCTGCCGACGATGCCGAGACCATCTGCGGCGAGGATTACTGGCCTCTGCCCAGCTACAGCAAGATGCTTTACTACGTCTGATAATCTCCTGACAGCGTAAAAAAATAAGCATCCGCTGGCTGCCGGATCAATTAGCCATTCTCCTTTTCCTATTTCTTACACCAGCCCAAAGACCTGCTCCCTTTTTGAGGGCAGGCCTTTGGGCGTTTTATTTGAAATGCAGTTTTTGTAAGGGGGGTTATTTATGAGCTATTCCACCCAACAGGATATTCTGGATTTCGTGGAGGACAACAACGTCAAATTTGTGCGCTTTGCCTTCTGTGATATCTTTGGCACCCAGAAGAACATTGCCGTGCTGGCCAGCAACCTGTCCAAGGCACTGGAAGAGGGCGTGTGCTTTGACGGCAGCTCCATTGCAGGCTTTATGCACGTTGAGGAAAGCGACCTTGTGCTGCGGCCGGATCTTTCCACCGTGACCATCCTGCCGTGGCGTCCCACCGAGGGGCGGGTGATGCAGTTCTTCTGCGATGTGGAAAAGCCGGACGGCGCAGCCTTCAGCGGCAACTGCCGCGGCTTTTTGCGGGATGTGAACCGCAAATTCAAAAAGCTGGGGCTTACCTGCAACGTGGGTACCGAGTGCGAGTTTTATCTATTTGAAAAGGACGACCGTGGCCACCCTACCTGCATTCCCATTGACTTCGGCGGATATTTTGACGTAGCGCCGCTGGATGCGGGTGAAAACCTGCGCCGGGATATCTGCCTGACCATGGAGCAGATGGGTATGGCACCCCAGCATAGCCACCACGAAAGCGGCAACGGCCAGAACGAGATTGACTGCCGCTACGCCGGGCCGCTGAAAACCGCCGACAACGTGATGACCTTTAAGCAGATCGTCCGTGCCATTGCCATGCGCAACGGCCTGCATGCCAGCTTTCTGCCCAAACCCCTGCCCCAGCAGGCCGGCAGCGGGCTGCACATCAACCTCTCGCTTTACATGGACGGCAAAAACCTGTTTGAGGGCGATATTGCCCCGGACAGCATAGCAGGCAGCTTTATGGCCGGTGTGCTGGCACACAGCCGGGAACTGACCGTATTCACCAATCCCCTGCCCAACAGCTACCAGCGCTTTGGCTGTGACGAAGCGCCCCGCTATGTGAGCTGGAGCCGCCAGAACCGCAGCCAGCTGGTGCGCATCCCCATGGTCAAGGGCGACAGCTGCCGCATGGAGCTGCGCAGCCCGGACCCTGCCTGCAACCCGTATCTGGCCATTGGTCTGATCCTTGCCGCCGGACTGGACGGCATTGAGCAGCGCATGGTCTTGCAGCCGCCGGTGAACCGCAACCTGTTCGATGCTGCCGAGGCCGAGGGACTTGGCCTTGAGACCCTGCCCGCTACCCTTGAGGAGGCGGTGCAGGTAGCCGAAGAGAGCGAGTTCTTGCGCAAGGTGCTGCCGGAGGGGCTTTCCAAGCGCTATTTCTCAGAGGAGCTCAAGCGCTGCGCCGCATTGCGGAGTGCCCCCGACCAAGCTGAGCACGAGCGCGTCTACTATTTTAACGCCATCTGATCCCTGCCTGCGCAGGAGAAAGGAGTGCGGAAAATGGGACGCGCACTGATCGTAAGCGCCGGTGCCAACTCCAACGAATATATTGCCGCACGGCTGTCCGAGATGGGTTACAGCCGCCCGGTGATCATTCCCAGCGGAGCCGAGGCGCGGCGCAGAATGTCGGAATCTGATTTTGAGTTGATCGTGGTCAATGCTCCCCTGCCCGATGAGTTTGGGCACGAATTGTGCATTACAGCTGTGGAGCAGACCGATGCCGGTGTGGTCTTTCTGGTAAAGGCCGCACAGGCTGAGCAATTGCTTGCCCCCCTGAACGAGCAGGGGGTGCTGCTGCTGAGCAAGCCCTTCACCACCCCGTTGTTTTTGCAGGCCATGCACATGGCGGCTGCGGGCAACCACCGCCTGCAGCGCCTGCGGCAGGAGAACGCCCGCCTGCAGGACAAGATCGGGCAGCTGCGGCTGATCAGCCGGGCAAAGTGCTGTCTGGTAGAGCACGCCCACATGACCGAGGCCGAGGCGCACCGCTACCTTGAAAAACAGGCTATGGACACCCGCCGCGACCGCGCCGAGGTGGCGCAGGAGGTGCTGGAGGAATACGCTGACAGAAGCGACTGAGAAACAGGGCTTCGCCCCGCACCCGCAGGGAAAGGTGTGCGCTGGGAGCGGGCCTTTTATGGGAGAGTTTTATTTTACGACAGAGGAAGGTATATTTTATGGCAAAATTTATTTTTGTGACCGGCGGCGTAGTCTCCGGTCTGGGCAAAGGCATTACCGCTGCATCTCTGGGACGGCTTTTGAAGTGCCGCGGCCTGAAGGTGGCCAGCCAGAAGCTGGACCCCTATGTAAACGTGGATCCGGGCACCATGAGCCCCTTACAGCACGGCGAAGTGTTCGTGACAGATGACGGCACCGAGACAGATTTGGATCTGGGTCACTATGAGCGTTTTATCGACGAAAACCTGAACAAATACTCCAACCTGACCACCGGCAAGGTGTACTGGAACGTGCTGAACAAGGAACGTCAGGGCGCTTATCTGGGACAGACGGTGCAGATCATCCCCCACATCACCAACGAGATCAAGAGCTACATCTATAATCTGGCCTCCTCTACCGAAGCCGATGTTGTCATTACCGAGATCGGCGGCACCACCGGCGATATCGAGAGCCAGCCCTTCCTTGAAGCCATCCGTCAGGTTGGTCTGGAGCAGGGACGGGACAATTGCTGCTTCATCCATGTGGTGCTGGTGCCCTACATCTCCGGCTCGGACGAATACAAATCCAAGCCTGCCCAGCACTCGGTCAAGGAGCTGCAGGGCATGGGCGTAAGCCCCGACATCATCATCCTGCGCGCAGACGGCAGCGTGGGCAGCGATATCCGCCGCAAGATCAGCACCTTCTGCAATGTCAAGCCGGAGTGTGTCATTGAGAACCTGACCATGCCGAGCCTCTACCAGTGCCCGCTGATGCTGCACACCAACGGTCTGGACGATGTGGTGGTGCAGCAGCTGCATCTGGATGTTCCCCCTGCCGACCTGACCGAGTGGAAGCAGGTGGTCTCCCGCATTGCCACCCGCAGCAAGACCTGCACCATTGCACTGGTGGGCAAGTACGTCAAGCTGCACGACGCTTACCTCTCGGTGATGGAAAGCCTGTACCACGCCGGGTTTGAGAACGACAGTCAGGTGGAGATCCGCTGGGTGGAAAGTGAGGATCTGACCGATCAGGCCGCCTGCAAGGAGGCCTTTGCGGACGTGGACGGCATCATCGTGCCCGGCGGCTTTGGCGACCGCGGCATCGAGGGCATGATCCAAGCCGCCCAGTACGCCCGCGAGAACCATGTTCCCTGCTTCGGCATCTGTCTTGGTATGCAGATCATGGTCATTGAGTTTGCCCGCAACGTGCTGGGCTACAAGGACGCCAATTCCAGCGAGTTCACCCCGGACGGTGCCCACAACGTCATCTCCCTGATGCCGGACCAGCAGGGCAACATCCCCAAGGGCGGCACCATGCGTCTGGGCAAGTACCCCTGCGCGGTGGTGCCCGGCACCAAGATGGCCGAGTGCTACGGCGAGAGCGAGATCTGGGAGCGCCACCGCCACCGGTACGAGTTCAACAACGACTTCCGGCAGGAGATGCAGGACGCCGGGCTGGTCATCTCCGGCACTAGCCCGGACGGCCATCTGGTGGAGACTGTGGAGCTGCCCGGCCGCGACTTCCATCTGGGTGCACAGTTCCACCCGGAGTTCAAGAGCCGCCCCAACCGTGCACATCCCCTGTTCAAGGGCTTTATCGCCGCTGCGCTGCGCTACCGCGCTGCCGCCCAGCGGGATATGCTACATCTGTAACAGCATAATATAACGGCAAGGCCGCAGCACAAAATACCGTGCTGCGGCCTTGCTTTACGTATAACGATTTCAAATGCCTTCCGCGCCGTCCTGTCTGGCGTGGTTTGCCTGCTTGTTCTCGTACATCCGCTGGTCGGCGATATGGCGCACCTGCTGTGCATCCACGCTTTCGGCGGGGTACAGGGCGTAGCCGCAGCTGGCACCCACGCTCACGGTATTGCCGTCGATCTCGTAGGGCACAGCGACCATCTCACAGATCATATTCATCTTGCTGGCGCAGGCCTCCGGCTCCATCGGGCCGAGCAACAACAGGGCGAACTCGTCACCGCCCAGACGGAAGGCGTAGTCCCGGCTGCGGATGCAGCCCTGCAGCCGCTGGGAAACGCCCTTCAGCAGCTTGTCGCCCACATCATGGCCGTAGGTATCGTTGACAGGCTTGAAGCGATCCAAGTCCATATAGAACAGTGCAAAGGGCTGACTGTGCTGCTCCAGCACTGTCAGCACCCGGTCAAAATAGCGCTTGTTCAGCAGGCCGGTCAGGCCATCGGTGTTGGCAAGGCTTTGCAGCAGATGCTGCTTGCCCATATCCTGCACGATCATCATCACGCGGGTCAGGCGATTTTCCTTCCACGCCATGGGAACGACCGTCATCATGAAAAACGCGCTCTTGTCGCGGGCGGCATATTCCAGCTTGAGGGAGTCGTTGTCCGTTTTGATAAGCCTGCGCAGGTTCTCCGCGCCGCTCGTAGTACTGGTAACGGTCGTGATCCAGATCGCACACTACAAAACGTTCCACAACGCGCGCCATGCCCGCGAACATCATATCGCTCTTTTCCCGGCGGCGCTCCAGCTCCCGGCGGCGGTTGCGCTCCGCGTCACGCAGGATCTTTATCACGCCTGCCATGATCAGAAGCCCCAGCAGCAAAATGACAAAGATGGTAGCCATCTGCACCCGGCGCATCCCGGCATCCACCACCCCCGTGGGCACGATACCGATGATGCTCCAATCCATGAGCCCCAGCGGCTGATAGATCAGGTAATATTTCTGCCGGTTCAACGTGTACAGCACGCAGCCCTCGCCGCCCTGCGGCAGGGTCTGCACCATGGTGTCATAGTAGGGCTGATTCACACGGGCGTTCTGCTGCAAATAATCAAACAGGTTGGTCATCTGCTCGGTGATCTCGGTCTTTGTCTCGGTGGAAAGCACCACATCGCCGTTTGAGCGCACGATATAGCAATCGCTTTGTCCCTCATAGACCATGCTGCCCAGCAGCTTTTCCAGCACGGCGTTGTCGTAGCTGACCGCCAGAGCCGTATAGGTGGTGTCACCCAACTGCAAGGGCTGTTCCATAGGCATGGCAAACATGATCTTACGGATGCCCTGACTGGAGGTGGAGCTGGTGATCACTGGAGCATTTGCAGTATACAGCTCCTTAAAAGTTGCCCTCATATGCTCTGCCGTGCCCTGCCGCCCGGCGGTGGTCCAGAACTCGCACTGCTCGTTGAACAGGTAAAAATCCGTGTACTGCCAGGTAGCCTTTTGGGCGATATACTCCTGCCACTGTCCCTCCTGTTCTCCCCGCTCGGCAAGGGCGCCCAAGTAGCTGTCCCAGTCGGTCAGGATGTTCCAGTTGCGCTGAGCAAACATGGTAAAGGTCTTGGCAGACTGTCCATAGGTGGAGAGCAGGTTTTCCGTGCTTTCCTGATAAATCTGCTTCTGGGTATAGGCACTGTAAGCAAGGATGCCGACCAGCAGCACCAGCAGCATCCCTGCTATGAGCAGTATATTTTTTTGTTTCTGCTTCATAGGTTTTCTCCCCCCCGGTTGCCCCGCAGCCAGACCCCTTCGCAATACGTTCTTCCAAAGGCTTTATGCCAAAGCGCTGTGCACAAAGTTCCGCAAAAGTGCACAAGTGCCGCGTGTCAGCTCCCGTATAAACCGACACTATCCCTAATAACATTATACCATTCCGCAAAAAAGCCTGTCAACACATCCCCGGGGCGATTCGTGTCGTTTTAAGGGCGATTCACGCAGATTTGCCCTGTAAAGCTTGCAGACTTTTTGCAGACTTTCGGATAGCAAGTAAGTGCAAATATCGGTTAGTATCCGATAGTATTTGATAAGCCGCAAATACAAAAAATCCGCACGAACACTGAATCTTCCAGTATTCATGCGGATTTTCACGTTATGCAGAAGAAGGGACTTGAACCCTCACTCACAAGGAACTGGTGCCTAAAACCAGCGTGTCTGCCATTCCACCACTTCTGCTCATAGAAAAAAGGCAAGTCAAAAACCGACTTGCCTTCTGGTGCGAGGGAGGGGACTCGAACCCCCAAGGATAAACCACACGCACCTCAAACGTGCGCGTCTGCCAGTTCCGCCACCCTCGCATACCTGTTGTACAGTTCTCCGGTTTTTGAGGTAGAAAACCGTTGGTGCGGACTGCTTGCATATAGTAACACATTTCCGGCAATTCGTCAAGTGGTTTCTTTATTTCTCATAAGTTTTTTTAAGTTTCATATCTATATTAGCAGCGCAGCGCGCGCAAAAGCAGCCTTGCGGGCAATTGCACAGGTCATTTGTGCGTAGAAAGCCTGCCTGCGGCGCTGCGCCCAGAGCAAAGGAGGAGTTTGTATATGAAACTTTTTGTGCGGCGCACCGGCGGGCGCATCGGACTATGGGGCGGGCTGCTGGCAGCAGCACTGGCAGCGTTTGCGGCGGGGTGGCTGATGCCGGTACGCGCACCAGTAGGCTGCAAGCTGAACGAGCTGACCGCCGCGCCGGACTTTTCGCCCTTTTCCCCTGCCGCACCGGCGGTGGCTACATCCGATGCCGGTGCGCCCGCCGCCTCTTCCCTGCCGGAAAAATGGGTCTGCCTGACCTTTGATGACGGCCCCAGCAAGACCACCCCGGAGGTGCTGGCGGCGCTGGACGCCGCCGGGGTGCACGGCACCTTTTTTGTGGTAGCCACCGGCTACAACGAGAAATACCTGCCCCTGCTCACGCAGGCTGCTGCCGCCGGGCACCAAATTGCACTGCACTCTGCCTCCCACGAATACAGCGACATCTACCGCAGCAGCGCCGCCTACTGGAAGGATATCGCCCTGCTGAAGGAGCGCATTTCCCCCTATGTGGACGCCGAGAACATCCGGTACCTGCGCTTTCCCGGCGGCAGCACCAACACCGTGAGCCGCCGCTACGGCGGCAAGGGGCTGATGCCGCAGCTGAAAACCGAGGTAGAGCAGCGCGGCTGGCAGTGGGTGGACTGGAACGTCTGCGCCGAGGACGCCGTGGGCGGGCACCCCAGTGCGGATACCATCTACCGCAACGTGGTGCGGGAGACCGGCGACCAGACCCATTGCGTGGTGCTGATGCACGACTCTGCCACCACCCACACCACCGCCGAGGCGCTGCCGGATATCATTCGATGGTATACGGATAACGGCTACACTTTTTTGACCGTAGCCGAGGCGCTGCCGCTGGGGTAACGCGCCTTACAGCCACTTTTCAAGGCAGCGTCCCAGCAGCACCCCAGCAGAGACCAGCGCCGCCAGCCAGAACCAGCCTGCGCCACCGGTCACCACCCACCCTGCCGCCAGAATGGCGGCAAAGGTACACACCGGCGGCACAGCGATCCGCAGGATGCGCAGCAGTTTCTCCCGCCGGGCAGGCAGTCCTGCGTCCAGCTGCTCGGGATGCACGGCATCGCAGCAGATCTCGTCCCGGTACTTGCCCGGGTTGCGGTAGGCTTTATACGCGATGCCGTCCAGCGAAAACTCCGGGTACATTCCCTCTTTGGTCAGGGTGAACTGTATTTCCTTTTCCTCTGCATAGGCCTGCAAAGCCGCCGTAAACTCCTGCGGGGTGTTGATGCTGCCCTGCGGGATAAAGAAAAAGTGCTTTTGATGCTGCACCTGCGCCAGCGTGCAGTAATCCTGCAGCCAGCCGGAGAAGAAGCCCTGCTGCGGGGCGGGGCTTTCCATGCGGGTCAGGCAGGCGTCCACGTCCAGCGTGTCCGTCTGCGGAGCCTGCCGGGCAAGGTCGGCACAAAATTGCATGGCTGCCGCCAGCTGCGCCGCCTGCTGTTCCAACACGGTCTGCTGGGCTTGCAGCGCCTGCTGCAGGGGCTGTTCCCCATGCAGCACCGCCCTGATGGTGGGCAGCGGCACATCCAGCATCCGCAGCATACGGATGAGCTTGAGGGTGCGGACGTCCCCGGCGGTGTAGTCGCGGTAGTCGTTGCCCTGCCTGCGCGCTGGTGTGAGGAGCCCTTCTTTTTCATAAAAGCGGATGTTCGGGGCGGACACACCGCTTTGTTCGGAAGCCTGTTTGATGTTCATTTGCTTCACCTCCGCCCTTACATTACACCTTAAAGCCGGTTGAAGGTCAAGGGTTTTGCGCAAAAAACAGAGCCGCCGCACAAAAATGTGCAGACGGCTCTGTAAAAAGGTGCTTTTATTGCGTGTATGCCGCAGGCTGCGGCGCACGCATTTTTTTAGTCCGCAGACTGGCAGAACAGGCTGAAGGCGCGGTAAGCCATGTACAGGTCGGTCTTATGGATGACCTCAAAGGGAGAGTGCATGGACAGCACGGGCACGCCCAGATCCAGCACCTTGATGCCGCGGTTTGCCACATACTTGGCAATGGTGCCGCCGCCGCCCAGATCCAGACGGCCCATCTCGCCGATCTGCCATGCCACGTTGTTGGCATCCAGCATACGGGTGATGTCGCCCACCAGCTCGGCGTTGGCATCGCTGGCAGAGCTCTTGCCGCGGCTGCCGGTGTACTTGAAGATGGCAATGCCGCGGCCGGCGTAGGTGCCGTTCTGCTTCTCAAAGGCGCTTGCCCAAGAGGGGTCGTAGGCGGCGGTCACGTCCGCAGACAGGCACACGCTGTTGCGGAAGGCCAGAATGTCGTCCTGACCGGCAGCACGGCAGAGCAGCTGCATAAAGTGGAACACATACATGCTCTGCATACCGGTCACGCCGTCGGAGCCGATTTCTTCCTTATCGGTCAGCACGCAGATGGTGGTGTGCACGGGGTCCTTGGTCTCGATCTCGGCCAGCAGTGCGGGGTAAGCATCCACGCGGTCATCGTGACCGTAGGCACCGATCATGGAGCGGTCAAAGCCCACATCGCGTGCCTTGGCAGCGGGCACGACTTCGATCTCGGCGCGGGTGAAGTCGCGCTCGGTGATGCCGTACTTCTGGTTCAGCAGGATGAGGGTGTTCAGCTTGACAGCCTCCTTGACGTCCTCTTCCTCCACGGTGTCAGAGCCGATAAGCACGTTCAGCTCCTCGCCCTTGATGCCCTCGCTGAGCTTGCGCTCATTCTGCTCGGCACCCAGATGGGGCAGCAGGTCGGTGATGCAGAACACGGGATCGTTCTCGTCCTCACCGACGGCAAAGTTGACGCTGGAGCCGTCGGCACGGGTGAACACGCCGTGGATAGCCAGCGGGATGGTAGCCCACTGGTACTTGCGCACGCCGCCGTAGTAGTGGGTGCGGAAGTAGCTCATGTGGTCAGACTCGTACAGCGGGTTGGGACGCAGATCCAGACGGGGGCAATCGATGTGGGCGATGACCAGACGGAAGCCCTCCTCATAGGGCTTCTGGCCGATGGTAGCCGCCACAACGGCCTTGTTCTCCTGAATGAAGTAGACCTTCTCGCCGGGGGCGTAAGCCTTTTTGGGTTCAAAGGCCTTGTAGCCGGCAGCCAGCAGCATCTGCTCGCTGACAACGGCAGCCTCGCGCTCGGTCTTGGCGCTGTCCATAAATTTCTTGTAGCCCTCGGCAAAGGCAGCAGCCTTTTCCTTTACGTCTGCCTGCTTGTCGGCAGCGTATTCAGGGGTGTAGAGCAGCTTTTCGGCGTACTCTTTTGTACTAAGTTTTTCGCTCATGATTTTTCGCTCCTTAACTTTTTATCATTGACCTGCGTACAGACGCTGATAGGTCTGATAGCAGGCGGTGATCTTGTTGACGTAGTGGTGCATCTGGTTATAGGGGAAGCCTTGCAGGGTTTCCCCGTCTGCCGAGTGTTCTTCCATTTGCAGCAGCTGATCCACCGTACCCCAGCCGCTATGGTAGGCCGCTGCCGCCGTGGATACATCCCCTTTGTAGCGCGCCATGCACAGGTGCAGGTAATAGCACCCAAAGCGGATGGCAGTGTCGGGGTCGTACAGGTCGGCAAAGGTCAGCGGCTCCTCCGGGGCGATCTTGCTGCGCATCCAGAGAAAGGTCTCCTCGGTCATCTGCATCAGGCCCCGGGCATCCACACTGGAGGTGGCCTGCGGGTCAAAGCCGCTTTCGGTGCGGATAAAGGCGTAGACCAGCAGCGGGTCCAGCTCGTAGGCGGTTGCCCATTTTTCCACCAGCTGCTCGTACTTGCGGGGGTACAAAAATTGCTCTGCCCGGTTACACAAAGGCGGCACTGCACACACTGCTACGATCACTACCAGAAACAGGGAAACCAGCCGCAGCAGCCGCCGTCGGCGGCGCTGCTGTTTACGTATACGCTGTTTTTCCCGCGCGGCGCGGCGCTCCCGGGCGGCGATGGGGTCGTAGGCTTTTTCATAATTTTGTTCGTTCAAAGCGCTGCCGTCACGCCCCCTTCTGCCTGCAGCCGCTCACACAGGCGGGCAGCTGCGGCTTGCAGCGCCTCCAGCCCGGCGTCATTGCGCAGGGTGTAGTCTGCCTGTGCGGTCAAGGTCTCTTCCGGGGTTTGGGCGTTCAGGCGGCGGGCGGCCATCTCCGGCGAGATGCCGTCCCGCGCCACGATACGCGCCACGCTGGTTTCAAAGGGTGCGGTGACCACGCACAGGCGGTCGCACTCAGCCTGTGCCGCAGTACCCACGATGACCGCACCGTCCAGCACAAAAAGGGGTGCACCGGCGGCCTGCGCCGCGCACTTTGCAGCGCGGATGCGTGCCACGATGGCAGGGTGGGTCAGGCTGTCCAGCGCGGCCTTGCCCTCCGGGGTGGCAAAGGCGCGGTCAGCCAACAGACGGCGATCCAGCGTGCCGTCCGGCTTTAAAATATCCCCGCCGAACCGCGCCGCAAGCTGCGGCAGCAGCGGCGAGCCGGGCAGCAAAATTTCCCGGCTGAGCTGGTCGGCGTCCGCCAGCGGCACGCCGTGGGCGGCAAATACCGCCGTGACCGTGGACTTGCCGCAGCCGCTGCGCCCCGTGATGCCTAAAGTTATCATAGATCGATCACCCGGAAGGCTGCAGCGCGGATCAGGCGGTTGTACACCGCCATGGACAGGCCGTCCTTCTGCGGGCAGCGGGCGTAGACCACGCTGTCGCCCTGCTCATCCAGCGCCCGCAGGGAGCGGAAGATGTGCTTTGCCTGATCGGCACCGTCCCCCTCGCGGCCGTATTCCACGCAGGGCACATCCAGCTTTGCGCTTTCGCCGGTAAAGCACAGGCAGCTGGGGTTCTCGTCTTTATGGGCGTCCACATAGGCCTTGAACTGTTCAAAGCTGCCGTTGAGCAAGGTCACATCGGCCTTGGGGGCGTAGTGCTTATACTTCATGCCCGGGCTGCGCACCACAGCACCCTCCGGCAGCTTTTCCAAAATGGCCTTGGACACCTCTACCTCTTCGCCGAGGGCGCGCTCCAAGTCCTCCAGCGTGATGTGCCCCGGGCGGAACAGGGTGGGCTTCTCTCCCACCACCGACACCACGGTGCTCTCCACGCCCACATCGCACTCGCCGCCGTCCAAGATCAGCGGCAGGCGACCGTCCATATCGGTGAACACGTCCTGTGCGTTGGTGGGGCTGGGCTTGCCGGAAAGGTTGGCGCTGGGGGCGGCAAAGGCGCAGCCGCTCTGCTGGATGACCGCCCGCGCAACCGGGTGACTGGGCATACGGATGCCCACGGTATCCAGCCCGGCGCAGCATTCATCCGCCACCTCCGGCCCGCGCGGCATGATGATGGTCAACGGCCCGGGGCAGAAGGCTGCCATCAACAGCTGGGCACGCTCCGGCACCTCGCTGACAAGACCCGGCAGCATCTCCGGCCCGGTGACGTGGACGATAAGAGGGTTATCCTGCGGGCGCCCCTTGGCTACAAAGATATTGCGCACCGCCGCGCCGTTGCGGGCATCGGCGGCAATGCCGTAGACCGTCTCGGTGGGCAGGGCTACAAGCTGTCCCTGCCGCAGCAGCTGCGCGGCCTCGGCCACGCCTGCTTCATCAGCAGGCAAAACTCTGGTTTTGATTTCCATACGAATCATCGTTCTTTCTATCTGTAAAGTATATTTGCTTGTCAGTTATTTAGATGGCTTTACACCCGAAAAACAGGGGTCACCCACCCAGCTTTTGCAGCTTTTCGGCCTGTTCCCGGGTGGCAAGGGCGTCGATCACCTCGTCCAGATTGCCGTCCATGATTTTTTCCAGATTGTGGACGGTCAGCCCGATGCGGTGGTCGGTGCAGCGATCCTGCGGGAAGTTGTAGGTGCGGATCTTCTCGCTGCGGTCGCCGGTGCCCACCTGCCCCTGACGCTGGGCGTTGATGGCATCCTGCTGCTCCTTCTGCTTTTGCGCAAGCAGGCGGCTGCGCAGGATTTCCAAGGCCTTATCCTTGTTCTGGAACTGGCTGCGCTCGTTCTGGCACTCCACCACCGTACCCGTTGGGATATGGGTCACGCGGATGGCGCTGGAGGTCTTGTTGATGTGCTGACCGCCCGCACCGGAGGATCGGAAAGTATCAATGCGCAGGTCCTTCATGTCCAGCGCAAAGTCCACCTCCTCTGCCTGCGGCATTACCGCCACGGTGGCGGTAGAGGTGTGGATGCGGCCTTGCGTTTCGGTCTCCGGCACCCGCTGCACCCGGTGCACCCCGCTCTCGTACTTGAGCCGGTTATACGCACCTGCGCCATCCACTGAGACGATGGCTTCCTTTACGCCGCCAAGCTCGGTCTCGTTCAGGTTGAGCACCTCCAGCGTCCAGCCACGGTTCTGGGCGTACATGGTGTACATCCGCAGCAAACTGTGGGCAAACAGGGCGGCTTCCTCGCCGCCGGCGCCGCCGCGTATCTCCATGATGACGTTTTTGCCATCGTTCACGTCCTTGGGCAACAGCAAAATTTTGAGATTATTTTCCAGCTTTGCCACATCTTGACTTTTTTCGCTGATTTCCTGCTGTATCATCTGCTTGAAGTCCGGGTCCAGCGAACCGGGCTCCTCCAGCAGAGCTTTGGCCTGCGCCAGATGATCCAGCGCGGTCTGCCAGTCCCGGTAAGCCTCCACCACCGGCTCGGTGTCGTGGTACTCCCGCATCAGTTTGCGGAACCGTGCCGGGTCGGCGGCGGTATCGGGCTGGTTCAGCCGCATGGAAAGCTCCTCAAAGCGGCGGCAGACCGCATCCATCCGGGAAGAAATATCTTGCATCCTTGCAGTTCTCCTTACAAATTCGTTCCGGTTCGGGTGCGTTGGCCGCGCTACTGCGCGCTGCCGGGCTTTACCACCTTTTTGATGTTCTTTTCAATTTTGGCGCGGGGCAGCATGACCTCGCGTCCGCAGCCGGTGCAGCGGATCTTAAAATCCATGCCCACCCGCAGCACCTCGAAGCTGGATGCTCCGCAGGGGTGCTTTTTGCGGGTGAGGATGGTATCTCCCACAGCGATGTCCATATTTTTCCGACCTCTCCCTTCTTTTCTGCCGCGCAATCGCCCGGCAGAGCCAGTGTGTGCCGCCGCCCGCCCCAGCGGGTGCTGCGCATACAGATATAGTATAATGCAAAGCCGCACAAAATGCAAATATCTGCGCACACTGCTGCATATCGTTGTAGCATCGCACAGAGACCCGAAAACCATATAGAAAGAGGAATGAAACATGATGCAAGCTTATCGTACTGAAAACAGTTACCGTTCTGCCGCCCGCCTTTCTCCTGCCGAGCTGCGGGCTGCCATGGCCAGCGGCGAGATTTTGCAAGCCACCGCCCTTGCCTTTGACACCCGGCGGCAGCTGCGGTTTGAGCTGGGCGGGGTAAAGGCGGTAATGCCCTTTGCCCAGTGCGCAGACGGTGCCGAGACCGGCAACGTGCGGGATATTGCGGTGCTGACCCGGGTGGGACGCCCCACCTGCTTTGTCATTGAGGGGCTGGACACGGACGAGGACGGCGCGCCCTGCTACCGGCTTTCCCGCGCCAAAGCACAACAGCTGTGCAAGGCAGAGTATCTGGACACCCTCTCGCCCGGGGATATCCTGCCCTGCACGGTGACCCACATCGAACCGTTCGGTGCGTTTTGTGACGTGGGCTGCGGCATCAGCGCCCTGCTGCCCATCGACTGTATGTCGGTAAGCCGCATCTCCTCCCCTGCCGACCGGGTAAGCGTAGGGCAGCAGATCTTGTGCGCCATCAAAAACCGGGACGCGCAGGGGCGCTTTGTGCTGACCATCCGGGAGCTGCTGGGCACATGGGCAGAGAACGCTGCCCGGTTCACCGTGGGCGAAACGGTGGTGGGCATCGTGCGCAGCGTGGAGGAATACGGCACCTTTGTGGAAATTGCGCCGAACCTTGCGGGGCTTGCGGAGAGCTGCTCCGGCCTTGCGCCCGGGCAGGCGGTAAGCGTCTACATCAAAAATATTCTGCCGGAGAAGATGAAGATCAAGCTGGTCATCGTGAACCACGCCCTGAGCCAGCCCCACCGGTTTGAGCTGCGGTACTTCATCACCGAGGGACATCTGGACCGGTGGGTGTACTCCACACCGGAATGCCCCAAGCGCATTGAGACAGATTTTGCCGTTGCGGCTTGCAATCCGGGCTGAAAGCCTTTATACTAATAGAAAGAGTTTTTGTCTGCCCGCTGCCCGCCCTTTTGGCAGCGGCGCAGACCTTTGATACCATGTGAAAGCGCAAGGGGGATGTAAGGAACGATGAGCGCCAATGATGCTTTTACCGCCGGTGTCCGTCCCGGCGGCCTGACCAGCAGCACCGAGATCCGGCTGCTATTGTGCTATCTGGTGAAAAACGCCGGTCCCATTACCCGGCAAGAGATCGAGAACGCCCTGATGGAGGAAGCCCTTGTCAACTATTTTGAGATCGGCTCCTGTCTGGACGATATCACAAAACAGGAACTGGTCACCCTGACCGGCGACAGCTACGCCATTACCGACAAGGGCCGCAAGGTGGCGCAGGAGCTGGCCTACGACCTGCCCCGCACCGTGCGGGAGCGGGCGGTGGCTGCTGTGCTGCGCTGCCAGACATGGGCCCGCAAGGAGGCCAAGTACAGCGCCCGCATTACCGAAAAGGCGGACGGCCACTGCACCGTGCGCTGCACCGTAAAGGGGCTGGACAGCGAGCTGTTCTGTCTGGAACTGGGTGCGCCCGACCGGCTGAGCGCCGAGCTGGTGAAGAAACAGTTCATCCTGAAGGGCAACGAAATCTATCAGCTGCTGATCAACAAGCTGACCGAGGAAGAAAAATAAGGCAGAACGATCCCCGCCCACTGTAAGCAAACCTTACGGCGGGCGGGGATTTTTTCAGATACGCCCTAGATCAGGATACAAATCAGTCCGGTGCAACCCTCGTTGATGACCCGCTCCAGCGTTTCCTGCAGGCGGGTGCGGGCTTCCTGCGGGATGTGGAGCAGCTTGTTCTGCAAGCCGTCGTTCACCAGCTCGTGCAGGCTTTTGCCGAAGATGTTGGACTCCCACAGCTGCACCGGGTCGTCCGCAAAGTCGGCCAGCAGGCTCTGCACCAAGTCCTCGCTCTGCTTCTCGGTGCCCACGATGGGGCTCAGTTCGGTGTGGATGGTGGCTTTCATCATCTGGATAGAGGGCGCACAGGCTTGCAGCCGGACGCCGCAGCGCCCGTCTTGATGCACGATCTCCGGCGGCTCCAGATGCAGCTCGTCGATGGAGGGCATCACGATGCCGTAGCCGGTGGCCTCCACCTGCTCCAAGGCGCTGCGCACCTTCTCGTAGGCGCGTTTTGCCCGGGCAAGTTCCATGATGCAGGGCATCAGCCCCGCCTCGTCCCCGATGTCCAGCCCGGTCTGCTCGCTGAGCACCTGATAAAAAATCTCCGGCTTCAACTCCACGCTTACCCGGACACTGCCGGCCGCAAGGTCTGCCCCCGCCACTGCCGAGCGCTGCACAGCATCGCATTCCAGCGCAGGTGCGTCTGTTCCGGCTGGCAGATCCTTCATGCGGGACACCCGCTCTGCCAGCTGCATGGCAGCTGCATATACCTGTGTTTGCAGCCAGTGCCCGGGCTCCAGCATGGTCACCCAACGGGGCAGGGCAAAATCCAGCTCCTGCACCGGGAACTCGTACAGCACCCGCCGCAGGATCTCCCCCAGCATGGCGGCATCCAAGTCCACGCAGCTTACCGGCAGCACGGTGCGGCGGTAGTCCCGCGCCATGCCCTCGGCCAGCTGCCGGGTCTCCGGCGCGTCCGGGTGGGTGCTGTTGAGCAGAATGATATAGGGCTTGCCCAGCGCTTCCAGCTCCGTGATGACCCTCCTTTCCGCTTCTGCGTAGCCCGCCCGGGGGATATCGCTGACTGAGCCGTCCGTAGTTACCACCACCCCGATGGTGGAGTGCTCGCAGATCACCTTGCGGGTGCCGGTCTCTGCGGCAAGGTCAAAGGGCACCTCCTGCTCGAACCACGGGCTTTTGACCATGCGGGGCTTTGCGTCCTCCTCGTGCCCCATGGCACCTTCCACCATGTAGCCCACGCAGTCGATCAGCCGCACCCGGCACGCTCCGCCGCCCTCCAGCTGCAAGGGCACGGCAGTCTCCGGGATGAATTTCGGCTCGGTGGTCATGATGGTGCGCCCCGCCGCCGACTGCGGCAGCTCGTCCCGGGCACGCTCCCGGGCGGCGGCAGAGCCGGACATGGCGGGCAGCACCAGCTGCTCCATGAACCGCTTGATAAAGGTGGATTTGCCACTGCGCACCGGCCCCACCACACCGATGTAGATATCCCCGCCGGTGCGTGCGCCGATCTCGCGACAGATGCTGTTCTGTTCCTGTTTCTCCAAGGTCCTTCTCCCCTTCCTGTTGCGCTGCGCACCGCGCCCGTAGGGGTGGGTGTGCTCGTTGTATCGTATGAAAAGGGAGCGCTTATTATGCCGGAACCGTTTTGAATGCCCTCCGCTTTGCTCTGGGCATCTTTAGCGGAAAATATTTTTATAATTGCAATTCAGGAAAATCTGCGGATTTTCCTGAATTGCTTTTTCACGGAGGGGGAGCTTTTTTGCAGTAACGGTACAGTTTCCAAATAGAGCGCAAGTCTTGCGGATTTGACTGAGAGGGCGAGCGTTTTTTTAATCGTTCAACAAAAAGAGCTGCCGTGCAAAACACAGCAGCTCTCGGAAAAGTTTTATAAAATCACGGGGTCAGGCGGTTGGGGCCGCGGAACAGGAACTCGGCGTCCTTGATGCTCAGGCCGCACAGCAGCATGGTCAGGCGGTCGATGCCCAGACCGAAGCCGCCATGGGGCGGGCAGCCGTACTGGAAGAACTCCAGATAGAACTTGACGTCCTCGGCCAGACCCTTTTCCTCGGCCTGCTTCTTCAGCACCTCGTAGCGGTGCTCACGCTGGGCACCGGTGGTGATCTCCACACCGCGCCAGATCAGGTCGTAGCCCTGCGGCACGCCGTTCTCATCACGCATGTGGTAGAAAGCGCGCTTCTCGGCAGAGTAATCGGTGATGAACAGGAACTCGTGGCCGTAGTGCTTCTTGACCCAGTCGTAGCTCAGGCGCTCGGCCTCGGTGGTCAGATCGCCCTTCTCGCTCTCGTCCACGGTATAGCCGAACTCTTCCTCCAGAGCCTTGTACAGGTCAGCCAGCTTGACCACCGGGAACGGGGTAGTGGGCACGATGACTTCCTGCCCGAACAGCTCCTTGATCTGCTCGCCGTAGTTCTCTTTAACGGCCTGCAGACCGGCGGTCAGCAGCTCCTCTTCCATCTTCATCACGTCCTTGAAGGAGGTGATGTAGCTGAACTCCAGATCGAAGCCGGAGAACTCGGTAGCGTGCTTGTTGGTGTAGCTCTTCTCGGCGCGGAACACGGGGCCGGTCTCGAAGATACGCTCAAAGCCGGCAGCCATAGCCATCTGCTTATAGAACTGAGGGCTCTGTGCCAGATAGGCATTGCGGTCGAAGTAGTCCACCTTGAACACCTCAGAGCCGCTCTCGCTGGCAGCAGCGATCAGCTTGGGGGTGTGGATCTCGATGAAGTTGCGGTCCAGCAGGAACTTGCGCATGGCGTTGACGAAGCAGCTCTGTGCCTTGAACATCAGCTGGTTCTCGTCGGTGCGCAGGTCGATCCAGCGGTAGTCGATGCGCTGGTCGATGCTGGAGCGCTCCACAGCCTTCTTTTTCTTGGTGGCTGCGATCTCCTTGCGGACGATGGGCAGTGCATTGGCGGTGCTCTCCACCTCGATGCTCTCGGGAATCATCTCCACGCCGCCCATCTTGACGTAGTCGTTCTCCATCACCTTGCCGGTGACGGTGATGACAGAGTCCGGGGTGAGCTGGTCGATGGTATCCACCAGCTCAGGGTGGTCGGCCTTTTCCACCGTGATCTGCAGCTTGCCGGTAATATCCTTCAGCACGATAAATGCCATATACTTGCTGTTGCGCAGGTTCTCGATAAAGCCCTGCACCTTCACCGTGCCGCCGATGGCCTTTTGAGCCTCATTGATATAGGTGCGTTCCATAATACAGGAATCCTCCTTTAACGTCTTGTGTACTGTTTTATTATACGCTTTTCAGGGGATAAATCAAGAGATATGCCAATTTCAGCCGGTCTGTGCTGTGCTTTGTGTAAAAATGGAGACACCGGAGCTTCGGCCGAAGCTCCGGTGTCTCCATATAATAGATCATTTTTCATCGTGCAGGGTGCCGGTGCCGCCCTCCACTACGCCGTCATGCTTGAGCACGGCGGTAATGGTGCCAAAGAAGCACTTCACATCCAGCCCAAAGCTGATGTGCTCCACATACCAGCCGTCCAGCTTTGCCTTTTCGGCAATTTCCAGCTCGTCCCGGCCATGGATCTGCGCCCAGCCGGTCAGCCCCGGGCGCACATCGTTTGCGCCGTACTTATCCCGCTCGGCCAGCAGGTCATACTGGTTCCACAGTGCCGGGCGCGGGCCGATGACCGCCATATCCCCCACAAGGATATTCCACAGCTGGGGCAGCTCGTCCAGACTGGTCTTGCGCAGAAAACGCCCCATGCGGGTGATATACTGCTCCGGGTCGTGCAGCAGATGAGTGGGCATATCGTGCGGGGTGTCGATGCGCATGGTGCGGAACTTGAGGATCTGGAAATGCCGCTTGCCGATGCCCACACGCTTCTGCCGGAAAAACACTGGCCCTGGAGAGTCCAGCTTGATGGCAACAGCCAGAAGCAGCAGCAGCCACGAAAGGCACAGGATGCCGCAGGCCGACAGAAAAATATCCAGCAGCCGTTTGATCCGATTTCGATACATAAATAGAACTTCCTCCGTTTTCTACGGGTGTACCGCCTTATTATAGCAGTATGGGCAGCATTTTTCAATTGCAGGCTGCGCCCGGCGGGCGATATTTGCCGCTTTGGGAGAGAATAGGGCGCTTTACCTCTTGTTTTTTACCTAATATCGCGTTATAATAGACAATTGCTATGTTCACACAAGGCTTAGAAGCTGTTTTCATAAGCGGGGTGTGCCGAACGACGGGAGTTTTTGCCCGCAGACAAGGCGATTTTCCGCAGCAATCCTTGGTGGATTGCAAGGGAAAGCAACGCAGTATGCGAGCAAAAAGACCGTTCGAGCGGTGTGCAACGCTTATGAAAACGGCTTCTAACTATAGGAGGTAGATAACTCATGGCTACGACCAGCCGTTCCGCAGACCTGACCAGCGGGCCCATGCTGCAAAAAATCATCTTGTTTTCCGTGCCGCTGGCGGCATCCAGCATTCTGCAATTGCTGTTCAATGCCGCCGACGTTGTGGTGGTGGGGCGCTTTGCGGGCAGCACGGCGCTGGCTGCCGTCGGCTCCAACGGTGCGTTGATCAATCTGCTGGTCAATCTGTTCGTCGGGCTTTCGCTGGGTGCCAACGTGGTGGCAGCCCGGTGCTTTGGCGCCCGGGACGAAAAGGGCGTACAGGATACGGTGCACACCGCCGTGGCGCTGGGTTTAGTCAGCGGCGTATTGCTGGCGGTGGTGGGCTTTTGCGCCGCGCGCGGCCTGCTGGAGCTGATGAGCTGCCCGGAGGACGTGATCGGCCTTTCCACCCTGTACCTGAAGATCTATTTTATCGGAATGCCCATGACCATGCTGTACAACTTCAGCAGTGCGCTGCTGCGGGCCGTGGGCGACACCAAGCGCCCGCTGTACTGTCTGGCCGCTGCCGGTGTCATCAACGTGGTGCTGAATCTGGTCTTTGTCATCGGCTTTTCCATGAGTGTGGCGGGCGTGGCACTGGCTACCATTATCAGCCAGACCGTGTCTGCGCTGCTGGTGACCGGGATGCTCGTCCGGGAGGAGGGCGCACTGCGGCTGGACCTGCGGCGGCTTACCTTCCACGCCGGGACGCTGAAGCAGATCTTGCTTATCGGCCTGCCTGCCGGGCTGCAAAGCACGGTGTTCAGCCTTTCCAACGTGGTCATCCAGTCCTCCATCAACTCCTTCGGCTCCATGGTGGTAGCGGGCAACTCTGCCTCCTCCAATCTGGAGGGCTTTGTGTATACTGCCATGAACGCCTTTGCGCAGGCCGCGGTCACCTTTACCAGCCAGAACATCGGCGCACGCAAGTACCACAACCTTGACCGGGTGATCCGCAACTGTCTGCTGTGTGCCGTGGTCACCGGCCTTGTACTGGGTGGCGGCGCAGCGCTGGCGGGACACCAGCTGCTGCGCTTCTACTCCTCGGACGCCGCGGTCATCGCCACCGGCGCTGAGCGGCTGCGCCTGATCTGCGGCTTTTACCTGCTGTGCGGCATTATGGACGTGCTGGCCAGCAGCCTGCGCGGGCTGGGGTACAGCGTACTGCCCATGGTGGTAAGCCTTGTGGGTGTGTGCGCGCTGCGGCTGGTGTGGATCGCTACCATTTTCCAGCTGAACCGCACCCCCTTTATGCTGTACATCAGCTACCCCATCAGCTGGGCACTGACCGCGCTGGTGCATCTCGGCTGCCTGCTGGTGGTGCGGCGGCATCTGCGCCAGAAGCAGCCGCAGACGATATAAATCCTTTTTGCATAAAAGCAATGCCGGGCAGGCCAAAAGGTCTGTCCGGCATTGCTTTTACTATATCACAGGGCCACATCCAATGCCATCATCAGCGCAAAGCCCAGCACGATGCTGATGACACCGGCCACTTCATCCGGTTCCACCGCCTCAGGGATCATCTCCTGTGCGGTCACACACACCATACAGCCCGCCGCCGCGCTCATAAGCCACGGCAGCGCTGCGCCTACCCACTCGGCCAGCACAAAGGCCAGCACCGCGCCCAGGGGCTCCACCAGACCGGAGGCCGCACCGGCGGCAAAGGACTGCCCCCGGGTGCGCCCGCTCTGGGTCAGCGGCAGACTGACCGCCGCCCCCTCCGGGATGTTCTGCAAGCCGATGCCAAGGCTCAGCGCCAGCGCGCCGCTTACGGCATCCGCGTCCCCGTGCAGCGCCAGCGCCGCAGCCAGCCCCACCACCATGCCCTCCGGCAGGTTGTGCAGGGTGACCGCCAGCACCATACGCCCGCAATGCCCGGGACCGCCAGCCAGCAGCTGCCCGGCGGCATCTTCCAGCCGCAAAAGCCCCACAGCGCCTAAAATAAGCCCCAGCGCCGGGGGCACCCATGCCGCCCCGCCCTGCAACCGGGCAATGGCCGGAAGCAGCAGGCTCCACACGCTGGCCGCCAGCATGATGCCCGCCGCCATCCCGCACAGGATGCGCCGGGTAGCCGGTCTTGTCTGCCTGCGCAGCAAAAACACCCCTGCCGCTCCCAGCGCGGTGCACGCCGCCGGGAACAGCCAGATCCCAAGTGTGAAAACGATCCGGTTCAAGCCGCATTCCCCCTTTGCCCGTTGTATGCACAAACGGGCAAAAAGGTGCAAGCTTAGAAATCGTCCTCGCTGCTGTCGCAGCTGTCTGCATCGCAGTCTGCGTCATCGGACGCAAAGCTGTCGGTGCTGTCCGTGCTGAAATTGCGTTCGAATGCGGTCATGTACTGGGCATAGCCCTCGTCGCCGGTGCCAAAGTAGCCAAAATCAAAGTCTTTCATCGTGTTATCCTCCACAAATGTTTTTGTTGTTCAGCCTTTCGGGGGATGTCCGTCCCTCGCCATGCCTCTATTATCCACATTTGCAGTCCAATAAAAAGGATTTGTGATAGATTATTTCAAGTTTTTCTATTTTTGTGTTCCCCGCCCGGCGATATAGGCGCTATCCCGGGCTTTATTTTTACCAAAAAGTCTTTGACTTTTGGCGAAACTTTATGACAACTATGCGGATTCTTTACATAGATTATAACTTTCGACCAAAAACCTCTTGATTTTTTTCAAAAACGGACTAGAATATAGCATCGCAGTGAGGTGCTACGGAGTGTCCGCTGCTAAACACACATAGGAAAAACAAGGAGATTATTGATATGAAACTCAAGAATATTTGCATCGCTGTTGTCGCTTTGGCTCTGGCTGCTGGCATGACCGCCTGCGGTGGTACTTCTACCGCTGCTGCTTCCTCCACCTCTGAGGCTGCTTCCGCAAGCACCACCGCTGTTTCCGAGGCTGCTTCTTCTGAGGCCGCTTCCAGCGAGGCCGCTTCCTCTGAGGCTGCATCTTCCGAGGCTGCTTCCTCTGAGGCCGCTGTCAGCGAGGCTGCTTCTTCTGAGGCTGCTTCCACCACTGCCGCCTGAGTTTAGCGCGCACAGCGTACATAACCGGATAGCAAAAGCCCATTGCACATCGTTTTGTGCAACGGGCTTTTTGCATTTAACCGGATCCTTATTTCTATTTTTCAAGAATTGCGCGGATCTGGGCAAGATCAGCTGCAAAGGCGACATTCCGCTGCCGCGCCGGGGTGGAAAGCCCCATGGCGATCATCTGCTGCAAAAGCTGGTGCAGGGGCTGGTAGTAGCCGTTCAGGTCGTAGAGGATGCAGGGTGCATCCAGCTGTCCCAGCGACAGCTTGCTGATGACCTCGGTGATCTCCTCCAGCGTGCCTGTGCCGCCGGGGAATGCGATAAAGGCATCGCCCAGTTCGATCATTTTGGTCTTGCGGGCGGGGATGTCCTCGGTCACGATCAACTCGGTCAGCCCCTCGTGCTGCAGCTCTGCGTCCAGAAAGCACTTGGGCTCTACACCGGTCACCTTGCCGCCTGCAGCCAGTACGCTGTCGGCTAAAAGGCCCATCAGTCCGCTTTTGCTGCCGCCGTATACCAGCGCGTTGCCGCTTTCGCCGATCCAGCGCCCCAACTGCTGCACAGCCTGCGGCAATGCAGGGTCGGTGCCAAGGCTTGCGCCCAGATACACGGTAATGTTCATTGTGTCAACCTCTCTTTCCGGGTCAGATGCTCCACAGCACCGCGCCCAGCACCGCAGAAAGCAGGATCATCCCGATGGGGGACGGCGCTTTCTGCGTTTTCTTTTTATAGGCAAAATGCAGGATGCCCAAAAGGGCAAACACTGCCAGCGCACGCACATCCGGGGCAAAGCCGCCGGAAAGGGCGGTAAAGCCCCCCAGCGTGGAAAGCCCCATGGTGCAGGCGGTGGCTAAGATCATAGCCACCACACAGGGGCGCACCCCGGCCAGAAAGGCGTTGACCCCGGCGTACTTCATCAGGCTGTGCAGCGCCGCTGCAATGAGCAGGATGATGACAAAGGAGGGCAGCACCACCCCCACCGTTGCCGCAAAGGAGCCTGCCAGCCCCGCCTGCGAAGCGCCGATAAAGGTAGCCATGTTCACCGCCAGCGGGCCGGGCGTAGACTCTGACACCGCGATAAAGCTGAGAAACTCGCTCTCGGTCAGCCAGCCGTGCCCCAGCACCGTTTCCCGCACCAGCGAGATCATGCCGTAGCCGCCGCCAAAGGACACCGCACCGATGACAAGAAAGTTCCACAAAAGCTCTAACAAAATCATTTTGTGCCGCCTTTCTTCCCCTGCCCTACCGCATAGGCCAGCACCCCGGCTGTGCCGCAAAGTAGGATGCAGCAGATGGAGGAAAACTTTACCGCCAGCACAGAGCAGCCCACCATGGCCGCCAGCACCGTCACCACCACTGCCGTGTTGAAGGGGGTGCGATGCAAGTTTTTGAGCATCTTGACCCCTGCGGACAGAATCAGGTAGATGACACAGGCCTGAATGCCCTTAAAGGCATTCGCTACCACTGTCAGCTGCAAAAAGCGGTCGAAGAAGAGCGAAATAAGGTAGATGACTGTAAAGGACGGCAGGCATACCGCCAAAGTAGAAGCCGCCGCACCGGCAACACCAGCCAGCTTATAGCCGATGTAGGTGGCGCTGTTCACCGCCACAGGGCCGGGAGTGGACTCGGCAATGGCGACCATATCCAGAAACTCCTCCCGGGTGAGCCAGCGCTTTTCCTCTACAAATTCGTGCTCCAGCAGCGCCACCATGGCATAGCCGCCGCCAAAGGTAAAGGCACCGATCTTAAAAAAGGTGCCGAACAGCTCCTTAGTCTTGGACATAGGCATTTTTCCTCCGGGCACTTACTGTTTGACCGGCTCCAGTTCCAGATAGCACTCGAAAGCCGTTTTGTCTGCGTGCTTGGCAATAAAGTACCAGCCATCATCCGAAGGCGTGTAGAACACCTCCACCTGCTGCCCCATGGGGACTTCGCGGTGGTAATTGATGGAGGCAAACTTCACAACATGATCGCGCATGATCTCCTGCGGCAGTGCGTCACAGACGATATCCAGATAAAAGGCGTTGTTGATGTGGTAGTGCAGGTCGCACTGGGAGTAGCGCGCCGTAACCAGACCGGCGCTGGTCAGGCTGTCCCGGCGCTTATGCAGCAAAAGGGGCAGCTCTTCTTCCACCGTCTCGTTCCAGTATCCCTCTACCGTCCAGCCCGGCTGACGCAGGATATGCCCATCCTCAAGGCTGGACATGATCCAGCGGCTGTCCACCATGGCTACTTCCTGCCCGGCTTCGTCCGTAAGGGTGGTGACGCGCTTAATGGAGCCGCGGAGGCTCTTCTCTGAGCGGGAGCAAAGGTTCAAAGTCTCGCCACGGCGGGGCACGCGGCTGAACCGCAGCGCCTGCTTGCCCACCAGAAACGCTACGCCGTGATCCTCAAAGAACTTATCGTCCATGCCAAAGTGGCGGGCGTGCATGGAAGAAATCTGCTCCACATAGCGCAGCAGCGCACTGGCCTTGAGCAGGCTGTGGCAGTCTGCATCGGCATTTTCTACCACGGCAGTACCTTGATAATAAAACTGTTCCATAGTCTTTCCCTCCTATCGGAAAAAGGCCGCCGCACCACGTCCGGGACGGCAGCCTTGGCAAAACGATCAATACTGATTGCGGGTCTTTCTGCGCACTTTGCGCCAGATATTGAAGCAGGCAAGTGCCAGCATAGCCAGCAGCAGCATCAAAAACAGGTAGCTGCCGCCGCCTTCATCGTAGCTCTTCATCTCGCTCCACTTCAGGTCCAGTTCACTGTTCACCTCGTCGCTCAGGGCGGTGAACACCTTTTCGCGGGCGGCGTCCTCCTCAGACGGGTAGGCGATTTCGCTGGTTTTCAGCTCCTCGTCCAGCACCTCCCATACATCGTGCATGGGGGTGGTGTAGCCGATGTACTCGCTGTTGGCCTTGCCGATGTCGGTCTCGCACATGAAGTTGATGAACATCTCAGCGGCTTCCTTGTGCTCGCTGGCGGCGGGCACAGCCATGCAGTCCACCGAAAGCACACTGCCCTCCTCCGGGAACACCCACGCAAGATCCGGGTTATCATCGATCATGGTAATGGCATCGCCGGAGTAGTACACGCCGATGGCCGCCTCGCCGCCGATCATCTTATCAAAGATCTCGTCCATGACATAGGCCTGCACCAGTGGCTTCTGTGCCTTGAGCTCTTCTACCACCTCGTCCACCTCTTCCGGGGTGGCGGGGTTGATGCTGTGGCCGCTCTTAAATGCAGCGATGGCATAGGCATCGCGGCTGTTGTTGAACATCAGGATGTTGCCCGCGTACTGCTCGTCCCACAGGTCTGCCCAGCAGGTAGGGGCTTCGTCTACCATGGTGGTGTTGTAGATGATGCCGGTGGTGCACAGCATATAGGGCACGGTGTAGGCGTTCTGCGGGTCGTAATCCGGGTTGCGGTAGCCCGCATCGATCTTTTGGAAATTGGGGATATTGTCGTAGTCAAGGGGTGCAAGCATCCCCTCGTTGATCATCTTTGCCACCATGTAGTCGGATGGGATGATCACATCGTAGTTGGCCGCGCCGGACTTGAGCTTGGCGTACAGGGACTCGTTGGAGTCGAAGGTGGTGTAGTTCACCTTGATGCCGGTCAGCTTTTCAAAGGCGGCCACCACGTCCACGCTGTCGTCCGAGCCGTTGGAGATGTACTCGCCCCAGTTGTAGACGTTCAGGGTGACGTTCTGCCCCTTGAAGCGGGTCCAGTCGTAAGCGTCCGACACCGACACGTCCTCGGTCACCTCGATCGTACCGGCGGCAAACACCGGCAATGCGGCGCACAGCGCCACAGCCAGCGTCAGCAGCAATGCAGCAATGCGTTTCATCATGCGCCCTCCTCTCGCAGCGTTTTCTGATCCTTGCGGTAGCTGCGGCTCTCCATGGCATTGGACACCAGAATGACGCTGAGGATGACCACAAACATGATGGTGGACAGCGCGTAGATCTCCGGGCTGACCTTTTTGCGGGTCATGGAGTAGATGGCAATGGGCAGGGTCTCCACCGTGCCGCAGTTGAAGTAGGAGATCATGAAGTCATCAATAGAATAGGTCAGGCAGATGAGGAAGGCAGAGAGGATGGCGGGGCTGATCTCCGGCAGAATGACCTTGAAGAAGGCCTGCCGGGGGTCACAGCCCAGATCCAGCGCTGCCTCGTACAGCTTGATATCCAGCTGCTTGAGCTTGGGGCTTACGTTAAAGATAACGTAGGGCACGTTGAACGCGATATGCGCAATGAGCAGCGTGGGCAGCCCCATGATGTTGTCCGGCAGCCATGCGGACTGCGCGGCAAAGCGCTGGTAGGCCACGAACAGCAGCATCAGGGAGATGCCGGTGATGATCTCCGGGTTGACCACCGGGATGTAAGTGATGTTGGTCACCAGCAGGCGGCTTTTGCGGCTCATGGAGGCAATGCCAAGGCTGGCAGCCGTACCCAGCACCGTGGCGATGATGGCAGACAGCACTGCTACCTCAACGGACACCCACAGCGCATGGAGGATGGACGCATTCGTGAACAGACTGCGGTACCACTTGAGGGTAAAGCCGGTAAACAGCGAATAGCCCTTGCTCTGGTTGAAGCTGAACACGATCATGTAGGCAATGGGCAGATACATGAAGCAGAAGAACAGGATGATGTAGACCCGCTGCATCAGGCGCAGATGTTTTGTTTTCATCAGGATACGCCCTCCATTTCATCCTCGTCAAAGCTGGACGTAAAGCTCATGCACAGCAGCACGATGATCATCAGCACCAAGCTCATGGCAGAACCGACATTCAGGTTGTAGCTGTTGCCCAAAAACTGCATCTCGATCAGGTCACCGATCAGCAGGTTGGAGCCGCCGCCCAGCATACGGCTGATGACAAAGGTAGACACCGCCGGCACGAACACCATGGTAATGCCGGTGCTGATGCCCGGCACACTCATGGGGATGAGCACCCGCACAAGGGTCTTGGTGGTGTTGGCGCCAAGGTCCTGCGCAGCCTCCACAAGGCTCTGGTCGATCTTGGTCATGCTGGTGTACAGCGGCAGGATCATGTAGGGCACATAGTTATACACCATGCCCAGCACCACCGCGCCGGAGGTGTTGAGCATAGTATAGGGGCCAAGGCCGATAAAGCCCAGCAGGGTGTTCACCGGGCCGTTGACGCTGAGCAGCCCCATCCATGCGTAGGTACGCAGCAAAAAGTTCATCCACATGGGCAGCATGACCAGCATAAGCATGATGTGCTGCTTGTTCACCCGCAGACGGGACAAAAAATATCCCACTGGGAAGGCGATGACAAGGCAGATGACCGTAGCGATCAGCGCCAGCAGCAGGCTGCGGGCAAACACCGAGCCGTAGCCGCTGATGGAGGTGAGGTTATTCAGGGTAAAGTTGCCATCGGCGTCGGTCATGGCGTAGTACACCACAATGAACAAGGGCACAACGGTAAACAGCACCATCCATACAAAGTACGGATAGGCCAGCTTTTTATCATAAATCTTCATGGCACATCACCCCTCGCTCCGCGCCATGATATGGATCTCGTTGGGGCCGACGCGCATACCAATGGTCTCGCCGGGGGTGCAGGCGCGGGTGGAGTGGATCAGCCACTCGCGGCCCTCGCACTCGACGTGCATTTCAAAGTGCACGCCCTTGAAGATGACATCGTTCACCACGCCCACAAGCTGGCCCTCCACGGGGGAGACCACCTCGATATCCTCCGGGCGCACCACAACCTGCACGCTCTGCTCCCGGGCAAAGCCGCGGTCCACACAGGGGAAGTCCACACCGGAGAAGGACACCAGAAAGTCCTTGTGCATCACGCCGTCCACGATGTTGGAATCGCCGATAAAGTCTGCCACAAAGGCGTTTTTCGGTTCGTTATAGATATCCTCCGGGGTGCCGATCTGCTGCACCTTGCCGCCGTTCATGACCACGACGGTATCGGACATGGTAAGTGCTTCCTCCTGATCGTGGGTGACATAGATAAAGGTGATGTTCATCTCGCGCTGCAGCCGCTTGAGCTCCAGCTGCATCTCCTTGCGCAGCTTCAGATCCAGCGCGCCCAGCGGCTCGTCCAGCAGCAGGATCTCCGGCTCGTTGACCAGACTGCGGGCAATGGCCACGCGCTGCTGCTGACCGCCGGACATCTGGCTGATGCTGCGGCGCTCGAAGCCCTTCAAGCCCACGACCTCCAGCATATCGCGCACCTTGCGGCGGATGGTGTCCTCGTCCAGCTTTTTGAGCCGCAAACCAAAGGCCACGTTCTCGAACACATTCAGGTGCGGGAACAGCGCGTATTTCTGGAACACGGTATTCACCGGGCGCTTGTAGGGCGGCACACCGGTAATGTCCTCCCCTTTCAGCAGCACCTTGCCGGCGTTCGGCTCCAGAAAACCTGCGATCAGGCGCAGGGTGGTGGTTTTGCCGCAGCCGGAGGAACCGAGCAGCGTCACGAACTCCTTATCATGGATATCCAGATTCAGCCCATCCAGAATGCGCTGTCCATCAAATTCCACTACGATATCCCGCAGTGAAACGACCACCGAGTTGTCCATTTTATATGTTATCCTCCTTGTTCTCAGATACGAAAAAAGACAGGGAACCTGCCCCATCTTTTTTGCGTATAAGGGGCGTTCTGCCCCGCGCAGCAGCATGATTTTGCGCGGCGAACTTACCCTGTCACGGTTTATAATAAACAATCACAGTCGGATTGTCAATCACTCTACCGATGTTTGCCGAAACTTTATAAAAAGCTGCAAAAAAATATACGCTGCGCCTTGGTTTCGGCACAGCGTACAAAAGCAATTATTCCTGCGTTTTCAAGTCGTTTTCCGTCAGCAGAAGCGCCTGCACAGTGCTTGTATCCACTGTGTATACCGAGGTATCGTCCCCAACTTGCAGATGCCACCCGTCCGTACCGCAGGCGTAGGCCAGCTGCACGGCAGAGCCGTCCTCGCTGGTGACCGTGGCGGTAAACACCGGTGCATCAAAACCGCAGGCAGCAAGGTCGGCGTCCGTGGCTTGGGCGGTAACGTAGGTGCACAAGGCAGACAGCAGGCTTTGCACCTTATCCTGCGCAAGGCTGGCGGCGGAGTCAGAGGCCAGTCGCCACACCGTCTCGTAGGCAGCGGAAGAAGCGCTGTCCGCGTCCATGCTGTCGGTCGGCTCGCTGACGGCGTTCAGGGTGACGGAGCTGCCGTCGGCCAGCGTATAGGCCACCTGTGTGATGGCCGATGCCGTGAGTCCGGTTGGGCAGAAGCTGCCGAAGAGCCCGGCCTTATCCAGCTGAAAACAGGCGGCCTTGTTGCCGCTGACGGTATAAATGGCATCGTCCCCGGCTTTTTGCACATAGAGATCCCCGGTGACCGGGTTTTCTGCCCCGAAGGTCAGGGTGGTGCTCTGCCCTGCCGCCGTTACCGTAACAGTAAGCTGCGGGCTGTCCAGACCGTAGTCCTCCCCTGCCTGCGGTGTCAGGCTGCGCTTGGCAGCTAGTGCCATCAGGGCGGTACGCATGGTGTTACAGGCGCTCTCGTCCAGATGATAGGCGGGGTCCTGCGCCAACTGCCAGCTGCCGCCAGAATATTGCAGGGTGTAGGTCTCGCCGTTATAGGTGTACTCGATCTGCTCTAAGTCCTCGGCGGCAAAGCCGGAAAGCGGGATGCTTCCCTCGGCGGCGGCACTGGCGGCCTGCTCGGCCTTGGCGTTGCTGCGGGTCACCGCCCACAGCGCTGCGCCCAGCAGCACTGCCGCTGCCAGCAACGCCAGCAGGACACGCTGTTTTGTTTTCATGGCGGTCTCCTTATCTGCGGCGGCGCAGCAGCACCACCACTGCCCCGGCGATGAGCACCGCCGCCGGAAGCACGAACACGAAGGTCAGCCCCAGTGCTGCGGCAGCGGAGCCCGCCACCGTGATGGGCTCGGCTTCCAGCGTCTTGGTGTCCACAAGGACATCCTGCCCTACCAGCGAGGCAGCGCAGCCCTGCAAAAAGGTCAGGTTGCCGGGCATGGACTGATAAAGCTGCTCGTTATCCATGTTGGGACAGCCGATCCAGAGGACCTCGGCGCCGGTATCCTCGTTCCGTGCCCAGACAGCCAGTGCAAAGGGGCCGTCTGTGTCTCCGTCCTCCCGCTCCATGGTGGTAAGGTCGTTGATATCCGCCTTGGCATAGGCAGAGGAGGAACTGTTCAGCAGCGGCTCGGCGGTAACATCCTCGGTCTCGGTGACCGTGATGCCCTGCGCCACCGACAGCATGACATGGGTGCCGGTATTCACGCCGTTCAGCGCGGTGCTCTCGGTGGGCGTGCCGTAGTCCGGCAGCAGCGACCATGCAGAGTTATACAGTGCCTTGCTGCTGTCGCCCTCCACCACCATGCCCTCTGCGCGGGCAAGGCCGAACTGCGCCAGCACGGCATCCAGCTGCGGGGTCTGGGCGTAGACGCTGCTGGTCAGCAGCAGCTTGCCGCCCGCCGCCAGATAATCTTGCAGCTGGCTCACCTCATCCACAAGGCCGTCCCCTGCGGTAAAATCGGTGGTGGGTGCGTTGATGATGAGCAGGTCGCAGTCCTCCGGGATGGTGCTTGTGAGCAGATCCAGCGGCTGAGCGTCGATATTCTGGGCGTCCAGCGCATCGGTCAGGGAGTCGGTCAGGGTCTGCTCGCCGTGGTTGGTGGTATAGTAGGCGTGGCTCTGCCCGGCTGCAGTGAGCTTATAGATGGCAGAGGTGATCTGCTTTTCGCCGCCAAAGGTCACGCTGGCAGAGCCGGTGGTGTAGTAATCGGTATAGTCATACTCGTACAGGTCGGCGGCACCCAGCACGGTGCTGTTCTCCCCGCAGGTAACGATCAGACTGCCACTGGAAACATTCTCTGCACCGTACTTTGCGGCAAAGGTAGGGTACAGGGTGGGGTCCTTCTGTTCCCAGCTCAGGTGCCCGCTCTCGGCAGCGTAATGATCCAGCAGCTTTGTGATGATAGCATCCTCGCTGCCGGTCTCACAGAGGTAATAGATGTGCACATCCTTTTCCAGCCCTTCCACCAGTGCTTTGGTGCTGTCGCTCAGGGTGTACATTTTGGCCTCGGAGAGGTCGAACTCGGTATATTTTGCAGGGATGGCCCGCACCAGCAGGTTGAGCAGCACCGCCAGCACCAGCACTGCCGCCAGCATAGAGGTGGACAGCAGCCCGCTGCGGAACACCCTGCCTTTCTGAGAGGATGCGTTCTTGTTCCATTTCATCGTTGTGGCCTCCTCTCAGTTCCAGCGGCGCTTTTCCAGTCCCTGTGCGGTAAAAAACAGGAACACCGCCGCCACGGTCAGATAGTAGACCAGCGTGGGGATGGAAAAGCTGCTGTTGACAAATTCTTCAAAGGGGGTAAACAGGCACAGCGCGCTGAGCACGGCGCTGAAGGCCTCGGTCAGCCAGCTGCTCTTGAGCAGAAACAGTGCCGTAAGTGCCACGCAGCACCCCGCAAAGGAAAGGCAGCCCAGCGTAAAGCTTTTGCTGCGCAGCCCCGCCACCACACTGAGTACAGCGGCAACGGCGGTGAACAGCGCCAGCGCCACCGCACTGCCGGTGGCGAACATGGTGCGCAGGCTGGGCATCATATAGGCCAGCAGCAGCGCCGCCACACCGGACACAGCGGCGATGATCTGGTTTTCGGTCAGGCTGGAAAGAAACACCCCGATGGCAATGGCGGCGCAGCCCATAAGGTAATAGCACAGCAGCGCGGAAAAGTTGGCCAGCGTGCTGGTGCCGGTAGCGCCCAGCACCTTCAGCACAAGGATCATGCCCGCATCCACAAGGCAGGGCAACGCAAAAATGACGCAAAGAGCAAAGTATTTGCCCAGCACAATGCCGCCCACTGACACCGGACTTGTGAGCAGCAGCTGGTCGGTGCGGCTGTGGCGTTCCTCCGCAAAGGAGCGCATGGTGAGCACCGGGATATAGAGCAGCAGCACAAAAATGGTGCGGTACAGCGTATAGTATCCAAAATCCGGCAGGCCGTAGCCCAGATTCAGCGCCACAAAGTAGATAGCCGTAGCCGCCAGCATAAAGGCGGTAAGCACCGCACCGATCATGCCGTGAAAGCAGCTGCGGAGTTCTCGTTTAAAGATGGCAAGCATCTCAGTTTTCCTCCCCTTCTGCCGGGGTTTCCTGCTCCGGCGTTTTTTCGGTCAGCGCAAGGAATACCTCCTCAAGGCTGCGGTTCTCGGCGGCAAGCGCCAGCACGGTGCAGCCGGTCTCGGTCAGTGCCCGGGACACGGCAGCGCGGCGGTCGGCGGCGTCCTCGCTCTCGGCGGTAAAGGTGACCTGACCGTCTGCGGCGCTTTCCAGTTCTACCTTGCAGATGCCCGGCACGCTGCGCACAGCGGCCAGCACGGTGTCCGTCTCGCCCTGTGCGGTAGCGCGCAGGCGGCTGCCCGGGTTCAGGGTCTCGCCCAGCTCCTCCGGGCTGCCCACCGCCACCAGACGACCTTTAGAAAGGATGAGCACCTGCTGGCACACCGCCTGCACCTCGCTGAGGATGTGGCTGGAGAGGATGACCGTGTGCGCCTTGCCCAGTTCCCGGATGAGGTTGCGGATCTCGATGACCTGCGCGGGGTCCAGACCCACGGTGGGTTCGTCCAGAATAATAAGCTGCGGGCTGCCCAGCAGCGCCTGTGCAATGCCCACCCGCTGACGGTAGCCCTTGGACAAGCTGCGGATGACCCGGGGCAGCACTTCTTCCAGCCCGGTGCGGCGGGCAGCGGCCAGCACCTGCTGTTTGCGCTGCGCGTGCTTTACCCCCTTGAGCTCTGCCACAAAGTCCAGATACTCCTGCACGGTCATTTCCGGGTAGAGCGGCGGCTGCTCCGGCAGATAGCCCACACAGGCCTTGGCCCGCTGCGCCTGCTCCGGCAGACGGAACCCGGCCACCTTTACCTCGCCCTCGGTGGGTGCCAGATAGCCGGTAAGGATATTCATAATGGTGGATTTGCCCGCGCCGTTGGGCCCCAGCAGGCCGTAGATCTGGCCGTCCGGCACCGTAAACGAGAGATCCTGCACGGCAGGGCGGCTGCCGTAGGACTTGCTCAGGTGAGAAACTTCGATCACAGCAAACTCTCCTTTGTTTCAGAAGCTGTTTTGCGGAAAGCGGCGTAGAGCCAGCGCTTTCCGGTTTGGAACTGCTATATTTTAGATGGAAAATGTGTTTAAATTAAGACAATCCTGTGTGGGAAAACGAAATATTTGCCCGCGAAAAACGCAAAAATGCCGCCTCCCGAAGGAAGCGGCATGAGATAGCCTATAATTACTTACGGCCGAAACGCTTGTTGAAGCGCTCAACACGTCCGCCGGTGTCAACCAGCTTCTGCTTGCCAGTGTAGAAAGGATGGCACTTGGAGCAAACTTCGACGTGGATCTCGGGCTTGGTGGAACGAGTGTTGATGACATTACCGCAAGCGCAGGTAATGGTGCAGTCAACGTAGTTCGGATGGATACCCTGTTTCATTCTTTTCACCTCAATTCTGGTTCTGACAAATTGGGGCCATATTTAATGTATGTGCCCATCACAACCTTCAATATCGGCTACCCCGTCGAGCGGCCTTGGAAACGATTGCCTTACTATTATAGCACGAATCGGCCAGAATGCAAGAGGGAAATTTAAGTTTTTTACAGCTTTTTCAGCGTCCAGCCTTTTTTTGCGGCCAGCTGCTCCAGTTCCCGGTAAGAAAGCCGCAGCTGCGCAAGAAAAGCCCAGAACCATTCGGATCAACGAATGATTCTGGGCTTTTACATGCCGCCGACGGGGGTCGAACCCGTACTCTGTCTCCAGAAAGGGATTTTAAGTCCCTCGTGTCTGCCAATTTCACCACAGCGGCGCAGCCCCGGCTTACAAAGCCCTGCTGCCCTCTGGCTTGAGAGGGAGCCGGGAATAACAGGTGTGAGGAAAAATTATTACAACCACCCTGCTATTCGCAATCTGGTGGTATTAACATTTTTATTAAAATCGCGGCTTTTATGATACAATAATTTCCCTGTTTTGTCAAGAAAAACCGCTTATTCGGTGCTGCTTACACCTTGCCGCCGTGCAGCTCGGCGTACATCCGGGAGCGGCACTCGGCCACTGCGGGGGTCATGTTGACGTAGTGCTTGTGGGGGCACTCCAGACGCAGCTCGCTCTCCCAGGTCTCCTCGGTGAGCTGCTTTGCAATATAGGCCTTCTTCTCCGCAATGGAGGGCAGGTCGATAGCCAGCTCACCGCCCAGAATATGCGGCACCAGCAGCGGGCGCACAGCGGTGGGGGTAAAGGTGATGGTGCGCTCGATGGCATCCGAGTCCAGATTGACCATCGTGACCGGCTTACCGGCCTCGATGACCTCGCCGTCCATGGCAATGAGGTCGCACTGTGCCTGACCGTTTTCATCGTACAGACGCCACGGCATCTTCTTGCCCGGGATGATAGCCTTGCTGGCAGAGTCCGAGCACTTCATCTTGGGGGTGTAGCTGCCGTCCGGCTTCTTCACGGCCACCAGCTTGTACACACCGCCGAACACGGGGTCGGAGGCAGAGGTGATCAGGTTTTCGCCCACGCCGTAGGAGTCGAAGTGTGCGTGCTCGTACAGCTCCATGTTGGCGATCTTCTTCTCATCCAGACCGTTGGAGGCCACCAGCTTGATGTAGGGCTTGCCAGCGGCATCCAGCGCCTTGCGCAGCCGCTTGGAGCCGCGGGCAAGGTCGCCGGAGTCGATGCGGGCGCTCTTGACGCGGCGGTTGGGGTCGTTGGGATATTTCTCAATAAGGTAATCGTCCAGCTTGATCAGGTTGGGCAGGCCGCTCTCCATAATATTATAGGTATCCAGCAGCAAGCTGACCGAATCCGGGTAGGTATCGGCAAAGGCCTTGAAGGCATCAAATTCGGTGGGGAAAAACTCGATAAAGCTGTGTGCCACGGTGCCCACAGCCTTGACATCTGCGCCGAACTTCATCTCGGCCAGACAGTTGGCCGTGCCGATGCAGCCGCCCAGCACTGCGGCGTAAGCACCATCGTTTCCGGCGCTCTCGCCCTGTGCACGGCGGGTGCCGAACTCCATAACGTTGCGGGGGGTGTGGGTGTTCAGGCCGGTAACGCGGGTGGCCTTAGTGGCGATCAGGCTATGGAAGTTCATGGTCTGCAGCAGGTAGGTCTCGATAAGGATCGCGCCCACCAGATCGCACTCGATGCGCACCATCTGCACATGGGGGTAGCAGACCGTGCCCTCGGGCAGGGCGTACATATCGCCCTTCCACTTGTAGGTGCGCAGATACTCGCAGAACTCCTCGCTCATGCCCTTGGTGCGCAGCCAGTGGATATCCTGCTCGTTGAAGTGATAGTCCAGCAAAAAGCGGGTCAGCTTGCGCTGGCCTGCGCTGATGGAATAGCCCTGATTATCCGGGTTTTTGCGGAAGAACATATCAAACACCAGCGTGGTATTCTTAAAGCCATGCAGGAACAGGCAGTTTGCCATGGTGAATTCGTAAAAATCCACCACCATCGCGGGGTTATCGTAGTCCTCATCGGGGATATAAGGCTCAACCTTGATCTCGTTCATGAATGTTTTCCTCTCTATTTATACCCGGCGTCAGCTCTTCCCTACTGCGCGCCGCCTGCCGCTTGCCCGGCAGGGGGATCCTCCGTCCTGTCATGACAGAGCGTTTCTATCATGATAGCACGATTCCCCTGCCGGTGCAAGTATTTTCGCGCAAAAAGACCGCTGCACAAACACTGTGCAGCGGTCTCTGCGTTTATAACAATCGCTTGCTTCAGAACAGGCTTAGCCGTTCATGATGCTGGGGGTGGCGTTCTTCAGCACAACGTCATGGCTGCCGCCCTCCACGATGGAGGTGGAGGAAACAACGGTCAGCTTGGCCTTCTGCTGCAGCTCGGGGATGGACAGAGCGCCGCAGTTGCACATGGTGCTCTTCACCTTGTACAGGGTGGTCTGCACGCCGTCTGCCAGAGGACCGGCATAAGGCACATAGCTGTCCACGCCCTCCTCAAAGCTCAGCTTGGTGGAGCCGCCCAGGTCATAGCGCTGCCAGTTGCGGGCACGGTTGGAGCCTTCGCCCCAGTACTCCTTCATATACTGGCCGTTGATGCGTACCTTGTTCGTGGGGCTCTCGTCAAAGCGGGCAAAGTAGCGGCCCAGCATGACAAAGTCCGCGCCCATAGCCAGTGCGAGGGTGATGTGGTAGTCGTGAACGATGCCGCCGTCGGAGCAGATGGGCACATAGATGCCGGTCTCCTTGTAGTACTCGTCACGAGCCTTGGCAACCTCGATGACAGCGGTAGCCTGACCGCGGCCGATGCCCTTGGTCTCGCGGGTGATGCAGATGGAGCCGCCGCCGATGCCGATCTTCACGAAGTCTGCGCCAGCCTCAGCGAGGAAGCGGAAGCCCTCGGCGTCCACCACATTGCCGGCGCCCACCTTGACGGTGTCGCCGTAGTGCTCGCGGATCCAGCCGATGGTGCGGCTCTGCCACTCGGAATAGCCCTCGGAGGAGTCGATGCACAGCACATCCACACCGGCCTCTACCAGTGCGGGCACACGCTGGGCGTAGTCGCGGGTATTGATACCGGCACCTACAACATAGCTCTTGTTCTTATCCAGCAGCTCGTTGGCGTTTGCCTTGTGGGAATCGTAGTCCTTGCGGAACACCATATACACCAGGTTGCCCTCGGCATCCACCAGCGGCAGGGTGTTGATCTTGTTATCCCAGATGATGTTGTTGCAGTCGTGCAGGGAGGTGTTGGCCGGAGCGGTGACCAGCTTTTCGATGGGGGTCATAAAGGTGGTAACACAGGCATCGTCCGGGGTGTGGTTGATGCGGTAATCGCGGGAGGCCACAATGCCCAGCAACTTGCCGTTAGGAGTGCCGTCGGCAGTGATGGCGATGGTGGAGTGGCCGGTGCGTGCCTTCAGCTCCAGCACGTCATGCAGGGTGGCAGTAGGAGCCAGATTGGAATCGGACACCACATAACCGGCCTTGAAGCTCTTGACGCGGCGCACCATGGCGGCCTCGCTCTCGATGCTCTGAGAGCCATAGATAAAGGAAACGCCGCCCTGACGAGCCAGTGCAATGGCCAGCTTATCGCCGGAGACCGACTGCATGATGGCGCTGATCATGGGGATATTCATCTGCAGCGGGCACTCCTCCTGCCCCTTGCGGTACTTGACCAGCGGGGTCTTCAGGCTGACCGCCGTGGGCACATTCTCCGCAGAGGAATAGCCGGGGACCAGCAGGTACTCGCCAAAGGTGCGGGAGGGTTCTTCGTAGAAATAAGCCATAATCAAACTCCTTTTCTCTTAACGCATCCGATACAAATCAGCATCAAAATCATTCATGTTTGCTGCCTATAAATTGATTGTATATACTTTACCACAAAGCCCGCAAGAATACAAACCCCTGCCGCGCCAAACTTTATAATTGCCCTTTGCGGAAAAACAGACAAATTGCCAAGCGTTTTCGGGCATTGGTCATACTTTGATTTTTGAAGTATCACTTTTGCGGGCAAAACAGAGCTTGCAGAACGCAAAAAAGCTCGTCCAGAATACCGGACGAGCCCTTTTGCACACGAAGCGGGACACTGCCTGTGCGGCGCATGGATCATAGCTGTGAAGGAGAACAGCCGGAGGAGGAGGATCCGCGCCCAGTATCCCAAAAACAAGAAGAAAAAGATTTCACACACAGCCTTGGGGCTTTGCCCTTGCTGTAACCATATTGTAACTCTTTTGAAACCATTTTGCAATAGGGTTTTGTAATTTATTTGTAATTTATTTTGTTAACTTTTTATGTCCTGCCCCGCCGGGCTGCCGTAAACATTATTTCCCTTTTTGTACCCGGTATGGTATACTGGTTATGAATATGCTGCCACAGGCAGAAAAAAGGAGTTTAGGATACGGGCATGAAAACAAAATTGGGTATTGTGGGCTGCGGCTTTCTGGGCAACATCGTGGCTGACGCGTGGAAGAAGGGTCTGCTGCCGGACTACGAGCTGGTGGGCGTGACCAGCCGCACCCGCGCCTCGGCTGAAAAGACTGCAGCCAACGTTGGCTGCGCCGTCTGCGAGGACGTGGACGCGCTGCTGGCGCTTGAGCCGGAGTACATCGTGGAGGCCGCCTCGGTGGAGTCGGTGCGCGCCATGGCCATTCCGGTGCTGAAACGGGGCGTCAATCTGGTCATTCTGTCCATCGGTGCCTTTGCAGATCTGGATTTCTACGCACAGGTCAAGGCAGCCGCCGTGGAGGGCGGTGCCAAGGTGCATCTGGCCAGCGGTGCCATCGGCGGCTTTGACGTGCTGCAAACGGTCACCCTGATGGCACAGGCACAGGGCTTGCCGGAGACTGCCGGCATCGAGACCCATACCGGTGCAAAGGGCTTTCGCAATACGCCGGTGTGGGCAGAGCATCTGCTGACCGACACCGAAAAGACCACCGTGTTCACCGGCAATGCAAAGCAGGCCATTGCTGCCTTCCCCCGCCGGGTGAACGTGGCCGTGGCTACCTCTCTGGCTACCACCGGCCCGGAGATCACCGGTGTGACCATGCACTCTGTGCCCGGCTGGGTGGGCGATGACCACTGCATCACCGCCGAGATCGAGGGTGTGAAGGCTGTGGTGGATATCTGCTCTTCCACCAGCGCCATTGCGGGCTGGAGCGCCGTCTCCCTGCTGCGCAATCTGGCCTCGCCCGTCTGCTTTTACTAATATAAGGAGGAGTCCGTCATGTTTGAAAAGCTTGTTGCCATTGAGCCTGTCAGCCTGATTCCCTCTGCCGAGGAGGAGCTGCACCGCTACGCCAAAGAGGTGGTGCTGTACCGGGACGTGCCCGGCAGCGACGCCGAGATAGTGCGCCGCATCGGGGACGCCGATGCCGTGCTGCTGAGCTACACCTCCCGCATGGGCAAGGAAGTCATTGCGCAGTGCCCCAACATCCGCTATATCGGGATGTGCTGCAGCCTGTACTCTGAGGAGAGCGCCAACGTGGATATCGCCTACGCACGCACCCGGGGCATCCAGGTGCTGGGCATCCGAGACTACGGCGACCGCGGCGTTGTGGAGTACGTTCTGCACGAGCTGACCGGCCTGCTGCACGGCTTTGGGATGCCCATGCTGCGGGACGCGCCGGTGGAGATCACCGGCCTGAAGGTTGGCATCGTGGGGCTGGGCGTTTCCGGCCGGATGATCGCCGATGCGCTGCAATTTTTGGGCGCAGAGATCAGCTACTTTGCCCGCAGCGCAAAGCCGGACGCCGAGGCTGCCGGTATGACCTTTAAGCCCCTGTCCCAGCTGCTGGCAGACAGCGAGGTGGTGTTCACCTGCCTGAACAAGAATGTGCTGCTGCTGGGCGAAAATGAGTTTGCCCAGCTGGGTGCGGGCAAGGTTCTGTTCAACACTTCCATCGGCCCCGGCTTTGATTCCGCTGCGCTGGAAAAGTGGCTTGACCTGCCCGGCACCCATTTCTTCTGCGATACCCGCGCCGCCGCAGGCCCCGTGGCCGAGGACTTCTTTGCCCGGGAAAACGTGCGCTGCGCCAACGTTTCTGCCGGCCGCACCAAGCAGGCCTTTGTGCTGCTGAGCAAAAAGGTGCTGGACAACATCCGCACCGCACTGGGTGAATAAAAAAACAAGGAGCATTTTACTATGAAAACTGCATTGACCATTGCCGGCAGTGATTCCAGCGGCGGCGCCGGGATCCAGGCCGATATCAAGACCATGACCGCCAACGGCGTGTTTGCCATGAGCGCCATTACCGCCCTGACTGCACAGAACACCACCGGTGTGATCGCCATTTTTGACACCACACCGCAGTTTCTGGCGCAGCAGCTCGATGCCGTATTTACCGATATCTACCCGGACGCGGTGAAGATCGGCATGGTATCCTCTGCCCCGCTCATCGACACCATTGCCGAGCGGCTGCACTTCTACGGCGCAAAGCACATCGTGGTAGACCCCGTGATGGTGGCTACCTCCGGCGCAAAGCTGCTGCAGGACGACGCCGTGCAGGCGCTGACCGAAAAGCTGCTGCCGCTGGCCGAGGTGCTCACCCCCAACATCCCGGAGGCTGAAATTTTGTCCGGCATGCACATTGCCAACGCCGCCGACATGAAAGCTGCTGCCCGCACCATCAGCGAGCGCTACGGCTGCGCCGTGCTGTGCAAGGGCGGCCACCAGATCAACGATGCCGACGACCTTTTGTGGCGCGGCGGCACCGGCAAGTGGTTCAAGGGCAAGCGCATTGCAAACCCCAACACCCACGGCACCGGCTGCACCCTGTCCAGCGCCATCGCCTCCAATCTGGCAAAGGGCTACGATCTTGACACCGCCGTGGAGCGCGCCAAGGCCTACATTTCCGGCTGTCTGTCTGCCATGCTGGATCTGGGGCACGGCTCCGGCCCCATGGACCACACCTTCAACCTGAAGGGAGATTTTGTCCGTGACTGACCTGCCCTTTGTTTCGGCGCTGGTGCAGGCCGACCTACCCGTGTGGGAGCAGTGCTTACAGACCGAGTTTCTGCAAAAGATGGAAAACGGCACCCTGAGCGAGGACTGCTTTAAAAGCTACCTTGTGGAGGACAGCCTGTATCTGCGGGAATACGCCAAAATTTTTGCGTGGGGCATGACCAAGGCCACCACCATGGCGGCCATGCGCACCTACTATTCCCTGCTGTCCTTCGTGCAGGAGAACGAGGACCTGACCCGGCTGCAGTATCTGGAGCAGTACGGTCTGCGGGAGGCGGATATCCAGTCCCTGCCCCTGCGGCCGGAGAGCCGCGCTTATCTGGACTGCATGATCGATGCCGCCCGCAACGGTGAGGGTGAGGCCGAGTGCCTGATGGCCTGCCTGCCCTGTATGCTGAGCTACGGGTGGCTATTCCAGAAGCTTTTGCAGCGCTCCCCCGCCGTGAAAGACACCTACTACGGCGCACTGGTGCTGGACTACGCAAGCCCCGGCTACGATGCCGCCTGCCGCGCATGGGCAGAACGCGCCGAAGCAGCCTGCACCGGCCTTTCGCCGGAGCGTGCCGCCCGCTGCCGCGCGATCTTCCGCGCCTGCTCGGAGCACGAGCTGCACTTCTGGGAGATGTGCGCCACACCACGGACGGATATTTAGGAATAAATATAGAGAACCCGGAAGGTCTGCGGACTTTCCGGGTTCTCTTCTTATAAAATCTTTATCGCAGCACCGAGAGTTCCTCGATGCCATAGCGCTGCATCAGGGCGATGGCCGCCGAGGTGATCTCCTCGCCGCTGACCGCCACAGGGATGGCGGGCGGGCAGGATACCGTAGGCATCGCACATACCCGTCCCAGTGCCTTGTGCACCGGAACGCGCACCTGTGCGCCCAGCACCGCCTGCCGGATAGTGCAGCGTTGCACCGCCTGCTGCTGCAAGGCGGCAAACTCCCCTGCCCGATTCTCGGGGCAGGGCAGCCCGGCAGGCACAGCAGCCAGAAGCTGTTCCAGCGTCGTTTGCAGGCGTTCAAAGTCCTGCGGTGGGTTCTCCGGGGTGAACATCAGCACCACGTAGCGGGGGTCGGCGTATTCACACTCCATCTGTGCGCAGCGCAGGGCTTCTGCCAGCACCGTGCCGGTGCAGCCAAGGGCGGCGGCGTCCAGCGTAAGCTTCATCGGCTCCTGCTGTGTCCCGGCAACTGCCAGCGGCACCGGGCACTGCCGTACCGCTGCGGCCTTGTTCAGGCTGCGGCGCAGACCTTCCAGCGCAGCACAGCATTGCGCCAGCCGCTGGGGGTAGTCCCCTGCCAGCACCGCGTTGCAGGCATCCAGCGATTGCAAAATCAGGTAAGAAGGGCTGGTGGAGCCAAACAGCGCCAGCGCGCCCCGCACGGCGGCTTCATCCTGCACAGGGGCATCGTGCGCCAGATGCAGATACGCACCGCCGGTGACCACCGGCAGGGTCTTGTGGGCAGAGTCGCAGCACATGGCCGCGCCCTGCGCGATGGGGTGGCAGTTCTGCGGCAGAAAGCGCAGATAGGCACCGTGGGCGTTATCTACCAGCAGAGGCACGCCCTGCGCCCGGCAGACTGCCGCCAGCGCCGGGATGTCCTGAACCCCGCCCAGATAATCCGGGCTGGTGACATACACGCCAAAGGGGCTTATCCCCTGCTGCGCCAGCGCGTGCAGAGCCCCGGTCAGCGCTTCGGCTGTGACGGGGCAACTGCACAGTGCGCCCTCTGCCTGCGCAGACGGCCAGAGCCAGCGGATATCAAAATCCAGCAGCGCCGCCGCGTACAGCAGCGCCTTGTGGGCGTTGCGGGCAGCCAGCAGCACCGGGCGCTTGCCGCTTTGCGGTGCGCCTTGCAGCGCCAGAAACAGCATGGCACGGATGCACTGGGACGAACCCTCGGTGCTGTAATAGCTGTGCGCCGTGCCGAACAGCCGGGTGGCGTTGGCCTCGCTCTCGGCAATGATGCCCTCCGGCGCGTAAAGCTCGTCTGCGCCGCGGATCTCGGTGATGTCCAGCGGCTCAAAGCCTAAGAGGCTCTGCCCCTTGTGGCCGGGCATGTGCAGCCGGGCGGTGCCGGACTGTGCATAGCTGCGCACAAAATCCACGATGGGGGTGGTCATGCTCATTCGCAGGCTTCGCCGTCAGCGCAAGCGTTGCAGGTGGAGCCCAGCTCAATGGGCACTTCGATGCCCTTGGCTGCCAGCTCCTGATTCTCGGCAACCTTGATCATGATGGCGCACTCCATGCGCTTTTTGAACAGCTCGCAGCCGTACTCGTACACACCGGTAATGCTGCCGGTGGCGTGGTAGGAGTTTGCAGCGCAGCCGCCGGAGCAGTACAGCTTTGCCCAGCAATCCTGACACTCCTTGCGGGCGTAGGCGTTGCAGTGCTTGAACTCGTCCCGCACAGCGGTGTTGGTAACGCCCTTCCAGATATCGCCCAGCAGGTACTTGGGGTCGCCCACGAACTGGTGGCAGGGGTACAGATCGCCCCAAGGGGTAACGGCCATGTACTCGGTGCCGGAGCCGCAGCCGGAGATGCGCTTATAGATGCAGGGGCCGCCGGTCAGGTCGATCATGTAGTGGTAGAAGGTAAAACCTCTGCCCTCGCGGTCGCGCTTGATCATCTCCTTGGCAAGGATCTCGTACTGCTCCTTCAGGATGGGCAGATCCGCCTCGGTCAGGGCGCTGGGGTCGCTGGGGTCGCAGACCACCGGCTCCATGCTCAGCTCGGTAAAGCCAAGGTCTGCCATGTGGAAGATATCGTTGGTAAAGTCAGTGTTAAAGTGGGTATAGGTGCCGCGCATATAGTAGTTCTTGTCGCCGCGTTTCTTGACGAACTCCTGAAACTTGGGCACGATGCGGTCGTAGCTGCCGTTGCCAGCGCAGTCCACGCGGAAGCGGTCGTTGACCTCCTTGCGGCCGTCCAGACTCAGCACCACGTTGTGGCACTCCTTGTTGCAGAAGTCGATGACATCATCATCGATCAGCACGCCGTTGGTGGTCATGGTAAAGCGGAAGTTCTTGTTATGGATCTTTTCCTGCTCGCGGCAGTAGGCCACAAGCTTTTTGACCATATCAAAGTTCATCAGCGGCTCGCCGCCAAAGAAGTCCACTTCCAGATTGCGGCGGGTGCCGCTGTTCTCAATGAGGAAGTCCATGGCGCGCTTGCCCACCTCAAAGCTCATCAGGGCGCGGTCGCCGTGGTAGCGGCCCTGCGAGGCAAAGCAGTAAGAGCAGCTCAGGTTGCAGCTGTGGGCAACGTGCAGGCACAGCGCCTTTACCACGGTGTTGCGGTTCTTGAAGTCAAAGGCCATGTCCTTATAGACATCCGGGCTCCACAGCTTGCCGTTTTCCTTTAGGCTGGTCACGTCGTCGATGCACTGGCGCAGGTCCTCCTCGGTCACGTCCGGGCGGCTGCCGTACTTTGCCAGCATGGCGGCAACGATCTCGTCTGCGGTATGCTCCGGGTACATGGCGATGACATCGTAGGCCACCTCGTCCACAACGTGCACCGAGCCGCTGCAGGTGTCCAGCACGATGTTATAACCGTTCAATTGATACTGATGTACCATTTTACACTCCATTCCAGATTACACAAAAAAATGCCGCCCGGCAAAGGCGGCATAAGGTTTGCAGAAATTACTTGTTGCTGTTCTCGCACTGCTGGTTAGCCACGCCGCAGGAGGTCTTGCAGGCGGACTGGCAGGAAGTCTGGCACTCGCCGCAGCCACCGGTCTTAACGCTCTTGGTCAGGTCACGAGTAGCAATAGTCTTGATACGCTCCATGATAGAAACCTCTCTAACTCTCAAAAATTTATCGCGCCGGACATCGTTCCGGTACGCTTTTATCTTGTAATAGGATATCACGCAGTGCGGCTTTTGTCAAGATTTTTTCGCTGACCGTTTTTTACCCGCCCATGGGCTGGTAGCGGGTAAGCACCGTATGCAGCCCCAGCTCACGGGCGCGCGCCAGTAAGTACCGGTAGCGGCACAGCAGCGCCTGCCGCTCGTAGATGCGCTGCTCGATGAGGTCGGTGTCCACCTCCATATCAAACATCATCTCGTTGCGCTTCAAACAGAACAGGCATTCCTTCAGCTCCTCCTCCAGCTCCGGGTGGTAGCGCTCGTGCTCGGTGTCCCGCGGGACGCGGGGTGAAAGCAGGGTCTGGGCGTTTTGTGTGGTTCGTTCCGGCATAGGCATCCTCCTTCTGGTACTTTGCAAGGTTTTGTACCTTCCAGTATAGGCGGTGCGATATGCAGAATCTGCCGAAGCGTGGCAGCGCTCCGGCGCAAATTGTTCGGCGCTGCTGCGGCATTTTCCAAAAAAGTACAACTTTTTTCAAAAATATGCTTGACAACTCCGGGCTTTTCCCGTATAATAGCACACGTTGAGCGGCTCACCCCGCAAAACACAACAGAATATTGGGGATTTGCATAGTGGTAGTGCGGTAGACTCTGACTCTACTTGTGGGAGTTCGATTCTCTCATCCCCAACCAGACTAAAGCCATCTGAGGAAACTCAGGTGGCTTTTCTGTTTATATCATTCCGAACTGCAGCCGCAAGGCCGTGACTCTTCAAAACTTGAAGAGTCATAACTCTATTACTACTTTGGATTTTTGAATAGTGACGAAAAAGAAGCGTATCTATGTTCGAAAGCTCACTCTTCAAGATGAAGAGTCATGGCCTGAAAACGCAGTTTTCTTTGCTTTTTGTTCATGACTCTTCAAAACCCCTGTGGGTCATAGGAGACTTTTGAAGAGTCACCCTTGCCGGGGGCGGGACGATTTAAAATGCGCTCCGCGTTCGCTCTGCGCATAATTACCCCGTGAAAATGGGATAGCGGAGTGCATTTCCAATCATTCGTACTGCACAAAAAACCGGGCAGCCCGCAGACTGCCCGGTTTTTTGCTATACAGTTGACCTGCCCTGATAGGGCTTTCTTTTACAGAATGGTAATGCGGCCTGCGCCGTAGGGCTGCTCATAGTTGAGCAGATAGCCGGGGTAAGCGGCCAGCGGGCTGTTGGCGCTGGACAGGTGCGGCAGACCCGCAGCATCTGCACCGTCAAAGATCATAGCGTAGGTAGACATCACCAGATAATCCTCGGACACATAGTCCTTGATCAGCTCTGCGCCGTCAAACATGGCAAAGCCGTCGCCCAGATTGCGCAGGGTGTAGTTCATGCCGGCAAGCGCGTAGGTCTTGTTCGGATCCAGCGGCAGATAGCTGCCGGAAGCCTTATCGTAGATCTTCACGTTCTGCACACGCGGAGTGCCGGTGGCGCTGCCGATCCAGACGTTCTTTTCGTCGGTCTGCACAGTGTTGGGGATATCGGTGTGGATCTCGTAGGTAGCACCGGCCACCTGCAGGAAGCCGCCGTTCTCTTTGCCACCTTCGCCTGCAAAGCGGGCTGCAAACTCCAATGCGTCCTGGATCTGCTTGCCGGTGACCGACATCAGGCAGGCCACGTTGCCAAAGGGACTGACCTGCTTGCAGGTCTTGAAGGTCCAATCGCCTGCGGGCACATCGGCACGGATGCCGCCGCCGTTCATGATGGCCACATCACAGTGCAGCTTTTCCACCTCGTTGAAGTAGGTGTAGATGCCGTCAGCCACAAAGTCGCCGAGGTTGGTCTCGGCAGAGCGGATGCGGCGCTTGCCGGTGGCAGGATCAGTGACGTAGAAATCGCTGTCGCCCACAGCGATCTTCTCGCCCAGCATATCGTCCACGGTGTTCACCCAGCCGGTCTGCATGGCGGCGATCGTGGCGTCCATACCCTCGTGGGTGGGGATGAGCTTGGTGGTGATGGTGCCGTCCGCAGCAATGGTCATCTCGCCAACGTTGGCAAAGTAAGAACCGGTCTGGGTCAGGGTGACAGCCTTGCCGGAGGCATCCTGCACCTGCTTGTTCTCCATTACGGTATGGGAGTGGCCGTCAATAAAAGCGTCAAAGCCGCTGGTATGGGCAATGACCTCCTCACTGGTCCACGGAGAGGAAGAGGGGTCTACGCCCAGATGGCCCAGACCGATGACCACATCTGCCAGAAGCTTTGCCTTATCAATGGCCTTCTGCACGGCATCGTAGAGCTTTTTGCCGTCCTCGCCGCCCTGAATGTCGTAGATGTACTTGCGCTGTGCCTTATCCATAAAGTAGGCCGGGGTGGACTTGGTAAAGGTCTCAGGGGTGGTCACGCCCACAAAGGCGATGCGTCTGCCGCCGCGCACGAACACCTTGACGGAGGGCAGCACCCGCAGCGTAGTACGCAGGTCTACCCAGTTACAGGACAGGTACGGGAAATCGGCTTCCTTCATGATGGCCTTAGCGCGGTCCATGCCGTAATCAAACTCATGGTTGCCGGGGGTAGCAACATCGTAACCGGCAGCGTTCATCAGCTTGATGATGGAAGCGCCCTCGTCCATGGAGCCGTAGGCAGTGCCCTGCACATGGTCGCCTGCGTCCACCAGCAGCACGTCCTTACCGGCGTTCTGATAGCTCTGCTTCAGGTCGGCAATGGCAGCGTAGGTCAGCTTGGGGCTCTGCTTGTCGATGTAGGTATGGACATCGTTGGTGTACAGGATGGTGACGTCAGACTTGTCACCAACCCAGCAGGCCGATGCGGCAGGCGCACCGATGGCCATGGATGCAGCGGCAGCGGTCACACCAGCAGCCTTTAAAAAGCTGCGACGGGAAATAAGTTGTTTCACAGGAAAACGACCTCCTTTTATTTTTGGCGTATCGCATTTGAGGCAGGCTCTTCCCTCCTGCCCTTTCAATAGCTCTAGCATAGCACAGAACGCCGCCGCAAACAAGCCAAAATCATTCTTTTGGCACAAATAATTTTCACGTTCTGCTTTATTTTAACATATATTGTACCATTTTTACACAAACCCACAAAAAAGAACTCCCCGTGCCCTGTCGCAGAGCAGCGGAGAGGTCTTTTTTAGGGGGTGTTGACCCGTTGCCGGGTCTATCGGAGGAGAGGAAAATATCAGATGGCGTGATACTCCTTGAGGAACTTCTCAAGGTCGGTGCCCTCGATCTTCTTCAAGGCTTCCTTCAGAGCCAGACGCGGGAGCAGCGGCAGATCCATGTCGGTGATCTTTTTGCCATCGCGCAGCTTTACGGTGGCATCGATCAGGGCTCGCACATCGTAGGTGCTGCCCCAGACCTCAGGCACGCCGCGGTCGATGTTCAGCAGGGTGTACACGGCCTCCATACCGGTGCGCATGGAGTACTCGGTGGTGAAGATGGTGTCGCGGGCGGTTTCGGCAAACTGGCCAAGGAAGGCAAAGTTCACAGCACCCTCGGGCACAACATCGGGGCGGTCGCCCATAGCACGGGGCATGAAGAAGGCGTCGATATAGGGCATCATCACAGGCACGGTGTTGGCGCTGTGCTCTGCCAGCTCAGCGATCTGATCCTCGGGCACACCGATGTGGTACAGCCACTCCATGCAGATCTCGCGGCCGGTGCAGTCACGCATGGGCTTCTTGACGTAATCGCCGGGCTTGTCGCTGAACAGACCGTACACCCAGACGCACAGCTGGTTCTTGGGCTGGTCCTTGAACTGCTGCTGACGGTTCAGCGTCCAGCTGAGCAGCCAGCTGGAGTCCTTGACGGTGACGATGCCGCCGGTGACGGTATGGCCGCTGAAGGGGTCGCGCTTGCAGATCTTGCGGATATACTGAGGGATCTTGTCGTCCAGCGTGGTGATGGTGGCGCTCTCCCAGTTGCTCAGTTCCGGCTCAGAGCAGAACTTCTCCGGGTGACCGAAGGAGGGGTCCTGTGCGGCGATCTTCTTCCACAGATCCCAGCCGTTGCCGGGCTGGATGGTGGGATCAAAGCCGGTGGCCTTATCCTGTGCACCCACGGTGCAGCTTTCCACGCAGCCGCCGTTGGTGATGAACAGCAGATCGTTCTCGGTCAGGTCGATGTTGGTGGTCTCGCCCTCGTGCTCCACGGTAACAGAGCTTGCCAGCTTGCGGCCCTTCTGGATGTCGAACTTCACATCGGTGACCTTGGTGTTGTAGTGGAACTGCACACCAAAGCCTTCCAGATAGCGCACCATGGGCAGGATGATGGACTCGTACTGGTTATAGCGGGTAAAGCGCAGGGCGGTAAAGTCCGGCAGACCGCCAATGTGGTGGATATATCGCTTGAGGTACAGCTTCATCTCCAGTGCGCTGTGCCAGTTCTCGAAGGCGAACATGGTGCGCCAGTACATCCAGAAGTTGGTGTTGAGCACCTCGTCATCGAAGAAATCGGTGATCTTTTTATCCTGCAGCTGCTCGTCCGGGGTGAAGAACAGCTTCATGATCTCCATAGCGCCCTTATCGGACAGACCGAACTTGCCATCGGTGTGGGCATCCTCGCCGCGGTTGACGGTGGCACGGCACAGGGAGAAGTTGGGGTCCTCTTTGTTCAGCCAGTAATACTCGTCCAGCACGCTGGCGCCCTCGGTCTCCAGAGACGGGATGGAGTGCAGCAGATCCCACATAACTTCGAAGTGGTTGTCCATCTCGCGGCCGCCGCGCATCACATAGCCGATATCGTACTTGTAGCCATCGCAGGCGCCGCCCGCCAGTGCGTTCTTTTCAAACACATGGACGTGCTCGCCCTTCATCTGACCGTCGCGCACCAGATAGCAGGCAGCGGTCAAAGCCGCCAGACCAGAGCCGATGATATAGGCGGATTTGTGATCCACGCCCTCCGGCTTTTTGGGGCGTGCAAAAGCTTCGTAGTTGCCACTGGAATAGTACATAAAAAAGCCTCCCTGCTTCAGCGTTTTGTTTTTCACAGCCTTCATCGTGCTGTTCTCTATGGCAACAGTATACCCTGCAAAATGAACCGGAACAACAAACAAACTTTGCCCTGTGTATAGATTTTTTACATCCTCCTTCATTTGCTGGAATTGCGTACAAATTGTGACATAAAAGCGCAGCGCAAAATCATTTAAAACACTCCCTCAAAAGTGCAATGCCGGGCAGCCCGCAGGCTGCCCGGCATTGCACTAATTTAAAATAATTTTCCGCTATTCATGCCCAGAGCATAGCGGCGGGCATTCAAAATCGTCCCCGCGCAAAAAGAGAGCCGCCGCACAGGGTTCTGTGCAGCGGCTCTCCGGTGGATTTAGTTCATCTGTTCCAGTGCCTTTTTCAGGTTCTTGGCGATCTGGTCCGGGCAGCTGGTGCTGCGGAAGCCGCACAGCGTACCATCCAGACGGGCAATGGCGTCCTCTGCCTTCATGCCGGTAAGCAGCTGGCAGATGCCCTTCAGGTTGCCGTTGCAGCCGCCGACGACCTCGATGGATGCAATGGTGTGGTCATCGTTCAGCACAAAGTTGGTCTGCTTGGAGCAGGTTCCCTTGTTCGGGAAGGAAAATTCCTTGCTCATGGTCTTTACGTCCTCTCTCTTTTACGTTTTTCGGCGATGGCGCGCAGCTGTGCTGCGGCTTCGTCCGGTGCGGTACAGGTGCCGATGGGGTGGGGGTGCTTGTGGTTGCGGCCATGGAAGTCCGTGCCCGCAGTCGCCACAAGGCTGTACTGTTTGCACAAAGCAAGGCACTCGGCACTGTCCTCCGGGCTGTTGCTGGGGTGGTACACCTCTATGCCGTCCACCGCACCCTCTGCCGCCAATTCACGCAGCAGGGGCATACTTTTATAGACTGTGGGGTGGGCAAATACCACCGCGCCGCCGCAAGCCTTGGCGGTAGCCAGCACCTGCCGCACCGGCAGATACTCCGGCGAGTGCAGCACGATGCCCCGGGGGTTCCACCCGAACAGCTTGTGGTAGGTCTCGCCGTAGATGCTGCCATCGGTCAGACCCAGTAGTTCCAGCGCCTGCATCAGCCCGCTTTTGAACAGCACCCCGCTGGCCTTGGTGGTCTCCCACGCAAGGTCGGTGGTAAACTGCGGGTACAGCTGCTCCAGCTCCTTTGCGCTCTGCAAAGCGCAGGCGTTGCGGCGCTCCTTCATGATGGCGCAGTGCTCCCGCAGCGCCGGGCAGTCCACGTCCGGGTAGTAGCACAACAGATGCACCCGGTGCTGCCGCTCAAAGTCGTAGCCGGTCAGTTCCACGGCAGGGATCAGCTCTACCCCGTCCTGCCCGGTGTGGGCATAGGCGTACTGAGCGCTGAGCAGGGTGTCGTGGTCCGAAAGGGCGATGGCGTGCAGCCCGGTGCGGGCGGCGATGGACGCCAGCCGCTCGATGGGCACAGCACCGTCCGAGCAGGTGGAATGGATATGCAGGTCACAGGACATAGCGGGTTACTTCCTTAATGCTTATAGAAATTGATCAGGCAGCCGTCAGCCAGGATCTGGCGCTCGTCAGTGGTGAGCGGAGCCATATACAGCTCAAACTCCTTGACGGTATCGCCCAGAACGTAGGCCTTGATGCTCTGCAGATCGCCCTTGAGTGCTTCCCGCACATTGGGGATGAGCACATAGTCCCCCAGACCAAAGGGGGTGGCACCTGCCAGCTGCAGGGGCAGCATGCCCCAGTTGATCAGGTTGGAGCGGTAACGCTTGGTGGCGTACTCGGTAACGATATTGGCACCGGCACCCAGCACACGCTGACAGCTGGCGGCCTGCTCGCGGGCAGAGCCGTCACCGGGCTTGACCGCAAAGATAGTGGAAGCGATCTGGATATCGTTCCAGTTCAGCTGCTCGCAACCGGGCACGGCGTTCACCTTTGCCAGCAGGGCGGCGTCCCCTGCACCGGCGCGGCGGGCGTTCTCCTCGGCCTGCACAGCCTTGGCGCGGCCCACATACTCCGGGTCCTTGCGGCTGAGGGTGAACTCGGCCAGACCCAGCGGATTGGAACGGTAAGAGGAAGTCTCACCGGAGGGGATCAGCTCGTCGGTGGTGGTAACGGGGTCGGTGATATAGGATGCCACCTTCAGCAGCAGGTTGTCGCCCAGCGGTGCGATCTCCGGCCAGTCCTTGATGTTGGGGCCGAACTTGAGCAGGGCGTCGTAATCGCCCTTGCCAAAGCCCTGATACACGCGGGTGTCGTAGCTGGAAGCATCGTACTGGTACTCCGGCACGGTGGGATCATAATCAATGTCGGTGGCGGGGGTCAGGATGCCGCCGTTGGCGGTAGTGGCTGCAATGCTGCGGGCATCCATCAGTGCCACACCGGACAGCTGGCCACTGCCGGGCTTAGAGCCCTCGCGGCTGGGGAAGTTGCGGGTGGTATGACGGATGGACAGTGCGCCGTTGGCGGGCACATCGCCTGCGCCGAAGCAGGGGCCGCAGAAGGCGGTACGGATGGTAGCGCCGCTGGCCATCAGCTCGCCGATGACGCCGGTGCGCACCAGCTCCATCATGATGGGCTGGCTGCCGGGGTAAACGCTCAGGGCGTAGTCGCCGCAGCCGCCGGTATGACCCTTGAGGATGGAAGCAGCCTCGTAGATGCTGTCGTACAGACCGCCTGCGCAGCCTGCAATAACGCCCTGATCCACACGCAGCTTGCCGTTTTCGATCTTGCTGCACAGATCCAGCCGCACGTCCTTGCGGCCGATCAGCTTCTGCACATCCTGCTCGCAGGCGTGGAGGATGTCCTCCAGGTTTGCGTTCAGCTCCTCAATAGTAAAGGCATTGGAGGGGTGCATGGGCAGGGCGATCATGGGACGGATGGCAGATAGATCCACCTCCACCACGCCGTCGTAGTAGGCAAGGTCAGCCGGAGCCAGCTTTTTGTAGTCCGCTGCGCGGCCATGCACTGCCAGAAAACGCTGGGTGACTTCGTCGGTCTCCCAGATGGAGGACAGACAGGTAGTCTCGGTGGTCATAGCATCAATGGCGTTGCGGGTATCCTGCCGCAGGGAAGCAATGCCGGGGCCCACAAATTCCATGACCTTGTTCTTGACGTAGCCGCTCTTGAACAGCTTGCCCACAAGGGCAATGGCTACATCGTGGGGGCCGCAGCCCGCCGGCAGGCTGCCGGTCAGGTAGATAGCCACCACGCCCGGGCGGGCAACATCATAGGTGCGGCCCAGCAGCTGCTTTGCCAGCTCGCCGCCGCCCTCACCGATGGCCATGGTACCCAGTGCGCCGTAGCGGGTGTGGGAATCCGAGCCAAGGATCATTTTGCCGCAGCCGGCAAAGCGCTCGCGCATATACTGGTGAATGACTGCCATGTGCGGGGGCACAAAGATGCCGCCATACTTTTTGGCAGCGGACAGGCCAAAGCGGTGGTCATCCTCGTTGATGGTGCCGCCCACAGCGCACAGGCTGTTGTGGCAGTTGGTGAGCACATAAGGGATGGGGAACTTTTCCAGCCCGGAAGCACGGGCGGTCTGGATAATGCCCACAAAGGTGATGTCATGGCTTGCCATGGCATCAAACTTGATCTTCAGGTTCTCGGCATCGCCGCTGGTGTTGTGTGCCTGCATAATATTGTAGGCCATGGTACCGGTCTTAGCCGTGGCAACGGCAGCGGCATCAAAGCCCTTTGCAGCCAGTGCTGCGGGTGCGTTGCCGTCTGCGGGGCCCCACTCTCCGCGCGCATAGTACGCACCGCCGGTGCTGCATTTGATCATATCCAACATCTCGATTCGCCTCTCTTTTTGTATTTTCCCGCCCGCCGCAATTGCGGGCATTGCCCCGGCAGTGCAGGTTTGCCCCTGCCCTGCCCTGTTACGGCAAAGCCGTATTTACCTGTTATTATAGCATGAAAAGGCGAAAAGAAAAAGCACTTTTTGTGAACCCTTACTGTACCTTTGCGGCGTTTTCCTGCTGCTTTTCCTTTTGCAGTTTACGGAACACCACAAAATATGCCGGGATCAGGAAGAAGCAGGCAAAGAACCATGCCACCGGACTTGCGATGCAGGCGGCAAAGTAGCCCCACAGCGGCACGAACCAGAAGCCCACCATGGCGCGGGCGATCATTTCAGCCACACCGGCAAACATGGCAAGGCCGGAGTGACCCAGACCCTGAATGGTGTAGCGGTAGATGATAAGCACTGCCAGCGGGATGTAGAACACGCTGTTCCAGAAGATGAAGTCCTGCGCATTGGCCATAATGGCGGTCTCGCCTGCGTCCAAAAACAGGCCGATCAGGGGCTTGTCCAGCACGCGCAGGATGAGGAAGGAGGCCACACTGTACACGCAGCCGATGCCCAGTGCGGTGTTCACGCCGCGGTTCACGCGGTCCAGATCCTTCGCGCCCATATTCTGGCTGGTGTAGGTGGTCATGGCAGTGCCGATGCTCTCCAGCGGCACGCTGAGGAACTGCGCTGCCTTGCCGCCGGCGGTCTGCGCCGCCACGATGCCGCTGCCCAGACCGTTCACCGCGCCCTGCAGCACCACGCTGCCAATGGCGGTAATGCTGCACTGCAAGCCCATGGGAATGCCCATGGCGCAAAGCTTTGCGCAGTGCGGAGCGCTGATGCGCCCTTCTTCCTTATTCCAGCGCAGCTCCGGGTAGTGACGCACGATATAAAGAAGGCTGCCGATGCCCGCCACAGCCTGACTGAACACGGTGGCAAAGGCGGCGCCGAACGCGCCCATGTTGAACACAATGATGCAGGCAAGGTCCAGCCCGATGTTCAGTGCACTGGCCACCAGCAGAAAATACAGCGGGCGCTTGCTGTCGCCCAATGCACGCATCAAAGCGCTGGTCACATTATAGAGCAGGGTGAAGGGGATGCCCGCAAAGATGGTGCGGATATACACATCCGCAAGGTCGATAATGTCAGCCGGGGTGTTCGTCCACACCAGCACCAGACGGGTCATAGCCACCGTAACGATGGTGAGCACCGTGGCAAAGGCAACGGACAGCCACACGGTATTGGCGGTGTAGCGGCGCATCTCGTGGTGGTCGTGCGCGCCGAAGGTCCATGAGATGGGGATGGAAAAGCCGCAGGCAATGCCGTTGACAAAGCCCAGCACCAGATAGTTCAGGCCGCCCACGCTGCCTACCGCCGCCAGCGCTTCCACGCCCACGAACCGTCCCACGATGATGGTATCGGCCAGATTGTAGAACTGCTGGAACAGGCTGCCCAGCATCAGCGGCACAGCAAAGGCAAGCAGCAGCTTCAGCGGGCTGCCCTGCGTCATATCTTTGGTCATGGAAATATGCCTCCTGCCCACATAAAAAGGATGGATGTTCGCATTTTTGCCGTGAAAAACGCCCTGCCGGAAAAGCGGCAGGACGTTGTAAGGATTCATGAGTGGTATTATAGCGGAGCAGCGCCGGTTTTACAAGACTTGGTTTGCATCAACATTTCTATTTTTTTACCCGAAGAATTGGTGATTTTGCTCACTCCGCATAGTGTGCTAAGAACTGTTTGGTTCGCTGTTCTCTGGGATGGTCGATCAGCTGCTTTGCAGGGCCTTCCTCCACCACCACGCCGCCGTCCATAAACAGGATGCGGTCGGCCACATCCCGGGCAAAGTGCATCTCGTGGGTCACGATGATCATGGTGGTCTTGCGGTCAGCCAGTTCCCGCAGCACCCGCAGCACCTCGCCGGTCAGTTCCGGGTCAAGGGCGCTGGTGGGCTCGTCAAAACAGAGGATGTCCGGGTGCAGCGCCAGCGCCCGGGCAATGGCTACCCGCTGCTGCTGCCCGCCGGAAAGCTGGTGTGGGTAGTGGTCTGCCCGCTCCGAAAGTCCCATCTGCGCCAGCAACTCCCGCGCCTGCTGTTCCAGCTGGGCGTGCACTGCCTTTTTGTTGGCGCGGTATTCCGGGCGCTCCTTTGCCAGCAGCTCCCCTGCCAGCATCACGTTCTGCAAGGCAGTATACTGCGGGAAGAGGTTGAAGTTTTGGAACACCAGCCCGAAGTGCAGCCGCTTTTTGCGGATCTCGCTTTCCCGCTGGGTGGCGGGGTCGGCGGCGTCCCACATGGTCTCGCCGTTCACCCGGATGCAGCCGGTGTCCGGCCGCTCCAGAAAGTTCAGGCAGCGCAGCAGGGTGGTCTTGCCGGAGCCGGACGAGCCGATGATGGCCAGCGCCTCGCCCTGCTCCAAGGTAAGGGAAATATCCTTTAAGACCTTTGTATCTCCGAAATTTTTGCCAATGCCGGAGGCTTCCAGTAATGCCATATTCTTAAAAACCCCCTCAGCAGCGGAAATAATCCAGTTTCTTTTCAGCCCAGCCGAACAACAGGGTGAGCGCGCCTACGAACACAAGGAAGAACAGCGCCGTGGAGAACAGCGGCCAGATCAGGCCCTTTGCACTGTACTCCTTTGCCATCATGATGATCTCCTTGTTGGCGATGGTGTTTGCCAGCGAGGTATCCTTGACAAGGGTGATGATCTCGTTTCCCATGGGCGGCAGAATGCGCTTGACCACCTGCAGCAGAGTGACCTTGAAAAAGATCTGCGTGCGGGTCATGCCCAGCACCTGCCCGGCCTCGGTCTGCCCCTTGGGCACCGCCTCGATGCCACCGCGATAGATCTCCGAAAAATAGCAGGCGTAGTTGATGGCAAAGGCCACCACCGCCGCCACCATGCGCCCGCCGGAGCCGGAGGGCCACGGGTTATTCATACCCAGCAGGCCGGGGCCAAGATAAATGACGATGATCTGCAGCATCAGCGGCGTACCGCGGATGACCCAGACAAAGGTCTTTACCGCACCGGACAGCAGCCTGCACCGGCTCATGGAGCCAAAGGCCACCACCAGCCCCAGCGGCAGCGCAAACAGCAGCGTAAGGGCAAACAGCTCACAGTTGAGCAGGAACGCGCCGGAAAGGCGCCCAAGGATCACAGACACAAAAACACACCCATCTATCGTTTTGTTTTACGCCCGGCTCAGTCGGCCAGCGCCAGCTCATACTTCTCGGCCAGTGCCTGCATGGTGCCGTCAGCCTTCAGCTCGTCAAAGGCGGTGTCCACTGCGGCGGCGGCATCGCTGCCCTTGCGGAAGGCCACGCCGTACTCCTCGGCGTTCAGCTCGTCCACAATTTTCAGGCTTGCGTAGTCGGTGCCCTCACCGATCATGGCGTTGGCAAGGGTCAGGTCCAGCACAGCGGCATCTGCCGTACCGGCAGCCACTTCCATCAGGCAGTCGGTCTGCACGCTCTTGGAAACGTAGTCTGCCTTGGCAAGGTTTTCATCGCCCTGAATGGCAGCTTCACCGGCAGAACCGGCCTCGGCCACCACGGTCTTACCGGCAAGGTCGGCGGTGGAGGTGTAGGCGGTGCCCTCCTTTACCACCACGACCTGTGCATTCTTGGCGTAGGCCTTAGTGGTGGCGGTGTTGGCCATGATATCCTCGGTCAGGGTCATACCGTTCCAGATACAGTCGATGCTCTTGGCGTCCAGCTCCACCACCTTGGTGTCCCAGTTGATCTCCACGAACTCCGGTTCTACACCCAGTTTTGCGCACACAGCGGTGGCAAGCTCGGTATCAAAGCCGGTAAAGTTGCCGTCGGCATCGGTGTAGTTCATGGGCTCGTACACGGTATAGCCGATGACCATTTTGCCCTTGCCCTTGATGTAATCCAGATCGCTGCCTGCTGCGGCAGAAGCCGAACCGGCTGCACTGCCGGACGCAGACGCCGCCGCAGAGGTGGATGCACCGCCGCCGCAGGCTGCAAGGCTCAGTGCCAGAGCACCGGCCAGAAATGCACTTGCAATACGCTTGAGTTTCATATCTTTTTCCTCCCATAGGGGACGTTCGCCGTCCCGCTTCCTTCTCGATTTATCATTTTACCATGCTAAAGTGATAAACTGTGGTTATAGAATAGCGCGTTTGCCGCCGTTTTGCAAGAGGCAAACCCATTTTTTCGCACAATGCACTGCTTTGCCCCGCCCATAAGCCCGCTTTTTGTGGGAAAGTGTGCATGAAAAAGTGGTTCAGAAACGCCCGCGGGCGTTTCTGAACCACAAATTATAATAGTATTTTCAATCGTCCCCTACTGCTCCGCCATGGCTTTCAGCGCCGCCTTTTGCAGGTCGGTGACAGAAATGGTACACAGCGCCTTCAGGTCAGCGTCCGTGCCGTCTGCGGAGAGCTTGCCGATCTCCATGGCGTTTTTGCCCTTCAGGTAGCCGCACCAGCCTGCGCTATGCTCGTACCACTCCTTGCCTAACGCGCTTGCGCTGCGCATTCCGTAGCGGTCGCCCAGCTCGTTTTTGGTGTAGACCGGCTCACGCGGGGCAGACACTGTACCGTCCGCGCTGACGGTCAGCTCCGGCTCGGTCATATCCCCGATGGCACTGGTCACACGGGCGTTCTCGTCCATGGTCACCACCGCCAGCGTGATTTTTGCCTGTACCTGCGCGTCCTTGTCATCTATACCCGTAAGCCCCTGCGGTATTTCGGCTACCTCAACGCCCAGCTTGACCGTATCGCCCCGGGCAGCGCCCAGCACCTGCGCATTCTCGCAGGCGCGGACGATGGCATCCCGGTAACGGTTCACCGCAATGGTACAACCTGACAAAAGGTCTGCGTCCGTAGGCTTGCCGTCTGCATCCGTTTTCAGCTTTTTCACTTCCTCCAGGGTCTTGCCCTCAAGCCAATCGGCAAAGGCGTCTGCCTGCTCTGCCCAGCCTTTTTTCAGGCCGGATACCTCTGCCAGCGGGTAATCCTTCCCCTTCTGACGCTTGGTGCGGGTGTCGGTGGGGGTGGTCACCTTGCCGGTGCCGTCCGCACTGACTGAAAGCTCCAGCTCGTCCAGTGTTGCCCCTGCCAGCTTGCCGTCTGCATCCAGCAGCACGGCAGCCGCCACGGTGCGGATGCTGCCCGCACGGTCTGTGCCGGTCGCTTCGGTCAGAACCCCCAGTCCGGTGCGCCACGCCGCGCTTTGCGCCGCGCTGCTGCCCGCAGAGGTGCTGCCGCTCATAGGACCGGAACTGCTGCCGGAGCTTCCCCCGCCGCAGCCTGTCAATGCCAGTGCTGCCGCCAGCGTGCAGCACAAAAACCATCGCGATGCCTGTTTCATATCGTCACATACGCTCCCTTTCCGTGCCTGCATTGCAGACGCAGGCTTTGGAGCTAGTGTACCCCGCCGCGCGGGATTTTATGAGCGGCACTTACATTAGAGGACTGAGCAGCCGCAGCACGCTGTCCAGCACCGTACCGGCCAGACCGGTGCGGCAGTCGGCGCACTGCACCTCCCGGCACTGGGGCAGGGTGCGGCGCACATCGTCCCGCAAAGCCAGCACCTGACTGTTTTGCAGCAGCAGCACCCCGCACTCGAAGTGCAGGAACATACTGCGGTAGTCCATATTGATGCTGCCCACCACCGCCGCACGGTCATCGCTGACACAGCACTTGGCATGGAGGAAGCCCGGGGTGTACTCGTAGATGCGCACCCCCGCCCGCAGCAGGGGCAGATAGTACGAGCGGCTCAGCCGGAACACTAGCTTTTTGTCCGGGATGCCCGGCAGCACCAGCCGCACATCCACCCCGCGCTTGGCGGCGTTGCGCAGCGCGTCCAGCATTTCCTCGCCGATGGCGAGATAGGGTGTATAAAAATAAACGTACTGCTGTGCTTGCGCCAGAATATCCAGATAGACCGTTTCTGCCACCGGCTCTTCGTCCAGCGGGCTGTCCGCGTAGGGCTGCACTACCCCATCGCTGGCAGGCAGCACCGCAAACTGCGGACGGAAGGCGCTGTAATCCTGCTCAAAGGGACGGAAGGCGTTCCAGAAATCCAGAAACATTACGGTAAAGTTCCACACCGCAGCGCCCTCGATGCGCAGGCCTGCGTCCTTCCAGTAACCGAAGCGGGTGATGGCGTTGATATATTCGTCTGCCAGATTGATGCCGCCGGTGTAGGCCACCTTACCGTCTATCACCACGATCTTGCGGTGGTCGCGGTGGTTCATCACCAGCGAAAGCAGCGGTACCACCGGGTTAAAGGGGATGCAGCGGATATGCGCTCGCTCCATGCGCACCACAAAGTCCTTGGGCAGACCCAGCAGGCTGCCGAAGTCGTCGTAGATCAGCCGCACGTCCACCCCTTGTGCCGCCTTGCGGCGCAGGATGTCCTCCACGCCCTGCCACATCTTGCCCTGACTGACAATGAAAAACTCCAGAAAGATGCTCTTCTCCGCTTTTTCAAGATCGGCCAGCAGCGCCGGATACATGGCTTCGCCGCAGGAGAAATACCGGGCGGTGGTGTTCTGCCACGCGGGATAGCAGCCGTACTGGGTCAGGTAGCGGCTCACTCCCCGGTTTTCGTCGCACAGGCCGGCGGTCTGTCCGGGCTGCTGGGCGCAGTCTGTCCGGTGTGCCTGCTCCACTGCCTGCATTTTGCTGCGCAGACGTTGGGAGGGGCGCTTGTTGCCAAAAGCCAGATACAGCGCCCCTCCCAGCAGCGGCAGCAGCCCGATGAGGGCGATCCAGCCCACCTTATAGGCACTGTTTTCGTCCTTGCGCACCAGATACAGAATGATCAGCAGGCTCAGCCCGTTGAGTGTCCCTGTGACCCACACCCGTGCCGTACCGGTGGTGAGGGCAAAAAACACCCACGCCAGCCATGCAAGCTGCAACGCCACCAGCACCACCGTGACTGTGATGCGGTTGAGGATGCGGTTGAAAAACTTGATGATCGGCAACCGGAACAGCATATTCTCTCCCCTTCCCGTGTTTCCTTACCTCTATAATGTAAGTAAGTATAGCGCGGTTTTTCACCCTTTGCAAGTTTTTGCTGTCGGGTGCACCGGAATTGTCCCTTATAAAAAAGTTCACCGGAGCGTCCGCAGATGCCCCGATGAATCGAAATCATAGTATCCTATTTTACGCTCAGACGGTGGGTGCTTCGTTATCCTCGTAGCCCACTATCAGGCCGCCGTACTCTGCATAGTAGCTGCACAGAGCGCCGCAGGTGCCCACCTCCACCTTGGCCTCCGGGAACACGGCATGGACCATGTGCTTCAGCCGCTCCGCAGCGGCAGCGTTGCAGCAGTGGTCGATGTGCACCCGGCCGTTGGTCAGACCGTGCGCCTTCATTTCCAGCACCATGCGCTCCAGTGCGCCGTGCTCGCCGCGGGTCTTGCACAGAACCTCCAGATCACCGGCGTCGCTGGCCTGACCGATGACCCGGATGCCCAGCATCCGCGCCACCGCAGCCACAGCGGGCTTCACGCGGCCATTGCGCGCAAGGTTTGCAAGAGATTCCAGCGCAAACAGCAGATGGGTGTGCTCATGGTACGCCCGAATCTCCTCACACACGGTATCAAAGGGCTTGCCTGCCTTGATCAGCGCCGCCAGACGCTCCACCAGCAGCCGGGACTCCGCACCGGTGGACAGACTGTCCAGCACAAAGACCCGCGCGCCCTCGTGGCTCTGCTCGTACTCCTCGCCCGCCAGCAGCGCGGCGTTGTAAGCGCCGGACAGCGTGCCGGTGATGGTCACAACGTACACCTCGTCTGCGCCCTCGTAGGCAGCCATCCAGTCCGAGATGTTGGGGCAGGAGGTGCTGGTGCGTCCCTTATAGGTGCGCAGCATCTCGGCCAGTGCGGGAGCGTCCACCTCTGCGGTGTCCACATACTCCTGCTCGTCGGTCAGGATCTTCAGCGGCACACAGGCAAACCCTACATCGGGGAGCTCGTACACATTTGCAGAGGAGTCTACAACAATTTTGCTTTTCATATTTTTCTCCATTTTCAAGCGGCGCACGCCGCAGTCATTCCTTTGTCCGTGACCATCATAGCAGTTTTTCAAAACCCTGTCAACTGTTTTTTTAAATTCTTTTAAAAAGTTTTCGTTGCCCGTTGACCAATTTTCCAAAATGCGGTATACTATTTTACAGGCAGAAGTGCTTTTGCGGAAAGCAATTGCCCTGCCTTTGCACAAAAACAACGTTCCTGCTTGCAAAAAAGCGCAGGAGCATGAACGGAACAAGATACTATGAAAGCTGAAACCAGACTCCGCGTTGCGGCGTGTGCTGCGGGCTTTGCCCTGCCCCGGTACAACGATCTCCCCTCGGTAGGGCTGTATCTGGACCAGACGGTGCAGTTCGTCAACGGCTACTTCCGCAGCTTCTGCGGGGTGGAGCTGACGCCTTCTATGGTGAGCAACTACGTCAAAAAAGGGGTGGTGGATCACCCCATTCGCAAAAAATACACCCGGGACCAGATCGCCTCCCTGATGTACATTGCAGTCTCCAAAACGGTGCTCTCGATCGAAAATATCGACACCCTGTTTAAAATGCAGCGGGAGCACTGCTCCGCCGGAACAGCCTACGATATCTTCTGCGAGGAACTGGAGACTAGTCTTTCCGTGGTGTTCGGCGGCAAGGCAGCCCAGCCGGAGACTACGCTCAACGATGAGCGTCTGCTGCTGCGCAGCACCATTTTTGCTGCGGTCAACAAAATGTATCTGGACTGCTGCTTCGATGCCTTGCGTCAGGAGCAGGCGCTGTGGTCGGATATCCTGCCGGATCTGGCGTGATAATACGACATCGCTCCGTATAGCAAAAGCCACCTGAAAACGTAAGTTTTCAGGTGGCTTTTTTACTGGTGGAGGCGATGGGAGTCGAACCCATGTCCGAAAAGAGCTCAGTGTAGGTGTCTCCGGGTGCAGGCGATCTACAACATTCCCGCCGCGCCACGCCGATCGTCAGGCTAGCGCTTTGGTAGCTTCATGAGTTCCTGCCGGTCCGCAAAGCTTAGGTCCGTTCAGGTGCTGTGTCTAAAGGACGCCCCGACCCCACACGACACAAGAGTGGGCGGAACGCGCAGCACTCAGGCTGCGAGCAACTGATAATTATTGTTGTCAGTTAATTGTTTTGGAGGAGTTATAGAGCAGTTCCCCCGCTGCTACCCGCTGCCCAGACCTCGCTCCCCCCGTCGAAACCTTTACGCCCCCATATAAAGCACATCTTGCGATGTGCGGAAAGCTTGGTTTTCTGCGGTGAGCCGCAGTCTGCAATTGGAATGCTTAATAATACTTGCCGTTGGACTTCACAGCCCGGTCAATGGAGCGCTTTGCATCGCGCTGGGCGGCATCGGCACGCTTGTCGTACAGCTTTTTGCCCTTGCACAAGCCCACTTCCATCTTTACGCGGCCATGCTTGAAGTAAAGCGAGAGCGGCACCAGCGTATAGCCCTGCAGCTTGCACTGCTGGTGCAGACGCCGGATCTCACTTTTGTGCGCCAGAAGCCGCCGGACGCGCATGGGATCCTGATTGAACAGGTTGCCGTGGTCGTAGGGGCTGATGTGCATCCCCTTTACCAGCAGCTCGCCGTTTTCAATATCCACCCAGCTGTCCTTCAGGTTGACCCCGCCGGCCCGCAGGCTTTTCACCTCGGTGCCCTTAAGTTCCACACCGGTCTCCAGCGCTTCCAGAACAAAATACTCGTGGCGCGCTTCGCGGTTGGTGGCGATGGTCTTGGTCGCCGGGCGCTCCTTTGTGGGTGCCATGCTGCGCGCCTCCTTTCTCCGTTCCGTTCGTTGTTTCAGTATACCATTTTTTCAGGGTAATGCAAGGGCTGTTTCTGACAGAATTGTAAATTTTTACAGGTTTACAGCTCTCCGCGGCCGGAAAGCGCCCGGTACAGGGTAGTCTCGTCGGCGTATTCCAGACTGGCGCCCACCGGCAGACCGGAGGCAAGCCGGGTGACCCGGATACCCAGCGGCTTGATGAGCTTTGCCAGATACATGGCGGTGGCTTCGCCCTCCACGGTGGGGTTCATGGCCATGATGACCTCCTTCACCGTGTCGTCCTTCAGCCGCGCCAGCAGCTCCTTGACGGTCAGCTGCTCTGCGCCCACACCGGCCAACGGGTCCAGCAGGCCGTGCAGCACATGGTACAGACCGTTATACTCCCGGGTGCGCTCAAAGGCCTGCACATCCCGGGGCTTTTCCACCACGCAGATCACCGAGGTGTCCCGCTTGGCGCTGGCGCATACCGGGCACAGATCAGCGTCCGTAAAGTTCTGGCAGATGCGGCACCGGTGCAGCCGGGTATGCGCGCCGCGGATGGCATCCGACAGCGCCGCAGCGTCCTTATCCGACATACTCAGCACCTGATAGGCCATGCGGGTAGCACCCTTGCGGCCCACGCCCTGAAACTTGCCGAACTCCTCGATCAGCTTTTCCAGCGGTGCGGCAGTGTAGTCCATGGTATCTCCCCTTCCCGGCTCAGAGACCCGGAATGTTCAGGCCGCCGGTCAGCTTGCCCATCTCGGCTTCGGCGGTCTCATCCACCTGCTTCACGGTGGCGTTGATGGCAGCAGCCACCATGTCTTCCAGCATCTCAATGTCGTCCGGGTCCACAGCCTCGGGCTTGATGGTGATGGACAGCACCTCGTGCTTGCCATTCATCTTCACAGTCACCATCTCACCGGCGGCGCTGCCGGTGTACTCGGCAGCTTCCAGCTCGGCCTGCTTGCTCTTCATGTCCTCCTGCATCTTCTGAGCCTGACGCATCAGGGCGTTCATATCGGGGCGGCCGTAACCTGCGGGCATTCTTGCTTTCATAATGGCATTCTCCTTTATTATAAACAATTTTTATCGCTTTTTGCGGGCGGTATCCTCAATGCTGACCTCTAACCCCAGCTTTTCCAGTGCCAGAAGGGACTGCTCCGCGTTGGAGGCGGTCTTTCCGGCTGTTTTTGGCTCGTAGGGGCCGATGGGCACCGGCACGCCGGATACCTCGGCGATCAGCTTTTTGATCAGCTTCTGGCTGTCCTTGTTCACCCGAATAAAATCCCGGAAAGTCTTGCCGCCGTCGATCAGCACGCGGGTGCCGTCAAAGTAAGCTTTGGACTTGCGCAGATACATATACAGCATGGGGTCGATGCCTTCCAGCTTCTGCACGATCTGCCCCCAGTACGGGAAGGGGTTCGTGCCCTTCTGCGCCACACTGCGGGGCTTGGACAGCACCGGGTCGGCGGGGTGCTCCTGCACCTGGGCAGGCGGTTCCTCCGCTGCCCGGGCGGGTTGTGTGGGTTCTGCGGGGGCGGGCTGCTCCGGCTGACTGATCGGCTCCGGCTCCTCCGGCGGCGGTGCCTGCGGGGCAGGCTCGTCCCACGGCAGGGCGGCATCGCTCTGCTGTACCGGCGGTTCGTCCGGCATGGGCGGCAGCTCGTCCGCAGGGACGGGCTGCGCTTCCGGTGCGGCAGGCTGCGGAGGGGTCTGCTGCACGGCAGGGGCAGGCTCTGCTCCGGCTGCCGGGGTCTGGGGTGCAGTTGCTGCCGGTGCGGGCTGCACCGGAGCGCTGGCAAAGGGCTGCACCGCTGCCGCAAAGGGGCGGGGTGCTTCCGGCTGTGCCGCGCGGGCGGGGGCTGCCTGTACCGTTACCGCCTGCATCTGCTGGGGCGGCTCGGACAGGCTGAACAGTGCCAGTTCCAGCTCGATGCGCTGGTCGCTGCCACGGGTCATGTGTTCCAGCGCCGTGCCCAAAGTGCGGATGGCGCGGATGGCTTCCCGCTGCCCCATCTCCGGGCCTTTTTGCAGGTACAGCGCCTCTTCCTCCGGCGAAACACCGGACAGCAGCGCCTGCCCGCCGGGCAGCGCCGCCAGCATCAGGGCGCGGTAGTGGGCGATCAGTTCCTCAGTCAGACGTTTTACGTCCACCGACTGCTGCCGCAGCTGCGCCAGCTGTGCCAGCGCGGCGGCGGCGTCCTGCGCTTCCAAGGCGTCAGAAATGTGGAACAGGTAGCTGCGGTCGGTCACGCCCGCCATGCGGCGCACCACGTCCGCGTCGATCTTTGCGGTGACACCGGCGCAGGTATCCAGAATGGACAGCGCATCGCGCAGCGCACCATCGGCCAGACGGGCGATCAGCTCCGCGCCATCGGAGGTCAGCTCCAGTTTTTCCTCCCCGGCGATATACTCCACCCGCCGTGCGATATCCTCCGGCCCGATGCGGGTAAAATCGTAACGCTGACAGCGGGAGAGGATGGTGGCGGGCACTTTCTGGATCTCGGTGGTCGCCAGAATGAAGATGATGTGCGCGGGGGGCTCTTCCAGTGTTTTCAGCAGCGCATTGAAGGCCGCTGTGGACAGCATGTGCACCTCGTCGATGATATACACCTTATACTGGCAGGCGCTGGGGGTGTAAGCGGTCTCGTCCCGCAGGTCGCGGATATCGTCCACGCCGTTGTTGGAGGCTGCGTCCATCTCCACCACATCCAGCAGGCTGCCGTTGTCGATGCCCTTGCAGATCTCGCATTTCCCGCAGGGGTCGCCGCCCTCCGGGTGCAGGCAGTTGACCGCCTTGGCAAAAATTTTGGCGCAGGTGGTCTTGCCGGTGCCGCGCACGCCGGTAAACAGATACGCATGGCCTACACGCCCTGCGGTGATCTGGTTTTTCAGGGCGGTCACGATGGCACGCTGCCCCACCACATCCTCAAACCGCTGGGGTCTCCATTTGCGGTAAAGCGCACGATACACGGCGATGTCTCCCCTTTCCCGGCCTTTGCGGCAAAAATAAAAGGACAGCGCATGACGGGGTTTTGTCCCCGCCTTGCGTAACTCGGCATACGGATGCAGGCTTACTGAAACGCACGAACGCACTGCTTAAGGCTGCTTGGTTCCCCACCTGACCTGGTTCACAGCGAGCCCATCGTACAGGACCCGCATCCGTATGCCGAACCACGCAGCAGGCGCTGTCCGACACATCCTTGTGGATGCTAAAATATTGTACCATAAACTCCGCCGGATTGCAAGAGGGGACAAAATAAAAAGGAGAAGCCCGAAAGCTTCTCCTCGTTTGTGCCGAAATTGTTTAAGACTGGCAAGCGGTGATCAGGCTCATCTTGTACACCTCGTCTGCGTTGCAGCCGCGGGACAGATCGTTGATGGGTGCGTTCAGACCCTGCAGGATGGGGCCGTAAGCAGCGTAGCCGCCCAGACGCTGTGCGATCTTATAGCCGATGTTGCCGGCCTCGATGCAGGGGAAAATGAAGGTGTTGGCCTGACCAGCCACCTTGCTGCCCTTGCACTTGACCTGTGCGACCTCGGGAGCAACGGCTGCGTCAAACTGCAGCTCGCCGTCCACTGCCAGCTCGGGATCCATCTCCTGTGCCTTGATGGTGGCGTCGTGGCTCAGTGCCACGGTGCCGCCCTTGCCGGAGCCCTTGGTGGAGAAGCTCAGCACAGCCACCTTCGGGTCGATGCCGAACAGCTTTGCGGTGCGGGCAGTTTCCACAGCCACCTCTGCCAGCTTGGAAGCGGCAGAGATCTTGACCTCGCCGGTAGCCTTATCGACGGTATCGGTGTAATCAATGTTGACAGCGCAGTCGCCCATGGCAATGCGCTTCAGGCCCTCTTCGCCGCAGTCGCGGTCCAGAATAAAGCAGGAGCTCACCAGATGTGCGCCCTTCTTGGTCTTGACCAGCTGCAGAGCGGGACGGATGGTGTCGGCGGTGGAGTAGGTAGCGCCGCCCAGCAGGCAGTCTGCCTTGCCCATCTTCACCAGCATGGTGCCGAAATAGTTGGACTTCTTCAGCAGAGCTGCGCACTCCTCAGCGGACTGCTTGCCCTTGCGCAGCTCCACCATGGTGTTGACCATCTCATCGAAGCCGGCGTAGTTCTCCGGGTCGATGATCTCGGCAGCGGAAATATCAAAGTTACCGGCGGCGGCAGCAGCCTTGCACTCTGCCTCGTTGCCCACCATAACGACCTTCAGCACGCCCTCGGCCAGCAGCTTGCTTGCGGCCTCCAGAATGCGGGGGTCATTGCCCTCGGTGAACACGATCGTCTTGGGATTTGCCTTCAGCTGTGCTACCAGCGGTGCAAACATATCAGCCATTGTGATTACCTCCGAAAATGCTTTCCAAAATTTGCTTCCCGTATCTGTTGGACACAAGGATGCCTTTCTTCTTTATTCTAGCACAGGCGGCAAAAAGTTCAAGACAAAATCGTGTTTTTGTGCTATATTTTAGGGGAGAAACCGCCATTTGATTTGTGAATAAAATATCATACTGATTTCAAGGGATATTTTCCTCCGCAAATATAAAAAAGAACCCGTGTCGTTCACAGGCTCTATGGGCAGATGCTCCATCATGCAGTTTTCTTTACGGGGATGCTGTTCTCATACAGCTCGTGGGGCGCAACGTCCTGCCCCTCCGGCCATTCGATACCCACGCCGCCGGGCAGCAGCTGCACCGCATTGAAATAGCTTTCGTCTTTCAGCTGTCCGTACCACGGACCCGTTGCATAGGGCGCAACATCAAAGAGCTTCACCTCACCCGTTTCGTAGAACAGGCGAAGCTTCAAGGGGCTTATGGTCTCCACCTTGGTCAATTTCGGCTGCAACATAAAATCACTCCTTATTTCAAAGGGTCAATACGGAAGAACTGCTCACCATTGCTCAACAGCTTCCAATTCGCTTCCAGATCATCGTGGTGTATTACCACCCACGCTTCCAGCAGCTTCAGCTTGTTTTTCGGAAAGCCGCCTTCCAAGATCGTCCCATCCAGCGTCATCACGATCTCTTCCCCGGAATATTCCGCATGGATATGCGGCATATTGTGTTTTCCACCCTGCTCTCGGTACATTCTGACGATGATGCCATAAAATATGCTTAATACCGGCATTTTACCCACTCCCTTCTTCAAGCTCATTTTATCATACGCAGGTGTTTTTTTCAAGGAACCAAGATAATCTCTTTTGGGTATTTACCGTACTCTTGAATCTGTGTTATAGTTTACAATGTTGTAATTTGCAAATAAACCGCCAATCTGATTTTAAAGGAGATGTTCTCCATGGATATGGATACTTTAAAGGCCGAATGCCTTGCCTGCACCCGTTGCGAGCTATGCGCCACCCGGACGAATGTGGTGTTCGGGCAGGGTGTGCCGGACGCCGAGGTACTGTTTGTGGGCGAGGGGCCCGGCCAGAGCGAGGACGAGCAGGGTCTGCCTTTTGTGGGGCGCAGCGGCCAGCTGCTGGACAAATACCTGTTTGCCATCGACCTTGACCGCAGCAAAAACTGCTATATCGCCAACATCGTCAAGTGCCGCCCGCCCCAGAACCGCGACCCGCTGCCCGCCGAGAGCGAAGCCTGTATGCCGTGGCTGCGGGAACAGTTCCGGCTGATCCAGCCCAAGATCGTGGTCTGCCTTGGGCGCGTTGCCGCCCAGCGGATGATCCGGCAGGATTTTTCCGTCACCCGGGAGCACGGGCAGATCATTGAAAAAAGCGGCATCCTGTTCATGGGCACCTTCCACCCCGCCGCCCTGCTGCGCCAGCCTCAGAACAAGCCCGAAGCCTTTGCGGACTTTACCGTGCTGCGGGACACCATTGCCGCTGTGTGCGAGCATACCTATAATAGGTAAGGACAGGAACCAACCGCACCGCTTTTGCATACTGTAAAGCAAAAGCGAGGTGTTTTTGTATGGAAAGTTCCGTGCATCCTTCTGTGGATTTCTTTTTGGGCGCTACAACGCCCGCCGGGTTCAAGGGCTACTTTGCGCCGCTGCGCCGGGAGCCCGGGATGCAGCTGGTACTGCTCAAAAGCGGGCCGGGCTGCGGCAAATCTACCCTGATGAAGCGGCTGGCGCGCGCCGCACAGGACAAAGGCGAGCCCATCCAGCGCATCCACTGCGCCAGCGACCCCGACAGTCTGGACGGAGTGGTGTTCCTGCGGCAGAAACGCGCCATCATCGACGCCACTGCGCCCCATGTGGTGGAGCCGGAAGCCCCCGGCGCAGACGAGCGGGTGCTGAGCTTGTACCACACCATTGATGCCGATGCCCTGCACCCCCACAAGGACGAGGTGACCGCCCTGTTTGCCCGCAACCAGCTGCTGCGCAGCCGGGCAGCGCGGTATGTGGCCTCGGCGGGCAGCCTGCTGCTGGATAGCCGCCGCGCCGAAGCGTGCAGCGCAAACTTTGAAAAAGTGCGCCGCTACGTCAAGCGGCTGTGCACCCGCCTTTTGCCCCGCACCGAGGAGATGGGCTCTGAAGAACTGCGGCTGCTCTCGGCCATCACGCCCAAGGGCGAGGTGTTCTATCAGGGCACGGTGCAGGCACTGGCAGACAAATGCATCCTCTTCCGGGACGACTACGGGGCAGTGTCCCGCCTGCTGCTGGAGCTCATCCGCGCCGAAGCGCTGGCGCGGGGCTACCACATCATCACCTGCCCCTGCGCCATGCACCCGGAGGACAAGATCGACCACATCCTTATCCCCTCCCTGCGGCTGGCGTTCCTGACCGATAACCGCTGGCATCCGGTGCGGCTGTCTGCGGCGCAGACCGTGCGGTGCAGCCGCTTTGTGGACAGAGAAAACCTTTCCGCCTGCCGGGCACGGCTGCGCTTCAACGAGCGCGCCGCCGCCGAGCTGCTGGAACAGGCCTGTGCCCTGATGGCGCAGGCAAAAAGCTGCCACGATGAACTGGAGACCTACTACCGCACCGCCGTGGACTTTGCACAGGTGGATGCCGCAGCCGCCCAGTGCATGGAGCTGTTCGGAGTGGGATAATGTACAAATACAACGGAGGTGAAACGCCTTGTCAAGCATTCATCTGCCCATCCGGCAGTTGGTGGAGTTTTTGCTGCGCACCGGCAGCATTGACAGCCGCTTTACCGGCTTTGACCGCGCCAACGAGGGTGCACGCATCCATCGCAAGCTGCAAAAAGCCGCCGGGGAGGGCTATCAGGCCGAGGTATTCCTCAGCGCGGAGTGGGAAGCCTGCGGCATCGCCTTTACGCTGGAAGGCCGGGCAGACGGCATTTTCACCGACGAAAACGGCACCGTGACCATCGACGAGATCAAGACCACCACTGTCCCTTACGAGGAGATCACCGAGGAGCTGAACCCCTGCCACTGGGCGCAGGGCATGGTGTATGCCGCCATTTACAGCAGCCAGCAGGGGCTGGGAACGCTTGCGGTGCGGCTGACCTATTACCAAGTCGACACCGACCAGATCCTGCGCTTTACCCGGCAGTTCTCCCGGCAGCAGCTGGAGCAGTTTTTGCAGCAGCTTTTAACGCAGTACGCCCCGTGGGCGCAGCGGCAGCTGGACTGGGACACCCGGCGCAGCCAGAGCCTTGCGGCGTTGCAATTTCCCTTTGCGGAGTACCGCCCCGGGCAGCGGGCGCTGGCGGGCGAAGTGTACCGCGCCTGCCGCGCCGGAAAAAGCGCTGACCGCAAGGGCGGCACCCGCGTTTTTTGTCAGGCGCCCACCGGCATCGGCAAGACCATGAGCGCGCTCTTCCCTGCCCTGAAAGCCATGGGCGAGGGCTGCGGCGCAAAGCTGTTCTACCTGACCGCCCGCAACACCACCCAAGCCGCCGCCGAGGACGCGGTGGCACGGCTGCGTGCCGCCCAGCCCGGTCTTGCCCTGCGCAGTGTGACCCTGACCGCCAAGGAAAAGGCCTGTCTGCACCCGGACGCCGAAGGGCACCCCGCCTGCCTGCCGGAAGCCTGTCCCTTCGCCAACGGCTATTACGACCGCCGCAAGGACGCGCTGGCGGCTCTGCTGGACGGCAGCGGCAGTTTCAGCCGCGCTGCGCTGGCAAACACCGCCCGGCAGTTCTCGGTATGCCCCTTTGAGCTGGGGCTGGATTTGAGCGAGTGGTGCGATGTGGTCATTGGGGACTACAACTATCTGTTTGACCCGGTGGTGCACCTCAAGCGCTTTTTTGATGCCGCCGGGGACTGGCTGTTCCTCATTGACGAGGCGCACAACCTGCCGGACAGAGCCCGCGCCATGTACTCGGCGCAGTTTGCCAAAAGCAGCCTGACCGAAGCAAAGCGGGCGCTGGGCAAGGGCAAAAGCAGCTTAAAGACTGCACTGACCAAGGCAGATAAGGTCTTTCTGGCGGCGCGCAAGGCCTGCGCACAGGCTGCGCCCCGTATAGGCGCAGATCCCGCCGGGGAGACAGAACCCGCACAGGTGAGCCTTTTGCCCGCCGAAGCTGCCCCGGACTTTGCCCTGCCGCAGCCGCTGTACGCCCGGGACGGCACCGTTTTTTTGCAGCAGCTGCCCGCCGCTTTGCCCGCCGCCCTGCGGGCCGTGCACACCCCGTTACAGGACTGGCTGGAACAGAACCCCGAGGACCCCGCCCACGCGCAGCTGCTGGAGCTTTACTTTGCCTTGCAGGATATTGCCCGCGCGGCCGACCGGTACGACAGCCATTTTGTCACCCAGCTCACCGCCCGGGGCAGTGAGCTGGAGCTGCATCTGCTCTGCTTAGACCCCGCCCCCTTTGTGGACGCCAGTCTGGCGGCAGGGCGCAGCGCGGCGCTGTTCAGTGCCACGTTGACCCCGCCTGCCTTTTACCGCAACGTGCTGGGCTGTGCCGATGCCCGGGCGGTGGCGCTGCCAAGCCCTTTCCCGCCGGAAAATCTGGGGCTGTTCTGCCTGCCGGGCATCTCCACCCGCTACCACCAGCGGGAAGTCAGTGTGCCCGCCGTAGCCGATACGCTGGCGGCGCTGGCCCGGGGCAAGACCGGCAACTATCTGGCGTTTTTCCCCAGCTACGCCTATTTGCGGCAGGTGCACGAAGCGTTTGCCGCCCGCTGGCCGGACATTCCCACCCTTGTGCAACAGCGCAGCTTGGACGATGCCGGACGCGCGGAGTTTCTGGCACAGTTCGTACCCCATCCTGCCGAGACGCTGCTGGGCTTTGCCGTGATGGGCGGTATCTTCGGCGAGGGGGTGGATTTAGTGGGCGACCGGCTCATCGGCTGCGCCATCGTGGGGGTGGGTCTGCCGCAGGTGAACCCCCGGCAGGAGATGCTGCGCCGGTATTACGAAGAGCAGTCCGGCTGTGGCTTTGACTACGCCTACCGCTACCCGGGCATGAACAAGGTACTGCAAGCCGCCGGGCGGGTGGTGCGCACCCCGCAGGACAAGGGCGTGGTGCTGCTTTTGGACGACCGCTTTGCGCAGCCCGACACCGCCCGCCTGTTCCCGCCGCACTGGCAGCATATCCGGTATCTGCCCGGCACAGCGGCGCTGGAAACGGCGCTGGCAGCGTTCTGGGATTCATAAAGAACCGCACATTTTCGCCCTCTCAGGCGCTCCCGCGCCAGATTCCCCTTTTTGTCACCTATGGTGACATCTTCCCCCGGAGCGGGGGAAGTCTTTCCTCAAAGGGGGAGCCAAGTTCTGAGGTTCGTAGCTGAAGGATACTGTTTTTTGGCAAACCGGCAGCTAAAACAGACCGGCTTTTCGCTGCATCAATACTCCACGCCCTTCCGTGCGGCGATGCCCTTCTGGTAGGGGTGGCGGCGGCAGCACATCTCGGTGAGGTAGTCTGCGGCGTCCAGCATCCACCCGGGGGCGGCATGGGCGGTCAGGACGCACTCCTGCCCGGCGGGGCGGTGCAGCACCGCTTGCTGCAGCAGGGCTTTATCCACCATGTCCAGTTCCCACGCGCTGCCAGCCTCGTCCAGCACCAGCAGATCACAGGGCTGCGCCAGCGCCGCCGCAAGGTTTTGGTTCTGCAAAGCGCGGGTAGCGGCCTTTTCGGCTTCGTTCATCTGAAAAACGAATTTCTGCCCGGCCTTGCCCCGGTAAACGGTGGCACCCAGCTGTTCCAGCAGCGGGATCTCCCCGCTCTGCCCGCCCTTTAAAAACTGCACGATGACCACACGCTTTCCGCTGCCCAGTGCCCGCAGGGCAAGCCCCATGGCGGCTGTGGTCTTGCCCTTGCCGTCGCCATAATACAGATGCAAAAGTCCCAAGCTTTCCATCGTTCTTCTCCTTTTTTGTAGCAAAAGGCATCCGCAGCCCTGCACTTAGCAGAACGGCTGCGGATGCCTTGTTATTTATACCTTGCTTTTACTGGTACAGCGGGAACTCCCGGGTCAGGCGCAGGACGCGGGCGCTGATCTCGTCCTTCTTTTCCTCATAGTGCCAGATGCAGTCTGCAATGCAGTCTGCGATCACCTGCATCTCGGCTGCGCCCATGCCGCGGGTGGTGACAGCCGGGGTGCCCAGACGCACGCCGGAGGTCACAAAGGGGCTGCGGGTCTCGCCGGGGACGGTGTTCTTGTTGGCGGTGATGTGCACGCTGTCCAAGCGCTGCTCCAGGTCCTTGCCGGTGCACTCCTCGTCCCGCAGGTCGATGAGCATCAGATGGTTGTCGGTGCCGCCGGATACCAGCTTTACCCCGCGCTGCTGCAGGGCCGCAGCCAGTGCCTGTGCGTTTTCCACGATCTTGCGGGCATATTCCTTGAACTCCGGCTTCAGTGCCTCGCCAAAGCAGACGGCTTTTGCTGCAATCACGTGCTCCAGCGGGCCGCCCTGCGTGCCGGGGAACACTGCCGAGTTGATGCGCTTGGCAATGATGGGGTTGTTGGTCAAAATCAGGCCGCCGCGGGGGCCGCGCAGGGTCTTGTGGGTGGTGGTGGTCACCACGTCGGCGTAGGGCACGGGGCTTTGGTGCTGGCCGCCCGCCACCAGACCGGCGATGTGCGCCATATCCACCATCAGGTATGCGCCGTAGCCGTGGGCGATCTCGGCCAGTTTTTCAAAGTCGATGGCGCGGGGGTAGGCAGAAGCGCCCGCCACCAGCATCTTGGGGCGCACCTTGCGCACCTGCTTTTCCAGCTCGGCGTAGTCGATCACGCCGTCTGTGCCAACGCCGTAGGAGATGAAGTGGTAGTTTTTACCGGACATATTCACCGGGGAGCCATGGGTCAGGTGACCGCCCTGCGAAAGGCCCATGCCCATGACGGTATCGCCCAGCTCCAGCAGGGCAAAATACACGGCAAGGTTGGCCTGTGCGCCGGAATGGGGCTGGACGTTGGCGTACTTTGCCCCGAACAGCTGGCAGGCGCGCTGGATGGCAATATTCTCCACCTCGTCCACATAGACACAGCCGCCGTAGTAGCGCTTGCCGGGCAGACCCTCGGCGTACTTATTGGTCAGCACACTGCCCATGGCTGCCATCACGGCGGGCGAGACGATATTCTCGCTGGCGATCAGCTCAATGTTCTCGCGCTGACGGGTCAGCTCTCGCTCCATGGCTGCGCCCAGTTCCGGGTCGGCTGCGTTGACCATGCCGATGGTGTCCATCATATCCTTGTACATTTTACTTGCCCCTCTCCACAAAATGTTGTAGGTTCTCTCAGCGCAGCACTCGCACGGCGCTTGCTGCTGTAAGATAATCATAGCAGAAAGCGGCGGCGGCTTCAATCCTCTTTTCGCCAAAAGGCTTGCTTTTTTTGTCTGAAGTGTTTATTATGTTTGTATAAAAATGCGCTGTCGATTTTGTATATTTTTCAAGTTCCTTCCCCCACAGGTGAAGCGAGGTGTTTTGTATGAGCATTGCCGAGGAAAAACAGGCACAGCGTACCGCCGGCCGTGCCGCCCGCAAGGCGCTGGCTGCGCCGCAGCGCGCCGCCGCCAACGCGGCGCTGTGCCGCCGGGTGCTGGAACTGGATGCCTACCGCACTGCCCATACCCTTTTGCTCTACGCAGCCTTTGGGGGCGAAGCTGACCTTACCGCTGTGGCTGCCGAAGCTGTCCGGCAGGGTAAGACGGTAGCCTACCCGGTGTGCGGCGAGGGATTTACCCTTACCGCAGCTGTGCCGGGCGCGGACGGCTGGGCGGTGGGACAGTACGGTATCCGTGCACCGGTGCCGGAGCGCTCCACCCTTTTGCAGCCGGAGCAGCTGGATCTGGTGCTGGTGCCCTGCACCGCCTTTGACGCAGACTGCTACCGAGTGGGCATGGGCAAGGGCTACTACGACCGCTACCTGCCCCGCTGCACCCAGGCGGTGAAGATCGGCATTGCATTGGAAGTTCAGCGCGTCCCCTGCGCCGCCGTGGACGCTCACGACCAGCGGCTGGACGCTTTTGTAACAGAGAGGGGTATCTACACATGGAAATGAACGATTTAAGCTGCGCGCAATTTCTGGCACAGCTTGCCAGCAAAGCGCCCACGCCGGGCGGTGGCGGCACGGCCGCGCTGGTAGGCGCTGCCGGTGTGGCGCTGGGCAACATGGTGGGCTGCCTGACCACCGGTAAAAAGAAATACGCCGCCGTGGAAGCGGATATTCAGGCACTGAACGCCCGGGCTGAAGCCCTGCGGCTGGAGCTGGAAGCACTGGTACAGGCCGATGCCGCTGCCTTTGCGCCGCTGGCTGCGGCCTACGGCTTACCCAAGGACACCCCGGAGCAGGCCGCGCACAAGGCCGCTGTGCTGGAAGCCGCACTGGACGGTGCAAGTGCCGTGCCGCTGCAGATCATGGAAAAGTGCGCCGAGGGCATCGCATTGGCCGGGCAGTACGCCGCAAAGGGCAGCGTGCTGGCGGTATCGGACGCAGGCTGCGCTGCTGTGCTGTGCAAGGCAGCCTTGCAGGCCGCAAGCCTGAATGTGTTCATCAATACAAAACTGATGGCAGACCGCGCCCGCGCCGCTGCACTGGACGCCCGGGCAGACGCATTGCTGGCAGAGTTTGTGCCCCGGGCAGACGAAATATTCAACGCCGTCAGCGGGAAACTCCGCAATAAATAACATCATAAATGAGGGAAAGTATATGGCAACGATTTTAAAGGGCGCGCCGGTGGTGGCCACCATGAACGAGCGCAACGCGGCGCTCTGCGAACAGCTGAAAGCCAAGGGCATCACCCCCACGTTGGCCGTGGTGCGAGTGGGCGAGCGGGAGGATGACCTCTCTTACGAGCGGGGCGTGATGACCCGCTGCGGCAAGGTGGGCGTCGCCGTCAAGCAGTTCGTGCTACCCGCCGACGCCACGCAGGAGCAGCTGCTCCGGGTGCTGAACGAGGTGAACACTGATGACGGCATCCACGGCTGTCTTTTGTTCCGCCCGCTGCCCAAGCAGTTCGATGACCGCACCGTCCGCGCCGCCCTGCGCTCGGAAAAGGACATCGACGGCATCACGGACGGTTCACTGGCCGGGGTATTCACCAACACCGATTTGGGCTATGCCCCCTGCACCGCGCAGGCCTGCATGGAAATTCTGAAATATTATAATGTTCCCCTTTCCGGCAAGCGTGCCGTTGTGGTAGGGCGCAGCCTTGTGGTGGGCAAGCCCGCCGCCATGATGCTGGACCGGGAGAACGCCACCGTCACCCTGTGCAACTCCCGCACCCGGAACCTGCCGGAACTGTGCAAGCAGGCCGACATCGTGGTGGTGGCCATGGGCAAGATGGCCGCTGTGGGCGCAGACTGCTTGCGGGCAGGCCAGACCGTTGTGGACGTAGGCATCCATGTGGACGAGGAGGGCAAGCTCTGCGGTGACGTGCAGTTTGCCGCCGCAGAGCCGGTGGTGGACGCCATCACCCCCGTGCCCGGCGGCGTAGGCACCGTGACCACCTCGGTGCTGGTAGGCCATGTGGTGCAGGCGGCGTGCAAAAAGGCTGGGGTGGAATGCTGAGCATTTTAGGATAGAACAAGCCCGGAAAGTCTGCGGACTTTCCGGGCTTGCTTTTTCACAGGAGAGGTGCGGCGTGCATCAGCCCCGCACAAGGAGCAGCAGCAGAGCCGAGGCCACGCACTGCAGAATGAGCCAGCGGGCTACCACCTGCTCATCGCTCCAGCCCTTGCGCTTGCGCACATGGTCGTGGAGGGGGGTCAGAGTGTTTTTCAGGATCCAGATGTGCAGAAAACGCTTCAGGCTGATCTTCAAAATGCCCAAGCTGCCGTCTGCAATGAACACGATAGCCGACAGCAGGAAGGCGAACGGATGGCCGCACTTGAGCGACAGCATGGCAATGAAAAAGCCCATGGCGCGGCTGCCGGCGTCGCCCATCAACAGGCTGGAGGGTTTGGCGTTGAGCCACAGGTAGGCCAGCAGCGCACCGATGAATACCACACCGGCGGTGGCATAAGTGCCCAGCTCGGTCTTATAGGCCAGCAGATAGGTGCCGATGGTCACCACTGCCAGACTGGCGGAAAGGCCGTCCACACCATCGGTGCAGTTGACCACGTTGATGCTTGCCCAGATGAGGATGACGATGAGCAGCAGGTACACCGCATAGGGCAGCGTGAAGCTCCACTGCAAAAAGTGCACCCCGCAGCCATTGAAGTTCAGGTAGGTGACACCCGCCAGCACCGCAATGACAAAATCGATGATGCCCTTTTTGTACTCGTTCCAAGCGGTCTCGGCGGCATCGTCCAGATAGCCGGAGAGCATAGAGGCGATGAGCAGCACATTATACACTACATACTCGGTGGTGAAGGGCAGAAACGCCAGCGACACCAGCGCGATGCACAGCACAAAAATCAGGCCGGAGCCACGCGCCTTGCCCTTGGAAAGCTCGCCGTTCACCGCAAAAGCGCGGCCATGGTCGTGGGGCAGTTTATCGCGGAAAATGGAATCCGTCAGGGCGGTCAGAGCGAACGCCAGCAAAAATGCCATGGCATCCACGCCCCGCTGCCCGATGACAGAGGTCAGCATTTGGATCATAAGATAACATTCCTCTTTCTTTCTGTATAGTACGTTGTGAGTGTATCACGCCCTTGCCCAAAAATCAATCCCGGCGGCAAAATTCGCTGCGGATTGACTTTTCACCCGCTGCTCTTTATAATAATATATTAGTCTGTATTTTTCACCCGCAACGCAGGAGGTTCCATGTCCATTACTCTTGAGCAGCTCTCCGCCCGGATGCGGCAGGGCGAGCAGGTGCCTCTGCACCACACCGCACAGGTGGCACTGACGCTGAGCATCCCTTCCATTTTGCAGCAGATCATAGTTACCGCTATGGAGTACATCGATGCGGCCATGGTGGGGCATATCGGCGCCGCCGCAACAGCTTCCATTGGCATCGTCAGTTCCAGCACATGGCTGCTGCACGGGATGCTGGCAGGGCTGTGCATGGCGTTTTCCATTCAGGTGGCGCAGTATCTGGGCGCAGACCGCCAGCAGGATGCCCGGGGCGTTTTGCGGCAGTCCATGCTGTTCAATCTGGTAGTAGGTCTTGCCGCAGCGGCCTTTGGCGTGGGCATCAGCCGGTTTCTGCCCGGGTGGCTGGGCGCAGACACGGCACTGCAGGCAAATGCATCGGCCTATTTTGCAATATGGTCGGCTTCCCTGCCCTTTATCATGGCCATGGGTACCTATGCCGCCATGCTGCGCTCCACCGGTGATGCCCTGACCCCCGGCCTCATCAGCGTGTTCACCTGCGTGCTGGACATCATCTTCAACTTTTTCCTCATCAACCCCACCCGGGAAATGACGGTGCTCGGTCAGGACCTCACAGTCTGGGGTCTGGGCTGGGGCGTGCCGGGCGCGGCGCTGGGCACAGCCCTTGCCAACGCTGTGGGTGGCACGCTGGCGCTGGGCGTTCTGCTGCTGCGGGACGGCTCGCTGTGCATCCGCAAGCCCGGCTCGTGGCGCATTACCCGCGCCTGCCTGCATAACGTGTGGAAGGTGGGTGCACCGCTGGCGGCAGAGCGCGCCGCCCTGTCCTCGGCACAGGTGCTGCTGGTGCGCATCGTGTCCGGGCTGGGCACTACCGCCATTGCCGCCAACAGTCTGGGTGTCAGCGCCGAGAGCCTGTGCTACATGGCGGGCTACGGCATTCAGGACGCCGCTCTTGCGCTGGTGGGACAGGCCGTGGGCGCAAACCGCCGGGACATGGCCAAGCGCTTTGCATGGCTGTGCACCGCCATGGGCATGGGCATCATGGCACTGACCGGTGTGGGGCTGTATGTGTTTGCCCCGCAGCTGATGGGTATCTTCACCGCCGACGCCGCCGTCATTGCGCTGGGTGCGCGGGTGCTGCGCATCGAAGCCTTTGCCGAGCCGATGTTCGGGGCAAGCATCGTAGCCAGCGGCTCCATGCAGGGCGCGGGCGACAGCACCGGCTGCTTTATCCTGAACCTTGTCAGTATGTGGGGCGTGCGGCTGACCTTGGCTGTGCTGCTGGCTCCCCGCTTTGGGCTGGTGGGCGTATGGGCAGCCATGTGCGCCGAGCTTTGCACCCGCGGCGCGCTGTTTTTGCTGCGCATGGCGCGGGGCAAATGGCTGGATAAGGGTGCGCTGGCGTAAAGACGTCCTCGCCCTCTCAGTCAAGCCCTGTCGGGCTTGCCAGCTCTCCCAAAGGGAGAGCCAAGAGCGTTGCCGGAAACTTTCTCATTACACCTAATGCTTTAGCAATGGGTTTTACGGCTCGGCTCTCCCTTTGAGGAAAGACCTCCCCCGCTCCGGGGGAAGATGTCACCATAGGGGACAAAAGGGGGAATCTGGCGCGGGAGCGCCTGAGAGGGCTCCTGACGCGTCCGCAAACTTTACACTTTAGCTGGAAACATCATCGCTATGCCAAGGGCTCCATCTCCGAGGGAGCTGTCACAGCGTAAGCCGTGACTGAGGGAGTTTGTGCGGCAGATTTTCCTTCTAAATAGAGAAAGAGCCGGAAAGTCCGCGGACTTTCCGGCTCTCTGTTATCTCAGCAGCTTACTTGCGGCCGTGCAGAATGGGAGACAGGGGCTTATAGATCAGCACGCACAGCACGGCGTCCAGCAGACCCTTGACCAGCGTGAAGGGCATGTTGAAGATCACAAGGCACTTGATCAGGCTGTCGGCAGAGGGCAGGATGGCCTGATACATGCCCAGAATAGCTTCCAGCGGCATATGGTAGAACTGCACATAGGCCGGGTAGGTGATGAAGTAGTTGGAAGGCACGCTGAACACTGCCATGGCGGCCGCACCGGCAATGGCACCCAGAATAGCGGTCTTGCGGCTCTTGTTGCGCTTATAGATAAAGCCCGCCACAGCGGAGAATACCGCACCCAGCATAAAGTTGCACAGCTCGCCCACGCAGGCGGTGGAGGTGCCCTTGATGATGATGTGCAGCAGGTTCTTCATAAAGCTGATGACCACACCGTACACCGGGCCCAGTGCAAAGGCACCCAGCAGGGCGGGCAGGTCGGAGAAGTCCATCTTGACGAAGGATGGGATGAGCATCGGCAGCGGGAACTCGATGAACATCAGGATAAAGGCGACCGCGCTGAGCATGGCGGCAACGGTCAGGTTGTGGGTGGTATTCTTTTTCATGGTAGTTGTCCTCCCCGGGGTGTAACTCCCCGTTCAAATTTGTTCGGAAAGCCCTTTTCGCGCTGGATCGAACCGGAAAGACAAACCAAAAAGCGCCCTGCTGCAACCAAAAACTGCAACAGGGCGCACAGACGCAATTTGCCTGCCGTTTCTTGCATCCGGACTATACCGTTGGTCCCGGAGTTGCACCGGGTCAGCACCCTTGCGGGTGGTCGCGGACTTTACCGCCAGTGGGGAATTGCACCCCGCCCTGAAACGAACTTTCTGGCCTAGAGTATAGCGCGGTACTGCGGAGCTGTCAAGTCCCCTTTTCGAAAAGTTTGCGCATTTTTTATCAAAGTGTGTTTTCACCTTTCTTTCCTTGCCCCGGGCGGCAGAGTATGCTATCATAATATGCGTTGTGAAAAAAAACAGGAGGTTTTCCATGATTTTCTCGATCCGTAACCTTGGCTTCGAGCTTGGCTCGCTGCTGCTGGAAGGCTGGGCAGCCTTTGCCGCCCGCGTGGTATGCGCAGCGCTGCTGCTGGTGCTTGGCTGGCTGGCGCGTCAGCTTTTATCCCGTAAGGTGTGCCCTGCCCTGCTGCGCCGTAACTGGCGTCTGACCGGTACGCCTATTTTGCTGCGCAGCTTTGCTGTGCCGGTGCAGCGGCTCACCCTTGCAGCGTTCATCTATGCCGCAGCTGCCAGCCTGCCGTGGGCGATTTCCGGCGTGAGCAAATTTCTGCTCATAGCCTTTGAGCTGGCCGCCACCTTTTTTGTGTGTCAGGGACTGTACGCCGCCGCCGATATCACCGACCTTTTGCTGGCGAACTGCGGCGAGGAGGTGCGCGCCAACCGCACCCTGACCACCCTGCTGAACAAGGTGTACAAAGTTCTCATCGTGGTGCTGGGCGTTATGACCATGGCGCAGGAGAGCGGCCTGCCGGTGGGCAGCATCGTAGCCAGTGCAGGTCTTGTCGGTCTGACCATCTCTCTGGCCGCGCAGGACAGCGCCAAAAACCTGTTCAGCGGGCTGGTCATCCTGCTGGACCGGCCGTTTTCCATCGGCGACTGGATCACCGTAGGCGACGTTTCCGGCGAGGTGGTGGACATCAACTTCCGCTCCACCAAGGTCCGCGCACTGGATAACTCGGTGTACATCCTGACCAACAGCACGGTCAGTTCTGCCACCATCAACAACGGCACCCTGCGCAACAAGCGGCTGTACCGCTTCACCCTCGGGGTCACCTACGACACCTCCCGTCCTCAGCTGGAACAGCTGATGGCCGACCTGACCGCCATGCTCAAGGCCAGCCCCTACACCTACGAGGACTCGGTGCTGGTCAAGCTGAACTGCTTCGGCGCTTCCAGCATCGATTTGCTGGTCTCTGCCTACCTGCGCACCGCCGACATGACCCGCTTTTTACAGATGCAGAACGATCTGAACCTTGACCTGATGGACGTGATGCAGAAAAACGGCGTGGACTTCGCCTTCCCCTCTACCACTGTGTATCTGGAAAAGAACAGCGAAAGCTAAAAGCGGAAGTCTATTTATATTTCATGTTTGCCGCGGCCTGTGGGCTGCGGCAAACGCATTTTCATGGGCCAAAGCAACGAAACGCCGGTTTTATTGTAAAAATCAGGCGTTTTTGCCCTATAATTTCCTGTCTTGTCATGTTATTCTTATAGCGCACCCCCATACACTGCGGGACACGCCATCAAATCATCTGCGGAGGAATCTTTCCCATGACACAGCTTTTGCTGCCTATTATTTACTTAGCCTTTATCAGTCTTGGTCTGCCGGATTCTCTGCTGGGGTCTGCATGGCCCACCATGTATCCCCAGCTGGGCGTTCCCTTCTCCTACGCGGGCATCCTGTCCATGATCATCTCGCTGGGCACTATCTTTTCCAGCCTGAACAGCGACCGGCTCACCCGGGCGCTGGGCACGGGCAGAGTGACCGCCCTCAGCGTAGGCATGACCGCTGCGGCGCTGTTCGGCTTCTCGGTCTCCCGCCAGTTCTGGATGCTCTGCCTGTGGGCTGTCCCCTACGGCTTGGGCGCGGGCAGCGTGGATGCCGCCCTGAACAACTACGTTGCCCTGCATTACGAGAGCCGCCACATGAGCTGGCTGCACTGTATGTGGGGCGTGGGCACCACCATCGGCCCTATGGTAATGGGCGCGGTGCTTTCCGGCGGGCTGGGCTGGAGCAGTGGCTACCGGTACATCGCTCTGTTCCAGATCGTGCTTTCTGCCGTGCTTTTTTGCAGCCTACCTTTGTGGCATAAACGCCCCGATGCCGCCCCGGACGGCACCGTACCCAAGGCGCTGACCCTGCCGCAGGTATTCGCGCTGCCGGGCGCGAAGGAAGTGATGCTCTGCTTTTTCTGCTACTGTGCGCTGGAGACCACCGCCGGGCTTTGGGCCAGCAGCTACCTGACCCTTGTGCGGCAGGTGCCCGCCCAGACGGCTGCCAGCTTTGCCAGCCTGTTCTATATCGGCATCACGGTGGGACGGGGCGTCTGCGGCTTTCTGACCTTAAAGCTGAGCGACGACCAGATGATCCGTCTGGGGTTTGCGGTGCTGGGCGTGGGCATTGCCGCCCTGCTGCTGCCCGGGGCGCAGGTCTTTGCGCTGGCAGGGCTTGTGCTGGTAGGGCTGGGCTGTGCGCCCATCTACCCCAGCGTCATCCACTCCACCCCGGCGCATTTCGGCGCACAGAATTCTCAGGCCGTCATCGGCATCCAGATGAGCAGCGCCTATGTGGGCAATCTTGCCATGCCGCCGCTGTTCGGTCTGCTGGCCAACAACATCACCCCGGCGCTCTTCCCCTTCTATCTGCTGGTATTTCTGGTGCTGATGGCGCTGATGCACCGGCAGCTGGCGCGCAAAACAGCGCACACCTGAAAGGTTCCAGCCTGCTAAAGTTAAAGGGACTGCCGTACCTCATTTGGTGCGGCAGTCCCTTTGCTATTTATTCAGTTATTTGTAAAGAACTGCGTTCAGAACTTATTGAGCATCTTTTTCAGCTTTGCCAGTTCCTCTGCATCGCGGGTATCATCCAGCAGGGTGAGGGCATCGTTGAAATAGTTGCGGTCCATGTAGGAGTGGGTGGAGTTTGCGTGGGCAGCCATAGCCTCCAGCACAGCATAACCGGAGCGCACCAGAGGGTGGGTAGCAGACACATTGCCGCCTTCGGCTACCAGTGCGAACTTGCTTTCCGCCATATCCTCCAGCAGGGCACTGTAAGCGTTGTTGGGGTCGGTGCCGTGGTTCTGCAGACCCTGATACAGTAGCTGTGCCACAAAGCCCAGCGTAGAAGCCGTATACCAGTTGCCGTTGAAATTATTGGGGTTCGCGGCCTTATCGGTGACCGGAGAGTTGATCTTGTTGGTCAGGTACACCACCACCAGATTCTCCACAGGGTCGATCATGGTCAGCGTACCGGTCCAGCCCTGATGGCCAATGGTATTGGAGGGTGCCTGGGTACCGAAATACCAGCAGCGCTGGTTGTCACCTTCACGCCACCAGCCCAGACCCCAGTTGGCAGCGTCCTCCTTCTTGGGTGCGGTAAAGGCGTCCATCACGTTGCGGGAGAAGTAGCGGTTCTCGCCGTAGCCGCCGGTGAGCATGACAGAGGCCAGCTTTGCCAGCTCGGTAGCGTTGGAGAACAGACCTGCGTGACCGGAGATGCCGCCCATCGCGTAGTAGCACTTCTCGTCGTGCACCTGGCCCTGAATGGTGGCGGTGCGCACGCCGGTGAAGGAGATGGCACCATCACGGGTGTTGCCGTTCAGCTCGGTAGCGGCGCAATCGTTGGCGGCAAAGCCGTTCAGCAGGGGGTTGTAGGTGGTATGGGTCAGACCCATGGGGTCCCAGAAGGTCTCCTTCAGGAAGGCGTCCAAACCCTTGCCGGTGATGGCTTCAATGGCGAAGGCCAGCAGCATATAGTCCACGTCGGAGTAAACGGTCTTGGTGCCTGGCTTGTACATCAGCGGGGTCTTGAAGATGGACTTGAGGGTCGCAGCGCGGGTTGCAGCGCTGCCGTCCCAGCCGGAGAAGAGCACGTTGGTAGCACCGGGAACGGTCTTTTGAGAGCACTGGTCAAAGGAATCGTTGTGGTACTGGGGGTCTGCAGGGAAGCCTGCCTGATGGCGCAGGATATCGCGCAGGGTCAGTTCTGCTTTCCACTGCTTGTTGACCTTCAGGCCCGGGTTCTCGTAGCCGTTGTAGGTAATGTCGATGGTGTCCTCCACAAAGGCGCTGCCCAGCAGGTCTACCAAACGGCTGTCCAGATTGGCCTTGCCCTGCGTGACGAGGTACTGTAATGCGTAGTTTGCAGTGTACATCTTGGTGTTGGAGGCCAGATCGTACAGGGTATCGTTGGTCACAGCCGGGCTGTCGGTCTTGGGGGTGCCGTCCGGATTATAGGAGTTCACCTTGCCCCATGCGTTCTGATACACCAGCTTGCCGTTTTTCACAATGGCCATCTGTGCGCTGGGGAAGCCGTTGTCCACGTCTGCCTGAATGATCTGCTCCAACAGCTCCAGTGCATCGCGGTCGATGCCCACGTCCTGCAGGCTGCCCTCCTGCACGGTGGGATAGCCCACCCGCACGGTCACCTTTTTGCCGCGGGGACGGATGCCGCCCACCTGAATGGTGTTGCGGCCGTTGATGGTCTGGCCGGAAATATCCACGTTCCACACGCCGCCTGCCGCCATGGCATCGGTGTTGATCTGGCGGTTATTGACGAACAGGTTAAAGCCGGTCACGCCCGCCTCGGGCTCCACGCACAGCGTTCCCTGCCCTGCGTAGCCCACAAAGGTGTACATGTGGTTCATGGCCAGCGTATCGTCGACGTAGCCCTTCCAGTTGGGGAACACCGGCTCGCCCTGCCAGCCGCCGCTCACGCTGCCGCGGCTGGTCACCTTGACCGAGGCCGCCTTTTTAGGGACGAGGTTCAGGGAGTTGGTATCCTCCGCTGCGGCGGCTGCGGGCTCGGCAGCAGAGGCTGCCCCGGCGGTGCACACGTTGAGCGCCATCATGCCCAGACCGGCAACGCTGCCCTTCAGGAACGTTTTACGGGAAAATTTGGTTGACATGGTAAGGTTCATCCCATTCTTTTTGCCGCAATGCGACAATATGCCTGTATTCGTGCTTTTTTGTCCCGCAGCAGCGGGACTGCCTTATGCCCCGAATTGTACGCGAGACGAAACAAAATGTCAATCATGTTTTCGTCTTGTGGCACAAAGTTTTGTATTTCTCAGTTTTTCGCCTATTTTGGCACATTGTTTTACGTTTTGTTTCAAATTTTCATGCGTTTTGTATACAACCAGCCGCAAAAATGCGTAAAAAAAGCCGCCGCACAAACCCTTGTGCAGCGGCTTCGGTTCATAATTTTTCTTACAGGATGCGGGCACTGATGGCGTTTGCCACCTGAAACAGGTCCTTCTGCCCAATAAAGCCAAACTTGGCCTCGTGGCCGTCCGCAAAGCAGACCGTCAGCTGGGACGCCTGCAACGGGTCGCCAAAGCCCGCCGTTTGGATACCGTAGTGCAGCACTTTGCGGTAGGGTAGCACAAAAAGCTGCTGCCGCGTGCCCGTGACCCCCTGCATATCCACCATGATGATGCGGTGGCTGGTAAACACCACCTGATCGCGCACAGTCTTGTACGCGCCCACGATCTGCTCGCCCTCCAGCAGCAGGGCGTTGACATTTTTGCAGATATCCTTCTCCTGCAGGCGCATGAGGTTCTCCATCGGTTTATCGCGGAATTCCATAGCAGCGTTCCCCTTTCAGCGTTTTTATGGCTCTATTGTAGCATTTCCGCCGCCGGTTGGCAAGATGGCCGTGCAGCGCAAGGCAAAAAGAAAAGACCCAAACCATTCAAGGTTTAGGTCTTGTGGAGCGGGTAATGGGAATCGAACCCACCTCCTCAGCTTGGAAGGCTGATATACTAGCCGATGTACTATACCCGCAATTGCAGAAAGAATTATACCATAACTTTCCGCAAATGTCCAGCATGAATTTAGCGGCTGCAAAGCTGTAAACGCTGTGCAGTCTGTCCCCTGCGAATGGGACAATTTAAAATGGTCTCCGCTGCGCTCCGACCATATTCCGCGGAAAGATTCTTTATAATTTTGCGTTTGTCGCACTCTGCGGAGTGCTCCAAACGCATTTTTCACCGGAGGGGCTTCGACCGGGAGCGGCATTTGCGCATCCTGCCGTCCTCGCCCTCTCAGTCTTTGCTTCGCAAATCCAGCTCTCCCAAAGGGAGAGCCAAGAGCACTGCCGGAAGGGGGCACAACAAAAAAACACCGCACATTTCTGTGCAGTGCTTTTCTTTCTGGTGGAGATTACCGGGATCGAACCGGTGACCTCTTGCATGCCATGCAAGCGCTCTCCCAGCTGAGCTAAACCCCCAGATGCTTGGCTTTGTGCCTGACGACATGGGTTATTATACCAGCCGGAGGGGCGCTTGTCAACGGTTTTTTACAAAAAACTCTTCTCTTTTTTCAGCGATGCAGTGCAGCCGGGAGCTTTTGACGCAGCTGCGTTTTTCCCAGGGCTGCTCTGCCGCAAAAGGCTGCTGCATTACCTGTCCCATTTGTCGCACAGGGCGTTGATCTGGTCGGCAAATTTTGCAAGATCTTTATTTGCGCCACCCTCGTTGTGCTCGATGACCCGCAGCAGGCGCTTACCGGCGCTGACCAGCCGCTGGAACACGGTAGCGGCGCGGCTTGCGCCCTCGCCTGTCCTCTGCTCCACGCGGATCTTCGTGCCCTCCTGCAGGCAGACTGCGCCCTCGGCACCGATGGCCCACTGCGCACCGTTGTAAGGCGCACAGGCGGTAAAGCCCTGCTCGGTCAGGGTGTCCACAAAGCGGTTCTCCACCTCGTCCTCGCCGTGGATCACGAACACCCGCCGGGGCTTTTCCGTAAAGGCGTTCACCCAGCGCAGCAGACCGTCTTTGTCCGCGTGGCCGGACATTCCGGTCAGCTGACAGATCTCCGCCTTTACCTCAATCGGCTCGCCGAACAACTTGACCGAGTCCACTCCTTCGATGAGGGTACGTCCCAAGGTGCCCACGGCCTGAAAGCCCACGAACAGGATGGTGCATTCCGGCCGCCACAGGTTATGCTTGAGGTGGTGGCGGATGCGCCCGGCTTCGCACATGCCGCTGGCGGACAGGATGACCTTGGGCGTGCAGTCGGTGTTGATCATGCGGGAGTCATCGCTGGTCACACTGATGCGCAGCCCCGGTACGTGGATGGGGTCGATGCCCTTTTCCAGCAGAGCGCGGGTCTGGGCATCAAAGCAATCGGGATCTGTATCCCGGAAGATGCGGGTGGCTTCGGTGGCCAGCGGGCTGTCGATGTAGACCGGGAAGTTGCCGTGCCCCTTGACCAGCCCTTTTTCCTTGATCTCCCGCAAAAAATACAGCATCTCCTGCGTGCGCCCCACGGCAAAGCTGGGCACTACCACATTGCCGCCCCGGTCAAAGGTGCGCTGCAAAATTTTTGCCAGTTCTGCCACATAGTCCGGCCGGGGGGCGTGGTTGCGGTCGCCGTAAGTGGACTCCATGAACACATAGTCTGCCTGTTGGATATAGGCAGGGTCTTTTATGATGGGCTGATCCAGATTGCCGATATCGCCGGAGAACACCAGCTTTGTGGTGGTGCTGCCCTCGGTGATCCACAGCTCAATGCTGGCAGAGCCCAGCAGGTGTCCCACGTCCACGAACCGCGCCTCAATGCCCGGAGCAAGCTGGATGCGCTTGCCGTACTCCACGCCCCGGAACAGGCGGCAGGCGGCCTCGGCATCCTGCACGGTGTACATAGGTTCTACCGGCTCTGCGCCGGAACGCTTGCCCTTGCGGTTTTTCCACTCGGCTTCAAACTCCTGAATATGCGCCGAGTCCCGCAGCATGATGCCGCACAGCTCCACGGTGGGGATGGTGGCGTAGATCCTGCCCCGGAAGCCGTTGTGCGCCAGCAGCGGCAAAAGGCCGGTATGGTCGATATGGGCATGGGTGATGAGCACAAAGTCGATCTCGCCGGGGGCTACGGGCAAGGGCTGGTTTTCGTACACATTCTTGCCCTGCTCCATGCCGTAGTCGATGAGGAAACGCTGCCCTGCCGCCTCCAGCATGGTGCAGCTGCCGGTCACCTCGTGGTTCGCGCCTAAAAATGTCAGCTTCAATGCAAAACACCTCCGGTTCGTTTTATGGCTTTAGTATAGCATATTTTTAAGGTACACGCCGCACAAATCTGCGGGAAGTTTACGGGCATAATGCTGAATTGCAGAAAAAATTTTTATACAATCTTGACAAACCACCCTGTTCTGTTATAAACTTAGGCTTGTATGACGTTCGTTCGTATTTTATGAGTCTTTTCAAATAGAGAGGTAGAAATTTATGGTTCGTAACGATTTGCGCAACGTTGCCATTATCGCTCACGTTGACCACGGCAAGACCACCCTGGTGGATGCCCTGCTGCGTCAGAGCGGCGCTTTCCGCGACAATCAGGTCGTGGCCGAGCGCGTGATGGACAGCGGCGATATCGAGCGTGAGCGCGGCATCACCATTCTGGCAAAGAACTGCTCCTGCACCTACAAGGGCGTTAAGATCAACATCGTCGATACTCCGGGCCACGCCGACTTTGGCGGCGAGGTGGAGCGCGTGCTGAAGATGGTCAACGGCGTGCTGCTGCTGGTGGACGCTGCCGAGGGCTGCATGCCCCAGACCCGCTTTGTGCTGCAGAAGGCTCTGCAGCAGAACCTGAGCCTTGTGGTGGCTATCAACAAGATCGACCGTCCCGATGCCCGCATCAAGGAAGTCATCGACGAGGTGCTGTACCTGCTGATGGATCTGGGCGCTACCGACGAGCAGCTGGAGTGCCCCATGCTGTTCTGCTGCGGCCGTGATGGCACCGCAAGCCTGGACCCGGATGTGCCCGGCACCGACCTGATCCCCCTGTTCGATACTCTGCTGAGCACCATCAAGCCCCCTGAGGGCGACCCCGAGGCTCCCTTCCAGATGCTGGTGTCCTCTGTGGATTATAACGACTTCGTGGGTCGCATCGGCATTGGCCGCATCCAGAACGGCGTTGCCAAGGTGGGCGAGGAAGTTGTCGTCTGTGACTGGCACAATCAGGATCTGAAGATGCGCGGCCGTCTGACCAAGCTGTACGACTTCCAGGCCAATGGCCGTCAGCCCTGCGATAACATCACCGCCGGCGATATCGTGGCATTCTCCGGCCTGCCCGACGTGACCATCGGCAATACCCTGTGCAGCCCCTCCAATGTGGAGCCGTTGCCCTTCGTGAAGATCAACGATCCTACTGTTGAAATGACCTTCTCCGTCAACGACAGCCCGCTGGCAGGCCGCGAGGGCAAGTACGTCACCAGCCGTCAGATCCGTGACCGTCTGCAGAAGGAACTGCTGAAGGACGTGGCTCTGAAGGTGGAGGACTCCCCCACGACTGATTCCTTCCGCGTCATGGGCCGTGGTGAGATGCACCTGTCCATCCTGATCGAGACCATGCGCCGCGAGGGCTACGAGCTGCAGGTCTCTCCCCCGCACGTTCTGACCAAGGTCATCGACGGCAAGACCTACGAACCCATGGAGCATGTTGTCATCGATGTGCCCACCCAGTATCAGGGCGCTGTCATGACCGGTCTGGGCCAGCGCAAGGCTATCCTGCAGCAGATGGAATCTCTGGGCACCGACCGCGTGCGTCTGGAGTTCCGTATGCCCAGCCGCGGCCTGTTCGGCTACCGCAACCAGTTCCTGACCGATACCCACGGCGAAGGCATCATCAACCAGATCTTCGACGGTTACGATGTCTGGGCTGGCATGATTGCCAACCGCTCCACCGGTTCTCTGGTCAGCTTTGAGACCGGCGAGGCTGTCACCTACGGTCTGTTCAATGCTCAGCAGCGCGGCACCCTTCTGGTGGGCGCTGGTGAAAAGGTCTACGAGGGCATGGTCATTGGCTACACCGCTTCCGGCGAGGATGTGGATGTCAACGTCTGCAAGACCAAGCACCTGACCAACACCCGTGCATCCGGCTCCGATGATGCTCTGCGCCTGATTCCCATTAGCAAGCTCAGCCTGGAAGGCTGCCTGGAATTCCTGGCACAGGACGAGCTGCTGGAGGTCACTCCTGAAAATCTGCGCATCCGCAAGCAGATCCTGAACCACGAGCAGCGCATGAAGGCCAAGAGCAAGCTGAAATAATTTTTCAAAAGTATCCTTAAATAACATATTGGCGGCGCAGAAGCATCTACGGGCGTTTCTGCGCTGCTTTTTTTGTACCCGGCAATTGCCAGCCGTCCCCTTGGGGAAGGTAGCTTGACGCGCAGCGGCAAGACGGAAGGGGTTCTGCTAGTTTCCCCCTTCCGGGGGAAGCCTTGAGAGAAAAAATGATTTCCGAATTTTTGCAAAAAAGGCTTGCAAAAGTGCAGTGACTGCGGTATAATATTTCTCGCAGTCACTGATATGCCTCTTTAGCTCAGTCGGTTAGAGCACCTGACTGTTAATCAGGGTGTCGCCTGTTCGAGTCAGGCAAGAGGCGCCAGCAAAGCGATGGATATTTTCCATCGCTTTTTTTGTTTTTCTGTATCTTTTTTCACCCATTCTTAACGGTTCTTAAAAAATATCGCCTTGAAGAACCCTAGTGGATGTGGTATACTTTTATAAGTTTATAGGCGTGGAAAAGGCACTGCGCAGCCCGCACAGCTTTTTCTGCCCCACAGACAGGCGCTCCCCCCGGTCAGAAGGCTGCCGTGCAGGAGCGCAGTTTTTCGTTGGTCAAATCAGCAGGCAGGCCGGTGGCTTTGTGCGGCAAACACAGGGCAGCTGGGCAGCTTTGTGTCGTTTGAATAAATCTTAAGAGTAAAAGGAAACATCTATGCGTTATACCTACGTCCGGCAGCACGATACCACCGACTGTGCGGCTGCCTGTCTGGCCATGGTGTGCCTGCACTACAAAAAGGAAGTTACCATCACCCGCCTGCGGGATATGATGGGCACCGACCTGAAAGGCACCAACCTTGTAGGCCTGCAAAAAGCCGCCAATGAGCTTGGTTTTACCACCGCCGCAGTCCGCGTGGACCGCGAAAACTTCCTGAGTGATTTCTCGCTTCCCTGCATAGCACAGGTCATCACCGACCAGGGCTTGGCTCACTTTGTTGTAGTGTTTAAAAAGACCACCATCAAGGATGACGGCGCGCGCCGCAAGCACATGCTGCAGGACGCCGAAGCCCGCAAGGAAGAAGAGGAAAAAGGCAAAAAGCATAAGTGCAAGGATTACGTCATCATCGGCGACCCCGGCACGGAGCTGAAAAAAATCAGTCTGGATGAGTTCTACAAGAACTTTACCGGCGTTCTGCTGCTTTTGAACCCCACCTCGGAATTCAAGGGCGGCAAGATCGAAAAGGGCGGCATGATGAAGCGGTATATCAACCTGCTGCTGCCCCAGAAAAAGCTGTTCTTCTACGCCATCCTCAGCTCGATCATCACCACCATCCTGGGCATCGCGTCCTCCATGTTCAATAAGATCCTGATGGACGAGGTGCTGCCCTATGGGCTGAACAGCCTGCTGGTAACATTGATCTTAGTGTTCAGCGTGGTCAGCATTACCAGTACCCTGATCGGCTTTGTGCGCCAATGGGTGCTGATCCATCTGTCCATCAAGATCGATATCCCGCTGATGCTGGGTTACTTCGGGCACATCTTCAACCTGCCCATGAAGTTCTTTGCCACCCGCAAAACCGGTGATATCACCACCCGTTACTCGGACGCAAACACCATCAAGTCCATCTTTACCAGCATTGCGCTGAGCCTTGTGATGGATATCTCCATGGCCATCATCACCGGCATCATCCTGTTCCGCATGAACGCCATGCTGTTCTCCATCTCGCTGTTCATGGCGCTGGTCAGCATTTTGCTGGTGCTGGTGTACAAGCAGCCCTATAAAAAGATCAATGAAGAGAGCATGGCACAGTCTGCTGCGCTGAACAGCCAGATGATCGAGAGCCTGCGCGGCATCGAGACCGTCAAGTGCAACGCCAACGAGCAGACCGAGCTGGACAATCTGGAACGCGAGTACATGAAGAGCCTGAAGATCAGCCTGCGTTCCAGCCGCATCAGCACCACGCAGGGTCTGATCTCCTCCTTCATCTCCACCGGCTTCAGTATGCTGACCACCTATGTGGGCATCAGTCAGGTGCTGAACGGCGAGATGACGCTGGGCGGCTTTATGGCTTTCAGCACCCTGTCCGGCTACTTCACCTCTCCCCTGAGCAACCTGATCGGTCTGCAGATGCAGATCCAGGAGGCCAGCATCTCCATGAAACGTCTGACCGAGATCATGGACTACCCCGCCGAGTACGAGACCGCCGACGGCGTGGAGCAGAGCGAGCTGGACAAAGTGGAGGGCGACATCGAGTTCAAGGACGTCACCTTCCGCTACGGCAACCGCGCCCCCGCGCTGGATCATGTCAGCTTCACCATTCCCGCCGGTAAAAAGGTGGCGTTGGTGGGCGGCAGCGGCAGCGGCAAATCCACTATTACCAAGCTGCTGCTGAAGTATTACGACCCCGAGGACGGCGAGATCGACATTAACGGTGTAAATCTGGCCGAGTACACCAACAGTTCGGTGCGCCGCGCCATTGCCTATGTGCCCCAGAACATCGAGCTGTTCAGTAAAACCATCTACGACAACATCCGCATCTCCCGCATGGATGCCACGCTGGACGAGGTGAAGGAAGCTGCCAAGAAGGCCGATGCTCACGAGTTTATCCGTCATCTGCCGCTGCAGTACAACACCTATCTGGAGGAAGCCGGTAACGGCCTGTCCGGCGGTGAGAAGCAGCGTATCGCACTGGCGCGCGCCTTCCTGAAGGACTCTAACCTCTACATCCTGGACGAGTCTACCAGTAATCTGGACTTCGCCACCGAAACGCTGATCTTCAACATGATCTACAAGCAGCTGGCAGACCGTTCCATGCTGATCGTGGCGCACCGCCTTTCCACCATCCGTGACTGTGACCTGATCCTTGTGATGGATCACGGCAAGATCGTGGAGCGCGGCACCCATGATGAACTGCTGGCAAAGGATGGCCGCTATGCCGAGCTGTGGAACATGCAGCAGGGCATCTTCCGCAAGCGCAAGCCCGAGCCTGTTGAACAGCTGCCCGGCGCTACGTTGGAAGAGGACGATGACGGCGAGTCCATCACCTACTGACCGCACCGCATCCACAGCCTTTGCCCGGATGCTGCATAAGCTTTTTCCCGCCCGGCGGGAAACCGAAGAATGCCTCGTTATGGTGTGCCCGGAGGCAGACGCTTCCGGGCACCTTTTTGTTTCGGCTCACATTAAAAATATAACAGGATTAGGGGTAATTTATCATGAATGAGATCAAAGTTGCTGAAAACAAGACCCTCAAGCTGACCAATGTCCTCTCCCGCCTCGTGCGCCCTGAGGAACTTGCCAATCTGCCGGTCATCCTGACCCAGATGCAGAACTTTATGAAGAGCAACGGCGCACAGCCTATCGGCCCGCTGGTGCAGGCGGTAAAGATGGGTACCGGCCCGGATCATATGCCGGAGCTGTACATGATGCAACAGGCCACCCAGATGATCACCCAGATGGAGCCCGGCTACCACATGGACGCTGTGCTGCGGGTGAAAAACTGCCTGTACGCCCACTACACCGGCCCGATGAGCCACAACCAGCTGGCCACTGCAAAGCTGCAGATCATGGCCTTTGAAAACGACATCAAGCTGACCGGCGACAACTATACCATCTATGTCAATCAGGACGATGACGATGCCGTGATCGACGTATTTATGGAGACCAAATAATTATGACGACAACCATTCAGAACCTTTCGGATCTACAGGACCGCCGGATCATGATGGACAAAAAGCTGCCCCCTTACGGGTACGCCTTTGTCATTCTGACCGGCCTGTTCATGATCTTTCTGGTGATCTGGAGCACCCAGACCAACCGCATCTATGTCAGCCAGAACAGCGGTGTGGTGCAGGCCGCCAATAAGACCTACATCATGTCCAGCTACTCCGGCTCCATCACCGAGCTGTATGTCTCTGAGGGCAGCTATGTGAACGAGGGTGACCTGATCGCCCGGCTGAAGAGCACTGATCTGGATATGCAGAAGGACAACCTGCAAAGCCAGCTTGATATCTACCAGAAACAGCTGGACCAGTACAACAAGCTGCTCAAGTGCATTCAGGACGACACCAACTACTTCGACGAGACCACCGCCGACGATCAGCCCTACTACTATCAGTACCAGACCTACAAAAGTCAGGTATCGCAAAAGACCTTTGACGCCACCACCTATCAGGCTGCCGGTTACTCCGACACCCAGATCAAGGCTTTGATGGAGCAGAACCAGAGCGAGCTGGAGTCTTTGTACTACTCCACCATGCAGTCCATCTCCCAGAGCATTACCAGCGCACAGGTCAACGTGGATAACCTGCAGGCGCAGCTGGATTCTTTGAACACCGGCGCCAACGATTACTACATCTATGCGCCCACCTCCGGTGTGATCCATATGGACACCCCTTACAAGGAGGGCATGGTGCTGAGCGCCGGTTCCGCGCTGGCTACCGTTGCCAGCGAGAACGATGATCTGGAGATCATGGCCATGGTGACGGTGAACGACCGTCCCCTGCTGCACGTCGGCGACCCCTGCAAGATCGCCATCACCGGCCTGTCGGAGTACTCCTACGGCACCCTGACCGGCACTGTCACCTCCATTGACAGCGACGTGACCGCCAGCAGCAGCGCTTCCTATTACAAGATGACCATCAAGCCCGACGCCACCTATGTGGTGAGCCGCAGCGGCGACAAGGTGGATCTTTCCAACGGTATGAGCGTGACCGCCCGCGTGGAATACGATCAGGTCACCTATTTTGAGTATGCCATGGAGGCTCTGGGCGTGCTGTTCCGCTAATACGGACTGCACAGCACGGCAGGATGTCCCCTTTTACAACACCCCAAAGAGGTACAAACAACATGATTCGAACCGCAAAGAAACTGGCCGCCTGCGTGCTGATGCTGGGTGTGCTGCTATGCGGCACCGCACTGAGCGCGGCCGCCGCCAGCCTGCCTGTTGAAGAGCAGAACGGCGTTTCACTGCCTTGGCTCAAGGATGTGCCCGCCGAGAGCATTTCCACCGGCAGCTACTCTGCCAATATGCTGCTGGGCGCTTCCCAGCAGCTGTCCCCCGTGGTCAAGCCCAGTTACAGCACCGACACTGTGGTCTTTCTGACCGATGACAGCAGCGTGCTTACTGTAAGCAGCAGCGGCGTGGTACAGGCTGTGGGCGTTGGCACCGCCACCGTTACAGCAGCCGCCGGCAACCAGATCTGCGCCTACACCATCGTGGTGTCTATGGACTCCTCCATGATCGTGACCGAGATGGACCTTGCCCTCTCCTCCAACACCATCTATGTGGGCAACTCGGTGTCGGCTTCCCTGCAGGTGCGCCCCACCTCCGCCTCCAACTACGCCACCGTCACCCTGACCTCCTCTAACGAGAAGATCGCCACAGTAAACAGCTTTGGCCGCGTGACCGGCGTAGCCCCCGGCAAAGCCACCATTACCGCCACCTGCGGCTCGGTGGTAGCCACCACCACCGTTACAGTGCTTGCGCTGCCCACAGATTCCTCCGCTGGCACAAGCGGCACTACATCCAGCAACAGCGGACAGGTGATCACTCCCAGCACCAACTACATCGTGCTCAAGCCCGGTGCCACCCGCACCATCACAGCTAAGGCTACCCCCGCCAGTGCATCCCAGTCCTTCACCTTCAAGTCCGGCAACAGCAGCATTGCCACGGTCAGCCCCACGGGCGTGGTCACGGCGGTAGGCACTGGCTCTACCTCCATTACCATCTCCAACGGCAAGGCCACTGCCATGGTCACGGTCATCGTGAACCGCTCGGCCGCTGCTTCCTCTGGCAGCGACAGCGGCAATGACAGCACTGACACCCCGGACGACAGTACTTCCATCCCGCTGGATCCTGTGGTGCAGACCATTCAGGACAGCACGGAGGATCAGGTGGTGTTCGCCCAGTCTGAGGTGCCCACCGTGACTGGCGAGATCCTGAACGCCCTGCGCACCACCGGCAAGACCCTGTGCGTGGTGGGCGACGGCTACACCCTGAACGTTTCCGGTAAGGACGTGAAGAGCACCACCAGCGAGATCGACACCGCCATCACCTTCACCGAGAGTGAAGAGGGGCTGGAGTTTGAGCTGGACAACGGCCGCACCCTTCCCTGTGCGGTGCAGCTGGAGCTGGACGTGAGCGCTTACTCCCGCCTGTACCTGTACAACACCATCAGCAACAAGTGGCAGTACCTGAACAGCTACAAGGACGGTGTGATCACCGCCGACACTGCCGGACGCTACCTGCTGACCAACCAGAACCTGCGGTTCGGTGATATCAACTGGACCTTCTTCATCGCAGGCGGCGTGGTGATTATCATCATCGCCGTGGCCTACATCGTGCTCAAGAAGCGCTACTGGTTCTGGTAAGCGCCCCCTCCCCTGCATAATCGACCGCCCGCTGCACAGCATTTTGTGCAGCGGGCGGTTTTTTGTTATAAGTTATAAACAAGTCTGGAGACTCCGCAGATTTTTCCAGACTTGACTTTTCACGGGAAAAGCCATCCCCTAAAGAGCCTCTCTTCTTGTGAAAAAGTGGTTCAGAAACGCCCGCAGGCGTTTCTGAACCACAGTTCTAATCATCTTTCCGCTGAATATGGCCAAAGCAGCGCAGCGGCCATTTCAAATCGTCCTCTCGCCTGTCACTCCACCGTTACGCTCTTGGCAAGGTTGCGGGGCTTATCCACGTCGCAGCCGCGCAGTACAGCCATGTAATAGGCAAACAATTGCAGCGGTACAATAAGCTGTAACGGCATCAGGATGTCGTCGTACTCGTCCAAGCGGATGACCTCGGTGGCAACGCCCTCCGGCACCTCCGCATCCTTGGTGGTGAACAGCAGCACCCGCGCGCCGCGGCTGCGGGTCTCCTTGGCGTTGGAGATGGTCTTTTCGTAGACGTTTTTCTGGGTAGCCAGCGCAATGACCGGCACACCGTCCGTGACCAGACTGATAGTGCCGTGCTTCAGCTCCCCTGCCGCGTAAGCATCCGAATGCACATAGCTGATTTCCTTCAGCTTCAGGCTGCCCTCCAGCGAGAGGGCGTAGTCGAACCCGCGCCCGATGAAAAAGCAGCTCTGGGTGTTCACATAGCGGCTGGCAAGGTACTTGATCTGCTCGCAATCGGCAAGGCGGGGCTTGATGACTTCGGATGCGTGGAGCAGCTGGGCGGTGTAGTACTTGGTCTTTTCTTCGGTCAGCTGCCCGCGCGCGTAGGCCAAGCGCAGGGCAAACAGGTACAGCACGCACAGCTGCACCATATAGGCCTTGGTGGACGCTACCGCGATCTCCGGCCCGGCGTAGGTGTACATGACGTAGTCCGCTGCCCGGGCAATGCTGCTGCCCACCACGTTCACGATGGCAAGCACCGGCACGCCCCGGCTCTTAGCCAGCTTGAGAGCCGCCAGCGTATCGCTGGTCTCGCCGGACTGGCTGATAATGATGACCAGATCCTCCGGCTTCAGAATGGGGTCGCGGTAGCGGAACTCGCTGGCGATATCCACCTCTGCAGGCACCCGTGCCAGCGTCTCAATGGCGGTCTTGCCCACCATACCGGCGTGCATTGCCGTGCCGCAGCCCACCAGATGCACCGTGCCGATGCTGCGCAGCTTTTCGTCCGTCAGTTCCGGGACGCGCAGCTCCGGCAGGCCGTTCTCCACCCGGGGGCTGACCGTAGCCGTGATGGCGGCGGGCTCCTCGTTGATCTCCTTGAGCATAAAGTGGGGGTAGCCGCCCTTTTCGGCGGCCTCCATGTCCCAATCTGCGGTCAGCTTTTCGCGCTCCACCGCCTCGCCGAACTCGTTATAGAAGCGGATGCCCTGTGCCGTGCACACGGCCATGTCCCCTTCTTCCAGCACGCTGTACCGGCGGGTATACTTGAGCAGCGCCGGGATATCGGACGCCACAAAGTTTTCGTCCTCACCCCAGCCCACGATGAGCGGGCTTTCCCGCTTGACCGCAAAGATGGTGTCCGGGTAGTCCTTGAACAGCACTGCCAGCGCGTAGCTGCCCCGCACCTTGGCAAGCGCAGCTTGCAATGCCTGCAACGGCTCACCATGATAGCAGCTGTCGATGAGTTTTACAAGCACCTCGGTGTCGGTCTCGCTGGCAAAGGTGTAGCCTTTAGCAATCAGGCGCTCCTTTAAAGCGCCGTAATTCTCAATAATGCCGTTGTGCACGATGCTGACCCGGGGCGTGGAGTGCGGGTGGCTGTTCACATCGCTGGGCTCGCCGTGAGTCGCCCAGCGGGTATGGCCGATGCCGCAGCCGCTCTGGGGCAGCGACAGCTCTTCCAGCTTGCTGCGCAGGGTGGCGAGCCTCCCCTTGCTTTTGACCACGCGGATGCCGTCCCGCTGGGTGAGCGCCACACCGGCAGAATCGTACCCGCGGTACTCCAGCTTTTCCAAGCCGTCCAGCAGCACCTGCTGGGCGCTGCGCGTGCCAACATAACCTACAATGCCACACATACAAAATACCTCCAGACCGACTGCGGCGCGCCGAAATGCGCTGCTGCACAGTCAGTTTCCTCTATCAAAGTCTATGTTCTTGTATGGCTTTCTTTGCAGGGTTCTGTTTCGGTATTGCTGCCGGTTTTTGCCCTGTTCTGCGGCTGGTATAGCCTTCAGCCGGAGAAACACCCGCCGAATCTTTCGATGATTCCTCTCCTCGTCACCCTCATGGCTGTCACCCGTGTGGCCCGGCGCTTTGCGTCAGCTTGTAGTACACATTCCTTCTTTCAATGGTTTTTGGGGATTCAGTGCATCCCCAGCATTTTATGCAGCTTGGGCTGCCACTTCAATTTATATAGCAGCAGCAGATTGCACAGTGCGCGGTCGTACAGGGCAAAGGCTACATTTCCCATAGCCAGCGTGAGCAGGGTCATTGCCAGCGCAGTGGTGCGCAGCTCCTGCGAGACGCTGCCCGCCGGTACTACCACCAGCAGCAGACTGTACATCGCCAGCACCGCCGCGTTGCACAGCAGCAGCTTGCACACCAGCTGCAAAGCCCGGGGACGGATGCGGTCAAACTTGGGCTTTATCAGTGGGTAATAGCCCAGCAGCACCGTGAAGATCAAAGCGATCTCCTTATCCGGCACAAAGAGCAGCCCCAGCAGGCTGACGGCGGCGTAGGCCGTCCATGCCATGGTGATGCCGCACTCCATGCATACCGTTGCGATGAGAAAGCTGGCCACCGACGGTGCAATGAACATGGCTATGGGGATGATGGTGCCCAGCAGCATCAGTGCCACGCACAGTGCCGCCGCCATGCCGCAGTAGGCCATGGCCCAGCTTTTGCTTTTTCGTTTTTTCATGGGATCTCCCATTTTTCGGTGTCGGCATCCTGTTCCAGCGGGTAGACCGCGTGCTGCAGGCCCAGGATCATGATATTGTTCAGCAGGGTGTCGTTCAGCTTGAGATCCAGCATCTTGTAAGCCCGCATCAGGTCGTTGACCGCAGCCAGCGCCTGCCGCCGGGCGTTCTCCATGGCGGCAGCCTGCCCGTTGAGCTCATTGACCACAAACACGTTGTACTGACCGTTGCGGCGGTCTGCTTCAAAGCGTTCGGCCTTATCCAGCAGATAGAAGATGCGGCCGATGCAGCTGCCGATGTACCGCATGCTCTTGCGCTGGTTGTGGTCGTCCGTAGCCAGCGTGGAGTACAAAGCGCCGTAGATGTTGCTCATGGGCTCAGCGGCAAGGGCATAGTTTTTGGCGCTCAGGTTCATCTGCACCACCGCCTGCTCCCGCTCCTGCACAAACAGCCGCTCCAGCGCCGGGTTCTCCTGCCGCGCTTTCTCGTAGGCGCGGCGCAGAAGCAGCTTGTCCACTGCGCGGCGCACGCGCTTTACCGGGCGCAGCTCGCTGTACCTGCGGTCCTGCAAATTATGCCAGCCCATCAGGATCTCCGTCTGCGCCGCCTGCCGGATGCCCAGCGTCTGGCACATCATGCTGCGCCGGAACGGCGTGCCGGGCACCCGCTGCCGTTTGCAGGTAGGCATACGCCCCGCCAGACTGTCGGACAGGATGGCAAACAGCACCCCGTTGGTGCGCAGCAGATGGCAGGCGTAGAAGCCGTAAGACTTATACATCTGCCGCCGCACCCCGCGGAGGTAACGCATATAGGTGTTGTAGTCCCGGATCGTCAGTTCCGGCAGATAGGGCCGCATCCGTCCCTTCATAAGAGCCAGCCATCCTTTCTGTACAGTTTTTGTATCCTGCGGTCAATAAGGTTAGTATAATCCTTTTTGTTCGGCAACGCAACTACCGGATGCAAAAACTGCTGTAATTTGTCATTATGCCGAATTTTGTGAAATCGTTTTCTCCAACAAAAAAACACCCGCAGACCGTCTCTTTTGTGCAAAAGGCAGGCTGTGGGTGTTTGTGTCGGATTTTCCCGGTAAAAGACACACTTTTCCGGTGTAACATCTGCCGGGGCAGGCGATCAAATGCCCTTACTTCTTTTCAAAATGGGTGCGCTTGCCGTCAAAGCCGGATTTGGGCATGGGCTTTGCCATCTTTTCGGTCTTGGGGGCGTTATAGTACATATACAGCTGGCAGGGGATCATGCCATTGTACATCTTGCGGCGCTTGTTGGCGCGCTTGCCGTAGTGCAGTTCAAAGTCCATATCGGCGGTAATGGCGTACAGGCCGGCGCAGGGGTTTGCTTCCATCTGCTGTCCCAGCGTGCGCGCCAGCTTGGCAGCGCCCTCAATGGTGCCCAGACGCTCGCCATAGGGAGGGTTCGTCAGCACGATGGCTTCCGGCTTTGCGGCAAAGGTGGCAACATCGGCCACCTCAAAGTGGCAGCGATTTTCCACACCGGCCAGCTTGGCGTTGACGTTGGCCTGTGCCACGGCGGCGGGGTCGATATCGTAGCCAAAGGCCTCAAAGCCCACGTCCAGCTTGGACTCCGCCAGTGCCTTCTGGCGCTGCTCTGCCCACAGGGCAGCGGGCACAAAGCTGTAACGCTCGGCGGCAAAGCGGCGCTTCAGACCCGGGGCGATGTTCATGGCCTTCTGTGCGGCTTCGATCAGCAATGTGCCGCTGCCGCAGAAAGGATCCTCCACCAGGCTGTCGCGGCGCACGCGGCCAAGGTCGGCGATGGTAGCCGCCAGCGTCTCACGCAGGGGGGCTTCCATGGCATTGCGGCGGTAGCCGCGCTTGTGCAGACCCTCGCCGGTGGTGTCCAGCATGATCTCGCACACATTTTTGCGCAGCATAAAGCGCACCTTGTACTCCACGCCGCTCTCGGGCAGCACGGTGGTGCGGTGCCCTTTCATCAGGCGCTTGACCACTGCCTTTTTGATGACGCTCTGGCAGGCGGGGATGCTGGTCAACTGGCTGCTCAGGGAAGAGCCGGTGACCGGGAAAGCAGCGTCCGCGGGCAGGAACTCCTCCCACGGGATGGAATACACGCCGTCGAACAGCTCGTCGAAGGTGGTGGCCTTGTAACGTGCCAGCAGCAGCATCACGCGCTCCACGGTGCGCAGGTTGAGGTTTGCGGCGGCGATCATCTCTGCCCCGCCGCAGAAGCTCAGACGGCCATCCTCCACCCGGATGTTCTCTGCGCCGATGCGGGTCAGCTCAAATTTAGCGGTGGATTCGCACCCGAAAAAGCAGGGCGCGATCAGTTCAAATTTTGCGGGCATGGTAGTTCCTTTCTGTTCTGTACCGAAAAAACAGACCTGTCCGACCGGGGACAGGCCTGCCTGTGTTCCTTATGATCCCAGCTGATGCAATGGCTCAGCGGCCACGGCGGCTGCGGGGCGCGTAGCCACCGCCCCGGCGGTTGTTGGTCTCGTGATCGAGATCCGCCATCTTCTCCTCGCTCTGGCTCTTGAAGCGGCTCATCATGTCCTCAAAGCTCAGGTTGTCGGAGCGGGCAGGTGCCTTGGGCTGCCACACGCGGGGTGCAGCCTCCCGGGCAGAGCCTCTGCCGCCCTCACGGGGGGCACGGCCTGCGCCGCGACCGCCGGAGCGTCCACCCTCCTGCCCATTGCGGAAACCGCCCAGACGGGGGCCTGCGGGGCGGCCTTCCCGTGGCTGACGCGGAGCCGGGGGCAGCAGCCGCTTGATGGACAGCGCGATCTTGCCGTCCGGTGCAATGTTGATGACCTGCACCTTAACCTCGTCGCCATCGTGCAGCACGGTGTTGATATCCTGCACGAACTCGTTAGATACCTCGGAAATGTGGACCATGCCGACACGCCCCTCCGGCAGCGCAACAAATGCGCCAAAGGGCTTTACACCGGTCACGCGGCCTTCGAATACGTTCCCTACCTCAATTGCCAAAACTCAATACTCCTTGCTTTCCAAATACTCTCGACCTGCCGCGTGGTCAGTTACCGGTCACATCCACAAAGATGCGCTCGTTGGGTGCGGCGTAGTTGTAAGAGTCGCGTGCGACCCATTCGGTGATCTGGTCGGCATCGCCGCTCAGTACGCGCTGCAGTTCCTGATTTTCCGTCTGTTGCTGCGCCACCTGTTCGTTCAGTGTTTCCAGTTCTGCCCGCTTGGAGCTGATGGTGACCTGATTGGAGATATAAGCCGCCAGCATACTCAGCAAAAGCAGCACGAAAAACAGGCGGAACGCCATGGTGACCACTGCATTCTTTCTGCGCTTTTTGCGTCCCGTATTCGTCATTGCCTTACGCTCCTGTCTGAACAGCAGACCTTCTGCGTCTGTTCTCTTACTTTGATACGTTTGAATTATACAACAATGCCCGCTGGTTTGGCAAGTTCTTTTTGGATTTTTTTGCGGTGCTTTCCGCGTTCCGGCGTAATTTGCGGGCAGTTTTGGCCGCAGCGCGGCGGCGGCGCAAGGGCTGCAACGCAAGACGGTGCAAAATATGGCCGGGCAGGCGCAAAACAGCGCCTATCCCCTGCCCCAGCGCCCGCAGCGGGACGCCCAGCACCCCGGCAGCGCAAAGGGCGGCGGCAAAGGCTGCCGCCACCATGTACCACCGCAGCACCCCGGCGGTGCTGTACCCGGCGGCGTAGCTCTGGCACGCCAGCAGTACCGCGCCGGAAAGCAGCACATCCGGCACAAATACCGCCCTGCCCCGCACCGGCAAAAATGACCGTACCACGCCAAGGGCAGCGCCCAGCGCAGCACAGGCGGCAGCTTCCTGCAAGAGCCGGGCGGGCAGCAGCACCTGCACCATCAGCGCAACAGCCGGTGCCAGAAGCCCCCGGCTGCGCGGGCGGCGGTGTATTCCAGCCCATCGAACCGCCCGGTCAGCTTCGCTTCCCCTGCTTCCAAGTCCAGCGTCTGCATACTGATCTGCGCGCCGGACAGATGCAGAATGCCCTTGCCGGTCTCCAGCGCGGCGCTTTCGGCGCTGCAATGCAGCACCTTTTGCACTCCTGTGACGGTCAGCCTGCTGCGGCTTTCCAAGATCAGATCATGGGGCAGCGGCGGCTTTGCGGCAGCTTTTTCCATAGGCAGTCCCCCTCTGCCAGCATTGTATGCGGGCAGGCAGGGCGGTTATTCCGCGATCACCTCGTACATCTCGCGGGCAACGTCTTTCGTGCGGGGCTCCACATCCGAGAGTACCCGCACCTTGATGGGACGGTTGCCGAAGGTGACCTCGATGATGTCCCCGGCGTTGACAGCCTGACTAGCCTTTGCCACCTTGCCGTTGATGAGGATGCGGCCTGCATCCGCCACCTCGTTTGCCACGGTGCGGCGCTTGATGAGACGGGAGACCTTGAGATATTTATCCAGACGCATTGGTGTTATTCCTTTCCTTTCAGCAAAAAAGCCGCCGCACCTTGTGCAGGCAGCGGCGGCGTGACAGAACCGATTACAGGGTGTCCTTCAGGGACTTGCCGGGCTTGAACACGATGCTGCGGGAAGCAGCGATGGTGATGGGCTCGCGGGTGCGGGGGTTGATGCCCTGACGCTCGGCGCGCTCGCGCACTTCAAAGGTGCCAAAGCCTGAGATGCTGATCTTTTCGCCCTCGGTCATGGCCTTGCCCAGTGCCTCAAAAACGGCGTTGACAGCCTGCTCTGCGCTCTTCTTGCTCATTTCGGTGTTTGCCGCAACCTGTGCGATCAAGTCAGTCTTGGTCATATTATTTGCCTCCATCTGATGTTTGTCTTGAATTCTCTCATTCTATCGGAGCAGGTCATTCGACCTGAGTACCGCGTTGTTCCTGTTCCAGACACTGCTGTGCAAAGCGCTTGGACGCAAAGGTCAGTGCTTCTTCTGCATCCACCCCCGCAAGCCGGGCGGCGTTCACCGCTGCAAACAGCAGCTGGCCTGCGGCTTCCTGCTTTGCGGCGGCGTCTGCCTTGCCAAAGTCCTGCACGGCAGCTTCCAGCTGATGCTGCGCTGCGGCTGCATCCTGCTGCCCAAGGCCACGCCCGGCGGCACGCTTTTGCAGCTTTTGCGCCCGCATGAGCGCGGGCAGCGTAGCGGGCACGGTGGCCAGCTCATCGGCAAGGGTGGTGCGTCCCTTTTCCTTATTTTTGAGCGCATCCCAGCCATTTATACCGGCGTTTTCCGCTGCGGAGGATGCAAAGATGTTGGGGTGCCGGAACACCAGCTTTTCGCAGACGTTGCGGCACACATCCTCAAAGGTAAAGCGTCCCCGCTCTTCCTCCATGGCGGCGTGGAACACCACCTGCATCAGCACGTCTCCCAGCTCCTCCCGGAGCAGAACGGCATCGTCTGCGTCAATGGCTTCCAGCGCTTCGCAGGTTTCTTCCAGAAAATTTTTGCGGATGGACGCATGGGTCTGCACCTTATCCCACGGGCAGCCGTTTTCCGGGTCCCGCAGGATGCGGATCACCTGCAGCAGCTGCTCCGCCGTATAGGGCGGCTGTGGGCTCCAGTCCAGCACACGTTCCATCTCCTTTTCAAAAAGATATTGTAGATTCTACCGCAATGCTTGCGGTTTTTCAAGCAAAAAGCCGCAATTTTCCCGCTTTGTTCATGGTTTTCTGCGCTTTTCACAAAAACAGGCGGCATCCTGTGGGGGATACCGCCCTGTTGCAAAGTTTTCCGGTTATCGGCTTACAGCTGTGCGCCGCACTTATTGCAGAACAGTGCATCGTCCGAGACGGGCGCACCGCACTGCGGGCAGGTCTTGCGGGCAGGCTGAGCAGGCTGCTCCGGGGCGGCTTCTTCTGCCTCCTCCACGGGGGCTTCGTAGTCCACCTCAGCAGCCTCGGTCGGGGTCAGGGTAGCCTTCAGGCGGGTGATCTCCTGCTCGATGGTATCGATCATCTCGATGTATTTATCCACCAGCGGCTGGTTTTCCTCCTTGCCCTTGGCAAGGCTGTACACCAGTGCACCCAGCTGACGCTGTGCCTTGAGCAGCTTACCCTGCTCGTTGACCAGCAGCGCCTGTGTCTTGCCCTTTTCGGCCAGATCCATGGCGGCGTTCTTGCCCTTTTCGGCATATTCCAGACCCATTGCTTTGATCTTATTAAAATCCATAAAAGACACCTCTCTTATTCTGGCAGTATATTCTCTGCAGATAGCGGCGCGTCCTGCGCCATACCGGGGTCGTATTCCCATTATAGCGCAGCGTTATGGCAATTGCAACGAATGCCCCGCAATTTTTACAGTTTGGTGCTGGTTTGGAAACAAATTTTACGCATTTTTCACCGGTTAGGCGCGGCTGCCGTAGAACTCGCGCAGCATACTGTCGGCGGGCAGCAGTTCCAGCGGCAGCGGATTCACCTGCTCAAACCGGCGGGCAGTCTCGTCCCACAGCTCGGCGTTATGGCCCTCCAGCGTGAACTGACGGCGCACCTCGCCCAGCAGCCGGGAGATCAGTCCCAGCTCGTAGGTAAAGGAGGTGTCCAGCAGGAAGTCTGCGGTGGTCTTGAAGCCCTTGATATACCGGGTCTCACCATCCAGCACCCTGTCCCACATGGAAAGGGTCTTGGCGGGGCTGCGGCCGCGGGCTGCGGCATCCCGCAGAGTGCGGCGGCACAGGCGGATATCCTGCGTATTGATGACCCGGCGGCCGTCAATGCAGTATTCCTCCCGCAGACCGGCGTAGATGCGGTAGATCTGGTCGTCCGGCACAAGGCCGGTCAGCTCCGGGTTGAGGGCGTGGATGCCCTCAACGATGCACACACCGCCCTGCAAATCAATGTGCTCTACCTCGGCAGAGCGCTGCTCGGTGGCAAAATCGTAGATGGGCAGCTCTGTCCTGCCGGTCTCGCTGAGCTGGTGCAGGCACTGCTTGATCAGAGGCAGATCCAGCGTTTCAAGGTTTTCGTAGTCCAGCGTGCCGTCCGGCATTTTGGGGTAGTAGGCAGCGCCTTTAAAAAAGTTGTCCAGACTGACTACCTGTGCCGGAGTGCCCTGCTGCACCAGAGCCTTTGCCAGACAGTGGGCGCTGGTGGTCTTGCCGCTGGCGGAAGGTTCGGTCAGCATAACGATCTTTGCCCCGGAGCCGCGCACCTTCTGGGCGGCATACTGCACCCGCCGGGCATAGCTGTTCTCGCTCAGCTCGGCCAGCGCCTGCGGGCTGCGGGCTGCTATATTATAGAGGTCTACTTCAACCAGTCGTTTCGGTACCCAGATCGTGATCATAAAACTCAGCCACTCCTTTTTTCCGGTCCAGTACCTCCGCAAAGCGCTGGATATACTCGTTCGGATACTTAAAATTGAAAATGCGCTGCATCCGTTTGCCCCCATCGGCCACCAGTTTGGTGCTGCCGCCCGCACCTGCCGAGAGGATGGTCTGGACTTCCTCCATGATATAAATATTATAGTAGCCCTCGTGACCCGGCTTGCACCAGCCCACGTTTTCCAGATTCTGCAGCGTATTCTTCTGCCGGTAGAGGTAATAGGGACGGTAGCCCGCTTCGGCCAGCAGATGGCATTTTTCCAGCATGGCGGCTACGTCCGCGTAGTCGTTCTCCTTCTGATCCTCGATGACGATGCGGGACGCCCGCTTGAGGGTAAGGGTGTGGACAGTGATATTCTCCGGCTGCAAGGCAATGGCCTGCCGCAGGCTGTGCTCAAAGCCCTCCACCGTATCTCCGGGCAGACCGGCAATGAGGTCCATGTTGATGTCCTCGTGTCCGGCGCGGCGGGCATCGGCGTAGCAGGCCAGAATATCCTGCGCCGAGTGCTTGCGGCCGATGTTTGCCAGCACCTCGTCCGAGAAGGTCTGGGGGTTGATGGAGATGCGGGTAGCGCCGTATTCCTTGATGACTGCCAGCTTTTCGGCGTCGGTGCAGTCCGGGCGGCCCGCCTCCACGGTATATTCTACGACCTTGCTCAGGTCAAAATTCTCCCGCACAGTGCCCATGAGCTGCCGCAGCTGGGCAGCGGAAAGGCTGGTGGGTGTACCGCCGCCGATGTAGATGCTGCACAAGGTCAGCCCGGCACGCTCGGCCTGCACCCGGATTTCTTCTACCTCCTTGCACAGGCAGTCCACATAGGGCTGCACCAGCTTGCGGTCACGGTCCAGATTGCAGCTGACAAAGCTGCAATAGCTGCACCGGGAGGGGCAGAACGGGATGCCGATATACAGACTGTACGTCTTGGGCGCACTGCCCAGCTGCAAGATCGGCTCCTGCAGGTCGGCAATTTCCTTCGCCATTGCGTATTTTTGCTCTGAGCAGTCGAACCGCTGCAAAAAGAAACGGTCGATCTGCTCTGCGCTCCACCCGGCGGCGCGCTTATCATGGATAAGCCGCACAGGGCGCACACCGGTCATCTTGCCCCAGGGCGGGCGGATGCCCGTCCACTGGCGCAGCAAATCGTAGGTCAAGCTGGCAAGGGCAAACTCCGGGGTTTCGCCGCCCTGCTCCACCGGCAGCGGCAGCGGGGCTTCCAGCGTTTTGCTCTTTTCCCCCTGCCGCACCAGCACCCGCAGACCGGTATCGGTCTTTTCTGCCCACAGGCAGTCCTCAGCAGGCTCCGGCGGGGTCAGGGTCAAGGGTGCCATGGGGTAAAACAGGCGGGCAAGGTGCTCCACCTCGTACCCGGAGGGCAGCCCAGTGATATAGATCTTCATGTCGTTCTCTCTTTAAAAAATGTCGTTGCCGCCGCGCAGGGCGCTGCGGATATAGTAGTTGTTGTCCAGCTCCGCACCAAAGATGGAAAATTCGCCATGGCCGGGCAGCACCTGTGTTTCGCGGGGGATGGGCAGCTGTGCCAGCTTGCGCAAGCTGTCTGCCATCTGTGCGCTGCTGCCGCCCTCAAGGTCGGTGCGGCCGATGCTGCCGGCAAACAGCGTATCACCGCAGAACAGATGTTCACCGCACAGCAGCACCACGCTGCCGGGGGTGTGGCCGGGGGTGTGCCACGCGGTAAAGCGCAGCTCGTCCACTGCGATCTGCTCGCCTTCCGTGTAGCCGCAGTCCGCAGCGGAAAGCGGGTACATCCGGTCGCCGGCAAGGTCTGCCTTTTCACAGTAGAGGGTGGCGTTCCACTCTGCTTTCAGCGCAGCCGCACTGCCCACATGGTCGTAGTGGCCGTGGGTGCACAGGATGGTGGTAAGGGTGGCGTTGTGCTGCTTTAAAATTTCGTCGTAGCTGTGCACCTCTGCCGCCGGGTCGATGACCACGGCATGGCCTGCATCGGAGATGAGCAGAAAGGTGTTGGTATACAGCGGCGGTGCCGCAGGAATGTGAAAGCCTTGCATCGTTACTCCTTCTTTTTCCACTCGTCGGTATCAATGATGATGGTGCAGGGGCCTTCGTTCACCAGCGACACCTGCATGTGCGCGCCGAACTCGCCGTGCTGCACGTCCTTGAGGCCGTGCTTAGCCATCTCGGCAAGGAACAGCTCGTAGGCATCCACCGAGAGGGGCGGCTTTGCAGCCTTGATAAAGCTGGGACGGTAGCCTTTTTTGGTGTCGCCGTAAAGGGTGAACTGGCTGACCACCAGCGCAGAATAGCCCAGATCCCGGGCGCTCAGGTTCAGCTTGCCCTCCGCATCCGGGAAAATGCGCAGACCCGCGCATTTATCGGCAAGTTTTGGCACGATGTCCAGTGTGTCGGTGTCCCTGACCCCCAGCAGGATCATGATGCCCGGCCCGATGGCGCGGGGCTCGCCGCCTTCCACCCGCACACTGGCGGAGGATACGGCCTGAATGACTGCTCGCATTGCTTTAACTCCTTGTCACCTTGAGCACGTCCCGCACCTTGGAAAGGCGCGCCACCACACGGTTGAGGTGCTCGGTATTGTTGATGCCGATGGTCAGGCTGACCACGGCGCAGTTGTTTTCTACCTGACGGGCGTTCATGGCATAGATGGGCACCCGGATATCCGCCAGTGCGCTGAGCACGTCCTGCAGCAGCTCGTTGCGGTTCAGGGCAATGATTTCCAGCCCGGCCTTGTAGCTGTCCTTGACGCTGTCTGCCCAGTAGGCCTTGACCCAGCGGGGGGCGTTGGAGGGGTCCTTCATGCTGGCAACGGCGTTGGCGCAGGTCTGCTTGTGGATGGAAACACCGAAGCCGCGGGTGATAAAGCCCACGATAGGGTCGCCGGGCAACGGGCTGCAGCACTTGGCAAACTTGATGGGGGTGTTATCGAAGCCCTCCACCACCACGCCGTCGGTGGCGTGCACGCGGCTCAGGTCTACCTTGGGCAGATCCTCCACCGACTTATTCTCTTCGGCCTCGGCAGCCTTGAGTTTCTGCCACTCTTCCTTGAGCTTGGGCAGGCAGTTGGCAATGGTCATGCCGCCGTAACCGATGGCGGCGTACAGTTCCTCGGCGCTGTTCTGGCGCATCCGGCGGGAGCAGCTGTCGATAAAGTCATCCAGCTGGTCGTCCGGGATGAGGATCATCTCGCGGCGCAGCTCCTTGGCCAAGGCGTCCCGTCCCTGCTGGATATTCTCTTCCCGGCGCATCTTCTTGAACCAGTTGCGGATCTTGCTCTTGGCCTCGCTGGTGCGCACGATCTTGAGCCAGTCGCGGCTGGGGCTCTTATCTGTCCGGCCCAGCAGCACCTCAATGATCTCGCCGGTAGACACTACATGGTCGATGGGCACCATGCGGTTGTTCACCTTACAGCCCACCATGCGGTTGCCCACCGCCGAATGGATGGCGTAGGCAAAGTCGATGCAGGTAGCACCGGTGGGCAGGTTGATGACATCGCCCTTGGGGGTAAAGGCGAACACTTCTTCCGGCAGCAGGTCGCTCTTCAGATCGTGGAGCAGGTTGCCGGAATCCTCGCTCAGGCGCTGGTTTTCCAGCAGCTGGCTGACCCACGCCAGACGGTCATCCAGCTTATCATGGCCTTCGCGGCCTTCCTTGTACTTCCAGTGGGCGGCAACGCCGTACTCGGCCTGCTCGTCCATTTTGCGGGTGCGGATCTGTACCTCAAAGGGGATGCCCTCGTGCCCGATGACGGTGGTATGCAGGCTCTGGTAGCCATTGGGCTTGGGGGTGGAGATATAGTCCTTAAAGCGGTTGGGCAGCGGATGGTACATATCGTGGATGAGGCCAAGGGTGCTGTAACACTCGGCCAGAGAATCCAGAATGACACGGACCGCGTAGATATCGTAGATCTCGTCAAAGGACTTGTTCTGCATGATGGTCTTGCGGTAGATGCCGTAGATGCTCTTGACCCGGCGTTTGATGGTGGCACCCTCGATGCCACTTTCCACCAGACGGCGCTCGATGACGCCGGACACTTTGATAAGGAACTCCTCGCCGGAGCGCTCGCTGAGCATCCGGCTGATCTCGGAGTAGCCCACAGGGTCCAGATAATGCAGGCTGCGATCCTCCAGCTCCTCCTTGACGTTCAGGATGCCAAGGCGGTTGGCGATGGGAGCGTACACCTCCATGGTCTCGCGGGCCTTGTCGCGGCGTTTCTGCTCCGGCCAGGCGTCGCCGGTGCGCATATTGTGCAGCCGGTCGCACAGCTTGATGATCATTACACGCACATCGCGGCTCATAGCCAGCAGCATCTTGCGCAGGTTCTCGGCCTGCAATTCTTCAATATTGGAGAACTGGATCTTGGTCAGCTTGGTCACGCCGTCCACCAGCAGCGCCACTTCCTCGCCAAAGGAGGACTTCAGGTCGTCCAGCGTGGTGGGGGTATCCTCCACTACGTCATGCAGCAGGGCGGCGGCGATGCTCTCGGAGTCCATGCCCAGATCCAGCACCAGCCGGGCGACTGCCAGCGGGTGGCAGATATAGGGCTCGCCGCTGCGGCGGCACACGCCGTTGTGGGCGTTGTTGGCCAGCTCGTAGGCTTTTTGGATCATCTCCATATTGTAGGCCTTGCCGCTGGCCTGAATGGCCTCGCACAGCTTTTCCCACGTTACGATCTCCGGGCGTACCTCAGAGGGCAGCGCCCCCTCCGGTGCGTCTGCCAGCAGTGCCGTAGCGGCTACGGTGGCGGTCTCCTGCACCGGCTGGTGCAGATGGGTCTTGGCAGAGTAGCCGTCCTCGTCCCGTACCGGAGACGGGACCGGGGCAGTATTTTTCTTTCCCTCAGGCATTTATAGTTCCTCCAGACATTTCAGGATGGGGGCATCGGCAAGGTTCTTTTTACCTGCTGTCGGCACCAGCTCCCAGAATTTTGCCCCGCCTTTTTCCGCTGCGGTGATCAGCCCCACCTGTTCCAAGGCGGTAACTGCCACCAGCGTTTTGCCGGTCTGCTCCTCGCCCAGCTTTGCGCACAGGGGCTGCAAGTCCTCGGCGTGCCAGCGGCGGGACTGCAGTTCCCGGTACACGGCAATGATATCCGTGCGGGCAGGGGCGATCTGTTTCTTTTGTTCTTCGGTCAGGGGGGTGCCCCGGCGCAGCGCCTGCACCAGTGCAGCCTGCCGCGCCAGCTCTGCGCCCAGCCCTGCCGGGTGCAGGTCGATGATGCGGCCGGAGAGCTGCGCGCCCCGGGCAGACTCGTACACCGAAAGGTTCAGTGCCGCATCCACCACATCGCCCAGCGCATAGGGCAGCTGCTCGGCGGGCATCCCGAACCAGACGGCGTACAGGCAGCTATTGCCCTGCCGCAGCCGCAGGCGGCTGTGCCGCCCCTCCGATACCGGGTATACGCCGTCCACCACGGCACTTTGCAGCAGGAAAACCGGGGTGGGGTTCTCGGCTCCGTAGGGTGCCAGCTGATCCAAGTGCCGCACGCTTTCCACCGTGATACGGTCCAGATGGATGGTCACGTCACAGGTAAGCGGCGGGGTGTGCAGCACCGGGCACTCCCGGGCCGCCCAGTCGTTCAGGCGGCGGCGTAGCTCGGGCAGGTTTTCTTCCCGGACGGAAAGTCCCGCCGCCATGGCGTGGCCGCCGTAGCGCACCAGAAGGTCGGCACAGGAGCCGATGCAGGCGTGCAGGTTAAAGCCCTGCACGCTGCGTCCGCTGCCCTTGCCCTCGCCGTGCTCATCAATGGTGACCACGATGACCGGGCGGCCGGTGCGCTCCACCAGCCGGGACGCCACGATGCCAATGACACCGGGATGCCAGTCCCGTCCCCACAGCAGCATGATGCGGTCGTCCAGCCGCTCGGGCTGCTGCTCCAGCAATTCCTCGGCGGCTTTGAAGATCTGCTGCTCGGTCTCCTGCCGGTGGGCGTTGATCTCGCCAAGCTTGTGCGCCAGCTCCTCAGCCCTGTCCGGGTCCTCGCAGAGCACCAGCTGCAAAGCGGTAACGGCGTTATCCATGCGGCCTGCCGCATTGATGCGGGGCGCGATGGCGTAGCTGATATTCTCGGCAGTGATAGGCTTGCCCGCAAGGCCGACTTCCTCTAAAAGTGCCCCAAAGCCAGGGCGGTCGGTCTGTTGCAGCTGCCGCAGCCCGGCCTTGACAAGGGTGCGGTTCTCCCCCACCAGCGGCATCACGTCCGCCACAGTGCCCACTGCGGCAAGGTCGCCGCAGTAATCCAGCATCTCCTCCGGCGGACAGCCGTCCAGCGCGGCGCAGAGCTTGAACGCTACGCCCGCGCCGCACAGACCCTTGAAGGGGCTGTGGTCGTCCTTCCGGCGGGGGTCCACCACGGCCACCGCCTTGGGCAAAGTCTCCGGCGGCAGATGGTGGTCGGTAATGATCAAATCCATGCCCAGCGAAGCCGCAAACTCGGCTTCCTCCACGGCAGAGATGCCGTTGTCCACCGTCACGATGAGGGTGCAGCCCTTGTTGTGCATGGACTGGATAGCGTTTTTGGACAGGCCGTAACCGTCCCCCTCGCGGCTGGGCAGCATACACTTGACGGTTGCGCCCATGCCCTTGAGGTGCTGATACAGCAGGGCAGTGGCAGTCACACCGTCCACGTCGTAATCGCCGAACACCGCGATGGTCTCGCCGTTATCAATGGCCTGCCAGATGCGCTGACAGGCGGCGTCCATATCGGTCAGCAGGGCGGGGTCGGAAAGCTCCTCCTCCCCTGCCAGTAAGGTCAGCGCTTCGGCGGGGTCGGTGATGCCCCGGGCGGCAAGGATGCCCGCTAGCAGAGCGTTTTCCTTCTGCTGCGCCGCCAGCACAGCCTTATATTTTTCGTCTGACCACGGCGCTTCGTCCATGGCCTGCTCTTCCAGCTGTGCCGCTGCCTGCTCGGCAATGGCGGCGGTCAGCTCCCGCACAGCGGTGCGGTCCAGCGGTTTTTGTTCCCAAGCACGGTAGGTCATTCAAATTCCCTCCCGGTCAGGCCATCGTTGGCCAGCATTCCCTGCAAAGCGGCGATCTCGGAAGAAATATCCATGGCTACGTCCGAAAGCAGATTGTTGTACAGGTTCTCATACGCCTGATTCAAGGTATGCAGGATGCCCGCGATATCCCGGCGGATGGTCTCGGCGTTTTCGCCCTGCTGCCCCTGCACATCGTTATAGGTGTGCAGCAGCTTGAGGGTGGTGGGGATATAATATTCCGCAAAGCGGCGGGTCTTGGGCTGGCTTTCCGGGTGTGCTTCCAGCCAGTCGCAGATGGCGGTAGTGGTCTTGTGCATGGCGGCCAGTTCTTCCCGCGCCTGCGCGTCCTGCATAAGCTGCTGCTCTTTTTCCAGCACGGCAGCAAAGCGGCGGGCGGTATCGAGACTGAGCGGAGCATCGCCGGTTTCTTCCTTTTCCGGCTGCGGCTGCGCGGCGGCAGCGGCAGCTTCCTTGGCGGCGCGGTAGTCCTCTGCCGTCAGGTAGAGCGTCTCGGTATCATCGTCCAGCCATGCGTTCAGCCAGCCCTTATGGATGTAGCTGCGCAGCTTTTTCAACACCTTTTTCTTCGTCTGGTGGGTCAGGTCTGCCAGCATCTCCACCGCCAACCCCTTCTGCGCGTTCAGCTTTTCCGCTGCATCTGCCAACGCCCCCAGTTTTTTGGAGGCCGACAGCCGGGAGACACCGGCGGCGATCATGGCACCAAAGCCACATGCCAGCAAGGTAAAGATGCCGCCGCAGAATTCCAGGGCTGTCATAGCCGCTTCGGTAAGCAGCTCGCCGCCCACAACGTACTGGGCAACGTCCTGCACCCAGATGGGGGTAGCCGCTGCTGCCACGCCAAGGCAGCTGATTCCAGCGATGCCAAAGGTGGCCGCAAAGGTGATGCCCACAGCCAGCAAAGTACAGCCTGCGCTGTGCCGCTTTTTTGCGCTGATGCGGATGTTTTCCACCGGGGTCGGCTCCGGCTTCGCGAAGATCTGCCGGAACCAGCCGGGCATCCCGGCGGCATCGGCATCCGCAGCACCTTCGTTGGAGGTCTGCTTTGCATCCCCGTAGGGATAGCCTCTGCGCCCCTGCCGGAAGGCCTTTGCGGCCTCTCCGATACCGTAGTTGGCTGCATGGACAGCGGCTTTGCCCACATCCCACGCCCGGTCGCCGATGTCCATGCCCCTGCCCTCAAAGCCGTGGGCAAAAGCATCGGTTATGGTGTCGCCAAAGGCGCGCAGCTGATCCTCCAGCTCCTGCTGTACCTGTCGGCCTTCGTTATTTCGGTTATCGTTTTCACGATCGTACATCAAAATTTTCTCACCCTTCTGCCGGTGCATACCGGCTGATGATGGCGCGGGCCACCCGCAGACCATCCACGGCGGCGCTCATAATGCCGCCCGCATATCCCGCACCCTCTCCGCAGGGGTAAAGCCCTGCCAGCTGGGTGCACACAAAGTCCTCTTCCCGCTTGAGCCGCACCGGGCTGCTGGTGCGGGTCTCGAGGCCGGTCAGGATGGCGTCCGGCGCAGTGTAGCCCGCGATCTTGCGCTCGTAAGCGCGCAGACCCGCCCGCAGGGTGTCCGCCAGTTCTCCGGGCAGCAGTGCGCCGAGGTCTGCGGCGGTCACGCCGCGGTCGTAGGTGGGCTGTACGCTGCCGATGCGCAGCTGCCCGCGCCCTTCCAGAAAGCTTTGTACGTTTTCTGCCGGGGCGGCGTAAGCCCCGGCTGCCCGGCCTGCTGCATAGGCCTTTGCCTCCAGCTCCCGCTGAAAGGCAATGGCGCGGCGGGGGTCGTTGGCAAAATCCGCCCCGCCTACGCTGACCACCACCGCCGCATTGGCGTTTTTGCCGCTGCGGGCGTGGTAGCTCATGCCGTTGGTCACAACGCGCTCTTCCTCACTGGCAGAAGCCACCACCTGACCGCCGGGGCACATACAGAAGGTGTACACGCACCGGTCGCCGACGTGCTGGGAGAGCTGGTACTCGCCCCGGGGCAGCGCCGGATGCCCGGCGGCTTCGTGGTACAGGCTTTTTTCGATCTCACTTTGCAGGTGCTCGGCGCGGAAACCCACGCTGAAGGGCTTACATTCCAGCACAAGGCCGCTGTCCATCAGCATGCTGAAGGTATCCCGTGCCGAGTGCCCCACTGCAAACACCAGTGTCTCGCAGGCAAAGCTGCCATTTGTAGTAGTGATGCCCACCAGCTGACCGTTTTTGCGTTCCAGCCCGGTAAGGGCGGTGTTGAAGTGCACCTCGCCGCCCAGAGACTCGATCTCCTTGCGGATGGAGGTAATGACGCCGCGCAGCAGGTCGGTGCCCACATGGGGCTTTTGCTTCCACGCGATCTCTGCCGGGGCACCGTGCTGCAAAAACACCTCGGTGACAAAATCACACAGTTCATCCCCGATGCGGGTAGTCAGCTTGCCGTCCGAGAAAGTGCCCGCGCCGCCCTCGCCGAACTGGATGTTGGCGTTGGGGTCCAGCTGACCGGTGGCGGAAAAGTGCTCCACCGCCTGCACACGGGCATCCAGCGCAGGGCCGCGCTCCAGCACGATGGGGCGGTACCCCTGCCGTGCCAGCAGTAGGGCGGCAAACAGCCCCGCCGGGCCCAGTCCGCACACCACAGGGCGGTGCGCAAGCGGCTGGGTGCCGGGTTGCAGGGTAAAGTCTGCCCGGCGGTGCAGGGCGGCGTCCGGGCAGCGCGCCGCAAGGGCGGTTTCCTCCCCGGGCTGCCTGAGGGTGACCGCCACGGTATACACCAGCTTGGGCTGGCCGTGGCGGGCATCCACCGATAGCTTTGCCACGCCGGTGTGCTCTACCTTGCTGCGGGGCACCCGCAGGGTGTGCAGCGCCTTTTCAAATGCCTGCGGCTCCCCTGCGGAGAGGGGCAGACGGATGTTGCGAACCAGAATCATTTGTTGTGTTTTCCTTTAAATTTAGTTGCTTTCAATGCGGCATTGCAGCACATAGCTGCCCAGCGCAAAGATCTTGCCGTTGGAGGGCACATACAGCCGGCAGGCAATGTTCTGCTGGCCGGTGGCCACGGCAAAGTCCTCGGCGTCGATCTCAATGACCACCTGCTCGGGGGTCAGGGTCTCCATAGCGCCCTTGGGACCGCAGAGGATGACGTTCATCAGACGCTCGGTCTCCACCGTCAGCTGATAGGTAGAGGGCAGGTTGACCACCTGCACGCAGCTGGCGGGCAGGTTCATGGTCTTGGTCTCCAGCCCGGAGCAGTCAAAGCTGACTGTAATGGTGGAGATATTGTCCAGCAGATAGATATCTGTCGGCAGCTCAATGGGCATCTCGTACACCTTGTTCAGGCTGAAGGTGGAAAGGTCGATGGTGCCGATGGACAAGGTGGACAAGGCGTCGATCTTTTCTGCCTGGCCCGCCACCTTGAGCTGCTTGCAGCTGAGGGCATAGCTCAGCACCGAGTTATCGAACCCGCGCGGTGCGTTGATAAAGTTCACCTTCACCGGCAGGGTCGCCATCTTGTACACTTGCAGCGTCACGTCCACGTTGCTCTCTTCCAGCGTGGTGTACTGGAACTTGACCTCCTTGCCGCCGCTGGTGTAGAAGCGCAGGGGGGTGTCCAGCGTGACCGACTCGGTCAGCTCGCTGTTGTAAGACGCTTCAGCGGTGCAGGTAGCCACCTTGCTCAGCTCGCTGCTGGGGCCGGACAGGGTGACGTTCTCCTTGGAGACCTCAGTGCTGTAAAGGATATAGCCGTCTGCAACGCGCAGATAGTTGGTGGTAACGGTAACGGGCAGGGTCTTTTCCTCCACCACGTCAAACACCACGTCCACCGTGTTGTTGCTGCCCTCCATGGTCACGGTCACACCGTTGAGCAGACCGTTTGCGCCGCGCACCAGCAGCCGCAGGGTCTTTTCGCCGCTGTCGCGCACGCTGGACCAGTCCGGGTAGACCACAAAATCCGAGGCCCTCAGCCCGCCGATGGTGTAGCCATCGCCGGAGAGCTTCAGGTTCACGGTCTTATCCTCGGCACTGACGATGCTCAGGCCCCGGGAGGTGTAGGCAGCGGAGTCGTAGGTGTAATCCACCGGCACATTATAAATGGTGTTGGTGGTGCCGGGCTGGACGATGATGGTGACCACCATCCATGCAACGATGGCACCCAGCACGGACAGTGCCAGCCGGATGCGGCGGTCATCCAGAAGATTCTTTTTTTTGCGGACGGCAGACTTTACGTCGTTCGGCTTATTCGGCTGGTTGCTCATTGCTGCTCGTCCTCCCCCTTCTGGCTGATCCAGTTCCACAGCTTCTTTGCCTGTTCCACCCAGCTGTCTGCGGTGTTCTTTTCCACCGTAGACTCCTTGGGGATCATTTCGTCGATCAGGCGGGTATACAGGCTCTGGCGGTCAAAATGACGGATCAGCACACCATTTTTTGCCATAGAGATGATACCGGTCTCCTCGCTGACCACGATGGCAATGGCGTCGGAGTTTTCCGCAATGCCAAGGCAGGCGCGGTGGCGGGTGCCCATATCTTTGCCCAGATCCAGATTGTTGGAAAGGGGCAGCACGCAGCCCGCCGCCTTGATGCGGCCGTTCTCGATGATGGCAGCGCCGTCATGCAGGGGGGTGCCCTCGTAGAAGATGGTGCCCAGCACTTCCAGATTGACCGCGCTGTTCACCGGGGTGCCGGTGCGCACGATCTCGGAAAGGTTGGTGTGGCGCTCCAGCACGATGAGCGCACCGGTCTTGGTCTCGGAAAAGCGCTCGGCTGCATCGCAGATGGCAATGATGGCGCTGCGCCACGCGCCCTTGAGGCTGGGGTCGTTGTAGCGCCCTTTTACGTTGAACAGCTTGGAGGCCCACTGGTCGGTCTGCCCCATGCGCTCCAGCGCACGGCGGATCTCCGGCTGGAACAGCACCACAAGGGTGAGCAGACCGACTTGCAGCAGCGAGTTGAGCAGCCATGTAACGGTGCGCATATTCAGGGTGTTGGCTACCAGATACACGACCATGACCAGCAGCGCGCCCTTGGCCAGCTGCCCGGCGCGGGTGCGGTTGATGATGCCCAGCAGCTGGTAGATCAGGAACGCGATGATGATGATATCCAGCAGATCGACAATTTTAAAGGTCTGAAAATTTGCGATGATCGCATTCAATGTCATGCGTGTGTGCCCCCCTTACACAGCTTCGATTAGGGCGACTGCATGGGCGGCAATGCCCAGCCCCTCGCCGGTAAAGCCCAGATGCTCCTCCGTGGTGGCCTTTACGCTTACCGCCTCTACCGGCAGGCCGAAAGCCGCCGCCAGATTGGCACGCATGGCCGGGATATGGGGTGCAAGCTTGGGGCGCTGACACAGCAGGGTGGCGTCGATGTTCTCGATGCGCCAGCCGTGCTCTTTGAGGATCTGCGCCACGCGGCAGGCCAGCTTCAAGCTGTCGGCACCGGCGTACTCCGGGTCATTGTCCGGGAAATGCTGGCCGATATCCCCCAGCGCCGCTGCGCCCAGCACGGCATCCATCACCGCATGGGTCAGCACATCTGCATCCGAGTGCCCCAGCAGGCCTTTTTCAAAGGGGATCTCCACCCCGCCAAGGATCAGCTTGCGCTGCTCTACCAAACGATGTACGTCATAGCCGTGTCCAATACGCATTTCGGTTTCCTTCCTCTGTGCCGGGCGGGGCAGATCCTCCCGGGTGGTGATCTTCAGGTTTGCATAGTCGCCCTGCGTCAGCTGCACCGGGCGTCCGGTCAGCTCAAACAGGCTGCAATCATCGGTAACAAGGCGGGCGCGGGTCTCATCCAGTTCTTCCAGCGCCGCAAGGTACGCTGCACGGTCAAAGCACTGGGGAGTCTGCACCGCATACAGGGTGCTGCGGTCCGGGGTGGTGTGCACCGCGCAGTCCGGGGGCACGGTCTTGCCATCGCCCCGGGCAGCGGCCTTGATGGTATCCTTCACCGGCACCGCCGGGGCAGCCGCACCGCAGCGGGCAGCGGCTGCCAGCGCTGCCGTAATGACCGCCGCGCTCACAAAGGGGCGGGCGGCATCGTGCACTGCCACCAGCTCTCCGTGTGCTGCCAGCACACCGTTTTTTGCGCTCTCGGCACGGGTAGCTCCACCCGCTATGATCTGCACAGGCTTTGGGCAATCCGCCACCTGCTGCGCCACGAAATCCCGGTTTTTGCCTGCCACCAGCACAAGCTCGGTGACCTGCGGGCACTGGGCAAAGGCGCGGATGCTGCGGTGCAGCACCGTTTCGTCCCCCAGATCAAAGCTGAGCTTATCAAAACCCATGCGGGTCGAGGAGCCCGCCGCCACCAATACCGCCGATACAGTTTTTTCCATCTCTTCCACCTACCCTGCCGCTGTGCCGCGCTGCGCACCCACAGCTGCCTATAATAAACCATGTTTTATTATAGCGTATCACAGCGCAAACTTCAACCGATTTTACACAGCAAAAGTACATCTGTGCTGCATAAAGCCCTGCGGTCTGTCCTGAAAGAGCAGTCACCCAGAGTGTGCGCTTTCGCCCTCTCAGGCGCTGACCCCTTCCGTCTGCTTACTACGTTCGCAGCCACCTTCCCCAAGGGGACGGCTTTTCGCGGTGGCGGTAAACTTTGTGGCACCTCCATAAGGCTTTTGCTCCGGTCAACTGTCTGCTGAACGCAAAAAGGGCTGCTGCACAAAAACGTGCAGCAGCCCTGCAAATGCTTTGGGATAGTTTTACTTCAGGATGGGCTCAATGGCAGCAGCCAGAGCGTCCTTCTGTGCCTGTGCTTCGGCCAGATCCTTGCCCAGCGTGGTGAAGTAGGTCTTGATCTTCGGCTCGGTGCCGGAGGGACGCACCACCACGGTAGCGCCGTTTTCCAGCGTGTAGATCAGCACGTTGGCAGCGGGCAGGCCGGTCTCCTCCGGCTTCTTGTAATCGGTCACCTTGACCACCTTATGGCCAGCCAGCTCCACAGGGGGCTGGTCACGCAGCTTCTGCATGATGGAAGCCATCTTCTCCATGCCGGTCAGGCCGGGGAACTCGAAGCTGTCCACCTTATTCAGGTAGCGGCCGTACTGAGCGTAGATCTCTTCCAGACGCTGCTTGATGGAGGAACCGATGCTGCGGTAGTAAGCGGCCATCTCGCAGATGAGCATGGAACCGATGACGGCATCCTTATCGCGGACGTAGGGGCCAGCCAGATAGCCGTAGCTCTCCTCAAAGCCGAAGATGAAGCGATCCACTTCACCGGCAGCTTCGAGATTTGCAATCTGGTCGCCGATCCACTTGAAGCCGGTCAGCACATTGCGCATCTCCACGCCATAGTGCTTTGCCACAGCGTCTGCCAGCGGGGTGGACACGATGGACTTGACTGCCACGGGGTTCTTGGGCATGGTGCCCTTCTCGATGCGGCCTGCGCAGATGTAATCCAGCAGCAGAACACCCATCTCGTTGCCGGACACCAGCTCATAGCTGCCGTCCGGGCACTTCATGGCAATGCCCACGCGGTCGGCGTCGGGGTCGGTAGCCAGCATCAGGTCGGCACCGGTCTTGGTGGCCAGCTCCAGACCCAGCTTCAGGGCCTCGAAGATCTCGGGGTTAGGGTAGGAGCAGGTGGTGAAGTAGCCGTTGGGGTACTCCTGCTCGGGCACGATGGTGATATCGGTGATGCCCATATCGTTGAGCACATGGGTCACGGGCACAAGGCCAGAGCCGTTCAGCGGGCTGTACACCAGCTTCAGACCGGCAGTCTTGCACAGACCCGGGCGCACCTGACGTGCCTCAATGGCATCGTACAGGGCCTTTTTGCAGTCATCGCCCACAAAGCGGATCATGCCGTTCTCCACGCCCTCGGCAAAGGAGACGTACTTTGCACCGGTGAGCACATCGGTCTTTTGGATCTCGTCGTAAACGATGGCGGCGGCGTCATCGGTCATCTGGCAGCCGTCCGGGCCGTAGGCCTTGTAGCCGTTGTACTTGGCCGGGTTGTGGGAAGCAGTAACCATGATACCGGCGTTGCAGTTATAGTAGCGGGTAGCAAAGCTCAAAGCAGGCACGGGCATCAGGGCATCATAAATGCGCACTTTGATGCCGTTGGCTGCAAGAACGCCTGCGGCGGTCTTGGCAAAGACATCACTCTTCAGACGGCTGTCGTAGCTGATGGCCACGGTCTGGGTACCGCCCTGGGTCAGCACCCAGTTTGCCAGACCCTGCGTTGCCTGACGGACAACGTAGATGTTCATGCGGTTGGTACCGGCACCCAGCACGCCGCGCAGGCCTGCGGTACCAAACTTCAGCGCCACAGCAAAGCGATCCTTGATCTCATCGTCATTGCCTTCGACCTTAGCCAGCTCCGGCTTCAGGTCTGCATCTTCCAGATCTGCTGCCATCCAGCGCTTGTATTCATCCAGATACATCTTGTACACCTTACCTTTGTTTAAAATCTTTTTCCCCGGATCGAAATGGTTTGTATAAACCTACTTATACTATAAACTCTTGCTCCGCTTATGTCAATTGCGTAAAATGGCCGAAGTTTGTGCCCTTAAAACCGACAAATGCCACAAAAAAACGGTTCTTCTGCCATATTCATTGCGTTTTTGATGTATCCAGCAGCTGGTAGGGCTGGCGTACATCCTCCAGCACCTCCAGCCACTGCTCCGGCCCCACGCCGTTTTCGCACAGGTAGCGCAGCAGCACCATCACCCGGCTAAAGCTATCGGCCGGGGCAAGCACTGTGCTGCTGCGCACCTTGCCGCCCTGCTCCCGGCGCAGCTGTGCCAGTACCCCCTGCGGGGTGGCAGCGGCGCAGTACACCAGCGTACAGGCGTGCTGCAAGCCCTCCAGCTCTGAGTAGGTTCGGATATAACGGCAGCATTCCCCATTTGTCATGTTCTCTCGTTCTCCTTTCTGCTGCATTGACAACTTTCCTGTGCTTTACTATAATGATTTCAAGCAGAAAAAATTGTCGAAGCATAGTAGATATATCCATTATTTTCCACTTTTGGCATTTTTGACAAACCATGCGCCATGCAGGGAGGGACACCATGTATTCTGTGACCAACAGCTTTGGCCTGAACGGACTGCGCGGCTTTGCCGTTGCGGTGGAAGCCGATGTTTCCGGCGGGCTGCCCGCGTTTTCCATCGTAGGCCTGCCGGACTCTGCCGTGCGGGAAAGCGCCGACCGGGTGCGCGCCGCCATCAAAAACCTTGGCTTCCGCTTCCCGGACCGGCGCATTACCATCAACCTTGCCCCCGCCGATGTGCGCAAGACCGGCCCGGTGTACGATCTGCCGCTGCTTTTGGCACTGCTGACTGCCAGCGGGCAGCTGGAGGATATCCCCGCCGACACTGCCTTTCTGGGCGAGCTTGCACTGGACGGCAGCCTGCGCCCGGTGTCCGGCGTGCTGCCCATGGCGCTGGCTGCCGCCGAGCACGGTATCCGGGCGCTGTACGTCCCGGCAGAGAACGCTGCCGAGGCAGCTGAAGCCTGTGCCGACACCATGACTGTCTACCCTGCCCACACCGCCCGGGAGGTGGTGGAGGCGCTGAAGGGCATCCGTCCCCTCTCCCCTGCCGCCGCCATCCCCTTTGACCCGGAGGACGCATGGCAGCAGGTGCCGGATTTTGCGGACGTGATGGGGCAGTCGCTGGCGCGGCGCGCCATGGTCATTGCAGCCGCAGGCGGGCACAACGTGCTTTTAACGGGCGCACCCGGCACCGGCAAATCCATGCTGGCAAAGCGTCTGCCGGGCATTCTGCCGCCCCTGACCCGGGAGGAAGCGGTGGAAACGACCAAAATTTACTCCATCGCCGGGCAGCTGCCGCAGGGGCGCGGGCTGATCTCTGCCCGTCCCTTCCGCAGCCCGCACCACTCGGCAAGCTCTGCCGCCCTTGCCGGAGGCGGGGCGCAGTTCCGCCCGGGCGAGTGCAGTCTTGCCAACTGCGGGGTGCTGTTCTTAGACGAGCTGCCGGAGTTTTCCCGCGAAAGCTTAGAGGTACTGCGCCAGCCGCTGGAGGACGGCCAGATCACCGTGAGCCGCGCCGCCGGAAGCGCCACCTACCCCAGCCACTTCCAGCTGGTAGCCGCTATGAACCCCTGCAAATGCGGCTACTACGGCCACCCCACCCGCGCCTGCACCTGCTCCCCCAGTGCGGTGCGGCAGTACCGCAGCCGGGTGTCCGGCCCGTTTCTGGACCGCATCGACCTGTGCGTGGAGATGGACCCCATCGCCTTTGACGAGCTGCACACCGCCGCGCCCTCCGAGAGCAGCGCGGAGCTGCGCAAACAGGTGCTGGCCGCCCGCGCTATTCAGGCCAAGCGCTACGCTGCGCCGGGCTTTAAAGGGGTGCACTGCAACGCCCAGCTGGACGCCGGGCAGGTGCGGCGCATCTGCCGCATGACCCCCGGTGCCGAGCAGCTGCTGCGCAGCTCCTACGATGCACTGGGACTTTCTGCCCGGGCGCACGACCGCATTTTGCGGGTAGCCCGCACCGTAGCCGACCTTGCGGGCAAGCCCCTGCTGGACGAGGATTCCCTGCTGGAAGCGCTGCAATACCGGGCACAGGAAAAATTGGACGGGTAATTCAAAATAAAACGGAAAGAGGACGGAACACATGAAGCGCGCATACACAAACTGCATTCTTCTGGACGGCACCGAGCAGATGGAGCCGGTACGGGGCAAAGCGCTGCTGACCGAGAACGACAAGATCACCGCCATCGTGGATGCGGGCGCAAGCCTTGACGGCTACGAGGTCATCGACCTGCACGGCGGGTATCTCTGCCCGGGGCTCATCAACCTGCACGTCCATCTGGCGGGTAACGGCAAGCCCAGCGCAAAGCCCCGGGACAATGCAGCGCTGGTACGCAAGATCCTGAGCAACGGGCTGACCCGTGCCATCGCCTACCGGCTGGTATGCAGCTATGCCAAGCTGGAACTGCTGGGCGGCGTGACCACCGTGCGCACCGTGGGCGGCATTGCGGACTTTGACACCCGCTGCCGGGACGACAGCGCCGCTGGGAAGGTTCTGGCACCCCGCATTCTGGCCGCCAACGAGGGTATCTCGGTGCCGGGCGGGCACATGGCAGGCTCGGTAGCAGTGGCGGCGCACAACAACGCCGAAGCGCTGGCGCAGCTGAAAAAAGCCAGCGTGCAGAAGGTAGACCTTGTCAAGCTGATGATTACCGGCGGCGTGCTGGACGCCACCGAAAAGGGAACCCCCGGCGAGATGAAGATGCCGCCGGAGATGATCAAGGCCGTCTGCGATGCAGCCCACAAGCAAGGCTACACCGTTGCCGCCCATACCGAATCCCCTGCGGGCGTGAAGGCTGCGCTGGAGAACGGCGTAGACTCCATTGAGCACGGCGCAAAAATGGACGAGGAGACAGTGCGTCTGTACAAGGAGCGGGGCGCTTTCCTGTGCACGACCATCTCCCCCGCACTGCCCTACGCCCTGTTTGACACCGCCGTTTCGGGCGCATCGGAAAAAGACCAGTACAACGGCAAGATCGTCTTTGACGGCGTGATCGAAAGCGCAAAAACCGCGCTGGCAAACGGCATCCCGGTGGGCTTGGGCAACGATGTGGGCTGCCCCTACATCACCCAGTACGATTTCTGGCGGGAGCTGTGCTACTTCCACAAATACTGCAGTGTGAGCAACCGTTTTGCCCTTTACACAGCCACCCTGCGCAACGCGCAGCTGGCGGGCATCGGCGATGTGACCGGCTCTATCGCGCCTGGCAAGAGCGCAGATTTTATCGTGACCCGCGAAAACCCGCTGGAGGATCTGCGGGCCTTGCAGCATCTGGAGCTGGTGGTCTGCCGCGGCCGTGCCGTGAAAAAGCCCTCCCCCAAGCGCAAAAAAGAGGTAGATGCTCTGCTGGACCCGTATCTTGTGTAAGCAGCCCGTCCAACATATAAAAACGCGAGCAGCCAAAATGGTCGCTCGCGTTTTTGTTTGCTATCGACAGTTTGCATTTTCTCTTTTCCGGTGCCGCCCGGTGTGGTATACTGAAAATGCAAAAACCAGAAAATGGAAGGAGCAAAAAAATGAACATTCGTAAAGCCGAGGAAAAAGACATTCCCAGACTGCTTGCGCTGCTGGGGCAGGTATTGCAGATCCATGCAGAGATCCGCCCGGATATTTTTATTCCCGGCACCACAAAATACACCGTCTGTGAGCTGGCAGAACTTTTGAAGCAGGAGGACAAGCCCATCTACGTTGCCGCAGACGAGGATGATGTGTGCATGGGCTATGTCTTCTGTCAATTGAAGGAGCAGCCTTTTTCCACCAATATGGTACCCTTCAAGTCGCTGTTCATTGACGACCTGTGCATTGATAAGCAGGCGCGCGGGCAGCACATCGGGGAAAGCCTGTTTGACTATGTAAAGCAGCAGGCAAAAGCGCTGGGCTGCTACGAGGTGACCCTGAACGTCTGGGCGGGGAACACTTCGGCAGAGCACTTTTATGAAAAAATGGGCATGAAAACCAAGGAGCGGCAGATGGAGTATATTCTGTAACGCGGCTTTCAGATTTCAGGACAAATAAAGCATTTTCTCCGCAGTCGGCGGTCAAAGTGTCCTCAAATCGGACAGTTTGGGTGCCATCCTTATAGTTAAATGTGATCAGCATCCGGTCATCGTACAGGAAAATGGCATTGACAAAAATTTCAATCAACGCTTTCCGCTGCTTTTTCTGCGAAATATCGAACTTTCTAAATTTCATCAGCCAGAACCGGATGAAATCCTCATTGAAGCTGGGCTTCTTCAGTTTTTCATCTGCGATTTTTGCAGTCAGTTCATCTTTTTGGGCTTCCAGCGCTTTCAGACGCTCTTTTGTTGTCCGGGTGTACAAGCCGTCCTCGATAGCCTTCATCAGGTTGTCCAGCTTTTTGTTGACCTCTCGCAGTTGCTTTTCCAGCAGCGGAATCGTGGTGTTCTCCTGATTCTGGACATCCATGACCAATTGAACGATCTTGTCGATTACCGCATCGTCCTGAATCAGCTTCATGGTCTCCCGGACGACCAGATCTTCCAGCCAGTCCTTCTGCACGGTCTTTTTGTTGCAGCCCTTGCGCCATTTGACGTTGGCGCATTTATAATAATAGTAGGTGCGTCCGGTGGCGCTAGTTCCGCTTTCGCCAAACATCAGCGCACCGCATTTGCCGCAGAACAGCTTGGTGGTCAACAGATATTCCTCGTCTGCCTTGCCTCAGTGTTGTCCGGCAAATTAAATGATGTCCCATCCGGCAGATTATTTCGCGCCGATTCTGGATTTCTACAGATGTGTCAGTCACTTTAAAAGTAACTGTTTCTGCGAATTGTTTTCCTGACAGAAAAACCCCCGCAAATTATGCGGGTGCGTATAAAACAGTTTGGGATATGTTCTTCCAACCTAAACTCTACTCAAAATTATCCTATACACTCAGGCATGGGCTTTTTCAAGTACACTTCATAATAATTTCGGTTGGGCATTAGCTTTTCTGTTTCCTCGTCCAAACGCCCTATCGAAATACGGTCACAGGTCGGCTTGCCCCGCTCGTTCCGATAGGCCACCGTCACATAATACACATAAGTCTATCCTGATACCTTTTTGTAAGCGATCCCATGCTTCGGAAGCTCCACCTGTACAGATTTGTCCAGTTCCATATCCATCACTTCCAGCAAAAAAGCAAGCCTTACTTTGCATCTCTCCCAAAATAAGGCTTGCTTCTTGAATATTATGGAGAATAAAGGGTAATTTTTGCAGAATTTTGGTTCCAAAGCTGCTGGTTGAATACAAGCAGAACGCCCGAAGAATTCACAGATTCTTCGGGCGTTCTGCCTTTGCTTATAGAGGTTACTGCTTCTTGTACCCGCACTTCGGGCATATGCCTTTTTCGTTCAGAGCGATACCGCACAGGGGGCAGCGATCCTTCATGCCTTCCGGCTTGTATTCCTGGGATGCAGCATTCACGCCGCTGGTGAAAGTCAGCTTGGCGATATTCAGCTTGTCCTTCAGGAGTTCATAGACGATCTTAATCATGCCCTCGACGGTCATGGTCTCTTTCGTTACGACCAGACGGCACTCAGGGTAAGCGGTGGCAAGCTCGGTCTGGAACGCGGGGCCCTTCATCTTGTTGGTGGGGGCGCCATCCTTGATACCCTGCTCTTCGTAGACCTTCAGGATTGCAGGCAGCAGCGGATCATCTTCCCGCAGAACCAGGGCATGGTCAAAATTCTTCAGTACCTCCCATGCTGTCTTCTGAATTTCGTTGCAGGGGAAGACCATATTCACGCCCGGTTCAACAGTGTCCTCGACTTCGATGGTCAGAACGCCGGTATGTCCATGCAGATACTGGGCCTCTCCTTTGAAACCATAAAAACGGTGTGCGTACTGCAGGTCTAACTTTGTAATGCTTCTCATGATACTCCTCCTTGAAAAATGATTTATAAAAAACGCTCATTCCCGCGTCTTTTCCGAAATTGGCTATTCCTCAGTGTGATCCTTTTTCTTTTTGCATTCCGGGCAGACACCATGAAAAATGATGTCATAACCGGTGAAGTCAAATCCATGGGTATCCCGGATCCCGCTTTCGAGGCCGCCGACAAAATCCATGTCCACATCGAAGACGCGCCCGCATACTTTACATTTTACATGACAGTGGTTGCGACTGATATGGTCGTAACGGTCGGCGCTCCCTGGAATTTGAAGCCGGCGGATTTCGCCCATTTCAGATAACAGATTCAGATTTCGATAGACGGTTGCTTTGCTGATCGTCGGATGCTCCTTGATGATTTCTTCATAAACCTCATCTGCTGTGGCGTGGCAATGCAATTTATTCACTGCCTCCAAGACTAAAGAACGCTGGATAGTATTCCGTCTTGCCATAGCTCTCACCTAATTTATATTAATTCTTTATTGATATAATATATCATTAAAGAGTAAAAGTCAAGAACTTTCTCAAAAGAGTTTTCCCTTCCATAGCTTCCGGTTAGCCCACCGCATCAAAGTCACTAAGGGCGAACTTCTATGCCTCACAAAAAGAAACCGCAAGAGGTAGGCGGTCTGCGTCTTATGGCATACTATCGCTACTCCGGCGGCAGCCATCAAACGGAGCAGTCTATTGAGGGCCAGCGCCGGGACTGCGAGACCTACGCCCGTATCCACGGCATGGTCATTCTGCATGAATATATTGACCGGCATATCTCCGGCAAGACGGACGACCGCCCGGAGTTCCAGCAGATGATTGCCGATGCCGGGAAAGGGATGTTCGACTATGTGATCTGCTGGAAAACAGACCGCATTGCCCGCTCCCGGTATGACAGCATCATCTATAAAAAGAAGCTCCGCGACAACGGCGTGGAGCTGCTCTATGCTGCAGAAGCCAACGTTGAAGGTTCCGGCGGTATCATCGTGGAGGGCTTGATGGAAGCCCTTGCCGAATACTACTCCGCCGAACTGGCCGAGAAGGTGCGGCGCGGTATGCGGGAAAGCGCCTTGAAGGGCAAGGCTATTGGCAGTTCCCGCCCCCTTGGCCTTACCGTGGACAAGGACAAGAAGTATATCATCGACCCTGCCGGGGCTGCCGCTGTGCGGTATATCTTTGAGCAGTACGCCGCCGGGGCTGCGTCCTCTGCTATCGTTGCACACCTGAATGAACAGGGCTTGTGCACCAGCCGGGGCAACCCGTTCAATAAATCCAGCGTGGTGCGCATCATCCAAAACGAGGTGTATCGGGGCGTGTATGTCAGCCCCAAGTTTGACGTGCGCATTGAGGGCGCAGTACCGGCCATTATTGACGACGATCTATGGGAGAGGGCGCAGAAGATGTTTATTCGTAACCGCCAGAGCCGTTCCCCGCGCAATGACCGCGCGGACTACATCCTGTCCGGCAAGCTGTTTTGCGGCGAGTGCGGCACCGCCATGAAGGGCGTGTCTGGTCACAGCAGCAACGGTGAGGTGTACTTCTACTACAGCTGCCCGTGCAAGGACTGCCACCGCCGGAACATCCCGAAGGACGAGCTGGAAGGTCTGGTGATCCGCACCGTCTGTAACGACGTGTTGCAGCCGGACGTAATGGATCGCATTGCAGACAGTGTGATCGAAGCCCAGACCGCCGAACTGAACCAGCCCAACCCGGAGAAGGAAGCATTGCAGCACGAGCTTGCCGACGTGCAGCGCAAGGCAAAGAATCTGCTGGCCGCTTTGGAGAACGGCACCGCCGGGGCTATGCTGACCAACCGCCTTGCCGAACTGGAACAGCAGGCAGACATGCTGTCCTATCAGCTGTCGTCGCTGGAATCTGAACCGAAGTTCCCGGTCTTCTCCAAGGAAGAAGTTCTGACCTGCTGGAATAGTTCCTCATTGCCCCCTCCGAGGAGACCAAGGCATACCGTCGCCGTCTCATCGACACCTTCGTGGCAAGATCGAGGTGAGCAACACGGAACTGACCATCTATTTCAACATCTCCGAAGAAGATTATGGAAAAATGAAAAAAGCTCCCCAGTCGAGCCAGTCCAAAGACTGTTCGACTGAGAAGCAAATGGTCCACCTTTTGCTTCCCCAGTCGAACTTTTCTATTTTTATCCTTCCGACCTATTTTTACATCGCAATTCCCGTTTTTCAGGCGAGAAAGAGCATTTCTGTTGAATCTGTAACCAATTTGTAATATTTGCAGCAACAAAAAATCCCCCGCCAGCTTTCCTTTCGGATTGCCAGCGGGGGATTTTGTCTGTTATTCTTCTGTGTAGCTGTTCTTGATGGGCAGTGCTTTGGCTCGGTTATACAATTCCGTACCCGTTCCGTTCCCTCCCAGCGCATGGTAGCTGTCGTAAAGATAGCCAATATTCGTCAGACCCACCGTGTCAATCCAACCTCTTGCGATGTAGTAATTGCACGATTGGTACAGGCGATCATGAAGGATTGCTTTCAAGCCTTCCTTCATGGCCTTGTTTTCATTCTTCTGTTCCTTGACTTTCTTTGAAAGTCTCCGGTACGCCAGCGTCAGGCCTCCAGCAACAATGCCGAAAACCCATTCCATCCAATACTTGATGATAAATTCCAGCATTGTTTACTCCTTGCGGCTGTTCTTGCCCTCCCCCACGTTACCGAAGTGGGCCACCGTCTGGGTGGTTTCTGCGGATTTCTTTTCCATGTAGTCTTCCAGCTTGTTTTTGGTGACATTGAACACCATCTGCACGATCCAGTCCAGCGTCTTCTCATTGATTGCCCAGTCCAGCCAGTCCGGGGTGTAGCCGCGCAGCACTGCAATAACGTGGGCTTTCTTTTCCGCACCCATGCCGCTGCCGAACTTCTCCTCTGCGTTGACGATCCACTTATAAACCGTCCTTGCCACGAACAGGCCATAGCCCAGACGGACCAGCCCCAGCGCAGCAACTACTGCGCCGACCGCCACAAGAATAGCCGCCAGCCATTCCGGGAAGATCATAAGAAACGATTTCAGAATATCCATCATATTGTTTTCCTCCTACTCTGCCGCTGGATCAGCCCTTCCAGCGGCCCTTCGTGGCGCGAACATCCACATGAACAAAGGCACAGTTTCGCACGCCGGTCTTGATGGGATAGATACCAATGCCACCCTTGTTCGGCATCAGCGTTTCCACATACTCAGCCAGTTTCGTGATAAGAATGCCTTGGATGTAGATGTCGGCTGCCTTTCCGTACTGGTGCTGACTGAATTTTGCACCGCCCACCTTCTTGCTCAGATTGTAGGCGGCAGTTCGGTATGCCGAGTTGATGATTACCGGCTTGCCGAAGTGGTCACGGACCTTCTGCAAAATCTCCACCAGTTCGCTGTCGATAAAGATAGGATCAGACCCATCCTTGCAGCGAAACTCCTTCACCTTAAAATTCTTGGACAGGCTTTTTTCGCCGTCCCGTTCAAGGGAATACACGTTCAGTGCCATACGATCACGCCCTTTCAAATAAAATGGGGCGCGGCTCCCGCCGCACCCCGCCGTTTCCTCAGACCTCAATTTCCAGGTCTTTCAGAATCTGCTTGACCTCATCCCGCAGGATTGCAGGAACCTGATCAATGGTCTTCCTGCCCTTGATGATAAGGGTAGCATAGACAACTGCCATTACGTCCACCTCCTTTTTCAGCAAAATTTTAAGCATCAGCTCACGAAGGACACTCACTTGTTGTCCTCCGCCAGCAGGGCTTTCACCTTTTTCTGCAAGCTCTTGGGCACCTGTGCCAAAGTTTTCTTGCCTTTGCGAATCAGGTCTGCGTAGACCGTTGCCATGTAGTCAGTGCTCATAGTTCACACCCCCTGCTCATTCCGTGGCGGTGCTGGTCACACTCAGCACCTGTTCGTACACATCGCAAAGCGCCATCTGGGTGCTAGTGAGCTGGTCTGTCATGGTGGCGTTCTGGTTTTCCAGCTCCTTCACCCGGTCTTCCAGCTTCTTTTCTTCCGGCACCGGGACGGGTGTAGGCGGCGCATAGTCCCACCATTTGTCAAAGTCCGCCTGAACTTCCTCGGCGGTCAGCACGCCATCCACACGCTGCTGTCGTTCGTCGCAGGCGTAGACGGTATACTTCTTGCCTTCGTCATCGGTCTGTTCCTGCTTTTTGATATCCTTCCGCAGGATCATGTCCGTTTTGCTGCCAACGCGGAACACCTCAACGGTGGCCGGCAGGAAGGGATAAATCTCACTCATGCTGCTTTCCTCCTGTTGTTCTGGATCATCGACCATCGGGCAACGCTCCACCGCGCCGCCTTCATGATCGTTTCGACCTGATATTTTTCTTCAAGGTTTGCGCTATCGCTGTTTGTAAACCATCCGTTGTATGCGGTCAGCTTTGATGCACGCCAATGCGGAACATAGCCTAGCATTGCAAGGTTACGCCCTGCTCGGATCAGCTGCCGCCTGATGCGGCGGAACACGCCTTTGCGGACGATGGTATATGTGCGGCGCACCGCAAATCCCATCATGTCCAGCGCCGGTGTGCGATGTTTGCTGCCCTGCACTCTGGCGGCTTTCACGCGCTTTTCTTCCTCGAAGGATGCAAAGCGCACCTGCTGCCATGCCCGCTTTAACTCTAAGCCCAGCGTAGACTTTACCCAGCGGGTCGCCTTCTTCATCGCTTTCATCAGCTGTGATGCGTGCCCGATGATTACAAAATCATCCGCATAGCAGACGATCTCACGGACAAGCCGTGTCCCCGTGCCGCGCCGGACCTGCTTTAGGGATAGCAGGTATCGGAGAACATAGCTCATAACGTAGTTGAAAGCCCACGTTGAGAAATACCCGCCGATTAACAGCACGCCGTCCGGGTAGTTTTCGGTCACGGCACCGGCATACCAGATCAGCTTTTTGTTCTTTCTGATGTCCCGTTTCAAAAGCGTTATCACGCAGACTATCGTTGTAGACGGATATGCTTTGTGCACATCGCCCTTGACTGCATCCAATTTGCCAAGGATTTTCTTTCGGACGATCCGCTCAATCTGCCGCGTTCCCGCCACCTGTCCTTTGCCCGGGATGCTCCCGAACTGCATCGGCAGCAGCTTTGCATGGAGCAGCGGTTGCAGCGCATGAACAAGGATGTACTCATGTACCTGCTGTTCCGGTGATTCCTGGCAAAGGTCCCGTTCCTTCATCTTGATGCCATCGATCCGCTTGAACTGCCGGACAGGTTTCAGGTCAAGGCATTCGTCCCTGATCTTCTGTGTTTCCTGTTCGGCCACTGCGTCAATGGCATCAACGATCTTTCTGCACTCGTGGTTCTTTCGTTCATGAAACAGCTCCGGTTCAGAGATTTTTCCGGTCTTTGTTAGAACCGTTCTAAAATCCCTGCGCCGGAGTTTTCCGTTTCCAAACGCACAATGTACCGCTGACAGGTTGAAATCGACATCCTCAATGTCAACGTCTTTTGGTTTACAAAATGTTTTCATATAAAAATCATCTGGTTCTTCAACGACTTTCGGGTTCAGGCTTTTGCCCTATGCTACTAGCCGCCAGCAGGTTCCTTGTCCTGCCGCCACGGATGGACCCGCCCTTTCCTGCGGACGCAGCGCCGTGATGCTGGTTTCAAGAAATTTTCGCACATAAGCGCGGAATGCATGATGCAATGATTGATGATTTTTGGTGAACCAGTTGCACGCCAGCGCCGCCGTTCCAGTTCGCGTTACCGACCCAGTTGTTCGAGTTCGCCGCCGCCAAAGACGCATTGCCGCCGTTGTTCAAGTTGCAGCACCGCCAAGCCGCGCGGACACCGGACGCTGCCGGATTGACGTAGAAGCCAGCCTGTGGACACCATGCATCCCAAATCCCGTTATCGTCAAAAGGGGCTGGCTGCCCCTCTTGCCCGGACGATGCCGGGCAATTCACCCCGCTTTACCCAGCAAGGCCAGGCACGCCAGCGCCGCCGTACCAGGACGCGTTACCGACCCAGGAGAGCGAGATCGCCGCCGCCAAAGACGCATTGCCGCCGAGGTCCAAGTCGCAGCACCGCCAAGCCGCGCGGACACCGGACGCTGCCGGAATGACGTAGAAGCCAGCCTTAACGCCGGTGCCGCTGCCCGCACGGGTAGACACGGCAGCAGGCCACAGCACCGCCGGGTCATTGCTGATTGCCGTATCTTCGATATACTGCCATGCGTTGGCTGTGCCTTCCGGGAAGGTCAGCGTCAGGTCTTCCTGCTTCGTGTAGTCAGCAGAGATAGAACCATCGGCCGTCACCTTCGTCTGATCGTGACAGGTGTAGATGTCAAAGGTGTAATTGCCGTCGTCATCCTTTCCCCACTGCCACAGTTCGTCCGCCACGATCAGGTATGCGCCGTTCTGGAACTCCGTCTTCTGGATCAAGCCAGGTTCCTTGCCGTTGGTGTAGTTGGTGCGGGAGCCATCGTTGCCGCGTACGCTGTCGTTATAACCGCTGCCATAAGGCATAGTGGACAGCATCGTCTGCCCCTTGACCACATTCCAGGTATCGCCGGTATCAACGTAGACTGCTTTGTAGCCCGTTCCGTCCACGTTGATGTCTTCAATGCGGGTAATGCGGGCTTCGGTCTGGATGTCATGCAGGGTGGCATCGTTACGGTCGGTCGTGCTCTTCGTGTGGGTGCCAATGGCAACGTAGGAATCAATAAGCAGGTTTGCGGCCTGCTCGGTCGTCACCGGGAAGTAGTTCACTCCCTCTGCATCAATGGCGGCAGTGTACTGGTAGTTGTAGGAAGTGCAGCCCTCAATGGTGCCGCTGTTGCCCTTGCGTGCATACTTCAGCTGGATCATGCGCTCCTGCCATTTCAGCAGGTTGCCGGATGCACCGGCGTACTGGCTTCCGCGAGCACGCCACAGCTGCACCAGCTGGGTGTGGCTCTTGTAGTTCACCGGTGCCAAACCCGTGTGACCGCCGATCCGACCATCATCCTGCATACCGGCGAAATACTTCGGGTTTGCAATGTACGGATATGTCTTTCCGGTGCGGTCGGTTCCCTGCGGCCACTGCTCGTAACCGCCGGACGGGTGGCAGCGCATACGCAGGATGCGGTAGCCGCCCTCGTTGCGCTCACGCACATAGGTATTCTTCTGCAACACCCAGACCAGATGATTGGTGCTGCGCACAAAGTCGTCATCGTCGATGTACTGACAAGCGTAGATCGTGTGGCTGCCGTCCTCGTTCTTTTCTGCCGCCACTTCCACGCACCAGAACTGCGGCAGACCGGCAAAATCATCCTTGCCGGATTCTGCGGCGGTGGACGGGGTGCAGGACAGGCCCACGCTGTCGTCGGTCAGCTCACCGATTGCGGTGTTGGATGTTCTGAATAGCGGGAACTTTACGCCATGCACGCGGCTGTCGTCCAGCACATTGCCGAACCAACGTTCCAGCATCCGGTTATAGGTGCTGGTGTTCGGATTCCAGTTCGCCGTCCACCAGTCTACGAACAGCACGTTCATTTCCCGTGCCGTGGTCACTTTCTGAGCCAGCGCGTTATAGTACCGGTCGATGGTATCTTCATTGCCGGTTGCCAGAACGGCGGTACGGCCATCGCCCGCCGCCGCCATGGTGGTACCGGACACCGCAGCAAAAATCTGCTGCAAGGATTCATCGGATGCCATGTGAGTTCTTGCCATGTTTAGTCCTCCTGTCCATCATCAAAGGTCAAGCGACCGGCTTCGTCATAAAAGAAGTACGGAAGCCCTTCCAGTTTTTCCAGTCTTTTTCCGGTGGCTGCCGCATCGGCGGCAGAGCCTTCCTTTTTCAGTGTCTTATCCGGCAGTAGTTCCTTTGCCCAGTTCGGCACGTCTTCGTCGATCAGCTTATAGGTGGTGCCGTCAATGACAAGGTAGGTCGCTCTTACGATTTTTACGTTTGCCATTCCGTCTTACCTCCCAGAGAGAGCGTCACCACACCGCGCCCATCGTCCGAAGCGGTCAGCTTCAAGGCGTTCAGGTTCGCTTTGATGCCCGGCACCTGCAAGGTTTCGCCCACCACTTTTGCGATCTGTGCCGGGGTGGCGCGGTAGAGATCATTCTTTCCGTCTGCTCGTTTCCGAACCACGATCACATAATCTGCACTTGCAAACGTTTCTGCCAGGGCTTTGTCTGCCAGACTTACCATGCCCATTTCTCTGCCGCCTCCTTCTCAATGGCTTTCAGCTCTGCGGCTTCATCCTCACCGATCAGACGCGCCACTTCCTCGTAGGGAAGATTTACCTTCTTCGGTGCGGTATCACCTAGAGCTATGCTGCGCATATTGCAGTACCAGCACACAGCCAGTACACGCGCCTTGTGAACTTTGCAGATTCCGGTATACCTACGGTTTGCAGTTCCGAACATTTCATAGTTCAAACCACTGCACCAGCCGCACCCGGAAGATACCGGGCACTGGATGCACTCTTCCGTGGACTGTGATTTCATGGTGATTGCATCCAGTTCTTCCTTTACCTGCCGCTGCTGATCCGTGGCATACAGACCGCCCTCCTGCACATTGCCCAGACATACCCGATCCGCCTTCTCTTTGCCAATAGAGATAGGCGCATACCTGATGCAGGGATATGCGGACCCGTCCGGGGCAAAACTCAGCATTGAGCCGGTTCCGCCGCAGAAGTTTCGGTCGTTCTGTTCTGCATCGCCGATCTGTTCATCCAGCATGGCAATCGCCACGTCCCAGCCGTTCTTGATAACGTACTGCGAAACCTCTTTCAGCTGTTTATACAGTGCCTTGCCGTCCTCGTCCGTGTACATCGGTTCGTAGGCGCAGTTCCCGGCAATGTGCCTGCACCCGGCATCCAGCATCATTTTCATACTGGATGCAATGTACTGGATGGAGCCGGGCACGAAGGTCATTTTGCTGTTGAGCCAGCCATACTTCCGCTTGCCGTCCTGGAATGCTGACCACGCAGTAGAAAAGCTGCCGTTTCCGTCTTCATCGATGCGGTATCTGTCGTGCAGCTCTTGCACGCCATCAATGGACACCGTAACGGACATGAGATCGTGATACTTTTCCAGCAGGTGTTGCGCCGCCGGGGAGAACCACAGTCGGCCATTCGTGGCAAAAGAAATGCGCGTGAACGGTCCCAGCGGGATTTCCCTCCGGTAGCACTCCGAAAACCAGTAGTCGCAGATATGCTCGATCAGTTCAGCTTCCAGCAGCGGTTCCCCGCCGATGAAGTCCAGGATCAGGGCTTTGGTGCCCCGGTTCACAAAATCGGATGTGCTATCCTCGTACAGATTCAGGATGTAGTCCACGATTTTCTTTCCGGTTTCCAGCGTCATTTTCTCGGTAGACTTGTGGTGCTCATAGCAGTATGAACACCGCAGATTGCAGGCGTTTGTGATCTGGAACGTGATGTTTCGGCAGATGCTTCCACACTCCTGTCTGTCTCTGCCATATAAGCGCTGGACGGTATTCCCGTAGTCCTCATACTTTTTCGTTCTCAACGGGGTGTACCTCCTCCCGCTCAAAGTCGAAGTGCACGATCAGGTTCGTGTTTTCTTCCGGGTCGATGTACCGCTCCAACACCTTGTCCTGCACCATCTTCAGCTTCATCTGCGCTTTCCGGCACAGTCCTGCGTAGTAGTGCAGCATATCAGCGATCATCGTATTTGCGCCAGCGTTCAGCTGGCGGGATAGAATCTCCATCAGCGCTTCGTAGGACTGCGCTTCGTAGTATGCACGTTCCACTGCTTCACTTTCCTGTGTGGTGATCTTGATATTATTCATGCCGTACTCCTTACTGTGCATCCCGTTTCGGCAGCTTGTCCGCCGCCTGACGGTATCTTGCACGGACCCGATTCATCTTGACCATGGCCGAAACCATATCGTGCATATCTTCTGTTTCGCTCAACCGCAGCAGTTCGATCAACACAACAAGCAGGTGCCACATAGAGAAAAACTCCACATCGTCTTTGCATTCATACTGAGCCGCCTTGATGAACGGTGCAGGATCACACTCACCTCTTCGGACAGGGTGTGCCGCAAAGTTGAACGTCCGGGCTGCCAGACCAAAGCCCATCAGGTAAACCCGGTCTTCGTCCGCGTCTTCGCCGCAGGCTGTCACTACAGACTGTGCAACTGTGATGCAGTATGCGCACCACACATCGAACTTATCTTCCGTGTTCACCATGAACATACCGGCACATCCGATGCACCAGAAAACTTTCTCCATGCCGGGCGGAGTATCAGCAAGAAGTCCCTGCCAGTCCTCCGGGTTGACCGTTTCGTGGGTCTGGATTTTCAGCATCGGAAGATTTTTGGTATACGCCTTTTCGCTTCTTGCGTCGTTGTTCGGTTCAAATGCCACGTCCATTTTGTTCTCCCTTTCTCGTTACCACAGGAATCCAGAGCAAGATGTACAGCCGCCAGAACAGCTTCCAGAGCATCCATCGCAACTACTATCACAGTTGCTTGTGCAGGTTGCTCCGCAATGTGAATTGCAGTCGCCTTCGCAGCTGTCAGAACAGCCGCTTTTACAGTTTGCAAAGCAGCCATTTCCTCTGCAACTGTCCTGGCAGCTGGACGCACAGTAGGAATCGCACCTATCGTTGCACCGTCCCGTACAATCATCCGCGCAGGTAGCATCACAGCTACCGGAACAGCCGCCAGAGCAGCCGTCACAGCCGCCTTTGCATCCTCCCTTGCAGCCCGTCTTGCAGCCATTGGTGCAGTCATTTGCACAGCTTGCCGTGCAGGTCGTGTTGCAGGTATTTGTGCAGTTTCCCAAACAGGTGTTGCTGCACGACCCCTGACAAGTTCCCCTGCAAGTAGCCGTGCAGTCATTCGCACAATTTGCCCTGCAAGTTCCTGCACACCCTCCGCCACAGCTGCCGGTGCAGCTGGTACAGGACGTGTTGCAGCCATTGGAGCAAAGCCCCGTGCATTTCCCGCTGCACCCGGTCGCCGTTGCAGTTTCCGGGATATTGCTCAGTGTGCTTACCGTTGCCGCCGCTTGCGCAAGCCCCGATGCTGCAACTTTGTCTCCCCGCGCCGGTGTCGTTGCACCGCCCTGAACGGCATCCACCAGACGGGTGATTTTCTGGATGTGTTCTGCGTCCACGCTCACGCCATCCGCCGGGGTCACATTGTACTGGTACGCCGCTCCCCTATATGCCGCCATGCTGCCAACGGACTGTCCCTGTGCGGTGCCTTCTGTCTTGCCGCGCCGACCGATCTCTGCGTCTATCAGGCTTTTCAGGGCGAGAAAATCTTCGTCGGAAATAAACTGTCCTCTCTCCGGCATTCTCTCACCCCCTCACCCGGACACGAATGCGGCGTTCATCCGTCCGGTCGTCGCCTTCCACCGCATAGCCGACAATGCATTCTGCCGGAGCAAACTCCCCTGCGCAAGCCGCCCGGCCAATGCCCGGCGTACCCGAAGGCAAAATTAAATCCCCGGTCTTCACTCTGCCGGTCACGCGCACTCTAACGCGCCCTGCAAGGGAAACGGGGATATACTTTTCTATGTTAGCTTTGAAGTTGTCGTCTTTCTCGTCCGGCGTATCGCCGCCGATCAGATATGCATATTCGTCCGTGTGCACGCCCACAACGCGATCCATCTTTCCAACCGCCTTGATATACCGTTCTGTCTGACTGCTCACATCCAGCGCAATGATGTCGCCCGGCTTGGTATCGCACCCGCGGGGAAACCATTCGGCGTAGTCGTTGTAAACCGCGCCATACACTTTGCGGAAGTTCGCCGTGCCATCGCTGCCGACGTAATAACTGTTGTCGGTGCCAAAGTATGTAGACTGCTGGAACCGCACCGCACCCGTAAAGGTGCCGCCAGACGTTGGCATTGCGCCCAGATTCACCAGCGCCTGTGTTGCAGTCTGTGCGCCGGTTCCTCCGCGAGAAATAGGGAACGTTCCGCTGGTCACATCATCCGCGTTGTGCTTGTGGTCCTTTGCTGCGGCTGAAATATCCGCAGCGGAAATGTTGTGCGGGTTCTTTGCCGAAAGGTGTGCGATGAAGGCAGCGATTGCCGTGCGGATTTTCCGCAGGATGTTTCCCAGCTTTTCGCCGGAAGCGATATTCTGCACATCGTAGGAGCCATCCGTCTTCGTAATGTAGTCATTTGAGAACACCGGCTGTTGGTTCGTCGGGGTGACATTGGGCACATTGCCCAAACCAACCTGCTCTGCCGTAACATGGTGCGGATTGTTGTGGTCATCGATGTGGTTTTTCAGGTCTTGCTTACTGGCATAGCCGGAATACTCGCCCAGCGTTGCCGTCACCTGCTCTGCATCACCAACCGCAACTACCATGTGGAAGGTTTCCTGTACCGTCATGTCGCCACTCTCCGGCGGCACAACGGCGGCTTCGTTTCCTGCATTGGCATACGCATACAGGATTTCTCCATCGTTCGGGTCGTTGGCGAAGATACCAATTTCCCGGGCAATCAGCTTTGATTTCAGACCGCTGTTCGTGTAGGTGGATTCCAGCACGGCGCAGTTTGCGGACAGCTCAATGCTGTTGATCTGCATATTGGCTACCAGATGCACAAGATTTTTCAGGTCACGCGGTTTTTCCGGCGCAACACCATCGCCCAGCGCAAATTTCGTGAAATTGATTGCGGTGCCATTCAGAGCTTTCACGATCAAAGCTCTGCCCGCATTGGTCAGGATCAAACTTGGAAAAAACATCGTTTCCCCCTTTTAATCTGTCAGGATGTTCCCGTCTGCATCCAGAAGGGCGTTTTCGTCTGCATCTACAAGCCAGCTGAATACGCTCTCTCCGTCTGCCGTCACGCCAGACCACTTGCCCACAGTGACCGACGCAAAGCCGAAGAACAGCTTGTGCATTTCCTCCGTGGAAAGCTGCAACATATCTAGGTGGGCGCTGGCCCTCTTTACATGGCTGAGGATGTCCAGCATTTCCTCAATATCGATGGGGCCTTCTGCCTTAATCTTGATTCGGAAGCAGCCCGGCGTTCCGTCATACTCGAACCATTCTCGCACAGTCGCGTCACCGTACAGGTCACGCATCATATCTTCCACAGCTGCTTTTGTTCCCACCGTCATATAATAAGGTAGGGACGCTTTCACAAGCCGTCGTTTTGTTTCGATGTCGTAGTCTTGCCGGTAGCGCGGCGCACGGAATTGAACTGCCAGAATGTCCATCAGTTCATCCGATGCATGTTCAATGCCCGTGTAGATTTTCGCATTGTCGGTAAAATCCAAAATCAGAATTGCCAGCTCATGCCATGCATCCGATATCGACTTTACCCATTGCTGGTCTGCAACGCTTTTCGGCAACAGGTCGGTCAGCTTTGCATTGCGAAGATCAGTCATCTTCCAGTCCTCCGTACACCACATTGCAGGTTGTCAGCTTCGGAATCTCAGCGCTGCCCACCACAACGTCAGTTGGCGCGGTGATCTTCACCTTCTTTGCCCCGGCATTCTTGATTTGTGCAATCAGTTCCGCCGGGTCAATGTCCCTGCCCATGGTGCGCTGCCACACCTTGTAGACTTCAACCGCTTCGTTCACTGCGTTCTGCACAGTAACGGCGATCTTGGATTTACTGCGGGCAATGGTATAGGTCACGTCAATGCTGTACTCAACCTCGGTCGGGGCTTTGCAGTTCACATAGTCCGTCATGGGTCTGCGTGCATCATTGCGCAGATTTTCTTCCATGCTGTCGCAATCACTTTTGCTCGGCAGCGTTCCATCCTGCAACGTAAAATAAATGTCCACCACGCAGGGCGACGGGCTTTGTACGGAAACGTCCTTCACGTCGTTTCGCCATGCCTTAGCGAAATACTCATAAGCGTCCGGTGGACCAGCACAGGAATATGTAGAGGGCACCAGGTAGGTTCTCTCCGTCAGCGAATCGTCGCTTTCAATATCCGTACCACCGCTGCTGGACGTAACGTTTACCGCCGATGCAACATAGGGGATGGGGTCCACCAGCTGATTGATTTGCCCTTCCTCAATGCCGGACGACGCCGCGCCTTCTTCTGCCGCTTCTGCTTCTACGTCCACATACTGCGAACCTGGCGTGATTTCCGCGTAGTCCATCGTGGCAAAATAAATGCCGTCCTGTGTTCTAACGCGGGTCTGCGCCGGAATGCCTACGGCGCCGGGCTGTTTTGCATCAGCCAGAGTAAACCGGATCGTCACCTTCGCCTTTTCAGCAGGGCGACGGGTCAGGCCATAGTTTCCAGCCAGGTCGTCTAGATCGTCGTGGGCGGAGTATTTCAGCAGCATTCGTTTCGGGCCAGCGTCAACGTATTGCAGGATTTGATATCCAAGCAGCGTCATAGCTTTCAGCACCAGTGCCGGGACACTCGCGGGATAAATAACCGGTGTCTGCCCGGTCGCGCCCTGCATGGATTGGCTGAATCCGTTCTTTGTCAGTTCTTCAACCTCCTTCATGGTCAGGTTGTCGATAAAACTGATATCCGGCAGGTCTTTAAGCTGGGCAATTTCAGACACTTCGCAGCACCACCTTTGGAATCAATACCCCCTGCCCCACCTTCGACGTGTCCCACTCAATGCGGACCACTTCAACGCGGGGTTCGTACTTCTTTGTTTTTCGGACGATTTCTGCCGCCAGTAGCGCTTTTGCAACGCTGGTCGGCTTGTCCACGGCATCCAGCGAAATGCCGAAGTCCCGGTCAAGACCCTGTTCCCCGGCTCGTGCGGAGTACAGTACTTTCAGGCATTCGCAGATATCCTCTGCATCTTCCATGCCGGAGGATGCAAGCTGAATTTTTGCTTCTCCTAAAGTCATGCGTATTCCTCAAATGATAAATCGATTTTGCAGCGGACAAGCCGTCCACCTGAAGCAACGCAGTCCCATGCGTCGGACGCATCCGTCAGCTTAAACAGGCACATTCCCACAGGGTCGCTGCCGATAATTAGATAGTCCACCGTGCCTTCCTCCGCCATCCGCTGGATGTTCGCCAGCATTTCACGCGGCTTCACACCGTACTGTGCGTCCAGCGTGACCGTAAACTTGTACGCCTTCAACTTCTGGCCGGTCAGCTCGCTTTTCGGTTTTCCGTTGATTGTGTTGTGGTTCGCCCAATCGCTGCCCGTACTGCCTTGGATATCCTGCATCGTGAATACCTTGTTGCTGTCTACCGAAAACACAAGGCCTCCAAAACATCCAACCTGCATACTGTGCCCTCCTACGATTTACGTCGGCTTTACTGTATCGCCCGTGCCTGCGGTATGGAGCGGCAGCGTATACTTGTGCGTGTGGTTTACCATACTGATTCCGCTGATTACCGCATCGCCACCGCCGCCTTTGATGTTGACTGTTCCGCCGTCAATGGTGATGGTGGGTGCATTCATACTGATTTGAGAACCGCCCACGATCTGAACGGTGCCGCCCTGGATCGTGACGGTGCAGCTTCCCACTTTCACGGTCAGCTTTCCTTTCACTTCCAGTTCAGCATTTCCTTCAACGGTTTCCGTTTTGTTCTTCTTGGTTTCCGACTTCGTGTCGCCCTCATTGTGGAAGGTGGCTTTCTTTCCGTCATAGCGGAAATAGCACTTCCCGGGTTTGTCATCGAAGTCCTGTCTGTAAAGGTTTTGGGCACCCTCCGGGGGATTTTCATTTTCGCCCCAGGTGGTGCCCAAAACTACGCCTTCTTCTTCTCCGTTGGAGTTATGCGCCACCACAACGGTGTCTCCGACTTTCGGCATTTTGTACCCAGCATTCGCCAGCATCGGGATCATGTCCGTCACACTGTCTTCCCGGTCTTCGTATGTAACTTCCATACAGCCTGTTTTGTAGTTAATGTTTGATACTTTGCCAAACCGTATTGAATCTGCCATCATGTGACGCTCCTAACGTCTTTCGCATCGACCCAGCCGGTCACGTTCTTTCCAACAGGCGTCTTGCCGCAACGGGAAGCAAGGTTCGTGATCCTATACCTTCCCGCCACAGCCACGCCGTCGTAGAGGTAATACTTTCCGCTTACCGTCCGTACCGGCTTTTTGTCAACGCTGGTGTAGTAAAGTGGTGCGTTTTGCAACGTCACCGCTTTACCGTTACTTTCACTTTCTTCCAGAGCAGAAACCCAGCTGCATTCAAGCGTCTGTTCAAGCCCGCTTCGGCTATACTCCAACGTCACCTTGTCGATGAAGTATTTGCCGGACAGTTTACCATAGCCCGTAACGTTGACATTCTGGCTCTCGCACAGCTCGATCTGGGCCAGCGCCAGCTTGAACTTGATCTTGGTTGAACCATGGTTCGCATTGTCCAGTGCTGCTTGCAGGCGACGCTCTGCGTCGGCCTGACTGGACGCATACTTGGATATGCGTTTCGTCCTTCCACTCTTTCCGATCTCCGCTCGGATTTTTATTTTCTTTTTCTGGTTTGAATACTCCCATATACCGTGCGTATAGGTTCCGTCAAACCCATCGTTAAAATTGAATGACCCCGGCACAATGTCCGTCCGATCTATGGTCGCTGCCACCTTCTTTTTCTTGTAGGCTTCGCGGTCATAAATCCACAGCTTCTTTGAGTACGCTTTCAGAATCAGGCCATAGTCTTTGCATAGATCATCAAGGAAGGAACTGTCTGTTGCCTTCTGTTCTCGCTTTACGATTTCTGCGTCCTTTCCGTCAAACCCCAGTTCAAGCGAGTACCGCCCGGCAATCGTCTGGGCGATTTTCTGAATGCTGGTGTTCTTCCAGATAAATTCCCGGTCTTCTTCTGAAAAGCTTGTGTCATTCGGCTTTGATGTGGCACTTATGGTCATTGTGCAGGGTGCATCGCTGTAGTTGATATTGTCCACAGTCATAACGCCGCCGTTCATCTGCCCTTCCTGTCCCTCCTCAGGCCAGTCATGGGTAAAGATTGTGCCGTCAAGCGTGGTACCTTTTGTGGGCATCCACTCGTTCAGCCATTTGTCTGCCATTGCATTGATAGTGATGTTCAGGCTGTCGCTGCTGTCTGCCGCGTTCCCCTCGTGGGAGATACTTTCAATATCAGCTTTGATATCAGACGTGATGTCTTTCTCTTTGTAAATCAGTTTGACGCTTGCCCTTCTCGGTTTCATTCGTTCTCCTTCCAGGGCGGCAGGCTTCCGCTCTGCTCCTCGGTCAGCTCCGGCACCTTCAGGACAACCCCAGAATCAAAACAAAACGTCATGATTTGTTCCGGGTTTGCCTGCATCAGGATATCAGCACAGTATTCATCGCCGTAAACTTTTTTGGCGATCTTGTCAAACGTATCGCCGCTTACAGTTGTGTATGCCACGCTTCATCACCTCACGCCGGTTTATACGCTGTCCTGCGGTGTTTCTGGAAATACTGATCCATGAATTGCTCGAACAGGGCAAACAGTTCCTTCGTCTTGCGGGCTGCTTCTTCCTGCGATACATCACTAGAGAACGTGATGTTCGGCGAGAACACGATCTGCGGCATACTGCCGTCATTGTCCTGCACGCCCAGCATTTGTCCTGCCATGCGCCAGATATCAATGTTCTGCTGCCGTACACCGCGCTGGAAGGAAATAACTGCTTCGGTTCCAGCTTCACCCGCAATAGACGGTCCGTTGGTAAAGCCGCCCTGTGCAAACTGCGGCATGGCAACTTCGGACAAGTTAAAGCCGAAAGTTTTTCCCGCGAACACCGGCGACCAATCCGGCACCGTAAAACTTATCATGTTTAGTGCGCCGATGATTCCATTGACGACCTTGATCGTCACGGAAACAATGCTCTGGATCAGACTGATAATTCCCATGATGACCGGTTCCACGATGGGCAGCAGCGTTTGCACGATGCCGACCACGACTTTCACCGCATTCACCAGTGTTGTGCCGACCAACGACACCACCGATGCCAGCAGCGGAATCAGTGCAGGAAGTGCCTGCGTCGTCATGAAGTTAAAGACTTCCAGAATCAGCGGTTTCAGGCAGTTTACGCCCAAGTCTACCAGCTGACCTACAATGCCAGCCACCGACTGGATCAGCGGGATGAAAACGCCGAAAGCATTCCCCGCGCCTTCGCCGAAGGTCTGTGTGATAAGATCCTTGATTCCAGCCAGTCCTTCCGGCGAGAAAGCCTGCTGGATCGTAGTGCCAACATTCTGGATTGCGCCAACGAAGCCATCAAATACAGCCACGCCCTGTTCGCCGAAGGCGCTCTGCACCAGCCCCCGGATATCGCCCAGATGGTCGCCCAGAATACTTACCAGCGCGATAACGGTGCCGATTGCTGTTGTAAACTGGCCCATTGGACTTAGAAAAATCTTCCCTGCCAGTTGAAGCGGTTTTGTTGCCACGTTTAGCATCCCAAGTGAATTGAGACCGCCTTTTCCGAAAACCGAACTTAGCCCTGCGCCCGCAACTTTCAGCAGACTGCCCGAATTGTTAATTTCATTCCACATGGATTTTTTTGCATTTCCGGGAATGTTTTTAACATTATGCGCCCATCCAAAGAGTGGCAGCGACTTTATAAGCCCAGGATTTGCACGAATATCCTTCACGCTATCCAGAACAGACCCGCCAAAGCTCGTTGCCTTTCCAAGCAGCTTTGATCCGCCGCCTTTTGTCTTTCCAATGATAGACGGCAAGATTCCAGCCAGTCCCTTCATACCTGTTTCAATTTTTGGAGCAGCGATCATGCCGCCCCATGCGGCAGCCACCGCCGAAGCGACACCCGCCACCTGCGGCCCATTTTGGGACAGGTACTTGAACAGTGCTTCAATTTTCGGCATGATTTTGTCGATGCCTGACAGCACCGTGTCCATCAGGCTGTCGATTTTTGGCATGGCGTCCGATAAAAAATCTTTCGCGTAGGGCAACAGTTTCATGCCGACCTGCTGTGCAAAGACAGATACCTTGTTGGAAGCAATGCCGAACATATCATTCCAGTTGTCAATGCTAGCCACGAATGCCCGGTCTGTCGCTCCGTCCACGTTCTGCAACTCGGAAAGTTTCTGCTCATACACATCCATGGTGTTCAGAATGCCTTGTGCTGCTTTCAGGTCGCGCATGGAGAACAGCGCCGCGAACTTCGTCGCATCGCCGCCTGCATACTGGCCCAACTTCTTGATCGTTCCTCCCAAGCCTTCCTGCTGTACCATCGCGTATGCTGACTTGTAGCCTAGTTTTTCAACCGCTGCTGACAGCGCTTTGGATGGTTTCAGCATCTTTGTGTACAGGGTATTCAGTGCGGTGCCCGCGGTATCGGTATTGCCGATAACGCCGGTCAGCGTTGCAAATCCAGCATACAGTTCTTCCTGTGAAATGTGCAGGGCGGCGGCAGAACCAGACGCTTTCTGGATGCCGTTTGCCAGTTCCGGCATGGTCGTTTGTCCAAGGCGGATTGTTTCAAAGGACAGGTCGGAAACGTGGGTGACAGCCTGCGCAGAGGTGTCTCCGTATGCCTTCGTGACAGCGGCCAGCGCATTCACCGCGTCTACGGTTTCCGCCTGGCCTGCAATTGCCGCCTTCGTTGCGGTTTCCAGGATGCTTGCCGTGTCGGCCGTATCCTGGAATGCCGAAATAACCTGATAAGAGCCAGCTGCAATCTCCGTAGATGCACGACCAGTTTCACGGGAAATGCGCATCACATCCTGCGTCAGCTCCGCCGTGCGGGCTTTGGTTTCGTCCACCGTTCCGGTCAACAGGGTTCTGGTCTGTGCCATTGCCTGTTCCAGATCAGCTGCCTGCTTTCCGCAGGCGACAGCCACGCCCGCAACGGCAGTTGTGACTCCGACCAGTGCGGCGGCGGACGTTTTCGCAAACGTGCTGATTCCCCGCGCCAGGTCGGATGTCTGCTTCTGTGCGGACTTGATTGCCGCCGTCAGCGAGTTATCGACTTTACCGGCAATGCGGATGCTAAGTTCTAGTGCGTTGCTTTTCGCCATTGCTCTTGCATCTCCTGTATATCCTTGCAGGTTTCAAGAAATTCTGTCACCGGCATTTCCAGGAAGAAATCCATCCCAGTGTGTGTTGCCCCGGCTGCTGCAATGGCCAGCTTGCGAAGTTCCTTTGCGCCCGCGTTTACTCGAAAAAACTTGCAGCGTTCACCGCGCCGCGCACCTTCACCGCTTCATGCAGGGGCAGACCCGTGAAGAAGTTCATCGGCTTGCCGGTCGCCCGGGCAGCCAGTGCGCAGGAGTAGGCGAAGAAGTTCTTCATGTCCACGGAGTAGATGCCGGTCTTCAGCACTTCGTTTTCCGCTTTGGAAATGTCAATGCTGGTCAGCTCTTCCACGCCGGACAGATCGATCTTGCTGACGGCTTCGCCATCATAGTTGTAAGGTTTATCCAGGGCAACGATGCCGTTCTTCGCTTCTCCGTCCGCCACAAACGCGGTCTGTACCATAGCGCGAACCTTTGCACTGAGCGCGATCGGCATACCGTTGAAGAACTCCACAGGCTTGCCAGTCGCCCGGGCAGCCACAGCGTCGATAAACGCCTGCGATGCTTCCGGGGCGTACAGAATGATCTTGTCGTCACCGGTGCCGATGATTTCTTTCTGGGCGTCGATTGCATCCTGCATGGTCAGATTTTCCAGACCGGACAGGTCGATACTCTTGTATTCCTCGTTGTCGAAGACGTAGGGCTTTTTCAGTTCGATCATCTTTTCCATTTTGGATTCCCTTTCTTTTCAAAAAATCAGCCACCCCGAACCATTCCGGGGTGGCTGTTCATCAGGTCATAAGGTTAATTGCGGCCAGCATATCGTTTCCGTTCACGCGGTAAACGTCGTTGAGCTTGTCCACAGCGATCAGCTCTTCGGCACCACACTCCATCTTGTAGCGCACAACCTCAATGGTCACGCTTGCTTCCATCTGGCTGCCTGCTTCCAGGGAACCACCCTTGAAGCCTTTGACCATGCCGCCTTCCACAATGCGCAGCTGGCGCATGGCATAGCCACCAGAACGAAGCGCCACCTGCATTGCACCGCGATAGGTGATGTTCACATTCATCCCCTGCTGCAACAGGTATGCAACGTCATTGTCGAAAAGCGCGAACGGGATTTCATGCTCCGTCGATTCCCACTGACCCGGCGTCGGGCTGTCGATCTCGCCGCCAACGCCAGCGCCGGACATGGTGCTGGTCTTCATCTTGAATTCCGGCGTATCAACCTTGCCGGTAATACCCAGCTTGATGCCGTTGGAGTATGCATTGAACTTCGCAACCTTGTCGGGAATATAAAGGCTACTCATGTACTATCCTCCTTCCTCACTTGCTCATCGCGGCGGTGATTGCGTCGATGTCGAACTCCACGATTTCCTCAATATCTTCCGCCGGGAGATACATTGCAACGTGCTTGTGGAAATACATCTTACCGTCCGCCAGCGTTTCGCTGGTGTTCTCGCTGCTCAGAAATTCCATTTCGTACCGTGCGCAGATTTCGGCGGAAATGTAGCTTGCGCCGATGGTGTTCTGCTGGTCGATCACCGCTTCGCGCAGGCGGGGATTCGCCCGCATATCCACGTTGCCAAAGTTCGTGAGGATGAAGTTGTTGTCGTCATAACTCAGGAATCGGCGGGCGGAAATGAAACGATCCTTCGGATCGGCGTTGGACGGATATGCAACCGTATTGTTGCCCCAGAGACGGAATCCGTTGAAATTCAGGAAGGTAACGACACCGTTTCCGTTCACCTCATTTGCCTGATCCAGGTCCAGCAGAATTTCCTCTCCATCCTCGGTGCAGATCGACGTTGCGGCAACTGCAATGTTGGACTGCGGTGGCATGGGAATACCATCGTTCTCCGCATCCTTCCGGGCGATATATGCAGCAGCAAAGGCGCTGGGGCTGTAGATTACCTCGCCCACCTTCGGGCAGCCCCACACGGCTGCGCAGTTTGGAGAGGTAAGAGACTGTTTCGTCTTCTGGGCGCGCACGTCAGAATACTTCGGTGCGCCGGTGGAGGTCGTGTCCATATCCACCCAGCAGAACATACGCCAAATGCCGTTGAGCATCGTGGTCTTCGCCTGCATAATAGCAGCCACGGTCGGGTCCTTGCTGAACCAGGGCGCCAGCAGATTGCCCGGCACCATGCCCAGCTTCGGGAAAATCTGGCGCAGGACTTCCATGCCAGTTTCCTTGCCTGCCGCATTCACGCCACCAATGATGTCTGCGCCCGTCACCTTTTCCGGGGCAATGCGCTTACCGGAAACCGTGACCTGCGATTTGCCGGAACCCTTGCCGGAAGGCAGGATCACCAGTGTAACCGTGCCATCATCGTTGAATGCTGCGGTGTAGTCGGTGCCGCTTTTCAGCGCCACATCATCAGCCTTGACCACCAGCTCATCCAGCAGCAGGCCGATGGTATCAAGCTGAACGGAACCACTGTTCACCTGAAAAGAGCGCTCCACAACATCAGCGGTGTGCTCCGTTTTTGTGGGGTCCAGAACGTTGATTACGATCACAGGGGACACATTCACGATCTGGAAGGATGCAGACAGAGCGCCGCAGATCGTGTAGCTTTTGAAGTCACTGCTGTAGCCAACAAGGCTTTTAGCTTCTGCCATCGTGTGGCACAGCAGCGGCACGTTGGATGCATTGTAAGGATCATCCGCCAAATTGACCGGAGCCACACCCACAACCACCTGAACGCCAGCATCGCTTTCCAGCGGTGCCTTTACGCTGGATGGGACTTCGCTTACATATACGCCATGACGATATGCCATTGTTCTTCCTCCTTACAGCTCTGCTCTGAGCTGTTCAAAAATGATCCGCTCTGCCGTTTTGGGCTTGCCCGGCAATGCAGGCTGTTCCATGTTGGCACGGGTCTGTGCTACCTTGTCGTAAGGTACGATAAGGCCTTCCGCCATCGGGTGCTGCTCAACAAACTTTTTCATCTGCTCCGGCAGCTCACCGGTAAAGCATGTGTACTGCCGTGCCACGCCACGGACGGATGGGCCGCAGTACACGCGGGTTCTCGTTTCTTTCTTGGTCATACCATTTCCTCTATTTCTGGATCAGTCGCCGGATCAGCATTCGCGACAGTGCAGGTCATTTGCACAGCACCGAAGTAATACGGGTGATAGTCGTCTTCCGACATTTTCCCCTTGATGTTTCCTTTCACGGTACATGCCCTGCCGAACCTCGGGACCGCCCGGAAACCTTTCATGATGTCCGTTACGATGTTCAGAACATCGCGGTATCCCTGCCGTTTCAATCCCATGTCATATGCACAAATATACAGCGTCACGTTAACTTCCATCGGCTTATCGCCTTCCGGCGAATCCATATCACCAATTTCCGTGATGATGTAGGGCGCAAATGCTGCTGGGGTATCAACAGCTTCATCCCGTTCCGTATCAATCGGCAGATTCTGTTCAAAGAATTTCAGCTCCTTATCTCCGCCGGGGCCACAATACGTTTTCCCTGCAAAGCGTTCCTTCAACTCTTTGTTCAATGCAATCTGCATCATGTATGGGGTCATTGCAAGCATCTCAGCCATTACCGTTTTCCCTTCCTCGCTGCTTCTCTGGCAAGCGTTTTCTGGATGGATGCTTCAAGTTTTCTCTCAAGCGTTTCCTGCACGTCCGGCTCAACCTGTTCCCAGATCACATGGTGCATTGCTGCCGCCGAAGGGCTTCCCATTGTTTGCAGTTTTTCCACGTTGCCATCTTTGTTCCGCCAGCGCGGTACGCCAGACTTTTTTGTGACGGTGTTATGGCCGCTGGAGCCAATGACACGCTGAACCATGCCAACGTGTCCGCTTGCGAACTCTACCAAAAATCCTTTGCTCAGATTTCCTTGACCGGGCAGCGGTTTCATTCCGCTGTTTTTCAGAACCTTTGCCTTGAAAAGATCAGGCGCATTCGCAACATCCTGTCCGATGTAAGGTCTTGACGGGACGGTTTTGAAATATCCCAGATCATTTTTCATGGCATCTTTCTGGCCCGGTCCGCCGATATGCAGTTCCGCGCCCAAGTCTGACACCTTCGCTCTTTTTCTGATTTTCAAATCATTCAAATGACGTCGGCCAGCGCCGTTGACGGCGTACCGCTTCTTCGCTTCCCGGATCATGACCTTGCGGGCATCCTTCGCCGTTTCGTTCACCGCATTGCGGATCACAAGCGGCGCTTTCTTCCCACAATTCCCCAGCGCTCTTGCTACATCCTTCTCGCCGATCAGTTCAATTGAAAGGTCACTTGCGTTGTATCGCGTATAGCTCATTGCCGTTTCCGATCTATGGTTATCACATACATACCCTGCTGTTCATCAAAGTCCTTGATGAACAAGTCCATCCCGTCAACCTGTATCGGGTTTCCGATTTTTGGTTTCTTGCCAAAGTCCTGTACCTTGACGTACAGCTTTTTGCTTGTAGAGTAGATGGATGTTCCGTAGCTTTGACGCACGCCGCCTTCCCAATGTCCGCTGGATTCTTTCAGCGTGTCATTTGAGATTACAGCCTTCATCTTCTGTCCGTTGATGGTATGTTCATCTGCGAAAATATCATCATCCAGAAATACGGCATCAATATCCACTTCCAGCAGTTTCTTGAAGTCGGACATTTTCTTTCCTCAAAAAAGCCATTCCCCGCCGTTCAGCGCGGCGGGGAATTTTCGCTTTTAGTCTGCGGCGCAGACCTCAACAACCATCCAGCTGTCCACCTTATCAGGGATGGGCAGCGGGTGTGCCTGAACTTCCATCATGCGGCGGTCAGGGTGATGCTCAACATAGGAGCGCAGCAGGCGGTCGGTCTGAGCGCTGACCCACTGTTTGGATGCATCGTCCAGGTAAGTACACAGACCATAGCCCATCAGGAAATTGGGCGCATGGTTAATGAGGATGATCTTGTTGTGGTTCACCAGAGGCTTCGTGGCCGGGTGTTCCGGGTCAGTCCAGTCGTCCAGATAATACTCATTGTAGCAGTAGATATCCAGGGACGGGTCGTTCAGGTGGCCGTAGTAGGTCAGGCCATTGGGCAGCTCCTTCACGTTGATAACGCCGAAGCCGTAGTTCTTGGTGTCCAGACGGCTACGGATGTCCAGATCATCCAGGAACAGGTCCAGAGCCTTGCTGCCCATGATGCACATATCCACGTTGGAGAAACCGTTCTTGGAAACCTCGCGTTTCCACTCACGCAGGTTCTTCACGATCTCCGCCTTGTCAGCGCCCCACATCGCGGTACCGGTCAGCTTCTTCGTGTTGGTAAAGCCGAAGTCGATGATCTCGTTCACGCCTTCGCCGACAATGGGAATCTGGCCGGTCATGATGGCCTGTGCGCACATCCACTCTTCACGGCGTACAACTGCGTCATTCAGGCGGTTGTACTCTTCGATCTGCTTCTGCGCGGCGCGCTGGGCAGGGGTCATTCCGCTGTACAACTCCTCACCGGGCAGGCGGCTCATAAGCTGGTCTGCCGTTGTGATGTCGTAGGGGTTAATCATCGGCGGCTTGTAGCTCAGGGTTTCATATCCGTTGGCGGACAGAACCTTGCCGCCCTTGCGGGGGTGCACGAAGGCAGCCATGCGACGATCGCCCTTCACCAGGTCAAAGTCGATTCGATCTGTCGGAGAAGTCTTCTTGTTGGTAAAGAAGCTGTCGCGCATAAAAGTGTGGATCGGAGGTGCCAGTCTCACAACCTCTGCCAGATAGCGCGGATCATAAATGCTTACCGTATTAGGCATATTCTCTTCCTCCTTCCTTTACTTCAGGAAAATGCCGATGTTGCGGAATGCCACTTCCAGAGAAGCGGCGGTGACGCCAGTTTCCAGCGCCAGGCGGTCAGCAAAGAACTCACCCGTCAGATAGATCACAGCTTCTTCGTCAGCCTTGAAGTCCTCGGTGGCAATACCGTACAGGGCGGACACACCGTCGCTCTTGCCGACGGGCGACACCTTGCCAGTGCTGCTTTCCAGCTTGACCGGTGCGCCCACTTTCAGATCAGCGCCAGCCTTCTTCACCGCCGTGGTAACGCGGATGTCGGTGCCCGCCAGCAGGTATTCCGGCGAGTAGGAAAACTTTTTGACCTCCAAATCCATGCTCATGGTTCTTCCTCCTTACTGCTTCTTGCTGACCGCACGCAGGGCATCCAGGTAGATGTCTGTCTGCTGGTTGCCGGGGTCAACGCTGTTCACGCTGTTTGCGCCACCGATCTGTGCGTCGTCATGCAGGCCTTTGGTCTTGTCCTCTGCCTGCTTGCGGGCAAACTTGGCAACTTCCTTGGCGTACTGGGTGGCATCCATGGGATGCTCACCGTACAGGGCATCCTGCATGATCTTTTCCATGCCAGGCATGGTCATGTCCTGAATGTCCTTGATGCGGGCACGCTCACGGTTGATGGCATCCACGGCGGCGTCCTTCTTGATCTCGTTGACCATATCCGGGTACGCCTTCACCAGGTCGTTCTTGTTTTCGATAGCCATTGTTTTTTCCTCCTGTGTTCCGGTCTTTCCCGGATTATTTGCGGAATTAGAAAAGCCGCCGGGCTGTTTGCCCATGCGGCTTTTTACGAAATCAGGGGCCTTATCAAACGGCAGTCCCATCCCGATGCTGTTTACGAACAGCACACCGTTTCTGTTTTCGACAACTGCATCCGATTCTTCATTGTCTACTTCGTCGATGAAACCGTTCTCCTTGGCTTCGGCGGCTGTCCACCAGTTCGTTTCATCCATCCACTTGCCGCACTGGTCCGTGCTCTTGCCGGTCTTCTTGGCGTACAGTGCAACGATGTTTTCGCGGATGGTGTCCAGCGCTTTCAGGCAGTCGCGCATATCTTCTGCTGTCAGGTAGTCGCAGACGCCCATGCTGGCAGGATGGATCATGTAGCAGCTATCCGCTGCCGCAATTACCTTGTCTGCATGGCAGGCAATGATCGTGGCCGCGCTGGCGCACAGGCCGTCGATGTGAACCGTCACCGTCGCGCTCGACCGTTCCAGCTGGTTTCCGATGGCCTGCGCAGCGAACACGTCGCCGCCACCGCTGTTGATGTACACCGTTATTTCCTGCACATCGCCCAGCGCGGCAAGATCGTCCGCAAACTGCTTCGGCGTAACTTCATCGCCCCACCAGCTACTTTCGGAAATATTGCCGTAAAGCAGAAGTTCCGCTTTCTGACCGTCTGCCAGATTGCGGAACTTCCAGAAACAGTTATTCGTTTTGGGTGTCTGCGGGTTTCCCGCCTGATTCACTATTCGGTTCGTTCCCTTTCGGGACGTCTCCCTTATTCGCAATGTCGTCCACCTCCTTTTTCATTCTTGCTTCAATGACACGCTGGCGGATATTCGCTGCATAGCTGCCGCCGTTCATCGTTGCAGTTTCCTGATCCGCTGTTGAGAAGCCCGCTGCAACGCGCTTCACAGCGGCGTCCACTTCCTGCACCGGGTTCAGATTGGTTCGCGCCGGTCCGTTCCAAGTGCAGGACGTATACGCTTTTCGGATTGCCGGATCATCAAAGAAACCCGGTGCTTTTACTCGTCCGGTCGCAACAGCTTCCGTTAGCCATTCTTCATAGATTGGCTGGCAGAAGTCGTCCACAAACCAGCTTCTTTGCATATCGCAGGTGCGCCAAAATTCGTTCAGTGCACCACGCGCCGCGCTGTAACTTGTCGTGAACTGCTTCATCAGCACTTCACTGGGGATTTCCATCGCCGCCGCAATTTGCTTGATGATAGCGGCAGAGAATGCATCAAAGCCCGTGTTCGGGTGCTTCGGGTCTGCAAACTCCACCTTCTCGCCTTGGTTCAGGTCGATGATTGCACCAGACCCCAGCTCAATTGTGCCACGGTCTGCCGCATCGATCTGCTGGTTCGGCGGGATCACCTCGCCCAGTGGACGGCCAATGGACGGGTTGTCTTTTGTGATGAACACCGTAAACATCGCCGAAATGACTGCTGCTGTAATTTCAGCGTCCGTGTACCTGCCCAGTTGTTTCAGGGCTTCCAGCACCGGTGCAAGCAGTGGCACGCCGCGCCGCTGCCCGGAACGCTCTCGGTTCATGATGTGCAGGATGTTTCTGCGCCCGGTGGTTTCACCGTAGGCTTCCACGCGCTGCCATTTCATCGGTTCTGGCAGAGCGTACAAACTCGCCAATGGGTGCTGGTTGCAAATCCAGTAAGCGACAACCATTCCGTTGCCGTCCGTTTCCACACCCTGCACAATGCTTTGCACGGCCACATTATCCACTACGCACGGTGCCAGTCTGTCGTCCTGATCCGGGCTGCACACCCGGTCAGCTTCGATCAGCTGCACACGCAGGTCATACGGCTGTCCAACACTGTGCCGCATCGGCAGCACAGCAAAAGCATCACCGTTCATCATGTAGGCAAGGAAGGCCAGCTGTTGCAGCTTGTAGAAATTATCCACCCGGTCAGCATCGCAAAGCGGGCTGTCTGCCCACAGTGAAAATTCCCGGACGATCTGCGTTTGCAGGTCATTCGCCTGCTCCGGTGTCATGTTCAGAAAGTCCGCGTCAATCTGCGGTGATGGTGTCAGGCCGCTTGCAACAACATTCGTGCGCATCGTTTTCAGTGCGCCGGTTGCGATTGGCACACCCATGTAAGCGTCGCGGCTTCTTTCGCGCAGCGTTTTGAGGTTATCTTCGATATCCTCTTTCGCACTTCCTCCAGCAAACAGCCAGCCGCGCATGGATTTCTTGGTCGTACTCGCGCCGTAGTTCCCATAGCCGGAGTTGATGAAGCGCAGGCTTTCCCGCGCCGCCGCCCGGCGTAAGGCGCGTTCCGGGGCAACAGCGGCAATCGCACGATCCATGAGATTCATTTTTCCCATGCTGCCCTCCGTCAAATATCACGCGGCACAAACCGGTACATCTTGTTTCTTCCTGCTGTTGCCGCCGCTTCCAGTTCTTTCACTTTGTTGTTCCAGTATTCGATCTCGCCACGGACCGTGTAAAGGTCGGCACGGGTCAGGCGGCGGTCGCCGATGGAGTAACCCTGTCCACTGGCAATCTTTTCTTCCGCTTCCATCCAGGTTTGAAGTTTCGCTTCTGCCTGTTCCAGCGTGATTCCTGCCATTTATCCAATACCTCCCGATACAATTCTTCGTCCTGCCGGATGCTGAACCACCGGCATTTCCGTTTCCGCGTCCGGGTTTTCCAGCACCGGGTTTGCAATTTCCAGTGCGGCCAGCGCGTAGTCTCGGCAGTCCAATGGCTCGTTGCGGTGGTAGTTCGGGTCTTTCAACTCCCACGCCGTCGTGGGTCTGCCCTTCTTCCAGCGCACAACCTGCTTTTCTGCTGTTAAACCCTTGAAGTAGGTTTCGTCATATCCCGCTGCTTCATCCAATGGGAAGTGACAATAGTTCGGAACCGGTGTCTGAACGTTCAAACGTTGGTATACCATGGTCTTGCCGTTATCAACGCCGATGGTGTACAGCGGTACGCCCACACGGTTGCCGGTTGACGGCTTCGACACGAACACCGTTTCCACGCCGCCGCGTCCCTTGATAGCGTATAGGTGACGCTGCCAGCGTTCCAGACAGAAGCGGTAAACCGCATCCGTATGGTGTCCGCCGGTGTCCATTGCCGCCGCAAGAATATTCATCACCGCTCCATCTTCTCTGCGCCATCGTTTTTGTAGGAAATTATCAAGGTCTTCCCAAATCTGAGGTTTAAGTGGGTCGCCGTATATCTTCTGATATCGGATGCCCCAGCTTTCCTTGCCAACTCCCCAGCCCACAAGTTCCAGCTCGAAGCGATCATCCTGAACGTCGATGCCGCAGGTCAGCACCAGCACGCCAGCCGGTACAGTCGCCGGGTACATTTCGCGGCGGCTGTACAGTGCCATATCGTCCGCACTCTCGCCGCGTTCTTCCCACGTTTCCCCCAACTTGGTGTTGACCCATGCCTTCATCAACTCGGGGTTGCCATGGTCGAGTGCTTCTTTTGCGGAAAGAAATTCCGTAACGATGCCGGACCATGCACAGAACGACGATGCAAGGACATTCAGGTGAAAGCCGCGCACCTCCCGTTCCGGGTGTAGTGCAACGTACCTTCCCTTCCTGCCCTGTGCTTTCCAGCGATATTCACCAGCAATGCAGCCGCAGTATTCGCACCGGTACTGCACGCCACCGTGCGGCCAGTTCTCCCGATCAAAAACCACATTTGCCCAGACCAGCGGTTGATACTCGCCACATTCCGGGCACGGCACCGTCCACTCTTCCATCGTGCTTTCCAGCCAGGCTTTTTCAATCCTGCTGGTGCCCTTGATGGTTGGCGTGGAGACAAGCACCGTTTTCTTGTCCCAGTATGTTGTCTGGCGGGTTCTTGCCAGTGTCAGCGGGTCACCCTCGGTGCCAGCCGATGCCGGATATCGGTCCACCTCGTCTGCCAGAACAAACTTGATCGGTCGGGATGCAAGCCCCGCCGGGCTGTTTGCTCCAACGATGGTGACGTGTCCACCCGGAAATGCTTTCTGCATAATCGTATTCCCGGAGAAGCGGCTCTTGGCATCGACCTTTTTTCGCAGTTCTGGTGTGTCGCGGATCATGGGTGCCAGACGGTCTTTGGAAAATGTTTGTCCCATTTCTACCGTTGGCTGCATTACCAGCGTCGGTGCCGGAGTGTAGTCAATCGCATATCCCAGCGTGTTCAGGATGATTTCCGTCTTCCCGATCTGGGATGATGTCTTGACCACCACCATGCGGATATGTGGATCACCAATGGCATCCATCACGGCGCGCTGATACGGCGCATTGTCCGTGTGCCACCGCCCCGTTCCTGCGCTAGCTTCTGGGGACATTCTCCTGTATTTATCCGCCCACTCGCTGACCGTCAGCTTCGGCGGCGGTTTCAGTTTCAGCAGCACCCGGGCAAACAGTTCCTTCACTTCCGGGGCTACCTCTACAGTCTTCCTTTTCTTTGTCATGGTTCACGCACCTTGGCAGCGGGCAATACACCTGCTGCTCATTCAGTTCGTACCCCCATTCACAGCCAGCGCACGGGTTTTTATCCCGTGTCTTTTTCTTCCGCTTCTTCATTTGCCCCGTCCTCCGGTTCTGCCAATGCTTCTTCGGCGTGGCTCAGAGTTTCCAGAGCTTCTTCCAGCTCCGCTTGGATCAGGTCTTGCACCTGCTGTTCGTCGCCTTCCAGCGCCACAACTGCGGGTGCCAGTTTTTGCGGCAGCGCCAGAATGCGGGAACGAAAGTTCATCATCATAGCGGAGTATGCTTTTTCCACATCGCCCACTTCCAGAAGTTCAGCCTTCCTTACCCGGTTTTCCGTTTCTGCCGCAATTCTTTTTTCTTTGGTCAGCTTGGCTCTTTCATCGTTCAGGTCAGCTTTGCTCCCTGCGCCAATGTACTTGATGTAGCGTGTCATGGTGTCCACCAGGTCATACAGCCCCGGTCTTTTTTCCCTGATCACGCCTTCATCCCTCAACTGCCGCACACGGCGTTCCGTGAGGTTCAGGTGTTGCGCCACAACCTTACTTGTGTAAAGGGTCATTGTCTGCATCCTCTTCCGTTTCATCCGGCACATCGAACGCGCCAATTGCGCGGGCCTTTGCAAATTCTATCCGCTCACGTTCCAGCTTCATGCGGACTTCGGTTTCTTCTGCCTGCTGTAGCTTTCCGATGATCGTTGCGATTCTGCCCTCCACCTTGTTCAAGGCTTCCTGCAAATGCATCTTTCTGGTGAATGCGCTCTCCTTCGAGTACATACCCATGTTCTGGTTTGCACCGTCTTGTTTCGCGCCGTTTACCTTTCCCGGCACTCGCATATCAAGCAGCGTGCTGATGTACAGTTCATCTTGATCCGCGTTTTCCAGCGCGGTGATTTGGCTGAGAATTCTTTTTTCCTGAACTTTCAGAATGCCCAGTTCTTCCCGAAGGGCTTTAACAGCGGTCTTCGGCGTTTTGTCCATGATGAACTTTTCATCATCCGTCAGCTGATCGAAGAACACCGCTGCATAGCCGCCGTGTTTCTGTGCGTTCTTATTTCTGGGCGGGGCACCGCCGCCTGGGTTCCCCTCTGCGTTCTGGTTCCCAGGCTGGCCTCCACGTTTCTTTTTTGGCGGCACTTCCAGTTCGTCCCACTTTTCCTTGGACTTCCACCGGCGCACCGTGTCATAGTTCACGCCGATATCTTCTGCCAACGCCGCAAGATTCACCGCGCCGTCTTCTCGCATACGGCGTAGGTATTCTTCGCGGGCGGCATCTTTCTTGTCGCTCCGCCTGGGCATTGTGCATCCTCCAATAAAAAATGCCCCACCGGGCGCACCCGGCAGAGCATTATATTTTGCGGGTCGCTTACGAATTGTAAGCAGCTCTGTATAACAAAATCCCCACGGCATCGCTGCCGCCGGGCTTTGTCAAAAATCCACTGTACCAATTATAGCAGAAAATCAGTATCATAGAGTATCATCTTTTGCCTTCCCGCCTTTTTTGACCCCCGGGGAACTTTTTTCCGGGGGTCTGCCGGAAATGGAAAATTTGCATTAAAATCTAGCGAACTTTTGCGCTGTTGGACCCGCTAATTAGCGCGGGCGCGCGCGCAGTACCTCGCGCCCGCGCGTGGCGGCCTCGTCGGGCGGTCGGCTGGCGGGCTGGTCAGGGCGGTCGGCTGGTGGCGGCGCTGGCCGCTGTGCTGTGTGCCAGGGCAGGAGAGCAGGCAGGGCGGGCGGGTACCTTCTGCCGGTGTGGATCAGGGCGGCGTGGTCTGCTGTGCTATGGATCAGGCAGGCGGACGGCGTGATCCGGTGCAGTCTGTGCAGCAGATCAGCAGCCAGCGCGGCGGATCAGGGCGGCGTGCTGGTGCCCGATGTGCTACGGATCAGGCAGGGCGGCGGGCGTGGATCGGAAAAAAAGAAGCAGGCAGGGCGCGCCGTGTGTGGCGTGTTCCTGCCTGCTGTGCTGTGTGCTGCTGCGATCTTCCCGCCCCGGCACCGCTCCACGGAATGCCGCCGGGGTGCTTTTCACGCTTTCCCGGGGCGGTACTTTGTGCCGCGCCAGAGGGGTCAGATTCTCCACTTTACCGGGTAGTGCTTTATGTGTAGGGCTAGAACTTAGTGAGCTATAGCCTCCCCAGTAACCCCCTATAGTCCCCCTTCTTCCCCAGATTCCGCCGGTGCGAATCCATCGCGGGCCATTCTTTCGGCGCAAGCCTGCAAAATATAGGCCTGTACGCTTTGCCCAGCGGCAGCAGCTGCGGCGCGGATTTCTCCGCCGCGATCTTTTGTCGGGCGAATCTGGATTGAATCGCATTTTGCAATATATCGGCTATTTGTGATTTTCTTTTTCTCTGAAATTGGCATTATATCATCCCTTTCGCGCGCGTTTATTATATTATAGCAAATCGGCCTGCATTCCGCCATGCAAAAATGCACAAGCATTCCGTCATGTTTTTGTGCAAAAAGTAGATTGCATTCCGTCATGCTTGACAATTGCATTCCGTCATGCTAAGATAATTCCACAGCAAGCGCCACGTCAGACAGCCGAACGCAAGCCTAACAAAACCAACGATTGCAGGAGGATTTTACAATGCGTTACCAGATCGTTTATTGCAAGCATGGTTTCCCGCTCACCACATGGGCCAACACCGCCGACCGGGCTCGCCAGTTGGCCGACCAACTCCGCCGCGCCGGTTATTCCGTGGACGTGTGGCAGCACACCGCCAACGGATCGCGGAAAACCGACCTTTGATCCCAGCCGGACACCTTGACGGGCCGCACCGTAAAGCGACCCGGTCCCAACACCCGGCACCCCGCCGGGGAATGATGAGAGCAAAATAACAGGAGGTTTTACACCATGAAAAATAATGATCTTATTGCAGCCGCCGTGTGTGCCCAGTACACCCCCGAACAGCTGCACAAGCTGGCCGTTCACTACTACACCGCCGCCGAAATCGCCGACGCTGCCGCGAAGATCATCGTGGAGCCGGGCGAGGACGGCACCGCACCCGATCCGGTGGAGATTGCAGAAGGCGACTTGTGTGCCGCTCTTTTCCACACCTTCGACGGCTGGAAGCGCGGCGGCTTGAGCGTTAAGCGCGGCGAAAAGGCTGCGATCCGCTGCAAGCTCTGGAAATACAAGGACAGCCCCAAGCCCGAAGACCTGCCCGCCGATGCTGATCCGCTGACCCGGGCGTCCGCTGAGCATGGCGGCGGCGACTACTACATGACAACGGCTTATCTGTTCGGCCGCTGGCAGGTCGAGAAGCGCGACCCGAAGAAGCCCGCAGAAAAGCGCTTTAAGTCCCTTGACGATATCCGGTCTTATAACAAAATGCTTGCAGACCAGCGCAAAGCCGCAAAGGCAGCCGCCGCCCAGCAGGACAAGCCCCAGCAGACCATCACCCCCAGCGCCGCCGATCTGAGCAAGGCAGCAGACAAGGCAAAGCGGGAATTTATGGCCGTTTCCGAAGACGACCGCCCCGCCCAGGCTGCCGCGCTGGCAAAGTGGCGCGAATCCCGCAAAGCCTGCGAAGATGCAAAGCAAGCCTTGCCCGCACCCGCTGCCGCCTGCGAACAAATTTCGATGTTCTGAACCCCGGGACACCCCAGCAGGGCCGCACCCGATTCAAAGCGGCCCAGCCCCAGCCGAAAGGCCATAATGAAAGCCCTAACCCCCTACCGGGGCGGGCGATAACAGAATAACAGGAGGTTTTACCATGAGAAGCCCGAAAGAAATTGCCGCAGACATCCGCAGCGCGGACCGGTGGAACCCGGAACTTTGCGCGGAGCTGTGCGAAGCTGCCGACATGATCGACGAATGGAACGCCGCCGACGGCGAAAACTTTGAATCCGTCGTTTACTCCGCCGCCAAGAAGCTGCACGTCAGCATTGACAATAGCCCCGTTCTTTTTATCAACGACCAGCCCGCCGGGCCGGTTTTATCCTACGAACATAACGAAGCCTTTACCGGGTGGAACTTCTGGCTTGAAAGCGGTTCGTGCATCTTCATCCCGTTCACGAACATCAAAAATTTCCGTTCCGGTCCTATCCTGGACGTTACAACGTTCACCGGCACAATCTGACCCGCAAGGCCGACGGCATACCGCCGCCGCTGGTGCAAGCTCAGCCGCCCCTCCGGGGCGGGCGCTCATGGGTTATAACCCACGAAAGGAGTTTTTCTATGTCTTGCATTCATCTTTCCACTCAACACACCGCCGCCGTTGCTCACGGTCTGGCGTTCATCCTCAACGGGGCCGGTGGTATGGATCAGCTTTCATGCTTCGCGATCACCTCTCAGGTCTGCCGGTCGTTCAAGTCCTGTATGTACCCGCACGATTCCCTGTTTGATGACCGCAAAATCTATGCCGTTCTTTACAAGCTGAACGAAACCGCTTATCAAGACCGCTACCAAGTCCCGTCCGACGAACTCGACGGCGTTCCCGCAATGCCGCAGAACTTCCCGCATCTGCTTCACCTTCTCCCCTGGGACAGCAAGCACTTCACTATTGACCGCGATTTTTACGCATTCACCAAGCTTCTGGACAGTTTCATTTACCAGTGTAGCGAAGACGTGAACCGGGACAGCGAAGTTTTAGCAGCACTTTCCGCTATTTCCCGCGCCTTGTATGCCTTCATCGTTCACAACTCCGCCGACTATGCCGCCGCCGAATGGATCATCTGACACCGCGCCGGACACCTCAGCAGGGCCGCACCGTAAAGCGAACCCGCCCCAGCCCGCAAGGGCCACACGAAAACCGCAAGCCCTACCAGGGCGAGCTGAACGCTTTGAAAATCAAATATCGGAGGTCACGCATGGAATATAAAATCACACCATCCAGCCGCGGCGGTTTCACGGTTCGTGCCGGATACACCCACAAGGGCGGCGAGTTAAACCCGACCGGCGGCCCCGGCGTAACAATGCCCGCTTTCATCGTTTACGAAAGCTGCCACTGCGACACCCGCCGGGAAGCATCCGCCGCAGTTGAACGCATGAAAAAGAAACACCCTTGACCCGGACACCTTGACAGGGCGCACCGATCAAAGCGCCCTGATCCCATCCGGCACCCCGCCGGACACTTTGAAAACTGAATATTTGGAGGTCTATACAATGGCTATCATCAACGAAGAGAACGCCCGCATTGCAAAACAGCTGTCTTCTTTCTCTGACTATGTAGAGGGCAGCGCAACGGCCAGCTACAACGCCCAGTGCGCCGAAGCCGCCGCGATCCTTGATCAGGTCAAGCCCAAGTGCGCCACCGCAGATCAGAGGGATCGGGCCGAATGGCTGTACAATCGCTATTGCGCCGTTCTGGCCGAAGCGATCAACCGTGAAAACGAGATCGGGGCCGCTGCCCGTCTGTGCTCATCTGCGGCCCCGCAAACTTTCCTGTTCGCAAGAAAGAGAAGCAGGTAGCAGCGTGGGACGCGAACCGCGAGAACTTCCGCAAGGCTGACCACTATTTGCAGATGCTCAAGCGGGCGCACACGCTGTCTGTCAAGTCCGACGATCCCGAAGCGCTGGACTATCTCCGCGCAAAACTCGACCAGCTCCAAACCGCGCACCAGACCATGAAAGACGCGAACGCCTACTATCGCAAGCACAAAACGCTTGACGGCTGCCCCGGCGTTACCGCCAAGGAACGTGCATGGCTTGAAAATGACCACGTTTTCAACGGCGGTTCTCCGCTGGCTCTCTACGGTTGCCCTTATCCCGCCTATGCACTGCAAAACAGCAACGCCAGCATCAAGCGGGCAAAGGACCGTATCGCAAAGCTGGAAGCAGCCAAGGCCGCACAGCCCGTGGAAGATGAACACGACGGCTACACCTACCGAGAGAACGCCGAAGCAATGCGTGTTCAATTCCAGTTCGACGGCAAGCCGGACGACGAAACCAGGGCACTTCTCAAGCGCAACGGGTTCAGGTGGGCACCGTCTCTGGGTGTCTGGCAGCGCCAGCTTAACGACAATGGCAAGTATGCCGCCCACCGCGTCATGGAGGTTCTGGACGGTCAGCAGTAAAACGGACACTCTTACGGGGTTGCACCGTAAAGCAGCCCCATCCCAGCCCGCAAGGGCAGCACCCGACGCCGGCCCCGGTATCTATATACCCAGATCGGCAAATCTAAAAACTCGAATCCCTACCGGGACGAGCAAATGCACATCACTTTGGAGGTATTTACATGAAACTCAAGGAAACCCGCATTCTTGACGCTGAGGGCGCACGTTACGCCTGCATCGCCAATGACTACTGCACCCGCTGCGACTGTGAAGAATATGACCGCATCCTGACCGACGCAGACACGTCCAGCCGCAAACCGGGCGGCATCACGGTTGACGATCTGACCCGCATCGCCGAAGCGATTAAGGCCGTCAGCGAAACGGACGACGACGTGCCCGCCATTGCTTTTGCGCTTTCCCGGCGCACTATGTCCCATTTTGAACAAGTAAACGAATAATCTTCTTGCATTTCAATCCGCGTTGCGTTATTATTATCTCACAAGCGCGTGGATTGAAATATTTGAAAGGATTTCTATGGACGCAACATTTACAGCCGTTCTTCGGCTATCTGAACAAGGGTATTCTTTGAAAAGCATTGCCCGCTCCGTTGGTATCAGTGAACAGAAAGTACGAAAAATACTTGTCACGCTTTGCGGCTACGACAGCGAACGGTTCCAGCAAATTTCCAAGCTTTACAAGGATGGAAAGACGCAGGATGAAATTTGCGACCTGCTCAAGCTGAGCAAGTCCGCAGTCAACAGCTACATTCCGTACACCTCTGGTATGCGCAATGCCGAACATCCCACGATTAACGCGCTCCGCATTCGCAAATGCAGAGCAAAGAAGAAGGAGAAGAATTAATGAAAATTACAATTCACGCTGATCCGCCGTACAGAAAGAATGATTTTGTTGTCGATTTCGACCGCAAAATGGATAACTACGTTCCTGGCGATCTCATCTGCTATACCTGTCCATTCTTCGGCATTCCATTGCTTCTTGAAATCGCTATCCACCCGGGCGGCGGAATTGGTTTCCGTTCTTGGACTTGGAGCGAAAAGCGCGGTAATGCTTACCTTCACACTGACGAAACCGCCGACAAGGACATCTATTTTCGCTTTCACCCGACCGATCAACAGATTGATACCGTCAACGGTCTTTTCTCCGGTCGCATTCTGTTCGATGGTCTGAAACTTGCGCCCGGTGCCACCTTGCAAGCCATTTGCCCCATCAACATTGAGCGTGAAGAACAGCTCACTAACAAAAAAATTTATCTTAACCGCGTTTGAGGTGTTCGCATGGAAAACGCTGAAATCTTCGCCCCTTGGCGGCTTGTTGCCAGCTTTGCAGACGGCAGCCGTTTGTTATTCGACGGTTTGACCGAACAGCAGGCAAAAGCAGCAATGGAGAGTGCCCAGCACGAGCACGGCTGTATTTCGTGGTGGGATCATGTGACAGACCTGAATTATGAGGACGGACGTTATTATCGCACCACGCCAGATCCGCCCACGATCCACTTCTTGAAAATTGACGAATAAAGAAATACCCGGTAGGCCATACAGCCCGCCGGGTATTTCTTTTCTCATTTTTCATTGTTTCGGGTATTCGTGTTTGTTTCCCAGCGGCGTTTTTGCGTTTCGCTGAAATGTTTCACATACGCGTAATGGTTTCCGGCCGAATTTGCCTTTATATCATACGCGCGAAGGTGAAACGCTTTCACGTTTTTCGTATACCCTTCCAGGGTGCAGCGTTTGCATTCTCTAAGCTGGTGCGCTTTACTTACGCGCATTATACGCACGCGCACGGATTTCTTCCGCCTGCGGCATATCGTCAAGGCTTTCAGCAAGCCGCACCAAAGCTTCTGCTTTTATCCGCTTTGTGTGCGATACGCTGTACCCGATTTTATGCGCCGTTTCCTCCGAACTGTGGCCACACAGCCATAATTCCGAAATCACTGTTGTGTACACAGTCTTTAGTGACCAGATTTGTGCGCGGATCGCAGCAAAGTCCCCACGCAGCACCACTTCTTGTACTTCTAGTTCCCGCAAACGGTCAATGCTCCCCAGTTCTTCGGCTCTCTGGGCAATGTCTGCCGTGCTGTCGCTGTGTCCGCTTCCGTGCGGCATTCCGCCGTACTCAATGCCGCGCAGACAGTTCAGATCGCCTTCCAGCAGGTCTTTTTCTGCCGCAATGGTGCGCAGCTTCTTTTGGATATCCGCCGCGTAGTCCAAAACCATTTTTGCATCTTCAATCCGCATCTTCTGCGCCCTCCTGCGGCTCTGCCGTTACTGTTTTTTTGTGGTATCTGCCTTTTTGGCTTCCAACTCCGCCTTTCGGCGGGCTGCCTGCTTTTGCCTGATCTGTAAACCCAGCGACTTTTTGAAATACGCCGGGAGTGGCTTTTTCTTAGGCTTCCCCATGTTCTGCACCTCTTTTCTGCGGTTTATCTTCCCAGTTCGACAATAGGCCCCATGATTTCAATTTTATCTTTCAGCACCCGGCGCTTTTTCAAGCTGGCAATGATTTCTTGCTTGTGTGCCGTGTAGAATTTTTCTCCGACCACAAAATACCGCAGTTCCGGGTTGAACTGCTGCCGAATGCGCAGGCAGAAGATCATGTGACCATCTACCGGCACATCCAGCTCATAGACCGCGATCTGACCGGTTTCTTTGCTGATTTCACGGCAAAGAAACACCGCGTTTGTCTCAAACCTTGCCTTTTCTTCATCTGTCACAGCTTTTCACTCCTTCCTGCCTGTTTTGCAAGGCGTTTCCACTCCCGGATTTCATCCTTGCTGTCCGGCGTGATGATTTCCGTGAACTTATAGCCTTTTGGCTCTGCGATCAGGTCAATAAACAACCGGCGGCGGTAAATGTAGTCCCGCTGTGCCCGCCGGGTGAATTTCGACTTGATTTCTACCACTTCCACCGCGCCATCAGCATACACCAACACATAGTCTGCCGTATATCGCGCCGCTGGCAGTTTGACATTGCCATACTCCTTTGCAGGCAGCAGAGGAAAGGCAACGTGCGGCGTTGCCTTGATGATCCTGCCGGATTCAATGCCCGGCACCACCACGGATATGTAATACTCGTACTCTCCCCGGCTCTCGAAAGTTCTCCCGATTTTCCCAGCAGACTTTGCCGCATCCGCCAACGTCTGCTGTACCGGGATGCACTTTTCCCTTGTTCGTCTGGCGATTTGGGCTTCTACCTGTGCCCGGTAGCGCGGCGGCAGATCGTCCAGTTCTAGTCTTGCGCTCACCTTTTCACCACCTTCTGCTTAAAATTGCATAACACTGTGGCTCCGTCACTTCCCAGCCATCTTCCCGGGTTTGGTCTGACTTGTGCAGTTCTCCCGGATCGTAAACAACGCTTTTTTCCAGTTTCCATCCCGGGAAACGCTGGCTCCACCAGTATTCATCGTTCTGCATATCTCCGCAGGCGTCCCTCAGTTGACGACGGCTCCACTTTGTATCGTTCGGTGCCTGCTCTTCCGGCAAAATCAGGTTTTTGGTTTCGATGCATACACGCTCTGTGTGGTTGTAGATATACCCGACCGTTCCGTACTTTCCTTGCGTTGTCTGGTCTGTTCCAAGAATTTTTTTCATGTCAATGCGATCCGCATTCATGGTTCCCAGACTTTCATACTCGTTTGTTCCGGGAATACGGCGACGCCAGAGGTCTTCCAGCATTTCGCGCACTTCGCGGCGGTCGATCTGGTCAAGCCCGATGCACTCTACAAAGCCGTGCATATGTAAACGGCCATCTTTGCCCTTGCGCACAGCCCAGAGCATCATTTTGATTTTCTCCCGGGCAATCTTGAACCGTTTGCAGATTGCAGCAATTACACGGCGCTTATAGTTTTTTACTTCCCGGACGCATCCTAGAAAATCGTCTGGCAGAAAGATTTCTTCAAACGTCCCAGACAGGAAGAACCCGTCTTTTGTGAAGTTTGTAACAACTTTCCTCTGCTTTTTCCTCAGAGAGGACATTTTGTTTCTGGCTTTCTGTCTTTCGCCGGACTTCTTCTGCTTCTTCCCTCTGGTGTTCCGTTCCTGCGGGGTAATGGCGTAGAGACACACAGCCATATAACTATTACCACAGATAATCTTTTTTTCTCTGATATAGTTTCTGCGCATCCCTATCACCTCCTGCCCCGGTCAACTTCCTGTGTTTATTTTTCTTCTGTGGACCATCACAGTCACAGAAATAACGGGTATACAAGCTCCCCAAAGAGGACTTTCGCCCCTTTAGGTTATGCTTTTCGCCATTTTCTGGCAGTTAGTCTTTCGGTGCCGCCGGGTAGTACATCCAGTGTGTCACATTACCGTGTTCACTGAACTTGTCGTCCTTCCCCTCAACAAACCACTGTCCGTTGCCATCGTGTATTTCATAGTGAGCATCGTGCTGAGTGCCATCTGCGCAGTATGCCCACACCTTCATGCTGGTTTCTCCGGAGTAAACTTCATCGCCATCATGCCAGGTTTCATTGTGGGTGGGCGGTGGATCACTCGCCCGCCGCCATTCTGGTACTTCCACTACCGGTGCGCCGTCCAGTTCTTCGATGCAAGCTCTAAATGCGCTCTGGATCATCGCATCCACAACCACGTTTCCCGTTTTTGTTTCCATGATTCCCAGCAGAATATTATTTCTGACCGGCAGAGCATCAATTATCATTCTTTCGCTCATTTGCTTTTTCCTTTCTGGCTTTATTGCCCAAGGTGGAAAGATTTCTTTTCTTTGCTGCTGCGCTGAGAATTTCTTTTCTGCATTCCTTGCAGTAGTGAGTGTGCGGACCGGCTTCATAGACCTTTCCGCACCTTTCGCAGATTTCTTTAACCATTGTTTTCTGCCCTCCAAAATTTAGTCATCGTTTCGGAGTACAGCTTGTAGCACTCTGGGCAAAGGTCAGTGTCTTTGATTGGCCCTTCTTTCCACGCCCTGAGAGCTTCCGAATAGCCGCTTTTGTACCGATCCAGCATTATTTCTTTTTTGCAACGATCGCAAATTCTTATCTCGACATCTCTTCTCACTTTTTTGTTCTCCCGCCTTTTGCTTTCTTTTCATCATGCTTCGGCTCATGATCTTCGGTGGTTGTCAGCTTCACAGTGGGTTGCGGCTGATCCGACCGGTTCAGCGGCTTATCAAAGCACACGTTCATCCGGTCTCCCTCCGGCTTATCGTGCCACGCCAGCGCATGACGAATGCCCAGCCAGACCGTTTCTGCGCGATACGGAACCCTCATACCGTCTTCGATGAGCGGGTGGCAGGCAAACATTTTATATGTTCTTTCCATATCGTCCTGCATCGCGTTCCGTCTGTCCAGCGCTTGAAAAAGACTGTCGTTTTCGTCCTCTATCGCTCTGAACCGTTTTGCATCCACATCGGCATAGTGCTTCGCCATGCAGAGGTCTTCTGCCAGATCATTAAACTGCCCCATGTGCAGGCGCAGATACATCTCGCAAGCAGCCTGCACAGCTTCCGCCACCGGGCGGCTCATTGTCACCGTGACGGTTTCAACTTCCGCCGGGGTATCTTTTTTCTTGTCCATGCTGTCACCTCAAATCCTGACGGGTGGAGCGCCGTATCCGTCGCGCACCACAATACCCTCTTTTTCGGAAAGAAACATCATGGTTTTGAACGGGAAGTTTGCTGTGCTGATGCCTGCTTCATTCGCAGCATCCGCCAGCATCTTGCACGGGCCATAGTCGCACACGATGGAAAGATTAAAAATTCTCTCTGTCGCGCCTTCTTTAATGTGCTTGCTCAAAGCCTTTTTAAACACGTTTAACTGATCTAGCGTAACGTCCTGCCGTTTCGCGTCTGCAATGAAACACGCCATAACGGAATTGATGCTATCATCCCCGTTGCTGTGGGGCTGACTGTCAATCAGCTTTCCTGCCCACCAGCTGACTGCCTTTTCGATGGTTTCTTTGGTCAAATTCATGATGTTTTCCTCCTTTCTTTAGAAAAGTTGTTCCATCTTTTTCGGCCACCGGCGCTGGCTCCGTTCCAGCTTGCAGATCATTGCTGCCAGCTGGATTGCTTCAACCGCCATATGAACAGCCCGGTGTTGCATTTCCTTCAGGTCCTCTTTCGGGATTTGCAGGTCTGCCTTGACCTCGTTCCACAGGCGTTCTTCAATCCACCTGTCCAGCAGATAGCGTTCCGTTTCCGCTTCGCTCATTTCCTCCCGGACCACTGCCCACCCTTCATGTGCGCTATGGAACATCGGAAAATTCTGGTTTGCGGCTCTCAGCTCCTTTTTGACCAGCAAACGGACATCTTTTTCTACAGCATCCATTATTTTTCCTCCCGATTTTCAACTTGTGCGGTTTTCTCAGCCACTTCCTGGTCGGCCAAGCCCTGCAAGTCATCGTGCATCTTTTCGATGATTTGTTTTTGTCGTCTGGACATCAGCTCCGCTATGATTTCGTCCAGATCATCCGCCACGTTGTCCTTGATATTCATAGGCGCAATCAGTGCCCGAAGGATCATGCCGTCCTTCACGGCATAGATGAACCGTTGCTCCTGATTGGTGGGGCGTACACAAATCTGCGCAAATTCCTTGTTCAGCTCGCCTTCCACCGGTTTCAGCAGTTCTGACCGAATGAACCCGACGCTGCCGTCAGGATTTCGCAACGCGATAAGTTCTTCTCCGTTGATAACGATCCGCGTCTTGATTTCAGAGGTGGTTCCTTCATGTTCCGGCTCGTCATCCCACCTCACGCCGTACAGTTTTCCGTCGATGGTGTATTCTTCATGGTATAAGATGTTCTTCATCTTCTTCTGCGGAATTCCCAGCATAGCGCCCAGCTCTCCCGCGTCCTGTGTTCTGGGATAGCCGTCCATGCAGTAAAAAGCACTTCCCGTGCCAACGAAAATCCTGCCGCCGTTGTTGATTACCTCACAATGCCCGCAGCCCTTAATCTGGGCAGCCAGTGCAGAAAGTTTCATCTTCTCACCACCTCCACGTCAGGATCACCGTCTTCGATGAACTCAGGATAGGCACTCTTTGCGCGTTTCCTCGCTTCGCGGACTGCCGCATTCGCATTTTTTGCTTCCAGCTTATACGGCAGATACATATTTTCTTTCGTATAGCTGTCAATGCCAAACAACATGATGCTGAACTTCGCCATCGTCTGCTCCCTTCTGTTTATTTTTCTTTCGGTGGGCATTTCCGGGCTTGAACCGGGTGGGGCCTGTCCCATGCTCATATAAAAAGAAGCCGCCGCGCCGGGCGGCTCCACGCTTTACCTATGCTTATCTTCCCATGGGTTGATATCTATTTGCGCACTCCATATTCGTGCAAAATCGTTCTGTTTCAATGATTTTCAGCGGTTTCCCACAATATGGGCAGAATGTCGGCTGCGGCAGAGCCGGTTCTTTTCCCTCCAAACTCTGTTGTAACCGATAGAGTGCGCACATGAACGATCCCGGCTGCACATACAGTACACATCGTTTCCTTGCTCTACAAATATCGCAATTCATTTTTCACCTCATCAAATACATCCAGCAGAATTTTACCAGCGCCGCCGGGACAAGCACATCCGCCACCAACCAGAGAACTGCTGCCGCGATCACCAGTACCGCGAAAATTCCGGTCGCTTCTATCTTTCCAATTTTCACTTTATGATCCATGTTTTTAGCCATTTCCCCTATCTTTGAAGTCTACAAATCGATCTTCTTCGTCTATCATAAACTCGTCGGCATTCCACACTTCTTTGCAATCCAGACAATATGCCGTCTGGCATTCAACCGGGCCTGCTGGACTTTTCGTTCTTTTCTTTAGAAGTTTTCCGCGCTTGCCAAGCAGCTGATCGTAAGAAAACATCCAATGATCCGACACGATAATTTGTCCGCCACAGACAGGGCAGGCTTTGCACTCTATGCCTTCTTTCATTCGATTTCTCCTATCTCGTCGCCCCATGCATCCCAACCTGGTACACGTTGACGTGCAAAAAGTTCTATTCTAGGGACATCTCCCAGCAGTTCAACGATTCTGCGTCTTGCTTCATTCGGCTTTGCGCTGTGTTCCTGTATCGGTGATTCTATCACTTGATGCACAGCGTGGCTCTTGATCTGAGCGGCGGCCTTGAATCCCGGTGTTACGCCAAGCAGGCAAATTTCCGCATTCGCCCTTGTGTATGCTCCCATGCCCCAAAAGTTCGTGTCGCTCTTGCGGTTTTTCTTGATCCAGACAAAGGCGCAGGTCTTGTACTCAAATCCCCACGCTTCCATAACTCGCAGAGCATCGGCAATTTGTGGGAACGTTGCCCACATGAAGCACGCCGTGCCCCCCCCCCGCAAGCTGGTGGACAGGTAACGCACAGATGTCATCCGTCGTCATAGTGTGGTAATGCTGCGCCGCATTTCCCCGGCTTTTTGGCCCAGTTCCGTGCTGGCGGTAGCTCCACGGTGGGTCAGCATAGATTACGGAATACTTTTTACTCGGAAATTCCATCTTTTTCTCCAATCATTCTGCTTCGCGGATGATCCACACCCGGTGTTCGCCGTATCCTTCCCAGTTCAGTGCATCCTCATGGCTGCCATAAACAGCCACGTCCAGCTTATTGCCTTGAATGGCTACACCGCGATCCTGCACAACGCGCACGCCAATGTTTTCTATGTACAGAACGGTTCCAAACGGCAGGCTTTCATCTGCTGCAACAGTCAGCCCCGCCGTCACCGGTGCGCCGCTGTCGGTGATGCCGTCGCCGGTGCCGCAAATGTGCTGGTATTCTTCTGTGCAGTATGCCGTGCACAGAAATTTCCCGGCATATTCCTTTGTCAGCCCATCCGGCAGGGCATTTTCATTGGCGGCAGTCTGTAACTGGTCGATAACTTCTTCATCCTTAATCGCCCTATCCTGCCAGTTTGCCAGACGGGCGGCATAGATAATGCGTTGTCCTTCCAGATCGTTGATCCGATTCCTCAAAGCCGCGTCCCTTACGCCGCCGATGAGTGCTGCTGTCAGAAGTGCGGCAAGCACTGCTTTATTGACCGTTGACATTTTCATTTCTAGTTCCTTCTATTAAATCTTCTATACATATCTGTACAGCCTGTTCCGGCGTATCTTCCCATCCGATGCCGATGTAGTCCAGCACACGACCCCAGCCGTACCAGTTTCCGTTTTCGTCCCGGCAGACGTGCTTCATCCAGAACTCCCACTCTTTGGGATTTGTCTCCCGAAGAACGTCAAACCGATGTGGCCTGCCCTCGACGTGGATTCCAAAGCCGCACATGGTGCAGCCGGTGCGCTGTGCCTTTGTGGTATACAGCTTGCCGTCTCTGTCCTTCTCGATTTCACCATATTCGGCTGGAATTGGCACGTCTAGGTTCAGCGCAAGCTGCAAAACGTCTTGTCGGTCAAAGATGGCAAAGGGCGCGCTGCGGGTGGTGGTCTTTCCGAAGTAGTTGCAGCCGTGCATCTTCAGGCTCTTTTCGCGCCGTCCGCCCTCGCTGGCCATAAGGCCCATGTAAGGCACGCTGTTGTGTTCCCGCGCCCAGTCGTTGCAGGGCTTTTCCTTGAGGTAGTAGCAGCAGCGGTCAGATACTTTGAACGGGGCCGCCTGATACCCAAGCGCCGCTCCCTCTGCATCGGCACCGCCGAACAGCTCAAGCCACTTTTGCGGCAGCTTCATCCGGCTGTTTTTCTGCCATCCGCCGTATTCGCCGGTTTCCCCGGTGATGATCGCATGCCGCACGGTTGCGTTTTGCTCTGTCGGGTTTTGCAGCAGCATGATCTTGCCTGCCTTTTCTTTGCTGATGACCGGCCAGCCAAATTCCTGCAAGACCTGAACCTTGCTTTTCAACGGCTTCAGGAACACGAAGGACGGCGCTTCGCCCTCGCCCATCCAGTTTTTGTATTCGGTCTCCATCTCTTTCGCGATCTGCTTGTGCACCTGCTGCACGCCCTTGCCTTCCAGAGATGAGCAGGACACGCATGTAACGGGAAGTCCGATGCTCTCCAAAAAGTAGTGCAGCGTGATGGAATCCAGACCACCAACAGACAGATGCACGCCCTTGTCGTGCTCTTTTGCCCAGTAGTAGAATGCCTCGGCCATTTCCTGCGCGTGCTCCACCTTGCGCTTGTAATCCCACTTTTGCATCGTCTGAAAACGCTCTATGTTTGCCAAAGAGCCATTTTCAGCCATAATCTCCTGTACGGTTTTCATTTCTTCTCTTTTCTATATTCGGTGTTTATCCTCTTGCACGGGTGGCCGGAATCGAACCGGCTTGTCTGCCGCTTGGGGATCAGGACGGCAGGCAACTTCCTTTCTACACCCGCATATCAAAACCCACCGCGCAAGAGAGGTGGCGCGGTGGGGCGACCCGTTGCGGTCGGGTCTGCTGCCTTTTGCCTGGGCAATTTGGACAGGGCGTTTCTGCGCTCACGCTGCGACGTGCCGTTCAGCTTATGCTGGACTGCCATGCGGGCACGGTTTAGGAAATACGGACAGGTCGGATTTTCGCCGCCTTATACGGAAGGTTAGCGTTGCTTTTTCGGCATCCGTATTTCCCTGCCAGTTTTGGAAGATGAACAAACCTTGACCGGCTTCCATGGAATATGCGAGCAAAGCGGCGCAGGCGGGGTTCGACCCCGCTCCCAGCGTGCTGCGGGCACACCCTGCGCCATATAAAAAACCGCCCGGTCTTCACACATGACAACTGCTTCTTATCTGCTGAAAACTCTGGCCGGGCGGTTGCATTCAGTTTGTTTTTTGGTGTGTCACACTATATTCTTCGCATTCCTTGTTGTACCCATCGCATGGCGCGCACCGCTGCGACGTGATACGGAACGTATGTTGACACTGTTCACTCTTCTGTTCGCCCTTCTTCGGGGCTGGATTGGTCTTTGTGGACCTCGCAAGATTTTTCATTTCTTTTGCTTTATATAAATAAGTATCAGTACCCAGCGGCACTGTGTTCAAGTGAAGCTTTGGTTGAATCCTGCGTGTCCGGTAACGTCGCTTGTTGTGAACAGCCCATCCCGGTTTTTCCGGCGGTAAAAGCGTATGTGTCAGGTCGTCCAGTCTTTCATAGAATCGCTTGACGTCCTCTGTGATTTTCTCAAACGCATCTTTGATCGTCTGATACATTTTCATCAGGTCGCCCACCGGGTCTTCTGACCATTCCCGCGTGCCGTGTTCAGGATCGATCGTCGTCATCGGCTTTCCGTTCCTTCCGCGCCGCAAACTGTGCAGCGCCTTCCGGGTATCTGGTGGGCTTCCCGGTCAGGTCTGCCGTTGCGGCAAACTCCCGCAGGATATGCAGCAGAGGGACAGCAACAACGCCGGTTACTTTCACGCTCATAGGTTCAGCCCCCGTTCTTGTCTTTCCGTGCCTGCTTGTCCACCGCACTGATGATGTGCTTTACCACTTCTTCCATGGGCATATCACCTGCCGGGACCTTGAACATCACGCCCTGCGCCTGACCCGGATTTTCCTTTGCCTGCTTCATTGCATCTGCAATAATTTTCTCCATCATGCTGTCTACGTCACCTGTCCGGGCGGCGGCGGGGTCGTCCTGCTTTTCCGCCGGGGCGGCGGGATCAGAATGTGCAGCGGCAAAATCATTCTGCTCAAAGGCATCATTGATTAAGCCGTCAATTACGACCTTTGCCGTCCTCGCAAAGACATCCGCTTTTGTGCGGCTACCGTTGCTAGAGTTCAGGATGATGGTTGCGACCGCAGTAGCCGCCATAAAAAGTGCTTCTGCATCTTCGCCCCTCTGGGTCACGTGAACATCATCCGCAGACATCATCTTGATGGTCAGTTTTGCAATTGCTTTGCTCATAACACAGTCTCCTTTCACGAAACCATTCTTTTGGTTTTATCTTTGCCTTCAGTGGCGAACTTTGCGGAAATGGTTTTTGCATTTTTCCTGATTGCTGCTATTAAACGTTCCGTATCGTCGTCAATTGTGGCTTGCTTATCCGCTTTCTGGCTTGCGTGCGTTTCTATCAACTCAGTTGCAAGCGTAGCGATCAAGTTTATCACCCGCGCGATGTTTCCATGTATTGTTACTCTCGCCACTTCGGTTCCATCAGCCCACTTTTCGCCGGTGTACCACGCTTCAACCCACGGTTCCTCCGGCTCCTTTCCGCATTCAGCTTTTGGCGCATCGTGTGTTTCTCCCGCTTGCAGGTCTTCCACGGTTACGCCCAGCGCCGCCGCAATGCATCGAACCGAATTTTCACTACAGCTTTTCCCACCGCGCAGGGAAGTCACCGTCACACGGGAAACTCCTGCTTTTTCAGCCAATTCCGCAACGCCGATGTTCTGCTTTGCCATTTCGGCAATCAGTTTCACGCGGTCAATTCTCACGTCTTTAACCTCCTTTTTGATATTTTATTCGGTCTGGTGGAGCATTCCGGGGTTGAACCGGTTCCGGGGCTACACCCCCGGACGCGCCTGCATACTCCATAAAACGGGCGGCTTGACAGGCTGCCGCCCACCCATGCGGGCCGCCCTATGTATTCTTTCAGTCCTCAGTAGGTAGGACCCCCGACTGTCGGAATAGCCGGGGCAGCCGTCTGCGTCCCCACGTTTCCGGCTGCATGGTGGGCGTGATCCGGTGCGCCCAGACCTTTGCGGTTAATCTCGTTGGTCTCTGCCGCCGATCAGCACGCCGCCCAGCAGTAGGATCAGCCATACCAACGCCACCACACCCACGCCAAACTCCGTTATTACTTTGACCCAGTACAGCAGTGCTGTCAGGATGACTGCCAGAACCAGCGTTCCCGCCAGAACGGCCACCAGAATAATCAGGTTCATTTCGCTTTTCGCCCTTTCTTCTGCTTGTGCTGCTGCGTCTGCCGGGACTTCCGGCGGTCTTTGCACGGGCGACAGTACAGCGTGGTCAGCGTGTCGAACCGGCGGTACGCCCCGCCGTCATGCCTTTTCTTGCTGTTGTTCATGTTCCTTCCGCTCCCTCCGCTCCCTGTTCCTCTCGATCAGATTATCCAGCTCTTCCCGGGCCTTCTGCTCTTTCAGCAGTTCATCCAATCGCCAGTACCCGTATGACTTGCCCGCCGCGTCCGCCTTGCGCACATCGGCGGTCAGTGGATCAGCGGGCGGGTTCTTATACTTCTTGCGTACCCGTTCCGCAAATCGCTCTGCGCAAACGGGGCACCGCCGGGCGGTGACGTTATTTGAAAGGATCACCGCCCCGCAGTCAACGCAGGTCTTGATTATCACCAGTCCATTCCCCCTTGTGGTTCTGGATGTAGCGCCGGATATCCTCCGCAAACTTTTTGCGCTTCCTGCGCTCTATCACTTCAAAGATGGTGTACATCGCCGCACACACCACCACGACCGCCACCGCCGCCGCGCCCATCATCTTGCACGCTCCCGCTTCAGCTGCTTTTCCAGCTCTAAGCGTTCGCACTCCCAGCGATACCGCCGGACACGCTCTTCCAGCAGGTTCACCTTCTGTTCCAGCTTCGTGGTGTATCTGATGCTGCACCAGCCCCATGTCAGCAGTGCGGCAATGGTTACGATCAGTGCGAACCATACAACCGGTTCCCGTGCGGCTGCCTGGGCGGCATCCACGCCGTATAACCACATAATAAAGTTCCTCATGCCGGTTCACTCTCCTTCTTGTCTTCCGGTGCCTGTGCACCAGCCTTTGCCAGCTTCATGCCCTGAACCACGCCTGCGATATAGGTTGCTGCTTCCGGGTTCTCTGCCAGCAGTTCGGCCATTTCCTTACTCTGGCTCTTGTCCTTCTCGCTCATTCTTTCTCACGCTCCTTTGTTGTCCGCTCCTTCCCACCGTGCTATAATCGGTTCATATAGAATAGGAAGGAGGTGTTCTATATGACCGACCGTCAAAAACTGGTTTACGACCTGTCCATGCATTGTGCTTTGGTGGATTTCAGGAACGGCTTCCCATCCACCGGAAACCCCGCTGCAAGTTTTCTGGATTCCTTTATCGGGTATGTCAGGCTTTACAGCTCTATGGATTCCGGTAAACTTGACGATGCTCTCGACGCTCTTAAAAAGGTGTAAACTCCACCAGCTTTGAAAGTGCTTCTTGTTCCAAATCCATTCTGGCACTTTCCAGCCTGCCGGACAGCATACAGATCAGCGTCCGCATTTCATTGTATGAAAGCTCTTGCTCCTGACATTTTGCGAGAATGTCATTGGCAAGGGCTTTCATGGTTTCATCGTCCAAGTCGCGCTGCGGTCTGGTCTTCGGTTCTTTCATATTCGGTTCACCCCCTTTCTGTTGCTCTTGTGTTCGTTAAGTTAACTTTACGAGTTCATTATAGTTTATCAAACTATCATTGTCAACCCCTTTTTCTTCTTTTTTCGTTGACTTAATTAACGCACCGTGCTATTATTATGGTAAAGGAGGTGAAACAAAAGTATGAAAGATAGAATCCGGGAGGTTCGAGAGCATTTTGGACTTAGTATGGAGAAGTTTGGTTCCCGCATTGGCATAGGCAAAGCGTCCATTAGTCTTTTGGAAAGCGGTAAGAACAATCCATCCGTTCAGACTATTACTCTTATCTGCCGGGAGTTCGGTGTAAACGAACAGTGGCTCCGCACTGGTGAGGGCGAAATGTTTGAGCAGACCCAGGCAAGCGTGCTGGATCGGCTGTCCACGGAATACGATCTGAGCAGGGAGCAGCGTTCCGTAATTGAAGCGTTCCTTGATCTGGACCCGCAGGAACGGGACGTGATCCTGAAGTATGTACATAACGTTTTTGACCGTTCCGCAGAATCCGCATCCCAGAGCACAGCAATACCCGATAAGGAAGCCCGGCGCATTGCCGAGAGCGACGAGTTCAAAGCCCTTCGGGAAAAGAACGAGCCGCCGGAGAGCGAATCGTGTACTACCGCCGGTTAGTTCTTCAACGTGCCGCTTCTGAGTGGCTGAAGAATCACCAGTAAATCCGCGCAAAAAGAAAAAGCCCACCGGGGGACAGGCCCGGTAGGCTTTTTCGTGTATGCATATAATGAATGTGAGGTGTCTTTATGGGTTTACGTTTTCGCAAAAGTATTAAGATCGCTCCCGGTGTGAAACTGAACTTGAACAAGAAAAGCACAAGCATCAGCTTCGGCGGAAAACACGGCGGCGTTACGGTCAACTCCAAGCGCGGTTCCAGCTACCGTGTTTCTGCGCCTGGAACCGGTTTAAGTTATACCGGTAAGATTGGCGGTTCCAGTAAGAAGAAATCTGACTATTTGTATACGGATTACGATTACGATGATTCTTATGAAGATTACGATGTCGATTCACCTTCCGCCGATTATTCTTCGTATCATAGTTTCTCTGTTGCTCCTGATCCGGGGCCTACCCTTTTTCAGAGAATGTTCGACCCTGAATATTTTGTCCCTGAAACATGGTTTGGTGTTGTTGGCTACTGCCTTCGCTATGGCGTTCTGCCCATTCTCGTTTTTCTGTACCTTGTTTTCTATGCACAGCCCCTTTGGCTTGCAGTGATTTATGCAGGCATTCGCATTCTTCCTGTTTTTTCCTGTATTGAGATCGTCCAAAAACAAAAACTTCGTTCTGGTAAGTAGTGCTTATATTTCGTTTCGTTCTGTTTTCGTCTAACAACCTGCGTCTTTCGTCTAAAGCGCAGGTTGTTAGACGATACTCAGGTATTCAACTTTTCAGCTGTGGAAACATTCTAATTTTCTGAAAGGTGGTATTTATGCCTCACAAAAAGAAACCCCAAGAGGTAGGCGGTCGGCGTCTGGTGGCATACTATCGCTACTCCGGCGGCAGTCATCAAACGGAGCAGTCCATTGAGGGCCAGCGCCGGGACTGCGAGACCTACGCCCGTATCCACGGCATGGTCATTCTGCACGAATACATTGACCGGCATATCTCCGGCAAGACGGACGACCGCCCGGAGTTCCAGAAGATGATTGCCGATGCCGGGAAAGGGATGTTCGACTATGTGATCTGCTGGAAAACAGACCGCATTGCCCGCTCCCGGTATGACAGCATCATCTATAAAAAGAAGCTCCGCGACAACGGCGTGGAGCTGCTCTATGCCGCAGAAGCCAACGTTGAAGGTTCCGGCGGTATCATTGTGGAGGGCTTGATGGAAGCCCTTGCGGAATACTACTCCGCCGAACTGGCCGAGAAGGTGCGGCGCGGTATGCGGGAAAGCGCCTTGAAGGGCAAGGCTATTGGCAGTTCCCGCCCCCTTGGCCTTACCGTGGACAAGGACAAGAAGTATATCATCGACCCCGCCGGGGCTGCCGCTGTGCGGTATATCTTTGAGCAGTACGCCGCCGGGGCTGCATCCTCTGCTATCGTTGCACACCTGAATGAACAGGGCTTGCGCACCAGCCGGGGCAACCCGTTCAATAAATCCAGCGTGGTGCGCATCATCCAGAACGAGGTGTATCGGGGCGTGTATGTCAGCCCCAAGTTTGACGTGCGCATTGAGGGCGCAGTACCGGCCATTATTGACGACGATCTATGGGAGAGGGCGCAGAAGATGTTTATTCGTAACCGCCAGAGCCGTTCCCCGCGCAATGACCGCGCGGACTACATCCTGTCCGGCAAGCTGTTTTGCGGCGAGTGCGGCACTGCCATGAAGGGCGTGTCCGGCCACAGCAGCAACGGCGAGGTGTACTTCTACTACAACTGTCCGTGCAAGGACTGCCACCGCCGGAACATTCCGAAGGACGAGCTGGAAGGTCTGGTGATCCGCACCGTCTGTAACGACGTGTTGCAGCCGGACGTGATGGATCGCATTGCAGACAGTGTGATCGAAGCCCAGACCGCCGAGCTGAACCAGCCCAACCCGGAGAAGGAAGCATTGCAGCACGAGCTTGCCGATGTGCAGCGTAAGGCAAAGAATCTGCTGGCCGCTTTGGAGAACGGCACCGCCGGGGCTATGCTGACCAACCGCCTTGCCGAACTGGAACAGCAGGCAGACACGCTGTCCTATCAGCTGTCGTCGCTGGAATCTGAACCGAAGTTCCCGGTCTTCTCCAAGGAAGAAGTTCTGTACCTGTTGGAACAGTTTCTCATTGCCCCCAGCGAGAAAACCAAGGCATACCGCCGCCGCCTGATCGATACCTTTGTCAGCAAGATCGAGGTGAGCAACGCGGAACTGACCATCTATTTCAACATTTCCGAAGAAGATTGTGGAAAAATGAAAAAAGCTCCTCAGTCGAGCCAGCCCGAAGGCTGTTCGACTGAGAAGCAAATGGTCCGAGTGGCGAGAATCGAACTCACGGCCTCTTGAACCCCATTCAAGCGCGCTACCAAAACTGCGCTACACCCGGATATCGACCGCCGCTTCCCTACCGAAGCGTGGCGACAAGAGATATTATACTCAGGCAAGGCCGTTTTGTCAACAGATTTTTCAATTATTTTTGGTTTTTTCTGAGAAAAGTCTGATTTTTACACGGATACGCGCTTTTTCGTTTTTGCTGTTTTTGTCAGTGCTTTTCCGCTTCTGCGGCGCACTGCGCGCGGTCGCGTTCCAGCAGCGGGCGCAGGTACTGGCCGGTAAAGCTGCCGGGCACGGCGACTACCTGCTCCGGGGTACCCTCGGCCACGATCTCGCCACCGGCGCTGCCGCCCTCCGGGCCAAGGTCGATGATATGGTCGGCACACTTGATGAGATCCAGATTGTGCTCGATGACGATGACCGTATTGCCCACGTCCACCAGCTTTTGCAGCACCTCGATCAGGCGGTGCACGTCTGCAATATGCAGGCCGGTGGTGGGCTCGTCCAGAATATACACCGTTTTGCCAGTGCCGCGGCGGGCAAGCTCGTTGGCCAGCTTTACGCGCTGCGCCTCGCCGCCGGACAGGGTGGTGGCGCTCTGCCCAAGGGTGACATAGCCAAGACCCACGTCCAGCAGCGTTTGCAGCTTGCGGGCGATCTTGGGCTGGTTGGCAAAGAACACCACCGCTTCCTCCACGGTCATGTTCAGCACGTCCGCAATGGTCTTTTCCTTATACTTTACTTCCAGTGTTTCGCGGTTGTAACGTGCGCCCTTGCACACCTCGCAGGGCACATAGACGTCCGGCAAAAAGTGCATTTCGATCTGCAAGATGCCGTTGCCCTCGCAGGCTTCGCAGCGGCCGCCCTTAACGTTGAAGCTGAACCGCCCCGGACCGTAGCCGCGCATCTTGGCGTCCTGCGTCTGGGAGAACACGGTGCGGATATCGTTGAACACGCCGGTGTAGGTGGCGGGGTTAGAGCGCGGGGTGCGGCCGATGGGCTGCTGGTCGATGCCGATGACCTTATCCACAAATTCCAGCCCCTCTACCCCATCACACTTGCCGGCGCGGGAGCGGGCACCGTTCAGCTCGCTGGCCAGCGTTTTGTACAGGATCTCGTTGATGAGGCTGGACTTACCCGAGCCGGAAATACCGGTGACACAGATGAATTCCCCCAGCGGGAAGCTGACGTCGATGTTGCGCAGGTTATTTTCCCGCGCGCCCTTTACAGTCAGGCAGTGGCCGTTGCCGGTGCGGCGGGTCTGGGGCACGGCAATGCGCTTGCGGCCGGAAAGGTAGTCGCCGGTAATGCTGCGCTTGGCCTTGCAGATATCCTTTACGCTGCCTGCGGCTACGATCTCGCCGCCGTGCACACCGGCACCGGGGCCTACGTCCACGATATAATCCGCGCTGCGCATGGTGTCCTCGTCGTGCTCGACCACGATGACCGTGTTACCCAGATCCCGCAGGTTTTTCAGGGTGGCGATGAGCTTATCGTTGTCCCGCTGATGCAGGCCGATGGAAGGCTCGTCCAGCACATAGAGCACGCCGGACAGGGCGCTGCCGATCTGGGTGGTCAGGCGGATGCGCTGGCTCTCGCCGCCGGACAGTGTGCCTGCCGCCCGGGCAAGTGTAAGGTAATCCAGACCCACGCTCTGCAAAAATTGCAGGCGGTTCTTGATCTCCTTCATGATCTGACCGCCGATCTGCTGCTGCTTTTCGGTGAGGTTTGGCTCGTTTTGTTTGATAAATTCCAGCTCGTCCCGGATGGACATCTCACAGAACTGGCTGATGTTCTTGTCCCCGATGGTCACGGCAAGCACCACCGGCTTCAGGCGCTGGCCGTGGCAGTCCGGGCATTCCACGCCGGACATAAAGCTGCCGATCTCTTCCTTCATCCACTCGCTGTTGGTCTCGCGGAAGCGGCGTTCCAGATTTTCTACGATGCCCTCGAAGCTGTTGTAGTACACTCCGCTGCCGAACTCGTTGGTACGGTGCATCTCGATTTTTTCGCCGTTGGTGCCGTAGAGCAGGGCGTTCACCGCCTCGGTGCTCATCTCCTTGATGGGCGTATCCAGCGTAAAGCCGTATTTTTTACCAAGGCCAAGGTAGTACATCTCGCTCACAGAGCCCTCGGCGTAGTACCAGCCGCTGGCCTTGATGGCTCCCTCCCGGATGGAAAGGCTGCGGTTGGGCAGAATGCGATCCTCGTCCACCCGCATAAAGGTGCCAAGGCCGGTGCATTTTTCGCAGGCACCCAGCGGGTTATTGAAGGAGAAGAGCCGGGGTGACAGGTCACTGATGGAGATGCCGTGCTCCGGGCAGGCAAAGTTCTGGCTGAAGGTCATGCACTCGCCGCCGATGACGTCCACCTCGGCTACGCCGCCAGTGAGCGCCAGCGCCGTTTCCAGCGAATCCGCCAGACGGCTGCGGATGCCCTTGCGCAGGGCAAGGCGGTCCACCACGATCTCCACCGTATGCTTGATGTTCTTTTCCAGACTGATCTCCTCGTCCAGATCATATAGATTTCCGTCGATTTTCACGCGGGCATAGCCGGCGCGGCGAGCAGCGTCCAGTTCCTTCTGCTGGGTGCCCTTGCGCTGACGCACCACCGGGGCTAAGATTTGGAACTTTGTGCCCTCCTCCAGCTTGAGGACGGCGTCCACCATCTCGTCCACGGTCTGCTGGCTGATGACCCGCCCGCAAACCGGACAGTGCGGCACGCCGATGCGGGCGTACAGCAGGCGCAGATAATCGTAGATCTCGGTCACGGTGCCCACGGTGGAGCGGGGGTTGTGGCTGGTGGTCTTTTGGTCGATAGAGATGGCCGGTGAAAGGCCGGTGATTTCGTCCACATCCGGCTTATCCATCCGTCCCAGAAACATCCGGGCGTAGCTGGAAAGGCTTTCCACATAGCGGCGCTGGCCGTCCGCGTAGATGGTGTCGAAGGCCAGACTGGACTTACCCGAGCCGGAAAGGCCGGTCATGACGATCAGCTTTTCCCGCGGGAGGGTCAGATTGATATTTTTCAGGTTGTGCTCACGGGCACCCTTGATGATGATCTTATCGTTTGCCAAGGTATTTTCTCCCTTTTCGTTGTGTCTGTGCATGGTTCTGCTTGCGCTCGTTCTCGGCGGCGGAATCCACGGTGGGGTTCTCGCCCCGGCGCAGGCGGTCGATCTGATCCCGCAGGAAGGCTGCGTGCTCAAATTCCAGCAGCTTTGCAGCTTCCTTCATCTCCCGGGTCAGGCGCTCGATGGCAGCTTCCCGCTCCATCTTGCCCATGCGGCGGGTGTTGCGCTTGGCGTTTTCGGCCTTATCGCTGATCTCGATGCTGTCTGCAATGGCCTTGACGATGGTCTTGGGCACGATGCCGTGTTCCTCATTATAGGCCATCTGGATGGCGCGGCGGCGCTCGGTTTCGGTGATGGCACGCTCCATGCTGTCGGTCACCACATCGGCGTACATGATGACCATTCCCTCCGCGTTGCGGGCGGCGCGACCGATGGTCTGGATCAGGCTGGTCTCGCTGCGCAGAAAGCCCTCCTTGTCGGCGTCCAGAATGGCCACAAGGCTCACCTCCGGCAGATCCAGACCCTCGCGCAGCAGGTTGATGCCCACCACCACGTCGATGCTGCCCAGACGCAGATCCTTGATGATCTCCATGCGCTCGAAGGTATCCACCTCGTGGTGCATATACTTGACCTTGATTCCCTGCTCGGTAAGGTAATCGGTGAGATCCTCGGCCATCTTTTTGGTCAAGGTGGTCACCAGTACTCGCTCCTGCCGCTGGATGCGGGTGTTGATCTCGCCCAACAGATCCACCACCTGCCCTTCCACCGGGCGCACCGAGATCAGCGGGTCCAGAAGGCCGGTGGGGCGGATGACCTGCTGCGCCACCTGCGAACTGTTCCGGCGCTCGTACTCGCCGGGGGTGGCGGAGACAAAGATCATCTGGTTGAGCTTGGACTCCACCTCCTCAAATTTCAGGGGGCGGTTATCAAAGGCGGACGGCAGACGGAAGCCGTATTCCACCAACGTTTTTTTGCGGGCGTAGTCGCCGCCGTACATGGCGCGCACCTGCGGCAGGGTGACATGGCTCTCGTCCACGAAGAGCAGAAAGTCCTCCGGGAAATAATCCAGCAAGGTGGTGGGCATACTGCCCGGCGCGCGGCCGGACAGCACCGCCGAATAGTTCTCGATGCCCTTGCAGATGCCCACCTCGTTCAGCATCTCGATATCGTAGTTGGTGCGCTGGGCAATGCGCTGTGCTTCGATGAGCTTGCCCTCGGCGGTGAACTGCTTGACCTGCGCGTCGCACTCGGCGCGGATCTTTTCCAGCGCAGCGGCCTTCTTCTCGGCGCTGACGATGTAGTGGCTGGCCGGGAAGATGGCCACGTGCTTGACCACATTCTGCTTGGCACCGGTAAGCGGATTGAACTCGGTGATGCGGTCGATCTCATCTCCGAAAAACTCCACCCGGATGGCAAGCTCGCTCATATAGGCAAGGTAGATGTCCACGATATCGCCGTGGACGCGGAACTTATTGCGCACAAAATTCACATCATTGCGTTCATATTGCAGCGTCACAAGCTTCTGGCACAGCTTGTCCCGCTCCATCTGCATTCCGGGGCGCAGACTGATGACCATGCTGCGGTAGTCGATGGGATCGCCCAGCGAGTAGATGCAGGACACCGAGGCCACAATAATAACGTCCCGCCGCTCGGAAAGCGCCGCCGTAGCCGAGTGGCGCAGACGGTCGATTTCATCGTTGATGGCGCTGTCCTTTTCAATATAGGTATCGGTGCTGGGGATGTAGGCTTCCGGCTGGTAGTAGTCGTAGTAGCTGACGAAGTACTCCACCGCGTTGTTGGGGAAAAACGAGCGGAACTCGGTGCACAGCTGCGCCGCCAGCGTTTTGTTGTGCGCCAGCACCAGCGTGGGGCGGTTGCACTGGGCAATGACGTTGGCCATGGTAAAGGTCTTGCCGCTGCCGGTCACGCCCAGCAGAGTCTGGCAGCGGTCGCCCCGCTGCACCCCCTCCACCAGCTGCGCGATCGCCTGAGGCTGGTCGCCAGTGGGGGCATAGTTCGACACCAGCTCAAATTTTTCCTCTGCCATCGTTTTCTCCCTTCCGTACATATAACCACAATCTGTTGTTGTTTCAAGTTGTATTATAGCACGCACATTTTATCATGTAAACAGTTTTTTGTTTTACGGCCAGAACAGCGTACCGGTCTTGAAATCGTAGATGGGCAGGCGGTTGGCGTCCCGCATGGAAAAATACTCGGTGTCGGTCAGGATGAAGTGATCCAGCAGGTGCACATTTACCAGCCCCAGCGCACGGGCAATGCTGCCGGTAGCGTCCATGTCCTCCAGCGAGGGCAGCGCCACCCCGTTGGGGTGGTTGTGGCAGAGCACCACGGCATCCGTGCCGCCCTTGATGGCGGCAGCCACCACGTTCTTGATATCCAGATTTACCCGGTCGGAGGTGCCCTCCCGCAGCCAGACGGCGGCGCGCACCCGCTTGCGGCTGTCCAGACTGACCAGCATGGCGCGCTCGTAGTCCGACCACGCAAACTTTGCCATCAGGTAGCTGCCCATCTGCTCGGTGGTCTTGATGCAGCGGGTGGTGCTGGTGCGGCTGCGGCCGTAGTACCGGCTGATTTGCGGCAGCAGATGCAGCATCCGGGCGGTAGAGGGGCCTACGCCCTCTACGGTGCACAGCTCTTCCTCGCTGGCTTCCAACACCGCCGCAAAATCCCCGAACCGGTCGATCAGGTCATGGGCGATGCCGTTGGTGTCCTTTTGGGCGTTGGTCAGGTAAAGCACATATTCCAGCGCCTCGTGCTCGGCCAGACTGTCCAGCCCATAGCTCTGCACCCGCTCCCGCATCCGCTGGCGATGTCCCTTGTGCCGTTTATTCTCTGCCATGGCGGTACTCCTTTTTTCTATGTTCTCTCCTTATAGTACCCATTTTGCGACGCAAACACAAGCGTTCTGCAAAAATAACCCGGATTTTGCACCGGAATGCGCGTTGACTTCCCGCCCGCACTGTATTACTATAAAAGCATGATTCTGACAAAAACGATGAGGATAGCTTTATGAAACAATTTACTGCCACCGCCAACGACGACGGCGTGCGTCTTTCGCGCTTTGTGCAGAGTGTGACCCGCGATCTTCCCACCAGCCTGCTGTACAAGAGTTTCCGCAACAAGCGGGTGAAGGTAAACGGCAAAAAGGCCGCGCCGGAGTACCGTTTGCAGGCGGGAGACCTGATCGAGCTGTACATCAACGACGAGTTTTTCCCGCCCGAGGGCGCAAAGCCGGTACAGAAGGCTGCCCCCAAAAAGCAGCCCAATCAGCCCAAGGTGACCGTCATCTACGAGGATGAAAACCTTGCGGTGCTGTACAAGCCTACCCACCTGCTGTGCCACAGCGACCGCACCGGCGATGCCAATCTGGTGGACGCCTTTACCCAGTACCTGACCCAGAAGGACGAATACGACCCCCACGGCGAGAACCGCTTCAAGCCCGGCATCTGCAACCGGCTGGACCGCGGCACCGAAGGGCTGGTGATCGCTGCCAAGAACTACGCCGCCCTGCGGGACATGAATGAGATCATCCGCACCGACCTGTTGAAGAAGGAATACTACACCATCACGGTGGGCATCCCCCAGTCCGGGCGGTTCACCGCATGGTGGGAGCACGACGAGAAGAACAATAAGGTCAGCATCCACGCCCATCAATCGCAGGACGAGCGCCGCAAGCAGATCATTACGGACGTGGACGTGCTGCGCACCGCAGGCCCCTTTGCCCTATGCAAGATCGGCCTTGTCACCGGGCGCACCCATCAGATCCGCGCCCATCTGGCCTATCTGGGCAAGCCGGTGCTGGGCGATATCAAATACGGCAACCGCAAGATGAACGAGCGCACCGGCACCAAGACACAGGCGCTGTGCGCTGTGCGCATCAGCTTTCTGGATGTGCCGGAGGAAAACACCCTGCACTACCTTTCCGGCAAGGTCATCAAGCTGAAAGACCCCCAGATCTTACAGCAGTTTGATGCGCTGGACAAAAACAAAGAAGCATAACAATAAGACCGCCGTTTGCTACAACTGCAAGCAGCGGCCTGTTTTTTGCGCCATTTTTTGTCCTGTTCACGCCCGGCCGGGCAGCCAGACCGTTGTTTTTGCTCCACAGGGGGTGTTCTGCCCGAACACTGCCGTGCCGCCATGGGCGGCGGCGATCTGCTGCACTACATACAGGCCAAGGATATGAGGCGCATTTTCGGCAGGCTCCGCAGCGTTCAGCGCCGCAAGAACGGCAGCTGGATAGCCGATGCCGTCATCCGCTACGGTCAGGCAGAAGCGCCCCCCTGCCTGCCGGGTGTGCACGGTAATGTTCACCGGCTTTGGGTTATGCCGGACGCTGTTGTTCAGCAGATTTTCCAGCAGCCGTTCCAGCAGCGCCTCATCCACCGAAAGCACTGTCTGCTCTGCCGGTTCTTCCTGTTCCAGCGTGATCTCGCAGCGCTCTGCCAGCGGGCTTTCGCAAAACTGCGCCACCATCTGCCGGAACAGCGGCCCTGCCCGGAGGTCTTTCCGGCGCAGGGGTTGGGCACCGTATTCCAGCTTACTGGTCAGGTTCAGGTCATCAATGAGGGTGCGCAGCTTTTCGCACTGGGCGCGGATGCCGGTCGCTTTCTGCCGGGAGCTGTCCGGCAAAAGTGCATCCTGTTCCAACTGCTCCGCCCAGCCCAGAATCAGCGCCAGCGGGGTGCGCACGTCATGGCTGACCCCTGCGATCCACTGGGTGCGGGCGTTGTCCCGCCGGGAAAGCATCTCATTTTTGGCTTGCAGCTGCGCCCCGGTCTGGTTCAGCTTTTCTGCCAGTTCCCCGGCAAAACCATCGGTAGGCAGCCGGACGGTCTGCCCCTGCGCCAGTGCTTCCAGACCGTTTGCCACGGTCTCCAGCCGCTTTGCCCCCCGCCAGCTCAGCCAGAAGCAGAGAACCAGACCCAGTAGCAGCATTCCCAGCGCTGCTGCCGGGAGCACCCGCACCATGCTCAGGGCAAAGTCCGGTGAGCTGTAAATGCTGTACTTCCACAGGCTCCCCTTTGGCAGCCCGATGACGAACAGTCCGTAGGGTTCCGTCCAGCAGAACACCGGGTAATCTGCCAGATACCAGCGGGCAAATTTGGCAATATCGCCGGGAGTGTAGGCGTGATCCAGTTCCTGTGGCAGGCCGTAGCTCCAGCGGATGTTTCCCACATCATCCAGCACCATCGCCCACTCGTAGCCGTTCATCCACTCCTGCGGGGTGCGCTCTGCCCCAAAGGCAAGCCCTTCTGCCGTTTCCACCATGGAATCTGCGATTTTGCTGGAGGAGTACTCCCGCTGCGGCCGGCGGCAGCTCTCCTGCCAGCCCAGCCACCCCAGCACCGCAACACCGGAAAACAGCAGCAGCAGAACAATGCCCACCGCCGCCAGCACATACCGCCGGATCAGACGCACAAAGGTTTTCATGCTTCTTCCCCCTTTGTCAGCTTATAGCCGATGCCCCGCACCGTCCGCAGAAACTGCGGCGCACCGGGTTCGGCTTCCAGCTTCTCCCGCAGATGCCGGATATGCACACCCAGACTGTTCTCGTAGCCATAATAATCTGCGCCCCAGACCGCCGCACAAAGGGCATCGTAGGTAACGATATGTCCCCGATTTTCTGCCAATTTCCGCAGCAGCGCCAGCTCGGTAGCGGTCAGCGCCAGTGTTTTGCCCTCCGGCAGGGTAACAATGGCATCATTCAGGTCTACGCACCGCTCCCCCAGCTGCAAAGGTGCCGGTTTTGTACGGGACAGCTCTGCCCGGTATGCCCGCCGCAAAATATGCTGCACCCGCAGCAGCAGCTCCTGCATCAGAAAGGGCTTGGTCAGGTAGTCGTCTGCGCCAAGACCCAGCCCGAACAGACGGTCGGCATCCGCGTCCCGTGCGGAGAGGAACAGCGCCGGAACATCCGCTTTTGCCCGCAGCGCCCGGAACAGCGAAAAGCCGTCCCCATCCGGCAGATTGATATCCAGGATCATCAGCTCCGGCTGTTCTGCCGCAAAGCAGGCGCGGGCAGCGGCGCAGCTTTGGGCGGTTCTGATATGGCCATATCCTGCGCCCCGCAGCTGCTCACACAGCAGTGCCAGCAGCTCGGCGTTGTCGTCCACAAGCAGGAGCTTTGCATCATAAACGGTATCCATAAGGGCAGTTCTCCTTTCCCGCCTTTACTATACCACACTTTTTGTGCCGCAGCAGAAAACACCTGCAAATTTAAGGGTAAATTAAGCTGCGTTTCCGGTCAGTTTAAGGCAGCGGGTGTATTCTGGCATCGTTCCGAAAACCATGAATGCGAAAGGAGACCATTTATGAAACCTGTGATCGAGACCCATGCCCTTTGCAAAAGCTACCATGGCCGTCCGGTGGTGGATCATTTGAATCTGACTGTCCCGGAGGGCTGTGTCTACGGCTTTTTAGGCCCCAACGGTGCGGGCAAATCCACCACTATGAAGATGCTGTTGGGGCTTGTACACCCCACCGGTGGCAGCGTGGAACTGCTGGGGCACACCCTGAACGAAGCAAACCGCATTGCCCTGCTGCGGCAGACCGGCAGTCTGATCGAATCTCCCTCCGGTTACCTGCACCTGACTGCCCGGGAAAACCTTTCCATCGTGGCTGACCTGAAGGACGTGAACCGGAAGGACATCAGCCGGGTGCTGGAGATCGTGCACCTGACAAAAGACGCTGACCGGAAGGTGGGGCAGTATTCCCTTGGTATGAAGCAGCGGCTGGGCATTGCCATGGCGCTGCTGGGCAGCCCCAAACTGCTGATTTTAGATGAACCCACCAACGGTCTGGACCCGGCAGGCATTCAGGAGATGCGCAGTCTGATCGCTTCCATGCCCCAGACCACTGGAGCCACCGTGCTGATCTCCAGCCACCTGCTGGGCGAGATCGAGCAGATGGTGGATCAGGTGGGTATCCTGAACCACGGCAGGCTGCTGTTTGAGGGCTCCTTGCAGCAGCTGCAAAAGCACAGCCGGGGCAGCATTCTGCTGCGGGTGCTGGACGCACCCAAAGCCGCAGCCGTCCTGCAGCAGCAGGGAGTAAAAGCCGCTGCACCGGCAGACCAGCCGGACACCCTGCAGCTGCCCCCGCTGCCGGACGAAGCGCTGGCGGCGCTGGTCTGTGCCCTTGCCGAAAGCGGCGTGGGCGTGGTTGGACTGACTGCGCAGACAAAGAGCCTTGAGGGCATCTTCCTCAGTCTGACTCAGACCAGCGGGGAGGTGGCGTAAGATGGCAGCTTTCCATGCAGAACTGCAAAAAGCCCACCGTCGGCACGACCTTGCCCTCTGCCTGCTTATCCCCGGCATTATCGTGCTGTGGGTAGGCGGCCTTGCCCCGGCAGACCCGGAGGAGCTTGCCAACGGTTACAGCGCCCTGCTTTACAGCCTGCCCGTCATTGAGGCCATTCTGATGCCGGTGATGATGGCAGTGCTGGCCTCCCGGCTGTGGGATATGGAGATCAAAGGCAACACCGCCAAGCTGCTCTACACCCTGCAGAGCCGCCGCAGCCTGTTTGCAGGCAAAGCGGTCTTTGGGGTGCTGGAAGTTCTGCTGGTCACGGTGCTGGAGCTGGCCTGCGTTCCGGTGCTGGGGCGCGTTCATGGTTATACCGAAGCCTTTCCCACTGGGCAGCTATGCTATCTGTTCGTCTGCACGCTGACTGTGGACGCAATGCTCTTCTTTGGTGAATTTCTGCTGATGCTGTGGGTGGGCAACCCCCTGCCGGCGCTCTGCGTGGGCATTGTAGGGGCGCTGGTGGGGCTGTTTTCTGCTTTTATGCCGCCGCTTGCCAGTTACTTTGTGCCCTTTGGGTACTACATCCCTCTGAGCGCCTACGAAGTGGCGAACTGGGACAAGGCTACCCACACCGTCACCTACGGCACCCGCTCCTTCAACTGGGGACTGCTGGCCTTCACCCTTGCGCTGGGCGCTGTGCTGTTTGCCCTTGCGTGGCGCAAGGTACAGGACGAGGAGGTATAAAACCATGCTGAAACGCTGTATTCTTGCGGAGAACCGTAAACTCCACGCATCCCCCATCTGGGCAATGTTCTTTGTGCTGCCCATTCTTTCGGCCACCTATGGCACTTTCAATTATCTGCAAAATCTTGAGATCCTTACCGACGGCTGGTATAGTCTGTGGACCCAGCACACCCTGTTTTATTCCATGCTCTTCTTCCCTGCCATGGTAGCCACCTATGCTGCCTACTTGTGGCGGCTGGAGCATCTGGGGCACAACTGGAACCTTATCATGGCAAGCCCTGTACCGCCGCTGGACCTGTTTGCCGCAAAGTTTGCGGTAGTAACAAAGCTGGCGCTGCTGACCCACGGCTTTGTGTTTGCGCTGTTCGTGTTCTGCGGCAAGGTATTTGCCCACCTGCCCGGGCTGCCGCCGGTCACCTTACCGCTGTTTTTACTGCGGGGACTGCTGGGTGCGTTGGCTGTCATTGCCGCACAGCTGGTGCTGGCCATGATTATCCGCAGCTTTGCCGTGCCCATTTTTCTGGGGCTGCTGGGCGGCATTACCGGCATCTTTATCAGCTCCAAGGGTCATGGGCTGTTGTGGCCCTATTCCCTGATGCAGCTGGGCATGAACTCCAACAAAAGTGCGGATGCTCTGGCTGGCAGCTACGGGCTGTTTGCCTTCAGCTGCATCTTCTGGCTGGGGACAATGTTCCTTCTGGCATGGCTGCTTTTGCATCGGGAGGATGTGCGGGCGTAAGGCACGGCAGCGCGCATGACGATTCCCCAAAATGACCCTGTGACACAATTTTCGCATCGTTGACAGACAGAAAAACCTCCCCATGCAGTTGCCCTGCACGGGGAGGTTTTGTTATATGGGAATAGGGATGCTGCCTCAGCGCTTATACTTTGCGGCGGTCTGCAAACGCTGCATGGCACGATTCAGCGCGATCTTGCTCTGGTAATATTCGTGCATGCTCTGCTTATGCTGCAAGCGTTCCTCGGCGCGGATGCGGGCGGCCTCGGCACGGTTCTTGTCGATGTCCTCCGGGTTCTCGGCGCTGTCCACCAGCACCATCACATAGGCGGGGGTCACCTCGGCAATGCCATCGCCCACCAGCACATCCCGGGCCTTGCCGTCCACTACAAAGTGGAGGATGCCCATGTGCAGCGCCACCAGAACCGGGTTATGCCCGGCCTGCACGCCGTAAATGCCGTCGCTGATGGGCAGGGTGAGATCCTCGCAGTCGCCCTGATAGAACTCGCCGCTGGACGCTGTGATGCTCAGCATGAACTTGTTCATCAGACGGCACCGCCCTTTTCCTCAGCCAGCTTTTTTTCTGCCTTTTCGCGTGCTTCCTCCAGCGTACCTACGTTGAAGAATGCCCACTCCGGCAGATCATCGGCCTTGCCGTCCACAATGGCGGCAAAGCTGCGCACGGTGTCCTTCAGGGGCACATACTTGCCCTTGAGGCCGGTAAAGTTCTCGGCCACAGCAAAGGGCTGGGACAGGAATTTTTGCAGCTTGCGGGCGCGCATGACGGTCAGCTTGTCGTTCTCGTCCAGCTCGTCCATACCCAGAATGGCAATGATGTCCTGCAGCTCCTGATAGCGCTGCAGAATGGACTGCACCTTGCGGGCTACGCGGTAGTGCTCCTCGCCCACGATGTCCGCTTCCAGAATGCGGGAGGTGGAAGCCAGCGGGTCCACAGCCGGGTAGATGCCCTGCTCCACGATCTTACGGGACAGCACGGTGGTGGCGTCCAGATGGGCAAAGGTGGTGGCGGGGGCGGGGTCGGTCAGGTCGTCGGCAGGCACATAGACAGCCTGCACCGATGTGATGGAGCCGTCCTTGGTGGAGGTGATGCGCTCCTGCAGAGCGCCCAATTCGTTAGCCAGCGTGGGCTGGTAGCCCACGGCAGAGGGCATACGGCCCATCAGAGCCGAGACCTCACTGCCGGCCTGCACGAAGCGGAAGATGTTATCAATGAACAGCAGCACGTCCTTGTGGGTCTCCTCACGGAAGTACTCTGCCATGGTCAGGCCGGTCTCGGCCACACGCATACGGGCTCCCGGGGGCTCGTTCATCTGACCAAAGACCAGTGCGGTCTTGTCCAGCACGCCGGAAGCGTTCATCTCGCCCCACAGGTCGCAGCCCTCGCGGGAGCGCTCGCCCACGCCGGTAAAGATGGAGTAGCCGCCGTGCTCGGTGGCCACATTATGAATCAGCTCCTGGATCAGCACGGTCTTGCCCACGCCGGCACCGCCGAACAGGCCGATCTTACCGCCCTTGGCGTAAGGAGCCAGCAGGTCGATGACCTTGATGCCGGTCTCCAGGATCTCAGTTGCGGGCTTCTGCTCTGCAAAGCCGGGTGCCTTGCGGTGGATGGGCCAGTGCGGCAGCTCGTCCACAGCGCCCTTGCCGTCAATGGGGCGGCCCAGCGGGTCGAACATGCGGCCCAGTGTGCCCTCGCCCACAGGGGCGGTCAGGCCGTGGCCGGTAGCTTCCACCGGCATACCCTTGCCCAGACCCTCGCTGGCAGAAAGCATGATGCAGCGTACCGTGGTCTCGTTGACGTGCTGCGTCACCTCCATGGTGCGCTCGGTGCCCTCTGCGGTCACGGTAAGCGCCTCCTGCAGGGCAGGCAGCCTGCCGGCGGTGAACTGCACATCCACCACGGGGCCTGCTACGCGAATAATAGTTCCCTGTATCATTTGGATTGCCTCTTGTCAAATCTTGTTTGTCCAACGAACCCTCTCCGTCATCGCTGCGTGATGCCAGCTCCCCCGAAGGGAGAGCTTTTATTCTGCGTCACCGTCAGTTGCCCTGAAACCTCCCCCCTTCGGGGGAGGTGGCACGCCGTCAGGCGTGACGGAGAGGATTTTCCTTTATTATGTCCGGTCCTGCACAGCAGCCGCGCCGCCGATGATCTCGGTGATCTCCTGTGTAATGGAGCCCTGACGGGTGCGGTTGTATTCCAGCTGCAGGTCCCGGATCATATCATTGGCGCTCTTGGTGGCGGAATCCATGGCGGTCATGCGGGCGCTCTGCTCGGCGCAGAAGCTCTCGGTCATGGCACCAAAGATCATGCCGTGCATATAGATGGGTGCGATCTGCTCGAACACCGTCCATGCGTCCGGCACCAGTTCCACCTCGCCCTTGGGGTCACCCAGACCCTTGGGAGCAGGCTGCAAAAACCGCCGGTTCAGCGGCAGCAGACGCTCCATGACAGGCTCGCTGGTAAGGGCGTTCTGAATCTTGGTGTAGACGATGTAGATCTCATCCAGCTTGCCGGACTTGAAATCGTCAATGGCGTCCACCGTGATGTCGCGGGCACGCTGCAAAGTGGGTGCGGTTGCGCTATAACGGAACTCCTCCACAAGGCGGGGGTCCCGATGGCGCAGGGCGCGGTAGCCCACCTGACCGATGACATAAAAGCGGTCGTTGGGGTCTGCGTGCTCCCGCAGAAACTTGAGCAGGTTCTGGTTATAAGCACCTGCCATGCCCTTATCGGCAGTAAGCACCAAATACGCCCGCCGGGGATTTTCCAGATTCCGCTCATGGAAGAAGGGGTGCTCCGGCTCCTCCGGCAGATGCGGCACAACACGGGAGATGGTATCCCGCATACGGTTGAAGTAGGGAGACACATTCTGGTAGTTCTGCCGTGCCTTGCGCAGCTTGGACGAAGAGATCAGGTACATGGCATTGGTGATCTTCATGGTATCCTGAATGCTCTCGATGCGCTCCTTCAGCAGCTTACTGGACGACATGGTCATTGCCTCCCGCATAAGCTTTCCAAGCGTTCAGGATGGCATCCACCCGGTCGGGCTCCAGCTTGCCATCGGCATCGATCTTCTGCATGGTGCCGGAGACGTCTGCACGGAACTGCCGCACAAAGGCAGCGGTCTTTTCTCGCTGCTCTGCGGTGGGCAGGGTGTCCAGCAGGCCGTGGGAGGCCAGCACCAGAATGACCACCTGCTCGGCATCGGACTTGGGCTGATACAGCGGCTGCTTGAGCATTTCCATCAGTGCCTTGCCGTGCTCCAGCTGACGGCGGGTCTCGGCGTCCAGATCGGAGCTGAACTGTGCAAAGGATTCCATCTCCTTATACTGTGCCAGCTCGATACGCAGGTTTGCGTTGGCCTTTTTCATGGCCTTGGTCTGGGCAGCGCCGCCCACACGGGACACCGACAGACCCACGTTGACAGCCGGACGGTTGCCGGCGTTGAACAGGGCACTCTCCAGGAAGATCTGACCATCGGTAATGGAGATGACGTTGGTGGGGATATAGGCCGAAACATCGCCGGCCTGCGTCTCTACGATAGGCAGTGCGGTGATAGAGCCGCCGCCCAGATCATCCCGCATACGGCAGGAGCGCTCCAGCAGACGGGAGTGCAGGTAGAACACATCGCCGGGGTAAGCTTCACGGCCCGGGGAGCGGCGCAGCAGCAGCGAGATGGCACGGTAGGCCACTGCGTGCTTGGACAGGTCATCATAGACGATGAGCACGCTCTTGCCCTTGGCCATGAAGTACTCGGCCAGTGCAGTGCCCGCATAGGGGGCGATGTACTGCAGCGGGGCAGAATCCGATGCGGTAGCTGCCACGATGGTGGTATAGCTCATAGCGCCGTGCTTTTTCAGATCCTCGGCCACGCGGGCGATGGAGGAAGCCTTCTGCCCGATGGCAACATAGATGCACAGCACATCCTTGTCCTTCTGGTTCAGGATGGCATCGGTAGCAATGGAGGTTTTACCGGTCTGGCGGTCGCCGATGATCAGCTCGCGCTGACCGCGGCCTATGGGGAACATGGAGTCGATCGCCAGAATACCGGTGTGCAGCGGGGTGTCCACGCTCTGGCGCTCCAGAATACTGGGTGCCTGCTTCTCGATGGGGTTGTAGCCCTCGGCCTCGATAGGGCCTTTGCCGTCAATGGGCTCGCCCAGCGGGCTGATGACACGACCCAGAAAAGCATCGCCCACCGGGATACCGGCGCGCTTGCCGCTGCGGGTCACCAGAGTACCCACGCCCACCTTCTCGATATCGTCGAACAGCATGACACCCAGATGATCGGGTTCCACACTTTCCACCATGCCCTTTGCACCGGTGTCAAAGGTAACGATCTCGCCGTAAACGGCCTTGTCCATGCCCTTGACATCCACAACGCCGTCGGCGGCGGAAATGACCGTACCGCCCTCAGAAGCCTCGGCAGCGGGCTTGTAGTCCTCTGCGCGGGTCTGCATGGTGGCAAGATCGGGGGTGCCTGCGGTGATGGTCTCCAGCATATGCTTTGCGGAGTTGTCGATCACCTGGTCGCCCACCTGCAGCACATAGCCGGAGATCAGCTCCGGCTCCACGCTGACGGTGATCACCACCTCAGCGCCGTACTGCTTTTTGAGCCGGGTGCGGATGCGCTGCAGCGCCTCCTCAGAGGGAGTGCGGGCGCAGTGCAGATATGCTTTCAAGGTCTCAGCTGCGCTTGCCATCGCTGTCCCCCGCTTTCTGCAGCAGGTCGTCCAGCAAACGGGCATCGTCCTGCTGCGTCAGGTTGCGTTCCAGCACCTTGGCGCACACGGTACGGGTCAGGTCAGCGATCTGAGCATCGGCCTGACGCAGCTTGCTGGCACGCTCTGCCTCTGCAGCTGCCTTGCCCTCGGCCACGATGGCATCGGCCTGACGCTGTGCATCGGCCAGCAGCTGTTCTTTCTGTTTCTCAGCCAGCTGCTCACTTGCCTCGCGGCGGGCAGCAGCTTCCACATCCACATTGTGCAGCTTGTCTTCTGCTGCATTCAAGGCAGCCTGTGCCTTGTTCTTTGCTTCCTGCGCATCAGCCATGCTTGCATCCACCATCTGCTGGCGCTTTGCGATCGCATCCTGAACAGGCTTGAACAGGAACTTACGCAGCAGCACATACATGATGAGGACGTTCACAACGGTCCACAGCAGGTTCATATCCAACTTCAGCATTCGTACGCGCCTCCGTTACTGACCCAGGAACAGGATGATCAGCAGTGCAACGACGAAGCCGAAAATTGCAGTACCTTCTGCCAGAGCAGCGCCCAGCAGCAGGTTCGTCTGGATCTTGCTGGAAGCTTCCGGCTGACGGCTGATAGCCTCAGCTGCCTTGCCAGTTGCAATACCAATACCAATACCACCGCCAATGCCGGTCAGCGCTGCAATGCCAGCGCCCAGAGCAACCAATCCGCTCATAGTTAAATCTCCTTTTTAATTTGAAATAAGTAAAAGTTTTGGTTTATTCCTCTTCATCGCCGATGGTCTCTTTCATGAACAGCGAAGTCAGGAACACGAACACGTAGGTCTGGATCAGACCATCGAACAGGTCAAAATACAGGCTGAACACCGCCGGGACGAATACCGGCACCACCAGCTTGAGCAGTTCCATGATAACGAACGCGCCCAGCACGTTGCCGAACAGTCGCATACACAGACTGGTGGGGCGAATAGCGATCTCGAGGATGTTCATGGGGGTCATGACCGGGGTGGGAGCGGCAAGGCTCTTGAGGAAGCCAACGCCGCCGCGTGCACGGATGCCGGCGCCCTCGATCAGCACAATGCTCATCAGCGCCAGCGCTGCGGTCACGTCCAAATCCTTCGTGGGGGGCTTGACACCGAACACACCGATCAGGTTCGAGAAAGCGATGTAGATGACTACAGTCATCAGATACGGCACATAGCACTTATTTTTTTCGCCCAGCAGACCTACAAAGAAATCGTTGCCTGCGGTGTAGGCCATTTCCAGCACAGCCTGACGCTTGCTGATATGGTCCACCTTCAGGTTCCGGGTAAGCAGGATAGAGCCGATGACGACGATCAGCATGATCACCCAGCTGATGACCACGGATTCCGGGATCTGCAGCGGGCCGACCTTGACGTATTCGACGGTCAGCTCTTCCATCAATGCTTTGGTCAGATTATTCAATTGTTTTTCCTCCTTCCTGAAGAATGGGATTTTGGGGGCAAGGTGCCATGCCGGTGTGCGGCACAGCGTCCTTCTTATCGCTCGAAGAAAGGCGCAGCTTTGTGAAAAAAGTAAGGAAGGTGTTCGGCTCTGTCCGGTCACACCCTCCCTCCTGAACGGGTCACTTCGTCTTTTTTCGTTGTGTATGATAGTACGATTGACGAAAATTGGCAAGTGGCTTTGTGCACATTCTACATTTTAGGTGGTTCTACTGCATTGATATATAAAAAAAGTTGTGCATCTTGTCTAATAAAGCACCCTTCACATGTACTTTTTCCACAAATTTCTTAGTTAATTCTTAGGTTTCGATGGCTTTTTCAGGGCATTCCGGGAAATATTTCCATCAAAAATGCCCCATTGTACATACTTTATATGCCCGATATATAAAATTCGTATAGGCGTCTTGTCCGGTATTACACCCGCTCCTATACATATTTATTATAACTGCATATCTAAAATCTGTCAGTCCGCCTGTTTTGCGCCGCGGCGGAACACCAGCCGGAAGATGGCACGGGCAAGCGGGCCGCAATACAGCATCTGCCAGCACAGCGCCATGGGCATATTGCAACCCCAGGTGTGCACCCACATCCCAAAGCTCGGCTCTTTGAACAGCAGCGTTGCGACCAGACTCATCACCGGGCACATGATGCACACGATCATCAGCGAGATGGCGTAGGTGATGAACTGCGGGCGGTCTGTGGGACGCATAAACAGGAATGCCAGCTTCGTGGCCAGCTTTTCCACCACAAAAAACTCCAGCACAAAGGCCACCGGCACCATGATCGGCATTTCGTGCAGAGCCATGACAAAGGTAGCGTTGGTCACACCGCCGGTGTTCAGCGCCACATTGTAAACGATCATGCCATAGACCATAATAGCGGCCATGACGATGGTAAAGAAAATACGTTCCGGTAAAGTTTTAGGCATTTTGATTGATTCTCCGTTTCTTTTTATGTAAATTTTCGCCGCAAAAAAGCCGTCCCGCGAAACTTTCATCTCGCGGGACGGCAGCGACTACCATTCATTGGCGCTATTTTAGCACAAATAGAACCGGCGCATAATACCTTGCGGGCACTTTCTCCCCTTTTGTGGAAAATCCTTCACAAACGACCCGGAACTTCTGGGCAATTTTTCCGCACCGCCGCAGATTTCAACATTGCACAAAAACAAAATTCATTCTTTGTGCGGTCTGCCAATAGACAAAACGTGCATCTTCCTGTATAATTAAGCCAGAAACCAGAGAAGTACAGCAGAAGCTCAAAAGAGAGTTACTCCCGCTGACTTTAAGAAGAAAGGAGCGAAGACCGATGGTTGATATGGAACCCGCACAGCAGGGACAGGCTGTCGGGGTTCGCTGAGAAGCAAAATAGAGGCTCACCACAAACGGGATGTTTCCCCCGTATAAAAACACAAAAACAGAGCCGGTCTTGAGCATCAATAATGCGATAACACGACAACCTGTCGATTCAATTCTTCCCCAGAGCGTTCAGATAGATCCGCTGGAGATGATTCTTATGAAAGTATCAATGTTCCGGAGAACCTTATTTGAATAGCTGAAAAGGAGTTCTACCAATGTACTAAGTAAGACGCTTCCCTTGCAAATCTAACTCGAAAGAATGTGGTAATATGAAATTCATCCTCATGAACCGTTTGCCGCAGTCCAACAGTTGAGAAAAGGGTCAGTCCAATGTACAGTTGATTTTCGTCCCCTTGCAAAGCACCTAAATTCTGAAGAAACGTTTCTAAGGAGAGTCACCCTATGAAACCCGTATTCCGAAAATGAGGTCATCAAGGAGAAGAGGCTTATGACTCCGAAGAAGTAAGTATCCAGCCGGACGAGGGCTTGCAACCGCCTCGTCCGGCTGGTTTTCTTTTGTGCTGTTTTCCCTATCAACTCACCCTCGATTTGTGTAGAATTTACGCAGGAAGGTTGAATGCCGTCCTTGTCTTTCCACCCCCTATGTTATAATATGGTAAAAGATGGGAGGTGCATTTTATGCAGCTGGCGTTTGGCTGGTATAATATCCTTGAGCTTTTGTTCTGCCTTGTGGCGCTGTGGATGGGCATCCGCGACCTGCAAGGCAAAGACCCGCTGATCCACACCTTTTTCAACAAATATGACAGCGACCCGGAATACCGCGCCATGTGGCAGAAGAAAAACGGCGTGTGGGAGATCTGCAATGCCATTATTTTTGCTTCCCTGCAGTTTCTGGGCAACTTCCCTACCCTGAGCAACGGGGTACGCACCATTACAGTCATCGTTGATGTGATCTACCTGATCCTGTATGAAATCTGGGAGCACAGCGCGGATTGAGCCGCCAGGAGGTACGCTATGGAAGTCATCTGCGCAATTTTAGTCGCGCTTTTCGGCATCGGGTTCGGTATTTTTATGGCGCTGCAGCCGGAGGATGCCATTGCCCTGCGTTCCCGCAGGCGGTACACGCAGGTGCCAGAGCCTACGGAAGAGTATATCCGGCTGACCCGGCTGGAGGGCATCGTAGTTTCGGTGCTCTGTGCTGTGCTTTTGGTGGTGCTGCTGTTCGCACCCAAATAAGACTTTGCAGCTTCCCTCTTGCGGATTTTTTCTCGTCCTGTTACAATGAGAAAAAACGCAGGAGGTTTTTGTTATGGTCAAGCATGTTATTCTCTGGCAGCTGAAGGACGAGCTGTCCGCCGAGGAAAAGGCCGCCGTCAAGGCTGGCATCAAAGAGGGTCTGGAAAGCCTTTCCGGCAAGATTCCGGGGCTTGTGGACATCCATGTCAACATTGATGCGCTCCCCTCCTCTAACGCCGACCTGATGCTGGATACCACCTTTGAGAGCGCCGAGGCGCTCAAGGGCTACTCCACCCACCCGGCGCATGTGGCAGTGGCAAACAGCAAGGTGCGCCCCTACTACAAAAACCGCGTCTGTCTGGACTACGAGGTATAATACGGCACATCTGCGGACGCTCCGGGATGCTATTTTACGAGATGGACTTACGCAAAAAAAGGGTCATTGCACGGTTTGTGCAATGACCCTTTTGCTATCAGGCGATGCTGAACTTACTGAACGAACTCCACGGTGTACTCAAAGCCGTACTCTTCCTGCAGCTTCTTGACCTCGGGCTCGCAGTCCTCGATGAAGGTGGGAGCGTAAACGGAAGCGCCATTGTGTGCCTTCTTGTAGTCCTCCACGATCTGCTGCAGCTTTGCCCAGCCCTCGTTGGCCTTGTTCTGATCGATGCTGTCGGGGAAGTTGATGATGAACTCGCGGTGTTTGGGAATGCGTGCCTTCATAATAGTGATCTCCTTATTCTTATCGTTTTCAATAAATCAGCTTTTTATTCAGAAGCGGAGCGCTTTGCCCCGCGACCTGCGGAAAAACGGTTACAGCCCGAACACCCGGCGGGCGTTTGCAGCGGTGGCGCAAAACACCTCTTCCGGGGCAAGCGCTTTGCGCTGGGCGATGTACGCGCCCACATAGCGGATAAGGGAACTGTCGCAGCGGGTGCCGCGTACCGGCTCCGGTGCCATGTAGGGGCAGTCGGTCTCCAGCACGATAGCGTCCAGCGGCAGGGCGTCAATAGCCTTGGCTGCGCGCTTGGCACCATTGAAGGTGCAGGCACCGCCAAAGCCGATGTACAGCCCCTGTGCCGCCAGCTGTACGGCATCCTCGGCGCTGCCGGAATAGCAGTGCACAATGCCCTTGGGACGGTACTTTTTGAGCAGCGCGTAGACGTTTGCGTGCGCCTGCCGGTCGTGCACGATGATGGGTTTATCCAGCTCCAGCGCCAGCCGGATCTCGGCTTCAAACAGCGCCAGCTGGGCGTCCTTTGGCACGGGCCAGTGGTAGTCCAGCCCGCACTCTCCTACCGCCACCACCTTGGGGTCGTCGTAGTAGGGCATCAGGGCCTGCATCTCGGCGGCCCAATCGCCGCCGTACACCGACACCGTGGGCGCAGGGCCTTCCTCGCCGCAGTCGGCGGCGGGCAGCAGGCTTTCCGGGTGGATGCCAATAGCTGCCACCACCCATGGGTAGCGGTGCGCCAGCTCCAGCACCCGGGGCGCATCCCCGGAGTGGGTGGCCTGCTCGCACACACCTACCACACCCTTGCCGGGCAGGCTGTCCAGCAGCGCAAAGCGGTCGGCGTCAAAGGCGCGGGCACTGTAATGGGCATGGGTATCAAAAATAGGTCCGGTCATACCTTCTCCTTTTGGGCAGGGGTTTTGTTCACCAGCCAGATGCCCACACACACGAACACCAGCGCCGCCAGATACTGCCAGCGGAACAGCGGTTCGCCGTTGAGCACGGCGCTGAGCAGCACGTTGACCACCGGGTTGACAAAGCCAAAGATGGCGATGCGGCTGACTGGATTGTTTTTCATCAGCAGCGCCCACAGGATATAGCCTGCGCCGCAGATGAAGGCCAGATACAGCATGACCACCACAGCCAGCGCACTTTGCACATGGAGACGGCCGCCCATAACGGTACCCAGCACAAACAGTGCCAGCCCGCCCACAAACAGGTTCAGGAAGCAGACGGCAAAGCTGTCAGCTTTTTTGGTGACCGACTTGTTCCACGGGCCGGACAGGGTGAAGATAATGGTCGCCGCCATCATACAGAACACGCCCCAGCCGCTGCCGCTGCCGTGGTTGCCAAGAGTGCCGATGAGCACGCCCGCAAAGCCCACAGCGCAGCCCAGCGTTTTTGCCGGGGTCATGCGATCCGCATTGCCGTAGATAAAGTGGGCAAAGATGACGCCCAGAAAGCTCTGGGTGCTGTTCAGGATGCCGCCAAACGCGCCGGTGAGCATAGCCACGGCGATGTAGTAGAACGCATACTGTGCCGTGGTCTGCCACAAGCCCAGCGCGCAGCACTCGGCTGCTACCCTGCCCCGGGGCAGGCGGGGTGCTTTTCCCTGCAGCAGAATGCTGCCCAGCAGCACCAGCACGCTGCCCAGCATGAACCGCACCCCTGCAAAGCAGAAGATGGAGGCGGTGTTGCCGGAGTCGATAGAGAACAGGCGGTAGCCCAGCTTGATGAACGGAAAGGCAGAGCCCCACAGGACATTGCAGAAGATGGCCAGCAGCACGGCGCACACCGGCGTGCCGAAGATCTTATCCAGCTTTGCCGCACGGACGGTTGTATTATCAGACATGATGCTCCTCACTTAGTGGATGCGGCTGCCCACGGGGGTATCGTCGCCGTAGAAAGCAATGGAGCAGCCGCCGTCGGCGGTGTCGGCAGCGAAGATCATGCCCTCGCTGACGTACTTACCCTTGAGCATGGGACGGGGTGCCAGATTGCACACGATGCCCAGCTTTTTGCCGATGAGATCCTCGGGCTTGAACCACTTGGCAATGCCGGACAGGATGCAGCGCTCCCGCTCGCCGTCAAAAACGGTGAGGTGCAGCAGCTTCTTGCTCTCCTTCAGGTTCTCGCAGGCGCGCACCTCGGCCACGCGCAGCTCCACCTTGCAGAAGGTGTCAAAGTCGATCTCTTCCTCGTGGGTGAAGTCCACGGTGCTCTCCTCTGCGGGGGCGGCAGCCTTCTTTTCGGCTTCCTCCTTGGCCTTGTTGGCAGCAGCGGCAGCGGCTTTGCGCTTCTCGTCCTCTTCCTTCAGGTGGGCGATCTCCTTAGCCACGTCAATGCGGGGGAACAATGCCTCGCCCTTGTGCACGGTATAGGTCTGCTGTGCGCCGTAGGTGGTCTTGGTCAGATCCAGTGCGGAAGCGTCCAGACCCAGCTGCTCCATCATCTTGGGGGCGGTGGTGGGCAGGTAGGCGTTCAGCAGGATGCCGCACACGCGCAGTGCCTCGCACAGGTGGTACAGCACGCTCTCCAGACGCTGCTTGTTGGCTTCGTCCTTTGCCAGTGCCCAAGGTGCAGTCTCGTCGATATACTTGTTGGCGCGCTGGATGACCGCAAAGATCTCCATCAGCGCCTGCGGGATGGTCAGATCGTCCATGTCGGCGGTGACCTTGGCGGTCAGCTCGTTGACCATGGTCTCCAGCTCGGTGTCGATGGCCTCGGTACCGGCCACATTATGCACGGTGCCGCCGAAATACTTTTCGCACATAGCCACGGTGCGGCTGAGCAGGTTGCCCAGATCGTTCGCCAGATCACTGTTGATGCGGTTGATCAGTGCCTCGTTGGTGAACATACCGTCGTTGCCGAAGGGGATCTCGCGCAGCAGGAAGTAGCGGATGGCGTCCACGCCGTAGCGGTCGCACAGGATGACGGGGTCCACCACGTTGCCCACAGACTTAGACATCTTGCCGCCGTTCATCAGCAGCCAGCCGTGGCCGAACACTCGTTTGGGCAGGGGCAGATCCAGTGCCATCAGCATGGCAGGCCACAGGATGGTGTGGAAGCGCAAAATCTCCTTGCCCACCATGTGCAGGTCTGCCGGCCAGAACTTATCGTAGTCGTGGTAGGTCTCGTTGCCGTAACCCAGTGCGGAGATATAGTTGCTCAGGGCATCCACCCAGACATACATGGTGTGTTTGGGATCGAAGGGCACGGGGATACCCCACTTGACCGAGGTACGGGACACGCAGGTATCCTGCAGGCCCTGCTTGATGAAGGCGATCATCTCGTTCTTGCGGCTCTCGGGCTGGATGAACTGGGGGTTCTCCTCGTAGAGCTTCAGCAGGCGGTCGGCGTACTTGCTGGTCTTGAAGAAGTAGGCCTCCTCGTGGGCATCGTAGACCTCGCGGCCGCAGTCCGGGCACTTACCATCCACCAGCTGGCTATCGGTCCAGAAGCTCTCGCAGGGCTTGCAGTAGTGGCCGATGTACTCGCTCTTGTAGATATCGCCCTGCTCGTACAGCTTGGTGAAGATCTTCTGGCAGCTTTCCATGTGGTAGTCATCGGTGGTGCGGATAAAGCGGTCGTAGCTGACATCCAGCAGCTTCCACAGATCCTTGACGGTGGCAACGATCTTGTCCACATACTCCTTGGGGGTGACGCCGGCATCGGCAGCCTTATCCTGGATCTTCTGACCGTGCTCATCGGTACCGGTCAGGAACATGACGTCGTAACCCTGCATCCGCTTGAAGCGGGCCAGCGCATCGCAGGCCACGGTGGTGTAGCTGTGGCCGATGTGCAGCTTATCGCTGGGGTAGTAGATGGGGGTGGTGATATAAAATGTCTTGTGTTCGCTCATGGGGTTCTATCTTCCTTTCTTTTAGTTCTGCAGCTATTCCTGCAAGCAAAAAGCGCTCCCGCCCTGCCGGGTATAACCGGACAAGGACGAGAGCGCTGAACCTTCGTGGTACCACCTTGCTTCGCCGCGCCCTTGCAGGCGCAGCCTTTAGCCGGCAAAAACCGGCCTTTGCGCGGTAACGGGCGCACCCCGTCGCAGGCTCATTATTCACCTGCGCGGCTCCAAGACCATCTTCGGCACCGCGCGGCCTGCCCGGTTCCATCCTTCGGGCTTTCTGTCAGGCGCAGACGGTGCGTACTCTTCTCTTCACAGCCAATTTGACACAATTTTCAGTGTTGCTTCTATCATACGCAAAAAGTGCGGGTTTGTCAACAAAAAGATGCAGAATCCCGCCGGGCAGCGCATCTGCTACCCGCATTTTGGTGCGCGGGCAACATCTGCCGCCGTGTTCAACCTCAGACGGCGTAGCCCTTATCCTTGATGACTTCCACGACCTGAGAGACGTACTTCTGGCAGGTATCGTGGTCGGGGGCTTCCACCATCACGCGGACAAGCGGCTCGGTGCCGGACTCGCGCACCAGAATGCGGCCGGTATCGCCCAGTGCTTCTGCCACAGCTTTGACGGCCTCCTGCACCGCCGGGTCGTTCTGCGCGGCCTTTTTATCGGTCACGCGGACGTTTTCCAGTACCTGCGGATAGATCTTCAGGGGCTCAGCCAGCTTGCTCATAGGCATCTTCTTTGCCAGCATGACCTCCATCATCTTCAGGCTGGTCAGGATGCCGTCACCGGTGCTGGCGTACTTGCTGAAAATGATATGGCCGCTCTGCTCACCGCCGATACGGCAGTTGTTCTTAGACATGTATTCGTAAACGTACTTGTCGCCCACAGCGGTCTTTGCGTAGCCAATGCCCTGCTCGTCAAAGGCCTTGTACAGACCGAAGTTGGACATGACCGTGGTGACCACCGTGTTGTTCATCAGCTCGCCGTGCTCCTTCATGTAGCAGCCATAGATGTACAGGATGTGGTCACCGGTGATGACGTTGCCCTTCTCGTCCACACACAGGCAGCGGTCGGCGTCGCCATCGAAGGCAAAGCCAACGTCCAGACCGTTCTCCACCACAAACTTCTGCAGACCCTCGATATGGGTAGAACCGGCATTGTTGTTGATGTTCAGACCATTCGGCTTGTTATTGATAACGTAGGTATCTGCGCCGAGAGCGTCAAACACACTCTTAGCGATGTTCCAGCTTGCACCGTTGGCGCAGTCCAGACCGACCTTAATGCCCTTGAAGGAATAGATACCCAGAGAGATCAGATAGCCCATGTAGCGGTTGCGGCCTGCCACATAGTCCACGGTGCAGCCGATGTGCTCCCGGTGTGCAAAGGGCAGCTCCGGCCAGTCCTTATCGAACACATAGAGCTTGCCGTCGATGTAGTCCTCCACCAGCAGCAGAGTCTCCTCGGGCATTTTCTCACCGTAGCAGTCAATCAGCTTGATGCCGTTGTCATAATACGGGTTGTGGCTGGCAGAAATCATGATGCCACAGTCGAAGTCGTCCACGCGGGCGATGTAGGCCACACTGGGCGTCGTAGTGACGTGCAGCAGATAGGCGTCTGCGCCGGAGGCAGTCAGACCAGCAACCAAGCTATACTCGAACATATAGGAGCTGCGGCGAGTATCCTTGCCAATGACGATGCGGGCGGGCTCGTTGTTGCCGTTGCGCTCGCGCAAGGCGTTGTAGTACCATCCCAAGAAGCGGCCAACCTTGTAAGCGTGGTCAGCGGTCAGATCAATGCCAGCTTCCCCACGGAAGCCATCGGTTCCAAAATATTTTCCCATTCTTGATTACCTCGTTCCCAAAAGCGAACTTTTAGTAGTGTATATGCTTTCCCCCGTTGCCTGATGCCCCTGCAAAGAGAGATAACTTCATCTGTAAAGTGCATCGAATCGGGGACACTGTAAGTTCAGTATAGCACAATTCTCGGAGCAAATCATCTATTCTGCAAATTTTCTCCCTGCAAGTGGATAAATAAACACGGGGTTACCGCAAAACAGCGCCCTTTAGACAAGCAAAGAGGCACCCGATTCTGACATCGGGTGCCTCTTTGCTTTGTGGAACTGTGCATTCACCGGGCGGTTGCTTTACGCAGATGCTCAGCTTTTTCTGTGCTCATTTTTTAAGATTCGCCTTTGCATCTTCAACATTGCAATGGTGCGTATGGGCAACTGCCTCATTTCAAAATGTTAATTTTTCACTTGCAGGATTCGATTTCTCTCGTTTGCCAGACGCTCGATCTTATTCACACTTGCGTCAATCAAAACATCATTTTCGCTACGGACTGCATTTTCCAGACATTCCAGCTCACGCACGACCTGATTCTCAAGGCTCTTTGTTGTAGCACAGGATCTTGCGGGACTGGTGCTGATCAAGTCGTACAGCTTCTGAATTTTGCGATAATTATTTTTGCCTTTGACTTCCGATAACAGTTCTTTCAATTTCATCGAGCAGCCACGGATATACACCATTTCATCCTGATGCCGTTCCGCGGCTTGTGCTGTATAGGTATATCAATACTCCTTTACTTTTATCTGCTGAAATCAGCTCTGCATCATTTTCACAAATGCAATGATTATTAAGACCAGCTCAAAAACAGACACCTTCAGAAAAACCTTGCAAGAAACCGGAACCGATCGTTTTGCACGAGAAAAACAAGCCGACAACTTTTTACTTTTCCACTTTTCTTATTTTTCCGCTTTCAAGCAATTCCTCTGTGCTCATATAGAGTGGCTTTCCATCCTCACCGTATAAGCGCTTCCCGTATTCATCCATTTTAGGGAAATTATACTGAAAGCTGCCATTATCGCCCGTCTTGTCCTGCCACGGCTGATATGCAATGCCGCTCTGATCCACTTCCAGTCCATCTTCGACCACTTCGTATGTAGACAGGGTTCGCTTATCTTCTACATGGCATCCATTTCATTTGAATATTGCGGCACCAAAATAGAGTAGTCTGGCACAGACACAATTTCAATTGCTTTTGCCCCAACAATTTCGCCACTTGCAATTCTTTTGAAGCGAATCAATTCTGTTTTGTCCATAGTTTTCCATTAAATCAATCATTGAAAATCACAGAAAAAATCGGATACCAAAAATGTGAATGCAGTTTTATGGAAACCACATTCACATTTCAAATCAAGCAAATTATTTCTGTTCGGAAAAGCCGCCTTCAAGTCCCTTATCTTATAATGCTATTGCGCTATTATAAGATAAGCGCTTTAAACGGTAGCATATTGACTGTCGCTCAAATCGTCCATCTGCTCATACGGAGAATAAATTCCCTTTAGGGCACGATCCTTCTGAGCAAAGTGTTTCACAGCCTCATCTGCCTGCGCGTTGAAAGCATCCAGCTCATGCTTTAGAGCGCCATAAGCAGCCTTATATTCCGCAGACTTCTTGTTATGCAGATAAATGATTGCACCCGCTCCGGCAGCGCACAAAATTCCAACAATGAAGCTCCTAGAGTTTCCCACAAACTGAAGTGCCGCCAAGATCAGCGCCACAATTGCCGCAATTTTCAAAGCATTCATTTCAGGTTTCTTCAACGCTTTAATCGCAGCAGTCTTTTCTCTCAAGAACTGAACTCTCTTGGGGTCAAGAGGCACCTCGGTGTAAAAACTACGCTTTCCAGTCGAAGAAATATAGAGAGAATACTCCTTGTCTGCATAAACGTATACAATATGATAAATGCCCAGAAAAATGCGCACGATCTCATCTTTCTGTACACTTGAACTGCCAATCGTGAGGTCTCTTACACGCTTGCCCGCCAACTGATCATACGCCTTTTGCTTTAAGCGATTCTCAATTTCAGGACGAACCAATTGATTAAATGCCGATGCCTGAGGTATATTGTAATCAAACGTGTTAAAATCAGCCGGATATTCCAGCTCTTCAATATCAACCAAGCTGTCAGGCGAGCAATTCATATACAGCTTTTTTACAACATCCGCAAATTGCTTGTTGCCACTGGCAACAAGCGTTTCAGAAGACGACACGCTACCGCTCATTTGTGTCCATTCCACATAGCGTTCTTTTTCCACACGAACCTTGTCGCCCAGATCAATTGCAGTCTTATGCTCACGAATATTACCCGCATCATAAGTGTAATTTCCCATGGCATTTAAGTGTAATTTCCCATGGCATCGCAATAAAACAAATATGCAGGCACACACACATGCTCTTCTTTTACATTCTCTACGCGTTCCAGCAAATCCAACGGCATGCAGGGCGAGTTTGTTAAAACTTTAACGATTCGTTCGTGAAGTGCCCCAACATCTGCGACAAGAGGCATACCACTGTTAATGTTTTCTTTTGCCTAAATTTCCGCATTTTTTACCAGACCCTCAATTACGCATTCCGTCCGGCAGGAAGGGCAAATAACTTTTCCCTTCGATCCCTTAGGTATAACAAGTGGCGCTCCGCAGTTATTGCAGTGAAAACTTTTTACCGTCGATTCTGACATCATTGCTTGATTCCTCCGTGATTAAATTTTTCACAGCCTTATAATGTCGTTATATTTCTGTCTTTTAATAATGTCAATATTAGTCATAACGGATATTACCTTATCATTCTGTGCGTAGCAACCTATTTTTTGCAATTTATCGAACGTATCAGCTTTTCCTTCGTTTCGTCAGACAAATCGCTTAGTCCAAATCGATAAAAGATCCCGTGAAAATAGGTAAAAGGTGGCTGCATCTGATCTTACAACCGCCCCGTATCGTAAGCTTTCCATCACATAAAAACACCCTTCCTCTCACGGAAACCCGCAAAAGGAAGGGTGTCGAACTCAATATCCTGTTGTCGTGCCGATCACAGCATATTCGTACCGGCAAAGCCGGTATCATCCGTTATTCGGCATAGCACCTCAAGTACTTTTGAGCGTAGAGCTGTGATTAGCAGTTCTCAGCGAAGTACTTAATGGTACGGACCATCTGAGAGGTGTAGGAGTTCTCGTTGTCGTACCAAGACACGACCTGAACCTGATAGGTGTCGTCGTCGATCTTAGCGACCATGGTCTGGGTAGCGTCGAACAGAGAGCCGTAACGCATGCCGATAACGTCGGAAGAAACGATCTGATCCTCGTTGTAGCCGAAGGACTCAGAAGAAGCAGCCTTCATGGCAGCGTTGATAGCTTCCTTGGTGACATCCTTGCCCTTGACAACGGCAACCAGCAGGGTGGTAGAGCCGGTGGGAACGGGCACACGCTGAGCAGAGCCGATCAGCTTGCCGTTCAGCTCGGGGATGACCAGACCGATAGCCTTAGCAGCACCGGTGGAGTTGGGAACGATGTTCTGTGCGCCAGCACGAGCACGGCGCAGATCGCCCTTGCGCTGAGGACCGTCCAGGATCATCTGGTCGCCGGTGTAAGCATGAACGGTGGTCATGATACCGGAAACGATGGGGAAGGTCTTGTTCAGGGCGTTAGCCATGGGAGCCAGGCAGTTGGTGGTGCAGGAAGCAGCGGAGATGACCTGATCCTCAGCGGTCAGGGTCTTCTCGTTGACGGAGTAGACGATGGTCTTCAGGTCGTTGCCTGCGGGGGCAGAGATAACAACCTTCTTTGCGCCAGCCTGGATGTGAGCCATGCTCTTCTCCTTGCTGGTGTAGAAGCCGGTGCACTCCAGAACGACGTCAACGTTCAGCTCGCCCCAGGGAGCATCCTTTGCGTCCTTAACAGCGTAGATCTTGATCTCCTTGCCGTCAACAATGATGGAATCCTCGGTGGACTCGACAGTGTGCTTGCCCTCGCCGATCTTGCCGCAGAAAGAGCCCTGAGCAGTATCGTACTTCAGCAGGTGAGCCAGCATCTTGGGGCTGGTCAGGTCGTTGATTGCAACGACCTCGTAACCCTCAGCATCAAACATCTGACGGAAAGCCAGACGGCCAATACGACCGAAACCATTGATAGCAACTCTAACAGCCATTGTAATAGTACCTCCTAATTATTTTACCCATAATCGGATAAATCACGGTATCTTTATTGTAGACCAAAACTGGCAAACTTTCAAGTATCTGCTAAAAAATTAACAACACAATTTTATCTTTTTTTGCTTTTGTACGATTTTATGCACCCTGCCACAAAGCTTTTGTTCAATTGCACCAAGGGTGCACTGCCGTTTTTTGTCAGTTATTTCCAGCTTTTCCCTTCCCGGTACAGGCAGCCCCCATGCCGCCGATGCAGCAAAGCGCAAGACCGGAAAGCAGCTCCGGCAGCGCTGCCGCCATACCGCCGCTAAGACCCGCTGCCAACAGCAGGAGCACCCGGGGCAGCTCCCAGCACAGGCACAGACAAAAGGCTGCAAGCGCCGCTGCGTGCAGGGTGCGCCCGTTTTCCGGCCGGGGCAGATATAGAGTGCGCGCCAGCGCCGCCAGAAACAGCAGCGCCGCCATCTCCTGCCAGACCGCTGCCGTAGGCTGTACCCGGTGCCAGCTGGAGCTGTTCTCCATAAAGCGCATCAGCACGTTCCAGTAGAACAGTGCACTGCCCGCTATGGCCAGCGGCAGACCGCCGCCGGGCGTTTTCCAGCCGTCCCGGCGCAGCCAGCTGCGACCGAGATTGCTCAGCCACACGGCACAGGCTACCTCCAGCAGAATGCGCACAAAGGTGCTTACCGTACCGGCTGCAAGCACGAACTGTGCTGCACCGGCAGCCAGCATACACACCGCCCCGGCAAAGGCCAGTACGCCTGCCGCCGGGCGGCGGCTGCGCAGCGGCGTCTCAGGCAGCGGGCGGCTGCGTCCGGCCAGCACTGCGGCCAGCACCACAGCGCCCAAGGCAAGATACCGCCACCACACCGCACCTGCGGTGCACAGACCGGTGGCGGCGTCCGTAGCAAAGGCAAGGTCTGCGCCGCGGCCAATGCCAAGCAGCACGCAGAGTAGGACAACAACGAACTCTAACGATTCCATTAACGTTCCTCGATGGGCTTATATTTCTGGCGCACGCCCAGATACTTGTAGGCCGGGCGGATGATACGGTTGGCAAAGATCACCTCTTCCACCCGGTGTGCGCACCAGCCCGGCACACGGGCGATGGCGAACAGCGGGGTGTACAGATCCTCCGAGATGCCCAGCATATTGTAGATCAGGCCGCTGAACAGGTCCACGTTGGCACACACCGGCTTGGAGCTGCCCTTTTCCTCGGCAAAGATGCCGGGTGCCAGCCGCTCGATGCTGCACAGCATGTTGTACTCTTCCTCAAAGCCCTTTTCGTAGGCCAGATGCTTTGCGCGCTGCTTCAGGATGACCTCACGGGGGTCGCTGATGGTGTAAACCGCATGACCCATGCCGTAGATCAGGCCGGAGCCGTCGCCCGCCTGCTTGCGCAGGATGCGGCGAAGATACTCGCGCACCTCATCGTCATCCTCCGGGTTCTCAACATGCTTGAGGATATCCTGCAGCTGGCGGTTGACCATCAGGTTCGCGCCGCCGTGCTTGGGGCCCTTCAGGGCACCGATGGCCGCAGAGATAGCCGAGTAGGTGTCCGTGCCGGAGGAGGACAGCACACGGGTGGTAAAGGTGGAACAGTTGCCGCCGCCGTGGTCTGCGTGCACCAGCAGGCACATATCCAGCAGCTTTGCCTCCTCGTGGGTGAACTTCTGATCCGGGCGGTAGGTGCTGAGGATGTGCTCTGCCGTGCTCTGGCCGGGCTTGGGCAGGTGGAAGAACATGCTCTGCTTGTCGTAGTAGCGGCGCTTCATCTGGTAAGCGTTCACCATCATGGTGGGCATACTGGCGATCAGGTTGATGCTCTGGTTCAGGATGTTCTCAAGGCTCAGATCCTCGGCTCGGTCATCGTAGGAGTACAGGCCCAGCACACAGCGCTGCATCTTGTTCATGATATTGGGCGAGGGGGCATTCATGGTGTCCATGAAGCCGTCCGGCAGGGCGCGGGACTCTGCCAGGATCTCGCAGAAATCGTCCAGCTGCTCCCGGGTGGGCAGGCTGCCGAACAACAGCAGCCAGATCACTTCCTCAAACACGAAGCGGTCGTTGCGGTAAGCCTCGTCCACGATCTCGTTGATGTTGACGCCCCGGTAGATCAGCTTGCCGGGGGTGGGGATCACATGACCCTCCTGATCCTTTTTGTAGCCCACAACGTCACAGACGTTGGTCAGACCAGCCAGCACGCCGGTGCCATCCGGGTTGCGCAGACCGCGCTTGACCCCCAGCCGCTCGCTGGTCTCCGGGTCAATGTAGTTGTTTGCGATGTACTCCTCGCACAGGGTACGCATGGTCGTTGAGTCCAGCGTTGCCACTTCTGCGTGTGCAAAGTTCATAGGAGTGCTCCTTTCCGTCTCTTACTTTTTATACTTTCCGATCCCATCCATCCTACGCTCTGATGGACATACTTTTATAATATCGCTTTTGTGCAGTAAATTCAAGCGCTAAGTGTACACTTCTCACCGCAAAGCGCAAAAATGCCGGTTTTCCTCTGCGCATTTCCCGCCGGTTTGCACGCCGCCGGGCGTATGATGTTCCCAAAGCTTGCGTTCCGGGAGGAGGTCTCGTATGAAACGTTCCTTTTTGCTGCTGTGCGCCGTTCTGCTGGTGCTGGGCTGCGCACTGCCGTGTGCTGCCTACCGCCTTGCCCGCACGACCCTTGCGCAGGGTGCTGCTCCGTCCGCAGCAGAAGCGGCCTCTGCTGCCTCGGAGGAAAGCAGCAGTCAGTCCCCCTCCCCTGCTGACACGACTGATACCGTCTGCTTTACGGATCAGTGCACCGGGCAGGCGGTAGAATTGCCGCTGCGGGAGTACCTGATCGGGGCAGTTGCTGCCGAGATGCCGGTCAGCTGGCCGGACGAAGCGCTGAAGGCGCAGGCGGTGGCGGCGCATAGCTATGCCCTCTACCGCCGGGATCACAGCACCGAGGAAAACGGCGCATGGTTCACCGCAGACCCCGCCCGGCGGCAAGGCTGCCTGACCGATGCAGTGCTGCACAGCTACTGGGGCACTGCCTACGCAGCCAACTACGCCCGGCTTTCCGCGCTGATAGACGCAGTACAGACGCAGGTGCTGTATTATGGCGATGCCCCCGCCGGGACAAGCTACTTTGCCATGTCCAATGGCCGCACCGAAGCCAGCGAGAAGGTGTGGGGCACTGCCCTGCCCTATCTTGTACCGGTGGACAGCAGCACCGACACCGCCGCCGACAACTACGAATACACCCTGAGCCTTTCCGCCGCCCAATTACAGCAGCTGCTGGCGGAGCGGCTGGGCATTGCCGCCGACCTCTCTCAACAGGCGCAGTGGTTTGGCACGCCGGTGCTCACCCCCTCCGGCTATGTAGACAGCCTGCCGGTATGCGGACAAATGGTGCAGGGCACCGCCCTGCGCAAGGCGCTGGGGCTGCGCAGCGCCTGCTTTACGGTGGTCTGGCAGAGCGGAACCTTTTCCTTTACCACAAAAGGTTATGGACACGGCGTAGGTATGAGCCAGTGGGGCGCAAAGGCACTGGCCGAGCAGGGCGCAGACTACCGTGCCATTCTGGCGCACTATTACCCCGGCACGGAGCTGCGGGGGTAACAGCGGCAGAACAAAGACGATTTTGAATGGTCTCCGCGCTGCTCTGACCATATTCAGCGTAAGAAATATTTTAATTTTGTGGTTCAGAACCGCCTGCGGGCGGTTCTGAACCACTTTTTCACGGAAAGGGGTCGTAACGAGAAGCGGCATCTGCAGCAGTAACTTTCTGATTTTATGGAGTTCAAAAGCAGATGTTGCTGTAATGCAAACAGGGCCGCTGCACATTGCCTTGTGCAGCGGCTCCAGATTATATCTTTTTATCAGCCGAACAGCTGTGCGAACCAGCTTACGGTGGTCTCGGCGGCAGTCTCTACCGTGGTCTCCATCTGCCGGACCGTCTGCTGCAGCTTAGTGCCCTCAGTATCCTTGACCGACCAATACGTTTGGGTACTGCTTGCACTGCCGGACACCGTGAAGTCCGAAGCGAAGCACAGGCTCTCGCCCGCAGAGTCGGTCACCAGCACCATATAGGTGTAGCTCCCCTCCGGCAGCTCTCCGAAACGGATCTGGCTGTCCAGCGTGTTCAGCGAGAAAGCGGCGGCATTCACCTGTGCCTCGGCGCTCTGCACGGTCTGGTCTGCCGCATCCAGAACAGCCACCTGCACACTGGTCAGGGTGGTGCCGCTGGCGCTGTTGGCCGTACCGGTCAGTGCCATGCCGCTGCCGGTGCGAAGATTCACCGGGTAGCGCACGCCCTCTAGCCGCAGCCCGTCGGCCTGTGCCGCCACACTGTTGTGATCTGCGGTGACATACCAGTAACAGGAAGATCTTGCGATGGACACGCTGGAGCTGGTAATGGGGATGCGTCCGTAACCGATGTTCCCCGCCGGGTCGGAGCAATAGAAAATACCGTTGGTGTAGTCGGTCAGCAGCACCGCATGGGGCTGGGTGCGGTCGTAGAGGACGATGCCCTCCGGGTGCTGTTCCAACAGGGAGATCAGCACCGCCGTTTTGCTTTGCAGCCCGGAGGGCAGGGTGGCGTAGCCCACCTGCATCTCCTTATATGTAAAGCTGTGTGCAAGGCCGTTGGCCCACGCCGTGGAGCGCACACTGTTCTCGGTCACGTTCGTCCAGTCGCTCAGCCCGTCAAAGTAAGCACGGCGGCGCAGCATCATTGCTGCAGAGGCCAGCGTACAGGTGCCGCCCCGGCTCTGCTTGAAGTAGAAACCTGCGTCCACGTTCAGGTCCACTGCCAGTGCAGCGGGCAGACAGGTAAACAGGAAAGCAAGGCTCAGGATCAGGGTCAGCAATCGTTTTTTCAGGGCGTGCGGTGCGGTGGTATTCACGGTTCGGTATTTCCTTTCTTGTTTCTTTGCGGATCTCATAGGGATCTACCGTTACAAAGTATACCAGCCTGTCATTCTTTTGTAAACAATCCTTCGTCTTTTTTCTCAATATCAACACGTTTAGGGGATATCCGTTGGCTGTTTTTCATAATTTTTTCTGCGATATTTCACGCATTTGACAAAGTTTCGTCCTACCCACCGCAGAGCTATGAAAAGAAATTTCTTTTTTGCCCGGCGCGCGAGGGCACAAAAAAAAGTCCGGTACGCCTGCACATTCGTCCCGGCATTTCACAAAACAATTCCCTCTCTGAGCCATGCAGCAGCCAGCCTAGGCTTATATGATTTTTGAGAAATTCTTGACTGAATTACCTACTTTCTTGAAAAAGTTCTACACTATATTTGGTAGGATTGTTTTGCTCGATAAAAACATTCGCATATAAATCCTCCTTTCGGTGAAATGGTGTCAAAACATAGTAATTACTTACTGCTTTGTATTCCTTACCCTCGTAAATAAATCCACATACAATTCTGCAACAGATGTAATTTCTAACCCCAATCCATGATACTGGAATTATATCCTTGATTTCAGAGTCTATGCAAGTACCTGAATGCTTCAGGTTTTTCAATTTTCTCTTATCGTATGTCAGCTTACCCACTGAAATCAGAAACAACATTATCCACACAGCGGCATTGAGCAACATGTCCTTCAATATAGTTGGATTAAAAAAATTCCCAATAAAACCAACAGCTAATTCAATCACTGCTACAAGCAATGTTACATTAGAACATATAGAGAATAAGTATTTTATTGGTTTAAGATTGGCAATTTGCTTTTCTTTGTAAAGTTTGGAAATATTTTCTTCCGCCTTTCCTTTATATTCCTCTGCCGATATATGTTCCCCAGAAAAAAGCTCGTTCAAACTGATGCCCAAAGCATCACATAAAGGTTGTAAAAGCGACACATCGGGCATTCCTCTACCATTTTCCCATTTAGAAACCGCCTGATTGGTAATATCTAATAGTTCGGCAAGCTGTATTTGTGTTAGACTTTTTTCTTTTCTACACTGTGCAATAAATGCACCTATTTTTTTCTGATCCATAAAACAAATCTCCTTTACACTATATTTGACCTCAGTATATCAAATAGAGAATTTATTTGGAACATACTAAGCGTTGAAGGGAGTCTCAACGTTGAGTTGAACAGATATCAATTTGCAATCTTCCCCTTCTGAGTAAGGCAAAAGCTGCTACATAGCCATTAAACGCAAAAACCCGGAACCTTTTGAGCCCTTGCGGCTACGAAAAGGTTCCGGGTTTTTTGCGGTCATTTTTTCAGTAAGCCACTGCCCGCCGACCATACTGCTTTCTACTCAGCCCAGTGCCTGCTGGATCTTGGCAAAGTCCTCCAGCGTCAGGGCTTCCGGGCGAATGCGGGCATCAAAGCCTGCGGCCTCAATGGCTGCAATGACCTTCTCCTTGGGCAGGTTCAGCCCGCCTGCAATGGCGTTGGCAGCAGTCTTGCGGCGCTGTCCAAAGGCGGCGCGCACCAGCGCAAAGTAGCCCGCCTCGTCCTCCACCTGCACGGCGGGGGTGGGCCGGATATCCATGCGCACCACGGCGCTGGTCACCTTGGGGGCGGGGTAAAAGCTGCCCGGTGCAGCGGTGAACATCAGCTTGGAGGTGGCGTAGTAGTTCACCGCGCAGCTGATGGCGCTGGAAGCGCGGGTGCCGGGCACGGCGGCCAGACGGTCGGCGGCTTCCTTCTGCACCATAACGGTCAGGCTCTCGATGGGCAGACGGTCGCCCAGCAGCTTCATCACGATGGGGCTGGTGATGTAGTAGGGCAGGTTTGCGCACACTGCCACCGGCATCCCCGGGAACTCCTCGGCAATGAGGGCTTTCAGGTCCACCTTCAGTACGTCCTGCAGCACCAGCTTGAAGTTGTCCACCCCGGCCATGGTCTCGGCCAGCAAGGGCGGCAAACGCTCGTCCACCTCGATGGACACCACCTTGGCTGCGCGCTTTGCCAGCTCCTTGGTCAGCACACCGATGCCGGGGCCGATCTCGATGACACCGTAGCGCTTGTCTACCCCGCTGGCATCCACGATCTTGGTGGGGATGCCCGGGTTGATGATAAAGTTCTGCCCAAAGCCCTTGGAAAGTGCAAAATCGTATTTTTCGCACAGGGCACGGATCACAGAAAGATCGGTCAGCTCCGGCATAGGGTCAATTCCTTTCTCAGAAAAAGGCTGTTGCAGAACGCAGCAGCCTTTTTGGTGTTATGGTTCAAATCTTGGGGCTCACTCCGCTGCGCTTGCAGCAGCTCCCGGCTCAGACGCGGCAGTCTCGGCTTCGGCAGTCTCCCCTTCTGCATTCTCTGCGGGGGCGGTATCGTCTGCTGCCGCAGACGCAGCGGTACTGTCCGCTGCGGCGGCAGAGCTTGCGCCTGCCAGCGTGGTGGTGCCGCTCAGCTGCTGTGCAGCGCTGACTGCGCGCTGCACCTGCGGGTCGGTCTGGGGAGTATAGTCGTAGAAGTTCGTAGCTTCCTCTGCGCTCAGGGCGCGCTCCACGTCCACCGTCAGACCGGCGCCGTCAAAGCAGCTGCCGTCGCCGCAGACCAGCTTTGCCACGGTGATGACCACGGCACTGCCGTCCGACAGGCGCTGCGGGCTGCTCTGGATCGTGCCCTTGCCCATGGTGGTGGTACCCACCAGACGGGCACCATTCATGGTGCGCAGGGTGGCTGCGAACAGCTCGGCTGCGCTGGCGGTGTTGCCGTTGACCAGACAGACCATCGGCAGGCTGATGGAGCTTTCGGCATCGCTGCTGCCGATGACGGTGCGATTGCCGTTTTTATCCTCAGCGTAGGCCACCGTACCCTCCGGGGCGATCAGGTCGATGCAATTTACAGCATCTTCCAGAATGCCGCCGCCGTTGTCCCGCAGGTCAAATACCAGACTGGCCGCGCCGTTTGCGGTCAGGGTACGCAGGGCGTAGTCCAGCTCGCTGGGGGTGGTGCCGTCGAATTGACGGATGCGGATGTAGCCCACATTGTCCAGCAGCTGGTAGTCCACGGTAGTGCTGGTGTAGCCAGAATGGGTCAGCTCAGCCGTTTTGCTGGCGGCAGAACTATCCAGCCATGTCACGGTAACGGTGGTGCCAGCCTCGCCTTGCAGAGCCTTGTACACGGCATCTGCGCCGGACAGGCTCTTGACATCGGTATCGCCCACAGTGGTGATATAGTCACCCACGGCGATGCCCGCCTCCTGCGCGGGAGAGCCGTCGTAGACACGGGTCACCTTGGCGTAGCCGGTCTGGTCGATGCCAAGCTCCACACCGATGCCCAAAATCTTGCCGCTCTGGATGTTCATCAGCTCGGTGTAGGCGTTGGCGGTGTAGTAGCGGGCGTACTTGTCGCCCGTACCCAGCAGATAACCGGCGGTCAGGCGGTCGTACAGCATCGTCTCGTCGATGGTGTAGTAATCGTTGCTGCGGACGTAGCGGTCCACCTCAGCGATCTTGTTGTACATACTTTCCTTTTCTTTTACGCTGTTGACCGTGCTGTCGAACAGACGCATGGCGATGAGCATCGTGATGGAAAAGGTCACGGTCATGGCAAGGATCACGATAGTGACCGCCATACCCAAAGAAATTTTACGGTTCATGGTTTTTTCCTCCCGGTCAGAGCAGCAGCATCATAAGGATGCTGCCCAGCAGCGAGAGTACAAACACCCCTGCCAGAACCAGACAGCCGATGCGCAGCACGCGCTTGCGTTTTTGTTCGTTCATAGATCAACCAGACTCCTTGCGTTGCTTGTTAGTTGTGCGGGATGGGGATGCAGCTGCGGGGGTTCACGGCGTTGGCCTTGGAGCCGCCCTTCCACACCTCCAGATGCAGGTGGTTGCCGGTAGAATTGCCGGTGCTGCCCACATAACCGATCAATTCGCCCTGCTTCACATACTTGCCTGCACTGGTAGCCACCGAGCGCATGTGCGCGTACAGGGTGGTATAGGTATTGCCATCGGACATTTTGCCGTGGTAGATGATAACGTAGTTGCCATAGCCGCCGGTGAACCAGCCTGCCACCTGCACATAGCCGCTGGCGGCTGCGTAGATGGGCGTGCCGCCGGCTGCCGCAAAGTCGATGCCGGCATGGAGTTTGTTCACGCCGGAAACGGGGTTCTTGCGCCAGCCGTACTCACTGGAGATGCGGCTATAACTCTTCAGCGGGCAGGCAAAGCCGCTAAAGCTCAGCTGCGGCTTGCTGGCAGAGGCTGCTGCGATCAGCTTTTGGATCTCCTTTTTCACGGCCTCGTAGTTCATCTCGTCGGACTCGATGGCCGCCTGCGCCTTCTGCTGCGCCGCCTGTGCCTCGGCAGCGGAAAGCTGTGCCGCATAGATGCTGCTGTTCAGCTCGCTCTGCTTACCCTTCATCTGGGCGTTCTGGCTGTCCAGCTCGCTCTTCTGGCTTTGCAGCTCTGCCTTCTCGGCTTCCAGACCGGCTTTCTGCTCTTCCAGCGCGGCCTTATCGTCCTCCAGCCCCTGCTTGGCGGACTTCATGTTGTTCATGATCTCGGTGTCCTTGATGGAGATATCCTGCATCACCTCGTTAAAGGTAAGCAGCTCGTACAGGTCGTTCACCGCGCTGAGCATGGCCACGCTGCCGCCGTCCCGCAGCTCCTGCATGGCAGCCATGTGCTTTTTGAAATCGTCCCACTGGTCGTCGATCTCGGTCTGTTTTTGCTCGATCTGGGTCTGCTTGTCCGTGATCTGGGTCTGCATCACAGCGATCTGCTGTTCCTTTTCGCCGATGCTGTTCTGCACTGCGGCGATCTGACCGCCGAGCACACTGATCTGATCCTGCAGAACGGTGACCCGCTCCTTCAGCTCACTTTCCAGCGCCTTTGCGGCAGATTCCTTCTTTTTGGCGTCCGACAGCTCCTTTTTGTGCTGGTTGATGGACTGGGAAAGCTTATCCAGCTTGCTCTGCAAGCTGGCCATGCTGGTGCTATTGGTAGCTGCCGAGGCCGGGTACACCGTAGCTGTCAGCAGCAGGCAGACACAGGCCAGCCCAAGGCTGACCGCACGGATCAGCTTGCTGCGGGGGCTTTCCGGCCGGGCATGCCGACCGGTATAAGGGCCTGTGAGCCGGAAGGGCTTTGCGTGCATTGCTTTACTCATAAAACGCGGCTCCTTTCGGTCACACATTCAGATGTTTGCGGATAGAGAACATACTGCCCACGCCGCCTACGATGGCACCGCTGAGCAGGCTTGTTACCACGATGGTCGGCAGCACGTTTGCCACCGGCACCAGTGCGCGACCCATGAGCATCTGCCAGATGCCGCCCAAGCCACCGGCGGCGTTGACCACATAGGTGTAGCAGCCAAGGCTGACCGCTGCGGTCAGGATACCGGAGATCAGACCCATGGTCAGACCCTCCACAAAGAAAGGCAGGGTGACCATGCGGTTGGTGGCACCCACATACTTCATGATCTCGATCTCGCGGCGGCGGGCAAAAACGCTCAGGCGGATGGTACTGCCCACTGTGATGATGCTGACCACCATCAGCACCAGCACGATCATGCGGCCGCCCTTGGTGACGGCTTTCTGGATCTCCACAAAGATATTGGTCATCTCCACCGGGGCGGTAACGCTGACAACACCCGGGATGGCCTGCATCTTCACGCTCATGCTCTCCATTTGGGTCAAGTCGCTCAGGGTGACCCGGTAGTTGGCCTTAAAGGGGTTGTCGGTCTCAAATTCATCCCACAGGGAGGAATAATCCTGCATGTAGCCGCGGTAGGTGTCGAGCACATCCTGTTTGGAAACGTACTGCACCCCGCTGACCCCCGGCATAGCCGAAAGGGTCTCGCCTACCTGCGCGGCGGTGGCATCATCGCATGCGGGGTCCAGATAGACCACAGTCTCATTCTGGCTGCCCAGATAGGCTACCATGCTGCCCACGTTCACCTCGGCCAAGCTGGCAAAGATGTTCAAGGTCATACACACGCTCAAAGAGGCGATGCAGGCAATGGTCATGGCCCAGTGCTTGCCCAGGTTGCGCACACCGCGCCGGGTGAGGAAGAAGAAGGTAGAGGGACGCATCATACGACAGCCACCTCCTTTTTCGCAGCGGGCGCATCGTCCGCATCAAAGGCGGCAACATCCAGCGAAAGATCGTCCTCGGCGGCAGCCACAGGGTCTGCGGGCACGTCCGAGATGATGCGTCCATGACTCAGGGTGACCACACGCTGATGGAAGCGGTGCACCAGCTCGTGCTCATGGGTGACCACCAGCACCGTAATGCCCATTTTGCTCACCCGCTCCAGCAGCTGCATCATTTCCTGGCTCAGCTCCGGGTCAATGTTGCCGGTGGGCTCGTCCGCGATGACCAGCTTGGGGTTATGTACCAGCGCACGCGCCACAGCCACACGCTGCTGCTCGCCGCCGGAAAGGGTATCCGGGTAGCACTTGGCCTTATCCTCCAGATGCACCAGCTCCAGAATGTACTCCACGCGGGGACGGATCTCCTTGCGGGGCACATTGAGCACATGCATGGCAAAGGCCACGTTCTCGTATACGGTCATGCTGGGGATCAGCCGGAAGTCCTGAAAGATGATGCCCATCTGACGGCGCAGGTAAGGGATCTTATGGCGGCGCAGCTTGGCAACATCCTTACCCAGCACGGTCACCTTGCCGGAGGTAGGCAGTGCCTCCCGCAGGATCAGCTTGAGCAGGGTGGATTTGCCCGCGCCGGAGTGCCCCAGCAGAAAGACGAACTCGCCTTCGTCCACATGGAGGTTGATATCCTCCAGTGCAAGGCGTCCGCCCTTTTTATATTCTTTGGAAACGTGTTCAAAATCGATCATGGAATCGTATTAGCTCCTGACATCAAGATTTTTGACGGTCAAGACAACCCGTCCGCAGCCAACACTGCAAAAAGAACCGGCCAGCATCGGTTTCGAGCGGCCGGTTCGGCGCCAGCGGGGCAACGCCCGCACAGCGGAATATCAGTATTTGGCCGGGTTGTTGGACAGGTACTTCTTGACCATCAGCGCTACCTTAAAGACGATAGCATCGTCGAACTCACGCAGATCCAGGCCGGTCAGCTTTTTGATCTTTTCCAGACGATACACCAGCGTATTGCGGTGCACAAACAGGCCGCGGCTGGTCTCGGACACATTCAGGTTGTTCTCAAAGAAGCGCTGGATGGTGAACAAAGTCTCCTGATCCAGGCTTTCAATGCTGCCCTGCTTGAACACCTCGCGCAGGAACATCTCGCACACGGTGGTAGGCAGCTGGTAGATCAGACGAGCAATGCCCAGGTTATCGTAGCGGATGATCTGCTTTTCGGTATCGAACACCTTGCTCACTTCCATGGCGATCTGGGCTTCCTTAAAGGAGGTAGCCAGATCCTTCACATTGGCAATAGGGGTGCCAATGCCGACCACGGCCTTGATGTAGTGCTCGCCGGAGAGGGTATCCACAATGCTGGCAGCCAGCTTTTCCATATCGGTGCGGTCGATGCCCTTGCGGATCTCCTTGACCAGCACGGTGTCGGTCTCGCTGATATTGAACACAAAGTCCTTCTGCTTATCGGGGAACAGGCTGCTGACCACATCGTAGGCAGAGATATCGCCGCCGCTGATCACCCGCACGATGAACACCACGCGGGAGACATCGGTGGCAAAGTGCAGCTCCCGTGCCTTGGCGTAGATATCGCCGGGCAGGATGTTGTCCAGCACCACGTTCTTGATAAAGTTGGACTTATCGAACTTTTCGTCGTGGTACTGCTTGATGCTCTGCAGGCTGATAGCCAGCACACCGGCAAACTGCCCCGCAGTCTCATCGGCACCCTCCACGAACACGGCATAATCGTTATGCTTGGCGTTGGAGAACTGCTGATAAGTATAGCCGTCGCGCACAAAGCGGTCGCCTGCGTTCAGGCGCTCGGCCATATAGCCCTCGCGCACCTCGCCGATCAGGTTCAGCTCCGAGCAGGAAATGACAGCGCCGGTCTCATCCACAACGCCGACCACCCGATTGATCGCGTCCTTCATCTGGTAGATCACGCTTTGAAATACTCTATTGGCCATAAATGGATACCCCTTTTCCTCGTTTGTGCAAGCCGCGGCGGCATGGGTTGTGATTTTAAACAATTTAGCCGCATTACAATCTATATTTTACACAAAAGAATTTACTTTTGCAACAGATTTCAACAAAAAAAATAATTCTTTCTTGTTAAAATTATCTTTCGGGGCCATTTTTTGCCAAAAAAGTGCCTTTTTGCGTGGTTCTTACCGTTATTTTACCGATAAATTGTGATACATTTTTGAAAACCGCGTGAAAAGCGCAGCATTTTATCTGGTAATTTTTGCCACTTCTTCGTCAGAAAGCTCCCGCCACTGCCCCGGGGCAAGCTGCGCATCCAGTGCAAGGCCGCCAATGGCCTCCCGGTGCAAAGCATTCACCCCAGCACCGTACACACCGAACATCCGTTTGATCTGGTGGTACACCCCCTGCCGCAGCACCACCCGCACGGTGCACCCATCCGGGGAAAGGGCGGTCACCTCGGCGGGCGAAAGGGCGGTGCCGTCCGCCAGCGTGACCCCCGCCGCAAAGCCGGTGCGCATCTCCTGCGTGAGCGGGGTGTCGATGGTCACAGTGTAGGTCTTGGAAACATGGTGCCGGGGGGACAGGATATCGTGGGCAAAGCCGCCGTCATCGGTCAGCAGCACAAAGCCGGTGCTGGTCTTATCCAGCCGGCCTGCCGGGAACAGCTCCCGCCGGGGGTAGGCGTCCCCTATCAAGTCCACCACAGTGGTGTCCCGCTTATCGGTAGAAGCGCTCACCACCCCCTCGGGCTTATTGAGCATGAGGTAAACGAATTTCTGATAGCGCAGCGGCGCGCCGTCCACTGCCACGGTGTCGGTCTCCTTCAGCTGGGTGTCCCCTTTTTTGCACACCGTGCCGTTTACCTGCACGCGCCCCTTTGCCAGCATAGTTTTGGCCTCGCTGCGGGTGCACTGGGCAGTTTCGGCCAGATATTTATCCAATCGCATAAGCGGTTCTCCTTTGTAAATGATGCCCTCAGTGTAACATGACAGACAAGATCGTGCAAGGCACAAACGCAAAAAGGAGAAGCCCGCGGGCTTCTCCTTTTTGCAATTGATCTTGTTATCAGACGCTCAGGGAGGCGTGCTGCTCCACATCCTCAGGGTCAGCATCAAAGATGGGCTGCAGGACGTTGGCGATGAACTCCTCCACCTGCTGGGGTGCACGGCCCACAAAGTTCTCCGGCACCAGCCTTGCCACAATTTCCTCGCGGGTCAGGCCAAAGGCCGGGTCTGCGGCAATGCGGTCCACCATATCGTTGGGCAGGCCCTCTTCCTTAACCTGCTTACCGGCGGCGATGGCGTGCTGACGCAGGCGCTCGTGCAGCTCCTGACGGTTGCCGCCCTTTTCCACAGCCTGCATCATGATGTTCTCGCTGGCCATGAAGGGCAGCTCGGCCATCAGGCGGCTGCGCACCACCTTGGGGTACACCACCAGACCATCCGTGACGTTGAGCATGATGTTCAGGATGGCGTCAGTGGCAAGGAAGCCCTCTGCCATAGCCACGCGCTTGTTGGCGCTGTCGTCCAGCGTGCGCTCAAACCACTGGCTGCCGGTGGTAAAGCTGGGGTTCAGCACATCCACCATCAGGTAGCGGGCAAGGGCGCAGATGCGCTCGCAGCGCATGGGGTTGCGCTTATAGGGCATAGCGGAGGAACCGATCTGGTTCTTCTCAAAGGGTTCCTCCATCTCCTTGAAGTTCGCCAGCAGGCGCAGGTCGGTGGCAAACTTCATGCAGCTCTGGCCAATACCGGCCAGCGCGTTCAGGATAAAGGCATCCACCTTGCGGCTGTAGGTCTGGCCGGACACCGGCACAACGGCCTTGGGGTCAAAGCCCATCTCCTTTGCAATGGAAGCATCCACAGCGCGGATCTTGTCGGCATCGCCCTTGAACAGCTCCATAAAGGAAGCCTGCGTACCGGTGGTGCCCTTGACACCGCGCAGCTGCAGGGTAGCCAGACGATGGTCGATCTCGGCCAGATCCATCACCAGTTCGTTGGCCCACAGGGTAGCACGCTTGCCCACGGTGGTGGGCTGTGCAGGCTGGCAGTGGGTGTAGGCCATGCAGGGCATATCCTTGTACTCCTTGGCAAAGTGTGCCAGCTTTGCCAGCACACCCACCAGCTTTTTGCGCACCAGCTCAAGGCCCTGCCGCATCACGATGATGTCGGTGTTATCGCCCACATAGCAGCTGGTGGCACCCAGATGGATGATGCCTGCTGCCTTGGGGCACTGCTGACCGTAGGCGTAGACGTGGCTCATGACGTCGTGGCGCACCAGCTTTTCCCGCTCGATAGCCACTTCGTAGTTGATATCGTCCACATGAGCTTCCAGCTCGGCTACCATGTCCGGGGTGATGTTGGTCAGGCCCTGATTCATTTCGGCACGAGCCAGCGCCACCCACAGCCGCCGCCAAGTGCGGAACTTGTTGTCGTCCGAGAAGATGTACTGCATCTCATCGGAAGCGTAGCGGGTGGAAAAAGGGCTGATATAGCGATCATGCTGTGACATTGGTTGTTTCCTCCTGAAAGTAACTCCCCCAGTCGCCTTCCGGCGACAGCCCCCTCGAAGAGGGGGACTTTCAGCCTCCCTCTCCGAGGGAGGTGGCATCGCGCCAGCGATGACGGAAGGAGCTTTTTCTCTATTCTACCATCAAACCTTGAAATAGTCCACGCCGCCCTCAAAGATCGGCTGGTATTTATCGCCGGTGACGTTCTTGTACAGGTACTCGCCGCTGCGCTCCGAGTGACCCATCTTGCCGAACACGCGGCCGTCCGGGCTGGTGATGCCCTCGATGGCCAGCACAGAGCCGTTGGGGTTGAAGCGCTGATCCATGGTGGGCACACCGGTCAGATCCACATACTGGGTAGCTACCTGACCGTTGCGCAGCATGGTGTCCAGCACCTCCTGCGGAGCCACAAAGCGGCCCTCGCCGTGGCTGATGGCAATGGTGTGCATCTCGCCCACCTCACACTTGCTGAGCCACGGGCTGCCAGTGGAAGCCACACGGGTGTGCACCAGCATGCTCTGGTGACGGCCGATGGTGTTGAAGGTCAGGGTGGGGTCGCAGGCAGTGATGGGACGGATATCGCCGTAGGGCACCAGACCCAGCTTGATCAAAGCCTGGAAGCCGTTGCAGATGCCCAGCATCAAGCCGTCGCGCTGCTGCAGCAGACGGCGCACAGCCTCGGTGACCGCAGGGTTGCGGAAGAAGGAGGCGATGAACTTGGCGCTGCCGTCCGGCTCGTCGCCGCCGGAGAAGCCGCCGGGCAGCATGACGATCTGGCTTGCGTCAATGGCCTTGACCAGTGCCTCGCAGCTCTCGGCAACATCGGCGGGGGTCAGGTTGCGCACCACCAGAATCTCGGGGTCGGCACCGGCGCGGGCAAAGGCCTTGGCGGTGTCGTACTCGCAGTTGGTGCCGGGGAACACCGGGATGATGACCTTGGGCTTTGCCACACCGATCTTGGGTGCGGCGGGAGCGGTCAGGCTGCCGTTGATCTTCTCCACGGCAGAACCGGCCTTGCGGTAGGGATACACAGGCTCCAGCTTGCTCTCCCAGATCTCCTGCAGCTCGGCCATATCCAGCTTTTCACCGCAGGACTCAAAGGTGTACTCCTTGGTGGTCTCACCCAGCAGCATACCGGCGGGAGAATCGGACACCATTTCCAGAATGATGGAGCCGTACATAGGCTCAAACATCTCGTGGGTGGTCATGTTGGCACGCATCTTGAAGCCGATGCGGTTGCCCAGACCCATCTTGAACAGTGCCTCGGCAATGCCGCCGTAGCCCACGGAGCAGGCAGAAGCGACCATGCCTTCTTCGATCATGTTCTCCACGATCTTGTAGTTGGCCTTCAGGGAGAAGAAGTTGGGGCAGCCGGTCTCCGGGTCAATGATGGGACGGACGAGCACCACAGTGCTCTCCGGCTTCTTGAACTCGGTAGAAACTACGCGGCTTGCCTTGCCGATGGCAGTGGCAAAGGACACCAGCGTGGGGGGCACATCCAGCTGCTCAAAGGAGCCGGACATACTGTCCTTGCCGCCGATGGAGGCAATGCCCAGACCGATCTGCGCATCCAGTGCGCCCAGCAGGGCAGCCAGTGGCTTGCCCCAGCGCTCGGGCTTATTGCCCAGACGCTCGAAGTACTCCTGGAAGGTCAGGTAAGCGTCCTCGTAGCGGAAGCCGGTGGCGACCAGCTTGGTCACGCTCTCAATAACGGCCAGCCGTGCGCCCACATACTGGTTGGCGCTCATCAGGTAGGGGTTATAGCCCCATGCCATACCGGAGCAGGTGGTGGTCTCGCCGTCCACCGGCAGCTTTGCTACCATGGCGTTCTGGGGGGTCAGCTGGTATGCACCGCCAAAGGGCATGAGCACGGTGGCTGCACCGATGGTGGAGTCGAACCGCTCGGAAAGGCCCTTCTTGCTGCAGACGTTCAGGTCGCCCACCATGGACTTCATCTTCTGGCTGAAGGTCAGGCCTGCCCACTGGGGCTGCCAGACGCTGCCCTTTTCCACATGGACGTTCTGGTGCTTCTCTGCACCGTTGGAGTTCAAAAACTCGCGGCTGATGTTCACGATGGAAACGCCGTTCCACACCATGTTCAGGCGCTTTTCCTCGGTAACCTTCGCCACAGGGGTAGCCTCGAGGTTCTCCTCGGTGGCAATGGCGATGAACTTGTCCACATCCTCCGGGGCAAGAGCCACAGCCATGCGCTCCTGGCTCTCGCTGATGGCCAGCTCGGTGCCGTCCAGACCCTCGTACTTCTTGGTGACTTTGTTCAGGTCGATGTACAGGCCATCGGCCAGCTCGCCGATGGCAACGGAAACGCCGCCGGCACCAAAGTCGTTGCAGCGCTTGATCATCTTGCAGGCGTCCTCGCGGCGGAACAGGCGCTGCAGCTTGCGCTCGATGGGCGCATTGCCCTTCTGCACCTCAGCACCGCAGTGCTCAAGGCTGTCCAGCTTGTGTGCCTTGGAGGAGCCGGTAGCGCCGCCGATGCCGTCACGGCCGGTGCGGCCGCCCAGCAGCACGATCACATCGCCGGGAGCGGGGCACTCGCGGCGGACGTGGGAAGCAGGGGTAGCGCCCACAACAGCGCCGATCTCCATGCGCTTTGCCACATAACCGGGGTGGTAGATCTCGTCCACCTGACCGGTAGCCAGACCGATCTGGTTGCCGTAGGAGGAGTAACCGGCGGCTGCGGTGGTGACCAGCTTGCGCTGGGGCAGCTTGCCGGGCATGGTCTCGCTGACCGGCTTGAGCGGGTCGCCTGCGCCGGTGACACGCATAGCCTGATAGACGTAGCTGCGGCCGGACAGCGGGTCGCGGATGGCACCGCCGATGCAGGTAGCCGCGCCGCCGAAGGGCTCGATCTCGGTGGGGTGGTTGTGGGTCTCGTTCTTGAACAGGAACAGCCAGTCCTCGTCCTTGCCGTTGACATCGCACTTGATCTTAACGGTGCAGGCGTTGATCTCCTCAGACTCGTCCAGATTCTTCAGGATGCCCTGCTTCTTCAGCTCCTTGGCACCAATGGTGGCAAGGTCCATCATGCAGCGGGGCTTGTTCTCACGACCCAGCTCGGTACGCATGGCCATGTAGCGGTCAAAAGCTTCCTGCACCACGGCGTCGTCGATCTGCACATCGTCCAGAATGGTGCCGAAGGTGGTGTGGCGGCAGTGATCGGACCAGTAGGTGTCGATCATCTTGATCTCGGTGATGGTGGGGTCGCGCTGCTCGGTGCGGAAGTACTCCTGACAGAACTTGATGTCCCCCAGATCCATGGCCAGACCCTTTTCCTCGATGAACTTGGCAAGGCCAGCCTCATCCAGCTGGTTGAAGCCCTCCAGCACTGCCACGGCAGCGGGCACGGGGTAATCCATCTTCAGGGTCTCTTTGGTCTCCAGAGAAGCCTCGCGAGCCTCCACGGGGTTGATGACATACTTCTTGATCTCGGCCACCTGCTCGGGGGTCAGAGCGCCCTCCAGCAGGTAGACGCGGGCAGAGCGCACCAGCGGGCGCTCGCCCTGACTGATGAGCTGGATGCACTCGGCAGCAGAGGCTGCGCGCTGGTCGAACTGACCGGGCAGATACTCCACCGCGAAGGACACGCCCTCGGCAGCGGGCAGCTCTGCGTAGGTGTTATCTACCGGCGGCTCGCTGAACACGGTGCTGACGCACTGGTTGAACAGTGCCTCGTCGATGCCTTCCACATCGTAGCGGTTCAGCAGGCGCAGACCGGTCAGGTCCTTGATGCCCAGCAGGCTGGTGAGCTCGTTTTTCAGACCGTTTGCCTCGACATCAAAGCCGGGCTTTTTTTCCACATAAATACGATAGACCATTGGGTAGGTTCCCCCTTTGTATTCTTTGAACCGACCCTCTCAGTCACGGCTTTCGCCGTGCCAGCTCCCCCGAAAGGGGGAGCTTTTTCTGCTGACGGAAAGGACTGCGTTCGATGGAAAGCATAGGCTTATCCATTTTCTCGCATAAAGCTCCCCCCTCGGGGGAGCTGTCGCCGTCAGGCGACTGAGAGGGTTCTCTTACTTACTGCTTCTCTGCCAGCGCTTTCAGGGCACGCAGTCCGATATCGCTGCGCTTATGCAGCTTTTCAAAGCTGATCTTTTCGGCTGCTTCGTAGGCGTGGCTCAGGGCGTTGGTCAGACGCGGGCCGGTGGCGGTAACGCCCAGCACGCGGCCGCCGTTGGTCACCAGCTGTCCGTCCTCGGTGATGGCAGTACCGGAATGGTACACCGTCACGTTCTCCTCGCCGGGCAGCTGGCCGTCCACAAGGCCGGAGATGGGCTTGCCCTTCTCGTAGGCCACGGGGTAACCGCCGGAAGCCAGAATGACGCAGGCCGCAGCGCCATCGGAGAACTTGACCTCCTGCTGTGCCAGCGTGCCGTCGGTACAGGCCTGCATGATGTGCAGCAGGTCGCTTTCCAGCAGCGGCAGCACCACCTGCGTTTCGGGGTCGCCGAAGCGGCAGTTATACTCGATGACCTTGGAACCGTCCGGGGTGAGCATGAGGCCGAAGTACAGGCAGCCCTTGAAGGGGCAGCCCTCGGCGTTCATAGCGCGGATGGTGGGCAGGAAGATCTTTTCCATGCACTCCGCAGCCACTTCCGGGGTGTAGTAGGGGTTGGGGGCAATGGTGCCCATGCCGCCGGTGTTCAGGCCGGTATCGTGGTCGTTGGCGCGCTTATGGTTCATGCTGGAGACCATGGGCTTGACCACCTTGCCGTCCGTAAAGCTCAGCACGCTGACCTCCGGCCCGGTGAGGAACTCTTCCACCACCACATGATTGCCGGATGCGCCGAACTTTTTGTCCAGCATGATCTCCTTGACACCCTCAGCGGCCTGCTGCTCGTTTTCGCAGATGAGCACGCCCTTGCCCAGTGCAAGGCCGTCTGCCTTGATGACCACCGGGTACTTGCCCTCGGCGCGGATGTAATCCATGACCTTGGCGGGGTCATCGAAGGTCTCGTACTTTGCGGTGGGGATGCCGTATTTCTTCATCAGATCCTTGGAGAACACCTTGGAAGCCTCGATGCGTGCAGCGGCCTTGTCCGGGCCAAAGGCGGGGATGCCCACCTTTGCCAGCGCGTCCACCATGCCCAGTGCAAGGGGGTCGTCCTGCGCCACCACAACGTAATCGAACTTTTCTTCCACTGCAAAGCCTACCATGGTATCCACATCGGTAGCTTTGATGTTTTTGCACTTGGCGTCATAGCTGATGCCGCCGTTGCCCGGTGCGCACCAGATCTCGCCGCAGTCAGGGCTCTTTTTCAGTGCCTTGATGATGGCGTGCTCGCGGCCGCCGCCGCCCACTACCAGAATTTTTTCAGCCATATCATTCACCTTCCCGTTTTTGAATGACCCTCTCAGTCATTGCTGCGCAATGCCAGCTCCCCCGAAGGGGGAGCTTTTTCCGCTGACGGCAGGTGCCGCGTTCAGCGGAAGGAGCATTCCTGCCCGTTTTCCCGCATAAAGCTCCCCCCTCGGGGGAGCTGTCGCCGTCAGGCGACTGAGAGGGTTCGTTCCTTTTTCCTTAGTGATGGAACAGCCGCAGGCCGCAGAAGGCCATGGCGATGCCGTACTTGTTGCAGGTGTCGATGACCTGCTGGTCGCGGATGGAGCCGCCGGGCTGCACGATGGCAGTCACGCCGGAGCGGCGGGCGCGCTCGATGTTGTCACCGAAGGGGAAGAAGGCGTCCGAGCCAAGGCACACACCGGTCACCTTGCTGAGGTAAGCCTTCTTTTCCTCGGCGGTCAACGGCTCAGGCTGGCGGGTGAAGGTCTCGGCCCAGACGTCATCACCAATGACATCCTCCGGGGTATCGCCGATGTAAACATCAATGGCGTTGTCGCGGTTGGGCTTTGCCACATCGTCACGGAAGGGCAGGTTCAGCACCTTGTCCATGTGGCGCAGCTGCCAGTTTTCGGCCTTCTGACCGGCCAGACGGGTGCAGTGGATGCGGCTCTGCTGGCCTGCGCCCACGCCGATGGTCTGACCGTTGTAGGTGTAGCACACGCTGTTGGACTGGGTGTACTTCAAAGTAATCAGGGCAATGATGAGGTCACGCTTCTGCTCCTCGGTCACGTCCTTATTCTCGGTGACCCAGTTGTTCAGCATGGTGTCGGCGTTGATGACCAGCTCGTTGCGGCCCTGCTCGAAGGTGATGCCGTACACCTGCTTGTGCTCGATGGGAGCGGGCTGATAGGCGGGGTCGATAGCGACCACGTTGTAGTTGCCCTTCTTTTTGCCAGACAGGATGGCCAGTGCCTCCGGCTCGTAGCCCGGGGCGATGATGCCGTCGGACACTTCGTGCTGGATCAGCTTTGCGGTGGGCACATCGCAGATGTCAGACAGGGCGATCCAATCGCCGAAGGAGGACATGCGGTCTGCGCCGCGGGCGCGGGCGTAGGCACAGGCCAGCGGAGAAAGCTCTGTCTCCGGGGCAATGTGGTACATCCGGCGCTCCACCTCGGTCAGGGGCAGACCCAGTGCTGCGCCCGCCGGGGAAACATGCTTGAAGGAAGCCGCTGCGGGCAGACCGCAGGCGTTTTTCAGTTCCTTGACCAGCTGGATGGAGTTGAGGGCATCCAGAAAGTTGATGTAGCCGGGCTTGCCGTTCAGCACGGTAACGGGCAGGTCGGAGCCATTTTCCATATAAATGCGGCTGGGCTTCTGGTTGGGGTTGCAGCCGTACTTCAGTGCGAGTTCATTCATTGGTGCATCCTCCTTATATCCTAAGGTTTACTCTTATTCTTCCTCGGCGTCAAGCTTTTTGAGCAGTTCCAGCTCCTCGGGCAGCAGCTCCGGCTCCTCGGGGTCGTCAAAGTCGCTGCAAACGGGGTCGTACTTGTTGAAGATCATATCGCCGCTCTCGCCGGTGTCCAGATCAATAACGCGGGCAAACAGGCTCACCTTGTTGTCCAGATTCAGGCTGCTCCACATATCGTGGGCAAAATCGCCGATGGTGCGGGGGCAGGCAAAGCGCAGCGGCTCGCCCTCAAAGCTGGGGATGGGGTTGCCATTGTGCTTGTAGGTGCTGATGAAGTGACCCTCGCCTGCAACGGGCTGGGGATAATCAAAGAAATAGCGCTGCACACTGTCGCCGTTGCCGTCGGCAGACTTGAGGATGCTCATCTGGTAGCTGCCGTCGGCGTACACCACAGCGGAGATGCGGGGGGTGTAGTTGGGGCCGTCCGGCTCAAAGGTGCGGGTGCGCAGGGCATCGGCAAAGCTCTTGCCCTGACTCATCAGGTCGTAGATGGTATCGGTCTGGTCGCCGTTGGTCACGATATGGGTCTTGCCAAGGGTCAGCACCGGATTGTAAATGATCAGGCTGGGGTCCTCCAGCTTTGCGGGGTCGGCTGCAACGGTGCAGATGCCGCCGCGCTCGGGCACGGGGTCAAACACGCGGTTGCGGCTGTTCTCGCTGCGGCCCATGATAAAGTAGCCGATAAACATCTGCCGTCCGTCCGGTGCCATTGCCACAGCAATGCCGCGGCCGGGGTACTCGTTGGAGGCCAGATACTCGTTCAGGTTGATCTTTTCCATTGTTGTTCTCCCTTGCATTTTTGTTTTCAAAGAGCAACTCTCGGCTCCCCCTTTGGGGGAGCTGGCGCGTCAGCGCCTGAGAGGGCGAACCTCTTTGCGGAGGCAACTTCCCCGCCCTCTCCGTCACGGCTTACGCCGTGCCACCTCTCCCAAAGGGAGAGGCAAGAACAACGCTCTGCAAGCTTTCAGCGGATCTCTCCGCTGCACACCATAGCCACCGCCTTGGGCAGCAGCTTCCATTCAGCCTGTTCCATCACCCGCTTCTGCAGCACCTCGGGGGTATCGCCGGGCAGGATGTCCACGGCCTTCTGCAGCAGGATGGGCTCGCCGTCGCACTCCTCGTTGACAAAGTGAACGGTAGCGCCGGTCACCTTGCAGCCCCGGGCCAGTGCGGCCTCGTGGGGACGCAGGCCGTACATGCCCGGCCCGCAGAAGGAAGGGATCAGCGCGGGGTGCACGTTCAGGATGCGGCGCGGATAGGCCGCGATGACGCTGGGGCCCAGCACGGACAGAAAGCCCGCCAGCACCACCAGATCAATGTTGTGCGCCCGCAGTGTTTCCAGCAGCGCAGCGTCAAATTCCTCGCTGGTGGCGTAGTCCTTGCGGCGCACCACGCAGCCTTCCACACCGGCCTTTGCAGCGCGTTCCAGCGCAAAGACGCCGGGCTTGGAGGCCACTACCAGCGTAATTTTACCATTGGGGTTCTCGCCCCGGGCCTCGCTGTCCAGCAGCGCCTGCAGATTGGTGCCGCCGCCGGACACTAACACGGCAATGTTCAGCACAGCTCCACGCCCTCACCTTCTGCGATGACGCCCAGACGGTAGGCCTCCGGCTCGCCATTGGCGTGCAGGATCTCCAGTGCCTTGTCGGCCTGCTCGGCGGGCACAGTGAGCACCATGCCCACGCCCATGTTGAAGGTGTTGAACATATCGTGCTCGGAGATGCCGCCCACCTTCTGCATCAGGTGGAACAGAGCGGGGGTGCGCACATCTGCCTTGTTGATGCGGGCGCAGCAGCCCTTCTTCAGGCTGCGGGGGATATTCTCGTAGAAGCCGCCGCCGGTGATGTGGGAGATGCCCTTGACCTGCACCTCTTCCAGCACCTTCAGCACAGGCTTGACGTAGATCTTGGTGGGAGCCAGCAGCACCTCGCCAAGGGTCTTGCCGCCCAGCTCGGCGGGGGTGGAGAGCAGCACATCGGGGTCGGCGTCGATGTTGAACACCTTGCGCACCAGCGAGAAGCCGTTGGAGTGCACACCGGTGGAGGGCAGAGCGATGATCACGTCACCTGCCGCCATGGTCTCGTTGTTCAGGATCTTTTCCTTGTCCACAACGCCCACGGTGAAACCGGCCAGATCGTACTCGTCCTCCGGCATCATGCCCGGGTGCTCGGCAGTCTCGCCGCCTACCAGTGCACAATCGGCCTGCACGCAGCCCTCGGCCACGCCCTTGACGATGTTGGCGATCTTTTCCGGCACGTTGCGGCCGCAGGCGATATAATCGAGGAACACCAGCGGCTTTGCACCGGCGCAGATGACATCGTTGACGCACATGGCCACGCAGTCGATGCCGATGGTGTCGTGCTTATCCATGATCATGGCCACCTTCAGCTTGGTGCCCACACCATCGGTGCCGGAGATCAGCACCGGGTGCTTGTAACCGGTGCAATCCAGCTCAAACAGGCCGCCAAAGCCGCCCAGACCGCCGATGCAGTGCTCGTTCATGGTACGGGCGACATACTGCTTCATCAGCTCCACAGAGCGGTAACCGGCGGTAATGTCCACGCCTGCTGCGGCGTAGCTTTCAGAATAGCTCTTTTCCATGTTCTTACTCTCCTAACTTTTTGGCGTCCTTGGGACGGTCGTTCAGGTGACGGTCGTGAATATCGGTAGAAAGCACACTTTCCGGCTCTACGGCATACTCGCCGGTAAAGCAGGCAGTGCAGAAACCGCATTTTGCGTTTTTGGCAAGCTGGACAACGTGCTCGTTGGACAAATAGCCCAGCGTATCGGCGCCGATGACCTCGTTGATCTGCTCCAGCGTGCGGCCGGTGGCCACCAGCAGCTTCTGATCCGGGATATCGGTGCCGAAGTAACACGGATACTTAAAGGGAGGTGCAGAGACCATAAAGTGCACCTCGGCAGCACCAGCATCCCGCAGCAGCTTGATGATGCGGGCAGAGGTGGTGCCGCGTACGATGGAGTCATCCACCAGCACCACGCGCTTACCCTTGACGGTGCTGGACACCACGTTCAGCTTGATGCGCACGCTGTTCTCGCGCTGCTTCTGGCTGCCCTGAATAAAGGTGCGGCCGATGTATTTGTTCTTGATGAAGCCGATGCCGTAGGGGATGCCGCTCTCCTGCGAGTAGCCCAGGGCGGCATCCAGACCGGAATCCGGCACGCCGATGACCACATCGGCCTCCACCGGGTGCTCCTGTGCAAGGAAGCGGCCTGCCTGCTTGCGGGCCTCGTGCACCGAGCTGCCCTCGATGACGCTGTCCGGGCGGGCAAAGTAGATGAACTCGAACACGCACATCTGGGTGTCCGGGCGGCCGCAGTGATCCTTGATGCTGCGCAGCTCGCCGGTCTTGGTATCCACTACCACGATCTCGCCGGGCTCCACGTCCCGCAGCAGAGAAGCGCCGGTGGCATCCAGTGCGCAGCTTTCGCTGGCAAAGACGTAGCCGCCGCCGGGCAGGGTGCCGATGCACAGGGGACGGTAGCCCCGGGGGTCGCGCACCGCGATGAGCTTGGTGGCAGACATGATCACAAGGCTGTATGCACCCTCCAGCACGTCCATGGTCTTGCTGATGGCAGTCTCGATGCTGCCCATGCGCAGACGGTTGCGGGTGATGAGGTAGCAGATGACCTCGGTATCCGAGGAGCCGTGGAAGATCGCGCCCTCGTTTTCCAGCTGGCGGCGCAGCTCCACGGCGTTGGTCAGGTTGCCGTTGTGGCACAGCGCCATGGTGCCGCGGCCATGCCGGACGATCATGGGCTGGGCGTTGGCGCGGACGCGGGTGCCGGCAGTGGCGTAGCGCACATGACCGGTGGCCATGTGTGCCGTGGTAGTGGACAGGCTTGCCAGCACCTCCGGGGTGAACACCTCGTTCACAAGGCCCAGATCCCGGTGGCCGGTGATCACGCCGTCATCGTTGACGGCGATGCCGCAGCTCTCCTGCCCGCGGTGCTGCAGCGCATACAGGGCCGAATAAGCCGCTGCGGCCACATCCTCGGTACCGGCACGGTCGTAGATGCCGAAAACGCCGCACTCCTCATGCAGCGGATATGCAAAATCAGACATTGGTTCTCCTTTACAGCTCGTTCAGTTCGTTCTGCAGCTTTTCTTCCTTGGCTGCGATCTGCTGTGCCATGGCCACGCGCTCGGCTTCCAGCTTTTCAGCCAGTGCATCATCGCTCAGTGCCAGGATCTCAGCAGCCAGCCATGCGGCGTTCTTGGCACCGTTCAGCGCCACAGTCGCCACCGGGATGCCGCTGGGCATCTGCACGGTAGCCAGCAGCGCGTCCAAGCCATCCATCGCGCCGCCCTTCATGGGGATGCCGATGACCGGCAGGGTGGTGTTGGCGGCAAAAGCACCTGCCAGATGTGCTGCCATGCCTGCCGCGCACAGGATGACGCCAAAGCCGTTGGCCTTTGCGCTTTTTGCAAAGGCTGCTGCCTCGGCGGGGGTGCGGTGTGCCGAAAGGATGTGTGCCTCAAAGGGGATGTCCAGTGCCTTCAGCTGGGCGCAGGCACCCTTGACCACCGGCCAATCGCTGTCCGAACCCATGATCACTGCCACTTTACGAATCATTTTCCAAAGCCTCTCTTTCTCAACTGTCCAACAAGACCGACAAACAAAAAAGGCTGCGGTACACCTGTACCACGGCCTTTATTTCCGGTTTTTCTGTCCGCGCATTTTGCACAAGGCTGCACCATGCCCCTGATTGCAGTGAATGTGACCCCATTCCATGCGACCCGGCACCAGCAGCATCATTGAAGTTTCCCTCCGCAGTTTCCTGTGCAAGCGTTTTTTCAGGCGGCGATGCAAGCCCGATTTTTGGGCCATCGTCCCTGTACTAAATACAGTTTACGGCAAAAAAACCGCTTTGCAAAGAGCGTTTGGGTAAATTCTCCCTTGTGTTCCCATGCCGTCAAAAAACTTTTGAAAGTTTTGTGCAGTTTCGCCATCCTTTTTCTTTTTAAGTATGACTTATGCAGCAAGTATATTTTATGTAAAGGCTGTGTTGATGTATCCCAGATATGGAGCAGGATTTTTAAAAAATGATCTTTGCGGTGGCAGCGCGGGCAGCGCGGATCAGATCTGCCGGGGCGCAGCACACCTGCGTGCCGATGCGCCCACCGGAAACGTAGACCTTCTGCTGGGTCAGCACGCTTTCGTCAAAGACGGTGTGGTACTGCTTTTTCATGCCCACCGGGCTGCAGCCGCCCCGCACATAGCCGGTCACCTTGTTGATCTCCGCCACATGGATCATTGCCACGCTCTTTTCGCCCACGCTGCGGGCAGCGGCCTTTAAATCCAGCTCTGCCGCCACCGGAATGACGAACACAAAGTAGTTTTTGCTGCTGCCCTGCGTTACCAGCGTCTTGTAAACGCAGGCGGGGTCCTCGCCCATGCTGGCGGCTACGGTCACACCGTCCACCGCCACCCCCTCCTCGTGGGGGTACTCGTGGGCGGTGTAGGCCACCTTTTCCCGTTCCAGAATGCGCATTGCGTTGGTTTTAGCTTCTTTTCCCATTGTTATTCCCTCTTTTACATTTGCTTTGTTTCTATTCTACCACTTTTTCTGAAAAAATTCAAAATTTCTCTTGACTTCAGTTTCATGAAGTGATATCATAGCGTCACGCACTTCAGAGTACTGAAGTTTGACATTGCAAGCTGCGGCAAAGGAGCCGGTCTCCCTCGCCGTTTCACACGATAGGAAAAGGCAAAGGAGACAAAACACTATGATCATCGTACTCAAACAGGATGCACCCGACGTACAGGTACGCGAGTTCTGCCACGAGCTGGAAGATATGGGCTTGCAGATCAACGATTCCAAGGGCAGCGACACCCATATTCTGGGTCTGATCGGCGATACCAAGGCCATTGCGGAAAGCTGGGTGCTGGCAAACCCGGTGGTAGAGACCTGCCGCCGCGTGTCCGAGCCCTACAAAAAGGCCAACCGCAAGTTCCACCCGGACGACAGCGTTATCGATGTGGAGGGCGTCAAGATCGGCGGCGGCAACTTTGCAGTCATCGCCGGGCCGTGCAGCATTGAGAGTGAGGAGCAGATCACCTACTGCGCGCAGCGGGTAAAGGCGGCAGGCGCTTCCCTGCTGCGCGGCGGTGCGTTCAAGCCCCGCACCTCCCCCTACTCCTTTCAGGGTATGCGCAGCGAGGGCCTGGACCTGCTCAAGCTGGCGCGCCGCGCCACCGGTTCGCCCATTGTGACCGAGATCATGAACACCGAGCACCTGCCCTTGTTTGAAAACGTAGACCTCATTCAGGTAGGCGCCCGCAATATGCAGAACTTTGAGCTGCTCAAGGCTGTTGGCCGCCAGAAAAAGCCGGTGCTGCTCAAGCGCGGCCTTGCCAACACGCTGGAAGAGTTCGTGATGAGCGCCGAGTACATCATGGCAGAGGGCAACGAGAATGTCATCCTGTGCGAGCGCGGCATCCGCACCTTTGAGACCAGTATGCGCAACACGCTGGACCTTGCCGGTGTGGTCATGCTGCACAAGATGACCCATCTGCCGGTGGTGGTGGACCCCAGCCATGCCTGCGGCCACGCATGGATGGTGCCGGAGCTGGCCAAAGCTGCGGTCGCCGCCGGTGCAGACGGTCTGATGATCGAGGTGCACAACAACCCCGCCAAGGCCAAGTGCGACGGCGCACAGAGCCTGACCCCCGACCAGTTCGATGAACTGATGCAGTTCATCGGCAAAGAGGTGGAGTTCTTCGGCAAAAAAATGAACTGAGACCTATTACACCTTTAATAGTACAACCTCTGTGCCGGAACAAAAAAGAAGAGCTGACCAATTTTGTAAAGTCTATAAAAAATAGCGTACACAGAATTTTCAACCTTGACAGTTGTTTCCAGAATAACTATAATAGATTTGAGCAAAAAAACATACCACCACACCAACATTTTTGGGAGGTATTATGGAAATGGATCGTTGCAGTAAAAAGAATTGCCTTTCTATCTCCCCACCGTTGGAGGTTTCTTTACAGCGTATCAAGCGCCGTTCACACTGTCGTATTCCACCGGAGGAAATACTCCGTGAACCGGTCGCTTGCGGATGGAATGCTGTAAAGCATATGTGTGCAAGTGGTGTTTTCCACCCCTGAGGGAATAGAGGGGTTTACGCTGTTTCTGGAAACAACGTACCCTGCCGTCCATGCATGGTGGCACAGCAGAGCACCACGTTTTATAGAAAAATAAACTGTATTGTTTTTGTAAAGGAGATTCGGTTTATGAAACTCAAAAAAGTAAGCCGTGTGCTGTCTCTTGTTGTAGCAGGTGCTATGGTGCTTGCTATGGCTCCTGCAGCCTTTGCGGTCACTGTAGGCAATTTTGACTATGATGTGGTTGACTCTACTCACCATAAGGTCATATTCCGTAATCCCAATGGCTTATTCGAGGATTGCGGAATTCACCCTTGTTCTTTCGGCAAGGATGGTAAATGTATCTGCGGCAACGCTTGCAGCCATGTTGGCGCACAGAATGTTGTTGATAATGGCGACGGCACTCACAATGTAGTATGCCCCACCTGCAACAAAGTTGTGGACACTGCCAAGCACTCCTACAACGAAAATGGCCAGTGCGCTTGTGGTGCTACCTGCAACCACATGGGTCAGCACTTCAAGTTTGATGCCAACAACAATGGCACCCACAACGTTCTGTGCGCTGACTGCGATGCAGTTGTGAGCGAGAATGTTCCCTGCACCTACGTTGATGGCAAGTGCCAGCAGTGCGGCGCTGAGGAGCCTGCTTGCGACCACATGGGTCAGCACTTCAAGTTTGATGCCAACAACAATGGCACCCACAACGTTCTGTGCGCTGACTGCGATGCAGTTGTGAGCGAGAATGTTCCCTGCACCTACGTTGATGGCAAGTGCCAGCAGTGCGGCGCTACCTGCGACCACATGGGTCAGCACTTCAAGTTTGTTGCCAACAACAATGGCACCCACCATGTTCTGTGCGCTGACTGCGATACAGTTGTGAGCGAGAATGTTCCCTGCACCTACGTTGATGGCAAGTGCCAGCAGTGCGGCGCTACCTGCGACCACATGGGTCAGCACTTCAAGTTTGTTGCCAACAACAATGGCACCCACCATGTTCTGTGCGCTGACTGCGATACAGTTGTGAGCGAGAATGTTCCCTGCACCTACGTTGATGGCAAGTGCCAGCAGTGCGGCGCTACCTGCGACCACATGGGTCAGCACTTCAAGTTTGTTGCCAACAACAATGGCACCCACCATGTTCTGTGCGCTGACTGCGATACAGTTGTGAGCGAGAATGTTCCCTGCACCTACGTTGATGGCAAGTGCCAGCAGTGCGGCGCTACCTGCGACCACATGGGTCAGCACTTCAAATTTGTTGCCAACAACAATGGCACCCACCATGTTCTGTGCGCTGACTGCGATACAGTTGTGAGCGAGAATGTTCCCTGCACCTACGTTGATGGCAAGTGCCAGCAGTGCGGCGCTACCTGCGACCACATGGGTCAGCACTTCAAGTTTGTTGCCAACAACAATGGCACCCACAACGTTCTGTGCGCTGACTGCGATACAGTTGTGAGCGAGAATGTTCCCTGCACCTACGTTGATGGCAAGTGCCAGCAGTGCGACGCTACCTGCGACCACATGGGTCAGCACTTCAAGTTTGTTGCCAACAACAATGGCACCCACAATGTTCTGTGCGCTGACTGCGATGCAGTTGTGAGCGAGAATGTTCCCTGCACCTACGTTGATGGCAAGTGCCAGCAGTGCGACGCTACACAGCCCGCTCCGGAACCCACTCCCGATCCGGAACCCACTCCTGATCCGGAACCCACTCCCGGCTCTTCTGTTGGTCCTGTGGCTACTACCATTGGCTTGGGCATCTGGCTGCTGATTCTGGGCGGTCTGATTCTGGGCTTCTTCGGCCTGTAATCTTCATCGCTGTGTGGAGCCATGCATTCCATATAGCCTGATGATTGGTCAATAATATTTCTTTCATGCAAAAAGGGGCTGCCGTTTTATACGGCAGCCCTTTTTTTATTTACCAAAGTTGCAGCACATTTTCTTTTTGCGGATTTTATGGTATACTAAAGTGTATTTTGAAAAAACACTGCCGAAAGAGGTTTTAAAGATGAAAGCACACATTGCACGCAATCAGAACGCCGGGGTGCCGCTGGCGCTGGGCTGGAACCTTTCCCCCGCCGACCGGGGCAAGCTGGAGGGCATGGCACCCGCCTTTGGCATGAAGCTGCTGCTTGTTTCCCCCGCCGATGCCGGCAAGACCGTTGCCCAGCTGCTGGGCGAGGTGGAGGTAAAAGCCCCCAGAACGCTGGTGCTGGAGCCGGGTGCCTATCCCCCGGCGCTGGTGCTTGCAAACTTCCGCAATAAAGATGTGGACACCCTGCTGGACCTGATGCGGCAGGCACAGGTGACTATCCCGCTCAAGGCGGTGGTCACCCCCGCAAACCGCAACTGGATGTTTGCAGACCTGCTGGCACATTTGCAGGAGGAGCACACCGCCTTTACCGCCGCAAAGGAGAGCCAGACCGTATGAAGAACCGCATCACCCGCATGACCGCTGCGCTGCTGGCGGCGGTGCTGAGCCTTGGCCTGCTGGTCGGCTGCAAGCCCAAAAAAGAGCTGACCCGGTACAGTACCATCTTTTATGATGTGTTCGACACGGTGACGCAGGTCATCGCCTACTGCGAGAGCGAGGAAGAGTTCAACACCCAAATGCAGGCGCTGCATCAGGATCTTGTCGCCTACAACCAGCTCTACGATATCTACAACGACTATGACGGCGTTGTGAACGTCAAGACCATCAACGAAAATGCCGGGAAAGCCCCGGTGCAGGTAGATGACCGCATCCTCTCCATGCTGGAGCTGGCGCGGCAGATGTACGACCTGACCGGCGGCAAGATCAATATTGCCATGGGCAGCGTGCTGGGCATCTGGCACGATTACCGCGAAGCTGCCGAACAGAACGCCTCCGAGACCGACAACACCCTGCCCACACAGGAGGAGCTGGAAGCCGCTGCCCGGCACTGCGATATCAACGACCTTGTCATCGACGAGAAGGCCAAAACGGTCTATCTGTCCGACCCGGAGATGTCGCTGGACGTGGGCAGCGTGGGCAAGGGCTACGCAGTGGAGATGGTCTGCCGCGCCGCCGAAGCCCGGGGTCTGACCAGCGCACTGGTAAGCGTGGGCGGCAACCTGCGCGCCATCGGCACAAAGCCGGACGGCAGCCAGTGGACGGGCGGCGTGGAGAACCCGTGGAACGCCTCGGAGGTGTACACCAACACCAACTCCATTTTCGGCTCGCCCATCAACATGAGCGACCTTGCACTGGTGACCAGCGGCGACTACCAGCGCTACTTTGTGGTGGACGGCAAGCGCTACCACCACATCATCGACCCGGACACCCTGTGGCCCGCTGCCTACTACAACGGCGTCACCGTGCTGTGCCCGGACTCCGGCATGGCAGACTGCCTGACCACTGCCCTGTTCTGTATGCCGCTGGAAGAGGGACAGAAGCTGGTGGAATCGCTGGACGGCGTAGAAGCCATGTGGTGCACGCCTGACAAGCAGGCCACCACCTCCAGCGGCTGGGACAGTCACCTGAAAAAGTAAGTTCTGCCGTTTTTGCAGGCGAACTATTTTTAATTTCAGAATAGCGGATCGTCTGCGGACGCTCCGCTATTCCCTTTTCACGGAAATTTTTCTTACGCAAAAAGGCTGCCGCACAAAAAGTGCAGCAGCCTTTTTTGTTTATCCGGTTATCCCGTCAGGCATCACTCCACGATGATGCTCTTGCCGGTCATCTCGGCGGGGACGGGCAGGCCGATATAGGGCAGCATGGTGGGTGCGATGTCGGCCAGGCAGCCGCCCTCGCGCAGCTTCACATCGCCGCAGCCAACTGCCACAAAGGGCACAACGTTGGTGGTGTGGGCGGTGAAGGGGGTGCCGTCCGGGTTCATCATCTTTTCAGCGTTGCCGTGGTCGGCGGTGATGAAGGCGCAGCCGCCGGCGTTCAGCACAGCGGTGACAACCTGATCCACGCAGGTGTCCACAGCCTCAACGGCCTTGACAGCAGCCTCGAACACGCCGGTGTGGCCGACCATATCGCAGTTTGCGAAGTTCAGGATCACCACATCATACTTGCCGCTCTCAATGCGCTTGACGCACTCGGCAGCAACTTCGGGGGCACTCATCTCGGGCTGCAGGTCGTAGGTGGCAACCTTGGGGCTGGGGATGACGCAGCGATCCTCGCCCTCGTAGGGTGCCTCCACGCCGCCGTTGAAGAAGAAGGTGACGTGGGCGTACTTCTCGGTCTCGGCGATGCGCAGCTGGGTCTTGCCGTGGGCAGACAGATACTCGCCCAGAACGTTCTTCAGCTCCACCGGGGGATAAGCAACTTCACAGTTGGGCATGGTGGCATCGTACTCGGCCATGCAGACGTAGTGCACCTGCTTGCGGCCGCCGCGGCGCTCGAAGCCGGTAAAGGCATCGTCGCAGAAGATGCGGGTCATCTGGCGGGCACGGTCGGGGCGGAAGTTCATAAAGATAACGGTGTCGCCGTCCTGCACGCGGCCACCCTCGCAGGTGACACAGGGCAGCACGAACTCATCGGTCTTGTCTGCGGCGTAGGAAGCCTCGATGGCCTCGGCAGCGTTGGCGGCGTGCTCGCCCTCGCCGTAGACGAAGGCAGCGTAAGCCTTCTCCTCGCGGTCCCAGTTGTTATCGCGGTCCATGGCGTAGTAACGGCCGGAAACGCTGGCGATCTTGCCCACGCCCAGCTCGTCCAGCTTGGCCTGCAGATCAGCCAGGAAGCCCTTGCCGGAGTGGGGGTCGGTGTCGCGGCCATCGGTGATGCAGTGCAGGTAAACTTCCTTTGCACCCAGATGCTTTGCCATCTCCAGCACGCCAAACCAGTGGTCGGCATGGCTGTGCACACCGCCGGTGCCCACCAGACCCATCAGGTGGATGGCCTTACCGGCCTCGATGGCGGCCTTCATGTTCTTGACCAGCACAGGGTTCTTGAGCATCTCGCCGTCACGGATGGACTTGGTGATGAGGGTCAGCTGCTGGTACACGATGCGGCCTGCGCCCATGTTGGTGTGGCCGACCTCAGAGTTGCCCATCTGGCCATCGGGCAGGCCGACAGCCATGCCGGAAGCATCAATGGTGGTCATGGGGTACTTTGCCATCAGAGCATCCAGATGGGGGGTCTTGGCAGCCACCACGGCGTTGCCAAAGGTCTCGTTCGGCACCCAGCCGAAGCCATCCATGATGCACAGAAGAACAGGTTTCTTTGCCATAAAATTGAATCTCCTTTGAATTTATCACGCGTTGCAGGCAAGGCTAAGCGCCCTGCCTGCGGGTGCAGCCTGCGGGTGCATAACATCCGAGCGGCTGCTGTAAAAACAGATCAGCGCCCGGCTCAGCGCTGAAAAAACGGCGCAGCCGGGCGCTGAAACAGCTAATTAGGGAAAAAGGCAGTTGCTCAGCCCTTGGTGGCTGCATTGACGATGACAGCAAAGTCCGGAGCCTTCAGGGATGCGCCGCCGATCAGGCCGCCGTCCACGTCCTTCTTGCTCAGCAGCTCCTCGCAGTTCTTGGCGTTCATGCTGCCGCCGTACTGCACGGTGGTAGCCTCGGCCACAGCCTCGCCGTACAGCTCGCCCACCACCTTGCGGATCTGAGCGCAGACTTCCTGTGCCTGATCAGAGGTAGCGGTCTTGCCGGTGCCGATAGCCCAGACAGGCTCGTAGGCGATGACAACGTTTGCCATCTGCTCGGCGGTCACGTCACGCAGGGCGATCTTGGTCTGCATACGGACCAGCTCCTCGGTAACGCCCTCCTCGCGCTGCTGCAGGCTCTCGCCCACGCACAGGATGACCTTCAGACCGGCGTTCAGGGCAGCCAGCGTGCGCTTGTTAACGGTCTGGTCGGTCTCTGCAAAGTACTGACGGCGCTCAGAGTGGCCAACAATGACGTACTCCACGCCCAGATCCACCAGCATATCGGCGCTGATCTCGCCGGTGAAAGCACCGGACTTCTCAAAGTGGACGTTCTCGGCGCCCACATGGATGTTGGTGCCCTTGGTCTTAGCCACAGCAGTGACCAGATCGGTAAACGGGGTGCAGATGACGACCTCGCAGGTGGCGTCCTTCACGGCGGGGATCAGCTCGTCCACCAGAACAGCAGCCTCGGAGGCGGTCTTGTTCATCTTCCAGTTGCCAGCGATAATAGCCTTGCGCTTTGCCTTATCCATTGTTATTTTCTCCTTACCTTCGTAAATATTTACAAATTGTCTGCACAAAAAGAAAAGATGCGGCGGCGTAAATGCCGCCGCACCCATTGTGATGCCGGAAAAATTATGCGTTCTGGATGACTGCGATGCCGGGCAGCTCCTTGCCCTCCAGATACTCCAGAGAAGCGCCGCCGCCGGTGGAGATGTGGGTCATCTTGTCGCCCAGACCCATCTGCTGTACAGCTGCTGCGCTGTCGCCGCCGCCGATGACGGTGGTAGCATCGCTCTCAGCCATAGCCTTGGCAACAGCCAGGGTACCGGCTGCCAGAGTGGGGTTCTCGAACACGCCCATGGGGCCGTTCCAGACAACAGTCTTGGAAGCCTTGACAGCGTCAGCAAACAGCTTCATGGTCTCGGGGCCGATGTCGCAGCCCTCCATGTCAGCGGGGATTGCGGTGACAGGCACCACGGTCACGTCCACAGGAGCGTCGATGGGATCGGGGAAGTCCTTGATGCAGGCTGCATCCACGGGCAGCAGCAGCTTGACGCCCTTCTCCTGAGCCTTTGCCATCATTTCCTTGCAGTAGTCCAGCTTGGTGTCGTCGCACAGGCTCTTGCCCACTTCGTAGCCCTGAGCCTTGACGAAGGTGTAAGCCATGCCGCCGCCGATGATCAGGGTATCGACCTTCTCCAGCAGGTTGGAGATGACGTTCAGCTTATCAGCAACCTTAGCGCCGCCCAGAATAGCGGTGAAGGGACGGACGGGGTCGTTGACGGCGTTGCCCAGATACTTGATCTCCTTCTCCATCAGGTAACCGACAGCGGTATCCTTGATGTAGTCGGTGACACCTGCGGTGGAGCAGTGTGCACGGTGGCAGCTGCCGAAGGCGTCGTCCACATAAGCGTCAGCCAGAGAAGCCAGCTCCTCGCTGAACTCGGGCATATTCTTGGTCTCTTCCTTGCGGAAACGGGTGTTCTGCAGCAGAACGACGTCGCCGTTGTTCATGGCAGCCACAGCAGCCTTTGCGTTCTCGCCCACAACGTTGTCGTCGTCGGCAAACACAACGGTCTTGCCCAGCTTTGCGCTCAGAGCCACAGCAACGGGAGCCAGGCTGAACTTAGCCTCGGGGCCGTTCTTGGGCTTGCCCAGATGGCTGCACAGGATGACCTTAGCGCCATCGTTGACCAGCTTCTGGATGGTGGGCAGTGCTGCATTGATGCGGTTCTCGTTGGTGATGACACCGTCCTTCATCGGGACGTTGAAATCGCAGCGGACAAGCACCTTCTTGCCGCAGTAGTTCTGATCGTCGATCGTCTTCTTACCTAAACCCATGGTAAAAACTCCTCTCAAATTATAATTCTGAACCAGAGTCTCGCTCACAATCGGGGAGTTGCCCCGTACAGTTACTATTATAAACAAAAACTGTGTGCATTGCAAGGATAAGAGATAGATAATTGTTTAACAAACATTTGCCGTTGTTGCACGGAAATGTGTCTATTTTGCCCGAAGTTCGGTTTTTTCTGCCCCCAGACGCCGGAAATGCCGCCGTTCAAAGGCAAATTTTCCGTATAAAATGCGTTTGCTGTCAAAAAAGAGTTATTTCACACGGGTAGCATCCTCACGTCCCCTTCCTGTGAAAAAGGGATTCGGAAACACCCGCAGACGTTTTCGAATCCCAAGTCAAAAATATAATTCCTTGCATTATGCCCAGAGTGCAACGACGACGACCGCCGCCAGTGGCGGAAACAGGGAGGAGTTGTTGGGGCAGCGGCCAGCAAGACGCGCGTGCCGCTCAAGGCACGATGCGGATGCTGGGAGCCGCAACCCGGCAAGCGGAGGGCATTTCAAATCGTCCCGCATCAAACAAGGCCGCCGCACAAAATACTGTGCAGCGGCCGGTGTACGTATGCGTTATGCAAAATATTCCTGTGCGCGGCGGGCGGCATCGTTGATGCAGTCCCGCAGCTGATCCAGTGTATCAAACTTTTTGCTGGGGCTCAGGTAGGCGTGGAACTCCACCACCGGGTCGGTGCCGTACAGATCACCGGAAAAGCCCGGGATAAAGGTCTCGCAGGTCACCTTGGTAGCGTCATCGTTCACAGTCGGGCGGCTGCCCAGACCGGTGGCCGAGGGATACCACCCCCCGTTGATGCAGGTGCGGGTGATATAAATGCCGCTGCGGGGCATCTGGAAGCCCTGCGGGTACAGCTGGTTGATGGTGGGCACCCCGAGGGTGTGTCCCAGCCCTGCCCCGTGCTGCACCGCAAAGCGGATGGCGTAGGGCATGCCCAGCATGGCGTTGGCGGCCGGGATGTCCCCGCCCTCCAGCGCAGTGCGGATGCGGGTAGAGGACACCGGCTTTTCCTCAAACTGCGCCATGGGCACCACAACTACCTCTACCCCAAGGGGGACACAGAGGGCGCGCAGCAGCTCCGGGGTACCGGCCGCCTTTGCGCCAAAGGTGAAGTTTTCGCCGCAGAACAGCGCCCGGGCGTGGCAGTTTTCCACGATGCCGCGCACAAACTCCTCCGGGCTCAGTGCCTTGATCGCTTCAAAGTCCGGGGTGAGGTAATACTCCACCCCAAGGCTGTGGATCAAGGCGTGCTTATCCTCGGTGGAGAGCAGGCGCTTGCCCTTCATTTTATTTTCCACCGGCAGGCGGAAGGTGAACACCGCCGGAGCTGCATCATGGGTCTTTGCCCACTGCACCGCCCCTTCGATCACCGCCCGGTGGCCGATATGGATGCCGTCAAAGTAGCCCATGGCCACGGCGGTGCCCTTTTCGGGCTGTGCCAGCGGCAGCGGGGCAAACTGAGAAATGATCTGCATGGGTCTTGTTTCCTTTATTGCTCAATTACGTTCCACAAACAGTTTTTCCACCCGGAGCACCCCGCCGGTGATGTTGGCAAGGCCAAGGAACTGCCCGGCGGCATTGCACACCCGGTAGCGTCCGTCTGCCGCCGGGTAGCGGCTGGTGGGACAGCCGTTGTACAGGTGCTGCTCCACCCATGGCTCCACCACCAGCAGCGGCAGCGGGGTGAACACGCTTTCCACCGGCAGCATCAGTGCTTCCAGCGCGGCGCTCCCCTGCTCCTTTGCGGCAAGGATCTCTTCCAGCGTGTGGGCGTCCGCTTCGGTGTACAGACCGGCAGAAGTGCGGCGCAGCGCGCTCATGGTGCCCTTCTGCCCCATGGCGGCGGCGATATCCTCCAGCAGCGTGCGGATATAGGTGCCTTTAGAGCAGCGCACCGTAAGCACATATTCGTTCTCTGCCGGACTGCCGCCGTACTCGATGCCGTAGATTTCAATGGGGCGCGCCTTGCGCTCCACGGTCACACCCTCGCGCGCCAGCTTATACAGCGGCTGGCCGTTGATCTTGACCGCCGAGTACATGGGCGGCACCTGCATCTGCGGGCCGATGAACTGCGGCAGCACAGCCAGCAGCTCTTTTTCCCCGGCAGTGACGGGGGCTGTTTCCAGCACCGTGCCGGTGCTATCGCCGGTATCCGTGCGCGCACCCAAGCGCAGGGTGGCGCGGTAAGCTTTGTCGTGGTTCAGCTGCAGATCCACCGCCTTGCTGGCACCGCCGCAGAACACCGGCAGAACGCCGGTGGCCATGGGGTCCAACGTACCGCTGTGCCCCAGCTTGCGGGTACCCAGCACGCCGCGCAGCTTTGCCACCACGTCAAAGCTGGTCCAGTCCATGGGCTTGTCTACGATCAGGATGCCCTGCATCATGCTTCCTCCTGCAGTGCGTCCAGTTCGGCTTCCACCTCTGCAAGGATCGCATTTTTGGTGTTTTCAAGGTCGCCCAGCAGCTCACAGCCCGCTGCGCGGGTGTGGCCGCCGCCGCCCAGCCGCCGTGCGATGGCACAGGCGTCCACGCCCTTTGCGGTGCGCACGCTGATGCGGTAGCTGCCGCCGGGCTGCTGGCGCAGGGTCAGACCCACCTTGACCCCCTCGATGCTGATGGGCAGGCTGGTCAGCTCCTCCAGATCTGCGGGATCTACCCCGCTCTGCCGGATCTCGTCCCTCGTCAGGTAGATCAGGGCGCAGCGGCCGTCCAGATAGTACTCCAGATGGTTGCGGGCGATGCGCTCGGCCTCCATGCGGGCACGGGGCTTGGTGTCGAAGAGCAGGGTGTTCAGCTCCTCTACATGACAGCCGGCCTCAATCAGCTTTGCCGCCACTGTGTGGGTGTTGGCCGTGGTGGAGGAAAACTTGAAGCAGCCGGTATCGGTGGCAACACCGGTGTACAGGCAGTCGGCAATGTGGGGGGTGATGGTCACGCCCATCTCCACGATGACCTGATACAGCAGCTCCGCTGCCGCAGCGGCACCGGCATCCAGAAGAGTAAAATCGGCATAGCCGTTGTTGCCTGCGTGGTGGTCGATGCACAGGTCTACATGGCGTGCATACTGCGGCACACCGTTATTTTCGCCAAACAGCTGCAAACCGGCCACGTCCACCGCGATCACGGTGCGGGGCTCGAACTCGCCCTTGAACAGCCGTGGGTTCGTAAAGGCGTAGCGGGACGGAATGTCATCGGAGCAGAGCACCGCTGTTGTTTTTTCCAGCGCTTTGAGCGCATAGTACAGGGCACTGCCGCAGCCGATGGTGTCACCGTCCGGGTTTTTGTGGCACAGAATCAAAATGTTGTCCGCAGCCAGCAGGCGCTGCGCCATCTGCTGCACATTCAGTTGTTCTGTCATCCAATGATCCATCCTTTCCGCAAAGGCAGTCAGTCCTCGGTCTGTTCGGTATCGGCAGGCCGTGCTTCCTCCTCGCCGTTCACGTTCAGGCTGCGCAGCAGCTCGTTGATGTGGGCGGCGTAGGCTGCACCGTCGTCCTCCACAAAGATGAAGCGGGGTGCCTTGCGGATGTGCATTTTTTTGCTGACCTCGGTGCGCACATGGCCTGCGGCACGGTTCAGCGCTTCGATTGCGGGCTTGGGGCCGTCCGCACGGCCCATCACGCTTACATACACTTTTGCCACATCCAGATCCGGCGTCACGTCCAGACGGGTGACGGTCAGCAGACCGCCCTCCAGCCGCGGGTCCTTCAGCCGGCCGATGATGGCAATGACCTCGCGCTTCATATCCTGCGCAAGACGGCCCATATTTTTCTGAGACATTCCGTTTCTCCTTTAAAAAGAAAACCCTCTCAGCCTCGCTTCGCTTGGCAGCTCTCCCGATGGGCGAGCTTTTTGCGTGGATACGGGATGCTTTTCCGTTTCTCTGCAAGCCTCCTGCCTCGGGAGAGGCGGCATTGCGTCAGCAATGACGGAGAGGGTTATTTTAAATCTTAGTCGCGGTATTCTTCCATCTTGAAAGCTTCGTACACGTCGCCTTCCTTGACGTCCGCAAACTTCTCCAGAGTCACGCCGCATTCGTAGCCCTCGGCCACTTCCTTGGCGTCATCCTTGAAGCGCTTCAGGGATGCGATCTCGTCCTCGGCAATGACGATGCCGTCACGCACCACGCGCACCTTGCTGTCGCGGGTGATCTTGCCGCTGGTCACGCGGCAGCCTGCAACGGTGCCCACGTTGGAGATCTTGTACACCTGACGCACCTGCAGCTCGCCCAGAGCGACCTCGCGGAACTTGGGTGCCAGCATACCCTTCATAGCGTCGGTGACATCGTTGATGGCATCGTAGATGACGCGGTACATACGCATTTCCACCTTGGTGGCAGCGGCTTCTTCCTTGGCCACGTTATCCGGGCGGACGTTGAAGCCGATGATGATGGCGTTGGAGGCATCGGCCAGATCCACGTCGGACTTGCTGATAGCGCCGACACCGGCGTGGATGACGCGCACACGCACCTCGTCGTTGGAGATCTTCTCCAAGCTCTGCTTCACAGCCTCGGCAGAGCCCTGCACGTCGGCCTTGACCACGATGGCCAGCTCCTTCATGTCGTTCTGTGCCATCTGGCTGAACAGGTTATCCAGCGTGACCTTCTGGAAGGAGGAGAACTGCTTCTCCTTGGCGGCAGCAATGCGCTGCTCGGCCAGCTCACGGGCCAGACGCTCGTCCTCAACAGCCTCGAACAGGTCGCCCGCCTCGGGCACGGCGGTCAGGCCGGTGATCTCCACAGGGGTGGAGGGGCCGGCATCGGTGAGCAGCTGACCTTTATCGTTGCGCATGGTACGCACACGGCCCACAGCGGTACCGGCAATGATGACATCACCGGCGTGCAGAGTGCCGTTCTGCACCAGAATGGTGGCGATGGGGCCCTGACCCTTGTCCAGACGTGCCTCGACCACAGCACCCTTGGCGCGGCGGTTGGGGTTAGCCTTCAGTTCCATGACCTCAGCCTCCAGCACAACGCGCTCCAGCAGGTCATTGATGCCCATACCGGTCATTGCAGACACGGGGATGCAGGCCACATCTCCGCCCCAGTCCTCGGGGATCAGACCGTACTTGGTCAGATCCTCCTTCACGCGCTCGGGGTTGGCGGTGGGCTTATCCATCTTGTTGATGGCTACGATCACCTTGACCTCAGCAGCCTTGGCGTGGTTGATGGACTCGATGGTCTGAGGCATGATGCCGTCATCGGCAGCCACGACCAGAATGGCGATATCGGTCATGTTGGCACCGCGGGCACGCATGGAGGTGAACGCCTCGTGACCCGGGGTGTCGAGGAAGGTGATCTTGCTGTCGTTGATGCGCACCTGATAGGCACCGATGGCCTGCGTGATGCCGCCTGCCTCGCCTGCGGTGACGTTGGTCTTGCGGATGGCATCCAGAATACTGGTCTTGCCGTGGTCAACGTGACCCATGACACAGACGACCGGGGGACGCTCCACCAGATCCTCCTGTGCATCCTCTTCCTGGGTGAACAGGCGCTCCTCGATGGTAACGTGCACCTCGTGCTCGACCTTTGCGTGGAACTCCTCTGCCAGCAGAGCTGCAGTGTCGAAATCGATCACATCGTTGATGGCGTGCATCTCGCCCATCTGCATGAACTTGGCAATGACCTTACCGGCCTGCTGCTTCAGGCGGGCAGCCAGCTCGCCCACGGTGATCTCGTCGGGGATCAGCACCTTCAGCTGGGCGTTGCGCGCCTTCTCCAGCTGGATGCGCTGCAGACGCTCGAACTCGGTCTCACGCTTGCCCTTCTGGAACTGCTGGCGCTGGCGCTGGCCGCGCTGGGTGAACTTCTGCTTGTTACCCTGCGGGGTGGGCTTGCGGCGGTTCTCGGTGTTCTTGGTAGAGGCCAGATCATCGTAACGGGCATCAAAGCGATCCACGTTCATATCCACAGTGCGGGTATCCACGGTGACCTGATTGTCCTCACGGCGGACAGAGACTGCCTGTGCGGGGGCAGCGGTAGCCTTTGCGCCGGTCTCGCGTGCCAGCTCGCTGAAGGAAACGGTCTTTTCCTCACGCTTCTTGTGCTGCTCGGGCTTCTTATCGCCGTGCTTGCCGTTGTTGTTATTGTTGTTTGCCTTGGGCTGCTCGGCCTTTGCGGCGGTCTGCTGGTTTTTTTTGTCAGCCTTGGGAGCCTCGGGCTTCTTTTCAGCCTTCTTTTCGGCCTTCTGGTCAGCCTTGGGCTCCTCCTTGGGAGCCTTGGCACTGTTCAAAAACTCGTCCAGATTTGCCACGCTGTTATCCTTGCTGAACTTCTCCAGCAGATAGTTCAGCTCGTTCTCCTCCAGATTGGAGCTGTTCTTCTTGCCGGTGCTGCCCATAGCGGCCAGCTCGTCCAGCACCTTCTTTGCAGAAAGGTTCAGATCCTTTGCAAAGTCACTCACTTTATATTTTACGATCATTCGCTCATATCCTCCTCATTTTTGATTACTCCGCAGTCCGACAGGCGGTCGAAGCAGAGCTTTGCGAGGTTGCGGTCGGTCACCGCGTAAACAGCCACGGGCTTGTGGCTGATATCGGCCAGCTTATCCTGCGTCAGCGGCATGGTGAACACATCCACCAAGTCGCCCACGGCATAGTTCAGGCGCTGCAAAGTCTTTGGGCTGATGTCCGATGCGGTCATCACCAGCCATGCCTTGCTTTTGACGCAGGCTTCCTCCACGGCGTCAAAGCCCATGGTCAGCGCACCGGCCTTGCGGCACAGGCTCACGGCCTGATACAGCGCCTCCTCCGGGGGCAGCTTGGGTTTTGCGGGGGCGTTATTCTTTTTTGCCATCGGCTGCGGCCTCCTTTGCGGCTGCGGCCAGCTGTACAGCCAGCGCGTCGTATACCTCGGCGGGGACCGGCTGCTCAAAGCAGCGCTCCAGCGCCTTTTTCTTCTTTGCCTTGGTCAGGCAGTCCGGGTCCGGGCAGAGATATGCGCCGCGCCCCGGCTTTTTGCCTACCAGATCGATGCTGATCTCCCCGCTGGGTGCGCGCACCACGCGCACCAGCTCCTTTTTGGGGCGGCTGGTCATGCAGCCGATGCACTGGCGGGCAGGGATCTTTTTTTGTGCCATCCGGTTTCCCTCCTTCGGCAGATGGTGCCGGGCTTATTCAGCGTCTGCTGCGTCCTTCTTGGGCTCCTCGTCCTCGCCGTAGTAGCCGCTCTCGGGACGGATATCAATGTTGTAGCCGGTCAGGCGTGCGCACAGGCGGGCGTTCTGACCCTTGTTGCCAATGGCAAGGCTCAGCTGCTGGTCGGGCACGGTGACGCGGCAGGAGCGGGTCTCGCCGGGCAGCAGCTCCACCTTGACCACCTTGGCGGGGCTCAGGGCTGCGGAGATGAACTCAGAGATATCCTCGCTCCACTTGACGATGTCGATCTTCTCGCCGCCCAGCTTTTCCACAACAGCGGCCACACGGGCGCCGTGCTCGCCGATGCAGGCAGAAACAGGGTTGACGTTGGGGTTCTTGAACCAGACAGCCATCTTGGTGCGGGCACCGGCCTCGCGGCTGATGGCCTTTACCTCCACAGTGCCGTCAAAGATCTCGGGCACTTCCAGCTCAAACAGGCGCTTGACAAGGCCGGGATGGGTGCGGCTGATCATCACGCGGGGGCCGCGCTCGGTGCTGACCACGTCCACGATGTAGACCTGCAGGGTCTCGCCCTCGGTGTACACCTCGCCGGGCACCTGCTCGTTGCGGGGCAGAACTGCCTCGCCGCCCTTGCCCAGATCCAGCGCTACGATGCCCTTCTCGGTATCCACGCGGGTAACAGTGGCCTGCACGATGTCATGTGCGCGGGACTGGATCTCGCTGAGCTGCTGGTTGCGCTCGGCCTCGCGGATGCCCTGACGGATGACGTGCTTTGCGGTCTGGGCGGCAATGCGGCCAAAATCGCGGGTCTTGAGCGGGGTGATGATGCGGTCGCCCACCTCGTAGCTGCTGCGGATCTTGCGCGCTTCGGTCACACCGATCTCGGCGTGCTCGTCGTACCAGTCCTCGTCTGCCACGATGTCCTGGATCAGCGCCACGTCAAAGCGGCCGGTGTCGGGGTCGATATCCACCCGGATGTGATCCTCCTCGACCTCGTAGTTCTTCTTGACGGCAATGATGATAGCCGCCTTGATCTTTTCGATCAGGTATTCTGCGGTGATGCCGCGCTCATGCTCCAGCATGGAGAGCGCTTCAAAAAAGTCCTTATTCGCTGCTGTCATTTTTCGGGTTCCTCCTATATATTTTGTTCTCTTTTCTCCATCAGAGACGGTACTTCTCAGTTGAACAGATCCTCGTCGTCGCACAGCTGCACGCCGGAGGCTGCGTTCACCTCAAAGGTCACGGGGCCGTTCTCGCTTTCCAGCGTCACGGTGCTGCCCTCGCGGCCGGTCAGAATGCCGGACAGCTCCCGCACGCCGTCAGCGTTGGGGCGGATGAGCTTTGCCCGCACCTTCTGACCCTTCAGCGCCTCGTAGTGCTCCGGGCGGGTCAGCTTGCGGCCAAGGCCGGGGCTGCCCACTTCCAGATAATAGCTCTGGTCGATGGGGTCTGCCTCATCCAGAATGGGGTCCAGTGCGTGGGACACCTCTGCACAGGTGTCGGTATCCATGGTGCCGTCCCGGTCGATGAGGATGCGAAGATACCAGTCCGGCCCTTCCTTCTCAAAAACCACATCCCACAGGCGCAGACCCATGCCTTCCACCGTGGGACGGACAAGCGCTTCCACTCTCTGCGCGGTGTTGCCGCCAGACTGCTTCGCCATAAAAAACCTCCAAACAAACAAGAAACGCGGACCTTGCGGCCCACGTTTCAGGTTAAACTATATCGTACTACTAGAATATAGCATACTCTTGCGATTTATGCAAGCATTTTCGCAATTTTTTTGCAGTTGAACACCCTTTTGGGCTTTTTACAGCACCCAGACGCCGTTTTCAAACAGCTGCACGGTGCGGCCATCGCGGCATTTTCCGGTGATACGGCTGTCCTCTGCACCGATCATCACGTCCTCGTGCAGGGAGGAGTGGTTCATGCCGCGGGCTGCCAGCTCCTCCTTGGAAAGGCCGGTGCCGCCCACGGTGGTGCCGGGGTAGCTGTCGCCAAAGGCGATGTGGCAGGCGGCGTTCTCGTCAAACAGGGTGTTGTAGAACAGCTTGCCGCTGCGGTTGATGGGGCTGGAAGCAGGCACCAGCGCCACCTCGCCGATGTGGCGTGCGCCCTCGTCGGTGTCCAGCAGCTGCCCCAGCAGGTCTGCGCCCTCAGCTGCGCCGTGCTCCACCACCTTGCCGTCCTTGAAGGTGACGTGGAAGTTCTTAATCAGCTGTCCGTTAAAGACGTAGGGCTTTGTGCCGTAAACGATGCCGTCCACCTTATCCTTATGGGGTGCGGTGAACACCTCCTCGGTGGGGATGTTGGGCAGGAAGGGCACGCCCTTCTCGTTTTTGCTGCCGGCACTCTCCCACACGGCCTGCTCTGCCAGACCCACGGTCAGGTCGGTGCCGTTGGCGCTTTCAAAATGCACGCTTTCCAGATCCAGGGCATTCATCTTTGCGCCCAGCTCGTTCAGACGGTCCAGATGCTTCTGCCACTCCCCTACCGGGTCGCCGCCGGTCACACGGCAGGTATCAAAGATCAGCTTCCACTGTGCTTCAATGGCGGCGGCAGTGTCCAGCTCCGGGAACATCTTCTTTGCCCACGGCTCTGCGGGCAGAGCAGCGATGGACCACTGCACACGGTCGTTCATGGTGTACTCCCGCCACGGCTGCATAAAGCTGCGGTTCGCGCTGTTCACCCGGCTGATCTTGGCACCATCCAGCCCGGCAAACAGTTCCGGGTCGTCCGCGATGAGATGCAGCACACACACACCGCCCTCGCTCTCGGCGTAGTCCAGATAGCGGCGCAGCTGCCAGCCCTTGTGGTCGGTCAGGGCGTCCTCGCTGCCCAGCTCCATGCGGATGCGGGTAACGGCGTCATCCTGCCAGTTCACCTGCACGTCCCGCGCACCGGCCTCGTAGGCGCTGCGCACGCACAGCCGTGCCAGCGGGGCACCCTCCAGCGGGCAGTTGATGATCAGGGTCTGTCCCGGCTGCGGGTTCACACCCACCCGGACGATAAAATCTGCATACTTTTGCAGCAGTTCGTTAAAGTTTTCCACGTTAGAACCTCCTGTGGTGCATAGCCACCGTTGTTTTTTTTCAGTATACCGCGTTCCGGCGTTTCTGTCCACTATGGGCAGCGCTGCCGCTCACCCTTCCGATTCAAAAAAGGCGCGGGTCAGCTGCACCACCGTGCCGGAAAGCAGCAGCAATGCAATGAGGTTGGGGATGCTCATCAGGCCGTTGAAGGTATCGGCGATGCTCCACAGCAGGCCAAGATCCATGGTAGCGCCCAGAATGGCTACCAGAGCATACACCACAAAGAAGGGGCGCGCCACCTTGTTGCTCTTGCACAGGAACACCAGAAAGCGGGAGCCGTACAGCCCCCAGCCGATGATGGTGGAAAAAGCAAAGCAGCACAGCGCCACAGCGGTAAAAATGGAAGCCCAGCCGCCGTAGGTAATAGTAAAGCCGGAGATGGTCAGCTCTGCACCGGCCGCTGCGCCGTAGCTGACCTGGGTGCCGCTGCACAGGATGACCAGCGCGGTCAGGGTGCAGATGACAATGGTATCGGCAAACACCTCAAAAATGCCGAACATACCCTGCTTGACCGGCTTTTTGGTGTCGGCGCAGGCATGGGCGATAGAACCGGTGCCAAGACCGGCCTCGTTGGAAAAGATGCCGCGGGAAACGCCCTTTTGCATACTGACGAACAGGCTGCCGATGGTGCCGCCGGTAAAGGCAGCGGGGTTGAACGCACCCGCCACGATGGATTCCAGCACGTAGGGCAGGCGGAAGAAGTTGAGCACCACCACGCCCACCGACAGCACAATGTAGAACAGTGCCATAAAGGGCACCAGCTTCTCGCTTACGCTGCCAATGCGCTTGATGCCGCCCAGCAGCACCAGCGCCACCAGCACCGCCACAAGGATACCCACGATGAGGTTGAGGGTGGGCAGAAAGCCATTGCCCACAAGCCCGTATTCCAGCAGGGCGGTATCCACTGCCGCCACGATGGTATTTACCTGCGTTGCGTTGCCGGTGCCGAACACGGTCAGCACGCCGAACAGCGCGTACAGCACGGCCAGAAACTGCCAGCGGCGGCCAAGGCCGTTTTTAATATAGTACATCGGGCCGCCCACCCACTCGCCGGTATCGCTGCGCTCCCGGAAATGCACAGCCAGCGTCACCTCGGCAAACTTGGTGCACATGCCCAGCAGCGCAGAGCACCACATCCAGAACACAGCACCCGGGCCGCCGATGGCGATAGCACCCGCCACACCGGCAATGTTGCCAGTGCCCACCGTGCCCGCCAGCGCGGTGCACACCGCCTGAAAAGGGGTCATGGCACCGTCCGAGGCGTCCCGCCTGCGGAACATCCGTCCCACGGTGGTGCGGATGGCGTAAGGAAATTTGCGGATCTGCAAAAAGCCCGTGCGGACACTGAGCAGCAGCCCCACGCCAATGATGCACACCATGGCGGGGATGCCCCAGATAAAGCTGTTCACCGCCTGATTGACGGCGGCAATGGTCTCGATCATATACTTCCACATCCTCTGTAATATCTTGCGCACTGACAGTTTTTGTCAAAACACGAAAATTATTTTACCGTACTTTTCCCGTAGTGTCAATGAAAAATAGGGACGTTATGAAACGCCCCTATCAGAAATTCTTATTTTTTATGTGTGACCGCCCGGCGGTAAACGATGCCGGAGACCACCGCCGCCAGCACCTCGGTAAGCCAGAAGGCGTGCCACACGCCGTCTGCGCCCAGCCAATTGCACAGCAGTGCAGCCAGCGGCATGATGAAAACAACGTACCGGCACAGCGCGATGACCAGAGATTCCGCGCCCTTGCCAAGACCCTCCAGCGCACCGGAAGCGGTTGTTGAGACCGCCGAGATGACAAAGCCTATGCTGATGATGCGCAAAGCGGTCTGCCCGGCGGCGATGGTTTCGGGGTTTGGGGTGAACAGCCCCATCAGCTGCCCGGAGGCAAACTGACAGATGACCGTGCCCGCCGCCATGATGGCAGCGCTCATGAACAGGGTCAGCTGGAACAGTTTTTTCACCCGGGCGTACTCCCGCGCACCGTAGTTGTAGCCAATAAGAGGGCGCATGCCCTGCACGAAGCCGTTGGCGGGCAGATACAAAAAGGTCTGCAATTTATAATAGATACCCAGCACCACCACATAGCTCTGGGAGAAGGCTGCCAGCAGCCCGTTGAGGAAGGTGACCAGCAGCGAGGGCAGCGCCAGATTCAGGATCGCCGGAATACCGATGGCGTACAGTCTGCCGTCCAGCGCCGCGTCCGGGCGCAGGCAGCTGCGGCGCAGCCGCACCGGCAGGTCGGTGCGCAGGTAGACTACAAGGTAGACCGCCACGCTGAGCATCTGACCGATGCCGGTAGCCAGTGCCGCGCCTGCAATGCCCATGGCAGGCACCGGCCCCAGCCCGAAGATGAGTACCGGGTCCAGCAGAATATTGCACACGCAGCCGGTGATCAGGGCGATCATGGACACCTTCATGCGGCCCACCGCCTGAAAGATCTTTTCGAAGGCCAGCGAGACCATGTTCACGACCAAAAACAGGAACACGATGGTGGAATAGGTGATACCGGCAGCGATCAGCCCCTCGTCCTGCGTAAAGCGACGCAGAAAGCCGGGCATGATGGCGATGCTGACCGCCATCATCACCACGCCGTGCACAAGGCTGAGCGCAAAGCCATGGGTGGCGGCCGTCTCGGCCTTTTCGCGGTCGCCCGCGCCCAGATACAGCGCGATCATGGCATTGATGCCGATGCCAAAGCCGATGGCAATGGCGTTGGAAAAGTTCTGGATGGGGAACACCAGACTTAACGCGGTCATGGCGTCCTCGCTGATGCGCGCCACAAACAGGCTGTCCACGATGTTGTAGAGGCTGTTCACCAGCATGGAGATCACGTTGGGCAGCGCCATCGAGAGCAGCAGCGGCAGCACCGGCTTCTCCTTCATAAAAGTTTCGTTCATTGAAAAATTTCACCTGCTATCTGTAAAAAGTAAAAATGTGGCGGGCACAGCATCGGCTTGCAGCCGGTTTCCGGCGCACAAAAAAGCCACACAATGACCCTTTAAAGATCATTGTGTGGCGAAAAGTAGCAATGTTGCTGTAAAAATCCACACGGTTTTTATGATCGCGGCAGCTGCCCGCGATATGCACCCTGCATATTTGCCGACTGCAACTCCAGCAGAATACCACATCCCCGGCGGTATGTCAAGGGGTTTCGTACAAAAGTACGACTTTTGTAATCAATTGACCATTTTTTCAGCAGGCGCTACAATAAGGCAAACCGGCTCTGAGGGAGGACACTGTATATGAAATGGATGATCGCATCAGACCTGCACGGCTCCTATTATTATGCGCAGCAGCTGCAGCAGGCCTTTGAACGGGAGCAGGCTGACCGCCTGCTCTTTCTGGGAGACCTGCTCTACCACGGCCCCCGCAACGACCTGCCCCGGGACTACGCCCCCAAGCAGGTCATCCCGCTGCTGAACAGTCTTGCGCCCAAGCTGCTGTGCGTGCGGGGCAACTGCGATGCTGAGGTGGACCAGATGGTACTCGCCTTCCCGGTGCTGGCAGATTATGCTGTGCTTCCGGTGGGACAGCGGCTGGTCTACGTCACCCACGGCCATATGTTCAACCTGAACCATCTGCCGCCCCTTGCCCCGGGGGACATTCTGCTCCACGGCCACACCCATGTGCCCGCATGGACGGACTTCGGGCAGGGGAATCTTTACCTGAACCCCGGCTCTGTGAGCATCCCCAAGGAAAACACCGCCCACAGCTACATGACCTTGGAGGGAAACACCGCCTGTTGGAAAACCATGGAGGGCGCGTGCTACCACCAGTTGCAGTTGTGATAATGTTGTGATATTCCAGTTTTTTCCGGCAAAAGCTGGAAAAAGCCCTTGACGAACCGCCCGAACTGCTGTAAACTAAATACAACCTTTAAAAATAGAGGGAGCTGTAAGCTTTGTACTGAACGCAGGCGGTGCAAAGTGTAGCAGTAAACCCCATAAGGCATCATAAAAAGACACCGGAGGCTTTGCATCAGCTTCCGGTGTTTTTTTATGCGCCGCCGGGCTATCTTTTGCTGCGCGGTCATGCTACAATAGAAAGAAAACGCGAATTGCAGGAGGAATTATGGATTTTTACGGAACCATCGGCCCTGCCTGTGCCGATGTAAAGCTTTTGCAGCAGATGGTGGAAGCCGGTATGACCGGCATCCGCATGAATCTTTCTCACGGGCCGCTGGCAGCGCACAAGGACTGGCTGGCGCTGCTGCGCAAAGCCGGGGTAAAAAAGCTGCTCATCGACCTGCAAGGGCCGGAACTGCGCATCGGCCGTCTGCCGCAGCCGCTGTCCCTGACCGCTGGGCAGACGGTGCGTCTGGGCGCGCAGGGCATCCCCTGCCCTGCTGCGCTGGTGCAGGGCGTACAGCCCGGGCAGGAGTTGCTGCTGGATGACGGCAAGCTGCTGGCACGAGTGGACACCGCAGAGCCGGACGCGCTCGTGTGCACCGTAGTGCGGGGTGGGGTGCTGCAAAGCCGCAAAAGTCTGGCAGCACCGGGGGCAGACATCCAGATGCCCACCCTGACCGCTGAGGACAAGGAAAACCTTGCCATCGCCGCCGGTTGCGGCGTCACCGGGGTCATGCTGCCCTTTGTGCGCGGCGCTGCGGATATCCGCAGTCTGCGGCAGGCGCTGGCAGAAGCCGGTGCGCCGCAGCTGAAAATCCTTGCCAAAATCGAAAACCTTGCGGGCGTACAGGCACTGCCGGAGTTTTTGCCGCTGGTGGATGAGGTAGTCATTGCCCGGGGCGACCTTGGCAACGCCATGCCCCTGTGGGAGCTGCCCCGCTGCCAGAAGCAGCTTTCTGCCTCCTGCCGCGCAGCCGGAGTGCCCTTTATGGTGGTGACCCAGATGCTGGACAGCATGCACACCCGGGCTGTGCCCACCCGCGCCGAGGTGAGCGACATCTACAACGCCGTACTGGACGGCGCATCCAGCCTGATGCTCACCGGCGAAACCGCCGCCGGGCAGTACCCGGTGCAGGCCATGGAGTATCTGGTGCGCACCGCCCGCACGGCGATGTGATAAGTAACGATTTATAATGCCCTCCGCTGCGCTTTGGGCATCATCAGCGGAAGAATTATTTTTTATTTGGGCTTCCGAAAAGTCTGCGGACTTTTCGGAAGCCCTTTTTCACGGAAAGGGGTCGTGACCGAGAGATATTTTTCCGCAAAAGGATAGCATCTTTTGTCTGCTTCCTGTATAATACAGTTAAAATCAACTGAAGTCAGAAAGGTTTATCGTTTATGGGCATCGTAGTCATCGGAGCTGTTTTTGTGGATATCAAGGGCTATCCCCTTTCCACCTATATCCCCGGCGGGCGCAACGCCGGACGCATCGAGCAGGTACACGGCGGCGTGAGCCGCAATGTGGTGGAGGATATCGCCAACGTGGAGCTGCGCCCCACCTTTGTGGGTCTGGTGGACGACACCGGCATGGGACAGGACGTCATCGACAAACTGGCAAAGCACAAGGTGAACACCCGCTTTATCCAGAAAAAACCGGACGGCATGGGCACATGGCTGGCCATTTTTGACAACGACGGCGATGTGCACGCCGCCATCTCCAAGCGACCGGACACCACCCCGCTGACCGGCCTGTTACAGGAGCAGGGCGATGCCATTTTTGCGGATTGCGATTCCATTGCGCTGGAACTGGATCTTGAAAAAGAGACGGTAAAGCAGACCCTGCGCTACGCCAAAAAGTACGGCAAAAAGGTGTTTGCCGTAGTCTCCAACATGAGCATCGCCATGGAGCGACGGGATTTCTTGCAGCAGATCGATTGTTTCGTCTGCAACCAGCAGGAAGCCGGGCTGCTGTTCTCGGACGACTACGACCACCTTTCCCCGGACGAGATGTGCCGGGTGCTCAGCAGCAACGTGCGCAGCGCCAACATTCCCAGCATGGTGGTGACCATGGGCGGGCAGGGCGCGGTATACGCCTGTGCGGACGGCAGCTGCGGCATCGTGCCCGCCAAAAAGGTGGATGTCATGGACACCACCGGCGCGGGCGACGCCTTCTTTGCCGGTACGGTCATCGGCCTGACCTACGGCAAAACGCTGGCAGAATCCTGTGAGATCGGCAGCCGTCTTGCCGCCTCGGTCATCTGCATCACCGAGAACGTCTGTCCCCGCTTCCGCCCGCAGGAGTTCGGGCTGGATGTACCGGTGGTGGACTGACGATTTAAACGGTTGGATTTTTGCGCAAAACCGCAGTTTCCCCCTTGACAGAAGCGGCAGTTTCTGGTATCAATAAAAACGATAAAGGGGAGTAAAGGGCAGCCCGCCGGTCAAGGCTTTTTCCGGCAGGCCGCTGCATGGCAGCGTCATCACGGCAGCAATGCCCGATGTCATGTGTTCGCTTGAGACTTTTGTCACAGATCGTACGCTGTGGCAAGGGTCTCTTTTTTCTTGCCGCAGCATCAGAACAAAAGGAGGCAGGAAAGCATTATGAATTTCTGGAACACATTCGCCGCGCTCTTTTCAAACTTCGGGGCGCTGACATGGCAGATGGTGGTCATGTGGGGCATCGGTGCCCTGCTCATTTACCTTGCCATCGTCAAAAAAATGGAGCCCAGTCTGCTGCTGCCCATGGGGTTTGGTGCCATTCTGGTCAACCTTCCCGCATCCGGCGCCATCACGCAGGGCGACACCGTTGGTCCCATCTCTGCCCTGTTTGAGGCAGGCATGTCCAACGAGTTGTTCCCGCTGCTGCTGTTCATCGGCATTGGTGCCATGATCGATTTTGGCCCGCTGCTGGAAAAGCCGTGGCTCATGCTGTTTGGCGCAGCGGCACAGTTTGGCATCTTTTTCACCCTGTTTCTGGCCGGGTTCTTCTTTGATATGAAGGACGCCGCGTCCATTGCGGTCATTGGCGCTGCGGACGGCCCCACCGCCATTTTTGTGGCAAACACCCTGAAATCCCAGTATCTGGGCGCTATTATGGTGGCGGCTTACAGCTACATGGCGCTGGTGCCCATCGTGCAGCCGCCGGTCATCCGGCTGCTGACCACCCAGAAGGAGCGCCGCATCCGTATGCCCTACGAAAAAGGCAACGTCACCCAGCTGACCAAGATCCTGTTCCCCGTTGTGGTCACGGTGGTCGCCGGTCTGGTGGCTCCGGCCAGCGTGGCGCTGGTAGGCTTTTTGATGTTCGGCAACCTGCTGCGGGAGTGCGGGGTGCTGAACTCCCTGAGCGAGACCGCTCAGAACGTACTGGCAAACCTCATCACCCTGCTGCTGGGTCTGACCGTAGCCGGGCAGATGACCGCCGACAAGTTCGTCCGGCCGGACACCCTGCTCATCATGGCGCTTGGTCTTGTGGCCTTTATCTTTGATACCGCTGGCGGCGTGCTGTTCGCCAAGCTACTGAATCTCTTCCTGCCCGAGGGCAAAAAGCTGAACCCCATGATCGGCGCGGCAGGCATTTCGGCCTTCCCCATGAGCGGACGTGTGGTCAACAAGATGGGTCTGGCCGAGGACAGCCAGAATTTCCTGCTGATGTACTCCATCAGCGTCAACGTTTCCGGGCAGATCGCATCCGTCCTTGCCGGCGGACTGATCCTTTCCCTGATGGCTTAACGGAGGTGCCTTTATGCTTCATCTTTCTTCTTGGATGACCACCCTGCCCATGATGCTCATCGGCATGACCGGCATCCTGCTGGTCATCGGCTTTCTCGTGCTGGTGGTGATGGCGCTGAACTGCCTCACCCGCCGCAAGTAAGGGCAAATAATAGAATAAGCAAGCCGCCCGGGAGGATCTGCGGATCTTTCCGGGCGGCTTTTTTCACAGGTGCGGACGGTGCTGCTTTTGCCGGATTCATCCCCGGGCGTCCTGCCGGGTGGTGTGGAAGTACTCCTTGGGGGTCATGCCGTACTCCTTTTTAAAGGCGCGGAAAAAGTGGTTGTAGCCGCCAAAGCCGCCGGTCTTGTACACCTCGGTAATGGGCAGCCCCTGCTCGATGAGGTTGCAGCAGCGGTCCAACCGTGCTTTCACGATATAGCGGTGCACCGTCTGCCCGGTCTGGCGCTTGAATTCCCGGGCAATATGTTCCCGGGAAACGAAAAACTCCTTCTCCAGCCGCTCCAGCGTCAGCTCCTCGGTAAGGTGCGCCTGAATAAACAAAAACACCTCGTCCAGCATCAGGTGGTGGCGGCTGACCGATGCGGTGTGGAACTCCGCATGGATGCAGGCACGCAGCGCCAGCACCACGAACATCTGCAGAATGCCATGCTCGAACAACGCTGCGCCGAACTGGGTGCGCTCCTGCGGGAGGATCAGCAGCTTCCGGGCAAGGTTTTTCAGCAGCATATAGATCTGGCTGTCCGGGCGCACAGCCACCTGCCGGAAGGGCACCACGTTGAAGCTTTTTTCAAGGTCGGTGTCCGCGTCCGAAAGCTGCGCCAGTGTCTGGGGGGACAGCTGCACCCGGATAAGTTCCAGCGGGTCATAAGCACCGGCGTATTCCAGCCTGCCGCCCTGACCGGGCTTGAAGATGATGAGGTTCTGCTGCTGGGCGGGCAGCACCACCTCGGGGCACCGGAATACCCCGCTGCCCCGTATGACCAGAAACAGGTCGTAATATGCGCCGGAGTAAAATTCCCGGACGTCGCTCTGCTCAAAAAGATAACGATTGGCTGTATAGTTCACCAAAAATTCCTCCGCAAAACTGTCATGTGTAACAGTTTGTTGTACACAACAGAAAAGTACATCTGTTATAATTGCATAATACATCAATTTACGATAGTTTTCAATCATTTTTGGGATATGTATTGATGGAAATTTAACGTATAATGCAAGCGTAGAAAAGAGACTTGTGCGAAAAGTCTCGTGGTTTCACTGTTTTTAAGGAGGATAAAACACAATGGACCAGAAAAAGACCGTCCGACCCTTCTCCATGAAGGACAAGATCGGCTATACGCTGGGCGATCTGGGCTGCTGCTTCACCGAGCAGTACCGCGCCATGTATCTGTCGATCTTCTACACCCTGATCCTGCAGGTCAACCCCTTCCATGTGGGTATCCTGCTGCTGATCACCAAGATCTGGGACGCCGTGAACGACCCCATCATCGGTGCCATCGTGGACTCCCGCAAGGCCACCAAGGGCGGCAAGTTCATCCCGTGGATCCGCGCCTTCTCCTTCCCCATGGCAGTGCTGTGCATACTTGGCTTTGTCAATGTGGGCAACATCAACTACGGCCTGCGTCTGGCCTACATGTTCGTCACCTACGTCCTGTACGAGGCACTGTACACCTGCGTTAACGTGCCCTTCGGCACCCTGTCCAGCGTGATGACCGATGATGTCAGCCAGCGCACCGCACTGTCCCGCTACCGCAGCCTTGGCGGCACCATCTTCATGACCGTTATGGTCATGGTCGGCCCCCTGTTCCTGTATGTGGACAACCAGCCCGTGGCTGGCCGCTTCCTGATGCTGGCCTGCATCTGCGCTATGCTGGGTCTGCTGTGCCTGCAGATCACCTGCGTATGGTGCAAGGAGCGCGTGGAAGTGCCCGAGCGTCCGCAGGGCGAAAAGCTGAACTACCTGCATGTGCTCAAGGAGATCTCTCACAATAAGGCTCTGCTGGGCGTTATGTTCTTCAGCCTGACCGGCATGATCGGTGCTTCCGTGGTCAACGGTCTGAACACCTACCTGTATAAGGACTTCTTCGGCAACGTTAAAATTCAGGCTGTCTCCGGTATGCTGAGCGTGCTGTACGCTGTGCTGTCCTTTGCCATCACCCAGCCTCTGGCCAACAAGTTCGGCAAGAAGGAGTGGTGCTGCATGGGCGCAGGCTTTGCCGCCATCGTGTTCGGCATCCTGTTCTTCTTCCCCGTCCATAACCCCGTGACCTTCATCGTCATCAACGGTATCTGCTATCTGGGCGCTTCCGGCATGCAGGTGCTGATCTGGGCCATGGTCAACGACGCCATCGACTACCACGAGCTGCAGACCGGCGAGCGCAACGAGGGCATCGTTTACTCCACCTACTCCTTCTTCCGCAAGCTTGCAAGCGCCATTTCCGGCAGCCTGTCCAGCTTTGTGCTGGGTGCCATCGGCTACAACGTTACCGCAGGCGCTGTGCAGACCGCAGGCGTTGTGAACGCCATCTGGAAGAGCTACACCGGCATCTACTTCCTGGGCTACGGCATTGCAGTTGCCATCCTGTTCTTCGTCTACCCCCTGACCAAGCAGAAGACTGCTGAGATGTTGACCGAGCTGAAGGCCCGCCGCGCCGCAAAGGAGTGCAAGTAAACCATGAAGATCTTACAGGTTCAGTTTAAAAACCGCAATGGTCACACCCTGCGCGGCATCGTGACCCTGCCCGATACCGAGAGTAAGGTACCCTTTGTGGTGCACCTGCACGGCTTTGCCGGCAGCTGCAGCGGCTACAAGTCCATGTACACCCACCTGTCCCGCGCTCTGGCAGCGCAGGGCATCGGCAGCGCCCGGTTCGATTTCTACGGCAACGGCGAGAGCGACGGCGAGTTCGAGGATATGAGCTTCGACGGCCTGCACACCGATGCACAGGATATCTTTGCATGGGCAGCTGAGCAGCCCTATGTGGACAGCGAGAAGCTGTTCCTCTCCGGCCAGAGCATGGGCGGCTACATTGCGGCCTCGTGCGCACCGGTCATCCAGCCCCACGGCCTGATTTTGCTGTGCCCGGGCGCCGGGATGTGGTTCGGCTGCGCACAGCGCGCCGACGGCGTTGTGCAGACCGGCAAGGACTACGCCGACATGGAGGGCCTGTGCTACAAGATGGCCTTTAACTACGAGATGGCCAAGCACCCCGATCCCTTTACCGAGGCCAAGGGCTACAACGGCCCGGTGCTGCTGCTGCGCGCCGACGATGACCGTCTGGTGGACGAGGGCACCTGCAACCGTTACGCACAGGTGTACACCGCACCCGAGGTGGACACCATTGCAGGCGGCGGCCACAACTTTGCCACGCTGGCAGCCCGTGCCGCCGTGGAGGAAAAGACCGCAGCATTCATCAAAGCAAATCTGTAAAGCAAAGCGTATCTGCAAGGAGGCTTTCGTATGCAAAACGTGATTCTGCAGCCCATTGAGGTGGGCGGACAGACCTTTAAAAACCGCATCATGTTCCCCCCGCTGACCACCGGCTACGAGAAAAACGGCATGATCAGCGAGCAGGACATGGGCTTCTACACCCGTCTGGCAAAGGGCGGCGTGGGCTACATCGTTCTGGGCGATGTGGCACCCATCAACAGCTTTTCTCCCACCCCCAAGCTGTTTGACGACAGCCAGATCCCTGCCTTCAAGGCACTGGCCGACAGCGTACACGCCTACGGCACCAAGCTGGGCATCCAGCTCTTCCACCCGGAGTACGATGTGGACGCCATCAACAGCCTGTTCATGCAGAAAAAGTTTGACGAGATGCGTCAGCGCCTGCACCACGACATGATGTTCTTCACCGATGAGGTCAGCGAGGAGATGCTGATGGCCATCATCGATAAGATGTGCGCCTGCGCAGTGCGTGCCCAGAAGGCCGGTGTGGACGTGATCCAGATCCACGGCGACCGCCTGAACGGCTGCCTGTGCTCCACCCGCATGAACCACCGCACCGATAAGTTCGGCGGCAGTCTGGAGAACCGCGTCCGCTTTGCCCGGATGCTGACCCGCGCTATCCGCAAGGCTGTGCCGGATATGGTCATCGACTACAAGCTGTCCATCGTCACCCCGCAGCGCGGCAAGGGCGGCATCGACGAGGCCGACGCCGTGCAGTTTGCCCAGTGGCTGGTGGAGGACGGCGTGGATATGTTCCACGTTGCACAGGCTAACCACACCGGCAACATGGCCGACACCATTCCTCCCATGGGCGTGCAGCCCTACGGCTTCTTTGTCAAGATCGCCGGGGACATCAAAAAGGCCGTCAATGTGCCGGTCAGCGCCGTGGGTCGTATCGTGGATGCCGATATGGCTGCGCGTGTCATCGAGAGCGGCATGGCAGATATGGTTGCCATGGGCCGTCCGCTGCTGGCAGACCCCGACTGGGGCACCAAGATCGCTGCCGGGAAGGCCTGCGATATCCGCCGCTGCATCAGCTGCAACAAGGGCTGCACCGATGCCATCCAGAACCGTCAGTTCCTCTCCTGTGTGCTGAACGCGGAGAACGGCTACGAGAACACCCGCAGCATCCAGCCCGCAGCGCAGAAAAAGAAGATCGCCGTCCTCGGCGGCGGCCCTGCCGGCCTGGAAGCCGCCCGTGTGGCAGCGCTGCGCGGCCATGACGTGACCCTGTTTGAAAAGACCACCTCTCTGGGCGGTCAGCTGAACATTGCCTGCGTACCTCCCCGCAAGGAGGAGATGCGCCGCGCCGCACAGGATCTGATCCACGCGGTCTGCAACGCCGGTGTGCACCTGTGCATGGGTCAGACCCGCACCGCCGAGCAGCTGAAGGACGCCGGTTTCGAGGCTGTCATCAACGCTGTGGGCGCACACAGCGCCGCACCCCGCATTCCCGGCATCGACAGCGTGAACGTGGCCGATGCATGGAAGGTTCTGGCCGGTGAGCAGCAAGTGTACGGCACGGTTGCCGTCATCGGCGGCGGCATGGTGGGCTGCGAGACCGCAGAGTATCTGGCTGCCCGCGGCTGCAAGGTGTCCGTTATCGAGATGATGGACAAGATCGCCGCAGGCGAGAGCACCACCATTCTGCCCACCCTGCTGGAAAACTATAAGACCTACGGCGTGGAGCAGTACCCCAGCCACAAGGTCAAGGAGTTCCGCATGGACGCCGTCGTCTGCGAGAACAAGGACGGCGCAGAGGTGACCATCCCCTGCGATTACATCGTGCTGGCCATGGGCGCACGCTCCAACGAATTTGATGCTGCTGCGCTGGAAGCTGCCGGTATTCCGGTGTATTCCATCGGCGATGCCGCCGGTAAGGCTGCGGATATCTCCAACGCCATCCGCACCGGTTACGATACCGCCTGCCAGCTGTAAAACAAAAATATAGCTCTATTTGTGGGTCAGAAACGCCTGTGGGCGCTTCTGACCCACTTTTTTTACCCCTCGGGGAGCCAGTGTTGCTCCTACAATGGCAACAAGCAGATATTGTTTTGTTTTTGGTTACGACAAAGACAGCATGTCACAATTTGCAAGAATCAAATCACAAAAGGCAACGTAAACGGCAGATAAAATGTGATATATTAGTTCCACGATAAGACAAAAAATGAACAAAATACATTCATAATGACGAGTAGAATTGTACATTATGCTTTTGCACTTTTGGACGGGTGCAGGTAAAAAACAGAAAAATTTCGGAACATTCAAGATCTTGAACCGATATCATTTCAGACAGAGAGGAGAATGCCGCAAACCATGTCAGAAGCCTAAAAGAGCATCGTTAAATCTGGGAAGGAGAAAAACCATGAAACGTATCCTCAAAACCACCATTACCTCCGCACTGGTGCTGTCCATGGCACTGAGCGGAGCAACCGCCGCTGTGGCTGCAACTCCGGCAGCGGAAGAAAACTGCATCTCAGCCTCTGCTGTTGCAGATTGGGCAGAGAATGTCAAAATCAAGCTCTTCAACAAGAGTATCTATGCCAAGTACGCCCCGGGTGTTACGGTCGAGAAGGACGAAAACTCGCCCACAGGCTACACTGTCACGTTTGTTTACAAGGAGCAGAAGAGTTACACCTCAAAAGCCGGTCTGACCATCAACACGGCAGAGAACCCGCTGACCAAGGTAGAACTGTACAGCGACTGCTTTATGTTGTTTGACCCGGCCGGTGGCAAGGCGGGCGTTATTGATGCTTCGCTGGCTGCTACGCCGTATAACTACACGGCGGGTCTGGCTCCCGCAGGCGGCAACGGCGATACCACCTACTATGTGGAGATGGAAAAGTTTGCCGATGGCCGTTGGGGTGTACAGATGCCGCTGTCCAGTGGTGCATTCGTTTATAACTTCCGCGTGACCGCTGAAAACGGCGACCAGATTGCCCGTCTGGACGACCCCAGCAATCCGACGATGATCAACGAAGCTACCGGCATCCGCAGCCTGTCCAGCATGGTCTATGTCCCGTATGATGCCGACAAGCAGGGCACCAGCACCTGGGCAGACCGCTCTGTGGAACTGCCGCAGGCCGATGCAAACAAGCGTGGTACAGTGCAGACCGTATCTTACACGGGTGCAGACGCCACCGAGCATGGTCTGGCAGTGTACCTGCCGGCTGGCTACGATGCAAACCGCGCCGAGCCTTATAAGGTGCTGTACCTGTCCCATGGTACTTCCGGCGATATCTATGGCGATGAGCTGCGCTGGATGAATGAGGGCGCTGTGGCCAACATTCTGGATAACCTGATCGCAGAAGGCAAGACCGAGCCGTTTATTGTTGTTACCATGAACAATCAGCAGTACGGTCAGGGCGCAGGTCACTCCGGCGCCAACTGGAAGTATTCCGAGATCGAGACCGACCAGATCGATTACATCATGCCCTACGTTGAGAGCCACTACAACGTCAGCACCACCGCCGAGGGCCGTGCATATGCGGGCCTGTCCATGGGCGGCTCTACCACCAGCAATATGCTGATGCACCACACCGAGCTGTTTGGCTATTACGGCATCTGGAGTTATGCAAATGTGGATGGCGCTTTCGGCGGTGTCGAGGGCATCACCAGCCAGAGCGTGCGCAACCATCTGTCCTCTCTGACCGTGAAGCCTAAGATCATGCTGGCTGCAGGTAACTGGGACTTTGGTCTGGCACCCGTCAAGACCTTCGGTGAGAACCTGAGCGAGCTGGGTCTGGATTACAGCTACCTGCAGGTACCCGCAGCCCACGACTGGGAGTGCTGGCAGCTGGTCTTTGCAAACGCCGCTGAAAACTTCCTGTGGAAGTAAACTGTGTGCAGTTCGCATAAATAAATGCAGAACCGTCGCCAAACGATACTCTGATATATATTGTATAAAACCCGGAACTTTTTGAGCCATAGTGCTGCAGAAAAGTTCCGGGTTTTGCGGCCTTTTGCAATATCCCCCGTCAACAGGGAAACTCCTTTTCCACAAAAGCCATTCCCTTCCCCGGAAGGGGTGAAGGCTCTTGCTCCGGGTCGATCTTCAAAAGTTGACTTTCGTGCCGCAGCGTCCCCGCCGCGCGGCTGTCCTTTACCTCTATATCCCTCCTGTGAAAAAGGAGTTCTGAAAAGTCCGCAGGTTTTTCAGAACTCCAAAACAAAAAATATCTTTTCCGATGATGATGCGCAAAGCGAACGCGGAGCGCATTCCAAGTCGTCCCACATAAAAAGGCTGCTGCACAAAACCCTGTGCAGCAGCCTTAACTATTAACTTGCGGATCAGATGCTGAACTGCACGGCGCAGAAGGCGGCATAGATGCACAGCAGTGCAATGCCCTGCGGGCGGCTCAGCTTGCCCTTGATCAGTGCGGGCAGGGTGAGCAGCAGCATCACGGCAAACATGACCGGGATATCCATCACCAGCGAGGCGTTCATGCCTGCGATGGTGGAGTTCTGCGGGATGCTGAAGGGTGCCAGCGTGACGGACACGCCGCTGACCAGTACCAGATTGAACACGTTTGCACCGATGACATTGCCCAGCGACAGCGCACCGTGACCCTTGGCCAGCGAGGTAATGGCGGTGACCAGCTCCGGCAGCGAGGTGCCCAGTGCCACAAAGGTCAGCGCAATGACCGACTCCGGCACGCCCAGTGCCTGTGCGATGAGGGTGCCGTTGTCCACCAGCAGGTCAGCGCCCACAGCAATGAGCACTGCGCCAATGGCGAGCAGACCCAGTTCCTTGGCAAAGGAGCCTTCCTCTGCCTGCTCCTCCTCTTCCGGGGCGGGGGCGTTCTTCATAGCCAGCACGTTGCACACGATGTAAGCCACGAATATGGCCAGCAGGATCAGACCCACCGGGCGGGTGAAGGAGCCGGTGGTGTAGGCCACACCGGCATAGAAAGCGGCAGCCACAAAGAAGAAGGCTACCGGGGTGCGCAGGCTCTTGGGGTCAACCTTGCCCGGGCGCACCGCAATGGTGATGGCGGCGATCAGTGCAGCGTTGCAAATGACCGAGCCGATGGCGTTGCCGTAGGCGATCTCGCCGTGACCGGTCAGGGCAGAGGTGGTGGACACCATGACCTCCGGCAGGGTGGTGCCAATGGACACCACCGTGGCACCGATGAGCAGCTCCGGCACATGGAAGCGGCGGGCGATGCCGGTGGCACCGTCCACAAACCAGTCGCCGCCCTTGATCAGGCACAGCAGACCCACGATAAACAACAGAACAGGGATCAGCATAATATCTCTCCTTTTTTTAAATGATGGCAGCAGAGGCACAAAAAAAGACCTTTATCACATCCTGCCCGGAACGGGAAAATGTGATAAAAGTCTCAAGCATCCGGTACTGCATCGGGCATTTCTGCCGGGTTTGTCGCCACAGTACAGCGCACCGTTTTTAACCAAGGTACGCCCCTTACTCCCTTTTATCCAAAGAATATTATACCGGTTTTCCGGCAAAAACGCAAGGGGAAATATGGGTTTTACTCTGCCTTGGTCACTTTTTTGGCGTTGGGGTAAATGCGCTCCATGCGGGCGTTGTCGAAATGCGCGTCAAGGAACACTTCCAGCTGTCCGTTGGGCGCTTCGCCGCTGGTGCGGGCATTGTACCGCGCCAGTGCCAGCGCGCTGGTAAGCATATTCACCGCCATGAACACCGCCAGCGCCGCCGTCATCCACGGACGGATATGGCCGCGCACCTTTTTTATCAGCTTCAGCACCAGCGGGTAGCCGTAGCGCATCCACAGCACCGCCGCAATGCCCCAGAAAAAGCAGTACAGCAGGTTGATGCGCCCGCCCAGATTGAACTTGAACTTGCTGTAATCCCAGAACACGGTACCGAACAATAGCTCTGTGACGGCGCTGCACACATATTCATATACGCCGCCCAGCACCGTGCCGAAGGCAAAGAGATAGCGGTCGCTTTTATCCTGATTCTGCCGCAGCAGCACGGTAGCCATAGCCAGCGCCAGACCCCACACCACGCTGAAAGGCCCCCACACCAAGCTGGAACGGCTCATCCATACCCCGGCGGTCAGGCGGCAGAACACGGTCTCCACCATATCGCCCAGAAACGCCCCAATGACGAACAGCCACAGCAGGTCGCCCACGCTGAGGAAGTCGGCCTGCCCCTTCTGCACCGCTGTGGGCTGCTGCCGGGCGGCCTCCGGGTAGGCGCGCTGGATGCGCTTTTCCACATACACGGCAATGCGGCGGCGCAGGGTATCGGAGCGCGCCTCTAGTTTCTGGTTCAGCTGTTCCAGCACCGGGTGCTGCGCTGCATACCGCCCCACCAGCACCGCCGAGCCCAGCTGGTCCAGCGCCGCGATGCCCAGCGCCGCCCACACCAGCGGATGCAGCAGCCAGCCCGGCACAAGGGCACACAGCCGCAGCAGCAGCCCGTTGCCCCAAAGCACGGTCACCATGCCCAGCGCGCCCCACAGCACCGAGTATTGCAGGCAGACGTAGCCGTTCAGGTTGAACTTTTTATCGGAGTAATCCCACCATTTGCGGTTGTGCAGCCGTTCCAGCAGCTTTGCCGTGAGCCACTCCACCACGGTAGCCGTGAGCATACAGGCCACAAACAACGCCACCGGCTTTGTGCGCATATCTGCAAAGCCCACTGCCATCAGGATGGCCGTAGTGCCGTACACAAAGCAGAACGGCCCCGCCGCCATGCCGCGGTTTGCAAACCGCTTGCCCCGGAAGGTAGCCACCACGGTCTCCCCTACCCACCCAAGGAAGGAATAGACCAGATACAGCACGCCCAGCGTGTAGAAATTCAGTGTCATCGCGCTTTCCTCGCCTTCAAATTTTATGCTCTGATTGTACTCGCTTGCGCCGGTTTATACAAGAGGACGGCTGAAAATGTTACAATTGGTACGGGATTTCATTTTACGAACGCATCATTCCGCTAAAAAAGCCGCTGCACAAACACGGTGCAGCGGCTCTCGGAGTTTATTTTTTACAGCTTACAGCTGGCTCTTGTACAGCTCCACGATCTCCTCCACGCTGGTGTCGCGGGGGTTGCCGGGACGGCAGGCGTCTGCAAAAGCGGACTCGGCGAGGAACTGGATGTCCTCTTCCTTCAGGATGCCGTGCAGGTTTGCGGGGATGCCCACGTCTGCGCTCAGCTGCTTGACGGCAGCGATGGTGGCATCAGCGGCTTCCACATCGTTCATCTCGTCGATGCCCATAACGCCCATCGCCTTGCCCACGGCGCGGTAGCGCTCGCCGGCAACGCTCTTGTTGTACTCCAGACCCACCGGCAGCAGGATAGCGCAGGCCACACCATGGGGGGTGTCATACAGGGCAGACAGGCCGTGTGCCATGGAGTGCACGATGCCCAGACCCACGTTGGAGAAGCCCATACCGGCAATATACTGACCCAGAGCCATGCCCTCGCGGCCCTCCGGGGAGTTCTGCACAGCGCCGCGCAGGCTCTGGCTGATGAGCTTGATGGCTTCCAGATGGAACATATCGGAGATAACGCAGTGGCCCTTGGTGATGTAGCCCTCGATGGCGTGGGTCAGAGCGTCCATACCGGTAGCAGCAGTCAGGCCCTTAGGCATGGAGGACATCATATCGGGGTCGACCACAGCGATCTCGGGGATATCGTTGGTGTCGACGCAGACGAACTTGCGCTTCTTCTCCACATCGGTGATGACGTAGTTGATGGTGACCTCAGCAGCAGTACCGGCGGTGGTGGGCACTGCGATGGTGAACACGGCGTGCTTCTTGGTGGGAGCAACGCCTTCCAGAGAGCGGACGTCCGCAAACTCAGGATTATTGATGATGACGCCGATGGCCTTTGCGGTATCCATGGAGGAGCCGCCGCCGATGGTCACGATGCAGTCAGCCTCGGCGGCCTTGAAGGCAGCCACGCCGTCCTGTACGTTGGCGATGGTGGGGTTGGGCTTGATCTCGCTGTAAACAGCGTAGGCAAAGTTTGCGGCATCCAGCAGGTCGGTGACCTTTTTGGTAACGCCGAACTTGATCAGGTCGGGGTCGGAGCAGACGAAAGCCTTCTTGTAGCCGCGGGCGGTCAGCTCGGGAACGATGTTCTCGATAGCACCGTGGCCGTGGTAGGAGATGGTATTCAGAACAATGCGGTCAGCCATAATACAAATCCTCCAAATCTGTTTGCAGCCGCCTTTCCGGCGGCGTTTCTCTACGTTTCAGCATAGCACATCGTCAAAAAATTTGCAATGTAAAATTGTTTAAAATTGTAGCATATTTTTATACTTGTGTATTGTTTTCTGTTATTTTTGTCTGTTTTCAAGGATTATCATCCCCCGCAAAAAACAATCCTTGCCAAATGGCCGTGCCTGTGTTATACTATCCTAGTAACCTTTGCTGGTGTGGCGCAATGGCAGCGCAACTGATTTGTAATCAGTGGGTTGCAGGTTCAACTCCTGTCACCAGCTCCATAAAGCAACGCACAGACGATGTATTGAACTCGCCTGTGCGTTTTATTTTTTGTCAAAAACAGCCTAAAATCACCTGAAATCATGGCATAATCTAACAAAGAAGCCAACAAATCAGCATTTCATCCTCTGCATAACACACTTCTGTAGTACCTGCGCCGTCGGGTACCACCCGGGGGAACAAACAGCACCTGCCAAAAGACATCTAAGGTGTTCCCCCGCGGGCGTTTTGGGTGTATAATGGAAAAAAGCACCCAAACCAAAGGAGGAACCAAGCATGATCCAATTCGGTCTGCGTCTGCACGACGCGGAAAAGCTGCCCATTGAGCAGGTGCTGCCGCTGGTGCACCAGAAGGGCTTTTCCTGCGTGCATCTGGCACTAAGCAAATCCCTGAAGGAGGTGCCCAACACCCCCTCTGCCCTCACCCCCGGCTACGCGGCCTATCTGCGTCGCCTGTTTGCCAAAAACGAGCTGGACATCGCGGTACTGGGCAACTACCTGAATCTGGCGCACCCGGATGCGGATGCTCTGCACGCCATTCAGGAAAAGTACTACGCGCATATCCGTTTTGCCAGCCTGCTGGGCTGCGGCATGGTGGGCACCGAGACCGGTGCACCCAACGCAGAGTACAAGTTCTGCCCGGCGTGCCGCAGCGATGCTGCCCTTGCCACCTTTATCAAAAACTTCAAGCCGGTGGTGCGCTGCGCCGAGCAGTACGGCGTGACCATTGCCATTGAGCCGGTGGTCAAGCATATCGTGTATGACGCCCGCCGCGCCCGCACTGTACTGGACGAGATCGGCAGCCCCAATCTGCAAATTCTGCTGGATCCGGTGAACCTTTTGAACATGGAAAACGTAGACCGCCGGGAGGAAGTGTTCGCCGAGGCCATCGAACTGCTGGGCAAGGACGTGGCCATGATCCACTTCAAGGACTTTTTGCGGCAGGATGCCGGCGGGCAGCTGGCTGCCACCGGTGCCGGGCAGGGCGGCATGGGCGATTACCGCACCATTCTGCGGTTTGCCAAAGAGCAGAAGCCCTATGTGTTCGCCACCTTGGAGAACACCACCCCGGAAAACGCCGTCCAGTGCCTGCAATATCTGCAAAAACAGTACGACGAGTGCTGACAGTAAATGAAACCGCACCCTGCTGTCCGCAGCAGTCTGTGATTTTATGGTATTCACTGCAACGCTGGAATCAACATGCAGCATAACGGAGTATTCCAGATCATCCGTATACTTCTTCTTGTACTCCTTGTCCATCAGGACCCGCAAAGACATTTCCCTTTGATTTGTTGTCCTTTTTGGTCTCAAATATGTTGCCGATTTCTTCCGTCAGATCATCCACAAAGCCGTTGTCCGCCTCTGCATCGTCCGCAGCCGCATGGATGGCATCGGCTCCTTCACCGGTATACTCCAGCGCCTCGGGCGAGAAATCCACCATCGCAGACTCCTGCACGGTCACGTTGCTGGTCACACTGCCATCCGCGCCGCTCTCTGCACTGCCCTCCACATAGTGGAATTCGCTGCTGTCCTGATCGCTGTCGATCTTCAACAGGTCGAACACATCCCGGATGTCCAGTTCCTCGTCACCAGTAATGACAAGTTTGCCGCCTTCCTCCTGAATGTCCTGCACACGGGCCACCAGCAGTCCTTCCGGGCTGTGGTAAACAAAGGTATCGCCTGCCTGCAGGTCCCGGAACTCCTCGGTGGGGTTTTCAACGGTATACACATAGCTGTCGGCGTCCTGCGTGATGACGTTTTCATCGGGTGCCACCGTGTCATTGTCCAGCACTGCGACATCGGCCTTTACCACACCAAAGTTCGTGTCATCCCGCTCGTCCAGATTGACCACCAGTTCCGGGTCAAAGTCGCTGGCCTTGGCTTCCTTCAGGTCAGACATTTCCTCGGTAAACAAAGTGCTGACATAAGTATCGCTCAGGGCGCTGTGCTCTTCCGTGTCCAGCAGAAATACCTTGAGCACAAAATACTGGGGCAGCGTGCCGGTGAGCGGGATCTCTGCCATGGTCTCTTCCGTCTACTCCACCTGTATGGTGCCGCTGGCCAGCAGCTGCTTGCTGTCGGTGCTGTAAATGCCCACCACAAGGTCTGCCGTACCGGCGGCAAAATAACGCACTGTGGCGGTCTGTCCCGTTACGCCTGCATCGATCACCCGGTAGTTCTGGGCATCGCTGCCGCCGTTTTCTGCGTCCGGGTCTGCGTCCGGCATTCCCGCCAGCAGCAGGGCGCTCAGGCTGTCGGTGGCGGTCATGCTCAGCTGGTCGCTGGTCGTGGACTGAGAAAGCTTGCCGGTCTGCTGCTGCGCCATTGCAGCAGCGAGATGCGTGCGTTGGCCGGTACGGTATGATCTGCCAGCTCTATCCTGCCCCGCACAGCCACCGGTGCCACAGTAGTCACTACACCGACTGCCACCGCCACAGCGGCCGCACCTGCGGCCAACGCAATGATCGCTCCGCCGCCGTCTCCATCGCCGCCGGGGGCGGGGGTGGGGGAGTCCTTCGTGTCGTAGCACGCCGTCACCTCAACATCCAGACTGCCCATTACAAAGGTGGTCTGGCGGGCGGTCTCCTCGGCCAGCGTGATGTCACCGGCTTCCACCTTCCAGCGGGCAAAGGGCTTTCCGTCCTGCTCTGCCGGTGCAGTGATGGTGACCACTGCGCCCGCAGCAGCCTGTTCCTCGGGTGCCAGCAGGGCGTACTATGCCGGAAGCCGGATCGTCTGGGCAGAATACTTCATCATAAGAAACCTCTTTTCTGAACGAAACGTCTCAGCGCAGATACAGCACGGCCATGGTCAGCAGGATCGTACCTGCCACCAGCATCGTGCCAACATGCGCCTTCCACGCAAAGCCGTCTGTCGATGCAGTGCCCGGCTTTGTGACTGCCGGGGTCTTGTCGGAGGCATTGGGCACCCAATGCGCATAGATCGTGGTGTCCGCGCCGAACTCTGTGTTCACAGTGATCTTGTTCCCTTCCAACTGATCGGTATATCAGCCTTCGAAGGTATAGCCGGACATGGTGGGGGTGGGCAGAGAGTTCAGCCTGCCCGTAGAGGTAGTGCTGGCGATCACCGGGATCCCCACACCGCCGCCGGTCTCAAAATAGATGGTGTAGATGCCGTTTTGCTGCACGGTAGTCTCGGGAGCCGCTGCCGCTGCCGGCAGAGCCAACAACATCCACAGCAGCAACATCACCAAGGGCACAAGTCTTGTGGACTGTTTCATACAGATGCCTCCTATTGTTTTGTCTCCCTTTTATTATACCCCCTGCTTTGCCCCTTTCAACAAAATTCGACGCTGCAACAGGCTCTTCCGCGCCGCAAAAAATAATGAAAAACGCACGCTCCGGCACAAGCGCTCTCCCTCACACCATGCGGCAAAACTCCGTGGGCAGGGTGTTCCCGTATGAGATGCGCAGCCGCATCTGGTACCACACCACCCCGCCGTGGGTGGAAGTGGAAACGCCCTCGTTCACAAAGCCGAATTTTGCGTAATAGTGCAAAAGCTTCTCCTTGCAGGTCAGCACCAACCCCTTGCGCCCCTGCGCGCGGGCATCTGCAATGGCTCTTTGCAGCAGCAGCCCTGCATAGCCCCGGCGGCGGCAGCGCGGGAGGGTGTTCACCCCAAAGATCATCTGCCATGCGCCGTTTTCATCATGCAGGGCAGCGTCTGCGTACATTGCATCGGTCAGGTCGGGCGTGTCGGTGCAAAAGCCGTCCACAAAGGCTACCAGTTCCCCCTGCTCAAACAGCAGCCAGAAATGGCCGGCATAGTGTGCCAGCCGCCCGGCAAATTCTTCTGCCGTGGCAGCCTCCGCTGCCGGAAAGCACGCTGCCTCCACGGCGTCAATGGCGTGTAGATCGTCCATAGTCGCATTGCGTATTTCCATACGATTCTCTCCTCTCTTTTTTCTGTGCTGCCAGTGTACCACAGCTGCCGCACAAAGGCAAAGTGTTTGCATCTGTTCCCCGTCCGTGTTACAATGGCTATACTACGCTTAGAAGGGAGCTGAAACGCCATGCCCACCGAAAACCGCACTACCCTGACCCCGGACACCCCGGTGCGCTACCTGAAAGGGGTCGGCCCCAAGACCGCAGAGCGGTTTGAAAAACTGGGCATCGTGACGCTGGCAGACCTGCTGTGCCACTACCCCCGGCGGTACATCGACTTTTCCAAGCCCTACTCCATTGCAGAAGCCCCCGCCGACACTGAATGTGTGGTAAAAGCCGAGGTATTTGCAAAGCCCGGCGGGCGCATTCTGCCGGGTGGGCGGCGCATGGAGCGCATCACTGCCGGAGACGATGTAGCCAGTCTGGAGATCACATGGTTCAATAACCCCTACGCCACCCAAAAATTGCAGCTGGGGCAGGAATACTATTTTCAGGGCATCGTTACCGGCGGGATGCTGCGCCGCCAGATGGTCAACCCGCAGGTGCGCACCGCCGAGCAGATTCAAGCCGCACCCTTTGAAGCCGTTTACCCCCAGACCGAGGGACTGTCCAGCAGCGTCATCTCCCGCTGCATCCGGCAGCTTTTGCCCCATGCGGAGCTGCTGCCCGACCCGCTGCCCCCGGAGATGCTGCAAAAATACCGTCTGCTCCCCAAAGCCGAGGCGGTGCGCGCCATCCACTGCCCTTCCACCGAGGAACAGGCCGCAGCGGCGCGGCGGCGGCTCATCTATGAGGAGCTTTTGGTGCTGCAATTGGGCATTGGACGGATGCGCAGCCGGGGCGCTGCCGCCACCGGGGCACCCATGCGCCGCGCCGACCCTGCTCCTTTCTGGCAGAGCCTGCCCTTTGCCCCCACCGGGGCGCAGCGCCGCGCAGTGGAGGAGATTTTAAACGATATGGCGGGCGATACCGCCATGAACCGCCTGTTGCAGGGCGATGTGGGCAGCGGCAAAACGCTGGTGGCTGCTGCCGCCATCTGGGCGTGCATCCGGGCGGGATATCAGGCCGCGCTGCTGGCGCCTACCGAAATTCTGGCCGCGCAGCACGCCGAAGGGCTCAACCGGCTGCTTGCCCCCTTCGGGATGCGGGTTGCCCTGCTGACCGGCGGCATGAAGGCCGCCGCCCGCCGCACCACGCTGGCCGCCATCCGCAATGACGAAGCCGACCTTGTGGTGGGCACCCACGCCCTGATGAGCGAAGGGGTGGAGTTTGCCCGGCTGGGGCTGGCCGTCATTGACGAACAGCACCGCTTTGGGGTGCGTCAGCGCGGCGCACTGGCGGAAAAGGCTGCGAACCCGCACCTGCTGGTCATGAGCGCCACCCCCATCCCCCGCACGCTGGGGCTGCTGATTTATGGCGATCTGGACATCTCCATTCTGGACGAGCTGCCCCCCGGACGCACGCCGGTCAAGACCCGGTGCATCACCGGCAAGCGGCGACGAGACCTGTACCGCTTTCTGGACAGCGAGATCGACAAAGGGCGGCAGGTGTATCTGGTCTGCCCCGCCATTGAGGATGTGCCGGACGGCGGGCTGAACGCCGTCAAGACCTACTACGAGGACATCGCCAAGGCGCTGCTGCCCGACCGCCGGGTGGGGCTGATGCACGGCAAGCTGAAGCCCAAGGAAAAAGCTGCCGTCATGGAGGATTTCAAGGCCGGGCGGCTGGACGCACTGGTGTCCACCACCGTCATTGAGGTGGGCGTGGACGTGCCCAACGCCAGCGTGATGGTGATCGAAAACGCCGAGCGCTACGGCCTGAGCGCCCTGCACCAGCTGCGCGGGCGTGTGGGACGCGGCGCTGCCGAGAGCTGGTGCTTCCTTGTCAGCGACAACACCAGCGAGGCCGTGCAGAAGCGGCTGAAATTCCTCTGCTCCACCACCGACGGCTTTGCTGTGGCGCAGTACGACTTGGAGACCCGCGGCCCCGGCGACTTTTTCGGCAGCCGTCAGCACGGCCTGCCCACCTTACAGATCGCCGATTTGATGAACGACACCCGTACCCTGCACGCCGCTCAGAGCGAAGCCGCCGCATTGCTTGCTGCCGACCCGCTGCTGGAAAGCCCTACCCACGCTTTGCTGGCCGCGCAGGTGCAGCAGATGTTCGACAAGGCCGGGCCGATGAACTAAAAAAGCGCTGTCGCACAAAAAACTCGTGCGACGGCGCTTTTCTTTACACTTCTTTGCTCCCAACAATGTTTTGCAGGATGCGGGCGGTCAGGGCCTCCAGCTTTGTTTCCAGTGCGGGCAGGTGCAGCAGGCGGTAGAGCCGCTGATACACGGCATCCGCCGCGTAGCCCGCAACGGCAACCAGCAGCACCGCACCGGTCAGGTACGCCAGCGAGGGCAGCAGCGCCCCGCCGAACCGGGGCAGGTCTACCCACTGCCACAGCAGCGCCCGGGTAAAATCGCTGTCGTGCAGCAGATACACCCCGAAAGACAGCGGTGCCAGCCGAAAGACCCAGCGCCGCCAGTAGTCCGAGCGGATATGGATATTCTGGAACAACAAAAACATTGCTGCCGAGGCGATGACCGTAGCCAGTGCCTGATAGCCGTTGACGGTATTCACAAAACCGTTCAGGTGCAGGGCGGTTTCCAGCCGCAGCGCCAGCATCCGGTTGAACAGCCCCGCCGCCGAAGCTGCCAGATATGCCAGCAAACACAGCCCGCCATGCCCGATGCCGTGCATCAGAACGATCATCACCATACTGAGAATGCGCATCGCCTCAAAGCCGCTATGCCGTTTTTGTTTTTCCATACCCCGCCCCCTTATCTCTCCAGCTGCCGCAAAGCCTGCCGCACCTGCTGCTCCGGCCGCAGCCATGCCTGATAATACGCCGCATTGTGCTGTGCCATAGCCAGTATCGCCGCCGGGTCTGCCAGCAGCTGCCGCAGCTTCTCCTCGCACTCTGCCGGGGAGGTATACGTTTTATAGTTTTTGCCTTCTTCAAAGCCGCCCGGCAGGGTGTACCGCAGCGGCTCGGTGACGATAGCGCGTCCCGCCGCCACATACTCGGCCAGCTTCCAGCCGGTAGAGCCGTGCAGTCCGGTAGATGCTACACAAATTTCCGTGTGCTGCATCCGGTGCAGATACGCCCGCTTTCCGGTCAGCTTGTCCGGCAAAATCAGCGCCAGCACCGCCGCCGGGTCGTTGTAGAAGTAGCCGTCCATCAGGTCGAACACCACCGTGCGGCCGTCAATTTCTGTTTCCAACAGCGCTTCCCGGGCAAGGGGATTGCCCTACCGCACGTCCTGCACCCGCAGGGTCAGCTCCCCGCGCTTTGCCAGCAGGGTAAAGCCCGCCAGAATGCCGCTGATGTGCGCCGCACCCTCCCGGGTGGCAAGTTTTACCGTGACCTGCATATTCCCTCCTATCGGTGGAACAGCCCGGTGCGCCGCTCACCCATGGGGATGACATCGCAGAACACACACCGGCTCTTGGTCGAAAGCTGCACATCCTTGTGATAGCAGCCGAAAAACCATTTTTCGTAGGTCAGTTTGAGCAGTATTTCATCCAGAAACAGGTGCAGACGGTTGTTCTCGCCAAGGGCAAGGGCGGTAAAATCCAAAAATCTGCTTGGTGCATCGTGGGTCAGCACATAATCTACCTTGTAGTCTACCGCCTCTAAGTTGCGGCGGCAGGTGTCGTATTCCGCGTCACTGGGCATCTCCTGCTTCCACCAGTTCACGCCCGGCTCCCGGTCGTCCTTATCCTGACTTTCCGCGCCGCCGAAGCAGAGATAGCTTTTGCCCTCCAGCTCCAGCACGCTGCCCCGGCACACATGGTACACGTTGCCGCCAAGGCTCTGCACCCTGCCGCCGAACAGCTCCGTCTCCGGGTACTGTGCCAGCAGGTCGTAGTTTTCATGGCTGCCGTCCAGAAACAGCACCGTGTAGGGGCGCTTGCGCAGCCAGTCCAGCCGCTTGCGCTCTGCGGCGCTGCCGTCCCACACAAAACCAAAATCCCCCAGCACCACCACGGTGTCCTTTTTGCCCAGCCAGCGCAGTTTGCCCTGCTTGAAGCGCTGGATATCGCCGTGGGTGTCCCCTGTTAGATATACCATTCCTGCCCTCCCTGCCGGAGCGAAAGAACGGTGTAAAACACCGCAAGGCTCTTGTAACACCCCGGCAAACCTGTTATTATTATAGAACACAGCACACTTGCTGCAAAATTGATCTTCCGGCGCGCCGCACTGCGCAGCCGTGTCTCGTATATTTTATCGCTTTTTAAAGGAATTGTCCACATGAAACGTATTTTTGCACTGGTTCTCTCGCTTGTATTCCTGCTCAGCTGCCTTGTGCTGCCCGCCGGGGCCATGTTCGACCCCAGCCCGGTGTATCAGGTGCAGGCTGCAAGCGCCTATATCGTGAACACGGATACCAACATCATCGTCTATGATAAGGACAGCACAAAACAGGTGTCGGCCGGCGGTCTGACCAAATATATGACCCTTGCCGTGCTGCTGACCAACTACGCCGACCAGCTGGACAACACCTTCCAGATGCCCTTTGCCATCTCGGACTATGTTTATAACACCAATAACGCGGATATGCGCTCCAACGAGACTTTTACCTACCGCGAGGCCATGTACGCCATGCTTACCCGCAACGCAAACGAAGCGGCCATGGGTCTGGCGTACACCCTTTCCGGCGGAGATCTGGACGGCTGGGTGGCGCAGATGAACACCTTGTCCCAGCGTATCGGCACCACCGCCAGCAGCTGGACGGACGCCTGCGGCATCGACAGCGGCAACACCACCTGCGCCGTGGATATGTACCTGATCTTGCGCTACCTGATGAGCTTTGACGCCTTTGTGGAGGTATCCGGTGCGCCCAGCTTTACCATGCCCGCCAAGGAGAAGCACCGCTCCTCCTCGGTGCTGGTCAGCCAGAACGCCGCGCTGAGCAAAGCCAGCGGCGGCGGCTACTACCGCAGCGCCATGCAGGGCGGTATGTGCAGCGTGACCGCCTTTAAAAACGATACCGGCACCCAGAGCTATGTTTCGTGGGGCAACAAGGACGGTGCCACCTATATCTTCTGCGTGATGGAAAGCCCCGACAGCTGCGATACCCTTGGCTACGCCAACCGCCGCCCTGCCCTGTTCGAGACAGTCGAGCTGATGGACTGGGTGTTCGACAGCTTTTCCATTCAGGCTGCGCTGGACACCGACCTGACCATTGCAGAGATCCCGGTAAAGTATTCCTCCGACACCGACACTTTGCAGCTGTACCCCAACGACAGCATGATGACCCTGCTGCCCTCCACCAGCGACGGCACCGTGACCCAGAAATACTTCCACCTGCCGGACTACGTCTGCGCCCCCATCCAGCAGGGCGATGTGGTGGGCACGGTGGAGCTGAAGCTGGCGGGCGAGACCATCGGCGTGGTGGAACTGATCGCCGGGCAGGACGTAGCCCGCAACCCGCTGCTGTTCGGGGTGGACAAGGTGAAGGAGTTCTTCACCAGCCTGTACCTGAAGGTGGTGCTGGTGCTCAGCCTGATCGCCGCCCTGATCTACGGCTTGTGGCTGCTGTGCGCCAACTGGAACCGCCGCAAGCCCACCAAAAAGATCCACCGCCGCTATTGAGCAAAGCAAAAGCCCCGCACCGGATGCAGGGCTTTTTTCTGTATTGCAGGGTCTCAGCCTTTTTGTTTCAGGAGCTCCGTCAGGCTGCGGAAAGTCCGTCCGTGGTTGCCGGTAACCGTCTCGGCGTGGAGCAGGCTGCTGAGCACGCTTTCCTCCACGCACTCTGCCACCGCCCGGAACAGGGGGTTGATGGCGTCATCGTGGAGCATGGTCATGGGCAGCAGGGCTTTTTCCGAATAATGCGGCATTCGGTTAGCGGTAGTGAAGGCGATGACGATCTCGCCGCTGCCGTTGCCGCAGTAAGACCCGGTGCGGGAAAGCCCCACCAGCGCCCGGCGGCACAGCCGCCGCAGCTGCCGCTCGCTCAGGGGGATATCCGTGGCCAGCACCGTGATGATAGAGCCCTTATCCTCGTGGGGCGGGATGCTGTCGCTCAGCAGGGTATGGATAGGCGTGCCCGCCACGATGAGGTCATCGAACAGCGCGTGGTTGGAAAGCACCAGTGCACCTATGGTATAGGGCTTGCCGTCCAGCTCCACCACCCGGGAGGCAGAGCCGATGCCGCCCTTGAGCCCATGGCAGCGCATTCCCCGCCCGGCACCTACGGCACCCTCGGCAAAGTCTGCCTTGCAGTCTGCCAGCGCGGCAAAGACGTGCTCTTCGGTGACATGAAGCCCCCGGATGTCGTTCAGGCCGCAGTCGTTGCACTCGCAGACCACCGGGTTCACGCTGCCGGTGGTCTCGCAGATGTCGGGGTTTCTCTCCAGCATATACTTCACCAGAGCGGTCTGCGCCGTGCCCACGCTGAGGGTGTTGGTAAACAGGATGGGCGTTTCCAGCGTGCCCAGCTCGTCGATCTGCACAAGACCGGTGGTCTTGCCAAAGCCGTTGATGACATAGCTGGCCGCCAGCACCTTTTCGTGGAAAACGTCCCCTTGGTGGGGCAGCAGTGCCGTTACGCCGGTCTGCACTGCACCGTCTGCCAAGGTGCAGTGCCCTACCGTCACCCCCGGCACATCGCTGATCTTATCCCGCGCACCTTTGGGCAGTGTGCCCACCTGAAACCCCCATTCGTTCCCTGCAATGCCCATTGTAGTTCCTCCTTGCCATTTCTAAGGGTATCATAGCATTTCTGCTGTCAAAAGTAAACCGCTGCAACAGACCGGGGCACGCACAGGAAAAGGGCTGCCGCACAGTGAGATTCTGTGCAGCAGCCCCTTTGCTATTTTGTAAAAACGCCGCAGTGCGGGATATTCCATCAGGAATGCTCCACCGGACGGAAAAACCCCTTGAACTTTTCCCAGCAGGCCACCACCCGCTCCCGCGGCAGAAAATAATTGACCAGAAGCGCTACAATAACGCCCACAGCCGTATCAAAGATGCGGTTAAGGGAGTAGGTAACGTAGGTCTCCACCGGCGTGCTGAACAGCACGATGCAAAGCACCACACCGCCGGGCTGCACGCCGCCCGGCCAGAAATACTGGCACAGCAAAATCAGCACCACGATGGCCGCACCCAGCAGCAGCGCTAATAACATGCTGTGCCCGCCCTGCGGGTAAAACCGCAGATACACCCAGAACACCGCAATGGCCAGCAAGCCGCCGATGAGGGTGCCGAACATACGGTTGCCGCCGTTTTTGATCGAGTCCGGCATATCGGTGCCAATGCCGAAAATGACACCGATGCAGGCAAACGCCGGGTTGCGCTCCAGCAGGCAGTAGACGACCGCCACCAGCATAGCCGTTATCGCCGTTTTGATGGTGCGCCAGCCCACATGCAGCCGGAAATCTTCGTGCGGGAACTGTAACATCTTCAAGATCCTCCTCTTTTTGCATTACCACTCCAGCATACCACAGGACAATGTTGGATACAAGGCTTTCAACATAAGTAGATTATTTAACAAGGCAGCTGCTCCCGCGCTGCACAAAATTATTGAGGTGCCGCTGCATTTTCCGTTGGCCACGATCTTCTGAGCGCCGCATAGGAGACCAGAAAGTTTGCAAGCCAGCCTGCCGGGACAGCAAGCCAGACAAAGGCAATGCCAAAGCGCGGTGCACAAATCAGAGCAACGGACAGTCGAATGGCAAGGTTTACCATATTGGCAATGAGGAACGGACGCATGATGCCAAGCCCGCGCAGCACACCATCAGTCGCCATCTTGATGCCCATGAAGATGAAGAAGTAACCCAGCCACCGCATATAATCACCGGACACCTGATAGGCCAGCGCCGTTCCGTCCTTGCCCAGAAACAGCGAGGAGATCTGGGTGTGCAGGGTTTCAATGACCGCAAAGGCAATGACCGCAAAGCACAGGTCCAGCACCAGCGCAGCGTGGTAGCCTTTTTTGAGGCGGTCGATCTTCTTTGCGCCAAGATTCTGGGAGATATAGGGCGAGACCGCATTGCCGATGGAGACAAAGATCAGCGAGAAAACATTTTCTACCCGCATCGTTGCTGCATACCCGGCAAGCGCCTGTGTGCCGAAGGGGTTTACCACCGCCTGCACGATCATCATACCGATGGACACGGTGGACTGCTGCAAGACCGACGGCACCGCAATGCGGAGCATGGAAGCCAGCTCCTGCCGGTCGAACCTTTTAAAGGGGCTTTTATACTGCCGCATCCGGTACAGGAAGATCAAAAACGAAAAGACGGCAGAAATGCCCTGTGCGATCAACGTGGCAAGAGCTGCGCCAAACACCCCCAAGCCAAGCCCCGCCACCATCCAGAGATCCATAAAAATATTCAGGACGGAGGAAAAGATCAGCAGACCCAGCGGGATCCGGGATTCCCCAATGGAGGTAAACATGGTGGAAAGAATGTTGTACATGAACAAAAACGGAAAGCCCACAAAATAGACCCGCAGATACAGCACCGCGTCCTCCAGAATATCGGCGGGGGTCTGCAAGCCGCTCATCATAGCACGGGAAAAGCTAAAGCCAAAAACGCCAAGGACAACGCTCAAAACCAGAAAGCTGAGCAGGGACGTTGACACGATGGTTTTCATTTTGCCATAGTTTTTGGCACCAAAATAGCGGCTTACCAGCACACCGGCACCCACACCGGCGCCCAGCGCCACACAGATAAAAACATTGGTCAATGCAGCACAGGCACCAACAGCCGCCAGTGCCGAGGAGCCGACAAACTGGCCGACTATGATGGAGTCTGCCATATTATAGACCTGCTGAAAAAAGCTGCCAAGGATCATTGGCATTGCAAAAACCGTCAGCGCTTTCAGCGGCGCATCTGTGATCAGATATTCATCTTTCGACATGATCTCTTTCCTTCCGAGCTGTGTTTCTCTCAATTTTTTAATTTGCTCTGCACAAGTATACCACGCTTTTCCCCTGCTGAAAAGCTTCCGCTAACATTACCGCAAACTGCTTTTATAAAGTTCCGTTTCCCTTTTCCCTCGTCTTGACAAGCCCTTTTCTTCCGATTACAATACCAAAAAGAGCCCGCAGGCGGTATTTTTGCTGCCTGTTGCCACAATCTTCCGGGAAAGGAACTTTTTCATGGAACCAAAAACAAAACAATCCCTGCTCGTTACCGTTGTAGGGGTAACGCTTTTTGTAGCGCTGCTGCGGCTTTCTGACGTTCTGGCCTTTGCCGTAAAGCTGATAGATCTGGTTTTGCCCATTCTGGCAGGCGGCATTCTGGCGTTTTTTATCAACGTGCCCATGACCGGGCTGGAAAAGCGGCTGAACCGCCTGTTCGGCAAGGCCAAAAAGCAGCCCTCGGCGAAAGCCATCCGCCTTCTCAGCTTTTTCATCACCCTGCTGGGTGTTGTGCTGGTGCTGGTGCTGGCGCTCACCCTGCTGATCCCGGAACTGGTGCAGTCCTTCCACAGCCTGTATGTGCAGATCGAGGCCAATATCCCCCGCTGGACCGCCTATCTCAGCGCACAGAGCACCGATATGAGCTGGCTGATGAGCTGGCTGGAGGGCATCAACTGGGAGCAGCTGCTGCACAAGGTCACCGCAAGCATCGACACGGTGCTGGTCAACGCGGTAGGCGCAGTCTCTGCCACGGTGAACATCGTAGTCACCGCCTCCTTTGCGCTGATCATCTCCGTCTATATGTCCCTTGGGACGGAGAGCCTTGGCCACCAAGCCCGCACGCTGGTGTGCGCCTACCTGAAGCCCTCCCACGCCGCCGGGGTGCTGAAATTCTGCCGGCTGTTCCGGCAGTCCTTTGCAAACTTTTTAACGGGGCAATGCAGCGAGGCGGTGATTCTTGGCGTTCTGATGGCTCTTGCATTTTCTGTTTTCAAGATCCCCTACGGCAGTCTGGTCGGCGTACTTACCGCCATCTGCGCCATCATCCCCTATGTGGGTGCGCTGATCTCCTGCGTGGTCAGCGTGTTCCTTGTGCTGTTGGTAGACCCTGTGCTGGCGGTGCGCTGCCTGATTGTCTACCTTGCCGTGCAGTTTATTGAAAATCAGTTCATCTATCCCCGTGTGGTGGGCAAGTCCGTGGGGCTTTCGCCGCTGTACACCCTTGTTGCTGCCATGATCGGCGGAGAGCTTTTCGGCATCATCGGCATCATCTTCTTTATCCCCCTGACGGCGGTGGTCATCGAGCTTGTAAAAGAGGATGCTTGTCGGCGTCTGCGCGCAAAAGAGCCGTTGCAATAAAGCAGCGTGCCAGAATACTATCTCCCCTGATCCCGGGCTCTCCGGCATCAGGGGCTTTTTTATGCCGCATGCCTGCAAAGCACGCGGTTTTCTGCCCTTGCTATGCCAAAACATTCAAAAACCGTTTGAAACACTTTTGTTGCAAGGGTACAATAAGATCGTCATTTTATGGGAAAATCGGCGTATGCCCAGTGCGGACAGGCCGCGAGCGTAGGGGGTTCCCGTGGGGTGTGTAAGAATCGCTACGGCAGCACTGCGCTACTGCACCTGCGCAGTACTGCCTTCCGATAATGTGAAGAAGGTATCTGTATGATAAAAAAGATCTCCCGCCGCTCGTTTTTGCAGGTTTGCGGCATTACTGCGGCAACGGCATCCTTGCCATGACCGCCAACGCCTTCCTTGAGGATATGCAAAAGAGCAAGGAAGCCGGCATGGACGAGCATCTGTCCAAGCCTGTGGATATCAGCGCACTGGAACAGGTGGTAAAGCGCTTCCGCGTTATCCCCCCCGAAAATAAATAGCGGTATACAGTGCTTTTGCCGCAAAAAGCCGCACGAGTTTGCATAAAAAATCTGCTGCCCCTTTGCCCGGATATTCTTGCATCCGGTATGGGGCAGCAGATCTTTTGCGTTATGGAAGGAGCTTTACCCTCAGATGGGCATGGTCTGGTAGAACCAGTCCGAAATGGCCTTGCGGGTGTCGGCGAAGAACTTCTTCACCGGGCAGGCGGCATCCCGAGCTTCCTGTTCCAGATCCGTGCCTGCGGGGAAGTTGCGGATGACGGTGTACGCCACCGACTGCGGCGGCAGCGACATCATCACAGCCGGGTCGTGCACCACGCAGATCTGCTCGCCTACCGCAAGGGTAGCGGGGTCGGAGGTGGTTTTTTCGTCATGGTCCTGCCAGACGGTGCTGTCGGTAACGATCATCTGATAGGTCTCCTGCTCTTCCGCAGTCACCAGAATGGACTCCACCTTGCCCTCCACGGTGCGGCTGACGCCCTCTACTACACCATAATAGTAGAGCTTCTTGGAAAACAGCGCCGAAGCAGAGGGCAGCACGCTGACGCTGAGCATCAGCACTGCAAGCAGGCAAAAGAGTGAGCGATAGGTCTTTTTCATAGAAAACCTCCATTTTTTATGTTGCAGCGGAGCGCCCGGCGCTCCCGGATGCCTTATTTTACCACAACTACCGTCGGATTTCTATATCCAGGCTTAACCGGCCACGGAAAATCAGCTTTTATGCAAAAAGGACTGCCGTGCATAGCAGCGCACAGCAGTCCTTTTTATGCTTTTACCGGTTTACTTGCTGATGGAAAGGGTGCCAAAGGCAGTCTCTTCAAAGTGGCTGCTGTACAGCTCCTGCATCAGCTTGATGAGCGAGAGGGTGTCCTCTGCACCGGCGGTCTCGTAGCAGGAGTGCATCGCCAGCTGCGGCAGGCCGATGTCCACACAGTTCATGGACACCTGTGCCATGGCCAGATTGCCCAGCGTGCTGCCGCCTACCTTATCGGAACGGTTTGCAAAGTATTGCAGCGGCACACCGGCGCGGGCAGCCAGCTCCCGGGCGGCGGCAACGCTCATGCCATCGCTGGTGTACTTCTGGCCTGCGTGGGTCTTGATGACCACGCCCTTGTTCATGTAGGTGCAGTTGTTCACATCGGTGTGCTCCGGGTGGTTGGGGTGCACGGCGTGGGCGTTGTCGGCGCTGACCATAAAGCTGGAAGCCACCGCACGGTGGAAGTCCTCGTCGTTGCCGCCAAGGCTCTGGGCAATGCGGTGCAGCACATCGTACAGGAAGGTGGAGGCTGCGCCCTGCTTGGTGCCGGAGCCGACTTCCTCGTTATCAAAGAAGGCCGCCACGCCGATGGAGCGGGCGTTCTTTGCGGTCAGCAGACCTTTCAGGATGCCGTAGACGCACTGCTGGTCGTCCAGACGGCCGCAGGAGATGAACTCCTCGTTGCAGCCCCAGACGGTGGCCTTTTCCCGCACATAGAGGAACAGGTCGCTGCCAAGGATCTGCTCCTCGGACACCTTCAGCTCCTCTGCGATCAGCTTTTTCAGCGCGCCCTCCTCGCAGGCACCGCCCAGCACGGGCAGCATATCCACCTGCTTGTTGAAGGAAGCCTTGTCGTTGACCTCGCGGTTCATGTGGATGGCTACACTGGGGATCATCAGCAGGTCGCGATCCAGCGCCACCAGACGGGATACGATGGCGCCATTCTCCTGCACCAGCACACGCCCCGCCACAGACAGCGGACGGTCCATCCATGTGGCGCAGATCATGCCGCCGTAGCCCTCGGTGTTCAGCTTGGTGTAGTTCTGCCCCATGTGGATCTCGGCGTTCTCCTTGATGCGGAAGCAGGGAGAATCCGTATGGGCGGCGGCAACGTTGAAGCTGTAATTTTCCAGCTGGTCGCCCATGCGGAAGGCGATGATGCTGGATCCATTGCGGCAGACAAAGTAGTCCTTGCCGGGTTCCAGCGCCCACTTGCGGCTTTCCAGCAGTTCTGCAAAGCCTGCTTTCAACAGAATCTCCCGCACTGCGGCGGTGGTGTGGTATGCGGTGGGGTTGCCGTCGATGAAGGACAGCATTTCGCGGACTTCGGATGCGATCATAAAATAAACCTCCTAATTTCCTGAGAAAAGAGCCGGTCAATGCTGACCGGCCCTTTTTAAGCATATTCAGGTTACTTTTTGGCAGCGGTCTGCTCGCGCTTTGCAAGGGCAGGCAGAATGAATCCCAGCACAGTCAGCACCACGGGGGTGATGACGTTCAGTGCAAAGGTGAAGGGGTCCTTATCATACATACCCAGCACGCAGCACACGGCGGTAACGGCAAAGCACCAGCCGCCGAAGAACTTGGCCACGGCCTGATTCTTGACAAAGCGGTACTCGGCGGGGATGGTATCGTAGGCGTTGCGCAGGGCGATGTAGGCAGCAAACACCCACAGGTAGCGCATGGGCATGCACACAGAGTTCAGCTTGGTCAGCTGGCGCAGAACGGCAGCAGCACCGGGCACGAAGGACTGTGCCAGAATGATGGAGCCGGACAGCACAGCCACCATCTTGATGCCGTTGCTGTGCACACCGTGGGCGTTGACCTTGTGCAGAGCCTGCGGGATGAACTGCTTGGTGTGCTCGTTATCCAGCAGCATACGCAGCGGTGCGTCGATGCTCAAAATCAGCACGGCGAGCTGGCTGATGACGTTGCACAGGGCGTAGATGATCATGAACAGATCGCCCACATGGTAGTACTGACCCAGCTTCTGGAAAGCCCAGTAGGAGCTGTTGGCAGCGTAGGCGTTGAAGCTTTCGGCGCTAGCATTGATGATGGCGGGGTCAAACATACGGCTCATAGCCAGCGTGCCCAGAATGGCGCAGGTGACCACCATGACGGCCAGCGTGATCATGCCGCGGGGGAAGCCCTTGCTGGGGTTTTCGACCTTATTGACGTAGGGAGAGATCTTCTCGCAGCCGCCCACAGCGAACACCAGAATGGACAGAGACGTGAAGTAGGTGACGTTGAAGTTGGGGATGAGGCTGCTGAAGCTCAGGTTGGCATGGACGTACTCTGCCGTGGGGTTGATGACCGGGGCAACGAACATCATCAGGATGTACAGCAGGGACATGACGAAGGTGCAGGTGCCTGCGGCAGTCAGCAGCTTTTTCAGGGGGTTCAGACCCAGGCTTGCAATGTAGCAGCCCAGCAGCAGGATGCCGAAGGTAGCCAGCTGGATGTAGCGGGTGGGGAAGGAGTCGTAGGTCTCCGCGTTGCGGAAAACCGCCCAGCTCAGCGCTTTCAAAAAGCCGCTGCCCTTGCTGGCAATGTAGGTGATGTGGCAGGCCCAGTAGGTCCAACCGGCGTAGTAAGCCAGCTTGGCGTTGGTGGTCTGGTGCAGCCAGGAGCTGACGCCGCCGCCCTCGTTTTTAAAGGCAGAGCCCAACTCACCCACCATCAAGGCATAGGGGATGAAGTACAGGGCAAACATGAAGATCCAGCTGAAGATGACCTGCGGACCGTTAAAGTACACAAAGCCGTTGGTGATGTTGCCGAAGCCCCAGACCGTAGAAAAGGCCATGAAGGCAAGGGTAAGCCACGAGATCTTTGTGGCTTTTTCTTTGTTAGACATACGGACAATTCCTCTCTTTCTTCTCCACACAGGGCGGAAGTTCCTGTAAGAAGGCCGAGGTTCCGCATATACTTCGCAATTTTACTAAAATACAGCAGTACTCGACCAATCACTTTGATAGTATAGCATAATTGCAGATTGTAGACAATCTGCAATTTCCATAAAATGATTGGTCAAAATTTAGCCGGTCAGCCAAATTCCCCTTTATTTTGCTGTTTCGTCCGCTGCCTGAACGGCGCTGTTTGCGCTGCGCATCCGTTCCATGGGCTCCATGTAGTGGGCGTAGACGGCGCGGCAGGCAGCCTCGGTGTCGCCGCTTGCCAGCGCCTCGTACAGTTTGGTGTGGATGCCGTTCTGCCGCTGCGCCAGCGTCTCGTGGTTAGAGCCGCTGTTCGCCCCAACAAGCAGGTTGCCGTAGTTCAGGTCGTCCCAGAATTTCAGCAGCCTGGGCAGCCCTGCCCGCTGCACGATGACCGCATGGAAGCGGTTGTCGTTCTCCACGATCTGTGAAAGCTCCCCCGGCCGGACATTGCGCATCTCCTCTAAGATACCGCGCAGGGTGCGCAGATCCTCCTCCGGGAATTTGCAGTCAAAATAGCGCAGCGCCGTCATTTCCAGATTTGCCCGCAGCAGATAGATCTCGTAGGCATCCTCCGGCTTTACCCGGCGCACCGAGCAGCCCACATTGCGTGAATACTCGACCATGCCCTCCTGCTCCAGCTGCCGCAGCGCCTCCCGGATGGGTGCCCGGCTGGAGCCGAACTCCTCGGCCAGCCGCTGCTCTGCCAGCTTTGTGCCCGGCTGCAGCTCCCCGGTAAGGATCTTGCTCCTGATGGCAGAGGTGATACTTTCCCGTAAAGTCTGAAAGGCAAATTCGCCCATGACTTTTATCCCCCTTTTTCCTTCTATACGTTCTTTTTTTGCCGCACGCAGTCCGCAGCCGCTGCCAGTGCAGCCGCAGGCCTGTATTGCGTGTGCCTTATAAGGATACCACGAAACGGTGGAAAAATAAAGTTTTCTGGCAAAAACAGGTACTTTCTCCCCTCTCCGTCATCGAAAGCCTGTACACCAAAAATGCCCCCGGAGGGCTTCTTGCAGCTCTCCGGGGGCATTCTATATACGTTATGCCTTGGCGCACACGGTCGGCATTTACTCGATCTCGATCAGATTCGGGTTCTCAGGCAGAGCCTTCGTCTGCTGCGGGGCGGGCAGCTGGATGTGCAGGACGCCATCCTCGAACTTTGCGTGGATGTCCTCCTTCTTCACTTCGCCCACATAGAAGCTGCGGGCGCAGCTGCCGGAGAAGGTCTCGCGCCGCACATAGCGGCCCTTGTTATCCTTTTCATCGTTAGAGTGGCTGCGCACGGCCTGAATGGTCAGGTAGCCGTCGTTCAGGTCCATCTGAACGTCCTCTTTCTTGCAGCCCGGCAGATCAACGTCCACTTCGTAGCCGTTGTCCGTCTGCTTGACATCGGTCTTCATCATGTTTGCACCGCGCTTACCAAAGGTATCACGAGCCTCACGGTTCATCATACGTTCCAGTGCACCCTCGTTCCAGAACGGATCAAAGAGATCATCAAACAGGTTCTCATGAAAAACAGTCGGCATAAACATAAAACATACCTCCAATCCCGGCGTTCGGGTCGGGTATAAAATTATATTTTGAAGCTCATTGCAAGGGGCTTTCCGGGGAGCCTTGCGGCTCTCCTTTTGCCCTTCCTCCTGAGCACGCCACTGTTATAACACGATTTTTTAGCACTGTCAAGCGCAGAGTGCTAAAATTCATAAAAGAATAATACTTTTGTCACAGCTTCTGCGATTTCTTTAAAAATACTGCGCAACAGCGTGTTTAATTTCGTTCAAACCCCAGATAGCGCGTACCCTGAAAGCTCAGCCTTCCGGTGTCGCCTTCTGCCAGCTGGCCGTATTCTGTGCCGCTCAGCCGCAGCTCCATGCGGTCGCCGCTTTCCACCTGAAAGGTCACATAATAGGTAGTAGCGCTCGTGCTGGTATAGCCGTGGGCGCCGGTCATGTCCCCTGCATTGGCGGTGTGATGGCGGGAAACGTTCATCCGCTTGGCCACCACAGTAGCCGGGACGGTAAGGCGCGGGGACGCATTATTTTTGCGCCATGTGCGCAAATTGCCCACCACGGTAAACAGCATCATGCCCAGCACAAACAGAAACACCAGCGGGAACAGGATGCTGAAAAGCGCGTCAAACCCACTATAAAACATTTTACCCCTCCAAAATTTCTTCCAGCAGCTGCTTTACATCCTCCAGAAAAGCGTCCTCGCCGAGGGTGTTCATTTTAAAGAACACCGCCTGACTGCCGCCCGCTGCAATGGCCGACAGTCGGATAGGCTCGTCCCCGTTCTGGAACAAGGTCAGCGTCAGGCTGAGACGGTTACCGCCCACCACGCTGTACCGCTCAAACACCCGCACGCTGCACCGGGCGCTGCCGTCCTTGAAGTCGCTGCCGGCTTCCAGCTCTGCCGACCAGCTGCTGTCCGGGATGGCGTGTTCCAGCTTGCGGAGCAGGGTGTCGAAGTTCTGGTTGCGGATGGTCTTTTCAAAAATAGCCATAGCTTCCTCCTTTTGCAAAATGCAGTCCTTTACCCTGAATACGAATGAGAGCGGGCATCAATTGCAGCGCCCGCTCTTATTTTGCTGCGGTCAAGCGTTCTTTTTTCGCAGCTTGGGTGCAGTGGCGGTGTAGCTCATGTCCAGCACCAGACGGAGCTTATCCTCCGGGGCGCTGCCGTCCAGCGCAGCGGTGATCCAATTTTCCTTGTTCATGTGGTAGGCCGGGTAAAAGCCCGGCTCTGCCCGCAGAGAGCCTATGAGGATGGGGTCACATTTCAGGTTCACGATATCCACCGGCTGCTGCCCGGGCAACCCCAGCTTGCTTTTGGGTACGGTAGTGACCAGCGCAAACCACTTGCGGTTTGCCGCGTGACGGAACACCGCCGACTCCGGGGTGTCCATCCACGGGTAGTCCGGCTCTACACTGTAAGTATCAAAAATGAGCTGTTCCAGTCCCTTGCGGTTCATTGGCTCGCCCCCTTTACGGCTGCTGTGCCAGCAGCTGCGCCAGCACATCCTCCGGGCGTGGGGTGTGGTTTTTGTATTTTGCCCGCAGCGGAGCGGCGGCGTTATCCATAATGTAGGGCACGCCCACCACGTCCAGCATGGTCTCGTCGTTGTAGTTGTCGCCAAAGGCCATGACCTGTGCGGGGTCGATGCCAAGGGTGCGGCACACACACTGCACCCCGATGCCCTTGTTGGCAAAGGTGGTATCGATCCAGAGCGGCCCCGCCACGGCGCAGTTCGCCTGCTTCCAGCGGGGCACAAAGCGCTCCACATAGTTCTCCACGCCCTCGTGCAGGTACACCGACACCTTGGTGATGTCCTCCGGCACCTCGGCGGGGCTGTGGATGATCTGGTAGTGGTTGCCCACGAACTGCACCCGCTGCAGCATCCCAAGGCCGCGCTCCATCAGGTAGGCGGTGTTCTGGCCGGAGAGCATCACCTCGCCCTGTCCCTCGCTGCGCGTCCACATATCGTTGGCGATCTCCTCTGCCAGCGCCCGCGGCATGGGATTTTTGGCGATGCACTGTTCTTCTTTAAAGATAGTGCCGCCGTTTTCGCAGATAAACACGCAGCAGTCTGCCACCGGTGCAAAAAGCTTGCGCAGGCTGGTATACTGCCGCCCGGAGGCCGGGCAGAACCAGATGCCCCGCTGATGCAGCGCCCGGATCTGGTCAAAGATCTCGCCCTCCAGTTCCTTTTTGCCATATTGCAGCAGCGTACCGTCAATATCGCTGCAAACCAGTCTGATGTCCATGGCTGTTGTTCCTTTCCGTTTTTTCTTATTCTACCACGGTTTTCCGCTGCGGAAAAGCCCCGGGCACGGCTTTTGCTTCTCTTCCCTGTGCCGCTCAGCGCTTGGGCTGATAGTGCACACTGGACACATTATAAATCGTAACAAAGGCCTTGGGGTCCTCGCGGTTGATGAAGTTCATCAGCTTCTGATACTCGCTTTTGTCCACGATGGTAATGATCTCGTTGTGCTTTTCAAAGTTGTATGCGCCGATAGCCTCGTACATGGTGGCACCGCTGTGCAGGTCGTTGATGATGAACTGCCGCAGCGCTTCCTCCTTCTCGGTAATGATGCACACCCGGCGCTTGATGCTGTTATCGAAGATGAAATGATCCAGCACGATGCCGTTGAAGTAGGTGCCAAGAATGCTCAGTACTACGGTCTTTTTATCGTAGACAAGGGCAGCAGAGAGCGCCACGCACATGCCCGAAAGGGACATCGCCTTGCCCAGCTCCATGTGCAGGTACTTATTCATGATCTTTGCCACGATATCCAGCCCGCCGGAGGATGCGTTGCGGTTGAACAGGATGCTCAGACCCACGCTGACCACCAGAATATAGCACAGCACATCCAGTTCCTGACTGTCTGTCAGGGAACCGAAATCCGGGAACAGGCGCTCGAAAAGCCTCAGAAACACCGGCAGCATCACGCTGGTATACACGGTTTTTGCACCAAACTCCCTGCCGCAGGTGAAAAAACCGATAATGAGCAGCACGGTATTCAGCACCATGGTAATGGCCGAAAGCGGCAGCGGCACAAAATTAGAAAGCACAATGCCAAGGCCGGAAATACTGCTGACGGATGTATGGCTGGGCACCAGAAAAAAATAGACCGCCGCCGCAATAATGGCAACGGCTCCGGTCAGGATGGCCGCCTCCTTGGCAAGGGCGGGGTAGTTCAGCTTCTTGTTTGTCATTGTTGCTCCTCCAAGCTTTTGTTTTCAGCTTTCAGTATACCATGCTTTGCGCTTGCAGGAAAGCACCGGGCACAAAATAAGCAAGGCCGCCGCACAAAACACTGTGCAGCGGCCTTGCCACTTTATTAAAGCTCTTCTTCCGGGTCACCACGCTCCGGCATGGTGCGCATCTCCCGCACCAGCATGGCGCGCAGATGATACTTGCGCTGTTCCCGCTCGGTCTCCGAGTCGGTGCGCAGCTCCACCGTGCCATCGGGGCGGCTTTCGCCTGCGTACAACGGGATGCTCACCACAGCCTGTGTGCCTTTTTCGGGCGCAGGCTCCAGCTGTAAGCTCCAGCCCATCCGGCGGCAGCACTCCCGGCAGAGCAGCAGCCCCAGCTGTGCCCCGCCCAGAAAGCTGCGGCGGTTTTCCAGCGCTGCCTGCGCATCCTCACCGGGCAGCCCACAGCCATCATCGGTGACCGTCAGCTGCCAGCCGCTTTCGGTGCGGCGCAGCGCAATGCAGACGCAGCCGCCCTCCCGGCTGGCGCGCAGGGCATTGGAGAGAAGATGCAGACACAGCAGCTCCGCATCTCTGCGGTCTGCCATTACGCAGCAAGCGGTGCACCCGCCGTAATCCAGCCGGATATCCACCCCAAGCTGTGCCCGGATCATATCAGACTGTGCCGCCACCTGCTGCAAAAGCTCACACAGATCAATGGGGTACAGCTGCGGTTTTGCTTCCTCGTGCAGAAATTCCAGCAGGGTGATCGCCTCGCTGAGGGTGCGGTCCAGCTGCAAGGCGGCGGTGTTGATATCCGCCACCGCCTGCCGGGTAGACTCGTCTGCACCGGTGCGGTCAAAATGCTGCTCCAGATATTCACAGTTGCGCCCGATCAGCGCCAGCGAACGGAAGCAGACCTCCTCGACCCGCTTCTGCTGCTCTGCTGTAATAGACCGCATTTCTGTCCTTTGCTGCTCCATTGCTCTGCCTCCCCGAGCGATGCCATTTTTTCAACGGAACACCACAGTGTTCCAACTGCCGCAGCCGTGCGCAAGCCTTACGGGGACTTTTGCCGCAGCACAACATCCCTGACCGCGTAGATCAGCTTGCCGGTGGTGGGCTTACCGTTGCCCAGCCTTGTATCAGCTTTAAACGCCAGCCACGCAGGGGTCGGCTTTTCCTCCAGCTGATCCACCATCCGGCGGATGCCGCTTTCCACGGCAGCGACCGATGTATCAAACTGCTCGCTCACAGCCTGCAAGATCTCCTTGCGGATCGCCAGCTTCTGGCTGGTGCTGCATGCGATGCCGACCGCGCCGGAAAGGTATCCGGCGTTGACATCCCCCTGCGGGATGCCCCACGCTGCATACAATTGACTGCACCGCTGCTCCAGCTGCCGGTTCTGCCGCTCGGGCATCCGGTAAAGCTGCCACAGCAGCTTTTTCAGCTCGGTGCCCTCTACGCAGTAGTACCCTTCGCGGAGCTTTTGCAGCGCCGTGCCGCTGCTGCGGCCATGGCTCTGCACCAACAGCGTCGGCCGCTCCTTCAACTGGTACAGCTGCCGGACAAATTGCTCTGCGGACAAGTCCGTCAGCTCGCTGCAAAGCACCACGGCATCGTAACGGACGCCCTGCCGCAGCTGTGCCAGCAGCTTTTCGCCGCTGCAAAAGCAGGTGCATACGATGGCGGTTCCCTGCTCCTGCAAATAACGCTTCTGAACACGCAGCTCCCTCAGGTCATAGCTTGCAAGGGCGACTTGCAGTTGGGCTGTTCGCTCACTGTTCACGCCATGCGCCGCCTTTCTCGCCTGCCAGCCCGGCAGCTGTCAGGTCTGTGACCGCATCCTGCCAGAGCTCCGGCTGAACTCCATTTTCACACAAGTAGCGCAGGAGCCGGTAACAGAACTCCGGCGCTGCCGCAACATGCTGACTGACGATCTGCTGTCGGCTGCCGATCCGGCACAGGGTCAGCCGACAACCTTGTGTGCCCTCTACCTCCATGGCATACACCAGCGTATACGCCTGCTGCAAACCATCAATGGCAGAATACTGCCGGATCATGGGTGAAAATGTACGTTCCATTTCAGTTCCTCCTTACTACAAGGGCCAATTCTTTTCTGCCTTGTTTATCCTTTTGCTATTTTACGAAGTATATTTTATAAGGTAGGAGAAACCGTTACAATCCTAAAGAAGTGTCTGAACAGAGCATTTTCGGGCGTTTTGCCTCCGGCATGCTCTACGCGCCGCTGTCAGCTTTAGAATAGCACGTTCCGTCTGCAAATTCAACCGGTATCTTTTCCCACTTTTCCTTTTTGCCCCGTCCTTCCCGGCAAGACCGCTGCCCGGACGCAAAAGCGCCGCAGCTTCAACATTTCCGCAATATGATTTCACGATTTTTTCACATTCTTTTGCTAAAATAAATAGGATATTGTCTGCAAACGTTCCCCACTTTCAAACCACAGGCAGCAGCGCCCGGCGGCGCAGTACCGGAAAGGCACATTTATGCTCAAGCTCAAACAGATCAACAAAGAATATAAGACCGGCGAGCTGGTGCAGCACGCACTGAACAACGTCAGTCTGAACCTGCGGGACAACGAATTCGTGGCCATTCTGGGCCCCAGCGGCTCCGGCAAGACCACCCTGCTGAACATCATCGGCGGTCTGGACCGCTACGACAGCGGTGATCTTGTCATCAACGGCATCTCCACCAAAAAATATACCGACCGCGACTGGGACTCCTACCGGAACCACACCATCGGTTTCGTGTTCCAGAGCTATAACCTGATCCCCCACCAGACCGTGCTGGGCAATGTGGAGCTGGCGCTGACCATCTCGGGCGTTTCTAAAGCCGAGCGCCGCCGCCGTGCCGCCGCTGCGCTGGAGCAGGTGGGGCTGGGCAACCAGCTGCACAAGCACCCCGGCGAGATGTCCGGCGGGCAGATGCAGCGCGTAGCCATTGCCCGCGCACTGGTGAACAACCCCGATATCCTGCTGGCAGACGAGCCCACCGGCGCACTGGACAGCGAGACCAGCATTCAGGTCATGGAGCTGCTCAAGGAAGTAGCGCGGGACCGGCTGGTGGTCATGGTCACCCACAACCCGGAGTTGGCCGAACGCTACGCCACCCGCATCGTAAAGCTGAAGGACGGTGTGATCCGCTCCGACACCATGCCCTACGAGCCCGAGGACGAGGCAGCCGCCGCAGCCCCCGTGCACCGGAACATGGGGCACTCCTCCATGTCCCTGCTCACCTCCCTCTCCCTCAGCTTCAACAATCTGCTCACCAAAAAGGCGCGTACCCTGCTCACCGCCTTTGCCGGTTCTATCGGCATCATCGGCATTGCGCTGATCCTTTCCCTTTCCAACGGTGTGAGCCGCTACATCAGCAACATGGAAAAATCCACGCTGGCGGCCTACCCGCTGCAGATCAGCAGCACCGGCGTGGATCTGACCAGCATGATGGACCCGGACACCTACACCAGCGTTTCGTCCAGCGCTGAGCCTGCGCCGGATGGCATGGTCACGGTGAACCAGCTGCTAGCTCAGCTGAACATCGGTGCCACCAGCAACGATCTGCAGTCACTGAAAGAATACCTGGACAGCGATGCCTGCACCATCCGGGACAACGCCACGGTGGAATACGCCTACGCCGCTTCTCCCCTGATCTACCGTCAGAACCCGGACGGCACCGTGCAGAAGCTGAACCCGGACACCACCTTCTCCGATATTGCCAGTGAGAGCGCCTCGGTGACCAACATCATGACCTCCATGTCCAGCCCCTATGTGTTCTGCGAAATGGCCGAGACCCCCGCCCTGTACGAGGATCAGTATGACATCAAGGCCGGTCGCTGGCCGGAAAAGTACAACGAACTGGTGCTGACCCTGAACGCGGACGGCAGCATTTCGGACTACACGCTGTACGCCATGGGTCTGCGGGATCAGGCCGAGCTGGACAAAATATTACAGCAGTATGCAAAGAACCAGAAGATCGATCTGCCCACGGACTACGGCACCTATACCTATGACGATTTTCTTGGCATGACCTTCAAGCTTGTCAACAAGACCGATTGCTATGTCTACGACACTGAGCACAAGGTCTGGCTGAGCAAGCTGAACGATGAAGCCTATATGCAGCAGCTGGTGGCTGACAGCGAGGAGCTGACCATTGTCGGCATCGTGCAGCCCAAGGCAGACGCCACCTCCACCATCCTGCACAGCGGCCTGGACTACCTGCACGATCTGACCTATCATGTCATCGATCAGGCAGCCAACAGCGAGATCGTGCGCCAGCAGCTGGCAGACCCGGACATCAACGTGCTGACCGGTGAGCCCTTCGATGCTGCCGGCAACAGCATGCTGGATATCGCCTCCCTGTTCTCGGTGGACACGGACGCTCTCAAGGACGCTTTCCAGTTCGATACCAGTGCCCTGCACTTTGATCTGGACGGCGCATTCGACCTGACTGATGGCTCTTTCGACCTTGCCACCCTCATCGACCCCTCCAGCTTCAAGCTGGATCTCAGCGGACTGCCGCTGCCGGACATGGAGATGGACATGAGCGAGCTGTTTGACGGCGTAGAGCTGAACATCTCTCAGGACGGCTTGCAGGCGCTGATGAAAAAGATCCTGAACGGCTATAAGCGCTATATCATCAGCAACGGTCTGCTGAATCTGGACAAGATCGGCTTTTCCTCCTATATGAAAACCGAGGCCTTCCAGACGCTGCTGAACGAATCCATGGGCGATTTGCTGGACACCTCCGGGCTGGAGGAACAGTTTGCCGATACCCTCCAGCAGAATCTGCAGACCGTGATGGAGACCTACTCTGTCCAGCTGAGCGAGGCGCTGCAGGTCCAGCTCACCGCCGCTTTGCAGGAGCAGATGGGGCCCGCCATCCAGAAGCTGGCGGGGCAGCTGGAACAGAAGATCGCGCAGGCCATCCAGAGCAACATTGCGCAGCTGAGCACGCAGGTGGAAAGCGTACTCAAGATCGACCCCGCCGTGTTCCAGCAGGCCATTCAGATCAACATGACCGGCTCCGACCTGACCGAGATGATCAAAAACACCCTGCTCTCCTCCGCTTCCAGCTACGAAAAGATTTTGAGCGACATCGGTTATGTGGACTACGCAAAGCCCGATGGCATCTATATCTACCCCAACAGCTTTGACACCAAGGCGCAGGTGGTAAGCGAGCTGGACGCCTACAACGCCGCCATGCGGCAGCAGGGCGAAGAGGACAAGGTGATCCACTATACCGACATGGTGGGTACTCTGATGAACTCGGTTACCGAGATCGTGGGCATGGTCAGCAATGTGCTGGTGGCTTTTGTGGCCATCTCGCTGGTGGTGTCCTCCATCATGATCGGCGTCATCACCTATATCAGCGTGCTGGAGCGCCGCAAGGAGATCGGAATCCTGCGTGCCATCGGTGCTTCCAAGCACAACGTCTCGCAGGTGTTCAATGCCGAGACCTTCATCATCGGCCTGTGCTCCGGCGTGATGGGCGTAGTGCTCTGCCTGCTGCTGCTCATCCCCGGTAATATGCTCATCCACCACATCGCGGGCGATGTGAACGTGGTGGCATCTCTGCCGCCGCAGGCCGCACTGATCCTGATCGTTCTGGCCACCCTGCTTACCATGCTGGGCGGCGTGATCCCCGCCCGCAGCGCCGCAAAGAGCAACCCCGTCAAGGCGCTGCGCTCTGAGTAAACTATTCCGCATTCCAATCCCTGCTGTGCCCTGTGTGCAGCAGGGATTTTTGCATTCTGCCCCGGCTTGTGCTACAATAGAAAAAACTTCATTTCAAAGGAGCGTTTCCATGCCTGTCATTCACGAGATCACCGACCTTACCGCCCCGGAGTTGGACATCTACGCCCGGCTCACGCAGGCGCAGCTGCGCAACCGGCTGGAGCCGGAAAAGGGCATTTTTATCGCCGAAAGCCCCAAGGTGATCGCCCGGGCGCTGGACGCCGGGTACCAGCCCCTTTCCCTGCTGATGGAGCGCAAGCAGATCACCGGCCCGGCACAGGAGATCCTGACCCGCTGCGGCGATGTGCCGGTGTACACCGCCGACCGGGAGCTGCTGGCACAGCTCACCGGCTTTGCACTGACCCGGGGCGTGCTGTGCGCCTTCCGCCGCCCTGCGCCCCGCACGGTGGAGCAGGTATGCGCTCACGCCCGCCGGGTGGCTGTGTTGGAAGGCATCGTGGATTCCACCAATGTGGGCGCTATCTTCCGCAGCGCTGCCGCGCTGAACATGGACGCCGTGCTCATTACCCCCTCCTGCTGCGATCCGCTGTGCCGCCGCGCGGTGCGGGTGAGCATGGGCACCGTATTTCAGGTACCATGGGCGCAGATCGGCGCCTGCCCCGCCGACTGGCCGGAAAACGGCAGCGCCCAGCTCCACGCACTGGGCTTCAAGACCGCTGCCATGGCACTGAGCGACCGCTCGGTCAGCATTGACGACCCCGCCCTTGCCGCCGAGCCGAAGCTTGCCATCGTGCTGGGCACTGAGGGTGACGGGCTTGCTAACAGCACCATTGCCGCCTGCGATTACACCGTAAAGATCCCCATGTCCCACGGGGTGGATTCCCTCAACGTAGCCGCCGCCAGCGCCGTGGCCTTCTGGCAGCTCGGCCGCTTGTAAGTCCCCCGCTTGCGCTCTCTAAAATCGCTTGACAAACGCCCCAAAACGCGGTACACTATCAGCGTCATCAATATGGGCCTATAGCTCAGCTGGGAGAGCGTTCGGTTCGCATCCGAGAGGTCAAGGGTTCGAATCCCTCTAGGCTCACCAATTTGCCGCATCGTTTTGTACGATGCGGCGTTTTTTATGCCTAAAAAACTTTGGCAGACCGTGCCGGGCTCCGAACCCTGAAGTCGGATGCGAACCGGGTGGGGTCATCCATGTACTTTTTGAAAATCCATCGGTTTCACGCTTCCTTCTTTGCATTTTGCAGAGTTCTGCGGGCAAGTGCATCGCTTTTATGCCCCCTTCTCGGAAATTCCTTCAAAAATTTCCGCACCATCGTAGGTTGACACAGCCTTGAGCTGTTCCACTTGGTTGAAGCTGGCGTTCAGGGTGATCGAGATTTCGTAGTCTTTTCGGACACGAATCTCCGTAATGAACTGCTGCAAGATGGCGCGGCGTTCATCGTGGTTGGCGGTGTCGTAAACATCCGCCCATGTAAACAGCTCGTTGCAGATGTAGTTGCTACGCTTTGCTGTTTTGGTGGCTTCTTCGTATTCTTCCTGCGCCTGCACGAGCTGCTTTTCCAGGGTTTCCAGTGCATCTTTTGCTTCGGCCACCAGTGTGCCCAGCAGTTCTTTGTCCAAGGCACTTACGCCCCGGATGACGAGGATGGTTTCGGCTTTCAGGTCGTCCAGCTCTTTCTGCTTGGCTTCCAAGTCTTTCTGGATTTTCTTGATTTTCTTCTGGATGCGGGCGGCATCGTTAGTCTTGACCGATTCCAGCAGCTTCTTCCGGGAAACCTCGCGGAACTGTGCGAAGATCTGCCGGACAACTTCTTCCACAATGGAATCCAGCTTAGAAACACCATAGCCGGACTGCCCATCGCAGTCACCCGGATGCCGAATCTTATAAAAGCAGCTATACCGCGGCCGGACTTCTTTCACCGTATGCCCATCGGCGTAGGTGTGTGTCCGTCCGCTGCTGGTCAGGCTCAAGCGGTTGCCGCAGTGACCGCAGTAAACCAGCCCGGTCAACAGGGCTTTGGAGCTGGTGCCCAGTGAAGTACCACCACGCTCACAAGTGCGTGCCTGCCGCAGTTCCTGTGCCCGCTCGAACAGCTCTGGTTCGATGATGCGGAGCTGTGGGCACTCCGTCTCCACCGCACCGTTGATGAGGTATCCCGTGTATCCTTTGTTCTTGATCATCCGAACGATGCTGGTGTTGGGAATGTTTTTGTTGTTCCGTCCTACGACTCCCTGTTCATAAAGATAGTGGCTCAACTTCTGTGCGCCGTAGCCCTCGTAAACGTACTTGTGGAAAATCAGCCGAACGATCTCAGCTTCCGCTTCGTCGATCACAAGGTCACAGACCTCTTGATTTTTCTTGTTCACCCGGCCAAGACGGACACGCTTGTAGCCGTAAGGCACGGTGCCGCCCGTGTAGTGGCCTTCCCCGGTGAGCTGTTCCAGCCTTGTCCGGGTACGGACAGAGGTTTTCAGGCTCTCGCCGGATGCCTGCCAGTAGCGGATGTAGTTCATCAGCTTGTCCACATGGGTGTCGAACCGTTGCTGTCCCTCGTTCACGCTCCAGACCTCGATGCCCTGCTTGGTGAACCACTCCACAATAAAGGGCGTTTCATCGTCACGGCGACCGAGACGGTCAAACATGAACACCAGCAGGATGTCGAACTTGCCTTCCATTGCGGCCTGTTGGATTTTCTGAAGTTCGTCACGTTCTTTGGCAGACTTCTTGAAGCCGGAAACGCCTTTCTCGGAAAACTCCTTGACGATCTCCCAGCCCTGACTTTCTGCAAAGTTGCGGCAGGCTTCTTTCTGCATGGGGATGTCGTCTTTCTCGACCTGTCCCTTTGTCGAAACACGGTATAAGGTATAGACACGTTTTTTCATTTCAATCTCTCTTTCTTTGAGTGAGAAAGGAAAAATCAAACGTGTTTCGTCCATATTTTGTTTTCAAGGTTCAGTTCGATTTTATCTTATCTCACGCATTCAAGGAACACAAGGATGTCAGGCAGCGGTGTGCCCTGCCGTGCGCAGGATGGTGGTTTGCAGCAGCTTCTGGATCGCATCTAGACAGTCCGTATCCGCAGGCGCATAAGTAATCTTGACCTTGCAGCCTTTGACGGAAATAGTTTCCGATTTAGCGGTGGTATCGCAGATAGCGTTCATAGGCCTCCTTTCTCCATACCCATTCGTTCAGATCGAGCTGATACAGCAGCGCATAATTAAGCCGAATGAGTTCCGGGATGCTCAACCGCCCCATCGGGCGGATCAGCCGTCCCTTGCTGATGGTCTGGACAGATTCTGCCAAGATCATAGAGGGCTGCAAAAAAGCCCGATTACCGTCCACAAGAACGTGGGCTTGGTGATCGGGCCTCTTTGCAGTATTGGATGTGACAGGCGCAACAATGAGGTTGGGCGAATAGCAGTTTGCGGTGTTGTTCTGCACCACGACCACAGGGCGGATACCGCCCTGCTCGGAGCCAAGGTGCGGCTCCAGATTGGCGTAGTAAATATCACCGCGCAAAAATTTTCGGTTGACTGGAATCATGCTCATCACCGCTTGCAGAGCAAATTGTGGGTACGGCCAGCACCGTTGTAGATGGACAGGATCTGTTTCATGTGGCGGTCTGCCACATTGCCAGTGTCGTTTTGTGCCAACCGGGTGATGGTCTTGGGATGCACTGTGCGCAGCCGGAGAATCAGCCGTTCCCGGCTGTATTCGCCCTGATACAGAGCCAGAAAACGAGCCATGCCATGCAGGATGCCCGACAGAAAGGAATCAGAATCGCCGCCCCACGCATCTACGAGAACACTCAGCATTTCATGGTAAAGGGCTGTGCCGTAGCTCTTGTAGATGTAGTAAGCCGAGCGGATGCAGTAGATTTTCCATGGAGCGCGAATCCCATCCAGTGCAAACCGAACGCCTGTGTCCTCCGTTACCGAAACAAAATCGCAGGCGTTTTCTTCGTGTGCCATCAGTTTGGCACGAAGCTGTTCACCAGCGGTCAGTTCGCTGGAAATGCCTGTCTGCACAGCAAACAGCAGGGCTTCATGCTCTTTAGAAAGGCCGTAGAATACCTTGCAGCGAATCGGGAGGTCACGCCCACCGTTGCACGTTTTCCGTGCCTCAATGGTGTTCTGACCATCAAAGACGAAGTAGCGGCCATCCCGGTAGCTGACCTTCGGCTCATTGGCGATGTACTCCGAAAAGTTTGCTGCGATTCGTGCAACCTTGCCCATGCGGAGCAGCCGCTGATATTCGGCGCAGGGATTCAGCAGAATGCTGTCAACGTACCGCACCTCAAAGTTGCACTCCGGCAGGCTGGAAAGGTTCAGGTTAGAAAGCATCATAGCGTTTTCTCCTTTATTTTCAGAAGATACTGTACGGCATCTTCGGTCAAGTCGTGAATAATCTTGCGGCAGTCCGAATCTTCAAAAACATCCGGGTATTCTTTGAAAATGCTATTCCAGCGGCGAATGAAGTCCTCTTTCGCACCCTGCACTTCGCACATCATCAGGGAACCGTTTGCAACGGCTCGTTCCTGATAGCGGTTGTCGATGGATGCTTTCAGAGAGGTTCTTTCTTCGGTAGTAAGCTGGCGTTGATGCCCTTGGATGCTTTTGCTGATTTCAGAAAGTGTTTGTTTTGAAGAAGCGGTTTCGGCTTTTCGGGACTGACGTTCCTGCTTTGGCTTCCGCAATTCTGCAAGAGCAGCAGGAATTTCTGCCTTTGGCGTTTTTGCCAAGGCGGTGATTTCTGCATCCGTTGCCTTGATGCGCCCGGTCAGGATTTCCTCTCTTGCACCGGGGACCGCATCTTCCGCAGCGTCTACGCCTTTGGCATACTTCTCTGCTCTCTTTACGGTAGCCGCCCCAACGCCGTTTTGTGCGGCAATGCGCTCACAGGTGGAGAGCTGCTTTGCCCTCAATGGATCATTTTGAACCATTGAGGTGAACCGTCCGTTCTCATCGTGTGCCCGCTCTTTGGAGCCGCCCCGTGCCAGCTTTTCGGATTCATACAGCTTGCCCATCAGAAACTTCTTTCGTTCCGGGTCAAGATTTCTGCGTCCGAGTTGGTTCTGGCAGATCCATGAAAGAGCCGCGTAACGGTTATCCAGTTCGATCTCCTGTATCTGGTAGGCGATCAACGGATGCTTCCGCAGGATGCGGTAGCGGGTATGCCCGTCCAGAATAAAGCCATTCCAGATGATAATGGGATTCAGCAGCCGCCCTTCGTGGAGGATGTTCTGCTCAAGCTGTTGTTCTTCTTCAAAATTCAGGGGCGGGATCTTGCCCTGAAACTCCGGGTCGATTTTAAGCGCATTCAGATTCATCATCGAAATGGCCTCGCTTCACATACTGCCCAGCGTTCTTATCGGGCTGTACATAATAATCGAAACCATAGCGAATCTGGCAGTAGGTGCAGACATCCTTGATCTTCTGCTTAGGGTCTGCGCGCCGGACGCGAACGCCCTTTGCCCCCTGAAAGGAATCCAGACAAATCGGGCAGAGGGTAGTCAAGCTGGCTTCGTCTACGCAGTTGTTATAAAATCGACTCATATAGATTTCCTCCATATCGGTATTTTGATGGGAAATGTAAAACCACCAGCCGAGAAATCCTCAACTGGTGGTTTGAAAAATACTGTTTTTCTCCTATTTGTCCTCGACACCCCGGAGGTGGGAACTTTCCGGCGGCGGATTTGCACCGCTCCATTGGCATCTCAGCCACCCCGTCTGCTTTCTGACCGGGCCGCGAATTACGGAAGTATCATTGTCTGGAAGTACCGAAAAGCTGCTTCTTCAATTTTTAAGGTACACGGTACAGTTTCGGGTTTGTCGTCCCCTGTCTGGGGTGTTGCCCTTGCTGTGACCATAGTGTACTTGAAAACCGAAGTTCTCGTTAGGAACCAGTAGTTCCGGTTTTGCCATTTTCACCGGAACCAATCGTTCCGGTTTACAACAGTAAAGCGTTTGATCAAGCAGATTCGCCCAGCATTTCCAGCATAACAAGAATCCGCCGCTGCATTTCTTTCAGTTCTTTGCGGAGCATTTGCAGCTGATCTTGCAGCTCCTGCTCCCGCTGGGACGCAGACACACCTAAGACGATGTAGTCCAGCGAGGAGCCAAATCGCTCCCGCAGCTCCACAAAGAGGTCGACAGACGGAACTTTCTCACCCTTCTCCAGATTTCTCATGTAGCGGTCACTGATGTTCAGGTCGATGGCAAGCTGTTCTTGTGTCACTTCACGGTCTTTTCGGAGGTTCTGGATTCGTTCACCCGTTGCAGCAGGATCATAAAACATCACTCCCTCCGTTTCTTCCGCCGGGAGTGGGCGGAGCTTCATCTCCCATGCCGGATACGGCCAGCACATGATTTTTCACCAACATGAAAATACGGTCGGCATCAGCACTATGATTTTTGGTGCGCTTTTTGACGTTGGAAACTTCCAGCAATCGAGACAGTCGGAAGTACCATGTGGTCATCTTGAACCACGGAAGCAAATAGGTCGATTTCATTATCAATAATCCTCCAGTTATTTTACGGAATGTGAACATTCGGACAAAAAGGATCGTGGTGGCCCACGACACCTTGCCCTTAAAAGCGCAAAAACGCCAGCCTCCCACAGTGGGAAGCTGGCGCAATATTGCACATCGGCATGATTATAGGTGGTGAAACGGAACGATTGTGCCGGTTTGTTGACATTCTGGTCTACGGCAGCAGACAGGCTTTTTTTGATGCGTTACCCCAATAAAAAATCACAGTTACCTCCACAAACGGCAACTGTGATCGGATGGCGCGTAGAATCACCCGGACGAGTTACCGTTTTTTTATAACTCGACCGGGAAAAGGCGTAAATCAGCACAATAGGACAAAATTACCCGAACGATGATGTTATACCGTCCTTTCTGTAAGAACGATACAATACTATTGAGGTGATGATAATGCCGAATGCAGATGCAATCGCTCTGGGAAAGCAGATAAAAGCTGTCCGAAAAGCGATGAAAATGACACAAGATCAACTGGCACTGAAAAGTAATGTTTCGGTGAAGTATATCGCCAATATTGAAAACGGAAAGCAGAATCCTTCTTTTGACATTTTAAGTGCCATTCTCCATGTCCTACCACTTTCCCTGGATTCGGTTATCAACCCGAACCTATCAGAAGCAGAACGCGAATGTCGAGAGTTGGAATCGATTTATCTTGCTTGTCCTCCAGAAATGCGAAAGACATTGCTGGATGCCACAAGATCGCTTGCGATCCATTTGACAGAATTCTCAAATCAGAATAAAAACACTTGAGCCGCCAGCGAGGACGTTGTAAACCTTTCTGGCGTTCTTTTTGTCTGAATACACAATATTTTAGCAGGCCATTCAATAAAAGCACACGAAAAACAAACGAATTACACAATAATTTTCTCGTAATCAGTCTCGTTGTGGATTTTGAACCTCTTTTTCAATGGCAAGATCATTTTCTAGTGTGTCATATAGCTCTTGCGGAGTACGGCACAAGACTGCATAGAAGTTGATAGGGTCGCCCTCATTAAAAAGCCGAACATACCCCCAGCGGCAAGGAAGAACTTCTAAATAGGATGCCGTTTGCAAAAAAATATCAAACTCTTTTAGAACATCTTCAAAGGATAACATCTTACTGCCCCCTAAAATCTTTTTTCTATATTATTTTAGAAAAGATTGTTTTCGATTGCAAGGATGTCAATTTTTGTCTTTCCAGATAATGACAAAAGCCATACTCAAGGTCTAAATTGCCCATTGAGTATGGCTTTTATCATTATAAGGAGTCTTTTCCCACCAGAACATTCGGCATAAATTGGTAGCCGAGGTTAGAAATCGTTCGGATATAAACAGGAGCGGATCTATCATCCTCGATTTTTTGTCGAATACGCCCAATCGTATTTGTAACAGCGGTCAGACAGCTCTCGCTATCCTGCTGCCAAACGGCTTCAAAGATCTGCTCCTTTGTAAACAGCTGCCCCGGATGCTGTGCCATAAAGCTTAAAACGCCATATTCATAACGGCTCATGCACACTTCCTGTCCATTTTTGAAAACACGACGTTGTTCCAAATTGATCTCAAGGCCGGGGTAGCTTAATGTACCTGCTGGCTCCTGTTCCCTTTCATCCCATTCAAACAGTTTTTGCTCTTGCGGGGGACAATGATCTTTTGTAATACGAACGATTACTTCAATTCTTTCCATATTAGGGATACTCCAAGGAAATTCAGTGATTGTTTTGCACGTTTTCCCACAAATCACCGCAGATCTGCCAGATGGGTTCTGTATGGTGGTGCTCCGCAATGGTTTTGCCTGAAAAAGCGGAGAGGTTTTAGCCTGCCAGCTTGCGGTAGGCGTTCAGCACCTGATAGGCCGGGATGCTGCTGCCCGGGGCAAATTTGCCGCTCAGGCGGCGCTTCATCAGCCCCTGCTCCACGCACCACTGGGCTGCCTTGGCGGTATCCGGGTCCGCTACATCGGGGAAAGCGGGCTGGGCTGCAGGCTCAGGGCGGCCTGCGGTGTTCCACAGCAGCAGCGCGGTCTGGGCGCGGTTCTCGGGCATGGCTGCGCCTTCCGGCAGCAGGGCCTGCAGTTTCTGGGCGGCAGCGTAGTTGTACACGCCGTAGCCCACAAGGCCCGCCACCGCTGCGCCGCCAACCGCCAGCACCGCGATGCCTGCGCCGCCGTCACCGCCGCCGGAGGGAGGCGTCACCGGGGGTTCCGGAGGTGTTACCGGGGGTTCCGGAGGTGTTACCGTGCCGCCGCCCGTAGAGCCGCCGCCGGTGCCAGTCACATCCAGTGTGAAACTTGCATCCATTATACCACCAGTTATGCACTGATAACCATAGTACACTACTTTTGTGCCTTCATTGACCGTCAGAATGTTCCCTTTGACTGTACCATTGAACCATTCTGTAACCCGTTTTATATCAAAGCCCTCGGGCAGAGTGCTCAGGTCAAACGTACGGTCAGGGTTCAGGGTAACGGTGTAAACATTATTAAAATCGGAATGGTAAACATCCGTAATAGTGAAATTGAGATTCGGATTGTTGTCCAAATTCAGGCTGGTGAGATGGTTATTCTTAAGCACCAATGTAGTCAAGTTTGGACTGCTGCTGACGTCCAACGCGGTCAGCTGGTTTTTTTGGCACTTCAGCTCCTTCAAGGAAATCATATTGTTCAAATTCAGCTGGGTCAGCTGGTTGTTGGCGCAATTCAGTTCCTTTAAGGCACTCATATTGTTCAAATTCAGCTGGGGCAGCTGGTTGTTGGCGCAATTCAGTTTCTCCAGCATTTGGTTCTCGCCCAGAATCAGCGATGTCAGCTTGTTGTTTTGGCATTCTACCCTTACCAGATTGGGTTTATGAGCCACATCTAAGTCCAGCCCTGTCAACCGATTCCAGGAACAGTCGAGTTCTTTCAGCCACTTACTATTTATGACATCCAGTTGCTTCAGATCATTGTGCGAGCAATAGAGATACTCCAACTTCAGATGCGACACGTCCAGCTGTTCCAACTGGTTCTCGGAACAATACAGATAGTTGATACCCGGGTTCTTGCTCAGTTCCAGCTGGGTCAGTTGATTCTTATTGCATTTCAACGTTTCCAGCTTTGGATTCTGTCTCAGGTCCAATTTCTGGATAGAATTGTTTCCGCACTTCAACACTTTCAGGTTGGGGAACGCCTCAATGCCTTCTAACCTGCTGATGTTCTTTCCTTCGACTTCGATTGTTTCGACTTTGCTTCGTTCTTCCACCGTGAGGACATTACTGCTACCTGCTATATAGGTTTTGATGTAACTTCTAAAGTTATCATCGGGGAAATTATCCTCATTGATGGGCAGACTGGTTTCAAAGATGAATGTGGGGTTTACTCCATTGCCGCAATTGTATTGGTAGCTCACCTCATCCTTGCCATCTTTCACTGTCAGAATCATGCCAGAAACAGTGCCGCCGTACCAGTTGGTTGCCTTTCCCACGTCAAAGCCGGGCAGAGTGTTCAGGTTAAATGTTCCGTCTGTAAGGACTGCGATAGGGTGCCTGTTTTCATCAGCATTTATATTGCTTCCGACCATATGGGAAAAGTCCACACAAGCCAACCGATTCTTTGCACAATTCAGATTACTCAAACTGTAATTTTGGCTCAGGTCCAGCGTTTTCAGTTGATTATCATTGCATATCAGAGATGTCAAGCTGCCATTCTGTTCCACGTTCAGTTCTGTCAATTTATTATTGTGACAATCCAGCTCTGTCAGCTGAGTCTGGCTGCTGACATCCAACTCCATCAATTGATTTCCAGCGCAATTCAACTGTTGCAGCTTGGAGCATTGGCTGACATCCAACGTCATCAGGTCGTTGTTGGAACAATCAAATTTGACCAGTTCCCCCACGCTATCCATTACGATATTCGTTATTTCATTATTGGAGCAATCCACCTCTTCAAGATTCAGCCCAGAGAGAATGCCCAGATTCATGTAGGTCAGTTTATTATTGGAGCAATTCAGTTTTTTCAGTCCGCTTGAAAGAATATCAACCGACTTTTTCAGTTGATTCTGGGAACAATCCAGCTCCTTCAGTTTGAAATTTTTGCCAACATTAAGTGTTGTCAAGCCGATACCGTGGCAATCCAGCTTTTCGAGATCTTCAAAGAAACGGATTCCTTCAAGACTTTTGATTGCATAACTGGTTGGAATCGTCATATTCTTGATATCCACATCGAGCTTGCCATCGCCGTTTTTGTCACAGCATTCTTTGAGAAAGCGCTGAAATTCCTCATCCGGGAAATTAAGCTTAAAATCCGGCGAATTAAAATCGATCTCTGGGTTCGCCGTGCTCGCCGCAAAGGCGCTGAAGGGCAGGAAGGCGAATACCATGGCCAGCGTCAAAAGGGCACTGACAAGGCGCGTTCGTTTTGAGAATCGTTGTTTCATGGTGTGCTCCTTTCTGTTATGGGGTGTATTGCTGCAGGGCGTTTTTCTGAGCGGCGGCGGTAAGGTCGTCCAGAGCGCTCATCACGTCCCGGTAGTTTGGGGGAAACTTGTTTTCCCCGTGGGCTTCGATGCGGGTGCCGTCGGCAAGGACGGCTTCCAGCCGGAAGCTGCTGCCGTCCAGCACGTTGGGGTCGTGGCCGGAGAAGCCTGCCCAGCCGCCCACGCCGTACTCTTCCAGAATGGCCTTGGCCTGTTCCAGAAGTTCCGGCCCGGCCTGCTCCTGATACACTTCTTCGTGGTACAGTTCCAGTTCCACCCGGGTGCCCTCGGGGGTGCGGGTGAGGCAGGTGCGGGAGATGGGCTGGATATAGCTGCCCTGCTCCCAGAACTCCAACGTTTCAAGGTCAGCCAGCGTCGGGGCAGGGCTGCGGGGGCTGCGGCTAAACAGTGCCGCCCCCACCGCCAGCCCCAGCAGCACCAGCGAGAAGGTGCGCATGGTTCGTTTCCTCCTTTCTGTGCCCATGGGTCAGTCTCCCTCTCCTGCCGCCGGGGGCAGGATGGTCATTCTGCCGTCCACCACCGCGTCCAGCATCTCGTGCTCCCGGAAGTATTCCATCAGGATATCCTGACAGGAGGTTGCCACGCTGCGGGGCTTCTGGAGCTTGCAAAGGGTGTCGTAGGAGATGTTGAAAAAGCTTTCGATGTTTTTAAAGTGGTAGTTCTGCAGCCCCACGGTGAACAGGGCATCGTCGCTGATCTCCTTGCCCACCTCCTTGCCGCAGTAGGTAAAGTAATCAAAATCGCCCTTGCGGCGGTCGTACCGCAGGCGCAGGGTGGAGGGCAGCTGGTAGAACTCCGTATGGCCGGTGTAGGCTTCCTCCCGCAGCATGTAATGGAGCATCTGGCGCAGCTGCTGGCCGGTCACCTTGAACATGAATACGCCGTCATCGTAGGGGAAACCCTCGATGAGGTCGCCGTAGGTGACAATCGGCGCCAGCTTCGGCCCGGATGCTGCCGGAGCCGATGAGCATGACATCAATGCCAAGGCTGCGGGTGAAGATGTCCGCAAACAGGTTGCCAAGCTCAGTCTCCTGCGTGCGCTGGGGGTGGGTGAGCTCCCGGCGGAAGCGCCCTACGATGTGGCTGTATTTTTCATCCACCTGGCTGGTGAAGCGCTGCAGCACCTGCTCCATGGCAGGGTTACGGGGGCAGGTCTCGGCGCAGATGGGCACGGTGCGCCATGTGTAGGAATCGATGCAGTTGTTGTCCGTGTCCACGATGATATCAAAGCGCCCGATCTGGTCGGTGCCGGTGCCCGCCTGTGCAATGATCACGCCGTTTTCCTCCACCTCGTGTTCCAGGTAGGTGTGGCTGTGCCCGCCGATGATCAGGTCCACCCCCCAGGCCGGGTCCAGCTGGCGGGCCAGATGGCGGTCTTCCTCAAAGCCGATATGGGTCAGCAGCACGGTGAAATCAATGTCGATGCTGTTGTGGGCGTTGCAGATTTTGCCCACCTCGGCGGCAGCGGCGGCGGTGTCCACAAAGGAGCCCACCAGCGATTCGGATTTGGTCTGGTTGATGACATCCTGCGTGATGATGCCGATGAACAGGATGTTCATGCCGTCCACCCGCAGGATCTTGTAGGGGGTGAACAGCCGGGTGGGGGTGTTTTTGATGTAGAGGTTAGCGTTGATGATGGGGAACCGGGCGCATTTTTCGATGAACAGCAGGTGGGCGATGCCGTAATCCACCTCGTGGTTGCCGATGGTGACGATGTCCGGGGCAAGGGCGTTCATGATCTCGATGGTGGAAAGGCCCTTGTACTCCGAATCGATGACCGAGCCCCGGAACATATCCCCCGCGATGGCGTAGAGGGTGTTGGGCTCCTCTGCCCTCACCTTTTCGATGTAGCCGGACAGCATGGAAACGCCGCCCACCAGTTTTTCGTCCACCTGCTCTGCCAGAAAGTCTCCGTGCAGGTCGTTGGAGTGGAGGATGGTGATCTTTTTGGTGTGTTTCATGGTGCATTCCTCCCGGTGTGGGTCGGCGGCGGTCACCCCATGGCCTCCTGCCGCGCAAAATAGACGGTGCTGACAAGGCTCATGTAGCTTTCTTCGCCCTCCAGATAGAACTTCAGGGCAAGGGTGTTCTCGTCCTCCAGCGTGACGGCGTAGCGGGAGCCGTCCTCCCCGGTAAAGGTGGCGTACCACTCCTGATTCGTCTGGAAGGGCACCTCCGGGGTGCCTTCGTGGTAGAACAGGTCCGCTTCCTCCACGTTCAGCTCCGGGTAGGGGGTGATGTAGCTGGCAGTCAGGGGCAGCTGGTCGCCCTCGGTCTCGCCGTCGGTGGGCAAAAAGCACATGGCGTCGGCGTCCGCCGGGGCGGTCTCAAAATAGCCCTCGTCGGTGTCGCGGGCGAACTCCAGCCAGTTGCCCTCCAGCGACCACGGATCGGCAACGGAGATCCAGTCGTCCCCTTCCGGGTAGATGGTAAAATCGCACACGCCCTCGGCTTCCACCACATGGCCGTTCTCGCCGGAAAGGAAGGGGCTGAATACCAGCTCTTCGCCGGTGCTGGGGTACAGTTCCACCTCGGTGTTGGGGGCGATATCGCTGATGTTGCACAGCAGCAGGATGGGCTGGCCGTCCTCACTGTAATAGAGCTGTTTGCCGCGCTGGAGCGGGTTTTCGGCATCGTCTGTCAGGGTCGCCTCGTAGACGAAGAGGGTAGAATCCGGGTCCTGCGGGAAGATGCAGTACAGGTCGCACCCGCCATCCGGTGCCACGACCCAGTGATCCTGCGGGATGTCGTAGACGAAGCCCCACAGCTCCCGCAGGTCGGTCTGGCTGTCCAGCACCTTCTGCACATCGGTGGTGATCTCGTAAGAGCCGCCCAGATACAGCACACAGGCGCGGTATTCGTCCTCCCCTGCCAGAAGGCGCATGTAGGTCACGTCCTCCGGCTCCTCATATTCCTGCTTTTGGGTGTTGGAGGCGATCATGTTGTCTCCGTCCAGCCTGTTTTCGGGCTTGGAGCTGGGGGTGCTGCTGCCATTGCCGCAGCCCGCCAGACCGATGGCCAGCGCCAGCAGGGCGGCCAGAAGTTTCAGGTTTTTCATGGGCTCTCCTTTCTCATGCCCTGCCGGGGCGCGCCTCAGGAGGCAGCGCCGGGCGTTGGGTGATTGGAAAAATCGTCTACGCCCTCCACCGGCACAGGGCTGCCGGTGGAGGCGGAAAGCTGGGGCGACCAGTCCAGCGCGCGGCCGGTGGTGCAGTAGACCACCGCCGTGATGTCGGGGGTGTCCGGGCTGCCGTTGCACAGCAGCAGCACGGGTTGACCATCCCGCCCGCAATACAGCTCTTTGCCTGTCTGGTGCGGGTACTGGGGGTCCTGCTTTTCGTAGAGGAACAGGGTGTCCCGGCTGCTGACGGCGAAGAGGCAGTACAGCTCCCGCCCGCCGCCCGGCGCTGCGACCCAGCGGTCTGCCGGGATGTCCGCAACAAACTGCCACGGCTGTTCCGGTAAGCTGTCCAGCACGGCGTGCACATCGGTGGTGCGCTCCGGAACGCTGCCCAGATAGAGCACCCCGGCAAGGTCTCCGTTTTCCCCGGCCAGCTGCCGCATTGCGGCAAGCTGCTCCGGCTCAGCGGAATCGGCACTGGAAGCCGCTGTGCTGCTGCCCTGCCCGGCGCTGCCGGGGGCGGGGCGGACGGGGTCGCCGTCCACCGCACCGCACCCTGCCAGACTGAAAGCCAGTGCAAGCAGTGCTGCAAAAGTTTTCATGGCTTTCATGTCAGCCCCTTTGTTTTATGCCCACGGGTCGGCAGACGTGGGGACGCGGATGCCGGTCATCAGGTACTGCTCCCACAAGAACCACTGCCCGTCGCCCTTGCGGCGCAGCTTGATGGGGCGGGGGCTGTCGGCGCCGCCGCAGGGGATGAACAGCTTGCAGTAGCCCTCCTCGGTGTTGGAGGTGTGGTTGCTGCCCACCAGCAAGGTGAAGGGCTGGCGGGGGGTATAGCCGTTTTCCGGCGACGCACCCACAAAGTAGGAGAACGGGATATAGCTCTTGCCGTCCCGAAAGCGGTCGTTCAGGAAGGAGATCTCCTGCCCGTTCAGCGGGCGGGGCCCCGCAGCCAGTTGAGCATCTCCAGCCCGATGTTTTTATCGGCACCGTAGGCGCACAGTGCGCAGACGGTGAGAGCTGCGCTCTTAAAGGGGGTGTCCAGACTGGCCTCCGGCAGTGCCTGCATCTGGGCAAGGCTTTCCGGCAGAGCCTGAAAGGTAAAGGTGACGGTCTGGTTGCCGGAAACATTTGCGGCGGCCTGCTTCATCTTATCAAAAAGTCCCATGAAAATACTCCTTTCTGTTTCAGCTGTGAGGGTTCAGCTCCGGTTCGGGTCATGGCGGGGCACAGTCCGCCTGCGAACGATCTTCTGGTTCAGATCCAGACTGAGGTTTACAAAATAACCGTTTTCAAAATACCATGCAAGGTCTTTGGTGTCCATGCCAACGCTGTTGCACAGCCACCGCAGAGGCACCTCCGGCCCGGAGTAGCTCTCCACCCTGCGGGCGATGGTTCTTGCGTGGTAGCGGCGGGCCTCCCCGCGGGCAAACCGCGCCAGGGGCACGGCCCCCACCACGATCCAGAGCACATAGCCTCCCACGTGGGAGGTGTCCTTGACCTGCAGGTCCAGGCAGAGGGTATACAGCCCGCCGACAGAGCAGAACACGCAGAAGGCAAGCCCCGCGTTCCGCAGCCATTTGAGGAAACGGGGGATCTCGCCGCGGGCTTTTTCCGAAAGATAAGGGTTCATAAACATGCTCCTTTCAGAACGAGCCGCCTCCACCGCCGTGGGTGGTGCCGCTGGAAGAGGTGTGGGTGGAGCTGCCGCCGGAGCTGTCGGAGTCCTTTGCCTCCACATGCTCGGTGCGCTGCACATCCCGGTACAGGAACAGCTCCCGGCTGTTGGTCAGGTTCATGCTGCCCTCCCGCACATAGCTGGCGGCGTTCTCCTGGAACGCCACGCTGCGCAGCTGGCTTTTCATTACGCTGACGACGACCCATGCCAGCACAAGGCCGATGCCCAGCGCAAGGAACAGGTACATGAGAGACAGCGGCTCCCGGGGCAGGTTATTCACATCGTAGGGGTGGCCCGCCCGGGCAGCGTCAATGTAGGTATCCGACCATTGGACAAAGGTGCGGAAGGCACCGGCGTAATCTCCATCGGCCATGAAGGGGGTCATCTGCTCGCCAAGGTACTGGATGCCGGCATCCGTAAAGGCGGTGATGCCGTAGCCGCAGGTGGAGATGTGCCATTTGCGGTCGCCCACGCTCACCAGCAGAAGCACGCCGTCCATATCGGAGCCGTAGCCGAACTGACAGTAATCATAGAGGTCATCAGCATAGGCCTCCATGTTGTCGTAGTCCACGCTTTCCAGCGACTCGATGGTGGCAATGACCACATCAAAGCTCTGGCGCAGGCTCAACTCTTCCAGTGCGTCCTCCAGCTCGTTGTCCTCGTCCTCGGTCAGGACCCCTGCGCTGTCGTTCATGCGGTAGTACAGGTCGGCAAAGCCGCCCTCCACCGCAAAGACCGGAACAGCCAGCGCCGCCGCAAGAATCAGTGCTGCCAGCGCCGCAAAGAGGGAGTGCAGTCGGTTGGAAGTCTTTTTCATCGTTCGTCCCTCCTTTACAGGATCCGTGCCAGCCACAGCAGCCACATCACGCCGTAGGACGCGGCGGAAAGGGCAGCCGTAAGGCCCAGCATCCACTTGCGGGCAGCACCCTTATCTACGGGCAGGTCGCCCACAAATTTGCCGCTCTGGCCGTTCATGGCAAACAGGTAGTTCTCGCCCCGCCAGCTGGTGCTCAGCAGCCAGACCGGGAACAGAGCGTACTTTGCCTTGCCGCCGTGCAGCTGGATGCTGCTGTTATCCACCTTGACCGAATCGTAGCCGGTAACGGTCTGCTGGAATGTCTCCTCAGTGGAGCGGCGGATGCGCTTGTTGGCCCGCTCGATGCTGTCCTCGGCGCTCACATCGTATTTATCCGCCACATAGCCCGCCAGATAGGCCGTCTGGAAGGGGATGGCGTCCTGCATGGCAAAGGGCTCGATGGACTCCATCAGGTCGTCCTCGATCTTGGACGAGCCGTCCACCGGCACGGCATCAAAACCCAAGGTGCCGTCCCGCCGGACGGAGTAGTAGTTGGTCTCGGTATAGTCGTATTTGCTGTCCGACCAGCAGCGGGTCCGGGTGGCGGTGAACCGCAGCTGAGCGTCGGCGTCGCTGTCGAAGAGCCAGAAAGGTACATACACGCCCTTGATCTCGTCGATGTGGTTCTGGCTGCGGAACACCCGGGGCAGCAGGGTCTTGCCCTTGAGGTGCTCCTGCAGCTTTGCCTTGGCGGCCTTTTTGTCCAGCTTGAAGGGGATGATGAGGTCGGGCCGCAGCGTCCCGGCAAACTGTCCGGTGAGGACGATGGGGTTGCCGCAGAAGGGGCAGGCGGACGCCGCCATGGTGTCATCGCCCACGATCTCACCGCCGCAGCTCTTGCAGCTGTAAGTATGCAGACCGGCGGTCTCTCCTTCTGCCCAGCTGCCGCCGGGGGTCGCCCACTCCATCTCGCTGGGCTTTTCGTCCTTCAGTTCCTCATCATAGCCCTTGAGGGTATCCACATCGAACTCGGTGTCGCAGTAGGGGCATTTCATCTTCTGGGTGGCGCTGTCAAACTGGATGGCGCCATCGCAGCAGGGGCACTTGTATTCCAGCATTCCTGCCATAGCGTTTCCTCCTGTTGTTCCAAAGGGGCCGGGGGCTCTTCCCCGGCCCCGCTGTTTTTGCGTTGGTCTTCCCGCCGAAGCGGTCGGCTCAGAAATCCGTAGTGATGCGGAACACCACCGGTTCGTCCGGCTCGGTGGCTTTGCCGTGGTGGCCCACTGCCAGGAAAGCGTTTTCTTCCAGCGGCAGGAAAACATCAAAGGTGCAGAAGTCGCCGCACAGCTGGCACAGGGTCTCGCGCTCACCCACGGGAAGGGACTTTTCCAAGAAGGTACCGTCCGGCCCGTACAGCTCCCATACATAGCCCGTGTCCAGCAGATAGCCGTTGGGGCGCTTCATCATCACGGCGTCAAAGCTGCCCACCGGCTGCGTGCTGCGGGCAAGCTCATTGCCGTCCAGATCAAAGGCGGCAAAGTAGTAGTCTCCGCTGGAGTCCGGCTCGCCCACCGTCAGCAGCTCGTCTCCGCTGAGGTTCAGGGAGGGCATGCTGCAGAAGGGGCCGATCTCGTTGTCGCCCTCCAGCGTCAGCTCGGTGTACTCGCCGTCCTGCACCAGCACCGGTGCGGAGTCGGTCCAGTAGATCACGGTCAGGTCCCGGTCCTTGGAGGAATAGCAGCTGCCCATGTAGTCCAGCGCGTCGCCGGGCTCTTCCGGGTCGCTGCTGTTCAGATCGTAGCAGTAGACATCAAAGGGATCCATGGCGTACAGGATGCCATTGCGGTCGATGCTGAGGGCGTTGCTTCCGTCAATGTTGTACTCTGCCACCGGGGTCATCCGGTCGTCCTTGATGGCATACTCGAAGATTTTAGCAGACTGCTCTTCATCGTCCTCGTTGTAGAAGCTGAAGAAGTAATTGCCCCGGTAGGTATCCGCGTGGATCACATGATAGGCACCGCCTACCTCGCGGCGGACGTCAAAGGGGATGTACTGCGCCTTGAAGGTATAGTCGCCGATGGTCAGCTCCCCGGTCTGGAACTGGGTCACAGGGGGCCTGCGGGGGCGGCTTTGTCCTCTGCTGATTCCGGCTGTGCCGAAGCGGACGGGGCACTGTTGCTGGAAGCCGGTGCACTGGAAACGCTGGAAGCGCTGGCAGCACCGGAGCCGCCGCAGGCGGTCAGGCCGAGGGCGGCGGTGGCAAGGCCCATGGCCTTGAGGAAATCTCTGCGCTGGATCTTTTTCATATCCGTTCCTCCTTTTTCAGTCACTGCACCTTTGCAAAAGCTTCGTCAGCACGGCGGCTGTACACTGCCATGCCGCCGGTCTGGGCATCGTTTGCCAGATTGATGTTCTCCACAAAGCGGGCCTTTTCCTGCTCAGAGAGCTGCCCGCCCTTCATGGCGGCAGATGCCACGGCACCCATGGCACCGATCATGCCCATCTGGCCCTTCAGCTCCCGTTCCTCGGCCTTGGACATCCGGCGGCCGAACAGGCTGGTCTCATTATCGTGGACCCCGAAGATGTGGTCCAGATGCTGCCGTGCGATGTGGGCATAGCCGATCTCCCGCCGGTCCCGCTTGCTGAAGCAGATGACCAGCTCCTGCTTGATGTAGGGGTGGGGATGCATGCCCCGCTGGGTCTGGGCCTCGGTGATGCTGCGGGGCTGCACCAGCTTCAGCTTCAGGCCGCCGCCGTTGAGGGTGGGTTCCTGGCCCGGCTCCTTGGCGGGGGTCTCGTCCAGATACTCCTCATAGCTGGCGATCTGGTCGTAGCGGATCAGCTCCGGCATCTTGCCCCGGCTGCCGGTGCGGTCGTCGATGTACAGCATTCCCAGCTCATCGCAGAACACCAGCCCCATTTGCGTCGGGGTGGAGGGGTATGCGTTGACCCGGAACTCGGTCTTGTTGAACACCTCGTCGAACACCCGCTTCATCCGGGCCATGTACGCCATGTGCTCCTTGGCCTCGTCCAGCGTCAGCTCGCTGAGCCGGATATATTTGGAGCACTTGTTGCCGCAGTCATCGCAGAGGAATTGTCCGTCCCGCAGCTTGGAGCGGTGCAGGGTGCCGCACTCCTTGCCGCAGACGGCGCAGTTCTGTTTTGCGAACAGGTTGGAAAAGAATCCCATCATGGTATGCTCCTTTCATTGCTCTGTATTGTCAGGTCCGGTCACTGTCGTCAAAGGGGTCGCCGCACTCCGGGCAGAACTTGCCGGTGACGGTAGCACCGCAGCTGCAGGTCCAGCTGTCCGCAGCGGGCTTCGGCTCTGGCTTCTTGCTGCCGCATTCCGGGCAGAATTTGCCCGTCACGGTGGCACCGCAGCTGCACTTCCAGCTGTCTGCCGGGGCAGCCGGAGCGGCGGGGCGGCTCACCTGCTGGGGAGCGTCCACGCTGTCCGGACGAGCCTGCTGGCCCATAGCGAACAGGTTCTGGGCGCTCATGCCGCCCATGCCGCCTGCACCGGCTGCCATGCCCATGCCCATAAAGCCGGTCATGGCACCGGCGGTGTTGCCGGCGGCGGTCTTCATGGCGTCGATCTGGCCGCCCACCAGACGAGCTGCGGCGGTGGTGGGGTCGGTGGTCATGGCGTTTTCTTCCCATTCGGTGATCTTCTTCTGCTGCTCCTCCGGGATGGACAGGGAGTTGATGTTGAAGGAGAACACTTCAATACCGCGCTTTTTGCGCCAGACATTGGACAGCTGCTCGTTGAGGGCGTCCGAGATCTCCAGCGTGTGGGCAGGGATCTCGTAATACTGCACCTTGTTGGCAGAAAGAGTAGCCAGCGCAGGCTGCAGGGCGTTCATCAGTTCACTCTTCAGCCGGGGTGCGATCTCAGATGCGTCATACTGGGTGGAGACGTTGCTGCACACGTTGGTGTAGAACAGCAGCGGGTCGCAGATGCGGCAGGTGAAGCTGCCGTTGCACCGCAGGTTCACCGAGAGCTTGTAGCCCCGCTCCTCGCTGACTACCACACGGAACGGAATGGGGGTGGCGGTGCCGTACAAGATCTCGCCCAGCTCCTTGGTGTTGATGTAGTACACGCGCTGATCCTTGCCGGTGTCGCCGCCGTAGGTAAAGCGCTTGGCTACGGTCTGGAAGGTAGCAGCCAGACTATCGCCGAAGTTGCCGGTGAACACGCTGGGCTCGGTGGATGCGTCAAAGGTGAATTCGCCCGGTTCGGCACACACCTCCACCACGCGGCCCTGCTCCACGATGAGCATGCACTGTCCGTCTGCCACGGCGATGCCGCTGCCGTTGGTGATGATGTTGTCCTCGCCGTTGTTGGAGCTGCGGCGGGAGGTGCGCTTCTGGCCCTTGACCATCAGCACATCCTTGTCCAGAGAATCGCAGTAGAAAAATTCCTTCCACTGGTCTGCAAGGGTTCCGCCCAGTGCGCCCATACCTGCTTTGATAAGACCCATAGTAATTTCCTCCCGTATGTTTTATTTGTGCAAACGATAACTTTCTGTTATCGCACGGTTTCCGGTTTTGGTCACGGTACAAGGGTTAGATCCGGAGAGTCGTTTTTTCAGTAAATGGGACGCGTGTCCCGGTCAAACAGCACTTCTCCGGCGCGGTATTTCAGGCTGCAGCCGCTGGGGCTGCCGTCATCGTTCAGCAGAATGGCCCAGAACTCGCACGGCTTGCCGTTCTGATCGGTCAATGTAAAATACAGCTCGGTGCCGTCCTCGGTGCGGCCCTGTGTTCCCTCTGCGGTGCCGGTCAGAATACCGTTCCACCCGCCCCATTCCACGCTCATGCAGCAGCTGCCGTCCGGCAGGAAGGTCATCCAGCGGATGCCCTTTGCGGACTCGTCTCCGGCGCGGTAAGTGCCCCACAGCTTGCGGGGGATGGCGGTGTAGCCGATATCGTCCCACGCCTCGGTGCGCTGAAAAACGTACCAGACCTCACTGCCCTTTTTGGGGCCGGTGGACTGCATCCGCAGCGAGCCGTCCTCCATCATGGAGATGGTTCAGCGACTTCTGCTGTCCTCGTTGAGACATTTCAGGTTCCAGCCCTGACTTTTTTCCCCGTCCCAGCCGGTCACAGCGCCGGCATTCAGCTCTCCGGTGCGGGTCTCGGCAGCGGACTGGATCTGCGGGCTGACGTATGTTTCCCGGATGAAGGAGACGGTCACCGTGCCGGTGATCTCGGCCTTTTCCAGCCGCAGGGTAAAGCTTTCGTTGCGGTCGGCGGGGACATAGCTTTCACCCTGCGTCACCGCCGTGACTGCCATCCACTCGGCCAGCACCTGCTGCTCCCAGTCTTCCGGCAGGGCTGGAGGTTCTGCCACAGTCTGTTCGGTGCGCCGCCCGTCTGCCCCGGGCTTTTTTTGCGCCGGGCGGTCTTCCGGGGTGGAAGCAGCGGCGGAGACAGAGGCCGGGGCGGCGGCGCTTGCCGGGGTGGCAGTCTCTGCTCCGCAGCCCGCCAGCAGCGCTGCGGCCAGCAAAGCGGCCGGTATACACCGCAAGGGGATGTGTTTCATCTTGCACCTCCTGCTTGTTTATCAGCCGTAGCTGTGGGTCAGCACCAGCGGGACCGTTTCGTTCGTCAAGGGGTTCTGCCCGCTCAGGGGGGTAAGGATCAGGCAATCAATGCTATAATCAAGCTTCAATGCAGCGCTGAACGCAACCCATTCCGGGTCGTTTTCGGTGTCGCGGATAAGAGAGAAGCCCAGCGCGGTGCCGTCCGGGGTAGCGCCCAGATAGGTGACAGCACCCTGATAGAAATAGCGGTTGTTGTGGGTAGCCAGCTGGCAGCTGCCGCCTGAATCCAGGTCCAGCCAGCACCAGTCCTCCCCTTCCCCAAGGCTGAAGCTGCCGGTGGAATCTACCTGCTGCGGGCTGTTCCACTCGGCGGTCAGAGGGGCAAGCTCTGTTTCTGTACCGTCTGCACACAGCAGGCTGACCTCGGCGTCCCGCAGCGCCAGCGCAGTGCCGTTGTTGGCAATATAGATGGGGTCGGCACAGAGCAGGATCTGCCCATACAGCAGGCAGCGCAGCACATCCACGTACTCCACAAAACCGTCCTCGGTAAGCAGGTAGACTACGGGGTGGAAGGACGCGCCCAGCTCACCGATGCACACATCTACATAATTATTATAGGCGTTGCGGATGGGCAGGGTGACATCGCCGTCCAGACGGATATCATAATCCTCTGCCCATGCGATGGTCTCGGGGGTGCGTTTGATGGTAACGGTGCGGGTGTCGCCATCCAGCAGCACCGAAACGCTTCCGTAGGTATCGGTAAGCACCGGCGTTTTGGCAGGGGCGGCGGGGGTCAGCGGAAGCTCCACCTCCAGCGGCCGCCAGCCGCTACCGGCGGTAGTGTGGTATCCGGCAACAAGGGTGACGGTATTTTCGTTTTTCAGCAGAACGGTCAGGTTTTCCAGCCCGTTGTCCCGCAGGGTGTCTGCGCGCATCCCGGAGAGCATGCCGTTTTCCCGCAGGGAGTCGTAATATTCCTGCTGCACCATGTTGCGGTCAAAAGTCTGTATGGCAGCGCGGTACACCGCAAGCTGCGTCTCGTCCGGGTCCAGTCCCATGCGCATGAGCAGCTCAGTGACCGAAAGCTTGTGCCCAGCGGCAAAATCGAAACACCAGCCCTGAGAATAGATGGGGTCGGTACCGCCGTAGTAGCTGCGCACCACAAGGCTTACGCAGTCGCCGTACCAGTAGGCGTCCCAGTCGATGTAGATCTGCGGGCACCATTCGTCCTGCGACACCTCAGCCTGCGGGTAGCTTTCATAATCCCGATATTCCGCCGCATACATGGCGGCAAGTTCATCATTGATATATTCAGCATCCGGGCTGTCGCACACAAGCTGCGGCACATGGATGGTCAGCTTCTGGGTGATGCCGTACTCGTCCCGGACGGTCTTTTCCAGCGTGAACTGCTCGGTAATGCGGTCTTTTTGTGCCGTCTGCACCGCCGTATCTGCGGCGCTTTGGGAAGCTGCGCCGGAGCCTGCGGGGGCAGCGGGAGCCGCCGCGCCGCCGCAGCCGTTCAGCCAGAGAGCCGCCGCCAGCACCGCAGCGGCAAGGCGTTTGTATTTCATGGTCGTTCTCCTGTGATCTCAGCCGTAGCTGCGGGTCATCTGCAGCTGGGTCTCGCCCTCGGCAAAGGGGTTTTGCCCGGCGATCATGGTCAGGGTCAGGTTCTCGTTGTACTGGTCGTTCTTGAACGCCGCCACAAATTCGAGCTCCTCATCGGCAGAGATGCCCAGCACCACGCCCTCGGGCACAACGCCCAGATACGCGGCATCGCCCCGATCAATGCGGCTGTTGTCCTGCACGCCCAGCTGAACGCTGCCGTCGCTGGTCAGGTTCATCCAGTTCCAGCCGGTTTCAGAGGTGTAGTTGTAGGAGCCGATGACGGAATAGGGGATCTCCTGCGCGCTCCACTCTGCCGACAGGGGAGCCAGTTCCAGCACAGAGCCATCCGCCCGGCGCAGGTTCACCTCGCTGCCGCAGAGTTCCAGCGCCACACCGTTGTTGGCAAAGTAGATGGGATCCTGACAGATCATGGCATTGCCGAACATGAGGCAGCGCAGCACGTCCACATACTCCACCACGCCGTCTTTGGTCAGCAGATAGACCACCGGGTGGAAGAATCCGTCCTCCTGCTCCCCGATGCACACGTCCACATACTCGTTATAAGCGCCAAGGATGGGGTAGCTGTGCTCCTGTTCCACCCGGATGCCAATGTCTCCCCATTGGTCGGTCTTTGGCGCGGGGCTCAGGGTGATGGTGGCCTGCGTTCCCTCCAGCTGCACCTGCACACCATCGTAGGTGTCGGTCAGCACCGGGGTGTCAGCGGGGGGCAGCGAGAGCTCCATATCCAGCTGCTGCCAGCCTTCTTCGCAGCTGTACTTACCCCGGAGCACCAGTTGATCCTGCTCCGGCAAAAGCAGGCACAGGTTTTCCAGCTCATTGTATTCCAGCGTATCCATTCGCATTTGCGAAAGCTCTCCGCCGAGACGCAGGCCCTCGTAATACGCGCCCTGCGCCATCTCCCGGTCAAAGGCCTGCATGGCCTGCCGCTGCACCTGCTGCTGCACGGTGTCCGGGTCCAGCCCCATGCGCTGCAGCATCTCGGCCACGGTGAGCTGCCTGCCGGTGGCAAAATCGAAGCACCAGCCGCTGTAACGCCACGGGGCGGTGCCGCCGTAGCGGCTGCGTACCACCAGACTGACGCAGTCGCCGTACCACCAGTCATCCCAGCCCACACCGATCTGCGGGTACTCGCCGCCCGGCTGCCCGGCCTCCTCGCTGTTCTCGAACTCCCGGAAATCCGCCGCATAGATGGCGTTCAGCTCATCGTTGATGTAGGCGGCATCCGGGCTGTCGCATTCCAGCTGCGGCACATGGACGGAAATGCACTGCACCGCTTCCTCCCCCCACACGCCCGAAACGTTCTTTTCCAGCGTGTACTGGTCGGTGATGCGGTCTGTCTGGGCGGCCTGCGCCACCGCGCCGGGGGTGCTTCGGCTGCTGTCGGAGCTTTGGTCGGCAGCGGCGCTGGGGCTGCTCTGGGTGCCGCCGCACCCCGCCAGCAGCAGGGCCGCAGCCAGCACAAGGGCCGCAAAGCGTTGGTATCTCATAGTAGGCTCCTTTTCTATGGTATGGCTCAGCCGTCTCCGATGCCTTGCCACTTGTCGATGATGTAGGCGGCCCAATAGGTCTTGTCGTTGATATCCACCACAGTGATGCCTACCTTATTCACCACCGGGTCGTCCTCATGAAGCCCCGGCACACCGCCGTAGTCCTTGATCAGTTCATCCACCAACTGTTGGAACTGGGCCTCTGTGGCGGGGTAAAGGCGATCCATGCTGTAAAGATGCTTTCCTTCGTGGTCAAAATCCACGCCTACCCGGTACTGATTGAGCATACCGAAGATAGCCGTGGAGCCGGCACTGTAACCGGCTTCGTTCAGACCTTCCCACATCTTTGCGGAATAGTCGCCCTCCATCCGCAGCCTGAGCCCTTCGTCCGACGGGAACTCCGGGCTGCCGTTATCCACAAACATCTGCACATCTGCCTGAATGGCGTGTTCCAGACCCTTACTGTACTCGAACTTGATGTTCTCCACCTTTCGCCGGGCCAGCTCTGCGTTGAAGATGGTCAGGATCTTCTGCCCGTCCCGGATCACAGGGATCGGCGGCGAGGGAGGCGTTTCTGTGGCAGAGCCGGAACTTGTGGAGCCGGAGGCGCAGCTATCGTCACAGGCTGCCAACGCCAGCATCACCGCCGATGCGCCGGAGAGCTTCAGGAAAGTCCGTCGGTTCATCTCTTTCATGGGGGTGCTCCTTTCGTTTTGAGAAAAACGCCCCGGGCACGTCGTGAGGCTTCCGTACCCGGGGCAAAAAGGGGGTGTCCGTATCAGCGGGGCCGCTGTGCTCAGGCGGTCTTCCCTCCCTCGGCAACGACTGCGACCCAGTAGGTTGCACTGCCGTACTCGAACACATGGATGCCCACCAGCGTGAGCTTAGGCGATTTCAGCTGTTTCAGAGCAATATCGCCCGTTTGGGCCATCAACTGTTCTCCCATCAGCTTTGCATCGTCCTGGCATACGTATCTCGGGGCAGCCTTATTTGTTTCCACGTTCATAGACAGGCCAATCGGCTGATACGCTTCCGCTTTTTTGTATCCAGCTATTGCCTTGTCAAATTCAGCATAGGAATTCATGTCATCAAGTGGTTTGTTCAACAGAATCATCTTCGCCACTTCTTCTGCTGCTTTGTTCAGGCCGCTATCCAGCGTAAGCGGGGACAGCTCTCCACGGTAGAGGTTGAGTGCTTCCAGCACTTTAGCGTCCTTGGGTGTAGCGGGGGCGGCGGGGGCGGAGAGCCGCCGCCGCAGGCGGCCAGGGCCAGCAGGGCGGCCGATGCGCCGGTAAGGGTGAGAAATTCGCGTCGGTTCATCTCTTTCATGGGGGTGCTCCTTTCTATAAAGCCCCGGGCACGTCGTGAGGCTTCCGTACCCGGGGCAAACAGGGGGATGTTTTGATGTCTTGTTATCTTATGCCGTTTTGTTCCAGAACACAACAGCGGTCATGTAGGTCTCATTCTTAACCACCGGGCAGTAGATGCTGATGAACTCTGCCTTGGGGCTATGCTTAGGATCGCTGGTCAGAAGTTTCTCTACAAAAGCCCGAACGGCAGGATCCTCGCAAGAATACTTATACTCCAGAGTCACCATATCCTTGAGATCCGGTTCGGAGATGCCGGCAACACCTGCAAGACTGTCCTCGCCGCCATACTTTTCCAGTTTCTTCGCAAGCCCAGCGCTTTCCGTCATAATGCTTCCTTGGTCCTCGGTTGTCATCTTATGCGGTGTCTCGTTGAACTTTTCAAAAATACGCCCGGCAGGCCTTATGGCGTCCACCGCATCCTGATTGAGGGTCAGCTGCTCATTGACAACCGCCTTTTCTTCGTACTTTTTCTTCCAGACCCTGTTGATAGCTGCCAGCAGCTCGGCTTCCTTGCCGGTGGGTGCTGCGGGAGGTGCGGAAGAGCCGCCGCAGCCTGCCAGCGAGAGCGCCACAACGGCTGCGCCGGAGAGGGTGAGGAATTCGCGTCGGTTCATCTCTTTCATGGGGGTGCTCCTTTCTGTTGGTCCCCTCTGCTTTTTAAGGGGCTCTGGTTTTGGTATTCTCTGCACTTGCAGTCCGCTCCATCTTATGCTATCCTTATGAATAGAATCCGCAGATGCCTGTTGACACGTTTTGTGCACAGCGACAGGCTTTCTGCACTGGCGCAGGACTTTTTCTGGTTGTACTGTACCATACCCGGGAAAAAATTGCCCCCTCAGAAAAGCCGTTTTTGGGGGGCAATTCCAAAAAAATTTTTGGGGGTTTGGGGCTTCCCCCTCAAAAAATCCCCCCAAAAAGCCCCAAATTGGGGGGATTTTGGGGGAGTTTCCCACCAAAACAGGCAGCTGCAGCCCTGCCTGTGCCGGTTTTCCCCCTCTGGCTGCAATGTGCGGAAAGGAATCATGAAAAATGGAACGAAGGACATTTTTAAAGTTTGCGGCGCTCGTCCCCGGTCTGGCACTTGCGGGCTGCGGCGGCAGCAAGACCCTGCTTTCTCCCAAGGACCCCACCATGCTCAGCATCTGGCATGTGTACGGCGAACAGTCCGACTCGCCCATGAACCGCCTGCTGACCGAGTTCAACGACACGGTGGGCAGAGAGAAGGGCATCCTGCTCAACGTGACCAACATGACCAACAGTGCCGCCATCGGCGGCCAGCTGCAGGACGCCAAGGCTGGCAAGCCCGGCGCGCTGGACCTGCCGGACCTGTTCTCGGCCCATTCCTCGGACGCCAGCGGTCTGGGCATTGAGAACCTTGTGGACTGGAACGACTGGTTCACCGCCGAGGACATGGCGGCCTATGTGCCCGGCTTTGTGCAGGACGGCATCATTGACGGGCGGCAGGTGGTGTTCCCGGTGTCCAAATCCACCCAGCTCATCTTTTTGAACGGCTCCCAGTACGCCCGCTTTGCGGCGGACACCGGGGCGCAGCTTTCCACCCTTGCCACATGGGACGGCTTTTTTGAAATGGCGGGTGCCTACCGGCAGTGGTCGCAGGGCAAGCCCTTCTGCGCGCTGGACTACCCCCTGCGTCTGGTGGAGCTGAACGCGCTGGAGCAGGGCAGCGGCAAGCTGTACAAGGGCAGCTGGTACGATCTGACCAACGAGACCTTCCGCGCTTCGTGGATGGAGTTTGCCCGGGCGCTGGTGCAGGGCGATATTCTGATCTCGGACCTGTACTCCAACACGCAGGTGATGACCGGCGAAACGCTGGCGGGCCTTGGCAGCTCTGCGGCCATCCTTTACTACAATGATTTCGTCACCTACCCGGACAACACCACCGAGCCTACCGACCTGCTGCTGGCTCCCCTGCCCCACGCCGCAGGCACCGCCACGCCCCTGATGCCGCAGGCCGGTGTGGGCCTGTGCGCCTTCAAGACCACCGACCAGAAAGCCGAAGCCGCCGCCGTGTTCCTGCGCTGGCTCACCGAACAGCAGCGCAATCTGGAATTTGCCGCCGATACCGGCTACATGCCGGTGTCCAGCGCCGCCTTTGATGCCATTGCGGACTATCCCTTTGAGCAGCAGAGCTATCAGCGGCTGTACGACGTCTACAACGAAATGCGCATCCAGAACACCCCCCTGTCCGAACCGGGCATCGTGGGGTACCACGCCAAGGCCAAAGCCTTGTACGACAGCCTGCGCCAGCGCCAGAAGGACTACCCCCAGCGCCTTGCGGACGGCGAAACGCTGGAAGCCCTTGCTGAGGAAACATGGCAGCTGCTGTGTGACAATGCCTGAGCCTGCCGCTCAGCCGGAAAGGAGGGACTTTGATGCACTTTATTGACCGGCACCGTGAAAAGATCCGCCAAAGCCCCATGAGCAGTCGGCTGCTGTGGGCCTGCCTGCTGCTGGTGGTGCTGCTGGTGTTGACCTTTGGCGCGGCGCTGTTCCTGTTTGCCAGCCTGCACAACACCAAAAAGGACATCAGCCGCAGTCTGCAGATCCAGTTTTCGGTGTTCCAGAACGATATGGAGCGCTATTTTGACCAGCTGGCGGTCATGGGCGTGAACCTGTCCGAGGATATGAGCGCAGAGGTGGACCAGGAGCTTGCCCTGCGGCAGATGTCCTTTGCACAGCTGAACGACTCTCCCGAGGTGCTGAACGCGCTGGAGGAGGAAATGATCGAGCCGCTGTGCCGCTACCTGCGCCAGACCGGCTGTTCCGGCGCTTTTGTGCTGCTGGATGCCACCGTCAACACCCGCATGGAGGGAGCCGAGCATTCCCGCGCCGGGCTGTATGTGCAGAAAAGCGGGGCCGACACCCCCACCGTGCCCCTGCTGCTGTACCGGGGCAGTGCGGAGGTGGGCAAGACCCACAGCGTGATGCCCCACCGCAAGTGGCGCATGGAGTTCCAGACCGACCAGTTCCCGGACTACGACCGCTGGATGACCCCCGGCAGCGCCCCGCTGTACCAGTCTTACACGCTGACCGAGCGGTTCGAGCTGCCCGGCACCTCAGAGGAGGTGCAGTTGTTTTTGCTGCCCCTGCGGGGGCGGGACGGCACGATGTACGGGCTGTGCGGCTTTGAGATCAGCGAGAGCTACTTCAAGCAGAACTTTGCCCAGCCCACCGGCTTTGACCGGCTGAGCTGCCTGCTGGCCCCGGCGGGGGACGGCCTTGCCGCCGATGCCGCCCTCAGCAGCGGCACCACCGGCGGCTACTACCATGCCCCCCGGGGCACGCTGGCGCTGCGCAGCATGGGCGGCGGGCTGACCCAGTTGACCGGCCCCGACAGCGCCTATGCGGGCATCTCCCAGCTGTGCCGCCTGAGCGAGAGCCAGTCCTACCGGCTGGCGGTGTGCATCCCCATGGCAGACTACCAAAGACTGGTCTTTTCCGGCAATCTGCAGATGCTGCTGATCGGCCTGTTCATCGCCTTTTTCGTGGTATTCTGCAGCCTGTCCTTCCACCGGCACATCCTCTCGCCGGCGTTCCGGCAGTTCGAGGAGGACCGGCGGGAATCTCGGCGGCGGATGGAGGAGCTGCAGCTGGAACGCCAGCAGATGCAGACTGAGCTGTCCCGGCTGGCGGACGTGTGCCGCAACGAGTCGGTGCCCGATGCCTTCCAGACCTTTGTGGCGGGCATTCCCACCCTGACCAAGACCGAACGCCGCATCTTTGACGGCTACGCCGCCGGGCTGCGCACCCGGGAGATCGCGCAGCAACTGGACATCAAGGACAGCACCCTGCGCTTCCACAACAAGAACATCTACGACAAACTGGGTGTCAGCTCCCTCAAGCAGCTGCAGCAGTTCGTGGCGATCCTGAATTCCGGCAGCGGCAGCGCCCCCGACTCCTCCCCGGACGAAAAGTGACCCAGCAAGCAATGTTTTCGTCTATACAAAAACACTTTTTGCGTTGCAAAATGCTTGCTGGGGAAGTGCCCCAAACCCCTTTGATCTGCATTTTCCAATGCAGGCTGCGCCTCCCTGCAGGATGCTTTTGAGGATGTCAATCGGCACATCCCACGAAAAATCCGGTTCCTTTTTGGCGTAAGGGTCAATAGAAGAATTTGATGGTTCATGGTACAATAGCAGACGTTGCGTGTTGTGCGGTTTGCACACGAACATAGTGAAAAGGAGCTGTTGAACGTGGATACGATCCATCTACTGCCCGGTGAGGAACGCTGCGTTGATTTTCGAGATGCTAATGGTGTCCCGAAGGTACACTACACTTACTGCTCTATCCGTGGCAAACTTTTCAACTGCACCTGCTGCACAAAGGCCGAAGCTCAGCGGCTGTGTGAAGATTGGCTTGTAAAACAGGACCGCTGCTACATAAACTAAAAAATGCCGCCGAGGATACCTCCCAACTGGGAAAGCTCCTCGGCGGTATTCGTTTATCGGGTCTGCGTTTTTTCGATGGTGTCCTTTTCCTCTGCAAAAAATCGTTCCACGTTTTTCTGTGCCCGAACCAGTTCTTGCATCTCGTTTCGTGCCTTGCGGTAGTCCGGGTAAGCGGCTTTCTTTTTGGTCAGCAGTTCTGCGAACTCCGCATCCAGTTCCTTGATCCTCGGCAGTTTTTGCAGCCCGGCCTCGTCAAAGGCAGCTTTCGCCGCCTTGTGCAGGGTGATTTCCTCCCGGTGGGCTTCCAGAAATGCCTTACTGTACCCAGCTTTCCGATAAGCGGCGTACACCTCACGGGTCTTGGCATAGTTGATGATGTGGGTTTTCAGCATGGCAATTTCCGTCAGCCTTGCTTCCGCCGCCTTGATGGAATCGCCCATAGTATGATAGCGTTCGGTTGCCGCCGCTGCACGTTGTCGCAGTTCCTCGGCACTGCCGATTTTCTGCTCCTGTAAAAACAGCAGCGTCTTGGACATTTCTTTCAGGTTGAACTTCGTTGCCCACTTTTTGTAGCCGGCACTTTTACCTGCCGCCATTTTCTGCGGAATATCCACCAGAAGCTGGAACGATTGTTCTTTGAGCGGCTGATTCTGGTGCGGCTGGTGCTTCGCCTTTCCCTCCAGCACCGCCTTGATCTCGTCCTCGCCATAGCCGGTGCCCAGTGTGCGGAAACGGATAAATCGTTTCTGCCCCTTACCCTTCACTGCCGTGTGCTTACCACGCTTCACCTCATAGCCCTGCTGCTCCAGCTTTTGCAGAAACGTTTCGTAATCTCCCGGCTTTTCTGCAAGGATGGTGTCAATGATTCCGCATAGGCGGTCACGATTGCTCTCCTTGGGCGGGTAGACAATGCGCTTTTGCCGCTCCCGGTAGGGTTTGTACTCGATGGTAGAAAGCTGATGTTCCAGACAAATCAGGTCGCTCAACCGCTGCACCGCAAAGGTGGAAAGCCAGAAATTTTTGAATTTCCGAGTTCCATCCAAGGCGGTAGAATTATAAATAATGTGGTTGTGGATGTGCGCCCGGTCGGTGTGGGTAGCAACGATAAAAGCGTGTTTGCCCTTCAAAAAACGCTCGGCGAACTCGTAGCCGATGCGGTTGGCTTCCTCCGGCGTGACCTCCCCCGGCTTGAAGGACTGCCGCACCTGATAAGCGATTACATCGCTTTTCTGGCTGCGCCCGGTGGTCTGCTCATACAGCCGTTTCGTCAACAGAAATTCCTCGTCTACGGTCAGAGGGCTGCACTGATAGCTGCTGACCAGTTCGCCCTGCTCGGTCTTGTCCGGGTTCTGGATATAGCTGGTATGGTTGTGCAGACAAGCCCCGATGGACTTGCCTTTGTTTTTTCGCATGGGAATCAGCCGTGTTGCTGCCAGTGCCATCACCCCCTACAAAAAGAAAATGCCGCACATCGGCGGCATCAAGATAAAAAATATCACAATCCGGCAACCCAGCCACTAAAACGCTCTGCTGCATCTGCAATCAAAGTGCCCATGAAAATCAACACAAAGCAGCCAAACTCTGCCACCAGCAAGATCAAAAACTGCAGCCACTCCCGGCAGTATAGCGTATAAAGGCCGCAGCCGAAGATATACAGCATGGGCAGAGCCAGCACAAACGCCGACAGGTTCAGCGTCCATTTCAGCATCAGCGCAAGGAAAGCCGTAAGCAGCCAAAACGGGAAAACGATCATCTTAAAAACGAACCTCATATCCAGCACCTGCCTTTCTTTTACCCCTATTATAAAGGTGTCAACGATTACTTTGCAAGGATGTCAACCCTTATGTACCCCCGCAGCCCTCCAACTGCGGGGAAAAATCTTAGAGTTCTGCCAGCCAGGAAAGGATCTGCCGACCAATGTCGATCAGCTCGTCCAGCCGCTGCCGCAGGTCCTCCATGTCGGCGGCATAGACCCGACCGTTTTCATTGGCGGCTTTGGCGTACTGGTTCAAGTTGTTGCTGCACATCTGCAAAAGATATGCTATGCGCCGCAGTTGCGGCAGGTCAAGGTTCAGGCAGTAGCCGTCCAGTGCCATCTTGCGGATATAGGCACTCAGGCTGCGGATGCCCATGCCCAGCATCTTTTCATAAATGCGGTTCTTCTCGGCTTTTGTGGTCCTCAGGATAATGATCTCGTCCCGCTTTTCCCTCACCGGGCATCACCATCCTTGTCGTAATAACTGCGGAAGGGCTTCACCGACTCCGGCTTGTCCGTTTTCTCTTCCAGTGCCGCCAGCACCGAAGGGCGGCGAGGTGAATCCTCCTGTTCTTCCTCGTCCTGTTCCGGGTCGTGGCGTTTTTTATCCACATCCAACTGGGCGTTCAGTTCTACAAGACGAGCGGACTTCTCTGCCAGTTCTTCCTCCTGTGGGAAGGGCTTTTCCACCTCGATCTGCGCTGCCGCCTGCTGCTGATGCAGGGTATCCAGTTCGTTCTCTGCGGCGGTGATACGCTCCGGGAAGCTGTTCAGCGAATTATCCAGACGAATGATGTTGCCCAGAGGGTCAGTGCCCAAGGGCACCGTGTACTTCCGCTGCCCCTTCAAAAGTGCCTGATACTCGCTGCGGTAGGTGTCGAACCGCAGCGACAACTCAAAGCCTCGGTAGCTGCCGATGACTTTTTCTTCGGCGTTGGGCAGTTCGGAGCAGGCAAGGACCAGACGTTCACCGGCGGTCTTTTTCTCGTCGTAGGCAACGCCCTTGATGGTCATGCCGCAAAACTCCTCCTTGCCCTGCGGGTGGGTGGCGGCAAGTTCGGCGTCCGCTTTCACCCCAGCAATATAGGCGTTCGTTTCCTGAATGTCTGCCGGGAATTTGGTCAGCAGCTTGTCTTGCAAGCGGAATTTCTGGCTCTGGTGGTCGGCTTTCAGTACCTTCAGCTTGGCGACCTGTACATCCAAGTCCATCTTCTCCTTGATGAGCGGATTTCCGGCACACAATGCCTTGATTTCCGCATAGGAAAGCGCCTGCTCGTCCACATCCTCGCAGGAACGCACTGGAGATTTAGAAGTCATGATTTGGCTGATAAATCGCTGTTTATTTTCCAAAGTTTGATCGGGTAAGAGGATGGCATTACTGCCAGCCCCTCCCCTAAGAACCGTACGTGAGAGTTTCCCCTCATACGGCTCAAGCCTTTCATAAAGCTCCCATCAGGGAACCCGGCTCAACAAAACAAGAATCGTTTTTGTGCAATACGGCACGGCATTCGGGATGCACCATTTCCAGCCATGGCGACTTCCCGCTTCGGAACACCTTATGAACCTTGAAACTCGTTTCCGAGGTAATAGGCTCATTGCATACTGGGCAACAGCGGTGTTGATTTCTCCATACTTTCAGGAGTTTTTCGCGTCCGTTAGTGCTGTTCAACATTTTCTCACCATCGCGCTCTTCATAATAGCCGTTCCATCGCTCATCGAAGGGATTTGCGTTAGAGACGATTTTCTTAAAGCGGATGATTTTGGTGTCCGTTGCATATTCAAGAGCAAAGTAGGATTGCTCACCGTTCTTCTTGGTGCGTTCCTCTGCGGCAAAAGTCCAGTTTCGGGTTCCGATGCGATGCCAGTATTTCGCTGCTATCCACCGTCTGCCTTTGTTCTTATGCCTGCGCTTTGCCCACTGCCAAAGACAATTGTAAATCTGATAGTCGATTTTGCTGAATGTTTCAGCGGATACAACAAATCGCTGGTTAGGATCTCACGGTATGGCTTTTATTACAGATTACGATTCGATCGCACCGATTCCGATGATGGGACAAATTGATATCCAATGTTGGAAACCGTTTTAATATAACGGGGGTGATCTTTGTCATCCTCTATTTTCTGGCGGATTCGACCGATCATGCTGGTGACGGCTCTCAAATAGCTTTCGCTGTCCTTATGCCAGACTGCTTCAAAGATCTGCTCCTTTGTAAACAGTTTGCCCGGATGCTGTGCCATCAAACTCAAAACACCGTATTCATAACGACTCATGTACACCTCTGTTCCGTGTTTGAAAACACGGTGGTGTTCCAAGTTGATTTCCAGATCGGGACGGCTCAGAGCGTCTGTGGGATTTCGCATCAAATCGAACCATTCAAAAATCGTCTGCTCTTGCGGTGGGCAGTGATCCTTCGTGATGCGAACAACAACTTCATTTTTTTGCATACAATAGACAATCCTCCCCCAAAGCCAAATCTATATCACTCGATATGGAAAATCGGGTGTAGCTCGCATTTCCGCATTGACCGTGCACTACGATGCCGTGTGCTTTAGCCGCCGTCGTTTTTGGAACCCCGAAAGTTCAGAGCTGCCATCAGGCATCCAAACGCACCCGCCCAGAGAAGGCCGGTATAGAGCCATCCTTGGAGAATGGCAAAAATCACCCCTGCGATCAGCAGCAGGATGCCGGCCGTTAACAGCAGACGTACCGATAACTGCTCCATCTTAGTTATCCCTTTCTGTACGAAGATAGTGCTGCACCCGTTGGACATCCCCGGAACGAACTGCAATGTACCACAAGGACTGAGTCATTGCTCCAGTAGGCATTGGTGTATTCAGCGGAACCGGAAGCAGTGCCGCCCGCACCTTGTAGGGAATATTGTTTTCCGCCATAAAGGTCCGCAGCAGTTCCAGCCTCTGGGTGGAGTACAGCGTGTCAAATTCGACCCATTGCTCTTTTCTCTCTAAAATAGATTTCAAAAAATTCATAGAAGTTCCTTTCCAGTGTCAAAAAGACGCAGAGCAGCTTGTTTTTACAAGTTCTGCTCTGCGTCTTTGCGTCTGGCACTGATATTGTGATCCGATATTCTCGTTTATTGCGCAGACATTCCGTCAATGCTGCCTTTCTCCATCCACCCCTGAAGGAAGCTCTTATAACGTTGCCATTACAGAGCCGAAAACCGGGCAACGCCTTGCTTTCGCAGCCACAGGTAGATGGGCACGGATAGCAGCAGATTCGCCCCTACAAAGCAGCTCATGTACCCAAGAAAGCCCAAGGTCCACCCCGGCAGAAGCATAAATCCAACGAACAGCAACGCCATGTAGCCGAAACCGCAGAATAATGTGATCATGACCGGTGCCCCCTGCTTGATGGGCATAATTTCGTTGGTCCATGTCAATGTGGGCATCTTAACGCCAAAGAACAGACCGACCAGTGCCATAAGCAGCGTATAGGAGCTGGCAAAAAGAAGAAGCATCAGTATCTGCATCGGGTGCAAGGGGTAAACTGCTGCCGTACACCCGATGCACAACAGCAGCGGCAAACCGGTCAAAATGAGCTGCATCCTGATTTTTGCCTGAAAGATCCTCCATGACTCTACCGGGAGAGATTGCAGCAGCCAGAGGCTTTTTCCCTCCAAAGATACCGAAGGTGCGGTCATAAAGTTCATGGAGGCAAGACTGCAAAGCACCACGCACAATAGGAAGGGTACGCTGTCGGGCGTTTCAGCAAAGATGGCATCCAGCACGGCAAGCAGCTCGCCGCCCTTCCACAGCAGCGCACCACCGCAGACTGGCATCAGAAAGGTGCCAAGACCGCAGTTGAGCATATAGCTGGGACTTGCGGCAAAACGGGAAAACTCCCGGCACAGCAGTGCTGTGTTAGTGCTTCGCTGTCGGCTGCGTGTCTCCCGATATTCTCTGTGTGTCACTTTGCCCGTAGCGGTTGCGATTTGCAAAAAGCTGTGGGAAAGCAGTACCCACATCAGTGAAAACAGCGCCGCAACCGCCGCTGAAATGATTATGGATGCCCTGACATCGCCAACGCCAACGCTGCCAAACAGGTACACAGGATAGGCGGTGCCTTTGATCTGGGCACCATACACTGCGGCATTGGCCAGCAACTGCTGGATCATGGTCTGTGCCCTGAAATAGACAAAATAGTATACACCAATCACTGCCAACGAGACCAGCACCGTGATCAGGCTCTTGTGTTTCAGCTTCTGGCTGATCCTTGCCACCATCCATCCCAGCATACAGGAGATGGTCAGCACAAAAATGGAGATCAACAGCGTCAGCAGCAACCCGCCCAGAACCGCCGGAAGCGTAACGCCTACCGTGACCCAGTAGACAAGGACCGCCGGAAGAATGACAACGGCAGAATACAGAAGCCCCATCAGGTAGACTCCGGCCAGACGTGCACCCACCAACGCCGAAACCGGGATCGGCATAGATAAAAGCAGATCATTATCCTTGGGCAAATAGACCCCGGCATAGGTGTTGAACACGCTGCCGAAAGCACCCAACAGCACGGAGATCAGTCCCATCAGCGCAAAATATAGCCAGTCCATGTCCGCTGCTAGCAGCGGTGGGCATAGCTTTACGGCGAGGAAGGTAAAGATGCCGCCCAAAAGTCCAAAAACCAGTAAGGCGAACAGAAGAAAATGCAGTATCGTCGAAACTTTGGAACGAGCCTTGTTCTTTTTGGCATCGTAATAATAGACTTGAAAGATCTCAAGCAGCTGTTTCTTCAGCAAAAGTTTCAGCATGATTCTCCCTCCAGTTCCAGAAACACATCCTCCAGAGAATCATCGCCCTTGACTGCCTCCATGGTGCCGGAGCGAATCAGCTTTCCGCCCTTGATGATGGCCACCTTGTCGCAGAGCTTTTCCGCCACCTCCAGCACATGGGTGGAAAAGAAAATGGCACCGCCTGCATCACAGACCTCCCGCATCATTCCTTTGAGCAGATGGGATGCCTTGGGGTCAAGGCCCACAAACGGCTCATCCATAAGGATCAGCTTCGGCTGATGCAGCCATGCAGAAATGATCGCCAGCTTCTGTTTCATGCCGTGGGAATAGGCGGCAATGGGCTGCGCCAGATCGTCCGTCAGTTCAAAAAGGTCTCCATATTTACGGATACGCATCTGGCGATCTGCGGCGCTGATATGAAAAATATCCGCAATAAAATTCAGGTATTTGATTCCCGTCATGTAATCGTACCAATCGGGATTATCGGGGATGTAGGCAAAGCTGCGTTTGCATTCCAGCGGCTGTGTCCGGATGGATTTTCCGTCAATATAGATCTCTCCGGTGTCAAATTGCAAAATACCTGCCACAGATTTCAGGGTAGTCGTCTTGCCCGCGCCGTTATGACCGATAAAGCCATAAATTTCACCGGGAGCAATGTGCAGGTTCAGATCGTCTACCGCCTTTTTGTTCCCATACGTTTTTGACAAATGTTCGATTTTCAGCATACTATTCTCCTTTGCCGTAATTCATTACGGTCTCTTTATGATTTTCTTTATAAAAGGTCAGCTCGTTGTTCTCGTAGAGTTTTTTCAATTTCTTTCCTCTTTTCGCTGAACTTGGATGATTCCCTTTGCGCGGTGCGCCTCCACGAAAATGGAGTATGTACCGCTTTCGGGAATATTTACCGTAAACTTAGTCACGCCTTTTCCGTTGCCTTGATACAAAAGGCTTCCATCCGGCGCTTGGATCTCCATGCACATGGAGCCTCTTACAGTTTCAAAATAGACCGCAAGTACTTCGCTCTCCTGCAGTTTCATCTGGTAGCTGTCTGTTCCTGTCATGCTTTCAACATTCAGGCCATAAGAATCCGAGCCTGCTGTGCGGCTGTCAGCAAGGCTTTTGGAACCGCAAGCCATCAGCACCAGCCCGGTTCCCAGAATCATAAGCAGGAGAATCGAAGCCGTCCTTATTTTCTGTTTCATTGCAGGCTCTCCTATTCTTTATCCAGTGATCCAGAAATTGCATCTGCTCCTTCGTATGAAACCAGTGCTCTCCGCCCGGCATAACGGTCAGCTCTGCGTTGTTCTTTTCCGCAAAGGCTTTTATGGTTTCCATGGAGGTCAGAGCATCCTTTTCCCCATACAAAATGCGGGTAGGGATTTTCCATGAAATCGGATGCTCTCGGACATAGCAGAGATATTTCCACGACAGCGTTTCGCCAAATGTTGTGGAGATTTCCTGCTTCTCTGCAAGTTCTGCTTCGGAGACGCCAGCCCACCGCATCATATTGCAGATCAACTGCTCCATATCAACTACCGGAGAAATAAAATAACTGGCATCCACCAATTTTTCATTCAATGATGCGAGCGAAAAGAACGCACCAATGCTATTTGCCACCAGTGCGAGCTTCTTGCAGCGTTTCCGAACTGCCGCAAAAAATCCGGAAAATTCCTCCGTAGCTTCCCATGGAGATTGTGCGTGGTAGTCGAAACCAATTACTTCACAGTCAGGGAATAGGGCTTTATAATGCTCGGCCTCTTGTGCCGAACCACCCTTTCCGTGAACATATACAACAATTTCTTCCATATAAAATCCTCCAAAATAAAAACGCAGCGCACCCCAATTCTATGGGTTGCACTGCGTCTGAGCGTCTGGCGTCTTGATTGATGATAAGATTTATAATTCCAGCCGCATGGAGATCAGTTTCTGATATCCTGCGTTCCGAGAGCGAAAACCTTTTGGGTTTCTGCCATATTCCACAAATCCTGCCGTCTGGTACATGGAGATCGCTCTTGCGTTTTCCGCCACTACCTCCAGCTCTAACTGAGCGTATCCGGCGGTTTTAGCGCAATGGATACAGGCTTCCATCAAGGCTCGCCCGATCCCCAGGCCCCAATACTCTTTTAGGATACTGATGCCAAATTCAGCACGATGCGTCACTTTATACTGCGTTCCGATCGCATCGATCCCGGCAGTTCCTGCCACTTTACCATCCACAAAGGCGATCAGTTCGATCTCATTCGGGCTGGTTTCTTTTTTCTCTAAGTAGCGGCTTTCCTGTTCCGCATCAAAGTGATTTTCATCAGGATAACTCAGCAGATAATCTGTTTCTGCGTGTGTCAGATTAAAGTTTTCAAGCACGGCACTTCCATCGGATGCCACGCCGTTTCGGATGTGGACTGCCAGTCCTTTTGGGGTTATAATCGTTTGATCGTATTGCATTTTTTCCTGAATCTCTCAATCCGCTGCGCCTGCTAATTTCAAAAATTTCTTGTCCGACTGGATGCTCTGGGTCACAAACTTCCCATCCCGGAACAATGCGTATGTTGTGACCGGTGCAGGCACATTCTGTGCCGTCTCTTTCTCGGTGATGTGGATGGCTTTGAACGGGATCCCATGTTCCTTTGCAGCCTCCTGCACCCTTGGCACCCAATAATAGGTGTAGGGGCACTGATCGGTATAGTAGAGGACAAATCCGTTTTCCTCCACCTTGGGATGCTTGGCACAGTCTTTGAATCTTGGCGGCTGGGCATTCTCTGCAAGGGGCAGATACATGAGGTTGATCCCGCAATCGGAGAGATCCGAAACCTTGAAGCCCTTATGGGTCAAAAACTTTGGGTCAGCGAGAAACTCCCGTTTGCGCCCCTCGGCACACAGAATACAAATGCCGTTTTTGCCCTGCGCCTTGGCATCCCGAAGGCATTCTTCCAGCAGCTCACTGGAATAGCCGTGTCCTTTCAAGGAGCCGGAGACCCACAGACAGTTGATATAAAGCCAGCCTGCCGCATCCATGGGCACCCATGCGTTTTCTGCTGGGATGTACTCGATAAAGCATTTGCCCCGCTCCGCACTGCGGTAAAAAACAAGCCCCTCCTCAAATCGCTGCTTAAGCCATTCCTTCTTGGCAAGGCTCTGTTTACCGGACATGGCACAACAGATGTGTTCCTTGTCGATGTTTTCTTTTGTGATTCGGATATACTCCATCGAAGCATCCCCCTTCATTATGCCTTTTCCGGCACAGTTTCTTCCATTTTTCCGTCTTTGAAGCGGATCACGCAGGCATACCTGCACTTGGGGCAGAACAGCGGAAAATCTTCCAGTACCGTATGCTCCCGGATCATGGTGCGTGTTTTGCTGCCGCACTTCGGGCAGCGTATCCAATCCATTTTATCCATTGTTCGACCCTTCTTTCTGGATCTCCTCCCGCTTGCGCTTCCGAATCTGCTCGTTCAACGCTGCTGCCATGTAAAAGCTCTGTCCGAAGTCGATGAGATGCCACATTACCTTTGCCGCCAGAATAAATGTGCCGTAAATCAGCCCATCCAGCGTGTTGTACCAAAAACCCCAGTTATGGGCGAGGGGGAGCAGCACCACTTCCAGCAAAATTGCGTGCAGGAGGGTGCGGATCCACCATGCACGATTGCTCAATTCTTCGCCGGAGGTATAGATGAGAAGGGTCATCATACTGACCAGCGTCAGCAGGATGCAGCGTCCAAAAAACGTAATGACAGGAAGTTCGCTGGTAGGGTTGAACAGCAGACACATGAAAAAGGTGCTGAGCATGATAAGTCCATACACAAAAACAAACCGATGCAGCCAGAATTCGATTTTTTTCATACGCTCCTCCTTATCGTCCCAGCAGCCGTTTGAGCGTGCTGACATACTGCCGGGATATGATCACTTTTTCGCCATTGTCCAGAACCGCCTCAAAGCGGCCGGAAAGAGAGGGCAGGACATAATCTATTTTCCCGGCATTCAGGATCATGGACTTGCTGCACCGGAACAGCATGGTGCCAACACACAAAGCTTCAAATTCGTAGAGCTTTTGTTTGCTGGAGAACACCTCTTTCTGGCAGTAGAAAAAAGCGCTTCCGTCCACCACTTCAAAATAATAGATGTCGGCAAGTTTCAGCCGACACAGCTTCCCGTCTGCCATGCCGTTGACGGTGATCTGCCCGGCAGCAATGCTTTGGATTTCCTCCACCCAAGGCTCTTTTGGGTCGTGACACCGCAGCAAAACTTCTTCCGCTCGCTCTGGGGTAATCTGTTCCACCGTTACCTTCATGTCCTCACTCCTTTCCCTGTAAAGAATATAGCACAGAACGCCCGATTGTTCCATGATGGGTGCAGTAAGTTGTAAAAATCAGGGGGCAAGTTGCAAAAGGCCGCTGTACCGCAGAGCGCTTCTCCGATACAGCGGCCTTTTTATTTTTGGCTGCGGTTTACCGCATCCGTCCATCGCCGCCCATCAGGGCGGTCATTTCCTCAAGATAGTCCAGCGGGAACGGCGGAGAGCACAGGGGCTTCATGGCAATGCTCATGAGTTTCATGGGGTTGTCGTCTGCCGCCACCCGGTTGGAGCTGAGTTTTCCGCAGCGTTTGCAGCGGTGGATGATGGCCCACTCGCCGCCCTTGCGTACCCAGACGGCCACCGGCTCCATGATGCCGCCGCAGTCGGAGGCACGGTCGCCGGGTTCTTCGTCCACATGAAGGCTGGACAGGCAGTTGGGGCAATGGTTGCGGTGGTCGCTCCCGGCATTTTGCGGGGTGCAGACCCGTCCGCAGACTTTGCAGGTAAAGGTGTCGTTGCAGGCGTGGGTCTTATAGTAACCTTTTTCAAAGGTCTTGCGTTTGTTTTCACGGTTCATGGTATCGTCCTCCTGAAGAGTTGTGTCTGTTCGTCCTCGGGAGGCGTGGCTTGTGGTATTTGCCAGACCTCCCGGTCAGCCCACAAGTCCCAGTGCAAATGTTGTATGTTTCAAAAAGCTCTCCTTTGATTATAGCATTTATGTCGTTTTTCTACTTCAATATAAAATTCAAAAATCCCTTTATTTTTCACCTCCCTCGATGTTAAAAGTACGGAAGAACAGCCTTACATGGGCGTCCAGCTTTGCAAGACTTTCGGCTTCCCGTTCCGGCTGGCGGTCGCAGACGCTCAGTAGGACGATGATCGGTGAAACATACATCCACGCCAGCGTATCAGGGTCTTCGTTTCGCAGTTCGCCGTTTGCGACCAGCGCACGGAAGATACCTGCATGGTAGGAGATCATCCAATCCACATAGCGTTTGGAAAGCAGTTCGGCAAATTTGGGGGAACGGAACTGCTCCAGTGTCATCATCCGGCGGAACTGACTGACCTGCTTATCGTGCAAAGAATACAGGAAGATCTGCCGGACTTTGTCCGCAAGAGCCTGCTCCGGGATATGAGAAAACGTAAGGCAGTCCTGCTTTACATTCTGCACATGAATGTCGATCCTGCCCGTATCTCTTTCGTAGTGGGCAGCTGTTGATTCTACGATGGCATCAAAAATCGCCTGCTTGCTGGGGAAATGGTTGTACAGCGAGGGTGCCTTGATGCCCACCGCTTTTGCGATTTCCCCCACACTGACGGCGTCGTATCCCTTGGTCGAAAACAGTTCCAGAGATTTTTCCAGAATGCGCTGCTTGGTATCTTCCATTTTTCTTTGCCCTTTACTAACTAATATTTGTTAGTTCCACTATAATCAAAAAAGTTCCCATTGTCAAGAGGTTTTTAAAGACAATGGAAACAAAAAGCACCCGCAGCAGGCTTTTCAGAGGTTTTGGCCTCCGGGCGCAAATGCTGCGGGTGCATTCTTTTTTATTCACCTGACCGGCGTTTGGTTCACAAAATTTTGTGCAATTCCTGCACAAGGTCGCCGATCACGATGGGCTTGGACAAAAAGCCGTTCATGCCGCTTTCCAGTGCGTTGCGGCGGTCCTCGTCAAAGGCGTTGGCGGTCATGGCAAGGATCGGCAGCTTTGCCCGGGCAGGGTCGTCCAGTGCGCGAATTTTCCGGGTGGCGGTATAGCCATCCATGATCGGCATCTGCACATCCATCAGCACCAGATCATAGCTGCCCGGCGCAGCAGTGCTCACCTTTTCCACCGCAACGGCGCCGTTTTCGGCCGTGTCGACCCGGAAGCCGTACTCCCGCAAAATTTCCTGTGCGATCTCGCGGTTCAGCTCGTTATCCTCCACCAGCAGAATGTTCTTGCCTTTGAAGTCGGCGTTCTTATCCGGCAAAAGCCCCTGCGCCGCATCCGTCTGCTTCTGCCCGAGGGCGCTCATCAGGGTCTCGCGCAGGTCGGACATGAACATGGGCTTGGAGCAGAAGGCGGTCACACCGGCAGCTTTTGCCTCCACCTCAATATCCGACCAGTCGTAGGCGGTCAGGATGATAATAGGCGTGTCATCGTTCAGGCTGCGGATGCGGCGGGTAACCTCGATGCCGTTCATATCCGGCAGACGCCAGTCGATGATATAGGCGTGGTAGGCATCGCTCATCTCGATGGACTGCCGTGCACGCAGCACCGCTTCCTTGCCGGAAAGGGTCCACTCGGCGCGCATACCCACCTTGACCAGCATCTTTGTCACGCTGTCACAGGTGTTGAAGTCGTCGTCCACCACCAGTGCTTTCAGGCCTTCCAGCTCGGTGATCTTTTCCACCGGACGCTGCTCGGTCTGTGCGCGCATGGGCACGCAGACGGTAAACTCGGTGCCCTTGCCCTGCGCTGTCTGCACCTCGATGGTGCCGCCCATCATATCCACGATGTTTTTGGTAATGGCCATACCAAGGCCGGTGCCCTGAATTCTGCTTACCGTGGAGGTGCGTTCCCGCTCGAAGGGCTCAAAGATCCTTTGGGCAAACTCCGGGCTCATGCCGATGCCGTTATCCTTGATGCGGAATTCGTACTGTCCGCAGCCGCGCACCTTACCGGCAAGCTGCCGCACCCGCACCGAGACCGTGCCGCCCGCCGGGGTGAACTTGATGGCGTTGGACAGCAGGTTCAGCAAAATCTGATTCAGCCGGGTCCTGTCGCAGTAGACGTCCTCGTCGGTCACGTCCATGACGTCCATGTAAAGCTCCAGCTGCTTTGCATAAATTTGCCCGCTGACGATGGTTTTTAAATCGTGCAGCACATCCGAAAGGTTGACCTCCACCTCTTCCAGATGGATTTTTCCGCTTTCAATGCGGCTCATATCCAGCACATCGTTGATGAGGGAGAGCAGATGGTTGCTGGATGCAAGGGTCTTGCCAAGATAATCCTTCACCCGCTCGGTATCGTCAATATTGCTGAGCGCCAGCGTGGTAAAGCCGATGATGGCGTTCATGGGGGTGCGGATATCGTGGGACATATTGGAAAGGAAGGCGCTCTTGGCGCGGTTAGCACTCTCTGCTTTTTCCACGGCGACCTGCAATTTTGCATTCAGTTCCTGCGTTTCGTTTGCGGCTTTCCTTGCAGCAGCTTCGGCTTTACGCGCCTTCTGGAGCAGCTTCAAATTCGTGAGCAGAACAACTGCAACAGCAATGCTGCTGATCAGCATAACCATAAAGAAGTTATCCTTTATAAAATCGCTCAGGGTAACCTTCCGCGCGGAGCTTTTATACATCGCAAGCGCCGGCAAGCATATTACCTTGATCGTTTTGTTCAGGATGGACAACAGGCTGCGGTTTCCGCTATTGACTGCAAAGCAGGATCTTACAGGGTTCAACAGCGGAACGCTGTAAAACCCGTATTTCTTACTGTAATTTTTCTCACTGCTGATCCCGGTAACAAAGCAATCTGCCTGTCCGGTTTCGATCAGCCTTGCCGCATCCTCCTGTGTATCGCAGTCCACGATCTCCCACTGCGGGTAATAAAACGCAAGGTACTTTTTCAGGGAGAGTTTGTTTTGGGGAACGGCAATGCGGTTTGCCTTGCTTTCGTTAAAGTGCTGTTTGTTCGTGACCGCCATCAGGTTGGTGGTCCACGTTGTGCTGGTACAGGCAACATGATACTCTTCCGCCAGATTTGGGTTCTGGTCGAAATGGAAGATCATGTCGATCTCGCCGGATCTCAGCGCATCCAGTTCCGCTTTCCTGCTGTCATAGCCGACCAGCTGGAATTCCAGCTCCTGATTGCCCAGACAGCCTACGGCAAACTGAATATAGTCCGTGATTGCCTCGGTAAGCTCCCCGGTGGCAGGGTCGTAGGTGCTGACGCCGCTGTCGCTCGCCAGAAAGCCCATCCTGATCGCACCGTGCTTTCTGAGCCACGCCTTTTCCTCCCCTATAAGGATGGGCGTATAATCCATTGAGAAATATCTTTTGTACAGATCCGCCGTATAAAAAGGCACAGCTTCGTCCAATGTGCGCATCGCATCGTCAAGTTCTTCCTTGAGATCAGGCCGGTTTTTGTTGATCGCATAGTAGATGCCGGATTCTCCCACACGGGTTATGGTCGAGATGCCACGCTCTGCCCAGAAGGATTCTTCCAGCGAAACAAAGCAGTCGATCTCGTGGTTTGCCAGCTTTTGCTTCACATCCTCGTTGTTGGAGATGTTGACGTGTTCCGTTTCCAGGCCGTATTTTTCTTCCCACTCGGTCAGCATCACTTCCGGCTCCGTTCCCATCTGACTGCCATTCTTTCTTTCATTGATCTGAATGTTGCCGTGCTGACTGCTGCCCAGCGCACCTTTGTGGGCATGAGCAAGTTCAGCCTGACCGCCATCCCGTTCTTTATTCTGGCGGGCAACATCATGAATCAGGGCGGCATCGCCAAGCGTCTGGTGGATTTCGTCATGGTCATTCTGGGCAAGCTGCCCGGCGCACTGCTGGTGACCAATATCGGCACCAACGCTCTGTTCGGTGCAATCTCCGGCTCTGCATCTGCTGCGGCTGCTGCTGTTGGCTCCATGATCCGCGACGGTGCCGACAAGCAGGGCTACGACCCCGCCGTGACCGCTGCCACCAACGCCGCATCCTCCTGCTCCGGCCTGCTGATCCCGCCGTCCAACGCCCTGATCACCTACTCGCTGGCATCCGGTGGCACCTCTGTGGCTGCGCTGTTCATGGCGGGTTACATCCCCGGCATCATCTGGGCGCTGTGCTGCTGCGTGGTGGGCGTGCTGCTGGCTGTCAAGCTGGGGTACAAGGGCACACCCGGCAAATTTGACTGGAAAAATCTCGGCGTCTGCACCCTGCGCGCCCTGCCTTCTCTGTCCCTGATCATCGTAGTCATCGGCGGTGTGTTCTCTGCCACCGAGGGCTCTGCCATTGCGGTTGTCTATGCGCTGGTGCTGGCTTTCTGCTACCGCTCTATCAACCTGAAAAGCCTGTGGAAGATCATCGTGGATTCTGTCAAGATGTCCGGCATGGTGGTGTTCCTTGTGGGTGTTTCCAACATTCTGGGCTGGGTCATGGCCTTTTTGCAGATCCCGGATGCTGTGGCGGCAGCCCTGCTGAGCCTGACCAGCAATAAGTACATCATTCTGCTCATCATGAACGTGATCCTGCTGGTGTCCGGCACCTTCATGGATGTGACCCCGGCCATCCTCATCTTCACCCCGCTGTTTCTGCCCATCTGCCAGAGCTTTGGCATGAGCACCATCCAGTTCGGTCTGATCCTCGTGTATAACCTTTGCATCGGCAACATCACCCCGCCCGTGGGCAACGCCCTGTTCGTGGGTATCAAGGTGGGGCACACCTCGCTTTCCAAGGTCATGCCGTACATGCTTATGTACTATGTGGCCATCATCGCCGGCCTGCTGCTGGTCACCTTTATCCCGGCAGTGTCTACCGCACTGCCGCAGGCAATGGGCCTGATGTAACTGAGACATCTCCTTCTTATTCTTATTCTTCTTCTCCTAAAAAGGCGGTACCTGCTTTGCGGCAGGCACCGCCTTTTCCTGTCTCTTGCACAAAGGCAGCCTTGTGCGCTATACTATCTGCAAAGGGAGGGAGACATCATGCGCAGACGGACTTTTTTAGCCGGGCTGGGTTTTGCGGCTTTGCAGCTGGCAGGCTGTGCCGCAAAGCCGCAGATCACACCGGACTATGTGCTGACCTATGCCGACAACCAGCCCGCCGGGTACCCCACCACGCAGGGCGCACAGTATTTTGCGGATCTTGTGCAGCAGCAGACCGGGGGCAAGGTGGTCATTCAGGTCAAGGCGAACGGCGAGTACGGCTCGGAAGAGCAGGGCAAGACCATCCGCGTGCAGGATTCGCAGATCGTGATCGACATGATCCGCCTGCTGGGTGCAGTGCCGGAGACCACGGCGTACAGCGACGTGTACTCGGCGCTTGAGACCGGGCAGGTCGATGCCGCTGAGAACAACTGGCCGGCCTACTATTCCATGGAGCACTACAAGGTTGCGCGGTACTATATGACCGATGAGCACAGCCGCGTACCGGAGGTGCAGCTGGCTTCCGGCCGCACATGGGACGCACTGCCGGAGGAATACCGGCAGATCCTGCAAGCGTGCGCCCGGGCATCGGCGCAGTACGAGCGCCAGCGCTGGGCACAGGAGGAAACAGCCGCCCGCAAGGAAGCCATTGCAGGCGGCTGCTTTGAGCTGCCGCTGTACCGGAAATACTGTGCCGACTATCTGCCGCTGGTGGAAGAGATACAGGCAGAGTGACAGCAAAAAAGGAACGATTCAAATAAACAGGCCCATAGCTTTGCGGTCGTCCCTGACAAAGGGTACCGTTTAATACATATTCCCCGGCGGGCACGCAAGCCACGCCGGGGTTCTTTTTGTCATTCTGCTGCAAAACATCTGCACTTTCTCAGCAGAACGCAGAAAATGCGGAAACCGCTTGATTTAGCTTGGTTTCCGCACTAGAATGGAAACCAGAAAGACAAATACAGTTTCCACAAGGAGGACGCTCATGCAGGAAAAGCTCGATGCGCTGGTGCGCACGCAGGCCATGCAGCTGTTCCGTCAACAGGGGCTGCATTTCACCATGCAACAGGTGGCAGAGCCGCTGCACATCAGCAAAAAGACCATCTACACCGTTTACCCTTCCAAGGAGGCGCTTCTGCTGGACATGGTAGACCATGCCTTTGCGGACATTCACCGCTGCAAGCAGGAAATTCTGGCGGGCGGCGGTACTTTGCAGGAAAAGCTGCGGGCAGTCATCATAGCCATGCCGACGGAATACGCCGCGCTGGACCTGCGGCAGATGAAGGAACTGGACGAGAAATACCCGGTGGTAGCGGCACGGGTGCGCAGTCAGCTGGAAAACGGGTGGGAGCCCACCATGGCGCTGCTGGAGCAGGCTGTGGCTGAAGGGGTCATGCGTCCGGTGTCCCTGCCGGTGCTGCGGCAGATGATCACTGCATCCATCGAGAGTTTTCTGGCAGACCGCAGTCTGGCAGAAAGCGGGGTGCAGTATGTGGCTGTACTAGAAGAAATGATCTCGATTTTACTGGAAGGAGTGCTGCCGCGATGAGACACAGCTTTTGCGAGGATTGGGAGTTTACGCGACACTGGACGGAAGCTTTTGGCAAGGGGCTGCCTGTACCAAAACAGCAAGCCGTCCGCCTGCCCCATACCTGCCGGGAGGTGCCGCTGCACTATGCCTCGCCTGCCGATTACGAGATGGTCTGCGGCTACCGAAAACGGTTCCGGGTGCCGCCGGTACAGGCTGCACCCCGGCTGTTTGTCCGCTTTGACGGAGCCGCCCATCAGGCGGTGGTGCGGGTCAACGGCAGGGTTGCCGGACAGCACCGGGGCGGCTATACCGGCTTTACGGTGGAGATCACCGACCTTGTGGACCGGGAGGGCGAAAACCTGCTGACCGTGCAGCTGGACACCCGGGAAGACCCGGCCATCCCACCCTTTGGCTTTGTCATCGATTACCTGACCTACGGCGGACTGTATCGGGAGGTCTGGCTGGAAGCCACGGCAGAAAGCCGCCTGACCGACCTGTTCGTCTACACGCCCACCCTGCAAGAGGCTGTGGTGCAGTGGACAGCAGAGCTTATGCCCGCAGCCGTGGCAGTACGCATCCGGCTGGAGACCGCAGACGGCACCCTGCTGGCAGAGCAGACCGCACCGGCGGCAGAAACCGGGAAAGTGCAGCTTTCTGTCCCGGACGCACAACCGTGGGATACCGAGCACCCGGTTTTGCATCATGCCGTGGCAGAGCTTTTGAATGCAGCCGGACAGCCCATCGACCGCAAACAGGTGATTTTTGGCTTCCGCACGGCAAAATTCCGGGCGGATGGCTTCTACCTCAACGGCAAAAAGACCTTTTTGCGGGGTCTGAACCGACACCAGAGTTATCCTTACATCGGCTATGCCGCCCCGGAAAGTCTGCAGCGGGAGGATGCCCGCATTTTGCAGGAGGAGCTGCATTGCACCGCCGTGCGCACCAGCCACTACCCCCAAAGCCAGTATTTTCTGGACGAGTGCGACCGGCGGGGTCTGCTGGTGTTCACCGAACTGCCGGGCTGGCAGCACATCGGAGATGCTGCATGGAAAGACGCCGCCTGCGAGATGCTGCGGGAGATGATCTTGCAGAACCGCAATCACCCCAGCATCATCCTGTGGGGCGTGCGCATCAACGAGAGCGTGGACGACGATGCCTTTTACACCCGCACCAATCAAATTGCCCATCAGCTGGACCCAAGCCGCGCCACCTCCGGCGTGCGATATCTGGAAAAAAGCCATCTGCTGGAGGATGTCTATGCCTACAACGATTTTTCCCACAACGGCATAACGCCCGGTGCAAAGCCCAAAAAGGACGTGACCCCGGATATGGGCAAGGCGCTGCTTATCTCGGAGTGCAACGGCCACATGTACCCCACCAAAGACTTTGACGACGGCCCGCACCGGCAGGAACACGCCCTGCGGCACGTCCGGGTACAGAACGCCGCCTATGCCAGCGGAGAGCACGCCGGGTGCTTTGGCTGGTGTATGTTCGACTACCAGACCCACAAGGACTTCGGCTCCGGGGACCGCATCTGCTACCACGGCGTGCTGGACAGCTTCCGCAACCCCAAATTGGCGGCGGCGGTCTATGCCAGTCAGGGCGATACTGACCCGGTGCTGGCAGTCAGCTCTTCCATGGACATCGGCGATAACCCTGCCGGGCAGCTGGGCACGGCCTATGTTTTCAGCAATGCCCAGCAGGTCAAACTCTACAAAAACGATGTGTTCGTTACCGCCCTGCGCCAAAGCGAGTGGACGGCGCTGCCCCACCCGCCCTTTGTGATGGACGATACCATTGGCGAGCTGCTGGAAACGCAGGAGCACTTTTCTCCCGCCAAGGCAGCCGTTGTGCGGGATTGCCTGCTGGCTGCCGGGAAATACGGCTTGGCAGGACTGCCGCTGGCCTACAAGGTCAAATTCGGCTGGTGTATGCTGCGCTACAAAATGAGCTTTGAAGATGGCGTGGCGCTTTACGGCAAATATGTGGGCAACTGGGGCGGCGAAGCCACCCGCTGGCGGTTCGATGCCGTGCAGGACGGCAATGTGGTGCGCAGCGTGACCCTTTGCCCCAGTGCAAAGCTGCACTTGGAGGTCAAGGCCAGCCGGACGGCTCTTCGGGAAAAAGACACTTACGATATGGCCGCCGTCCGGGTGCGGATTCTGGACGAGAACGGCACCCCGGCCCCTACGCACAGTTCCCAGTGCAGTTTACGGTGGAGGGCAACGCCGCCCTTGTGGGCCCGCAGACCGCCGTTGCCGAGGGCGGCATGACCGGAACCTATCTGCGCACCGTGGGCACTGCCGGAGAAGCCCTGCTGACCGTTTCTGCACCGCAGACGCAGCCCGTTGTGCTGCGGTTCACCATTGAAAAGGAGGACGCTGTATGGAACTGACCCTGAAACAGAAAACCGCATTCGGCATTGGTGCCGTGGGCAAGGATATGGTGTATGCCCTGTCGGCTTCTTACGTCATGTATTATTATCAGGATGTGCTGGGGCTCTCGGCCAGCTTTGTGGGACTGGTGCTTATGGCAGCCCGGTTCTTTGATGCCTTCAACGACCCCTTTATGGGCGTTCTGGTGGCAAAGACCCGCACCCGCTGGGGGCGTTTCCGTCCGTGGATCTTTTCCGGCACGCTGCTCAATGCGCTGGTGCTCTACGCCCTGTTTGCCGCCCCTGTGCTGGACGAAGCGGCACTGATGGTCTACTTCAGCGTGGTATACATCCTGTGGGGCGTCACCTATACCATGATGGATATTCCTTACTGGTCCATGATCCCCGCCGTGACCCGCACGCCCAAAGACCGGGAGAATCTTTCCATGGTGGGCCGTACCTGTGCAGGCGTTGGCTCTGCCCTCATCGCCATGTTCACCATGCTGCTGGTGGGAGCACTCGGCGGCGACAGCGAGCGCGCCGGCTTCCGCTGGGTGGCGCTGATCGTAGCGGTAATTTTTGCAGTGACAGAGCTGGTGTGCTGCATTTCCATGAAAGAAACCACCCCCAGTGAGATGAAGACCGCCACCGTAAAGGAGATGTTCTCCGCCCTGTTCCGCAACGATCAGGCTATGGTAGTGGTGGGCAGCATCGTGCTGATCAACTCGGCGCTGTACCTTACCTCCAACTTCATCATCTATTTCTTCAAATACGACCTTGGCGGTGCAGGCTGGAAAGCCACCTACACCCTGTTTTCCACCGTGGGCGGTGCGGCACAGATCCTTGGCATGATGGTGCTTTACCCCTTGCTGCGCAAAAAGTTCAGCAGCACACAGGTGTTCCATCTAAGCCTTGTGCTGGCGCTGTGCGGCTACGGCACGCTGCTGGTGTTCTGCCTGACCGGGCTTTCCCATAGCCTTGCCCTGCTGTGCATCCCGGGCGTTGTCGTGTTCGCCTGCAACGGTATGCTGACCGTGCTGACCACCCTGTTCCTTTCCAACAGTGTGGATTACGGCCAGCTCAAGACCGGACGCCGGGAGGAGAGCGTCATCTTTTCCATGCAGACCTTTGTGGTCAAGGCTGCCTCCGGCGTGGCGGTATTTCTGACCGGCATCGGGCTGGACATCATCGGTCTTGTGGGCAACACGGAGGAGACCGGCCCCGTAGCAGTGCAGAGCGCCGGAACGCTGCTGGGTCTGCGTCTGATGATGACCGTTCTGCCCATGCTGGTGCTGGCAGGTGCGCTGGTGCTGTTCCGCCGCAAATTTGTTCTGACCGATGCCCGCGCTGCCGAGATCAGCGCACAGCTCCACGGGGAGGAAACGCACCATGACTGAAATGCTGCACTGGTACGCAGAAACTTCCGGCGGCGTGCGGCAGGGCGATGCCCCGGTGCACCCAGGCTGCGGTGCGGTGCGTCTTTCCGCCGACCTGCCCGCCGGGACGCTGAAAACGGTGCGTGCCGAACTGCCGTGGAGGATGGAAGCAGACGAGCGTCTGTTCATGAACGGCTACCAGACATGGACGTACAGCCCGGAGCTGGACCGGAACGGAAAACTGCGCGGCACCGACCATATCCCCGGCTTTCTGCGCAAGAAATACGCCTTTGACCGCTACGGCGATTATCATTTTGCGCCTTACGGGCATCAAAAAGGACAGAGCCATGGCTTTTCCTACTGCTATTTCCGCAAGGGCGGGCAGTTCCGGCTGGTGGCATCACTGGACGAGACCCCGGGCTACACCATCCTCCGCTACGACAGCGGCAAAGCCCTGCTGACGCTGGAGCGGGACTGTGCGGGCGTGGAGCATCCCGGCGGCAGTTTCCCGCTCTTTGACCTGTTTTTTGCCGAGGGCAGCGAGACCGAGGTGTTCGACGGCTGGTTTCAGGCTATGGGCATCAAGCCCCGGACCGAAAAGAAACTGGCAGGCTATTCCAGTTGGTACAACCGCTATCAGGACATCACCGAGGATACCATCCGGGAGGACCTGACCGGCTGCCGCAGCCTGCTTTGCCCGGGAGACCTGTTCCAGATCGACGACGGCTGGGAGCCGAAGGTGGGCGACTGGCTGGAAACGAATGCACAAAAATTCCCCCACGGGCTGAAAGGCATGGTGCAGGAGATCCACACCGCCGGATTTCAGGCTGGGCTGTGGCTTGCACCCTTTGTGTGTGAAAAGGACTCTGCCCTTTTCCGGCAGCACCCGGACTGGCTGCTGAAGGTGGACGGCAAACCGTGGTGCTGCGGCAGCAACTGGAGCAGTTTTTATGCGCTGGATATCGACAACCCAGCCGTGCTGGACTATCTGCGCTGGGTGTTTGACCGGGTGCTGAACGACTGGGGCTTCGACCTTGTCAAGCTGGATTTTCTGTACGGCGCCGCTCCCTTTGGCAACGTCCGCGAGAGCCGGGCAGCCCGGATGTACCGTGCTATGGAACTGCTGCGCAGCTGGTGCGGGCAAAAGCAGATCCTCGGCTGCGGCGTACCGGTGATGCCCGCCTTCGGGCTGGTGGATTACTGCCGTGTCAGCTGTGACGTAGGACTGGACTGGGACGATGTGTGGTATATGCGCCTGTTCCACCGGGAGCGGGTGTCCACAAAACAGGCCATCAACAACACGGTATTCCGGCGGCAGCTCAATGGCCGCGCCTACGGCAGCGACCCGGATGTGTTCTTTCTCCGAGAGGAAAACTGCAAGCTTACCGCAGAGCAAAAGCACACCCTTGCCACGGTCAATGCCCTGCTGGGCAATGTGTTCCTTACCTCGGATATGCCGTCTCACTACACGGATGCGCAGCGGGACGAGTACCGCCGCCTGCGCACTCTCTTTGAACATGCCACGCAGGTGCAGGCAGAAGTGGAAAACGGCCGCCTCAGCATCCGGTATCTGCTGGACGGAACACCGCAAAAACTAATTTTTTCCCCCTTCTGACGGAGTAACCGAACCACAACAAAACAACAACACCCGCCCGTGTATAGACAGCCGCCGTGCAATGCGTTATACTCTAACCAAATCAACATTTTCAGGGGGAAAATCATGGCAGTAGAAAACAACAAGGTCGTCATTGTTACCGGCGGAAGCTCCGGCATCGGGCGGTGCACGGCATCCGCTCTGAAAGAGAACGGCTGCATTGTCTACGAGTTCAGCCGCAGAAATATCCCCATGGAGGGTGTCACCCATCTGTCTGTCGATGTGACCGATGAAGATACCGTCAACGCTGCCGTGCAGCAGGTCATCCAAAAAGAGACCAAAATTGATGCGGTAGTCAACTGTGCAGGTTTTGGCATTTCCGGTGCGGTGGAGTTTACGTCCATGGAGCAAGCCAAAGCACAGTTTGAAGTAAATTTCTTCGGAATGGTCAATGTGAATAAAGCAGTCCTCCCCTTCCTGCGCCGTCAGGGGAAGGGGCATATTGTGAACATCAGCTCTGTTGCTGCCGTAGCACACATTCCGTTCCAGACCTTCTACTCTGCAAGCAAAGCTGCTGTTTCCTCTTACTCTTATGCGCTGGCAAATGAAGTCAAACCCTACGGCATCCATGTTACCGTCGTAGAATTGGGTGACATCTGCACCGGGTTTACAAAAGCACGTCAGAAAAGCATTCTCGGCGATGATGAATACGGCGGGCGCATCTCCCGGAGCGTCAGTCAGATGGAGCATGACGAGCAAAACGGCATGGACCCGGCACGCATTGGACGGTACATCGCCGGTATTGTGAAGAAAAAGAAACCGGCAGTCGTTTATGTTGCCGGTGCACAGTATAAATTCCTGAGCCTTTTGTGCAAGCTTCTGCCCGCCGCAGCGCGCGGAAAGATCGTAGGGAAAATATACGGGTAACAGGCGCACCGCTCCGCAAAGTGCATCTTGATAAAGCTTCCGGAATATCGTATTATCTCTCCAGAAAAGTCGCCAACGGGCGGCTTTTCACAAGACAAGAAGTTAGTTAAAGCTAACGTTCAGAGTTTCTGTTTTGAAACTATGACGGAGACGCTCGCCCTGCACTGCCGTACAGCAACACAAAAAATCAACAGGAGAAGATGATGAAAAAACTCTTAAAAGCATTTTGGATCGTACTGGGCTTTCTTTGCATGAAAAACGCGCCCATCGGCAGGGTCTGCATTGCAGTGGTGTGGGCCTGTCATTTGCTGTACTTCGCCCTGCGGGTCAAGACCATAAAGCCTGCAGAGCAGGAACCGGAAAACGCAGAGTAAATCAAGCTTTGTAAAGCTGCGGTAGGGCATAAAAAAGCGGACAACCGCTTTAGGGTCGTCCGCAGAGGGATGGATTGCATTCGTCACCTGATCAGCGGGAAGTCGCCTGTTATAAAATATTTGCAATAAATTCTTCTATCAAACGATTCACCTGTTCAGGTTTGTCTGTATTGGAATTATGTCCCGCTCCTTCAATCCACGTCAAAGGAATTTTTGTATTGCGATGCCATGCCTTGTTGTAGCGTATACATGAACCAGCGTGATCTTGTGTGCCGCATATCAATAAAGCTGGACACTTGATCTCATACGGCAGATCCTTTTCCATGGCCGCTGCCAGAATACGAAAACCATGTCCGGCAATTTGTGCATAGCGTTTCTGATTGCCGTCATAAGTCAGCATTATTTCACGCATGAGATTTCTACCGTAATCAGACGTAGCAACGCCTTCCGACCCCGATTTCAGGAGCCATTTCCACGGATAGTGAGCATATACCGGTTCCATCCGTTTCAAAAGCCAAATTTCAACTGCCGTCACATAGCTTCGTTGCAGCGGTGCAGAGTCAATGGAGACAAAACCTTTCATTTTGTCAGGATAAAGCTGCGCATAAGCCTGTCCCACATATCCGCCCATAGACTGCCCGATCATAACAGGCTTTGTAATTCCTTCTTGGTTTAAGATATCGTCCAGCCATTTTGCCTTATCGAACAGATCAAAATCGAACCGAAACGGCCATGAGGAGGCGTGTGCCGGTGCATCCCAGACGATAACATTCTGCCTGTTCTCAAAATGCTGAATCTGCTTATCAAACAATCGATGATCCGCAGTCAAACCCGGCAGAAAAACAAGAGTAAGTGCATCCGGGTTTGACACGCTTGCCCAATAGTGAATCATTCCGCAACGAGTGTGATACGTTTTTTCTTTCATCGGGCTTTCCTCCATAAATTCCGAGTTGTCGTTCTCAGTATACCACGCTTTTTTCCTACAGAAAAGGTTTTGAAAGACAAAAAATAACCCCGGAGGGCTTGTTACCTCTCTCCAGGGGACAGATTCTATGCACCGGCAGTCTCACATTTTACGCTTGAGGTTCCGCCGGAACAGCTCATACGCCGCCCGCATTTTCTCCGGCAGACGCTTCAAGGTTTCCTGCTGCAATTTGGGCGGCATCCCGTAAAAGGCTTCGGCAATGCCGCCGGTGATGCAGGCAAGGGCGTCGGCGAAAATCATTCCTTGGCTCGTGGGGAATGCTATGATTTTCTTTGTGTCAATGCTTGCGATTCAGCCCCCGCAAGCCAAAACCAACTGCAAATGTAGGTAAAATTTTTCCAAAAGCAAAATTTGGTATCGACAAATCCAAAATCCGTGCTTTAATATAGGCAAATTCAATACACTAAACCGTTGAAGCGTAGATAACGGCGAACCATGCCTGTACAGAGAGCCTGCGCAGCTGAGAAGCAGACCGGAAGCAGTTCGTCAAGGAAAAGGCGGTGTTGCGTTGCTTTTTCCCAAAATGGACCGCTGAGGGTGCAGGGAACTGCGGTGCTCTGAACGCGCCGCACAGTATTCTGCAACGTAGGGCATCATGTGACCAACATCTGGCATGGTACCAAGTTGGGCTTCAATGCCGATGGTCCCTACTTTGCATCCATCATCGGTAAGACTGTTACTCAGATCACCTTCTACGCCGCCGATGGCGTGTATGTCCTGCCGGTCAACATGGCGCTGTGAGTTCGCGGAAAAACGACTGATTCGGCCAAAATATAGCAAAAAAGGGCAAGGTCTCCTGAATGCAGGCGGCTTTGCCCTTAACATCAGCCGTGATTACGCAGATGATATCAAAGCGCAGGCAGTGAAAACAGGGTTAACGCAGCGAAATGCAGCGTTGTAGAGCAATTAAGGGATGCTCAATAACTGTTAAACCAAAAAACGGCCCTCTGCCAATGAAAAGGCAGAGGGCTGAGTTTTAATCTAAGGATTTATATTCCGTCACAGTTTTTAAATAGGTTTCGGGGTTTCCGTTCAAAACAAGGTCTGCATATCCAATCGGATCATTGTACCGTCCTCCGCTCTTTGTTCTTATTTTATTTGCGGTGTATCCTTTCGCTGCCGGGTGGATTTCAGATATTCCAGCAGTGTCTGGCTCACCACCGAGTTTGCCGTCTTGGAAAACGCCAGCCCCAGCGTCCGGCAGCAGGCAGGTTTCAGCGGGCGGGACACCACACCGGGGCAGCCGAACGCCTGTATCACCAGTTCCTGCGAGATGGTCACGCCCAGCCCGCTGCGCACGAAGGCCATGATGAGGGTATCGTCCCGGAAGCTATATACGATATTCGGCTTCACCGGGCATTTGAGCATCAGGTGCTGGATATCATTGTCGCAGCCGGGCGTTTCGATGATGAGCGGGCACTGAAACAGCTGCGGCAGGGTCACACTGGGCTGTGCAGCCAGCGGATGCCCCTCCGGGAACACGGCACACAACGGGTCGTCCCGGAGCGGGTAGAATTTCAGGTCGTCTGCCACAATGGACGAGAGAAAACCGCAGTCCACCTGTCCACGGATGATCCATTCCCGGATCTCATCATAGTTGCCGTCCAGAATTTCAATCTTCACCTTCGGGTAGTTTTCCTTGAAATAATGCACGACTTCCGGCATCCAGAGGGTGGTGATGCTGGAAAAGCTGCCCACCCGCAGCTTGCCCTCCACCTTGTGGTTGATGTTGAACGCCGCCTGCCGCAGCCGGATCTTCTGGTTGGCAAGTTCCCGGATATAGGGCAAAAGACGTGTCCCGTTATCGGTCAGGGTCACGCCCCGGTTGATGCGGGCGAACAGCTGCACGCCCAATTCCTCTTCCAACCCCGCCATCATCTGGCTGATGCCGGATTGGGTATAGTTCAGCGCCTCCGCTGCTTTGGAAAAGCTGCCCGTTTCGCATACTTTCAAGAATATCTCGTATCGGTCTTTCTGTTCCCGCATCACAAACGCTCCATAAGTAAAATTTATAGGTCGCAGTAATTTTATTTGGTTTACTGATATGATACTTCATGTTATCCTATATTACAATAGTTCGTCGCAAGATAAACAAGATACCTGCTCCAAGCAGCATCTTTGCGACATGCAATCCAGCCGTTGTTGCCAACGAATCAAAATGCTGGATTGCAGTTAGGATAGGAGTTTGAGAATCATGGAAAAGAAAGCAAGCAGTTTCTCTGGGCAAATCGGATTTGTCCTTGCTGCCGCCGGAAGTGCGGTGGGTGTCGGCAACCTGTGGCGGTTCCCGTACCTTGCCGCAAAGGATGGCGGCGGTTTATTTTTGCTGGTGTATCTGGTGCTGGTGCTGACCTTCGGTTTTACCCTGCTCACCTCGGATATTGCCATCGGACGCCGCACCAAGCAGAGTGCCATCCGTGCCTACGAGACCATGCGTCCCAAGTGGAAATTCCTCGGCATCCTGACCTTTCTGGTGCCAGTTCTGATCATGACCTACTATGCCGTCATCGGCGGGTGGATCACGAAATATGCGGTGGTCTACCTCACCGGGCAGTCTGCCGCCGCTGCTGAGGACGGCTATTTTACCAGCTTCATTACCTCGCCGGTGTCGCCTGTGGTGTTCGCTCTGCTGTTCATGGGCGTGACGGCTTTCATCGTGTACAACGGCGTGGAGGGCGGCATTGAGCGGGTGTCCCGCTACATGATGCCCATTCTGCTGGTGCTGGTGGTGGTGATTGCGGGTTACGCCCTCACCCTGCGCCACGAGGACGCTTCCGGCCAGATGCGCACCGGTCTGGAAGGGCTGCGCTACTACCTGACCCCGCACATGGAAGAGCTGACCGTCAGCCGCTTTTTGCAGATCTTGCTGGACGCCATGAGTCAGCTGTTCTTCTCCCTCAGCGTGTCCATGGGCATTATGATCACCTACGGTTCCTACGTCAAACCGGACGTAGACCTGAACAAGGCGGTGAATCAGATCGAGATCTTCGATACCGGCGTAGCGCTGCTGGCCGGTGCCATGATCATCCCCGCCGTGTATGTGTTCTCCGGCACCGAGGGCATGAGCGCAGGCCCCAGCCTGATGTTCGTCTCGCTGCCCAAGGTGTTTGCCGCTATGGGCAAGGCCGGCACATTTGTGGGCATCCTGTTCTTCGTCACCGCCATTTTTGCCACCCTGACCTCCTGCATCTCGGTGCTGGAATCCATCACCGCCAACTGCATGGAGATCTTCCACTCGGGCCGCAAAAAGACGGTGCTTGTGCTGGCGGTCATTTATCTGGCCGCTTCCGCCATCATTGCTCTGGGTTACAGCGTCTTCTATTTTGAGGTACAGCTGCCCAACGGCTCTGCGGCTCAGCTGCTGGATATCATGGACTACGTCAGCAACAGCGTCATGATGCCCTTCATTGCCCTGCTGTCCACCATCCTGATCGGCTGGGTCATGACGCCGGATTACGTCATTGACGAGATGCAGCGCAACGGCGAGACCTTCCGCCGCAAAAAGCTCTACCGGGTGATGATCCGCTATGTTGCCCCGGTGATGATGCTGGTGCTGTTTTTGCAGTCCACCGGGATCCTTGCTTAAGCCGTAAAGCCCCCGCGGGCTTTTTGGAAGCCGGACGAGCAGAAAGGGACTCGCCCCGACACGCCCAGTTCCGTTATCATCTGGTCCACGCCATTGAGGATCGGGTAAGAGGATGGCATTACTGCCAGCCCCTCCCCTAAGAACCGTACGTGAGAGTTTTCCCTCATACGGCTCAAGCCTTTCATAAAGCTCCCATCAGGGAACCCGGCTCAACAAAACAAGAATCGTTTTTGTGCAATACGGCATGGCATTCGGGATGCACCATTTCCAGCCATGGCGACTTCCCGCTTCGGAACACCTTATGAACCTTGAAACTCGTTTCCGAGGTAATAGGCTCATTGCATACTGGGCAACAGCGGTGTTGATTTCTCCATACTTTCAGGAGTTTTTCGCGTCCGTTAGTGCTGTTCAACATTTTCTCACCATCGCGCTCTTCATAATAACCGTTCCATCGCTCATCGAAGGGATTTGCGTTAGAGACGATTTTCTTAAAGCGGATGATTTTGGTGTCCGTTGCATATTCAAGAGCAAAGTAGGATTGCTCACCGTTCTTCTTGGTGCGTTCCTCTGCGGCAAAAGTCCAGTTTCGGGTTCCGATGCGATGCCAGTATTTCGCTGCTATCCACCGTCTGCCTTTGTTCTTATGCCTGCGCTTTGCCCACTGCCAAAGACAATTGTAAATCTGATAGTCGATTTTGCTGAATGTTTCAGCGGATACAACAAATCGCTGGTTATTGACCCATCCACGGATAACCGGGTTGAGCTGGCGAATCAGGAAATCCTGCTTTGCCGATTTGTTGCTCTTGACGATTTCACGCACCTTTTTCAGCAGAGAGCCGACCGACTGCTTCGAGGGCTTGATTAGAAGTTTTCCGTTATACTTACGGATGTTCTTGCCCAAGAAGTCAAATCCATCATCAATGTGAGTGATGACCGTCTTTTCTTCAGATAACTGCAACCCACGTTCCGTCATGAAATCTCTGATAATAGGGAGCACTTCTTCACGCAGAAATTCCGGGCTTTCTCCGGTTACGATAAAGTCGTCAGCATAGCGCACGAAGTTCATCTTATTAAAATGAGTTTTACCATTGACCTTTTTGCGGGTCGGCAGTCGTTCCTTTAAGAGCCGTTCCAGTCCATCCAGCGTCATATTCATCAGAGTAGGCGAGATGGCTCCACCTTGCGGTGTGCCTTCCTCAGTGGGGAAAAGTTGCTTTGTATCAACGTATCCACACTTTAACCACTTCTGTAAAACCTGCGTATCCATCGGGATATTCTCCATGAGCCATTCATGGCTGATGTGGTCGAAGCATCCCTTGATGTCACCTTCAAGAATCCACTGAGGAGACTTGCCCTTGTTCAGGTCGGTGAAACACTGCTCGATTGCATCGTGTGTGCTTCTTCCGATTCGGAATCCGTAGGAGTTGAGGTCACCGTAGGTTTCAGCAAGCGGTTCCAATGCAAACTTGTGTAGGGTCTGCATGGCACGGTCTGTCATTGTCGGAATGCTCAGAGGCCGCAGTTTGCCGTTTTTCTTCGGAATATAAACACGTTTCAGGGGCTGAGGACGGTATCCTCTCCGTTTCAGTTTACTGATTGCCTTGAATTTTGCCTCAGGAGTTAGCCACAATTCATGGTCAACTCCAGCCGTATTTTTACCACGATTGCTTGTTACCCGCTTCACTGCCAAGGCTTTGGCGTAAAACGAGTGAGTTAACAGCCATTGCAGTGTTTTTACCTTGCTGTAATGACCTTCTTGTTGAGCCTTTACGATACGCATTTGCAGCTTTTTAACATAAGCACGAGCCTTGTTCCAGTCGATGCTGTCCCAATTCCCCGCTCTGCAAGTCGGTGCACACGATTTCTCGTTCATTTGCAATTCCTCCTTTTTGAAAAGTTCTGTAAATTCTCTCGTAAAGAAAGACCATAGATGGAAGTCTGCCTGCTTTCGCACGAGGTGATGTTGCAACCTCTATCCGTTCCCATTACAGTGTCGGCATTCGCTTTTTCCATCTTTCTTCTACCCGCATTTCATAAAGTCCCCTTACGGTTTCCGTCCGATTGCTCGGAGAAATACGGGCTTACCACGTTCCACTTATTCAACAGTATGGGTTAGGCTTCGCCTCTCCGCCGACAGCTTTGTGTCCATGTATCCCCACTGTACAGGGGGATAGCCAGCTGCGTTACCATTTTGGTTCAGGCTTGTCAGCAACTTTAGCCTGTTCAGCTTTAACGACGTTTATCAGCGATTCACATTACATTAACCATACCATACAAGTCAGGCTCCCCGACCGCATCGTTGCTTGCAGTCTATTGCTTTCGCCTTGCGGTTTCTGCTTGAACCCTTTCGGGTGGGGCTACCCTTGTCCTGTCACGCTTCCTCACAGCCGTTACCAGCTGCTTTGTTGACAGTAGACTACTGCTAATGGAATAACAGGTCTGGTCATTGCCAGACAGTTGAATTAAGCGACTTCGTGTCGCACGTGCATATAAGTATCGGAAAGACTGATGATACCAGTTTTAGCGGATGGTTCTGCGGAGCCATCCGTTTTTTCTTGCTCGAATCGCGTTTTTTCTGTTTTCTCTTGACGATGCCGCTCTAATGGAGTAGGATGGTGCTGCAAAAAAATTGCAAAAGCTGTTGCTCTGAAATACGAAAAAAGGCCGCCCGGCATCGCAGCAGGGCTGCCTTTGCAACCAACTATAAGGATGTGTCTCTATGAAACTCAAACAATTCATTCAGCAGGAAACGGTCCTCACCGCAGCCGCTGTGCTGGCCGTTGTCTCCGCCTTCTTTGTTCCGCCGGATGTGCAGTATATCGGCTACATCGACCTGCGCACACTGGCGATCCTGTTTTCCCTGATGACGGTCATGGCCGGGCTGCGGCGGCAGGGCTTTTTTGATGGACTGGGCCGGGCATTGCTGTCCCGCACCCATAGCACCTTTCAGCTAACGCTGGTACTGGTTGGGCTGTGCTTTTTTGGAAGCATGTTCATCACCAACGATGTTTCCCTGCTGACCTTCGTTCCCTTTACGTTCGTAGTCCTGAGCCGTCTGGGAGCAGGTGTCCGCCGCGCTCTTCTGATCCCGGTGGTCTGTATGCAGACCGTTGCGGCAAACCTTGGCAGCATGCTGACCCCCATCGGCAACCCGCAGAACCTCTATCTTTATGGAAAAAGCGGCATGAGCATCGGGGGCTTTGTGCTTCTTATGCTGCCCTACACACTGGTCTCTCTGCTCCTGCTGCTGGCTTGGGCAGCAATGGTCTGCCGGAAAGCCTCTGCCGCCCTCTCCGTGGACGAGCTTGTTTCTTCCTCTGCATCTCAGGGGGATCAGAAGATCATCCTGCTGTATCTGGTTTTGTTTGCCGTTTGCCTGCTGTCCGTGATCCGGGTGCTGCCCTATGGCATCGCCTTTGCCGCTGTGCTCGTCTGCGCCCTTTTTGCAGACCCGCACACCTTACGGGCGGTGGACTATTCCCTGCTTCTGACCTTTGTGGCTTTTTTCATCTTCATTGGCAATCTTGGCCGCATTCCCGCTTTCTCCGGCTGGCTGCAGGAGTTTCTGACCGGCCGGGAAGTGCTGGTGGCGGTTCTTGCTTCGCAGGTCACCAGTAATGTTCCCGCCGCCCTGCTGCTGTCCGGGTTCACGGCAGAGACGCAAGCCCTCATCATCGGCACCAATCTGGGAGGTCTTGGCACTCTGATCGCATCCATGGCCAGTCTTATTTCCTACCGGCAGATCGCACGGGAGCTGCCACAGGGGAAGAAGCAGTATTTCGGGCTGTTCACCCTGTCCAACCTGATCTTTCTTGCGATTCTGCTGGGCGTGTGGTTCTTGCTCCGCTGAGCGCGGCATCAGGCAGCGCTATGAATATCTATTTTCCTGCTGCCCGGCAAACGCCACCCACTTCGCACTGAGGTTTATGAAGCAAAAAAGGGAGTTCTGTCACGGACGAAGGTCCGGGCAGAACTCCCTTTGGTTTTATCGTATGCAGTTATCAAGTAAAGAATAAAAATTTTGCAAAGTAAAGACGCCGTCCGCATACGGAAGTGCCCCCACATCTCCCTGCCGGAAGGTCACATTTTTCAGGTGCAGGCGGTCTGCCTTTTCCTGCGCCTGTCCCATCATATCTGCCGAGTAATCCAGACAGGTGATGTCCGCTTTGGGCAGTGTCCTGTAAAGCGGCATGGTCAGAATACCGGTGCCCACCGGCACCTCCAGCAGCTTGCCGGAAAAATGTTCCGGGATGCCGGACAGTGCCTTTTCCAGATAGGCATCGTTTTCCGCTTTGTTCATATCCCACACCAAGCGGCACACCGCTTTCCCACTCAGGGTGGAGCAGGTGATCATGCCGTCATAAAAGTTGTTGCCGCCTGTCAGCCGATAGACGCTGCGAATCGCTTCTTTTCGTTCCATGTTCCGTCCTCCTTACGCTCTGCCTTTTCCAGACGTCCTCCGGGATACGGACGCTGAATAGTTAGATAAAGCTAACTTTCTGCTCTGTAAAAAGCCGTTTCACAGCGGTCCCTCTGCCAAAATAATACGCCCTGCTGCTGCCTCTGTCAAGGAGTTTAGGCTTTTTCGGGGATTACGAAAGAGATTTCGCTTTCGGAATCTCCAACCGTCACCCCAGTGCCACATCCAGCACCATCATCACGCTGAAGCCTACCGCAAAAAACATTGTGCCAAGGTTGGAGTGCTGTCCCTGCGACATTTCCGGGATCAGTTCCTCCACCACCACATACAGCATGGCACCGGCTGCAAAGCTGAGCAGATAGGGCAACGCAGGCAGCACGATGCCTGCCGCCAGAATCGTCAGCACTGCCCCGATGGGCTCTACAATGCCGGACAGCACGCCGCCCCAGAACGCCCGGCCTTTTTTCATTCCTTCTGCCCGCAGGGGCATGGAGATGATGGCACCCTCCGGGAAGTTCTGGATGGCAATGCCAAGGGAAAGCGCCAGCGTCCCGGCGGCAGTGATCTGAGCCGTTCCGGAAAGGTATCCGGCATAGACTACGCCCACTGCCATGCCCTCCGGGATGTTGTGCAGCGTTACCGCCAGAACCATCATGGTGGTGCGCTGGAGCTGGCTTTTTGGCCCTTCGGCCTGCAAGCTGTTCTGATGCAGATGTGGGATGAGATGGTCCAGCAGCAGTAAAAACAGGATACCCAGCCAGAACCCCACCGCCGCGGGGAAAAATGCCAGCCTGCCCAGATCTGCGGCCTGCTCCATAGCCGGGATCAGCAAGCTCCATACCGATGCCGCCACCATGACCCCGGCGGCAAAGCCGGTAAGGGCACGCTGGATGCCGTCACGCAAAGCATTTTTCAAAAAGAATACACAGCCTGCCCCAAGGCTTGTGCCCAGAAAGGGGATCAGGATCCCCCAGAATGCGTCTTGTATCATGTAGTACCTCCTTGCGGTTATTCACAACCAACTACATAAAAAGTATACTGCGCTCTGGCAAAAAGGTCAAGGGCTTTTAGGAGAAGCTAACTATATGCTTTTATAGCAATTCAACTTTTTTAATGCAACAGCAACAGCGTTGAATTGCATATCGCAAATATGCTGTTTGAATGTTGCACTAATTTCTTGACTTACGATAGAAATAAAGATAGAAGCGTGTTGTGAATTACTCTGCGAAACAAAAAGGGAGTTCCGTCACGGACAAAGGTCCGGGCAGAACTCCCTTTGCGTTTATCGTATTTTTACTCGTCTTCCGGTTCTTTGCAGACATCCACCCAGCCCTCGGCTCCGGCGGCTGCTTCCAGCTCCTGCAAGGTCAGCTTGACGGCGGTGTGACCGTTGCCGGCTGCCGGGTAGACGGTATCGAACTTGCGCAGGCTCTCGTCCAGATAGACCGCCACGCCCTCGTTCACCCCAAAGGGGCACACGCCGCCGGGGGCATGACCCACATAGGCTTCCACCTCATCGTAGGGGATCATTTTGGCCTTCATGTGGAACAGGCTCTTGTACTTGTGGTTGTCCAGCTTTGCCGTGCCCTCGGTAACGATAAGCACCGGCTTTTCGCCTTGCAGAACCGACAGCGTTTTGGCGATGCTGGCAGGCTCCACGCCCAGTGCGTGAGCCGCCTCTGCCACGGTTGCCGAGGACTCGTTCAGCACAATAACATGGTCTCCCAGACCTTTTTCTTCCAGATCTGCTTTTGCTTTTTCAAAGGACATCTTCCCACTTCTCCGCTCTTATTCGGTAATGGCCCAGACCCGTGCGGGCAGACCAGTTGCACCTTCAATGCGGGGATAAGAAACAATGACCACCGCACCGGCAGGCTGAACTTTATCCAGATTTGCAAGCACCTCCACCTGCAGCTTGTCGTTGTCCAGAACATAGCGCTCGCAGGCAAGGTCGCCCTTTTCCTCCGCCACCGCAGAGGAATCGGTATCCAGCGTTTCGTGGCCGTTGGCGGCGGCGTTGCGCACCTTGTAGATATACTCCAATGCTTCCAGCGACCAGCCGGGGGCATTTTCTTTGCCCTCTGCGTCGATGCCAGACAGGGCATCCATTCCTCATTGACCGCCGCTTCACCCTTTCTTTAGCAGCCTTTTATAGCTCAGATCCATGGCAAAGGCACCAAGGGGAGCCGTCAGCACGATGGCCAGCACTGCCACGGTAAGCACGGTATCGCCGCAGGCAAAGCCCAGTGCCAGCGGAATGCCGCCAATGGCCGCCTGCACGGTTGCCTTGGGGGTGTACGCCATCATAGCGAAGAGCCGCTCCTTTTTGCTCAGGCTCGTGCCCAGAAGGCACACAAAAACGCCCAGCATCCGAAATACCAGCGCACCAACGATCAAAAGCAGCGCCTTTGCGCCCACCTTACCCAGATAGCCGATATTCACCGTTGCGCCCACCAGTACGAACAGGAAGACCTCCGCAGCCACCCAGAGCTTGCCGTATTTTACCGAGAGCCTTTTTGCCACTACCTCTCTCTTTTTCTGCAGACCGATGCCGATAAACATAATGGCGATCAACGCCGAGAAGGTGATAGCGGTGGTCAAAGCGTCCTCCGCTGCCACCAGCAGGAAGGAGATGCTCAAAATGATCAGCACCTTTGCGGTATCCCGGATATGGACCTTTGCAAAGAAGAACGCCAACAGGAATCCGACCGCCAGACCTACTGCCATGCCCAGCAGGATGGACACCGGGATGTTGACAAAACTGAGCAGAGAGGCACTTTCGCCCTGCATCATACCCACAAAGGTGGAAAACAGCACAATGACGTACACGTCATCTACCGATGCCCCTGCAAGGATCAGCTGCGGAATGCCCTGCTTTACGCTGTAGCCCTCATCCATGAGCCGGACCATCCGCGGCACCACCACCGCCGGGGAAACTGCCGCCAGCACAGCACCCAGGATCGCCGCCTCCAAAACCGTCAGCCCCATGAACTTCGGTGCCAGCAAAAGCACCCCCATCAGCTCAAAAGACGCCGGAACAAAGCACATCAGAACGGCAGGCCTCCCCAGCTTTTTCAGCCCGGAAGTATCCAGCCCCAGCCCTGCACGGGTGAGAATGATGATCAGGGCGATCTTTCGCAGCTCTGGGGAGATACCCAGAATGCTGCCGTCCAGCAGGTTCAGGACGTAGGGTCCCAGAACCATGCCGGTTGCCAGCATCCCCAGCAGGCTCGGCAGCCTGCACTTCTGACAAAGCCACCCCATGAACATCCCAACGATCAAAATCAGCGAAATACTCAGCAACATAAAAATTCCTCCTTACCCACAACACGCAAAAAAGCTGACACCTTCTGCGTGATTTTCGTCGCAGAAGTCATCAGCTTTCAAAGCGGTTCAAGTAATCTGGTTACTTCGGGAGAACTTCATTCCCGTTTATTCTGCTGGCAGTATAGCACACCTGTCTCTCAAAAGCAACTCCGGCCTGTGCAGCGCCGGGGGTTACTCTGCCTCATACGTCCTGCTTCTTTTCCAGTGCTTCAAAGCGATACCGGGGCTTGCCCTTGCTCTTTTTGCCGTACTCGATGGCTTCTTTGGGGCAGTAGCAGATGCAGGCCATGCAGTGGGTGCAGTTTTTGCCCCAGACCGGTTTGCCGTTTTCCAGACGGATATTGTTCAAGGGGCACAGTTCCACGCACTTGCCGCAGCTGATGCAGGCATCCGTTGCCCGGAAGGCATCGGCTTTTACAAAAAAGCGATAGAACACCGGGTTCACCGGGCCGCTCATAAAGCGGTCGTAGAGGCTCTCTCTCGGTGGGGGAAATTCCTGCCCGGCTTTGAGCTGGGTCAGCACCTTCTGAAGTGCAGGCTCTGCCTGCTCCACAATGCTCCGGGCCTGCTCCTTCTGGGGTGCATTGAACATGGCAATGTAGTTTTCCGGCATGATGATCTGGGCTGTACCCATGTACTGCAGCTGCTTTTGCGCTGCAAGCTGCCGGTTGTAGCCTGCCGCATTGCCAATTTCGCTGCCGCAATCCATCACAAACCAGATGCGCTCTGCCCCGGTCAGCGCGGTCTTGCCCAGCCACTCGGACACCACCCGGGGGATGCGCCATGCGTAGGTAGGCGTGACCAGCACCACATCCCGCCCGGTCTGCACCGGGGCGGTATCCCCTGCCTTGATGCAGGCGTTCAGGTCGTAAAGCGGCATTCCCAGCCCTTCGGCAATGCGCCGTGCCAGATACCGGCTGTTTCCGGTTCCCGTAAAATAAAGTACCATGGCTACTCCCTCATTTTTTGTGTGTTTTTCAGATACCAGTCTGCCCAGCAAACGGGAACTTGTCGGGGCGAGGCCCCTCCATCTTGCTACGCAAGACCGTTCGGTCGCTTAAAAGCCCCACTGGGGCTTTCATTGTTCCGTTTCGCTCCACAAACGCGAATTTATCATTCAATCAAGCCGTACTTTTTGTAGGTGTCAAGCATTTGCTTATAGAAGAAACGATTCCCGAAGAACTGCCGATATGTGGCGGATTTTTCTTTTCCGGCGGCCTTCAGTTTTTGCATCTGTTCTTCCTCATAGGCAGCTTGTTTCTGAATATCGCAAAGCATTTGTTCAAAGGCTTCAATTCGTTCCATTCGTGTTCCTCCACAAATTCCGATTTGCCGCTCTCAGTATACCACGCTTTCCCCTTGCAGAAAAGTACCTGCACGAAAAAGAGCCGCCGCACAAATCACTGTGCGGCGGCTCTCAGCACCGATGGTGTCACATCTTTCGCTCAAGGTTCTGCCGGAACAACTCATACGTCTCCTGCATCTCCTCCGGCAGACGCTTCAAGGTTTCCTGCTGCAACTCAGGCGGCATCCCGTAAAAGGCTTCGGCAATGCCGCCGGTGATGCAGGCAAGGGTGTCGCTGTCGCCGCCCAGAGAGACCGCATTGCGAAGTGCATCCTCAAAACTGACGCTTTCCAGAAAAGCAATGATGGCTTCCGGCACAGTTTCCTGACAGGTCTCCACATGGCGATAGCCCGGGCGAATTTCATCACAGGTGCGGCTCAAATCGTAGCCAAAGGTCTGCTCCACATACTGCCGGATCTCCTGCTTGCTGTGGCCGGTGCGTGCCAGAAAAATCGCTGCCGCCGTGGCCTGTGCGCCTTTGATGCCCTCCGGGTGGTTGTGGGTGACTTCAGCGGTCACTTTTGCCATTTCCAGCGTTTTGTCCAGCGTATCGAACAGCCAGCCCGCTGCCGACACCCGCATAGCCGAGCCGTTGCCAAAGCTGCCGTAGGGCTGCGGATGCTCCGCACGCAGCCACCGGCGGAACATTCCGCCGTAACCAGCATGGGATATTCACGGCCCTAGAACCGCATTTCATGCTGCACTGCACAAAATGTTCTCTCCGGCAGACCCTTTCCTTCAATCAGACCAACTGCCACCGCAGCGGTCATGACGGTATCATCGGTGAAGTGCGATTTTTCGCTCAGCAAGAGGAAAATCCTTGTGCTTGTAATTGTTGTGGTCAAATTCAAAGGGACTGCCCACGATATCGCCCAAAATTGCTCCCAACATGGCTGTTTTCTCCTTTACTCCTGATGCCGCTTCTGGAAGTCGGCTTCGATTTCCTCTTTCCACTCTGCGCCGACAGATGCCGGGCAGGCTGCCTGCCGCATTTGGCAGACCGTTTCGCTGACCACATGGTAGTTGACCTCCACGCCCTGCGCATCGTTCTCAAACCGCACCGCCCGGTCGGACGAGATGCCGAAGCGGGCAGCTTCCTTCACAGCATCCATGTTGGCACCGAGGAACAGGAACTCCCAGCCGTACTGCTCTTTTTCCCGCTCGATCATCCGGCGGATCTTCTCATAGCTAAACCGTTTGCTAGCGTTTTCCAGTCCATCGGTGGTGATGACAAAGATGACCTTTTCGGCACGCTCGTCCTCCGGCAGATGGCGCTGGATGTTCACCATCTTTTCCATGCCATAACCAATGGCATCCAGCAGCGCCGTGCAGCCCCGGTCGTAGATCACCAGATACACGGTCAGGTCGTGCTCCATAACGTACTGCGTGATGGTGTCCACCGCAATGCGGAAGGCCTGTTCCTTGGGGTAGCCGTAGTTCCCGCTGGACAGCAGCGGAAAGGCCACGCTCTCGCAGTAGTATTCTGCGGCTAATTCCAATGCGGAGTGGTAGGCACCGGCTAATTGTTCTGCTTCGCCGAACCCGCCGCCGTGCCACGCAGGGCAGACTGCATGGAAAATATACGTTGCAGGCAGCCCGAACGCCGGAGTACACACGGCTCTGCCCAAATCGCACTTCCCGTGGCATTACGCAGGAGGAACTGGCGGTTCGCCTGGGACTGGCAAGCAAGCAGCATGTCAGCCGCATGGAGAACGGAAAGCGCAGCTGCTCCATTGACTTGCTGATCGAACTGTCCTGCATCCTCCATGTCAGCACGGATTATCTTCTGATGGGCAGTGAGCCAAGTAAAGAGGAAGTCAAAAATGATCTTCTGAGCATTATTTCGGAGCTGTCTAGGATTGCGAAGAAACTCTAATCGTGCTCTGCGTTTGGAAATGACAAAATAGAGATACTACTTGCCCGCTTCGATGTAATCTCTAACGAGGCGACTGAGATCTTCTTGTGTCAAGTAAGGAAAATTTGAGAATTTACAAGCCGTTCATAGGTGGACGACCGCCCGCGAACGACTCGCGTGTAAACTAAACTCATAGTGAATCCAAGAAAATTTGTTACGCCCTGCGAAGTTCTTTCAAATTTAGATAATCTGTAATTACGAACAAGGCTCACATATAGCATTCGACTCCGAATATCAGCCGGCACACATATGAGGACGGAAAATGTAGCAGCTTTTGAAAAACTTGTTTTTTTCTGCTCAAAGTGCTATAATCGGAATATACCGAATATAAAGGTAGGAAAGCTCCCATACAAGGAATGTGACTTCGTCACAGAAGAAAATCATAGATTTGCTACAATAAAAGTAGAAAAACAGGAAGGAGTATCCACCATGAAAGAAACGAAATACGCAGGAACTCAAACCGAAAAAAACCTGATGGCTGCCTTTGCCGGTGAGTCCGAGGCGCGCAACAAGTACACCTATTTTGCATCCAAGGCCAAGAAGGAAGGCTACGAGCAGATCGCGGCGCTGTTCCTCAAAACCGCTGATAATGAGAAGGAACACGCCAAGCTGTGGTTCAAAGAGCTGAACGGCATTGGCGACACTGCCGAAAATCTTCTCGCTGCCGCTGAGGGCGAGAACTACGAGTGGACGGATATGTACGACGGCTTTGCCAAAACAGCCGATGAGGAAGGTTTCCATGAGCTGGCTCAGCGTTTCCGCCTGGTCGCTGCCATTGAAAAGCACCACGAGGAGCGCTACCGTGCCCTGCTGCACAATGTGGAGATGGCGGAGGTCTTCGCCAAGAGCGAGGTCAAAGTGTGGGAGTGCCGCAACTGCGGTCACATCGTTGTGGGCGAGAAGGCCCCGGAGGTTTGCCCCACCTGCAACCATCCCCAGAGCTATTTTGAAATTCACGCAGAAAACTATTAAAGAAAGAAAAAGAGAATTATCATGGAGCAGAAGTTTTACATTTGCAAGCATTGCGGTAACATCATTGCCAAAGTTAAGGACGCAGGCGTCCCTGTCGTCTGCTGCGGCGAGCCGATGAGCGAGATCGTTCCCGGCACCACCGACGCCGCCGTGGAGAAGCACGTCCCTGTCTGGACAGTGGAAAACGGCATCGTCCATGTCAAGGTCGGCTCCGTGGAGCACCCCATGCTGCCGGAGCACTACATCGAATGGGTATCTCTCCAGACCAAGCAGGGCAATCAGCGTAAGAAACTGCATCCCGGCGAAAAACCGGAGGTCTGCTTCGCTCTCTGCGAGGGCGATGAGGTCGAGGCGGTCTACGCCTACTGCAACCTCCACAGTCTGTGGAAAGCGTAATCCACCTTCTTAAAATCCGGTGCTCCAAAAGCACCGGATTTTTTTATCAATGTAACCTCGTCACAGAAAAAGACTTTGTCCTGCGGTATGTCCGCTGATGAAATTATTGCCAAACTCCAGTAAATTTTTATGGATGCCAGCAAACGGATCTGTCCGAACTGCGGACGTAAAATGAAGCAGCGGTTCATTGGTCTGTTCCATTGCAAATGCGGCACAAGCTGGCGGCGTGATATAGGATTCTTTGAACGCACTCCAGACATGGTGTTCTCACTGGAACGCAAAAAAGTCGGAAACAAAGTCAAGCAGTTACCAACGATACACCATAAGTAAGCAAGACCATCAGCCGTTTCCGGCTGATGGTCTTTTTGCATTCAATCCTCTGAGATGCCGAGATATTGGTCGATCTCCATGATGCCCTCCCCGCTGATTTCCACCAGATCTTCAAAGGGCACCACGGTGTCGCCCACCTGCAAGGTGCGGAACACCGGGTCGATGCGGTCTGCTTTTCCGGTCAGTGTGATGTAGTTACCCACTGCTGGAACCTCCGGGTGGGCGGTGTCCTCCTTGAAGTACCGCACCGTGATGGTCATGCCCTTGGTGACCTGCATCAGCCGATCGGATAGAGCCGACATTTCTTCCTCGGTCAAAATGCGCTTGGTCACCCGCTCGGTGCGCTGTTTTTCTGCGGCAAGCTGCTCATCATAACCACGCAAGGCTGCAAAGGGAGAGAAAATCTTTGCCCGGTTCTGTAAAGTCATGCGGGGGTGCTTGCGGAGGGATTCTTCGGTCTGGGGGCGTTCCATCTCTATGATGTCCCCGTACTTTTGGGCGGTCTCTTGTCCGATCTTGCTATTTTTGCAGTTTTCCATCCGAACCTCCTGCGCTGTGACCACCGATCTGTGCATTGCGCTGGCGCATGGTGGCACCTTCTTCGTAGCTGCTGGCTTTCAGTACAGCATTTTTGCCGTACTTGTTCTTGATGCCCAGCATGGCTTGCTGGAGTTTTTTCTCCTTTTCCAGCTTCTTGGTGTCGGTAAAAAAGTCCACCTGATAGATGCCCTCGTCCGGCGTGACCTTGTTGGCATTGAGGGTAATGCGTCGCACCGTCAGCGCCGGGTCGGTGATGCGCTCAAACAGCTTTGCGCTTTCGTTGATAAGGGTGCTGCCCAGATTGGTGGGCGCATCAAACCGGATAGTGCCGTGAGCTGCCTTGGGGATGGTTCTGCCATAGCGGTCGGTCTGGGTCAGACCACGGTAGCCGCCCTTATCCACGTTCTCCCGGTCGTAGCCCACCTCCAAGGTGATGGATTCCGCCACCAGCTTCTTTTCCGTGAGCCGGAACATCAGAATCTCCGCCATCTCCCGGACGATGAGCTTTGCCTTATCGTTGGGGTAGGGACAGGTCAGCACCTGTCCCTCACTGATGCTGTTGGTGCTGGGCTTGTAGCTTTTGATTTGTTCCATGCCGCATGGCTCATAGCCCCATGCGTGGTCGATGAGGATTTCCGCATCCACGCCGAAAATCTCATACAGCCGATCTTCTCCATGGATAGAAAACCGCGCCAAGTCCCCCATCGTATAAATGCCGTGGGCTTCCAGCCGCTTGACGGTGCCGGGACCGGTCATCCAGAAATCCGTCAAAGGGCGGTGGTTCCACAGCAGATACCGATAGGACTGCTCGTCCAGCTCTGCAATGCGGACACCATCTTTGTCTGCCGGGATGTGCTTTGCCACAATGTCCATGGCCAGCTTTGCAAGGTAGAGGTTGGTGCCGATGCCTGCCGTTGCGGTGATGCCGGTGTTGTACAGCACCTCCCGCACCATGGTCATGGCAAGTTCATGGGCGCTCATGTGGTAATAGGGCAGATAGCCCGTCACATCAATAAAAACCTCGTCGATGGAGTAGGGGTAAATATCTGCCGGGGACACATATTTGAGGTAGGTCTTGTAGATTTGGGTGGACACATCCAGATACCGCTGCATCCGGGGCGGCGCAACGATGTAGCTCAGCCCCAGCGCCGGGTCTGCGTTCAGGGCATTGGCATCAAAAGAGGTGCTGGCAAAGTGGTACTTGCCATCCTCTCCCCGGACTGCCTTGTGCTGCCGGATGGCAGTTTGCAGCCGCTGAGCGTTGACCTCTTTCACCCGCTGAACGGCTTCAAACAGCCGTGCTCTGCCGGGTATCTTGTAGGCTTTCAGGGAGGGCGACACCGCAAGGCAGATGGTTTTCTCGGTGCGGGCGGCATCCGCCACCACCAGATTGGTGGTCAGGGGGTCCAGATGGCGGTCTACGCACTCCACCGAGGCATAGAAGCTTTTCAGGTCGATTGCCAGATAGGTGCGCTGCGCTGCCATGATTCAGCCCTCCTTTGTGTTATTGAGTTTCCACCTCTACGAACCATCTGCCGAACCGAGACGGAAACCGTGGGTCGGAACGCTCGAAAAACAGGTGCCGTTCCTGCCCCTTTACCATTACAGTATAACAGTCGCCGGGCATATCGGCAATGGTATTTGCAGGGCGAAAGTCCCGCACCTGCTCGATGGGATACGCCCGACCATCGCCCCATGTGATCTGCCGGGGCTGCATATAGCCGGTTGCGTCAAAATCAGAAGTCACTTTCACATAGACCTTTTCTGTTTTACGGCGGCAGTTCCGATTCATTCCTCACAGCTCCTTTGCAAGACTTACAACTATTTATCTTATTATAATAAATCTTTACGCTGTTTTCAAGATGGAATGGCTATTTTATCTGTGATATAGACAACAAAAAAGAGTGGCAGCATTTCAAGCTGAAACGCTGTCACTCTGTAAAAACTGCGTAATGACTGACGATTATCCTTCTACTTTGACCGTAGCACGATCGCTCTTTGCGTTTCCATCCGCATCCAGCGTGATATGCACAAAATGCTCCGACTTGTCGTAATCCTTTGTCTCGCCGTCATCGGTATAGTATTCATAGGAGGCACCATCGGGAGCATAGGCAAGCAGGCGCAGATCTGCAAAATCCACATCGGCAACGCTCTGGATCTTTTTGCCGTCCTTGGCAAGGGGCAGAAGGTGTCCCTTGCGCATAAAGAACACCACTTCATCCAGCTCCACCGGAATGTAATGATGGCCTGCCGGCAGCACGCTGGTTTCGATGCGGTTGCTTTCGCTGCACTTCACCCGCACTTGCAGCATCTCCTCCGGCAGGTAAACATAACGCCCCCGGGCGTTTTGCTCATATACCGGGGCGATCAACAGGCTTTCACCGATCATCACCTCATCCTCCACCCGGCGGGCAAAGTCGTCCTCCGGGAAGGCGAACGCCAACGGCATACAGTACATCTCGTCGTGCAGAGCAGCCTTCATGTACTCGCTGTAAATGTAGGGCAGCAGCAGGTAGCGCAGCTGTAAAATACCGGCAAAGGCGGCCTTGTTCTTAAAGCGGTAGGGCTCCTGCCGGCGGGTATCCTTGGCAGAGTGGTTCCGCAGCAGCGGAGAGAAGATGCCCAAGCCGTACCAGCGCAGCACCAGATCCTCCGTGGTATTGCTGCCAAAGCCGCCAATGTCGGGGCCTTCGTACAGGAAGCCGCACATATTCAGGGAGGGCATCATGTGCAGCGCAAGCAGAATGTGGCTCCACCAAGAATGGTTGTCGCCAGTCCAGATGCCGCCATACCGGTGCATCCCGATGCAGGCAGAACGGGAGTATATCAAAATGCGCTTGTCCGGCTCCAGCCGCTCGAAAGCCTCGCCTGCCGCACGGGTCATGTTATAACCAAAAAGATTATGTACCTTGTCGTGCCGCATACGCCCCTGTTTGGTGTTGTGGTAGAACAGCTTATAATCGTTTTCGTTGTTGGAAAGCTCTGCCACCATGCCGGTAAAAGCACCAAAGCTGGAAATATCCAGGTTTTGCTTGCTGTATTTCTCAATTTGAGCAAAGGTCTTTTTCAGTCTTTCCTCTGCGTAGAAGATAGCAGGCTCGTTCATATCATTCCAGAAGCCCTCGATTCCCTGATCCAGCAGAACTTTATATTGACTGCCAAACCAAGCACGGGCTTCCGGGTTGAGCATATCGGGGAAGTGTACCCGTCCCGGCCACACACCGGCTACAAAGGGGGTGCCATCCTGATTCGTGCAGAAGTAGCCGTTTTTCACGCCCTCCTCGTACACATCATATCCATCTTCGATTTTGACTCCTGCATCGATGATGGGGACAAGATGGATGCCCTGTGCTTTCATCTCGGCGGCAAAGTCTGCAAAACGCGGGAAGCGCTGCGCATCCACCGTAAAGTCCTTGTAACGCTCCATGTAATCAATATCCAGAACCACAGCGTCCAGCGGCATATGATTGGCACGGTAATTTGCCACCACCTCACGGACCTCGTCCTCGTTCATGTAGCTCCAGCGGCTCTGGGCGTTGCCAAAAGCCCATTTGGGCGGAATATAACTGCGCCCCACCAACTGGCGGAACTGGTGCACAATATCGGTCAGGCTCTCGCCCTCAATGATGTAAAAATCGTAATTTTCCTCGGCCACCGTGACCCGTAAGGTATCCAGGTCGGTGTAGCCGCAGTCAAAGGTGACCTTGCCCGGGTAGTCGATAAAAAAGCCAAATGTATCCTTGCCGGACACGATCATAAAATTATAAGCACCGTACAGCGAGGATTTGCCCTCGGTATGGTTGCCGTCATCGGAGCATTTGCTTTCGTACACCCACCCGCGCTTGTTGATACCACGGACGTTTTCGCCAAGACCATACAAGACATCCTGCGGCTCCATGGCATAGGAGAAACCATCCGGCTCCTTGGTCAGATAGGGTATCGTTTCCATCATGGGCAAAAAAGAACCCACTACACTTTCGGTATCAAACGGTTGACCGTATTGCTTTTTGTAAATCATAGCAAAACACCTCTCCTTTGTTTTTTGAATTGTCACATTGTAAAACGTACCAACGTATTTTTGATGGACAATTAAGAAACTCTGACGTTGGCTGGAGCAATTGGGGCTTCAGCCTTATTTTCAACCCAATAGCTGCGGTTGTGCAGCTATTTCAATACAAGATCCTTGAAACGTGATGTTCCTGCTTGCCCAGATACAGCTCCACGATCATCCGTCCGTTTTCGGTATTGCAGAGGTTCTCTCTGCAATAGCCGCAGAGCTTTCCGTCTGCCTGTGCCACATAGCGGCGCAGCGGCTGTTGAAGTTCCTGCGGGATGCTGCTCCACGGAATCACATAGCTCATGCCGGTGTCCCCTACATCCACGATGCAGGCCCGGTCGCTGTCCTCCTCTGATAAAATCAGCTCCACCTGAAACACATCCGCAAAGGGTGCGCCCTGATACTGGGCTTTTTCCCGCCTGCGCTGGGTGCGCAGGTCGGACAGGGCGGCGCTCAGCTCCGCCTCTGGTACATCGGTCTGGTACAGCAGAATGTGCAGCTTCTGCTCCGTTGCCTCGCTTCCCTGCTCCCTGTCAGGCGGCAGGGTCACGTCTGCATGGATGGCACAGACCTGCTCCCGCAGCTCGGTGCGCAGCCGGGCAAGCATCTGCTGACGCTCCGCCTCCACCTCCTGCGGTGTTTTTGGCTCTGGGACAGGTAGGTTTTCGGTATCCGGTACAGCGTCCGGCAAAGGCTTTTTCGGTGCAGCGGCAGCTTTCACCGTTGTTTCGCAGGGCGGTTTTGCCTCCGCAGCCGGGGCTTTCAGCCTATCTGCCGTGGATGCCGATGCGGTCTTTGCTGTCGTTTTCGGCGCAGATGGAGGCGACCGCTGCTTTTTGGGCTGTGCTGCATCTGCGGTTTTCGGGGCGGCTTTTGCAGGTTCAGAGGGATTGCTTCTTGTGCCGGAATCGTAGGACGGTCGGAACTCGTTCCCGGTGCGGCGGTAGTACCGTCTGCCCACCTGTTCCCGGCTTTTCTTCACACCATCGTAGAGCCACGCAAAGATCATGTACCGGGTAAGCGTGTCCCAAAAACTGTTGCGTCGGCAGCGCCCCTTGCGGTTTTTATGGCGGCGGCTGGAGTTGTGGTACGCCAGCGACATGGTCTCAAAGACCAGAAAGCCGCACACAAAGCCCATGCCGGCAAACAGCTTTTTCCAGAAGTTCATTCCTCGCACCTCGTCCGCTTACAGCGCCGCATCCATTTCTTCCAACCGGTCGATCCAACGCAGGTCGTCCTTCTTCTTGCCTCCGGTGTGCACCACCTCAAAGCTGCGCTCTTTCGTGGAAAGCACCCCCTCCACCCGGAGCCGCAGATTCGGCTTATTGTTGGTCACGCCCTGCACAAGCTTTACGTTGCTGTATCGGCACAGAAGCGTCTGACAGATCACCGGAAGGTTCTTATCGTCGATGATCGGCTCTGAGAGGAATCTTTTTGTGAGATAGGGCTTTATGTCAGCCAGCACCTGCGGCATGGTTGCCTTTTTTCGTGTATCAGACATAGAGTTTTCCTCCCGAGGTGTGTTTTGCTTCGTCTGAGGTCATTTTACAGAAAGATGTGTACATTTTCCATCTGTTCTATGGAAGTAATGCTTTTATCCTCTCCCCGTAAACCTCGGTGAACACCTGACGCAGGGTGAGGATCTCCGGACGGGGATCATCCCGCAAGGTCAGCAGAACTGTGTCTGGCAGAGGCAACCATACCTGCCGGTACCACGCTGCCGGGTAGGAAGGGTAGCGCACAGGGAACAAGAACATCCCCCGCCCGGCCAGCAGCTCGGTGTAGACATGGGCGTAGTTTTCCACGCTGCACCATTCCATGGTAGAAAACGGCATTCCGGGCTGGACACTTGCATATTCCACGATCTCCTGATACAGCGGCTCGTAGTACACCCGCTGCCCTGCAAGGCCGGCCAGCTGCAGGCTGTCGCGGGGGTAAAGCGGATGCTCCGGCGCAAGCGCCAGATAAAAGGTGTTGTGCATGATGGGGGTGCGCTCCACCTCCGGTTGCGCCGGGCTGAAGGGCAGAAGCACAGCTGCATCTGCCTCCGTGCAGAGCATCAGATGGGCGTTCAGCAGCGGCGGGGTGGTGTCCACCTGGAACTCGTATCCCGGCAGCGCAGTATGCAGCCGCTCCATCAGCACCGGGTAGATGGGATCCCGCTGCAGCAGCACCGGCGGCAGGCGCAGGGTAAGGGTGCGGCCGTCAGAAAAGCCCTTCAGCGCGGTGCGGGCATTCAGAATGCCTCGGTACAGCTGCTCTGCGTGGGGCACAAAGGCGCGGCCTGCCGCCGTCAGCACCACCCGGGTGGTGCTGCGCTCGAACAGGGGCAAGCCCAGCTCTTTTTCCAGACTTCGGATCTGGTAGCTGAGTGCAGGCTGGGTGCAGTACAGCTCCTTTGCGGCGGCAGTAAAGTTCAGCGTGCGCTGCACCGTTAAAAAGCACAGCAATTGATGGTCGTTCATGGCGAAGGATTTCCCTTTCTGCGGTGTATAGCACCAGTATAACATAGAACGCCGGAGTTATAAACGTTTTTTATCGCACTTGCAAAAATCTTTTGTTTCTGAGGTGCACTCTGTCAAGTAGACAATAAAAATAATATAAGATTTTATTCGCCGTTTCACCAAAGGAACGGCGAATTTTTTGTATAACCAGCCAGTTAAGCTACCCGATTCATGGCACTGACATGAGCCTGCATGGGAGTCTGGATGAACAGTCTGTGCTGGTAACGGCGGTTGTTGTAGTAGTCAATATAGTTTTCAATCGTGGAAATGAGCTGTTCTCGGCTTGTAAAAGTATGCCCATAATAGCACTCACGCTTCAGGATTCCCCAGAAGCCTTCCATCGAGCCGTTGTCAATACAGCGGCCAACACGGGACATATACCCTCCTGCATTGTTATTTCAAGTCCTGCCAGACGTTGGCTGTGTAAAAACAGTTGTAAACAAAAAAGCGAGCGGCCTTTTTCAGGTCACTCGCTATGGAATCTATTTTTTCGTGTTTTACAGCAAGCTTTTCCGTTATACTCCAAACACCGTTTTTGTCAGCCGGATGCCTGCCGCCGTTTTCATGGTATGTTCCATAAAAGATCGGATCGCCTGCTGGCTGTACCCGCTTTCGGATGCATTGACGATATAATCCGCTTCGATCAGGATCTGGTAGTCGATGCCGTCGATCTGCTCCGGGCTGTGGTGGTGCCCCACCAGATAAGCCACCCTATCAATTTGTGCCGCCGTCATGCCGGTATCCGCCAGAAACGCCCGCACCAGCGGGTCGCCCTCCTGCTCCTGATAGCTGCCGTTGGTGTTGCCGTATTTCTTGCGGCAGAGCGGACAGGCGATGTCGTGGGTGATTGCCGCCACCTCCAGAATAAACTGGGTTTCTGCATCCAGCCCTTCCAACTCACCGATGGTTTTGGCATAGGTCCACACGCAGCTCAGGTGTGTGATATCGTGAATGTTTCCCTCGGAAAAGGCGATCATCTTTTCCATGATCTGTGCAATGGTCATCATTATCATTTCAACAATGCTTTCAAATCTTCTTCCGGCGTTGTGATCGGCGCGATGCCATAGTTTTCTACCAGAAAGTTAAGGATGTTCGGCGAAATGAATGCCGGCAGCGTGGGGCCAAGGCGGATATTCTTAATACCCAGATACAGCAGCGTCAGCAGAATGCACACAGCCTTCTGCTCGTACCAGGAAAGCACCATGGACAGCGGCAGGTCATTCACACCGCAGCCGAAAGCATCCGCAAGGGCAACAGCGATCTGGATGGCGCTGTAAGCATCGTTGCACTGTCCGACATCCATCAGGCGGGGCAGACCGCCGATGGTGCCGAGGTCAAGGTCGTTGAAGCGGTATTTGCCGCAGGCAAGGGTCAGCACTACGGTGTCGGCAGGTGTCTGCTTTACAAACTCTGTGTAGTAGTTTCGGCCGGGGCGTGCGCCGTCGCAGCCGGCAACCAGAAAGAAGTGCCGGATCGCGCCGGACTTGACCGCCTCGATGACCTGATCTGCCACGCCAAGTACCGTGCCACGGGCAAAGCCAGTCGTGACGGTGCTGCCGCCGTTGATGCCGGTGAAGGATCTATCCTCGGAATAACCGCCCAGCTCCAAAGCCTTTTCAATCACCGGGGTAAAGTCCTTGTCTGCTCCGATGTGCGTCATTTCGGGGTAAGATACCACCGACGTGGTGAACACCCTGTCGGCATAGCTTGCTTTGGGCGGCATCAGACAGTTGGTGGTGAACAGCACCGGTGCGGGAAGCTCCGCAAACTCCTTTTGCTGGTTCTGCCAAGCCGTGCCGAAATTGCCCTTGAGGTGGGAATACTTTTTCAATTCAGGATAGCCGTGAGCGGGGAGCATTTCGCCATGGGTGTAGATGTTGATGCCTTTCCCCTCAGTCTGCTCCAGCAGCAGCTTCAGGTCGTGGAGGTCATGGCCGGAGACGACGATGAACGGTCCCTTTTCCACGGTCAGCGGAACGGTAACAGGCACGGGCATTCCGTAGCTTTCGGTGTTGGCCTTATCCAGAAGCGCCATGCACTTGAGGTTTTTCTCGCCAACCTCCATCACGATAGGCAGCAGTTCCTCCATGCCCCAGTCCTCGCCAATGGCGAAGAGCGCCTTTGCAAAGAAGCGGTTCACCTCGTCATCGGTATACCCCAAGACCAAGGCGTGATGTGCATACGCTGCCATGCCGCGCACGCCAAACAGAATAAGAGACTTCAGGCTTCGGATATCCTCATCGGCGCTCCAAAGCAGATTCATATCATAGTCGCTGGTGCGTCCGCAGGGGGCAGCGCAGCCTGCGCAGTCGGGTGCCAGCCGCGCCTTTTCGGCATGTACCCGGCCGATCAGTTCCTGAATCGTTTTTTCGTTGAAGTTCACATTGGTGACCGTGGTGAAAAGTCCTTCGATCATCAGATGCCAGACCTCCGGCGTTGCCTGCATCCCGCCGTCCGTGGCTCTGGACAGTCCAACCAGAGCGCCAGTCAGTTCATCCTGAAGCTGTGCAACATTGGCAGTCTTGCCGCACACCCCCGCTTTTCCGGTGCAGCCGGAGCAGGCTGCCGTCTGCTCGCATTGAAAGCAAAACATTTTACGTTCCATCTTGAGGTTCTCTCTTTCGTTTAATCCAGAATTTTTCCGTCAATGGAGATGGTTACCACCTGCCACGGAATGAACTTTCCGCTGGTCTGCAGTGCCTTTTTTGCTGCCATTTCCAAGCCGCCGCAGCAGGGCACCTCCATGCGGAGGATGGTCACGCTCTGGATGTCGTTATTGCGAATAATCTCGGTGAGCTTTTCGCTGTAATCCACAGCATCCAGCTTCGGGCAGCCGATGAGAGTCACCTTGCCCCGCATAAACTCCTGATGGAAATTTGCGTAGGCGTATGCCGTGCAGTCCGCTGCGATCAGGAGCTTTGCGCCTGCAAAGTAGGGCGCATGGACAGGTGCCAGCTTGATCTGCACCGGCCAGTTGCGCAGGCGGGAGACCGGCTGCACGGGGGCAGAAGCTGCGCTTTCGGCAGCGGTCTCCGGCTGTTCCAGCATCCGCATCCGGGAGCCGGGGCAGCCGCCCTCGTGCAGGTGCTTCATCTTCTCCTGCAATTCCTTTTTCTTTTTGTTCTCCTGCACCGCCGCCTCATCGTAAGCGGGGGCTTCCCGCTCCTCAAAGGTGATAGCACCGGTAGGGCAACCCGGCAGGCAGTCTCCAAAGCCATCGCAGAAATTTTCCCGCACCAGCTTTGCCTTGCCGTTGATAATATCAATGGCTCCCTCATGGCAGGCGGTTGCGCACAAGCCGCAGCCGTTGCATTTTTCTTCGTCAATATGGATGATCTTCCGAATCATATCTATACTCTCCTGTTGTGGGTGTTTTTTGCATTTGCAGGTTTATTATAGTATACTAAAGCCATCTTGTATGTTTGAATTCCAACAAGGAGAGCATTTATGCAAAAATATCTGCCTGTTCTGCGGAACTGCCCCTTTTTTACCGGGCTTACCGACGATGAGATTTTGTCCATCCTGCACTGTGTCAGTGCAGTGAAAATCACCCGCCCCCGGGGCTCCTACATTTTCCGTGCCGGAGATTCCACGGAGGTCATGGGGCTTATGTTGTCCGGTTCCACCCTTGTGATCCAGGAGGATCTTTGGGGACACCGCAACATCCTGTCCAAGTGCAATACCGGGGACTTTTTCGGCGAGCCTTACGCCGCCACCCCCGGTGCCATCCTGAACATCAGCGTGGTGGCAGAGGAGGATTGCGAAATTCTGCTGCTGAACGTGAAGCGGCTGCTCACCGCCTGCCCCACCGCCTGCGACCATCACCAGAAGCTCATCCGCAATCTGGTCAGCGTTCTGGCAAACAAAATATTGCTCTTCAACGAGAAGATCACCCATGTCAGCAAGCGCACCACCCGGGAAAAGCTGCTGTCCTACCTGTCCGCCGAGTCCATCCGGCAGTCGTCCCTCTCCTTTGACATTCCCTTTGACCGTCAGCAGCTGGCGGATTTTCTCTGCGTGGAGCGTGCCGCCATGTCGGTGGAGCTTTCCAAGCTGCAAAAGGAAGGGCTGCTGGTCACCAAACGGAATCATTTTGAGCTGTTGACCCATTGATTTCTCCATACGCTACCCGCAGACGGTTCCGCTGGGCAGTTTTCCCCCCGACAAGATGCGCTGGCATAAAAAGAGCGGACAACCGTTTTGGGGTTGCCCGCAGAAGGATGTATTGTTTTCGTCACTCGATAAATGGGAAGTTGTCACTCTGGTAATTCCATCTCATCGTTCATTTTCACAAACCCATATTTTTCATACAATGGACGCCCCATCTCAGTTGCTTCTAATGAAATAGCTGTAATCCCCTTGCTTTTAGTGTCTCTAATCAGCATATCTAATGTTTTATAAGCAATTCCCAGTCTTCGATATTCAGGATCAGTATACATATTCATGATATAAGCCTTGTTTCCATTTGGATTGTGGTAAGTTGGCATTACTTGAAAAAAACTAACACCACCAGCCCCTACAAAACGATTTTCATCAAAAATCAAATATGCAATATGAGAGCCGTCACAAAGAGCTTTTTGATAATAATTATAGGTTCGTCTTTCAACTTCACTCATATCAGTATCAGCAGAAAGTTTATTAGCCGCTCTTAACACCTCTATTCTTGTTTCTGTCAATATATCGATATCTTCAAGCGTTGCTCTCTTATATTTTAAATTCATATCGTATTCTCTCTCCCCCGCAAATTCCGAGTTATCCCCCTCAGTATACCACGCTTTTTCCCTGCGGAAAAGATACCGCGCACAAAAGGCTTCTCCGGCAACTATCCGCGCCCCGGCTCATACAATCTAACAACTATGTACCGGGAGGGATATCGTGTGCTGCTGACCTTACTGCAATTTTTCGCCACAAAATTTCTGTTTCTGGCGCTTCATCTGGAAAGCGGCTGCTTTCCGCGTCCGCTCACAGCCCGGGAGGAAGCCGCCGCCTTCAGCGCCCTGCGCGCCGGGGATGCCGCCGCCCGGGAAAAGCTGATCCGCCACAATCTGCGGCTGGTGGCGCACATCGTAAAAAAATATTACGCCCTGCCGGGCGATCAGGAGGATCTTGTTTCCATCGGCACCATCGGGCTGATGAAAGCGGTAGATACCTTTGATGCCACACGCAAGGCGCGGTTTTCCACTTATGCAAGCCGCTGCATTGAAAATGCTATCCTCTCCCCAGCGCACTTTGGGATGGAAAAGAGAATCCACCTCTTTCACACAATGACGCATCTACGTCAAAATGGTTTTTTTGGAGCCGAGAGAGCGGTTCCTTTTTTCTGCTTCAGAGGGTGTCATGTGAGGGTTGTGATCTAACCCCTCTATACATCTTGCAGGTAAGTTTGGCAGGCCCCCGCACCACCGTAGAGGCGCGGGCGTTCTACCGTATGTACCACTCTTACGCCGACATCCCGAACCCATGGGACCGTCTGCGTTGGTGCCGCTATGGTCTTGACCTGCTGCAAAAAGAGGTTGCTGCCATGGTTGGCATGGAGGAATGGCTCTATCGGGATCTGGAAAGCGGCACATTTCACCGCAGCTTTACGCCGGAACTTGCGGACAAGCTCGCCGCCCTTTACGGCATCCCGGTGGAGGACATTCTGGACGACTACACCCTGTTTCTGCACCGGGGCGGAGGAGCCTTCCTCCGCAGATACCGGGAGGCAAAAGGCTGGAGCCGTCAGCAGCTTGCCGACCATGCAAAGGTCAGCCGGACAAGCATCCGCTGCTGGGAAAACGGACAAAAGACCGTCAGTCAGAAGTGCTTTTGCCATCTGGTGGAAAACCTTGGTTCCGATTTTCCATCTATGCTTCGCATGTGAGGTATGGCAATTTTTCTCCGGTCAAACGAAAAAGCTCGTCTGCAAGCCACGATATGTGGCAGCGCAGACGGGCTTTCGTTATGGAATCATTCTGTTTCAATTATTCTGATATTCGCTCTGACTTACATGGCGTTCCGTAAAACACACAGTCGTTCTTCAAACGTTGCTTTCCATGCCGGATGCCCGGAGAATACGGTGTGCTCCACCTGACGGACTTGGTTCAGTCCGATGTTCCGCACCGCTTCCACTGCAGCATCTTTTTGGCTCAGATGGCGTTTTCCCACGGTCAGACAGTTTGCGCCTTCTGGCGTGTCGTACTGCTGAAACGCCCGGTTGAAGTCCATCAGGTCATGCAGACGGATGGGCTGATTGGTTTCGTTGTCTACCAACAGACCCCAGTTTTCCCAATGACGGTCAGTATTGCCCACCAGATAATCCAGAATGTTCATCATATAGTAGCTGGGAGCATCCAGCTCTAAGATCTTATCCAGCGTGTTCCAATCACGGTTCGTGCAGTAGACGTCATAGGCTGCATAGGTCACAAGACTGTATCGCTGAGATGTCATGATTTTGCTGATAGAAACCGGCTCATTTTCAAACATCCCCTGCTCATACAGTACCTGATGGCAGTCAAAGCACCGGCAGATTTTGCTTGCCAGCACTTCACGTTCCACCGCATCCCTGCCGCCATCCTTGTAAAGATAGAAGCCATCCTCTTTGCGCACCCACGCCTTGGGGTACAAGCCGCCCGTAGACAGGTCATTTGCCAGAAGATGGGCGTTTGTCACCGTCATTTGGTGCCCCCGCAGCGCAATATCCACAAGCGCATTGCTTAAGGAGTGTGCAAAAAGGTTGATATCCTCGAATCGAATCTTCTCGTTTTCTTCTTTCACCCAGAACACATCCAGCAAAGACAGACAATGGTAGGATAATGCAATCTGTGCTCGTTCCCTGTCCGTAACACTCTGAGATGCACCGATACTGTTCAGGATTTCCTTGGCGTAGGTGCGATCCAACGTCAACATCCGGGAGGCGCACCAATAGTAAAAGTTCGTTACATTATTGATGCGCTCGTCAAAATCATCCGATTCCACCAGAACCAGATCATAGGGCATGAAGTCCTCGAGGCAGACCCTGCATTCCCCTGTCGTGCTGAGTTGTGCCACACAGCTTTCCCGGTGCATGATCTCGTAAAACATGGTTTTCATCCCTCCCTGCGTTCTGCGTCTTGCTCTGTATTTATATTACCTTCTTTTTTCACGGGACGCAAGAGCTTTTACTTTTCAAAAAGCTTTTTCTGCTGCTCCATCAGGACGGTTTCGATACGCTCTTTCAGCAAAAAGCGGAACTGTTTGGGGTAATATGCAGCGTCAAATAATTTCCAGCCATTTGTGATCCTCCGCCATTCTTCCCTGCGTCTTTTCAACAAGCAGAACCGGGTCATATTCCGGAACGCCAACAGCATCCAGATAGTAATCCAAGCCCTTTCGTGTTTTCGGAATGCATCGGTCTGCCAGAAAGGCCAGGAAGTCTTCCCATGAGGGCGTTTCGTTCACACCAAACGCAGTATCCAGTATTTCGTCAACTTTGTTTTCGATGCAGATCTGCTCTGCTGTAAAATCTGCCAAAATCACGGTACACAACGTATCTCCGTCATAATACCGATATTCTTTCAGCTGATGTCCTTTCTGTTCTGCATTTCTGCGGAACAGTTCCGAGTCTGTTGATGCAAGCGGTCGGACGGTGATTTTTTCACCGTCAAAAGAAAGTTCTACCCGGTTATCTTTCTGGATTCCCATCGCACGAAGCCACACTGCCGGGAGATTGACCGAATACTTTTCTGCATTCTTTCCTGCTGTTCCCCCTGCTTTTCTTCTCATAATTTTCACGCTGCGACGATTCATGCACTTCACCTTCCCTCACAAGAAGAATACCATATTGGCCGCCAACAATCAATGATTTTTTTGTCCGCAAAATTCCAAAAACTTATGTAACACAAAAAGCCCCACGCTCAACACTGCCTCTGAATCTGACCATCTCTGGTCAGAGCAGAAAAGCATATGTTGAGCGTGGGGCTTTGTTTATCGGCTCGGCTGCCAGCCGGGCTTTTGGTGTTCCTTGGGTTTGTAAGTTCCTTTGGTAGTATCGATCACCGCCTGCAGCAATTCGAGCTTCTGCCATGTGGGGCAGTTCAGACGGTCGATTTTTTCGATCACATAGTTGGCGTGGGCGGTTGCGACCCGTTTTCCGAGTTCGTCCCATCCCTCTTTCGTTTTGGGGTAATGTACCACCACTTCAATGGGGGCGCTCTTTCGCATGGCTCACTCACCTCCGATTACATCGCTATCACCTCATTTTTACGGGTTACTGGTTGTCCGCTATTCGCTGCGGTTTCCGCTCAGAACGTTCAGAGCCAGACTGACCAGCAAAGCCATATCAATGCGGAGCATTTCAGCCTTGCTGGCATACAACAGTCCCAAAAAGCAAAAAAATCCCGCCTGAAGAGCAAAACCTTCGCTTTGCCCTCAGACGGGATGTCTTTCGACACGACTGTTAGCTAAATCAACCAATAAAAGCCTCCGAATCTCTTTCTTATTAGGAAAAGATTCGGAGGCCTCTGTTTTACGATTTTTTCGGAATAGCGGCTTTCACCAGCAGCATCATAGGACGGCGCAGTTCATCTTTCATTCCGGGAATCCTCAGCATCTCTGCAGAGATTCGTTGTCATATTCGCTGGTATGGAGTAGTTTCACTGGCTGCATTGAGCTTCTAATGGCATCCAAAATGGTCTGATCCGCCGGAAGCCACGGAACGGAATCAATGTCATCTTTTGTCAGCCATCGTGCAGCTTCCGCTTCTTTCAGAACAAGATCGCCGGAAACCACTTCACACCAGAAGCAGTCCATGGAAAGATGAAACACCGGATAATCGTACTCGATTGTACCAATTAAATCCTCCACGGCGATTTCCGTGTCCAGTTCTTCTTCGATTTCCCGCTTCAGAGCCTGCTGCGGGGTTTCACCCGGCTCGATTTTGCCGCCCGGAAACTCCCATTGACCTTTGTAGTCACCATAGCCGCGGGCGGTAGCGTAGATTTTGCGTTTTGCCTGCATGGAATCGCAGATCACAGCGGCCACAACACGAATCGTTTTCATAACGTTCTCCTTCTGGATTCATTATAATGGCCGACCGTCAGAAGTCCCACCGACACGATAGAACACCCTGTTTCCTGCTTTTCTTGCAGTAAGCAGCCCCATCTCATGGAATTTCATCACAAACGTCCGAATGGTTGCATACGCAGCGTTTCGGAAATCCTTTTCCAGCTGCTTTGTGGTAAACTCCTCTGCACCATAAGCAGACAGAACATACTCCCAGAGCAGCCGTTCTTTTTCTGTGATTTTTCCTTCCGCAAGAGCAGTTTGATATACCTCAAGATCAGTTTTCGGCGGGACTGCATCCACCTGCAGGCGGTTATAGACCTCATTGCAGAAGTAGAACAGAAAGGGAGTCACATCCGTATAGCCGGAAATCAGAGCATTTCTCTCCACGCGTTCGTAGGCTTTGTAATATGCGCCCTTGTTTTCAGCGATGTATCGGGAAAACGGCGTGAACAGTGCCGCAGGATAGCCCTGCTGAACAAGATACCAGAGGTGGAATAGCCGTGCAGTGCGTCCATCCCCGTCAAAATAGGGGTGGTAGTACGCAAAGGCAAAGTGCAGAATGGCAGCCTTATGCAGCTCATTGATGCCGTCATTGGCATTCGCAAAATCGACAAGACATTTCATAGCACCGGGAAGTCGCTCTGCCGGAAGTCCCGGTCTTGGTTCTTCACCGCCCACAATAAAAACATCGCCATGCCGATAAAAGTGGTTTGGCAGTAATCGATCTTCATCCGGGAGATAATCCCCTGTGCTGATCTGATATAGGTACGGTTGAACCGGAGGTGCTCTACTTCCAACCCGGTTTCTTCCCGGACTTCCCGCACCACGGCGTGTTCTTCTGCCTCACCGCGGTTCACATATCCAGCCACCAGAATATAAGAAGGCTTGCCGTACTGCTGGATGAGCAGAATTTTCCCGGTTTCCTCATCCACAACAATCATGCTGACTGCCACATTGTACATCGGGAACCGGTATTGCTGGCATTTCGGGCAATAAGGCACAATGCCCTCTTCTTCCAGTTCTTTTTCAATCAATGCCGTACCGCATTCAAAGCAATGCTTCTGAATCATTTTTACACTCCAAACACTGTTTTCGTCAGCCGGATACCTGCTGCCGTCTTCATCGTATGTTCCATAAAGGTTCGGATTGCCTGCTGGTCGTACCCGCTTTCGGACGCATTGACGATATAATCTGCCTCAATCAGAATCTGATAGTCAATGCCGTCGATCTGCGCCGGACTATGGTGGTGCCCTACCAGATAGGCCACACGGTCGATCTGTTCTGCTGTCATGCCGGTATCCGCCAAGAACTCCCGCACCAGCGGGGCACCCTCCTGCTCCTGATATTTACCATTGGTGTTACCGTACTTTTTGCGGCAGAGCGGGCAGGCGATATCGTGGGTGATGGCCGCCACCTCCAGAATAAACTGCGTGTCTGCGTCCAGCCCCTCCAGCTCACCAATGGTTTTGGCATAGGTCCACACGCAGCTCAGGTGCGTGATGTCATGGATATTCCCTTCGGAAAAGGCGATCATCTTTTCCATGATCTGTGCAATGGTCATCATTTGTTTTCACTCCCGTTTTTAATACTTAAATGTTCACCTTGATAAACGCGAATTTGTTTGTACAATGTTCAAGATATAACTGTTATTATGTCTTGATTAGAGTACAAACTCATATAAGAGGAACTTCCTCGGTACTCCAATATCAACATATGTGATTTCAACCTTATCCACATACTTAAATCCAAACGACATATACATTTTCTGTGGAATATCATTTCCCTCTATGCAATCAAGACGAATTGATTTAAGGTTTCTTTCCCTTGCTGTGTCTATTGCGTGTTGAACTAACTGCTTCGAGTATCCATGACCTCCATATTCCGGAAGGACACGCAAGGCATGAAGAACTACTGTCTCGTTATCATTTGCATCAATAAGCCATTTAACTGCGTGATACGCCTCATCACGATCATGATTCATAATATACGCCGCAACAATTCGACCATCTTCAATACCGATAAACTGATTTCTCTCTTTGATTGCATCTTTGATCATTTCATCTGGAGGGAAACCACCTTTATCTCCCTCCGGCAGAAAATCTTTTCCGCTCAAAACTTTACACATATCGTCATAAAACTGTCGCAATTCTATAAAATTTTTCTCTTCTGCATATCTGATAATCATAGAAATCTATCCCTCCAACTTACGATTTATCAAATAAGAATTTTCGTCAATTTTTCTCTTGATGTGGCTCGCTTCTAAGAGTAGGAACGAACTGTCCTGTTGCCGGAGACGGACCATTCAGGTCGATCTCCGGCAGTATTTTTGTTATCGCCTATTAAAAAACAGCCGGAACAACTTTCTGCTGCGCTACATCGATGATGCCGTATGTATTCAGTCTGAGTTTTGGAATGACCGGAAGGCTGACGAAGGCGAGGGTCATAAAGATGCTGATATCTTCCGCTACACCATGTGCCTTGAGGGCATCGTTCAGCGCCTGCATTTTCGCCGCAACGCTCTCTGCGCTTTCGGTGCTCATCAATCCGGCCACCGGAAGCGCAAGTTCTGCCACGACCTGTCCATCTGCCACAAACGCAAGTCCGCCTTTGTTTTTCCGCACAGTGTTGCCGGCCAGCATCATATCGGTATCGTTGTCCCCTGCCACAATCAGGTTATGGGAATCATGTGCGATGCTCGATGCAACGGCTCCGCATTTCAGGCTGAAGTTTCCTAAAAAGCCAATGCCCACATGGCCGGAGTGATGATGCCGCTCAAAAACGGCCAGTTTTACGACGTTGTGTTCCGGGTCCACACCGGGAGCTTTGCCCGGATGCCGTTGGAACGGGATAATTTTTTCCTCTGTAAGCAGCTCGCCCCGGTTCAGGCAGATGACACGCTCCTGCTCCCCGCTTTCCCGAAGTTCCAGGTCCTGCAGTGTGATCTCATCCAGATCAAAGGAATCCATAACGTGGGAAAATCTCACACGGTCGATGTCAAGCGGTGCGGGTTTCAGCATTTTTCCGTGCTCGGCCACCAGCGTGCCATTCTTGTAAACCTGTTCGACCGTAAAGGATTCCAGATCAGGAACCACAACCAGATCTGCCCGGTACCCCGGTGCTACGGCACCGTGCTGCTTGAATCCAAAATACTGTGCCGGGACCAGCGTCGCCATTTTGACGGCCACTGCCGGATCCGCCCCCAACCGGATCGCTTTACGGATGTTGGAATCGATGTGTCCGCCGTCCAGCAGGTCACCGGGGTGCTTATCATCCGTCACCAACATGCAGCGGCTGCAATAAGGCTCCCGGAACAGCGGCATCAGGGCCTCCATATTTTTGGCAGCCGTTCCTTCCCGGATCATGATATATTGTCCGAGCCGGAGTTTTTCCATGGCTTCCTCAATGTTGGAGCACTCGTGATCGGACTGAACGCCTGCCGCAATATAAGCATTCAGTTCCTTATCGCTCAAGAGCGGTGCGTGTCCATCCACGATCTTTCCCGCTTCGGTACAGTCGCGGATCTTCTGCAGAATTTTCGGGTCACAGCGCACCGTTCCATAGGCATTCATCAGTTCCGCAAGCCCCAGCACGCGGGGATTGCCGTAGTAAGGCCGGAGCTGTTCTGCGTTCAGCACCGCACCGGATTCATCCAGATCCGTGGCCGGCACACAGGAGGGCAGCATGAAATAAATCGAAAGGGTCAGATTTTTTGTCGTTTCCAGCATAAAATCCAAGCCTTCCAGCCCCGCAACGTTCGAGATCTCGTGTGGGTCTGTGACCACCGCAGTGGTACCGTGGGGCAGCACTGCCTGCTCGAAAGCCGGACCACAGAGCATGGAGCTTTCGATGTGGATATGCCCATCGATCAGGCCCGGGCAGACATATTTGCCGTGCAGATCAACTTCTTTCCGGCCGTGATACGCACCCACACCCACGATCGAATTTCCGCTGATGGCAATGTCAGCGGTGTCGATCTCATCGGTAAACACATTGATGATTCTGGCATTTTTCAAAACCAGATCAGCCAAAGTATCTCCTCTGCCTGCCGATATCCGGTGTTTCAGCTCATCAGACCGCATAGAAACATCTCCTCTCTCTGAAGTTCGATTTTCTCACCTGTGGATTGGTTCTGCCCTTATTCTACCACGCCTTGCCGCTGCGGAAAAGATGCCAGGAACAAAAATGGCCCCGGAGGGCTTGTTACAGCTCTCCGGGGCCACTTTATGTGCGTTGTGCCTTGGCGCACATGACCGGCGTTTTACTCGATTGCAATCAGCTTCGGGTTCTCAGGCAAAGCCTTCGTCTGCTGAGGAGCAGGCAGCTCGATGTGCAGGACACCATCCTCGAACTTTGCGTGGATGTCTTCCTTCTTCACATCGCCCACGTAGAAACTGCGCGCGCAGGTGCCGGAGAAGGATTCGCGCCGCAGATAGCGGCCTTTCTTATCCTTTTCATCGTTGCTGTGGCTGCGCACTGCCTGAATGGTCAGGTAGCCATCGTCCAGTTCCATCTGGACGTCTTCCTTCTTGCAGCCCGGCAGGTCAACAGCTACTTCGTAGCCATTGTCCGTCTGTTTGACATCGGTCTTCATCATGTTTGCACCACGCTTACCAAAGGCGCCACGAGCCTCACGGTTCATAGCACGTTCCAGTGCAGCGTCATTCCAGAACGGATCGAAGAAATCATCGAACAGATTTTCATGGAAAACAGTCGGCATAAGCATAAATCATTCCTCCAATCCCGGCGTTCGGGTCGGGGCAAAAAATCTGAAGCGTCCATTCAGAAGGGCTTTCCGGGGAGCCTAGCGGCTCTCCTTTTGCCCTTCCTCCTGAGCACGCTACTGTTATAGCGCCGTTCATTAGCAGTGTCAATAGAAGAGTGCTAAAATTCATGAAAGAATAATACTTTTATAAAATCCTATGCAATCTTTTCGAGATTCAGCCGCATCATCGTATTTTATATCATCTTGGCAATCATGAAGCACAACAGTTCATATGCTTCCCGGATATCCTCCGGCAGACGTTTCAAAGTCTCGTCCCGCAGTTCCTGCGGCATCCCGTAAAAAGCTTCGGCAATGCCGCCGGTGATGCAGGCAAGGGTGTCGCTGTCGCCGCCCAGAGAGACCGCATTGCGAAGTGCATCCTCAAAACTGACACTTTCCAGAAAAGCAATGATGGCTTCCGGCACAGTTTCCTGACAGGTCTCCACATGGCGATAGCCCGGGCGAATTTCATCACAGGTGCGGCTCAAATCGTAGCCAAAGGTCTGCTCCACATACTGCCGGATCTCCTGCTTGCTGTGGCCGGTGCGTGCCAGAAAAATCGCTGCCGCCGTGGCCTGTGCGCCTTTGATGCCCTCCGGGTGGTTGTGGGTGACTTCAGCGGTCACTTTTGCCATTTCCAGCGTTTTGTCTAGCGTATCGAACAGCCAGCCCGCTGCTGACACCCGCATAGCCGAGCCGTTGCCGAAACTACCATAGGGCTTCGGATTTTCTGCGTGCAGCCACCGGCGGAACATCCCGCCGTAACCGGCATGAGGGTATGTTTCTCCCCAAATGCGCATCTCGCTCTTTGTTTCTTCAAATGTTCTCTCCGGGATGCCTTTACCTGCAATCAATCCCCGTGCCACCGCAACGGCCATGACCGTATCATCGGTGAAGTGCGATTTTTCGCTCAGCAGGGGGAAATCCTTGTGCTTGTAATTGTTGTGGTCAAATTCATAGGGACTGCCCACGATGTCACCCAAAATTGCTCCCAACATGGCTGTTTTCTCCTTTACTCCTGATGCCGCTTCTGGAAGTCGGCTTCGATTTCCTCTTTCCACTCTGCGCCGACAGATGCCGGGCAGGCTGCCTGCCGCATTTGGCAGACCGTTTCGCTGACCACATGGTAATTGATTGCCACGCCCTGCGCATCATTCTCGAACCGCACCGCCCGGTCTGCCCCGATGCCGAAGCGGGCAGCTTCCTTCACGGCGTCCATGTTGGCACCGAGGAACAGGAACTCCCAGCCGTACTGCTCTTTTTCCCGCTCGATCATCCGGCGGATCTTCTCATAGCTAAACCGTTTGCTGGCGTTTTCCAAGCCGTCCGTGGTGATGACAAAGATGACCTTTTCGGCGCGCTCGCTCTCCGGCAGATGGCGCTGAATGTTCGTCATCTTCTCCACGCCGTAACCGATGGCATCCAGCAGCGCCGTGCAGCCCCGGACGTAGTAGTCCTTTTCGGTCAGCGGCGCAACAGCCTTCAGCGGAAAACGGTCGTGCAGCAGCTGCACCTCATGGTCGAACAGGATGGTGGTCACGTTGGCCTCGCCCTCCTGCTCCTTCTGCCGGGTCAGCATGGCGTTGAACCCGTCTATGGTGTCCGGTTCCAGTCCGCCCATGGAGCCGCTGCGGTCAAGGATAAAAACAAGCTCGGTGAGATTTTTCTTCATAATAAATGCCCTCCGTTTTGTGGTGTTCCGTCTTTCTGACAAGAGGATACCACAAACCGGCGGGCAAAAGGTCAACGGGCAGGCGACAAATCACGCACCCAGCTGCTCCTGATCGTATTCAAACAGCAGCGTATTGACCTGATTGATGTTATAGATTTTGTGTTCCAGACAGTACCGCACGATCCAGTCCCGCTTGGAGCCATCCGAAAAGGCATAGCCCGCGCTCTTGAGCAGGTCGATGGTTTCATCTTCGGACAGGTGCAGCCCCACCGCAAAGGCCAGCACGGTTTTCTTTTTAGGGTTATACTCGCGGTTGCACTGAATTTTGGAGAAATGCTGCCGGGAGATGTTGGACTGCTTGTACACGGTGGAGTCTTTCAGCCCCCGCTCGTCAATGAGCCGCAGCAGCCGGGTGGTGAAGCTTTCACCGAGATTATCCATCAGGCTTTCCAGACTGCGGGCTGTCCTGGGTGCCGCGGCGGGTGCCGGAACTGCACCTAGCATCGGCAGGGCAGCATCTTCTTCCAGAAGCCTCCGCCGCTCTGACAATTCCCTGCGCCGACGGCCAAATCCGTAGCTTTCGTCGTTCTGTGCTACATAGTGGTCGTCAATGTACTCCTCCACCGAGGCGAACAGCTTCCGGCTCACGGCCAGCGAGTCCCGGTCGTAAAGCACCAAATACACGGTCAGGTCGTGCTCCATAACGTACTGCGTGATGGTGTCCACCGCAATGCGGAAGGCTTGTTCCTTGGGGTAGCCGTAGTTCCCGCTGGACAGCAGCGGAAAGGCCACGCTCTCGCAGTGGTACTTTGCGGCTAATTCCAATGCGGAGTGGTAGGCACTGGCTAATTGTTCTGCTTCACCGAACCCGCCGCCGTGCCACGCCGGGCAGACTGCATGGAAAATATATTTTGCGGGCAAACCGAACGCCGGGGTACACACGGCTCTGCCCAAATCGCAGCGGCCGATGGCTTCACAGGAAGCGGTCAGCTCCTGCTCCCCTGCCGCCTGATAGATGGCACGGCTGGTGCCGCTGCCCTGCAAAAGGTTCCGGTTGGCCGGGTTGACAATGGCATCCGCCGCCACTTTGGTGATGTCGTTGCGGATCATCAGAAACGGCATGGTAGTTCCTCCCTCATGTGGTTTTCTTCATCCTATCACATCCGGCGGGGCGGTGCAAGGGGGTGCTCTTGTTTCCTGTCCGCGCAGCTATTATAATAATAGGTACCGAAAGAAGGTGAGCTTCCTGCACGACATCTGGAATCCATGGCACGGCTGCGTCAAGTGCAGCGAGGGCTGCCAGAACTGCTACATGTATTTTCTCGACCGGATGCGGGACCAGAACGGAGTCGAGATCTACAAAACGAAAAGCGGCTTTTCCTATCCGCTCCAGAAAGACCGCACCGGACACTACAAAATCCAGAGTGGTGAGCAGATCCGGGTCTGCATGACCTCGGATTTCTTCTTGGAAGAAGCCGACCCGTGGCGGGCTGAGGCGTGGGACATCATGCGCCAGCGCAGCGATGTGGTGTTTTTTCTGCTCACCAAACGGCCGCAGCGGGTACGGGAGTGCCTGCCGCCGGACTGGGGTAGCGGTTGGGACAACATCTTTTTCAACGTCACCTGTGAAAATCAGCGCCGCGCCGATGAACGCATTCCCATTCTGTTTGACCTGCCCTTCAAGCACAAGGGCATCATGTGCGCGCCCTTCATCGGACCGGTGAGCATCCGGCAGTACCTTACCGCCGGGCAAATCGAGCAGGTCATCTGCGGCGGCGAAAACTATGATGGTGCCCGCCCCTGCAATTTTGATTGGGTCAAGTCTCTCCGGCAGGAATGCGTGGATGCCAACGTGACCTTCTGCTTTATCGAGACCGGCACCGTGTTCATCAAAGACGGTAAACGCTACCACCTGCCCAGCAAGCAGCTGCAAAGCCGGATGGCTTATAAATCCGGTATGAATTTTCAGGGAAGGCCCATCCGTTTTGACCTCGTGGACGACTGGGGCTACCCCATCCCGCAGGAAGATCTCTATGTGCCACATTTCCGTACAAACTGCGAGACCTGTGGCAGCAAACTGATCTGCAACGGCTGCAGCGATTGCGGAAAATGCTTATAAAATAAAGGAGTTCTATGGAAACAGAAGAAGAAATCGTTTCCCCGCAGAGTTTTTCTCTGCCTGCTGGCCATTTTGCTGGCCGTTTGCATTGCGTTCGGCGTTTACGTCAGCGACTACTACCACGCAGACCCCGCCGCCGAGGATGCGCTGGTATCGGATGACGTGGTGAGCGTCACCAAGCAGAACGGTAACTGGGTCTTTGCGCCGGAATCTCCCACCGCCGGGCTGATCTTCTATCCGGGCGGCAAGGTGGAAAACACCGCCTATGCTCCCCTCCTGCACGACCTTGCCGAGGATGGCATTCTGTGCGTGCTGGTAAAGATGCCCTGCAATCTGGCCGTACTGGATAGGAACGCGGCGGACAGCATCCCGGAACGCTTTTCCGAGGTCACAGACTGGTACATCGGTGGGCACTCGCTGGGCGGGGCCATGGCGGCAAGCTATGCGGCCAAGCACACCGATGAACTGGACGGTCTGGTGCTGCTGGCGGCCTACTCCACCGCCGACCTGACCGACAGCGGCCTGCGGGTCTATGCCGCCTACGGCAGCGAGGACGGCGTACTGAACCGCGAAAAGTACGAAGCCGACCGCATAAATCTTCCGCAGGACACTACCGAAACGGTCATTGACGGCGGCTGTCATGCCGGATTCGGCAGTTACGGTGCCCAGAAGGGCGATGGCACACCCACCATCTCTGCCGAGGAACAACAGCGGCAGACGGCGGACGCGCTGGCGGCGTGGATGAATCTTCAATAAAAAGCAAACTATCCGAGACCATCCCAATAATTGTGTAAACCTCCGGAGAGGTGTAAAATAGAAGCATCAGGATGGAGGAAAAAGATATGTCCCGAAAGAATCGAAGTCCGGAAGAAAAAGCCCGTAGAGCAAAGATCCGTGAACTGCTGCAGATGGCAAATATCGACAGCATGGATGACATCCAGGACTTGTTCAAGGAAACCATTGCCGAATTCATGGAGAATGGTTTAGAGGCCGAACTGGATGAGGATCTTGGCTACAGCAAATACGACTACAAGAACAAAGCTACGGACAACAGCGGGAACGGCCACAGCAGCAAAAATCTGCGGACCAGTTTCGGTGAAGTCGAGGTTTCTGTTCCCCGTGACCGGAAAGGTGAGTTTGAACCGCAGCTTCTGAAAAAGAACCAGACCAGCATCAGTCAGGATATCGAAGAGAAGATCCTGTCCATGTATGCGAAAGGCATGACGACCGGCGATATCGAGGCGCATATTCAGGATATCTACGGGCTGTCTGTGTCAGACACTACGGTAAGCCGGATCACGGATAAGATTCTGCCTGTGGCGAAAGAATGGCAGCAGCGGCCTCTGGAATCGATCTATGCCGTAGTTTTTCTGGATGCGATCCACTACCATGTCCGTAGCGAAGGGCAGATCGTAAAGAAAGCAGTATACATTGCCATCGGCCTTGATCTGGGTGGCCGCAAAGATGTTCTGGGGATGTGGGTCGGCGAGAATGAGAGTGCAAAGTTCTGGGCGACCGTACGGAATGGTCTGAGGAATCGGGGCGTAGAGGATATTTTTATCGCATGTACAGACAATTTGACTGGTTTCGATACAGCCATCCATGCAGTGTTCCCGGAAACGGAGATTCAGAACTGCATGATTCACCAGCTGCGGAATTCCAGCAAATACGTTTCTTACAAAGACCTGAAGGCTCTCATGTCCGATCTGAAAGCCGTGTATGCAGCAGTGGACGAGCAGGCTGCTCTGGACGCTTTGGAGACTTTCGCGCAGAACTGGGACAACAAATATCCCAAGATCGCAAAGTCGTGGCGGGAAAACTGGGCTAACCTCAGCACCTACTTCAAATATCCTCAGGAAGTCCGCCGTCTGATCTATACCACGAACACGATCGAAGGCTTTAATCGGCAGCTGCGGAAGGTCACAAAATCCAAGAGCGTTTTCCCGACAGACGACAGTCTGCTGAAAATGCTGTATCTGGCGATGATGGATATTACGAAAAAGTGGACAGGTCGGCGGCAGGACTGGAGCCGAATCCATGCACAGTTGTCCATCTATTTCGCTGAGCGTATGCCGGATTAACACCTGCTGCGGAGGAATGTCAAGGGTATATGAACGGCTTCGCCGCCCTTGACATTCCCCCTTGCCGGCGTTATGTTGTTGTTAAGGCGACAGCCGGTTTCGCCGTCTGCCGCCTTATATTAAAATTGCTCTTGTTTTATAGCTGTCTGGACTTTACACAAAATTTGGGAAAGACCCAACTATCCCGACCATTTTCCTGCAAATCACAGGAGAATGGCCGGGACTTTCTTTCGTATTCCGTAAATCAGGAATCAATACAAATGAAATTTATGGCTGATCTGATGTGCAATTTCATCCGGCAGCGGACGGAAACCGATGCAGGTCAGGGTCATGCCTTCTCCGTTTTCATCAAATTCTTCCGGCTCCAGCTCGGTGTGGCAGGCATCCCGGATAAGGAAGTAGTCTTTGTTTTCCACAAGGCCCAATTCCTCGGCAATGGTCTTTGCTTTCAACAGCTGATTGCGGTTCTTTGCCCCGCAGATAGTTTTGGTAAAAGAGCCATCGAACCATTCTTCATAGGTTGCTTTCTCCAACATGATTTCTGCCCGATAGCCGGTAATTTCTCCGTCTTTCTCGATGGGTTCCACGCCCTGTCCCATGCCGATGGGGTCGGTGAGGAACGCCAGCGAAGCATGGCAGCACTGCGCCGCCAGCTTACCGGGAGACATCTGCAGGTCTTTTCGGGCAATGATGAGTTGACGCATTTTCTCTCCTTCTTACGACAGCTTGATCTTCAAATCTGCCAGCAGATTCACCGCTTCCGGCAGGGAAAATTTCGCATCCTTCAGGCGGCTGCCCAGAATGTCCACCTTATAGCCTGTAGCATCCCGGAAATCCGCCTTGCGCAGGTCACACTGGTAGAATTCCGTTTCGTGAAGTTCCACGCCCTTGAAATTCGCCAGCTGCATCTCGCATTTGGCAAACATAGAGCCGACAATTTCGTTTCCGTCTGAAAAGTTGAAGCGGTTAAAGTTCATTTCGGTGAAGGTGTTATATTTCAGACTGCACTCTTTCAGCGTGTGGATAGGGTCCGGGAAGGCACCGTTGGACATCAGCGGTGCCCACTCAATTTCATTCAGGCGGCAGTCCTCAAAATCCAGCGACTGCACCGAAGAATGGGTACTGCGCAGACCTGTGATCTCACACCGCACGAATTTGCACTCATTCAGCGTGGTATGATCCAGTTCGCATTTGGTAAAGGAGCAATCCACAAACATGCAGTCGGTAAAGTCGCAGTCCTCAAAAGTCTCCTCGGTGAACGACAGGTCAGCAAACCGTTCACTCTCACAATAACGCTCTGTCATGAAATTCTCCTGTCAGCGCAGTTCTTCCAGCAGAGCCGTGCAGCCCTCCAGCACGTCCTGCCAAGTGGCCTCAAAGTCCCCGGTATACCATGGGTCGGCCACATCGCCGGGGCGGCGGGTATGATCCATCAGCAGAGACACTTTATGCTCCGGGTCGCCGCCCACAAAGCGCGCCATATTGCGTAGGTTGTTGTGATCCATGGCGATCAGATAATCGTAGGTTTCGTAATCCCTCCGGGTCATCTGCCGGGCCGTCTTGCCCGCGCAGGAGATGCCGTGCTCGGCCAGCTTCCGCCGGGCGGGCGGATAGACCGGGTTGCCGATCTCCTCGGTGCTGGTGGCGGCGGATGCGATTTCAAATTTATCAGAAAGCCCGGCTTTGGCCACCAAGTCTTTCATTACAAATTCGGCCATTGGGCTGCGGCAAATGTTCCCGTGGCAGATGAAAAGCACTTTCGTCATGTCAAAATATTTCCTTATACCGTATCATTTTGAATTTTGCACACATGCGTGCAAAATTCAGTTCTGCTTCAAGAACTCCCGCAGCACATCCTCTGGGCGGGGTGTATGGTTCGGGTACTTTTCCCGCAGCGGTGCGGCGGCACCATCCATAATGTAGGGCACACCCACAATGTCCAGCATCGACACATCGTTATAATTGTCGCCAAAAGCCATCACATCGGCAAGGGCGATGTCCAGAGTCTTGCAGATGCTGCGCACACCGATGCCCTTGTTGGCAAAGGTGGTGTCGATCCAGTACGGCCCTGCCACAGCGCAGTTCGCCTCTTTCCATCGTGGGACAAACCGTTCCGTGTAAGATTCTACGCCTTCGTGCAGATACACCGATACTTTTGTGATCTCCTCCGGCACCTCGGAAGGGTCATGGATGATTTGATAATTGTTCCCGATGAACTGGATGCGCTGGAGCATTCCCAGACCCCGCTCCATCAGGTAGGCAGTATTCTGGCCGGAGAGCATCACTTCGCCCTGCCCGTCGCTGCGGGTCCACAGGTCGTTGGCGATTTCTTCGGCCAATGCACGCGGCATCGGATTCTTGGCGATGCACTGTTCGTCCTTATAGATCACGCCGCCGTTTTCGCAGAGAAACACACAGCAGTCCGCCACCGGTGCAAAGAGCTTGCGCAGGCTGGTATACTGCCGACCGGATGCCGGGCAAAACAGAATGCCGCGCCGATGCAGCTCCCGTATCTGCTCAAAGATCTCGTCTTCCAGTTCCTTTTTGCCGTATTGCAGCAGCGTACCGTCAATATCGCTGCAAATCAGTCTGATTGACATTTTCCGTCCTCATTTTTCAAGATAATTTTAGGCAATTCCCCGGCATCCAGAACACGGACGCCTTCGTCCATCAGCATCTTGGCAAAAACGCCCTGTCCGGGAATCTTTGTCCCGGAAAACGTTCCATCGTAAATTTCCTTCACGCCGCAGCTGGGACTGCGGGATTGCAGGATGGCAAGCTCCACCCCATTTTCTTTTGCGATGGCAAGGGCCTTGGCTGCGCCCGCTCGGAACTCCCGGTCCACATTGATGCCCTCTTTGTTCGTGACAACGCCCTGCACGATTTCCGCCGGGCACCGCGGTGTGGGCAGGCCGCCCAAAACCTCCGGGCAGACCGGAACCACCTGATGCCCCCGCGCAAAATCACAGACCGCCTGATTGTAATTGTTTCCGCCGCTGTATTTGCAGTTTTCGCCCAGCAGGCAGGCGCTGACCAGAATCTTCATTGTTGCGCGCTCCGTTTTTCAGATACTGAATCTTTTACCTATTCTACCACGCTTTTGGGCATTGAAAAAGAGGATTCTGCTTTTTCCTATCCCCATACCGGGAGGTCCGCCGTAATCTTTTCTAATTCCTGTGCAAGAAACGTCAGCCTTTCCCTCAGATGGTTGTTATGCGGTGCATCTCCGTTCAGCAGATAGTCCGTTCTGACATTCAGGCAGGACGGAAGATCCTGCAGCAACTCAATCGAGCAGCAGCGGCTTCCCGTTTCAACTTTTGCAAGATGGTTCGCACTAACGTTCAGCATTATACTCAACTGTTCCTGTGTAAAGCTCTTACACGCAGCTTATCCGTAGATTGCAAGTTTGTTGCAAGTTAGTTTTAAGTTTCGTTGCAAGTCTCCTATTCTTACAAATACCACTCTGGTCTGCTGCTTCATTGTAACCGTCAAAAGAAAAGACGCTTCAGCCAACATTAAATTCTCATCAAAAAACAGGGAGTGACATCAAATCACTCCCTGTTTGCATTGATTGTATTAGAGTTTCGTCATCCAGAGCCCATGCAGATTGCAGTATGCGTAAACGGCCACCGGTTTTTCACTGCCCAGTTCAAAAACAGTGCTGGGAGCCTGCCCCGGATTCAGATAGCGGATCTGCCCGCCGTTCTCAGTCTCCACAAAAATCCACTGAATATAGTGAACATCCGCCATGGGGTGCTCCACCGCGCCCACTGTGACCGTGAGACGACTGCCGGAAAGCTCTGCCACCGGCAGATGCTTCTCGCCGCTGGCTTCCACCGTATTGGGAACCAGCTCTTTCATTTTCTCCCCGCAGCAGACCAGCGGAACGCCTGCGTTATGGATGGTAGTGACGAGGTTGCCACAGTGATTGCAGATGTAAAACTTTGCCTTCATATCGAAATCCTCCATTGGAATGTTATCGGTGTGTTTCTTGTATCTATATGATAACATTTCCTATTTATGATTTCTGTAACTGAATCACGCAAAGCGTTTTTGGGCTCACTTGCAATAAATCTCAATGGCTTTCTGCGCAAATTCTGCGGCACCGGCACCGCCGGCAGCATTGATGTTTTCCGTAAATGCTCCGCCTGCCCCATACATCTGCCCCAGCTGATTCAGGATCACCTTGGAACAGTTATAGTAGTGCTCTGTGATAAACTCCTGCAGCTTCTTCACCTGTGCCTGCACTTCAGAGTCCGCCGGGTCTTTGCTCTGCATTCCGCCGAATGCCGCCACGATGTCCATCAGTTGACTGCTCATGTCCTTAACCTCTTTCTCGGTCTTATGGGCAGTTTTTTCCTCAAACTCTTTGTATTCCGGCGTTTCGCCCCATTCCTTTTTGGCCTGCTCGGTATACTTCTTGATCTTCTGCGTATCAAATGCGGTAAAGTCCATAACCATTCCTCCTGTGGATCGAATTTTCTGCGCAAGGCCGATCAGATCTTCAAGATGCTGCTTTTTCAATGTCAGAAGTGTGATCTGCTGTTCCAGTGCTTTCTGCCGGTCAAAAGCAGGATTCTCCACGATTTTCTGGATGTCCTTCAGCGGAAATTCCAGTTCCCGGAACAATAAGATCTGCTGCAAACGTTCCAGCGCGGCATCGTCATACAGCCGATAGCCTGCTTCGGTACGGCCCGCCGCGCGCAGCAGACCGATTTTATCGTAATATTGCAGGGTCCGGATGCTCACTCCGGTCCGCTTGCTCACTTCGTTCACTGTCATCATCTTGCTGTCCTCCCTTGCGACAGCCACAGTATACGCTATGACGCTGCGTCAGGGTCAAGAGGTTTTCTGAAAAATTTTTCAGCCTTCCCTCTGCTCCACGATTTCCAAGCTGTCACGCCCCACACGGCAGAGCAGAAACAGCACCCGCACACCTGCGGCCTTTGCTTCGGCCAGTGCCGTACCAAACTCCGGCTGTGTGCTGACATTTGGCCGCACCTCGGTGATGCCTTCCATCTGAATCACGAAAGCCACTGCGCACCGATACCCTGCCTGCTGTGCCTGCGCCAGCTCGTGCAGGTGCTTCACGCCGCGCTCGGTAGGTGCATCCGGGAAGTAGCCGATACCGTCCACTTCCAGTGTGCAGCCCTTGACTTCCATCAGATACTTTTGCTCGCCCTTTTCCATATAAAAGTCGATGCGGGACTTCCCATAGGTGAATTCCGGCTTGATATAGTCGTAGCCCTGTTTTGCAAGCCACTCCCCTACCACCTTATTGGGTGCCTGACTGTCCATATTGACCCAGCCAAGACCTTGCTTGTGTACCGCCACAAGGTCGTATTTTGTTTTGCGTTTCGGGTTATCTGACACTTCCAGCCGAACCGCCGTGCCGGGCAGCAATAGCTCTTTGCACCGCCCGGTGTTCTTGACATGGACGGTTTCCACTGCTCCATTCATTTCCACATAGGCAATAAAGCGGTTGGGACGGTCAACAAAAATGCCGTCCACAATTTCTCTGTATTTCAAGTTTTTCTCCATTTTCAGTACAGGATTCGGGAGCCATACACAATCACTGACAAGCATCCGAAGAACAGAAAACCTGCCGCAAACCCGATCCCTGTAAACAGCTTTTTGAAAAAGCCCATCTCTCACACCTCTTCCGGTTACAGCCTTGCCTGATACACCCGCTCCGTCCGGGCATCGAAGCAGCAGAAAATCACCTGCATTGCGTAATCCGCATGTGCTTCCAGCCACTGCGCCACTGTTTTGACCGCAATCTCCGTGGCATCTTCCAGCGGGTAGCCATACACACCGGTCGAAATTGCCGGGAACGCAATGCTATGGACATCATGCTCTTTGGCAAGGTCCAGCGAATTGCGGTAGCAGTCCGCCAGCTGCGCAGCATCCTCTGCTGTGCCGGAATATATCGGGCCTACCGTATGAATGATATACTTTGCTTTCAACCGGTAGCCCTTAGTGATTTTTGCTTCTCCGGTGCGGCAGCCGTGCAGCGTGCGGCACTCCGCCAACAGTTCCGGCCCTGCTGCCCGGTGGATGGCACCATCCACACCGCCGCCACCCAGCAGACTCCGATTGGCCGCATTCACGATGCAGTCACAGTCCAGTTTGGTAATATCCCCCTGCACCACTTGAATCTGATTTTTTACTTTTTCAGAAATCATTGTAAACATCTCACTTTTTGAGCAGTTCCAGCGCCTTGTCCATGGGCACGCAGTCAGCATAGCGGTCCGGCCAGAGGAACTCATTATAATAGCGGTAGCTCTGCTCCCCTGTCATGTACTCGTTGTCCTGCGTGGAATTTGCATAGGCAGGAACGATCATATGCAGGCCATGCTCAAAGCCTGCCTCCACCGTTGCATTGATGCAAAAGTCGGTCATGATGCCGCAGACCATCACATCTTTTTCGCCCTTTTCCGTCAGATATTCCAGCAGACCGCTTTCTTTTTTGAACGCGCTGCATACGGTTTTGACGAACCGTTTTTCAGTCAGCAGCGGTGCAAATTCGGAATAGACCTCAAATTCATCGTCCCCGATGGAGAAACCGGTGCCGGGCCCATCGTCATGCTGGACATAGACGACCTCGATTCCCTGTTCGCGGGCAGTCCGGATCAGCTCCTTGATGTTGCTGACAAACTTTTCAAACGCATACAGGCGTTCATCCACGATACCTTTCTGTGTATCCACAACTAGTAAAACCATGTGTAAGCCCTCCTGTTTTTCTTTGATTTCATGCTACCATAGACCGCCGTTTTCTACAAGCAGATTCGAAAAATCCCCACAGGGAAAACCTGTGTTTCACCTACAGGGATTGATTCAGCCACCCAAGATGATCAGGATCAGCACCACGACCACTGCAACGGCGATCAGGCAGCCGCATCCGCTGCCGTCCCCGCCGCCACCGCCATTGTTGTTGTGGTTTCCGCCGCCACCACCGCCGCCGGACGAACCGCCGAAGTTGCGGTTGAACGCCGTCATGTACTGGGCATAGCCCGTATCGCCTTTGCCGAAGTAGCCATAATCACCGTTTGACATTGTTTTGTCCTCCTCAGAAATATATTTTTTCCCTTCTGAGGTTCATTTTATCGAAAGTGATGTCCAACAAGCATCTCTTTCAAAGCATTTTATGCAAAAATCTTTGAAAGCCATGGAAATAACGGTTTCTTAAAAGTGATACCAAAGAACTTCTGCGCCTCCTCCAGATTCATCATCAGGCAGTCTCTGGACTTACGTACTTCCAATGTCTCTGGCAATTCTTTCAAAATTCTGTCGGCCTCATATGTCGCACCCGCATTATAGCAGAGTTCATTTGTTCGGGGATAAATTTCAAATGAATCCTTGCTGGTTTTCCATGCATTTTGAATTGTTTTTATTGCGTAGCTTCCCGTTACTTTCTCGCTGAAATAATCCTCAAGACTCAAAACTCGAATATATTCTGGCAGCGTTTCCGGCCCATACTCTTTGAAAATATTCATAAGGACCTGTGACGATACTTTCAGAATATCAGGCGCTTCATCCTGTTCATCATCTTTCATCAATTCCAGCAATTCCGGAACAATTTCAAGCATCTGTCGCAGATATTCCCGATAAAGTGCCGTCCCAACCTCCCGCTGAACCGTACGCACAATATTGCTGCTCATCACTTCTGTGTTGGTCAGTCCTGCCTGAACACGACAGATCACTGTCCGGCGAATCACTTCCGGTGCAACAGCTTTGACATCTTCATTTGCACTGATCACAACAGCCGGATAGTTTACCAAATGCTCTGCAATCCCAAAATCATCATTCTTGATTGTTTCGATCGCATGTTGACTGAATCTTGTATTTGTCAGATCGTCCACAATAATCGGTGCTCCATGCACCGTTTGTTTAAGGCTATCAATGCTTGATCGCGTAAAATCAGGTGCAGAAATCTTTGTCTTTTGGCCGATCATCATTTTTAGAAGCGTTTCCAGAAAACTTGTTTTTCCTGCTTTGCTTTGTCCATAAACAAGCCCGAACACCGGATAAGGTAATGTGTTCTGATTATATCGAACTGCCATATCCCTCATACAGGCCATAAATGGAGAGCAGAAGAACCAGTTTGCAAATTCGTAGTATCGGAACTGCATTCCAACATGATCTCCATGGAATTTTTCATATCCATCCATATAACGCAGGAACAATTCCACATCTTTCTCAACTTCGGCTTTCGGAGGATTCAAATCGAGTTTTTGTTCATTTAACGTCACGTACTTTTCATCCGGCTCAACATCAAGCTGCGGGTACTCACTGCGTTGTTCTTTTTCCAATGTTTTTGCCTCAACCACATGCTTTCGGATGATTTTGATTTTATCTGGCGACAGCAGAATTTTTCCTTTTTTATCCGGTTTCGGGACGCATGGTTTGAATTTTGCTGCAAGTCCCTTTACATCAAGCGCAAAGCGCACTTCCTCTTTCTGATTTTCTGAGACAGGCTGAATCACAACAGCCTTTTTTACTCGAATCGTCTTTGCAATCGGAAGTTCTTCCAGATTTTCACCGTCATCGGCACACAAAAGCGAATCTTTTCCAATTTCGTCCGTGCTTTTTTCTTTTAACGTCTGGTAACACTCCATATACCAGTCAAATGCTTCATCTCCATCCATATAGCAGATATTCTCGCGCTGCCTTCCTTCAAATGCGGCTGCTGACATATTTGCCGAACCCATTATCACGCGTTTTCTACCATCCTTGGCTGAAAGCAAATAGATCTTTTCATGAGAAAGAATATCCCTTGCAACGAAAAGATGCAACGTTCCATTTTCCACACGCTCGGCAAGCTTTTTATACGCTTTATTTCTCATTCGTTCAATCAGCTTGCACTGGTACGCCATCACACTTTGCATGGAGTAATCCATAACATCTTCGCAACCGAAAATAATCTCTGCCTGTTCAAACCGATCCAAAAGTTCACACACAAAACCAATACCGGAAGAATAGGTAATTGCGCAAAGATTATTATATCCGAAAAAAAGCTCCTGCCATGTCAGAGACTCGCATGACTCATAATTCAGTTTAACAACATCCAAGTGCTTTGAGTCTTTTACACCGTTCAAGTTTTCCATAGTTTGCTGCTCATCGAAAAAGGACAAATTCTCCATTCAGATTCATTCCTTTCATTGGTTTTTCAGCACAATTCAGTTTGAATGCTGCTCTTATTCACATTTTACACCTATATGTGTACTATAATCTTCCCTTTTTAGTCACTTTTGGAATCGTGCATAATATTTTTCAAGGCTCTTGTCGCAGACATCCACAATATGCAGCCAATCTTCCCGTGTCAGTTTGCGGAAGATGATGGGATTCACTTCAACGGTCTCTACATCTTTGCAACGCATCAAAAAACGCATGTCTTCAAAACGCTTGAAAGGATTGGACAGAATGTTCTTCTCCACATCCTTCTTAGTATAGCCACCCTTTTGGTAGATACTGTTGGGCTTTTCCGCAATCATCCCATGCGCCTTACGGTCTTCATAGAAGTCAATGAAGTAATCTACCACATCCGGCAGGGCAACTCTGCCATTGCTGTCCATATACTCATAAATCGCTTTGAGCAGGACCGGCTTATAGGAAAAGCTCATATCCATTGTTTCAATGAATTTCATGAACTTATCTGCCATATTCTGCGGCGTGATGAGATCCCAGCCGTACTGCTTGGCAATGTTTCGGACACTTTCCTCGCGGAAATAGTGGAACATCCGCTTGTCGCCAAACGGGACAGAAAGATCCGGCTTGATTTTTCCATCCTTGATATAACGATCTACCGTTTCGGATTGCACATCTACCATCCGAACAAACTCAATCTGCGAGATCATATCCTTGACGCTGTTCTGCCAATTGAACAAGTCGATGATTTCGTAGTCGTCTACATCAATCGGCACATCCAGCCACGCTTCCGGCTTTTCTCCCTTGAACAGCATGTCCTGATCCAGCTTCCGCTTGTTCTCCGGGGCCAGCACATAAGCCATGGGCTGATATTTTGAAATATCCAGCACCCGATGCAGACTGTAGGGCATATTGAACATATTGGCGTTGTCTACAAAATCAATCACCAGCAGGTCATCTTTTCCCGGACAGCGGCGGGTGCCTCGCCCAAGCTGCTGCATATAGATTGTTTTAGACATTGTGGGCCGTGCCATGAACAGCACTGTGGTATGAGGACTATCCCAGCCCTCATTCAGCAAGTCACAGGCACAAAGAACATTCGTAGAACCGGTTTCGTAATCTTTCAGGATCTTATCCCGGATTTCTACCCGGTCACGCCCGGAAACAGCCTCTGCTTTCACCCCATTGTCGCGCAGCAGCTTCGCAATCTCCGCCGCATGATCTACACTTGCGCAAAAAATCACAGTCTTCTTGCCATTCACGTACTTCAGATAGGTATCAACAATCAACTGATTGCGCTCCGGAATGAATAGCTTACTTTCCAGATCCTGCGAGTTGTATTTGATACCATTGATCCGCACATCGGTTAGATCAATGTTGGTTTTGACCCGGATGCAGCGAATCGGCACCAGTACGCCACGCTCTACAGCAGTTTTGAGATCCATTTTGTGGGCAACGTTCTGGAACAGCTCCAGCATATCCTCGCCATCGCTGCGCTCCGGTGTTGCAGTCAAGCCCAGAATAAACTTCGGATGGAAGTAGGTAAAGATTTTTTGATAAGTATTAGCCGCTGCATGGTGGCATTCATCCACGATCAAATAATCAAAATCTGTCGGGGAGAATTTTTCCAAATCCTTGGAGATGCTCTGCACCGTAGCAAAAATAACAGTCTGCGAAACATCTTTCTGGCTTCCGGTATATTCCCCCAGTGTAGCCTCCGGCCACACTTTTGCAAAAGTGTCCTCAGCCTGTGAAGCCAGCTTCAGGGCATTGACCAGAAAGAGCGTTCGTCCGCCCACAGATTTTGCATCTGTGGCGGCTGTGATTGTTTTTCTGACACCAGTTGCGTGGTACAGCAGTGCGATTGTTTTACCATCCTCGCGCATTCTCTTTAGATTGTTGATGGCTTCCTGCTGGTAATCCCGCAGCTCTATCGTCTGCCCCATCTGAACTGGAAGATCTGCTTCAAAAGCCTTGAACATGGGACTGCTGCCCAAAAAGGTAATCAGCTTATCCTTAACCTTTTCCGGTTGTTTTTCAAGCTGGCTATAAATCCATCGGTATACTTTCCAGTTGTCGTAAATCAAGCTATTCTGCTTCAGGAGGTCATCCGCATACTTGTTTTCAGACACCTTGCTTGGGTTATGGTAGGTTTCGCCATCTATCTCAATCGCAATTTTGGATTCAGGAGATTCCAGCGCAAAATCGATATAACGGTGCCGACCGTAAATATCCACACAAGGATATTGCACTTGTAGATTTTCCGTCTTTTCCGGGCCAAACGCCTCACAGAACAACTGAACAAACAGTTCTTCCGCACGGCTGTTAACACTGGTTGCTTTTGATGGTTCCATGATGGCCTCCCAGTCATATCATAGCTGCTTCAAACGAGTACCCCATCGCCCGCGAACATTCGCAGTTGGTTTGTTTTCTTTCAGTCTTGCCATGATTCCATCTTCTTTCTACCAAAATAAAGCAGTAATTGACAATTTTTAATTTACTATATCAAAGTATACTCTTTGCTTAATTTTCAGGCAATGTTTTTGTGAAAATTCCAACATTTCAAGTTGTTTTCCGTACCTTTAAACAAAAAATTTCCATTATCTTTGTGGATTGTAACAGCTTGCGCAAGCAGGGCGTCTGTCTATACAAACGCCATTTTTGCTTCGCAAAATGCTTGTTGGGAATTCCCAAACCCTTTGTGATCTGCATCATACCGCTGCAGGCTGCGCGTTCCTGCCGAATGCTTTTTTGATGGAGTTCATGATTCAGTGGTATATCCGCTGGGCACAGCCCCACTTAAAAAAAGTGCCGACAATGATTTTATCAGCACCCACTGTAACCTATTTACTTCTCTTTGATGTACGGTATGTTATCGATATATGCGTTCAAAATATCGGTTGCGGCTTTCTTCTGCCCCGGTGTAAGACGGCTCAACTTCCGGTTCAGCTCATCATCTGCCACATAAGATGCTGGGGCTGCGGAGTCCCGGATCAGCACATCTGCGGGAACATCCAATGCTTCAACGATCCGGATGAAAGTGTCCAGACTTGGCGTCTTCACCCCACGTTCCAAATCACCCACATAGTTTACAGACAAATCTGCTTTCTCGGCCAGTTTATCCATTGTCCAGCCTTTTTTCCTGCGTTGTTCTCTGATTCGTTGGCCTAAAAGTGTTTTCATAACATCCTCGCATTCTATTGGCGTTAGTTACACACCACTAGAATAAAGGCCGTGCATTTCTTTATACATAATCAGTTGGCGTTTGTTTAACTCTAATAGCGTTTATTTCGGACAGAAAATTTTAGAGCATTTCTTTGTTCAAATCATCAATGGCCTTTTTGAACCGGGCATGCTACAATAGCAATGTTGTGCAATGCACATCAAACAAGAATAAAAGGATCTGCCGAACGTGGATTCAATCTACCTGCTGCCCGGTGAAGAACGCTGTGTCAATTTCAGAGATTCCGATGGCATCCCAAAGGTACACTACACATATTGTTCTTTGCACGGCAGACTTTTCAACTGCACCTGCCGCTCAAAGGACGAAGCGCAGCGGTTATGTGAGGATTGGCTCGTCACGCAGGACCGCTGCTATATAAACTAAAAAAGCCACCGAGGATTCTTTCCCAAAACGGATTGGGGTCGAATCCTCGGTGACTTTTGTTTTATCGGGTCTGCTGCTGTTCCTGTTCGCTCCTGTTGTCTGCAAAAAACATTTCTACGTTTTTCTGCGCCTTCATCAGTTCCTGCATCCTCTCTCGTGCTTTCCGATAGCTCGGATATTCTGCTTTTTTCTTTTTCAGAAGCTCAACATATTCGATGCTCAGTTCTTTTACCTTCGGAAGTTTTTTCAGCCCAGCCTCATCGAAAGCCGCTTTGGCCGCCTTGTGCAACGCAATGCTCTCCCGATTTGCTTCCAAGAATCGCTTGCTGTATCCTGCTTTCCGATAGGCCTCATAGATGGACCTTGTTTTAGCATAGTTGATAATGTGCGTTTTCATTACCGCAATTTCTGCCATCCGCGCTTCCGCAGCTTTGATGGAGTCGCCCAGTTCGTGATAGCGCATCGTTGCAGCACGCACCTGTTCTTCCATTTCATTCTTACTCCCGATTTTGTTTTCCTGCAGAAAAATCATCGTCTTGGACATCTCCTTCAGGTTGTACCGCTTCGCCCATCGCGCATAGCCGTTTCCCTTTCCTTCAGCCAATTTTGCCTGAATATCCACCAACATCTGAAATTTCTGTTCCTGCACCGGATGTTTTTCCGCGGGCAATGCTCTGCTTCTCCGGCGAGGACCGCTTTTAATTCTTCCTCACTGTATCCCGCCCCCAAAGTCCGAAACCGGATGAATCGTTTTTGCCGTACACCTTTCACCGATGTGAATTTTCCGCGCTTGACCTCATATCCCTGCTGTTCCAGTTTTTTCAAAAATTCTTCGTAACTGCCCGGCTTGTCCGCAAGGATGCTGTCAATCACACCGCACAATTGATCGCGGTTGCTTTCTTTTGGCGGGTAAAGTACACGCTTCTGCCGCTCCCGGTACGGCTTTATTTCAATCACAGACAGGCTGTGTTCCAGGCAAATCAGGTCACTCAGCCGCTGCACAGCCAACCCCGACAGCAAAAAGTCCCGGAATTTACGGCTGCAGTCCAGAGCCGTAGAGTTATAGATAATGTGATTGTGAATATGCTCCCGGTCGGTGTGCGTAGCAACCAGAAAAGCATACTTGCCTTTTGTAAAGCGCATCGCCAACTCATAACCTACTTTGTTGGCTTCTTCAGCGGTGATTTCTCCGGGTTTGAAGGACTGCCGAATCTGATATGCAATCACGTCATTTTTCTGTCTGCGCCCTGTAACAAGTTCGTACTGCCGCTTGGACAGCATAAATTCTTCATCTACAGTCAAGGGGCTGCATTTATAACTGCTTACAAGCTGCCCCTGCTCCGTTTTATCCGGGTTTCGTGCATAGTCGGTGCGGCTTTTCAAGCAAGCCGCAACAGACTTTCCCTTGTTTTTATGCAGCGCAATCAGCCGTGTTGCTGCCAGCATCATCACCCCCTATTGCAAAGAAAAAATGCCGCCCGAAGGCGGCACATCATCCATCAGGATTGACGGAACAACTTTTCAAAATCAGCGGCACCGGCCAGATACATTGCCTGATATCGTACGCTTTCCAGCTCATTGCAGATCTCATCCAGCTGAAGATACTGCTTCCATGCTGCTTCGCCCACCATGTTCCGGTGTGCGTCTTCCGCTGCCAGTTTTTTCTGCAGGAGTTCGTGATACCGTGCATTGCTTCCCAATTCATCCCGAAAAAGCGTTGCCTCACGGTCATTGAAATAATCCAGCATTTTATCTTTATCCATCGTTTCCTCCATTACAGTTCCGTAAGCCATTTGCTGAATCGCTCGACGGCTTCCACAAGCGCCGTTCCTGCCACGATGAGCAAAAAGCACCCGAACTCTGCCACAAAAAGGATCAGGAACTGCGTCCATTCCCTACAATAAAGAGTATAAAGTCCGCAGCCAAAAATATACAGCATCGGCAGCGCAAGCACAAATGCCGACAGATTCAATGTCAATTTCAGCATCAGCGCAAGGAAAGCCGTAAGCAGCGAAAACGGAAGAATGACCATCTTAAAAATGAACCTCATATCGAGCACCTGCCTTTCGCCCTTATTATAAAGGTATCTCCGCATCCATTGCAAGGATGTCAATCGATATGTAATCCGCAGCTCCTCTCTGCGGAAAAAAGTTAAAGTTCAGACAGTTTGGAAAGAATCTGTTTTCCGATACCAATCAGCTCGTCCAGCCGATGCCGCAAATCTTCAATGTCTGCAGCATAAAGCTGATTGCTTTCCTTCACACGTTTTGCCACCTGATTCAGATTGTTGCTGCACATCTGCAAGAGATATGCCATCCGCCGCAGTTGTGGCAGGTCAAGGTTCAAGCAGTAGCCATCCAGAGCCATTTTTCGGATATAGGCACTCAGACTGCGGATGCCCATGCCATACATCTTTTCGTAAATCCGATTCTTTTCGGTTTTTGTGATGCGCAGGATCAGAATCTCGTCCCTCTTTTCTCTCATCGGGCATCACCATCGCGGTCCGAGTAGCTGCGGAACGGCTTGACCGGTTCCTCCTTATCCGACTTTTCATTCAGGGCGGCCAGCACGGAAGGGCGCGCAGATTCCTCATCCGGCGTTTCTTCCATCTCCGGCTCGTGATGTTTTTCGTCCACATCCAGCTGTGCATTCAGTTCAGCCAGCCGTGCAGATTTTTGTGCCAGCTCTTCTTCCTGCGGAAAGGGCTTTTCCACTTCTGCCTGTGCCGCCGTCTGTTGCTGCAGCAGATTTTCCAGTCGGTTTTCTGCATTGGCAATGCGCTCATCAAAACCGGCCAGCAGGTTGTCCAGTCGGGTGATATTGCCGTGCGGGTCGGCACCAAGTGCCACTGGATAAATCGCCTTGCCTTTCAGCACCGCCTGCTGCTCGTTTCGGACCGGCTCATAGCGCACTGAAAGCTCAAAGCCGCGTTACTCGCCCAGCACAACAGGCTCTGTGTCGGGAAGTTCTTTTGTCGCCAGAATCAACCGTTCGCCGGCAGTCTTTTTGTCATCGAACATCATGCCTTGATGGTCATCCCGCAGAAGTTTTCCTTGTCCTGCGGATGGGCCGCAGCCGTTTCCGCATCGGTTTTCAGTGCGGAAATATGCGCTCTCTGCTGCTGAATATCTGCCGGGAACTGCGTCAGCAATTTGTCTTCCAGACGATATTTCTGGCTCTGATGGTCAGCTTTCAGAACTTTCAGCTTAGCCACCTGCACATCAAGGTCCATCTTTTCCTTAATCAGCGGGTTTCCGGCACATAGCGCCTTGACTTCGGCGTAAGAGAGCGCCTGCTCATCCACATCATCGCAGGAACGCACCGGGGATTTGCTGGTCATAATCTGCGAGATAAATCGCTGTTTATTTTCCAGTGTTTGCCAAAGGTACGCGTCAAAAGTTCCTTCCGTGACGTAGTTGAACACCTTCACCTCTTTGTTGCGGTTGCCCTGCCGGATGATACGGCCGTTGCGCTGAGTCATATCACTGGGTTTCCAACCGACATCCAGATGATGAACCGCCACAAGCCGGTCCTGCACATTGGTGCCTGCACCCATTTTTGCAGTGCTGCCCAGCAGAATCCGCACATCGCCAGAGCGTACTTTGGAGAACAGTGCCGCCTTTTTCGCTTCAGTGTCCGCCGAATGGATAAAGGCCACCTCACTTTCCGGCACGCCTGCGGCCAGCAGCTTTGTTTTGATATCATCATAAACATTGAACTGCCCATCGTTTTTCGGGGTAGAAAGATCACAGAACAGCAGCTGCGTCAGTTTCTGCTCACTGCCGTCCTCCCATATTTGCAGCACATTCCGCACACAGGCGTTCAGTTTGCTGGCAGGGTCATCGGGCAGCAGCGGATTCATCAGCCTCTGGTCAAGGCCGATTTTCCGGCCGTCATTCGTGATGCAGAGCATGTTGTCCTCGGACGCATCCACAGTACCGGAATGCACCTTGGCTGCACGCTCACTCAGAACCCGTACCAATAAGTTCAAAACCGAGCAATAAGAGTTCGTAGAGCGGCGATCATGCACATAGCCTGAGCTGATACAACTGTAATCTCATAGTCTTTGGAAAGGCGTCTGGAATAGTTGATCCATGCCAGGGTACGTTCTACGATCCATCTCTTCGGAAGGATCGTCCACTCGGGCTTGATTCTCGCAGAAATGTCAACCTCCAGCCCCAGAGTCTCTTTGACATCCTTCTCAAAAGTCTTGCGGTAACCGGCATCTGCGCAAAAGCGCCGGATGGAGGGATATTTCTCGACCGCCCGTTTTGCAGCAAGAATCCCGGCTTTCGTATCATGAATATTGGCAGCATGTACTACGACAGCGAGCAGGTTGCCCATTGTATCAACTACAATGTGTCTTTTTCGTCCTTTCGTTTTTTCCACCGTCAATTCCACGCTCCTGAGCCGGACCAGTTGTTTTTACACTTTGGGAATTGTGAATGCTAATATATACTTGAGCCACTTTCCAGCAAAATGACAGCGAATATTTGAGCCACCTAATGGCTTCCCGTATAATAGATGTAGACTACTATGCGGGAGGCGATAGAAAGGTGGTCACATCGGTGGATGTCTACAAATCAATCCGCGCGCTGCAACTTGAAGGAGTAACCAGTCAGCGTGCAGCAGCTAAAATTCTGGGAATTTCCAGAAACACAGTCAAGAAATATTGGATGGGCGACGCAGTTCCATGGGATCGGAAAGCCTACCAGCGAGAAGCCTCTGTCATAACGCCAGAAGTAAAGCAGTTCATTGAGCACTGCCTCGATACAGATGCTGCGGAGGGTGTAAAGAAGTAGCGTCACACAGCACGGCGGATTTACAACCGGCTCGTAGAAGAATTTGGTTACACGGGCAGCGAGTCTGCCATCCGAGCGGCAGTTCATGAAGCCAAGGCAGAGCGCAAGGAAAATGAAGTTTTTATTCCATTGAGGTTTGCTCCTGGTCAGGCACTCCAAATCGACTGGGGAGAAGCTACGGTAAAACTGGCCGGCAAGAAAGTAAAGGTAAATCTGTTTTGTGCGCGTATGAGTTATAGCTGCGCGCCCTATGTTATTGCTTACTGGCGGCAAAACTTGGAAAGCTTTCTCGATGCCATTATCCATACGCTTAATTATTTTGGCGGCGTTCCTCGATCCATGATTTTTGACAACGCTCGTGTGGCTGTAAAGAGTGGTTTTGGTGTCCATGCAGCAGCACAGGACGATTATTCCAAACTGGCCGCACACTACGGATTCCAGCCTGTATTTTGTAATCCGGCATCCGGAAATGAAAAGGGTCTTGTAGAGAATCTGGTAGGATATATCCGGCGCAATGTATGTGTGCCGCTGCCTCAAGTGGATTCTTTGGAAGATCTCAATACAAAGCTGTTAGAGCAATGCGCCAAATACATGAACCACAAAATCGACGGACGTTCTCAGAAAGTGGGACAGATGCTGGCCGAAGACCAGGCGCATCTCCACCCGCTTCCCAAATATGTTCTCGATATTTCAAAGAAAGCCTACCCGAAAGTCAATCGCTATTCAACGGTTCTCTTTGATACCAATTACTATTCTGTTCCTTGCAAATACAGGGGAAAAGGCACCACTGTAAAGGCCTATCCCAATAGAGTTGAGATTTGGATCAATGGCCTTCTGGTGGCCACCCATGACCGCTGCATGGGTCGAAAGCAAGAATCTCTGGATTTACGGCACTATTTGCCAATCTTAGAGAGGAAAGGGCGTGCAATTCGTTACGCTCGTCCGGTTTTGAATGCAGTGCCTGCTGAATTCCTGAATTGGATGGAAAAGCAGCATTTGAACTCCAAGCAGATGGTTGAATTGCTGGAGCAGTGTTTGACAGATGGCTACTTGGCTGTTATGCAACGTGATCTGCCGAACCCGGATACGTCGATTGCAAAAAACGATGTTCCGGTTTTGTCCGTTGATCTGAGCCAGTATGACAAGCTGTACGAGCGGAAAGGGGCGGCCTCATGATTGACGTAAAAGAAGAACAGATTCGACTTCTTGCAAAACAGCTGAAGATCCCCACTTTTGCTGAATACAAAAATGTTCTCAGCGATTGCGCGCCGGATATGGATTTTAGTGATTTACTTCTGACGCTTATGGCATCTGAAACAGCGGCCAGACAGGAAAACCAAACCAGAAGAAGATTGAAAGCTGCCGGATTTCCTGTACAAAAATCACTGGACGATTTCGATACCAGCCAGCTGAATCCCTCTGTATCTCCGGTGTTCCTTAATGAACTTGCATCCTGCCAGTTCATTGAACAGAAGAAAAACATTGTTATGATTGGAAACCCGGGACGCGGAAAGACGCATATTGCAATTGCTCTTGGAATTAAAGCCTGCCTGCAAGGCTACCATGTTCTATTTAAAAATGCATCTACTCTCTCGACTGAACTTACTGAGGCACGAGATACATACCAGCTTGGCAAATTGGAACGGCAGCTGGCAAAAGCTGATCTTCTGATTTTAGACGAGCTCAGTTATTTGAGTTTTAACCGTTACGAATCCGATTTGCTATTCAAGGTCATTTCTGACCGCAGTGAGCAGTCCAGCACTATTGTGACAACCAATCTTCCTTTTGCAAGATGGACCGAATTATTCGAGAACACAACAATGGTTTCGGCTCTGGTGGATCGATTGACATACAAATCTGCCGTGCTGGATATGAATGGTCCGTCTTACAGACTGCTTAGTTCTCAGAGTAAAGTTGACACTGACAAGGAGAATGAAAATGACTAACATGCAGCCCAATTTTACAGTTGAGGAAGAAAACAAAGCCCTGATTAGCTTCCTTCGTGCTGATTACGATGACGCTCTTGAGCAGATTCGAGTCCTAAAAAGCGATGTAAACGAACTGATTGATATTTTGCGCAAGCATTCCATTGAGGTTCCGGTTCACATTCAGGAACGGATTCAACTGGACACTCCACTTGAATAAAGACATATCCACCAGGGCTATTTACTGGCCCTGGTATTAACAGACGAGCAGTGGCTCAAATATTCGATGTCACAAATGCTACAAATGGCTCAAGTATTCGTTAGCAAAAGTGGCTCAAATATTGGCTGTCACGTGGCTCAAATATTCATTGACATTCACAGACGTTTTTCTGTGGGAACAGAACTTCCGTATAAAAACCGACTTGCAGATAATTTCGTCCTAAGCGGCTCATGTCCTTAATAATCAGCGTTTCGACATTTCCTGCTTCTACCTCTTTTATTAGAGATTGAAAGCCGGGACGATTGAAATTCACACCTGAAAAGCCATCATCTGTAAAATGGCGGATGTTCTTGAAGCCGTTCTTTTGGGCGTAATCTTCCAGATATTTCTTTTGAGACGAGATTTGTCAAGGTGTATTTCTCCCACAAATTTATATCTATAAAATCGATGAAACAGCTCATACATTCTCCAAAAATAAAATAATCCATAAGACTTCATCCTAATAGGAAAAATGAAATCTGATGGATTTTTTATAGCTATTTTATTTAGCTTATCTTCGAAATCTCTGAGCGGATGTGATAAAGAATCAAAAAGTCTTTACCGGTTCGTTTCAATACGCTGAATATGTTCCCAGCTTTTTCTGTGCCAATAGTTCATAGCTGTCGCTATTATTTTTATTACAATATTGAGCGGATGAAAAAATACTATCTCAAATATAGAAATCAGAAACAAAATCCATCGCTGTTTGCCGTTAATCGGTTCCACTTTATACCGATTAACAGCACTTACAAGAATTGCCTGTATCCATATAACAATCAACGTATATAGGATCGTTGCCTGTATGGTGAATTGAAGATTCAAAATATCCAGTAAATTGGCTGCGATTAAAGTAGCCACCCCAATGATCTCCAAAAACGGTGCAAGAAGTTCATACAAAATGAAAAATGTACCGGACGTGATTCCAGCCCATCCATAATTTTTATTTCCAAGCATATATTTATGAAATTTCATACTTTGCAGCAGCCCGATATGCCAACGCCGCCTTTGATGATAGTAGTCTTTATATGTAAACGGCAGCTGCGTCATGCACTTTGCTTCCGGAGCATATGCGATGTGATATTCTTTTCCCTGTGAAGCACAAAACGCATGGAGACGCATGGTCAGTTCCATGTCCTCTCCAATTGTATTTACTTGGTAGCCACCAACCCGTTTCACTAAATCAGTATCAAACATAGCAAACGCACCGGAGACAATAATATTCGCATTGATATGATCGAACATTATTCTTTGCATATAAAATGTCCGATAATATTCTAATATTTGGAAAACAACCAGTGCTTTCTTCAAAAAAGTAAGTTTTGGATAATTTTTCAAATTTTCACTGCCAACAGCACCTGCACAAACAATGGTTTTGGGATTCATCAAAAAGCAACTCATCATTATGCGGATGGAGCCTCGTTGAACTTTTGTATCAGCGTCCAGCATAACGCAGTATGGGCTATGACAAATATTTAGTCCGCAGTTAAGCGCATCTGATTTTCCACCGTTTTCCTTATGTATAAAAATAAGCGTTTTTTCATCAAATACTTTTCGATATTGACGAAGAATCGGTTTTGCCTTCAATTCAGATTCAGACAAAACAGGTTCTTCTATCAGTCCGAATCTCTTTACTACAAGAGATTCGGTGTTATCATTTGAGCCATCATCTACTACAATAATTTCCAGATTCAGATAATCTTCCTCAAATAAAGCTTCGATTGTTTCTGTTATACAAGCCGCCTCGTTGTATGCGGGAATAATAACGCTAACCGGAATCCGTTTGGCAAATGCGGTGGGGAATAGTTTTCGATTAAGCGTTTTATTTGTCTTATATTTTTCAAGGCGATAAATCGAGATACAGAGACTGATTCCCATTTGGAAAAGATAGATTGCTGTATATCCAAAAAAAAAGACAAATAAAACACGTATCATATAAATCAGCATCATCTTTTTATCCCAGCTTATACACAGTCTTTACAGAAATCTCTTCGGAAACGTTGTCTTCGCTTAATCCAATTACTTTTACCCATGTCTGTTCCAGCTTAGATTGCTTCCTGCATCCATTGACGAACTGGTTAATTGTGTCCGAATGAATACCCGTTTGAAACAGGTATCTCAGGATCAAGCAGCGTGTCTGCACATCCTCTTTTGTCAGAGAGGCAATTTTACTTTCCATAAGAGACTGCATAAATTCTGACATTTTTTGTCGTTCGTATAATGTATATTGTGGACTGAGTTTTATGTAACATTCACAGATATAAGCGAACAGGAAATCGTCCTGTGCTAACCTCATAACAAGGGATGCTTCTGCAGGTTCTTTTTTGGAACGAAAAAGGAAAAAATCATAAATTATTTTTTTCTTTTTCTCTGTCTTTTTTTCTCTGTTCCTATCCAAAAGCAATTTAACACATAAACAAAGTAAACTATATCCACACAGAGTATACAATATAATCATATAAAAATTATGAATCACCATATCTGTCACCTCCAAACGCTTTTTGAAGCATATAGTATGATTCCTTTAACCGTTCATGAAACTGCGGTTTTTTCCAGCCTTTTAATTTATATGTACCGAAATCAGTCACGCTTTCCTGATTGTCATAGTAGGCAGCCGCATAAATCTCTTCGATTTTCAAACCCTTGATATTAAAATCGTTTTTGTGATAATCATCAATTATCATACATTTAGAAGGGTCATAAAAATTCAGAAGCGACCACGGGATTCTAACTTCTACGATATCACCGCTGATGCAGTAATCTGCGTTGGAATCATAATTCTCACTGTTCGGATTAGCGTTCCCATGCTTTAACATCCCAACACTTTCAAGGGGCTTTTCATTCAAAAGGAAGTTATTTACACTGCCACTTGCTCTGGAAGCAACATGAAATGTATCGGTATTATTTTTCAACGGCAGCATCAATTCCTCAGCTTTTTTATAAATATCGGTAACTGCCGCACTTTTGTTTTTGATCGCAATCGAATAAACAGCTAAATCCGAATTGTCATGAACCAATAGCTTACTGCCTTTTTCTACATTGATTTGAATCAAAAAATCCACCGGGATGGCAAAGTCTAAGTTTTTTGTATGGGTTGTTCCTGCGTTTGGCAGAACATCCAGTGCAAGATTAATAGAATTGCCGCTTTTAATGTCAGATAACCCTTGCACCATAAAATAAATATATTTTTCATCCGATTTCATACTGAGTTTCGTATCATTATTTTCTAATACAACATCTTCTTCCGACCATTCTGAAATTTTTCCATCCGGATAGTTTTCAGCCTTGCCATCTCCCGGCTCAAATGCAAGTAATCCGTAAAACTGCTCTACACTCTGTGCATTACTCCAGTTTGCTCTGCCATCCGGATTGGATAATTTTTTTTCATTCCATGAACGCTTAAACCATTCGTCCTGCCATGTGAATACCAGCCCTCCAGCGCAGCCCGCTTTCTGAATATCCTCATACATCTCCAGCAATGCAATGCCTTGTTCGTTTTCGTTATTTCCACCCTGCGATAAATTTCTCCACACATCTTTATATGCTGGGCTTCTGGAAGCAGGAACTCCGTATTCGGTGATAATAACCGGACAGGAATGATGATTAACAAGCTCCATCAGATATTTCCGATAGGGATTTCGATTGCCTTCGTCATCAATATACTCCGTATATTTTCCATACTGAAGACTGGCAGGAAAGTAGGGATAGACATTATAAGAAGCGAACATCCCACTCTCCACCTTATCGGAAAGTTGTAGATTTTCAAGGTCAATAAAGGCTTCTGTATTTTCTGCAGCTGATGCAACCGATAGTTTGGGGGATACCTCATTTACCAGTGGATCTGTTTCCGGCCAGTTGGCAAAGGAGAGAAGTTTCTGGGTTCCGTAAGTTTCATCTTCATATTTTAAAAGATAATCTCCCCACTGAGAGAAGAAAATCTCGACGGCATCTGCCTCCTGCCTACTGGATATATAGGCTCCTTGATAAGGCGCAATCCTTTCATTAAAACGACATACATAATCTACAAACATTTCGTCCCATTCCACGCCTAAAACATATCCTAATACATAGTCGGAAACATCATTACTATAGTAACACATTTTTCCTGTGTCTGTATCAAACGTTATATTTTCCCCATGTAATGCATCAACTGTCTTTTTGGTTTCTTGAAAGACTTTGTTTTTCTGCTTCGGATTCAGCAAATTTTCTTCCGAAAACATCAAATCCTCACCAAAATCTACACCTTGAACGAGATAAATTTTATTTTCGTGCGTTTCATTATATTGGGCAAAGGCTTTATAAAACCATGGCGATTGTATTTTATAAACCCGGATCGTATTGGCATTCATTTCCCCGATCAGGTTGAACCATCGAGCATAGGTTTCCTCACTGATACCGAATTCATTTGGAAACACTCCCGGATAACCGGTTCCCATATTGACGCCTTTTATCTCAAAATCCGTCCAGCTTCCATCTTGCAGAATTTCTATTTTTTTCTGATTGGTTCTGAATATATTATCTTTTTCACTTTTATTTCCATCAAAACAATGAAATATCAAGCATATACAAATAATACACAAAACAGCTGTCATGACGCTGATTGCAAATCCTTTTTTCATGTTCTTCATCTTCGCTTACCTTACAATCGCTATATATTCTTTAAAATGCTCATCCATCCATTTACCTCTTTCTATAACGAATATTTTCATCTTTTCTATATCACCATAATAGAGAGAATAATCTCCATCATACCATTTATCACAATTTCTAATCCCTGCGCTGCCTAAGTACATACTGCTCTCGTCTATATATTTAAGCAGATATTCTTCCGATAAAACCGTCTTGCGAAGTTCTTCGTAGCGTCCACAGCATCGTTTCACAAATTCAGCATCGTGGCAAAGGTAGAAGTAATAAAATGTAGATTGCATATCTAATATATACGGAGAAATTTTCATCCCCGTAAAATTATTAAATGCACTGTCAAAATCCCATACTGGTCCCATACAAAATTTGCCGCCGACATTTTTATAAAGATAGGTGGAACGTCTTCCGGCATCATAGTTTTGAAAAAATTCATTGATAATATAATAATCTACAAAGCTGTCCAAATCGGTGCGTTGATTCACCTTTTCCCAATTATCGGAATACTCCGCATCATAAAGTGTTTTTTCAAATTGGAGTATCTCTTTTTGTATATATTGCAATGAGGAATCCGTAATCTTTTCCACATCAGGATATTCCAAATTGGCAGAATACACATCAACATCATCCGGTTTCAGATGATCGATCCTTGCATCATCAATCCGTTTATTCAGCTGCACAACAAAAGAGGTTTCCGTATATTTCGGATTGTAGGGTGTCAAGTCCAATCGTTCCTTCGACACCTTTGGTTTTTCTATCATGGTATACAGCCCCTGATATTCCAACTCACCGTCTGCATTTGTCAGAAACACCTCGCAAAGTCGGCATTGAGGTGCATAATCCATAATTTCAGAAGAAATATTATACATCATGTAGTTGCGAATTTGGGAATAGTCTATATAGCTTCCGTTTAGTACCCAAGTGGTTTCTGCCGGCATACCGAAAAAAGTTGTTTCCTGCGGAATGCCGGCATCATCTACCGTTCGGATTGCATATTGTTTTTTGGGAAAATAACGTGAAGAATTTCCACGAACGTTAATCGCCATTCTGCCGGTTTGCGTTGGGGCATCGTCTGAACGGTTTAAGTGATTGTTATTGTCAATCACAGCAAATTCACAGTATAATTCCTGATCGGTAGGCCTATCTGCACCCGGAATCACATTACCGTCTGACTTTAAAACAATCAGCGGCAGATGGGAAGTCAGAACACCGTTGTCATCAAAACCGGTGATTTCTTTATTTTCCGCTGGATAACTTTGATGCTGATGAACAACCAAGGTATCTACTTTAGGATAAAGGGGCAGGAGCGCAACTATCACACATGAAGTAAGCAACACACCAAGCATAAGCCATTTTCTTCTCATAACAGAATCTCTTCCTTATACACTTGCTTTATCTTCCTGTAAAACAAAGTTTGCACACTCAATTTTTTTGCAAGCATACAATTCTTTGAGAAAATCATCTGTTTTGGTCTTTTCAAATTGTTTCAATTCATAGATAAATTCTGCATATTCACTGGTTGTATTTTGAACTGAGATTCGGCTGTTTTTGAAATGGTGGTAGGTAACCGATTTCACATATTCCATTGCATCAACTTCACAGCGAATAATTAAAATGTATCTTCTTTCCTCTTTGACAGCTTTTGCAAGAATAAAGAATAAAAAGAGAACCATCGTGCTGGCAATCGCAATCACATACTGTGCAACTCCGCAGCAGATGCCAACCATAATACTCCAAAAGATGAACATGGCATCACGTGGGTCTTTGATAGCTGTACGAAAACGAATGATTGACAACGCACCAACCATACCCAAAGATAAAGCAATATTATTCGTGATAACTGCCATAATCGCTGTAGTGATGATCGCCATAGCAACCAGCGAAAGGTTAAAGTTACTGTTATAGGAAACCTTGCTTGATGTAAAATAGTATGCAATATAGATAGTAGCCCCAATCGCAAGTGCCATAAAAAGCTTAATGGCAACATCAAAAAAAGACACAGTACTTCCCGCTAAAAGATTTTCAATAATAAATTCCTTCATTTCTACTCTCTCCCTATATCATGTATTTATAAAACATTCTTCCGTTATAATATTTACTGAAAGAGGTGGCGGATTTTTTTACTCCGGCTAACGCCTCTTTTATATATCCAAAAAGGAAGTTATTATATTTTACTTCCATAATCGTCTGATCTGACGAAAGAATTGGATAAGTCAGCAGCTTCTCTTGAAACAAGTCGAAATTACTCTCTGTGGCTCGTATATCAGAATCAAATGTAATCCTTGTATTATTACCGGCAACGCAGTATGAAATCCGTTTGTATTGTATAATTGCTTTCGGTGCCATTCCCTGAGAAAGCTTTATGTAAAAATATATAGCCATTGAATCATTATTTTGCAAAAGGACATTGTAGTTCCCAACACATAAATTTTCCAATGTGTTCCGATCGATCAGCATACTGTCCTTAGTTTGCAATTCTCCATTTTTTCTTTTACTTTCCAATTTTATGATACAGTCATCCGTCCCGTAAATCCTTGCCCGAATTTTTTCATGCTCTTGCAGGCCTTCTTCTTTTTCAGCGCAAGCTCGATCAGAAAAGGTATCAAAATAAAGCGATCGGACCTCATAGCCGTCTGCCGAAACGCAATAGCGGTCTTTCGGCATAACTGCGCCAATACTCTTTTGCGCAAGAACACGCTCTTGACTGTTTAATATAAATTTTATCTCGGTTCTTTTTACCTGCACGATATTCTTCCTTCCTCATCTCGAATAAATTTCCTGCGGCATAAATTCCAAAATCTCCACCTCAAACATTGCCGGAAATTCAGTATCAGCATCCGGACTTCCAGGCCAGTCTCCTCCTACTGCAAGATTAAAAATGAAATATAAAGGTTCATCCGGAACATTATCCTGAATTGTATAGATTATTTCATCTCCCAGATACCAAACCATTTCTTCCTGCGTCCATTCAAATGTAATACGGTATGTTTCCGGTATTTTATCAATTGGAAAGGTATGTCTAAAAAAATCTCTTGATTTTTCACTTTCCTCCATGTAATGTAGCACTCCATAAAATATGTTGGGTTCATTCCCAATCAGTTCATAAATATCTACTTCCGGAAAATCGGAAGTGGTATCGGATGGCAACATCCAAATTGCAGGAAACAATCCTACGCCTTTCATAGTATTGATACAAAAAGAAAATCTTCCGTAACGAAAAGCAGATACGGATTCTGCTTTTCCGGAGAGATATACCTCTCCCATTTTATCAGCAGTCATGCGAATATGCGTCTCGTCAATTTGTACCTGTGAAGAAATATATTTCTGAAGCTCATTATTAGGTGCACTTAAAGCATCAACGGCAACAAATCTCGCATTGTCTTCTGAGGTTTCCACAGCATCTGTAGAAACCTCAGAAGATTCTGTGTTGGACGGCTGTTCCATTTCAACTGTTTCTGCATTTTCATCCATCACAATGACATCTTCATCCTCTAAGTGGGATAAACTGGTTCCAATTAAGCAACCGGCAATCACGATAAATAAAACTCCGAATATTAAAATTATTTTATTCATCCTTACCCCCTCTTTTTTGGTAAAATTTGCTTCTTTATGCTGTTAATCTATAACATTTTGAAGAGCAAGAAATATTGATATGGCGGTGCATAATAGTCTGTAACAATAATCAAAAGGTGTACCTTCTGATAGCCAGAAAAACCCATAGTTATTATACGCACAAAGCGGAAATAAGTCAAGAGAATCAAGCATTTTGCTGCAAACTGCTTGGATTTATGGTTCCATCTCCACCCGCTCTGAGGCCATTATGTATTTGAGGGAATAATTGTCAAAAGGTACACATTCTGATAGCCACATTCCTATTATCCGGCCTTTTTGCTGTCCCGGAGCAGTCTGTACTCCCGCAATCTGCGGTAAAAAGTAGCTTCGCTCATATTACATTGCCGCAAAACCTCTGCCAGCGGCAGTTTCTTTTGCTCCCATGCTTTCACGATTTTCCCAAAATCATCGGGTACAGCCTTTTCGGGTCTGCCGAATATGACACCCTTTGCCTTTGCCGCTGCGATCCATTCGGCTTGCCGTTTCTTGATATTCTCACGCTCGCTCTGTGCAACAAAGGATAGGATTTGCGGTACAAGGTCTGCAATAAAAGTCCCCATCAGGTCTTTCCCGTTCCGGGTGTCCAGCAGCGGCATATCAATTACGCATATATCAATGCCGATTTCTTTCGTAAGAACACGCCATTGCTTCTGAATTTCTTCGTAATTACGCCCTAAACGATCAATGCTGAGAATATAAAGCAGCTCCCCGGCTTTCAGCTTCCGCACCAGTTTCTTGTAATTGGGACGGTCAAAATCCTTGCCGGATTGCTTGTCCATAAAAATATTCTTTTCGGGTACACCCACTTCCCGCAGAGCGATCATCTGCCGATCCTCATTCTGGTCGGTGCTGGATACCTGCACATATCCATAAATGTTCATATCGTTTCTCCCTCCATTCGTCTAAAATACAAAAAGAACAAGAACGGCGTATTACCGTTCCTGTTCGTGGCGTTTGGGTTTTCTCTGCTGTTGTGTCTGCTGCGCCTTCTGCTTCTGCCGCAGAAAATCACGGATAGACCGTGTTTCCGCTTCTTCATTCAGCAGGTCGGCAACATCCCGCTTGCTGTCATACATCATCAGCGGATCGTATTTTTCGCCGTAGGCGGCTTTTACCTGCTCAGCGGCAGAGCGTTCCCTGTCGGGACGAATATCCAGCCTTGCGTCCATCAGCTCCACGGCATCCACATCTGCGGCCTGCGCTTTCAGATCGGCATACTGTTTCAGCGCATCCTCCAGCTCGGCAGCATATTTGGATTCCTGTTCTTCCAGCTTTTTCAGTGCCGTCTCCATGGTGACGATTTGCTTCTTCACTTCGGAAATTCTTGCGTCATCGGCGCAGTCCAGTGTATTCAGCAGGGCAGCTTTCTCAGATTTCAGTTCTTCCAATTCCTCTGTCAGTTCCGCAATGCGGCGGGACAGGTCATGCAGCTTGGGTAGCTGATAAAACGGTGTTTCCTTTTTCTCCGCAAGCAGGTTCTTCCGTTCCTTAGTCTTGTCCTTGAGCTGTTGTACCAACCCGGTATAGCGTTCCAGTTCCGGGCTGACAGACTTAATATACTTTCTCATGCTGCGCTTGCCCTTGGCGATATGGTTAAGCTGATACCGAAAAAAAAACATATTCTCACGCAGCTTTTCCATTGCTTCTGAAAAAGCAGGAATGGTATTTTCCACCGCTTCCATCAGCTTGCGCACGGCGGATTTCAATTCCCGCAGCAAAGCGTTGTCTGCCTTGATCTGACGGTTAAGCTCGCAGCGGTCAGAGATGATACCCTTTTTCTCCAACGCACGGGCAGTCACACCCTCATGGATGGTAGGCTGCTCGTCCAGCCCTCTTGCGGCATGGCTGCGGTGGTCAATCCGTGCGTCGATCCACGGATACTGCGCCAGATATTTGTTGGTCACATCTGCCCATTTTTCACGCCAGACCAAAAGCTGCTCGTCGCTGTTCCAGCGCTCGGCAATGGGATTCTGCCTGCCGTATTTGGTGCTTTTGGGATGCTTGTTGGCTCGTTCATAGCCGTGCTTCTCAGCTTCGGAAGGCGGCATATACACTTTCTTTCTCCCGACCTTGTAATGGTACTGCTTTTCCCACCCGTCAACCTGTGCCGTCTTGAACTCAGTGGCGATAAAACCTTTTTCCTCTCCGTTGCGGACACAGAGATACTTTTTCTCTGTCTTGTACTGCCACTTGCCCTGTTCATCCAGCGGGCGCACTGTCAGCATAATGTGGGCATGGGGATTGTGACCGGGCGGGTGGGGATCGTGGATCGATACATCTGCACACATTCCGTCCGATACAAATTGCTCCTGTATAAATTCGGTCAGCAGCTTCTGCCATTCGGATTTGTTCAGCTCGATGGGAAGTGCAACCACAAATTCACGGGCAAGGCGGCTGTCCTTGGTCTTTTCACTTTCTTCTACGGCATTCCACAATACGCTGCGGTCTTGCCACTCAGTAGGAGCGTTTTCGGGCAAAAATACCTCCTGCCAGACAAGTCCTTTCTTGCGGGTATAGTCATGCTGCACTCCATCATAGTCATTCAAAATTTTGGAGCAGCTCAGATATGCGGAAGCAGCGACAGCGGATCGGCCTTTTTCACGGCTGACCACCTTTGCTTCCAGATGGTAAATTGCCATTCGTCCGTCCCAGTCCTTTCGTAAAGTTTCTGTTTCTCTTTGTGAAAGAGAAAATGACTATCAGTTGGGCTGATAGTCATAACCGCAGACAAAGCTGCCGGTGGCAGGTTTGTGCGGGCAGTTGGCGCAAAGTGGGGTACAATCTGTACCCCTTCTCACAGACGCAAAAGCGGGTGTGTTTGCGATAACTGCGTGGACAATGACAGCAGCGCCCCAGAGCTGTGGCATTGTCCATAAGGCTCCCGCAGGAGCCGCATCCACCTCGCAGAGCGCACGGTTGCCGCAGGCAATACCACCGCCCCTTCGGGGTGGTGAGTAAGTGCGCCCTTCGGGATAAAAGAGAAGCGCCCCGGTTGCCCGGAGCGCATAAAAATCATCGTATTGCCTTGGATACCTCGCACAAAAATCCCTCGTATCATAAAAGAGTAGTATTTATAGACCGCTCTCCAGCGGAATGCTACAATAGTTTCAGGGTGCTGTGGATTGGTGAAAAATCCCTACCGTAAAGACGGTTTATTGGAGGCTCCAACCACAGCTTCTTTGTTGAAATGTTAATCAGTTAGATACCGCCAGACGGTTTATTTAGAACGAGGTTACAAGAGCAAAGAAGTCTGTGGTCCTGAACAGCATCGAAATAAATACGCCGGAGGTATCAAAATGGTTTGTGTTGGAATTGATGTTGCCAAGGATAAGCATGACTGCTGTATTCTTGATTCAGACGGAATGGTTCGTGCTGACTGCTTTACCATCCCCAACAACATGGATGGATTTAAGCAGCCGCTTCAAACGATTCGAAACTGTACCAAAAAGTCAGACAAAATAAAAGTAGGACTTGAGGCTACCGGACATTACAGCTACAACATTCTTGGATTTCTTCTTGACAATGACCTGGCCGTCTATGTCATGAATCCTTTGCACACCAACCTGTACCGAAAAAGTCTCAGCCTTCGCAAAACCAAAACCGATCGTGTGGATGCAAGAACGATTGCAACTATGCTATTGTCCGATGTAGCCCTCAAGTCCTACACGGATACAGCATACCACAACGAAGAGTTAAAGTCACTAACAAGATACCGATTCGATAAGGTTCGTGAAAGAGCCAAGCTGAAGCAGTCAGTGTCCAGACTGGTCACGATCCTGTTCCCGGAATTGGAAAAGCTCGTTCCCTCTCTCCACGGTGTTTCGGTCTATGCTCTTCTCAGCGAATATCCCGGTGCAAAGCAAATTTCAGAAGCCCATCTTACCAAGCTGACAAACCTTCTTTCAATAGCGTCCAAGGGGCTCTACGGAAAAGAGAAGGCCATCCAGATTCGAGAGGCAGCCAAATCGTCTATTGGATCTGTCATGCCTGCCAAATCTCTGGAATTGAAGCACACTATTAAACTCAATTAAGGAACTCACCTCCGAGATCGACGAAATTGAAGATTCGATTCAGCAAATCATGGATGAATTGCATCCACCGATTCTTTCTATTCCCGGTGTCGGTATCCAGTCAGCAGCCATGATCCTTGCTGAAATCGGTGATTTTTCCAACTTTAAATCTCCTGACAAAATCCTTGCTTACGCTGGTTGCTCTCCATCTACATACCAGTCAGGAAAACTTACAAACTGTTACGCTCATATGGAAAAGCGTGGTTCACGTTATTTGCGATATGCCCTTTACAACGCAACCAAGTACGTTTGTCATTGGAATCCTGTCTTTGCCAAATACCTTGCCAAAAAACGTGCTGAAGGTAAGCACTATAATGTTGCCCTGTCTCATGCTACAAAGAAACTCGTGCGGCTGATCTACGCTTTGCAGAAGTCTGGAAAAGCATATCTTACAGCTGCCTGATTCTCTCCATCGCCCTCGCTGCTCTGATTTCAGCATTTGAATGCTGTTTGTCAGGGGCAGCGAATCGTTGACGGATTTTTTCATTTTGGGGCTTGACTTTTCTCTTATCTTTTATCTGCGACCTGAAAGCTGTCAGCTTCAGTATATCATACCTTTGCAGGATGCGAAAGCTCTTATGTACGCCGCCCGCAGGCGGCAAAAATCAGTTCATTGGAAATTCCAGTCCTGCAAACTCGGCATCCGTCAGCCGTTTCAGCTTTTCAATGACCTGCTCTGACAGTTCCCACAAAGCAGTTTCATCCGGCATCAGGTAGCACTGCATCAGCCGCAGCTCCCGCACCAGCCCCTGCCGGGTGCTGGTATTGTAGAGCATCATCAGCATCAGCTCATCATGGTTAAATTGCATGGTCATTCCTCCCCTTCCGGCACTTTGTGGGATTGCATTCCGGCATATCGCATTTCGCCTTGAGTTGGCTCAGCACCGAAGATCGTTCCTGCTTATCCTGAAAACCAGATAATTCCCGGAAGCCGATGCTGTCAACGTAATGTGCCGATATTTTTCCGGCCTGATTCAGCAGGATAACATCGCTGACAGACAGGCTGTGGCCATGATAATCCATGGGCTGAGCACAGTTGAATTTCTGATACAGCTGCTCCAACAGTTCCGGTTGAGGAACGCTGCGCTTTCCGGTCGGAAGATTGCCACGGTAGAGAATCTCATAATTTTCAATAGCCGGAGCAATGTTCTGCTTTTCCAGATAACGCATGGATGCAAAGCGGAGCGCAGGGTCTGCATCCTGCTTCAGCTGCATAAGCAGATAGCAATCCTGCCCGCTTTGCTGGAACTGCTTCATCCGATATGACTGTATTTCTTCTCGGTCCGCAAGTTTTTGCGCAAATTCCTCTGCACCATGCTGCCGTCCGGCATCCGGAACAGCTCATTGTAAGCGCATTTGCTCCTTTCACTGCCTCGGTGGTATTCACCAGCGAGGAAATCATTTCTTTGATCTCAGTCATAAATTCTTCCGGCTCCATTTCACCGCGTTCGATGCGCAGCAGCTTGTTTTCCCAGTCAGCAGTCATTTCCGGCGACTGAATCTGTTCCGGCATGACAGTAACAAGGGCCCTGCCCTTTTCCGTAGGCAGCAAAATCTTGCTTTTTCGGTCGCCTTTGCGCTCCAGAAAGCCTTTCTGTACCAGTTTTTCAATCGTACATGCCCAGAAAAAATGCCGGAAGCATGACGATCATCATGCCAAGCGTCGCCGCGGTGTTGCCGCCGACATCCCGGAGAACAAAAAACAGCGGCACTCCCACGAGAGCCGCTGCACCGAAACAGATAAGCTGCCGCTTGGTCAGGTTGAACGCCACCTTCGTTTTGACGTTTGCCAGATCACGCGGCACGGAAATATAAGCTGCCATAACGCCTCCTTTTTAATGTGCGCCCAGAATGCTTTTGGCTACCGAGCTTGTCTTGAACAGGGTGAAGCAGAGCAGAACGGTGTAGCCCACAATGCTCCAAATCGAGTTGATTGCATCGCCGGAAATGGCAACGTTCTGAATCAATACCGCGTAGACGGCCACACAGATCAGGATCAGAAAGCCCTGAAAACCCAGCGCAAACAGAGATTTCAGATAGTTCTGCCCGATGTGGCTCTGCTCATGGTTGCCCCAGGTTGCCATAGGCACCGGTGCCAGACTGACCATCATATAAATCTCGATCATGCGCCCATATACCAGCACAAAAATGATGATGCTGAGAATCCGCATGGAGATTCCAATGAAGAAGGACTGCAAGAACAGCCCGAACAGGGGGCCTACGTCCATCTGCATCATGCTGGATTGCAGCATGGAAAGCCCGATGTCGTTGACCCGTGTGTTGCCGGAGATGATGCCGCTGGAATTTGCCACGACCTGCTGCGTCACATCGAACACTGCCATAATGATCTCGAATGTGTTACTGATGAGCCAGACCGAAACCGCCGTTTTGAAGATCCACTTCATCAGCAGTGCCGGTTCAAACTGCGCCATATTGTTGTGTTCTGTGATCATCTGAATCAGTTCGTAACAGGCAATGAAGGTCAAGATAATACCTGCAATGGGCAGCACCACATTTCTGGACAGCGCTTCAATCATTGCGAACACTCGCGGCTCAAAGGCTGATGGCTTTGTGCCTACCTGCTGTGCGATGCTGCCCACCTGCGTGTTGACATCGTCAAACAGGCCGTTGAGATTGGACATGATTGCCGCTGTCAGCAAAGATTTGATCCAATCCGAAATCGCTTTGAGAACGGTTTCCATTCAGTCACCGTCCTTAGCTGAAATGGTTGATCAGGGTCTTGAGCAGGTTGAGGAGAAAAATAAGGTGGGTCAAAAACTGCATAAAAAACACTTTCTTTCGTTGATGGGTGGATAAAAAACACGGCTTGGAGTACGGACATTCAATAAAACTGCAAGCTGAAGAGGGCTTTCCGTTGCTGTTCAAGCCGCCGTATGAAACAATGGCCTCGTTTCATCTATCATTTTTTCAAAAATTTGATTGATGAATGATAGATGAAATGATATGGGAGGTATACGCCGTGCGAAACAAGAAACCGCCGTTTGAAATCACAGAAGCAGCTCTTTCAGATGTTATGGAGATCAGCGAACTGGTAGGCAAAATCAGTTCCACCCAGAATCTTTCCACAAGTCCGATTCTGCGCCGCCAGAATCGCATCCGAACGATTTATTCTTCTCTGGCTATCGAGCAGAACACACTCTCTTTGGAGCAGGTGACGGCTGTTCTGTCTGGAAAACGTATGCTTGCCCCTCCAAAAGACATTGCAGAAGTAAAAAACGCCTACGAAATCTACGACCATCTCGCAGAGTTGAATCCATATTCGATGAATGATCTCCTGCTTGCACATCGGACGATGATGCAGGGTCTTGTCCGGGAGGCTGGCGAGTTTCGCTCCCGTCCTGTCGACGTAGTAGACAGCAAGGGTAATGTCCTCCATTTTGGCACCCTGCCGCAGTACGTTTCCTCTTTGATGGAGGAACTAATTCAGTGGACAGAAAACAGTCCCTTCCCGCTTTAATTTTCCCAGATGTTCCCGGAAATCTCCCGAATCAGAGCCATAGGATGGGGCATCGTTTTCTTTATATCTGTTAGTTGATTTTCTGGCCTACTGTGGTTCGCCTCATACCCCCTGAATCTAAAATCCGGTCCTTGATTCTCCGCGGAAAACAAGGTAGAATGAAGAAAAGCAAGCCCACAGAAATGTGGGACGTGCCGCGTTCTGTGCAAGAATGCACAAAAGGTACCAGAAGGAGGACCACCAGATGAAAAAAATCACACGCCGTCAATTTTTGAAAACGACTGCGGCAGTCGGCGCTCTCGGAGCAGCCGCTTCCGCCGGGGCAGTTCCGGCAGGAGCCTGCATCGATCCGCCGCCCGCGGCGGGCTACCCGCAGCAAATCACGATTGGGGCTTACGATTGGGGACCGTGCGTCAGCAGCACCCAGTTCAAATTGCGGCAGTCCGTCCGGGCGGAGAGCGTTCAGGCAAGCGACTTCCAGAGTGCTTACGAGACCAAAGACAGCTACGACTGGTATCAGACCTCCGCCGGGCCCGCAACAGCATCCGGTACACTCCCTGTGGTGGACGCCTGCCCCTGCAACAGCGATGGCTTCCGCGCCGCCAGCGCCCGGATGCTCCGGCTGGAATTTTCGCCGGTGAAGCAGGACGCAAATGTGGTGGGCAGCGTCTTTCGGTTCGACCCGGTACAGCACACCACCAGCTGGTGCAGCGATTATACGCTTTCCATCCAGCTCTCCAAGGATGCCTCGCTCTCGGCTACGCTGTTCGGCCTTCCGGTCACAAAGGTTGAGGTGAACCCTGCCATCGACTTCTCGCGGGCGCGCATCCCGGCGCTGGATCCGTTCCGATTGGACGGAAAATTTACCGGAAGCGACGGACGCACGCTTTTGTATGCGTCTTATGAGCCTTCCGGTGCGGTGGAGGTACCGCTTGTGGTCTGGCTGCACAGCGGGGAAGAGTGCGGCAGCGATGTCCGCATCCCGCTGCTGGCCGAAAAGGTTTCTGCGCTGGCGGGAAAGGCGTTTCAGGATGCATTGGGCGGTTCGGCTTTTGTTCTGGTGCCGCAGACCAGCGAGGTCTGGGACGACGCGCAGGTGCTCACGCTGCGGGAACTCATCGAGCAGTTTGCAGCAGAGCATCCGAACCTGGACAGAACGCGCATTTACCTTGGCGGCAGCGGCGCAGGCGGTGCGATGACGCTAAAAATGCTGTTACAGACCCCGGACTTTTTCGCGGCGGCATTCCCCATCAGCGAGACTTGCCCGGACGCGGCCCTTTCGGAAGCACAGATCACCGCACTGTCCAAAACGCCGCTCTGGTTCACCTATGCAAAAGACTGGCTCCCCGCCGACCCCGGCCAGTACACCGCTGCAACCGTTCGCCGGTTGCAGCGGCTCAATGCGCCGGTCCGACAGACCGCGTGGGAGCAGGCACCGGAGCAGGCCGTGAATGTTTTTTACCGCAATCGCCTTGGCACAATTTACTGCCACGAGGGCGATTGGAGCTGGATCTATTTCTTCAACGACCAGTGCGTGGATGACGCCACAGGAGAGCACCTTTGGCAGTGGCTGGGACAGCAAAAGCGCTGAGGAACATAGCTTTTCCTTTCCGGAAGGGCAATTTTCTCTATGGAAAAGGGCAAACGCCGTTTCCAACTGTGAAGCTTGCGTCCACACAGGTGCCACGCAGGCGGAATGGACCCGGCTGCTTTGTCGTTCGGCTATTGGGTGCTCCGGTGCATCGCTGTTGGGACAGCGTTGAGAAAACTATGAAATTTTACGATTTGACATTCTATCGCAAGACAAGAAATTAGCGCGAATAGCCACAAAAACGAAACCAGCCAGAACAGTCATGAGAGGAAATCGTTTTGAAAGCAGCCCAAACAGCATCTGGCAGCTTCTCCGACAAACGAACTGAGACCATCCCAATAATTGTGTAAACCTCCGGAGAGGTGTAAAATAGAAGCATCAGGATGGAGGAAAAAGATATGTCCCGAAAGAATCGAAGTCCGGAAGAAAAAGCCCGTAGAGCAAAAATCCGTGAACTGCTGCAGATGGCAAATATCGACAGCATGGATGACATCCAGGACTTGTTCAAGGAAACCATTGCCGAATTCATGGAGAATGGTTTAGAGGCCGAACTGGATGAGGATCTTGGCTACAGCAAATACGACTACAAGAACAAAGCTACGGACAACAGCCGGAACGGCCACAGCAGCAAAAATCTGCGGACCAGTTTCGGTGAAGTCGAGGTTTCTGTTCCCCGTGACCGGAAAGGTGAGTTTGAACCGCAGCTTCTGAAAAAGAACCAGACCAGCATCAGTCAGGATATCGAAGAGAAGATCCTGTCCATGTATGCGAAAGGCATGACGACCGGCGACATCGAGGCGCATATTCAGGATATCTACGGGCTGTCTGTGTCAGACACTACGGTAAGCCGGATCACGGATAAGATTCTGCCTGTGGCGAAAGAATGGCAGCAGCGGCCTCTGGAATCGATCTATGCCGTAGTTTTTCTGGATGCGATCCACTACCATGTCCGCAGCGAAGGGCAGATCGTAAAGAAAGCAGTATACATTGCCATCGGCCTTGATCTGGATGGCCGCAAAGATGTTCTGGGGATGTGGGTCGGCGAGAATGAGAGCGCAAAGTTCTGGGCGACCGTACTGAATGGTCTGAGGAATCGGGGCGTAGAGGATATTTTTATCGCATGTACAGACAATTTGACTGGTTTCGATACAGCCATCCATGCAGTGTTCCCGGAAACGGAGATTCAGAACTGCATGATTCACCAGCTGCGGAATTCCAGCAAATACGTTTCTTACAAAGACCTGAAGGCTCTCATGTCCGATCTGAAAGCCGTGTATGCAGCAGTGGACGAGCAGGCTGCTCTGGACGCTTTGGAGACTTTCGCGCAGAACTGGGACAACAAATATCCCAAGATCGCAAAGTCGTGGCGGGAAAACTGGGCTAACCTCAGCACCTACTTCAAATATCCTCAGGAAGTCCGCCGTCTGATCTATACCACGAACACGATCGAAGGCTTTAATCGGCAGCTGCGGAAGGTCACAAAATCCAAGAGCGTTTTCCCGACAGACGACAGTCTGCTGAAAATGCTGTATCTGGCGATGATGGATATTACGAAAAAGTGGACGGGTCGGCGGCAGGACTGGAGCCGAATCCATGCACAGTTGTCCATCTATTTCGCTGAGCGTATGCCGGATTAACACCTGCTGCGGAGGAATGTCAAGGGTATATGAACGGCTTCGCCGCCCTTGACATTCCCCCTTGCCGGCGTTATGTTGTTGTTAAGGCGACAGCCGGTTTCGCCGTCTGCCGCTTTATATTAAAATTGCTCTTGTTTTATAGCTGTCTGGACTTTACACAAAATTTGGGAAAGACCCAACGAACTTTTACCTTTCTATTACAATATATTTGGAACCGGATGTGGTAGCCAACCATATTCCATTCCAACTCGTACCTAAGCTACAATAAGAGAGTAATCGGCTAACGTTCACCTCACTGGGCGTCTACGCCCGCTGCAAAGACAGTTAGCCATCTCTCTTGTTGTAGCATTTGTTTTATCATCATAAATACCGCCTACAATCTTGCCACGATAATAAATGATAAACTCTCCCATCATAGCTCGATAAGTAATTTCTTCTAAATCGGATAACTGTCCCAAAATAAATTCTAAATATTCTTTACTGGACGCCATGACTTCACCTCAATTCTGATTTATTAAACTTCTCTTATCGGGAAGTACAGATAGCCCTTTCCTGTTGCCGGATCGGTATAATCATGAACTGCTCCGACCAGAGAAATACCATCCTCATTCATTTGTCCAATGGTTTCTTCAAACACTCCCTTATGGTTTTCAACAACTATATACTCATAATCTGGTATTATCCATTTTGTCCATCCATCAGGTGCTTCTGCATTATCAACACATTCCACTCCTGCCAGATACAAGCCTTTGCTAAAGCCATCTTCCCACGGTTTAAATGAGCGAGAAATATCAGACATAGCACCCCATATTCCCACAATGCCACCGTTTGCGTCTTTCTTTGCCAGATGTGCAACTTCACCAAAATGACTATTCGCATCATCCCACAATTTCTGAATAAATCCTTCGCCGTCTAATGTTGAACCCTCTTTTCCAATGACGACAAAACTTTTCTTTATCACTTTAACCATTCCATACCACCTCAAATAAACTATTCATTCCTAATATTAAAACCAACTTGCTCTTTCTTCCCTAAATTCGGATTGGTCGCTTTGCTCATAAGGATTATAATTATTCAAATTACAACCAAACTCTTTCAATGACTTTATTTTATCATCCTTTGTCCATTCAACCAGAGAAATCCCATCAAATTCCTCTATATTCCCATTGTTCATTTCATTTTTGAAATACCATTCTACAATCGTCGTATTTTCCTTGTGGAAGAATTGTTTAATTTCCCAAACAACGACTTTGCCACGGGTATTCCATTCCTGAAACCAGTGTTTTACGATTTGACGATTATTATATTGAGGACTCCAACTTTCAGTATAAATTACATCTTCCGTAAAAATATTATCAATACCTAAATCCTGTTTTGTAAGCCACATTTCAAACCACAATTGAATAATTTTTTCTCTTTCATTCATGATTCAACACCTGACTAACTTCCGATTGAATAAAAAATCACTCTATCCATACCGTTATGCATAAATCATCTCATGCAAAACAATTTCTTCTGCCCGGTTGTGAATGTTATTGCAGCGCTGCACCCATTCCATTTGTTGGGTTCGCTTCAATTCCTCTGTCATACCCTCGGCGGCTTTCATCTGCTCCATGATGGTATCTAACCGATTCTGTGCCTGTTCGTTCAGGTCTGCAAGATATGTCCACAATTCTCCGGTCAGTATCTATGTGTTCAATCTGGCTGGGTGAACTTCTCTTAAATATTCCCGGTGCATCCGTCCATACCTTCCGATAGGGCGGTGTTCCTTCGGCAGCTTCAAGTCCGGGATGTAATAATCTCCAACAAGGATATAATCAATTCCGTTTTCCGTTATTCTTGGTTTCAATTCGCTCATGTTCCTTACCTCCTGTGGAAGCAGGCTCGTCTGGTACTAACTCAATCACATCGGTAATTTCACAATTCAGCGTTTCGCAGATACGGGCTAATGTTTCCATGCTGATATGCTTTCCCTTTCCCATATTGGCAATCATATTTGTGGTAAGACCGGCAGCAAGCCGTAAGTCCTCTTTTCTCATTTTTCGTTCTTTCAATGTATTCCAAAGTGGCTGGTAGCTTATGTGCATTTATCGCCCTGCCTTTCTCCCTGTTCCGGGGTTCCTGCTTCACATTATATCAAAATTCTTGCGAATCCACAATATTTCTTGACGGCTCGCCGGTTCCGTCTGGATTGTGCTTTTCCTTTCCGCTTTTATTTACATCTAATTAGCCATTACCTGCTTCATGCCCTGAGACTTTGCTTATGTGTGATAAAGAAGCAATAGAAGTGCAAAAAATTTTGCCGTTCCTATCCGACACTTGGCCATTGTGTCGGATAGGTCGGGCGGTTATTCGGGCAAGTCAATCTTGCCGACAAAGCTGTAATAAATCTCAATGTCCTGCCTGCGGGTGCCGTTCTCATCATAGCTGCACTCATGCACCACAATTTTCTCGATCATTTCCCGCAAGAGAGTGGGGGTCAGTTCTTCAAAGGCAAGGTGCTTGCGGACAATGCCCATAAATTTCTCGGCGTTGACGGTAGCTGCCTGTGACTTGTCCAGTTCGGCTTGCAGGGCGGCGGCTCTCTTTTTCAGCTCCGCTTGCTCGGCTTCGTAGTCAGCCGACAGTTCCATGAAACGCTCATCGCTGATTTTGCCGTTTACATTGTCCTCATACAGCCGCTTGATAATGCGGCTGATTTCAGAAATGCGTTCCTGCGCCTGTTCAAGCTGCTTGATGGCTGCGGCGGTCTTTCGCTTGCCGCCGATCTCGTTCTGCTGGACAAGTAGTTTCACAAACCGGCTCTCATGCTTGGCTGCGTATTCGGTCACTTGCCGGAGATTTGCCAGGACACCAGCGGTCAACAGATCGGTGCGGATAAAGTGCGCCGTACAGTTGCGGGTGCGCTTCTTGTAGCTGCCGCAGATGTAGCAGTCCTGTTTGCGGTCTTTGTTCTGATACCGCTGCTGATACAGCACATGGCCGCAGTCGGCGCAGAACAAAATCCCGGAGAACAGCCCCACTTCATCGTAGCGGTTCGGGCGTTTGCGCTGTTTGCGTAACTCCTGCACCCGTTCCCATGTTTCCTTGTCGATGATCGGCTCATGGTGGTTCTCGAAAATGGCCTGCTTCTCGACGGGGTTCTCTATGCTGTGCTTGACCTTATAAGAAGGCTTTTCCGTTTTGAAGTTCACCAGACATCCGGTGTACTCTCGGTTTTCGAGGATATGAACGACGGTGTTGGTCGCCCATTTGCACTCATAGCCTGGGTGATAACGGCGGGTGCTGCCTGTCCGCTGATATTCCAGCGTCCCCGGCGTGGGGATTTGCTGCTCCGTCAGCATACGGGCAATCTTGGTCGGGCCGTTCCCGGCAAGGCAAAGCTGGTAAATCTGCTGCACCACCGGGGCGGCTTCCTCGTCTATAATAAAATTCTCGTCCTCGTCCATCACATAGCCGTAAACCGGCTTGCTGGTAACAGGCTTGCCGCTCATGCCTTTTGACTTTTTCACTGCCTTGATTTTCTTGCTCGTATCTCTCACCAGCCATTCATTGAACAGATTTCGCAGCGGGGTAAAATCGTTGTCCATGCCCTCGCTGGCACTGTCCACATTATCGTTGACAGCGATAAAACGCACACCCTTTTGAGGGAACAGCATTTCCGTGTAAAACCCTACCTGCAAGTAGTTTCGCCCTAACCGGCTCATGTCCTTGACGATGACCGTACCCACTTTCCCGGCTTCAATGTCCGCAAGCATGGCTTGAAATCCGGGCCGCTGGAAGTTCGCGCCGGAAAAACCGTCGTCGGTGTACCAGCGCAGATTGGTAAAGCCGTTCTGTTTTGCGTAGGTTTCGAGTATCCTTTTTTGGTTCGATATGGAATTACTCTCGCCTTGCAATTCATCCTCGTGGGACAATCTCGGATAAAGGGCGGTAATGAGGTTTTGGGTGGCTTGTCTTAACATAAAATCCTCCGTTTCCGACAGCCAGCCCCACTATTCCGTGGTTTCATTGTACCACGGAACAGGGGCGGCTGTACAGCGGTAAAAGTGATAAATCTGCTTCTTTACAGCTTGTCAAATCGCCTTTTTTTGTGTAGCAGCGGCTTCCGCTTCCAGTACCCTCGCCATCTTGTCGGCGGCGGTGCTGGTGGTGTCTTTCTTGAAAAAGCCGGACACGACAAGAACGGTATTCCCCATGCGGATTTCCGTCACGCAGTCGGGGCGGCGGGTGGTACGGTGGTCGTGCTGCTTGATATTCTCCATAGGCAATACTCCTTTCATTCAGCCAGCAGTTTCTTCATGGTTTCCATTTTCCGCTTTGCGGTTTCCTGCCGGAAGTTGACGCCAGTAAAGCGTATCGGGACGCACATGGACAGCAGTCGGTCATAAATCCGGGAATGGGCCGTGTCTGTCGGCTTTTTCAACTCGTCCAGCGGGCGGTTGGTGGTGGCGATCAGCGGCTTGTTGCTGCGGTATCGGGTATCAATCACATGGAATACCTGTTCCAGTCCATAGTCGGTGCCACGCTCCATGCCGAAGTCGTCAATGATAAGCAGCGGATAGCGGCAAAGGCGGGAAATATACTCATTCCGGCCTGTAAAGCCGGGAGAGAGGTCGCCCAGGATAACGGCGAAGTTCGTCATATATACGGGGACTTCTTTCTCCATGAGGGCGTTTGCGATACAGCCCGCAAGGTAGCTTTTCCCGTTGCCGACGTTCCCCCAGAACAGGCAGCCGATGTTTTCGGCCTGCATTTCTTCCCAATGCTCCGCATACCGCCGGGCAATCCCGGTCTGCGGGTTTCTGCCGTTGTCGTTCTCGAATGTCCATTGCTGCATGGCTGAGTCGGCAAAAGCCCTCTGTTTCAGATTTTCCACGGCTTCCACATGGCGGCGGTGTTCCTCGGCGGCCTGCCGCTGCTCACGGGCGGCTCTCTGGCAGTCGCACTCTGCCGGGTGGCGGTCACGGCCAAACAGCTCCTTACCCTCCGGGAAGTAGGCTTCTTTCGGCGTATGGCACTTTCCGCAGTAAAGCAGTCCGTCCTCGCCGATATAGTCCTCCATCTCCGGGGCGGCGGTTGTCATGTTCTCCAAAATATCTTTGATTTCACTTGTCATAAGCTTTCTCCCTCCATACAGGTATAGTCGGGGATGCCCTGTTTTACGGCTCCCTTTTTGTCATTGGCCGCCCATCTGTGCAAGGCGGCGGCATAATTCTGGTAGGCTTTCCCGCTGGCGGCAAGGTAATGGCTCATTTCCTCAATCAGCCGTTCCAGCCTGTCCGGGTATTCTGCCTGTAACTCGTCATATTCGTCCTTTGACAGAAAAATATTCTCATATCGGCCATAAGCTGTGGGCGGCTCCCCACTCGCTCTCATTGTTTGGTTCTCTATTAAGTTGTTTATATTAGTTTTGTTAGGGGTCGGTTTTCCGACCATCATAGGGTCGGTTTTCCGACCGTCATAAGGTCGCTTTTCCGACTGTATGAGGGTCGCTTTTCCGGCCATCAGTTGGTCGGAAAACCGTACCACTGGGACAGGCGGCACTTTCACATAAAGCCGATTGGGTGCGGAGAAGCCCCGCCGTTCCCGTTCTAAAAGCCCGGCTGCGTCCAGTTCTTTCAAGGCTCCCTTGATGGCGGTACAACCCTTGTCCAGCATTTCCGCTATCTCCGCAACGGGGTAGACAATGAATATCCTGCCCTCGCCGTCCTGCCAGCCGTTCTTCTGTGACAGGGTGGAACGGTCTAACAGCAGCGAATACAGCAGCTTGGCGGTCTGTGAAATCTCCATTTTCAGCAGGAAACGGGGATACGGCAGATAGGCGGGCAGCCGCGTGTCTGCCCTGATATAATCAGCGATAGGATCACCTCCCTGTGTTCGGGTTGATTTTGGCGTATTGTCACGCATTAAAACGCCGTTTCCGGGGGAAAAGGATAAATGTATCGCGTACCCTTTGACACCCACGAAAAAAGCCTTGATTTATGCGGGTTTGAAAGGCTCTAAAGCGTGACATCTCTGCCTTTGTTTCCGCTTTCTCTCGGCGGCTTTGATTTTCTTCATGCGCCCGGCGCAGTCGGGGCAGTATTTTCCCCGGTTGGATTTGGGGACAAAGGCCGCCCCGCAGACGGCACACCGTTTCCGGCTTCCCCGGCACAAGAGGGCTGCGGCCAGCTCCCCGTCAAGGGGCAGGACAGCCACACGGAACCAGTGGCACATGAGGGAAAAGGAAATGCTCTGGACGCACACGCAAGGCTCCCCGTCGTCCAATAGCAGGCAGTTCCCCTCATCGTAGTTACAGCACTCATGTACCAGCCGCCGCGCCCGCCGGTGCTGGCGGTAGTCCATGTGGGGCAGGTTATCGCTCATGGCTCTGCTCCTTTCTGCGGTGCGGCTCGTCCCGGCGCAAAATCTGGTCGATGTTCCGCTTGACGGTCTGCAACTCCTTGAACCGCTGTTTCTGTTCGTGATAGGTGTTATACAGGCCGTCTTTCTCGGAGATAAGCTGCTCGATCTCGGCCTGCAACGCTTTCCGGGCGGGCAGCTTGGTAATGCCATGCGCCTTGAAATACCGGGCTGCTGCGTCGGCTATGATAAAATCGCTCTCATGGGCCTGCCGGTATGCGGCGCGGGCTTTCTCGGATTTCTGTGCCCGCAGCCCGTCGCGGGCGGCCTTGGTCTGGGCGTAGGCCAACACCTGCCGCTGCAACTTCTTTTTCCCTTGCAGCTTCGTTTCCAGTGCTTTCAGTTCGCCGCTGGTCTGGCGCATTTTCTGATAGGCGGTGTCAACGGCGGCTTCTAACTGCTCCGGGGAAGTAAAGCCGTATTGCTGGTAGACGGACAGCGTTTTGGCGGCCTGCTTCAGATTGTGTATCTTCGCCCAGCGTTCATAGCCCCGGCCTTTGCCCTCGGCCATTTTCTGCTCAATGTCCACAAGCCGCTGCACTCCGTCCTGTTTCGGGGCGGCTATCTCGGCTCTGGCAACCTGCAAGCGGTCTTTTATGGTGCGTGGGGGATCGGGGGATCTGGCTGGCGCTTCGGCTGCTCTGGCGGCGTTTTGCTCTAAAACGGCAAAGACAGCGGCGCGGTCAAAATCGTCGCCCAGCTTCCGGGCGGTAATTGGCTTTGTCCTGTCCGGCGTGAGGTAGGAAAGCCGCCCCCGGCTCTCCTTGACGGTCACACCCTCCTGCAGCAACAGAGAGGAAAACTCGTCAAAGCTGGCGGCGGTGGCAAGGGCTTTCCGTAGGGTCTGCCGCAGCTTCTCCTTGTTCGTTTCAAACTTGGTCTGCCGGGGCGTGATACTATCGGCAATCATGGGGGCGTTCTGCTTGTCCAGCGCGGCCTGTCCCTTTTTCTGCGCCCAATACTCCCGGTCGGTGACGCGGTTCTTGCTGCCGTTCAAGAGGTCGATTTGATAAAGCCCCTCCCGGTGGCACATCTCCATGACTTCGGATTTGAAGTAGCGCAGGGCAGCGTCGGTACATCGGTGCTTGCAGCCGACTTTCGTATCGGCCGGCCTGTCCATGTAGGGCAGGAACGGCACTTCCTCAATCCGCAGGCTGTTTATGACGATATGCACATGAATGTTGCCGCTGTGGTTATGCCCGTCCGGGTGGGTGCAGACAAGGGCCTGGTGGCCGGGAAAATGCTCTTTACAGAATTGTTCCCCCAACGCCTGCGCCCGGTCTACGGTCAGGCCGTTGTCCGGCCCGTCCCGCGGGTCAAAGCTGATGATGTAGTGGTGGCTTTTCACATCTTCCCGCCGCTGGTTTTTCTGATAGCGGAGATTGGCCCGCATACACGCAACGGCAAAATCCTCCCCGTCGCAGTTCAGCGTGGACAGCCGGTAGTCCTCGCGGGGGATAAGCCTGCCGGTTTCATCAAGGACGGGCTTCATGGTAAACTCGTCATGCTCAAAGAGAAGATATTGCTCGGCGGCTCCGTAGTCGGCGTTTTTAGAGTTGATATGCTTGAGTGTTGCCAACCGCGTCACCTACTTTCTTGAGGACTTCATACTTGAGGACGGCAAGGTCGGATATGGCGGCGCGTACCTCGCCGGAAAGGGTGTTGTAGGGTACGCCGTATTCGTTCAGATACCGGGCAATCTGATTGAGGTTGCCGCCGATCCTGCCGTACTCGGCTGTCAGCTTCCCGACAGCGGAAAGCAACTCGTCATTGACCGACGACACATGGACAACCGGGCGTATGGTCGCCCGCCGTATCGCCTGCCGGAGAAATTCGGACTGGCTGATACCATAGGGCGCAAGCCGCGCTGTGAAGTCGGCATACTCATCTTCGGACAGCCGGGTTTTCACAACGCGGCTGCGGTGGGGCGTGTTGTATTTCTTTCGCATGGTGTGACCTCCTTTCTCGCCCGTAAGGGCGCATGAGCAGGGTTTGGGGAAGGCACTCCCCAACAAGTTTCCCGCGAGGGGCAAAACTGCAGAATTGCGGATTTTGGCACCGTGGTAGAAACTTGCTCTCCGTGACTGCAAACTTTCTCTCACTTCCGTCCGCCACTTTTTTTGGAAAACTGCAACCACAAAAGTTTGTTTCTCTTTTTCTGCTACTACTAATCCTGTAAAGGGCATTCCTGCCCGCTTTCGCTAAAATGACACCGGACGCAGTGGTTTCTACCCGGTGTTGGAGAAATCCTTTCTCTTTGCCCTCTACTACGGGTAAATGCTCCAAATGCCAAACACCAGGGCAGAAAAATTCCCTCCTCGCTTACTACTACAACCGGCAGGGGGCAAAATGGCCGGGAGCGGAGCCGGACAACAAAAAAAGCAGTAAATCTTTTTCAAGACTTACTGCTTTCGCTGGCCGCGTCGGTGGCGGCTGGTATTCAGTTTTTATGACTTGTCCGGTGGTTCGTCAAGCCGGAACTTGAATTGACAGTCAATTAACCGCTGCTTTACATAGTCCTCCACCTCGGCGTTGACCTGCCCGTTCACTTTTGAGAAATAGCGGATATATCCGGCGTAGTGGAGCAGGACAGCGTTCACGGCTTCTGGGTCGCCCTCACGGGCTTTGAGGATTGTTTCATAGGGGAGAAGTCTACTCATACCGGCTCACCCCCATTTCTTCGCGTAGCCGCTGCAAGGCAAGCTGGATATGCCGCCCCGCTGTGCTGCGTGACCGGCCAATACACGCGCCGATCACGCGCTGCGGCTGGCGCAGAAAGTAATAGCGCAGGATTTCTTCCCGCGTCTGCTCCGGCAAAACAGAGATCGCGTCGGCAAGGGCGGCGTTGCAGAGCAGGACGGTCTGACCGCAGACGGTAAATGGGTATTCCTCGTCCGGCTCCGACGCGGCAAACTGGACAAACTTCTCGTTCATCAGATAGTCAAGGGAAACTTGCCGTTCCCATTGCCGTTTAAGCTTCAAAATCTTGTCCAAGGCGGCACAGCGGATAACAGTCTTGCAAAAGGCGTTGTACCTGCGCTGGATATATTCTTGATAGGCTATCTGGTCGGTCATGGAAATTCCCCTTTCTGAATAATAGTGCGGGGCGGTGGCACTTCTTGCTGTCGCCCCTTGATTGCCTACCAGCAAAGGCGGGCGGGGCTGTCAACGGCTGCGCATATGCGCCGTTCATCTTGACCGTTGACTGGCTCGGCTGGGTTTGCTATTTACCCGACAAACTTGAATTTATTTTAAGCTATCACGTTTTACCTTCTTAAGCCTTACTATCATTACCATAGGAATTTCTTTGTTGGTTTTAAAACATTCTTCATAAAATCCATCAATGACAAATCCAGCTCTAAAACAAAGGTTAAAAATATCTTGTATGGAACGATGATAATAAATCTGCTCTTTCGGTTGCCCTTCAATCGCTATATCATAGTAACTGTGCGGTGTCATATATTTTTCAGTCAACGTGACAAAACAAGGGTGTTGCGTTGCAAAGACAAAAATTCCGCTTTCCTGCAACAGTTCATAAACAGCCATAAGAAGTGGTTCAATATCCGTAATATCCATAATTGCCATATTAGAAACTGCTTTCGTAAAGGCTCGATTTCTTTTTAATTCTAATATACTTTTTCTATCGGTCGCATCCGCCACACAAAATTCAATTTGTTTTGCATATTGTGATTGCCGTCTTTTAGCCAATTCTATCATTTTTTTGCTGTAATCAAAAGCGACAACCGAAGCGCCTCTTTGTGCAAGATACGAAGAATAATTTCCATTGCCACACGCAATATCCAAAATGTAATCCGCAGGATTAGGAGATAGAAGTTCCGTTACTTTGGGACGCACTACCTCTCTGTGAAATTCATTAGATTCGTCACCCATTGCATTATCCCAAAATTGTGCGTTCTCCTCCCAGATTTTTTTACTTTCCTCTGTTCCCATGTTCTCTCCCACTCCCCAAAATTTGCTTTTTTGCTTCCATTAAATCTTCCTTACTATATTCCATTGTTACCCTCCATAACTTCTGATTGTTGCCGTCTTGACGATTATGTATCTTTACATTACCTTCTGAAACATATGGCGCACCTTGTCCAGGCGGCTGTTTGGACGGCGGGGCTGGATGACCGGCTGACCGACAGCGGCCTGATATCCTTTCAGCTCTGTAAGGCATACGCTCCGCCCGTTGGTGTAAAAGGCCAGATCAGTACGGTATGCCTGTATACAGCGGGCGGGAATCTCGCCAGTAATGACAACTTCATCCTTTTTTACCTGGGCCGTTTCGATGGTGGCACAGTATTTCGGTGCATCATGATAAGCCCTGGAAAGGTATTCCTGGGGCGCATAGAGGATGAAGGAGAGATAAGGTTCCAGCAGCTGCGTCCCCGATTCCTTCAATGCCTGTTCCAATACAATCGGGGCCAATGAGCGGAAGTCCGCCGGCGTGCTGACTGGACTGTAATAAAGCCCGTATTCAAAGCAAATCTTACAGTCCGTTACGTTCCAGCCGAACAAGCCCTGCTCCAGCCCGTAACGGATACCATCCCTGACAGCGTTTTGAAAACTCTGGTTCAAGTATCCCAGCGAAACCCGGCTCTCGTATTGTACGCCGGAGCCAAGCGGGAGTGGTGTAACAGACAGTCCGATAGATGCCCAAAACGGGTTGGGCGGCACCTCGATATGGATGGTGTGGCTGGCTGCTTTGAGCGGCCGCTCCATATAAATGACGGTGGGTTCCTTTACCACTGTTTCAATCTTGTATTTTTCCGACAGCAAAGCGGAAACGACCTCCAACTGCACCCGGCCCAAAAAAGAAAGAATGATCTCATGGGTGATGGAATCCACCTCGCAGCGCAAAAGCGGGTCAGTATCCGCAAGTTGCGTAAGAGCGTCCAGCAGCCGTTCTCTTTGCGCTGCCGTTTTCGGCGCAATCGTCGTCCGCAGCATGGGGAGGGGAGCATCACTCCACATTTCACGAGGAAGTTGGGTTTTGTCCCCCAATATATCGTTTAATCTCAAACTGTCGCTGGGAAGGATGACAATTTCGCCCTTATGGGCGGTATCTGTCCGAACAATCTCCCCTTTGGATGGAATACGCATCTCTGTGATTTTCAGCTTTTCTCTCCCGGCCAGGGCCACCGTATCCCGCAGACGCAGCGTTCCGCTGTATAGCCGCAGATAGACAAGCCTCTGGCCGCAATCTGTATACTCCACCTTGAAAACGCTGCCGCATAGGGTGGCGCTCCCCTGTTCCCCAATCGGTTGGAACAGCCCTGTCACCGCATCCATCAACGGTTGAATGCCAAGGCCATTTTTGGCGCTGCCATAATAGACCGGGAACAGGGAGGCGTCTTGAACCCGCCGCTGTTCCTCCCGCACAAGTTTTTCCCGGCTGATTGGTTCTCCTGCGATATACTTTTCCAATAATTTATCGTTATTTTCGATGACCGCATCCCATGCTTCTATGTCGGTATTTTCCTCCAGGACTATTTCCGGGGACAGCGACACCGTCTGCTTGATGATAATATCGGCGGAGAGCTTATCCCGAACAGACTGAACCACGCTCTGCAAATCAACGCCAGCCTGGTCGATCTTGTTGATAAAGATAACGGTGGGAATGTTCATTTTCCGCAGGGCATGGAACAGAATACGGGTCTGGGCCTGCACGCCATCTTTAGCGGAGATCACCAAGATGGCCCCATCTAAAACAGCCAAAGAGCGGTACACCTCCGCCAAAAAATCCATGTGGCCGGGCGTATCCACAATGTTGACTTTACATCTGTGCCACTGGAAGGAAGTGACTGCCGCTTGAATGGTAATCCCACGCTGCCGCTCCAAAAACATGGTGTCCGTCCTCGTTGTCCCTTTTTCGACGCTCCCCGGTTCTGAAATGGCTCCGCTGGCATATAGCAGGCTCTCCGTCAAGGTCGTCTTTCCAGCGTCTACATGGGCAAGAATTCCAATATTGATTATTTTCATGTGATTGTCCTCCCTTTACTGCCCCGAAGGGCATAAAAATCCCCAGCAGTAAAATACTTTTACCACTGGGGATGATAATTTGCGGACATACACATATACAGCATACACCTGTTTGTGAGTGCTGTTTTTGGGGATATGTCAAAATTGATAAGGCAAAAGTATTCTTAAATTGGGTACAAAAAACTAAGCCCCTACAAAAGGGACTATCATAATCCTTTGTTCCCACTATTTGATTATAGTTTTATTTAAGAAAACCTTGCCGCATATTTTTTACTCCTTTTCTGGAATTGAATTATTATATCACATCAGTTTGAATTATTATATCACATCAGTTTTAGGAAAACAAGTATCTAAAAGAAATTTTTCTTCCCCTTATATGTAACAATCATACCGGCTTCCTAACGTTCAGAATGGTTTCTACTGTCTGCTGCGGTGTTTGGTTGGAATTGTCCAGCCAAAAGCCGATCCGTGGTGTTGTCTGCATTTTACTAAATACAAATTCAATGTATACAGAAAGAAATATATAAGGAGTGGGAGGGATTCCGCCGTAGTCGGCATTGTAGGAAAATCCAAAAGTTTAGATTTTCTCAAAATGCTTATCTTTTGGTCTTTGGTTCGGAATAGTGTAGTGCTGGCGGTCTATCTATTGTTTTCGGTTGCTTGCTTCTTTACCGTACATGAGCATTGGAGCCGGGGTTGTCGTTACCATAGCTGAAATCTCCCTGCTGTGCTATCTTTTTCAGTTGCTGCGCCTGCGATAAGGACGGCGCATTCTGGGTGTCCTGCATGGCTTCTAAAAAATCCCGCTGTTGGGCTTCTTCCAGATAGGACAACTCCACAGCGGGATTGAAGGCAATTTTCTTTTCATCTACCATGTCCAGCAATTCGGGAACAAGGTTGGTCAGGCGGATAAAACGCTGGACTTGTCTGCCACTTTCCTCGTTTCCTTTTCCGACCAAATCAGCCGCTTCCAACTTCCCGACAACTTGTCGGGAAGTTAAATCCGACCTAGCACCTTGATTTTTTAGAGCTTCCAGCTTCATTTCGTAGGCAAAAGCCCTCTCGCTGGGCAGGATGTGTTCACGTTGGAGATTGCTGTCCACCATGAGCAGGATGGCGGCATCGTCCGTCATTTCCCGGACGATAACAGGCAGCGTGTCCAGCCCGGCAAGCTCGGCTGCGTGCTGACGGCGGTGGCCGGAGATGATCTCATACCCGCCTTCTGGGCGGGGTCTCGCAATCAGCGGGGCCAGTACGCCGTATCTTCCTCATCCGGGCAGACCCGGAGCAGCAAGTCCACCTCCAACGACTGCATAAAATACGCTTCCAGCCGTGTGCGCTCATCCGGTTCGTCCTCCGCGTCGGAAGAGAAAGGATCAGGTTCACTCCCCTCGGTTTTATTCCACTCAGTCTTATTTCCTCGTGATTTTGCCGTTTCCTGCTGCGCTGAATCCGCGGCACCGGAACCGTTCTTTTCACGATTCCGGAAACGCGGGTCTGCAAAGTTTTTGACGTAAATCAGATTGGGTTTTCCCAGCCCGCGCCGTTTGCGCTCAATCAGACCAAACTTTTCCAATTCCCGGAACAGTTTGGTTGCCTTGTTGTCTGCGCAGCCCAGTGCATCCATCACTTCCTGCACAGGAAAAATGATATACACCCTTCCCTGCTCATCCAGCCATCCGTTTTTCGCCGACAGCCCCATGCGGTCCAACAGGATGCCGTACAGCGTTTTGGCATCGGTGGACAGGTCAACTAGAGTGGGAAATCATTGCTCACTTTGCATTCATTGAAAAACGTACATATTTAAAAGCATGTTGTGCTACCAAAAGTAACGGGCAAGGATGAGATATTTTTCAGTTTTGCTTGGCATTTTGTCTTTTTTCAGATTTCAGCGTATAAAAAAAGCGGACAACCGTTTTGGGGTTGTCCGCAGAAGGATGTATTGTTTTCGTCACTCGATAAATGGAAATTTAACGAACTAACCTCTTTACTCTTTCAACATAATCATCTGCATGATTTATGCTAATATCTCCGTGATAATATCCTTGTAATACTTCAAGTTCACTATTTGGTATTAAATGAACAATTTTAGTTGCTGATTTTTTCATAATAGGTCTTTCTTTACTTCCAACTAATACGAGGGTCTTTGCTTTAGTATGCGATAAAGTATTTTTTACTTCATAATTAGAATTTGACTTCATAAAAGCAATTAAATTATCTTTTGTAATTTTACAAGTATCTTCATAATATAGAGAAAACAAGCTTTTTTTAAGTTTCAAACTTTTAAATTGTAGTTTTGAAAACCACTTTTTACTTATCAAACAATATGATAAATTAAATATTGGCTCTATCATTTTATAGGTAAAGTCCATTGGCATTACCAAAGCGCTTTCAACAATAGCACATTCACATATATCGTAAGCGGTCAATCTTCATCCGTATTATAATCAACTCCACTTTATGAGATAATAGACTCTAAGAAGTCTCAGAAATCCAAAAAGTCCAAGGCAAATAGCAAGGAACTATTAAAAGACGCAAAAGTCTCGGAAGTTTCAGATATCGAACGAGACGTATCAGAAGTCTAAAAAGTCTCAAAGGATGGAGCGTGAACTATGGCCGGTGAATATCATAGCCTGAAAAAGCAGCAGTATCTGAATCTGATCAAAGAGTGTGCGCACAGCGGAAAGAACAAGCGCGAGTGGTGTTCCGAAAAAGGAATCAAGTATTCCACATTCATGCGTTGGCAGGCTTTGCTACGGGATGAGGTGGCAGAGCAGGTCATGGAACAGCAGGCGATCGTACCAGTGAAAATTGCTCCACCGGCATCTGGCACTCGTATTCCAGATCGTTCATCCCGGCAGGAGGTCGAGATCCGGAAAGGAGAACTGTCGATCTCTTTGCCGAATTCAGTGTCTGCCGCATACATCCTGGAAATCATAAAAGGTCTTTCCTGATGCTGGGGGATATCCGACAGGCGAAGAATGTGTACATCGTTACAGGCTACACAGATATGCGAAAAGGAATACGAAGCCTGGTGCCCTATGTGATGCAGAATTTCAAAATGGATCCATATGAAAGCGGCCTGTTTCTGTTCTGTGGCAAGAAGTGTGACCGCATAAAGGCACTGCTTTGGGAACCGGATGGATTTGTTCTTCTGTATAAGGTACTGGACAACGGCAGATACCAGTGGCCCCGGAATGAAAAAGAAGTCAAAGAGCTGACATGGGAACAGTTCACTTGGCTCATGCAGGGCCTGAGCATCGAGCAGCCCAAAGCGATCCGTCCAGGCAAGCCAAAATTCTATGTGTAGTTTTCAACAGTGCTTGCGTTTTTCGCGTAATATTCTGACCAAACGAACCGCCTTTTTGACCGTAATTTTCTCCGTGGCAATCTCCCTCATTTTGCTGGAAATCTGCTCTTTTCTCCTGTATAATCTTCTTGTGAAGAATGCAGAAGAAAGGCGGCAAAGAATATGACGGAGATTGATTTGAGCACTCTGACCCCGGAGATTGCCGCCTACATTCGCGCTCTTGAAGCGAAGAACCAGAAGCTGGAAGAAGAAAACCGCGCCCAGAAGGATGCGCTTGTCCGGCTGCAGTCTCTGAACGAGCAGCTCGTTTGCCTGCGCAAGCGTATGTTCGGGCAATCCAGCGAGAAGATCGAATACGTCGACTGCAAGCAGTTGGATTTTTTCAATGAAGCGGAAGTCTGCTGTGATGCCGCAGCTCCCGAGCCGGGGAAAACTGTTCCGGTAGCAGCCCATTCACGCAAAGCAAAGCGTACCAAGGCTGAGCTCACCGAGGGCCTGGAACACCAGAAGGTCTTATGCGAGCTGCCAGAGAATGAGCGGATCTGCGCCCGGTGCGGCACTGAGATGGTTCGGATCGGTGAAAAATACATTCGCTCTGAGCTTACCATTATCCCCGCAAAACTCTCTGTGATTGATTATTATACAGCAACCTACAAGTGTGCTCACTGTGAGCAGGAAACGGGTGAATGCTACATTGAGCAGGCGAAAGCCCCGGTTCCGGTCATGAAGAAAAGCATGGCTGCTGCTTCCACAGTCGCTTATGTTATGCAGGAAAAGTTCCAGAAAGGCGTACCTCTCTACCGACAGGAAGAATATTGGAAGAGCCAGGGTGTTGACCTGCGACGGAACACAATGGCAAACTGGGTCATTCGAAGTTCCCGGTGGTTTGCCCCTTTATGGGATGCCTTCCGGGATGAACTTCTCCAGAGTGGCATTGTCAATGCAGACGAGACGGACTGCCACGTTCTGAAAGAGGATGGCCGCGAATCGAAACAGATGTCGAAGATGTGGGTGTTCTGCTCACCGGAAAAGAACATTGCGCTTTACCAGTACAAACCCAGCCGTAAGGGCCAGGTAGCAAAAGAGATGCTCAAGGGCTTCTCAGGCTATCTGCAGACCGACGGCTACTCGGGTTACAATGCGGTAGAAAATGTAACTCATATTGGCTGCTGGGCGCATGCGCGGCGTAAATGGGTGGACTGCTTCGTGGATAACAAGCCTGTGGAGGGCAGCAAATCTCAAAAAGCGTTTGAGTACGTTGAGAAAATCTTTGCGCTGGATTCGTCGTGGAAGGATCTGCCGCCGGATGACCGAAAGTCACATCGCCTGGCAGAACTGAAACCTGTTATGGATGAGTATTGGGAGTTTCTGAACAGCTTTGAATCTGACAAAAATTCAAATCTTGGCAAGGCACAGACTTATTCATTGAACCAGAGGGAAGCCCTGGAAAGTGTTCTGCTGGATGGCCGTCTGACGCTTACCAACAATCTTGCAGAGCGGACCGTGAAGCCTTTCGTTATGTCCCGAAGGAACTTCCTGTTTTGTGACACCTCGAAGGGTGCAGATGCAAGTGCGCTGTGCTTCAGTATGATCGAAACGGCAAGGCGAAATGGTCTTGATCCTTTTGGGTATCTGCTGTTTCTGCTGCAGGAGCTTCCTAAACTTGGTGAAATGCCTGCAATGGAACAGCTCAAACCTCTTTTTCCGTGGTCTGAGTCCATCCCGCAGTATTGCCATCTTACCTGATTTTCTGCACCTCCTGTCCGAGGTGCTTTTTCTTTTGCCCTTGATGGGTGATTATTGACCGCTTACGCTGTTTCTGCTGCAGGAGCTTCCTAAACTTGGTGAAATGCCTGCAATGGAACAGCTCAAACCTCTTTTTCCGTGGTCTGAGTCCATCCCGCAGTATTGCCATCTTACCTGATTTTCTGCACCTCCTGTCCGAGGTGCTTTTTCTTTTGCCCTTGATGGGTGATTATTGACCGCTTACCATATATCAGGATTTTTAGATAATATTTCTAATAAAATTTGTCCGCCTAATGATAGCCCTCCAATTAGTTTTACTTTTCCATTATAATTTTTATTTATAAAATTTATTATTTCTAGAGCATTGCTTTCAATAGAAGTAAAATTTGTATCACTTCCTGAATGTCCATCTAATATAGGAATAACTATGTGAAATTCATTTTCAAGCAAGGATATTTCATCTATATAATTCCACCAAGAAAGACCTCCACCGTGTAATAAAATTATAATATCATTATTCTTTGATCCATATTCTTTATATTCCATCTTACACCTCTAAATTCCGAGTTATCCCCCTCAATATACCACGCTTTTCCCCCGCAGAAAAGCTGCTGCGCACAAAAGGCTTCTCCGGCAACTATCCGCGCCCCGGCTCATACAATCTAACAACTATGTACCGGGAGGGATATCGTGTGCTGCTGACTTTACTGCAATTTTTCGCCACAAAATTTCTGTTTCTGGCGCTCCATCTGGAAAGCGGCTGCTTTCCGCGTCCGCTCACAGCCCGGGAGGAGGCCGCTGCTTTCAGCGCCCTGCACACCGGAGATGCTGCCGCCCGGGAAAAGCTGATCCGCCACAATCTGCGGCTGGTGGCGCACATCGTAAAAAAATATTACGCTCTGCCGGGTGATCAAGAGGATCTTGTTTCCATCGGCACCATCGGACTGATGAAAGCGGTAGATACCTTTGATGCCACACGCAAGGCGCGGTTTTCCACTTATGCAAGCCGCTGCATTGAAAACGAGATCCGCATGCAGTTCCGGCGGGAGCGCAAGAGCGGGCAGACCGTCTCTCTGCAAGAATCCTTGGAGGCAGACGGGGACTCGGCGCTGACCTTAGCGGACGTGATACAGGACGGCTTTTGCATGGAGGACAGCTGTGAGCGGCAGGAGGATGTCCGGCGGCTGCGGCAGCTGCTGGACACCCTGCCCGCCCGGGAGCGGCAGATCTTACTGCTGCGGTATGGGCTGGCCGGGCAGCCGCCCCTGACCCAGCTGGAGACCGCCGGGCTGCTGGACATCAGCCGCAGCTATGTTTCCCGGCTGGAGACTCACGCGCTGGAACTGCTGCGGCAGGCGTGGGGCAAACACAGCTAGTTTTTCACTCCTGCAAAATTTTTAACTGCAATTCGTCCAGTTGTTCAAAAGTGTACAGGCGGTTGAAGGCCTCCACCAGCTCCTTTTTGGAAAGGCGCGGCGGCAGCCCCAGCGCATTCAAGAGTCTGGCCTTGCGCTCGGCGCTGCCGGGCTTGCCGGAAAGCCCCCACTCGTACAGGTCGGTATAGGTGGTCTGCCGCCCCGCCGGGCGCACCGGCACGGCTCCGGCTTCCTCACCCAAGGCGTCCAGCAGTGCCTGCCGCACAAGGGCGTCGTCCACGCCCTCTACCCCCAGCAGACCCTCCTTGCCGGGCTGCGCCTTGCGCTTTTCCTTGCCGTGGATGGCGGGCACATAGGCCTGCACCACGTTCTGCGCACCTACCATATTAGTGATGTAATTGCGGATGCGGAAGCCTGCCGCGTCCGAATCCGTGAGTAAGATCAGGCCGTTTTTCTGCGCCAGCGCCCGGAACAGCTGCTGGCGCTGTTTGTCTTTATAAATGCCAAAACCGTCCGTCAGCAGGATCATGGCATCGGTCAGGTGCGCCAGACGGACGGCATCGTACTTGCCCTCCACGATCAGCACCCGGTCGGTATGGATCATCTCGCTTTGCATCATCTTTCGCTCCCCGCCAGCGCCAGACGGCACAGTGCTGTTTCCAGCAGTGTCTGCGCCGCCACAGGCTGGCTTTTCAGGCTTTGGTCCAACTCCAGCAGCACCTGTAAGCAGGCTTCCAGCTGGGGCAGGGTGTAGTGGGCAGCAGTCTCTGCCGAGCGCTTCAGCCGGTAGTCGCTGCCCTTATAGCCAAAATCCTTGTGCACTGCACTGTAATTTTTTCGCTTTGCCGCCCCAAGCTTGACCCGGTACAGATCCACATAGCTGCCGATCATCGCCGCCGTAATGGCAATGGGCTCCTGCTGCAATCGCAGCAGGGTCTGCAGCTTTTTGCAGGCTCCGGTGGCGTTTTTGGCGGTGATCATGCGGATCATCTCGAACACATCCGCTTCAAGACTTACCGTGCCCATCTCTGCCACCATGGAGGCGCTCACGGTCTGGTAGCCGGACAGCGCACAGAGCTTATCCACCTCGTTTTCCAGCAGAAAGGGGTCCTCGCCGCAGCGCTCCAGCAATGCGGTGGCTGCGCCGTCCGGCAGGGCTGCGCCCTGCACCTTTGCCCGCTCCATCATCAGATTTTTCAGTTCAAAGGGGCGGGGCTTTGCCATCTCCTCGGTGTAGCCGATGGCCTTGCACTGGGCTTGCAGCTTTTGCGCCTGCTTGCCCAGCTTGAGCTTGCCGCGCTCCAGCGGGAACACGCTGCCCAGCACCGCCACGGCGTTTTCCAGGCTGGAAAGGGTGCTGCACAGCTCGTCCAAGTCCTTGCTGCCGTAGGCGGCAGGGTCTATTTCCGGCAGCACCACCACACGCCTAGTGCCGAAAAAGGAGATGGTACCCGCTGCCATGATGAGCTGCTCCAGCTCCGGGGCAGCGCCGTCCAGGATGGTGGCATCCTCGTCACTATCTGCCGACAGCACCCGCACCGCTGCCGCCACTGCCTGCCGTACCAGATACCGCTCGCTGGAATAAAAATAGTAGACCGGGCAGCCCTTGTCGGCCAGCTGCCGGAGTTTTGCTTCCGTGGCCATGCAAATGCCCCTTTCCTGTTATAAAATGCTCCTTGTATTGTACCACACTCGGCCCGGATTGCAAAGCGCTACCCTAGTTTTTCGCCGCCGGTGCGGCGCAGGCTGAGGGAGACTGTGTACTGCGTTTCCGGTGGCATCCAGCTGTAACTGCGCAGCGCCAGCAGTTTTTGGTACTGCACCGCCTCCGGCTCTTTCGGCGTGGCGATCAGCCACTCCGTTTGCAGCGGCTGCGCCAGTTCTGCCTTGCCGCTCAAGGTCACAAACTGTCGGTTGCCGATGCTCAACCGCACAAGGCATCCTTCCCGGGTGCGCAGCAGCTCCACCGCCGCCGAGGTGCAGCGCAGCTTGCGGCTGGTATAGAACGGCAAACGCTCTGCCCGGATGCCCTGCTGCGCGGGCAGAGTACAGGCAGTTTTTGCGTTCATGCGCAGGTCTACCACCAGTTCCACGGTGCGCACGCCCCGCCGCGCCAGCTGGTTTTCCACCGCACGTTGGGCGGCGCTGCCGCCCCGGAACAGCACCACCGCCCGGTCGTTCTGGGCAATCACCACCGCAGGTGCCTGTGCGCTGCCTACAAGGTCGATGTGCACCACGTCCCGGCTGAGGGCGTTTCCCAGCCCGATGCCCACCGCTGCTACCAGCAGGATGCCCGGCAGCGCCACCCGCAGACGCACCCGCCAGCGGAAGGCCAGCACCCCAAGCCCGCACAGCAGCAGACAGACCAGCGCCGCGTAGGCGGTATCAAAGTAGATGGCCGCACCGGGCTTTGTGCTGAGCCAGACCGCCCAACCGTTCAATAGCCCGGTGAGCAGGTCTGCCGCCCGGGAGAGCACCCCGTGCACCGGTGCCAGCCACGGCACCAGCCCCACAAAAGCCACTGCCAGCCCCAGCAGAAGCAGCGGCTGCACCATCCATAGCACCGCGATGCTGGAGACCACCGCCCACGCGCTGACACTCAAGCCCCGCAGCACCAGTACCGGGAAGGTAGCCGCCGAGGCGCAGGCGGCAATACAGGCACTTTCTACAAGACCCTGAAGCCGTTCCGGCAGCCTGTTGAACCACGGGCGCCTGACCGGCCTTTGCCGGTTTTCCCCGGCTTTGATCCAAAACCGCCTGTCATGGGCGTCCCGCATCCGGCGGATGCAGGCTTTGCCCGCCACCGTGCCCACCACTGCCGCAAAGGAAAGCTCAAAGCCGATATCCCACACCGCATAGCTGTTGGCAGCAGTCATCAGGATGCCTGCCGCCGCCAGCGAGGTGAGGACATCTGCCGGCCCCCACACCCACACACCCAAGGCACTGACCCACACCGCCACGGCAGCGCGGCGCACCGAGGGTGTAAAGCCGGTCACACCCATCAGCACCAGCGCCAGCAGGCTTTTCCAGACCGTGCGCCGTCTGCGGCTGCGGTAGTTCTGCTCCCAGCGATAGGGCAGCAGCACGCTGAGGATATCCCCGCACAGGATGGAAACGTGCATGCCGCTGACCACCAGCACATGGGAAAGCCCTGCGCCCCGGTAGGCGCTGCGCAGCTGTGCCGAAAGCCCGCTGCGGTCTCCCACCGTCATAGCTGCCAGCACGCCGCCGGTGTCCCGGTGCATGGCACGGCGCAGGCTCTCGCTCAGTTTTTGCTGCAAGCGGTGGGTGCGGGCACGGAAGCTGCCGCTCTCGCCCAGTACGGTAAGCTGCGGCTTTTCCGGTACAGGCTCTGCCTGCAAAGCGATGCCGTCTGCATACTGTGCCGTCCGCTCTTCCATGTCCAGTTGTTGCAGCGTGAACCAGCCCTGCACCCGCTGCCCTGCCGCGCAGGCGGGCAGCTCTGCACAGGTGATGCGGAAGCCCGCCGGACTACCATTCACGTTTTCCACCCACAGGGTCGCGTCTACTGTGTCCGAAAAATAGCTGCTGTCCGCGCGTTCCACCTCGGCAGTCAGCAGCACGGTGCGCCCGGCGTAATTTGACCGGGCACGCTCCAGCCGGGCGCTCGTGGTATGCACCGCGCAAAGCCCCGCCAGTGCGCCCAGCAGCAGGCAGACCGCCAGCTTACGGCTGCCATCCGGGATGCAGAGCAGCAGCAAAAAGGCGACAAAAAATGCCGCAAACGGCATAAAAAGCTCCGTTTGCGGCAAAAAAGTCCATAGGAAACTAAGGCCCATCATTCCGGCGCAGAACGCGCAGAGTGGGCGGCGCATCCCAGCTTAGTGGAAGAACAGGGGCAGCGGCTCAAGGAAGATGATATCCTTGCGCTCGGAAGCGTCGCCCTCGGCCAGAACAGCGGCCTGACCCACGATGGTGCACTGGGTCTTTTCAGCCAACGCATCCAGCGCCTTCAGAGAGCCGCCGGTGGAGATGACATCGTCCACCACCAGCACCCGCTTGCCGTTCATCTTTTCCAGCTCCTTGCGGTCGATGACCAGCTTCTGCTTACCGGCAGTGGTAATGGACTGGTCCTCCACCACAACGGGGTCCGGCATATACAGCTTGACCCCCTTGCGGGCGCAGATATAGGGCTTGCCGCTCTGGCGGCTCATCTCGTGCGCCAGCGGGATGCCCTTGGCCTCGGCGGTGAGCAGGATATCAAAATCCGGGCACTTCTTCAGCAGCTCCGCAGCAGCGGCCACGGTCAGCTCGGCATCACCCAGCATAATGAACGCGGCAATGTCCATGTGGTCGTTCACCTTGCAGATGGTCAGCTCACGGGTCAGGCCTGCAACGTGCAGGGTATAAGTTTCAGCCATAATCAAAAATCTCCCTTTCGTATTGGAATCAGACAGGCAGTTTTTCGCCGCCCAGAACATGGAAATGCAGATGCTTCACGGTCTGGCCTGCGTCCTCGCCCACGTTGGAGATGACGCGGTAGCCGTTTTCCAATCCCTGCTCCTTGGCCAGCTTTGCGATGACGGTGAAGATGTGGCCCAGCAGAGCACCATCCTCTTCGGTCAGCACAGCGGCAGAGGAGATGTGCTTGCGGGGAACCACAAGGAAATGCACCTTTGCCTGCGGGTTGATGTCGTAGAATGCCACTACCTGGTCATCCTCGTACAGCTTTTTAGAGGGGATCTTGCCCTCTGCGATCATGCAAAACAGACAATCTTCCATGGGGGAACACTCCTTCCTGCTTCTACAAAAGCCCGCCGCCCCGGCGCTGTACCAGCACCGGGGCACGGGACATAGATCCTTTTTAGCCCAGAGCCTTCTTGACGATAGCGCTCACAGCAGCCAGTGCCTCGTCGATCTTGGTCTCGTCCTTCAGACCGGCCATTGCAAAGTCCGGCTTGCCGCCGCCCTTGCCGCCTGCGATAGCGGACAGTTCCTTGACCAGCACACCGGCCTTGAGGCCCTTTTCCTGTGCCAGCTTATTCACGGTAACGGCCATGGTGATCTTATCCTCGGCCTTGCCCACCAGAACAGCCACCACGGGGTTCACGGCCTTGTCGCGGATGCTGTCGCACATACCGCGCAGGGTGTCGCCGGTGGTACCGGTAAAGTATGCAGAGGCGATCTTCACGCCGTCTGCTTCCTCGGCATTGTCGAACAGGCTGTCCACCTTGGAGGCGGCGATCTTGGCCTTCATCTCCTCCAGCTCGCGGCTCATGGCCTTGTTCTCAGCCATCACAGCCTCGGCACGGGCGGGCAGAGCAGCCACATTGTTGGCCTTGAGGGTGTTTGCCACCTCATGCAGCATGGCCTCCTGCAGGTTTGCACGGATCAGCAGGTTGCGGCCGGTGACGGCTTCGATACGGCGGATGCCGGCAGCCACAGAGGACTCGCTGACGATCTTGAAGCCGCCGATCTGGGCAGTATTCTTGACATGGGTGCCGCCGCAGAACTCGGTAGACCAGCCCTCGATATCCACCACGCGGACCACCTTGCCGTACTTTTCGCCAAACAGAGCCATTGCGCCCAGCTTCTTGGCCTCTTCCACCGGCATCTCCTGCACGGTGACATTCATGGAATCAAAGATCTTATCGTTGACGATCTTCTGCACCCGTGCCAGCTCCTCGGGAGTCACGGCGCTGAAGTGGGTAAAGTCGAAGTGGGTGATGGAGGCATCCTGATAGGAGCCCGCCTGATGCACATGGTCGCCCAGCACCTCACGCAGGGCAGCCTGCAGCAGGTGGGTAGCGGTGTGGTTGCGGGCAATGGCCATGCGGTAGCCCTTGTCCACCTGTGCGGTCAGCACATCGCCCACCTTCACAATGCCGCTTTCCAGCACGCAGGTGTGGACGTAGTAGCCCTTGGGGGTCTTTTTCACGTCCAGCACGCGCAGGCTGCACTCGGCACCGTTCAGCACGCCGTGGTCGGCAGCCTGACCGCCCATCTCAGCGTAGAAGGGGGTCTTGTCCAGCACCACCAGCACGCCGTCCTTTGCCTCCTCATCGGTGGCAATGGCATCGGTCAGGGTCTCTTCATCGCTCAGCGCCACAACGGTGCCCTTGTCGGTCAGGGTGTCGTAGCCGGTAAAGACGGTGGGCTCGGCTTCCAGTGCGCCGAACAGATCCTCGCTCCAGCCGGAGATGTTCTTCTTCAGACGCTCGGCGCGGGCACGCTCCTTCTGCTTCTTCATCTCTGCGTGGAAACCGTCCTCGTCGATCTCCAGACCCTGCTCGGCGGCGATCTCCTTGGTCAGATCCAGCGGGAAGCCGAAGGTATCGTTCAGCTTGAACACGTCCAAGCCGCTCAGCAGCTTCTCGTGTGCCTTCTCCAGACGGTCGATCATGTTGTTCAGGATGTTCATGCCGGCATCGATGGTGCGGGCAAAGTTTGCCTCCTCGGTGCCGATGACCTTCTTGATATAGGCGTCATGCTCGCGCAGTTCGGGGTAAGCGGACTCGCTGGACTGGATGACGGTCTCCACCAGATCCACGAGGAAGGGGTGGTCGATGCCCAGCATACGGCCATGGCGGGCGGCACGGCGCAGCAGACGGCGCAGCACATAGCCACGGCCCTCGTTGGAGGGCAGGATGCCGTCAGACACCATAAAGGTGCAGCTGCGGATATGGTCGGTGATAACGCGGATAGAAATATCGTTCTTGGGGTCCTGCTTGTAGGTCTTGCCTGCAATGTGCTCCACATGGTGCAGCACGCTCTGCACGGTGTCCACCTCGAACAGGTTGCCCACGTTCTGCATCACGCAGGCCAGACGCTCCAAGCCCATGCCGGTATCAATGTTGGGGCGTGCCAGACGCTCGTAGTGGCCCTTGCCGTCGGCGTCGAACTGGCTGAACACGAGGTTCCAGATCTCCATATAGCGGTCGCAGTCGCAGCCCACGCCGCAGGTCGGCTTGCCGCAGCCGTACTCAGGGCCGCGGTCAAAGTAGATCTCGGAGCAGGGGCCGCACGGGCCGGAGCCGTGCTCCCAGAAGTTATCCTCCTTACCCAGACGCACCATGTGGTCCGGGGCAATGCCGACCTTCTTGGTCCAGATATCGTAGGCCTCGTCATCCTCCTCGTACACAGAGATGTGCAGACGATCCTTGGGGATGGCCATCCACTCATCGCTGGTCAGGAACTCCCAAGCCCAAGGAATGACCTCGTCCTTGAAGTAATCCTGGAAAGAGAAGTTGCCCAGCATCTCAAAGAAGGTGCCGTGGCGGGCAGTGATGCCCACGCGCTCGATATCCGGGGTGCGGATGCACTTCTGGCAGGTAGTCACGCGGTGGCGAGGCGGCTCCTCCTGTGCCAGGAACCACTTCTTCATGGGAGCCATACCGCTGTTGATCAGCAGCAGGCTGGGGTCGTTCTTGGGTACCAGGGGGAAGCTGTCCAGACGCAGATGACCCTTGCTTTCAAAGAAGCTCAGGTACTTTTCGCGCAGTTCATTCAAACCGGTCCATTGCATAGATCTTTCTCTCCTCAATCGTCTTTGGCGCTTATACGCCGTTTTTTATGCTGTTATGGCAGAGGGGCGGCACGGTGAAAAAACAAAAAACAGCCCTCATCCCAAAAGGGACGAAGGCTGCTTGTGCATCAAACTCCGTGGTACCACCCAAATTGCAAAGGATCACATGTCCCCTGCCGCTTTCGGCGCATTAACGCTGCGCAGCGTCCGGTTTACATTCGCCGGAAGCTCCGGGGTGGCGCGAAATGAACCCGACCGGAGCACCTTACAGCCATGGGCGCTCTCTCTGGACGGTGGTGTGTGCATTTCTGACCCCATCATTGCCATCTGTCATAATTCACATCCCGCAAAAAGGCACAGTGCCCCTTGCGTACACTTAAATTATAGCATCCCGGAAGCGTTTGTCAACGGGTTTTCCACAAAAACCGCGCTTTACCTGAAACAAGGTTACGGCACCCAGATGCGGACGATGCTGCTGATGGTGCCATCCTCGGTAAAGACCAGGGTGTTGTTGGGCGTCCAGCCGTCCGGCTCGGCGTTGACGGCCTCGGCCACGGCATCGGCACCGTCCGTCTCCACGGCGGAAGCCTGCGGGTCGGCCGAGCTGTCGCTCAGGGTCACGCCCCCGGCCAGAGGCAGGGTCACCTCGCCCATCTCATAGTAGACGGGGTAATCGTCAAAGGTCACGGTGCGGTACACATCGTGGTCCAGCGTCAGCTCCACGCCGCCCGCTTCGATGCCGCCGTTGATGGTCACATAGCCGTTGTCGGCATCCCTGTCGATGCTGGTCACAGTCAGCTTGGTCACGGTGGTGTCGCCCTGGTCGTGGATCCGAAGCACGCTGCCCTTCTGCAAGGCGTCGATGTCCTTGGGCAGGTAGCTGTCGTAGCCGTATACGCTCAGGGTCGCCTGGCCGTCGGCCACCTTGGTGATGCTGGCTGCAAACTTGTAGGAACCCGTCTTGATCTCGTTCAGATCCCCGGCGGCGATGGGCAGCACATCGCCCGTCTCACCGGCTGCTTCGGACGAAGCCGCACTGCTTTCCACGCCGGAAGCCGGTGCGCTTGCTGCGCTGCCTGCGGTGCTGTTGCTGCTGCCGCAGCCTGCCAGAATGCCCACTGCCAGAATGGCCGTAACGGCCAGCACCTTTTTGTTCAGTTTCATATTCTATACCTTCTTCTGTTGTTGTCGGGGCGGTGTTTTCCACACCTGTCTCGGTGTCATACGTCACCCGCGCGGAAAAGTCAACATTTCCTTTTCTCTGCGCTTGACGCGCGGTTTTTGTTCCGCTACAATAAAAACGATTCAAAGACACATTCTATTTCAAGATAGAGAGGAAAATTTCCGTGAAAATCTTAAAAGTAAAATGTCTTGCCCCCACCCGGCTGGACAATTATCTGACCCAGCAATACCCCGCCCTGACCCCCGGGCGCCTGAACAAGGCGCTGCGGGAGAACAAGATCAAGCTGAACGGCAAAAAGCAGCCGCTTTCCACCCGCGTGATGGCGGGCGACGAGATCAAGCTGTTCATTCTGGACGATGTGCTGGACGCCGACCGCCGGGTGGAAGGCCCCGCATGGAAGAACGCCCGCACTCCGGCGCAAGTGGTGTACGACTGCCCGCAGATCCTGATCGTGAACAAGCCCGCCGGTGTTGCGGTGGATGGCCCGGAGGACGACACCCTGCTGAACCGGGCGCTGCTGTACCTGAACAAGCAAGGCGAGTACAAGGAGAACGACCTGTACACCCCGGCGCTGTGCCACCGGCTGGACACCGGCACCAGCGGCCTTGTCATCGTTGCCAAGACCCCGGAGGCCGAAGAGCTGTTCCTTGCAGCCATCAAGAACCGCGAAGTGAAAAAGACCTACCTCTGCGTCACCTTCGGCCGTCCGATGCCGCCGGATGCCACTCTGGGCGGCTATCTGCTCAAGGACGCGGACCGCGGCATCGTGAAGATCGTGGAGGACAAGCAGCCCGGTGCCAAGGAAGTGGAGACCCGGTACGAGACCATCGCCGTCTCCGGCCGTCTGGCCCTGCTGAAGGTGCAGCTGATCACCGGCCGCACCCATCAGATCCGCGCCCACATGGCCAGCATCGGCTGCCCCATTCTGGGCGACAGCAAATACGGCAACAACACCGCCAACCGCGAGCTGAAGCTCAAGTATCAGGCCCTGTGCGCATGGGAACTCACCATGCCCCACTTCAACCAGCCGGACTTTGCCTTCCTCAGCGGCAAGACCTTCCACGCCCCGAAGCCGTGGTATTACCAGCAGGTGCTGGACGGCACTTTGAAGTAACAAAAAGGAGATGTCCTGTTGGGCATCTCCTTTTTTGTTACTTATAATAGAAAGCTCAGACCCGCACCATGTCCGGGGTGATCTCAGCCAGCGTATGGGCACCGCACATCTGCATGGTGTCGGCCAGTTCCCCGGCCAGCTTGTCGATGTAGCACTTCACGCCCTCTGCGCCGCCGCCGTAGACAGCAGTCACGAAGGGGCGGCAGATCAGCACGCCGTCTGCGCCCAGTGCCAGCGCCTTGAACACATCCACGCCAGTGCGGATGCCGCCGTCCACCAGCACCTTCACGCCGGTACCCTTGAGGGCTGCGGCGATCTCCGGCAGCACCTCGGCGGTGGCAGGGCACTGGTCCAGCACGCGACCGCCGTGGTTGGACACCACGATGGCGGCGGCACCGGCCTGCTTTGCCTTCAGTGCGCCCTTGACGGTCATCACGCCCTTGACGATGAAGGGACGCTCTGCCAGCTGCACGATCTCTGCCAGCTCCTCCACGCTCTTGCTGCCGGCGGGCGGGGTCATGTTCTTCAGGAAGGGCAGACCCGCTGCATCCACGTCCATGGCCACGGCAAAGCAGCCGCTGGCCTTGGCCTGTGCCATTTTCTCGCGGATGGTGTCAATGTTCCACGGCTTGATGGTGGGCACGCCACAGCCGCCCGCAGCACCGATGGCGCGGGTAGCCATCTCCATCACGGTGGGGTTGGTGCCGTCGCCGGTAAAGGCAGCAATGCCGTTTTCGGCACAGGCGCGCACCAGTACATCGTTATAGGTCATATCGGTGTAGGTATCGGAGTAGTGCAGGTTCACTGCGCCCACAGGGCCCGCAAAGAAGGGGTAGCGGAAGCTTTTGCCGAACAGCTCCAGCGTGGTGTCCGGTGCACCGCCGGGGCACAGGGTGTCCATGTTCACCCGGATATCTGCCCACTTATTATAATTGCGGATGGCGGTATCGCCCACGCCCTTGGCACCCGGGCCTGGGATCTGGTTTTTACAGGCCACGCCGTTGCACACCGGGCATGCCTTGCAGTATTGACCAATGCAGGTACGGGCATTGGCAAGCACTTCAGGATAAGTCATAAAGCATCCTCCTTATATTTCCCGCCGCTGCGGCACAAAATGACCCACCGCAGCGCTCTTTGCCCTCAATATAGACCCATTTTAAAGGTGCGTCAAGGGCTTTTTGTGCTTTCCGTCCATGCGGCAGAACGCTTTCTCGCGTTTTTTCGTCATTTTTAAAAAAGTCTGATTTTTTTCAAAAAAATCCTTGACAAAAAGCCTGCTTTCAGGTATTATAGTGGAGCGCCAAGGGTACCCGCCCAAAGGCAGAACAGAAGATGTGGAAAGATGGCTGAGTTGGTCTAAGGCGCACGACTGGAAATCGTGTAACGTGTCAAAAGCGTTCTGGGGTTCGAATCCCCATCTTTCCGCCAGAAACCTGAAACAGAAATGTTTCAGGTTTTTTCTTTTGTCCGCAGTTTGCGGCGCTTGACATTTGCGGGCAGTTCCGTTATGCTGAAGCAAATACGTTTTACCGGAAGGAGAGGTTTTCCCATGGCATCTTCCCACAAAAAGCGCACCGGCCTGCGTGCGGCGCTGATCGTTCTGCTGTGTCTGGTTCTGGTGTGCGTGGTGGCTGCGGCAGTGCTGTACAGCTTCGTCAGCCGCAAGATCAAGGCATTCCAGAGCGGTGCCAGCTTTGCGCTGGACTACACCATTACCTCCACCGAGGCCGAGCCCCCCGCCCTTTACGCCCTGCTGGATAAGTTCGGCGGCACCACCGGCAGTCTGACCGGCCAGTACACCCCCCGTGCGGTGCAGCTGGCGCTGTACCCGACGGGCACCAGCACCGTCAACGATGCCCCTCTGACCCGGATGTACATCAGCGAGGAAGAGACCCTGTACGACGCCGGGCAGCTGTACAATAAGCTGCGCAGCACCGTTGTAGCCGAGTATCCGCTGGCCAGCCTGCTGCTGCCGGGCTGGTCGCTGGGCAGCTACATCTCTCAAGACCAGCTGGCTGCCCTGCTGGGGGTAGACCCCGCCGCCACCAGCTTGCAGCAGGTGAACGACTTTCAGCTGGAAATAAAACAGATTCAGACCGTGCAGCCCGCCAACGCCAAGGAGGGTTACCTCTACCTCCAGCTGCCAAACCTCGCCGCCGGGGAGGATGCGCCGCAGCTGATTCTGGGCATTGAAAAGCAGGGACTGCTCAAGTCCCTGTCCCCCAAGGTTCACATCCTGCTGGATGTGCCCGCCCACCACATCCATGCAGAGCTTTCCGGCACGGTGACTGCCGCCCAGACCGTGGTGACCGCACCCACCTCCCGGATGCAGGATTCTGACGTGGAAAGCCTTGTGCAGCTGCGCCAGACCATCGAGAGCATCGTGCAGTTCGTGCAGACCGCCGCCCAGAGCGATGACGCTGCCGCCCCTGCTGCATAAAAAGCTTATATAAACGCAAAAAAATCGGACAGACTTCGGTCTGTCCGATTTTTTTTGCGTTTTATGATTTCTTATTTCTTTACGGCCTTTTTGCAGGGTGCACGCTTTGCCTTGGGCTTTGCGGCAGGGGCAGTTTTAGCTTCCGCAGCGGGAGCAGCCTTAGCAGCCGGTTCAGCCTTGGCTTCCACGGCGGGAGCAGCCTTCACCTCTGCGGCGGGGGCAGCAGGTTCTGCCTTTGCCTTAGCAGTTTTCTTCGCGGCGGGCTTTTCTGCCTTGACCGGCTCTGCGGCCTTTGCGGCGGGCGCAGCGGGCTTCTCCTCCACCTTCTTGGTGGTGCGGGGCTTGCGGGCTGCGGGCTTCTTGGTGGGAGCGGCTTCCTTGGCCGGTGCAGCCGCAGTCTCGGCAGCGGGCGCTGCTTGTTCAACCTTAGCGGCACGCTTTACGCGGTCCTTTACCTCAGAGATGACCCACAGCTGGTCGCCACCGCCGGGCACTTCCTGCCAGATCTGCAGCACTGCGCCCACCTCGGCACCGATGCCCACGGTGTCCACGCACTTGCCGCCCGCCCAAGAGGAGCGCAGACGCACGGTACCCTCCGGGGTGTGCTCTACCTTCCACATCTGGGACGTGCCGCCCACGTCCTCCCACAGGTGCAGCCAGGTGCCGTTGGCAGTGCCGGTCATGGTCAAATCCAGCAGCTTGCCGGAGGCACGGTTGCGGATGCGGTACACGCCATCGCCCTCTCGGACAAAGCTCCACTCCTGCTCAGGCTTGTGGTCGTACTTACCCAGACGGACAGTGCCGCCGTCCTTGCTGCCCTCCACTGCCTGAATGACGTTGCCGGTGTGGGCGGCAATGGTATAAAAGCGGTCGGCCTCAATCACAGTTTGTGCTACGGATTTCATGTATAAATCCCTCCCAATCATAAAATGCACAGATTTTTCCAATTCCTTCTTATAAAGCATACCACATATCGTGATTTTTCACAAGCAATTCGACAATTCTTTAGCACTTTATATAGAAACCATCCTGTTTTCGCCCTCTTTTTTGCCCCTTCGCAGGGGAGAAAGGCCGTTTTTTCTCCCTCTCGACATTTTGCCGCAACTGCGTTATACTGTTTCTATCAGGACTATCTGCCGCTCTGGAAGGGGCGGCTTTCTCGTTTTTGAAGGAGGGATATTTGCCCATGACCCAGCAGGACCGCACTGCAGTGCAGTATCACAAAATGACCGAGACCCCTGTCCCCCGGCTGATCCTCAGTCTGGCCGCGCCCACCATTTTAAGTATGCTGATCACCAGCATCTATAATCTGGCCGATACCTTTTTTGTGGGGCACATCTCCACCAGCGCTTCCGGCGCGGTGGGCGTCGTTTCCAGCCTGATGGCCATCATACAGGCGCTGGGCTTTATGCTGGGGCACGGCTCCGGCACCATCATCAGCCGCCGCTTGGGCAGTCAGGATACCCACGCCGCCACCCGCTTTGCTTCCACCAGCTTTTTTACGGCACTTGCCTTTGGCGTAGTGCTGGCGGTAGTCGGCCTTGCCACCCTGCCGGACTTCATGATGCTGCTGGGCAGCACCGAAACCATCCTGCCCCATGCCTGCGCCTACGCCCGGCCTATCCTGCTTGCCGCACCGCTGATGATCTCCAGTCTGGTCATGAACAATATCCTGCGGTATGAGGGCAAAGCGAACCTTGCCATGATCGGGCTTGTCACCGGCGGGCTTTTGAACATCGCACTGGACCCGCTGTTCATGTTCGCTTTAGGGCTGGGCACTGCTGGTGCCGGTATCGCCACCGCCCTCAGTCAGACCATCAGCTTTGGCATTCTGCTGTATATGTTCCTGCGGGGCAAAACGGTCAGCCAGTTCCGGCTTTCTGCCGTCACCCGGGAGCCGCGCGAGTTTTTTCAGATCCTTGCAGGCGGCGCGCCCAGCTTTGGCCGTCAGGGGCTGAACAGCATCGGCGGCATGCTGCTGAACATCGCCGCCCGCAGCTACGGCGATGCCGCCGTGGCGGGCATGAGCATCGTGTCCCGCATTTTTATGTTTATCCTCTCAGTGGCCATCGGCGTGGGCCAGGGCTTGCAGCCGGTGGCGTCCTTCAACTACGGCGCACGCAAGTACCACCGGGTACGGCAGGCCGCCGTCTTTACCCTGCAAGCCGCCTTTGTGCTGCTGGTGGTGCTGATCGCAGTGTGCTGGTGGAACGATGAAACTTTGATCCGCCTGTTCCGGGACGACCCGGAGGTTACCGCCGTGGCGCTGCCCGCCTTCCGCTACCAGTGCTTTGCCATCCTTTTGCAGCCGGTGATCGTGGTGACCAACATGACCTTCCAGAGCGTTGGCAAGGCCGGGCGCGCTACCTTTCTGGCCTGCTGCCGACAGGGCGTGTGCTTTATCCCGCTGATCCTTGTACTGCCCCGGGTGCTGGGTCTTGTGGGCGTGGAGCTCTGCCAGCCCATTGCGGACGCGCTCACCTGCTTCATTTCTCTGCCCTTTTTGCTGGCCTTTCTGCGGCAGCTGGAGCAGATGGACAAGGCAGAAGCGTCCCATGCCCCGGCACAGCTGTAATGCAATTGTAACCGTTTTTAGCCGCATTTTTCTGCAAGCTCTGCAATGAAAAATGCGGCTGTTTCGTATTCTGAGTGAACGGAAAAATTTTCCTTCCTGTTTTTGCAAAGGAGTGGTTTTTATGAAGCGTGTTGTCTTGCGTATCGGCTGTGGGGCAGTCTGCGCCGCTCTTGCCCTTACTTTAGGCTGCGGCTGCGCCCTGCTGCCGCCCGCCACCGGCGTGCCGGGCGCTGCAAGCTCTGCCGTTTCTGTACCCACGGACGACAGCGGCAAGCCCCTGTACGACCCCGCCGTGCTGAACGATGGCCGTCTGCGGGCGCTGTACTGCTACGGCCGTTCCGGGAGCAGCACCACCATCCTGTGCGGCAGCACCCCACTGCACCAGTCTGCCCGCAGCGAGAACGTCTCACTGGTGCAGGACAGTGCCACCGGCATCGCAGACTACTGGCTGCGCAGCTGGTCTGACCCCACCGGACGGGGCGGCCGCCGCACCGCCCTGTACGACAAGACCGGCACCGAAGTGCTGTCCTTTGAGGGCGAGCAGAGCGCCACCCTGCAAAACGGCCTGCTGGTGCTGCAGGAAAGCCGCCTTGTTGATGGTGGATACGTCCCGGAGTCCGGCTACGGCACCTGTCAGGTCATCGACCTTTCCACCGGCGCAGCGCTGCCGGTACCGGAGGGTGCATACAGCTGCACCGTATGCGGCGATAAGCTGGTATTCAGCTGCTACGCCCGCCCGGAGGGGCTGGACGATTACGACTGGGATACCGACTACCAGCAGAACAGCTGGGTGGTGGTGCAGGAAAAGGACGGCACCCCCGTCTACCGCGCCGATGCCGCCTCGGCATACCGCCTTTTCTACGACAGCGACACCCTGAGCGACTGGGTGGAGCTGGACGTTGCCACCGGAGAAGAAACCACCGACCAGATTTTGTACAACATCCTGACCGGCGAGCAGTGCACGGGCTTTTTACAGGTCTACCCGGGTGGTCTTGCCAGCTTTTCCACCGGTGACGGCCGGTACGAGCTGCGGGATATGACCACCGAGGACCGCGGACTGATCGCCACCTTTGACGAGCAGCCCAGCCAGTATTTCCCGGGCTATGTGGTAACATGGCATAGCGGCGAGGATCACGGCTACGAACTCTATGATCTGGAGACCGGCGCAAAGACCCCGCTGTACGATGTAGACGCCACCGACAGCACCGTAGCTGTCTACGCGCTGGACGGCAGTCTGCGGGTGTACAGTAAGGACAACGGCAAGCTGCTGACCGACACCACCGTAGAGCCGGTGGAGCACCAGCAGCGGGTACGGATGAGCAACTGCGGCAGCGGCTATGTCTGGCTGGAATTGCAGGATAACGACCGTTACGAGACCACCGCCACCCGGCTGTACGGCCCGCAGGGGCTTGTCAGTGACCTGACCGCCCTGCAAGGCAAATACAGTTACGTCAACTACCTGACCACCGACCCTGACGGCAGACCCATGTTCTACGGCAGCCGCGCCGCTGCGGGCAGCGCCTACGGCAACGTATGCGATGTGCTGGACGCAGACGGCAAGGTGGTGTTGCAGGGGCTTGCCAGCTGCACCGGGTACTATTCCAACAGCCTGAACGCCCTGCCCGACCATGTGTTTGCCGCACAACGGGGCTTCTATGTGGGCTGGATGGACACAAGCGGCAGCTGGCTGTACTGCCAGAGTATTTTCTCGTCTGCCTCTGCGGACGATGAACCGAGTTACGGCTATTGATCTAGGAGGGCTTTCTTATGAAAAACACTAAAATTTCCCGCCGCAGCTTTCTGCTGGGGTTGGCTGCCTGCTCCGCTGCCGGGGTGCTGACCGCCTGCAAGGGCACGGATGCCCCCTCCGGCAGCACGGCTTCCTCTGTGGTTGAGCAGCCCGCATCCTCTGTTGCTTCCCCGACTGTGCAGCAGCCAGAGCCGTTTCTGACCGTGGAGGAGTTTCCCCCGCTGGACGGCAGCACCGCCTGCATCCCGCTGATGGCGCAGATGCTGGCTGATACCACCGGCATGGACTTGGAGGAAGCCCGCAGCAGCATTACGGTGAGCACCACCGCCTATGCATGGGAGAACTTTGGTCTGTACGACACCACCACCCGGATGCTGGTGGTGTACGAAGCGCCGGACTATGTAAAGGAAGAGCTGCAAGAGGCCAACGTACAGCTGGAACAAAAGCCCATCGGGGTGGACGCGCTGGTGTTCATCGTCAACGAGGATAACCCTGTGCAGGCGCTTACCCAGCAGCAGCTGCGGGATATCTACGCCGGAAAGATCACCAACTGGAAGGATGTGGGCGGCAAGGATCAGGAAATCGTTGCCTTTCAGCGCGGCGAGGACTCCGGCAGCCAGACCCTGTTCAAAAAGCTGCTCATTCAGGGTGGAGAGTTGATGACCCCGCCCTCTGAGCTGGCTCCCGCCGCCATGGGTGAGCTGGTGGACAGCATTGCCGATTACAACAACAGCGCCAACGCCATCGGTTTTTCCGTGTATTACTACATCGACCAGATGTACTCTAAGCCCGGGCTGCGGCTGCTGGCGGTGGACGGTGTGACCCCCAGCAACGACACCCTTGCCGACGGCAGCTACCCCCTGTGCAACGATTTTTACGCGGTCATCCACCCGGATGCCGCCGCCGACAGCCCGGAGCGCCAGCTGTACGACTGGCTGGACACCGCCGACGGCATCGCCTGCATCCAGAAAGCCGGGTACGTTCCGGCACAGTCTGCCGCCAAGGCGGATTGATTTTTCCATGAATTGACAGCCTTCCCGCATTCTGCTACAATCTAAACAGAAGTTTGTCGAATCCTGTTTAGCAGAATGCCGAAAGGAAGGTCTTACTATGGAACATCCCTCTCACCCGGTAGAAAGCCACTGGCGCACCTCCCTGCGCAACCGCATTATTCAGGCTTCCAGTCTGTTGGAAGTGCTGTTGTCCGGGCTGGTGCTGATCGGTCTGCTGCTCAGCGTTGTGCCGCTCATCCGCTGGATGCCCGGTCTGCTGTTCGATGGCAACGAAGCAGAGATCCGCACCTTTCTGGAGCGCAGTCTGGACATTGTGATCGGCATCGAGTTTATCAAGATGCTGGCCAAGCACAGCCCCAGCAGCAGCCTTGAGGTGCTGCTGTACGCCATTGCCCGCCATCTGGTGGTGGGGCACGATTCCGCTGTGGAGAACCTGCTCAGCGTGGGCGCCATCGCGCTGATCTTCATCGTGCGCAAGTTCTTCTTTGTCCCGTCTTTCGGCGCGCATCTGCCGGACGGCCACCCTGCGCCGGATCTTACCCCCGCCCAGAGCGGCATTCTCGCCGACTGGTTCCGTTGGCGGCATTCCGAAGCAAAGCCTGAGGAAGAGACCGAGACAAAGGAATAAGCATATACAAAAACCACCCCGCAGCGACCGATGAACGGCTGCTGCGGGGTGGTTTACTATTTTCTGTTACTTTTTGCCGTGACGGCCAAAGCGGTACTCCTTGCCCTCGCGGATGCGCTGGATGTTGGAGCGGTGCATATAAATGACCATTGCTCCCATGATCACCGAACCGATGGCGCACACGGTAAGGTCGGCGGCAGAGTAGCCCCGGAACACGCCATACAGGATGGTGAGCACCGGGTAAAGTGCCGCCATGGTCACGCTGCCCAGCGACACCATGCCGGTGGGCAGCAGGCAGGCCAGAAAGATGACCGCCAGAAAGGGGATCAGTACCGGCTGGATGGCCAGAATGGTGCCGCCCGCCACCAGCACGCCCTTGCCGCCCTTGAAGCCGAAATACAGGGGCTTCAAATGGCCGATAATAGCAAAGATCGCAGCCAGATACACCGCAAGATACGGCGAGAGCGTGGTGCTTTCCGGCATCAGGGTGAACAGCCAGCGGCCGATGCACACCGCCAGCACGCCCTTGAGCACATCACCGAAAGCGGTAAGTGCCGCTGCCTTTTTGCCGAAGGTGCGCAGCATATTGGTCATACCCGCCGCGCCGCTGCCGTACTTGCGCACATCATCGTGGTACAAAAACTTGCTGACGAGGATACCGGTGTCGATGCTGCCCAGCAGATACGCCTGCACAGCGGACACCACAGCGATGAGAACAGATTTCATCATCTGAGCCTCCCTGACGTATTATACGTCCTTGGCACCCACCTCGCCGGAGCCGCGCTCCCGCACGACCAGACGGATGGGCGTATGCTCCAGACCAAAGTTTTCGCGGATCTGGTTGATGAGATACCGCTGATAGCTGAAGTGGAACAGGTGCTTTGCGTTCACGAAGGCCACGAACGTGGGGGGACGGGTAGAGGCCTGCGTCAGGTAGTAGATCTTCAGGCGGCGGCCCTTGTCGCTGGGGGGCTGCATCCGGGCGGTAGCGCGGGCCAGCATCTCGTTCAAAACGCCGGTAGGCACGCGGGCACCGTTTTCGGCATCCACATCCCGGATGAGCTGCATCAGCTTGTTCACGTTGTAGCCGGTCTGGGCAGAGATGAAGATGATGGGTGCGTAGCCCATAAAGCTGAAGCACTCGGCATAGCCGCGGCGCTGCAGCTCCATGGTGTTGGTCTCCTTGCCTTCCACGGCATCCCACTTGTTCACCACGATGATGCAGGCTTTGCCCTGCTCGTGGGCGTAGCCAGCCACCTTGCTGTCCTGCTCGGTAAAGCCGACGGTGGCATCCACAAGGATCAGCGCCACGCGGCTGCGCTCCACAGCAGCCAGAGCACGCACCACCATGTAGCGCTCCAGACCATCGCTGATGTTGCTGCGCTTGCGCAGACCGGCGGTATCGGTAAAGATGAACTTGCCGTAGGCGTTGTCCACCGGGGTGTCGATGGCATCACGGGTAGTGCCGGCCTCGTTGGCCACGATCATGCGGTTCTCACCCAGAATGCGGTTGGTCAGGCTGGACTTGCCCACGTTGGGGCGGCCGATGATGGCAACAGGGATGCGATCCTCCTCTACCACGGTCTCGCTGAAGTCCAGATGGGCGCACACCGCATCCAGCAGATCGCCCGTGCCGTGACCGTGCACGGAAGAAATGGGCATCACCTCGTCAAAGCCGAGGTTGTAGAACTCGTACAGCTCCATGGGAGCCTCGCCCACCTTGTCGCACTTGTTCACGGCAAGAATGATGGGCTTGTGGCTGCGGCGCAGCATGTGCGCCACATCCTCGTCGGCTGCGGTCAGGCCGTTGCGCACGTCCGTGACCATGATGATGCAGTCGGCAGTGTCAATGGCGATCTGCGCCTGCTCGCGCATATGGGCCAGAATGCCCTCGGTGGCCTTGGGCTCAATGCCGCCGGTATCCACCAGCAAAAACTCGTGGCCGTTCCACTCGCAGTTGGCAAAAATGCGGTCGCGGGTAATGCCCGGGGTATCCTCCACAATGGCAAGGCGCTGGCCGCACAGCTTATTGAACAGGGTGGATTTGCCCACGTTGGGGCGGCCCACCACTGCTACGATCGGTTTGCTCATGGGGTCTCCTCCTTTCTTAAAAGGGGTAAAATACAATAAAAGTGGCGCTATCAGCTGCCGCTCTTTCTTCTGCGGGTAATATGCAGACCGCTGCGCAGCAAGGCGCGGGCTTCGTCCCCGCCTGCCGTCGGCAGCACCTCCACCTTTACGCCCAGCTGCTGCCCCAGCTGCTCTACCGTGATATCGTCAAGGAAGGTGTCCTTTTCCTCCCGCAGCATTACAGCCGGGATGCCCAGCGTTTTTGTGGCAAGTTTGCCAGCACACTGGGCAATGATATCGGTAGCGGTGATCAGACCGGTCACACCCACATTGCCGCCGAAAAAGCGGTTCTGAATGGTGTGGACGTGCACGGTGATCATGGGGTACTGCCGGTGCAGCTCCTCCATCATGCGGGTGATGAGGGGCGCTGCCATGGTGCCGGTGACCACGTCCAGCTCCTTGGTGCCGTAGACCCGGTGGGGTTTGTCCAGCTCCGCCAGAAATTCTTCCTCGAACAGACGCATCATGCCCACGCCATTTTCCAGCTGGTCGTAGTCCTCGTAGAACGCCGCCGCAGGGATGGGGCGACCCGCCTTGAGGTACCATTCATCGCTGGGGTAGATGATGCGCTTGCCGTGGCGGCGCTTGCATTCATCGCCGAACGCTTCCATAATGTCGATGACCTCGGCGCTGGTCTTTGCATCGTAGGGCACCTGCGGGTACAGATTTTTGCGGTAATCCGTAATGCCGCAGGGCACGGCTGCAATGCTTTGCACCATGGGGGTCAGCTCCAGCAGGTCGGCAAGGGTGCGGCGCAGCTCGTCGCCGTCGTTGATGCCGCGGCAGAGCACCAGCTGGCAGTTGACGGCAATGCCGCCCTCCACCAGACGGGGCAGGTACTTGAGCACCTCGCCGCCGCGCTTATTGGCCAGCATTCGCACCCGCAGCTGGGGGTTGGTGGTGTGCACCGAGATATTGATGGGCGAGATGTGCATCTTGATGATGCGGTCGATCTCGTGATCCTGCATATTGGTCATGGTGATGTAGTTGCCGAACAAAAAGCTCAGCCGCTCGTCATCATCCTTAAAATACAGGCTCTCGCGCATACCCGGGGGCATCTGGTCGATGAAGCAGAACATACAGTGGTTGGAGCAGGTATGTTTTTCATCGCCCAGATAGGTCTTGAACCCGCAGCCAAAGGGGCCGCGCTGTGGCCGCTGCACCTCCCACTCCCGGATGCCGTCTGCCACCCGGGCCTTCAGGTGGAAGCTGCTGCTGTCGGTATAAAAATCGTAGTCCAGCGAGTCGTTCAACTCGTTATCGTCCACGCTCAGCAGTTCGTCACCGGGGGCAAGGCCAAGAGCCTCGGCCTCGCTGCCGGCATCCACCTGCTCGATCCGTATCGCCATCTGCATCCACCTCCTTTAAAGCACAAGAAGGGGAAGGCTTTGCGCCCTCCCCTTCTGTACATAACACCATTATGCCACCAATTACGCGCAAATTAGGCCTTCTTGATGACTTCCTCGCCCTTGTAGTAACCGCAGTTGCCACATGCCTGGTGGGGGAGCTTCAGAGAGCCGCAGTTGCTGCACTTCACCAGTGCGGGGGCCTCCAGCTTCCAAACATTGCTGCGACGCTTGTCGCGGCGGGCCTTGGAAAGATGTCTCTTAGGTACTGCCATATTTTTGCACCTCCTTGATGGGTTTATCTGTTCAGCAGTGATTTAAGGATCGCGAGCCTAGTGTCTACGGGGTCATCGGTCTGCTCTGCCGGTGGGCAGGTGCATTCCGCCTTTTTCTTACCGCACTGCGGGCAAAGCCCGGCGCAGTCGGGGCTGCAAAGCAGCACCGTGGGGATCTGGAACATGAACTCCTGATTGAGCCATTCGTCCACGTCCAAGTGTCCTTTTTCGTCCAGCGGAAGATCGAAATCCGGGTCATCCAGATCCCGCTCCTTGACGATCCACTCCGTATCGACTGTCTCTTCCCGGGTGACCGGGTCCAGACAGCGGGCGCACTCTCCGTGCACCGATGCCTTTGCCCGCAATGTTATCTGGACCTCGTCGCCATCGGTCTGCGCGTCAAAGACAGCTGTGACCGGCTGCGGGATCCTTGCGCCGGCATAATCGTACGCAGATAAATCACACTGAAACTCTGCATGGTACGGTTTTGCGCCGGCTGTGATAAACTTTCTCAGGTCAAATTGCATAGTACACCTCTGAAAAGGCTGCTTTGTTAGTATAGCGCCAAAGCAACCCTTTGTCAACACCAAAACAGGCAGAAAACCGAAAAAATTTATTTTTCTCCGGTCTTCTGCCTGTTGGAAAAGCCTTCAGCCCTGTTCTTTTATCAAATTACAGGTACTTCTTCACATCGTGGGGCAGTGCGGCCTCGTCTGCGCTGACGGTCACGGTGACCTTAACGCTGTCGCCGGCAATGGCTGCCATCTCGTCCAGCACAACGCCCAGACGACTGATATCGTGATCCAGCACCTTCAGGATGCCGTCAATGTACAGGTCGGTGATGTCGTAGTTGCTTGCCATCAGGCCGGCCACAAAGCCGTACAGCATTTCGCCGCCGGAGATCTTGTACTCGTCCAGATCGATCAGACGTGCTGCAGGAGCGATGTCGTAGGTGAGCTTCATGCCCTTTTCCACAACAACAACATTGCCTTTGGAGGTCTTGACCGCGTCGTTGATCTGGTCGATCATAGCCTTGGTCTTGCCGGAGCCCTTGGTACCAACAATCAGTTTAATCATAGTTCAGTCCTCCTGTATTTTCCACGCCTTGCGGCGGGAGATCATTTTTTACGTTCAGCTTTTACTTCAGCTTTGCTTCCAGTTCTGCGGTCAGACCCTCGTAGCCGGGCTTGCCCAGCAGGGCGAACATATTCTTCTTGTAGCTTTCCACGCCGGGCTGGTTGAAGGGGTTCACGCTCAGCAGGTAGCCGCTGCAGGCGCAGGCACGCCAGAAGAAGTAGATCAGGTAGCCCACATTATAAGCAGACAGGTCGTCCACCTCGATCAGCACCTCGGGCACGCCGCCATCGGTGTGTGCCAGAATGGTGCCCTCCATGGCCTTGCGGTTGACCACGCTCATGTTCTGGTTTGCAAGGAAGTTCAGGCCGTCAAAGTTGCCCTCCAGCGGGTCGATGAACAGATCCTGCGCGGGCTTCTTCACGTCCACGATGGTCTCGAACATAATGCGGGCACCTTCCTGAATGAACTGACCCATGGAGTGCAGGTCGGTAGAGAAGATGCAGCTTGCGGGGAACAGACCCTTGTTGTCCTTGCCCTCGCTCTCGCCGAACAGCTGCTTGTACCACTCGTTCATCAGGGTGAAGTCCGGCTCGTAGCACTCCAGGATCTCCACAGCCTTGCCCTTGCGGTACAGAATGTTGCGGATGGCGGCGTACTTGTAAGCATCGTTGTCGGGGCTCAGCACGGAGAAGCGCTCCATAGCATCGGCAGCGCCCTGCATCAGAGCGTCGATGTCGATGCCAGCGGCGGCAATGGGCAGCAGGCCCACGGCGCTCAGCACGGAGTAGCGGCCGCCCACGTCATCGGGAACTACAAAGGTGGGCCAGCCCTGTGCGTCAGCCAGCTGCTTCAAGGTGCCCTTGGCACGGTCGGTAGTGGCGTAGATGCGCTTGTTGGCTTCCTCCACGCCCATCTCCTTTTCCAGCAGTTCGCGCAGCACACGGAAGGCCAGAGAGGTCTCGGTGGTGGTGCCGGACTTGGAGATGACGTTGATGGAGAAGCGCTTGCCCTTGCACAGGCTGATGATATTGTTCAGGTAAGTGGGGCTGATGCTGTTGCCGCAGAAGTAGATTTTCAGACCATCCTCCAGCTCGTTGTGGTACATACCCTTGACGGCCTCCACAACAGCGCGTGCGCCCAGATAGCTGCCGCCGATGCCGGCCACGACCAGAACGTCGGAGTCCTCGCGGATCTTGGCAGCGGCTGCCTTGATGCGGGCGAACTCTTCCTTGTCATAATCCCGGGGCAGAGTCATCCAGCCCAGAAAATCGCTGCCGGGGCCATTCTTGGCTTCCAGCTGCTTGTGGGCGGCTTCTACCTGCGGGTAGATGGCTGCATATTCCTCTTCGCTGATGAAGCTGGAGAGGTGTTTCGTGTTCAGTGCGACACTCATTTTATTAAAACCTCCAAACGATCTGCCGGGCCTTTGCCCTGCGAGGAAATATCTTGGTATAAGTGTACCGTTCCCTCCGGGTAAAGTCAAGGTCAAATTCCTTAGATTTCATACAATTTTAATAGTGTTTTTTTGTTTCTTCATCCAGATTTGTTCAGGTGTCCAACAGCCCCGCCGGACGTCCGGCGCACTTTTGTGCGCTGAAGCGCTTTTTTCGGTGCCGGGTCAGGCAGCAGCACCCCGCAGGCTGTCCCACAGCATCTGCACAGCGGTGTCAAAATCCATGCGCGGCGCATCGGCAGCGGCGCACACCGGATACTCCCCCTGCACTGCTTCGCCGCACAGCAGCTGCGCCTTGCCTACCGTCTGCTCCCGGGTCACCGGGGCTTCCAGAATCTCGGGCAGTTCCAGCTGCACGGTCAGCTGTCCGGCGCTCTCGGCGGGCAGCAACGCGGTCTGCGGCAGGGCAGCGTAGTCCAGCGGCACGGTCTCCTCGGTGCTGCCCTTTACCTCTAACTGCAGCGGACGCTCCTCCGGCAGGGGCACCGGTGCGGCGCGATAGGCCGCAAAGCCGTAGTCCAGCAGGGTGGTGGCGGCTTCGAAGCGTTCCTTACTGGAAGGTGCACCCAGCACCACCGCGATGAGCTTCAGCCCGTCCCGGGTGGCGCTGGCGGTAATGCACACCCCCGCTCCGCCGGTTGTGCCGGTCTTGAGCCCGGTGATGCCGTTGTACCGCCGCAGCAGCTTATTGGTGTTCACCAGCTGGGTCTGCCCGCCCCGCAAAGTGTCCGTCCAGATGCCGGTATAGTGCAGCACCTCCGGGCAGGTGGTCAGGATGGTGCGGCTCATGATAGCCACATCCCGTGCGGTGGAAAGATGTCCCTCCGTGTCCAGCCCGCAGGCGTTGCGGAAGGTGGTGTGCTCCATGCCCAGCTCTGCGGCGCGGGCGTTCATCTGCTGCACAAAGGCAGGCTCGCTGCCGCCCACAAGTTCCGCCACCGCCACTGCTGCATCGTTGGCAGAGGACACACAGATAGCCTTGAGCATCTCGTCCAGCGTAAACTGCTCCCCGGGCTCCAGCCAGATCTGACTGCCGCCCATGTGGTAGGCGTGTTCACTGACCGGCACGGCGGTGTCCATGGTCAGCCGCCCGGCGTGCACCGCCTCAAAGGTGAGCAACAGGGTCATCACCTTGGTAATGGAGGCGATGGGCATAGTCTGGTCGGCGTTCATCTCGTAAAGCACCGTGCCGCTGGTCTGGTCGATGAGGATCGCCGCGCGGCAGGGCAGGGTAAGCTGCGGCGGGGTGACCGTCGGGGTCTGCACTGCCGGTTCCGCCTGCGTTTGCACCGCCGGTTGGATGCGCAGCCCCTTGCCCTGCGCCGTGCCAAAGGCCAGTGCAAACAGCCAGAAGCAGACCACCCCCGCGCACAGCAGTGCCAGATTTCTCCGTTCCATTCCTCATACCTCCCCGCGCAAACTCTCTTTTTGCAGTGTATGCTGCCGCCCGCGCCGGTATGCCGCTGGGCGGTGCAATTCCAGTCTTGCGTGCTGCCGTTGTTTTGTTATATAATGAAAAGTAGACCCTATTTTTATCCCATTTTGTGGAAAGGAACCCCTCTCATGCGAGTTTGTTTTTATACCTTGGGCTGCAAGGTCAACCTGAACGAGACCGGCGCGCTGGAGCAGCTGTTCCGCGCCAACGGCTTTACCATTGCGCAGGAAGGCGAGGCAGCGGATGTGTTCATTGTGAACAGCTGTACCGTGACCAACTTTGGCGACCAGAAAAGCCGCAAGTGGCTGCGCCGGAAAAAGCGTGAAAACCCCGGTGCGGTGACGGTGCTGACCGGCTGCTACCCGCAGGCCTTCCCGGAGGAGGCCGCACAGTTCATGGAAGCCGACCTTGTGTGCGGCAACGGCGACCGCAAGGCCATTCTGGAGAACGTACAAAAGCTGCTGGACGGTCACGAGCGCATTGTGGCCATTGCCCCGCACCAGCGCGGCGAGCAGTTCGAGGAGCTGCCGGTGGAGCGGTTCGAGACCCACACCCGTGCCTTTATCAAGGTAGAGGATGGCTGCAACCGGCAGTGCGCCTACTGCGTCATCCCCCGCGCCCGCGGGCCGGTGCGCAGCCGCGCCGAGGAGAGCATTCTGGCCGAGCTGCACCAGCTGGCCGCTGCCGGTTACCGCGAGGTGGTGCTCAGCGCCATCTCCCTGCCCAGCTATGGGCTGGACACCGGCACGAACCTTGTGGAACTGGTGGAAAAATGCGCACAGGTGCCGGGCATCGAGCGCATCCGTCTGGGCAGTCTTGACCCCGATATGCTCACCCCGGAATTCATCTCCCGCTTGGCGGCGGTGGAAAAGCTGTGTCCCCAGTTCCACCTGAGTTTGCAGAGCGGCTGCACCGCCACCCTGCGCCGGATGCGCCGGGTGTACACCGCGCAGGAGTACGCACAGGTGGTGGAGCAGATCCGCGCCGCCTACGGCAGCCGCCCGGTCAGCTTTACCACTGACTGCATCTGCGGCTTCCCCGGCGAGACGGCAGAGGACTTTGAGGAAAGCTGCGAATTTCTGAAGAAGATCGGCTTCCTCAAAGTCCATGTGTTCCCCTACTCCCGCCGCAGCGGCACCCCGGCCTATGATTTCCCGGATCAGATCCACGAGCGGGAAAAGCAGGAGCGCAGCCGCCGTATGAACGCCGTAGCCGAGCAGGTGCGCCGCGAGACGCTGGCCGCCTTTGAGGGCACCGAGGACGAGGTGCTGCTGGAAACGCCCCTGTCCGGCACCCTGTTTACCGGCTACACCCGGCTGTACATTCCGGTGGTGGTCTCCGCCCCCGGCTGCGAGAGCGGGCAGATCGTGCGGGTAAAGCTTGGCCGCTATGACGGCGAGCGGGTGCGTGCAGCACTTTGCTGAAATTTTTTCATTTTACTTGTACATTCTGTGCATCCGCATGAATACAATAAATTTTTAACAAATTTTGTGTTTTGCCCTTTTCATACGCACGTCTTTATGTTAAAATGAGGATGGATTTATCGGGTTCGGCGTGCTGTAAGCAACCAGCACGGTACCATCCGTGCCCGTATAGTGCCGTTTTTATGCTCTGCACACAGGGCAGGCGGCTCCGTTTTTGGCTGTTTCTGAGCAAGGAGAGATTGGAATGAGTTTCAGAGGAATCAACACTACGGTCATCCAGATCCGCCGTCAGGTGTTTACCGAGGTCGCCCGCATGGCTTACGCCAACGTCAAGGGCGAGCAGGCCAACCACCTGATGCGCAAGATCCCCTATACCATCATCCCCGGTGAGGAGGGCAAGCTGCGCAAGGACATCTTCCTGGAGCGCGCCATCGTTGAGGAGCGCGTGCGTCTGGCTATGGGTCTGCCCACCCGCCGCATGGACGAGCACAACAGCGTGGTCTCTGGTCTGGAGGACGCTTCCATCGCCGATAAGTACTACGATCCCCCGCTGGTCAACGTGATCAAGTTTGCCTGCAACCGCTGCCCCGAAAAGCTGGTCAAGGTGTCTGACCTGTGTCAGGGCTGCCTTGCACACCCCTGTATGGAAGTGTGCCCCAAGAAGGCCATCACTTGGGAGAGCGGTCGTTCCACCATCGATCAGGACAAGTGCATCAAGTGCGGCCGCTGCGTCACCGTCTGCCCCTACAACGCTATCGTCAAGACCGAGCGCCCCTGCGCCGCGGCCTGCGGCATGGGCGCGATCCACTCTGACGAGCTGGGCCGTGCCGAGATCGATTACAGCAAGTGCGTGTCCTGCGGTCAGTGTCTGGTGAACTGCCCCTTCGGCGCCATTGCCGACAAGGGCCAGATCTATCAGCTGATCCAGGGCTTCAACCGCGGCGACCGCATCTACGCGCTGGTTGCTCCTGCCTTTATCAACCAGTTCCCCTCTCTGGCTTCCACCGGCAAGCTGAAGGCTGCCCTGAAGGCCATCGGCTTCTGCGATGTGGTGGAGGTTGCCATCGGCGCCGACCTGTGCACCGTGGACGAGGCACACGACTTCCTGGAGGAAGTGCCCGAGAAGCTGGACTTCATGGCTACCTCCTGCTGCCCGGCATGGAGCATGATGGCAAAGAACGCCTTCCCCGGCCTTGCCAAGAACATCTCCATGACCATGACCCCCATGGTGTTCACCGCCCGCATGATGAAGCAGGCCGACCCCGAGGCTCGTATGTGCTTCATCGGACCCTGCGCCGCCAAGAAGCTGGAGGCCTCCCGCCGCACCGTCCGCTCTGACGTGGACTTTGTTCTGACCTTTGAGGAGCTGGCAGGTATCATTGAGGCAAAGGATCTGGATCTGGACAATCTGGAAGTGGATCCCGCTGAGCTGGATCTATGCTATGCCTCCGCTGCCGGCCGCGGCTTTGCACAGTCCGGCGGCGTTGCCAAGGCTGTTGCCGACAAGATCAAGGAATGGCATCCCGACATGGAGGTAAAGATCGCCTCCGCACAGGGTCTGGCCGACTGCAAGAAGCTGCTGATGCTGGCCAAGGCCGGTAAGTACAACGGCTACCTGCTGGAAGGCATGGGCTGCCCCGGCGGCTGCATCGGCGGTGCCGGTACCATTGCCGACCCTGTGCGCACCGCAGCTGTGCTGAACAAGTATGTGAAGGAGGCCGAGTTCACCGACCCCGAGCAGAGCGCCTTTATGTCCAATATCCACATGCTGAAGGACGACCCCAACTTTGAGGTCTGAGCTGCTATAACCTGACCCTCAGGGGCTGCTGCACCGCGCAGCAGCCCCTTTTTGCATGACGTGAATTGGTTCTGACTTTAAAATGATTCACAGGTTTTTGCGGTAGATGCCGTTCCCCGCTATGGCCCCTTCCGTGAAAAAGTAGTTCAGAAACGCCCGCAGGCGTTTCTGAACTACAAATAAAAATATCCATTCCTCTGAACATGGCCAAAGTGCAACAACGACGACCGCCGCCAGTGGCGGAAACAGGGAGGAATTGTTGGGGCAGCGGCCAGCAAGACGCAAGTGCCGCCCAAGGCACGATGCGGATGCTGGGTGCCGCAACCCGATAAGCGGCGGCCATTCCAAATCGTCCTCCCGTTCCAAAGGGCGCTGCAATGTTGCAGCGTCCTTTTTATCACACCTTCCACATTTTGTGTTGGATTCGAAACATTTTTGTGAAAGACTGCCAAGGCGCATTGACAAGGCCGTCTGGTCATGTTATGTTAGCATTGACAAATCAGTATTTTATGGAGCATTATGTACTCCGTTTCACCATGCCGCAGCTGCGGCAGAAAGGATAAAAACATGACTACTGCCTTAAAACGTACCGGCGCTGCCCTGCTGACGCTGCTGATGTTCTGTGTGCTCACACTGGGCGCTTCTGCCGCCGCGAATACCTCCGTTGGGGTCAAATTCTGGAAGGAAAAGTCCGATAAGGAATCCATGGCCAACTCCGGCATTGATTCCGACCGCGAGGCCACCCTTACCCGCCAGTCCAACGGCACCTACACCCTGACGCTCCCCGTCAAGCAGGTGACCAAGCTCAACGTGACCGGCTATCTGACCGGCCTGACCATCGGCGATGTGACCTACACCGGCACCCTGACCGGCGAGATTGAAAAGGGCACCGGCATCCTGACCATCAAAAACCTGCCCGCTTCGGCGCTGACCGGCAGCGATGTGAATAAGTCGCTGACCGTGACCTGCAACATTCAGATGGATCTGAGCCTGCTGGGCGAGATCAATACCACCGCCCGGATGTGCATCTGGGCAAAATAAGACGCACGATAAAAAGCGCCGTTCCACCCGGGACGGCGCTTTTTGCTGTTCAGCAGTCGATGTGCTTTTCCACGAAGTCGGTGGCCATCTTATCCAGCTGCATCACCGCGTTTTCCGCACCTTTCATCACCTTGCGCACATTGCGGCGCATCTGGCGCTTGCTCTGGGTAGCCATCATGGCACCGGCAGCCCCGAGGGCTGCACCGGCGGCCATGCCCACCACCATGCCTGCGGCGGAATTTTCTCGCTGTTTCATCCTGAATTTCTCCTTTCAGCCTGTCATGACAGGGCTTGCAGTGCTATTATTTCCGTAAAAGAATCTGGTATACGCTTTTTTTATGCAGCAATTTGTGGTATACTGTTGCATGATGCTTTTTATAAGCCGCTGCGTGCGGCTTTTCAGCAAGGAGGTTTTCCTATTTGCAAAAACCCGTTGAACCAAAAAAGATCCTTTGCATCCACGATTTATCCGGCGTAGGCCGGTGCAGCCTTGCGGTGATCCTGCCTGTGCTGTCGGTCATGGGCTTCCAGCCGGTGGCACTGCCCACGGTGGTGCTTTCTACCCACACCGGCGGCCTTGGCACCCCCGCCCGGATGGACGGCAGTGCCTACGGCATGGCCGCGCTGGAGCACTATCAGGCACTGGAGCTGCAATTTGATTGTATCTATACCGGCTATCTGGGCGGCGAGGCACAGGTAGCGCTGGCTGAAAAAGCCTTTGCCCTGTGGCCTGCCGCCTACAAGGTGGTAGACCCCGTGATGGGCGATAACGGCAAGGCCTATTCCACCGTTACCCCGGCGCTGATCGAGCGCATCCGCAATCTGTGCCGCGCGGCAGACCTGATTTTGCCCAACTACACCGAAGCGCAGCTGCTTTTGCAGCAGCAGCCCGTCACCGATGAGCTGGACGATGCCGCCGCGCAGGCGCTGGCAGATGCTTTGCAGCCGCTGGCTCCCAACGCGGTGGTCACCGGACTGCCGCTGGGCAAGTACATCGGCTGTGCCGGTACCGGCACCGACCGCTTCGTCATCAAAAAGCTGCATATCAGCCGCAGTTTCCCCGGCACAGGGGATCTGTACGGTGCTGTGCTCATCGGCTCGCTGCTGCAGGGCAACGCCCTGAGCGCCGCCGCCGATAACGCTGCGGAGTTTGTTTCGCTGGCCATTCAGGGCACGCCTTATACGCAGGACACCCGTTTCGGCGTGTGGTTCGAGCCGCTGCTGCCCCGCCTGTGCCCCCTGCGGGAGGAACCGGAGGGCGTTTTATGATGGAAAAGCCGACCCTGAATATCGTTCTGGTAGAGCCCCGCATCCCCCAGAACACCGGCAACGTGGCGCGTACCTGTGCCTGCACCGCCTGCCGTCTGCATCTGGTGGGGCCCATGGGCTTTGCCATTGACGACAAAAAGCTCAAGCATGCCGGGCTGGACTACTGGCACTATCTGGACATCACCTATTACGATGGCCTTGCGGACTTTTTTGCCCGCAACAACGGCCCCTACTACTACTTTACCACCAAGGCGCCCCAGCGCTACACCGATGTACAGTACCCGGACGGGGCTTATCTGGTGTTCGGGCGCGAGGACGCCGGTCTGCCGGAAGCGCTGCTTGCGGAAAATCAGGAGCACTGCATCCGCATGCCCATGCGGGACACCTGCCGCAGCCTGAACCTTTCCAACAGCGTGGCGGTGGGCGTGTACGAGGTGCTGCGGCAGTGGGATTTCCCGGAGCTGCTGGACCACGGCCATCTACGAGATTATGAATGGAAATGAGGGACACTATGAGCAAGATCGCAATTCTGACCGATTCCTCCTGCGATATCCCGCAGGAGATGGCCGAAAAGTACGGCATTGATATCATGAGTTTCCACATCCTGCTGGATGATGTGGACTATGTTGAGCGTGTGGACTGCACCAACACCGAATTCTACGATAAAATGCGTGCGGCAAAGGGTGTGCCCTCTACCGCCGCCATCACGCCCATCCAGTTCTGTGAAAAATACTGCCAGTATGTGGACGAGGGCTACACGGATGTCATCCATGTGCCCATCAACAAATCCGGCTCCTCCACCTACAACAACGCCCTGATGGCGCAGGGTATGCTGCGGGAGGAGCGCCCGGAGCACCATTTGAACATCCATCTGCTGGACCCCCACACCTATTCTATGGTGTTCGGCTGGTATCTGTGCGAGATGGCACGCAAACTGCAGAACGGCGCAGAGATCCGCCACGTCATCCACGAATTTGAACAGCAGATGAACTGCATGGAGGTCGTGCTGGGGCCTTACAGCCTGAGGCAGATGAAAAAGAGCGGCCGCATCTCTGCCGCAGCAGCCGTCATGGGCGAGCTGATGGGCATCCGTCCCATCATTACCCTGATCGACGGCAAGACCAAGGTAGAGGCCAAGGTGCGCGGCGATGAAAAAGTCGTGCCTGCCATGGTGGAGCTGTGCCAGAAGCGCGCCGGGGATGTAGAGGACTTCGAGTATATGATCGGTCACACCAACATCCCGCAAGCCGCAGATCTGGAAAAGGCCTGCCGCAAGGCCTTTGGCAAGCCGCCGCTGGCCGTGTTTGAGCTGGGCGGTGTGGTCTCTGCCAACACCGGCCCCGATACCGTAGCGCTGACATATACCGGCCACCCCAGAGGGTAAAACCATTTGGAATGGCCGCCGCTGCGCTTTGGCCATATTTAGCGGAATCATTATTTGAAATTTCGGAATACCGGAGCGTCTGCGGACGCTCCGGTATTCCATTTTTACATGAATACGCCCAGAGCAGCGCGGCGGGCAAGTTTCAATCGTCCTCTCCCCATTGCATTCCGTCCGATTTTGTGATATACTTCCTTCCGCTGTGCTTTTTTGTGCAGTATCTTCAAAGAGCAACTTAGGATTTTAGGCTCCCCGGTGCCACTCGAGCGGCGCCGGGCAAAACCCGCAGGAGCTGGCGGTTCCTGTGCGGTCAAAATCAAACCGCTGGAGTATTATCATGAATCAGAATTCTTCCGTCCGTAAGCTGGTGCACTGCGGTGTAGTGGCAGCTATCTATGTAGTGCTGTGTCTGGCATTGCAGCCCCTCTCCTATGGTGCTGTGCAGGTACGCGTGGCCGAGGCTCTGTGCCTGCTGCCCGTGTTCGGTGCAGAGTACATCGTGGGTGTTGTGCTGGGCTGCTTCCTGGCAAACCTGCTGGGCTCCACCATCGTGGATGTGATCTTTGGCACGCTGGCCACCCTGCTGGCCTGTCTGGTCACCTACAAGCTGCGCAATGTGCGCTTCAAGGGTCTGGCCATTGCCGCCAGCCTGCCCCCGGTGCTGTTCAACGCCGTGATCATCGGCATTGAAATTGCCGTGATGTTCCCGGACCCCACGTCCAGCGCACCCATCTGGCTGGCCTGCATCACCAACGGCATCTCGGTGGGCATCGGCGAGTTGATCAGCTGCACCGTGCTGGGCGTTGTGCTGGTAAAGCTGATCGAGAGCAACGCCGCGCTGCGCAAGGTGTTTGCGACGGAATAACACAAGGAGGTTTCCATGCAGCCAAACGGTATGATCTTCTGGGACTGGAACGGTACCCTGATGGACGATGTGGATTTTACCCACAGCTGCCTGAACTGGATGCTGGAGACCCACGGCTACCCCCAGCGGTACGATCTGGCTGCCTACCGGGAGCTGTTCGGCTTTCCCATCGAGGACTACTACCGCTGTGCCGGGTTCGACTTTGCGCGGCACCCCTACCCGGAGCTTGCCGCCCGCTTTATGGAGCACTACAACGCCGGTGTGCCCGGCTGCGCTGTAACGGCACACGCCGTTGACACCCTGCAAACGCTGTCCCGCATGGGCTGGCAGCAGGCTGTGCTTTCCGCCTCCCGCCGTGATTACCTGATCGAGCAGGTATCCGCCCGGGGTCTGCAAGGCTTTTTTACCGAGTTGCTCGGCCTTGCGGACATTTACGGCGTAAGCAAGGTACAGCTTGGCACCGATTATCTGCGCCGCACCGGCATCGACCCGGCGGCTTGCGTGATGGTCGGCGATACCGACCACGACGCCGCAGTGGCTGCGGCCATTGGTGCGACCTGTGTGCTGTACACCGGCGGGCACCAGTCCCGCGCCCGGCTGGAAAAAGCCAGTCCCTACGTCATCGATGACCTCGCCCAGCTGCCCGCACTGCTGGAAACGATATAATATTAGTGGCTCAGAAACACCTGTCGGTGGTTCCGAGCCACTTTTTTACAGCCTGTTCGCGCAAAAGCAAAAAAGACCAGTACACAAATGTGTACTGGTCTTTTTGGTCGGAGCAGCGGGATTTGAACCCACGGCCTCCTCGTCCCGAACGAGGCGCGCTACCAACTGCGCTATGCCCCGAAAATACCGCAGCTTATTCGGCTGCGGTAACTGGTTGGGGATGAGAGAATCGAACTCCCACAAGTAGAGTCAGAGTCTACCGCACTACCACTATGCAAATCCCCAATATTCGGTTCTGTCAGCCGCGCCGTGCGTTGCTGACAAGGGATATTATACACGCCGGCGGGCTGCTTGTCAACCATTTTTTCAGTTTTTCTGCAAAAGTTTTCGCAGCGGCTTTCCGATGCACACAGGCTTGTAAATTTTTGGTTTTTCTCTTGACAGCACTCCCCTTTCGGAATACTCTAATACTATAAAAAGGTAGGATCCCGGTCAGCCCGGCACCCTTTGCCGGACCGTTCGGCTTTGCCTGAATGATAATGAAAGAGGGTATTTGAATGAAAAAACGTGTTGGTATCCTGACTTCCGGCGGTGATTGCCCGGGCCTGAACGCCACCATCCGCGGCGTTGCAAAAGCACTGTACGCCCGTATGGGAGATAACGTGGAGATCGTGGGCATTGCCAACGGTTACAGCGGCCTGATCAACGGCGACTACCGCGAGATGAACGAAGACGACTTCCGCGGCATCCTGACCTTGGGCGGCACCATTCTGGGCACCAAGCGCACCCCCTTCAAGCTGATGCGTGTGGTGGAGGACGACAATATTGATAAGGTCGCCGCCATGAAAAAGACCTACAAGGCGGCGAAGCTGGACTGCCTGCTGTGTCTGGGCGGCAACGGCACCCACAAGACCGCCAACCTGCTTTCGCAGGAAGGGCTGAATATTATCGGCCTGCCCAAGACCATTGACAACGATATCTACGGCACCGACGTGACCTTCGGTTTCCACACCGCTGTGGATATCGCCACGGACGTCATCGACCGCATCCACACCACCGCCGGCAGCCACAGCCGCGTGATGTGCATTGAGATCATGGGCAACAAGGCCGGCTGGCTTACCCTGTACTCCGGTATTGCCGGCGGTGCGGACATCATTCTGCTGCCCGAGTTGCCCTACGACATCGACCGCGTGTGCGAGGCCGTGGAGCGCCGCGCCAAGAAGGGTTCCAACTTCTCTATCCTTGCCGTGGCCGAGGGTGCTATCAACACCGAGGAAGCCCGCATGAAGCGCAAGGACTGGATGGCCAAGCGTGCCGAGGCAGGCCTTGGCACCACCGCCACCAACCGCATTGCACAGGCCGTGCAGAAAAAGACCGGCATGGAGACCCGCGTGTGCATCCCCGGTCACATGCAGCGCGGCGGCAGCCCCAGCGCCTACGACCGTGTGCTGGCCACCCAGTTCGGCAGCTATGCCGCACAGCTGGTGGAAGTGGAGCGCTACGGCGTGACCGTGGCCATGGTGAACCGCCGGGTGACCGAGAACCGTCTGGCAGACATTGCCGGTAAGACCCGCAATGTGCCCGAAAACTGCGAGCTGCTGAGCGTGGCGCGCCGCATGGGCGTCTGTCTGGGTTAAGTCCTGCCCGCAAGCGGGAACGCTGAGAAAAGTGAGACACCGGAAAGTCTGCTGGCTTTCCGGTGTTTCTTTTTAGGGTCAGCGCAAAACGGCTGACGAACCGCTTTTTTACGGCGATTTTTGTTCATTTTGTTGTTGAAGCTGTGCTTTCTGTCTCAAGTGCACAAAAAAGGTTGTCAAAACAGGAAAAACAGGGTATGATAGGAGATGGATCGCAGGCTGTGATCCTTCAATATTGCTAAAGGAGTGTGCTTTATTATGCGCGCCTATGAACGACTGCTTGATTACGTCAAGGTCTACACCACCTCGGACCCGGAGTCCGGTACCCATCCTTCCGCTGCGCGGGAGTTTGATCTGGCTCACAAGCTGGTGGAGGAACTGAAGGCTCTGGGCGTGGAGGATGCCCGTGTGGACGAGCACTGCTACGTCTACGGTTCCCTACCCGCCACCCCCGGCTGCGAGGAAAAGCCCGCACTGGGTCTGATTGCCCACATGGACACTGCCCCGGATGCCAGCGGCGAGAACGTGAACCCCATCCTGCACGAGAACTACGACGGCGGCGATGTGGTGCTGCCCGCCACCGGCAAGGTGATGAAGGTCTCTGCTTTCCCCTTCCTCGCCTCCATGAAGGGCGAGACCCTCATCACCACCGATGGCACCACCCTGCTGGGCGCAGACGATAAAGCCGGTGTGGCTGAGATCATGACCGCTGTGGAGACCGTTATCCGCGAGGGCCGCCCCCACGGCAAGCTGTGCATCGGCTTTACCCCGGACGAGGAGATCGGCGAGGGTGCCGACCTGTTCGATATCCCCGGCTTTGGTGCAGACTTTGCCTACACGGTGGACGGCGGTGATGCCTGCGACATCGAGTACGAGAACTTCAACGCCGCTGCCGCCACCGTGACCATCCACGGCTTCTCGGTGCACCCCGGCTCCGCCAAGGACACTATGATCAACGCCTCCAACGTTGCCATGGAGTTCCACGGTGCTCTGCCCGTGATGGCACGTCCCGAGACCACCGAGGGGCGTCAGGGCTTCTACCACCTGTGCCAGATGTACGGCGATGTCACCACCGCAAAGCTGGGCTACATCCTGCGCGACCACGACGCCGCCAAGCTGCAGTTCAAGAAAGACAATATGCAGGATATTGCCGATTACCTGAACGGCAAGTACGGTGCAGGCACCGTAGAAGTGGAGATCAAGGACAGCTACCGCAATATGCTGGAAAAGATCAAGCCCCATTTCCACCTCATCGAGACCGCCCGCAAGGCTGTGCGCATGGCCGGTCTGGAGCCGGTGGAGGTGCCCGTGCGCGGCGGCACAGATGGCGCTACCCTGAGCTGGAATGGTCTGCCCTGCCCCAATCTGGGCACCGGCGGCTTCAACTTCCACGGCGTATGCGAATGCACCACCGTGGAGCGGATGGACCGCTGCACCGAGATCGTGCTGAATATCATTTCCCTGTACGCAGAGTAATTTATTTTCAGATATAACAAAACAGAGGCTGTAACGTCTCCTGTGAAAGAGCAATGCCGGGCAGCCCAAAGGTTGCCCGGCATTGCTTTAGCTAAAATCCTTTCCGTGAAAATGGGCTAACGGTGCGTCCGCGTTTGCGCAGCAATGAAAGCCCCAGTGGGGCTTTTAAGCGGCAGAGCGGTCTGCATTAGCAGATGGAGGGGCTTTGCCCCGACAAGCTCCGCAGACGCACCGTTAGCCCGAAGAAAAACGATTTTCCTTAAAGTATGGCCAAAGCGCACGCGGAGGCCATTCAAAATCGTCCCACGCTAAAAAACAGGCGGCTACACAAAGCACAGTGCAGCCGCCGCTTTTTCATTTAACCTACGTTGATATGTCCCACCGGCATGATCTTGCGCTTGTTGTCATCCGGTTTGGCGGTCAGGCTCATGGCAAAAGCCACCGGGCCGACACGGCCCATGAACATGACCAGCATATACAGGATCTTTGCTCCGTTGTTCAGTTGGCTGGTCACGCCTACGGAAAGGCCCACTGTGCCAAAAGCCGAGCAGGACTCGAAGATGGCGTCCACCACCGACACGGCGTCCGAGGTGTTGTAGTACACCACGATGGCCGAGCCGATGACCGCCACAGCGCCCAGCACGATAATGGTCAGCGCACGGTAGACGGTCTTGGACTCGATATGATGGTCAGCGATCACACAATCGTCGCGCCCCTGCGCCACGCTGCGGATGGTCAGGATGATGACCGCGAAGGTGGTCACCTTCACACCGCCGCCGGTAGAGCCGGGCGCTGCGCCGATAAATTGCAGCACGCTCATAAGCAGCTTGCTCAGGGTGCCGCAGGAGGCCAAGTCCACGGTGTTCATGCCGGCGGTACGGGTGGATACCGACTGGAACAGCGAAGCCATCACCTTGCCGGGCACCGACAGCCCGCCCAGTGTGGCGGGATTGTTCCATTCCATCAGTCCCAGCCCCAGCGCGCCGCCCAGCCACAAGATCACCGAGAAGGACAGCACCACCTTGGCGTGCAGGGACAAGCGGCGTTTCTGGTACCACTGGCACAGCTCCACCCAAACCATAAAGCCCAGACCGCCGGAGATGATCATGAACATGACCACCGCCTGCACATAGTAGTTGTTGACATAGGGCACCAGCGAGGAGTACGCCCCGAACCGTCCGAACAGGTCGAAGCCCGCATTGCAGAAAGCCGAAATGGCGGTGAACACACTGATCCAGACACCTTCCAGCCCGAACTGCGGCACAAAGGCGAACAGCAGCAGCAGAATACCGATGCCCTCAAACATTGCTGCCAGCCCTACCACGATCTTCAGCACGCTTTTGGCCTGATCGTAGCCGTCTGCCGAGACGCTCTCGCCCAGCAGCCGCAGATCCCGAAAGCCCATGCGCCGGCGCATGGCCAGCGCAAAAAAGCTGGTAAGGGTAACAAGGCCAAGGCCGCCCACCTGAATGAGCAGCAGCACCACTGCCTGCCCGAACCATGTGAATTGCGTCCATGTATCCCGCACCACCAGACCGGTGACGCAGGTGGCACTGGTGGCTGTAAACATGGCATTGAGCACATCCAGCCGCCCGTGCCTGCTGGCAATGGGCAGGGTGAGCAGCAGCGTGCCCAGCGCGATCACGATGATAAAGCTGACGCAGATGATCTGGGTCGGGGTGCTCAGTCCCAGCTTTCTCCGCCGAACTGACCTCTGGTGCCGCAGCTTTTTGCGGATATTTTTTATCTTTTCCATAGCATCCTCCCTGCGCAGCACACGGCCGCTTTACATTCTCTTATAGCATACACCATTTTGCCCGCAGGTTCAACTTGATTTTACAGCCCGGTTGCGGTATTATAATAAGGTACTGTATTTTTGGGCGCTTTCCTGTGCCCCAAGGATGCAGAACTGTGTCTCCGTAGCTCAGCTGGATAGAGCGTCCGCCTCCTAAGAATTCGGTCAACCTGATACCTTGGGTGCAGAAGTGATTGCTCTATTCAAAAGCAAAACCGAGAATCACGGTTTTCTCAACAAATTTTGATGCAACAAGTTTAACACCGTTCCGGTTGCAACGCAGTCGGTCACTTCGGTGTAAAAATCATTCTGCATATTCGTTTCCAAGCGCGTTGAATTTCAAAAAATCAACGATAATACATAATATGCCTCAGTAGCTTAGCTGGATAAAGCGCCTCCCTCCTAAGGTTACGTTACAACGGCCACCTGGAGAAAAATTGAATAAGGGATTGCAGTTCGACTTTCGTCGGGCTATAATCATAGATGACAATACGTCGCTATAGCTCAGTTGGATAGAGCGACCGCCTCCTAAGCGGTAGGCCGGAGGTTCAAGTCCTCTTAGCGACGCCAGCAAACAACGCCGAAAGCCTTTGTTTTCAAGGACTTTCGGCTTTTTTTAACAAATTCCTGTGTGATTGCGGAGACGAAATAATGTTTTCAAATTTTACTTCAAATTCTGATTTTTGACAAGCCCTAAAAAATCGAACTGCTGTGATAAGGCAAAAATTTCTGCTAATCATTAGCAGAAAAAGGGCCGTTTTTGCTAATGAAAATGCCCTTCCAGCTAATTAGGTGAAAAATCGTGCTAAAAACCTTGCTAATACAAAAGGCGGATGTTCCGAGTGCTAAGCCGTTATAAGAAATAAAATTGAATATTACCATGTACATAGAGCGTCTATTTGCCCCTGTATCGGGGATGGATAGACGCTCTTTTTTTATGCCCAAAATTCATGGGTAAATCTGAAAGATTGGAGGTTTGATTTTTGAGTAAGATCGTCTATTCCCCAGACAAGCCAAACGACTGCCGTTACTGCCATTTCTGGAAAAACAATAAAAAGGGCTGCTGCCTGGGCGAAGAGAATTGCTACTACTTAATCTCCGTACCCCCAAAGCCGAAGTCGGAATGTGAAGGTTGTCCTTATGGGCGGGTTCATCCCTGCATCGGCTGGTGTACCAGGAAGATTATGAAGGAAGTGGGGGTGCGTTGATATGTATGAGTATGAATACAATCGCCGTGATAAGCCGAAGTGCTGCAAAGACTGTGAGAATTATCAGCCACGATGGAAGTACCGCTTCTGCTTTTTTGTCCGCTGTCCGTACAAGCTGAAGGATACGACTTTCCGCAGAACCCCTCTGAAAAAGGAGCATTTCCCGCAGAAAGAGGTGGTGAGAATGAGTGACGTATGATTATTTCTATGGTCAGCAAGCGGAGATGTTCACATTCTACCGTGTTCCAAAGGTGTTGTTCACCGAGGATTGCTTTTGGAATGTATCAACCGATGCCAAGCTTCTTTACGGTATTCTGCTTGACCGCATGAACCTGTCAGCTCGGAATGGTTGGTTGGACGAGGAAGGCCGTGTCTATATCATCTTCACCATTGAAGAGATCAAAGGGGCGTTAGGCTGTGCCGAAAAGAAAGCGGTGAAGCTGCTGGATGAGCTGGAAAAGAAATGTGGTTTGATAGAACGCAAGCGACAGGGACTTGGGAAACCGAACCTGATCTATGTAAAGAACTTCATTTCCGGTTCTGTGGAAAGACAATTCTTGAATTGTCAAAAGGACAATTCTGGAGTTGTCAAAAACACAATTCAGGAACTGTCAAAAGGACAAGGTAATAATACTGATATTAAATATATTGATTTGAGTGATACTGATCCTTTCTTTCCTTCCGGTTTTTGTGGAAATGAAGTCGATGGGACTGACGAATTTACCCGATATTATCAGTATTTTTATGAACAGCTTTCCATGGACTATCTGAAACAGGATTATCCGTATGACCATGAGATACTCGATCTGATACTGCATCTGATTGTTGAGGTCATGTGCAGCAATCGTCAGCAAATCCGGATTGCCAGTGATGATAAGCCGATTGAAATTGTAAAAAGCAGTTTTATGAAGCTGGATTCTGAACACATCAGATTTGTAATGAGTTCTTTCAAAGAGAACACAACCGATGTTCGCAATATCAAGCAGTATTTACTTGCTTCGATATACAACGCCCCCTACACCATAAGCGCTCATTATGACGCAAAGGTCAGGCATGATATGGCTTCGGGGAAACTTGGAGGGAGGTGGTAAACATGAAGCGCACACATGAAAGAATGCGAGGTGATGAATTTTGGCGAAAAAAGCGACAGTTATCGCCGTAGTCAACCAGAAAGGCGGAACGGGCAAGACCACAACCACGGAAAATCTGGGTGTGGGACTGGCAATGGAGGGCAAAAAGGTTCTGTTGGTAGACACGGACCCGCAGGCTTCATTAACAGTCAGTCTGGGAAATCCGTTCCCGGATACGTTGTCTCCCACCCTTTCCGACATGATGGGAAAGATTATGATGGAAAAGCCGATTGCCTCCGGCGAAGGCATTCTTCATCACCCGGAGGGCGTGGACTTGATGCCCGCCAACATTGAACTATCCGGTTTGGAGGTTTCTCTGGTCAATGCTATGAGCAGGGAGACCATTCTCCGTCAGTACCTGGATACGGTCAAGCAGAACTATGACTACATTCTTCTGGATTGTATGCCCTCTTTGGGTATGCTGACAGTCAATGCGTTGGCAGCTGCGGATAATGTGCTGATACCAGTTCAGGCGGCGTATCTTCCAGCAAAGGGCTTGGAACAGCTATTGGAAACCATCAACAAGGTCAGGCGACAGATTAACCCCAAATTGAAAATTGAGGGTATTCTTCTGACGATGGTGGACAGCAGAACCAATTATTCCAAGGACATCAGCAATCTGATCCGTGAGAGCTATGGAGGAAAACTGAAAGTCTACAAGACGGACATTCCACGCTCTGTTCGTGCGGAGGAAATCAGTGCGGAAGGAGCGAGTATCTTTAAGCACGACCCCAAGGGCAAAGTCGCTGATGCCTACCGAGTTCTGACAAAGGAGGTGTTAAAAAATGCAGAAAAAAGGCGCAAACATCAGCTTGAAGGGTTACGATGATATTTTCTCTACCGATCAGTCACGAGCTGAAGCCCAGCAGGAACGAGTTCAGGAAATTCCGCTTTCTGAGCTGCACCCCTTTGAGGGACATCCCTTCCGGGTGGTAGACGATGAAGATATGATGAAAACGGTTGAGAGCGTCCGTGACTTCGGGGTTCTCACCCCGGCGATTGTTCGTCCCGACCCGGATGGCGGCTATGAGATTATCTCTGGTCACAGGCGACATCGTGCATCAGAACTTGCCGGGAAAGAAACCATGCCTGTTATCGTCCGTGATTTGGATGATGATGCCGCCATAATTTTAATGGTGGATGCGAATTTACAGCGGGAAACAATTCTGCCGAGTGAAAGAGCCTATGCTTATAAAATGAAGCTGGATGCAATGCGACATCAGGCAGGCAGACCGTCCGAAAAAAATTATTCCCAAGTTGGGAATAATTTTGGAAAGACCTCAAGCGAGGAAATGGCGGAGGAACTTGGCACAAGTAAAAACCAGATTTTTCGTTATATCCGTCTGACCGAACTTATTCCTGAAATTCTGGATATGGTGGATAACGGTCAGATAAAATTTAATCCAGCCGTGGAGCTTTCCTATCTCGCAAGAGAAGAACAGCAGGATTTTCTTTCCGCAATGGACTATGCCCAAGCAGCTCCTTCTCTTTCGCAGGCGCAGAGAATCAAAAAGCTCGCACAGGAGGGCGAGTGTACTCTGGATGCTATGTGCGAGATTATGAATGAGGTTAAAAAGGGCGAGCTGGACAGGGTAACATTCAAAACGGACTCCCTGCGGAAATACTTTCCGAAGTCCTATACCAGCAAGCAGATGGAGGATAAAATCATTCAGCTGCTGGAACAGTGGCAGAAAAAACGAGAGAAATCTATGGAAAGGTAAGGTGAACGCCAATGTTCAGCGAAAGAGAAATGAGCAAAGCAATCGACTGGCTGTTCGAGCTGTTTTCTCCCGAAGATTATGAGGGGTATGATGAAGATGAGATCGGCTATGCCGGTGGTTTGTGTCTGCCGGAGGTTTGCACCGCATTACGAGGTGCGGCACAGACGGTATATCAGTATTCCGTAACCGGTGGCTATGAGAAATGCTTCGATTACCGTGGCATGGAACTGTTTGACCAGCGTGCCTGCCTCATTATTTCCGATGTGGAACAGGCGGTTTTAGATGAAATCAAAACCACCTATGAAACCGAGCTGTGGCTTATGGAGGATATGAACTTTGCCATTGTCCGCTGTGTGTCAATGCTGATCGGCTCTGACGATACCGGCTATGTGACGGAGTACCGGGCTTTCAAAAAGATTTTGAAAAGTGCGGAAGATTTGTTCTTTTCCCCGGAGGAACTGATCGAGGAACTGGAATCTATGTGTGTCCCCCAGTGGGAACATGAAGCGACTATTTATGAACTGTAACAGGTTCATGGATGGCCGCTTTTCTTATATCTGAGGAAATGGAGGTAATGAGGTTTGAAGGAATATGATGTAAAGATCACCGAAACACTGGAAAAGACGGTAACGGTGGAAGCCAAGTCCCGTGCTGATGCAGAAGATCAGGTCAGATCAGCCTACTACAATTCCGAGTATATTCTGGACTCCGAAAACTTTACCGGCGTTCAGTTTGGTATTACCGAGGAACGTGAGATTCAGCAGGAACAGGCAGAAACCATGACGGTGCTTCTGGTAAAGCCCCATATGTATCCCCAGCAGGTTCAGATCGGCTGCGATTTGGAGGATATGCAGAAAGCTGTTGGTGGCGACATTGAAGCCGTTTACCCATTTAATGAGCCTGTCGCATTGGTGATGCACGATGAGGGAAAAATCATGGGGAAAGACCTGAATCGTGCCTTGCGGGACGAGGACGGCGAGATCTATGACATTATCGCCGGTGACTTTCTGGTCGTTGGTTTGGGTGAGGAGGATTTTTCTTCCCTTTCCCCGGAGCTGATGAAACAGTTTGAGGAACACTTCCATCAGCCTGAAACCTTCGTCCGCATGGGGCGCAGTATTATGGCTTTGCCGTTGCCCGATGATAAGGTCAAAAAAGAAGATGCGCCTATCAAGGCTGACCCCGCACCACGCAAGAGCAGCCCTGATAGGGATTCGCTGTAAGGAGGTTTTCATGGAAAGAAGCTCAACGATTGCAGAACTGATGGAGCGCCGAAGAATCCAGGCAGGAGCCAAAGAGTACAAGGGTCACACCTATATGGACTTGGCACGATTCGATGAAGCTACAAAGCACATGATTATCTTTGATGTGCTGACCAACGAATCCCCTGTTGGATGGAAAGGCGAAAGGAACCGCCTGTATCTGGGCGAAGCCGGGTATCAGAAAGCTCTGGATAATCAGAAAGCCGGTAATATCAAGATTATCAGCCATGCCAATGTCGCCAGAGGAAATCTGTACTACGACCGCAGAGATATGGCACGATGACCCTCACTCTACTGCTTGCAGGAGGTGATGATTCATGCAGGAAGAAGTTGAAAACAGGACAATAAATCTGGCAATCAGCACGACACGGCTGACTGCTCGAAGTGTCATTGCCGGTATTCGCAAGTATTTGCAGCACCGGGAAAAGGTCAAGGCGAGAAAAGGAATCCGAGATACGGCAGTTCACGGAAAACAGTCCGTGAAGCAGCTGCTGGGACAGAATCAGGGTGCCACCAATGTGGAAATTGATAAGGATGGTATTCGGGATTTTGAAAGGCTCGCCAAGAAATACGGTGTGGACTTTGCCGTAAGAAAAGATAAGTCCGTTGATCCTCCCCGTTATCTGGTCTTTGTCCGTTCCAAGGATGCAGATGCCCTGGATGCTATCTGTAAGGAACATCAGGCAAGGTCATTAACGAAGGATAAGAAACCGAGCGTTCTGGCACAGCTGAAGAAGTTCAAAGAGATGGTAGCAGCTATCCCCAGGAAGGTTCGGGAAAAGAAACAGGAGCGTGATTTGTGATGAGCAAAATCAATTTAAAAAAGCTCCTGATTCTGAACATCCCGTATATTCTGGTGGGATTGTTTGCAACGAATTTTGGAGAAGCATGGCGATTGGCTGAGGGTGCAGATTCTTCTGCAAAAATCCTCAGCTTTTTTTATGCCCTTCCGATTGCTCTGGGCAATCCACTTCCCAGCTTTTACCCGCTGGATTTGCTGGTGGGAATTGCCTGTGGCGCAGGGCTTCGGCTTGCGGTTTATCTGAAAAGCAAAAACGCCAAGAAGTACCGGCACAATGTGGAGTATGGTTCTGCCCGTTGGGGTACAGCAAAAGACATGGAACCGTTCGCTGCTCCAAAGTTTGAGGACAACATCATCCTGACGAAAACAGAACGGCTGATGATGTCCAACCGACCGAAGAATCCAGCCAATGCCAGAAACAAGAATGTTCTGATTATCGGTGGTTCAGGTTCAGGAAAGACAAGGTTCTGGCTGAAACCAAATCTTCTCCAGATGCACTCCAGCTATGTTGTTACAGACCCGAAAGGCAGCATTGTCATTGAGTGCGGCAATGCCCTGTTGAAGCATGGCTATAACATCAAGATTTTCAACACCATCAACTTTAAGAAGTCGATGCACTACAATCCATTCGCCTATATCCATTCAGAAAAAGACATTCTGAAGCTGGTGACGACATTGATTGCCAACACCAAAGGCGACGGGAAAGCCGGTGATGAGTTCTGGACGAAAGCAGAAACCCTTCTGTACTGCGCCCTGATTGGCTATATCCATTACGAAGCCCCGGTTGAGGAACAGAACTTCTCAACTCTGATTGAGTTCTTAAACGCAATGGAGGTGCGTGAGGATGACGAGGAGTTCCAGAATCCGGTTGATCTGATGTTTGAGGCTCTGGAAAAGAAAAATCCAAATCATTTTGCGGTTCGTCAGTACAAGAAGTATAAGCTGGCTGCCGGCAAAACGGCAAAGAGTATTCTGATTTCCTGCGGTGCAAGACTTGCTCCCTTTGACATTCAGGAAGTCCGGGACATTACAGCCTATGACGAATTGCAGTTAGATACTCTTGGAGATAAGAAAACGGCGCTGTTCCTGATTATGTCGGATACGGATGCGACCTTTAATTTTCTGATCTCAATGATTTATACCCAGCTGTTCAACCTGCTCTGCGAAAAAGCAGATGATGTGTATGGCGGCAGACTGCCGGTTCATGTACGCTGTCTGATTGATGAAGCAGCAAATATCGGTCAGATTCCCAATCTGGAAAAGTTGGTTGCGACCATCCGAAGCCGTGAAATCTCTGCCTGCCTTGTCCTTCAGGCACAGTCTCAGCTGAAAGCTATTTATAAGGACAACTCGGACACCATCATCGGCAACATGGATTCCCGTATTTTCCTCGGCGGTTCTGAGCCGACCACGCTGAAAGAGCTGAATCAGGCGCTTGGGAAAGAAACCATCGACACCTACAACACCTCGAATACCAGAGGAAACAGCCCGTCCTACGGCATGAATTATCAGAAGCTGGGCAAAGACCTTGCTACCGTGGATGAGCTGGCAGTTCTGGATGGTGGCAAGTGCATCTTACAGCTGCGTGGTGTGAGACCGTTTCTGTCTGACAAGTACGATCTGACACAGCATCCAAATTATAAATACACATCAGACTACGACAAAAAGAATGAGTTCAACATCGAACAGTTTCTGAGCCGCAGGCTGAAATTAAAGGCAGGTGATGAATTTATAGTCATTGATGCCGATTAAAGGAGGTTTTCAATGGATAAAACTCCCCAATTCAATATTGAGGAAGCGTTCTGTGAATACCTGTCCAAGTATTACAGAGGTTCCAACAATCCGGTTTCAAGTAAAACGCTTGAAGCCGTTTTTCATGTAAAAGGGTCAGAAATCAGAAGAATTGTCAATTCGCTGCGAAGCAAAGGTGAACCCATTTGCAGCGATTATGATGGCTACTTCTATGCGGACAATCAGCATGAAATCAATGCAACGATTGCTCAGCTGACAAGCCGTATCCAGAAGATTGCGAAAGCAAGGGATGGCTTGGTGAATCGCACCGACAAAGAAGATTGACCCGATTTTCCCTGAAAGGTGGTGGTGATAAATATGATTGCAGTTGAATAGTCCCTTTATTTCTGCCCCCCGACCGGTTTTCCGGTATTGCGGAGGGCTTTTTTCATTTCAAAATCCAATTCAAATATCAGGAGGAAAAGTATATGGCATTTTTCAACAGCGCAGTAACTGTTCTTCAGACTCTCGTTATCGCCCTTGGCGCAGGTCTCGGTATCTGGGGAGCCATCAACCTGCTTGAAGGCTACGGCAACGACAACCCCGGCGCAAAGTCTCAGGGTATGAAGCAGCTCATGGCTGGCGGCGGTGTCGCTCTCATCGGAACCACCCTTGTACCCCTGCTTTCCGGTCTCTTTGGTTAATCCGTAAAAAAGGAGGTAATCGCCTTTGGACAGCATACTCCAACAGATAACAGACTGGCTGAAAGAAATGCTCGTTTCAGCCATCATGGGAAATCTGTCGGGGATGTTTGAGTCCGTCAACAACCAGGTTGGCGAGATAGCAACCTCCGTTGGCATGACCCCGGCGAATTTCTCGCCGGGTGTCTTTGCCATGGTACGCAACATCTCCGAGTCAGTGATTATCCCGATAGCAGGCTTGATACTGACATTTATCGCCTGTTACGAGCTAATTCAAATGATTATCGACCACAACAATCTGGCGAATTTTGAGACATGGATTTTTTTTAAGTGGGTGTTCAAGACCTTCGTTGCGGTCATGTTAATCACAAACACATTCAATATCACAATGGCTGTTTTCGATGTGGCACAACACGTTGTAAATGCCAGTGCCGGTATTATTGCGGGAGATACCGCCATAGATGCTGCGGCGCTTGAAACGATGGAAGATACGCTGATGGCAATGGATCTCGGTCCGCTGCTTGGGCTGTTCCTGCAATCCTTTATTGTTCAGGTCACAATGTCGGCATTGGCAATCGTGATCTTCGTCATTGTCTATGGACGAATGATTGAGATTTATCTCATGGTCAGCCTTGCCCCGATTCCTTTTGCTACCTTTGGGAACAGAGAACAGAGCAGCGTTGGTCAGAATTATCTGAGGTCACTCTTTGCAATCGGGTTCCAGGGGTTCCTGATTATGATCTGCGTCGGCATCTATGCGGTGCTGGTGCAGTCGGTCGCTTTCAGCGAGGACATTATCGCTTCTATCTGGAGTGTCATGGGATACACGGTTCTTCTGTGCTTCACCCTGTTCAAGACCGGTTCTCTTGCAAAGGGCGTGTTCTCTGCCCACTAAGGAAGGAGGTTTTTTGTGGCAGCATATATCCCCGTCCCCCGTGACCTGACGAGGGTAAAGACAAAGGTGTTCTTCAATATGACAAAACGGCAGCTGATTTGTTTTGGCTCTGCGGCACTCATTGGGGTGCCGATTTTCTTTCTGGTCAAAGGAACAGGAAATGTAAGCCTTGCGGCACTGACCATGATGATTGTCATGCTCCCCCTGTTCTTTCTGGCTATGTACGAAAAGGACGGTCAGCCGCTGGAAGTCATTGCAGGGCATTTTATTCAGGCAAAATTTATTCGTCCCAAGGTTCGCCCTTATCAGACGAACAACTATTACGACGCTCTGGTGCGTCAGTATCAACTTGAAAAGGAGGTTGAGCAAATTGTTTTTCAAGAAGAAACCGCAGGCAAGGGAAATAAAAATGCCTGCAAATCTGAATCGAAAGCAGCAGAGAGAAATTAAGGCTGTTGTAGAACGGGCAAAGAAAGACAATGGAATTCCCCAGACCGCCCAGCAGTCCATTCCCTTTCAGAGAATGTTCCCAGACGGCATCTGCCGGGTCACAGACAGTTACTACACCAAGACCATTCAGTTTCAGGACATCAACTATCAGCTGGCACAGCAGGAGGATAAGACCGCCATTTTTGACGAGTGGTGCAGTTTCCTGAACTTTTTCGATAGCTCCATCCATTTTGAGCTTTCCTTTATGAACATGAGTACCGATGCGGAGAGCTTTGAAAAGAGCATCCGTATCCCGTTCCGAAAGGACAACTTCAATTCTTCCCGTGCCGAGTACAGCCAGATTCTGAAAAAGCAGCTGTCACAGGGCAATAACGGTCTGACAAAGACTAAGTACCTGACCTTCGGCATTGAAGCAGAGTCCATGCGTCAGGCAAAGCCGAGACTGAACCATATCGAAAATGACCTGCTCAACAACTTCCGCCGTTTGGGTGTGATGGCATCCACGATGAATGGCAAGGAACGGCTTCGTCTGATGCACTCCATGTTCCACATGGGTGACAATGATAAGTTCTTCTTTGACTGGAAGTATCTTGTGGAATCCGGACTGTCCGTAAAGGATTTTATTGCACCGACAGCGTTTGCCTTTAAGAACAGCCGTACCTTCCAGATGGGCAGCATCTACGGTTCGATGTCCTATCTGCAAATTATCGCTTCTGACCTTTCCGACCGAATGCTGGCTGATTTTCTGGATATGGAGTCCAGCCAGATCGTGACCATGCACATCCAGTCGGTTGATCAGACGGCGGCAATCAAGACCATCAAGCGTACCATTACGGAGCTTGACCGTTCCAAAATCGAGGAACAGAAAAAGGCTGTCCGTTCCGGCTACGATATGGACATCATTCCCTCTGATCTTGCCACCTACGGTAAAGATGCGAAAGCACTTCTGAAAGAATTGCAGAGCCAGAACGAGCGGATGTTCATGCTGACATTCCTTGTGATGAACACCGGGCGCACCGAACAGGAGCTGGAAAACAATGTGTTCCAGGCACAGAGTATCGCCCAGAAGCACAACTGCAATCTGCGCCGACTGGATTTCCAGCAGGAACAGGGGTTGATGAGCAGTCTGCCGCTGGCACAGAATCTGATTGAGATTCGTCGTGGTCTGACTACCAGTTCCACGGCTATTTTTGTGCCGTTCACCACACAGGAACTGTTCCAGAATGGTGCCGAAAGCCTGTATTACGGTCTGAATGCCTTGTCCAACAATCTGATTATGGTGGACAGAAAGAAGCTGAAAAATCCCAACGGGCTTATCCTTGGTACGCCTGGTTCCGGCAAATCCTTCTCCGCAAAGCGTGAGATTACCAATGCGTTCCTCGTGACGGATGATGACATTATCATCTGCGACCCGGAAGCAGAATATGCGGCGCTGGTTCACAAGTTTGAAGGTCAGGTAATCAAGATCAGTTCTTCCAGTACCAACTATATCAATCCCATGGACATCAACATCAACTACTCTGAGGACGATAACCCTGTTGCCCTGAAAGCGGACTTTATCCTCTCCCTCTGCGAGTTGATTATGGGAAGTAAGGACGGCTTGCAGCCCATTGAAAAGACGGTTATTGACCGTTGCGTGCATCAGATTTATCAGAGGTATTTTGACAATCCGGTTCCTGAAAATATGCCCGTCCTTGAGGATTTGTATAACGCACTTCTCAAACAAGACGAAAAAGAAGCCCATCATGTAGCGACTGCACTGGAAATCTATGTAAAGGGTTCTTTGAAGCTGTTCAACAACCGAACCAATGTGGACATCAATAACCGCCTGGTCTGCTATGACATCAAGGAGCTTGGCAATCAGCTGAAGAAAATCGGTATGCTGATTGTTCAGGATCAGGTTTGGGGGCGTGTGACAGCAAACCGAAGTGCCGGTAAGTCTACCAGATACTACATTGACGAGTTCCATCTGCTTTTGAAGGAGGAGCAGACAGCCACCTACTCCGTAGAAATCTGGAAAAGATTCCGTAAATGGGGCGGCTTGCCCACCGGTATCACCCAGAATGTCAAAGACCTGCTTCGCTCCCCGGAGATTGCCAACATCCTTGAAAACTCTGACTTCATCTATATGCTGAATCAGGCAAGTGAGGACAGAGGGATTCTGGCGAAGCGCCTGAACATTTCTCCCCATCAGCTGTCCTATGTGACCAATTCCGGCGAGGGTGAAGGGCTTCTGTTTTATGGCAATGTGATCCTGCCGTTCATTGACCGGTTCCCGACCGATACGGAACTCTACCGCATTATGACCACGAAGCTGAATGAGGTGGTGGCAACAAAGGAGGCGTAAGGCATGGCGAAGAAACCGACACGACTCCGTTTCACCGAAGATGACCTTGCGGATTTTCAAGTGAAGAAAGCTTCTGACCGTGCGGATAAGGCGGCTGACAAAGCAGAAAAAGCGGTAGATAAGCTGGCTTCCAAAAAGAAGGCAACCAAGCTGCGTCAGGAAACGGATGCCGCTGGTTCCCGGAAAGCAAAGCTCCGTTTTGGAAAGGCGGACAACAGCGTGGCTGTGGAGCGTCCATCAACGGCAAAACAGCTGGCGACCCGTGGCACAGCTGCGGCGCTCACCTCCAAGGCACATCGGGCAGTATCCGAATATGAAGATGATAATGTGGGTGTTCAGTCAGTTCAGGAAACGACAAAGGCAGTGGAATCCACTGCCTACACCGTCGATCACGCCGTTTACAGTCACAAGATGAAAGCCCATGCCAAGGCTGGCAAGCTGGTGCAGAAGTCAGATAAAGCCAATGTGGATGCCCTTTATGAGAAGTTCAAAAAGGACAATCCGGATGCCGGTTCCAACCCGTTTTCCCGCTGGCGGCAGAAACAGGCAATCAAGAAAGAATACGCAGCTGCCAAAGCCGGTAACAGTACGGCAAAGACAACAGCTGCCAAGGGTACAGGAAAAGCAGCCCAGGGAGCCAAGACAATCACAGAGAAAGCAACGGAGTTTGCTACAACGCATTCCAAAGCTATCCTCTTTGTTCTGGCAGGAGGACTGCTTTTTATGATTATTGCCAGTATGTTCTCGTCCTGTACTGCCATGTTCCAGGGTGGAACACAGGTGCTTCTGGGTACTTCCTATACTGCTGAAGATGAGGACATCATCGGAACAGACGACGACTACAAGGCTCTGGAAGCAGCCTTACGAAGTAAGATCAACAACATCGAGCGTACCCATAGCGGTTATGATGAGTACCGTTATGACCTTGATGAAATCAACCACAATCCGTATGAGCTTGCGGCATATCTGACAGTGAAGTTTGAGGACTACACCCGTGAGGAAGTTCAAAGCACTTTAGAGTGGCTGTTCGAGCAGCAATATGAACTGACCCTGACAGAAGAAGTAGAAATCAGAACACGAACCGAGACCCGCACGGAAACAGAAACCGGCACAAGACTGGTCTGGGATTCTGACCTTGGTGAGTACGTTGAGGAAGAATACGAATATGAAGTCGAAGTCGAATACGAGGTCGAGTATGAGTATTATATCCTGAATGTGAAACTGGAAAACAAAGGTCTGAACCGTGTTATCGGCAGTTCCGGTATGTCTGAGGATGAAATGGAGCGTTACGCAGTATTGCTCCAGACCAACGGCAACAGACCCGACATTTTCGGTGATGACATTTATGCCGTGACCGGTGAGTACACCGACTATGACATTCCGGGCGAAGCTCTGACGGACACACGATTTGCCAATATGATTCGTGAAGCAGAAAAATATCTGGGATACCCCTATGTTTGGGGTGGCAGTAGCCCTTCCACTTCCTTTGACTGCTCTGGATTTGTTTCTTGGGTTATCAATCACTGTGGAAACGGTTGGAGCGTCGGCAGACTGACTGCAAACGGTTTGATGGGCGTCTGCGACATTATTCCTCGTAGCTCCGCAAAGCCGGGAGACCTGATTTTCTTCCAAGGCACTTATGATACCTCCGGTGCATCCCATGTTGGTATCTATGTAGGCAACGGAATGATGATCCATTGCGGAAACCCGATTTCCTATGCTTCTATCGAAACGAGTTACTGGCAGTCGCATTTTTACTGCTTCGGCAGAATCAGAAACTAAGGAGGATTTTCTATTGGGTGCAAAGTTAGAAAGAATTGGCGCTGACCTTGAGAAAGCCCGCCGAAAGCGAGCTGAATGGGATGCCAAAGTAAAAGACCTGGAACGCAGATACCGTGAAGAAGAAAACTCTGAGATCCACGAGTTGGTTCACGCTGCGAACCTGAACCCCGATCAGCTTTCCGAACTGCTCCGTATGTTTGCTGCGGACATGGTTCCGAAGCCTAAAACTATCAATTCCATGAATGAGGAGGAAATGCAGAATGAAATTTAAGAGACTCTGTGCCGCATTGCTGGCACTTGTGATGTGTGTGGGTACTATCTCGACTACGGCTTTTGCCTACTCTGATGAGAGTGCCGCCGTTCCCGATGCCGAAACCGTTGAGACTGTTCCTGAGGAAACTGAGGAGACCGAGGAGCAGACTTCCGAAGATGAAGTTCCGTACACCGTGACTGTCAATGAGGATGGCACGGTGGTTTTTTCTTTCAACGGAGAGGAATGGACTTACGATGCCGAGGAAACTGAAGATGACAGCATGGGAACCGGCAAGGTGGTAACGAACGGTTCCCGTCTGAATGTGCGTACCGGCGCAGGCATGAATTATGAAATCATCGACCAGCTTCGTCCCGGCGAGGAAGTTGTGGTGGTCGGTGTCGAGGGCGACTGGTATCAGATCACTGTTCCCGAAAAGCATGGATACGTTCACAGCGACTATCTGGAACTGATTGAGAAAGCTGAACAGAACAGCGAAATGGATATGGCGCTCCTCATGATGTTTATGAGTATGTTCATGCAGAACATGGACACTGATGCAAGCGAGCCTGCCCTTACTCCTGACGGCAATCTAACTCTGGTTGATGACATCGGTTCTCCTGATAAAGATGGCAAGCAGTTCATCACTGCGGTCACGAAGAACGGCAACTACTTTTATATCATCATCGACCGTGACGATGAGGGCAATGAAACTGTCCACTTCTTGAATCAGGTGGATGAAGCTGACCTGCTCAAGCTCATGGACGAGGAAGAAGCTGCACAGTATATCGACCAGACTGAGGAACCGGATGTAACCGAACCTACTCCCGATGTAACCGAGCCTGAGCCTGATGTGGTCGAGCCTGAACCTGAGAAGCCTAAGACCAACATGATGCCTGCTGTTCTGGTAATGGTAGCTCTGATCGGCGGCGGTGGCTTTTTCGTATTCAAGAAGATGCAGGAAAAGAAAAAGGAAAAAGAAGCTGCGAAGCCTGACCCGGATGCGGACTATGTAGACGATGATGAGGACTACGGCTACAGCGAGGAATACGAGGACGAGGATGATGTGGACTTCATCGCTGACGATGAGGACAACGAACCCGTATAACCAAGGACAGGCATGATGCCTGGGGCAATCTTCGGATTGCCTTTACATAGCAAAGTCATAAATCTGTTACAACAAAGGATGCGATATATGATATAATCATCTTAATATCATCAAGCTGTAGTTCAAAACAAAGAAAAACAGCGATGTAAACTCTTGTTGCGGATATGTAAAGCCGATGTGGTGGTTAAAAACAGTGATTTTAAGTACAATGAAATCATCAAAGCAAAGGAGGATTTCATATGAAACTTTCAGATAAGATTATCGGATTGAGAAAATCCAATGGAATGTCACAAGAAGATTTAGCTGAAAAGTTGGATGTTTCAAGACAAGCTATATCTCGTTGGGAGTCAGGAACTGCGATGCCCGATGCAAATAATATCCTTCAACTCAGCAAGCTGTTTGGTGTTACAACAGATTATTTATTGAATGATGATTACCAGAGTGACAATGACCTGCCAAAGGTAAAAGAAGTACAAAATGATAATCTTGGGCAAATTATGATCTATCTGGTAACACTCGAAGTCATGGTGCTTTTGATGCAGTTTATGACAACGGTTATTTTGCAAAATGTGTTCTTTGGCTTTTTGAGTTTTATCCCATTTGTTGCAGCTATTGGCGGTTTTGAATACGCATATCAAAAGAAAGCATCCAGTGCAACAGAAAAAACAAAGAACTTCCGCAAAAAGTTTTACAAGATTTCTGCTTGGTTGGGACTTTATTTCCCGATTAGATTTATCATAAGCGTTGCGACAAGATTCTATCCTCGCCCGTATAATATCTTAGTGTTAGAGGTTATTATTTTAGTAATCTATATTGCGGCGGCAACTTGCGTTAATCTTTCAATTGACAAGAGTTATTTACCAAAAGAACAAAAATAAATGTTCAATACATAGCAGTCATGCACTATGGTGTGTGGCTGCTTATTTTTTTGGAAAGGAGCAGATGCAAATGAAATTAGTATTGGCTGAGAAACCCTCAGTCGCACAGAGCATTGCCAAGGTGCTGGGTGCAAACAAACGTGAAGATGGCTACCTCGAAGGAAACGGCTATGTTGTCAGCTGGTGTGTCGGTCATCTGGTAGAGTTGGCACAGCCCGAAGCCTACGATGCAAAATACAGCAAATGGACGTATGCTGACCTGCCGATCTTCCCGGCTGACTGGCGGTATGAGGTTTCTACCGGAACAAAGAAGCAGTTCGGTATCCTGAAAAAGCTCATGGCCAGAGATGATGTTGCCAGCCTTGTGTGCGCTACAGATGCTGGTCGTGAGGGTGAGCTGATATTCCGTCTGGTGTACCACAAAGCCGGGTGCAGAAAGCCATTTGAGCGACTTTGGATTTCTTCCATGGAAGATTCCGCTATCCGGGAGGGATTTGAAAATCTCAGGTCTGGAACTGAATATGATGCTTTGTATGAAGCAGCCCTGTGTCGAGAGCGAGCCGACTGGATTGTTGGCATTAACGCTACTCGGCTTTTTTCTACCCTATATGGGCAAACTCTGAATGTTGGTCGAGTCATGACTCCCACCCTTGCGATGGCAGTCATGCGTGAAGCAGCCATTGCCGCTTTCAAACCGGAACCCTTCTATACGGTTCATATTGGACTGGATGGGTTTACGGCAGCAAGCGAACGCTTCAAAAAGAAGTCGGATGCCGAAGCTGTCAGCAAAGATTGTTCTATTGCTGCTGTCACAAAGTCAGAGCGCAAAGAGAAAAGTGAAAAGCCGCCTGCACTTTATGATCTGACCAGTTTACAGAGAGATGCCAACCGTGTGCTGGGCTATACGGCACAGCAGACTTTGGATTATACACAGAATCTCTATGAAAAGAAGCTGGTCACTTATCCTCGTACTGACAGCAGATACCTGACAGACGATATGGCACACAATCTGCCAGACCTCGTAACTATGGCTTTCCACACATTCCCCTCTCCGGGTGTGGATAACGTACCTGTCCATGCGGAGCAGGTTGTGGATAACAAAAAGGTCGCAGACCACCATGCCATTATCCCTACCAGAGAATTGCAGAAATGCAATCTGAACGAGCTTCCCAAGGGCGAGCTTGCAATTTTGCAGCTGATTTCCACCCGTCTTTTTGTGGCTGTGGGAGATCCGCACCGATACACAGAGACAGTCATTGAGCTGGACTGCGGCGGCACAGCATTCTCTGCAAAGGGTAAAACCGTTCTGCATGAGGGTTGGAAAGCCTATGTCAAGAAAAGCAATTCGACAAAAAACGACGAAAATGAACAGGTGCTTCCTTCCGTTTCCGTTGGCGATGAAATAGCTGTCATCAGCACGGAAATTAAGGAAGGTAAAACTTCTCCTCCGAAGCACTACACCGAAGATACGCTCCTGCAGAGCATGGAAACTGCCGGTGCGGATGAAATGCCCAATGAGGTGGAACGCAAAGGTCTGGGAACGCCCGCAACCCGTGCCGGTATCATTGAAAAGCTGGTTCGCATTGGTTTTCTGGAACGGCAAGGCGATAAGAAAACCAAGCATCTGATTCCGACCCACAAGGGTACGGCTCTGGTAACAGTCATGCCCGAACAGATTCAGTCCCCATCTATGACAGCGGATTGGGAGGAAAAGCTGTTGCTCATTGAGAAAGGCGAATACGCCAGCGAGGATTTTATGGATGAGATCAAAGATGTGATTGCCGGTCTGATTCAGAATTATGAGGTCATTCGGGACTCTGAGGTTCTGATGTCAAAAGAAAGCAATGCCGTGGGAAAATGCCCTGTCTGCGGCAGTTCTGTAGAGGAAAAGGTGAAGGCATTTTTCTGTTCTAACCGAAGCTGCAAGTTTGCCCTCTGGAAAAACAACCGCTACTTCGAGAGTATCGGCAAGAGCATGACCAGTGCCACGGCACAGAAGCTGCTCGGCTCTGGGAAAATCAAACTGAAAGGCTGCAAATCAGCCAAGACCGGAAATACCTTTGATGCTACGGTCTATATGGAGGTATTCGAGGACGGGAAGATCAAGTTTAACATGGAATTTGATAACGGAGGAAAACGCAAATGAGAAATGAATATAACCCGGACGGCAAGGACATCCGATTTATCGACAGCCGCTATAAGGATTTGTTTCGTATTCCTGACGGCGGCTGTGTTCAGATTCACTATTCCGATGAAACCGTCGTGAAGCCCTGCAAATTCATCGACGAGTACCACACCCAGGTCGGCTACAATGTGTTCCACATCTGCCAGTTCGCAGAAATCATGGAGCGTAACGGTGCAACCTATATGGCGGAGCCTGAGATTATGGGTGACGAAGCTGCATGGAAAGTCGGTCGGGACAGAATCCTGGCGGTGCAGACCTGTGAGGACGGATACGATTATACTCTGTTGGATGAGAACTACAACGAGATAGATGGCGGTCAGCTGGATAACCCGGATTTGTCCATGATCGAAGCCAGAAAAGAAATTCTGGAATCCTTTGGTCTGGAACATAGGGAGCTTCGTGCCATGGTCTATGAGGATGTGATGGAACAGGCTTTTGAGGTTGGCAGGCAGGCGGTTGTGGTGAACGACCCTATTGCAGAGCTTGCGTTCAAGCTCGACCGTTTTGCTGAGAACTTCGATCCCTATGAATATATGGATCAGATCGATGATATGCAGGCACATATTCAGAAAATTAAGGAAGACCTTGCCTCCGGTAATACCGCTCCGTACCGTGAGTTTCTGGATACGGCCATTGCGGAGTCTCGTGAGGAAACTGCCGTAGAGGTTGCCAAGGTGCTGAGAAGTCAGCTGGATAAGCTCAGCCCGCCAAAGCGTGAGTCGGTCATGGAAAAGCTGGCACAGGCGGCAGAAAAGGCTGCGCCTGCCACTCCCTCGCATAAGCATAAGGAACCGGAACGATAAGGAGGCTGTCTATGAAAATTGAAAAATGGGATGATGTTCATGGAAATACCACCCCCGATGACAGAATGGTGGCATTTCTGGAAAGCTCCACGGACTCTTACGCAGTCCTTCAGCTAAAACACATTGACGAGACCGATGAGTTTCGTTTCATGCCGTATTGGCACATTCAGAAGCTGGAAAATCAGCCGACCATTGACCATTATGAGGTGGTTTACAATGGCCCGATTGAGCAGTCCGCCGGTGCTGCCGAGCAGCTGGAAGCTCTTTATACCAGGTTCAATATAGACCACCCGGAGGATTTCAGAGGGCACAGTATGTCGGTCAGCGACATCGTGGCGCTCAAGGTCGCCGGTGAAGTATCCTGTTATTACGTTGATGCCTTCGGTTTCGTGGAGCTTCAGAACTTTATGAAACCCGAAAACTATCTGAAAAACGCAGAGATGGCTATGGAGGACGACTATGGGATGCTGGATGGCATCATCAACAACGGGAAAGCTCCCGCTACGGAAGAGCGGCCTTCCGTGTTGGAACAGCTGAAAGAAATGTCGGTTTTCGATACACCCCATAAACCGCCCAGAAGCCACCCGGAAAGGGATATGGAATGATGGATTTCACACGAGATGAACTGAATTTGATGATGCTTTACAGCCCCGGCACAAGGTCGGGGCTGTGTGAAGCTCTCTTGCAGATGAAGGAGCAGCTTTCACAGGAGGAAGCCGAGCTTTGCGCCCTGGCTGATTCTGTTCTCAATAAGTTATCCAAACTGGATGATGAGTCTTTTGATGAGCTGAACCTTTATCCGGATTTTTAAGGATTGGAGGGAAAAGATGAACGCTAAAGAGCGATTTTATTCCGGGCTTGCGAAAGAGACCCTCGGGAAGATCACATCGAATAAGGATAACTGGACTTCCTTTCTGGTAACGGTGTCCCGGAATTATGAGTTCACCTACCCGGAACAGGTGATGATCTACGCCCAGCGCCCCAACGCCACTTTCTGCAAGCCGTATGACGAGTGGAATGACGAAAACTATCGCAGGTATGTCAGACGGGGTTCCACCGGCATTGCATTGTTTGTGACCAACAGGGAAAAGCCCTATCTGCGTTATGTGTTCGATGTGGCTGATACCGGTGTTCGCCGTTCCTCTCCCGAATTGAAACCGTGGGAGGTTACAGAGGAAAACCGGGTGTATGTGATGGGTGCCATGGAGCGTACATTCGGAATCACCGCAGACGGATTGTTGGAAGCACAGCTTGAGGAGATTGCGCTGTCTCTTTCTGCTGAGTATTGGGACGACTATAAAAAGCCGATCCTCGACATCGTTGCGAACAGCTTCCTTGAGGAGTATGATGAACTTAACATCGAAGTGGCTTTCAAGAGGGCGGTTGCAAACAGCGTATCCTATGCGATGTACTGCCGACTGGTCGAAAACCCTGACAACTACTTCGAGCATGAGGATTTCCTGAATGTTTTTGACTTTAACACCCGCCAGACGGTAAATGCCCTCGGCACCGCAGTCAATGCAATCAGCTCACGGATGTTTCAGGAAATCGAAAAAGCGATTGGTGAATACGAGCAGAACAGAACTGCTGAAAGGAGCGCAGATTATGAACGAAATGACTTACAGACAGGCCGGGGATTACAGAATCCCGAATATCAGGCTGGAGAACGAGGAAGCAAGACCGCTGGGCAAGTACGGCAGGATGAGAAGGACATTCCTGGAGCAGAACAATCCGATGCTCCTGAACGACATGATTCTGACGGAGACCCTGTTCCCCCACCTGTGGGAGATCGAGGAAACGGCGAAAGCCAGAGTGGAACTCCTGATGAACCAGTACCTGAAGAACAGCCCCGCACCGGACAAAGAGACGCAGCAGATGGCGTGGGTGCAACACATGGAAAGCCTGAAAGCACAAGCGGAGGAAGTCGTGATGACGGAGCTTATCAACAGCTGACCCTGAACCTTTTCCTCACAGAAGAACAACAAATCCGTTTTATCGACGAAGCAGAGAGCCGCAAGCCCTCTGCTTTTTCTTTTTCTCAGGAAGAAATTGACCACTTCCTTCTGCTTGGCAGCAATACCGATGATGCAAGAAAAATCGTAGTGCTTGACTATATGAAGCAGAAGCCGGTGGAAGAAATCGCCCAGACCTTGAAACAGGTCTACCACGGCGGTTTTGGTCTGAAAGAGGACAGCGGAAATATTTCCGCATGGTACGCCGGGGATGGGATTCACCTTGCCAAAGGTTCCTCTGCCATTGATAGCCCCAGGGCGCAGATCATCCCCTGGGAGGATGCTACAAAGCGGATTGGAGAGCTGTTGGACAGCGGGCGGTACGCTACCAATGTGGAATTAGTGGAAGCTCCTGGCTTTGAGCGGGAAAAGGTCGCTCAGTCTCTTTGGTATCTCTACCATGACCTCTCTGATGAAGCAAAGGAAATGGGATTCTTCCCCTCTTTGTCGGAAATCCGCAGTAATGGTTTTCCGGAAGAAACCGCATGGCTGGCAGAACAGCTCAAACAGCCTGAGTTTTTAGCGGCAATGAAAGAGGAGTATCGTGGGTTTATGATTGCCCATGATGCTGACCGTTCTCTGCTTCGCTTCCATTATCATAAGCTGGATGGCATTGAAAAGCGGTTGAATGAACTGGATGCCCCTGTCAGGGAATATCAGAGCGATATGATGCAGATGCCCCTTGTCCGTCAGTTTATTACGGATGACGAGGTCAATGCTGACCTGACCCGTGGCAGCGGCTTTGCCGGTGGAAAGCGCCGTATCTATGAATACTGGCAGGAAAATCATTCGGTTAAGGATAAAGCCGAGTTCCTCAAGCACGAATACGGAACCGGAGGTCATTCCCATGCCTGTTCCGGTGCAACTCACAGTGGTCAGGATCACGATGCCAAGGGCGTTCGCTACACCAAAAGCGGCTGCGATAAAGTGCAGATGTCCTGGACACAGGTAGCACAGAGAATTGACACCTTGATGAAAAAAGGTCGCTTTCTTACCCCTGAGGAAGAAGCCGAGCGGCAGGCAATCGAAGATGCCAAAACAAATCCTCTGGAAGATGTCTACGAGCGTTTTGCTGTGGTCGATACCGAGGATGGCGAGTATGCCATCTGGGACGAACAGACCGGAACCTACTATGTAGACCATGAGGGTGTTACGGAATACTTCGACGATGAGTGGCTTGCTAATGACTACCTTGAGGAAGTCCGTCAGACTGTGGCGGCTATGGAAGCATTACAGCCCGAAGAATCCGCAGAAAATATCGCAGAGCCGATTGAAGAAACACCGGCGTGGAATTATCAGGTTGGCGATACGGTCTATCTGGACGATACCGCTTTTCTTGTGGAGCAGATCACTGACCGGGAAGTGCAGCTGAGAGACCCCTCTCTGCTTTATCCAATCTTTCGTGCAGAGAACCGTTCCAGATTCGAGGAAATGCTTTCTCAGGACGAGAGAAACCATGCGGTGAGGACTGGTGACGAAGCCGAAGAAAAGCCGGTTACAGAGGAAATCCAGAACGAAATCAGCCCCGAAACCGTTCAGCAGCCGGAACATTTCATTGACCACTTCTATGTGGCAGAGGACATCCAGAAGCGTGGTGCGCTGGACATTAAGGAATACAGTTCCTTTGAAGATGCTCTGAGAGCCTACCACGAACTACCTGACACACATAGAAAAGCTCTGGGTGCGATGAATACCGGGAGACCGTTACCGGGCAGTCTTGACCTCATTCATTGCAGAGACGGTCAGGACACGATTGTTCAGGACTACACCAAGGTAGACGGATGGCAGAATGCCGAAGTCATGGACATTATCGCTCAGATTGAGCAGTCCCTCGCAACCAGAGAAGTCCCTCCTGTTCCTGCGGTGAACTTCCACATCACGGATGACCATATCGGTGAAGGCGGGCCGAAGCAGAAGTTCGCAAGGAATATCGAAGCCATCAAGACCCTGTTCCAGCTGGAGAACGAGAACCGAAACGCTACTCCCGAAGAACAGGAGATTTTATCGAATTATGTCGGCTGGGGCGGTCTGGCAGATGCCTTTGACCCTGATAAGGGAAATTGGGCGCAGGAATACACCATTCTGAAAAATCTGCTTTCCGAGTACGAATATGCTGCGGCGAGAGCGTCCACGCTGAACGCTCACTACACCAGTCCCACGGTGATTCGTTCCATCTACGATGCGGTCGGACAGATGGGCTTTGAGACCGGCAACATTCTGGAGCCTGCCATGGGTATCGGCAACTTTTTTGGTATGCTGCCCCCTGAGATGCAGAGCAGCCGCCTGTACGGTGTGGAGCTTGATTCCATCACAGGCAGAATTGCTCAGAAGCTCTATCCCAACGCAGAAATCAAAGTCGCCGGCTTTGAAACGACAGACCGCAGAGACTTCTACGATCTGGCTGTGGGCAATGTGCCTTTTGGTAACTACAAGGTATCGGATAAGCCCTATGACAAGCTGGGATTCTCTATCCACAATTATTTCTTTGCCAAAGCTCTGGATCAGGTTCGTCCCGGCGGCGTGGTCGCTTTTGTGACAAGCCGTTATACCATGGATTCCAAGAATTCGGATGCAAGGCGGTATCTGGCACAGAGGGCGGAACTGCTTGGTGCAATTCGTCTGCCAAATGATGCTTTTAAGAAGAACGCTGGCACGGAAGTCGTGTCCGACATTATCTTCCTGCAAAAGCGTGACCATCCAATCGACATCGTTCCTGATTGGGTGCATCTGAACCGCACTGAAGAAGGACACACCATGAACAGCTACTTTGTAGACCACCCGGAAATGGTTCTGGGTGACACGGTTCTGGAAAGCACCCCTTACGGCAAGGATGATATTACCGTCCGTCCGATTCCGGGTGCGGAACTGTCCGACCTTCTGAAAGAAGCGGTTTCCCGCATTCAGGGAACCTATCAGGCGGCAGAGCTGCCAGTTGAAAATAGCAAGGGCAAGGAAGCCGAAACCATTCCAGCCACTCCAGATGTAAAGAACTATTCCTATACCGTGGTGGACGGTGAAGTGTACTTTCGTGAAAACTCCATCATGCGCCATGTGGAGCTGAATGAAAAGGCAAAAGAGCGTGTGGTTGGCATGGTGGAGCTTCGTCGTATTGTCAACGAACTGATTGAGTATCAGCTGGAAGATTATCCGGACGAAATGATTCAGGGCAAGCAGGCAGAATTAAATGCTGCTTATGATGCCTTTACCGCAAAGAACGGTCTCATCAACAACCGTGCAAACGGGCAGGCTTTCTCCGATGATTCCTCTTATTACCTCCTGTGTTCTCTGGAAAATGTGGATGAGGACGGCAACTTAAAAAGCAAGGCGGATATGTTCACCAAGAGAACCATCAAGCCGGAACGCAGAGTGACCAGCGTGGACACTCCTTCTGAAGCTTTGGCAATCTCTATCGGTGAGCGTGGTAAAGTTGATCTTCCTTTCATGGCACAGCTCCTGGGAACTCCTGAGGACTATGAAGCCATTCAAACCGGGCTGCGTGGGGTTATCTTCAAAGACCCGATGGCTCCTGATGATGTGGAAGTCGGTTGGCAGACTGCGGATGAATACCTCTCCGGTGATGTGAGAAGCAAGCTGCGTATCGCACAGATGGCAGCGAACCGTGATTCCGCTTTCAATATCAATGTGGAAGCACTGCAAAAGGCACAGCCGAAGGATTTGGATGCGTCTGAGATTGATGTCCGTCTGGGTGCTACCTGGATTGATCCCGGCTATATTCAGCAGTTCATGGAGGAAACCTTTGAGACCCCATATTACCTGCGCCGTTCGATTGAGGTGAAATTCTCCGAAATGACCGCAGAGTGGCGTATCAATGGAAAAAGTTCTCCCAGCTACAATGATGTAGCGGCGTATGTGACCTACGGTACAGACCGTGCCAATGCCTATCGGATTCTGGAAGAAACGCTGAACCTGAAAGACATTCGTATCTATGACACCATTGAAGATGCAGATGGCAAGCAGAAGCGTGTTCTGAATAAAAAGGAAACCACTCTGGCACAGCAGAAACAGCAGGCAATCAAGGATGCGTTTCAGGATTGGGTATGGAAAGACCCTCGCCGCCGGGAAGCGTTGGTTACGAAATACAATGAACTTTTCAATTCCACCAGACCCCGTGAGTATGATGGTAGTCATATCCGTTTCGGCGGTATGAACCCGGATATTACCCTCCGGGAACATCAGAGAAATGCTATCGCTCATGTGCTTTACGGTGGAAATACTCTGCTCGCCCACGAAGTTGGTGCGGGCAAAACTTTTGAAATGGCAGCATCCGCTATGGAGAGCAAACGACTTGGCCTGAGCCAGAAGTCCATGTTTGTGGTTCCGAACCACCTGACCTTGCAGTGGGCAAATGAGTTCCTCCACCTCTATCCGAGTGCCAAGCTCCTTGTTGCCACGAAGAAAGATTTTGAAACCGCAAACCGAAAGAAGTTCTGCGCCCGCATTGCAACCGGCGACTATGATGCAGTTATCATCGGTCACAGCCAGTTTGAGAAGATTCCGCTGTCTGCCGAGCGGCAGGAACGGCAATTACAGGAACAGATTGATGAAATCGAGGGCGCAATCGCAGAACTGAAATATCAGCGTGGTGAGAATTTTACCATCAAGCAGATGGAGAAAACCAGAAAATCTCTGGAAGCCAGATTGGATAAGCTCCTTGCCGCCGACAGAAAGGATGATGTCATCACATTTGAACAGTTGGGCGTTGACCGGCTGTTCGTGGACGAGAGCCATGCGTTCAAAAACCTGTTCCTTTATACAAAAATGAGGAATGTGGCAGGTCTCTCCACCTCTGAAGCACAGAAATCTTCGGATATGTTTATGAAATGCCGTTATATGGACGAGATCACCGGCGGTCGTGGCGTTATCTTTGCGACAGGCACTCCGGTCAGCAACTCCATGACCGAGCTTTACACGGTTATGCGCTATCTCCAGTACGGTACGCTCCAAAAGAAAAACCTGACCCACTTCGATTCCTGGGCATCCACCTTTGGCGAGACAACGACAGCCATTGAGCTGGCTCCTGAAGGAACTGGCTACCGTGCCAGAACCCGATTCGCTAAGTTCTTCAATCTTCCTGAACTGATGAATATGTTCAAGGAAGTAGCCGACATCAAGACCTCTGACCAGCTGCATCTTCCGGTTCCGGAAGCAAAGTTTGAGACTGTTGTGGTGCAACCCTCTGAGTATCAAAAGGATATGGTTGCTTCCCTTTCCGAGAGAGCTGCGGATGTTCATGCCGGTATCATTGACCCGTCTGTGGACAATATGCTCAAGATTACCAGCGATGGGCGAAAGTTGGGTCTGGATCAGCGCCTGATGAACCCACTGTTGCCGGATGACCCGAAGAGCAAGCTCAATGCCTGTGTGGGAAATATCCTCCGTATCTGGCAGGACGGGCAGGCTGACAGGTTGACACAGCTGGTGTTCTGTGACCTTTCCACTCCGAAAAATGACGGAACATTCAATGTCTATGACGACATCAAGACCAAGCTGATCGCAAATGGTGTACCTGCCGAGGAAGTCGCCTTTATTCACGATGCGGATACCGAAGCAAAAAAAAAAGAACTCTTTGCCAAAGTTCGTACCGGACAGGTGCGTGTGCTGCTTGGCAGTACGCAGAAAATGGGTGCAGGAACCAACGTGCAGGACAAACTGGTGACGGTTCACCATCTGGATGTGGGCTGGCGTCCGTCCGATATGACCCAGAGAAACGGTCGTATCATCCGTCAGGGCAACCAGAACAAAGAGGTTCAGGTCTATCAGTATGTTACCGAGGGGACATTCGATGCATATTTGTACGTGCGACACGAAGTCGCTTAATTCAACTGTCTGGCAATGACCAGACCTGTTATTCCATTAGCAGTAGTCTACTGTCAACAAAGCAGCTGGTAACGGCTGTGAGGAAGCGTGACAGGACAAGGGTAGCCCCACCCGAAAGGGTTCAAGCAGAAACCGCAAGGCGAAAGCAATAGACTGCAAGCAACGATGCGGTCGGGGAGCCTGACTTGTATGGTATGGTTAATGTAATGTGAATCGCTGATAAACGTCGTTAAAGCTGAACAGGCTAAAGTTGCTGACAAGCCTGAACCAAAATGGTAACGCAGCTGGCTATCCCCCTGTACAGTGGGGATACATGGACACAAAGCTGTCGGCGGAGAGGCGAAGCCTAACCCATACTGTTGAATAAGTGGAACGTGGTAAGCCCGTATTTCTCCGAGCAATCGGACGGAAACCGTAAGGGGACTTTATGAAATGCGGGTAGAAGAAAGATGGAAAAAGCGAATGCCGACCCTGTAATGGGAACGGATAGAGGTTGCAACATCACCTCGTGCGAAAGCAGGCAGACTTCCATCTATGGTCTTTCTTTACGAGAGAATTTACAGAACTTTTCAAAAAGGAGGAATTGCAAATGAACGAGAAATCGTGTGCACCGACTTGCAGAGCGGGAAATTGGGACAGCATCGACTGGAACAAGGCTCGTGCTTATGTTAAAAAGCTGCAAATGCGTATCGTAAAGGCTCAACAAGAAGATCATTACAGCAAGGTAAAAACGCTGCAATGGCTGTTAACTCACTCGTTTTACGCCAAAGCCTTGGCAGTGAAGCGGGTAACAAGCAATCATGGTAAAAATACGGCTGGAGTTGACCATGAATTGTGGCTAACTCCTGAGGCAAAATTCAAGGCAATCAGTAAACTGAAACGGAGAGGATACCGTCCTCAGCCCCTGAAACGTGTTTATATTCCGAAGAAAAACGGCAAACTGCGGCCTCTGAGCATTCCGACAATGACAGACCGTGCCATGCAGACCCTACACAAGTTTGCATTGGAACCGCTTGCTGAAACCTACGGTGACCTCAACTCCTACGGATTCCGAATCGGAAGAAGCACACACGATGCAATCGAGCAGTGTTTCACCGACCTGAACAAGGGCAAGTCTCCTCAGTGGATTCTTGAAGGTGACATCAAGGGATGCTTCGACCACATCAGCCATGAATGGCTCATGGAGAATATCCCGATGGATACGCAGGTTTTACAGAAGTGGTTAAAGTGTGGATACGTTGATACAAAGCAACTTTTCCCCACTGAGGAAGGCACACCGCAAGGTGGAGCCATCTCGCCTACTCTGATGAATATGACGCTGGATGGACTGGAACGGCTCTTAAAGGAACGACTGCCGACCCGCAAAAAGGTCAATGGTAAAACTCATTTTAATAAGATGAACTTCGTGCGCTATGCTGACGACTTTATCGTAACCGGAGAAAGCCCGGAATTTCTGCGTGAAGAAGTGCTCCCTATTATCAGAGATTTCATGACGGAACGTGGGTTGCAGTTATCTGAAGAAAAGACGGTCATCACTCACATTGATGATGGATTTGACTTCTTGGGCAAGAACATCCGTAAGTATAACGGAAAACTTCTAATCAAGCCCTCGAAGCAGTCGGTCGGCTCTCTGCTGAAAAAGGTGCGTGAAATCGTCAAGAGCAACAAATCGGCAAAGCAGGATTTCCTGATTCGCCAGCTCAACCCGGTTATCCGTGGATGGGTCAATAACCAGCGATTTGTTGTATCCGCTGAAACATTCAGCAAAATCGACTATCAGATTTACAATTGTCTTTGGCAGTGGGCAAAGCGCAGGCATAAGAACAAAGGCAGACGGTGGATAGCAGCGAAATACTGGCATCGCATCGGAACCCGAAACTGGACTTTTGCCGCAGAGGAACGCACCAAGAAGAACGGTGAGCAATCCTACTTTGCTCTTGAATATGCAACGGACACCAAAATCATCCGCTTTAAGAAAATCGTCTCTAACGCAAATCCCTTCGATGAGCGATGGAACGGTTATTATGAAGAGCGCGATGGTGAGAAAATGTTGAACAGCACTAACGGACGCGAAAAACTCCTGAAAGTATGGAGAAATCAACACCGCTGTTGCCCAGTATGCAATGAGCCTATTACCTCGGAAACGAGTTTCAAGGTTCATAAGGTGTTCCGAAGCGGGAAGTCGCCATGGCTGGAAATGGTGCATCCCGAATGCCATGCCGTATTGCACAAAAACGATTCTTGTTTTGTTGAGCCGGGTTCCCTGATGGGAGCTTTATGAAAGGCTTGAGCCGTATGAGGGAAAACTCTCACGTACGGTTCTTAGGGGAGGGGCTGGCAGTAATGCCATCCTCTTACCCGATGTGCGACACGAAGTCGCTTAATTCAACTGTCTGGCAATGACCAGACCTGTTATTCCATTAGCAGTAGTCTACTGTCAACAAAGCAGCTGGTAACGGCTGTGAGGAAGCGTGACAGGACAAGGGTAGCCCCACCCGAAAGGGTTCAAGCAGAAACCGCAAGGCGAAAGCAATAGACTGCAAGCAACGATGCGGTCGGGGAGCCTGACTTGTATGGTATGGTTAATGTAATGTGAATCGCTGATAAACGTCGTTAAAGCTGAACAGGCTAAAGTTGCTGACAAGCCTGAACCAAAATGGTAACGCAGCTGGCTATCCCCCTGTACAGTGGGGATACATGGACACAAAGCTGTCGGCGGAGAGGCGAAGCCTAACCCATACTGTTGAATAAGTGGAACGTGGTAAGCCCGTATTTCTCCGAGCAATCGGACGGAAACCGTAAGGGGACTTTATGAAATGCGGGTAGAAGAAAGATGGAAAAAGCGAATGCCGACCCTGTAATGGGAACGGATAGAGGTTGCAACATCACCTCGTGCGAAAGCAGGCAGACTTCCATCTATGGTCTTTCTTTACGAGAGAATTTACAGAACTTTTCAAAAAGGAGGAATTGCAAATGAACGAGAAATCGTGTGCACCGACTTGCAGAGCGGGAAATTGGGACAGCATCGACTGGAACAAGGCTCGTGCTTATGTTAAAAAGCTGCAAATGCGTATCGTAAAGGCTCAACAAGAAGATCATTACAGCAAGGTAAAAACGCTGCAATGGCTGTTAACTCACTCGTTTTACGCCAAAGCCTTGGCAGTGAAGCGGGTAACAAGCAATCATGGTAAAAATACGGCTGGAGTTGACCATGAATTGTGGCTAACTCCTGAGGCAAAATTCAAGGCAATCAGTAAACTGAAACGGAGAGGATACCGTCCTCAGCCCCTGAAACGTGTTTATATTCCGAAGAAAAACGGCAAACTGCGGCCTCTGAGCATTCCGACAATGACAGACCGTGCCATGCAGACCCTACACAAGTTTGCATTGGAACCGCTTGCTGAAACCTACGGTGACCTCAACTCCTACGGATTCCGAATCGGAAGAAGCACACACGATGCAATCGAGCAGTGTTTCACCGACCTGAACAAGGGCAAGTCTCCTCAGTGGATTCTTGAAGGTGACATCAAGGGATGCTTCGACCACATCAGCCATGAATGGCTCATGGAGAATATCCCGATGGATACGCAGGTTTTACAGAAGTGGTTAAAGTGTGGATACGTTGATACAAAGCAACTTTTCCCCACTGAGGAAGGCACACCGCAAGGTGGAGCCATCTCGCCTACTCTGATGAATATGACGCTGGATGGACTGGAACGGCTCTTAAAGGAACGACTGCCGACCCGCAAAAAGGTCAATGGTAAAACTCATTTTAATAAGATGAACTTCGTGCGCTATGCTGACGACTTTATCGTAACCGGAGAAAGCCCGGAATTTCTGCGTGAAGAAGTGCTCCCTATTATCAGAGATTTCATGACGGAACGTGGGTTGCAGTTATCTGAAGAAAAGACGGTCATCACTCACATTGATGATGGATTTGACTTCTTGGGCAAGAACATCCGTAAGTATAACGGAAAACTTCTAATCAAGCCCTCGAAGCAGTCGGTCGGCTCTCTGCTGAAAAAGGTGCGTGAAATCGTCAAGAGCAACAAATCGGCAAAGCAGGATTTCCTGATTCGCCAGCTCAACCCGGTTATCCGTGGATGGGTCAATAACCAGCGATTTGTTGTATCCGCTGAAACATTCAGCAAAATCGACTATCAGATTTACAATTGTCTTTGGCAGTGGGCAAAGCGCAGGCATAAGAACAAAGGCAGACGGTGGATAGCAGCGAAATACTGGCATCGCATCGGAACCCGAAACTGGACTTTTGCCGCAGAGGAACGCACCAAGAAGAACGGTGAGCAATCCTACTTTGCTCTTGAATATGCAACGGACACCAAAATCATCCGCTTTAAGAAAATCGTCTCTAACGCAAATCCCTTCGATGAGCGATGGAACGGTTATTATGAAGAGCGCGATGGTGAGAAAATGTTGAACAGCACTAACGGACGCGAAAAACTCCTGAAAGTATGGAGAAATCAACACCGCTGTTGCCCAGTATGCAATGAGCCTATTACCTCGGAAACGAGTTTCAAGGTTCATAAGGTGTTCCGAAGCGGGAAGTCGCCATGGCTGGAAATGGTGCATCCCGAATGCCGTGCCGTATTGCACAAAAACGATTCTTGTTTTGTTGAGCCGGGTTCCCTGATGGGAGCTTTATGAAAGGCTTGAGCCGTATGAGGGGAAACTCTCACGTACGGTTCTTAGGGGAGGGGCTGGCAGTAATGCCATCCTCTTACCCGATCAGACCCTGGAGAATAAGCAGAAATTTATCTCCCAGATCATGACCTCCAAATCTCCGGTTCGTTCCTGTGATGATGTGGACGAACAGGCTTTGTCCTATGCAGAGATCAAAGCACTGTGTGCCGGTAATCCTCTCATCAAGGAAAAGATGGACCTGGATATTGATGTGGCAAGGCTGAAAGTGCTGAAAGCCGACCACCAGAGCCAGCAGTACCGCATGGAAGATAAGCTCCTGAAGTACTTCCCGGCTGAGATTGAAAAGCAGACAGGCTATATTCATGGCTTTGAAGCGGACATTAAGACCGTGGAAGCGCATCCGCAGATTGCCGAAGGATTCTGTGGTATGGAAATCATGGGCAAGCACTATGCGGAAAAAGCCGATGCCGGTGAAATCATTCTTGCCGCCTGCAAGGAGACAAAAAGTGCTGACCCGCTTCCACTTGGCAGCTACCGGGGATTTCAGATGGAGCTTTCCTATGACAGCTTCCGAAGTGAGTTTGACATCGTTCTGAAAGGGGCTATGAGCCATCGTGTAGCCCTTGGCACAGATGCCAGGGGAAATATCACCCGACTGGATAACGTCCTTTCTGGCATTCCTGAGCGGCTGGAACGAGCTGATGAACAGCTGACCAATCTCTATAATCAGCAGGAAGCGGCAAAAGCAGAGCTTGGAAAACCATTCCCTCAGGAAGCGGAGCTTGCCGCCAAAAGTCAGCGGCTTGCGGAGCTGGATGCGGCTCTGAATATGGAGGACACGGTGGAGAGCCGTGCCGAAAAGAAAAGCACAGAGCGTCCTTCTGTTCTGGCTGATCTGAAATCCAAAGCAGAGCATATCCCGCCTGCAAAACGCTCTGAAGCTCACGAGGAGGTGTTGTAATGGCAAAGCGAGACCAGGATGTTCATTTCCTTGCATCCAAAGAGGAAGTTGCGAGAATCCATCAGAAGATGGATGAACTTGGCATCCGAAGCATGGGGGCGTATCTTCGCAAGATGGCTCTGGATGGCTACTGCATCAATCTGGATTTGCAGGATGTGAAAGCTCTGGTTTCGCTCCTGCGAATCTGTTCCAACAACCTGAACCAGTACGCAAAACGAGCCAATGAGACCGGCAGCATTTATGAAGCCGACATCAACGACCTACAGGTGCGTCTGGAAGAAATCTGGACGGATATGAAAGAAGTGCTTGTCAGGTTGGCATCCATCCAGTAATCCCCGACAACTTGTCGGGAAGTCGCAGTTTTGGCTGCGGCTTTACATAGGACAATACGCTTTCATTGGTTGAATTGTTCACATTTATGAGCTACAATATTATTGAAAAGATCTGTTTAGAAACAGTTAGACAAACTTGAATTTGACGGAGAGATAGTATGGCTATTATTAAAAACGAAATACCGATTTTGGAGTTTGATACAGAGCAGACAGCAGTTCTTAATCCCACTCATGAAAATCTTGGTTTGAACTTACCCAAGAAATGTGTGTTCGCATTTCTTGGTGCTTACATAGATGAATATGCCAGTAAAAGTGATACCAAACAGGTATCCACTTTTGAGAGTGCAACGAAGCATTATCCCATTTACATCACCAAATACAAGGGTGAGGACATTGTGCTTTGTCAAGCACCCGTTGGTGCGGCAGCAGCCACACAGATACTTGATTGGCTGATTGGTTATGGTGTAAGAGAGGTAATCTCGGCAGGTAGTTGCGGTGCTCTGGAAAAGTTCCCCGAAAGTACATTCCTCGTACCAAACAAGGCTCTGCGTGATGAGGGAACATCTTATCACTATGCGCCCCCTTCTCGATTTGTGGAAATCAGCGAGAAGGCAAGAAAAGCAATTGAAGAAACCATTCTTGAGCATAGTATGAAATATCAGGAGGTTATAACCTGGTCAACGGATGGATTTTTCCGTGAAACCAAAGAAAAGGTGGCTTATCGCAAAAGTGAAGGCTGTGCAGTTGTAGAAATGGAATGTTCTGCTCTGGCGGCCTGTGCTGATTTCAGAGGGGCAACCTGGGGTATGATACTTTATACCGCAGACAGTCTTGCAGATGTTGACAAATACGACGAAAGAAACTGGGGCGGTAATGCATACGAATATGCACTTACGCTCTGCCTTGATGCGGTTATCAAATTATAAGAACAGTTAGAATCAATCTTTTTTTGTGATATAATTTTATTGAGGTGAATGAAATGAGGACTGAAAAAGAAATATACGATTTAGTTTTGAATTTTGCTTTTCAAGATGAGAGAATTAGAATTGTAACTCTTGAGGGGTCTCGCACTAATGTTAATATACCAAAAGACAATCTTCAAGATTATGATATTACTTTTTTTGTTATAGATATGGGAGAATTTTTGAAAAGCGATGACTGGCTTAGTGTTTTTGGTAACAGAATTATGATGCAAAAACCTGAAGATATGGAATTATTTCCTCCAGAAGAAAAAGGATTTTCTTATATAATGCTTTTTGATGATGGTGTAAAGATTGATTTAACTTTGTTACCTGTTTCAATGCTTGAGGAGTATCTTACTCGCGATAAACTTGTAAAAATCATGTTAGATAAAGATAATATGATTAAAACAGAAATAGTTCCCACAGATGAAGATTATTACATTAAGTGTCCAACAGAAAGAAAGTTTGATGACTGTTGTAACGAATTTTGGAATGTTGCAACATATGTATCCAAGGGCTTACTTCGTGGTGAAATACTATTTGCAATAGACCATATGAATGAAGTATTACGTCATGAGCTTCTTAGGATGATTAGTTGGTATGTCGGTACTGAAAAAGGATTTAATTTCAGTTTGGGTAAAAACTATAAATTTTTAGATAAGCATATTTCAAAAGAATTGTGGGATAACTTACTAAATACATATTCAATGAGTTCGTATGAAGAAATGTGGAAATCGTTTGATTTGTGTCTATGTTTGTTCAAAAAAATATCTAAAAAAGTGGCAGATTCACTTGGTTATAATTATCCTGATTATGATGAAAACGTTACAAAATATTTGGAAACACAAAAGAGAATTTCAAATAAATATCTTTATGGTAATAGGTATTGACAAATTCCAATTTGTCGAACTGAATATTTAAGTTTTAAGGACGCATAGGCGACAAAAAGCCTTGCGTCCTTTTCCTTTTACATAGGGGGTGACATCGTTGCGTCTTTGCAAGCCCCCTTGTACAATATAGTTAGAAGAAAGGAGTTTTGCTTATGAAAATGATGCTGAAAGTATTGGCACTTCCGGTGCTGTTCGTTGTAAAATCTATTTGTATCCTTGGAAATCTGCTCACCAACATTTCCTCTTATGTGATTGGGTTATTGCTTCTGGTCATCGCAGGCTGCGCCATCTACTGTATCGTTCAGGCAATGTGGACTTCGCTGGCCATCCTTGTCGGCATGGGATTGGCGGCGATCCTCGCAATCTTCCTGTTGGTCTGGGCTGTTGTAAAATTTGAAACTTTGGGCAACCATATCAAAGAATTTATTTGTTATTAAGATGGGAGAAACTGATGGACAGAGGATTTATGGAGCATTACTTTGAAATAGCCTATAACGATGTAACCGGGGAAATCGCCGGAGAAGATGAGCAATATGCGGAACTGCAACAAGCGGCAGATGAAGCCATTCAATCCCTGGCAGGTATCGTAGGAGAATCGAATACAGCTCTTTGCAAACAATGTGAACACGCAATCAACAGCTTGTATGCGGTTCAGCTGCATCTGGCAAAACTGGCATATCTGCGTGGTGCAGAAGATCGGGAAAAGATGCTGAGATAGTTTTATGGAAAGTCACCTTCGGGTGGCTTTTCTTTTTGGAAAGGATGTGATGTGAATGGCAGCAACAAGATTGATTGCGCTCCATGTGAACAAAGGCAAAACAGTCGCTCAGTGTCTGGCTGACCGTACTGATTACTCTCAAAATGCTGCAAAAACTAATGACGGCGAATTTATCAGCTCCTATGAGTGTGATCCCAAGACTGCCGATGAAGAATTTCTTCTTTCCAAAAGGCAGTATCAGCACATCACCGGCAGACAGCAAAAGAATAACATCATCGCCTATCAGATACGCCAGTCCTTTAAGCCCGGAGAAGTTACGCCGGAAGAAGCAAATCAAGTAGGTTATGAAACGGCAATGCGCTGGACGAAGGGAAACCATGCGTTTATTGTTGCAACCCATATCGACAAAGCCCATATACACAATCACATCATTTATAATTCGACATCCATTGACTGCTCACGGAAGTTCAACAACTTCTTTCTTTCCGGTCTGGCGATTCAAAAGCTGAGTGATCGTGTTTGTGCGGAGCATGGACTTTCTATCATCACACCAAAACCCTACCGGGAGCGTCAGAAACGAACGGTTTTCCCGAAAAAGCGGACCCAGCGTGACGAGCTTTGCGAAGCCATTGACTTGGTACTCAAAGAGAAACCTAAGGGCTTTGAAGATTTTGTTCAGGCTCTTGCCGATATGGGATTCGAGTTTAAGGATGGGAAACAGCCTGCATTTAAGGGAAAGGAACAGAAGCGATTTATCCGCCTGCGTTCTCTGGGTGAAGGGTATAGTGAGGAAGAAATCCGTGCTGTTATTGCCGGAAAAAGTCTGCACAAGTCTAAGGACGGTTCTCGTCAGGCTCCCGAACAGAAGCAGTTCCACCTTCTTATTGATATTCAGTCTAAGATGGCGGAAGGAAAATCGGTTGGGTATGAGAAGTGGGCAAAGAAATATAACCGCAAAGAAGCTGCCAGGACAGTATGCCTTTTGAAAGAAAAAGGAGTAGATAGTTACGAGGACTTGGTTGCCCTCACGGATAAGCTGGCCTCTCGCTTCTCCGAACTTTCCGACTCTATCAAGGCGGCTGAGAAGCGGATGGTCGAGATTGGAGCATTGCAGACGCACATCAATAATTACTCCAAGACCAGAAAAACCTATGAAGCGTACCGCAAGTCCGGGTACAGCAAAAAGTTCTTTGAAGAACATCGTGACGAGCTGATGCTCCACAAGGCGGCAAAGCAAGCCTTTGACCAGCTGGAGTGGAAAAAGGTTCCTTCTCGTCAGGCTCTTCATGAGGAATTTAATCGACTCCTGGTTGAGAAGAAACAAGCCTACGCAGAGTATCGTCAGGTGAAGAAAGAGATGCAGGAATACCTGATTGCGAAGCAGACGGTTGAGACGATCCTGAATATTGACAGGAAGAAAGAACAGGAAAAAGAAGAAAAGAAGCCTCTTCGTTAATCAAAAATGCCACGGTCTATGCTCCGATATGGAGTGTAGATCGTGGCTTTTTTTTATTGTCTCTGTCCGAGATGAGTATTGGTGAATAAAAAATATACATTTTCAAAGATAATTATGCATAAACGAAATTTTCATTTCCGGAGTGAGACAAATAGACCGAAGTGTGCTATGATATAAGCATAGTTCGGAACTTTTGCTGGATTTTTCCGTCTATATAGATAAAGAAACGGATAGACAAACTTGAATTTTGCTTGTTATATTCCTGTTGTTTTATGGGCAGATTCAGTGCCTGCAATTGGATTCTTAATGATGCCTAAAACATGTGCTTATGTGTGGACAGTCTTAATAGGGTTTATATCTATGCGAAAGAGTCTTAGATAAAATAAATATGTGGTTATCCCTTTTAGTAAGCCATGCGAGATTGAGCGACAGCCAAAATCAGGCGCTGAGTTAATCGCGTACCGAAGGTGCGACGACTAAAGCGAAAGGAAAACTCGTCCAGATAGGACTGAAGATTGTCCTTAGGCAACCCGTGATAAGTGCCAAGGATGAAAGCCTTTGCATTGCTGACCACGATATGCAGCCAGTGAAGCATTCCGTTGTTGGGAAGATAGTTCTTATGCTCGTGGGTATATTCCTCCAAAGCAGGAAGATAACTGCGGTAACCATCGCTGCGGATTGTGCTTCCCTTGGCTACTGCGGCATGGGCGAATTTTCTCACAGAGGCCTGCTTGATATTCTTTGCCACACTCATTTTGAGATACTGAGGGTTACCACGATCATCCAGCGACAATGCAACGAAAACCTTCGCCTTTTCCGTGCCGCGGCCCCGTTTACTGCCTCCTTTTGGGCCTCCAAAATAGGCATCGTCAAATTCTACCACGCCAGACAGAATGTGAGTGGCATCCCGCTGCCCCATGGCGGATCTAATCCTCCGGAGCATGGACCATGCTGTTTTATAGGTAACTCCAATCTGCTCGGACAGCTGAACTGCGGAAATCCCCCGCTTGTCCTGAGAAACGAAATAGAACGCCAGAAACCATTTGCTCAGGTTGACATGGCTATGGTGCAGGACTGTCCCAGCTGTGACAGAGGTCTGATGGTGGCAGTGAGTACACTGATACAGGCCGTTGGATAGACGGCAACCATGCTTGTGCCCGCATTTTGGGCAGACAAAACCTTGCGGCCAGCGCTGTGCGGCCAGATAGTCCCGGCAGCTTTCGTTCGTTCCAAACCGACGTAAAAACTCACTCAGAGGCATCCTCTGTTTTCTTGACATGACGCATTCTCTCCCTTTTTGGTGTCATGCCTTTATTCTACTCTAAGCCATATACCATTTTTCGGACTTTTATATGGCTTACTAAAAAGGATAATCACAAATAAATATTATCTCTGTGTCATACCACAAAATAATAAAAATGTAAAAAGGACGGCTCAACATATAAGTTGAACCGCCCTTTTTTGATTAAAGCAAATCGTGATCGATTCTCAGAGGAACTGGGATTTATATTCCTTGAAGATGAATTGACGCAAAGCCGTCATGAATTGAAGCCTTTGGCTTCATGCCTTTTTCTTTGGCATCAAGGGGTTTCTTAACTTGCCAAAATTCAGCCCCAAGATATTGCAATCTGTGAGAAATTAGGAAAATCTTAATGTTTTCTCATGAAATAATAAGGATGTGCTGTGTTTGACTTTGATAATATAATAATATATACTCTTTGAAGGGAGAGTGACTTCATGTCTAATAAAATATTAGTAGTCGATGACGAAACAGAAATTGCGGATTTAATAGAAGTCTATTTGAAAAACGAAAACTACACTGTATTCAAATTTTATACGGCCCAAGAAGCCCTTAACTGCATTGAAACAACCCCCATTGATCTTGCAATTTTGGATATTATGCTTCCTGACATAGATGGATTCACTCTATGCAAGAAAATCAGGGAACATCATACCTACCCCATCATCATGCTGACAGCCAAAGATGCTGAGACTGATAAAATTACCGGCCTTACTCTTGGAGCGGATGATTACATTACAAAGCCGTTTCGCCCTCTGGAGATGATTGCACGGGTAAAGTCTCAGCTTCGCCGGTATCAAAAGTACAATCCTGCTCATTCTGATACCGGTGAAACCTCGTCTGCCGCATCAGAAGATAATCTTGTTTGCGGTGCCTTGACAATGAATATCAAGGCACATACCTGCTTTTTGGGGGAAACGCCCTTGGTGCTGACACCTACAGAGTTTTCGATCCTGCGTATTCTTCTGGAAAATACCGGAAATGTAGTCAGTTCAGAAGATTTGTTTCACAAAATCTGGCAGGACGAGTATTACAATAAAGCAAACAACACGATCACCGTTCACATCCGCCATCTGCGGGAAAAACTGGGAGATCGCATGGACAAGCCCAGATTCATTAAGACGATATGGGGGGTAGGATATAAAATTGAAAGCTGATAAAAAAGACGAGTACTTTGCTTTTCAATCCAAACTCATTCGACGAGTTTGCTTGAATGTCATTACCTCTATCGTTGTGGTGGTGGGGCTGTATCTTTTTATCTGGAAACAGCGAGTTGGAGATTGGATCGTCTGGTTTCTGGAAGCGATGTTCAAAATGAAGTATGAAGAAGCTTTTAGTTATTACCATATCTATTTTCGCGGCAATAAAGAAATCTTCTTCGCAGTGGCCGTCCTGTTGATCGTTATCGTATTGATGGTACGAATTTTCCGGTGGGTGACCGGATATTTTAGAGAGGTCAATCAAGGGATCGAGTCATTGCTGGCAGACGATGAAAAGCAAATCCAGTTGTCACCGGAAATGCTGCCATTTGAGCGGAAGCTAAACTCTGTAAAACAGACTTTGGCAGAACGAAAAAGGGAAACCGCTTTGGCCGAACAGCGGAAAGACGAATTGGTTATGTATCTGGCCCACGACATTCGGACCCGCTCACATCTGTAATCGGATACCTCAATCTGTTGGAGGAAGATCCGAATATGCCCCCTGAGCAGAGGGCTGCGCGGGTTCATATCGCGTTGGAAAAAGCCTACCGACTGGAGACGATGGTAAATGAATTCTTTGAGATCACAAAATATAAATCTCAGAAAATCACCTTGTCCAAGGAAACCATCGACCTTTATTATATGCTGGTCCAACTATCGGATGAATTGTCTCCTGTTTTGGCTCCCAGGGGAAACACTGTTACCCTGCATCTTGACGAGAACTTGACCATCGAAGCCGATCCGGAAAAGCTGGCACGGGTATTCAACAACATTCTGAAAAATGCCGCATCGTATAGCTTCCCACATACCGAGATTGTGATCTCCGCAGAAAAATTGGAACATGAAGTCATCATTCGGTTTCAGAACAGCGGCGAAGATATTCCAAATGAGGCATTGGCGTCTCTTTTCAATAAATTCTACCGGGTAGATCAGTCTCGTTCCTCTGATACAGGCGGCACAGGGCTTGGATTAGCCATAGCAAAGGAGATCGTCACGCTGCATGGCGGGGCAATCAGCGCATCCAGCAAAAATCATGTGGTTACATTTACAGTCTCTTTGCCGTTGTCAAATTAGCAATTTCTTTGCATTTTCTTAGGAATCAATCAACTTCTTATTAAAACAATCCATGCTCTTGTCCAGTAGAATGATACTGACAGGAGCATGGATTTGCTCTTTTATGAAACAAATCACCGAAAGGAGCGAAATGATGGGAAGGATACTCCGCTGACTGTTACAGAACAGCATACACATGGAATCGACCTTCACTGCAATACGCCCGGCATTCCCCAAGGAATTGACGCGGCGGTGGCGGAAGGACGGCTGGATTTGAAGGTCAAAAACAACACCGCCTACACATTTCAAATCCAGATTTCTGTTGACAAATATCATGTGAGAGGGAAAGTGTTGTCCGATGCAAAGCTGCGGACCGCCGCTGGATAGAACATAAGTAAAATCTCCCCCTTACATTAGGATTTTCTTAGGAAATAAACAACTTCATATTAAAGTTCCAAGCGCCGCTGTTCAGTACAATAAATGCTGACAGGGGCGCTTTTGTTCCCCTTCAGAAAGGAGGCTTTATATGATGGAAGAAAAAATGTTGCCTGTTCCCAATGAAGGTCATCGCCGGAGGCAAAAGCAGCGGCGGAGGCGCTTTCCTTGGGGAAGTATTGCCACAGTCATTCTGGTCGTGGCTGTGTGTGTATATGCGTTCACATTAGGTCAGTTTACAAGGAACTACACGCAGGCCGTGAAACGGGCTGCTGACAACAAACGGCGCTATGCTCCCGGCTGGGTGCATAGCACCTGTTTGTTGCGGGGGTTTCCAAAGGGGGCAGCGCCCCATTTGGCACACGACTTTGCGGAGCAAAGTGTAGTGTGTTATACGCTCTGTCGGCGTTGCCCTGAAAATACCGTTGCCGCCGGGGAGGGCAAGGGCATTTGACGCGGCAGGAAAGCAGGGCTTTGTTTGGGGCTGGTAAGCCGGAAACAAAGGGCTGATTTCAGCAGCAGACAGGGCGTATTATGAAAGCCCCCGTCCCTCGTCCTCCGCCCCCGGCCTATGGGACAAAAAGTCCCAAAGCTCTGGACACCGTGACCAGATGTGTGGCCACACTCCGGGAAAAGTAGCAGGACGGCAGGAAACCGTCAAGGCTGAAATGAATGGGCTGACGCCCGGCCTTGACCGTTCCCCGCCGCCCCGCTGGATGGGTGGACAAGGTGGCCAATCCCTAAAAGTGTTTGGCCGCACTCGTTCATTTTGGGGCCTTTCTTCTCCCAAAATTGAAATGGGCGGGAAAGCCCTAAAATGGCTTTCCCGCCTTGATTACCCATTAGCAAAGACGGGCGAGACTGTCAACGGCGGCGCTGAAAGCGCCGTTCATCTTGACCGTTGACTGGCTCGCCTGGCTTTGCTACTGCCCGTAAGAGATGGAAAAACAAGATGGAAAACAAGGTTAAAAATGGTTGACAAGTCTATCGGATGTGTGTTATACTGTGCGACAGTTTGAGATTGGAAGGAGGCTTACGTGTGTTAATTTGTGTACGCTAATAAGCAATAAAAAGTAGAAGTACCTTTCCACATGATGGTGGGCTTTTTTTGCGTGCGTATGCAAAGGAACACGTAGGTTTGACACGAGCAGTCTTTGAACTGTATCGTGGTGTTTTTTCGTGCTTTGTTGTTATGCAGGCGTCTGCCCTCTCTGTGGGACAACGCCTGCTTTTTATTGCAGAAACAAAGGAACAATGCAATAAAAAAGGAGGTTCGCATTATGACCCAAAACAACAATTCATGGAGAAAAACTTATTTTACACTTCTTGCCGGACAAGCAATATCCTTTATTAGCAGCGGTATTTTGCAAATGGCCATTATCTTTTATTTGGTTGCGAAAACTAATTCTGCAATCATATTGACGGCGGCAACACTGATTGGATTTTTGCCGCAAGCCTGTTTAGGTCCGTTTGCAGGTGCTTTTGTTGACCGGCACAGCCGTAAAAGCGTAATGATTGGTGCGGATTTGATAATTGCCGCCGCTGGCGGTATTCTGGCGCTGGTGGCGTTTTACATGGAATTGCCCGTATGGTCTATTATGGTTGTCCTGTTAATCCGAAGTGCGGGAACTGCTTTTCATTCTCCAGCATTCAGCGCAGCAACACCTATGATTGTGCCAAAAGAGGAACTTACAAAATGCGCTGGTTACACGCAGACCATGCAAGCAGTAAGTGCGATTATCAGTCCAGCTGCCGCAGCGTTTTTATATGCTGTTTGGCCTCTTAATGCAATTATATTGTTAGATATTGTGGGTGCAATCCTTGCCTGTGTGACTGTTGCGATTTCGTCCATACCAACGCCTGAACTATGTCCAGAAACGAAAAGACAACAGTTTTTACAGGATATGAAAGAGGGGTATGTGGTATTAAAGCAAAACAGGGGCCTCTTTGCTCTGCTCTGGATTGGTGTAATTTATATGTTCTTTTATATGCCAATCAGTACGCTTTTTCCTCTCATCTGTATGTCATACTTCAAAGGAACACCGGCCCATGCCTCTGCCGCTGAAATTGCTTTTGCGGTTGGTATGCTGCTTGGCGGAGTCATTCTGAGCATTTGGGGCGGTTTTAAGAAACGGCGGTACACCATCGGTCTTTCCGTTCTCCTGATGGGCGTTAGCAATATGCTCTCCGGGCTTTTGCCGCCAGACGCATTTCTTGTCTTTGTTGTGTGCTGTACTGTTATGGGAATTTCCGCTCCATTTTACGGTGTGCAAAATGCGATTTTTCAAGAAACGGTCAAACCAGAATATCTGGGGAGAGTTTTTTCTCTACTGACAAGCGCCGCTTCCCTCGCCATGCCGTTTGGCCTTGTCATTTCCGGGCCTCTGGCGGAGCGGCTGGGAGTTGAGAAATGGTTTGTCATTTGCGGAATTGGCATTATCATCGTTGCGCTTGCCGTATTTTTACTACCCGGTTTGAGAGAGATTGACAATACGCAATAATCAACTGCACCTTTTTCTATTAGAAGAAAGGATATAAAAATGAAACGTTTACCTAAATATACGCCTGCGGAAGTACGGAATGATCCATACGGATTTACTTACAAAGAAATGTCGGAAGTTATTGGCGAGAATGAAGCAAAAGCCTTATATGAAGAATTATATAAGCAATTACCACGCAAAAAAAATCTATCAATGTTGGTAAAAAATATTTGCAAAAGCAGTGATACTGAAAAGTATGTTTACGAACTGAAAGACAACAAATACATTGAAACGGTTTTTATCAAGCGGCGAGATGGTGGAACTGTTTGCGTGAGCACACAAGTCGGTTGTCCTGTTGGTTGTATTTTTTGTGAGTCCGGGCGAAATGGCTTTGTTCGTAATCTAACATCGTCAGAAATCGTACAACAGATTATATTGTTGCGTCGAAAAGTAAACCGTATCGTTTTTATGGGTATGGGAGAGCCTTTATTCAATTATGACAACTTGATAAAAGCAATCCATATTCTCCGAGATAGATATGGGCTCAACTTTCCAACCGACGGCATTACCATATCAACAGTTGGTCCGGTCGATCAATTAAAAAAATTGCGCGAGGAACATCTTAAAATTCAGTTGACAATATCTTTACACGCAGCAACACAATCTGCAAGAAATCGTATTATTCCTCACATGCGCATATATGCTATTGAAGATGTTGTTAAGCAAGCCTTATCCTATTCTGAAAGGCATAATCGCAAAATTGTCTTTGCGTATTTGCTTTTACCGGGTATAAATGACCGGCCCTCAGATGTAAGACAACTTGCAAAATGGTTTCGGGGCAAAAAAGTTATGATTAACGTGTTACAATACAACCCAACAAGCAATTCAAGAATTAAAGCACCACAGAAACGGGAAATAGTTGCATTCAAACATCAATTAGAGCAAGCAGGACTTGAAGTTACTATGAGAGTTTCTCATGGCAGAGAGATTAACGCGGCTTGTGGACAGTTAGCTAACACATATAATAAATTCAAAAAAAATGATTAAAAGTGCCAGACGCATAGACGCAGAGCCGATAACGCATTAGGTCAAAAAACCTATGTGTTATCGGCTTTTTTATTTAATATTGCGCAAAAGCCGCTGTTCCCTATTATAGAATGGATTGCGGGTAGTGTATTAAAGTCGCCCTTTTTTAAGGATACGGCGGTATCGGGGAGGTATCGCCGTGTCCATTTTTATTTACTGTAACCCGCCTAATGCTTTGCGGTCAAAAAAAGCTATGCTCCGCAAGCGGGATATTCCGGCTATGAATGTGAACTGTCAATACATTTAGCTACTGCTTACATTTCCTTTGCGCCCGTCCGCGTCTTGCGGACGGGCGCATTTTGCTTTTTTCAACTTTTTTCTGAAAAGCGCACTCAAGAGCCATCTCCCGAACGGGTACGGAGCGAAAGGGGCAGAGAGGACAAGCCCTTAACTCCCGTCCTCTACTCCACGCGGGAAGGAGGTGAACTCTATGGAGCTATCTTTGCTGGGGTTAGATAGCGATACTTTTTACATCTACCATGTTGCGGCGGTCATGGTTGACAACTTGCGTCGGCTCCTGCTCGGTATCAACCTGTCCGACAAAGCTATAATGGATTTCGATTTTCCGGGTGTTGGTTTCCCGGTCTAATTCATGTATCAAAATACGGTCGATAAACTCATGGACGTTTTCATAGGTCAATTCCTGTATGTCGCTGTATTTCCCGACAATCTGAATAAACCTTGATATATCCCTTTTTCGCTCGGTAACGGTTGCGATCTGCTGTTGTAACTCGTCTATCCTTGCGGCAAGGGATTTCTTTTCGTCCTCATAGCCGGAAGTTAGAAACACAAACCGTTCATCTGTCAGTCTGCCTAATGCGTTGTCCTCATACAGCTTGCGGAAAAGCGTGTCAAGTTCGGTCATACGCGCCTGTGCTTTGAAAAGTTCCTTTTGCTGCTGCGCTAATGCCTTTCTCGCTTCCATGTCGCCGTACTCGGTAGCTTTACAGATAAAGTCCTGTTCGTGTTCCTTAACATACCGCAAAACCCGCCGCATATCTTCCAGCACTAAATCAAGAAGTACGTTTTTGCGGATATAATGAGAGGTACACTCGCTGCCTGTCCTTGCCCTGTTGCGCCATGCGCCGCAAGAATAGGAAAACTTGCGCGGCTCGATATTTACGCCCTGTTGGTAATACATCTTATGTCTGCAACCAGCGCAAAACAGCAAGCCGGAAAAAATATCAATCTCCGCTGCTTTTGTCGGGCGGTGGCGGGTAGCAATCCGCTTTTGCGCAAGTTCAAAGGTTTCCTCGTCAACAAGCGGCTCATGGGTGTTTGGGAAGAAATAGCGTTGTTCTTCTTCGTTCTTCCGGGTCTTTTTCGACTTGTAGGATACCTTGTGAGTTTTCGCGGTTATGGTATGCCCTAAATATTCCTGCCTTGCTAATATGTCATAGAGCGTTTTGTCCGGCCAAGTATAGGGGGCAATCATTGCCCGCTGATACCGCGCCTGTCCTGTACGCTGATAGCGCAACGCTCCAATCGTCAAGACTTTGTTTTCCGCAAGCCATTTTTGGATTTCGCACATACGCACGCCGCTAACAAACATAGCGAAAACCTGTTTGACAATCGGCGCGGTTTCCGGGTCGGGTATAAGGTGGTGGCGGTTGTTCGGGTCTGGGATATAGCCGTATGGATATTCCCCGTTGACGCGCTCGCCTTTTTGCGCCTGTGCCTGTTTAACTGCGCGGATTTTCTTGCTTGTGTCGCGGGCGTAAAACTCGTTAAACCAGTTCCGCAAGGGGGTAAACTCGTTATCCTCCCGCGCTGTGTCAACTCCGTCGTTGATCGCGATATAGCGTACTCCGTTTTCGGGAAATACAATCTCTATGAGTTCGCCCGTTTTCAGATAGTTTCTGCCAAGACGGGAAAGGTCTTTGGTAATGACCGTCGCCACTCGTCCGGCTTCCACTTCCTGCAACATCGCTTGCAGCCCCTCGCGCTCAAAACTCACGCCGGAAAATCCGTCGTCCACAAAAAACTTTGTGTTCAAAAAATGGTGTTCGTCCGCATAGCGTTGAAGTATCATTTTTTGGTGCTGTATGCTTCCGCTTTCTCCGGCTTGCATATCCTCTTGACTTAAACGGCAGTAAAGGGCGGTGATTTTATTCGACTGTAACATTAGTCCTCCTTTCCGACAGCCGAATAAACAGGTATAATGTGTTGCTATCATTATACCATATCCCGCCGCCTAATGCACTACTCGGACGCTAAAAATCCCGGATTTCCGGGCTTTTTCTGCAAATCCTTTACAATGAGTTTCTCAATCTTTTTATGGATTGTATCGGTTGCCTTTTCACTCGGCAACGCTTGAACAAGATAGGTGATTTTCCCTATTTTGCGTTCGGTTGTAATTGTCTGTTTTTTATCCATTAGAAAAACCTCCTTTTCCTGTATGGATAAACTATATTCGTCAAAAGGCAAAAACGGGCGGTTGTTAGCTGCAACCTCACGGGAGTTTCACCCCGGCCCATGCTTATGGGTGCGCCGCGCAATACTTTGAGGGTGTTCAACGCGGGAGTATCATTGTGCCGCCTTGTATGTCGTCGCCCACAAGCTGCTAAACCTGTTTTACGGCGCGGTAGTTCTCGCTCGGCTTTTCCCCTATGGGGAAAAGCTGTCATGGCGTACCCGCCGACTGGCTCGGTACAGACGGAATGTACCCGTTTGCCTGTTATGCTGCGCACCAAAGGCCGCTTTCTTTGTCAAAGAACAATAGGCTTTGTCGGCCTGCAAAAGCACATCAACAGCGGATATGCTTTTGCGGAACGACAAATAGCCCATAACGGGAAGCGTGGAAAGGGGACACGCTCCCCGCATGGGCTAAAAGATTATCCTACATGAAAAGCAAGGGTGCGGGTAATAAGGCGCACTTGCAGCCTGTTACGCATTTCCTCGTCCACATAGGAATAGGTATTGCCCGCGTCGTCTTTCAGCGTGCGGGTACAAAGTTTCGCTATGTAACCCTCGTAGTGCTTCAAGATCGCGCACATGGCGGTTGTGTCGCCGTTTGCCGCTGCGGAAATGACAGGGAACGGCAACAGATTTTCAGACTTCCTAACGGTATTCATCATCTGCTTTTCCCTCCAAATACTGTTTGATTTTCGCAAGCGCGGATTTCCTGTGCCGGAAAACCGTCGTGCGTACAACATTCAGCAGTTCGCCAATTTCCGCGTCGCTCATATCCAAGAAGTAGGACAAAAGGATAATGTCGCGTTTCCTTTCGGGCAAAGCGTTAAGGGCTTCGGCAAGCAGTTCATTTTTGACGAGTACATCAAAGCCGGACACTTGAAAACGGAAATAATCGCTTTCGTATTCGTCCGTTGTGAAAAGCTGCGCGAGTTCGCTTTCGCTCAAATCCGAAAAAGTAACTTCGCGTGCTGCGCGTTTCGCAAGAGTGCGGCGGTGGCTTTTCGCTTCGCCGACCAAAGTTTTCTTTGCTAATGCGTCGTACTGATGTTGTATTCTTTCCTTGTCGGAAGAATGGTAGTCCAGGTTTTTTCTTTCTCCAGAAAGCGTTCAGAATGAACGAGTAGCCGGTATCGCAGATACCGTTCAAAGGGGATTGGGGATGCTTCTCCAACAAGCAAATTTGCGAAGATTGCACCGGAGGGAAAATCGAGAAAATAAGTGAACCTGTACAGGTTTACACTGCTTGCCAATTTGTGAGACTTCAAAAAACTCTTTCTCCTGCTCAATTTAGGCCAAATATGCCGTTGCATTCAAAAAATACAAAAATAACTTTGAAGTAGAAAATAAAAATGTAGTTATAACTCACTTCTGCATTGAATTTGTCGAAGAAAATGATATAATTTAGATAGAGTTACCTCGCAGACGGGAAGTTTGTATGAAAGGATTGGTGAAGTGATGGCTGTCAGCTATAAAAGACTTTGGAAATTGTTGATTGATCGAGATATGAAGAAAAAGGATTTGGCTGAGAAAGCAAATCTCAGCAATTATACAATCAACAAAATGAATCGTGGAGATAATGTGACTACGGACACACTTGTGAAAATTTGCACCGTCCTCGGTTGTACATTTGACGATATTATGGAAATGGTTCCAGACGAAAAATGATGTCCGTTTTATGGGACAGCGCTCTTGATATACTGCATACTGAGAGAACATAGGGAGAATTGGGAATGGAGCTAATTAACAATACAACAAAAACACTTCGAGATGATTTGGCTGCTGAGATCAAGCAAGGAAGTAAACTTTCTATCGCAGCGGCTTGTTTCTCAATTTACGCTTTTCAAGAATTAAAGAAAGAACTTCAGGGCATAGATGAGCTGAGATTTATTTTCACGTCGCCCACCTTTACAACAGAAAAGACGAAAAAGGAAAGACGAGAGTTTTACATCCCTCGTCTCAATAGAGAGCGCAGTTTATATGGAACAGAGTTTGAAGTTAAACTTAGAAATGAACTGACGCAGAAAGCTATTGCAAAAGAATGTGCGGAATGGATTCGTCAGAAAGTTACTTTCAAGTCGAATGTAACTAACGAAAACATGATGGGCTTTATCAATCTGGACGATAAAAACTATATGCCTATCATTGGCTTCACTACGGTAGATTTGGGTTGTGAGCGTGGTAATAATGCCTATAACATGGTTCAGAAAACCGGAACCCCATTTGCTACAGCATACATTGCGAGTGTGAAATGAGAGAAAACTATGAATAAGAAAACCTATAAAACCATTGCAATCATTGCATTGGTAGTATCCATAATTGGATTAGTGTCTTTTGTTGGGGGTATCAAGCCTGTCAACATTGGTGCGTTTGTTTTCCCTCTGTTAGTTAGTTGTTGGCGTCGGGAGTTCCCAGCCATATTTTGTCGGGAATAACGGACCATTTTTTGTCGGAAAACTGGGAGCCAATCAATGAATTTTCAGATTGCCAACAACCCAGATTAGCAAATTGTTTATTCCTGCGTTGTCATCGGCTCAACAGCCTTAACCTTGCCAGTCTGCACTGAGACCGTCTCCAGTTTCTTTCCGCGGAAACTCTCGCCACGTAGCTTAAACACGGTGGCATCGTCAAAGATGCGGTCCAGCGCACAGAGCAGCGTAGTATCTTCGTCGAAATCCTCGCGCCAGAGTGCCGGATTCTTGTTGCTGGTGAATACCATGTTGAAGTTGCCTTCTTTGTTGTAGCGCCGGTCAATCAGATCAAAGAACAACCGCGTATTCTCCTTGTCAAACGCGCAGTGGCCAATCTCGTCAATAATCAGGCAGGATGGCCGCACAAGTCCGCTGAGGCAGGAGTCCGTTTTTCCGGTGCGTCTGGCGGCCGTGAAACGGTCGCGCAGTTCGGATGCTTTAATAAAATAGGTCTTCATCCCGTGCTGGCAGCAGGCGTAGCCAAATGCCTGCGCCAAATGGGTTTTCCCAGTGCCTGCCGGCCCAATAAAGGCGAGATTTCGGTGGGAGTAGATGGAGGCCAGAGATGGCAGAGTTTTCAGCCGCTCCACATCCTTTCCCTTGAGCAGAGAAAAGTCAAAGTTTTCAAAGGTCTTTGGCACTTTTGTGGGAAGACGGCTCATTTTGAGCAGCGTTTGGATGGTTGTCTGCTGTTTCTTCTCGCTGAGATAGGAAAGGACGGACAGCACTGCGTCAATTGCATTTTCTGAGAGTGCCTGGTCTTCAGCAAAGTTCGCAAATTCTTCGGAGGAGAAATCCAGCTTTAGCACAGAGGCTGCGGCTTCAATCTTTTCAAAAACAGTCTCGTTCATAGTGGCTCCTCCTCGTCAAAGTCGAACTTGGCAAAAGAGAGCCCGCCAGGCCGTTTTGGAAGCTGGAGGATTTGCGTTCGCACGGGTGCGGTCGGAAACTCCTCGGGTTCCTGGAACTTCTTGTACTGCCCCTCGCAGAAACTGTCTCTCCGGCTCCAGGTCACATCGTGGGTTGTAAGAAGACATTTCAGGTCAGCAGAATAGATGTACAGCGTATCACCGCTGCGCTCTATCCGTGCTGTAGCACCCGGATAGCTGTACGGTACGCCAAAGCGGCGGCCTTCGTAGTTGACGAATCCATCAAAGGAGATCCTGCGCTCCGGACAAAGGTAGAGGCGTATCGGATATGTCTCCGGGAGCACACGAAGCTGTTCACTACAAGCCACGTCATGAATCTGCTGCGGCACGCCATCCACCGCACGGTGGTAGATCCCGTTCTGGGTGTTGCACCATTCCAGCGCCTGCCAGTTCAGGTCAGTAACGTTGTAGAAAACGCGGTCAACAAGGAAATTCTCTTTCACGAACCGCACGAGCCGTTCCACCGCACCCTTAGTAAACGGATGGCGGGGCTTGCAGAGCTTTGTCCCGAAACCAACGGTTTTCATGAAGGATTCATAATCCTTCTGCCACACTGGATGCCCCTGCAGATCGCGGTGCAAAACTACACTTTTCATGTTGTCGGTCAAAACAAACCTGGGAATACCCATATACTGAAAGGCGTGGATCATGCCGATAAACAGATTTTCCTGCCTTGCGTTGGGGAAAAACTCGATGTAGCGCTGTCCGCAATGGTGACAGATCATGGCGAAGCAGGCTGCGCGGTAGGTTTGTCCGCAATAGTCCAGAACGTCTGTAAAGCCCCAGTCCATCTGGTAGGCCTCTCCCGGTCCCGTCGTATAGCGCCGCCCACGGTTCCCCCGCGGTGCGATTTGCTGCCGCTTGGCGGGGATGAGATGCTTGTGAGAGGCGATGTACTCTTTTATGATTGTTGCACCACCGTCAAACCCAACATGGCGCAGCCGATCCAGTATGACAGAAGAGTTTTTGACGCCCTGTTGAAGCAGGCTGTCAATGATGCCAGTATAACCACTAAGCTTTGTGTTGGCATGCTTTCTACCTTTCGTACTGCGGGGCAGGTCCTGGAACCCGTTTCGCTTGAGCCGTCGCAGTTTCCCGCGGGACACGCCGCTTCGCCGTTCCAATTCCGCCAGATTGATACGATCCAGAGAAAAACTATCTCCCTGTTCTGCTTTCATTTCTTCAATGGCTTGTGCTATACTTAATGCGAAGCCATTACTGTATAACTCTTTCATTACACATCCTTTCCACTGGGTTGTTGGCACTTTCCAGTTTACAAGGTTTGAAAGAGCTATGGTAGTGGCTTTTTCTTTTCCGACTATTTTTGGCTGCAAACTCCCGACATCTGGCGGTTAGTTACGCCCGACGCGAACATAGTGGTATTTTCTTTTGGCTTTACAAAAAGAAGTAAGCCAATTCCAATTAGTTGAGGTGTTATCGTGTATAGAGAATTGATTGAAAAATTGATAGAAGGACATAGTTGGGCGAAGTTACAAGCTCCTTGCTCCGAAAAGGATATTACAAAGGCAGAAAAATTTGTAGGTTTTTCATTTCCAGAAGAATTGAAAGCCTTGTTGCGAGAAACAAATGGAGACCGTAATTTTCTGCTTTCAGCAGAAGAAATCATCAGTAACACAAAGAACAACAGAGAGATTTTTCCCGAATTTCTTGAAGCAGAAGAATATGAAGAAAAGGTAAATCGGTTTGTTTTCTTTGCAACAAATGGTTGTGGTGATTATTACTGCTATCGTGTTCTTGCGAACGGAGAAACAGACGCATCGGCAATCTACATTTGGGAACACGAACTGTTTGAAATTCGTGAGGTTGCAAAAGACATTGCTGAATTGATAACCAAGTATTATAACAACGAAGTATAATAGATAAATTCGTAACAGTTAAACAAATCGGAATTTGTGGAGGTAAAATATAGATGAATCAAGGTAGAATTATTGTAATCACAGGTGCGCCGGGGACAGGAAAAACTACAACGGCATCTGTTGTTGCAAAAGAATCAGATTTGGAAAAGTCTGTGCATATGCACACAGATGACTTTTATCATTATTTGAGTAAAGGGGCAATACCACCGCATTTGCCAGAATCAAATGAGCAAAATTTGATTGTCATTGAAGCGTTTTTAGAAGCTGCGAAGCGATATGCTCGTGGTGGATATGACGTAATTGTAGATGGCATTGTAGGACCGTGGTTTTTAGAGCCGTGGCTCAACATTGTTCAAGAGCATTATGAAGTACACTATATCGTTTTAAGGGCAAGTAAAGAAGAAACTATGAAGCGAGCTATCGAACGATCAAAGTTAGACAGAGAAACAAATATTGAATTAGTTGAAACAATGTGGAATCAATTTTCCAATTTAGGAATCTATGAATTAAATGTTATAGATACAACTACGCATTCGATCAAAGATACTGTTTCAGCAGTAAAAGAAAAAATAGTAAGCGGTACGGCCTTACTATTTTAGACAATTCCAGTTTTTACATTGAAAGGAAATGAAAATGAAGATAAATAAAGAACAATGGAAATGGACAAGAGAACCTAAACAGTATTCAATATCAGAGGATAAGATTGAGATAATTACTAATCCGCATACTGATTTGTGGCAGCGTACTTATTATCATTTCAGGAACGATAATGCTCCTGTGCTTCAGATGAAAACTTCTGAGAAATTCTTTTCCTTCGTAGTTAAAACTGAATTTGAGAGCAAGGTGCGTTTTGACCAGTGTGGTATTGTAATGTACCTTGATAGTGAGAACTGGCTTAAGGGTTCAATTGAGTATGAGAACGAAGAATTTCAGCATTTAGGAAGTGTAGTGACTAATAATGGATATTCAGATTGGGCAACAACCGAAATAGATGCAGGAATCAAGTCTATGTGGTATAGATTTAGTAGACGAGAGGATGATTATTGTATTGAGTGTTCTGAAGATGGAATTAAGTACAAGCAGATGAGAATTTGCCATGTGTATAAAGCTAATGATGAAATACGGTTTGGAATTTATGCTTGTAGCCCAGAAAATTCATCATTTAAGGCTACATTTACAAATATGGAATTAACAGAATGTAAGTGGTTGACACATGATGGACAGGCTCCTGATGAAAAATAGAAATTCCAGTTTTTTGAGATCAAAAAAGAAGTTGCCAAGCATAAGGAGGTGCGGTATGAGCAATTCAAACAACAGACACAAATACGATGACATAATAAATCTGCCGCACCATACTTCGCCCACAAGGCCACGTATGACGATGATTGATCGTGCGGCTCAATTCTCACCGTTTGCGGCTCTGACTGGATACGATACTGCTGTAAAGGAGACCGCCAGACTTACCGAGAATCGAATTGAGTTGGATGAGTATGAGAAATCGGCTCTTAATGACCGGCTTCAGATCGTGCAGGAAAGGCTGTCGGATACTCCGGTAATCTCAATTACATATTTTGTCCCGGATGAAAGAAAGTCTGGCGGCGCATATTGTACGGAAACAGGAATCATCAAAAAAATTGACTATTATGAACGTACCGTCATTATGCGGAGTGGCACACACATCTCAATCGACGAAATAATTGGTATCGAAGGAGACTTATTCAATCAGTTAGATGGAAATATGATATAGGAAGAGAAGCAGTTAATAAGGAAGTCCACAAAACCGGTCTGATATATCGGTGAGTGGACTTCTTTTTTTGAGACAATCAGTGACCATACAATTAAATTTATTCTGCCGGAATTTGTCTGTATGGGCATTATCGCCTTATACAAAATCGACATTTAGGCAATTAGCCCATAGAATAAAAACCACAGATTCGGATGGGAGGTGATCGGAGCGATGGACGTAAATGAAGTGGATTATATCAAGATTGGGCAGCGTATCAGAGCAGCTCGATTGAAATTGGGCTGGCAGCAGGCAGAAGTTGCTTTTCGTGCAGGACTGACTACTTCTCATATGAGCCATATCGAAACGGGACAAACCAAAGTGGCTCTACCGACTGTCGTAAAGATTGCTAATACATTGTCTGTTTCTGTCGATGAATTGTTGTGTGATAGTCTGGAACAGGTGAAACCTGTCTACGACAAGAAAATTGCAGAGGAACTGGCAGACTGTGATGCCGCAGAGCTGCAAGCGATGCTGGAGATTATACATACAACAAAGACTGTGATTCGCAAGAATCGAAAAGTCACCTATGCACCTTAATAACAAAGGCATCTTGGAATTACTGCTTCTGAGCAAGACACACCAGCTAACCTGTGCAAACAGGTCAACTCCTGTGAATGCCCATTGAGTATATCAGGAATAACTGAATACAGATTGCATTTCATGTAGCAAGTTGTCTTGACTGCCGGTATCAAACTGATATGACAGCCAAAACCCCAAAACAGATTAAGCAAGCCGCAGAGCTGTCATGATCCTTAATGGGTCAGTGGTGCTTTGCGGCTTTTTTCATATATAGCGCAAGGAGGTACTTGTTATGCCACAATCCGGAACGAATGAAAACATCGAATTTGACCTGTATAACATTGGAGATACCAAGGAGTATGTTCAGTTTGCGATTGAAATTGAGCGTACCTTACATAAAATGCAGAAAGAAATCTCCAACTGCTTGGAACCGAAGAAAGTAGCATTGCACATTATGCGTGTTGCCACGGAGTTCTACAATGCAGATTGGTGCGGGATTCTTGATATTGATACAGAGGTGGGTGTATTTACGCCTATTTGGTGGTATGATACGGAATTTGGAGAAATGGGGCAAACAAAGTTCAACGAGTTTGAATACTCAGAAAAATACAAGCGCTGGATATATTGTTTAGAGAATCATGAACCGGTTATTATTCCGGATATTGAGGAAATTAAAGAAGAATATCCAGAGGAATATGTGCTGTACCAGAGACTGGATGCAAAGTCGGTGATCGCTGTTCCTTTTTGGAAAGGTCCGACTGGGTTCCTTGTTCTGCGCAATGCGAAAAGATACAGAGCCCATGCCAGCTTTTTGCGTATGCTGAATTATGCGGTTATTTCGTCGCTGAATGAACACTACCTGTTGGAAACAAGAAAACTGACGATTATTTCACCGAGAATCGCAAACGACCTTGATGTTTATATCAACCTGTTCGGGGAAATAAAGATTACGACAAACAAGGGGGTTTTGACTGAACACGAATTGAAGTCCCCGAAGATCGCAAGACTTCTGGTCTATTTGCTCCTGAAGCGCAAGACGGCTTCCTCACCACGAGAGATCGCCACAGCAATATGGCCAGAAGAAGATGTTGAGTTATCCGTTAAAAATATAAAAGGTCTTGTATATCGTTTTCGTCAGGCTTTTGAATTATTGTCAGATTACCGCCTGATTGAATCGACAGCCAGTGGGTATCAGATCAACCCAAAGCTCAATGTATTTACTGATTGTCAGCTGTTTGAAACAAAGTGGGCGGTTGCAATGAAGTCCACCGATACAAAGGAAAAAGTTGAAGTGTTGAAAAAAGCCATTGATCTGTATCAGGGGCCGTTGTTTACCTCCGCACGATATGAACATTGGATTATGTCTGCATCGGTTGCTTTCGAGTACCGTTATCTCGGTGCTGTGAGTGAACTGCTGAAAATGCTCGACCAGATACACGACTACGTTTCTGTTCAGCACTATGCGGCGAAGGCACTTCATATTGCTCCGCATAGCATTGATGCGTACTACTGGATGATTCTGGCGTTGTGCAAATTAGACCATCCAGAAATGGCTCGTGGAGAACTGCGAATGGCGCAAAGAAATCTCCTGGCAGAAGAATGTATTGAACTTTCGGAGAGACTGAAAGCCAGCGGTTTTTGTGCGTGTTATGGCATAACACCGGCATAACACCAATAAAAACCATCATAACACTCGATTTTTTTCATAACACCATCATAACACCGTCAAAACACCGATACGAACCGGCGCAACACCGGTCATAACACCCTCGCCAGTTATGTTTTCAGGGCAAGAGCAAAATTGCCTTAGAAAATGTAACTGGCGGGGGTATTTTTTTTGAATCAGAATCAGCGCAATGGCGCACCTGTTCTTGCAAGAAATTGTGAGATTGGGTGCGCTTCTTTTGTTTCAGGGGATATTCCCCGCAACCATTCTCCTCTGTGAATGTCAATGAATATTTGAGCCACGTGACAGCCAATATTTGAGCCACTTTTGCTAACGAATACTTGAGCCATTTGTAGCATTTGTGACATCGAATATTTGAGCCACTGCTCGTCTGTTAATACCAGGGCCAGTAAATAGCCCTGGTGGATATGTCTTTATTCAAGTGGAGTGTCCAGTTGAATCCGTTCCTGAATGTGAACCGGAACCTCAATGGAATGCTTGCGCAAAATATCAATCAGTTCGTTTACATCGCTTTTTAGGACTCGAATCTGCTCAAGAGCGTCATCGTAATCAGCACGAAGGAAGCTAATCAGGGCTTTGTTTTCTTCCTCAACTGTAAAATTGGGCTGCATGTTAGTCATTTTCATTCTCCTTGTCAGTGTCAACTTTACTCTGAGAACTAAGCAGTCTGTAAGACGGACCATTCATATCCAGCACGGCAGATTTGTATGTCAATCGATCCACCAGAGCCGAAACCATTGTTGTGTTCTCGAATAATTCGGTCCATCTTGCAAAAGGAAGATTGGTTGTCACAATAGTGCTGGACTGCTCACTGCGGTCAGAAATGACCTTGAATAGCAAATCGGATTCGTAACGGTTAAAACTCAAATAACTGAGCTCGTCTAAAATCAGAAGATCAGCTTTTGCCAGCTGCCGTTCCAATTTGCCAAGCTGGTATGTATCTCGTGCCTCAGTAAGTTCAGTCGAGAGAGTAGATGCATTTTTAAATAGAACATGGTAGCCTTGCAGGCAGGCTTTAATTCCAAGAGCAATTGCAATATGCGTCTTTCCGCGTCCCGGGTTTCCAATCATAACAATGTTTTTCTTCTGTTCAATGAACTGGCAGGATGCAAGTTCATTAAGGAACACCGGAGATACAGAGGGATTCAGCTGGCTGGTATCGAAATCGTCCAGTGATTTTTGTACAGGAAATCCGGCAGCTTTCAATCTTCTTCTGGTTTGGTTTTCCTGTCTGGCCGCTGTTTCAGATGCCATAAGCGTCAGAAGTAAATCACTAAAATCCATATCCGGCGCGCAATTGTTAAGAACATTTTTGTATTCAGCAAAAGTGGGGATCTTCAGCTGTTTTGCAAGAAGTCGAATCTGTTCTTCTTTTACGTCAATCATGAGGCCGCCCCTTTCCGCTCGTACAGCTTGTCATACTGGCTCAGATCAACGGACAAAACCGGAACATCGTTTTTTGCAATCGACGTATCCGGGTTCGGCAGATCACGTTGCATAACAGCCAAGTAGCCATCTGTCAAACACTGCTCCAGCAATTCAACCATCTGCTTGGAGTTCAAATGCTGCTTTTCCATCCAATTCAGGAATTCAGCAGGCACTGCATTCAAAACCGGACGAGCGTAACGAATTGCACGCCCTTTCCTCTCTAAGATTGGCAAATAGTGCCGTAAATCCAGAGATTCTTGCTTTCGACCCATGCAGCGGTCATGGGTGGCCACCAGAAGGCCATTGATCCAAATCTCAACTCTATTGGGATAGGCCTTTACAGTGGTGCCTTTTCCCCTGTATTTGCAAGGAACAGAATAGTAATTGGTATCAAAGAGAACCGTTGAATAGCGATTGACTTTCGGGTAGGCTTTCTTTGAAATATCGAGAACATATTTGGGAAGCGGGTGGAGATGCGCCTGGTCTTCGGCCAGCATCTGTCCCACTTTCTGAGAACGTCCGTCGATTTTGTGGTTCATGTATTTGGCGCATTGCTCTAACAGCTTTGTATTGAGATCTTCCAAAGAATCCACTTGAGGCAGCGGCACACATACATTGCGCCGGATATATCCTACCAGATTCTCTACAAGACCCTTTTCATTTCCGGATGCCGGATTACAAAATACAGGCTGGAATCCGTAGTGTGCGGCCAGTTTGGAATAATCGTCCTGTGCTGCTGCATGGACACCAAAACCACTCTTTACAGCCACACGAGCGTTGTCAAAAATCATGGATCGAGGAACGCCGCCAAAATAATTAAGCGTATGGATAATGGCATCGAGAAAGCTTTCCAAGTTTTGCCGCCAGTAAGCAATAACATAGGGCGCGCAGCTATAACTCATACGCGCACAAAACAGATTTACCTTTACTTTCTTGCCGGCCAGTTTTACCGTAGCTTCTCCCCAGTCGATTTGGAGTGCCTGACCAGGAGCAAACCTCAATGGAATAAAAACTTCATTTTCCTTGCGCTCTGCCTTGACTTCATGAACTGTCGCTCGGATGGCAGACTCGCTGCCCGTGTAACCAAATTCTTCTACGAGCCGGTTGTAAATCCGCCGTGCTGTGTGACGCTGCTTCTTTACACCCTCCGCAGCATCTGTATCGAGGCAGTGCTCAATGAACTGCTTTACTTCTGGCGTTATGACAGAGGCTTCTCGCTGGTAGGCTTTCCGATCCCATGGAACTGCGTCGCCCATCCAATATTTCTTGACTGTGTTTCTGGAAATTCCCAGAATTTTAGCTGCTGCACGCTGACTGGTTACTCCTTCAAGTTGCAGCGCGCGGATTGATTTGTAGACATCCACCGATGTGACCACCTTTCTATCGCCTCCCGCATAGTAGTCTACATCTATTATACGGGAAGCCATTAGGTGGCTCAAATATTCGCTGTCATTTTACTGGAAAGCGGCTCAAGTATATATTAGCATTCACATCATGGGGCGGAATCCTCGGCGACTTTTTTAGTTTATGTAGCAGCGATCCTGCGAAACGAGCCAATCTTCACACAGCCGCTGGGCTTCATCTTTCGTTCGGCAGGTGCAGTTGAACAGCTTGCCGTGCAGGGAGCAGTAGGTGTAACGGATTTTCGGCACACCGTTCTCATCCTGAAATTTTGTGTAGCGTTCGTCACCGGGCATCAGATATAGCTGCTCCATTTCTGCATCGTCCTTTCCGTTTTTATGCGTCAGGCACACAACGCACCTATTCTACCACGAACATCGGAGTTATGCCATTGACGCTTGCACCAAAAAGCGACTCGGATTTTTGGTGAGAGTTTGTATTGACACATTCAAAAGCGTTCGGAAGGAACGCGTAGCCTGCACCGGAACGGTGCAGATCAGAAAGGGTTTGGGATTTCCCAACAAGCATTTTGCAACGCAAAATTTGCATTTGTGCGCACGAATGCACTGCTTGCCAGAGTTATCTCAACCATCGGATTCATCTTTCACTGTATCAGTTTTTTTCTTTATATAGTCATCATAAAATCCGATTGCCTTTTGCAGTGCCAGAAAATGTTTTCCAGTATACTTGATTGTTCGCTTCTCTCCCTGCATCTCGATGTCGCAAACAATCAGGTTTTCATCTTCTTCCTCGACGTTGTATGTTTGAATCATTCGGACAAGTTCAGAAAGATTTTTCTTTCCATATCTAAACTCTGCTGCACAGTTCGGGCAAAGGCACAACGAATTCCATCCCTCAGAGATACTCTGCTTGTACGTTGTCGGAATCGAATCCGTCGGCAGAATATTGCACGCCTCGAAGTATGGTTTTCCATCATATCGGATAATCTGCTTACCGCAAATCTGGCACTTGCCAAAATATTGCGCTCGCAAAAAAGCCTTTTCTTCGTGGTTGCTTTCAGAACAGGTATACCGCAGTCGCGGCGCAACTGTTTTTTGGCCTTCAAGTCCCTCTTGGAAGTTTTCTTCCAACTTTTTTTCGCGATGTTTCAGATTCCGCACGGCACCGTACTCGCCCAATGTTTCATCATCTGGAGCTGGCTCTGCCTCCACCTCGGTCTGCGCACTGCTCTGCTTCTCCAGCAACTCCGTTAAAGATTGTGTTTTGTCAGTTCCTTTCTGTCGTTTTTTCTGAAGTTTCTGGTATGCCTCGCACATCAGACGCAGTTCATCAGGCTTTTTCAGCATAGCACTGATAAAAGCCTGGTACGGTTCCTCTACGCTTTGGATTACAGTCTCGACAGCTTCGCTTTCTACCTTAAAGGGAAGTTGTGCAAATATCTCTGCTCCGTGGCCAGAATACTGCACAGCTAGGTCTGATTTTTTTATGTCAGAGGGACTTTGAAGTGTTCCAGTCTTATCGTACAACCATTTTGTACTGCTAAGCTCCAACGCCAGCATTGAAGGAATATGATTCACACTGTCAGTTGTCGTGGTGTTAAATGCCTTACTATGAGAACCGGTCATTTTTCCGTATAATGGGTGCTTCTTCACTTTTTCATTTATAAGATCCACCACTTTAACTGACATTTCAACGGAGTTACTGCACAAGATATCCTGTAGATGGTCGATAGAATGGTACATATCCCATGTTTCCGGGTAGTCTACTCTTTGACATCTCTTGTAAAGGACACGCTTCTGTAACATTTCAAAGAAACTGGCATCCGCCTTTCTCAGGTGGTTATTGTACGCATAATGGTTCACGAAAACATCCTTAATCCCTACGTTGCAGCCTATTTTTTCAAACACTTCCGCCGGAACGTTTCCACGATAGTCTTCCGACACCCATGACACATCCATCTGACCCAGCACTGCCTGCACCGCAGGATCTGAACGATCCAGAAAATCAGACGGAATATAGCAATCCGCCGGTTTCTTCCATCGATGTCCATCCCAAACGATTGGGACATTTGCCAGAATACGTTGCACCTCCGCTGCATTCTCCTTTAATGCACGCTCGATCAGTTCAAAGTGCTCCAGATTATCCTCAAACTGGATATCCGTATCATCTGAATCTTCACCATAAAAGCACAACACATCATCTTTCAGTTCCCGAATGGCATTATATTCCTCAATGCCAAGTGCATCAACATAAAAATTTCTGCCACGCTGATCCTGAAGGATTGCTGCACTTATTTTATTTTTGCAGGATGTCGGATTATTAAGGTAGACCTGTGCCATACCATCGTACTGGCAGCGGATGTGCGAACCATCTTGAAGCCGGACAAAGGGAATTCCTTTGGCATCTACTTTTTCTTTGGAGCGGAAGACACCAGTACAGGTTGAATAAATCGTCTCAAACAGATTCAACAGCCATTCATCGGATTGATTTTCCAGAATTTCTGCGGTCAGGCGCGGGAGGACATCCCTCCAGCGTAATACCGGCAGACCAAAATGATGAGTCAGATACATCATCAGATGTTCGTTGACTCCAAGGCAAACATCTGCTTTTACCCAACAGGCTGTGTCACCATATTCTTTCTGTAAGATGGACTGTGTGATATTATCTGCTATATTTTTAGCATAAGGCAGCATTGCATTTTGGATCGAGCAATAGCCGCCTTCTTCGGTCGGCAGAAGGGCAAGACCATCCCTTAAAAGCGCAAGTCCCATTTCATGGATGCCTCGAAGATTTTCTTCCTTACAGGTATCCAAGATTGGGTATACCTCGTTCAAAAACTCAAGTGTTACATAACCATTTTTCAACAACCAGCGGACGCTATCGGCAAAAAGTGCTGCAAGTTTTTCAGCAAGGAACTGATTCACTTCATTGTGCCTGACATTGTCTCGCGCAGGTGTCGTTGAGAACGGGACATGAATGTAAAATGTCTGATGCGTTTCGACTGCTGTCTGGAAAAAAACATAAAGATAGTGCTGTTCTGTCGGGATAACCCTATCTTTTCCTTGGCCATCTGTTTCGAGTTCATATCCAATCAAAATTGGCTGCTTATCTTGTGTACGAAACACCAGAAGTTTTTTTGCAGAATCTATTGGCTTCTGCGTCAGCAGAACTTTATCCACACCATTGTCTACTTGAGTGAATTCTTTGCTGACCGACCATTCATTTTCATCTGGATAGATCTTGCAGCTTATATTTCTGACATTGCAAAGGGCAAACAAGACATCCGAAGAAAGATACTTTTTTAGCGCATCTCCGATTTCATTATAAGCTGTTTCGGGATTGACTTCTCCGTCAAATGGGAGAATCAGAATCGTATCGTCCCCGGTTGCCTCATTTTCTTCCGCATAAGGAAGGACCAGATTGCAAATCCGGAAAGAATACTGGCCAGAATAGATCCGCGGCGTTTTCGTATAGGCATAGACAGACTTGAATCCAATACCAAATCGTCCAATTTTACCAGACTCCGGCTCATCCTTTGTAGAACGAATGCCGCAAATGCCCTGGATATCTGCTTCTGTAAACGGCTTTCCGTTATGACACAGCACCAATCGGTCCGGGTAAAGGGAAAATGTCACATAGGTTGCCCCAGCATCCTCTGCATTCTGAATCAACTCAAAGATAAAGTGTGTTCGGTCGCTGTACTGATCTACCAGAATACGTAGTGCCCATTCTTCAAATTTCTGTCCGTAGTCCTGCTTACTGCGTTCCCGGATCTCAGAATATAAATCGTCCATAAAATCAATCCTTAGTTATAGTTGCAAACCGTTATAATGCCATTCACAATAACATTTTCCTCCACGGTTGCACGGTTTTGAATCTTTTCCAGCTCACTTAAAGTCGATGTTTTATCTTCCTCAAGGCTGCGAAGCTGGCTCTGATACATCCGCTTGATATTTGCATCCTCCACATTCTGAATACGGCTCAGCAAATCTTCTTTGCGATATTGATAACTTTTCAGAACAGCGGCGCGTCGGTAGTCACATTTTTCCTTTACGTCTGCGGTCAACTGTGCAAGAGCCTGTTGCTGCTGTTCACGCTTTCGCTGAGACAGCGCATCCCACTGGTTTTCCGCATAATCACCGAGAATTTCTTTGTAGTCTGCGGTTTCCAACAGGTCACAAAGATCCGATGCCGACAAATTGATTTCCGAGATCGGCACGATGCGGACTTCTTTCCGCATCCCGACGATCGTCCGTTCCACGAGCAGGAAGGGATAGTCTCCGGTTGGCACCGGGCAGTCTGCGGTATCTACCAGCAGATGAATGTAAACTTTTTGACGATTGTGCAGCTCGGCAGCTGCCATCCTTACCAACGGATGCACTGCCGTAAAGAAAATAGCATTCCGATCTCGTGCTGCTTCTTCCTGATTGAATGTTACCGCGATTCGCGTGTCAGACCCTTTCAGATAGTCCATCCACTGGTTGTACATAGCCGATTTTTTCATGTGGGAGCTGCGCAGTTTTGCTTTCAGCGCCGCACGGTTCTCGCCGCTCAGTGTCAGCACCTTGTGAGGTCCGTCACCCTGAATGTAGTTTTTTTCTCCCAAAACCCGATTGAGATACTCCACTACGAGTGCCTGAATATACCGTTCCCCGATCCACGGATTTTCTGCATCCATGACTTTCCGATCCATCACATAGCCGGAAATATCAATGCCAAACAGCTGTTTGCTCTCATCCTCCAGCTTCTTCATTTCGTTGGCTCTGGAGACCTCGTTGTCAGCAATTTTTTCGATTTTTTCTTCTTTTTCCTGCTGGGTCAGCTTAGAATCGAAGATTGCTTCATTGATTCGCTGGGTCATATCGCCGAGAATCCCGGCGCACTCACCAATCGAACTTTCGAATACGCCGATACGCTCCAAACAGCGGTGATAGATCTTTGCGTCAATTGTGTCTTCCGTCACCAGATTGCAGATGATAACGGTATCGCTCTTTTGTCCGCGACGGTCGATACGACCGATTCTCTGTTCGATTGCCATCGGATTCCATGGCAAGTCATAGTTGATCATAAAGTCACAGAACTGGTAGTCCAGACCTTCGCAACCAACTTCTGTGAACAGAAGCATCTCCAATGCCGCCGGATCTTCCGCAGGAAGCTCAAAACGCTGACGGAGTGCCAGACGCTCCTCATCTTTCACACTACCGTTCACCTGTGCCACGCGGTATCCTTTTCCGACAAGGGCCTTTTCCACATAATTCAATGTATGACGGAAAGAACTGAACAGGATAATCTTGTTATTCTTCTGGTGGCTCTTATTCTCCACAACTTCCAACAGCCTGTCCAGCTTTTCATCCGCCTGCGAGAGATTTTTCGACAATTCAATCACATGATTTGCCATTGCACGGAACTCTGTCTCCAACGAACCCATGTTCAACTTTTCAAGCTCATCAATAGTAACAGTTCCTTCTTCATCGCAGCAATCCGAAAGGATATCTCCCAGACGGCGCGTGACCATACCTTTCAGCAACGGCGCAAGACCAAAAATGCAGCTGGATGCCTGACGCATAAGCGTACTCATCATAAATTCCAGCGGCACATTATTGTGCAGGTAGCTGAGCGCATGGCTTTCAAAATCCATCAGTGCATCGTAAAGCTCCTTCTGCTCCGGGGTAAAATCAGCGAAACACTCTGCGGACGACGCACACAAAAATCATTCTGAATGTCCTGACGGCGGGTGCGGTTGATCATGCCGGAGAAGCTGTGCAGTCCTTCGACATCCTGAAGAAGGCCCACACGCGTTGTTCGATCAATCGGCTGCGCACTCTTGAGCTTTGCCATAACATTTTTATAGGTCGGGTTGTCCTCGATCACACTACGACCCCAGCCGGTTTGCGCAGCACAGGACAAATGCTCCGAAGCCTCTGAACGCCAGTTTTCTGCCTGATGCCGAATCAATCTTGCCGCCGCATTGATTTCTGCATTTGGCTCCTGCATTTCCTTGAATGTCTTTTTGTCCAGAATCACATCGGGGCGGAGGGCGTTCAACAAGGTATACAGATCCTCATCATCCGTCTGAACCGGTGTTGCGGTCAGCATAACGACTGCATCCGCATTGTCCGTAAAATAGCGCGCAACCTGATAGGCGCCTGTCGTTGAATGCCGGATGTGGTGTGCCTCATCAATGATTACAAGGTCAAAGTGAATCGGTTCTTCCAGATCAAGCAAACCCTTTTGCCGTCCCTTGCCATTAAGTAGTTCCCTCGTCATCAGAGAATATGGCAGGATCGTTTTTCGGAGAGCAACCGGCCACTCTCCGTCTTTATCGCATTCGTTGATTGCCTCCCGGAGCGAAGCACCATCCAGTTCTGTAAAGTTTTCATCAAACCGCTTCATTTCAGAGCGCCACTTATGTTCAGCAACCAGCGGCTTGGGGCAGATGATCAGTACAGACTCGAAATCATCGTTGCGTGCCTGCAATTCGCGGAGAATCAGGCCCGCTTCGATGGTTTTACCAACACCAACGCTATCTGCAACGAGGATACGTGGGCGTTCCGAGTGGATCATCTTCAAAGCCGGGCGGAACTGATAAGGCACAAAGTCTACACGCGCTGCATTCAGAGAGTACAGCTGGTCATTGGTGGGGCTGCAAAGCTGCTGAGCTGTGAGCAGAATTTTTAATTCGTCAATCGAGACATTGCAGCGCTCCGGCGAAGCATCTGCCAGAAGAAGCTGATCTGCATAATAGGTTCCGAACCCAGTATCCATGAACATAACTTCGTATTCTGTGGAGTCTCCACTACCACGGATATTTCCAATCATGCCCACTTGATCTGGATTACTCTTTCTTACAACCTTCGCACCGACGACAAACGGATTTTCCAGTACCTTAACAGGAGCAGACTGCACAGCAGGGCTGGCAGACTGTTCTTCAGCACAAGAAGACGGTTCCTGAATCCGAATAGGATTTCCATAGTTCGGCATTTCTACGGATGCCCGGAATTCTTTGGCCTCGTTTATTTCTGCACGGCTTCCACCAAACCGCTCCATAAAATCAATGTACCTTGACAAATCGGTCTTCGTCATAGTCAAAGTTACTTCTTCTGGAGTAGGATGCGCCCAGTCATTCCGTACTTCAAACATGGCACTGATACTATCCTTCATCCCATAATAATCCGCATAGTACTCAATATTACGGAACGAGTAAATGTTTTTTCTGGCCACAGTCAAAGCCGCCTGTAAATCCAGTCCTTGCAGCGTTGAAATCCCTTTTTCGTTTACCTTTCTCTGCTGAAGTTCTGACAGGCTGGGAAGGACGATCATATTCCACCAATCGCTTGGTTCAAGGCTCTTTAGGCGTGGCTCTAACCATTTGCGACACACATCCGCCGCATTCAGAAGATAAACATTCATTTTTGCCACAACTTCCGCAATATTCATTTTTATTCCTCCTTTTTGACCCCAGCAATATCAATTTTTACAGGTCGCTTTTCCATGACAGCACCTGTATCCTTGTCCGTCAGCAGGAAATAGTAGTCATTTTCACGAGAATACGGGAGCTTCTTCAAAGTCAGCGTAACCTCTGTGCGGCGTTCCTCATCGACGCAGCCTGCGGTCTTGTCTGCCCGGATTGTCCGCTTGGTGGACACCTGATTGTCCATCGCATTGACGACAAAAACCTCATACGATGCCGGGAAGGACCGTATCCGTCACAAGTTCTGTCTGAAGGAACTTCAACGTAATCTTTCCGTCCATCAGCGTTTCCGGGGTTGGCAGAAGCGAAACGGTGGCTTTCTGGGTCTCAACGTGCCCGGCCTGCGTGCGGACATCCAGCACCGGCACCAGCATCTCCTGCACAGAGGCACCACCATGCACATAGTTCTGCCCGCCGCCAGCACACTTGAAAATAGAGCTGCCCAGCGGGGTGTATGCCGTGCGGTCATCAGCCGTATCCAGCACATCCCCCAAGCGGTAGCCCACAGCTCCGACCACCGGCTGTGTGTCATCAGAAATTATAAAACGCTTGTTTTTGATCACCGCCTGTGGCAGATTGATGACCTTGTCGCTCTCCATGATCGGGTCGTGCTTATACAGGAATCCATGGTCTGCCGTTACGATAAAATGCCGGATGTTCGCATTGTCGGTCAGGCGGCGGATTTCCTTGTACAGTTCTTCCACAGCCTCCTCGCAGGCAGAAAACACTTCGTTTTCCGTGCGGGCCTCATCGCCGCGGGCATCGATCTGGTTGTGGTAAACATACACCAGCGTCTTGCCTGAGAAGTAGCTGCGCAACTCGTCGCGGCGCATATTCTGCATCTGGTCGAACTGGATGCAGCCGCTGTTTTTCTCTGCCGCTTGCAGGATGCTTTCCCGTGCAGCGGTACCTACCGTTTTCTTTCCGAGGATGGTCACAGTGCTGTCGGGCTGAAGCTCCAGACTGACATGAGGCAGCAGTGCCGCCATGCCGAGCTGGGTATAGGAGGGCACTGTGCTGACAGCCGGGGTCAGCTTTGCCGTGCATTTTGCATCCATCGCCAACTTTTCAAAAAGCTGCTGAGCCACTTCGTACCGCATGGCATCCGAAATAAACACCACCACGCGCTCCCGTGTGCCACTGACATTCTTGCTGTAAAAATGGGTCTGACGCTCTGTCTGGAAGGTGGTCAGATTATGGGACAGACTCTGGCACCAGCGCACAGCCAGCGGATCGAGGAAGCAACTGGTGTACACTTTTTCCACAAGAGCTTGCAGCTTTTCAATCTCCTGTGTACGGATGACTTTTCCATAGCTCAGGTAGAACTTCCGATAAGCCGTATCCACCTGCCATGCGCTGCCACTATACTGCGCCGCCAGTGCATCAACGCCGTCTGCCGGGACGAAATGCACTGCCTCCAGAACAGTGCAGGCATTGGCCAGCAGGCAATACAGCTCTTTCTGGGCATCCTTTGCGCCAAAGTAGATCTTGCTGCGCTCCTCGCAGATCTGCCGGATGCTGTACCCCTTCAGGGTTGCCGATGTGTTTTCTTCCATCAGGCGGTTCATGATCCAGCTGCTGATCTGTGTCTCTGCCGCATCGAATACCGTGCAGTCCAGCAATAAGTCGGGGTTCGTGTGCTGCAACTGTCCCAGAACCTGCATGGCGTTCAGTTCCTGCGCAGCCGTCGCCGAGAACCGCTCAAAATACGGCTGATCCGGCAGATAGTTCATCATGCTGTCAAGGAAGTTCAGTACCTCGCCCTCCTGCGGCAGGCTGCGATCCAGCCACTCATCCGGGGCATCCATGTCCATTGCGTGGGCAGCATAAGTGGCAAACAAGCAGGTCACCAAATCTTTCAGGTTCTTCCCGGCCGGATTGTAGCCAAAAAGCCGCTTGCAGATCAACCAGAAATCCGTTGCCAGCCCGAATTTTTCAAAAAGCTGCAAGGACTCGTTCCCGGCATCCAGCGCACCGCGCAGAACATGGCGTACCAGTTCCTCCGGCTTGGGCGGGCACTTGCACAACACCGCCATCATGGCCAGCGCAAAGGTTTCCTCTGTATAGGCAGGCGTACCCAGATCGTAGAACCGTTTCGTGCGGTCCTGCGCTGCAAAGAAGTTGATATGTTCCTGCACAAAGAGCCGGGTTCTTTCGTCCAGATCAAAGTCCTGTGCGATCATGGTTGCCTTGTCGGTGGAGTATTCCTGCGAGTAGCGCAGCATATCCGCAAGATGGTTTTCTTCCAGCGGGGGCTTTGCAAAGGGCGCATAAATCAGAAAGCTCTCGTCCGGGTGGTCGATCTCAAGCATCCACTTGGTGGCAAACTGGGTGCGGGGCTCCATGCGGTATACCGTCACACCGGGGAGGTTGAGCTGATTCACTTCGTTCTCAAAGCTGGCCGATTCATCGTACCAGAATACCAGTTTGCGCTGCTCGCCCGGAGTAAACATTCCCCGGAGACGGTCTTCGATCTGGCGCAGTGTCGTTTTAGCCATGAGTGTTCATCTTTCCTTTTACAACATCGTTATAAACACCAATACACCGGAGCGGTGATTTCGCACCCCGGTGTATCGATTCTACGTTATTTAATTGGTGCAAGCACGTTCAAATTCTTGCCATCAGCCGCAGTCTGTGCCTTGACATAGTTAACTTTCACACCATCGTCAAGGTCAAGCGCAATGCGCAGTGCCGCCAGATGGGCAATGTCTTTCTCATATTTCTCGCACTCTTCCTGCTGCAGCTTCAGTTTATCCAGCCGCTTCTGCGCAAGGGATACCGTACGGGCATCACTGCTGCTGGAGATCACATTGTTTTCCTGCACGATCTGCTGTGCGTAGGTGCGCAGCAGCGGGCTGAGGTAGTTGTTATAGACGCGGCCGGTGGTATCGGCATCCCAGCGGTGGAGGTAAACCAGTGCCTTGAAGCCGTTTTTCTTGCCGCTGTCGAACATCCAGTAGATGGGCCGCTTCTGGTAGATCTTGCAGTGATCCGCAAAAAAATCCTTCAAAAAGTAGTTGCGGATGATCTCGCGGCTGGTGTTGCCCTTGCTGCCCAGTGCCTTTGCAATGAACGCAAGGTTTTCTTCCAGCGTGTCGGCACCGTACACCACCCGGACAAACTCCACGATACGGTTCACAAGGTCGTTTTCGCCAAAGTATTCCTCATCGCACAGGGGCAGCACATTGTCCTTCACCGGCTGGAGGGTCACATATTTGCTGGCATCCCATTCGCCGCCGGCGTATACCAACCCTTCCGCATCCAGCGAGTACCGCCCAAACAGGCACCCCACCGCATAGGAGAGCAGACTCTTGATCTCACGGGTCAGGTCGGCGCGGCGTACGGTCACGTCTTTATCTTCCACTTCCGGGGTCAGCTCGTCCTGCAAGCCGTAAATATCAATAAAAATGCGGTTCAGTTCTTCTTCGTTGGCTTTGAGCTGCTGGAATCGCTGCTCACATTCTTCCTGCCATGCGGCAAATTTATCGCTAATCAGTCTTCCCATTTTTTTCTTCCTCCGACTGTCCGGTTGTAAACACCTTTGAACCGGTCATAAGTTGGTACAAAGTTAGTACAAAGTTGGTTCAAAGATTTTGAATTTCACCAAGTCATTTGCTTGCATACCATCTAGTCGCACTTGTCGTTCCTTCGGAGAAAACTCTCCCTTCTGCTCGTAATTCTCTCATCAGGACACGAATTTGATTACGATCCAGTCCCGGCAAAACTTGCTGCAGTTCTTTGAAAGGGGTTCCAACTGCATTATTTTCGCGTATATGCTTCAGGAGCAGTTCCTTGTTCGTATCACGATCCAAGCCAACATGCCTTGTGTGCACGCCAGTCTTACCGGTGGCGGCATAAAGGCTCCTTGCGAGAACATACTTTTTCCGACCGATGTGCTCAACAATTCCCATTTCTGTCAGACGCCCCAGCCGGGACAGCATTTTTTCATTGAGAGAACGCTCATGGTACAGTGCATCAATCGCCAAGAAATCTTCTGTTGACAACATTGGCTCTGTAAATTTTTCACTGATTCTGTGAATAACCGAAAGCATTGCTTTGTCAAGGATCAACCCATTTAGCGTAACGCTGACAAAAAAGTCATCTGTACCTGTGAAATCGGGCAGTGGCTTTGCCTCCTGCACACTCAACTCAAACATCAGGTTCATGCCCTGTCCAGAGCGCTCCACCATGCCGCACAAAGAAAGAATCTCCGCAATCCGGCGATTGCGCGGCAGCTGGCGATCCAGTATATTGTCGAGCGTGATGCCAAAAGGCAGTCCACCGGGGCTTTCAACCACCAGTCTATCACGGTACTGGCGCACAAAGATGCTGCCGCCAAACTGATAATTTCGATGGCTTACTGCATTCAGGATGGCTTCTCGCACGACACGCTCATTAAATGTGGAGATGTCGAACACAAAGAAGCCCTCTTGATAATGCTGTTTATCATTCCGCAGGTTGACCAGCTCCCAAATACGATCGTAGCAGGTAAAGAAGCCGGACTTGAATTCTTCTCGTTGGTTTGCGGGGCCGGAGGCCTCGGAAGAACGGTATTCAAAGATGATCTCCGCCTGTGGCAAAAATCTGACGAGTGCCTCGCTTTTTCCAAACAGGATCAATGCGGCATACGTCACCCCTGCATCGGTCATTGCACCACAGTCAATGAGAATCTGTTCCTTTGAGCGAGTCGCAAGTTTCTTGTTTCCGCTTTTTTCGATCCACTTGGCACGGAAGGCTTCAATGGCAGTTTCATCCAAGTCTTTGATGGTTGCTCCATCGCAGATTTTGCCGGAAAAGTCCGTGCCGATCTCCTCATAGATCTTACGGCGCTTTTCCTCCGGCATCTCTTTCAGGGTATCGCCATCATAGATCCACGCAACGCCTTCATAGAGGATCGGCAGACCAATAGGGCGGCTCTTCACATCAAAAACGAGAACTCGTTTTTCCTCATAGGTGAACAACTGAAAATCCACATTGATTTTCAGCTTATCGATCAACCCCATACGGGTGCGCTCTGGCTGTTCAAAGGCACGGCTTCCCACCACACTGCGAGGTCTTTTATCGGAGATACCAAACACCAGCTTGCCACCGCCATCATTCGCCAGAGCGCAGCAGCACCTTGCCGCCTCACCAAAGTCAAACCGATTCTTGGCTTCTTTGAACTGGACGTGTTCGCCTTCCTTGGCTTCCAGAAGTTCTTCAACACTATCTAAATATGGCATGGCGGTTCTCCTTTGTTTTATTTTGCAGTATCTGCTGAGATATTCATGATATAAAGCAGGAACAGCGCAACGGGCAATACGCCATTTCTCAATGCAATTCGACTGACTTCTCTAAATTGCCAGCGCTGTTCATCTTCATCTTTGGGGTTGCCTTTCTTATCTTGCTCCTGCATTTCTTGCTCTACCAATGCACATAACTCTTTTGCACGAAATTCAGGGATAGAATTAACCTCTTTTATTATGTCGGCTCTTGATATCGGGTCCATCGACATCTCACCTAAAAATTTAAAAATTTCATCAGCCTTTGGTGCAGTTGGAATAATATAATGACAACTGTACTTCTTGGGAGCGGCTTTCAAGCCTTTCCAAAGATCCGGTGCACTCCTATATTCCACTTTCTGATGGAGCGGAAGTTTCTGTTTCTTTTCCGATTCCGAATAAAAGTAAAACACCACTTTGTCAACAGTGCTCTGGTCGATCAGTTTGAAAATATGTCCATCATTGTTAGGCGACATACCAATGATATGTATCTCACCATCAAGTTTTCTGAACTCGTCAAAATGATATGTTGGTGCAATTTCAAGTTCCGGGTGTTCACGATGTGTCTGAACCAAACCTGCTGCCGGAGTCGGGAATACACTTGCGGGCACTCCACTATCCGACAGTCTCTTGACGCTTTCTTTTCCTCTTTCAAATCCATCCGCTACTTGGAGCTTATTTTCGCCTCTATAGTCAAAAAGTGCATTACAGTAGCAATGTTCAAACCCCGGAACTACTACCGTCTGGTGCGCTTCTGTCCTTTGATATCCCAAAATTGTATTCGGGTTTTCGCTATTTGCAGGCGTACTATAATCACCATGGAGATGGAATACTGGGTTTTTGATAAGGCTTTCAACATTATTATCGTAATTCAACGTGAAAATCTCATCGTATTGTTCAAGCCATCTTTTTACAGGTTTTCCCATGGACAGGTATAGCTTTTGAATGTCACCATCATTATATATAGCATCCAACATCATCTGTTCAAAGCTGTACTTTACCGGTCTCCAGATATTTTTCAGGTCATCATTTTTCAAAAAGAAAATGTGAAGAATAAACAGCCAGTCTTCCAGACCAACATCATAGTAGTGTTCAACCTTTTTACTATATCTCCTCTTAAAGTCCTCCAGAAGAGGAATTTCTTCAGTCGTCACTACAGAGTCGCATTCTCCTCTTGAAATAGCATTTGCCAACCCAGCCAAATTCAAAAAGACCTCTTCAATTTGCTCTCCGCTTATTTTTCTGTTGAAAAGCAGGTCGTACTTACCAGCCCTAGCGTTAAAAATGATTCGTTTGATAATAAATTGGTTTGAATATGCTTTTCCACCGAAATTGATATTGATTCCATTTCCAATCAAGAGAGATTTACGCTTTTCTTTTTTCATTTTCCTCTGTCCGTTCTTTAACCGGCTCAAGCAAGCACTTGAAAATAAGCCTATTTCCCGCACTATCCTTTTTGACAAAGCTCGCATTTCTGTCCGTAAGCATTTTATACGTAACCGGAATTCCCGGTTTATGCTGGTCTTTGTTAAAAAGCAAACACCGAAGTTCCTTTTGATAAGCCAAGTCCTTTCTTTTATGGAACAGCTCGCTGTACTTTTCATCCGGAACCATACAAAATTCTTTTGTCAAATCAATGTCATATTGCACAACGCCTCGCACCATGGGTTGTTTTATTCCATCCATAAGGGCATCATAGAAATGCCCTACACTGAAGTAACATCCTGCAGCATTCTCATACGTCTGTAAAAACTTCTTGAACATTTCTTCACTGATTTTGCACTCATAGTTTCCGTACCACTGATTATCCTTGAGATAAGGTTTTCCCAATTTCTTCAAATCAGTTTCGGCAACGCCATACATGCAGAAAGCACAAACATACCGACTTGATTTTCTCCGCAGAAAGCAATAACTGTTGTCATTTTCATCTTCAAAGGACTCAAAATCATCCCCAAACATTTCCATAAAGTGATATATGAGAATGGAGTTCTTTTTCACTCTGGCAAATACGCCTTCGTACATATCGCCCTGCTCATTGTTTCCCGTTTTTACAGCTTCTTCAATGTAGCCATTGATTGCGCCGAACCAAGCGGTCGCACCAAACTCAGAATGGATTTTAATTGCTTTTCTAATACTTTCAGTCGCAACATAGCGGCAATTATTATCTTCAAGAAGTTCTGTTCCCGCAATAAATCTCACAGCCCACTTCGGCTCTGCAACCTTTAAGGCAAGGACATATTTATATGTTTCCCTCTCCATTAGCTTACCTCACACCAGCGGGTGCTTTTTAAAGTCCCAAGAGATTTCAAAAGAATCCCAATCCATTTGAGATTCTTGCATATTGCTGGCAACTATATTTTCAATTTTTTCACTTTCACCGGGAAGTAGTGGCACGCTTTTTACATCACCGACCTGCAAGTTCATCGTCGGACTAACTACAGACAAAAAGTAAACTCCAACCTTTGAATTAAAAAATGCTGCTGTTATCTCGACTTTGGCGTTCTGTATTGCTGGGGCTCCAGAATCGAACAGAAAATTCTGAGAGTAGATTCTGAAAGGATTGCCCTTTGTACTTATTTTTGACCAACTTGCAAATTTTTGGAAATACATTGTTTTTCCCTGTAAACCGGAATTGGCTGCACTCTTTATTTCGCTTCCATCATCTTTCCAATTAATAACCCAATCTCTATTTCCGTACCACTTTCTAAATTCCCCCCCCTTATGATGTGGATACCATTTTTTGTCATTCTCATTTCTTGCAAAAGAAAAATCAATTGCTCTCACTTCATACCAAAGGCGCAAAAATCTGTTATTATCTCCTGTTTTTACACCTTCAGATACTGTCGAAAAATCGCCAAACTTTTTTCCTTTATCATAAGCATTGAAAAACTGTTTTGGCACCCAATACGCCACCGGGCTTCCCGGAATCTTTGCAAAATCCTCCTGCTTTGCCGTTTTCCAGCGTTCATTCTTTGTCGGGAATACCAAAGGCACTCCATTATCATCGCATTCGTAATAAACCGTATACTCATACTGCGCTGAATAATCTGCAATATGTCCCTTTTTCATTACAACAGCAGCGGTGCCAAAATTGATTCCAAGACTAGTGCCACCCTTTCCAAGGTACGGCATATGAACCATATTAACGATGGTTTTCAAATCATTGATTTTATCTCGCAGTTTTTCAAAGCTGGAAAGGAACATCCAGCTTTCCATTGTAATTAGTGATGTGAAGCCATCCCCCCTAGCAAGTGCGTCGCTGCGCTCCATCATCACAGAAAACAGGTCACTTTTGCTATCAGGGTAGTTCTTTTTTATAAACTCCACCAGTCGGGCATTCATACCCGAACCACCCATATACGGCGGATTCGTCACCACGGCATCATACTTCTGGGACAGCATAACAGCCTGCTCAATGAGCTGTGCAACGGCATCCTTTGCGGCATCATACCACATGACCATGTTGATGTCGCCCGCCGTAGCGGCTGCGCTGGTCTCCCATGCTTCTTTCAAGCCCTCATAGTCCAGTGGCTTGATCTGAAGGATGGAGCCGTACTCCTTGGCATCCACAAAGGCATCCAGCAGATAGTTGAGGGTATCCCGGTACTGCTGCGAATTGAGGAAATTGCCCATTTCGTGCTTATAGGCACCGCCCAGCCAGTTGGACTCCTGAATGTCGTACACTCTGGGCTGGGGGATATTGCTGCGGCTGAAGAAATTGCTGTCATACTCCCGTGCCTTCATCATCACGGAGAAGTAAGCGATCTGTGCCGCACGCTTGTCGATGTCCAGACCAAAGAGGTTGTTTTCCAGAATGGAGCGCACAGCCTCCCGCTTGGAGTAGCCGTTGTCCAGATAGATCTGCATCAGCACATCAAACAGGTAGCACAGGATATGACCGCTGCCCATGCAGGGGTCAATCACCTTCAGCTGCTCCGGCTCCATCTTGGCATACTGGGCGCGGATGTCCTTCAGCTGCTGCTCCACCTGCGGCTCCTGCGGGGCTTCGTCCAGATAATACTTCCACCCGGACTTATCAAAGCCGGGATGGCCCTCGTACCACAGGCGGCCAAGACTGTTCTCTACCATGTAGCGCACGATCCAGTCCGGGGTAAACAGCTGGGTCGCCGCCGGGATGTTCTGCTTGCTGATCTTGATGTTCTTTTTCAGGTTGGCAAACACTTTGTCCTTGGGCTCGGTGTTGTAATACTGGTACATCCAGCCGATGATCTGCACCTGACCCATGGGCTTGCCTTCTTCATCGGTGGCATGGATATCGAACCAGCGCTCATCCACCTCGTTGACCAGGCGGTAAACCACACCGTTGGGGTCGCTGAAGCTGAGCACCACCAGCAGCTCCGAATAGCTGCCGTGGCCCTCCAGATTTTCAAACAGCCGGGGCAGAATGCGGCTCAGATCGTTGCACTGCTTGAAGAACACAAAACGGAACAGATCATCTTCCTTGTTGGCATCCTGCAGGTCGAAGATGTACTGCTTTTCAGCATCGGTAAACTCCAGATCACCAGAAAAGGGCGACTTGACCAGATCGGGCAGCTTCTGGCCTGCAATCTCGCTGGAAAGTACCCGCACCGGGATATAGCGGTTGACCTCCATAAAGTGGATGGCAATCAGGCGGTTGAACCATGTAAAGGCGATCTCCTCAATAAACTGCTCCAGCTTCTGCTTGGGGTTGTCCTCGGTGTAAAAACCGCGCACATGCGCAACAAGGTTCTTATACTGGTTTACATAGTGCTCGCCCTTGATAGTCTGGGTGTTGCCGTTGCCAAGGTCAAAAACCAGTTCTTTCTCCGTGCTGGTCTGCGGCTCCACAATGCCTTTTTCAGTGATGCCGTAGCGCTCCAGCTGGAACGTCACATCCGCGATCAACTTGCGGCGTGCTTCCACCGCAAATTTTTTGATGGGTGCCTTTTCCATAGTGTTCCTCTTTTCGTTGTTCGTCTTACCAGATATCCACGTTCAGGGTATCGCCATGATCCAGCTTCTGCTTCAAGGCATGGCGCAGTTTTTCAATGTATGCGTCCAGTTCCGTTGCGTTGTCGATCTGCCACGAACCATCCGTCACATCCTGAATGCTCACGGTCACACGGCGGCGCACCGGGGCAGCAGGCGCAGCCTTTGCAGGAACACCGCCCGATACCTTTGCCGCCGGGGTCTGCACCACAGGCTGGTGTGCAGCCTCGTACTGGTCGATAGTGTTGATCCAGTTGATTTTTGTCCGATTCGCATCCAGTTTTGCCAATTCGAGATCGCCCAGATTATTGGTGCTGCAAATCTTTTCCAGCGCATCGTCCCGCTCTGCGATTACAGAGGACCAGTAGTGCTCCTTGCAGCGAAGCGTATTCAGATGCTGAAGAACACGTCCATAGCAGTCCGCCACATAGTCTTTTACCGGCTCGGATTTACGATCCAACAGCTCACGGTATTTTTCCTGAAATGTCGTATGCAAAACCGCCAGATTCCGAATCTTGTCATACGGCTCTGCCATGCTCAGAATCTTACGCATTCCTTCCGCAGCGTTCTTTACTTCACCGTCATCAATGCGGCTTTGATTGCGCATGTAGAGTTCCACAGCATCGTGTGCCTCACGGAACACCTTGATCTGCCCGGCATTGAAGAAGTCCCGCAGGGATTCGTAGGTTTCCTTGAAGTCCTGATAATCCTCCTGTGCATTTTCCAGTGCTGTGTAGAAGGATTCCGTCGTGGTGGGGTCGATCAGCGAGGTCATCAGGGCAATGCCCACATTCACAGTTCTTTTACCGGGGAGATACGGTTCCTCCCGGTAGGTAGCCTGCTGTCTGCGCAGCTCTTCCCTCAGATCAGTACACTCTTTTTTCAAATCCGCCATCAGCTGTTCGTCATCGTCCGAGGAAACGCCCTTTTCAAACAGGTCGCGCATCATATCACGGACAAGACGCTTCTGCTTATCAGTGGCGTGCTTGCGAATGTCGCATAGCAAACGCTCCTGCGACTCCACTCTGGTGAACAGACGCTGGAACTCCTGCGCGTTCCGGCTGGAAAGGCTGAGCTGCTCATGGTTCATGGTCAGCGTCAGGATGCCATCTGCAAACAAGCGTGCAACCAGCCACTCCACATCCACCGGCAGGAAACCATACGGTTCCTTTGTAAAGATGCCCAGCAGCGTTTTCAGCGAGGTCGTCACCGTTCTCGATAGAGAATTGCGCTCAATACGGGTACGGACATCGTCCAAGGCGCGGCTGTTTCCGGTACCGTCACCGCCAAGCCGCATCTGCCCGGCATCTGCAAACAGTTTGCCGATATCCTGCTCCGAAACCGATTTGTCAATGTCCGTCAGGTGGTTGAACAGGCGTTCCACCTGCTGCTTCAGGGCATCATTCAAGCGTGTCTCAAAGTCGCGGGAGCCACCGGACAGCTTGGAGCCGTACACATAAATATCCGCTTCCGACAGTGCCTGCTTCAGGAACACCTTGACATTCTGGCGGCGTTCTTCCACTTCTTCCTGCTTTGCCTCGCAGATAGCACGATACTTCGTGATGCGACCTGCGGTGCCGCTGCGCAGATAGTTCTGAATTTGCAGCATCATGCGCAGCTCGTTGTTCAGGCGGGTATCGTCATGCAGCTGCACAAAAATGGTGTGGTCGCCGCTTTCGCCGGAGGACAGCATCTTCAGGCGGGCTTCATCTGCATCATCGCCACGGGAGGTGATGATTTTGACTGTAATGCTGTTGTCCGGGCGAGAAAGGGCATCATAGCCATCAATTTTCCGATTGAAACCGAAGGAATAGCGGCCATTCAGATACGGATAACGGTACTTGTCCGCGCGGTAGTTTTCATCAAAGATCAGCGTTGCAAGCTCGCGGTTCATTTCGGAATCTTCCGGCCGACGGCTCGCAATTTCTCTGTTGACCTCCTGTTCCTCATTGGTCAGGAAGACATAGTTGTCACCTAGATTCTGTACCAACTGCTCCTGAACCAGCTTTTTCAGAGCCGTTTCCAACCGGTTTTCCAGCTGATAGCGGTCCTCGTTCATCCGGGATGCCATCAGGGTAGCAATGTTTTGTACCGTAGGCTTATCAAACTCCCGCACATTCTTGATCATGAACAGGACCTTGAGCACCTCGACCTCAAAGCAGGTTTCTGCATGGTCTGGGTTCAGCGAATTGTTACGCTGTGCGTTGGTAATAGCAATGGCAGTTTCGTGGTTCACCAATGCAGACAAGCCCTGATAGAATGCGTTGAACGGAACGAGGATGCCTTCTTCCTGATCCTGAAGGCTCTTGGCGGTGCTGAGATACATACTCAGCATGGAGCGTTCGCCATAGGAGCTGTTTTTGCCGGGACTGCTGAACAGACGGACAGCATCCAGCACCTTACCCAGCAGATTGAACTGATAGGGAACAAAGGGGTACACCTCTGCAAAATCGGCCGCATTCTCGTACAGTTTCATTTCAGGCATATCGCCAGAGAACTTGAGCAACGTATCAAGGGCATCTGACTTTCTGGGATAAAACGTTTCCAGTTCAGCCTGCGCTTCTGCATTCTTTTTCAGGATACGCTTCTTGACAACTTCCGCCACATCGCTGGACGACAGAGACAACCGGGTATCAAAGCGGCCCTGAATCTTGGAGAAGTCTACGTTATTGACGACCTGAATTTTATCAATGGCTTCCTGTGCGGTGACCAGAATCCACGCTTTGCCATGGCACTGAACTGCCAGATCATGCTCCAGCGTCTGAAGATCCAGCATCATATTGGAGTCATCGCCGATATACTGACCAACCTCATCCACGCAGAAAACCACATGATGATCGTTGCCCTTACTTTCAATATGTTTACGGACGAGCTTGGCAAAATCTTCTGTGCTGATGCTGTATTCTTCGCCCACACGGTCACACCAGCTGCGGGCAGACTCCTCACTCATCACGCCCTGCTCAACCAGTGCCTGCACAAACGAATCCTGTGCAAGGTCGATGCCAGCCACAGCATCATCCCAGCTGCTGCCTTCCAGTTCTTCGACACGGCCACGGAAATTTTGCAGCTTTCCCTCAGAATCCAACTTCCTCTCCAGATCTGCCATGCGGGGATACTGGTAGGAATAACCCAGCTTTTCGTTGAATGCCCGCAGAAAGACCATGGTGATCACATCGCGTGCAGCGGCACTACTGGTGCGGCTCTTGGAGGCAATATCGAACAGGATCACGTCCGTGCTGACACTTTCTGCTGCGCGGATGTCTGCCAGAACCTTCGGGTCCGTAATCTTATCGTCCTCGATAAAATATTCCAATGCAGGCTTGCCTGCAACTTCTTTGTCGCTGATCAGGTAAGACAGCATCTTCAGGAAGTGAGATTTACCACTTCCAAAGAAGCCGGAAATCCAGACACCGATACGATCAGTATCTGCGCCAATGCCTCGGTGGTAATTTGAAAAGAATGCGGCAAAATGTTTCTGAAGCTCCTGTGTCACAACATATTCCTGAAGTTCCAACTTAACAGTTGCATCATCAACCTGACCGGGCTTGACCACCGGTTTGATTTCGCGGTTGATCGATTTTGCAAACATCTGACCAATATTCATGTCAGTTCCTCCTACACATCCATATCAGATAGGCTTCGCACGGTAATTATTGCCATCCTTCACATCGCCGAACAAATACAGGTAGCCATCTTCGTATCGTCCCGGAAACATCATCAGAACGATTCCCTGTGCAAGCCGGTCATGCAAGTCATTCAGAATTTTATGGGAACGCAAAAGTGGGTAGCATTTTCCGACACCGGTCAACAGGATAACAGCATTGTCCTGTGGGATGCGCTTCACAATGTAGTCCAGCATAAGGTCCATCGGTCGTCCGATCTGCAAAACACTGTTCGCCGCATTCACCACGCGTGTCATGCTGCCGGTCCGCATCTCTAGGTCTTCGTATTTTTGCAGGGGATGCTTTTCAATCAGCAGTTCCGCCATGATTTTATAAAGATCAAATTCTACGACCGGGCGATGTGCCTGCTGCAAAAGTTTGATTTCATCCTTTGTCCACTGCCGGACACGCATCTCATCCTTTGGGTCATAGCTGAACACATAGTACCCCGCTTCACCGCCAAGTCCTGCGTTTGGCTCTCTGGAAATGTCATGCAAAAATTCATCGAGTTTGCTCAGTTTTTGATCTGTGTTCATTCATCTGCTCCTGCGATTGCCATCAGATAGGCGTTCATGTCATGTGCCTTCAGGTACTGCTTTAATGCAGAGCTGGGCAGAGGCGGCACCATCTTGTCGCCAGCAAGAAGTCCTGCATCGTTCAGCAATTTACGGTAGGTCTGTGTCAGCTTGCGAATGGTCGTGTCTTTCCACTGAGCAATTTCCTCAGACTCGTTCTGCATCAAGCGAAAGAACGCAAGCACATCGCTCGACTCCAAAGATTCAGCTCCAACAATCAGCTTATCACGGTATACTCTGTACATGAAGGTGAAGAAAAGTTTGTCGTCTGCCATAATAGACAGCAGAACCATCATTCTCTGCACCATAACAGATTGCTGTCCGAAAAGTTCCTGCCAATCCTGATCAAACTGTGTCACCCGACGCGAAACACAATTAAGAATTTCCTTTACACGGTACTCCTTGGCTGCGGAAAACAGGTGCTTCTCAAAAGCACTGCTCCTGATTTCGTCTGCCGATGAACCGTTCAAAAGTTCATTAACATAGGCTTTATACTCATAGAACCAGAAGGGCTTTGATACCAATCCGGCAGTATACTGATCCTGTCTCTTTTTGCTGCTCATAAAACACCATCACTTATATAATGTACAATTATATTTAAGTCTATCGTTTATACGAAGCTTTGTCAATTCATAAAGTAGCTAAATTATCCTCAATTGATAGACATTCTGCACAAAACAAATCTCGCAAAACTCAGCAAATCGTTTCAGATGTTCCGAAGTTCGTGGAGCAGCGAAGTTCTCAGTTATCCTCCCAAAACTCTTCTGCATCTTCCACGCTATCAAACTCATCTGCGTGTTTTTCTGCAAATTCCTCAGCGGAAGAACATTCCTGAACATCGTCAAACAGTACTTCCCGATTTGCCTTTGAGTCCCCAGCAGCTCCCGTACCAACGGGATTGAAAAAGCTCATGTAGCCGATAAAATCAAACAGACCTTTATTGAATTTCATTTAAACGACCTCCTTCAATTTTCTTCGTTCAGTCCCAGCACCTGTGCCACAACCTCGTCATGCCCAAGGAAGTAGTCCTCGATCAGGTCCCAGCGCTGTTTGGTGGTCAGATCGCTGGTCAGGAAAGCAGTCATCATTTCTTCTGCATCCGCATGACGGCGGTGGATCTCGGCCAATTGCTGGTTCTTGTAGCGGCGGTCCTCCGACAGGCTGCGGATCTTCTGCGGGTCATTGACACGGACGAAGATTTCCAGATTCTGTCCGCCGCGCACTTCGTAACTAGCCAGACCGAAAATCTCCAGCACGGCCAGCAGACGCATTACCGGGTTCTGCTTGCCGCCGATGGTCGCAGGCAGATAACCGAGGTACTCATTTTCTTCCCGGTTCGGGGCGCAGTTGACCAGGCGCTCATCCATCCAGTTGGCGCAGGAGAAATAGTTGCCGTTCATTACACGGTAGCTCATGCCAATCTTATTGCTGCCCTGCTGACGTGCCTGAATGAACTTCATCCGGTCGCTATCCCGTTTCGTAGGGTCGATTTTCACGTCCATCACAAACAGCTCCAGCAATGCTTTAGCAAAGTCACGGCCCAGAACTTCGCCTCCCAGTGCCTCCTGTGCATCGCGGCAGAATTCTTCCACCGTGAACATGTGGCTGGCCTTGCGGTAGCCGTCAAACACACGAGCGACGGCCTCCATGTACTGACGCAGCTTTGCACGGGTCGTCTCAAAATCCTGTGCATAGCGGATAGTAGTCTTGACACGGACGGAGATACGGTTGGTTCCGTCCTGTGCGAACAGCTCCCCATTGAAGAATTTGACCTTGAACATCCCGAAGGTCATATCGGAGAAATACTTTTCCCAGAGATCGCCCATGCGGATCTCGTAGATGCTGCCGCTGTTGCGGGTGATGACATCTGATGCACGCGGCGTATAGCTGCGGCTCACCGTGATGGTATCATCGTACAGGTTCTTGACGAAATCGCCGTACTTTTCCAGAAACTCCTGCTCGATCTCCGTCGGCACGTTGGCATAGCAGGTCGTGAACATCGCTTTCGGGCGTACCACCAGCACCGGGAATCCGTAAGCATTTTCCAGATCCTTTGCCAGCAGGAGCAGGCCGGTCTTGACGCGGTTCTCCACATCATCGGAATCAAACAGATAGCCGAACGCATCCGGGGAAACCAGCAGATTGCGGTGCTTTTTCTGGCTGTACATCCAGTAGAGCTTGTGTAGGATCTCCCGCAGCTGATACTGGCGCAGCTCGCCCATGCCATGCAGACGCTTGAGCTGAGAAAGATCACCCGACAGATATTCTTCGGACGCTACACCAGTCATATTTTTATCGCGGGCGCAGCGTCCGATCTCCTGCACATAATCGGCCAGATTGCCTGTCGGCGCATAGTGGTAAACCTGTGCAATATCCGGCACATCCACGCCCATGCCGAAGGCTTTGGTGCTGATCATCGCAACGGCCTGCCCGGTGCGGAAAGCCTCCTGTGCAGCGTTCTTCTCCACACGGTTCAGACGGCCATAGTAACGGCGAACTTTATTCTTCACCAGCGGGGACACGGCATTGTAGATTTCCTCCACTGTAGAGGTAAATGGGCAGTAGACCAGCGTTTTGCGGCCTTCGGTCACAAACTTTTCGATCTGCTTTGCAACATGATCGACCTTAAATTCGTCCCGGCTCCCTTCAACGGTCTTTTCCAGCGGATGAATATCAAATTTGATGTTGTCACGGCGTACACGACCCAGATACAGGATTGGGTTGTTCAGCTTCAGGGTGTCGATGGTATCCTGCACCACGTCATCCTGCCCGCCATACACAGCAGTAGCGGTCAGGCAGAGGACCGGGAAGTGTAGACCATTGCGGCGCTGACGCTCCAGATAATCGCCGAGGAACCAGTAATCCGCACGGAAGTCCTTGCCCCAGCTGGTGACGGTATGGGCTTCGTCCACAACGAACAAACCAAGGCGGCGATTCCCAAGCAGGGTCTCCAGCGAAGTGGTCAGCAGCATTTCGGGTGCAAGGTACAGGATGGACTTTTCGCCGTTATGGATGGCGTTCAGGCGCTCCTCACGCTCCTCGTGGGAAACATTGGAGTTCAGGAAGGTGGCGCAATGCACGCCGCGGGCTTCCAGCTGGGTGACCTGATCCTGCATCAAAGCAATCAGCGGCGAGACCACGATAGTGACAGCCTTGTGTACCTGCGCCAGATAGATACCGGATACCTGATAGAACACCGATTTGCCTGCGCCGGTGGGAGCGGTCAGGAACACATTGGTGTAGTCCTGATAGTCTCCCATGGCAAGCTCGCACTGCCTAACGATGGTGCTGATGATCTCGCCCTGACTGATCTGCTTTGTCTCCGTCCCAGCGGCAGGGTCTTTGTAGAAGTCCAGCATCCGGAAATCTGCATTCACGCCCCAATACTGCTTGAGGATGGCACGGTAGCGGTTGATGGTTTCCGGCTCGATTTTCTCCTGCTTCTCTGCACAGTTCAGGGCAAATGTCGTACCACACTGAGAAGCAAGGAAGGAGAGCACATCGTAAGTATTGTTTGCCGCATTCTGTACCCGCTCCACCGACACGACCACGCTGCCTTCCAGCCGACCGCTCAGGATGTCATCGGCCAGCACCATCGGGGAAACATCATGGGCAACCGTTGCCTCCGCATCCGTGAAAGCGATCTGCTGCTTCTGATAGAAGGGCAGGCAGCGGATGTTTTCGCTCTTGTGCTTGTTGAACAGTGCCAGATAGTAATGCTCATCCAGAATGCGGACGCCGGCATAGTAACGGCTGAGAACCTCTGCCTCCGGCGCAAGACCGTTCTTTTCGCTTTCGTAAGCCTCGGCCAGTGCATCTGCGTCGGCCGCCGGGATGCAGCTGGGCACATACGCTGGGAAAGCGTTGTTGTCGATGACGATGAACTCCGCATCAAACATGGATTCCGGTTCCTGCACGGTCTGGAGGATCGCCAGCATCTCCTCATAGATGCCGACCGTCACACCATCCTGCATCATGAGGCTCTGCACCAGCTTGCGCTTTGCCGCATCGATCTTCGCAATGCTCACGGTGCCGTCCGCATTCAGCACCTTGTCGGCGGGCAGGATGGCATCCTCGCGCTGCGCCAGCCAGCGGACATTGGCAGGGACAAAGCCCCGGAAAAACAGTGCAACGTTCTTGCCGGTATAACGGGCAATGAGTTCTTCGGCGTGCTGCTCAAAATACTTCTGTGCGTTCATAACAATTCCTCCTACTTAAACTTCCTCGCTGTTCTCATCGTCAGCGGCTTCATCGGCTCCTGCGTTGCACCACATATCCCCGTAGCTTACGATTTCAAAACCATCGGCGGTTTTATAGATGTCGCCCACCTTGGTATCATCTCCTTCAGGCAAGAGTTCCACGCTCTTGTAGTAAGACCCCTTATCGGGTAGCTCCTGTGCCACTTCAAGCAGTGTGCGCCACATTTCCTCATAGACAGTACGGAACATTTTGGAAATCATTTCTATGTCCATAATGCTATATTTTTTTCCATCAGTCTCTGCGCTGCGGCAGGCAGTCCAGTCAATGCTTGCCTTGACACACGCCCAATCCGAATGGGTGTTCTCGGTAAAGTAGCCGCTTTTCTCCCGCAGCTTCTGGAGAATCAGCTTTTTATTCTCAGCTCCGAACTGAAGATAGCCGCTATCAAAAAATACGGTTCGAGCATACTTTTTCCGAGTTGCTTCACAGCCGTCCTCATTCTGTAGAATGTATTGATATGGATGCCCCTCACAGCTGTTTCCAGTCGGGTATCCTTTGATATTGAATAGGTAGACAGCATCTGCAATGTGGGTGTCGCACTCAAAAATTTCACCCACCCGGCCATCACGATATTGCCAGCTGTCCTCCTTATACATGATTCTGATTTTTCTGAACTTCTTTTCCCACAGGTGTTTCATTTTCATCTTACGGATTCCTTTCTCAGACCGCCGCACACGGCTCCGGCTGGAGCAGAGCGGCCAGTTTCATCATCATATCCAACGGAAGTCCTCCCTGAATCTTCGGGGCTTCCTGATAGCAGGCATCCTGCGCATTGGCAAGATCGACTGCAAAATCCTCGGAGTAAGCAGTCTCCATCAGACGGGCACTGTTGTAGGCATCCCAGGAAGCATCGTGCAGGCTGCCCTCTGGCTCCAGCCCTACCCGGTGCATGGCGTTGCTGAGGGAGAGGATGTTTTTCTCTCCCAGCATCTGCCGGAAGTCCTCCTGAAAATCGTGCCACTGCACCATCTCGTCCAGAAAAACGCTGTCGATGCCCTTAAAGCCGCATTCCTTGCGCAGCTGGCACAGGTCGCTGGTGCTCCATGCGTAGATCTCGCAGCCGTCCGAACCGCACCATGCTTCCAGCGCATCCAGTGCTTCGGGCAGAGAGACTGCATCACTCACGGCACCGTTGCTGATGCCGGTGAGTTTGTAGATCTTGCGCTCGATCACACCGTTGTACTGGGGCCGCACGAAAATGCGGAAGCGGTCCAGCGGGTAAAACGCATCGTCCATCCGCACTGCGCCGATCTCGATCACCTCGTTCTTGAGTTTCTTTCTGCGTACCAGCCGCGTATCCGTGGTGTTCATTTCCAGATCAATGAAGATGCTCATTTGCAGTACCCCTTTTCGCTTCCCACAGTTTTCGATTGATTTTCTGACATGATTCTACGCTTTTATCTGTCCGATAAAACGTTCTTCTATGGACTGGTCTCAGCTTTCCTCTGCAATTTCCTGCATCTGGGCAAACAGGTCATAGTACTTCGACCCTTTTGCCGTCTCCAGATCCTCGTACTCCTCCAGGACCTGCATCTGCTGGTAATACTCCGTCGGTTTCGACTCGTCCATCATCGCACTGCGGTCCGTCACGATGAAGCCGGCAAAGTCCGCATCGCTGTAACACAGCCAGCGGGTAGGCTGACCATCTTCTGCAACTTCAAACTCCACTTCGGTCACATAAGTGCAGCACGCCAGAAAATCCTTCTTCTTTTTGGATAACACCTGAATCATAGCATTCTCTCCGTTCTCTTTCGTCCTCCGCAGATGATCGGCTCTGCTGAGGAACGATTGCATTGATGTCAAAGGAAACAAAAAAAGACCTGCAAGACTTTTTGTCTTACAGGCCCAAGTTTGTACACCAATGAATCCACTTGTCCTGAAGACAACTGGATTCTACCACAAAAGGGTATACTTCGTCAATATACAATTTTCCATTATTAACTATTGAAATAATAACACATTTAATTACGCTTGTCAAGCCTTCTTTTTCAAAATTTTCGGTTAATAGCAATTTTCGCATCTCGTCGCACCATCGTTATTTATTAAAAAGCCACTTAATATCCCCACTATAAAGGAGATCTCATTCCGTCATTTTATACAAAATTCAATCTACTTGCGCTCCACATAATTGTACGAACAGCCATTTTTTCTGTCCGCCGCACCGGCGCCGCGCAAAAAGCTACAGCTGTGCGTCATTTTGCGTTTTTTGGATATAATCTTAGAAAACTAAATTCTTCAGTCATCCGTTACCTGGTGAACTTCATGCAGGATTGTTTTCAGTTCTTTATATAACTGTTCGGCTCGCTCAGGCAACGAGCCATCAGTGAGTCTCAAAGAATCAACTTCTCTTTCTGCGTATCCTTGCCAATATGGACTAAGCAATCCTTTCTTTGCGTCCTCGATACAATCTTCAATTTCAGTGTAGCTTATTTCATTATAGTCGATCATTTCCCCCAGCCCTTCCAAAGCATCCAATCGGCTTGATAAATATTCTATCACGCATGGTTGATTATTTCAATTAAAAATTGTAGATTTAACCGCTCATTTTTGACTATTCGTTAGGCTACAATAGAGTAAAGAAGGATGGTGGTTGCTCATGTACGAAGAACAGTTTTCCAAGCGGCTCGCTGAACTGCGCACGAAAAAGGGAGTATCTGCGAGAGACATGAGTCTTTCCATTGGGCAAAATCCCGGATATATTCGTGCAATCGAATGTGGAACTACCTTTCCTACCATGTCGAACTTCTTTTATATATGTGAGTACCTCAACGTAACTCCACAGGAATTTTTCAATTTCAGTGAGGAACCTTCCAATGGAATGAATGCTCTTACCGATCAACTCCAGCAATTCGATTCCGAGCAGATAAATGCACTTGCTGCATTTATCAAAACCATCGTAAAAAAGTAATTTCATTCAGCTCTTGCGGTTGCATGATAAAATACAGCACAGCATTTGACTTCACCGTATAGAGCGGATGAAGCTAAAATGCTGTGCTTTTTTGTTGGAGGCATTATCATGTTGCAGTCTACATCGGAATCCGAAGAACGCAATTTTGATGATATTCAGCGTGCGCTTGACATTGAACACACTGTGAAGGCTTTGGAAGCTCAACTATGCTATGACCAACATTCGCCAGAAGAAGTTGCCCGACAGATTCTAAAGGCAGCGTGCAAATTCTACGATGCCGATTGGTGTGGTCTTATCCAAGTAGATTTGGACTTGAAAATCTGGACACCGTTCTGGTGGTATAATGATAGTTCTGAAGATAAAACAACCATCTTGACGGAGGAGTTTGAATCTGCTGAATTTCTTGACCGATGGGTACAGGCCGTGCGCCATGGGAAACCGATGATCGTTCCTGATGCAGAAGAAGTAAAAAACACCTATCCTGCGGAGTATAATCTCTATCAGCGTCTGGGAATCCAATCTGTCCTTGGTGCTTCTCTGGAGCCGCGCCCTGTCGCTCTACTTGCGGTACGCAATCCCAAGCGGTACATTTCCGAAACGAGTATTCTGCGGCTGTTGGCGTATGTTCTTCTCGTTGCTTACAAAGACAAAAAGATGAATGACGGTCTGAACATGGCTTTCGCTCCAGAAAACATCGAGAGCAGCCATGATGTTTTTGTCAGTCTCTTTGGCGAACTGAAGATTTACACCTCCCACGGCATCCTGCGAGAAGCCGATCTGAAATCCCCAAAAATCAGCCGCTTGCTAACCTATCTTTTGATTTCAGGTAAGAAAGCGCACTCATCGCTGGAAATTGCGCAAGCTCTTTGGCCTGATGATTCAACGAATCCTGCTAAGAATATGAGAAATCTGATTTATCGCCTCCGGCAAACATTTGGTCTTATTTCAGAAAAAGAACTTATTGTATCTACAGCTTCCGGTTATCAATTTAACCCCGATCTTCATATCATGACAGACTATCAGCAATTTGACGATCTTATCCAGTTGGCCTCGAAAGCATCTTCCGTTATCAACCGGGTAGAACTGTTAAAAAATGCAATCGACCTCTATTGTGGAAAAATTCTTTCTTCTGCTGACGGGGAGCATTGGCTTATTCAGTTTGCGGCAAAGTATCATATTGCTTATGTTGGTGCCGTTAATGAACTCCTGAAGCAACTGAATGCGCTGCATTCTTATGATTTGCTGAATCAGTATGCTACAAGGTCTCTGGCAATCGTCCCTGAAAACTCCAGAGGATACTACTGGCTGATTCACTCCCTTAAAGTTCAAGGAATGGATGAATTGGCCTCAAACGAGTATCAATTAGCAAAGCAGCACCTCACCACCGAAGAATATAAAGAATTGCGTACTTCATTAGGTGATAGCTGCGAATAATTCTCATAAGACCTTCATGAGATGTTCAAGAGACTTTCATGTGACATAAAATTTCTCAGGAGATTCCCTAAATAGGATAAAAATGGCCCTATGTGACTTTTGTGAGATGTTCATAAGACTTTCGTAAGACCCTCGTGTGATATGCTTATACGGCACGAATCGCTGCCTTGTAAGCTACCACACGAGGTTTTTCTTTTTTGGCAATTTTCCAAGGCTTTCGATTCGTCCGAATAAAAACATATCGAAAGCCTGAGATGCATTAAAGGCCGAGGATACTTATACTGCTTTCCATTTTCGGATGGAAAGGTATCGGTAACCTTTTCTTTTAATGCGTCTTTTTTTCGCTGAGAAAAGCCCGTAAACTGTCCCACAGTGAAGTGTCCTCAACCTCCGCATCCGGCGGAAAGGACCTTCATTATGTTCAGTACGAAAGAATTTGGTCAGCGTGTCAGCAATCTTCGGAAAGTTCGCAATCTTACCCAAGATGAGCTTGCATATCGAGTAAATGTAAATAAAGGTCATATTAGCCGAATTGAGCGTGGCACAGTTGCTTGTTCCTTAGAACTTCTTATTGATCTTTCAAATGAGTTGCACACCAGCACGGACTTTCTTTTAACCGGTATTGGCCCTTCTAATGATTTTGCCAAAGAGGAAATCGACACTGCCATCAGCATTCTTTCTTCCATAAAGCAACTGCTGTAAATTCAAAGTTTGGAATTTTCTTCCAAAAATAGGCCTACTAAGCCTACAAGGTAGGCCTACGAGGCCCACGCATTTCACAATTTGAGCCGCTATACTATAAGCAAGCCAGACAACATCTGGCATCCGCCCCTTGAAAACTGAACACGCATTCTTCAGTCACGTTCCTGTGATGATGAGCCACGTCCGTAACAAATGCGATGATCTCCCACTGAGGGAATGAGCGGTAGGTTGACGGTAAATGGATGACAGCTTCTCCATAGCTATGATCCATCACAGAATAATGATACTTCTGCCTTCGGGCAGCTCGGTGAGAACCACGGAGAGGTGAGAACCCTATGGATTCGGTACGCTGCCGGACGGCTGAAAGTTTTCCCACTCGAAAACAGAGTTTTCGTTTTCCGGGGGTGTCGGGGACAAGTACGGAAAGGTATAAAACTATAAATCGCAGCATTTTTGCTGTTTGAGATAGTAGGGTGGGCTGTGCGAGCAGCCCACTGTTACATATACGGATAGAGAGGAGAAATCTAAATTGGCAACACGAGGCAAAAAAGAGAAAGAGTATCCACCTATGCCCGCAAACTGGATGTACAAGCGCGGGGATGTCTACATGATGGATCTGAATCCTTACAGCGGTTCCGAGCAAGGCGGCATCCGACCTGCCATTGTTGTCCAGAACGATGACGGTAATTTTTATTCCAATGTTCTTCTGGTCGTTCCGCTGACAACACAGATCAAAAAGCGAAATATGCCAACGCATTTTGTTCTGCACAATCGCTTTTTGAGTGCACCATCTATGGCGATCTGCGAAAGTCCGCGCCCCGCAGATAAATCCAGAGTGTTAAGCTACCTTGGGCACCTGTCCAAATATGAAATGCGGCAAGTGTCAGTGTGTCTGCAATACAGCTTTGGGTTCATTGGATACAAGTCATTCCGAAAATACCTTACGGCTCCTCCGCAGGAGGATGTTCTCGCCGCTGCAAAAGAGCTGCTCTCCCAGCAGTTTCAGAATCTTCGTGTGCTGAACAGTCAGCCCCCTGCTCTCGCCAAGCACACAAAAGGCGATCTACATAGCATTGAGCAGATATCGGAAAGGATGCTCTCCACCCCGACGGAATCTTCTGTTGAGTTCATGGTTGCAGAACTGGATGATGCGCTTCAATCGCTTATGTTCCGCTGGAATATCTGTTATGAACGGTATTCCGCTTTCCGCTTATCCGATAACGAAAAGAAGAAAATCGGTTTGATTATCCAATCAGGAATTGATTTTCTGCAAAAGAAGAAGGAGGTTCCTTTATGATGAACGCAGTTGTAAAACCTTACCATGAGATGTGCCTGAACAGCAGCGAACTGATCGTGCCGCGCGACACTTATCAGCGTGCTCTTCACCCCGCTCGTGTTGCCCGCATCGCAAAAGAATTTGACGAGCGGGTTGCCAATGAGCCGAAGATCAGCTTCCGGGATGGTCACTACTATGTGATGGACGGACAGAACACCATCGCTGCACGGAAATTTCTGAACGGCGGCGACGATCTTCAGATTCGTTGCAAGGTCTACTTTAACATGACCGAGCAGGAAGAAGCCCTCCTGTTTGCACAGCAGACAGGCATTTCGGAACGGCTGAGTGCCGGGCAGAAACTCCGTGCCCTGATTTTTGCAGGGGAGCCTGCTGCCGTTGCATTCCAGCAGGCCACCGAATTGGCTGGCGTTCATCTTTCTTTTGAAGAAGGCCGAGGCAAGCAGCGGATCAGCTGCATTGCAACCGCCTATCACGAATTCATCCGGCTGGGTCCGGAACTGTATATCGAATCCCTTGATGTTTTGCTGAACGCTTGGAACGGCGAACCTGATTCCATGAGTTCCGCAAACCTGCTCGGCATCTGCCGCTTTGTAGAACTGTATCACTCCGAATATAACAAAGGCCGCTTGATTGCCAAACTGCGGCAGGTCGATGCGTTCACGATTTTTCGCCTTGCTCGAACCGCAGGCGTAAGCCTTCCCGGCAAGACGAAGTACCTTCAGCAGGTCTATACTATTTATAATGGTGGAAGCCGCCGGGCTGCACTGCCGCTCAAGTTTTAACTCAATGTATAATCGAAGAGGTTTTATCCCATGAATAATTGCGAAGAAAAAATACTTACTGCATCTTCCACCCCCACGCCCGTAGTACAGGATATCCGCTGTTACACGATTGAAGATCTGATGGCAATGCTGATTTTAAGCCGCCCCACCGTCTGTCGTCTGCTGAAGCAGAATGAATTCCGCTGGTTCAAAGTTGGTGGTGCCTATCGTATCTCCAAAACCAGCTTCGATGCGTGGCTGAACGATGGCATTATCGAACCCAATCCTGCTGTTTGACATCCTCAACATTTCAAGCGAAATCTGCTATTCTTTAGCCGGGACGAGAAATCCCGGCTAAACTTTTACATAGATAGAGAGGTGTCTTTCATGGATGATATGCGGAATACTCAGGCTCCCTTATACGGAAAAGCTGAACCTGCCACCGCTAAAACCACCATGTCGGTTCGTGAGATGCAGCATCTTCTCGGTCTCGGCAAAACGGATAGCTATTGGCTGCTTCATAAGAATTTCTTTGAAGTCATTCTGATAAACGACAAAATGCGTATCGTTATTTCCAGTTTTGAAAAATGGTACGCCAATCAGGTCAAATATCATAAGGTCAATGGTCCTCCACCGGGCGAGGAACTTTGCAAGCGGTCATATTCTATTTTGGAAGTTGCTGAAATATTAAAGGTAGACTCTGACACTGTCTATACACTCATCCGTCAGGGAAAGTTGAAAGCAGAAACGGTAGACTTCTGGATGCGGATTCCGAAAGAGGAATTTGAGCGTTGGTATCGGTCACAAAGCCGCTACCGCACTGCGGCTGATCGAGAGCGTGACCGGGAGATTGAAGCACAAACCATCTCCATCCCAGAAATGGCAAAACTGCTCGGTATTCCAAGAGAAAAGGTCTACTGGATTCTCGACTGTAAAAAATACCGAGACTGTTTCGTTATTGAGCGCGTGGCCGACAGGCGGCGCATTACCAAAACAAGTTTTGAAATATGGCTCAACAGCCAATCTACATATCGACTCCAAGAACCAGTCATAGAAGCGCATGAAGAGCCACCACTGGAACTGAAATGCCCTAAAAGCGGAAAGTATTACAGTTTTCAGGAGATTCAGGATTTCTATGGTGTCAGCCGCACCACGCTTGTAACATGGATTCGTGAGGAAGGAATTCCCACAATTGATGTAGGGCGGGCAAAACGCGTCCGAAAAGATGTATTCGATGATGTTCTGAAATCCAAACGTAAAGTAGAAGGAGATACATAATGGCCAGCATTATCAAGCGCAACAATAATTTCTGTGTTGTCTATTCCTATAAGGATGCAGATGGCACCCCCAAGCAGAAGTGGGAAACCTTTACTGACCTTTCGGATGCCAAGAATCGCAAGAAAGAGGTCGAATACAAGGAATCAGTTGGAACCTTTGTAGTTCCGCAGTGCAAGACCCTTAACGACCTGCTTCCTGAATATGTTGCCCTCTATGGAAAAAGCAAATGGGCACTTTCAACCTATCAGGCAAACACTGCACTGATTGCCAATTACATAGCTCCGCTCATCGGCTCGATGAAGTTGCAGGATATCACCACCCGCGTGATCGAGGGGTATTATCAGCGGCTGCTTAAATACGAAGCCGTTGACCCTATGTGTGGAAAGCGTCAGCATCAATACGTTTCTCCCGGCACGGTTCGTTCGGTTCACAAAATTTTGAGAAGTGCCTTTGAGCAGGCTGTAAAGTGGGAACTTATGGAAAAGAATCCCTGTATTTATGCCACCTTGCCCAAATACACTGCAAAGAAGCGTGATATCTGGACTGCCGAGACCTTGTTCCATGCCTTAGAAGTCTGTGATGATCCACGGCTCCGGCTCTGCATCAACCTCTCCTTCTCTTGTTCTCTGCGCCTTGGCGAACTGCTCGGTTTGACTTGGGATTGCGTGGATATCTCTCCTGAAAGCATCGAAGCCGGGCGAGCCTCCATTTACATAAATAAGGAATTGCAGCGTGTAGACATTGCTTCGCTAAACGCCTTGGAAAACAAAAATGTCATCACTCGTTTTCCCTCGCTGAGTTCCCGCTGTACCACGGTTCAGGTTCTGAAAAGCCCCAAAACAGACAGCAGTATCCGAACCATCTTTCTCCCCAAAACAGTTGCTGAAATGCTTGTCCAATATAAAGCCGAGCAAGACATGACAAGGGATGCACTGGGCACAGAGTACGCTGACTATAATCTTGTGGTCGCCGGCCCGCTGGGAATGCCGACCGAACAATCCACCATCAACGGTGCATTGAAGCAGCTGATTGAGGAAAACAATCTTCCCAAAGTAGTTTTCCACAGTTTTCGACACTCCAGTATTACATACAAGCTCAAGCTGAACGGCGGCGATATCAAAGCCGTGCAGGGCGATTCCGGTCATGCACAGGCTTCGATGGTCACCGAGCAGTACGCACACATTCTGGATGATGATCGGCGTTTGAACGCACAGCGATTCGACGATTTCTTCTATCAGCATCATGGTGCAGAGCCTGAAATGCCCCATCAAACAGCGCAGTCCATCCCTGAAAACAGTGCGGTCGATGCCGACGCGGCAGCAGCACTTACCAAATTGCTGGCTAACCCCTCTATGGCCGAACTCATCAAAAATCTTGCAAAGAACTTATAAGCCCCTATACATAAACAGCGACAGCTTTCCGATTGGGAAAACTGCCGCTGTTTGTTTTTAAGAATATCTTGACTGAATTAAGATCAGGCGGGTTTCTTTGTATCCAGTGCCTTTACTTCTTCAACAGGAAGCTGAACCGACCGAGCAATTTCTTCATAGGTCATTTTTCTAACTTCTAGCAAAGATTTTGCAATTTCAATCGACTGCTCATGCTTTGTTTCTTCTCTCACTTCTTCAAATGCTCTGCACATCGTTGCCACTCCCTTACTTAAAGTAAGAATACCATAAGCCCCTTCCTTTTACAAGACAATGCGCATTTCCATTCGCACTGTTACATAGACCAGAGTTTTCTCGCAGAAAGCTCTGAACTTTTTCTATTGAAAACATTTGTCCATCACACCAGCTACGGCTGTATGGTCTGGTTCACGAATGATAAACAAGCAAATATCCGTAGGGAAACGTACACTTCCCAGCTAATGAAAGGTGGGCATTTTACAATGAACCTTCCACTTTTCATTAGCTCTGCTAATTTTCTGCTAATGAAAAGCCTTTTACTCGTTTTATTTCGGGGTTTGTGTTCTTTACTCGGATTGACAGCGCAACAAAAAATCCATTGATAAAACGTTACTTGTTTTACCTACTTTTGTCTAGAATTTATTGCTTCAGCCCCTACTCCTAAGCGGAAGGCCGTGTGTTCGAATCACATCGGGGACGCCAGTGCAAAAACCAAGCCCGGAAGGTCTGCGAACCCTCCGGGCTTGCTTTTTTATTGAAAGCGCCGCCGCACTCACACCAGCCTTGCCCCGGCGTGGGGCAGGCTTTCTGCGCCAAGGCTCTGCAGTTTTTGAGGCAGGGCGGCAAGGTCGCCGCCGGTATAGTACCAGCCCGCAGCCAGTGCTGCCAGTGCCAGCAGCAAAAGCACCACCAGTGCCTTGCACAGCCGGTGATGCTTCGGGCGCGGCGGCGCGGGCGTTGCCGCCGCAAGGGCGGCAGGGGTCAGGGCGGCATCCGGTACTGCTCTGCCGTAGGGCTGCCAGTTTGTGCCCCCAGCCTGCGGCAGACCGCAGGCGGCACGGCGCAGCATATCCAGCAGCCACAACCCGGGGTTCTCGTCCGGCGATACGCACCGCAGCCAGCAGCCCTTTTTGCCTGCCACCAGCAGCAGCCGACTGTGGGGCAGCTCCGCACAGCCCACCGCCAGCGCGGCGCCGGTCAGCCGCTGCATGGCCTGCACCCGCGCCAGTGTGCGGGCAGGCTCTGCCTGCGGGGCTTTGCGCAGCTTCCGGCTGAGCCGGGCGGTGAGCGCGGCGTTGGCGTAGCTCATAGCGCCAAAATCGAACACCTTTTCCGCACCGGGAAGGTTCTCCAGCCGGGTCTCCAGCAGCGCCCCGGCGGCGGCATCGCTGCACACCAGCAGCTTGCGGTGCTGTTTCAGTGCCTGCACTGCGGCAGCGGCAAGGGTCTGCTCTCCTTCCCCGTACAGCGCCGGGGCAAGGCTTGTCCGCAGCAGCTGTACCGCCCGGTGCAGCTCTTGTGCGGTGTTGCTTTGCAGCGCCACCAGCGTTTCCGCACCCCGGGTGCGGCAGTGTACCGTGCCCTGCCAAGTATCCGGCAGGTTTTCCACCGCCTTTTGCACGGTCTGCTCCGGCACACCGAACAGCCGCAGCACGCAGCCTGCCGGGCGCTCTTCCTTATTTGTCATGACGCATCCCCCCTGCGGCCGCAGGGGCCGCGCTTACTCTGCCCGCAGGGTCTCGTCCAAGGCGGTCAGGGCGGCGGGGTCATGCTGTGCGCTCTCGGCCAGCACCTGCGTACCGGCCGGGGTCTTGCCCTGTGCCAGACGCAGCGCCATTTCCAGCGCGGTCTGTGCGGCGCGGGCGCGGATGAGCGCACGGTCCGGGCGGGAGACGAACAGCTTTTTCACATAGACCTTGTCTCCCCGGGCAGCGCCCAGATACACCGTGCCCACAGGCCGGACGGCGTCACCGCCGCCGGGGCCTGCCAGACCGGTAACACTGACCGCGATATCCGCACCGGCGGCTTTTGCCGCGCCCAGCGCCATCTGCGCCGCCACAGGAGCCGACACCACATTATATTGCGCAATGACCGCCGGGTCCACCCCGACAAGCTTCGCCTTGGCCTGCTCCCAGTAGGTCACAAAGCCGTAGCCGAACACCTCGCTTGCGCCGGACACGTTGGTCAGGCGCTGAGCGATCATGCCGCCGGTGCAGCTTTCGGCGGTGGCAATGGTCAGGCCGTTGGCCTGCAGCGTGTGCACCACCGTCTCTTCCAGTCCGGCGACATCCTCATCATACACCGCATCGCCCAGCAGATCATAGAACTTTTTGGCGTAGGCGCGGCACATGGTCTGCGCATCGGCGTCATTCTGCGCCCGGGCGGTGATGCGGATCTCGCACTCACCGGTCTTGCAGTAGATGGCGGCGGTGGGGTTCGGGTTTTCCAGCAGCGGACGCACCCGGTATTCCAGATTGCTCTCGCCGCCCAGCACCCGCAGCGTCAGGCTGTGCAGGGCGCAGCTCTGCCGCGCCAGCAGCAGCGGGCGCACGCTTTCCTCCCACATGGCCTTCATCTCGTGGGGCACGCCGGGCATCAGCACGGCACAATGGCCGTCCTGCTCGAACCATGCGCCCGGCGCGGTGCCGTGGTGGTTGACCACCTTATGCCCGTGCACCGGCACCATGGCCTGCTTGCGGTTGTTGGGGGTGGTCTCGCGCCCGGTGCGGGTAAAGAAGTCCACGATCTTCTGCCACTCCTCCGGGTCAAAGGTAAGGGTGTCGCCAAAGCAGGCAGCCACCGTCTCCTTGGTCAGGTCGTCCGCCGTGGGGCCCAGCCCGCCGGTGAACACCAGCAGGTCGCACCGCTGCTTTGCCTCGTTGACAAAATCCGCCAGACGGCCATGGTTATCGCCGATGGTGCTCTGCCGCCGGACGGTGATGCCCAGCGCGGCCAGCTCCCGGCTGAGGTACTGGGCATTGGTGTTAAGAATGTTGCCGAGCAGCAGCTCGGTACCGACACTGATGATTTCTGCTGTCATGGACAAATCAACCCTCGAATTCTACCTGATCGGTGATGCGCACCCGGATGCGCTCGGTCTGCTCTGCGGCCTCGGCCTCCAGCGCGGCAAGGCCGGGCATGGCGGCTTCGGCGGCAAGGATCTCCTCCAGCTCGGGGCGGATCTTCGGGTGCGGCGGGGTGAAGATGGTGCAGCAGTCCTCGTAGGGCAGGATGCTGGTCTCAAAGGTATTGATATGGCGGGAGGTCTCGATGATCTCGGTCTTGTCCATACCGATGAGCGGGCGCAGAATGGGCAGATCCTGTGCGGCATCGGTGCACTGTAAAGCCTTGACGGTCTGGCTTGCCACCTGTGCCAGACTTTCGCCGGTGACCAGCGCTTCGCAGCCCTGCTTTTTGGCGATCACATTTGCAATGCGCATCATGCTGCGGCGCATCAGCACCGTGAACAGCACATCCGGGGCGTTATCCCGGATGTATTCCTGGGGTTTTGTGTAGGGCACCACAAACAGGTTGGCGCTGCCGGTATATACGGTAATAAGCTGCGCCAGAGCCCTTACTTTTAGTTTTGCGCGTTCGGAAGTATACGGAGGAGACGCAAAATGGATGTGATCCAGTGCCAGACCGCGTTTTGCCATACGATAGGCCGCCACCGGGCTGTCGATACCGCCGGAGAGCATATTCAGGGCACGGCCGCTGGTGCCCACGGGCAGACCGCCCTCGCCCGGTATTTTGGGGCCGTGAATATACGCACCGTAATCGCGAATTTCCACAATGACCTTGAACTGCGGGTTACGCACATCCACCTTCAGGTAGTTGTGCTTGCCCAGCAGGTAAGCGCCCAGCTCCCGCATCAGTTCCGGGCTGGTCATGGGGTAGGTCTTATCGGCGCGGCGGGCTTCCACCTTGAAGGTACGGATGCCGTGCAGCGCGCTGCCCAGATAGTCCTCAGCGGTCTGGCAGATGGTATCAAAATCCTTTTCGCACACCACGGCGCGGCTGAGCGCGGCAAGGCCGAACACCTTACTGACCCGCTCAAAGGCCAGGTCCATGTCCACGTCCTCTTCCTCGGGTTCCATATAAAAGGTGGACTGGGTGCAGTACACCTTGAACTTGCCCACCGTCTTAAGGCGGTAGCGCAGGATCTTCATCATGGCTGCTTCGAACTGGTTGCGATTGAGGCCTTTCAGGGACATCTCGCCCTGATAGCCCATAATAATTTCCTTCATAAATGTTGCATCTCCTGATGTAGGATTTGTGATTTTTACTTTCTGATCTTCTGCAGGTGCTTCATGCCGTCCTCGAAGCGGTTGAGGAAGGCATCCACATCCTCCGGGGTGTTGTCGGCGCAAAAGGACACCCGGATGGCGGTGTCGATGGCAAGCGGGTCGCGCCCCATGGCTGCCAGCGTGTGGCTGGGCTGACCGCGCCCGCAAGCGCTTGCCGAGGAAACGTAGATCTGCTCCTCGGCCAGAAAAGCCAGCATCGTCTCGCTCTTGATGCACATCTCGCTGAAGTTCAGCACCTCGGGCACGGCGTTCTCCGGGCTGTTGATGACCACCTCCGGGAAGGCCTTCAGCCCCTCCCGCAGCTGCCGGTTCAGCGCACGCATGGCATTGTCCCGGCTCTTCATGGTCTTTGCCAGACGGGTGGCCGCTGCGGCCAGACCCATGGCGTAGGGCAGGTTTTCGGTGCCGGGGCGCATCTGCCGCTCCTGCTCACCGCCCAGATAGGGCGGCTGGAAGGCCTGCACCAGCCGGTCGGAAAGGTAGAGCGCACCAATGCCCTTGGGGGCATGGATCTTGTGGCCGCTCACCGAGAGCGTATCGATGTTGTCCAGCTTGATGGGCACACGCATCCACGCCTGCACTGCGTCCACATGGACGATGGTGCGGCTGTTGCGGCGCTTTACCTCGGCGGCAAGGCGCTCCACATCGTTGCGGGTGCCGATCTCGTTGTTCACCATCATGCAGGCCACAAGGATGGTGTTTTTGTCCACCCGCTCCAGTATGGCGGCAATGTCCAGCGTGCCGTCTGCCCGGGGTGCTACCACGGTAACGTCGTAGCCCTGCTTTGCCAGCCGCTCCAGCGGCCGCTGCACGCTGGGGTGCTCAAAGCCGGACACCACGATGCCCTTGCCGAAGGTACGGGTCTGCACCGCACCCAGCAGCGCCAGATTGTTGCTCTCGCTGCCGCAGGAGGTGAAGTACAGCTCCCGGCTTTTGCAGCCCAGCGTGCGCGCTACGGCGGCGCGGGCGGCGTTCAGGGCTTCTTCACTGCGCGCGCCCGGGCCGTACAGGCTGGAAGGATTTGCCCAGTGCTCCCGCATGGCCTTGTCGATGACGTCCGCCACCTCCGGCGCTACGATGGTGGTGGCCGCGTTGTCCAGATAATGTAACTGAGGGTTTTGCAGCATAAACGGATTTCCTGCTTTCTGTCGTTGTTTTCATAATAACCCAGAATAAGTATAGCACAAACCTTTGGATAACGCAAAAAATTTTCTGCATTTATGGGTGATTTTTGTAACTGTACCTCCTTGACAAACACCCCGGTGGTGTGCTATCTTTACAGCATAGACCGCATCCCTGCTGACGGAACCTTGTGGAGCACCACAGTGCAGGGGTGCATGGGATGTCAATGCCGACCGTCTGGGCAGCCTTGCGCAATTGCTGCGCAAAGCTGTCCTTTTTTGCTATCAAGGAGGATGTCTGTATGAAGACCGATATCGAGATCGCGCAGGAAGCTAAAATGAAACCGATTACCCAGATCGCAGCTCAGCTGGGTCTGGAGGAGGAAAGTGTGATCCCCTATGGCCGCTACAAGGCCAAGATCGACCACCGGCTGATCCACAACGCCAAAAAGCAGGGCAAGCTGATCCTTGTCACCGCCATCAGCCCCACCCCTGCCGGTGAGGGCAAGACCACCACCAGCGTAGGTCTGGCCGATGCCATGAACGCGCTGGGCAAAAAGACCATGCTCTGCCTGCGCGAGCCCAGCCTTGGCCCCGTGTTCGGCGTAAAGGGCGGCGCTGCCGGCGGCGGCTACGCACAGGTGGTGCCCATGGAGGATATCAACCTGCACTTTACCGGCGACCTGCACGCCATTGGCACCGCCAACAACCTGCTGGCTGCCATGATCGACAACAGCATCCAGCAGGGCAACCCGCTGAATATCGACCCCCGCCGCATCACTTGGAAGCGCTGCATGGACATGAACGACCGGCAGCTGCGGTTCATCGTGGACGGTCTGGGCGGCAAGGTGAACGGCACCCCCCGCGAGGACGGCTTTGACATTACTGTGGCCAGCGAGGTCATGGCCATCTTCTGCCTTGCCACCAGCATCTCCGACCTGAAAGAGCGGCTGTCCCGCATCGTGTGCGCCTACACCTACGATGGCAAGCCGGTGACCGCCGGCGAGATCGGCGCAGCCGGTGCCATGACCGCCCTGCTGAAAGACGCATTGGACCCGAACCTTGTGCAGACGCTGGAAAATAACCCCGCCATCATCCACGGCGGCCCCTTTGCCAACATTGCCCACGGCTGCAACAGCGTGCTGGCCACCAAGCTCAGCCTTTCGCTGGCAGACTACACCATCACCGAAGCAGGCTTCGGTGCGGATCTGGGTGCGGAGAAGTTCTTGGATATCAAGTGCCGCTATGCCGGTATTGCTCCCTCTGCCTGTGTGCTGGTGGCTACCGTGCGCGCCCTCAAGAGCCACGGCGGCGTAGCCAAGGCAGACCTGAACCAGCCCAACCTCGAGGCCGTCAAGGCCGGTGCTTCCAATCTGATCCGTCACATCGACAACCTGAAGAACGGCTTCGGTCTGCCGGTGGTGGTGGCCATCAACGCCTTCCCCACCGATACCGCCGAGGAGCAGGCCTATGTGGAGCAGGTCTGCGCCGAGCAGGGCGTGCCCTGCGTGCTGAGTGAGGTATTCGCCAAGGGCGGCGAGGGCGGCAAGGCACTGGCTGAGAAGGTGCTGGAGATTCTGGAGGATCGTCCCATCCAGTACACCTACCCGCTGGAGATGCCCCTGAAGGACAAGATCAACGCCATTGCCACCAAGATCTACCGCGCCGACGGTGTGAATTACAGCGCCGCCGCCAGCAAGACGCTGGCCGAACTGACCGAGATGGGCTATGGCAACCTGCCCGTGTGCATTGCTAAGACCCAGTACAGCTTCAGCGACAACGCCAAGCTGACCGGTGCCCCCACCGGCTTTACCATGGAGGTACGCGAGGTGCGTCTGGCCGCCGGTGCTGGCTTTGTGGTGGTGATCTGCGGCAACATCATGACCATGCCCGGCCTGCCCAAAAAGCCCGCCGCCATGAACATCGATGTGGATGCCGACGGCAAGATCACTGGTCTGTTCTGAGCTGGCGCTCTCAGCCCTTTTTGCAGCAAAACGATTTTGATGGTCTCCGCTTCGCTCTGACCATAAATCAAGGTATTTTAGTTTTATGATCGTGGTTCAGAAACGTCTGCGGACGTTTCTGAACCACTTTTTTCACGGAAAAAGTTACCACCGGAAACAGCTCCTACTGTAAAAATGCGTTTGTCGCGCCCCGCAGGGCGCGACAAACGCGAAATATAAAATAATTTTTCCGCTGAAGATGCCCAAAGCAACGCGGAGGGCATTCCAAATCGTCCCACACAGCAAGAAAGGCTGCTGCACAAATCCCGTGCAGCAGCCTTTTGTGTTTTTTTACTCCATTGTGTGGCTGCAAAGGTAGTCCACCCATGCGGCGTAGCCCTCCAGCTTAATGTGGTAGCCGTCCGGCTGGGCATAGCTTTCGATCAGGTCGCCGTTTTCGTCTGCCAGCACCTCCCACAGGTTGAGGAAATAGCAGTCCTTTTCCAGTGCAATGGCGGCCAGCTCGTTGTTGATGCGGCACAGGCGGTCGCGGTTCAGCCCTGCGTGATTTGCCTGTGCGCTCACCTCCGGCCGTACCGGCGTGATAGACTGCACATAGATCTTTGCATCCGGCAGCGCCTGACTGATCATATCCAGCATCAGACGGTAGTAGGTCAGAAAGCTGGTGTAGTCGGTGTCCCGCCCCAGCACGTTGCTGCCCAGCAGCACATAGACGGCCTTGGGCTGCTGGGCGGTCAAGGCGTCCAGCGGGATCTCTGCCACGCCGTCCGCCCGCTTGCAGCTGGTTCCGTTGACAAAGGCGTTGGGGCCTACCCCCTTGTAGGCGCAGAACTGCGCCCCGGGCAGGCCGGTATCGTAGATCTGCAGCCCCTGTGTCAGGCTGTCGCCCACAAAGCTGGCCTGCGCAAACCAGCTTTTTTCCACCGGAGTGCTGGCCGGAAGTGCCGCCATGCGGAAGTCCAGCGCCGTTTCCGTGCTGCCCTCCAGCGTCTGCACCCGGAGCTGCCGCGCCAGCGGGTAGCTGACCGTATTCCATGTGTTGTCCGTAGTCACCTGCCGCAGAATGGTATTCTGGCTCAGGGCGGTATCCACGCGCTCCCGGTGCAGCACCTTCCACAGGATGCCGATGGCTCCCAGCAGAGCCAGAAGTGCCAGCAAGGCAACGATGATAAACACCCTGCGCCAGCGCCGGTGCAGGATGCGCCGCCGGTATTCCTGATAATCTGCCATTGTCGTTCCCTCACTTCCGGCCCGGAATGCGGGCTGTTCTATTTATAGTATAGCATAACTGCACCCAACGGCAAGCCCCATTTGCCAAAAATGTGTCGCCGCTTTTGCACGGTGCGGGGCAGTTTTGGTGCAAAACCGACAGTGCACTGCCGCAAACGCTTGCATCCCATAGGCAGGATGTGTTATACTAAGATGAATCAAACGACAGGGAGGCTTTCACGATGGCATTTACACCGAAACTGACTTATAAAGGCAAGCCCCTCGTCCGCAAGGACAACGAGCTGTATTACGGCAGCATGACCGATCCCTATGTGCTGTATCTGCAGATCCTGACCACCACCCCGGTGGGCGAGCAGCAGGTAGCCGACAAGGTACACCTGATGCTGCTTTCTACCGATACCACCAAGGCTCCGCAGGAGCGCGTAGCGCGTCAGACCACCAAGTACGGCCTGTACAATGCGCTGGACATTGGCGGTATCTGGCTGCAGAAGGCCAACGAGAACCGCTGAAACAAGTTAAAATGAACAATGCCGGACAGTCTGCGGACTGCCCGGCATTGCGTTTTTATAAGGACGATTGGAAATGGCCTCCGCGTGCGCTTTGGCCATATTCATAGGAATTTTGTTTTAAATTGCAATTTTGGAAAATCTGCGGATTTTCCAAAATTGCCTTTTCACGGTAGAGTCGTAAAGGAAAACAGCATCAGCAGCAAAAAGCGTTATTTTCTGGATCCCATTTTCACAAGAGAAGCATTTACTCCTCGGTCACCTCAAAGTCCAGCGGCTCGCCGCAGTTGGGGCACTTGGGTGCGCCGTCCAGCAGCTCGTCCTCTTCAAATACGGCGGTGCTGCCGCAGGCGGGGCAGGTCACCTCGTACTGTACAGGGGCGTCCTTGGCTTCGTCCTCATCGCCTTCCAGTGCGACCTCAAAGGTCACACCGCAGTGGGCGCAGTTGGCTTCGCCTGCATCCAGATCATCCTCGCTGACGTAGACAGTCTCGCCGCAGGCGGGGCAGGCTACCTCGTAGAAGGGCTCGCTGGCGATGTCGTCATCTCCCGCATCCTCATCCTCATCGGCTGCGTCGTCGTCCTCGTCCTCGGCATCCTCGTCCTCGTACAGGTCGGCTTCCAGATCCTCCAGCTCCTCGCTCAGATCGTTGATCTGGTCGTAAGCGCGGGTCAGATCCTCGTCCATGGCGGCAATGGCATCGGCCATCTCGCCCAGCAGCGCGGCCATGGCCTTGATGATCTTGCCCTCTTTGGTGCTCTCATCCACGCCCAGACCGTCCACTAAGCCCTGCAGGTAGGCTGCTTTCTTGTTCAGTTCCATCTGAAATGCCCTCCTTGTTTGTAATACAAAACCGGGCAAACGGTTGCCCGCTGCCCGGTATGCGACAAATGATCAGACGCGCTCCATATACTCGCCGGTGCGGGTATCGATGCGGATGTGATCGCCCTCGTTGATGAACAGAGGCACACGGATCTCGGCGCCAGTCTCAACGGTAGCGGGCTTCAGGGTGTTGGTAGCAGTGTTGCCCTTGACACCCGGCTCGGTCTGGGTGACTTCCAGCTCGATGAAGTTGGGGATCTCGACGCTGAACACCTTGCCCTTGTAGCTCAGCAGCTTGCACAGCTCGTTCTCCTTGCAGAACTTGAAGTTATCGGGCACATCGGCTGCGTTGACGGGGATGTCATCGTAGGTCTCGTTGTCCATGAAGTGGTACAGGTCGCCATCCTCGTAGCTGTAGGTCACGTCCTTACGCTCGATGAAAGCCTGCGGGAACTTTGCGGTGGGGTTGTAGCTGGTCTCGACCACAGAGCCGGTGATGACGTTCTTGGTCTTGGTACGGACAAAGGCAGCGCCCTTGCCAGGCTTGACGTGCTGGAACTCAACGACCTGAAGAACCTGGCCGTCCTGCTCAAAGGTCACGCCATTGCGAAACTCGCCTGCAGAAATCATAGGAATTCCTCCATAAATTTAATCTCAGATGCTTAACGCATATCTCTATTTATTTTACCCAATCTGCCCCTGTTTGGCAAGGGGTTTGGGCAAAAAAGACGATAAAAACACAAAAACTTTTACACATTCCGCGCTGCGCGGTACATTTGCTGCATCGTCTGCGCGTCCTCGGCCTGCGTGCCTGCGCTCTCGCAGATAATCACCGGCGTCAGCTGACGCTCTGCCAGCAGCTCCATCAGGGGCTGAGGCTCCGGGCCGAACTGAGTATCGGCAAAGGTCCAGTGGCGCTTTTCGCCGCCCGCCGAGTACTCAATGCGGGAGAAGTGCACATGGAACTGCCGGGCACGGTCATCTCTCAGCACCTCGGCCATACGGTTCAGAATGGCGGCATAGTCTGCCTTGGTTTGAATGCCGCCCAGCGTGCGGGCGTTCAGGTGGCCGAAGTCGATGCAGGGGGTGATGCGGCTATCCACGCCGCACAGCGCCAGTACCTCGTCCAGCGTACCCAGCTGTCCCACCTTGCCCATGGTCTCCGGGCACAGGGTCATATCCCCAAAGCCCGCCTCGTCCAGCGCAGCCACGGCGCGGCGCATGGTATCCAGCGCCTTTTCCAGCGCGGCTTCCCGGCTCTGCTTGCCGCAGCTGCCGGAGTGGAAGATGATGCGTCTGCCGCCCAGCGCCCGGCACACCGCCGCGCTTTGCAGCAGGTACTGGATGCTGTTCAGCCGCTTGTCCTCTTCCAGACTGGACATACTGATATAATAAGGTGCGTGGACGCTGAACAGGATGTCCCGCTCAGCGGCAAGGGCAGCCATGCGGGCGGCCTTATCCAGCCCCAGACGCACCCCGCGCCCGCACTGGTACTCAAAGGCGTTCAGCCCCATTTTGGCGGTGTACTCCGGCACGTCCAGACTGCTTTTGTAGCCTTGGGCGGCAAAGCTGTCGCTGGTGCCTGCGGTGCCGAACCGGATCTTCCAAGCTTCGCTCATAGGGTCTTACCTCCCCGGTCGTAGTACTTCTGCCAGTGCTTCTTTTCCCACTTGCGTTTCAGGATGACCTGTGCGCCCAAATCCGGCCCGCGGGGGATGACCATCAGCCCGGGGATGCCATACAGCGCCGCCACCATACGGTCGGCGTAAAGCTGGTCGCCCACCATGGCCATCTGGCGGTGCTTCACCCCCATGCGGTGCTGTGCCACCATCAGTGCAAAAGGCAGGGGCTTGGCGGCGCGGTACAGGTAGGCAAGCCCCAGCTTTTCCGCAAAGGGGCGTACACGCTTTTCCGCACCGTTTGAAACGATGGTCAGCTTTACCCCGGCCTTGCGCATGGCGGCAAGCCACGCGGCAACATCTTCCGGCAATTCCTGACTGCGGTCTGCGGTCAGGGTGTTGTCGATATCCAGCACCAGCGCCGTGATACCCTTGGCTGCCAGCCATTCCGGCGTGATATGGGTAACGTCCTTGAAAACATATTCGGGGGTAATGAGCATAAATAGACCCTCTCAGTCTGCCCTGCGCAAAGCAGCTTTAAAATGAAAATAGGGGAACCTGTATAACAGGCTCCCCTACATCGGCGTTAGCAACGCGTTTAAAATCTAAAGCAACGTGCGATTCCAAGCAATCAATTACTTGAACTTGCGCTTGCGGGCTGCTTCGGACTTCTTCTTGCGCTTAACAGACGGCTTCTCGTAAGCCTCGCGCTTACGAACCTCTGCGAGCACACCGCTGCGAGCAGTGCTGCGCTTGAAGCGACGCAGTGCGCTTTCCAGCGACTCGCCCTCTTTAACACGAATTTCCGACATCTTATTCCCTCCCTTGGACCGTGAGGCAGGAATTTCGTTGTTACATGGTAACTAACAGTAGACAGTATAGCGCATTTTATCCGGTTCGTCAACCTTTTTTTGAAAGTTTTTGCTCAAAACTTTTGAAAGATTTTTGAACAGACGCTGCCGGGTGTTTCCTGCGCCAGGTCCGCCTCTGCGGGTGATGATATGTTCACGCTTATTCAGCGGAGCAGCAGTTCTCAGCCCTTGGCAGCCAGATTGACCAGACGGCCCTTGACGTAGATCTCCTTGACCAGCTGCTTGCCCTCCAGCGCGGCAGCCACAGCGGGGTCTGCCTTGGCGGTGGCGATGGCGTCCTCGGCGGTGATGTCTGCGGGCACCTTCAGGCGTGTCTTCACCTTGCCGTTCACCTGCACGGCGATCTCCACAGCAGCCTCCACGCACTTGGCTTCCTCGTAGGCAGGCCACGGATAGTAGGCCAGCTGCTCATCGTGGCTGTGACCCAGCTTTTCCCACAGCTCCTCGGTCATGTGGGGAGCAAAGGGGTTCAGCAGCTGCACCAGCGTCTCAAACTCGGCCTTGGTCGCGCCGCCGTTGTCATACATGGCGTTGACCAGCGTCATCAGCTGGGCAATGGCGGTGTTCATCTTCAGACCCTCGATATCTGCGCTGACCTTCTTGATGGTCTGGTGCATCAGGGTCTCCATGGCGGGGCGGTAGCCCTCGCCCTCCACCAGCTTATCGCTCAGTGCCCACACGCGGTCAAGGAAGCGGTTGCAGCCTGCGATGGCAGAGGTCTGCCACGGTGCAGCCTGCTCAAAGTCGCCCATGAACATCTCGTACAGACGCATGGTGTCGGCACCGTACTGGTTCACCACCTCGTCGGGGTTGATAACATTGCCAAGGCTCTTGGACATCTTCACGATGGGATGGCGTGCCATCTCGCCGTACTTCTCTTCCAGTGCCTTCTCGGCGGCCTTCTGGCTGCCGTACTCCTTGAGCAGCTTCTCCTGCTCCTCAGCGGGCAGGTTGACAAAGCTGTGGGGGTTCAGGCCAAGGATCATGCCGTGAGCGGTACGCTTCTGGTAAGGCTCAGCCGTGGGCACCACACCGATATCGTACAGGAACTTATGCCAGAAGCGGCTGTACAGCAGGTGCAGGGTGGTGTGCTCCATACCGCCGTTGTACCAGTCCACCGGAGACCAGTATTCCAGTGCTTCCTTGGAGGCCAGCGCATCCTTGCAGTGGGGGTCCATGTAGCGCAGGAAGTACCAGGAGGAACCGGCCCACTGTGGCATGGTGTCGGTCTCGCGGGTAGCGGGGCCGCCGCAGCAGGGGCAGGTGGTCTTGACCCAGTCCTTGTGGCGTGCCAGCGGGGACTCGCCGTCCGGGCCCGGCTCAAAGTCGGTGATGTCCGGCAGGGTCAGCGGCAGGCTGCTCTCGGGCAGGGGCTGCCAGCCGCACTTGTCGCAGTGCACCATGGGGATGGGCTCGCCCCAGTAACGCTGACGGCTGAACACCCAGTCGCGCAGCTTGTAGTTGACCTTATCGCGGCCCTTGCCGTTCTCTTCCAGCCAAGTGATCATCTTCTTTTTGGCATCGACCACGGACAGACCGTTCAGGAAACCGGAGTTGACCAGCGTACCGGTAGCCACATCGGTAAAGGCGGCCTCATCCAGATTGGACGGGGTGTTGCCCTTGACCACCTCGATGATGGGCAGGCCGAACTTCTTGGCGAACTCCCAGTCGCGGGTATCGTGGGCAGGCACAGCCATGATGGCACCGGTGCCGTAGGTGGACAGGACGTAGTCGGAGATGAAGATGGGGATCTCGGTCTCGTTGACCGGGTTGATGCCCATGACGCCTTCCAGCTTGACGCCGGTCTTTTCCTTGTTTAGCTCACTGCGCTCAAAGTCGCTCTTGCGGGCTGCCTCGGCCTGATAGGCCTTGACGGCATCGGCATTCTTGAGGATGCCCTTTTCCAGCCATGCCTTGAGCAGGGCGTGCTCCGGGGAGATGACCATGTAGGTAGCACCGAACAGGGTATCGCAGCGGGTGGTGTACACGGTCAGGGTGTCACCGGCGGTGGTGCCGAAGTTCACCTCGGCGCCGTGGCTGCGGCCGATCCAGTTCTTCTGCTGGGTGGCCACGCGCTCGATGTAATCCAGGCCGTCCAGACCGTCGATCAGCTTATCGGCATAGGCGGTGATCTTGAGCATCCACTGGCTCTTGACGCGGTGCACCACCTCGCTGCCGCAGCGCTCGCACACGCCGTTGACAACTTCCTCGTTGGCCAGCACGCACTTGCAGCCGGTGCACCAGTTGACGTTCATTTCCTTCTTGTAAGCCAGACCGTGCTTGTACAGCTGCAGGAAGATCCACTGGGTCCACTTGTAGTACTCGGGGTCGGTGGTGTTGATCTCGCGATCCCAGTCAAAGGAGAAGCCCAGCGCCTTGAGCTGGCTGCGGAAATGATCCACGTTGCTCTTGGTGACGATGGCCGGGTGGATGTGGTTCTTCATGGCGAAGTTCTCGGTGGGCAGACCGAAGGCATCCCAGCCCATGGGGTACAGCACATTGTAGCCGTTTTTACGGCGCTTGCGGCTTACCACGTCCAGCGCGGTGTAGCTGCGGGGGTGACCGACGTGCAGGCCTGCACCCGAGGGATACGGGAACTCCACAAGGGCATAGAACTTGGGTTTTTTGTGGTCGATCTCGACATGGAAGGTCTTTTCGTCCTCCCACACCTTCTGCCACTTGGCTTCAACAGCCTTGTAATCATACTTCATGTTTGTAATCAGCTCCAGACTTTAACCAAAATACCGTTGCTTGGGGGCGTATGCTTTTAAGGTACTTCCGGTATAAACCCTCTCAGTCAGGGCATTCGCCCTGCCAGCTCCCCCGAGGGGGGAGCTTTTCTGCCAACTTTCCCTATTGCGCCGCAATAACGGAGTGGGTTCTGCCAGAAGCAAACCTTTTTGCCTTAATTATTCAATGCTGCTATCCGGGGTCAGGTACTCCGAGATGTCCACCGGCTCGCCGTCTGCCCACAGGTGCTCCAGATCATAGTAAGCGCGGCTGTTGGGCACAAAGACGTGCACGATGACATTGGAGTAATCCAGCAGCACCCAGTTCTTGGTGTCGTGACCCTCGGTGCTGTAAGGCTCCAGACCCTTCTGCGAAAGCTCGTACTCCACCTCATCGGCCAGAGATGCCACCTGCGTGGTGGAGGTACCGGAGGCGATGACGAAGTAATCGGTCAGGACGGTCAGGCTTTCCACCTTGAGCACCCGCACATCCTGCGCCTTCTTCTTGTCCAGAATCTTGGCGATCTCAATGGCAAGCGCCTTGCTGTCGTTGAAATTATCCATGTGTTTCTCCCTTCTGTCGGAACATCCCCGCACCCGGTGTGCAGGGCATTGTTTTTGTTGTTACTGTCCGGTGCCCGCTGCCTGACCATCGGTGGTCACAGCGCCGGAAAGGTCGGTATCGCCGCTGAGGATGGCGTCGTCGGATTCCTTATCGATGCGTCCCATATACTGCACGTTGGCATCGGTGGATGCGCTGCCGTGGGGCCACTGGTCGGTGACCATGTGCAGCTCGCTTACCTCCACCGGGCCGGTGTAAGTGCAAAAATACTGGTTGAGCAGGTTTACGATGGAGCCGGCATCCGGCACCACGCAGGAGTAGCCGGCAAAGGAGTCGGTCTTGCCCACGTTGGGCACGCCCATGAACACCGGCGTCTGCGCCAGAATGATATTGGAACTGTCAATTTTAAGGAAAGACGCCAGCAGCTTTGCAATGGTAGTGATATCCATATCCGTGTGGATATAGTCCTTGAAGATCAGCGGCAGCTGGTTCAGGATATCGGTAATGCCCATGGCGCGGGCGCGCTTGAACAGACCTGCGTAGAAGTAGCGCTGCATATTCAAGCGGTCGATATCGGAGTTTGCGTAGCCATCGCCGTGGCGGCAGCGCACAAAGAACTCTGCCGAAGCGCCGTCCAAATTGCGGTAGCCCTTCAGCAGCTTACTGCCGCCGTAGGACATATCCCGGGGGATATACACCTCGATGCCGCCGAAGTTGTCCACCATTTCCACCAGTGCCTGCATATCAATGGTGACATAGTAGTCGATGGGCAGATGGTACTGGTCGTAGATGACATCTGCCAGCGCGGCAATGCTGCCGCCGTTGGAAAGCGCCACCGAGTTGATCTGGTAGTTGGAAACGGCATAGGTCTTGCCGTTGGAAAGGGTAAGCTTGCGGTTCTGGGTGGTCACCAGCGTGTTGCGGGGGATCTGCAGCATCCGCAGCGCACCGCCCTTGATATCGAACTGGCAGTACAGGATCATATCCGTCATGCCGTCGTTGGAGCTGGTGTCGCTGTAGGTGCGTCCCTCTTCAAAGTCGATGCCGCAGACCAGAATGTTGACCACATCGCCCTTGTACTCCTCGGCGGTCTGGATCTCCTGCACGATGGAGGGGGCGCTTTCTGCCGGGCGGATGCTGTCCTCCACCTTGTTCACAAGGCTCACACCGTACACCACCACACCGGAGATCACGGCGATCACCCCCATCACGATGGCAAAGGGCAGCCACAGCGGGGTCTTTTTCTTCTTTTTGCGGCGGCGCGGTGCATCGTCCCCGCTCATGTCGGGCTGTGCCGGGCGGTGGGGCGGGGCGGCGTGCTGTGCCCCGGCGGTGCTGCGGGTGTTCTGCTCCGGGGCAGCCTGCGGGGCACGCGCCGCCTGATCCGGGCGGCTGAGTGAGCGGTCTGTATTGATATGGCGTGGCGTCTGGCTCATGCTTTTTGTATCCTCCAGCTTTTCACTGCTCTGCAGAGTTTTTTACTTGCAGACCTGTCATATCCTTCAGTATAGCATGGTACGGCAAAATCTGCAATTGTTTTATCCGGGGATGGCCGGAACCATTTTTAACCGGTGTCCGGCTTTTCACCCTTCATTCTGCCCGCTGTGCGCTAAGATATCCTCGTAGGCAGCCTTGCTCTCGGGGTCAAGAGGCTTGCCCTCGGACAGCACAAAGCCGTTGGTCTGCTTGAGCGCTGCCAGCATGGCCGCGTCCAAATCTTTCATTTCCAGCTTGCGCAGCTTTTCCACCCCGGGCCAGTCCCGCTCTGCACTGGTCATATCGGCCAGATACAGGATCTTGTCCAGCTGGGTCATGCCCGCCTTGCCTGCGGTATGGCAGGCGATGGCGCTGAGCACGGCTTCGTCCGTAACGCCCCATTCCGTACGCGCCAGAATGGCGGCACAGATGCCGTGCCACACCGGCGTGGGGCGCGCTTCGCCGCCCTGTGCATATTCCGGGTGCGCCTGCATGATAGCGCGCATCTCATCCTTGGGCAGTTCCTTGGCGGCATCGTGCAAAAGCGCCGCCAGTGCGGCCTGCTCCGGGTCGGTGCCATAGTGCTTGGCCAGCTTGACGGCCATTTTTTTCACGTTGATGGTATGCTCGTAGCGCTTATCGCTCAAGCGGCTGCGCACAAGCTCCTTTGCCTGTTTCAGATCCATTTATCTGCTACTTCCTTCTGTGTTCCGGTATAGTCCCTCCCGCCGGATAACGCTGCGCACTTCCTCCGGCAGTTCGGCTTCACACTCTTCTCCGTTGGCAAGCCGGGCACGCAGCTGGCTGCTGGACATGGGCAGCGCCTGCACCGGGGCAAACAGGATGCGTCCGCCCGATGGGTCCAGCTGCTTTGCCTTTGCGTGCAGCGCCGGTGCATCGCCGACATCCCGGCTGGTGACCACCACCCGCGCAATGCGCAGGATATCCTGCCAGCGGTGCCAGCCCTCAAAGCTGAGCAGCATATCGCTGCCAATGGCAAGGTACAGCACCGCGCCGGGGTTCTCCCTTGCCAGCATTTCCAGCGTGAGCACGGTATAATTGCGGCTGCCCGCTGCGGCCTGCGCCACCTCCCAGCCGCTCACTCGCAGCGGCGGCATCCCGGGCTCCTGCGCCAGCGCCGCAAAGCACCGGCACATTTCCAGCCGCAGCGCACCGGAGGCGTTCGTCCCCTGCTTAAAGGGGGAAGTGCCTGCCGGCATCACCACGATCTTATCCGGGTGCACGCGGTCTGCCGCTGCACGCAGGTTGTTCAGGTGGCCGTTATGGGGCGGGTCGAAGCTGCCGCCATAGAGAAGGATCTTCATCTTACTTCAGCAGCGCAGCGTAGGCGCTGTCCTTTTTCTTCTGCAGATACAGCACGAACTTGGAGCCGATGACCTGCACGCAGTCTGCACCGGTGGCCTCGGCCAGCTTGGCAGCGGCCTCACGGGCGTTGTACATACTGTTTTCCAGCACCTTGAGTTTGATGAGCTCCCGGGCATCCAGACAGTCCTTGACGCCCTGGATCAGGGTCTCGTCGATCTCGCCCTTACCCACGATATAAACGGGATCCATGGTATTTGCCTTGCCGCGCAGAATGGCGCGCTGTTTGCTAGTCAGCATAGTTTTTCTCCTTTATTTTACAATAAAATAATATTATGTGTTACAGGCGGCGGGTATTTTCTCTGAGGACCGTCCGCTGGGGTGGGACCCTGTTGCCCGCAGGGCAATAGGGCGGGCGATGGAATGGCTTGCAACAGCAACGACCGCCGCCAGCGGCGGAAACAGAGAGTTGCTGTTGGGGCAGCGGCCAGCAAGACGCAAGTGCCGCCCAAGGCACGATGCGGATGCTGGGTGCCGCAACCCGTGTTCGTGTCCGAAGAGAAAGTACCCGCTGCCCGGGTCAAGCGCAGTTGCCTTTGCGTCCTTCTTCCGTGAAAGGGTGAATTGAAAATGACCGCAGTCATTTTCAATTCACATATCTAAAATTTTTCTTCCTCTGAAGATGGCCAAAGCGAACGCGACGGCCATTTAAAATCGTTTTATTTTTCTGCCAAAAAGTCAGGCAGCTGCTTTTCCAGCGCTGCCAGCGCGTTGCCGCGATGGCTGATGGCGTCCTTTTCGTCGGGGGTCAGCTGGGCGTAGCTGCGGTTCTCGGTGTTGGGACGCTTGTCCGTTTTGCCCACGCCGCAGTCGGCGGGGATGAACAGCGGGTCGTAGCCAAAGCCGTAGTCGCCGCACAGCCGCGTAAAGGCGATGCTGCCCGGGCATTCTCCCATGCAGGTCAGGTGCCGACCGTCCGGCAGGATGAAGCACACCGCCGAGACGAACTTTGCGCCCCGCTGCCCGGCAGGCACCGCCTGCATGGCAGCCAGAAGCTTATCATTGTTGGCCTCGTCGTCGCCGTGGTGGCCGCAGTAGCGGGCGCTGTACACGCCGGGTGCGCCGTCCAGCGCGTCCACGCACAGGCCGGAGTCATCGGCGATGGTGGGCAGGCCGCTGGCCTTGCAGATGGTCTCGGCCTTGATAAGGGCATTCTCGGCAAAGGTAGTGCCGGTCTCCTCCGGCTCGATGGTGATGCCCAGTTCCTTCTGGCTGACCACCTCATGTCCCTGCGCTTCCAGAATGCGGCGCAGTTCGCGGAGCTTTCCGGCGTTGCCGGTCGCTGCACAAATTTTCATTTTCCGCGCCTCCTTAATGCTTCCATTCACGGGGGAGCAGCTCTTCCACAAAGCCCTCCGGGGTGAAGGGCAGCAGATCGTCGATGCCCTCGCCCACGCCGATAAAGCGCACCGGCAGGCCCAGACGCTGCTTGACCGCCACAACGCAGCCGCCCTTGGCGGTGCCGTCCAGCTTGGTCAGGATGATGCCGGTGGCATCGGCAGCCTTGCAGAACTCCTTGGCCTGACTGATGGCGTTCTGCCCGGTGATGGCATCCAGCACCAGCAGGGTCTCAAGGCTGGCTTCCGGGCTTGCCTTTTTGACGCTGCGGCTGATCTTGGAAAGCTCTGCCATCAGGTTTGCTTTGTTGTGCAGACGGCCTGCGGTGTCCGCAATGACCATATCATAGCCGCGTGCGGTGGCAGACTTGACCGTATCAAAGATGACGGCTGCGGGGTCTGCGCCCTCGCCTGCGCTGACGATGGGCACACCGGCACGGCCTGCCCAGATTTCCAGCTGCTCGCTGGCAGCAGCGCGGAAGGTATCACCGGCGGCCAGCATGACCCGCTTGCCCTGCCGTGTGTAATAATCGGCCAGCTTTGCAATGCTGGTGGTCTTGCCCACGCCGTTGACGCCGATGACCAGAATGACAGCGGGCTTGCCGTCCAGTGCCATCTCGGCCTCCGGGGTCATCTCCTCGGCAATGATATCGCGCAGGGCATCTGCGGCCTGCTCGCCGGTCTTGAGCCCCTTATCGCGCACACGGTCACGGAGTTTATCCACCAGATGCACCGCCACCTCGCCGCCTACGTCGGCAAGGATCAGCTGCTCCTCCAGATCATCGTACATCTCATCGTCGATGACGCTGCCGGTCAGGGTGTTCATAATACTGCCCCAGAAGCCGGTGCGGGTCTTTTCCAGACCCGTTTTCATTTTATCTTTTTCTTTTTTTCCAAATCCGAAGAACGCCATAGTGGTCCTCCTATCTATTTTCTGTTTATTTTATATCAGGAAACCAGCGTTGCGTCAACCTGTTCCAGATCCAGCTTGAGCAGCTTGGACACGCCGTCCTCCTGCATGGTAACACCATACAGCACGTTGGCGGCCTCCATAGTGCCGCGGCGGTGGGTGATGACGATGAACTGGGTCTTATCGCTGATGCGGCGCAGATACTGGGCAAACCGTACCACGTTGGCATCGTCCAAGGCGGCTTCGATCTCGTCCAGAATGCAGAAGGGCGCGGGGTTCACCGCCAGAATGGCAAAGTAGATGCTGATGGCCACCAGCGCCTGCTCTCCGCCGGAAAGGGCTTCCAGATTTTTGATCACCTTGCCCGGCGGCGCCACCCGGATGCCGATGCCGCAGGCCAGCACATCGCTTTCGTCCTCCAGCACAAGGCTGGCTTCGCCGCCGCCGAACAGCTCGGTGAACACATGGCTGAAGTTTTCGTTGATGGCGCGGAAGCTGTCGGTGAAGATCTCCCGCATCTGGGCGGAAAGCTTTGCGATCATGCGGCTCAGCTCGTTGCGGCTCTCCTCCACGTCGGTCACCTGACGGGACAGTTCATCGTAGCGGGCTTTGACCTCCTTGTACTCCTCGATGGCACTCACATTCACGCTGCCAAGGGCGCGGATCTTGCCGCGCAGGTCTGCCACTTGTGCCCGCAGCGCAGTCAGGCTGTCGAACTCCACGCACAGCTCCTCGGCCTGACTGACCGAGAGCTGGTACTCGTCCCACAGCTTTGCCACGGTCTGGTCGTACTCGGTCTCGGCAGCGGCCTTGCGCTCGGCAAGGCGTGCCATCTCCCGGCCCATCTCCTCGCGGCTGTCGGAGGCGGTGCGGGCCTTTGCCAGCGCTTCCGTTTCCTTCTGCTGGCAGGCAAGCCGCTTTTCAGTAGCTTCGCGGATAGCCTGCTCCTTTTGGGTAATGGTGGTCTGGCTGTCGATCTTGGCCTTGCGGATAGCTGCGATCTCGGTGCGGCAGGCTTCGCTGCGGGCGGCAAGGGCAGCAAGGCTTTCTTCCAGTGCAGTGCGGCGGGCAGCGGCGTCTTTGGCACGCTGTTCCAGCGCAGCGATCTGGCTGTAAGCCAGCTCTGCATCCTTGCGGCGGGTCACCTGTTCCAGCCGCTTGGCGCTGAGCGCCTGTGCCAGCTGGTTCTGCTGGGTCAGGAAGCTGTCGCTGCCCTCTGCGATGCGGCTCAGCTCGGCAGTCAGCTGCTCGATCTGCGCCGTCAGCTCTGCCTGCTGCAAGGCAGCGGCATCGGCCTTGGCGCGGCTGTCGTTCAACGCAGCCTGCAAGGCGTCCATCTGCTGCTGCGCATTCTGCACGGCAGTTTCCAGCTGGGCGGCAGCAGCTTCCAGCCGCTTCTGCTCCGCCTCTGCACGCACCCGGTCGTTGGCAGCGGTGATCTGCTCGCTGGCGGTGGCGGTCAGCTCTGCCTGCAGCGCGTCCGTCTGCTCCTTACACTGGTCGGTCTTTTCCTGCGCGGCAATGCAGTCCTTTTGCAGCTTGGCCGCCTTCAGGCGCAGCTCCTCCATCTCCTGCTTGCGGGTGAACAGACCGGCGCTGCGCTGCACGCTGCCGCCGGTAAAGCTGCCGCCTGCATTGATCACCTGTCCGTCCATGGTGACCACCTTGTTGTGGTAACCGTTGTCCCGCGCCACGCGGGAGGCTTCGTTGATATCCTCCACCACGATGATGCGCCCCAGCAGGTTCGAGACGATACTCTCGTACCGGGGGTCGGCCTGCACCAGCGCAGACGCCAGCCGCGCCGTGCCGGACAGCCGTCCCCGGAACGCGCCGGGCTGCACGGTGTCCAGCGGCAGAAAGGTGGCGCGGCCTGCATGGTCATTGCGCAGCAGGGCGATGGCGGCTTTCGCGGCGGCTTCGTTTTCCACCACAATGTTCTGCAGCGCACCGCCCAGTGCGGTCTCAATGGCAACCTCGCACCCGGGCTCCACTTTCAGGATGGTGGATACCGGCCCCAGAACGCCCCGCAGACGGCGGGCCCGGCGGCGCGCATGACCGCGCGCACCGAGTTCTGGTAGCCGTCCATGTTCTTTTCCAGCTCCCGCAGCACCGAAAGGCGCTGCCGGGCGGCATCCAGTTCCCTGCCCAGCCGCTGCTCGGCGGCATCGGCTTCGTCCAGCGCGGCCTTGCGGCTGCGCAGCTTGAGTTCCAGACCGGAGCGGATGTTGCCCAGCTGCTTTTCGTTTTCCTCCAGTGTCTGGCGGTACTTTACGGTGTCGGCCAGATCCTGTTTTGTCTCTTCCAGCTGTGCAGCGGCATCCCGGGCGCTCTGTTCCAGCGCGGGCAGACGCTGCCGGGCGGTGTCTCCGGCGGCTTCGGCGGCAGCCTGTGCCACCTGTGCTTCGGTGCGCTTTGCGGTGCGGTCGGCAAGCTCTGCCCGCAGACTGTCCTTGCGGGCACCGCTGGCGGTGCTGGCATCTGCCAGCCGGGCAAGCTCGGCGTTCAGCGCCTCGATCTCTGCCGCAAGCTTTTCGCCCGCTGCCTCCATGGTCTTTGCCACGGCGCGGTGGCGCTGCAAGGCGGCATCCGCTTCGGCGGTGTCCTGCTGCCCGGCGGCGATCTCCTGCTGCAAAGAAGCCGCGCTCTCGTCGTTGCGCAAAATATCGTTTTCCAGCACGGCAATGCGGCTTTCGGAGCCGCTGATCTGCTGGGTGATGCTGCGGATATCCCCATTCAGGCGCTCGACAGCAACCGTCAGCTGCTGTGCCTGCATACGGATCTCCTCAGCCTCCTGCTCGGCGGCCTTGGTCTCCCGGTCAAAACGCTCGTAGTCGGTCTGGGCGGTCTCGTAGTCCCGCACCTGCTGGCGCACAGCTTCCCGGGCACGGTGCACCCCATCGGTCCACAGGGTCACTTCCAGCGTTTTGCGCTGGGCGCTCAGCTCCAGAAACTTCTGTGCCTTGGCGCTCTCTTTTTCCAGCGGGCGCACCCGGCTTTCCAGCTCGCCAAGGATATCCCGCAGGCGCTCCAGATTCTCGCCCGCCGCAGCCAGACGGCGCTCGGCTTCGGTCTTGCGGTAGCGGTACTTGGCAATGCCGCAGGCTTCTTCAAAGATCTCGCGGCGCTCGCTGCTTTTTGCCGCAACGATCTCCGCAATGCGTCCCTGCCCGATGACCGAATAGCCGTCCCTGCCGATGCCGGTATCCAGCAGCAACTCGTACACATCCCGCAGACGGCAGACCTGCCCGTTGATGGTGTACTCGCTGTCGCCGGAGCGGTAGTATTTGCGGCCGATAGTCACCTCGTCCGCGTCCACATCCAGCGTGTGGGCGGCGTTGTCCAGCGTCAGCCGCACCTGCGCAAAGCCCATGGGGCTGCGCTTGCGGGTGCCGCCAAAGATGACGTCCTCCATCTTGCCGGCGGCGCGCAGCTGGCGGGAGCTGGTCTCGCCCAGCACCCAGCGCACTGCATCCGAAAGGTTGGACTTGCCGGAGCCGTTGGGGCCCACCACGCCGGTAACGCCGGTATCAAAGCTGATCTTTACCTTATCGGGAAAGCTTTTAAAGCCCTGGATCTCCAGTTCCTTGAATACCATTTACTTTTCCTTTATCACGCCCAGCAGCTTGAGCGCTTCCTTGGCGGCGCACTGCTCGGCGGCTTTTTTGCTGCGTCCCTCGCCCCGCGCCACGCGGTCGGAGTTAAAGCGCACCGCCACCACGAAATGCTTGTCGTGATCCGGGCCGGACTCGCTTTCCACCACATAGCTCAGGCGCTCTTCCGGGTTCTGCTGCACGATCTCCTGCAGACGGGTCTTGTAGTCCGCCTCGGCGTGCTTGCCCTCGGTGATGAAGGGCAGGATGAACTTACGCGCCACCTCCATGCCGCCGTCCAGATACAAGGCGGCAATAACAGCCTCGAAGGCGTCCGACACCACGCTGGGACGGGTGCGGCCGCCGCAGCGCTCCTCGCCGCGGCCAAGGCGCAGATACTCGCCAAGGCCGATCTCCTGTGCAAACTGGAACAGCGCACCCTCGCTGACAAGGCTGGCGCGGATGCGGGTCAGGTCGCCCTCCGGGCGGTCGGCGTAGGCGTGGAACAGGTAGTCTGCGGATACGATCTGCAAAACGCTGTCGCCCAGAAACTCCAGCCGCTCGTTGTGCTTGACCGGGGTGCGGCTCTCGTTGGCGTAGCTGGTGTGGGTAAGCGCGGTCTCCAGCAGCTCCGGGTTTTTGAATTTGTAACCGATGATAGTTTCCAACTGATGGCTCATGGTCGTTTTTACTCCCTTTTATTCCTCAGTTTTCTGCGCTGCGGCCAGCTCGTCCAGTGCGGACTGCATGGTGCCGCACAGGTCGTTCTCCACGCAGATCTTTGCCTGCCGGATGGCGTTTTTGATGCCCTTTGCCTTGGAGGAGCCGTGTGCCTTGATGACCGGCTGCTTTGCGCCAAGGAAGGGTGCGCCGCCATACTCCTCGCTGTCCATCTGGTGCTTCAGGTCGGTAACGCCGCCCTTGAGCAGCAGATATGCCAGCTTGCCGCCAAGGTTTGCAAGGAACATCTGCTTGAGCATACCCAGCAGCATCTTTGCCACGCCTTCGGTCAGCTTGAGGATGACATTGCCGGTAAAGCCATCGCAGACCACCACGTCCACCTCGCCGTTGGGCACGTCACGCGGCTCGATATTGCCCACAAAGCGGATGCCCGGGGTGGTCTTGAGCAGCTGGTGTGCGTCCCGCAGCACGGGGGTTCCCTTGCTCTCCTCGGCACCGTTGTTGGCCAGTGCTACACTGGGGTTTTTGCGTCCCTCTACTTTGTTCACATAGCAGCTGCCCATGACCGCAAAGGCTGCCAGCATCTCCGGGCGGCACTCCACGTTGGCACCGCAGTCCAGCAGCAGATAAGCCTGCTGCTTTGCGGGCACCATGGTAGCCAGTGCCGGGCGCTTGACGCCCCGCAAAGTGCGCACGATGAGGCTTGCGCCAACGTGCAGCGCACCGGTGCTGCCGGCAGAAACAAAGGCATCGCCCTTGCCCTCCTTGAGCAGATTCAGACCCACCACGATGGAGGAATCCTTCTTCTGACGGATGGCGCGGGCGGGCTCGTCGCACATCTCGATGGTCTCGGTGCAGTTCACCAGCTCGATGCCGTCCAGCGGGATGTTGTGCTCGGCGGCAGTCTTGCGCACCAGCGCCTCGTTGCCCACGCCAATGAGCTGCACGCCGTACTCCTTGACGGCCTGTGCAGCGCCTTCCAGAACAGCCAGCGGGGCGTTGTCGCCGCCCATCATGTCCACAATGATCTTCATACCTGTTTTCTCCTTTCAGGTGGTTTGCCTCACAGAGCGTTCTCGTCCAGCCAGTGCTGGAAGCTGGCAACAGCGCGCTCGGCCTGTGCCATGTAACGCAGCCGCTTGTCCCGGGGACGGGTCTCGGCGGGCAGCGGCGGCAGAATGCCCATGTTTGCGCCCATGGGCTGGAAGTTTTTGTTCTCGGTGGTCAGGTACTGCACCAGCGCACCGCACATGGTATCGGCGGGCGGCGGGGGCAGCTGTTTACCCTCCAAGCGGGCGTAGAGATTGCGTGCCGCCAGCAGACCGCAGGCGGCGCTTTCCATATAGCCCTCAAAGCCGGTGATCTGCCCGGCAAAAAACACGTTAGGGTGTGCTTTCAGGCACAGCTGCACGCTGAGCACCCGTGGCGCATCCAGAAAGGTGTTGCGGTGCATCACGCCGTAGCGCACAAACTCGGCATTTTCCAGCCCGGGGATCATGCTGAACACCCGCTTCTGCTCACCCCACTTGAGGTTGGTCTGGAAGCCCACGATGTTATACAGGGTGCGCTCCTTATTTTCTGCGCGCAGCTGCACATTTGCCCAAGGACGGTGGCCGGTGTTCGGGTCTACCAGACCCACCGGGCGCAGCGGGCCGAACCGCATGGTGTCGGCACCCCGGGCAGCCATGATCTCAATGGGCATACAACCCTCGTACACGGTAACGGTATCGGCCTTTTTGCCGTGGGCGTCCGGGTCGGGCTTTGTGCTCTGCTCGGCTCCGGTGTCAAAGTCGTGCAGGGGGGCGCGCTCGGCACTGGCAAGTGCGGCGTGGAAGGCCTCGTACTCTGCCTTGTTGAAGGGGCAGTTCAGGTAGTCGGCTTCGCCACGGTCGTAGCGGGAGGCGGCAAACACCTTGCCGTAGTCCAGACTTTCGGCGGTGACGATGGGCGCAACGGCATCGTAAAAATGCAGCCGCTCGTCCCCGGTCAGGCGTCCGATCTCGTCGGCCAGTGCACCGTCGGTCAGGGGGCCGGTGGCTACCAGAATAGGCGCAGTTTCGTCGATCTTTTCCACCTGTTCCCGGTGGACGGTGATGTTCTCACACTGCTCCACCATGCGGGTGACGGCGGCGCTGAAGGCATCGCGGTTCACCGCCAGCGCGCCGCCGGCGGCCACGCGGGTCTCCTCGGCGGCGGTCAGCAGCCGGCTGCCCATCCGCCGCATCTCTTCCTTCAGCAGGCCGGAGGCAGAGTCCAGCCGCTCAGCCTTCAGGCTGTTGGAGCAGATCAGCTCCGCAAAGCCCTCGCTTTTGTGGGCGGGGGAAAAGTGGACGGGCTTCTGCTCGTACAGTTCTACCTGCACGCCCTTGCCCGCCAGCCAGAGAGCCGCTTCGCAGCCCGCCAGACCCGCGCCCAGAATGGTTACTTTGTATACGTTCATTTAGTCTTTCCTTTGATCCAACCCTCTCAGTCATTGCCGAAGAGGGAGGGTGTAGCATATTCTCTGAAAAGCTTCCCCCGTCCGGGGGAAGGCTTTTATCTGTCAGTCCTTTTTGGGCACCGGCATCTCAAAGCCGCAGCCTTCCTTGGCGCAGTACAGCTTGCCGCCCTTGCGGAACAGGGTGCTGCCGCACTTTTCGCACTTGGTAGCCACCGGCATATCCCATGTCATAAAATCGCAGTCCGGGTAGCACTCGCAGCCATAGTAGATGCGTCCCTTGGAGCTCTTGCGCTCCAGCAGACGACCCTTGCCGCACTTGGGGCAGATGCCGCCGGTGTCCTTGACCAGACGCTTGGTACCCCGGCACTCCGGGAAGCCGCTGCACGCCAAGAACTTGCCGTACTTGCCCACCTTGATGACCATGGGGCGGCCGCACAGGTCGCACACCTCGCTGGAGGGCTCGTCCGGTACCTTGACCTTTTTGCCCTCCATGTTCTTTTCGGCCTGTTCCAGACTGGCTTCAAAGCCCTGATAGAAATCATCCACGGTCTTGCGCCAGTCGGCCTTGCCGCTTTCCACCTTATCCAGATTCTTTTCCATCTGCGCGGAGAAATCCACGTCCACGATGTGGGGGAACTGCTCCAGCATCAGCCCGTCCACAGCCCGTCCCAGCAGGGTGGGCTTGAGCTTTTTCTGGTCGCGCTCCACATAGCCGCGGTCGATGATGGTGGTGATGATGGGCGCGTAGGTGGAGGGACGGCCGATGCCGTTTTCCTCCAGCGCCTTGATGAGGGTAGCTTCGGTATAGCGGGCGGGCGGCTGGGTGAACTTCTGCTCGCTCTTCAGTTCCCGCAGCTTGAGCACCTGTCCCTGCTCCAGCGGGGGAAGGTTCGTTTCCTTCTTTTCCTTTTCGTCGGTGGCTTCCTCGTACAGGGCGGTAAAGCCGTCAAAGGTCACGGTGTAGCCGCTGGCCTTGAAGTGGTAATCCGCCGCGCTGACGGTGACCGACACGGTATCCTGCTGGCAGTCTGCCATCTGGCTTGCCATAAAGCGGCTCCAGATCATGCGGTACAGCTTTGCGGTGTCGCCGCTGATGCTCTTGTCCACCTCGTCCGGGGTCAGGGACGGCACAGAGGGACGGATGGCTTCGTGGGCGTCCTGTGCTGCCGTAGCGCTCTTGGTTTTCCATGTGCGCTTATAGGGGCAGATATACGCCTCGCCGTAAGCACCGGCGATATACTCCTTGGCGGCAGCCACGGCTTCGTCCGAGATGCGCAGACTGTCGGTACGCATATAGGTGATCAGACCCATCATGCCGTGCCCTGCAATATCCACGCCTTCGTACAAGGTCTGGGCGGCGCGCATGGTGCGGGTGGCCGTAAAGCCCAACCGGCGGGATGCCTCCTGCTGCAGGGTGCTGGTGATAAAGGCCGGGGTGGGCTGCTTTGCACGCTTGCCGCGCTTGAGCTCGCTCACCACATAGCTTGCCCCCTCCAAGCCTTCCTCGATGGCGCGCGCCTCGGCCTCGCTTTTGGGCAGCAGCTTTTTGCCGTTGGCGTCCGTGGCGAGGCGTGCCACAAAGCTCTTGTGCCCGGCACCCAGGGTGGCGTCCACGTTCCAGTATTCATCGGGCTTAAAGTTTTCGATTTCCTTTTCCCGGTCGTCGATCAGCCGCACCGCCACGCTCTGCACACGGCCTGCGGACAGGCCGCGGCGCACCTTGCGCCACAGAAACGGGCTGAGCTTGTAGCCCACCAGACGGTCCAGCACGCGGCGCGCCTGCTGGGCGTTGAACAGATCCTCGTCGATGGCGCGGGGGTGAGACATACCCTCCTTCACGCCCTTTTTGGTGATCTCGTCAAAGGTGACACGGTTGGGCTCGTGGGGGTCCAGCCCCAGAATGTTTGCCAGATGCCAGCTGATGGCCTCGCCCTCGCGGTCCGGGTCGGTCGCCAGCAGCACGCCATCGGCGTGTTTGGCCTTGCTCTTCAGCTCCTTGATGAGCTTTTCCTTGCCCTTGATGCTGATGTATTGCGGGGTATATCCGTGCTCCACATCGATGCCCAGCTGAGATGCGGGCAGATCGCGGATATGACCCATGCTGGCGGTGACCTCGTAGTCATCGCCCAGATATTTGCCGATGGTTTTCGCCTTTGCAGGCGACTCCACGATAACCAGTTTCGCCATTTCTTCTTTTCTCCTCTATCTGCAACGTGTGCCCAAAGGGACGCACGGTTCTTCGCTCATATTATTGTACCACAGCTGTTGTGTGCTTTACCAGCGGAAATATTCCACAATTTTACCGCAGCACATACCGCTGCCCCGGCTGCTTGTACACCCGGCCGGTGAGTTCCAGCTTCATCAGGGTGCCCAGCAGTGCGGACATGGGCAGGCCGGTGCTCACGCACAGCTCCTCGATGCCCACGGGTTTTGGCCCGATGCACGCCAGCACCCGGCGCTCGGTATCGCTCAGAGGCTCCGGCTGCTTTGCCGTCACCGCCGCTGCGCTCTGCCGGCGCAGGCCCAGCGGGCCAAGCAGGTCCGCAGCAGAACACACGGCACGCGCTCTGCCGTCCCGCAAAAGGCCGTTTGTGCCTGCGGAATTGGGCGAGTAGATGCTGCCCGGCACCGCGAACACCGGCTTCCCATAGCGTTCTGCATGGGACACGGTGGACATGGTGCCGCTTTTCTCCTGTGCTTCCACCACCAGCAGCGCAGAGCTGAGCGCCGCAATGAGCCGGTTGCGCTGCAGAAAGCCATTGGCACCAACGCCCTCACTGCGGGGCGGGTACTCGCTGATAACGCAGCCCTTCTGCTCGATCTTATGCCGCAGCACCGCATTCGCTGCCGGGTAGGTGCGGTCGATGGGCACGCCCATCACCGCGATGGTGGGGCAGTCGTTCTTTACCGCTGCCCGGTGCCCGGCGCTGTCCAGTCCATCAGCCAGACCGCTTACGATGACAGCTCCGTTTTTTGCCAATTCCCCGCCGATATCCGCCGCCGCGTTCAGGCCGTATTCCGTGGGCTTGCGGCTGCCCACGATACCCACCGCCCCGGGCTCGTTGAGCCAGCGGGGGTCGCCGGTGCAGTAGAGCACCAGCGGCATATCCGGGATGCGAGAAAAGGCCAGCGGGTAATCCGGGTCGTCAAAAGGCAGAATGCGCACCCGCAGGGCATCGCACTGCATCACCAGCGTGTGGAAGCTTTCTGCATCCAGCTGCGCTGCCCGCTTAAAGGCTGCATCCCCTGCCGCCTGCCGGAATTCCTCAGTTTCCCGTGCCTCCCATGCCTCCTGCGCGCCGCCAAAGGCGTCCAGCACCTTTCCGGCGTGAAGACTGGCGAGCCAGCACCTGCGACAGCCACAGCCAGCACAGCAGCGGGTCGGGTGCAGGCTCCGGCGGGAACAGGCTGGTCTGCCCGGTCACAGGCTCTCCTCCCGGAAATGCCACAGCAGGATGCTGCCCGCGATGCCGGCATTCAGGCTTTCCACCCGGTCGGTCATGGGGATGCGCACCGTGCTGTTGCAGGCGGCGATGGTCTCGTCGGTCAGACCCTGACCCTCGCTGCCGATGACCACGCAGACACCGCCGGGATACCCGGCCTTTGCCGCGCTGAGCGGCTGGGACTGGTACAGCGCCGCCGCAAGGCAGGTGATGCCTTTTTCCCGCAGCTGGGCGATGGCCTGCGGCATGGCACCGGTCTCAATGACCGGGATGCGCACCGCCGCGCCCATGGAGGCGCGCAGGGTCTTGGGGGCGTAGACACTGGCGCAGCCCTCGCTGAGGATGACACCGTCAAAGCCAAAGGCCGCCGCGCTGCGCAGCAAGGTGCCCACGTTGCCGGGATCCTGCACCCGCTCCAGTGCCAGATACCGCCCGCCGGGGCGCACCTCCTCCAGCGTGTGCACCGGGGTGCGGAACACCCCGAACACCCCCTGATGGGTGCCCACGTCTGCCAGCTTGTCCGCCACATGATCCTCTACCAGATAGTGCTCGCCCGGCAAAGCGACAAGCTCCGGGCACTTTTCCAGCGCATTTTCGGTATAAAACAGGGTCTCCAGCTCTGCGCCGCAGGCAAGCTCCGGGCACAATTTGCGCCCCTCGGCCAGAAAGCGCCCCTCGGTGCGGCGGAATGCCGCACTGGAAGCAAGGCGGCAGGCGTATTTTACTTTTGCGTTTTCCCGGCTGGTGATCTTTTCGTCCATGAGTCCCTCCCGAACAGGTGTGTAGCTTTTGCTTTGGATACAATAGAAAAAGGGCAGCGTCTGCCGCAGGTTTCTGCGGCAGGGCGCTGCCCCGTTGCCTTGTTTCCCTGGCCGCAAAAAATGCCCGGATACAAAACGGACGCCCGCGTATACGCGCGGGCGTCACGATGCAAGGTCTTTATCAGGCGTTCTTCACGGTCTCGACCAGAGCGGCAAAGCTCTTGGGATCGTTGATGGCCATCTCGGACAGCATCTTGCGGTTCAGCTCGATGCCTGCCTTCTTCAGGCCAGCCATGAAGGTGGAGTAGTTCATGCCCAGAGGACGAACTGCGTTGTTGATACGGCAGATCCACAGGTTGCGGAACTGACGCTTCTTCATGCGGCGGCCAGCCAGAGCGTAGTTGCCGCTCTTCATGACCTGCTGCTTGGCCATCTTAAAGTGCTTGCTCTTGCAGCCGTAGAAGCCCTTGGCCAGCTTCAGCATCTTCTTACGACGTTTGTGGGTCATAGTTGCGCCTTTGATACGTGCCATTTTTTATATCTCCTTTAGTATCTCGTAGAAAGTTTTGTGTACCTGCGGCTCGCTCTTAGGCGTAGGGCAGCATGCTCTTGATGGTAGCTGCGTTGGTCTTATCAACGTAGCTGGGCTGACGGTAGCCACGGGTCAGCTTGGTGGTCTTCTTGGTCAGGATGTGGCTGCGGAATGCATGACCGCGCTTGATCTTGCCGTTCTTGGTCAGCTTAAAGCGCTTCTTAGCGCCGGAGTGCGTCTTCAGTTTCATCTTAGCCATTTTAGTTTCCTCCTAAAATTAGTCCTTATTGGGTTTCGGGATCAGCAGAATGGACATCGTGCGGCCCTCGAGCACGGGCGGCTTATCGGTGGATGCCTGAGGCAGAGCCTCGGCAAACCGCTTCAGCACGTCTGCGCCCAGAGCACTGTGCGCCATTTCGCGGCCGCGGAAACGGATCGAAACCTTTACCTTGTGTCCTGCTGCCAGGAACTTGGCAGTCTGGTTGAGCTTGGTGTTGAAGTCGTTGGTGTCAATATTGAGCGAAAGGCGGGTCTCCTTGACCTCGACGACTTTCTGGTTCTTCTTGGCTTCCTTCTCCTTCTTCTGCTGTTCAAAACGGTATTTGCCGTAGTCCAGCACCTTGCACACAGGCGGCACAGCCTGCGGTGCGATCTTGACCAGATCGAGCCCGGCTTCTTCTGCAGCGCGCATGGCCACCTGAATGGACACAACGCCCTTCTGCTCGCCGTCAGCACCGATCAGGCGAACCTCACGATCACGGATCTGGCCGTTGATCTCCAGTTCCTTCGACTTTCCAGCGGTAGCGATAATGAATGCACCTCCAAACAAAATCCATAGTGTTGCAATATTTGGCATAGAAAACACGGCCGCCCACATTCTGGACAGCCGCGCGAAATTTCACACAAAGCCGCAGCATTCTCAAAGGAATAAGCTGCTGTTTCGGGTATAGCCCGGGGACATCCTCCCGCAAGGCGAGCGCGGCACAGGCCGTAGCTGCTTTCTTTACCCAGCTATTCTACCACGCTTTACCTGCCCTGTCAAGCACTTTTTATGCGTTCTTTGGAAAAAATATGACTTTTCCCTTTTACGCCTCGATCAGTTTGCCCAGTGCAAAGGAGTAGATGCCCTTATAGGTCACCTTTTTCGGCGCAAAGCGCTTTTCGATGGCAATGGCGTAAAGGTTCAGCTGGGCGCGGTAGGCGCGCAAAAAGTCGCTCTCGGCTTTGCGGCGATCGGTCTTGTAGTCCAGCAGTTCCAGATGATCCGGGTACACCAGCACAAGGTCGGCAATGCCCTGCACCAGCACCTGCGCGTCTGCGGCGGCGGGCAGCGTCTCGTGCCCTTGCGCCGCCAGCACCGCACCGGCGGGCAGCGCGGTGATAAAGGGCAGCTCCCGCAGCACCTGCTCGGCGGCGCAGATCCTTGCAAAGGCTTCGCTTTCCACAAAGCGGCGGATGCACACCGCGTCCAGCTTTTCCGCGATCTCCGGGGCGGTCAGCTGCAATGCCACCTGACGGTCCCGCTCCACCGGGATGGCTTCGTCCAGTGTGCCTGCCGCCTTGGCCGCAGCCAGCCGGGCAAAGTCTGCGTGCTCCAAAAAGGCGTGCAGCGCGGTGCCCATCTCGGCGGCGGTCAGGCCGTCCTTGGAAAGGAAGCCCGGGCGCTCCAGCGTGGTCTGCTCGGCCTTGTGCACGATGCTGGTCACGCTGACCTTGGCAGGCACCTGCGCAAGCGCTGCCGCCGGGTACTGCCACGCAAAGCCCTGCCGCAGGGTCTCTACCAGTGCCGGGTCTGTCTCCGGCGCTTCGTCCGGCGTGGCTGCATCTGATTCCTCGGACAGCTGCACGGCATCGTCACACACCTTGATAGCCATCACACTTTCGGTCTGCACAAAAAGCAGCTCCCGGTTGCCGGAAAGCTGCCGCAGCACCCCGCCGTCCGGGTGCACCAGCAGCGCCGCCCGCAGCCAGTCGGCAAAGCTGTTGGCCTGCTGGTGCAGCGTGGCTCCCGCCCCGGCAGCCAGAAAAGCCGCCGCCTTGGCAAAGGGCTTGGCGCTCTTGCCGCTGCTCAGGGGCACGGTGAGGATGAGCTTATCCTGCGCACGGGTGAGCGCCACATACAAAAGGCGCATCTGCTCGCTGCGCAGCTCTTTGGCGTGGACAGCGGCCAGCGCGGTGTAGGCGGCGGTCTTGTAGGCGCCCTCGCCGTTTTCCGGCCGCAGCCGCAGCCCCGCGCCGTAGCTGCGGTGCACCAGCACCGGCTGACGGATATCCGAGGCGTTGAACTTGCGCGCCGTATCCCCCACGAACACCACCGGGAACTGCAAGCCTTTGGAGCGGTGGATGGTCATGATGGACACACATCCCGGGTGTACCCCGCTGGGCACGGTGTCCTGTCCGGTGCTGCCGGCCTGCGCAGCGGCATCAATGGCGCGCACCAGCGCCGAGATGCCGCCCGTGCCAGAGGCGGCGCAGAAGGAGGCAAAGCGGCGGGCATCCTCCCGGCGGCGGGCACCGTTTTCCAGCACGCCCAGCGCCGCCAGATAACCGGTGGAGGCAAAAATTTCTTCCAGCAGCTGCTCTGCCGGGGCACTGCGCGCCATCTGCCGCAGGGCGGTGAGGTGGGCGTAGAAGTCCTTCACCTTCTCGGTAAAGGGGTCGTCGGCCGGGTCCTCCAGCGCCAGCAGCAGCGCGCCGTACAGACTGATGCGGGCAGGCTTTTTGTCCGGCTCTGTCGGCACCTGACGGCTGCGGGCGCGCAGCCGCACAAGGTCATCCTCCGTAAAGCCGAACATGGGGCCCAGCATGGCAGCAGCCAGATAGATATCCTGCGAAGGGTCGTCGATGACCTTGAGCAGGGCGATGAGGGGGCGGATGTGGGGCGCAAGCATCAGGTTCTCCCGGGCGTCGGCGTATACCGGGATACCCCGGGCGGTCAGTGCCTCCACATAGGCCGGGAACTCGGTGCGCGCTGCCAGCAGCACGCAGCAGTCCTCGTACCGCACCGGGCGGGTGGTGCTGCCCTCCCGCACCGGCTCCCCGGCAGAAACCAGCTGCGCGATGCGCTCGGCGATCCAGCCTGCATCGGTTTCCGTCTCATCGTCCGGCAGAAACTGCACCTCCACGCTGCCCTGATATTCTCCGGGCGCACCGCAGACCAGACGCTGCCCGTCGCCGTAGGCGGTATCGCCCAGCTCCGGGGTCATGAGCTGCTCAAAGAGATAGTTGATGCCCGCCACTACCTGCGGTGCGGAGCGGAAGTTTGCATCCAGCGCCAGCAGAGCGTCCGCGCCCGGGGTGTCCTCCGGCGGGCGGGGACGGGCTTTTGCGCCCGGCAGCAGCGGCCAGCTGTCCAGCTTTTGCCGGAAGATGCCGGGCTCTGCCTGCCGGAAGCGGTAGATGCTCTGCTTTAAGTCGCCCACAAGGAAGAGGTTATCCCCCGCCGGGGCGGCAAGGCAGCGGTAAAGCGCATCCTGCAGGGCGTTCGTGTCCTGGTATTCGTCCACCATCACGGCGGCGTAGTCCTGACGGATGCTCTCGCACAGGGGGGTGGGCACCCCCTCCGGGGTGCGCAGCAGGCGCAGGGCAAGGTGTTCAAAATCGCTGAATTCCAGCAGCTTGCGCTCCCGCTTTCTGGCTGTGAACCGGGCATCGAAGTCCCGCACGGCGGCAAACAGCGCCCGCAGCCGGGGCAGGGTGATCTGCCGGTCGGTCTCGGCCTCGGCCTCGGAGCAGCAGATGAGTTGGGTCATCTGCTCAAACAGGGCTGCGGCTTCGTCCGAGCGGGTCTTGATCTCGGCCTTGTGGTCGCCGCCCAGACGCTTTTTCATGCCCTTCAGGCCGGGGGCTTCCTCCATGCCCAGCACATAGGGGGTGAGCAGGTCGTACAGTGGGTCCCACTGCCCGGCAGCGGCCAGCTGCTCCGCCTGCGCAAAGAGGGCGGCGGCTTTTTCCAGCCTTGTACCAGCCTCCTCGTATTTTTCTGCCACCGCAAGCTGCGCCTTTGCCCGGGCAGAGGGGGTCTTTTTCTCCTCGGCAGCTGCCAGTTCCTGATCAAGATCCGCACGGCAGTCGGCCAGTGCCGCTGTCAGCAGTTCCCGCGCAGCCTTGGCGCAGTGGGCGGCTTCGGCCAGCAGCAGGTCGTGCCAGCAGGTGGAAGCAAAGCCGTTTTCCTGCTCGTAAGGGGCAAGAAATTCATCCAGCTTGCGGTCGTAATCCGGCAGCGCCCGCAGAAAATCGTAGATCTGCAAAATGGCATCGCCCGCCGGTTTATCTGTGCGTCCCTTGCCGTACAGGTCTGCAAAGGCGCAGAAATCCGGGTCACGGTAGGCGTTTTCCAGCGTTTCGGCCAGTGCCGCCCCCCGCAGCAGCTGCACGGTACCGGGATCTGCCGGGGCAAAATCCGGCGGGATATCCAGCGCCTGAAAGTGCTTGTGCAGCAGGTTCAGACAAAAAGCGTCAATGGTGCAGATGGGCGCGCGCTGCAACAGCATCCGCTGACGGCGCAGCATGGCGTTGCCGGGCTGCAGCTGGCTGCGGTGCAGCAGCGCCTGTCCGATGCGGGCGCGCAGCTCTGCCGCCGCCGCATTGGTAAAGGTGACGATGAGCAGCCGGTCGGCGTTGACCGGGTGCTCCGGGTCGGTGATCAGCTGCACCGCCCGCTCGGTCAGCACGGCAGTCTTGCCGCTGCCTGCGGCTGCGCTTACCAACAGCGCACCGCCCCGGTCTGCAATAGCGGCCTGCTGCGCCGGGGTCCATTCAGGTCCGCTCACGGCTGTTCCTCCTCTTCTTCGTTTTCTTCCTCGGGTTCAAAGGGCTTGGGCGGGGCTTCCAGCGCACGCTCATGCACCCCGGTCTCGTGGCAGCAGATAAAGCTGTAATCGCACCATGTGCAGGGGCTTTTGCTGCTGCTCACTACCAGCGGCTCGGCATCGATCCGCCCGCCGTAAAGCTGCTCACCCATCTGGGTGACAAGGTCGTCCAGATGCAGCTGGATGCGGCTGAGCTTGGCGCTGTCCGCCCGCTTGTCCTTCTGGTAGGGGCTGGGTGCGCCGTTGCGGTAGCCAAAGGGCAGGTACTTGCCGGTTTCGTCCGCGTCCATCGCGTCAAAGATCTTCTGCTCGTCCCGCACAAGGCCGTCCAGCTGATACTCCACCGCCCGGGCAGCCTGTTCGCGGGGCAGGGTCTGGGGGGCGGGGTCGGCCAGCAGATACAAAACGCCCGCCGGCTGTGCGCCGGTAAAGCGCCCGCCCGCATCCCGGGTCAGGCTGAACAGATACAGCAGCATCTGGCAGTCCAGCCCGCAGTAGACCTCTTTCAAGTCCAGCTTTTTGCTGCCGGTCTTGTAGTCTACCACCCGCACCCAGCGGGTGCCGTCCTCCTCGATCCATTCATCCGCGCGATCCACCGTGCCCACCAGCTGCACCGTGCGCCCGTCCGACAGGCGGTACACCTGCCCGGGCACGGCGTCCTCGCCCCGGCCTATCTTCAACTCACAGGCCACGGGCTTGAATTGGGACTGGTTCTGCTCGTCCCGCAGGTAGCACAGCAGGCTGGTCATGCTCTTTTTCAGCCGGGAGAGCAGGTAGGCAAAGCGTGCGGTATCCTCCGGCAGATAGCGCCGCGCGTACTCGTCCACCAGCGCGGCGGCAAGGTCAGCCATGGCGGCATCGTCCAGCTCCAAAAAGGGGCGCAGCCCGGCACAGGGGTTGTCTGCCCCGGGGTGGGGGTCCAGCGCCATCTGCAGCACCCAGTGCATCAGGGTACCGCTCTGGTCGGCCGAAAGTTCTGCACGGCGGCGGGGCTTGAGCCCTAGCACATACTGCAAAAAGTAGCCATAGCGGCAGGTATAGTATTTTTCCAGCTGGCTGGGCGAGATGTGCAGCCGCCTGCCCAGCAGCGCTTCCAGCGTGGGCAGATCCTGCACCTGCCGGGGTGGATCCTGCTCCATGCGCTGCAGCAGGGCCAGCCCCCGGGGTGCCTGTACCCCCTCGCCGGGGGCGCGCAGTGCCTCGGTCAGGCTGGCGCGCTCCCGTTCGGTCAGCGGCCAGCCGCCGCCCAGCACGTCCAAGCCGTCTGCGGGGGTGGCGGCAAGGTCGACAAGTTCCAGCTGCGGCGCAGCAGGCTGCAATGCCTCCACGATGGGCTCCAGCGCGGCGCACAGGGTCTGCCCCTGCCCCTTCGGCCAGCTCATCCACAGCCCCTTTGCCGGGGCGGTAAGGGCTTTGTAAAAACAGACCTGTTCACGCACCACGCGGTTCTCAAAACAGTCCGGCAGGTCGATCTGTTTTGCCATCAGCAGGTCGCGGTCGGCGTGGGTCAACAGGCCGCTTTCTGCGGGGGTACAGGGAAATTCCCCCTCCGCAAGCCCCAGCACGAATACATAGTCCGGCGCATCCAGACGCATTTTACCGGCGCTTGCCAGCACCACCGCGTCCAAGGTCTGCGGGATGTGCCCAAGGTCAGAGGAGCGCAGCAGCAGGCTGAAAAGATCCTCGTACTCCGGCACGGTGATGCCCTGACTGCCCAGCAGCCGCGCCATCTCGTCCAGCAGCTGCATCACCACGTTCCACTCGCGGGCGGCTTCCTCCGCTGCCGGGATGCCCCGGGCGGTGCGGATATCCTCCACCTGCGCGGCTTGCTGTTCCTCTGCGCCCAGCTCCTTCAGACAGAAATACAGCGCCCGGCTGATCTGCTCGGCGTTGGCGCTGCGCACCTTGCTGCGCAAAGTATCCACCGCCGTCACCAGCTTTTTGCGGGCGTTCTCGGCGCGGGTCAGGTTCTGGGTGTCCTCCTCGGTCAGCTCAGCATCGCCGAAGCCCCGGGGGCTTTTGGTAAATTCTGCCCGCCACGCCGCTGCATTGGGCGACCATGTGTAGGCGTAGTTTTCCAGCGCGCAGACCTCCGGCTCGGTCAGGTCACACAGGCCGGTCTTGGCCAGCACGGTCAGCTGCTCGGTCATGTCCGCGCCCCGCAGCAATGCCAGCAGTGCCCGCACCGCCGTGGCGGGGGCGCTGAACTCCGGGGTGGTGGGCTCGTCGCAGTACAAGGGGATCTCTGCCATGCGGAACTCGTACCGCACCGCAGCCCGGTACAGGCTGATATCACGGCAGACCACCGCAATTTTTCCGCAGCGCACGCCCTGCCGCATCAAGCGGCGGATGGCGGCTGCGGCACAGCGGGCTTCCTCCTCCCGGCTGGCGGCGGCAAACAGCCGCAGCTCCGGGGCGCTTTCCGGCGGGGTGCAGCTGCCGGTCTCCAGCAGTTCAGTCAAGGCGGCAAGCCCCGGGGCGTTTTTATGGCGCAGGTCCCGCCGCAGCAGCTCCGGTGCGGCCACCTGTGCGCCGTTTTTGCGCGCAAGCTGGCGCAGCTGCGCCGCCACCTGCTTTGCACCGGAGAACAGTTCCAGGTCCCCGGGCTGCATGGGTGCGCCGTCCTCGCACAGTGCCACCGTTACGGCGGGCAGCGCAGCCAGCATGGCGCCCATCAGCCGCTTTTTGGGCGCGTTGAAGGTATCGAACTCGTCAATGAACACCTCGCGCTCGCGCAAAAAGTCCGGCAGTTCGTCCCGGGCAAGCGCGGCTTCCAGCCGGTCAGCCGCCAGTTCCAGACGGTCGGCAGGGTCCATGCCGGTGCCCGCCAGCAGGCTCTCGTAACCCTGAAAAATAAGCGCCAGCTCGCCCAGCTTTGCGCTCTCGGTGCCGCAGTCCCGGGCAAGCTCCTGCAATTGCTGCCCGGAAAGCCCGGCGCTTTTCAATTCGTCAATGGTCTCGGCAGCCATCTGGCAAAAGGCCGCGCTGCGCCGGTGGCGGTAGTAGTAGTGCACGTTATCCTGCAATTCCTCCAGTGCACGGCGCACCAGCACCGCCCGTCCGGCATCGGTCAGGGTCTGCACCGCCGCGCCGCCAAGCGCCGCAAGGATATGCTCCGCCAGACTGGTGAAGGAATAGCTTTCCACCATGCCGGAAAGGGCATCTCCCAGCTCCCGGTAGATGCGTGCCTCGGTGCTGGAAGTGAACTGCTCCGGCACCAGCAGGATGCTGCGCTTGCCCGCCTCGGCGCGGGCGCGGATGCGGGCATACAGCAGGGTGGTCTTGCCGCTGCCGGAAGCGCCCAGAACCAGTTTCAGCATTTCGGTTTCCTCCCGCTCATTGATTTTTGCCTTTATTGTAACACGAAAGCGGAGATAAAACCACCGCTTTTCTTTGCAATCCCGCCGCTGCTGTGGTACACTGAAAAAAAACATTCTGCACACCGGAAAGGGACTTTGTATGAAGATTTTAGCCGTTGACTACGGGGACAGCCGCACCGGCCTTGCCACCTGCGACCGCACCGAATTTCTTACCACCGCCATCACGCCCCAGATCACCTTAAAGGCGCGCAACAAGGTTGCCGCCCGGGTCTGCGAGGTAGCCAAGGAGATCGAAGCCGAGATGATCCTGATCGGTCTGCCGCTGAATATGGACGGCACCGAGGGTGAGCGCGCCGCCAAGAGCCGCAAGCTGGCAAAGACCGTGGAGCTTTGGAGCGGCCTGCCGGTGCGGATGTGGGACGAGCGCCAGACCACCTGTGCCGCCGCCGACCTTCTGGACGAGAGCGGCACCTACGGCAGCCGCCGCAAGGAGATCCTGGATTCGGTCAGCGCCACGGTGATTTTAGAGGACTACCTTGCATGGCGCAAGGAGCATCCCGGGGAGATATAAAAATGATGCCTGTGCTCACGCACAGGCATCATTTTTTTGACTTTACTATTATCCCTGATAGGTTTCAATGCTCACGCTGTTGATGGTGATATCGGTGGTGGGCTTCTGGCTTTCGTCCACAGCGGTCTGGGCGATGGTGTCCACGATGTCCATGCCCTCGTACACCTGCCCGAACACAGTGTCGGTGTAGTCCAGATAGGGCGCACCGCCTGCCGTCTGGTACGCGGATACCACCTCGGCGCGGTAACCGGCGGCGTTCATCTGGTCCACCAGCTCCTGCGTTACCGACTGTTCTCCCGGCAGCGATTCCACCACATAGAACACGCTGGCGCACGCGCCGGAGGCGTCCACTCCCATGCACAGCGCCCCGGCGTAATGGTGCAGGCTGTCCGATGCTTCCACCGGGTAGCGATTGCCCTTCCAGATGGTAGAGCCCTTGCCGTCTGCGCCCTGCCCGGCTTCCACCACAAACTGGTTCTCCACCCGGCTCACGGTAAGGCCGTTGTAGTAGCCCTGCTGCACAAGGCCGATGAAGTTATCGCAGGCCTGCGGAGCCTTTTCCGGGAAGAGCAGCGCCCGGAAAACACCCGCAGAGGTATCGAACACCGCAACCGTGTCCCCCGCCGCCGGGTGGGTGAATTGCAGCTCTGCCGATTCCACCGCCGGGCGGCTGATGCTCTGGACTTTGCTGCCGTTTTCCTGCGGCCGCAGCGTGCAGCCGGTAAGCAGCAGCACCGCCGCAAGACAGACTACCCCGAATTTTTTCAACATATTCCCGCTCCCTGTTCCATATACTGTACTGCAACGCTGCACAGCGCAGCGCAAAAGATTCAACCAGTAGTATACCATATTCTGTGCGGCAGTGCGAGAGGAAATTGCGTGAAAATTTATCCAATGATTTCTGTGCGAAAAAGCATCTTGACGAACCGGGCAAAACACGCTACACTATAAGCAGACCAAGCGGGGTGCAGCCCGCAGCACCAACTGCTTTTTGTGATGAAGCAATACAGGAGCGTACTATGTCTGACGAGATCAAGAACCCCAATACTGAGGAAGAATATCAGCCCGACCTGATGACCCTTGAGGACGAGGACGGCAACGAGGTCACCTTTGAGGTGATCGATGCGCTGGACCACAAGGGTGTTCATTATCTGGCTGTTGTGGAATACGCCGAGAACGAAGAGGACCTGAACGAGGACGCCCAGCTGGTGATCCTGAGTGTCGGGGAGGACGATGAAGGCGAATATCTGGACGTTGTAGAGGACGACGAGGTGCTGATGGAAGTCAGCAAGCTGTTCGAGCAGCGTCTGAGCGAGGACTACGATATCGAGTAAGTCCTTTGACGGATTGACCCGTGCAAGACTTCCTGCCCGGCTCGATTTGTTGCGGTTTGTATGATCCTACTAATCATTCAACGGGAGCCCGGGGTTCTCCGGTGGATTGCAGACCTCCCCGCCATGGGTCGACCATGGAGGTTCGATGAGGAAGCGTGATTCCGGCGACAGGGCACCCACCTGTCCGTAAGGGTAGGTTTGATTGACCGCAGACGACCGGGCGGGATCTTTATAGTAATCCAATCCACCGCTTGTGCCCCTGCAAACACAGGGCACGGCTGTGGATTTTTTTATCACCATTTGAAAGGATGTGCAATTGCGGCATGAGCTCTGAGCATCTGGTTGGTACCTCCATTCCCCGGTTCACCTTTGACACCCCCACCACCCCCGGCAACGATTTTTACGCCCTGTGTGCGGGCACCGAGCCCCTGTGCATGATCTTTCTGCCCGGGTTCGACCACCCGGTCACCCGGGAATACCTTGCCCGCTACTTAAAGACCCTGCCGCGGCTGCGGGGTGTGCGGCTGGCGTGCGTGGTGCGCTCTGCCCCCCGCGCGGTGGCCGAGGCTACGCAGGGGAAAGAGTTTCCCTTCCCCATCATCTGCGATGCGCCGGGCGTGCTGTACAGCTATCTGGGGGTAGAACAGGCACGCGGGCTTTTGAGCTGGAGCTTTTCTGCCCAGCGCATCTACAAAAGTGCCCGGGATGCCGGCTATCACTACGACCGCAATGCCCCGCAGATTTTGCCCATGACCCTGATCGTCGGCCACGAGGGGCAGATCCTGTTCACCCACTCCGGCCGCAGCCAGACCGACCTGCCGGAGGACTGCATTGCCATCCGGGAGCTTGCCCGCGAGGTAGTGCACGCCAAGGCTGCCGACCAGCGCCGCGCAAGCCACCACTGCTCGGACGAAACGCTGACCCTGCCCGACCTCATCGGCTGGGACGATGTGGATAACGACCAATAAAATAACGTAAAACAGCTGCTGCACGCGAAAGTGCAGCAGCTGTTTTGTTATTCTTCCTCCGGTTTCTCGCTGAACAGATTCGGAATGCAGCCAAGGGCGGCCAAGCCCACCAGCGCAAACACGATGCGGGACCACACCGAGGTGCTGCCGCCCAGCAGCCAGCCCACAAGGTCGAACTGAAAAAGCCCCACGAGCCCCCAGTTCACACCGCCCACGATGAGCAGCAGCAGGCAGATTTTGTAAAAGGTCTGCACAAAAAAGACCTCCTTCCTTTGGGTTCAGTATGCCCTGCGGGAAGGAGGTTTATACTTTTTTTAGCGGATCACCCGGGCACCGCCGCGGTCGGGCTGCGCAACGTAGACCTGCGGCCACTGCCGCTTTGCTGCCGCTGCGGCGGCTCTGGCGGCAGCTTCGTCCCGGAACACGCCGAACACCGCCGCGCCGCTGCCGGTCATCAGCGCGGTGACAGCGCCGTGCGCCCGGAGCAGGGCTTTGATCGCCTCGTTATCCTTTGCGCCGCTGCACTCCTCCAGCGCGTTACCGGCGGCAGCGCATACGGCATCTAAATCTCCGGCGCGGATGGCTGCTTCCTGCGCTTCACAGTCCGGGTGGATGCTGCTGCCCACGGTATCGTAGGCGGCAAAGGCTTCCGGGGTGGACACGCCGTAATCCGGCATCACCACCGTGAACCAGCAGTCCGGCACGGGCGGCAGCGCCTTGAGCAGGTCGCCCACGCCCTGCACCCGGCAGGTGCCGCCCATCAGGGCAAAGGGCACGTCCGCACCGATGCCAGCGCCCAGCGCGCACAGCTCGCTCATGGAAAGCTTTGCGCCGTACAGGGCATTTAACCCCACCAGCACGGCGGCGGCGTCTGCGCTGCCGCCCGCCATACCCGCCCGCACCGGGGTGTTTTTGTAGATGGTGATATCCACCCCCGCCAGCAGGCCGGTGTAGTGGAAGAACGCCAGCGCCGCCTTGATGGCGGTGTTTTTATCGTTGGGCTGCACAAGGCTGCCCGGCAGACGCAGACTGAGCCCGGCGCTGCGGCGCAGCATCACCCGCTCGTACAAGGTGATGGTCTGCATGGTCATGTCCAGCGCATGGTAGCCATTGGGCAGCAAGCCCACTACATCCAGTGCCAGATTGAGCTTGGCCGGGGCCAGCACGGTCACTGCGTTTCTCCGCTCTCGCCGTTCCATCTGTGTTCCTCCTCAGTTGCCGTGGTAGATGTTGTTTTCCACCAAAAACTCCCGGATGCGCTTCAGCGCCTCGGTCAGGTGCTCCACGCTGTAAGCGTAGGAAACGCGGCAGTACCCCTCGCCGGAAGCGCCAAAGGCATCGCCGGGGATGATGGCAACGTGCTTTTGCTCCAAAAGCTTTGTGCAGAACTCCTGACTGCTCATGCCGGTGCTCTTGATGCAGGGGAAGGCGTAGAACGCACCCCGGGGCTCGAAGCAGGTCAGTCCCATGTCGTTGAAGCTGCGCACTACCAGACGGCGGCGCATATTGTATTCGTCCCGCATCCGGTCGATCTCGCCATCACACTCCTTCAGGGCAGTGATGGCGGCGTACTGGCTGGTGGTGGGGGCGCTCATGATGGCGCTCTGGTGAATCTTGGTCATAATTTTAATGACCGCCTCCGGGCCGCAGGCGTAGCCCAGACGCCAGCCGGTCATGGCGTAGCTCTTGGAAAAGCCGTTCACCACGATGGTGCGCTCTGCCATGCCAGGCAGGGTGGCAATGGAAACGTGCGGCCGCAGGCCGTAGTTCAGTTCAGCGTAGATCTCATCGGACAGCACCATGATGTCGGTGCCGCGCAGCACCTCTGCCACAGCTTCCAGATCTTCCCGCTCCATCACCGCACCGGTGGGGTTATTGGGGAAGGGCATGATGACCAGCTTGGTCTTGGGGGTGATGGCTGCCTTCAGCGCCTCGGCACGCAGACGGAACTCGTCCTCCTGACGGCAGGCAACGTGCACCGGCACGCCGCCGGACAGGGTGGTGATGGGCTCGTAGCACACAAAGCAGGGCTCCGGGATGATCACCTCGTCCCCGGGCTTTACCAGCGTGCGGATGCACATATCAATGGCCTCGCTGCCGCCCACGGTCACTAAAATCTGCCGCATGGGGTCGTAGCGCAGGTTCATGCGCCGCTCCAGATACCGGCTGATCTCGGCGCGCAGCTCTTTTAAGCCGGCGTTGGAGGTATAGCGGGTGCGGCCATGCTCAAGGCTTTCAATGCCGGCCTCGCGCACAGCCCACGGGGTCTTGAAGTCCGGCTCGCCTACGCCAAGGCTGATGCACTCGGGCATTTCGGCGGCCAGATCGAAAAATTTGCGGATGCCGGAGGGGCGCATGGCCTTGGCGGCAGGCGCGATCAGTTTATCATAATCCATCACAGCACCGTGCACTCTCTTTCATCAATTTCTTCATCCTGATACAGCCGCCCCTCTTTTTTGTAGGTGCGCAGCACAAAATGAGTGGCGGTGGACAGCACATCGTCCAGCGGCGAAAGCCGCTTTGCCACAAACAGGGCGATCTCCTGGAAGGTCTGTCCCTTGATCACCAGCTGCAGGTCGTACCCACCGCTCATCAGCAGCACGCTCTCCACCTCGTCAAAGGCGGCAATGGTGGCAGCGATCTCGTCAAAGCCGCGGCTCTTTTTGGGGCTGACGTTCAGCTCGATGACCGCCTCCACGCGGTTCACCTTGGCCTTTTCCCAGTCCACAAGGGTCTTGTAGCCCTTGATGATGCCCTGCGCCCGGGCAAGGTCCATCATCGCCGCCACCTCGGCGGGGGATTTGTTCAGCATGGTGGCAATGTCCTCCACGGGCAGCCGGGCGTTGTTTTCCAGAATCTTCAAAAGCTGTTCCATTGTCATATACTCCTTATCAACCCTCTACACGGAAATCCGTGGGAAATTAAGTATAAGTATAGCACAAGCCCCGGCAGATTGCACTTGATTTTTATATAGAATGTCTTTTGCCCCCGTATTCTGCTCTTTTTTACAAAAAGTGTGTTCAAAATTTGCTAAATCTGCTATACTGGAAGGGTAAGCGTGTGCCGGGTCTTTGGCGGCACCAATCACTATAAGGAAAACGAGGGTGGAAACCATGAAAGCTTTCATTACCGTCATTGGACACGATACCGTGGGCGTTGTCGCAAAGGTGGCCGGTCTGTGCACCGAGCTGAACATCAACATCGAGGATGTGACCCAGAGCATCCTGCAGGGAATGTTTGCCATGATCATGCTGGTGAACCTTTCCAACTGCAATGTTGACCACGACCAGCTGCACAAGCGCACCGATGCACTTGCCGCCGAGATGGGGATGCAGATCAACGTGACCCGTCAGGAAGTTTTTGACGCCATGCACACCATCTGAGCCGGAAAGGAGCCCGCAACCGCTATGAGTATGTTTAACACCGGGGATATCCTGGAAACCATCGAGATGTTCACGCAGGATAATCTGGACGTGCGCACCGTGACCATGGGCATCAGCCTGCTGGACTGCATCGACCCGGACCCCAAAAAGGCCTGCGAGAACATCTACAACAAGATCACCACCAAGGCTGCGAACCTTGTCTCCACCGTGGAGCACATCAGCGCCGAGTACGGTATCCCTATCATCAACAAGCGCATCAGCGTTACCCCCATCGCCATGCTGCTGGGTGCCTGCCCGGAGGCAGACCCCGTGGACTTTGCAAAGACGCTGGACGCCGCCGGCAAAAAGGTGGGCGTCAACTTTGTGGGCGGTTACAGCGCACTGGTGCACAAGGGCTTTTCCGCCGGTGACCGCCGCCTGATCGAATCCATCCCCCGCGCACTGGCCGAGACCGACATCGTGTGCAGCTCGGTGAACATCGGCGCCACCAAGGCCGGCCTGAACATGGACGCCATCAAGCTGATGGGTGAAGCCGTGAAGAAGGCCAGCGAGCTGACCGCCGACCGTCAGTGCATCGGCGCTGCCAAGCTGGTGGTGTTCTGCAACGCCCCGGAGGATAACCCCTTCATGGCCGGTGCTTTCCACGGCCCCGGCGAGCCGGACTGCGAGATCCATGTGGGCGTTTCCGGCCCGGGCGCTGTGCGCGCCGCGCTGGCACGCCTGCCCAAGGACGCCCCCATTGACGAGGTGGCAGAGCTGGTAAAGCGCACCGCCTTCAAGATCACCCGCGTGGGTCAGCTGGTGGCAAACCTTGCCTCCAAGGCACTGGGCGTGCCCGCCGGTATCATCGACCTTTCTCTGGCTCCCACCCCGGCCATCGGCGACAGCGTGGCCAATATTCTGGAAGAGATGGGTCTGGAGACCTGCGGCTGCTGCGGCACCACCGCCTGCCTTGCCCTGCTGAACGATGCCGTGAAGAAGGGCGGTGTGATGGCCTCCAACCACGTTGGCGGCCTGTCCGGTGCCTTTATCCCGGTCAGTGAGGATGCCGGTATGATCCACGCTGCCGAGATCGGCTGCCTGACCATTGAAAAGCTGGAAGCCATGACCGCCGTCTGCTCTGTGGGCATCGACATGGTCATCATCCCCGGCGACACCACCCCTGCCGTCATCAGCGCCCTGATCGCGGACGAAGCCGCCATTGGCATGGTGAACAGCAAGACCACCGCCGTGCGCGTGATCCCCGCCATCGGCCGCAAGGCCGGTGAGGTGCTGGACTTCGGCGGCCTGCTGGGCTACGGCGCCATCATGCCGGTGAACAGTCACGACCCCTCGGTGTTCATCAACCGCGGCGGCCGCCTGCCCGCACCCATGCAGTCTTTGAAGAACTGATACGAATCCTCTCAGTCATTGCGCAGCAATGACTGAGAGGATTTATTTTTTTGTATAACCCCGCCGCAGCAGACCCATCCTCTGGTTATCATTTCCAGAAGAGGGGTCTGTTTTTTATGCTTCGCTGGTTTTCAAAACCGCTTTCCGTCCGGCAGATGCGGCTGCTGTGCGCCAGCTTGCTGGCGGGCTTTGCGCTGTGCGGCGCTTTGCAGGGGCTGTGCTGGGGGCGCACCCAGCTGGATGCCGGGGCAGCGCTGTGTGCCGACACCCTGCGGCTGCACATCCGGGCGGCCAGTGATGCCGTAGCCGACCAGAGCGCCAAACTCCGGGTGCGGGACGCCGTGCTGGCCGTGATGCAGCAATGCCCGGCGCAAAGCGCACCGGAGGCGCGGGCATGGGCGGCGGGGCGGCTTTTGCAGTTTCAGCTGGCAGCGCAGCGGGCGCTGGCCGCGCAGGGCATCCGTGCCCCGGTGCGGGTGTACCTTGTGAATATGTACTTTCCCGCCCGGCGCTACCCCACCGGTCAGCTGCCCGCCGGGCGGTACGATGCCGTGCGCATCGACATCGGCAGCGGCGGTGGACGCAACTGGTGGTGTGTGCTGTACCCGGGGCTATGCAGCTTTGCGCAGGGCGGCTACGCTCTGCCTGCGGAAAACGACCTTGTCTGCGGGCAGTACATCCTGCGGTTCCGGCTGGTGGACTGGGCGCACCGGCTGACCGCCCGGCGGCAGACGGTGCTGCTGGCGGGGTGACGCCGCACCCCGCCGGAGCATAGCATGGAGGGAAAGGAGGGATCCCTCTATGGCGATTCCCGGTTATTATTCCCTGCTCCAGCGCGGCTCCTCCGGGCCGGACGTGGCACTTGTGCAGACGTGGCTCAACGGCGTGCGCGATGCGTGCACATGGTACGATGTGCTGAAGGCAGACGGTAAATTCGGCGTCGGCACCCAGCGTGCCGTGCAGGAGTTCCAGCTGAAGAACAAGATGAACATGGACGGCAAGGTGGGACAGAACACATGGAACGTGCTCTACACCCGCTACACCGCAAAGCACGGACTGAAGGTGCCCTACCCCGGCATCGTGCTGCACACCGGCTCCTCCGGCGGCACGGTGCGTCTGGTGCAGCAAAAACTCAACTCTCTGGGCGAGCGGCTGAAGGATGACGGCAAGTACGGTGCGGCCACCGCTGCCGCCGTGCAGCGGTTCCAGCGGCACAACGATCTGACGGCAGACGGCAGTGTGGGCTACGCCACTTGGGAAAAGATGTTCTGACCTGACCCCTTCAGTCGCCTGCGGCAAAAGCCTCCCCCTTGGGGGAGGTGGCTTGACGCGCAGCGGCAAGACGGAAGGGGTTTTCCCCCTGCACCTGCATTGTTTCCAGACATTGCAGGTGCTTTTTCTGTTTTCCTTGGTTGCGCCCGCAGCGGCGGCTGCGTTATAATAGGGCAAAGCGTTTTTTGAAAGGCGGTGTTCCTGTTTGCGTTTTCTGCATTTGTCCGACCTGCATCTGGGCAAGCGGGTGTGCGAGTTTTCCATGCTGGAAGATCAGCGGTATATTCTGGAACAAATTCTGGCCCTGCTGGATGAGACCCCTGTGGACGGCGTGCTGCTGGCCGGGGACCTTTACGACAAGCCCGTCCCCCCTGCCGAGGCGGTGCGGCTGCTGGACTGGTTTTTGACCCAGCTGGCAGCGCGGAAGCTGCCGGTATTCGCCATCAGCGGCAACCACGATTCTGCCGACCGGGTGGCCTTTGCCTCTGCCCTGCTGGCCGACAGCCAAGTCTACGTCAGCCCTGTGTTCACCGGTGCGCCGCAGCCCATCCCCCTGCAGGATGCCCACGGCACAGTAGATGTGTACTTACTGCCCTTTTTGAAGCCCGCCATGGTGCGGCACGTCTGGCCGGACGAGCCCATTGAAAGCTACAACGACGCCCTTGCCTGCGTGCTGCGGCACTGCACCCCGGCCACCGGTCACCGCAGTGTACTGGTGGCGCACCAGTTCGTGGCAGGTGCTGCCGCCTGCGAGAGCGAGGAGCCCTCGGTGGGCGGGGTGGATAGCGTGGACGCCGCCCTGTTCGATGCCTTTGACTATGTGGCGCTGGGGCATCTGCACAGCCCGCAAAAGGTCGGGCGGGAGACCCTGCGCTACTGCGGCACACCGCTGAAATATTCCTTTTCAGAGGTGGGGCAGCGCAAAAGCGCCACCTTTGTGGAGCTGGGCGCAAAGGGCGAGGTGCACATCACCACCGCGCCCCTGACCCCCCGGCACGATCTGCGCGGGCTGCGGGGCAGCTACATGGAACTGACCGACCGCCGCCGCTACGAAGGCACTGCCGTGGACGATTACCTGCACATTACCCTGACCGACGAGCAGGACGTTCCGGACGCGCTGGCGCGGCTGCGGGTCATCTACCCCAACCTGATGCAGCTGGACTACGACAACCAGCGCACCCGCCAGCAGCAGGAGATCTGCGCCCCGGAGCGCACCGAGAACATCTCCCCGCTGGAACATCTGGCTGCCTTTTACCAGCTGCAAAACAACCAGCCCATGACCGCCGAGCAGACGGCGTTCTGCCAAGAACTGATCGAGGAGATCTGGAAGGAGGGCGACACCGTATGAGACCGCTGCGACTGACCCTTTCGGCCTTTGGCCCCTATGCCGCCCAGACTACCCTTGACCTTGAAAAGCTGGGCAAAGGCGGGCTGTACCTCATTACCGGCGACACCGGCGCGGGCAAGACCACCCTTTTTGACGCCATCACCTACGCGCTGTACGATCATTCCAGCAGCGGCATCCGGGAGGGCTCCATGCTGCGCTGCAAGTACGCAGACGACAAGACCCCTACCTTTGTGGAGCTGGAATTTGAGGTGCACGGCGTGCGCTATACGGTGCGCCGCAACCCGGAGTATCAGCGTCCCAAGGCCCGGGGCGAGGGCATGACCACCGAAAAGGCGGATGCCACCCTGACCTACCCGGACGACCGCCCGCCGGTGACCAAGGCGAAGGACGTGACCGCTGCCGTGCAGGAGATCATCGGGCTGGACTACAACCAGTTCTCTCAGATCGTGCTCATTGCGCAGGGACAGTTCACAAAGCTGCTCAACGCCTCCACCGAGGAGCGCAGCCGCATCTTCCGCAAGCTGTTCCGCACCCAGCGCTATGCCCAGCTGCAGGAGCGCTTACAAGCCGAAGCATCCACGCTGAACCAGCAGCGCACCGCCCAGAACGCCAAGCTGGACAGCCTGCTGGGCGGGCTGCAATTCGCCCCCGACGACCCGGACGCCGAGGCGCTGCGCGCCCTGTGCGCCCAGACCGTGCCGGAAACAGCGCTTGCCTTGCTGGACACCCTGACCGCCCGGCAGGCTGCGGCGCTGGAAGAAGCCGGCACCGCCCTGCACACCACCGAAGCCCAGCTGGACACGGTGCAGCGGCAGCTGGGTGCTGCCGCACAGGCGCAGCGGCTGGCGCAGCAGCTGGCTGCCCGGCAGGCTGAGCTTGCCGCCGCAAAGCCCACACTGGATGCCGCCCGCGCCGAAGCTGACCGCCACGCCGGGGACGCTGTGCAACTGGATGCCCTGACCGCGCAGGTGACGCAGGCGCAGAGCGCCCTTGCGGCCTATGATGCGCTGGACGCGGTCTGCCGCCAGCAGACCGAAGCGCGGGACGCCGCCCGGCTGGCGGCGGCACAGGCGCAAAAGCGGCGCACCCAGCTGGACAGCCTGAACGCTGCTCTTGCCGCCGCTGAGACCGAACTTGCCGCGCTGGCAGACGCGGACACCCGGCTGTTAGCGTTGCAAAACCGCAGCGCCCAGTTGACACAGCGCGGCGAAGCGCTGGCAAAGCTGGAACAGCGCCTTGCGGACTGCCAGCGGCAGGCCAAAACTGCCCACAAGGCGCAGGAGAGTTACCGCGCCGCTGCCGCCGCACAGGACGAAGCCCGCGCCCGGCGGGACGCGCTGGAACGGGCATTTCTGGACGCACAGGCCGGGCTGCTGGCCGAGAGCCTTGTCGAAGGCGCGCCCTGCCCGGTGTGCGGCAGTACCCATCACCCTGCCCGCGCCCTGCTGCCCCATACCGCGCCCACGCAGACGCAGGTAGAAGCCGCACGGCAGTCCGCTGCGGAAGCTGATCGGCAGGCGCAGAACGCCAGCGCTGCCGCCCAGAGCGCACTGGCTGCTGCCAACGAGGCGAAAACTTCCCTCCGGCGGGACGCCGAGACCCTGCTGCCGGAGCGCTTTACCACGCCGGAGGGCACGGTACCCCTCACCTTTGCCCTGATGACCAACGTTCTGGCCGAGGAAGCCGCCGCCTTGCAGACGGAACAGGCAGACTGTGCTGCACAGTGCCGACAAGCAGATGCCGACTGCTGCCGCAAGGCGCAGCTGGAAGCCGACCGGCAGGCAAAGACCCGCCAGCGTCCGGCGCTGGAGCAGGCCGCTGCCGAGGCCGACCGCAGCGCCGCTGTCCAGAACGCCAGCGCAGACGCGCTGGAAGGGCAAATCGCAGAGCGGCGCGCCGCCCTGCCCTACCCCCGGCGCGCGGACGCACAGGCGGCGCTGGACAAGCTGGAAGCCGACCGAAGCACCCTGCGCACCGGCATGGACACGGCGCAGCGCAAGCTGAAACAGGCCGAGCAGGCCGTTGCCGCCGCCGAAGCCGCCGTAGAGGCGCTGACCGCACAGCAGGCTGCCGCCCAAAAAGAGCTGCCCGCTTGCAGCGCCGAGGAGCTTACCGCACAGCAGGCAGAATTGACCGCCGCGCGGGAGACTTTGCGCAGCCGGGAAAAGCAGCTTTCGGCACAGTTGCTGCCCAACCGCAAAACGGCGGCACAGTACCGCGCGGCCGCCGAAGCGCGGCAGACGCTGGAAAGCCGGTGGCAGTGGGTCAGCGCACTGGCCGCCACAGCGGGCGGCACCCTGACCAGCAAGCAAAAAATCAAGCTGGAAGCCTACATCCAGATGAACTATCTGGACCGCATTCTGCGCTACGCCAACACCCGGCTGATGCAGATGACCGCCGGGCAATACGAGCTGGAGCGCATCGGTGCAGAGAACCAGCGCAGCCAGTCCGGGCTGAACCTTGGCGTCATCGACCACTACAACGGCACCCGCCGCAGCGTAAAGACCCTTTCCGGCGGCGAGAGCTTCAAGGCATCGCTGGCGCTGGCGCTTGGCCTTTCGGACGAGGTGCAGAGCAGCGCCGGGGGCATCCGGCTGGACACCCTGTTCCTCGACGAGGGCTTCGGCTCGCTGGACGAGGAATCGCTGGAGCTGGCCATCCGGGTGCTCTCCGGCCTGACCGAGGGCGACCGGCTGGTGGGCATCATCTCCCATGTGGGGGCGCTCAAGGACCGCATCGACCGGCAGGTGGTGGTGCACAAGGCCCGCACCGGCGGCTCCACCGTAGAGCTGCGGGTGTAAAACGCCGCCGGCGGGGCACACTAGGGGCGGAGGTGAATTTTGATGAACTCTCTGGAACCCTTCATCCGCCACGAACTGGAAAACCAGCCCGGCACCGCTGCCGCCCCGCAGGCAAACAGCACCCGCAATGCCCCGCCGCTGGGTAGGATGCCCCTGCAGCCCCCGGCTGCGCCGGACACGCCCGGCACCCAGCTGCCCCCGCCAGAGCTGCCGCAGCCGGAAAAGCCCGGCGTCCCCATGACAGACGGCACGCCCATGGCCTGCCGCCAGAAGAATGCCGCCGCCTTTCTGGCCGGGGACGTGCAGACCAGCGTGATGGCGCACTACGCGCCCGGGCTGTTCAGCACAAAGCAGAAGCTGCACAGCCGCCACCCCGCCCCGGACGAGGACACCGCCGCCGTTCTGGATCTGGTGGAATGGCGCGAGGACGCCCCTTACGGCTGAGCGTAACAAAAATTTTTTAAAATATTTCAGTTTACCAGTTGAAATCTCGCCGCACTTCCCTTATTATGGTAGCATACAAACATAAAGGCAGGTTTTGCAATATGGCAGAGATCAAATACGAAGTTGTCCAGCGTGTAGCCGTGCTGAGCCAGCGCCCCCGCGGCTGGGAGCGCCAGCTGAACCTTATCAGCTGGAATGACGGCGAGCCCAAGTACGACATCCGCGACTGGTCCCCGGACGGCACCCGCATGGGCAAGGGCATCTCCCTGAGCCACGATGAGCTGGCCATCCTCAAGGGCATTCTGGAGGACATGGAGCTGTGAGCGGGGGCGACCGCGCAGAGTTTCTGGACATCTGGCAGCAGCACGTCACCCGCCCGGGCAGTGAAAAGCTACTGGACTGGCTGGACAAAAAGACGGATTTTTTCACCGCACCGGCGTCCACCCGTTTTCACGGAGCCTGTGAGGGCGGGCTGTGTATGCACAGCCTGAACGTCTACCACGCGCTGCACGACAGCTTTTTCACCGAGGGCGAAAGCGAGGAGAGCTACGCCATCTGTGCCCTGCTGCACGACCTGTGCAAGGCCAACTACTACAAGCTGGGCACCCGCAACGTGAAGAACGAAGCCACCGGGCAGTGGGAGAAGGCGCCCTTTTACAGTGTGGACGACCTTTTCCCTTACGGTCACGGCGAAAAGAGTGTGTTCCTCATTGAGCGGTTCATGAAGCTGAAGGTGGAGGAAGCGGTTGCCATCCGCTGGCACATGGGCGGCTTTGACGATGCTGCCCGGGGCGGCTGCTTTGCCATCTCAGAGGCCTACGACAAGTACCCGCTGGCGGTCAAGCTGCACATCGCAGACCTGCAGGCTACCTATCTGATGGAGCACCGCACCAGCAATATGCGCTGAATAAACAAAACAGGCGGCTGTACAGCATTTTGTACAGCCGCCTGTTTTGTTACGACCCCTCTTGTGAAAATGGGGACAGGAAAGTCCGCAGACTTTCCTGTCCCCCGAAATTCAAAATATTCTTCCGCTGAATATGGCCAGAGTGCAACGACGACGACCGCCGCCGGTGGCGGAAACAGGGAGGAGTTGTTGGGGCAGCGGCCAGCAAGACGCAAGTGCCGCCCAAGGCACGATGCGGATGCTGGGTGCCGCAACCCGATAAGCGGCGGCCATTTTGGATGGCCTTGCCTGCCCTATGCACAAGGTCTGCAAAAACAGCACCTTTCAGCAGCCTTCCCCGGCACAGAGGGCTTTCACCTTCTGCACGGCGGCAGCCACAAGGCTGCCGATGGGCTGGTCGGGCACGCCGACAATATAGTTTTCGCAGTGGTTCACCGGGATCAGCACCCGGGTGGCGCTGCTCTGGCACACCGCCGTGGCCATGGCGGGCGTGATCTCCCCCAGCAGCGCGTCTGCAATAACGATGCCGATGGGTCCCACGATGATATCCGCATTGCGGCAGTTCACCACTACGGCGTTCTCGCCGGTGGCGGCGCGCTGCGCCCCGGCCTTGTGCATGGCCTGCGCGGCCACACTGTTGGTGCCCACGGCCACCAGCCGGATGTCCGGGCACTGGGCGCTGAGGGCAGCCACCAGCTGGCGCCCCAATCCCCCGCCCTGCCCGTCAATGACAAGCACGTTCATGCCGGACCTCAGAAGTCGATCTCTTCCAGCCGCAGCAGCGCCAGAATGTAGATCTTAACGGCCTCCAGCAGCTTGTCGATGGGAGCCGCCTCGTTGGCACCGTGCATCGGGCCGCCGAACTCCGGCAGCTTCACATCCTCGTGCTCCGGGCCGAAGCTGACGGCATAGGGGAAGTGGCGGGCATAGGTGCCGCCGCCCATGGTAAAGGGGGTGGCGTTCTCGCCGGTCACCTCGTTGTAGGTGTCGATGCAGGCGCGGATGGCGGGGCTGTCGGCCTCAATGTAGAAAGGCTCGGCTGCGTCCACATCCTCCAGCTTTGCGCCCTCGCCCAGCGCAGCAGTGATCTGTGCAGTCAGCTTTTCGCCGTTGGTGCAGGTGGGGAAGCGGCTGTCGATGGTCTGCACCAGCTTGCCGTCCTCCATATAGATGCGGCCGCCGATGATGGTCAGCGGGCCGAAGGGGCCGTCGGCGCAGTCGATGCCAAGGCCGGTGCCTGCGGTGGAGCTGTGCAGCTTGCGCAGTGCCTCCAGATAGGCGCGCTCGGTGTCGTTGCACAGGCCGTTGTCCAGCAGGTAATCCACCACCAGACCGATGGCGTTCACCGTGCCCTCCGGCATAGCGGCGTGGCCGGATTTGCCCCAGCCGCGCACCCGCACACCGTCCCCTTCCGGCTCCAGCGTGATGTTGGGGGCATTCTTCAGCTTGCTGATATCGGTCTTGACCAGAGCGCTGGCGCGATCCGGCACCGCATTGTTGGCCACACCGCCTTCAAACTCTGCAATGACGCCGTTGCACACCGGGCTGACGATCTTACCGCCAAAGTGGCCTTTTTCGCCGTTGCACACCGGGAACTCGGCATCCGGGGTAAAACAGAACACGGGGGCGGGGTAGTTTTCCAGATAGTACTTCACATCGTTCATGTGGGTCTCCTCGTTGTCGCCCACAATGGCACGGATGGGGTAGCGCAGCTGGTAACCCTGCTCCTTGAGGAACTTCAGCGCGTACAGGGTAACGATCATCGGGCCCTTATCGTCCGAGACGCCGCGGCCCAGCAGCCAGCCGTCCTGAATGCGCATCTTAAAGGGATCTGCCGTCCAGCCGTTGCCCACGGGCACAACGTCCACATGGCAGATGGTAGCCAGATATTTTTCCGGGTCTGCACCGGCCAGCTCGGCATAGCCGATGTAGTTTTCGCAGTTGCGGGTGGCAAAGCCCATGCCTGCTGCCAGTTCCAGCGTCTTGTCCAGTGCTGCACGGGGGCCTGCGCCGAAGGGTGCGCCCTCCTCCGGGGTGCCCTCTACGCTGTCGATGGCGACCAGCGCTGCAATGTCCTGCAGCAGCTGCTCCTTATTTTCCGCAATGTATGCGTCAATTTTCTGATTCAGTGCCTGATCCATGTTCTATAACGTCCTTTCTGGCCGGGAGCAGATCCCGGTTTTCACAACTATCATTCAGTGTAACATACTCCGGGCGGAAAAGCTACCGGCATTTTTCACGACAAAAGCGTCCGCGTTTTGTCAGCCCGCCGCAAACAGCCCGCTGAGCGCGCCCAGCAGACCGGCGCTTGCCAAGCCCATGATGATGCCCGCCAGCAGCACGCCGCCCATGCAGGCGATCAGCACGTCCTTGAACTTCATATCCAGAATGGAGGCCGCCAGCGTGCCCGTCCACGCACCGGTGCCCGGCAGCGGGATGCCCACGAACAGCATCAGTGCCACAGTCAGACCCTTGCCTGCCTTGGCTTCCAGTGCGCGGCCGCCCTTTTCGCCCTTATTGATGCAAAAGCGGCAGATGGGGCCGATGAGGGGCTTGTGGTAGCCCCAGATGAGGAATTTGCGGGCGAACAGGTAGATGAAGGGCACCGGGATCATGTTGCCCAGCACGCACAAAAGGTAGGTGGGCAGCACCGGCAGCCCCATGCCCAGCCCAATGGGGATGGCTCCGCGCAGCTCGATGATGGGCACCATGGAGATAAAGAAGATCAACAGATAATTTTTCAGCATTGGCTTCTCCCTATATTACAGGTCGATCTGCAGCTCCACCGGGCAATGGTCGGAGCCGAAGATCTCGTTGTGGATCTCGGCGGCGCGGATGCGGTCTGCAATGCGCCGGGAAACGATAAAATAGTCGATGCGCCAGCCCGCGTTCTTTTCCCGCGCGTGGAAGCGGTAGCTCCACCAGCTGTACTTCACCTCGTCCGGGTGCACCACCCGGAAGCTGTCCGCAAAACCCGCCGCCAGCAGCTCGGTCATCTTGGCGCGCTCCTGATCGGTAAAGCCTGCGCTCATGCGGTTGGTCTTGGCGTTTTTGATATCCATTTCTGTGTGTGCCACGTTTAAATCTCCGCACAGGATCACCGGCTTTTTTGCGTCCAGCGCCAGCAGATAAGCCCGGAAAGCGTCCTCCCACTCCATGCGGTAGTCCAGCCGCTTCAGCCCGTCCTGACTGTTGGGGGTGTAGCAGTTTACCAGATAAAAGCCGGGGTATTCCAGCGTCAGCACCCGCCCCTCGTGGTCGTGCTGCTCCAGCCCGATGCCGGTAGTCACTGCCAGCGGCGCCGTTTTGCACCAGCAGGCCGTGCCGGAGTAGCCCTTTTTCTCGGCAGAGTAGGTATATTCGGTGTAGCCCTCCGGCGCAAAATCTGCCTGTCCCGGCTGCATCTTGGTCTCCTGCACCGAGAAGATGTCTGCGTCCAGCGCGGCAAAGCTCTCGGCAAAGCCGTGGGTCAGGCAGGCGCGCAGGCCGTTCACGTTCCAGCTGATCAGTTTCATGCTTTTCTCCTTATGTTATGCCTGATATTTTGTTTTCCATGCGCCGCTGCGGAAGCGCAGCACAAAGCAGGTCACGCGGCAGGTCCAGTCGATGACCATAGCCACCCACACGCCCACAGCGCCCCAGCCCATGCGGACACACAGCAGATAGCTGAAGCCCAGCCGCCAGCACGCCATGCTGAGGATGGACACCGCCATGGTAAATTTCACGTCGTTTGCCGCGCGCAGGGCGTTGGGCAGCACGAAGGACAGCGGCCAGAAGATGATGGCGCAGCCCGCATGGATGGTGACCAGCGTGATGGCCAGCTCCATCGTCTCGCCGGAAAGGGCGTAGATGCCCACCAGCTGCCGGAGGAACAGCAGGATCGCTCCGTTGGAAAGCCCCATGGTGATGTAAGCCCACAGCAGCAGCTTGCGGGTGTAGTAGGCGGTCTGTTCGTGGTCGCCGGCACCGATGCAGCGCCCCACCACCGTGATCATGGCCAGACTGATAGCCTTGCCCGGGATGACGCCCATGCCGTCCAGATTGTTGGCCACGGCGTTTGCCGCGATCTGCACCGTGCCAAAGGTGGAGATCATGCTCACCACCAGAATGCGTCCGGCCTCGAACAGGCTGTTCTCAAAGGCCGAGGGGATTCCGATGCCCAGAATGCGCTTTGCCATGCCGCCGTCCAGCCGCAGGGTCTTGGGCACGGTAAGCACTGCATCCTCCCGGTAGCATTTGCGCAGGATCAGCGCCGCAGCCACCACGCGGGACACCACACTGGGCCATGCTACGCCGTCCACGCCCATTTTGAAGCCGAAGATGCACACCGCGTTGCCCACGATGTTGATGATGTTCATCAAAAAGCTGATCTGCATGGAGATTTTAGAATTGCCGATGCTGCGGAACAGTGCCGCACCGCCGTTGTACAGCGCCAGAAACGGGTAGCTGAGGGCGATGATCTGCAGGTACTTCACGCCTGCGTCCAGCACGTCAGCGTCAATCGAGCCGTAGAACAGCCGGATCATGGGGCGTGCCAGTACAAAGCATACCGCCCCGATCACCACGCCGGACAGCCCGCTGAGCAGCAGCAGCTGACCGGCGCTTTTGTCCGCATCCGGGCGGTCCTTTGCACCCAGATACTGGCTTACCACCACCGCGCCGCCGGTGGCCAGCGCCGCAAACAGCACGATGATAAGGTTGTTGATCATATCCACCAGACTGACGCCGGAGATGGCCGCCTCGCCGCAGCGGGACACCATCATGGTGTCGGCCATGCCTACCGTCACTTCCAGCAGCTGCTCCACCAGCAGCGGGATGGCCAGTACCAGCAGCTCCTTCTGGCTGAACAGCGGCTCCCGCCCGCCGTTCAGGCGGCTTTTTTCATTGCCATGCAGTAGCTTTGTCATCCGTTTCTCCCCTCCCGGCACCGGGCACTTTTCCGGTACGCCACCGCTGCCCGGTATGGGTATTTTTCCGGTTGCAGCAGATGTGTCCATCTTAACACATCACCGGCTGCTTGTAAAGCGGTGCAGACCACATCCCACGAAAATCAGCTTTCCAAGCCCATCTCCCATTGCCTGCCGGTTTTATAAAGGTATCCTGCACGGTTTTCCGGCAGGTTTTCCGTTTTTATGCTTGTTCGTCAGTTTGCCGGGAACTTTCCGTAAAATTTGTGCGTTTCTACAAAAATGCGATTTCCCGCGCAATTTTGAGTAAAATTTTTAAAAAACCTCTTGCAATTTCTGTTCTAAAGTGGTATGTTGTATCCAACAAAAGCGAAACTTGGATACATCTTCACCTTGGAGCGCCTTCTTCGGCTCCGCGCACGCCTTTGTTTTTACCTTGCTATTTTCTTCATTTACCTTCTTATCATTTACCCTGCCTGTCCCGCAAGGGACGAGAAAAGCGATGACCCACCTGCACGGGTCGTCGCTTTTTCTTTTGTCTGCGGCTGCCCTTTGGGCTGGGATGCGCCTGAATGCCCTCCGCTATACTCTGGGTATGCCGATGATCCTTATTTTGCATCCATCATCGGCAAGACTGTTACTCAGATCACCTTCTACACCGCCGACGGTGTGTATGTTCTGCCGGTCAGCGTGGCGCTGTGAGTTTGCAGAAAGCCGCCTGATTCAGCCAACATATAGCACAAAACGGCAAGGTTTCTTGATTGCGGGAGACCTTGCCGTTTTATAGCAGCTTGCCTATGGCAGGCGGAGCAGGCTCATCATGCAAACAACGAAAAACCGGAAGTTCCCGCTTGCTGGGTATTCGTAAAACAGTTTTCGAGAAATGACACGGCAACTGCCTGTCAGGATTGGTTACGAGTACCCGGCTAGGCCGAGGAAGCATCAAGTCCCATGGCCGCACCGTCAAGGTGTTGGGTATGGGGCTTTTTGCATTTCAGGAACGTGTACATCTCTGGAAAGGTGTAACACACTAGACTTTGTACCAAAGTCGTGTGCCAAGGGTGCTGCGCCCCTTTGGAATCCCTGCTCATATCGCCTGTGGGCGATGAGGATTCGCCGCACAGAAAGCTCTCACAAAGGTGCACCGGGCTGTCTGCGGCGAGGGAAATGCACTTCTGCGGAAGTGTAATAACCCACTATGACACTTTCAGCCCTGCGGCCTGCAAAGTGTAGTGGGCTCTCCGAGGGGAAACGGTTATATAGGGGCGTTTCGGGCGAATCGCTGCGTACGTGCGTACGGAAGGTTGGTACGCACGTACGCAGTAAAACGGCCAAATTCTCGTATATATGGGTGGTCATTTGACCACGAGTGTGGTATACTTCACTTGGAAAACCAATTAAGGTAGATATAATGCACAGGGATGTGCTTTATATAATAAAAGCAGGATAAAAACGCAACGCATTTCTTCCCGAGAGATGCCAGAGCTGGTAGGTAGCCCAGCCGTCTGCACCGCACGGTGTAGGTAAGTAACCTTCCCCTCCGGGTTGTCCGTTCCTGTAAGGATTTATTTCAGGAGGGTTTCGTTATGGACATTGATTCTACAAAGCTGACTGTATTTTTTGAGGCTCCATTCTGGATCGGAGTATTTGAACGTATTGAGAGAAGAAAGCTTTCAGTGTGTAAAGTCGTGTTTGGTGCAGAACCAAAGGACTATGAAGTCTGGGAGTATCTGCTCAAGAATTACAGTCGGCTGCGCTTCAGTCCATCTGTTGAGACAGTTGTAAAGAAAGAGTCTGTGAACCCAAAGCGATTACAACGGCAAATCCGAAAGGAAACAGTTGCCACAGGAATCGGTACAAAGTCACAGCAGGCGTTGCAAATGCAGCGAGAAGAAAACAATCTGGTGCGAAAAGCACTTAGCCGTAAACAACGCGAAGCAGAAAAGCAACGTCAGTTTGAACTGAAACAGCAGAAGCGAAAGGAAAAGCATCGGGGCAGATAATGCCCCTTTGCTTTTATCTGGCAGGGTTTGGGGCAGGCACGCCCCAACAAGAAGCTGTCCTAAAGGGGACAGGAAATTTTCAAGAATTGAAAATTTGTGGCCACGGGACGATTCTTGCTCTCACGAAAACCCATACTTTTTGAAAAACGCTTTCCGCAGCCAAAGGAGGATGCCCCATGAAAAAAGAAATCGAAGCCTTTGTCAACGCAGCCAACGAGCAGGAGTTGGAAGCCGCATGGAACAACCTCTCGGCAGAGGAACAGCGAGTTTTCGAGCAGCTCATGGAGGAAGACTCACCCGAAGATGCACTGGCATTTTTTGCCCAGCTGTATGACGATGCCCCGAAGGAGCAAGCCAGCGAAACCGTGAGCATCTCCGAAAACGAAATCTATTTCAAGCGGCAGCCCTTGACCGAAGAGCAGAAGAAGCACGGCTCCTATGTAGATGAGAACGGCAATCTCCATGTCAAGAACCTGTCTGCATTCTGGATTCCTGAACTGACCACCACGGAGAAAGTCGGTCACACCACCTACACCGTGACCGGCAGCTATGAGGGCAAGGAATCCTTTTTGAAGAAACTGGAGCGCATTGTTGCCAAGAACGCCCAGCAAAAATTTGAAGATGAGGGTGCAGACGAATGACAACTGCGTCCAATTCTGCTATACTTGATCCGGTAACCAATCCTGTACTGACAGTTGCTCCACAGAATAAGGAGGACACAACAATGTCTGGAGCAACGAATAAAATCACCGCACTTTACTGCCGACTGTCGCAAGAGGACGCACGGCTCGGCGAAAGCCTGTCCATTGAGAACCAGAAGGTCATCCTTCTGGAATACGCCAAAAAGAACCACTTCCCGAACCCGGTGTTCTTTGTGGATGATGGCTACTCCGGCACGAACTATGACCGTCCCGGCTTTCAGAGTATGCTGGTCGAAATCGAAGCAGGGCGTGTAGGAATCGTTATCACGAAGGATTTGTCCCGACTGGGGCGCAATTCTGCCTTGACTGGTCTGTACACCAACTTCACCTTTCCCCAGTATGGCGTTCGCTACATCGCCATTAACGACAACTACGACACCATTGACCCGAACAGCGTAAATAACGATTTTGCGGGCATTAAGAACTGGTTCAACGAGTTTTACGCCCGCGATACCAGCCGCAAGATTCGGGCCGTTCAGAAGGCCAAGGGAGAGCGTGGAGTACCGCTGACGGTTAATGTTCCGTACGGCTATGTAAAAGACCCGGAGAACCCGAAGCATTGGCTTGTTGACCCGGAAGCGGCTGCGATTGTGAAGCGCATCTTCTCCATGTGCATGGAGGGACGTGGGCCGACCCAAATTGCGAACCAACTGTGGGCAGATAAAGTTCTGACTCCTACCGCCTACAAGTTGAGCCATGGCCGGAGCACAAACGCACCTGCCCCGGAAGACCCTTATCGCTGGGATAAAAGAGCAGTAAGTTTGATTCTGGAACGCCGGGAGTACACTGGCTGCACAGTCAACTTCAAGACCTATACTAACTCTATCTGGGATAAAAAGAGACATCTGAATCCTGTGGAAAATCAGGCTATCTTCCCGGATACACATGAGCGCATTATTGACGATGATGTGTTTGAAAAGGTTCAGGAGATTCGTAACCAGCGTCACCGTATGACCCGAACAGGCAAGAGCAGCATTTTCTCCGGTATGGTCTACTGCGCTGACTGCGGTTCCAAGATGCAATATGGTTCGTCCAACAACAAGGACTTCAGTCAAGACTTCTTTGATTGCTCTCTGCACAAGAAGAACGGGAGCAAGTGCAAGGGACACTTCATCCGGGTAAAGGTTCTGGAAGGACGTGTACTGAGTCATGTTCAGCGGGTGACGGACTACATTCTCCGTCATGAAGACTACTTCCGCAAGGTCATGGAGGAGCAGCTTCGTGTGGAAAGCAGCGAAAAGCTGACCGTCCTGAAGAAGCAGCTTGCCCGGAATGAGAAGCGGATTGTAGACCTCAAACGGCTGTTCATGAAAATCTACGAGGACAACGCCAGTGGAAAGCTGAGCGATGACCGCTTCGACATGATGAGCCAGAGCTACGATGCCGAACAGAAGCAGCTGGAAGAGGAATCCCTCTCTATCCAACAGGAAATCGAAGTACAGGAACAGCAGATCGAGAATATTGAAAAATTCGTCCAGAAAGCGCACAAGTACGTTCATATTGAAGAACTCACTCCCTATGCTCTCCGTGAACTGGTGTCGGCTATCTATGTGGATGCCCCGGATAAGTCCAGCGGAAAGCGGGTGCAGCACATCCATATCAAGTACGATGGGCTGGGGTACATCCCTCTGGATGAACTGGAAGCAAAAGAAAAGGCGTGACCGAAGTCACGCCAAATCTTCCCCATTTAGGGAACTTTTGCAAATACTGTTTTATGGGAACTCTGCTCTGGGGAACTCCCTGCTGTACATATCGCTGTCGTCTGTGGATTTTGGCAGGGTGCGTCCTATTCAGGTGCGCACCCTGTTTTTGTTTTGCCTTTAATTTTCTAACCCATGACTTCCAGCCACATTCCTCAGATATTCCTTCGGATTGCCATTCAGAATCAAATCGGCATAGCCCAGTGGGTCATTGTAGATGAGATAATCCAGTTCTGCCCTCTGCGCCATGGTCACATCCAGCGCATCCTCGACCCCGGTGCAGTCAATGGAGATCATTCTCCCATCCCGGAGCAGCAGCTCCACGCAGCCGGTGTCCATGTTGAATTTGCAGGTTCTTGCATCGTACTTCATACGCGTGTCCTTTCTGCCTTACGGCACTCTTACCGTGGTCTGTCGTGCTTTTTTGTGATAAGGTCTAGGACGTTTTTCGATGGAAGCAAGGGATTCATTTTGTTTTCAAAAGAAAACAAAAAATCCGAACCCTTCTCCTATCGAGAAAAGGTTCGGATCTTCCTTGTTTGGTGCGGATAAGAGGACTTGAACCTCCACCGAGTTGCCCCGATTAGAACCTGAATCTAACGCGTCTGCCAATTCCGCCATATCCGCATATTCTGTTGTGTTCGTGAGCCGTGACGCTCGGAACGATAGTTATTATACCAGATGCGGCAAAATTGTCAAGCACTTTTTTGAAAAACTTTTCATCTTTTTGGAAAGAATCATACTTTCGCATTTTTTGCAAGCCGTGCGGCTGCGCTGTGCGCTGCGCAGGCGTTTTTGCGGCATTCGCAGACGCTCTGCAACGCATTGTGTGTGCCGTGCGCCGTTTTGGGTTTGACAGTTTTTTCATGGCGATGTAGAATAGAGGTATTATTTTCTTGCAATTATATAGAGGAGCGTTTTGCCATGCTGTATTTTGAAAACGACTACTGCGAGGGTGCACACCCCGCCATTCTGCAAAAGCTGACCGAGACCAACTTTGAAAAGGTCTCCGGCTACGGCACCGACCCCTACTGCGCCAGCGCCCGGGAGAAGATCCGCGCCGCCTGCGCCTGCCCGGAGGCCGATGTGCAGTTCATCTCCGGCGGTACCCAGAGCAACGCCATCGTCATTGCGTCCATGCTGCAGCGGTGGCAGGGCGTGGTGGCTGCTGCCACCGGCCATGTAGCCGGGCACGAGGCCGGTGCCATCGAGTACACCGGCCACAAGGTCATCACCCTGCCGCAGCACAACGGCAAGATGGACGCCGCCGAGCTGCGGGCGCTGGTGGCTACCTTCTACGCTGACGACAACCACGACCACATGGTGTTCCCCGGCATGGTGTACATCTCCCACCCCACCGAGTACGGCACCCTGTACACCAAGGCGGAGCTGGAAGCCCTGCACGCTGTCTGTCAGGAGTACAAGATGCCGCTGTTCTTAGACGGCGCACGGCTGGGCTACGGTCTGGCTGCCGAGGGCACGGACGTGACACTGGCCGACCTTGCCCGGCTGACCGATGTGTTCTACATCGGCGGCACCAAGGTAGGTGCGCTGTGCGGCGAGGCTGTGGTGTTCCCCCACGGCGCACCGGCGCACTTTATGACCATGGTCAAGCAGCAGGGTGCACTGCTGGCAAAGGGGCGGCTGCTGGGCATCCAGTTCGACGTGCTGTTCACCGATGACCTGTACTTCTCCATCAGCAAAAACGCCATTGCCACCGCCAACCGCCTGAAGGCCGGTTTTGCGGAAAAGGGCTACCGTTTCTTCATGGATTCTCCCACGAACCAGATCTTCCTTGTGCTGGAAAACGCCCAGCTGGCTGCGTTGGAAGGCAAGGCAAAGTTCGGCTTCTGGGAGAAGTTCGACGACACCCACACCGTGGTGCGCATCGCCACCAGCTGGGCCACCCGCATGGACGAGGTGGAAGCACTGATCGACCTGATGTGATCCAATTATTATAAAAAAGCTCAGAAGCACCTGTCGGCGCTTCTGAGCCTTTTTTTCAGTCCGCGCAAATGCCCATCCTCACAGCGCCCTTCCCGTGAAAACGGGACAGCGGAGCGTCCGCAGACGCTCCGCTGTCCCAAAATTAGAAATAATCTTTCCGCTAAAAATGCCCAAAGCAACGCGGAGGGCATTCAAAATCATCCTGCGGCTATCAAGTGTTCCACGGCTGTGGGGTGCTTTCCACCGGCTGGCCGGGGGCGGCAAGGGCGCGCTCCATCAGCAGGGCAAGGTAGGCGTCCTGCAAGGCGTCTGCCAGCGGGTACACCTCTGCCCCGCCGGCAAGATAGCCCTGCATCCTGTCCAGAAAACAGGCGATGGCGGTCTCGTCCTCGTTCAGCCCCGCCTGCGCGGCGGCAGCTGCCAGCGGGTCCGGCAGCGGGGTCAGCGGACGGCACACCGGCTCCCCGGCGGCATCCAGACAGCGCAGAGTATCGTCAAACACTTCGCCCCGCTCCCCCTGCACACTGGTGTGGGTGCTGCGCAGGTAGGAGTGGTACTGCACGCCGTTAAAATCCAGAAACGCCGTGCCGCCGCCCGCAAATTCCAGCGTGTGCTGCTGCAACGTCTTTTCCACCAGAGCGCCGTTATGCACCGCACCCCAGCGGGAATCCGTTTCAATGATCTTTTCTGTCCAGCTGCGCCCGGTCACCCGCACCGGCTGCTGCCCGGCGTTCAAAAACTGCCGCGCCAGACTGACCGCGTGGTAGGCGTGCGCCACCGACAGCCGGGCGAACTGCGGCGTACCCAGTGCGCCGCTGCGCACCGCCGCCAGCCGTTTTGCCAGCGTAGGATACAGCCAGTACTGCTCTGCCACCTGCAGCTTTGCGCCCTGCCGGTGCAGCTGCCAGAGGGCGCGCAGGGCGTCCTCTTCCAGTGCCGCCGGGGTCTCGCTCAGCACGGCAAAGCCCCGGGCAAGCCATTCGGTGCTGACGGCGGCGATGGACGCTTTGTTCACCGCCACCACCACAAGGTCCGGGTGCAGGGCTGCGCACTGCTCTGCCGAGGTGCTTACCGGCACGCCGTACTCCCGGTGCATTTTTTCGGCCTTTTCCTCGGTGCGGCAAAGCATGGCGCACAGCTCGAACCGCTCCGGCAGCGCCTGCGCGATGCGCCAGTAAAACAGCGACCGCCAACCGGAACCTACCACGATAAACCGCAGCTTAGCCATTTGTCTGTTCCTCCTGAATATGTTTTTGCAGTTCCTGTTCAAAGCGGTCTGCGTCCAGCGGCAGGGTGAGCTTTTCCCCCAGCCATGCGGACAGGTAAGCCGCATCGGTCAGTTCCAGCGCCCGCACGCCCTCCACGCCGGGGGCGGTCAGGGGCGTGCCGTGCAGGATGGCATCCGCAAAGTTTGCCAGCATTTCGGGGTAAGGCTCTGCCTGCGGCGCGAACTGCTCGGTGGTGGTGGTCACGGCAAGCTGCTGGCGCTCGGTGCAATCGGCGGTACGGCGGTAGGTCTCGGTGTCCGGCGTGTAGGTGCGCAGGGTGAGGGTGTCCTCTTCCAGCAGGGCGGTGCCCTTGGTGCCCACGATCTCCAACCGCTCGGTGTAGCTGCCCTCGCCGGTGGAGAGGATAAAGGTTGCCGTGCGCTGCTGCGGGTACTCCATCAGCAGGGTAGCTTCGTCATCCACCATGAAATCGTTATACTTGCCGTAGGGGATCACGGCATAAATGCTGGTCGGCATCCCGAACAGCCACTGCCAGATGTCCAGAATGTGCTGTCCCTGATTGAGCAGCGCGCCGCCGCCCTCCCCTGCCCAGCTGGAACGCCAGCTGCCGGAGCGGTGATACATCCATGTGCGGAAATAACGGCTGTTTTCCAGCTGCACCCGCTTGATCTCGCCCAACACCCCATCATCCAGTAATTTTTTGAGCCGCATATACTTTTTGTAGCGGCGCTGATGGAACATCATGGCGAAAACAAGGCCGCTTTTTTCGGCGGCGCGGTTCATTTCCAGCGCCGGTGCCAGCGCGTTTGCGCTGGGCTTGTCGCACAGAACGTGCTTGCCATGGGCAAAGGCCTGCATCACCAGCGCCGGATGGGTCTTGTGCGGGGTAACCACCAGCACGGCGTCAAACTCTTCTGCATAATCGTACAGCTGGTCGGCGCTGGAGCACACCCGCACCGTATCCGGCAGGGTGTCTTTTGCCCACTGCTGCGCCCCGGCGCTGCGGCAGACCACGGCGGTCAGGCGCAATGCGCCCGCTTTTCCTTCTGCGATCATCTGGGCATACTTGCGCCCCATGACGCCCGTACCGATGACGGCTGCGCGTACTTCCTGCATGATAGTCCCTCCTGTTTTTCCACAATGTATTTTGTTATTGGGGGAAAACTGTCTTTCACCCCTTCAGGTTTGCTTCAATGGCGGCTTTATCCAGCGCCTCGCCGATGACGATGACTACCTCCTGCCCCTGCGGGATGGGGGCAAGGGTGCAGCCGGCGGCGGTGGCGTTCAGTTCCAGCCAGCCGCCTGCCGGGGCGGGCGCGAAGCCCTTGACCCGCAGCACCCGCCCGCACTCGGGCGCTGCGAACAGCCGCTGTGCGGCGGCTTGCAGCTGCTCCGGGGTGAGGTGCAGTTCCAGAAAGCAAAGGGAGGTAAAAGCCGCGTGCTGGTCAAAATGCAGCTTTTCGCAGCTGGCCTGCCGGTAGCCGCAGGCGGCAAGGGCGGCAAAATCAGCATCGGTCAGGGCATCCCAGTCCTTGGCAACAATTTCCCCCGGTGCAAAGCGGCGGGAAGATTTTGCGGCTTCCAGTGCACGCTCCAAGTGGGCAGCGGCGGCGGCGCACTGGGCGGGTGCTGCCAGCTGGGCGCGGCTCAGCAGCACACAGCCCGCGTTCATGGTCTCGGAGGCCAGCAGGTACTCTGCCTGCGGGGAAAGTGTTTCCGGCAGAAGGGCGTCCACAATGGCAATGACGCTGCCCAGCTGATACCACCGGTCCAGCGGGTCGTCCCGCAGGATATCGAAAAACTCGTCCACGTCAAAAATGCCGCTGGGCTCCACCACCACCCGGTCAAAGCCGCGCATGGCCATGGCGATGAGCTTGGTGCGCATCCGGCGCTGGTGGGTGTCGCAGTCGCAGCCGCCGCTGATGGTCTCCACATCACAGCCGGGGCCCAGCACCTCCTGCACCAGCATGGCGTCCACGTTCACCGCGCCAAAGTCGTTTTCCAGAATGCACACCTTATGCCCCTGCTGTACAAGGTACCGCACATACCGGCGCAGAAAAGTGGTCTTGCCTGCACCCAGAAAGCCGGTGATGAGATCCACCTGAACCATATCTTTTTACCTCCGTTGCAAAAGCCCTCCCAGCGCCGCAGCGCCCGGGAGGGCTTATATTTCAGTCCTTTTTCCGGCGCTGCAATTTCCCGATGATCGCAGCCGCCTCCGGCGCGATTGCCCCCGGCACAATGGCCGGGCGTGCCAGAAAATAGCCCTGCAAAAGGTCTGCGCCCAGCTCGATGACCGTGCGCAGCTCGGCGGCGGTCTCCACGCCCTCGGCAACGATCTTCATGCTGCGGGGGTGGGCGTAGGCCGCCACATTGCGCAGGATCTGCTGCTTATCCGGCGAGGTGTCGATGCCCCGGATGATGGTAATATCCACCTTGACGAACCGGGGTGCAAGCTGCAATAGCGTATTCTCGTTGGAATAGCCGCTGCCGTAATCGTCCAGCGCAAACATCCCGGAAAAGCCCGGTGCATTGCGCTTTCTCTCCAGTGCTTCGTAGTCGATTTCTTCCTCTTCGGTGATCTCAACGACCATGCGGCGGCGCAACTCACGCCAGCGGCTGTCTATATAATCAACATCCGCCTGCGTCAGGCAGGTGCTGGCGATGGAGTTGACAAAGAGCATGGCATCCCCGGACACGCTGCCCACCCGGCACAGGCTGTCGAAGGTCTCCAGCGCCTTGGTAAAGGTGATGCGCTCGATCTCGTACAGTGCTCCCTGCTCCCGCGCCAGCTTCATGATGGTGGCCGGGGAGCGCAGGGTGGGCAGGTCGGAGCGCATCAGCGCCTCGTAGGCAGCTACCTTGCCGCTGCGTGCCGAGAAGATGGGCTGGAAGCAGTAGAACACCTGCGCATTGCTGAGCAGCTGCCGGAACTCCCTGCGGGTGCGCTCGGCGTAGGCTTCGCGGTTGTACCCCCCGATGTCGAACTCCTGCACCCGGCCTTTATCCGCGTGCTTGACCTGATACATGGCAAAGTCGGCGTATTTTTTTAAGGTCTCCCAGTCCTGCCCGTCGTCCGGGTACCACGCGATGCCGCCGGAAAGGCTGATGTGCAAAGCATTGCCGCTGGGCAGCAGCGCCTTGTTCAGCTCGGTAATGGTCTCGGCAAAGCGGTCCACCTCCCGGATGGCGGTGCGGGACAGGTGCGGAAAGGTCTTTTTCTCCTGCGCGTCTATCACCTCACGGTACAAACGGTTGATGGGTCTGGCCAGCCGCGCCGAGACCAGCAGGCTGCCCAAAACGCCCAGCACCAGCGTAACCAGTATGGTAGCCAGCAGCACCTTGCGCACCCGGTCGGAAAAAGCCAGCAGCACCGACTGCTCCATGGTACCGGCCAGAAACCACTTTTCGGCGGCAAAGGGCGCGTTGCGGTTGTACAATTGCAGCGGTTCCAGCACCATGTAATAGCGCTTGCCGCCCAGCTCCAGCCAGTTGCCGCCGTTGCCGTCGCTGCGGCAGTTCAGGACGCCCAGCGGGGCATCTGCCGTTACCAGATCCTCACCGGAGGTCACGGTCTTGCGCAGGGTAAGCGCACTGTCTGTCTGCACATCGGTGGTGGTCACGATAAAATAAGTGCCCGCCTTGTCCTCGTCCAGCTCTTTGAAAGGCAGCTTGGTTTTCAGATACTCGGTAAGCAGCTCCACGCCCACCACGCCGTACACCGTGCCGTCCGGCAAAATCAGCGGCATCGAGTAGGCAATGGCGTTCCGGTCGTCCCCTGCCAGACAGTAGGAGTTGGTAGTCCAGCGGCCATAGTTTTCCGCCGAAAGGCTGGCGCCATCTTTATACGCAGCCTGAAAGACCGAGCGCAGGATGCCGCCCTTGGTATTGCCCTGATAGGGGAAAGCGGGCTGCCAGCCCTTATCCGTGCCGATGCCCAGCTTTTTTACCACGGTGGCGCTGGCGCTCTTTCCATGCGTCAAACATCGCCCTGCCCCCTTTCCGTCTTTTTCCGGGCGGTCAGCCCTCGTACTGCTGTAACTGCGCAAGGGTGGCCTGATACCACGCCTCAAAATAGTCATCGGTCAAAAACTCTGCCATGGCTGTCTCCGCGCTCTGGCCTGCTGCGATGCGTTCCAGCACCGTGTCCCGGTCGGCACTGGCTTGATCGCCCATGCTGTATTCCAGTATCTTGCGGGCTGCGGTGCCGCCTGCAAAGACCGTAGGGGTGTACAGCTCGTTTTCGCGCACCGTTTTTACCGCGCCGGAAAGAACCTGCTCCATATTATCGGTCAGCTCCAGCCCGCTTGCGCGGATGGCGTCCATGTCGTTGGCGGCGATGGTCACCGGCAGATAGCCCGACTCCACCGAGAAAGCGATATTATTCTGCGGCTCGGTGAACCACTTTAAAAAAGTGACCGCGCCGTTGATCTCGGCCTCGGTGCCGGTGGTGACCACCATGCCGGCACCCTGCTGCACCGCCACCTTTTCGCTCCCGGCAAACCGGGGCACAGGCAGCACCTTCATCTCGATATCGTGAACCTGATTATCCCCGGGCATCACCTGCTTCGGGAAAAAGGTGGCGCTGGCACAGGAGCCTACACAGCCCAGCAGTGCGCCGGTTTTCACGTCATCGCTGCGGAAGCGGCCATTCGCAGCAAAATACCCCTTGACGAAGGGCACATAGTAGTTATCCCACAGCTTGCGCACCACATCATGGTCGAAGTGCAGGGTCATTTTGCCGTTGTGCACTTCAAAAATTTCGCAGCCCAGCTGCTTTGCGCCCACAATCATATAGTTTGCCGGCGCGTCCCGGCCAAACAGCGCCTTGCCGCCGGACCAGTTGTAGTACTGCTCGGCCACCGCCGTCACGCCCTCCATAGTGGAAAGAGCACCGTAACGCACAAAGGTATCCTTTGAGAACCGCTGCCAGTCGGTATCGTTAAAGAACATCAGCTCGGTGGATTTTGCCACCGGAAAAATTTTTATGCTGCCGCTGCCGTCAAAATCGCCTTCGGTGATATAGCCGGGCACAAAGGCGGCCTTTTCATCCTCAGTCAGGTAGTCCTTCAGGTCCACCACCACGCCCATCTGGTCCAGCTTATAGGCGGTATCCGCGTAGGCGGCAAAAATGGTGGGCATCTCCGCAGCGCCCACCTTGCCCTGCGCTGCGTCCATCACATTGGCTTCCAGATCGTTCACCGTGCCCTGACTGGAACCTGTCACCCGGATGCCCTTTGCCTTGCCGATGGTCTCGTTGAAGGTGCTCACAAGGCGGTTGAAGCTTTCCAGCTGGTCGCCGTTGTAGTAGTTCCACACCGTGATGTCAGTCACTTCTTTTTTGCTCGTTTTTGCATCACAGCCGGTCACGGCCAGTGCCGCTGCCGAGACCGCTGCCGCCGTCAGAAAGCTGCGGCGCGAGATCCTGTTCTTCATCCCATACCCTCCCAGCGTATACAGGCGCATTCTACCCCATATTATACTATTTTATATAATACCACCGTTTCCGGCATAGTGTAAACTATTTCTTGAAGAATCTGGTAAAAAAGTATAGATGACGAATTTGGGTCTGTTTTTTTGGCAGATTTGTCAAAAGCATCTTCCCAACCGTGAAAAAGGGGTACAGGAAAACCCGCAGGCTTTCCTGTACCCCGAAAATAAAACTATTTTTCCCGTTACATCCGTATCCGCTGCGCGGCACGGGCGATGGAGGCAAGCAGCGTCACAAGGCGTTTTTCGTCCATCTGACCGCAGTAGGTGGTAAAGGTGTAGTAGCACCCCTGCACGCAGAAGGAGAGCACCACCTTGCGCACTACGTCGGTCTCAAAGGTGGGGTCGGTCTGGGCGATGCACTGGCACATGGCCTGCTCCACCCGGTTGATGAACAGCCCCTGCCGGGAGCCGGAGAAGAGCACGGTGATCTCTGCCTGATGCGCGGTGAAGGCGCGGAACATCTCCCGCGTCAGCCATTCGGTGCGCTCGCTCACATCGCTGGCGGTCAGGCGGGGCAGACTTTCCACCACCGCCTGCACCATCTCGTCCTCCATGGCGTTGGCCAGCGCATAGATATCCTGATAATGGGCATAGAATGTGGATTTGTTGATGCAGGCGCGGTCGCACAGCTCCTTGACACGGATCTTCTCCACCGGTTTTTCGGTGCGCAGCTCCATAAAGGCTTCTTTGATGGCGCGCTCAGTCTTTTCAATGCGGATATCCAGAAAACCCACCTCTTTTGCTTTTTTGTTGATTTTCCAACATTTTTCCGGTTTTGCGGATAGACAAGCCCCGCAGCCCTTTTTATACTGGATATAAGCCGCAGGGTCACTCCTTGCGGTACAAAAGCCCCTGCTGCTCCAAGGCATCGCGGATGCGGGCAAAGGTGTCCTTGTCCGGGCAGCGCAAAGTGTGCAGGTGCACGCCGCCGGTCATGCGGCTCAAAAGGCTCTCGGGCGCATCGGCCGCCTGACGGATAAAGTTGTCCACATCGTACCGGTTGCACAGGTTCAGCGTGGCGCGGATCTCGCCGTACAGGCTGTTTTCCACCGCCACATCCACCACGGTGCCGCCCTGATCTACCACGGTGTACAGCTCCCGGCGCATCTCCTCCTGCGTGCGGTGCACACAGGCCAGAATGCCGGTATAGCCCTTCTCCGCCGGGTGCAGCTGGTAGCCCCGGGGGGTAGCATCGATCTGCGCCCCACCGGCGCGCAGCAGTGCCACATCCCCTACCACGATCTGCCGCGACACCCCCAGCTCGGCGGCCAGCGTGCTGGCGCTTAAAGGGGCACCGGCGCTGTTCAGCCGGGTCAGGATGCGTTCTCTGCGCTGTGCTGCATTCATAGGGGTTCAGGCTTCCTTTCCGTAAAACGACTTTTCTCTCCTTATTGTAGCAAAACGCGGCGCAATGTGCAAGATTATTCTACCCGCAGCAGGGTGGCGTAATTGGAAGGCAGCTGCACCTTCATGCGGTTCCACTCGGTGGAGACCAGCACCTCCTGCGCGCCTACGGTGTCCGCCAGCAGGTCGGTGACCTTGGCTGCTTCCACCGGCAGCTGGAACTCCAGCTGTGCAGGGGTATCGCCGTTGTTCAGCACCGCTACCACCGCCTTGCCGTCCAGCACACGGGCAAAGGCGTAGCACTGGGTGGTGAGCTGCAGCTCTTTCACCTCGCCGTAGGTCATTTCCGGCAATTCAGCCTTGCATTGCCCCAGCGCATTGTATACACTGGTAACAGGATTTGTGCGTTCTGCATCGGCGTAGTCGCTAAGCTCCAGACAGGGACGCAGCGGCCAGTCGCTGCCCCACTCCTTTTTGCCCTCGATACCGAACTCTGAGCCGTAGTAGATGGACGGGATGCCCCACAGGCTGTACACCAGAATGGCGATATGCCGGATGTGCTCTTTGTTGCGCAGCTTGTTGGGCAGGCGCTCCACATCGTGGTTATCCGAGAAGAGATACAGCCGGGTGTCGTGGCACAGCCCCTGCAGCCGGCGCATGGTGTGGGCGATTTCAAAATAGTTGTGGTCGTTGTGGCCGCTCCACAGGCCCTTGTGCAGCTCGTAGTTGGTCACGGAGTGCAGCATTTCGGGGTTTGCCCAGCGGCTGTAATCGCCGTGGATGACCTCGCCCATCAGCCAGAACTCCGGCTTTACCTCGTTTGCCAGACGGCGCAGCCCGCGCATGAAGTCGAAATCCAGCACATCCGCTGCATCCAGACGGATGCCGTCGATGTCGAACTGCTCCACCCAGAAGCGGACGGTATCATAATGGTACTGCTGCACCTCCGGGTTGCGCTGGTTCAGCTTGACCAGCAGGTTGTAGCCGCCCCAGTTGCCGTAGCTGAAGCCGTCGTTATACTCGTTGTTGCCCCAGAAGTTCACATCGCAGAACCAGTCCTTATAGCGGGCGTTCTCGCGGTTTGCCTTCAGGTCCTGGAACGCAAAGAAATCGCGGCCCACATGGTTGAACACGCCGTCCACGATGACCCGCTGTCCGCGGGCGTGGCAGGCCGCCACAAAGGCTTTGAACTCCTCGTTGGTGCCAAGGCGGCGGTCCACCAGACGGTAGTCGATGGTATCGTAGCCGTGGGAGCCGCTCTCGAACAGCGGGCCGATGTAGATGGCCGTACAGCCCAGCTTTGCCGCGTGGGCTGCCCATGCTTCCAGCTTTGCAAAAGCGCCCGGGGTGGGCTGGCCGTCGTTTTCGTGCGCGCAGCCGCACAGCCCCAGCGGATAGATGTGATAAAATACTGCTTCGTCATACCAAGCCATGATCGTTCGCTCCCATTCTATTGCTTTAAAAAAGTTGCACCGCTTGCACGCGGTAGCAACAGTATACCACACCCTCTGGCAAATATGTGTATTTTTGCCGATTTTTGTCAGGATTCGCTAAGATTATCGGCTACTGTGCCGGTAAAAGAGCGTTTTTCTTGGATAGTTTGCCCAAACAGCCTTGTACCAACCGGCGCACACCGCCGGTCAACATAGAGAAGTAAGGAGATCTTTGCATGAATTACCCTGTGATCCCCCGCACGTTTTTCAGTGGCGACTGCTTCGATGCCTACCGCATTCTGGGTGCGCACCCCTGCACCGACCCGAACGGCGCCGAGGGCTGGCGTTTTGCCGTGTGGGCACCCGGTGCCACCGCCGTGGAGGTATGCGGCGGCTTTGACGGCTGGGAGCGCGGCGTGCCCATGGAAAAAGCCGATACCGGCGTGTGGAGCGCCTTTATCCCCGGCCTTGCGGAGGGGGATCTGTACAAATACCGCGTGCACGGCGCGGACGGCAGCACCGTGATGCGCAGCGACCCCTACGCCTTTGCCACCGAGCTGCGCCCTGGCACTGCCAGCAAGCTGACAAAGCTGGATTTTTCCTTTGACGACACCGCGTGGATGGAGCGGCGGGACAAATGCCGCAACCGCCCGCTGAACATCTACGAGCTGCACGCCGGCAGCTGGAAGCATAAGCCCGGCGCTACCCAGCCGGATGGCTCGGACGGGTGGTACAACTACGAGGAGCTGGCGCGGGAGCTCATTCCGTGGCTGCTGGAGCACCACTTTACCCATGTGGAGCTGCTGCCGCTGGCAGAGCACCCCTTTGACGGCAGCTGGGGCTACCAGACCACCGGCTACTTCTCGGTGACCAGCCGCTACGGCTCCCCTGCCCAGTTTGCGGGTTTTGTCAACGCCTGCCACCGCATGGGCATCGGCGTCATCATGGACTTTGTGCCGGTGCACTTTGCCGCCAACGCCGACGCGCTGGCAAAGTTTGACGGCACCTACCTGTACGAGTACGACAGCGATGTGGGACAGAGCGAGTGGGGCACCTGCAACTTCAACTACTACCGCCGGGAGGTGTGCAGCTTTTTGAGCAGCGCCGCCGGGCTGTGGATGGACGTCTACCACTGCGACGGCATCCGCATGGACGCCATCTCCCGGGCCCTGTACTGGCAGGGCGACCCCAACCGCGGCGTGAATCAGGGCGCGGTGAACTTTTTGCGCAGCCTGAACCACGGCCTGAACGAGCGCTGGCCCACCGGCATCTACATGGCGGAGGATTCCACCAACTTCCTCAAGGTGACTGCCCCCACCCGCTACGAGGGCGTGGGCTTTGACTACAAGTGGGACATGGGCTGGATGCACGACACGCTGGACTACTTTGCCACCCCCTTCGGCGAGCGCCCGGGCTGCTACGGCAAGCTTTTGTTCAGCATGCACTACTTCTACAACGAGCTGTATCTGCTGGCGCTGAGCCACGATGAAGTGGTGCACGGCAAAAAGACCATCATTGACAAGCTGTGGGGCAGCTACGCGGAAAAATGCGCCCAGCTGCGCACCCTGTATTTTTATATGTACACCCATCCCGGCAAAAAGCTGAACTTTATGGGCAACGAGCTGGCGCATTTCCGGGAGTGGGACGAAAAGCGGGAGCTGGACTGGGACCTGCTGGAATACCCCTTCCACGATGCCTTCCAGAAATACTTTGCCGCTCTGAGCCGCATCTATGCCTCCGAGCCTGCTTTGTATGACGGCGAGTACAACCCGGACTGCTTTGAGTGGGTGGCAAACGAAAGCTGCACCGAGGGCGTGTACGCATGGCTGCGCAAGGGGCGCGGGCAGAACCTGCTCTGCGTGATGAACACGCAGGATCACGCCCACAAAAAGTTCCCCCTGTACCTCAAGTTCCCCTGCAGCGCAGAGCTGGTGCTGGATACCGAGGCCGGGGCTTGGGGCGGCGTGCACAGGGCGCACCGCAAGCAGAGCTTCCACACCACCGACGGCGGTGTGTTCGGCCGGGACTACACCCTGACGCTGGATCTGCCCGCCATGGGCAGCTACCTGCTGCGGCTTGCCCCGGAAGCCCCGAACCCGGACGCCGCCCGCCTGAGCGCCAACAGGGCGCTGGCGCAAAAGCGCAGGGCGGCAAAGGCTGCCAAGGCCGCTGTGGAAGTTTCCGATAAGTAATATTTACGCAAAAATGTCCCGTCTGCTTTGAAAGCGGCGGGACATTCTGCATTTTTCGCCGCCGGGGTGCTGGACAGTGCCCCGGGGAGTTGTTATACTGTAAGGTGTGAAACTTTGCAAGGAGGATCCTGTTCCATGTCCGAACCCATTACGAAGCCCCGCGTTTCCGCTGCGGCGAAAATTGCGCTGGTGCTGGCGGCAGCGGCGGTGCTGCTGGCTGTTTTTGCGCTGGCTGCGCCCGGCAGCAGGTTCTTTTTTCCGCTGGTGAGCCTGTGGTGCAACTTAGCGCTGTTTGCCTGTGTGCTGCTGGTGCTGCGGGTGGCGGGGATCGAATTTGACCTCTTCCACAAGGCGGTGCTCGTCGGCCTGTGGGCGGCGGCGCTGGTCTACTTTTTCTGGGCGCTTGGGCGCCGCAGCTTTGTGTATATCTGGGATTACGTCAACTATATCAACAAACAGTACTGGGCCGAGGCCGCCTTTCTGCAAAGCCCGGCGGCGGGCTTCCAGTTCATCTTCGGCTCCTTTGCCGAGGACTACACCAACTTCATCACCCTGTTTCTGGAGTTTCCCTTCTGCCTGAGCGACCGTACCGGCGACAGCTTTGCCTTCTGTCAGGTGTTCAGCGTCCTGCCCATGCTGCTGGTGCTGCTGGCAGGGCTTACCATCAAGGTGGGGCAGATGCTGCGGGTGAAAAACCGCTTCTGGTACTTCCTCATGGGCATGACCTGGATGGTCACCTACCCGTGGCTGCGCATGAGCGCCATGCTCAGCCAGCCGGACTGGTTCGGCCTCATCTTCGGCTTCAGCATCCTGCTGCTCACGCTGGACTTCCGGTTTGAAAGCTTGCAGCCGGTGCGCTTCTGCCTGCTGTTTGCTGCCACGGCAGCCATCATCCTTTCCCGCCGGTGGTACTTATACTTTGTGGTGGGCTACTACTTTGCCTACGCGGTGCTGGTGCTGGTAAGCAGCGCGCGCATTGCCCGCGCCGGGCAGAAAAATCAGGCGCTTTTGCAGGTGCGCAACCTCGTGCTGTTCGGCCTGATGAGCATGGTGGCTATGCTCATTCTGCTGTGGCCGATGGTCAGCCGCATCCTCGCTTACAGCTACGCCGAGCGCTATTCCTACTATAACGGCGGCGGCTTTGTGGCCGAGATCTCGCTGCACTACTTCCGCATGGGTCTGATGAACCTTGTGCTCGTGGGCATGGGGCTGTGGTTCAGCCTGAAAAAGCGCAAAATGCCCGCGCTGCCCTGCCTTGCCGGGTTGGAGATCCTGCTGGGCATGCTGCTGTTCACCCGTATCCAGAACACCGGCTCTCACCAGATGCTGCTGTTCCTCCCGGGGTGGTTTCTCCTGTTTTTGCTGGGCGCGGCGGCGCTGGCCGAGGGCATCAGCCGCTTCCGGGCGGCAAAGGTCGTGTTCTGGGTGTTCACCCTCGTGTTTGCCACCTCGGTGCGCTGCTCTCCCCTGACCACCATCGCCCTGCCGGGCTTTCTGGTGGATCACTTCCCGCTGGCGGTCACCGAGGAGTTCGTCCGGCTGGACAAGCTGATCTATGACCGCAAGGATCTGCCGCAGATCAAGGCCATTGCCAACTGGATCGACACCCACTGCGCCGAGGGTGAGCTCAGCTACATGATCCCCCACGATATGCTGTACTGCCCGGATCACTTCAAGAACTGCCAGCTGCCCGCAACACCCATCAACGATAAGCTGGCCTTCGGCTTCTCGGTGCCGGGCACCCACAACTTCCCCATGCAGTTCTTCGAGGCCAAATATGTCCTCACCGCCGACCCCTTCCCCCAGACCTTTGTGGGCAACGGCGAGATGTCCCACAAGCTGAACGAGAGGTTCCTTGCGGTGCGGGACGAGTACTTTGCGCTGGAGGCCACCTTTGATATGGGCAACGGCACCACCTTTACTATCTGGCGGCGCACCGTGGCTCCCACCCGCGCCGAGGTGGAGTACTACCTGAGCGCCTTTACGGAAGAAGATGCCCAGTACCCGGAGATGTTCTCCCAGATCGCAGAAAGCTGGCTGGCCGCCCGCGGGCTGTAACGCCGCTCTGCTATAAAAAGGAGTGTTCGACTATGGAACAGACTGCAAACACCATGCCCGCTGCCACTTTGGGGCAGTACAAGGGGCTTGCTTTCACCCGCCGGGTGCGCCCGGTATCGGAAAAGGCCGTGGAAGCGGATATCGCCAACATGGCGCGGGTCCACGCGCCCTTTGTACCCACCGGCGACCCCGCCGCCCGCGGGATGCGGGTCACGCTGGATTTCGAGGGCTTTCTCGCGGGTGCACCCATCCCGGACAGCCGGATGGAACAGGTGACCGTGGTGCTGGGCACCGGGCAGCTGATGCCCGCCGCCGAGCAGGCCGTGTACGGTCACTGCGCGGGCGAGACCTTCCGGTTCGATTTCACCTACCCCGCCGATTTCCGGGTGCCGGAGCTTTCCGGCAAAACGGCGCAGTTTGAAATTTGTCTGCACACGGTGGAGCGCAAGCAGGTGCCCCCGGTGGACGATGCCTTTGCCAAGACGCAGGGCTTTGCGGACTTGGAAGCCCTGCGGGAGAGCCTGCGGGAGAAAAAACGCCTTTCCCACGAAGCCAACGCCGACCGCATCGCCGGGGCGGCGCTGCTGGATATGGCAGGCGCGAACCTGACCGTGGAGCTGCCCGCCGAGCTGCTGGCGCAGAACGCCGAGTACCAGATGAACCAGCTGCGCCAGCGGCTGCGCAAGAGCCAGATGACCATGGAGCTGTACTGCAAAAGCGCCGGGCTGACCCCGGAGCAGGTGCGGGAGGGCTACCGCAAGGAAGCCGAGCGCCAGCTGCGGGCAATGCTGGCAGTGCGCGCCATTGCCGAAGCCGAAAAGATCACCGTGACCCAGCAGGAGGTGGACGCCGAGATCGCCCGCCTTTCCAAGCTGCACGACACCCCGGAGGAGGAGATCCGCAAGGTGCTCAGCCGGGACGCCATCGCCGCCGCCGTGACCAACCAGAAGGTGCAGCGTTTCCTGCTTGACCACGCTGCCCTTACCTCTGTTGTGGAAAAGGAGTAAGACCATGGGCTTTTTTACCAGAACTGCAATGGATGCCCTGATGAAGACCACCCATCCCGAGATCAACCGCCGCCAGTGCTGGAATTTGCACCCCCACCGCAAGCCCTGCACCACCTGCAAGGACATCTGCCCCTACGGCGAGGAAATTTTCTCCCGCCCAAACCTTGTCAAGGACTGGGACCCCTGCACCGACTGCGGGCTGTGCGTTTCTGCCTGCCGCAGCGGCTGCATTTCCCCCTCGCCGGAGCAGGTGCAGCGGGATACCGCCGCTGCCGACATCGACAGTGACACCATCTGGATCGGCTGTGAGAAGTCCACCCGCAAGAATACCGTGGTGCGCAGCTGTATCTGTGCGCTTTCGTGGGAGGCGCTGGCGTATCTGGCGCTGAACAAAAAGATCGTGCTGGACCTGACCCCCTGCGGGCAGTGCGAGAACGACCTGTGCGCCGAGCAGCTGCGCAAGGAGTTGACACGCCTTGTGGACTTTTTCGGTCAGCCGATGTTCGAAGCGCGGTTCTCGCTGGCATACGAGGAAAAAGAGTACCCCTACCATGTGCAGGAGCTGACCCGCCGCGAGATGCTGGAGCAGGTGAGCCACGGCTCCAAAAGCGGCACCAAAAAGCTGCTGCAGATGCTGCCCGGCCTGCGCAGCGAGGAGGACAGCGGGGTGGACTTCCGTCTGCTGCTGCACCAGCGCACAAAGCAGCTGAAAGCCGCCATGGAAACGCCCCTGCAGTACGGCTACTATATGCCCAAATTCACCGACAAATGCTTTGGCTGCGGCCGGTGCGAAAAAGCCTGCCGCGCCAACGCTTTGAAGTTTGAGGAGATGCCAAACGGCCAGACCCGCATGGTGCTTACCCCGTGGAAGTGCAGCGAGTGCGGCGTGTGCATGAATGTGTGCTCCAACAAGGGCTTTGACGGCATGAAGCTGTACCAGCTTACCACCCTTGGCCCCGTGGTGCTGCACAAGTGCACCAAGACCCTGTGCAAGCAGTGCGGCAAGCCCATTGCCCCGGACAGCGCCGAGGGTCTGTGCTCGGTGTGCCGCATCAAGGCGCGCACCCAGAAGCGGCAGGAGGAAGCACGTCTGCGCGCCGAGCAGCTGAAAGCCGAGCGCGCCGCCAAGGCCGCCGAGGAAGCCGCCGCAGCAGCGGAAAATGCTGCCGAAGCTACGGCAGAAACTGCCGCCGAAGCTGCCGTAAAGACTGCGGAGACCGCCGCCACTGCCCTGCCCGATACCATCCCTGCCGGGCAGAGCGCAGCCCCTGCCAATGTGGCTGCGCCCAGTCTCGAAGCGCCGCGCTCCGAGTAATAAGGGGCAGGGCTGACGAGTTTCGCCCTCTCAGTCAAAGCCTGCGGCTTTGCCAGCTCTCCCAAAGGGAGAGCCAAGAGCACTGCCGGAAGCTTTCTCATTGCACCTAAAACTTTAGTGATGAACTTTACGGCTTGGCTCCCCCTTTGGGGGAGCTGGCGCGGGAGCGCCTGAGAGGGCGTCGCGGGAGCGCCCGGAAGGTTTGTGCTTTAGCCGGGAACTTTTCCACTGCCGCTAAAGCCTTCACCCGCCGGGGGAAGGCGGCGCGCAGCGCCGGATGAGGGGCAGCACCCATTAGCCTTGCTGCGCCCTCTCAGTCAAAGCCTACGGCTTTGCCAGCTCTCCCAAAGGGAGAGCCAAGAGCACTGCCAGAAACTTTCTCATTACGCTTAAAACTTCAGCAACGAGCTTAACGGCTTGGCTCCCCCTTTGGGGGAGCTGGCGCGGGAGCGCCTGAGAGGGCGAAACGGGCGCAGCCCCCGCCCCGGCGGAATCCGATTGACGTTGCACCAAAACAATGCTATACTGGGCTTAAAGTTACCAGTAATAGCCGACAGACTGTTCAAAAGAGGTAACGGATGTGGTTCCGTTGCCTCTTTTTTTACAAAGAGCGAAAGAGGTTTTTATGATGCATCATGCTTTTTCCCGTCGTCAGTTCTTGAAGGCAGGCGGTGCGGCAGCCCTTTCCACCGCTGCTGCCGGGCTGCTGAGCAGCTGCGGCGGCGCCTCTGCGGGCGGTACTGCCACCGGTGACGGCAGCGCCACCTACACTGTGCTGTACGCCCGCCAGCCCGCCACCCTGAACTATCTCATCTGCTCTGCCGACCCGGACCTGTACCACGGCACCCACTGCGTGGACACGCTGGTGGAGTACGACAGCCGCGGCAAGATCCGCGAAGGCCTTGCCACCAGCTGGGAATGGGACGCCGACACCCTGACATGGACCTTCCACCTGCGGGACGAGAACTGGGTGGACTATACCGGCACGGTGCTTGGCCCCGTGACCGCGCAGGACTTTGTGGACGCGCTGGCCTATCTGCTGGACCCGGACTACGCCTCCGGCACCGCCAGCCTTGTCACCCCCTATGTGGCCGGGGCTGAGGACTACTACAACTACTGCGTCTGGCGCAACAACGCCAACAACGGCACCGTGGCCGAGGACGGCACCACCTACACCATCGACGCCGCAGGCACCGTGACCCTGACCGCCGCCGACGGCAGCACCACCACCTGCCCCGCTGTGGATTTTTCCTCCGTGGGCGTTTGTGCCGTGGACGAGCACACCCTGACCTATACCTTGAACTACGACTTCCCGGGCTTTTTGAGCCTTTTGAACTACGCCCCCTTTGAGCCCGCCTACGGCCCCATGCTGGCGGAGCTGGGCGACCAGTTCTGCACCAGCGCCGAGACCGCCTGCAGCTGCGGCGCGTTCTATCTGGCGGAGTACACCCCGCTGGAAAGCTGGGTGATGAAGAAAAACCCCGAAAACTACGATAAGGACAACGTCTACATCGACACCATCCGCTACATCTACAATCAGGAGGCGCTCATCAGCGGCCCGGAGATGGTGCGGCGCGGCGAGATCGACCAGGCCACCATCAGCTCGGACATTCTGGACAGCTGGCTGGCAGACGACACCACCAAGGACATGGTGTCCATGGAGCGCCCGGAGACCGGCAAGAGCTACTTCTACTTCTTCAACTTCCTGCCCTATGCCCACCAGTTCTCCAACTGGAACACTACCGGCGTGGACGCCCAGTACCAGCCGGACAACTGGGCAAAGGCGGTAAACAGCACTAACTTCCGCAAAGCCTTCCTCTACGCCATCAACCCCGCCGTTACGCTGGCGGTCACCGCACCGGAAGGGTACGAAAACTACAAGCTGCACACCATCACCCCGCCCTCCTTCTGCGCGGACAGCAAGGGCGTGGACTACACCGAGTGCGGCGCGCTTGCCAAGGTGACCGACCACTTCAACGAAGCCACCGCCAAGCAGTACCGCGACGCCGCCGTGCAGGAGCTGACCGCTGCGGGAGCCACCTTCCCCATTAAGGTGCAGTACCCCTACAACCCCGCCGTGGTGGACTGGGACAAGCAGTGTCAGGTGTTCAAGCAGCAGGTGGAGGGCGTTTTGAACGACGGCTTCGACTTTGTGGAGATCATCATCACGCAGGGGCCGTCCGATAACTTTTTGAACGCCGTGCGCCGCGCGGGTGCGTATGAGTTCATGTCCTACTACTGGGGCGCGGACTACTCCGACCCCGAGACCGAGGTGTATCCCTTCTATCAGGAAGCGGGCGACCGGGGCACCTGCTACGCCTTCCTGCGCACCGGCGTAGAGGATGGCATCATCACCGGCGAGACCGCCGACTATGTAATGACCTACATGGACATGGTGGAAAAAGCCAAGGCCATCACCGCCGACCTTGACGCCCGGTACGCCGCCTTTGCCGACGCCGAAGCATACCTCATCGAGAATGCGCTGGTCATCCCGCTCAGCCTGCCGGTGCCGCCCTACATCGCCACCCGGCTGAACCTCTGGGAGGGGCAGTACGCCCCCACCGGCTTCTCCTCCAACCGCCTGAAGGGCATCCATATCCTCGACCACTACGTTTCCATGGACGAGTACAACCACAACCGGGATGCACGGTAAAACGATTTAAATGCGCTCCGCGCTGCTCTGCGCATAAATAGCGGAAGAAAACTTTATAATTTCGGGATAGCGGAGCGCCTGCGGGCGCTCCGCTATCCCATTTTCACGGGTGGGAACTCCCCATTTTCCCGCAAAAAGCCTACAAAGCACTTCCCAAAAAGGGCAATTTGCGGTATGCTATATCTATCGGTATTTTAAGTAAAAAGAGAGGTGCACACCATGGTGCAATATCTTGCAAAGCGCATCGGGCGCTCGGTGCTGACGCTGTTTATCATCGTGACGCTGGTGTTCTGCCTGCTGCGGCTCATGCCGGTGGAGGGCTACTTTGCAAACTACGAAAAAATGTCCGAGGCGCAAATTCAGGCCGGGCTGCAGGCCATGGGGCTTTTGGACCCCCTGCCCGTGCAGGTGGGGCGCTTTTGGAAAAACGCCCTGCACGGCGACCTTGGCGTGAGCCATATCTATAAGGTAAACGCCCCGGTCACCCAGATCCTGGCGCAAAAGCTGCCCATCTCTGTGCAGATGGGCGTGCTGGCCATGCTGCTCAGCCTTGTGCTGGGTATTCCGCTGGGGCTTGTGATGGGGCAGTACAAGGGCCGCTGGCCGGATAAGCTGGGCACGGCGCTCATCGTGCTGATCCAGGCTGTGCCCGCTGCGGTGTACTTTTTGTACATCCAGATGTACGGCACGGCGGCGGTGGGCGTGGGGCTGCTTTTCAACGCCGCAAACTGGCGGTACTGGGTGCTGCCGGTGTGCAGCATGAGCCTTGCAAACCTTGCCTTTTACGCCATGTGGCTGCGCCGCTACATGGTGGACGAAAGCAACAAGGACTACGTCCGTCTTGCCCGCGCCAAGGGCGTGTGCGGGCGGGATATCGCGCTGCATCATGTGTTCCGCAACGCCATGGTGCCGCTGGTGCAGTATATCCCCTCGGCGTTCCTCAACACGGTGGTGGGCTCGATCTACATCGAGAGCCTGTACAGCATCCCCGGCATGGGCGGGCTGCTGGTCACCTGTGTGCAGCGCCACGACAACACCATGGTGCAGGGCATCGTGCTGCTGTACGCCTGTGTGGGCATCGTGGGGCTGATTCTGGGCGATATCTTAATGGTGCTCATTGACCCGCGCATCAATTTTGGCAAGAAAGAAGGTGGCCGCTGATGTTCAAACGCGCGTGTTCCCGTCGGCTGGAAGCGCAGCTGAACACCCTGCAAAAGGACGGCCCCGCCGCGTGGGCTGCCCTGCCGGAGGAGGAGCTGTTCACCCCCGCCGGGTTCAGCAGCCAGCAGGCGGAAGCCACCGCCAGCACCAGTTACAGCTACTGGGGCAGCACCTTCCGCGCCTTTTTCAAGAACAAGCTTGCCGTGGCGCTGCTGGCAGCGCTGGCGGCGGTGGTGGTGTTCGCCTTTGTGCAGCCGCTGCTGCCCGGGCAGGCAGACCCGAACCTTTGCGCCGTAGACCCCGCCACCGGCATCCAGTACCGCAACATCGCCCCGGGGCAGCAGGGCTTTCTCTGGGGCTCCAACTCCATCGGGCAGGACTTGTGGGCGCGCATCTGGGCGGGCGCGCGCACCAGCCTGACCATCGCCTTTTTCGTGGCGGTCATCGAAGCCGCCGTGGGCATTACCGCCGGTGTGCTGTGGGGCTATGTGCGCGGGCTGGACTTTGTGTTTACCGAGCTGTACAACATCTTCGATAACATCCCCACCGCCATCGTGCTCATCCTCATCTCCTATGTGGCTACCCCCAGCATCTGGACGATGATCCTTGGTATGTCCATCAAGGGGTGGATCGAGATGGCGCGGTTCATCCGCAACCAAATTTTAATTATCCGCGACCGGGACTACAACATCGCTTCCCGCTGCATCGGCACGCCTACCCTGCGCATCGTGCTGCGCAATCTGCTGCCGTACCTCGTCTCGGTCATCATGCTGCGCATGGCACTGACCATCCCGGAAGCCATCGGCAACGAGGTGTTCATCACCTACATCGGCCTTGGGCTCTCGGTGGAGACCCCCTCGCTGGGCAATCTGGTGAATGACGGCCGCAAGGTGATGATGCAGGCGGGGCTGCGGTATCAGCTGCTGTACCCCACCCTGATCTTAAGCTTTGTCACCATCGCCTTTTACCTGATCGGCAACGCCTTCTCGGACGCCGCCGACCCCAAGAACCATCTGCAATAAGGAGGATACCCCATGACCCAAGACCCCATCCTCTCGGTGCGCGGCTTGCAGATCCGGTTCGGGCTGCGCGGGCGCACCCTGCACGCCATCCGGGGCATCGACCTCGACCTTTACCGGGGCGAGGTGCTGGCCCTTGTGGGCGAGAGCGGCTCCGGCAAAAGCGTATTTACCAAAAGCTTTATGGGTCTTTTGGACGCGAACGGCAGCATCACCGGCGGCAGCATCGACTACTACCCCACCCCCGGCTGCGCCCCGCTGCACCTTGCGGCGCTCAAGACTGAAAAAGAGTGGCTTGCCGTCCGCGGGCGGGAGATCGCCATGGTGATGCAGGACCCCATGACCAGCCTGAACCCGCTCAAGACCATCGGCGAGCAGATCACCGAGGCGGTCACCCTGCATCAGGGCTTAAAGGGCGCTGCTGCGCGGGAAAAGACGCTGGAATACCTGCGGGACGTGGGCATCCCCGACCCCGCGCTGCGGTACAAGCAGTACCCGCACGAGTTCTCCGGCGGGATGCGGCAGCGGGTGGTCATTGCCATTGCGCTGGCGTGCAATCCGAAAATCCTGCTCTGCGACGAGCCCACCACCGCGCTGGATGTGACCATTCAGGCGCAGATTTTGCAGCTGCTGCGGCAGATGCGGGAGAAATACCACCTGACCATCGTGCTCATCACCCACGACCTTGGCGTGGTGGCAAACCTTGCCGACCGGGTGGCGGTGATGTACGCGGGCGACATCGTGGAGATCGGCACAGCGGACGAAATCTACTACGACCCCCGCCACCCCTACACATGGGCGCTGCTGTCCAGTATGCCGCAAATGGGCGTGAAGGGCGAGGATCTGTTCAGCATCCCGGGCACGCCGCCCAACCTGTTTGCGGAGATCCACGGCGACGCCTTTGCGCCCCGCAACCCGCAGGCGCTGAAGATCGACTTTGTCAAGCGGCCGCCCTACTTTGCGGTATCGCCCACCCACAAAGCGCGCACATGGCTGCTGGACCCCCGCGCGCCCCGCATCGAGCCGCCCGCTGCGGTGAAAAAGCTGCAAAAGGAGGGGCTGTGATATGGCAGAGCCGTTACTGGAAGTAAAAAATTTACAGGTGACCTACGGCAGCGGGCGCAAAGCCTACCCTGCGGTGCAGAACGCCAGCTTTACCATCTACAAGGGCGAGACCTTCGGTCTTGTGGGTGAGAGCGGCAGCGGCAAGACCACCATCGGCCGCGCCATTTTGCGCATTTTGCCCACCACCGGCGGCGAGATTTTATACAAAGGGCAGCGCATCAACGGCAAAATCTCCCGCGCGCTGGACAGGCAGCTCACCCGGGAGATCCAGATGATCTTTCAGGACCCGCAATCCTCCCTGAACGAGCGCGCCAAGGTAAGCTACATCGTAGGCGAGGGCTTGCAGAACGTGCGCCCGGAGCTGACCGCCGCGCAGCGGGAGGAGAAGGTGCGGCAGGCGCTGTTGGACGTGGGCTTGCTGCCGGAGTTTGCCTCCCGCTTCCCCCACGAATTTTCCGGCGGGCAGCGGCAGCGCATCGGCATTGCCCGGGCGCTCATCGTAGAGCCGGAGTTCATCGTGGCAGACGAGCCCATCAGCGCGCTGGATATGTCCATCCGGGCGCAGGTGCTCAACCTGCTGCGTCAGCTGCAAAAGCAGCGCGGCATCACCTACCTGTTCATCGCCCACGACCTTTCGGTGATGCGTTATATTTCCGACCGCATTGCCGTCATCCGCAAGGGGCATATCGTAGAGCTGGCGGACGCCGAGGAGCTGGTCACCCACCCGCTGCACCCCTACACCCGCAGCCTGCTTTCTGCCATTCCCATGCCGGACCCGCGCCGGGAGCGGGAAAAGCAATTGCTGGTCTACGACCCCGCCATGCACGATTACACCGCAGCGCCCCCCGCGTGGCGCCAGCTGCGTCCCCGGCACTGGGTGCTGTGCAATGACGCCGAGGCACAGCAGTGGCTCGCCGGAAGCGGGACGATTTAGAATGGCCTCCGCTATCGGGTTGCGGCACCCAGCATCCGCTTCGTGCCTTGGGCGGCACTCGCGTCTTGCTGGCCGCTGCCCCAACAACTCCTCCCTGTTTCCGCCGCTGGCGGCGGTCGTCGTCGTTGCACTCTGGCCATATTCAGCGGAAAGATTATTTTTAATAGAACAAAGCCGGAGCGTCTGCGGACGCTCCGGCTTTGCATTTTCACGGAAAGGGGTCGTAACGGGCAACCGCATTTGCAGCGCCGCTTTCTGCGAAAGCGCGGCGCTGCGGGGGAAGCGCTGCTTGACGCAAGCGGGCTAAACTCCCCCAGTCAAAGCCTGACAGCTTTGCCAGCTCCCTCGGAGAGGGAGCCTTTGGCGCGCCCGGAAAGTTTCTCGTTTCTCCTAACACTTTAGCAAGGGGCTTTAAACCTTGGCTCCCCCTTTGGGGGAGCTGGCGCGGGAGCGCCTGAGAGGGCGAAACTGGCGCGCCCGGAAGGTTTGTGCTTTAGCCGGGAACTTTTCCACTGCCGCTGAAGCCTTCACCCGCCGGGGGAAGGTGGCGCGGTAGCAGCCGGATGAGGGGCAGCACCCATTAGCCTTGCTGCGCCCTCTCAGTCACCTTCGGTGACAGATTCCCCCTTTTGTCACCTACGGTGACATCTTCCCCCGGAGCGGGGGAAGTCTTTCCTCAAAGGGAGAGCCAAGAGCACTGCCGGAAACTTTCTCATTACGCTTAAAACTTCAGCAACGAGCTTAACGGCTTGGCTCCCCCTTTGGGGGAGCTGGCGCGGGAGCGCCTGAGAGGGCGAAACTGGCGCGCCTGAGAGGGCGGCGCGGGAGCGGACTGAGAGGGTTCGCTCCTCTGCTGCATTCTTTCCGGTTTGTTTATTGACATTCCCCTGCGGTTCTACTACAATACAGAATAAGAGGTCTTGCCCTCTCTGATGCAACAGCATCCCGCCAGCTTTCCACCATGGCAAGCTGCCTTTTTTATGACTGCCGCAATACTGCGCCGGACGGGAAGATTGAAAGAAGAGAAAAGAAGAAAGGTTTTAATCCTATGACTGAAAACACCAAGGAGCCTGTCTATGCCTCCAAGGCAAAGCCTTGGCTGAAGTATTATGAGGAAAAGTACATCCACCAGACCGTGCCGGAGTGCTCGGCCTTTGAGCTGATCTGCCGCAGCAACGAGCGGCATCTGGGCGACACTGCGCTGGAATACTACGGCCGCAGGTTCAGCTATGCCGACCTGATCGTGCAGGTAAAAAAGACCGCCGCCGCCTTGCAGGCGCTGGGGGTGAAAAAGGGCGATATCATCACGGTGGTCAGCGTGATGATCCCGGAGGTGGTCTACACCTTCTACGCCGCCGACCTGCTGGGCGCTACCCTGAATCTGGTAGACCCCCGGTACAGCGCCGATGGCATCCGGGAGTACATCGAGGAGGTGGAGTCCCGCCTGCTGATCTGCCTGAACGTGGTGTACCCCCGCTGCCATCAGGCCGCAAAGCGCACCAGCGTGGAGCGGGTGGTGGTGCTCAGCCCCGCCGACAGCCTGCCGCTGGCCAAAGCCGTGGGCTACAAGCTGACCAACCCGGATAAAAACCGCTACGCCTCCAACGTGCTGCGCTGGAAGGACTTTATCGCCGCAGGCAAGGGGCACAGCCCCGCCGCCACGCCCTACGACCCCCAGCACGCCTGCGTGGTGGTGCACACCGGCGGCACCACCGGCTCGCCCAAGGGCGTTATGCTGACCGACTACTGCTTCAATGCCCTTGCGCAGGAGTTTGCCGCCCAGAGCCGTCTGTTCCACCGCGGGCAGAAGATGCTGAACGTGATGCCGCCCTTCATCGCCTACGGTTACAGCTGCGGCATCCACATGCCGCTGGTCATGGGGCTGCATGTCATCATCATCCCCAATCTGGACCCGGATAAGCTGGGCGCGCTGGTGTGGAAGCACAAACCCGCGCACATGTTCGGCGTGCCCACCCACTACCAGCAGCTGGCTGCCGACCCGCTGCTGAAAAACAAAGACCTTTCCTTCATCCGCAACTACGCCGCCGGTGGCGACTCCCTCTCGCTGGGCGCAGAGCAGATGGTAAACCAGTTCCTCAAAGCCCACGGGGTGGAGTACCCGCTGGCAAAGGGCTACGGCATGACCGAGGTGTCCTCGGCAGCCACCATTGCCGCCGGTAACGTGACAAAGCCCGGCAGCGTGGGCATCCCCATGGTCAACACGGTGGTCTCCATCTTCGAGCCCGGCACCGAGACCGAGCTGCCCATCGGTCAGCGCGGCGAGATCTGCATCTGCACCCCCACCGCCATGAAGGGCTACTACAACAAGCCCGAGGAGACCGCCTACCTGCTGCGCCGCCACGCCGACGGCCAGCTGTGGGCGCACACCGGCGATATCGGCTATATGGACGAGGACGGCTTTGTGTATCTGGATGCCCGCATCAAGCGCATCATCATCCGGCACGACGGCTTCAAGGTGTTCCCCTCCATGATCGAAAACGTCATCAGCCGCCACCCCGCCGTGCACCAGTGCTGCGTGGTGGGCTACGCCGATACCGACCACACGCAGGGACGTCTGCCCTTCGTCTTTGTGGTGCTGGACCCTGCCGCCACCGGCAAAAAGCGCCAGATCCTGCGGGAGCTGCGCCAGCTGTGCCGCGAAGAGCTGCCGGAGTATGTGCAGCCCGCCTCCTCGGCCTATAAGATCATCCCCGAAATGCCCCTGACCCCCGCCGGAAAGGCCGACTACCGTAAGCTGGAAGAGGAGGCGGGGTGAACGGGAGAACTCCCCCAGTCATCTCGCTTTGCTCGATGCCAGCCCCCTCTGAGATGGGGTCCTTGGCATGGCGGTACAGTTTTCCCGGCTAAAGTGCAAAGTGCCCGGGCGCGCCAGTTTCGCCCTCTCAGGCGCTCCCGCGCCAGCTCCCCCAAGGGGGGAGCCAAGCCGTTAAGCTCGTTGCTGAAGTTTTAAGCGTAATGAGAAAGTTTCTGGCAGTGCTCTTGGCTCTCCCTTTGAGGAAAGACTTCCCCCGCTCCGGGGGAAGATGTCACCGTAGGTGACAAAAGGGGGAATCTGTCACCGAAGGTGACTGAGAGGGCGCACGCCGTCTGCCTTTAAGAAAGAAGGAATCCTCCATGAATCATCCCCGTTTTGCCGCATGGCTGTGCAGCGCCGCTGCGCTGGTGCTGCTGGCTGTGCCTGCCTTTGCACAACAGCCCGATGCCCTGCCGCCGGAGCCTGCCCCCGCCGCGCAGGTGCAGCCCGCTGAGGAGGCCGACCAGCCCGCCCCGGACGCGGAAGCCCCCGCCGCCGACCCCCAGCGCACCTATGTGGCGCTGGGTGACAGCATCGTTTCCGGCGTAGGTCTGCCGGATTTCAAGTACGCCGATGCCGCCATCGGCATGGACGTAGCCGCAAACTTTGAGGGCTACCCGGAGCAGTGCTATGTTTCGCTGGTGGGCAAAGGCCTTGGGCTGGACCGTCAGCACGCCATCAACCTTGGTCTGCCCGGGCTGACCACCGGCGACCTTGCGGATATGCTGCACACCGGCGCAATGCCCCAGATGAACCAGCAGGCAGGCACCTACTACGTCTACCCCCAGATGCTGGACTACCTCAAGCGTGCGGATATCATCAGCGTGCAGATCGGCTCCAACGATGCGCTGGTGCCCGCCCTTGTGGCGCTGGGCAACGCCACCAACTGGAAGAGCGAGCAGCTGGTAGCCACCATGGTCAGCGGTGTGCTGCGCGAGCCCAGCTTTGAGAACCTGCAGCGGCTGAACAGCGACCTTTCCCGCCTGCGGCTGACCCGCGAAGAGCGCAAAGCCACCACCCAGCTTTTGCTGGGCGGCGGCACCGACGCCATCTGCGAGCAGGCGTATCAGGACGCCGCCGTACACATGCCACAGGTGGTGGCTCAGCTGCGGGCGCTGAACCCGGACGCGCAGATCATACTGGTAGGCTACACCAACCCCGTGCCCCTGCTGCCGGAGTGGACACAGCTGTTCCGGCGGCTGAACGCCCTTGGCAAGAGCCTTGCCGCCCAGAACGAGAACGTGACCTATGTGCCCATCCCCTTTACCATGACCGCCGCCGATGCCCACCCCACCGTGAGCGGGCATAAGTACATCGCCAAGCACATCCTGCGGGCGATAGCGCACAAATAAGGGTTCAGCCCTCTTCCACCATCCGCTCATAGTCGGCGGTAAAAAGGCGCTGGGGCAAAGCGCTGGTCATGGCAAGGGCGGCGTTCCACTGTTCCTCGCCGGTCAGCTCCCCGCTCACCGGCGGGAAGTGCGCCAGAATGGCGTCCAGCTCCTGCTGCACCCGCTTTGCCACCCGGATGCCGTGGTCGGTCAGGTAAATTTTGCCGTAGTACTCTTTTACGATCATGCCCTGCTCCATGAGCAGGTTCAGAATGCGCACTACCGAGGGTTTTGTCACCCCCAGCTTTTCCGCAATGCTGCGGGAGCTGATGTCCAGATGGGTGCGGCTTACCTCGTAGATGGCCAGAAGATAGCGCAGATGCGCTGCGGTCAGCTGCATACCGGTCACTCTCCTTTTTACGCGCCGGGGTTTGCCCGGTGTTATCGCAGGCTAACTTTATTTCACTTAAAAAAAGAGCGCGAGCCGAGAGTTTCAGCCCGCGCTCCTTGCGGTTCAGTGCTTAGTTCAATGCTCAGTGGCAGCCCTTGCAGTGGCTGCAATCGCCGCCGCAGCTGCATCCGCCGCCGTGCTTGTGGGTGTGCCATACGACCCAGCCCAGCGCGCCGAACACCAGCGCTGCCACGATGATAGTGGGCAGATTAAAGTTTGTTGCAATAAATTCCATCATACAGCATACATCCTTTCGTTTCTATCAGATACGGGAAGTATCCAGCTTTACTTCGTTGTTGTTTGCGTACTTGTTGGGACGCACCAGCAGGTAGAGGAACGCTGCCAGCACCACAACAGCCACCACGGTGAACAGGCCGAAGTGCACCTCGCCGGTGACAAGGCCGCCCAGCTGATACACCACCAGCGATGCGCAGTAGGCCAGTGCGCACATATAGCCGATGGCAAAGGCCGTCCACTTGCCGTTGTTCATCTCACGCTTGATGGCGCCCATCGCGGCAAAGCAGGGGGCGCACAGCAGGTTGAAGATCATGAAGGCGTAAGCGGACAGAGCGGTGTAGTCCTGTGCGACCGCTGCCCAGATCTCGTCGCCGTTCTCGGAAAGCTCGCCGCCGAAGTGGTACAGCACACCGAAGGTGCCAACCACGTTCTCCTTGGCGATCAGGCCGGTAACGGTTGCCACAGCAGCCTTCCAGTTGCCGAAGCCCAGAGGTGCAAAGATCCATGCGATCTTGGTGGCGACGATGGCGAGGATGGAGTTGTCCTGATCCTCGATCATGCCAAAGGCGCCGTTCTCAAAGCCGAAGCCCTGTGCGAACCACAGGATGACGGTGGAGATCAGGATCACAGAGCCTGCGCGCTTGATGAAGGACCAGCCGCGCTCCCAGGTCGCCCGCAGCACGTTGCCCCATGCGGGCACATGGTAGGCGGGCAGCTCCATGACGAAGGGTGCGGGGTCGCCTGCAAAGACCTTGGTCTTTTTCAGCATGATGCCGGAGCAGATGATGGCTGCCATACCGATGAAGTAGGCAGACACTGCCACCAGCGAAGAGCCGCCAAACAGTGCACCGGCGATCAGGCCGATGATGGGCATCTTTGCGCCGCAGGGGATGAAGCAGGTGGTCATGATGGTCATGCGGCGGTCACGCTCGTTCTCGATGGTACGGCTTGCCATAACGCCCGGCACGCCGCAGCCGGTGCCCACCAGCACCGGGATGAAGCTCTTACCGGAAAGGCCGAACTTGCGGAAGATACGGTCCATGATAAAGGCCACGCGGGACATATAGCCCACGTCCTCCAGAATGGACAGCAGGAAGAACAGCACCAGCATCTGGGGCACAAAGCCCAGCACCGCGCCCACACCGGCCACGATGCCGTCCATGATCAGGCCGTACAGCCAGCCCGCCACGCCGATGCTCTCCAAGAAGCCGCCCAGCGCGTTCGGCACCATCTCGCCGAACAGCACATCGTTGGTCCAGTCGGTGGCAAAGGTGCCCAGCGCCCAGCCGCCGTCCGCGATGGAGGTGCCCATGGACAGGGAGTACATCAGGTACATCACCACTGCAAAGATGGGCAGTGCCAGCACGCGGTTGGTAACGATCTGGTCGATCTTATCCGAGATGGTCAGGTTCTCGGTGCGTGCCTTCTTCTTCACCGCCTTGTGCACCACGGTGTTGATGTAGGCGTAGCGCTGGTTGGTGATGATGCTCTCGGCGTCGTCGTCCATCTCGGTTTCGCAGTCCTGAACGTGCTCGTCGATGTGATCCACCAGTGCCTTTTCCAGCTTCAGCTCTGCCAGCACCTTCTCGTCCCGCTCGAACAGCTTGACGGCGTACCAGCGCAGGAAGCGGTCATCCACCTTGCCCTGAATGCTCTCCTCGATGTGGGCAATGGCGTGCTCCACACTGCCGGTGAACACATGGGGCAGCTCGCCGGTCTTGGCGGCCTTGGCGGCGGCCACCGCAGCCTTTGCGGCTGCCTCGGTGCCCTCGCCCTTCAGGGCGCTGATCTCCACTGCCTGACAGCCCAGCTCTGCGCTCAGCTTCTTCAGGTCGATGGTGTCACCGTTCTTGCGCACCAAGTCGATCATGTTCACAGCCATCACCACCGGGATGCCCAGCTCGATGAGCTGGGTGGTCAGGTACAGGTTGCGCTCGATGTTGGTGCCGTCGATGATGTTCAGGATGGCGTCGGGCTTCTCCTTCACAAGGTAAGTACGGGAGACAACTTCCTCCAGCGTGTAGGGGGACAGCGAGTAGATGCCGGGCAGATCCTGAATGATCACGTCCTTATTGCCCTTGAGTTTGCCTTCCTTTTTTTCCACAGTAACACCGGGCCAGTTGCCCACATACTGGTTGGAGCCGGTCAGGTTGTTGAACAGGGTCGTTTTGCCGCAGTTCGGGTTGCCGGCCAGTGCAATTTTAATGCTCATTGCGGATACCTTTCCTCCCTTTTGGTCGTATCAGACCACTTCGATCATCTCAGCGTCGGCCTTGCGCACGCTCAGCTCGTAGTTGCGCACGGTCAGCTCCATGGGGTCGCCCAGCGGCGCCACCTTGCGCACATAGATCTGCACCCCCTTGGTGATGCCCATATCCATGATGCGGCGCTTCACCGGGCCTTCGCCGTGCAGGCGTGCCACGGTGGCGGTCTCGCCCACCTTTACGTCTTTCAGTGTTTTCATCGTACTCGTTCCTCCCTTGCGTTATTTTATGCAGCACCGGGAAGGCGCTGCTCAGGACACCATGATGCGGCTTGCCATGGTCTTATCCAGTGCCAGACGGCTCTGCTTGACCTGCACGATCAGGTTGCCCGCGATCTCGTTGACCACGGTCACCTCGCTGCCCACCACGAACCCCAGCTCGGCCAGATGCAGCCGCACCTCGTCCTTGCCGCTGATCCTGCGGATGGTGACAGTCTCGCCTGCTTTTGTCATTGTCAAAGGCATCATCGCTGTGCTCCCCTTCCCTTGAAAAATATGTGATGCTGCGGTGGTTAGCCAGTCATAACTATCAGCGTGGACAGTTTATCTCTGCTAACCAATCTTGTCAATAGTTTTTTTATGTCTCATAGTTAGTTTATATGAACAAACAAATTTTATGCCGGTATCGCTCTGCATTTTTATCAAAATCATCAATGACTAACTCTATTTCTTGAGTTAAAGTTAGCCAATGTTTATATTTTTAAGGGGTGTTTTGCGGTTTTATAGGGCAGGGTGACGGAGAAGAACCCCTTCCGTCATCGCCTGCGGCGATGACACCTTCCCCAAGGGGACGGCTTTAGCGATGGCGGGAAAGTTACCGGCCAAACCTCAAAGTGCCCGGTTTCGCCAGTTTCGCCCTCTCAGGCGCTCCCGCGCCAGATTCCCCCTTTTGTCCCCTATGGTGACATCTTCCCCCGGAGCGGGGGAAGTCTTTCCTCAAAGGGGGAGCCAAGGTTTAAAGCCCCTTGCTAAAGCATTAGGTGCAATGAGAAAGCTTCCGGCAGTGCTCTTGCCTCTCCCTTTGGGAGAGGTGGCACGGCGCAAGCCGTGACGGAGAGGGCGAGCCCGCTACCCCGCGCGGGAGCGCATTCCCCCAAACGCACGACCGCTCGGCACAGGGGTCAAAACTGCACCGGGCGGTCATGTGTAAAAAGGAGGATCGATCTCTCCTGTGTCGGAAGCATAGGAGAGTTGCCAGGATAAAAGAGAGTATTTGAAAAGAGAATAGCAATTTTTCAGGCGGCCACCGCCAGTTTTAAAATGGGCGTGCCGCTGTGGAACAGCCGCAGGTACACCGCCGTGCACTTGGCCAGCTGGTCAAAGTGCTGCCGGGCGGCGGCGGGGTCGCCGTAGGACTTCCAGCACCCGCAGCAGGTAAAGCATTTGCCCTGGTGGCGGATAAAGCCCACAACATCTTCCAGCGGATAGCCCAGAAATACCCCGATCTCATGCGGGAAATCCGCTGCCTCGGCTGCGCAGCACAGCCGCAGGCTGAGCTGGTCGATCAGCGCGTTGCAGTCCGCTGCATCCTCCGGCAGACGGTAGCCCTCCCGGGCTAAAAAGCCGCGCACGGCGGCATCTGCCAACACCGTTTGCAGCTTGGCGGCGCGGTAGACGTACACCAGATACTGCCGGGTGGCGATGCACCCCCGCAGCACCCGCACCTGCAAGCCCTTGGGGTTCAGCTGGGCGTTCCAGCCCGCCACCCGCCGGGCAAGGTCGGCACGGTTTCGCGTTTCGTAGCGGAACAGCCCCGCAGGTTTCAGCCCCGCCAGTACCGGGGCACATTGTTCGATCATTACGGTCTCAAAATCACGCTCCATAGCGGTTCTCCTTTGGCGGCGGTGTCGGGGTCAGTATGCCCCGGGTGCCGGGCTGTTATAAGTAAGACGCAGCTAACTAGCATCCCAAAAAAGAAGCAGCACGCCCGGGCTGCGGGCACTGCCGGTGGGGTTCTATATGGTTAGTTCTTCCTAACTCCAGTAGTGTACCACAGCACCACCGGCTGTGTCAAGCCTTTCCGGCAAAAAGTTATTTATGGCAAACCGTGCTCGCGCTACCCTTCCGGCGGCGATTATGATATAATTGGGGCATTCTCGGGTCTGCCCCTTGGGGCGCACCCTGCCAAGGAGGCCAAACCCATGCCCACACCCATCACCGCGTCCACCCTGTCTGCGCTGCTTAGCGCCGCGCTGGCGCAAAAGCCCACCCGCCCGCTGGTGCTGGCGCTGGACGGCCGCTGCGGCAGCGGCAAGACCACCCTTGCAAACGGGCTGGCGGCGCAGTTTCCCGGCTGCATCCTGCTGCGCACGGACGATTTCTACCTGCCGCCCGCGCAGCGCTGCCCGGACTGGGCACACACCCCCTGCGCCAACATGGATCTGACCCGCCTGCAGGACGAAGCCCTGCGCCCGGCCTACGCGGGGCAGACGGTGCCCTACCGGGCATACAGCTGCCGGGAGGGGGCTTATCTGCCCCCGGTGCAGCTGCCCGCGCAGCCGCTGGTCATTTTAGAGGGCAGTTACAGCCACCACCCGCTGCTGCGCCCCTACGAGACGCTGCGGGTGTTCGTGACCTGCACCAAGGCCGAGCAGACCCGGCGCTTACAGGCGCGGGAGGGCGCACGCTACGCGGATTTTGCCGCCCGGTGGGTGCCGCTGGAAGAGGGGTACTTTGCGCAGTACGGCATAGCCGAAAGCGCGGATTTTGTGGTGGAGACCACCGGGAGCGGGACGGTTTAGAATGCGCGCCGCTCCGCGGGGAAAGTTTTTGCCTGCCTTCAGCGTGCAAGGACGCTCCGCTGGGCCAGAGGCAGGGAGGGGTGTTCCGACTCCCCCCTCCCTACCTCTGGACTCCACCCACCCCGCAACGCAACAACTGCGACCGCCGCCAGCGGCGGAAACAGGGAGGAGTTGTTGGGGCAGCGGCCAGCAAGACGCGAGTGCCGCCCAAGGCACGAAGCGGATGCTGGGTGCCGCAACCCGTCGCCAAGGGCTACTCGCCCTTGACAATCCTAAAGAAGAAGTCGAAGCACAAAAAAGCTAGCGCTGCGCCAGTCGGCGCTATCGCTTTAACGCTTTTTTCGCTTCTCCATTTATAGCCCCTCAGTCGCTGCGCGACAGCTCCCCCAAGGGGGAGCGAGCCTTTGGGTGCCGCCGGAAACTTTATCGCTACCGCTGAAGCCTTCACCCGCCGGGGGAAGGTGGCGCGTAGCGCCGGATGAGGGGCAGCACCCATTAGCCTTGCTGCGCCCTCTCAGTCAAGCCCTGTCGGGCTTGCCAGATTCCCCCTTTTGTCACCTACGGTGACATCTTCCCCCGGAGCGGGGGAAGTCTTTCCTCAAAGGGAGAGCCAAGAGCACTGCCGGAAACATTCTTATTACACCTAATGCTTTAGCAATGAGCCTAACGGCTTGGCTCCCCCTTTGGGGGAGCTGGCGCGGGAGCGCCTGAGAGGGCGACGCGGGAGCGCCTGAGAGGGCGAAACTGGCGCGCCTGAGAGGGCGTTCTCCCCCTTCGAGGGAGCTGTCACCGCAGGTGACTGAGAGGGTTCGTGCCCCAAGCAAAAATTCCCCCTGCACCGTGAGATGCAGGGGGAGTTTAACTTTACAGGCTGTTACTTATTCTTGTACATATCCTGATAGTAGTTCTGGTAGTCGCCGCTGGTGACGTGGTTCATCCACTCCTCGTGGTTCAGGTACCAGTCGATGGTCAGTACGATGCCCTTCTCAAAGGGAGTTTCGGGGTACCAGCCCAGATCGTTCTTGATCTTGGTGGGGTCGATGCCGTAGCGGCGGTCGTGACCCAGACGGTCGGCGACGTGCTTGATCAGCTCCTCGCTGATGCCCTCGTCCTGCAGACGGTCGTGCAGCTGGGCGATGATGGTCTTGACGATGAAGATGTTGGGGCGCTCGTTGTGGCCGCCCACGTTGTACACCTCGCCGATCTTGCCGCCGTTGGCCACCATATCAATGGCCTTGCAGTGATCCTCCACATACAGCCAGTCGCGGATCTGCATACCGTCGCCGTAGACGGGCAGCTGCTTGTGGTGCTTGACGTTGTTGATCATCAGGGGGATCAGCTTCTCCGGGAACTGGTAGGGGCCGTAGTTGTTGGAGCAGCGGGTGATGTTCACCGGCATGCCGTAGGTGTCGTGGAAGGCCATGACGAACATATCGGCGCTGGCCTTGGAGGAGGAGTAGGGGCTGTGGGGGCACAGGGGCGTGGTCTCCATAAAGAAGCCGTCCGCACCCAGAGCGCCGTACACCTCATCGGTGGACACCTGCAGGTACTTCTTGCCCTCTTTCCAGGTCTTGGCATCGGCGTCGTACCATGCCTCCTTGGCGCGCTGCAGCAGGTTGACAGTGCCCATCACGTTGCTCTGCACAAAAATTTCGGGGTTCTTGATGGAGCGGTCCACATGGCTCTCGGCGGCAAAGTTGATGACGTAGTCGAAATCGTACTTTGCAAACAGGCTCTCCACCAGCTCCTTGTCGCAGATATCGCCCTGCACGAACACATGGCGGGGGTCGCCCTCCACGTCCTTCAGGTTTTCCAGATTGCCTGCGTAGGTCAGCTTATCCAGATTGACCAGCAGGATCTCCGGGTATTTTTTGAGCATATAGTGCACAAAGTTGGAACCGATAAAACCGGCGCAGCCGGTGATCAGATAGGTTTTCATAGGTCAGTATCCCTCTTTATTTATTTGTTGTTGTCCCCGGACTGCGGGCGGGCTGCGGCGCGGGCGCGTTCCTCCTCGGCGCAGCAGTGCTTTGCCACAAGGTAGAGGTTCTTGTTCATGCTGTTCATGGTCTTGCCCACGGCCTTGGTGTATGCTTCCAGCCCTTTGTTCATGCTGTGGATCTCTTCGTAGGTGGCTTGGGTGTACCGTGCCAGACCCTCGCTCATGTTGCTGAGCTCCTTGTGGGTGGCTTTTGTGTACTCCACCAGCTCCGCGAAGGCGTACAGCGCCCATGCAAGGAACATTTGCAGCACCCAGAACACCACGGCGACCACCAGCCCCAGCACGATGGCTGAAAACCGGCTGATGGGCTTCAGCATTTCATGGACCGAGCCGCACAGCATGGCTGCAAGCACAAAGGCCAGCACACACTGCACCTTTGCAAAGATTTTCAAGATCTTGACAGATCTGCCAAAAATCGCATCAAACATGATACATCCTCAGTTCTTCCGCAGGGGGATTTTCAGTTTTTTCTCAGCCCTTCATGCCGTTTTCGCCGTCCCAGTGGGCGAAGAAGCAGGCCAGAGCGTCCTTCCAGTCGCGGACATCGTTGCCCACGGTGCAGCGCAGCATCCGGTTGTCCAGTGCGCTCCACTTGGGGCGGTCGGCGCTGTCCGGGTGCTTTGCCTTGTACTCCTCGCTGGTGCAGGGGGCAACAGTGGCCTCCACGCCGGAAAGGCGGATGATCTCGGCAGCAAAATCGTACCACGAGCAGATGCCCTCGCCGGTGCAGTGGTACAGGCCGTACTCGTGGGTCACGCACAGCTGCAAAATTTCGTGGGCAAGGTCGGCTGCGTTGGTGGGGTTGCCGCACTGGTCGTTGACCACTTCCAGCTTGCCGAACTTTTTGCCCGCGTTCACGATGGTCTTGACAAAGTTTTTGCCGTAGTAGCTGTACAGCCACGCGGTGCGCACGATAAAGTGGCGGTGGCAGAACTGCTCCACATACTTTTCGCCCATGAGCTTGGTGGAGCCGTAGACGCTGATGGGCCCGGGCAGGGTGGCTTCATCCTGCGGGATGCCGCCGTTCTCCCGGCCGGAGAACACATAGTCGGTGGAAACGTGCACCAGCCGTGCGCCGGTCTTTTCGGCAGCCTGCGCCAGATTGCGGGGGCCAAGGGCATTTGCCTTAAAGGCATCGTCGTGGTGCACCTCGCACCCGTCCACGTTGGTGTAGGCGGCGCAGTTGATGATGATATCCGGGCGGTTGCGCCGCACGAACTCGTCCACCATCTTGTAGTTGGAGATATCCAGCTCCGGCAGATCCACCGGGATCACCGTAGCGTTGAGCAGCTTTTCGGGGATGGTGCCCAGCTCGCTGCGGCCCTCCTGCAGCTGCTTGAGCAGCTCTGTGCCCAGCTGCCCCTTGCAGCCTGTGACAATGATTTTCATACCAATGTGCCTTTCCTTATGCTTAGTAGCGCAGCTTGCCGTCGGCCACGTTCTTCAGGTGCTGGCCGTAGGGGCTCTTGCCGTAGCGCTCGGCGCTTTCCAGCAGGGTGTCGCGGTCGATCCAGCCGTACTTGAAGGCGATCTCCTCCGGTGCGCTGATCTTGATGCCCTGACGCTTTTCGATCATGTGCACAAAGTCGGCAGCCTCCACAAGGCTTTCCATCGTGCCGGTGTCCAGCCATGCAAAGCCGCGGCCCAGCAGCTGCACATCCAGCTCGTCCTGCTTCAGGTACATATCGTTCAGGGTGGTGATCTCCAGCTCGCCGCGGGCAGAGGGCTTTACCTGCTTTGCCATCTGCACCACTTCCTTGTTGTAGAAGTACAGGCCGGTGATGGCGTAGTTGGACTTGGGATGCTGGGGCTTTTCCTCCACGCTGAGCACCTTGCCGTCCTTGTCGAACTCCACAATGCCAAAGCGCTCGGGGTCCTGCACATAGTAGCCGAACACGGTGCAGCGGCCCTTGTTCTCTGCGTTGGCCACGGCGCTCTTGAGCAGCTTGGAGAAGCCGTTGCCGTAGAAAATGTTATCGCCTAAGATCATGGCGCAGCAGTCGTCGCCAATAAACTCCTCGCCCAGAATAAAGGCCTGTGCCAGACCATCCGGGGAGGGCTGCACCTTATACTGCAGATGGATGCCGTACTGGCTGCCATCGCCCAGCAGCGCCTCAAAGCGGGGCGTATCGGTAGGGGTAGAGATGATCAGGATATCCTGAATGCCCGCCAGCATAAGGGTGGACAGCGGATAGTAGATCATGGGCTTGTCGTAGACCGGCAGCAGCTGTTTGCTGGTGACCATGGTCAAAGGATAGAGCCGTGTGCCGGCACCGCCGGCGAGAATAATGCCTTTCATACTTGTGCACTCCTTTTTTCTTATAAAAAGATGTGCAGCTTAATTCAAAGCGGAGCTGCGTCCGCTGTAAACAATTTTGGGTCTGCCGCGTCCGCATTTTTGCAAAAGACGATGGCAGTACACTTTATTTTACTATGAAAGCACGCAAAATGCAAGAGGTGGAAACAGCAGAAAGCGGTGTGCCGTCGGCACACCGCTTTCTGCGAATCAAAAACACTATTTTTTCGTCCCCGCTTACCACGCAAAGCCCCACTTGGAAAAGTAGCGCAGCAGGCTGCGCAGCTGCCACAGAAAGGGCTTCAGGCTGCGGTGCGCTGCGCGGTGCCATGCGTGGATGGCGGTATACTGGGGCACCAGATACGCCTTGCCCCGGGTGCGCATCTTCTGGGTAAGGTCGGCGTCCTCCACATACATGAAGTACCCCTCGTCAAAGCCGCCCACGGCCTTGAAGGCGGCGGTGTCCACCGCCGAAAAGCTGCCGGTGCAGAACTCGATCTCGGTGGGCTTTGTCAGGTCTTTGTCTGCCATCAGGTAGCGGTCGTTGTACTTTGCCCAGAAGCGCAGACAGGGCAGCTGACGGTAGACCATGGCGCGCACATTGCACCGGCGCAGCGGCAGCTGCTGGGGCTTGCCGTCCGGGAAGGTCAGCCCCGGGCGGGTCATCACCACGCCGGGGTGCGCCGCCATCCAGTCCGCAAGGTCGCTCAGGGTGTCCGCCGTCAGCTGGATGTCCGGGTTGAGGATAAAATGCACCCGGCTGTGCAGCAGCGAGAGCACCGTGTTGTGCCCGGTACCAAAGCCGCCATTCTCCATCCGGCAGAGCACCTGCACCGTCTGCCCGGGGATGGTGCGCAGGGTGCCGTCCTTTGCGGCGGCGGTCAGCCGCTGGCCGCTGCCGTCCGGGCTGGCGTTATCCACCAGATACAGCGTGAGCGGGTAGCGGCGGGTGCAGTCCAGCACGGTCTGGGCGGCTCTGATGGCTTCCTCCGCGCCGTTATACACCACGATACAGGCCGAAAGCTCCATCTGCGTTCCCCCTTTCGGTTCAGTTTGGGTCAAAGGCTCACTCCAGCGGCTTGATGTCAAAGCTGAAGTCCTCCTTCATCAGGTCAAAGTTGGGGTTCATGCAGGGGTCGCCCGCAGCCAGCTGCTTTGCCCACCGCTTCTGGAACCGCTCCACCTCAGAGGCAAAGCGCTTGCGCTTGGCGGGGCTTTCGTCCAGCCCGCGGCTCTTGCTCTCGTAGTGGTACAGCTGGGCAAAGGGGGTGAACACGTTGGTGTAGCCCGCCTCCCGCACGCGCACGCAGAAGTCCACATCGTTGAAGGCCACAGCAAAGCTCTCGTCCAGCCCTTTCACCTGCTCGTATACGTCCTTGCGCACCATCAGGCAGGCGGCGGTCACCGCGTACACGTCCTGCGCGTAGGAGAGCCGTCCCATATAGCCGGGGTGCCCCACAGGGAAGTTCTTGTGCATGTGCGCCGCCAGCGTCAAAAAGCCGAAGCCGATGCCCGCGTGCTGGATGGTGTTGTCCGGGTAGAGCAGCTTTGCACCCACGCAGCCCACCCGGTCCTGCTGGGCGTACATGACCATCTCCTCCATCCAGCGGGGTGAGATGACCTCGGTATCGTTGTTGAGCAGCAGCAGATACTCGCCGGTGGCAGCGCGCGCGCCGAAGTTATTCAGGGCGCTGTAATTGAAGCCGGTGCCCTGCCATGTGAGCACATGCAGGGTGTCCGGGTGCTCCTTTTGCAGCTGCTCGTAGCAGCGGAAGGTAGCAGGCTCCTTGCTGTTGTTCTCGATGATGATGACTTCAAAATCCGGGTAGGTGGTCTTGCGGTAGATGGACTCCACGCACAGCCGCAGGTCGCCCGAATGGTCGCAGCTGGGGATCAGCACACTGACCCGCCCGGGCTTTGTGATGGTGTAATCGGTCTTGTAGAAGCCCGGGGTGTTGGGCACCATGGTCACCGCGTCCACCGGCACGCCCATGCGGTCGTAGTGGGCGCGCAGCGCCTTCATGGCAGCTTCCAGACAGTAGGTCTTGGCAGAGATGTTGCTGGCTACGCTTGCCGGGCTGGAACGCCAGTAGTAGAGCAGGTGCGGGATGTGCACGATCTTTTCCGCCTGCTCGGTCAGGCGCAGGTAGAGGTCGTAATCCTGACTGCCGTTGAACTCTGCCCGCTCGTCGCCGCCCACCTTTGCCAGCAGCGCCGCGCTGAACACGCTCAGGTGGCAGATATAGTTGTTGGAGCGCAGGTTATCCAGCATATAATCCGGCTTGAAGTGGTAGACCGTCAGATGGTCGATGTCCCCTTCAAAGGTCACTTCGTCGGTGTACACAAAGTCCGCGCCCTGCTTGGCGATGGCTTCCGCCACATACCACAGTGCGCAGGGGTGCAAAATGTCGTCATGATCCAGCAGGGCGATGTATTCACCCGTGGCAAGGGCAAAGCCCTGATTGGTGTTGCCCGCGATGCCCTCGTTGCTGTCCAGTTTCCGGTAGCGGATGCGGCTGTCGGTGCGGGCGCGCTCCTGCACAAGGGCACCCACGTCCGCGTCCTGTCCGGCATCCACCATGCACAGCTCCCAGTTGCGGTAGGTCTGGTTCTGCACCGAGTCCAGCAGCTCCACCAGAAAATCGTGGGGGGTGTTGTACAGCGGCACCACGATGCTGATGCGGGGTGCAGCGGGCTGGTCTGCGGCCTGCTTTACCAGCAGTTCCACGTCCGCAAAGCGGTCGGCGGGCATGGCCTTGCCCGGGAACAGCTTTTTGTACTCCTTTTTGGCCTTGGCCTGTGCCTTTACGCCCGCAAAGCCCACCCGGCGCAGGGTGGCAAAAAAGACGAACAGCGGGAAGGTGCGCCACAGCTGGCGGCACTTGCTTACCAGATACCGCAGCGGCCAGCTGGCCTTCCAGAAGGTGGAGTTGACCACGCTGTTCAGGGTCTTTTCCAAGTCCTGCTCATGGCTGCGGCTCAGGGAAAGGTCGCTGCGCAGCCGCTCCAGCTGCGCGGTCTGCTCGGCGGCGGTGCGCTCGGCCAGCAGGGTACGCTCCCGCAAAATGTCCAGCTGCTGCTCGTAGCCGTTTTCCAGCTCCGGCAGCTCCGGGGCGTCCATGCGGCAGAAAAGTGCCGTCGGCTGCTCCTTACCGCTGTCCTTCCACGCAAGCTCCCGGCAGAAGCCCTGTGCTGCAAGCTGCTTTGCGCAGTCTGCCATGCCGGCGTACTCTGCGCACACCAGCAGCACTTTTTCCGCCTGTACGGCGGGCAGACTGACCCACTGGGGGTCTGCCACCACCAGCAGCTCCGGGGCGCTTTGCACCACCGCAGTATTCATTTTGCAAAAAGCTTTTTCCAGCAGCCCGCTGTCCTCCAGCACCTGTACGCTGCGGGGAGCCAGCTCCCGCACGATGCGCTGTGCCAGTGCACGGCAGCGCTCGGCAGCCTCCTGATTCTGCTTTTCCTGATCCAACTCCATGCTGATACTCCAATCCGTGCGTTTTTCCACGCAGTTATGTTTCCCGTTCATTTTTCACAAACGGATATAGTATACCAAATCCTGCGGCGTTTGAGAAGGTATTTCCAAAATTTCAGTCAAATAGCCTCTCAGCGGAATAGTCCCGCCAGCCAGCCGAACAGCCCGCCGCTGCGGGTGGTGCTGGTACGGATCTTTGCGCCGGTGTAGTAGTGCTGTAAGATCTGCTTGTAGTTCATGCCCTCCTCGGCGGCATAGCCCACCGCGCCGCACTGGCTCATGCCCACGCCGTGACCAAAGCCGTAGTAGGTCATGCAGGGGGTGCCGTTTGCGTCCGCACCAAAATCGAAGCAGTAGCGGGAGGAGACAAACTGGTTGATGTACCGGTAGCTGCGCCCGTTGGACACCAGCGTGTTGTACTGCACAAAGCCGCCCAGATCCTTGTGGGTGGTGTCGGCGCTCTGGTAGGGCTCGCCGGTGCGGCTGTCGTTGTATTCTATATAGGTGTAGTCCTTGCCGATCACCCGGCGCAGCAGGTTGTGGTACTGCTCCTCGTAGGGGCTTTCCACGCTTTGCAGGTAGGGCACATCCGTGCCCCATGCGTCCAGACTGGCGCAGGTGCCGTACACGCCGGTCTGGGTGTTGTAGCCCGCACTGGCCGACCATACCGCGTCGCACACGCTGCCATTGTACACCAGCACCTCATCCTTGACCGCCTGCACCGCCTTGCGGATGGCATTGCGGGCAGAAGCCGGGATCTGATCGACCGGGGTGTAGATCAGCGCATTGGCAGACGAACCGTACTGCTTGTGGTATTCCAGGTAGGAGTGCACCGCCACCGCCTGCGCCTTCCACGCCTGCTGCGCGGCGCTGGCGCTGACGTAGCTGCCAATGGAGCCAAGCTCGGTATAGGTGATGCCCACCAGACAATCCTCAAGATCCAGCGTGACGTTGCGCTTGAGCCCCTGCCCCTTGATGTTCAGGTACGGCATGGTGATCTTATCCTTGGAGCCAAACAGCCAGCTGAGACAGTTTTCGTCCTCTGCGGGGATCAGGGTGGTATCGGCGCCGCCGATGGTGGTGGCAGCCGAAGCCGCTGCCGCCGGGATGCAGACGCACAGCACCGCCGCCAGCAGAAAAGCCGCCGCGCGGCGGGCAAAAGAATGCAGATGTTTCAAAGTCCGGTTCCCTCCTTGTGGGCATATTTTACGTTTTGATATGACCTTAGTGTAGCACAGCCCGCGCCGCCGGGCAAGAACCGGAGTTATTATTTTGCGCCGGGCGGGACGATTTGAAAAAGGTGTAAAACTTCCTCTTGATTTTACCCATAGAATCCGGTATAATAAAAGTCGTTCAAAAAACGATGCGCCGGTGTGTCGGAATGGCAGACGAGGGGGACTCAAAATCCGCTTCGCGGCTTCGTGCGCCCATCTGAAATTTCAACGAAGCAGCGAAGGTTTTTGACCAGTTAGCGGTGGATAAGTTCCAACATCCCTCCTGAACATCCCTCCAACTTCCAAAAAACCGTGCAAAACGCATCCAAATCCATATCAGCCGATGTGGCGGAATGGCAGACGCAAGCGACTCAAAATCCGCTTCGTGATTTTTCGTGTCTGTGCGAGAAATTCACGAGTATTCGTTGAATTTTGAGAGTTTGTCGAAGCAGGATTTCTTACATCCCTCCTGAACATCCCTCCAATCTTCAGAAACCGGTACTAATGTCCCAAAATTGAATATAAGCCGATGTGGCGGAATGGCAGACGCAAACGACTCAAAATCGTTCGGGAAACCATGTGGGTTCGAGTCCCACCATCGGCACTCCATCATAAAACAGCTTAGAATCGAAAGATTTTAGGCTGTTTTTCTTTTTCTACTCAGTTTCTTATACTTTGGTGTTTTCTGGGAAGATGTTGACGATTGCATTCGCCGAGGACACCTTGCTGGAGAAATCCAGATGTGTATAAATGTTGCTTGTTGTGCTGATGTCACTGTGACCGAGCCACTCCTGAATCTCCTTCAGGCTCACGCCATTGGCATAGAGCAGACTGGCACAACTATGGCGCAGATCGTGAAAGCGGATACGCTTCATCTGGTGTGCGACCAGAAAATCCGGGAAATGCTGGCTCAGGAAATCGGGCCGAATCCGCTTTCCCATCGGGTCTACATAGATATAGTCAAGATAATCGGTGCAATAGCTTTTGCCGCAGACCTTCCGATTCTGCTCCTGCTCCTTTTTCATTTTATTGAGCATCTGCTCACAGGCAGGGATTAGGGGAAGTGTCCGGCAGCTCGACTTTGTTTTTGTCTTATCTCGTGCGATTTCCGTTACCGTTCCGTTGACCTTTGCGGTCACAACCGTATGCTGAATGCTGATTTTCTTGTTCTCAAAGTCAATGGCATCCCATTTCAAACCAACAATTTCACTGCGCCGCAGCCCGTAGAATGCAGCCATGATGACGCCAAACTCCGAAGGGTCACCTTGGATCACCTTGAAAAGTTGCTCCAGTTCTTCACCGCTGTAAATCTCCGACTTGAACTTTTCCTTACGAGGACGTTCAACGCGATCTGCCGGGTTGGAACGGATCATGCCGATTTGAAAAGCATACTGTAAGCATTTGCGGATGTTGGCGTGATAGTGAATGACGGTGTTTGCCGTAAGGCCACGATCCAACTCATGCTGGTAGAAGTCTTGGATGTATTTGGGATGCTGTTCCATATCCTGTAATGTATAGTGGAGCGGTTCAAAATATGGGACGATCTTGTGAATGATTGCTCTTTCATAGCTGGTATAGGTTGTGATTTCCACTCGTGACTTCATCATTTTCAACCAGTCCGTGATGAAGTCGGTGAAAAGTACCGGTGAGTTATCAAGGCAGGGGTCAACTTCTTTGATGGGGCTGACCTTCAGCCAATTATTGGCAACGGCATATTGCAGGGCATCGGTCAACTCCTTGTGCCAATCAAGAAGCTGCTGTACACTGGCCTCCTCCTGCTGACGCTCATAGCGGAAGAACGTTTCCAGATCGCGCGGAGAGAGTGCTTTCAAAGACAGCCGCTTCTTTTCAAAGTATGGGACAACTACTCTTCCCAGATCATAAGCATATCTGCCATAGGTTTCGGGCGGAAGGTTCATCACACTTTCCCGAAGCCAGCGGTTCAGATATTCCGATACCGGCAGGTCGGAAACCTGCTGCATCGTTTCAGGGTTAAACTCTTTTTGTGTTTTACGCAACAGAGATTCAGCTCTTTTTTTGTTTCCTTTAACCGGAAGTCCTGTGCTGATGGATTTGGTTCTGCGCTTTCCATTTGTGTCTTTCCAGCTCAGAATCATCTGATACATACCGTTTTGTTCTCTTAAATGTCCGGCCACATTTGTCATAGTGATGCTCCTTTCTGTTCGTAGCCAAACGTCCTTTGCTTAGGCATCATAAGTTTAGAAGACTCTGGAGTGTTTTGCAAGGATGGCGCAAGAGAGTTTGAAAGGCGCATCCCTCCAAGTTGCCGATTCTGATCGATCAGGTACTCTACCACGCAGAGTTTTGGTATCTTATAACTGCGTCCTACACGCGCCGAGTGGATCTTATTCTGCTTGACCAGCAGATACGCATTCTTCCGGCAGATGCCAAGCATTTCCTGAAGAATGTCTACGGATACCACATCCGGGTAATCCTTGAACATCATCATGTACCGCTCTGTCTTGCGGTCGGGCTCTTCCTGAATCAAAGTGCAGGCTGCGATCTCGCTCATTCCGGTCCTCTCCTTTCCATTTCAATATGTCAATTATTTGAAAGAAAATACTATATGTAAAGAGCAATGGCCTTTTTCCGGGTACCATCGCCCTTGCCAAAGGAGATATTTGAGTTTAGAACTTCATCGGCAGCGCATCCTTCCTGCACTTGCCGTTGTAGGTGGTGTAGATGGGGTAAACGTACCGCCGCCAGCCCGGAAGCTTGGCGGGATTATCCCGGCTGATACGGTAGAGCTCCATGGGATGGACTCCGCTCAGCGCACGGACAAGCCGCTCCGCGCTGTACTGTCCATGATACAGCTGCACAAAGTACATCACGCCCCGCAGGACAGCCGCCCGGAAGGAATCCGGTCTGCCCTCCCACGCTTCCACGATGTGCCGCAGGGCTTCGCAGTAGATTTCTTCGCCCAGCTGGTCGTACAGCTTCAGCGCCGTGCCCACGCAGCTGATACGGTAGTCGCTCAGCTGCATGCTGTCGTAGTTGAGGGACAGCCCCACCCGGTTGGTGGCTGCGACAAACGCCTTGGAAGGCGCATCGCCGCCCACTACCTTGGCGCGCAGCTTGATGCCCGCCGACAGGGGTGCGGCGTGACCGTTCTGCTCCGCAAAGAGCAGGGCTTCCTGCTCCATCGTCAGTCCGGTGTAGACCTTGCAGAGGATCGGGCGGTCCGCGCCACCGTTGAGGAGGATGCAGCTCTCGATGGTGTGCTGCCCGTCCATCACATAGTATCTGCCGTTGCGGAAGCTGACCTTCGGCTCGTTAACGATGTACTCATTGAAGTCTCTGGCGATCAGCTCCACCCGCTTGCGCTCCACGCCCCGCTGGTAGATCTCGCGGGGATAGATCAGCTTGCTGCTGTGGATGACCGAAAGCTGGTACGGCGGGTTGATACCAATGAAGCTATTATTTTCGTTCAGGCGCATCGCATTTCCTCCTTAATTCTCCAAATGTACTTCTCGGCTTCCTCTAAGATCTCAGCCACCTGCTGCTTACGCTTCGGGCTGGTGAGCAGGCTGGGATTGAAGGTGAAGCTGTATTCCAACCGCTGGATCATGGCATGAACCGCGGATTGCAACTCGGTGTACAGCATCATTTCCTCGATGCTTCCGGCGTTCTCAAAAGACGATTTGATGGGCGTATAGGGGTAGACAGGTGGTTTGCCATCCACCACCTCAGGCGGCGCGTAAAGCGCCGTAGAGCGCCGGATAGGCTCCATCTGCTGGATGCTGCCCATGGGGTTCAGCGCAAGGCTGATACGCACTGCATCATCCACCCTGCGCATCTCCTCCGGGGTCAGATGCCCCAGATACTTCAGCGCCCGGCTCTTGTCGATGGTGAAGATCTGCTCTGCCTGCACAACGGACGGCATATTCAACCCTGCGTTTTCCAACAGGCAGTGGGTCGGCTGGTTTACTTTCTTTTCCGCCTTGCTTGTCATGGTCGCAACGATCAGGGTCGGAGAGTGATAGTTGCCCACGTCATTCTGAAGAATGACCGCCGGACGGTCACCGCACTGTTCCGAACCGGTGCTCGCCCCGAAATGGGTGAAGAAGATGTCTCCGCGTTGGAATTTCCAGTTTTGCTGCAAAATTGTACCTCCATGTTGTTATGTGCAAAGCCCGCTGCCGGATGTTCCGCAGCGGGCTTCGTTCAAGGTATGGTGGTATGGTTGGGTCAGCGGTGCATGACTACATAATCGTAGCCGCGCCGCATCTGGCAGACGGTGCAGGTGTCCATGCTCCGGTCTGCGCTGGGTACAAGTGCGATCTTGAATGCCTTTGCATCCACAAAGTGCCGCAGACAGGTACCGCAGAGGGTGCGGATGGACTTGACCATCTCAGGGGTCAGCTCCATCTCCTCGTAGATCTCCTGCTCGCGCACCGTGGGGTTCAACTCATCCATAAAAGTGTCCTCCTATATGTATCAAAGTGGATATTCGGATAAAGAATAAATTGGGATACGTAAAAAACGGAAACTGCCGGATGCGCAAAAACGTACCCGGCAGTTCCCGGATCAATATGATTAAAGGTCTCGCATATTCGCCCTCGGCCCCCTACGAGTGGGGCATAAACATCTGGCAGCGGACTTGTACCGCTTCATTGGCATTTCAGCCACCCCGTCTGCTTTGTGACCGGGCCGCGAATTACGGAAGTATCATTATCGGAGTACCAGATGACGGAACTATTCAGTTTTCAAGGTTCATGAGGTTGGACGTTTTTCCCTGCGGCGAGTGCCGCTTGGAAAATTGTCCCTTCACTTGGTAGGCATCGAGAAGGGTCAATTCGTAGCATTGAAATTGAAGTTTTTCAAAAATTTAGTAATTCTCTTGATTTTGATACTAATAGTGGGCCGAGATACGCCGTAGACTTTAGAAATTTCAGTGATGTCGTATCCCTCGTAAGCGTACATGGTGATAATTTCCAAATCTTCGGTTTTCAAAGTTTCGAGTGCAGTAAGCAACTGCTCGTTCTCAATCTCACCAATCCATGCAAAACGGCTTTTAGTTTCGTGGTAAGTATCCGTAACGGAAACGGCTTCCTGATACTTGTTCATCAAGGGCGAGTAGGATTCTTCGCTCTGCTCAAAGGACGGCGCAGCCATTTCCTGCGTATGGTTCTGGTAAGAGCGATTAGCGTTAAAAACAGACCAGTCGTAATCGTACATTGCCTGAATCGCTTCGCTGCTCATACCGGCATCTTCATACTGCTTGCGGGTCATAGCCCACTGACTATCAAAATTCTTCTTTTCCAAACCATAGTTGAAGCCCATGTTAAACCTCCAAATTTTCGATAAAGCGTAAAAAGTCGAAAATTTGGAAGGCTACGGATATTTCGCCGCTTGGGGCATCCACGAAAAACGGACAAACATAAAGCCTGCTCCTTTTTACGGGAGCAGGCTTCCTGAAGGCTAAAAAAAAATAGCCGGACAACCAACTAACAGAGCGGTTCTAAAAGCAGAATCACTCTATCAGCTGTTGCCCGGCTATTTGGTGCACGTTTCATACATTGCCTTGCGGCAATGGCCCGTTGCTCGGTGACGAACAGTCCATATTCAGGGTGCAATGCACCCGATTTTTGAAATTGTGGTTTGTCTAAAAAAGTCAGCGCCTGCGGTAGGCCAAGTCAACTGTTGCTACGTTACCGCACTTGAGGCATTTTATGCTGATAGAACCTGAACAGCTCTCGGTTTTTTGGTAGAGCTTGTGTCCGCAAACCGGACAAAACCTCCAGCCAATGCTGAATTGTGCCTGCTGTATATTGTTCAGCGGTTTACTCTTAAAAGAGCGATTATTTGACCAATTCATATTATTCTCCAAATCGAATGACGTCCAATGGGTGGCAGTAGATGGGTTTGCCGTTGATGACCTGCATCTGCTGTAATCTGATTCTGATCGCAGACCACGATACTCCCATCCGTGCAGCCATCTCCAGAATTTTTTCATAGTTCGGGTCAGACGCGGATTTGTACAGGATTCCATTTGGCAGGCACAGCGCTGCACGTTCTATTTCGGCGTTGACCAGAAATGTTGGCATCAGCAGCTCTGCTGCAAGGGTGTTCGCCTGCCATTCTTCCCATGAGGGCTGTCCGTTTCGTTCACGATAGGCAATGTGCCCACGGCACTTGACTGCTTTTCCGTAGTCGTTCGGAAACAGGTCAGCCAGAATATGGTGTGCCGCTTCATGCGCTATCGTGAAATTCCGGCATCCGGTACAGCTGTCTGCCGCAAGGGCAGAATCGATTACGACGTCCCTCGGCATGAACACCTCCACAAGCTTTGTTCCGTCCCCCAAGGTTACGGTAAAACCGCATTTCTGGAAAACAGTTAGCCCTAGGATACTTCTATCGCTGCATAGCGGCAGCATTTTCACATTCAGCCCAAGAACAGAACTTGCGAGCCGTTCCGGGTCAATGGGTTCTGGGGCATCCCTGCTAATTCCGAAACAGTTATAGTACTGTTCGATATACCTGCCCGCTATGTGCGAAAGGTCTGCGCAGGATAAGTATCTTGCCATTACGAAGCACAGCTTTCCGGCGCAGAGCGGTAGGCTTCCACGAACCACTTGCCCCGTTCAAGCCAAAGATTCCGCTTCTGACCGCAAATCAGACAGGTGAAACAGTGACCTTTTCCGCCTAGGCGTGATGTCCCGTGTTTGACTGCCAAGACACGATCAATTCCATAAGTGTGAGCCTTGTCATAGTTTATGGCAAGAGGGCGGATCTTACCATCCGGGGTAAAACGAACGTCCACTTCGACGTATCTTTTCTCACGGCGAAGGTTGTAATCACCACACATCAGAATCCCTCCTTTTTACAGGTTTGTCAGAACACAGTGTGCATTACTTGCGAATCATACTGCATGCCACGAGCTGTTTTTCGCTCAACACCGGAACGGACACTGTATGTTTTTTCCACTCATCCATAGAGCAGGTCACTGCTTTGCACAGACGACATTTTGTCCAGCCACCGGTTTTATCAAGATCTACATCATAATTCGTGGTCCGCACATCGGGCATCTTACATTTTCTTTTCTCATAATATCACCTCGCAGAAAAACGCCAAATGAACACAATCTCATGCAGAAATAACACCGAAAAGCTGTTATTTTGTGGATTTGATTCGATTATACACCTACTTTATGGAGATGTCAATTACGCATTTGTCGCTATTTCAGAGACTTCTTGTTGATTTTTTATATTTTCTATACTATAATAGAGCTACCGGATCACAAAGGAGTGTTCTTGTTATGAAAAAGAAAACCGCGCTCACCAAAATGCACATAGCCCCCGATATAGTGCGCTATGATGCAGTCGCTGCGAGGGACAGTAATGAGGTTGGTCTGATTCTTGCAAGCATACGAAAAAGGAATGGCTATTCACTCGTAGCGTTCTCTGAACTTCTCCGTCACTATGGCGTTGATGTCAGTGACAAGGGAATCAACAAATGGGAAAAAGGTTACACCACCCCCAGCATCTATCAACTGGTTGCAATCTGCCACGCATTGAACATCAAAGAGGGACCTTCCTACTTTACGAGGAACTTTCAGAAGCCCGCCCTTCTAAATGATATAGGACAAAAGAAAGTTGCCGAGTACGAAATGGACTTGATTGCATCCCGGCGCTACCAGCCAGATACAGAAGAACCTGCGGAAATCGACTACATAATGATGCCAGTATCAGAGTTGCCAGTATCGGCAGGTCTAGGAGCTTTTCTTGAAGGTGAAATGTTCCAGCGGATACAGGTGCCTGCCAGCAGTGTTCCGGCAGGGGCTGAGTTCGGGATATACGTTAGTGGCGATAGTATGGAGCCGCGTTATCATAGCGGACAGATCGTATGGGTGAAGCGTTGCGAAGAACTTAAATGCGGGGATATCGGGATATTCGTATATGATGGCTGCGGATATCTAAAAAAATACGATGAACATATCCCAGACAAGTCCCAAGCAGAGTTCCTTACCGACAGCTATGGTGTGGTGCATAACCAACCGGCTTTGGTCTCTCTTAACACCAAATATTCGCCGATTCTTATATCTCCGGAGCAAAGATTCGAAATTGTTGGAAAGGTTTTGAACTAAAAAGATGGGAGGAGTTTTCGTGGATACGATCAAGCGTGTTCAGGATTTGATGCAGGAGCGTGATATGAATCTGTGTGTGTTGGCAAAGAAATGCGGAATATCGTACTCCACGATTCAAACCACCGCCCGTCGGGGAGGGCAGCTGAGCGTAGAGACGATTGAAAGAATTTGTCAGGGTTTAGGAATTACATTAAAAGACTTCTTCGATTCCTCATACCTGTAAATATAGGGGCAGCAAAAAAGCCGTTCGCCACGCTGGAAAATCTGCGTGGTGAACGGCTTTCTGCTTTATTTAGTTGACGAGTTTATGTCCGTTTCGTAAAAACTCACAGCTCTCTGTAATGCCAGAAAATGCTTGCCTGTGTATTTTATGCTTCTTTTTTCTCCCAGCATCTCAATATCACAGACAATCAAATTCTCGTCTCGCTCTTTAACATGGTAGTTTTGAATCATCGAGATTAAACCAGATAGGTTCTTCTTGCCAAATTTGAACTCTGCCGCACAATTTGGGCACAGGCAAAATGAATTCCATCCCTCGGAGATGCTCTGCTTGTATCTAGCAGGCACAACATCTGTTGGTAGGATATTACAGTTGATACCCTGCTTTTCTCTTTACAATTAAATTATACAACTTTCCTTCTTTATTTTCTGCATTTTATAAAGAGCAAATGACTAAATTGGTGAGCAATAACATGAAGAACTACACCTTTGACTACAAATTGTTGAACGAAGATCATCAACAAAAGAATCAGTTCATTGGGCGTTTACAATCAAGTGTAGCATTTATAAGTAAAATATGTTATAATGAATTTAAGCAAATTGACCAATAAACATGCTTTTTGGTATGAAATAGTGGTTGATTTTCCAATTTTGCTTGAGTGACAGATATTGTCATTCTGACAGAGTATACTCCAGATAGAAGGCAACGCTTCAACGGTTGAAAAAACAGTCGATTTAAGTGAAAGGTCGTGGATTTATGGCAGAAAACGAAAAGGCCCACCAGAAGTTTTTTGATGTGATGAACGACAGCATTATGAATGCCGATATTCCTGAGGAGGAAAAAAGCAAACTGCAGCGGAACCTCTTGCACCTCAGGGAACAGAAGATCAACCTGATGGTCACCGGTGCGACCGGCTGCGGCAAAAGCTCTACCATCAATGCTCTGTTCAACACCGAGAAAGCCAAGGTCGGCGTAGGTGTTGACCCCGAGACCATGGAGATTTCCCGGTATGAGCTGGACAATCTCATACTGTGGGATACCCCGGGTCTGGGTGACGGAAAGGATGCTGATGAACGTCACACTAAAAATATCGTCAAAAAGCTTCGGGAACGCGATGAGAACGGGAATTATCTCATCGATCTGGTTCTTGTTATTTTGGACGGCGGCTCCCGCGATCTTGGCACGTCCTATCATCTTATCAATGACGTTATCATTCCCAATCTGGGTGAAGAGAAGAACAGCCGGCTTCTGGTGGCCATCAACCAGTGCGATATGGTCATGAAGGGCCGCTGCTGGAACGAAGAGGAATGCAGACCCGAGCCGAAACTTGAGACATGTCTGGAGGAAAAAGTCGAATCTGTCCGCAGAAGGATCCGCGAGGGCTCCGGTGTTGACGTGACACCGATCTATTACAGTGCCGGCTATAAGGAAGAGGGGATGCCGCAAAGCAAACCGTATAACCTTTCCAAGCTGCTGTATTACATCGTTGCCCATACCCCGGAGGAAAAGCGGCTGGCACTTGTTGATAATATCAACAAGGATAAGGATACTTGGGCACACGACGACGGCAAGTCTGATTACAACGCCAACACGGAAAGCGAATTTGCAAAAACTCTGGAAAAATACGGTACGCCCTTTGCAGATGCTGGTGAACAGATCGGCTCGATGTTTGGTGATACCGGCGCGGAGATCGGGCGCACCATCGGTGCTGGGATCGGGATCGCGGTTGGTGTTGGGGTCAGCATTGTAAAAGCATTCAATCCGTTCAGGTGGTTCTGATGGACTATCGTGTTTACCGTGCTGCGGACATTGAGTACAAATTGCGGCGTCTTGGCGTCAGACCTCTGGACGTAATGGTAGCCGGTGTGACCGGTGCCGGAAAGTCAACAACGCTGAATGCGCTCTTTCAAAAGGACGTTGCCCGTGTAGGCCAAGGGGTCGATCCTGAAACGATGGAGATCACCGGCTACAAGCTGAATGATTGGTTCCGTATCTGGGATACGCCCGGACTGGGTGACAATGTTGAAATAGATGTGCAGCACAAAGAAAAAATGGCCAAGCTTTTACGCTCCACCTACCGCTACGGCAACGGGACTTACCGCGTGATCGACATGGCGCTGGTCATCATTGAAGGTGCAAATCGCGACATGGGCACCACCTACGATCTGCTGAACAACGTTATGGTTCCGAACATCCAGAAAGACCGCATTTTTGTCGTGATCAATCAGGCTGATCTGGCACAGAAGGGTCATCACTGGAACCGTATCACCAACACCCCGGACGCTGTTCTGGCAGCGTTTCTGGAGCAGCAGGCTGTATCTGTTCAGCAGCGGGTCAAGGAAGCTACCGGTGTCACCATACGAAAACCCATCTGCTATTCCGCAGAGTACGGATGGAATCTTCAGGCGGTGTTCGATTTTATCGTTGATAACATCCCTGCAAAGAGACGGGCATTAAGATAAGGAGTTTTATCATGAAGGAACACATCATTGATACCCTTGAAGCTCAGCTGCGCGCAAACCCGGACGCGCAGGAACTGCTGGCAGCTCTTGAAACACTGAAGCAGAAAAAGCTAAATATCCTTTTTGTCGGTGCGACCGGCGTAGGCAAGAGCTCTACCATCAATGCGATCTTTGATATGGACGATGCCAAGGTCGGCAACAGCGCAGACCCGGAAACTGCGTCCATCCAAAAATACGAAGCCGACAATCTCGTTCTGTGGGACACGCCGGGCTTTGGCGACAGCCCAGAAAACGATGCGCGCTATGCAAAAGAGGTTGCCTACGCACTGAAGGCGTGTGATGAAAATGGCGAACTGCTAATCGACGAGGTTGTGGTGGTGATCGACGGCTCAAGCCGCGATATGGGCACCGCCTATGCCGTGATCAAAAACGTCATTGCGCCCCTGATCGGTGACCCCAAGCGCATCGCAATCGCTATCAATCAGTGCGATATGGCCAAGAAGGGCCACGACTGGAATAAGGAACAGGGCATCCCGGAGCCTGCACTGGTGGACTTTCTGGATAAACAGGCTGCCTCTGTGCAGACCCGTATTGCAGAATCCACAGGACTTTGGACAAAGCCTGTCTACTACTCTGCCCTTTATCATTACAACATCTCTAAGCTCCTGCTTACCATGCTGACAAACCTGCCGGAGGGAAAGCGTTTCCTGTTTACGGACTCCATGAACAGAGAACCCTCCATCTGGGCAAAAAACGACTCTGAGCAGGATTACAATCAGGAGATTGAGGAAACCATTCTCGATTCCCTGTCTAAAGCCATTGACAGTGCTGTAAAAGGTGCCGAGGCCGGTGCAAAGCTTGGTGAAAAGATCCCGGTGATTGGCCCCATCCTAGGCGCCATTGTGGGTGGAGCGTTTGGATTCCTTAGCGGTTTTCTGCGCTGAACTGCCTTCCTCGCCCCGGCTTCATGTGGCTGTGTAGAACAAGCAAAAAAGCATCTGCAACCTTGGTATCCCTCTGCCGGAAGCCCGGCCTTGGGGCATATCAGCCCGGAAGGAATCGTTGCAGATGCTTTTTATTTTTACGTTAAACCGTGAAGTACAGCGTTTTTCAGTTGATCGGTTTAACAGGCGGCGGGGGCAGCGGACGCTGCTTGATGCGCTCCTGTGTATGGATTTTGCCGTCCGCATTATTTTCTGCTTCATCAACCGGCTGCAAGACGGTCTCTTCCGTTACAACCTCTGCGGTGAGCGGCTTGCCCGGCTTCTTTTTCACAAAAACTCTCTTCCTTCCAAAATCTATTGGTTCAATCACGCTTCTGCGCAGCCGTACTGCCGTGAAGTTGTCCGCTATTTTTTTGTTCATATCATTACACCTCGGTTTCATCTTTGTATTGTTCCAGAATCTCTGTCAGAATCTTTTTCATCTCATCCCGCAGTGCCTGCGGTGCAAGCACTTCTATCCTGTTACCCTGACTGAGCAGCCACATGACGATGCCGTTGCCGTAAACTTCGGCTTCGATAATAGAGCCTTTTTCATCCTGAGAGATGACTTTTGCGGTGGGCAGGCGGTCAAGAACCGCTTCCACACTGGTGCCGGTATAGCGCAGCCGGATGCGCTGCAATTGGCCCGGATACATGAACTGCACCCGTTTACGGAACTCGCCCTCCTGAAAGCGCGTTGCATAGGGCAGAGAAAAGGTCTGTTCCAGTATTTTGTAATCTGTGATGCGGTCAATGCGGAAAATAGCAGGATAGTCATATTTGCGGTTGTATTTGCCGCTTTTCTCTTCTGTAATGTAAGCGTTCAGGTAGAAGTAGTATTCCGAAAACAGGATGGATACCGGCTCCACAATGCGTTCCACGGCAGAAGCCGCATCTGCGCCCTGACGCTGATAGTGGATTTGCATCAGCTTGTGCTGCTGAATGTCGCAGCCAATTTCCCAGAGCTTGTCCTGAATGCCTGCCGGGTGGGTCAGTTCTACATAGTGGAACAGCTCATTGGAGATCAAATCGGAAACCAGCTTGATGTTTTCCAGCGGAACACAGCCTGCCACCAGTTTATTCAGGATAATAGATATTTCCTCTTTGGTAAATGCGCGACTTTCCAGCAGGATTTTGCTTACAGCCAAAATTTCACTGTTTGTCATCAATGGAGAAGGACTGCCCACCAGCCGGAATCCCTTTTGCTGGCGATCATAAATAATTTGCCGGTTTTCACCCTTGGCAACATTGCGCTCTGCAAGAAAGGCCCGAATATCGTCTATGTCTCGCTGGACGGAACGCTCATCAATGCCAAAGCGAAGGGCTTCTTCTGCTTTGGAAAGCGTTCGGCCAGCGCATAGGCGTTCATACAAATCCAATATCCGCTCATTTTTAGAATAGTCCATGCTCTCTCCCTCGTTTCTTACGTTTAGTATACGAAAAAATCCTTCAAAAGACAATCTCAGGATAATGATATTATAAGTTTGCAGCATGACAGATTCTGTCATGCTGTTCTGCTATACTATGCTCAAACAAACGGGAAAGGAGAAGCAACAAGATGAAATCTTTGAATCATAGAAAGAAAACTATCCGAAAAATTATGGAGGTAAGATTACTTTGAATCTCGCAGTATCGGTTGACCAGAAACAGCTTCTGGATATTTTATTGAACGTTGGCATTGTGCGCCCTGTCTTTATCTGGGGAGCACCCGGCATCGGCAAGTCTGCTATCGTAGAGCAGTTCGCCGCAGATATGGGACTGCCCTGCGTTTCTCTGCTGGGCAGTCAGCTTGCGCCGGAAGATATTATCGGTGTGCCGCAAATCGTAAATGGCCGCAGCGTGTTCTGCCCGCCTAAAATGATTGCGCAGGAAGAACCCTATTGCCTGTTTCTGGACGAATTGAACGCCTGTTCTCAGGAAGTACAGAAAGCATTTTATTCCCTTATTCTGGAACGTCGCATCGGGGAATATCACCTGCCCAAAGGTTCTATTGTGATCGGTGCAGGCAACCGTGCGCAGGACAACGCCATCACCCGGCCTATGTCCTCTGCGCTACTCAACCGGATGTTCCATGTTGAGCTTCGCGCTGACAGCCGTATCTGGCTGGAATGGGCCGCAGGGCACGGCATTCACCCTTATGTATACGATTATATTTGTTTCCGCCCCGACCAGTTGTGGAGTCAGCCATCCAAAACGGAAGAGCCCTTTTCTTCTCCTCGTAGCTGGCACATGCTCAGTGATGCCATTATCAGTTACGGCGATTCTATTTCGGAACAGGAACTGGCGGTTCTGGCAAACGGCTGTCTGACCGCTGCTCATGCGGCACAGTTTGTCGCCTATGTCCGGCAGGTGCGGCAGGCATATTCTATCACGAAAATCATCAATGGAACGCAGAATTGGCCAGATAAACCGGAAGAGCGTGATGTGCTCTACTTTCTGGCGCAGAGCTTCCGAGCACAGCTGCTGAAAGAACTGCCCCGCAACCGCAGCAAACTCACTTCTGCCACGCAGACTCTTACTCTGCGCGCAAAGGAATTGTTGGTCGAGCTGGCAGGCATCAGTCTGGAAATCGCACAGATGGCCATTACCCCAGAGAATGGCGAAACGCTTCCTGCGTGGTTCATCGTGGAAGTGACCCGTGACCTGCCCGCACTGACCAAAAAGAAGATGGGGTGACGATATGGGCCAAAAAGAGGAAAAAACGCAGCAGGACAGCATCCCCGCATGGCGAAAGGCGGTTGAAAAAATTGAAGAAGGCCCGCTGTTCCGGCTTGCATACTGCACGCGTGTGTACTGTTCTGAACGTTATCCCATGGCAAAAGCAGACTGGGCGTATAGCACAAACGATGGGGACATCTATCTGAATCCGCACCGGAAAGCATCCGTTGGAGAGTGGGAATATATCATCAGTCACTGTCTGCTGCATCTTGGTTTCGGGCACTTCCAGAAAGAGCGCATGAAAGACGCCCGTTGGAATATGGCTTGTGATTTAGTCGTTGCGCGTTTCCTGAAAGACAGCCATATCGGCACACCGCCGTCGGAGTTTCAGCAGGAGCTGCCTTTTCCGGTCAAAGAGGAAGAGCAGGCGTTCCAGCAATTACAGACCGCCTCGGTTTCTGGAAGCTTTTTTAGCACTATGACTGGCGGCAGACCTGATATGGTATGGAATCGGGATGACATCAAAACGGATTATACAGAAATTTTTGCCGAGTCCCTTCAGGTATCTATGCAGAAAACCCTGATGGAATCTAGGGGAATCTCTACCGGACATCAGCATTACTGGATGCGGCCTGTTTATTTACAGGCACGGGACTGGTTTCTGTCCAGCTTTCCGCTGCTGGGTGCAGTAGCTTCGGCATTCCGTATTGTAGACAGCGGCGATGTTGTTTCCCGGCTGAACATCCCGGTTGCAGCAGTCAGCCCACAGTTGGGCGAAATCTATATCAATACTCGCTGCCGCCTGAATCTGGAAGAGTGGAAATTCGTGCTGGCGCATGAATTTCTTCATGCGGCTCTGCGCCATGATTTGCGCTGTGAAGATAGAATACCCGAACTCTGGAATGTTGCCTGTGATTATGTGGTGAATGACTGGCTCTGTGAGATGAAAGTGGGCTGTATGCCAGAGTCAGCACTGTTCGATAACCAGTTCCATGGGATGTCCGCAGAAGCGGTCTATGACCAACTCTGTGAAAACATCCGGGAGTATCTGAAAGAAAATCCGGGTGATCTGCTTTATGGCGATGGCTCAGAAGTGGTAGATTTGAACGGCAATAAACTGGATTCCGTCTATCGCTCTGCCTTGCAGCAAGGGCTTGTGTATCACACCCAGCAGAACAGGGGCTATCTGCCTGCTGGACTAATCGAAGAAATCCATGCACTGTCCCGCCCGCCCATTTCGTGGGATGTGGAACTGGGGAAATGGTTTGATGAAAACTTTACGATCATGGAAAAGCATCGTTCCTACTCTCGGCTCAGTCGGCGGCAGAGTTCTACCCCAGACATTCCGCGCCCTGCATGGCGGCTGGAAGAGCACCCGGAAAAACAGCAGACATTTGCGGTGCTGCTGGACACCTCCGGTTCCATGTCCCGTGGACTGCTGGCAGCAGCGCTTGGCTCTATCGCCAGCTATAGTGAAGCAAGAGATGTGCAGGCGATCCGGGTGATTTTCTGTGATGCTGCTGTTTACGATCAGGGGATGATGACCCCGGAAGAGATCGCCGGAGCCGTTCAGGTAAAAGGGCGCGGCGGCACTCGTTTACAGCCCGGAATCGACCTGTTGGAAAGCGATATGTGTTTCCCCAAAGATGCGCCGCTGCTCATCATTACCGATGGAGCCTGTGACCGGCTTAATCTGCGGGGACGCAACCACGCTTATCTGATTCCATGGGGCAATCGGCTCCCGTTTCCACCCAAAGGGCCGGTGTTCCGGCTGAAATAAAAGAAAGGCATTGCTTTGATTACAATACAAAATACTTATAATTCTGCGCTGGTATACGCAGAGACTTTGGATTCCGGTGCAAAGGGTTTGATTCGTGCCCTGTGCGGCAGTCCAATTTCAAAAGGCAGCAGCATCCGCATTATGCCGGATGTCCACGCCGGAAAAGGCTGTGCTGTCGGAACCACAATGACCATCAAGGACTGTGTGGCTCCCGGTCTGGTGGGCGTGGACATTGGCTGCGGAATGCTGGCAGTCAAGTTCCATGCTAAGCGTCTGGAGCTGCAAAAGCTGGATAAACTGATTCACGATAAAATTCCAGCCGGAAAACAGGTGCGCTCTGCGCCGCATCACTTTGCGGAACGGGCAGATTTGGATGACCTGCTTTGTCTGCGTCATGTCCAAAAAGATAAGGCTCTTTGTGCGGTGGGCACATTGGGCGGTGGCAACCATTTTATCGAGGTTGATAAAGCAGAGGGTGGCGCATACTGGCTCATTATCCATTCCGGCAGTCGGCGGCTTGGTGTGGAAGTGGCATCGTTTTACCAGAGCGAAGCCTTTCAACAGTGCCCGGAAGGTACGCCCTTCGAGCTGGCTTATGCTGCGGGAAGCCTGATGGACGATTATCTGCACGACATGAAAATCACGCAGGCATTTGCCGAACTGAACCGCAGAGCGATTGCAAATGATATTGTGAAAAGCATGAAGCTGGACGTGGAAGAAACAATTTCTACCATCCATAACTACATTGATCTGGATTCGATGATTCTGCGAAAAGGTGCAGTTTCCGCAAAGGCGGGCGAAAAACTCGTGATCCCGATGAATATGCGGGATGGCTGTCTGATTTGTGTCGGAAAGGGCAACCCGGAGTGGAACGAATCGGCTCCCCACGGTGCAGGCCGCCTGATGAGCCGTGCAGATGCACGAAACAGCTTTACGCTGTCGCAGTACAAAAAAGAAATGCAGGGTGTTTATACCAGCTCCGTCAACCGGAATACACTGGATGAAAGCCCGATGGCGTATAAGCCGATGGAATTGATCCTCCGGCAGATTGCACCTGCTGTGGAGATCATAGAGCGAACAAAGCCCATCTACAACTTTAAGGCGAGTGAGGGAATTTGAAAATGATCTATCAAATCAGTTCGGGTCAGGGGCCTGCTGAGTGCGAGCTTGGTGTGGCAAAATTTCTGGCCTACCTGCAAAAACATTACAAGATTTCTGTGCTGGAAACATCACAGGGGTACTACGAAAATACCTATCGCTCCGTGCGAATCCAGACAGATGCTGATTTATCGCAGTTTGTCGGTTCGGTGCAGTGGGTCTGTCCAAGTCCTTACCGCATTGGTCACAAGCGCAAGAACTGGTTTCTGGATTTTAGCAGTTGTGCGGAGGCCGAAACTGAAGTTTTTGACCCGAAACAAGTGCTGTTTGAAACCTTTCGCAGCAGCGGCAAGGGCGGGCAGAACGTGAACAAGGTGGAAACGGGTGTCCGGGTGATTTATCTGCCGACCGGACAGACCAGTGTTTGCACCGAGGAACGCAGCCAATACCTGAACAAACAGAAAGCAGCGGCGCGCCTCCGGCAAATGGTACAAAGTGAAAATCAGCAAAAACAAGCTGTTATCCGAAATGAGAACTGGGGCAGGCATACCAGTCTGGAACGTGGAAATGCACGGGTAAAGTTTGAAGGACGGTATTTTAAGCGAGTGGCATGATTCAAAAAAAGAACTACTCAGGCATCATTTGACAAATGAGAGCGGTCGTGCTTGCAAACATCCTGTGACTGTATTATACTTTATAACAGTATGTAGATGGATTGTCACAGGCCACAGCAAGCTGGTCTTCGGATAGGGATGAGGAACAAGTGATGCCAGAAAATGAAAATGTCATAAAGAAAACAGTGATTGTGAAAGTGTTCCATTCGAGATATTCGGTGCTTTACGGTACAGAGGATTCAATTACAGAGAATTCGGTGAAGAAGCGATACAATAATGGAAATGAATTTTCCCGGTGGGATGATCAGCAATGGGATAGGATCATCCATAATCTTCAGATTGACAAAGAGCGTGATCTCTGTCGGTTTATTGTTTTTTCGGACATACCGGTTGAATGTCCGACAGGCTTTTTAGAAGCTGGATGGACATGGGACTCCATCTCAGACGCAAGAAGTGTTTGCAGCCTTCATGCAGGAAAGTGGTTCCTGAATGGAACAGAACTGCCAGTTTCAGGATACTTTCCTGTTGAAAAAGGCTGTGATATCGTTCACATATCGACGTTTCCTGAAGTTTCAGTCAGAGCTAAACATGAAAATGACAAGGCTGAAAGCGACCTTTACAGGTGCTTTCAGAGAAAATCGATGGGAAACTAAATGACAAAATAAATCGCAAGAAAAACCTCCTCATGTGGATCGAACCGCATGAGGAGGTTTTTCTCTGCATGGAAGAAAATCAGATGATCTGTATGAAATAAGCGGAATGTCAGATTTTGTCATTCTGGGTTGGTATAATAAGGTCGTAATCGGACAGAAAATTTGTTGAAGACTGAATGACGCAGAGGTAAACTGACCGTATTCCGTTTGAAAAAGCACATTGTTACAGTGACCGGGTGTTGGATTTGGCGAAAGTTGTCATTTTTTATTGCCATCGAAAGGCTGTTGATGTACACTATACACAAGGAACGTTGCTCGTAGTAATTTGCTGGGAGTGTGCAAGATGAGTCAGACGCATCACATTGTGAAATTGATAAAGAATCAACTATATCCAACATATCAGCTTCATGCTTATATGGCAAACAGTAAAACGACCCCACAGGAGGGATTGCGATTAGCTGCTTTGATTACGATGGAATGGCTTCGGCAGCGTTTGGGAGATCATGTCCCGGAGGAATTGTTATGCTTACCGACACCATCTGCATACACGACATCGGACAATACCTGCCTTCCGTCTCTTCATGTCAATGCCGGCTTTGTAATTGATATTGTATCGCTGCCGGAGAATGGAATCTGGACTTTGCAGATCACAGAACCTGATCTTGGATCAGATCCCGGTAATCCGAAGCAAATTCGGCAGGCAGTACCCGGTCGGGTGATTGAGACAAATGTAGGATACAGGATCTCAGACACACAACTAGAGTGTGGTTTTCAAACCGTTATTTCTGATCCGGAAGGCACGGAGCAGGCAGAAGTCTATCGGTTAGCCATCATTCGTCGGCTAATCGAAAATCCGAACTTTGGTTTGAGGCAGCTCACAAAGCTGACCGAAGAAACGATTTCCCTTTCAACGGTAGAGCAAGTGAAGAAACTTCTGTCCATCTGGAAAAATCAGGATAATCAATTACCCTGTGTAGTTTTTACTCGTTACCGCGAAAACAAGGAAGATAACGTACCATTATTTGTTCAACAGAACGATCTTCGGGATTCATGGATGCCGAAGATTCCGCTGGACAAAATTCCAGTGCAGATGCCGAAAAAAGCAGGGGTGCCATATCAGACGGAAGATTTTGCAAGAAGCGGTGTTACATTTTTCCGCAGTTATTCGTTAGAAGATGCGTTGTTTGAACGGTTTATTTCTATGGTAGGAATATCAGCACAATGTGGTGATATTTTAATTCTGAATCCACTGTGCTATGGTGGAAAAATTCAGATAGTACCTTATAAATCGTCGAGTGCCCGGCGAGCAGTGCAGCTGGAGCAGCTGAGCAATGAACTGCGGAGTTATTCCCGGAATAAGCAAGTGTCTTTTGGAACGGTTCAGTTTCTTTCGATGGCACGAAAAGGACTGATTCAGAGTTCAGAGGACATTGTGGAGCGATCTGCGAAAGCAGAGGAAAAGTGGGAACAGAAGTTGGCATTTTGTGATGTGCAATGGAAGGAGACATTGAAAAAGAAAGACCAGGAATGTCAGTCACTAAAGGAGCAGTTGGAACGACAGAGACTGTATCAGGATCGAATCGATAAGGAAAAAGAAGAACTTCGGAAGGAAATTGCTGCAGAGCGGCAGAAAATAGAAACTATTCTGGCAGAAAAGGATGAAGACATCGCTTATTTGAAGCGAAAACTTAGTCAGCCAAAAGAGCATAGTCGGATCGCCGAATGGGTCGAGGAAAATTTCACGGGACGAATTTTGCTGCACCCCAAGGCGAAGGCTCTGCTAGAAGACAGATCTGCAAGATCGATCAGCGTCGATTTGATTTGTGACGCATTGGATTTTCTTGCAACAGATTATTGGGAGCGCCGATATGAAAGGATCAGCACAGATGAGATGAATAATCGATGCTCTGAAAAATATGGACGACCTTTTGAGGTAAAACCCACGGGAACGACAACTGTGGAATTCACTCCGACACAGTATAAGGTAAAGTATTTTCAGGGAGCTGCCGGAAAGCCGGTGGAATGCCCGCTGGATTTTCATCTAGGGGTAGGAAATGACCCGGAAAATCTGCTGAGAATTTACTTTTTACATGATGACGCCAAAAAACTGATCGTAGTGGGCTCTTTGCCAAGACATTTGAAGGCTGTGACGATTAAGTGAGAAGGGAGACAGAAACATTGAACCAGATCGGTTTGGTTTTTGAGGGCGGTGGAGGAAAGGGCGCGTATCAGATCGGTGTATGGAAGTATCTCCGTGAAAAAGGATTGGATCGGTATGTGGGAGGTGTATCTGGTACATCGGTCGGGGCGTTGAACGCGGTGCTGTTCGCCGCAGGCGATTATAGTACGGCGGAAAGGATCTGGAAAAACATCTCACGCGACCAGATATTATCCTCCAAAGCTTTTACGGGTACATTGGCAGGTGCAGGCTCGCAGGCTGCGCTTGCGAATATATGGAGGACTGTTTCACGTTCTGCCATTGAACGAACGGTCAATCAGGCTATGGGACAGGCCTTGTTCACACGGGATGGATTGCTGAGGATCATGCACAGATATGTTGACATGAGAAAAGTCCAGCGCGCAGGAATTCCATGCTTCGCAACTTGTCTGGAAATATCTGGCGTACTTCCTGCGGTAAAACGCTTTGAACTGAGATGCTATGCAAAAAATAACATCGAGACAATCCTACTGGCTTCCTCTGCGATTCCGATTGTCTTTGACCCGATATTGTTCGACGGAAAACTCTACTGTGACGGTGGAGTTGAGCTGTTGGGCGGAGACAATACCCCCATCAGGCCGTTGTATGATAGGGGGATCCGTTTTTTCATTGTCGTACATTTGAGCAGGGATTCAAAAGTTGACTGTATCAAATTTCCCGGAGCTTGCATTCTGGAGATTACCCCACAAATCGATCTGGGGAATCTGTTCACCGGAACGCTGGATTTTTCATCCGAGAGCGCCATGCGAAGAATTGAACAGGGATACAAGGATACAAAACGTGTATTTGAGGAATATTTTGGCGCAAAAAAAGCCAGCCGAATTTGAGGTGCGTATTTATGCAAGATGAAAAATTCAAAGATGAAAAATCCAAAGACGAAAAACCAAAATTCAAAGATAAACTTCTGACAGCTCTTCAGGATTCGGAGATTCAGTCCGAAATCAGGAAGATCATAATTTCGGGAAAGAAATCGGATGCTGCTCCGAGTGAGATTGGCTCTGCAAAAAATGAAGAGCTGCAAAATAAAATCGAAGAGCTGAAATCAGAACTGGAACAGATGCGAAATGAAAACGAACGTATTCATGCAGAAAGCGAACTTCTGAAGCAGAAAAATCAGAGCATGGCTGAAGCTAAAACTGCGGCAGAACAGCAATGCGAGGTGCAGAGAAAAGAACTTGAACATCAAAAAATGAAGCTGAAACAGTATGAGGAATATGCTGCAAAGCAGGCGGTGCAGCTCAAAGATATCCAGAATGAAATATCGGGATACCGCGTCTTTGATGAAGCTGTGACACTGTTTCGGGCATATTGCTCTTTGCCGTCCGATGTGCTTCGGAAGGCTGCGAGCATCATTCGCCCGGAATCAGCAGATTTGTTTTTTGCTATGGGATGTCAGAAGGATAATGTGCTTGCGCTGTGGGATTTTATGAAGTCGGAATGGGAAAGGCTGGGTGAATCCGAAACGAAAATTTTGCTGGAAACTCTGACATATTTTCTGAAAATGATCAACAACCAGTATCAACGGCCTATATTTCAATGGATGGACTGCCATGTCGGAGATCCATTTGATGACAAGCTGCACATCCGCACGGCGGACAGCAGCAGATATTCCGGTGAGATACGGCAGGTTTGTATACCGGGGATCGTGAATGTTTATAACGGCGAGACCGTCGTCAGAAAAAGTCTCGTGATCGTATAAAAATAGAAAGGAAGACGCTGTATGAGCAAAAACAGAAATAATCCAGAAAACCGACAAAGTCATCCGCGACAGAATATTTCCGCCGCATTTGATCCGAATCACGCAATCTGTGCCGTAAAGAAGCTTCCGATTTTTGACGATGATGAATTCGTGAAAAGCATCGCGGTCGGTTCGATGATTCAAGAAGAAATTGAAAAGATTAAAAATCAGTTGGAGCAGTGGCCGGAAGATGATTTTATTGCCATCGGAAACAACGTTCTTCTTCCGACGAATCCTGATACGCAGTTTCTGGTTATGGATGTCTTCAAAATACAAATGGATATTCACGACAGCTATCTTAGATATTCACAGCGTGAGGATTCATGCAGGAAAAATCTGCCTTCCAATTATCCTTGGGCAGTATCTGACTTGGATGAGCTGAAATATTTTCTTGGTACGACCCGTGGAATCAAATTTCTGGAAAAACATGCCGGAGGCTATCTGGACGGATTTACGATCGGCGGACAAAGGACGCCAAGCAAGTATTATTCCATGAATGATTACTCGGTAAAGAACTATGATGGAAGGGAGCACGATGACGTCGGAGATATCTATACTGCAAAGATCCCACAGTATAAAAACGCGCTTCAACGGGTACTTGTAGACAGAAATTTCCAGCTGAATACAGAGTATAAAAACCTTGCGCTGTTTTATAGAATCGGTCTGATCGAATTGACCGCACAGGAGAAAAAATATATAGCCGCGGTAAATCAGCAGGCCTATAACAAAATCGTCGGCCAGATCGTGCAAGGGGAGATTCAGAACCTTGGCAGTCTGACGTTCCCGGAAAGCGAAGTTCGGAAACGGTTCGCAGATTCGATGCAAAAAATTTCGGAGAATCAGGAAAAGCAGATCGTAGACAGGTTGTTGGAACTCGATACGATCCGAGCGGATATGACGCCGTATGTGCCGAGAATCATGGAGGATCCCAATGGCGGTCTGTGGGATCTGTGGGAGGACGAAACGAAAAATCAACAGTATGCAGATGCTGCGAAGACCTACTACGCCAGAGACCCACGGCTGGATATTCAGGAAGACGGAATTATCGGGATCGACTTTGGAACCAAAAGTACTGTTGTTGTGTGCAAAGAGGGCAACGAAGTCACTCGTCCGCTCCGAATCGGAATGGGGCGGTATGAAAAAGCTCCCACTGCGTCTGATTATGAAAATCCAACCGTGATGCAATTCTGCGATATCGACACGTTTCGCAGAGACTATAACGCAACAGCCGGAAGACCGCTGACCAAATGGTCGGACATCTGCATCTCTCATACGGCGTTTGGCGCATGGAAAGAAAATGAAAATACAGAAGATTATTTTTCCTTTTTCAACGACCTGAAACAATGGGCCGGAGATCCGAAACGGCGGGTCCGGATCAGGGATCAGAAAGGCACGGAAATTGATCTGAGCCCCTATGAGAATCTGAAAGACGGTGATTTTGATCCCATTGAGATCTACGCTTATTACATTGGCTTATACATCAATAATATGCATACAAAGCATATTTATCTGAAATATCTGCTTTCGTTCCCGGTCACCTATACAAAATCTGTGAGAGAGAAAATTTTGAGCAGTTTCAAAAAAGGTCTGGCGCAGTCCTTCCCTGAGACAATAAGAAACGATCCTTCCTACATGGAAAGATTTCAGGTTCAGGAGGGAGCCGGAGAACCGGCGGCTTATGCAGTCTGCGCGCTTCAGGAATACAGACTGATTCCGGCGTCCGATGAAAAAATCGTATATGGCGTGTTTGACTTCGGCGGTGGAACAACGGACTTTGATTTTGGCGTCTGGAGAAAAGCTTCCGGGCCGAAGGAGCGGCGATACAGATACGTGATCCATCATTTCGGAGACGGTGGAGACTCCTATCTTGGCGGAGAAAATCTGTTGGAGTTGCTGGCTTTTGAGGTGTTCAAGGCAAATCGTGATACGCTGCGTAAAGCGCATATCGCATTCCCTCTTCCGCCGCAGTGCCAGCACTTTGGCGGAGACGAGATGCTGATCAGCGATTCGCAGGAAGCATGGACAAATATGCGGCAGATGATGGAGTGCCTTCGTCCGTTCTGGGAACGCAGGGATGGTTACGAAAAGCTGTTTGACGCTGGAGTAATAAAACTGCGTCTCTTCGACAGCAGCGGCAATAAGCTGGAAAATTTTGAGCTGGCTGTTGACGTGAAAATGCTGGACAGCAAACTCAGGAAGAGGATCGAACAAGGTGTGGATAAGTTTTTCAATGCTTTGTTCTCGCTGGTGCGCGGAAAACATGGGGATGAACTGAAAAACATCAACTCTGTTCATATCTTTCTTGCGGGAAACTCAAGCAAATCTGAGATCCTGCGTGAAACTTTCCGAGACAAATGCGAAAAGTATTCGACAGAATTCCGGAATGAAGTAGGTGATCCGGATGATGACGTGGAATACTTCAAAATCTATCCGCCGCTCGGAACAAAAGAAGCGGAGGAGCTGATTGGGATCGGCGAACAAAACGACATTACCCGGCCTACCGGAAAGACCGGTGTGGCGATAGGGCTTGTTCAGTGCAGCAAGAACTCCTCCATCAAAGTGATCAATGATAAATCGGCAGAGATCGACAGCGAAATCAAGTTCAAGTTCTGGGTCGGATTTTACGACGATGACAGCGATGAATATTTCAAGTATTACCTGAACAGGAATTCGGCTTACCAGAAATGGGTCGAATATCTGGATGCGGGAGTCAACGAATTTGACTTGTTCTATACTTCTGATCCCTCCGCAGAAATTCCTAAACATCTGCTGATGGAAAGCGCAACGGTGAAGAAGAGAATCCTTTCCTTCCCGGAAAGCGCAGTTGATGAGGATGCAATGGTGTATCTTCGCCCTGTTTCGCCCGATGAGATAGAGTTCGTCGTTGCGGCTTCACAGGTGGACGCCGACGCTGGCAACTATACATTCGGACCGACCAAGATCATGCTGGATTAAAAGGATGTTATAGGCTTCAAGGAGAAAAATATGTCACGAACAGCAGATGAAAAAGCGAAAGGCAGCGCAGAGTTTGCGCCGTCTGAAGTTTTACGATACTTACAGGATGAACGTTTTCATTATTTGACTGCACCTGGAAAAGAGAGACAGGTCGTTGATCCAAATGCGACAAAGCGATATGGCAATGCCGGGATCGGAAATGAGGAGATCATCCTCTATCAGATCGAAGAGATCACCTATGATGACAAGGATCATGCACCAAGAAAAGAAGCACTGGAAAACGTGCTCAGCGCAGTCAGGGTCCCCGGTTACAATTTTATTTATCTCTTGATGGGCGATTCGCATGGCGTGAAATTTTACTATGGCCTGAATCGCGTGGACTCAGATGCAATGCCGGAGATCCAGAGACTGAATGTACCGGAAGTCGGTGAAAGTATCCTGAAAGCCAGTCTGGAAGGAAATTTTCGTGGCTGTAAGATCAAAGAACCCAGTACGACAGAAAAAAACAACGTGTTGGAGAAGGTTCGTACAAAAAAATTCGTTTCTCGTATCGAGGGCGTAGCTGGAAGCATCAAGGATAACGAAGAATTTCAAGGTGTGGATCGTCTGGTGGATGTAATGCGCGGCAACGATTTCTGCGTCCTCATTGTTGCGCAGGCGATCCAGCCGGAAGAAATTGCTGCTTTGGAACAGAATCTGCATGAGGCCTATTCAGAACTGAATACCTACGTTAAGGTGAGTTTGCAGGACGGAAGCAACAGCGGAAGCAGCAGCTCCATCACAAAAACAGATGGAGCAACTGAAGGCAGCTCAACTTCCACGGCAAAAAGCAGTAACGTTTCAAATGAGCACAACCAGAGTACGACAAAGGGAACTTCAAGCAGCGGTTCGAGCAGTACCTCTAACAGCGGCACGGAAGGGAGCAGTCACAGCACGCAGACCGGGACGTCGGAGACGAAGCAGAAAAATTCCGGTACATCCCATTCAGATTCCGTACAGAGCAGTAAGTCTGAAGGGAAATCTACCAGCGTCACGAAAGAGCATCTGAATAAATGCGCACAGGAATGGATCAAGTATTGCGATGACGTGCTGTTTCCTCGCATTGATTACGGCCGCGGCAAAGGCCTTTTCATGACGGCTTTTTATGTGATGTCCGAGTATGCAACATCTCAAATCAAGCTGGAAAACACCGCATTGTCGCTTTATTCCGGAAAACAGGGAAATCGTGTTCCTCTGCGTGCATTCCGAATCTCAGGCCGAAGCGATAGCAACGCAAAGAATCAGATTGCTTTTATGAAACAATTCCAGATTCCAAGCTGCTCCGTTTATGATACAGCGGAACAATGCAAAGCCAGAACATTCTTGTCGCAAAGCGTTCGCCCGGACAGGACTGCGCTTATGAGCAACTGGATCTCAACAAATGAACTGTCCGTCATTGCAGGGCTTCCCCAAAGGGAAGTCATCGGGATGCGTCTGCAAAAGCAGGTGGAGTTTGGTCTGAACTATTCCGTTCCGATGCAAAAAAATCAAATTGGACTGGGAACGATGGTTCAGGATGGAATCGATGTGGACAGGATGCCTGTTTATCTGGATAAAGAGATACTGGATAAGCATATTTTTATTGCTGGTGTGACAGGAAGCGGAAAAACGACGACCTGTCAGAAGATCTTGCTGCAAAGTGGGCTGCCCTTCCTTGTGATAGAACCGGCAAAGACAGAATACCGCATTATGAAGAAATATCCCGCCTGTGAAAATCTTCTGGTTTTTACGTTAGGAAATGATGACGTTGCCCCATTTCGGCTGAATCCGTTTGAATTTATGCCGAAAGAAAGCATCACATCGCATGTGGATATGATCAAAGCCAGTCTAGAAGCAGCGTTTGATCAGGAAGCCGCAGAGCCTCAAATCATTGAAGCCGCACTTTACCGTTGCTATGAAAACTGCGGTTGGGACATTGCAAACAATTACAACACAAAATACGATGATCCGTTTGCAGATGGCGTTCATGCGTTCCCGACAATCAAGCAATTTTTAAAGGTGGTTCCTGAAATTGTCATTGAACAGGGCTTTGACGAGAGGCTGAAGGACGAATATATTGGTTCGATCCGTGCCATGCTCCAGAGCCTGACGCTTGGTGCCAAGGGGGCAATGCTGAACACACCGCGTTCCATTGATATTGATGCGCTGCTGGATAAACAAGTGGTTCTGGAGCTGGAGAATATCCGGAACGGAAATGAAAAAGCGTTGATCATGGGCTTTATCATGTCTGCTCTGAATGAGGCAATCCGGGAAAGGTACCTGAAAACAGGAAAAAAGCATTCTCACATCCTGCTTGTCGAAGAAGCTCATCGTCTTCTGAGTAAGTACACAGCTGGAGATAGTAAAAATAAAAAGCAAGGCGTGGAAACCTTTTCCGATATGCTGGCGGAGATCAGAAAATATGGGGAGTGTCTGATGATAGTGGATCAGATCCCAAACAAGCTGGCATCAGAGGTTCTGAAGAATACGAATACCAAAATAATCCACCGCATATTCGCGCAGGATGATAAAGAGGCTGTGGGCAACACGATTGCCCTGAATGATGAACAAAAAAGCTTCTTGTCCAATCTCGATACGGGAAGAGCGGTCGTATTCTCAGACGGTTATGGTCAGGCAATGCTGGTTCAGGTCAAGGGAGAGACCAGCACGGATGACGCGCCTTTGAGCGATGCGCTCCTGACCGAACGGGTCCTGCAATATTACAGTGGAGAATGCAAACGAAAAATATTTATGCCTGTTACAAGCAAAGGGGATGAAAAAGCACTGGGAGACGTGTGGAGGTTTATCCGAAGTGATATTCCAGATCAGATCATACGGCTGTGGAGAAAGGAGAGAAAAGAAAAAGATGCGTGGTATAGAAGAGACTATGCAGAACTGCTGAAAAAGTCTGTGGAATCCGGATGGGTCACTTTGGAAGACATTATCAATTGGATCTCTTTTGGAGGTGAAATACCAGAAAACAGCAGGTCGGCCATAAAAGAATTTTTTAAGTCCTATATGGAGAACGATGCTGTGGAAAAAATCAATGGATCGTCAATAAGAGGAGTTATGTAAAACGTAAAAATGTAACGGAGGAATAATACTATGATCGGTATAGATACATTTTTTTCTATTGGTGCAGCCGTTGTTTCGACGTGCGCTAAAATTGGCGGTGAATTAATGTCGGCAGTTGGAGCTTTTGCTAAAGATTTGGTGACTGGACCGATTCCGGGTATCACACCGAGTATCACAAATATCGTACTGGGAAAAATTCTGACGCTGGTGATCGACGCAATCATCGCGGTGGCAGACGCGTTAACAGAAAAGCCAAAGGAAGAAACGCCGGAAGAAATCGGATTGAAAGCAGAAATGGCTGACAAAAAGCCGGAAGACTTTGATTCGACCAACGATTATATTGAATATCTGCGGAATGATATCAAGGTCGATGAAGAACGTCTCAAGGAAATGGATGAAAAAGAAAGAGCAACCTATGCTGCAATCGGCGCAGGGTTGTATGTAAAACAAGTGGAGGAAAAATATAATGTAGAACTTCCGCCGGAGTTCTGGCACAGTACCGCAGATCTGAGGAATGAGGGCAAAATCTCAGAAGAAATGCCGAATGACTTGATTGAATTCATGAAGGAACATGGAATCGAAAGCGGCGCGACTTTTTCGGATTATCTTTCGGGAAAACTTGGTATCGGAAGCGAAGACCAGAAAAAAATGTATGATGCACTCAAGGATACCTATCGAAAAGAATATCCGGATGCAACGGATAGTGAGTTGAACTCTAAAATCAATACTCTCTGAAAACGGCTTGAGCTTCTTTGGCATTACCGTTGAAGAGCTTATGGGCACAAAAAAGAGCCCGCCGGGATGGGCGAGCTCGACAAACAGATGCAGGAAATTGTGGCGTTGCTTAACAGCGCAACGCCGGAGCAGCGCAACGCGGTGGAAACGCTGCTGCGCTCCCGGGCAAAGCCGGAGTGAATCAGCCGACAAACGGCAGATCTGTTTTGGCAGGGGCTTCGGTCAGGATGGCCAGAACCTCGGGGACCAGATCAGGGTACTGCCGCAGGATAGCAAGGATTTCTTCATTTGTCATCACGCCAAAACACTCCTTTTTGTTGTATCTATAATTTTATGTTACAACAGCCATGAGCCGACGTCAAGAGAAAAGAGGAAAATCAAATGAAAATTTCGGAAAAATGCAAAGTTATTGCGGCAGGCACAATTGCGGCAGGCACAATTGTGGCAGCACTGATGGCAGGCACTGCGTTACCCGCGCTGGCGATCAGCCCCGCCGGGTGCACCTCGCTTGCGCAGATCAAAGAAATGAATGACGACGAAGAAGCCCAAGTTCAGGCATTGAAAGCCGCCATTGCGAAGGTGAACGTCAAGTATGACGAGGTACAGCGGAGCTGGCAGTTTGACAGCCCAATCTATGACAAGGCCGAGAAAAACAAGACCTGCTGCCTTTCTCCGTGGATCTACATCTTCGACGGATGCAAGGACGTGTATTTCGACGAGGACTTTTCCTACAACGGCTCTTCCTGCATCGACCTGAACACAGTCTATGTCCGCGCTGGAGATAATCTGTACTCTTACGAGTGCGACCCGGATTATACAGATTACGCCTATGATACAGACAAAAAAGTTTGGTGGGCCTCTCCAATTTTGAGATGGAGCCCAGCGAAATCGATTGGCTGCGTGAGATGCTCAGTGCCAAAACCATCATCACAAGATATTCCGGTGCATCCGGTGCGCAGTACGATTACACATGGACTGCCGACGACCGACAGGCCGTCACCGATATGGTCAACCTCTACGATCTACTTGTCGCAGCGTCGCCGGAAGTGCGTGAAAAAGCACTGCGTAACTAATACGTTCGGCCTAGGGAATAGAAGCTTGGAAGATTTTTATGCGATTAAAGAAAAAGCATATTGCGGCAATTGCATTGAGCGTGGCTATTTGCGTAGGTGCTACCGGTTGTAAATTGGAAGAAGTCAGAACACGGAAAAGCTTATTAAAGAAATCGACAGCACCATCACATTATAGCAATTTTCAATAATACAGCACAGTACTTTAACTTTTGAGCAAAAAGAGGTATAACAGAGGCAAAGAAGGTGAGAACTATGCTGCACAATGAAGCTCGAAAATTGATTTTGGAAGCATACGACAAAGGCGTTAGCGTAAAAGAACTGGCAAAGTGCTTTTCTGTAAACACCTGTTCGATATATCGTTTGCTGAAGCGTCGGAACGAAACAGGCAGCTACGAAACTCAAACGAATCTCCGTGGAAAGAAGCCAAATTGTCAGATAAATCTCCTTCATTTTCATTTTCTGCTTAACGGCAGCAATAAGAGCGGGGCCTTGCAAAAGGCTCCGCTCTTATTGTCTAAGAAAGCATTGCCATTTCGAGACAGAAAGAATATACTTATATTAGCTAAATTCCAATACTAGATGGAGGGACTATTATGGCTAGACCAAAAGGAAGCAAGAATGCAGTGCGTACCAAGAAAGCAAATATTGACTATGCGGCTATTGTTGCTGAAAAGACCGCAGCCAAGGAACAAATTGAAACCGAGATTACCGCACTGTCTGACAACATTAACACACTGAAGGAACAGTTAAAAAGTAAAAAATCTGCTTTGAAGGTTGCAGCAAAGGAACTTTCTAAAGCAGAGGCAAAAAAGGTTGCTGCCGAAAAAAAGGCCGCAGAAGAATCCAAAAAGGCTGAAGCAGAATCCGTATTGAAAAAGCTGCTTGCCAGCGGTATGTCCGCCGATGAAATTGTTGCCAAGCTCCAGTAAACTTTTATGAGAGCCAGCAAGCGAATCTGTCCGAACTGCGGACGTAAAATGAAGCAGCAGTTCATTGGCCTGTTTCACTGCAAATGTGGCACGAGCTGGCGGCGCGACATAGGATTTTTTGAGCGCACTCCAGACATGGTGTTCTCACTGGAACGCAAAAAAGTCGGAAATAAAATCAAACAGCTCCCGGCGATACATCATAAGTAAGCAAGACCACCAGCCGTTTTTTCGACTGGTGGCCTTTTTGTGCTTAATCCTCTGTAATGCCGAGATATTGGTCAATCTCCATGATGCTTTCCCCACTGATTTCAACCAGATCTTCAAAGGGCACCACGGTTTCGCCCACCTGCAAGGTGCGGAACACTGGGTCGATGCGGTCCGCTTTTCCGGTCAGCGTGATGTAGTTACCCACTGCGGGAATCTCCGGGTGGGCGGTATCCTCTTTGAAATACCGCACTGTGATGGTCATGCCCTTGGTGACCTGCATCAGCCGATCGGACAGAGCCGACATTTCTTCCTCGGTCAGAATGCGCTTGGGCACACGCTCGGTGCGCTGCTTTTCTGCGGCAAGCTGCTCATCATAACCCCGCAGTGCTGCAAAGGGAGAGAAGATCTTCGCCCGGTTCTGCAAGGTCATGCGGGGATGCTTGCGAAGGGATTCTTCGGTCTGGGGGCGTTCCATCTCTATGATGTCCCCATACTTTTGGGCAGTCTCTTGTCCAATCTTGCTATTTTTGTAGTTTTCCATCCGAACCTCCCGCGCTGTGCCCGCCGATCTGCGCGTTGCGCTGGCGCATGGTGGCACCTTCCTCGTAGCTGCTGGCTTTCAGCACGGCGTTTTTGCCGTACTTGTTCTTGATGCCCAACATGGCTTGCTGGAGTTTTTTCTCCTTTTCCAGCTTCTTTGTGTCTGTGAAAAAGTCCACCTGATAGATGCCCTCGTCCGGGGTGACCTTGTTGGCGTTGAGGGTGACGCGCCGCACCGTCAGCGCAGGGTTAGTAATGCGCTCAAACAGCTTTGCGCTTTCGTTGATGATGGTGCTGCCTAGATTGGTAGGAGCGTCGAACCGGACGGTGCCGTGTGCCGCTTTGGGGATGATTCTGCCGTAGCGGTCGGTCTGGGTCAGACCACGGTAGCCGCCCTTGTCCACGTTCTCCCGGTCGTAGCCCACCTCCAAGGTGATGGATTCCGCCACCAGCTTCTTTTCCGTGAGCCGGAACATCAGAATCTCCGCCATCTCCCGGACAATGAGTTTTGCTTTATCATACGGGTAAGGAGTGGATAGCACCTGCCCCTCGCTGATGCTGTTGGTGCTGGGCTTGTAGCTTTTGATCTGCTCCATGCCGCAGGGTTCGTAGCCCCATGCGTGGTCGATGAGAATTTCTGCATCCACGCCGAAAATCTCGTACAGACGATCTTCTCCATGGATGGAGAACCGTGCCAAGTCCCCCATGGTGTAGATGCCATGAGCTTCCAGCCGCTTGACGGTTCCGGGACCGGTCATCCAGAAATCAGTCAGGGGTCTGTGGTTCCACAGCAGATACCGATAGGACTGCTCATCCAGCTCTGCAATGCGGGCACCGTCCTTGTCCGCCGGGATATGCTTTGCCACAATGTCCATGGCCAGCTTTGCAAGGTAGAGGTTGGTGCCGATGCCTGCCGTTGCGGTGATGCCGGTGTTGTACAGCACCTCCCGCACCATGGTCATGGCAAGTTCATGGGCGCTCATGTGATAATAAGGCAGATAGCCCGTCACATCAATGAAAACCTCGTCGATGGAGTAGGGGTAAATGTCTGCCGGGGACACATATTTGAGGTAGGTCTTGTAGATTTGGGTGGAAACGTCCAGATACCGTTGCATCCGGGGCGGCACAACAATGTAGCTCAGCCCCAGCGTCGGGTCTGCGTTCAGGGCATTGGCATCAAAAGAGGTGCTGGCAAAGTGGTACTTGCCATCTTCTCCCCGGACTGCCTTTTGCTGACGGATGGCAGTTTGCAGCCGCTGAGCGTTGACCTCTTTCACCCGCTGAACGGCTTCAAACAGCCGTGCTCTGCCGGGTATCTTGTAGGCTTTTAAGGACGGCGACACCGCAAGGCAGATGGTCTTTTCGGTGCGGGAGGCGTCCGCCACCACTAGATTGGTGGTCAGGGGGTCCAGATGGCGGTCCACGCACTCCACCGAGGCATAGAAACTTTTCAGGTCGATTGCCAGATAGGTGCGCTGTGCTGTCATACTTCAGCCCTCCTCTGTGTTATTTGGTTTCCACCTCCACGAACCATCTGCCGAACCGGGAGGGAAACCGTGGGTCGGAACGCTCGAAAAACAGGTGCCGTTCCTGCCCCTTTACCATTACAGTATAACAGTCGCCGGGCATATCGGCAATGGTATTTGCAGGGCGAAAGTCCCGCACCTGTTCGATGGGATACGTCCGACCATCGCCCCATGTGATCTGCCGGGGCTGCATATAGCCTGTTGCATCAAAATCAGAAGTCACTTTCACATAGATCTTTTCCGTTTTGCGACGGCAGTTTCGATTCATTCTTCACAGCTCCTTTGCAAAATAAACCACAACTATTTATCTTATTATAATAAATATTTACGCTGCTTTCAAGATAAAACGGCTATTTCATCTGTGATACAGACAACAAAAAAGAGTGACAGCATTTCAAACCGAAACGCTGCCACTCTTCTTCTTGTTTACAGTTCTCCCAGAATCTTCAAAAACTCATCAAACCGATAAGCACCCTCCAGATGGAGGTCTTTATTCTGGAACACCATGTAATAACGATACTGGCTCCCGGCTGCATTCTGCCATGCACGGCCCAGTTTGATCTTTTCACGGGATTCAGCATTTTCCAACTGGTCGCCCTTTCAGTGCTTCCAGATTATCGCCGTGGATAATCATGTTCTCGCTGCCGTTGTTTTCGGTGTGCTGCCCCTGCTCATCAAAACTGTATTGCCGTTCCAGCACCCGGAAGGGAACTTCCTGATGATGGTTCACGACTTTATTTTTACCGATCCATTCCAAGGTTGGCATGGCGTTTTTCTCCAATCTAAAATTTTCAAACTGCGGACCCAAAGGACGCATTGTTGTGGCAAGCAGTGCAGACGTATATACATCTGCTTATTTTGCGTTGCAAAACGCTTGTTGGGGAATGCCCCAAGCCCCTTTGATCTGCATTTTCCCAATGCAGGCTGCGCATCCCTTCGGGACGCTTTTTACCCGGTGATGTGCTCTGGGTCGTTCAAAACTTGCATGAGGTGAGAAGCGGCTTCTGCAAGAGAATCGTACTTCATCTGTTCAGGAACAGGCGCATCCAGAAGCGAAACGCCCCACACCTGCATACAGTCCGCAAGTTCTTTTTGTGCCTGCAATGCCGCCACCTTACGCACATCCGGGGTGGTTTCTACATCCAGAACGTAGGCTGCGGAGTATTTTCCGTTTCGGTCTTCCGTCAACTGCACCATGGAGTAGTGCTCATTCCAAAAGCGGCAGAAGCGAACCCTGCCGCCGATATTCTCCATGTCATGGCACAGTTCTTCTTCGCTGCTCCATTGTGGAGTCTCGGACAAAATGCAATTCAGTTCCGAAAGAGCCAGCCGTTCTTCCGCCGATAGCTCTCCATGCAGGCATTCACGTTTGAGATCGTTCTGCCAGTACGGACTCAGCTTTCCATTCCGGGCATCTTCCATTGCTTCTTCGATATTGGGTAGGATTGTCATGTCGTTCACCTCAAACACTCACTATTAGCGTTATATGCACGCTTATAGTGTTGATTATAGACTATTTGAGGGCAAAAAGAAAGAGCGTCAGCACGTTTGCTGGCGTTCTTTGACATAGGTGTTATTTTGTAATATAGGGAATGTTGTCGGTGTATGCATTCAGAATGTCAATGGCAGCTTTCTTCTGCCCCGGCGTGAGCTGGCTCAACTTTTTGCACAGTTCATCATCTGCCACATGGGAAGCAGATGCAACCGAATCCCGGATCAGCACATCGGCAGATACGTCCAGCACCTCGACGATTCGGATAAAGGTTTCCAGTTTAGGGATTTTTACTCCGCGCTCTAAGTCTCCAACATAATTTGCTGACAACTCGACCCGTTCTGCAAACTGCTCGATTGTCCATCCTTTTTCTTTGCGCTGCTCTCGTATTCGTTGACCCAAAAGCGTATTCATAGCGACCTCACATTCTAATTGCGTTTGTTACACACCAATAGCATACCTGTCGCAATTTCTGTTATACACAATCCATTTGTGTTTATTCAACGCCAATTGGGTGATTTCAAGGTGGAAAATTTTTGCGCGTATCTTTGGTCAAAAAAGCAATGGTCTTTTGGGACGGCACATGGTACAATAGCAAGCGTTGTGCCCTTGGCACATGAACGAAGGTAAAAGGAGCTGCTGAACGTGGATACGATCTATCTGCTGCCCGGTGAGGAACGCTGCGTTGATTTTCGAGATGCCAATGGAGTCCCGAAGGTACACTACACTTACTGTTCCATCCGTGGCAAACTTTTCAACTGCACCTGCTGCACAAAGGACGAAGCCCAGCGGCTGTGTGAAGATTGGCTTATAAAACAGGACCGCTGCTATATAAACTAAAAAGCCGCCGAGGACACCTCCACAATGGGAAGAGTCCTCGGCGGTATTCGTTTATCAGGTGTGCTGCAGTCTGAGAACGTCCTTCTGTACAGCTTTCTATCCGCATCAACGATATTTTCGGAGGGGTGGTACAAAAATATTCAGATTGATCAGCTTTGCGATAAAGGGATGCTATTTTGCAACAGCCCCAAAATCAGCTTTTTCTTAAATTACAGCTGGCCCATAGCATGCTTTGCAGCCAGCATACCAAAGGTGTAGCAACGACCCAGAGACAGACCGGTCTGGTGGAACGGATAGTCTGCACCGCCGTAGAACACACCGCCTACGTTGCCCACGCAGTACAGGCCGTCGATGACGTTACCGTCAGCGTCCAGTGCCTGGCCGTTGGCGTTGGTGTTCACGCCGCTGTCGATGGAGGACACGCGGATGTGCTTGCGGATACCCCAGAAGGGAGCCTTCTCGATCTTGTGCATGTAGGCGCTCTTCTTGCCGAAGTCCGCATCGGTCCCCTGATCGCACAGCTCGTTGTAGCGGTCAATGGTCTTTTGCAGCTCATCGGCGGGCACGTCCAGCAGAGCAGCCAGCTCCTCGATGGTGTCGGCCTTATAGGTGTCGATCAGGTTGGTGAACACGCCCTGCGGGTTCTCCACGGCACCGGGGATGTACTTGGTCATCACCTGCTCCGGCACGGGGCTGTTGGCGTAGCTCATGTAGTCGCTGTCGTAGATCTGGCAGTACCAGCCCAGAGAGCCGTCCGGGTGGTTGGCATCCACGTTGGCACCGTTGTAGCGGGGCAGATACTTGGTGATGTTGCCCATGTAGACAAAGCCGGTGTCCTCGTTGCAGAAGCGCTTGCCCTCCATGTTGACGTACAGGAAGGGTTCCTCGTACATCAGGCCGGAGTCGAAGTCATGCATCATCTTGGTGTGGCCCAGGTTCTCCATCTTGGCGCCTGCGTCGATGGCCATGATGTGACCGTCGCCGGTCTTCTGGTACTGCTTCTTGTCGTAGCCGTCCACGTCCGGGCACCAGCGCTTGACCATGGCCTCGTTGTTCATGTAGTCGCCGGTGGCCAGGATAACGCCCTTGGAGGCGTTGAACTGGATGTACTTGCCGCTCTCATCCTTGGCGATGACGCCGGTCACCTTGCCGTCGGCGTGCACCAGCTTGACGGCGGGGGTGTTGAAGAAGGTCTCCAGATTGGAGTTCTTGGCCTGCACATTCTCCAGCACGGTGGCCAGCACGTCGCCCACGTTCTTGGGCTTGGGGCCGATCCACGGTGCAAAGAAGTAGCAGTGCTCATCGCCGAAGTCGTAGGTGTCCATGCGGTCCTTCCACACACCGGTCAGGTCCTGGCTGGTGCACATGTAGGCAAAGATTCCCTTCTCGTCATTGTGCAGCAGATCAGAGGGGTTTGCATTGCTGTCCACCTTGCTGCCGTCGCCGTACTCTGTCTCATCGGTCAGCCCGGCGCGGTTCAGGTACCACATCAGGGCCTCTTCGGAGTTCTCGACATAAGCGTTCAGGATATCGGTATTGGAGCGCCAGTCGCACAGGCTGTTGGTCATGTGCACCCACATCTTCTTGCCAGCCTCGGTGGACTTGGACTTGATGATGGCGGAACCGCAGTTGCCTTGGCTGACCACGATGCTCTGCTTTTGCAGCAATGCCACATGGCCGCCCAGTTCAGCTGCCCAGCCGGCAGCAGGCACACCGGCAGCACCGGCGCCCACAACGACCACGTCAAAGTCCTTAGTCTCGTCAGGGGTGATGTCGCCTAGCTCACAGACAGAGGACTCCACTTCCTCGGTGGTCAGTCCTTCGGGCACAACGGTCTCAGCTTTGTTGGCCTCGGTGGGGGCAACGGCCACGCCCTTGGCCTGATTGATGCAGCTCTCGGCAGCCTTTTTGATGGCGTCGGAGGTGATGGTAGCGCCGGAGTGGCCATCCACCTCGCTGGACTGTGCATCCAAGATCTTCTTCACCATCTCATCGGCGATATCGGCACCGTAACCCTTGGTTTCGTTTGCCACATCGATCTGCACATCGGTAATGGTATCTGCATTGAAGGTCATGGTCACAGTGACAGGCGTTGTGGTGTTGATGCCGGTAGCAGTGGCGCTGTAGGTGCCTGCGGTATAGGTACCGGCAGCAGTGCTGCCAGCAGCTGCGCTGTTGCCGCAGCCGGCCAGCAGGCCTGCGGCAGCTGCACCCAAGGTAGCAGTGCGCAGGAAGTTGCGACGGGAAATCTTTTCGCTCATAATCGTTCTCCTTGCCTTTTCTTCGTGTGATCCGTGTTTGGCAGCAAAGTCCGCAGACTTTGTTACTGGATAAACAAAGCTTACACGTTAGAGCAGCGCGAAGGTCAAGGGCTATTTTGACAAAAATATCACAAGAATTTGTCTGATATAACAAATTCTCGTGATATTGCAATTTTATGTATATATTTTTGTCCGCGTCAGATGGTAATTCACGATGCTCCCATCGGGCTGCTCCCGGCTAGCAGCGATGCTGCTGAAGGTCTCGCCCACCGCACGGAACCCGCGCTGCACGATCTCCGCATGCAGGTCGTCCAGTGAGTCCCACCCAAAGGACCCGCGATAATCCTTTTTCCAAATGGTAGTCAGATAGTCTCCGCCGCACACCACCTCCACATGCTTTGTGCGCTTCAGCCCCAGCCTGCGGGCGGCATCGGCCTCAATCATAAGGCCGTAGTCGTACTCGTTGCGTCCCACCCGAAACTGCTCCATCACCCGCCGGGGCAGGCGGCTCACCCAGCGGGTCGCAGGCATACATTCCAGCCATTCAGCCTTTTCCTGCTGCAATTCTTTATCCCGGTCTGCTGCTTCTTCCTGTGAGAAGGTCAGTCGCCACATTTCCGGGAAATTCTGCACCCAGATGCGCCCGACATCCTGTTCCAGTGTACGGTACTGCTCCCGCTTGTGTTCCAAAAAACGGATGGCCAGTTCGTCCAGCACCTGCCTGCGCCGCAGCTGGGCGATCTGATGGTTGAACATGGCGTCGCTCTGCTCCACCGTGGGTGCGCCGATCAGCTCCCGGCATTCTTCCAGCGAGAGCTCTGCCGCCCGCAGTTCCCTGCACAGGTTGAACCGCCGGGTATCAGTGACTGTATAGTAACGATAGCCGGTATCCTCGTTGACCTCGGGGTGGATCAGGCCCATTTTTTCATAGTAGCGCAAAGTATGGGTTGTGACACCAAGCAGAGATGCCATCTCACTGATGGTATAGCGCATAACAGTAAGCTCCTTTCCGGGCAGCAGAACCTTAGAGCTGCTCGAATGTTATTTTTCTATCCATCCTTATTATATTGTATCCGCGCACCGTTTCAAGTAAAAAACTTTGCCGTTCTCTGCCGGAAAATACCGGGCAGCAAAAGCAGGGCGTTGACTTGGATGCCGTGACCTGCAGAGAGTAGGACTGAGTTTTAACAGAATAAATCCAACATCTTAAACCTGCTGCATAAACAAAAATCCACCGAGGATGCCTCCCAACTGGGAAAGCTCCTCGGCGGTATTCGTTTATCGGGTCCGGGTTTTCTCGGTGGTGTCCTTTTCCTCTGCAAAAAAGCGTTCTACGTTTTTCTGCGCACGAACCAGTTCTTGCATCTTGTTCCGTGCCTTGCGGTAGTCCGGGTAGGCTGCTTTCTTTTGGGTCAGCAGTTCTGAGAACTCCGCATCCAACTCCTTGACCTTCGGCAGCTTTTGCAATCCTGCCTCGTCAAAGGCAGCCTTCGCCGCCTTGTGCAGGGTGATCTCTTCCCGGTGAGCTTCCAAAAACTTTTTACTGTACCCCGACTTGCGGTAGGCATCATAGACCAGGCGAGTCTTGGCATAGTTGATAATGTGGGTTTTCAGGACGGCGATTTCGGCCAACCTCGTTTCCGCCGCCTTGATGGAATCGCCCATGGCATGATAGCGCTCGGTTGCCGCCGCTGCACGCTCCCTCAGTTCCTCTGCGCTACCGATTTTCTGCTCCTGCAAGAACAGCAGCGTCTTGGACATCTCTTTCAGGTTGAACTTGGTTGCCCACTTTTTGTAGCCGACACTTTTGCCCTCTGCCATTTTTCCCTGAATGTCCACCAGCAACTGGAAGGGCTGTTCTTTGGGTGGCTTTTTCTGATAGGGCTTGTGCTCAGCCTTTCCCTCCAGCACCGCCTTGATCTCGTCCTCGCCATAGACGGTGCCCAGAGTTCGGAACCGAATAAAGCGTTTCTGTCCCTTGCCCTTCACCGCCGTGTACTTGCCACGCTTCACCTCATAGCCCTGCTGCTCCAGCTTTTGCAGAAACGCTTCGTAATCCCCCGGTTTTTCTGCAAGGATTGTGTCGATGATTCCGCACAGGCGGTCACGGTTGCTCTCCTTAGGCAGGTAGACGATGCGCTTCTGCCGTTCCCGGTAGGGCTTCTTTTCAATGACAGACAACTGGTGTTCTAAGCAAATCAGGTCGCTCAACCGCTGCACTGCCAACGCCGAAAAGAAAAAATCCCGGAACTTTCTGCTGCCATCCAACGCTGTGGAGTTGAAGATCACATGGTTGTGGATGTGCTGCCGGTCCGTGTGCGTTGCCACTACAAAGGCGTGCTTGCCCTTGGTAAAGCGCATGGCCAGTTCGTAGCCCACCTTGTTAGCCTCTTCTTCGGTGATTTCCCCCGGACGGAAGGACTGCCGTATCTGATAAGCGATGACATCGCTTTTCTGCCTGCGTCCGTTCACAAGGTCGTACTGCCGCTTGGTAAGCATAAATTCTTCATCTACAGTCAAGGGGCTGCATTTATAACTGCTTACAAGCTGCCCCTGCTCCGTTTTATCCGGGTTTTGTGCATAGTCCGTGCGACTCTTCAGGCAGGCCGCAACAGACTTTCCCTTGTTTTTATGCAGCGCAATCAGCCGTGTTGCTGCCAGCATCATCACCCCCTATTGCAAAGAAAAAATGCCGCCCGGAGGCGACATCTGAATCATTCTTCTAGTTTTTTGCAGTCTGCTGCCCCTGCAAGATACATCGCCTTGTATCGGGCACATTCCAACTCGTTGCAGATCTCATCTAAGGCGAGATATTGCTTCCACGCTTCTTTGCTGATAACGCTCTGCAAGGCTTCCTCAGCTGCTCTTTTGGCTTTTCTCAGTCGCAGATACTCTTCATCCTCACCCAGCATCTCAGAAAAAATCGTGCTGTTGTGTTCAAAATAACAATCTTCTATCTTCTGTTTGCTCATAGCATCCCTCACAGTTCTGTAAGCCACTCACTGAAACGCCCGATGCTCTCGGTGATGGCAGTTGCACCAAAAAAGAGGATGAAGCAGATGAACTCGGCCACCAGCAGGATAAAGAACTGATTCCAAGTCTGACGGTAAGCAGTGTAGATGCCGCAGCCGAAGATGTAGAGCATCAGCGGAGCAACTACATAGCTGGACAGGGTTAGCAGCCACCTTGCCATCAGAGCTAGAAACGCCACAAAGAGAGAAATCGGGAAAAGAACAATTTTCTTCAGCATAGACATCATATCAAGCACTTCCTTTCTGTTCGCCCTTATTATAAAGGTATCGACTACTACGTTGCAAGGATGTCAACCCGTATGTGCCCCGCAGCCCTCCAACTGCGGGAATTTTTATAGCTCTGCCAGCTTGGAAAGAATTTGCTTGCCAATGTCAATCAGTTCATCCAGACGCTGCCGCAGATCTTCCATGTCGGCGGCGTAGACCTTGCCGCACTCGTTGGCACGCTTGGCGTACTGGTTCAGGTTGTTGCTGCACATCTGCAAAAGATAGGCCATGCGCCGCAGTTGCGGCAGGTCAAGGTTCAGGCAGTAACCGTCCAGTGCCATCTTACGGATATAGGCACTCAGACTGCGGATGCCTATGCCCAGCATTTTCTCATAGATGCGGTTTTTCTCCGCCTTTGTGGTTCTCAGGATAATGATCTCATCCCGCTTTTCCCTCACCGGGCATCACCATCCTTGTCATAATAACTGCGGAAGGGCTTCACCGGCTCCGGCTTATCGGATTTTTCCTCCAACGCTGCCAGCACCGAGGGACGGCAAGGTGCATCCTCCTGTTCTTCCTCGTCCTGTTCCGGCTCATGGCTCTTTTCGTCCACATCCAACTGAGCGTTCAGCTCTGCAAGGCGGGCTGACTTTTCAGCCAGTTCTTCCTCCTGCGGGAAAGGCTTTTCCACTTCGATTTGCGCCGCTGTCTGCTGCTGATGCAGAGTGGCTAGTTCATTCTCAGCAGAGTTAATGCGCTCCGGGAAGTTGTTCAGGGAGTTATCCAGACGGATGATATTGCCCAGCGGGTCGGTGCCCAAGGGCACCGTGTACTTCCGCTGCCCCTTCAAAAGTGCCTGATACTCCGTGCGGAAAGCATCGAACCGCAGGGACAACTCGAATCCTCGGTAACTGCCGATGACTTTTTCTTCGGCGTTGGGCAACTCCGAACAGGCGAGCACCAGACGCTCGCCGGCGGTCTTTTTCTCGTCGTAGGCAACACCCTTAATGACCATGCCGCAAAACTCCTCCTTGCCCTGCGGGTGGGCGGCGGCAAGCTGTGCGTCCGCTTTCAATCCGGCAATGTGGGCGTTCGTTTCCTGAATGTCAGCCGGGAACTTCGTCAACAGCTTATCTTCCAAACGGAACTTCTGGCTCTGATGGTCGGCTTTCAGCACCTTCAGCTTTGCCACCTGCACATCCAAGTCCATCTTTTCCTTGATGAGCGGATTTCCGGCACAAAGTGCCTTGATCTCCGCATAGGAAAGCGCCTGCTCGTCTACATCCTCGCAGGAGCGCACCGGGGATTTGGAAGTCATAATTTGGCTGATAAACCGCTGTTTATTCTCCAAAGTTTGCCAGAGGTAGGCATCAAATGTCCCTTCCGTGACGTAATTGAACACCTTGACTTCCTTATTCATATTGCCCTGCCGGATGATGCGACCATTGCGCTGGGTCATGTCACTGGGCTTCCAGCCAACATCCAGATGATGCACCGCCACAAGTCGGGACTGGACGTTGGTGCCCGCTCCCATTTTTGCAGTGCTTCCGAGCAAAACTCGCACATCGCCAGAGCGCACTTTGGAGAACAATGCCGCCTTTTTCGCTTCGGTGTCGGCGTTGTGGATAAACTCGATCTCGTTCTCTGGCACACCGGCGGCAACCAGCTTCTTGCGAATGTCATCGTACACGTTAAAGTTGCCGTCGTTTTTCGGCGTCGAGAGGTCGCAGAACAAAAGTTGGGTCAGCTTCTGATCTTTGCCCTCATCCCAGATCTTCAGCACGTTCCGCACACAGACGTTCAGCTTGCTGTTGGGGTCGTCCGGCAGCATGGGGTTCATCAGGCGCACATCCAAGCCAATCTTACGCCCATCGTTGGTGACGCAGAGCATATTGTCCACGGACGCATCCACCGTGCCGGAATGGATTTCTGCCGCACGTTTACTCAGTTCCTGCACCATTTCCTTTTGAATTTCGGACGGCTTTGCCACCACGGTTTCAAACTTTGCAACCGGCACCGGCAGATGAAGCTGGTCGGAAGTTTTAATGTCCGCAACCTCCTTGAACATGGACATCAATTCCGGGAGGTTGAAAAACTTGGCGAACCGGGTGCGGGCACGGTAGCCGGTACCCTCCGGGGCCAGTTCGATGGCCGTGGTCGTCTCACCAAAGGTGGATGCCCAGCAGTCGAAGTGGGTCAGCTTTTTCTGCTGCAAGGTGCTGTACTGCAAATACCGCATGACCGTGTACAGTTCGGTCATGGAATTGCTCACGGGCGTGCCCGTGGCGAACACCACGCCCCGGCCTCCGGTGATCTCGTCCAGATAGCGGCACTTGCCGAACATATCGCTGGATTTCTGCGCTTCGCTGGTGGATAATCCTGCGACATTTCGCATTTTTGTGGTCAAAAAGAGGTTCTTGTAAAAATGCGACTCGTCCACAAAAAGCCTGTCAACGCCCAGTTGCTCAAAGGTAATCACATCGTCTTTGCGCTCATCGGAGCGCAATTTTTCCAGCTTAGTTTCCAGCGTTTTCCGGGTCTTTTCCATCTGTTTGATGCTGAAATTCTCGCCTGCATGGGCTTTCAGTTCGTTGATGGCGGCTAGGGTCTCGTCGATTTGCTCTTGAATAATGCGCTCCTGCCGTTCAAAGGACAGCGGAATGCGCTCAAACTGCGAATGGCCGATGATGACGGCATCATAGTCACCGGTGGCGATGCGGGCACAGAATTTTTTGCGGTTGGCGGTCTCAAAGTCCTTGCGCCGTGCCACTAGCAACTTGGCATTAGGGTAGAGGTTCAGAAACTCGCTTGCCCACTGCTCTGTCAGGTGATTGGGCACTACGAACAGCGATTTCTGGCACAGCCCCAGCCGTTTTGCTTCCATGGCAGATGCCGCCATTTCGTAGGTCTTGCCGGCACCAACTTCGTGTGCAAGCAGCGTATTACCGCCATAAAGCACATGGGCGATGGCGTTGCGCTGATGCTCCCGGAGGGTGATTTCCGGGTTCATGCCCACGAATTTGATGTGGCTTCCGTCATACTCACGGGGTCTGGTGCTGTTGAACAACTCATTGTACTGTTTTACCAGTGCAATGCGCCGCTGGGGGTACTGCCAGACCCAGTTGGCAAAAGCGTCCTTGATGACCTGCTGTTTTTGCTGCGCCAGCATAGTCTCCCGCTTGTTCAACACCCGCTTGGGCTTGCCTTCGGCATCCTCGATCGTGTCATAGATGCGGACATCTTTCAGGTTCAGGGTCTCCTCCAGAATCTTGTAGGCATTGGCACGGGATGTGCCGTAGGTCTCGGAGGAGATAATGTCGCCCCGCCCCGTAGCCGTTTTGCCCTCCACACGCCACTCTGCGGTATAAGGAGAATACCTCACTTTGACTGCATGGCGCAGATAGTAGGGGATCTGGAACGTCTCGGTCATAAACTTCTGAATAATGTCCGGGTTCAGCCATGTTGCGCCCAACCGCACATCAATTTCTGAGGCTTCCAGTTCTCTGGGCTGCGCCTTGGTCAGCGCATCCACATTGACCACAAACTCCGGGTTCGTTTCGGCGGCGAACTGCGCCATCCGCAGCTTTGCCCGGACATCGCCGGACAGGTACTCGTCTGCCATCTGCCAGCCTGCTTCCGGGTCGGTGGGGTCGGCGGCAGGGTCTTTGAAGATCACGCCGGAAAGTTCGGTAGTGATGCGCTCGTACTCGCCGGGTGTGCCCAGCAGTTCTGCCATATAGGGCAAATCCACCTTGCCGTGTTCTCCGATGGACACCGCCAACGCTTCACTTGGCGTATCCACGCTGGTGACGGTGCGTTCTGGGCGAATGGTGCGCTTGGTGAACATCGCCGCCTTGGATTTAAGCTGCCCTTGCTCGTCCAGATTTTCCAGCGAGCACAGCAGATAATACGAGGAATCCTGCTCAAACAGCCGCCCGTTTTTGCGGTCGTTCAGCAAGCCGTACTTTGCGGTAAAGGCATCGTAGGCGGCGTTCAAACGCTCCTGTGTTGCCTTGATATCCTCGTCCGGGTAGTCGTTCAACTGCTGGTCGATCAGGTCGTTGACGATCTGGCGCAGTTCCACCATGCCGGTGACGCGCCCCTTGGCGGTGTCGGACAGCTCCACCTGCGTCATGACCGAATTTTCCCGGTAGAACACTTCGCCGTCCACCACGGTGTAGGAGAAGTTTTTCACATCCGGGTCAGCCGGGAGAATGTGCTTCTCATTTTCGGCATCCGCAATATCTGGTGTTTCTACCTCAACTTCGGTGTATTGCCCCTCAATATACTGTACCGCCTCGGCAAGCTGGTCTGCAAGGTTTGCACCCTCGATGGGAGCAACGGTCAATTCCTCTCGTCCATACTGGGTGCTTTCGGTGGAGAGTACGCCCAGCACCATCTCCGGGTGATCTACGAAATACTGGTTGATGGCAAAGCCATCCTCGGTCTTGCCAAGCTGCACCCAGTCCGGCTCGTGGTCGATGGGGCAGTCACGCTTCTGCAAAAAGATAATGTCGCTGACAACATCCGTACCAGCGTTAGCACGGAACGCATTATTCGGCAGACGGATAGCCCCCAACAGGTCAGCACGCTCTGCCATGTGCTTGCGGGCGGTGCTGTCCTTGCTGTCCATGGTGTAGCGGCTGGTGACGAACGCCACGATGCCGCCCGGACGCACTTGGTCGATGGCTTTCGCAAAGAAATAGTTGTGGATAGAGAATCCCAGCTTGTTGTACGCTTTGTCGTTGACCTTGTACTGACCGAAAGGCACGTTGCCTACCGCCAAATCGTAGAAATCACGGCGGTCGGTGGTCTCAAAGCCAGCCACGGTAATGTCAGCCTGCGGATACAGTTTTTTCGCAATACGCCCGGTGATGCTGTCCAGTTCCACGCCGTACAAGCGGCTGTCCTGCATGGTGTCCGGCAGCATACCGAAGAAGTTGCCCACACCCATGGACGGCTCCAGAATGTTGCCGGACTGGAAGCCCATCTTCTCGACCGCATCATAAATAGAGCGAATCACCACCGGGGAGGTGTAGTGGGCGTTCAGGGTGCTGGAACGAGCGGCGGCATACTCATCCTCGGAGAGCAGCCCTTTCAACTCCGCATATTCCTTTGCCCAACTGTCCTTGTTGGGGTCAAAGGCATCTGCTAGACCGCCCCAGCCCACATACTGCGAAAGCACCTGCTGTTCCTCGGCGGTGGCACCACGGTGCTCCTCCTCCAACTGGAACAGGGTGCGGATGGCCTCAATGTTCCGGGCGTACTTTTGCTTTGCGCCACCCTCGCCCAAATGGTCGTCCGTGAGGTGGAAGTTCCCGGCAAGTTCAAGTGTGGATCGTTCCGGTTCAACTGCATCCAGAGTAGGTGATTTTGAGCCAATCGTCTGGATCACAATATCATAAGGCATACGGTTTTCTTCAGCAGGGTATATGGCAACCGTTTTTACAGTATCATCTGGCTGCGTAGTAACCTGTTCATTCTGCCGCAAGCCCTCCTCGAATTGTTGCTTATTGATAACTTCGTTATCCCATGACTGCCCGTGCGCACTGGTGTCGATGCGAACATCCGTTTCACCCACATAGCCAACTTTCCCCTCAATAGTTCGAGTGGGGAGTTCGACCACAACATTGTCACCGACCTTGTAATCGAGCAGGGGGGATTCCATCATATCCTGCTCCTCGTACAACTCCCGGACAAGCGCCAGCGGTTCCTCCCGGAAAACTGGTATCCGCATTTCTGCCAGTGCCACATCTTGCAGGGTCACGCTGCCCTTATCGAAGTTGACCGTATCCACCCGGAAGGAACGCCCCTCCATGTGGACGATAGCACCCAGCGGAAGATAATCTTCCCGGCGCAGATACTTGGTTTGGTAATGGGTGCCGTCCTCATTCAGCCCGGCAAGGTAGACGGTCTCGCCGCGCTGCCACAGTTGTTTGGCACGGTATGCCCACTGGTCGCAGGGAAAGCTGATGACCGGGACGGTTCCCAGTGCCGTTTCCTTTTCCAGAAACTTTCCGCCCAGAAGTTCGCAGACCCTCCGGGCATCCTCGCCGTAAAACTCAAACTGACCGCCCTGTTCAAAACCTACCAGCGCATCCGGGTGCTGTTCCTTCAGGGCGTTGTACTCGGTGGCGGCATCCAGCGGCAGCAGTGCCGGGCGTTCTTCCGCTTTGTTGTGGTAGTGCTCCAGTTCTTCGTCTGTAACGCTGACCAGTTCGGAAAAATCCAGAGCCTCCAGCTCGGTCTCGGTCAGATCTTCCAGACTTTCGTACTGCCGCTCGTCGATTAGCACTTCACCCAGATACCGTTCTACCCGGTATCCCACCAAATCCACATTAACTTGAATGGGAATATCCTCATCGGTGGCGTGGGTGTAGGCAATACCGATTTTAGTCAGATCGGAAAAGTCCGGCTCGGAGTCGTACTCCTCCTGACAAAACTCCCGGATCAGGTTCTTGGCATGGGTCAAGGTGGCATCTGGCTCTACGGTGATGGGCACAGGGGGCGTGTAATGTTCCTTTTCCTTGTCGGTCAGGTAGCGGTCGGACTGGATCATCAGGTCGATATACTGTTCCACCTGTGCCCATTTCAGGGTGATTTTCTGGTGGTCAGGATAGTGGTCAAATTCCAGCCCCTTCCAGTCGTGGTTTACAAAACCCCGGCTGCCGTCCAGAAAATCGTGGGAGTGCCCACCGATGCCGTATTCCTTTGCCAGCGCCTTGGCACGGAGGCTGCGGTCAGGCTGGGTCTGGTACAGTGTCATAATGCGCTGCTTGCCACCCTCAAACCCGGAGCCGTGCTTACGCAGTTCGTTTTCAATCTCCGCCTGCGATAAAACAAAAACGGAGGGCGTTTTTTCGCTCTCCGCTTGGTCGATGGTTTCAATTTGCTGGGCTTCGGTAGGGATGTGGGCATCGAAGAAACTCAGCTGTAAATCAGTTCCGTCAGCACCAGTTCCTCGGCCTGCGCTTTCAGGCTGTTCATGTGCTGCACCCATGCCATCTGATTCTGCTCCTTGTCCGGGGCCGGGTTCTGTTTCAGAAGCTGCTCCATTGTCTGCTGTATCTGGCTCTCTGCCGTCTGCTCCACCTCCATCAGGTGCGGGTACAGGCTCCCGTTCAGGAGCATCGTGTTGTACAGTACCGGGCGATGGTTCATCAGGTACGTCCGGCGCAGCCTGCCGTATTTGCCCAGCGGCTTCAGGGGCTGGTTCAGGGTCAGGTTCGGGAGCTGGTAGTCCCCGACGGTCGAGTAGGTCACGTTCCTGCTGTTCGTATTCATATTGGCTCCTTTCTGCATTGCGGCGGCGAATGGTTGTTTTTACGGTGCGCTCGATGTTCCGCAGCACCTCCCGGCTCATGTCGCTGACGGCTGCGCCGAGGGCGTAGACACTATCCGGGGTGGAAAAATTGTAGACTGCCTGAAAATCGTCCTTGTCGAACCACCCGGCGGGCTCAAAGCCGCAGCGTTCCAGCAGCGTGTAGGTGACGCTGATGGCGGCGGCGCTTTTGAACTGCATCTCCACCCCGGCTTCATCATAATCCATCAGCAGCGACCCGTCAACGATGGCACGGATATCGCCACCGTTGTTGTCCCAGTAATCCGCCACCAATTTTCCGGCAACGTCCGCAAGCTGCTGGCTGACACGCTCCCCGCTGATGCCGTAGGTGGCGGCGAGCATTTCCGAAACCGGTTGTTTCAGGTCATCGTTGTACTGCCACATCTCCGGGTCACGGGAATTGCGGCGCACCCCGGTGTCGCTTACGTCAAAAACGTAGTGCAGTCGAGGGAATCCACTGGATTCGTCCAACAGGGCGATGCCCTTGGCACCCCGGCGCACATAGCGGTTCATCCGGTTGTTCCAGATGTCAAAGTCGGCGCAGGCGGTGGCATCCGGGCGCTGGGCGTAGATCATCAACTGGTCTGCAAAGGGGTACTTGTACAGCCGGGATGCGGTGGTCAGGTAGTCCGTCCAGCTTTCCCAGTACCGGGTCAAGCCGTTGGCTGTGCGCTGGGCAAGGGCGAGATATTCTTCGGTTTTGCTTGGCATAGCGTTCCTCCCTTCAATCTCGTTGTAAACAAAAAAGCGAGCGGCCTTTTCAGGTCACTCGCTTATGGAATCTATGGTAGTTTATAGCATGAATGGAAGTATTCTATCAAGCCCACTTTTTGCGGGTTATGAAAAAATTTCGGAACAATGCCCTATGACATTATCTCAGTTGACAATCATCGACAAACTGGGAATTATTTAATTCTCTGTGTACCTAATTGTTCAACTGCTATTTTTGCTTTATTGTCATCTTCCTTTTGAAGATTTTCTATTTCCGAACTCCGAATAGCCAAAATGATTTCGTCCCCCACCTGTAAATCATCAAGTGTTATATCTACAACATCTTGTGTATCATAATTACAATAAATCATAGGAATTTGGGAACAATCAATAAGGCAATCATACCCTAAAACACCTTTTCCTACGGCGGACAAAAACCGCATATCCGAGCTGTTTAAGTCTGCATACCGGTCATTGGCCGCAATACGGTCTTCCATCTCGATAAAGTTATAAAATAAATCTGTTAACTGGTCATTGATAATCTTTGTACACAACTACTTCTCCTGTCTGTCTTAACGGACCTTCTCAGCATCCCACTCCATTACGGATCCGGTCGCTGCATCAATCGTGAATTCGTATTCCGTTCCACCGTAGATGATCTTTCCTTCGTATTCCGGACGTCCGTCATCATAATCAAGCTTCCATTCGTAGAGATCCTTGTCCGTTGCTCCGCTTACACGGTCAAGGGCTGTTTTCTTTGCATCTGCCTCACTGACCGTAGCGTTCTTGCTGTCTGTTCCCATCGTTTTTTCTTCATATGCGGAGCTGATGATCTCTCCGGTGTCTGTCGCAATCTCATAGTCATACTTTGCACCGCCTGCATACCATTCAATGTCATATACCTGACGTCCGTCTTCATAGTCAAGCTTTGACTTGGTGATCGTTGCATCCGCTGCCTTCACTCCGGCATGCTCCAGTGCGATCTTCTGTGCTGCTGCTTCATCCACGGTTCCGGTACCTGTTGCATTCTGTGCCGGAGCAGGGGCAGCGGGGTCTGCCGTCTCCGTCTGTGTCCCGGAAGCCTGCGCATTCTGTTCTTGGCTGCTCATTTCCATGACAGCTCCTGTCTCTGCATTGATCGTGTAGGCGTAGGCATACTCTCCGGAAGTAAATTCTACCTTATAGCAGGCCACTCCCGCCACCTCACTTAAGGTCGTGGCTGAAATGTCTGCATCTGCCGCTACAATATCCGCTGCTTTTAACGCCGCTTCCTGTGCCTCCTCCATAGGGATCATCTGTGTCTGCTCCTTCGTCTGCTCCTGGCTGCTTTGCTGCGGAATACTGGCTGCCGCATTATATCTGTATCCGGTCAGGGTCATTGCAAGTGCAAATGCCGCTCCGATAAAAATCCATTTCTTTCTCATATTCTTTCTTATCCTTCCTATCAGATTGGAATGTGTAAAGTGTAGCCGATATCCTGCCAGATCACAAGTGAAATTTTTGTGTACAGGGTATATACGATTTGTCGAGTTCAGTATACCACACCGAATCCCATTGTAAAAGAGCCTATGTACGCCGCCCGCAGGCGGCGAAAGTCAGTCCGGGGGAAATTCCAGTTCGGCAAACTCCGCATCAGTCAGCAGTTTCAGCTTTTCGATAACGCCCTCCGACAGTTCCCGCAGAGCAGTTTCATCGGGCATCAGGTAGCACTGCATGAGCCGCAGTTCGTGGATAAGCCCCAGCCGGGTGCCGGTGTTGTAGAGCATCATCAGGATCAATTCCTCGTGGTCAAAGTTCATGTTCATCCCTCGCTTTCCGGCAGACGGTAGGATTGCACTCCGGGGCATCGCACTTTTCCTTGAGATTCATCAGCACCGAAGGACGTTCCGGCTGCTTGTCCAGAAACCCCTGTAAATCTTTGAAGCCGATGCTGTCCACATAATGCACAGACACCTCGCCATTGCGTTTGAGTGCGATCACATCGCTGACGGACAGGCTGTGCCCCTCAAAATCCTGCGGACGGGAGAGGTTGAACATCTGAAATAGTTCTTCCAAAATCTCGTTGTTCGGCACATCCTGCCACATGGCGGGCAAATCAGCATAGTAGGTGACCTCATAATGCTCCGGGTCTGGCGTTTTGCCCCGACGATGCAGTTCCCGCATGGAAGCAAATCTTTCATCGAAGATTTTTTCGTCATGCCGCAGCTGCATCACCATATAAACATCGCACCCTGCGTTCAGAAACTTCTGCGGGATGTCCGTCATGGGTTCACCGTCAAAATTCTGGTTCCATTTTTGCTGCATCGTCCACCTCACAGTTCTGGCGCAGAACGTGCAGACGATTTTGGCGCAGACGTATCACTTGCCAGTTCTGCCAGCTTTTCCAGTGTGGAAGGGCGATGGTCTGCACTCAGTTCCTCGGCTTCCGCAACTTTGTCCATGACGGCATCGTAGTCCTGCAACAGCCGCCGCCCCTTTTCCATGTGGTGCGCTTCCAGAATCTGCTCACGGGCTTCCTGAATGGTCAGTTCCGGGGCATCCAACTGCCCGCCGTCCATCACGGAATAATCGCTGTGGTAGAGGGTGTAGTTCCATCCATCCTCACAAGACTGGATGGCAAGGTAGCCTTTGCCGCCCAGTTCCCACGCCGCCTGCTCGTCCTGTGTCTGAATCTCCGGGTAGAAGTCGGCATGGTTTCGTTCCATGACTTCGGCAAACTGGCAGATGTGGAACACATTGCCCAGACCGCCCATGTCAAAGTGATAATCATCCAGATGTTCCACCCGTGCCGTAAAACTGTGCCCATCCGGGTAATCCACCTGAATCACGCCGCCATCTGGAATGCGATAGAGGTCATCATAGTGGCTGTTGATGAGACGAATATCCTTCGGCAGCGTTTCCGGCTCCCAGATGCGCCGTCTGCCGATGCCCGCCTGCGGGATGTTTTCGAGGATCTTTACGCTTTCCTGTTGGATGACCTTGCGGTCATCGTCCGAAAGTTCAAACAGATACCAGTTCCGGGCGGCAGAAATGGCGTTCCTGCCATCGGGCGGCAGATTCTTTTCCGAGATCTGCCCACTTTCCAGCGGCTCGCCAGTCACCTTGTTATAAGTGGCAAAGCCGACCCCTGCACCGTTTTCCCGGAGATGCAGATAGCGTTCATCGTTGATAAGGTAGACCGCTTCTTTTATCTGCTCCATCAGCACCCACCTTCAAATTCCAGCGAAAACTTGCTGCGGCCATCGGCTTCACAGGACAGCAGCACGGTGGCATTGTAGGTCTTGCCCTTGGCACTCTTGCAGTCCTTCAAGCGGACACGACCATCCCGCAGCAGTTTGTCCGCCACATGAGCGTCCAGCCGCTTGCCCAGACGCTTAAAGAACGCATTGTCCTTCCACAGGACAAAACGGCACTCCCGGTTCTCGCAGAACCAGCCTTTTTCACGTTCCACGACAGGCTTACCACAGTTCGGGCAGACACCAATAATCTTGCTTTTCATAAGTGCATTCGCTCCTTTTTTCATTTCCGTGTTCTTTACCAGTTCGGTAATCATCGTATTGATTTCGGTCATAAATTCACTCGGCTCCATTTCGCCACGTTCGATTTGCAGCAGCTTTGTTTCCCAATCGGCGGTCATTTCCGGGGATTGGATTTCTTCGGGCATCACGGTGATGAGGGCTTTTCCCTTGTCGGTGGGCAGCAGCACCTTGGTTTTCTTGTTGCCCTTGCGCTCCAGAAAGCCCTTCTGCACCAGCTTTTCGATGGTGGAAGCTCTGGTTGCTGGAGTGCCGATGCCCTGACGCTCTACACCCTCTGGCATACTGTCTGCACTGGCGGTTTCCATCGCATGAAGTAGAAGGTCCTCGGTAAAATGCTTCGGCGGGGAGGTTTGGCCCTCTTTCAGTTCGGCATTGAGGATGCCGCACTCGTTCTCTGCCGCATTGGGCAGGGCGGTGAGTTCCTGCTTCCGGTTCAGGATGTCTGCCAGCACCTTGCGCTCCACAGCTTTCCAGCCTTCCTCCAAAACCTCCTTGCCCTTGGCGGTAAATTCCTCCCCGGCGCATTCGGTGGTCAGCAGGGTCTCCAGATAACGGAAGGGCTTGCTTACCGCCATCAGCGTCCGGGCGATGATGAGTTTCAGAACGTTCTGCTCGCCCTTGGGCAGTGCGTCCAGATCGGCTTGCAGCATACTGCGGGTGGGCAGGATGGCGTGGTGGTCGGTGACTTTTTCCCGGTTGACGGTGCGCCGTGTCCGGGGCACAGCCTCGTCCACATCTTCCGGGGTAATGTCGAAAAATCTTTCCAGTGCCTCGGTCAGTTCCTCCAGCATTTCCTCGTCATCGTCAGTGATATAACAGCTATCAGTTCGGGGATAAGTGGTAAGTTTCTTCTCATACAGGCTCTGCACATAGTCCAGCGTCTGCTGTGCGCTGTACCCCAGCAAGCGGTTAGCGTCCCGCTGAAGGGTGGTCAGATCATACAGCGGTGGTGGATTCTCGGACTTTTCCTTGCGGGTGATGCGCTGGATCGTTGCTACCATCTCCTTTCGGCAGGCTTCCAGCAGGTTTTCTGCAACGGATTTTTCGGGAATGCGGCGGCTGGATGCCGTGCAGCCGCTGGTCAGTTCCAGATCTACCGTGTAGAATTTCTCCGGCACAAAAGCAGCAATGGCGGCTTCCCGCACCACCGTCATGGCAAGCACCGGGGTCATAACACGCCCCACCGCCAGCGGCTGACCGTACAGACATGAAAAAAGCCGGGACGCATTGATACCGACCATCCAGTCGGCACGTTCCCGGCAGAGTGCTGCGTTGTACAGCGCATCGTATTCAGTTGACGGTTTGAGGTGGGCAAACCCTTCCCGGATAGCGTTTTCCTCCATGCTGGACAGCCATAGACGAGAGAAGGGCTTTTTGCACCCCGCTTGCTGGTAGACAAGTCGGAAGATCAGTTCTCCCTCACGGCCGGAATCGCAACTGTTCACGATGCTGTCTACGTCCGGGCGGTGCATCAGCTTTTGCAGGATGCCAAACTGCTTTTTGGTGCTGGCAGATACCAGATACTGCCACTTCTGCGGCAGGATGGGCAGGTCTGCAATGCTCCACTTGACATACTTGGCATCGTAGATGTTGGGCGGTGCAAGCTCTACCAGATGACCAACGCACCAGCTTACCAGATAGCCGTTGCCCTCCAGATAACCGTCTTGACGGCGGGTAGCACCGAGGACTTTTGCGTAGGACATAGCGACAGATGGCTTTTCTGCTACAACTAGCATTGAAATAAGCGTTCCCTCCAATCTGTTTTCATTTGGATATGTACGGCGGCAAACGCCGCCTTAAAATCAGATGGGTTCAGTATCTTCCTCTCCGGCTTCTTCCGGTTCATCCTCAGTGGGTATTTCAAAGTCGCCCTTGTCCTCGGTGTAGTTTGCATCGGGGTCGAGGGCTTCTTTTTCGGCCTGCTTTTTCTGCTTCTGCTTTGCGAAAGCATAGAAGCCACCGCCTGCCGCCAGTGCGATCATCGCGACAACCCCCAGAAAGCTGGATGCAATCTTTGTAACCTTGTTTTCCTTGGGCTGTTCTTCGCCGGATGCCGCCGCTTCTTCTGCGGCTTTCTTGGCTTCTTCCTCGGCTTTCAGCTTATCCTGTTCAGCCTGCGCCGCTGCTTCTTTTTCAGCGGTATAGGCATCGGCAGCATCTTCCTCCATCAGAGCCAGAAGGTCGGCTTCGTCCACAAGGTTCATAAAGTGAACGGTCTGCTGCCCTTTGGCGTTGCGGTCAATCACTAGATAGAAAGTCGCACCCGACTTCGACACCAGCGTGATAAACTGCTGTCCGCTGCCATCGGAATAGTCGGTGTGATAGTCATCCACCAGCGTCAGGTTGCCCTCCGGGGTCAGGGCACCAGAGGTTTCGTCCGTGACGGTGACAACATCTTCCTCCACGACTTCCGGCAGAACCGGCTGCTCCACCGGGGCAGCTTCGCCTTCAAAAGCAAAAGCAGGAGCCGCCATGCCAGCGCACAGTGCCGCCGATACCAGCAGCGCACCCAGCTTTTTAATCTTCATCTGCATCGACCTCCTTCTCAAAAGTTGCACCCACGGCAGACAGCGCAGCCGGGTTCGGGGTGGCGGTTGCCGACTGCCGCAGCAGGGCGGCAAGCTGTTCCGGTGTCACATTAGCCGTGCGTACCATGCTGCTGACCTCAGCGGCTTCTTCCTCCTGAATCCGACGCTCCAAGACCGCAATGCGGTTGTTCAGCTTGATGCGGCGCTCCTGCTCTTTCTTGAGCGTTGCCCGCAGCTTATCCAGTTTTTCGCTCATAGTTGAATCCTCCAATCATTTTGAAAGCCGTCCGAACCCGGCGAGATGCTTCTCCCAGTAGGACGAGTGAATGTTTGCGTACTTGATGGGGTCTCCGGCACTGACCATCATGCCATTACCCAGATAAATCCCGGTATGGCTCATACCGGGGGTGTCATACGTTCCCTTGAAGAAAACCAAGTCACCGGGCTTGGCTTCTGCTTCGGAAATGTGCTGACACTTGTTCCATAGGCCGTTGGCAGTGGTACGGCCAACATCGTAGCCGTTCTGGTTGTAGACCCAGCAAACGTAGCCGGAGCAGTCAAAGCCTGTTTCTGGGGTGGAGCCGCCCCAAACGTAGGGTGTGCCAACGTATTTCTTTGCTTCCTCATAGATGGCAGCAAACTCGCTGTCAGTCAGTGCTTCCGCAGGAACGGTATAGTCGATGCCAGGTGTGCCAGAGCCATCGGAACCACCGGGCGGCAATCCGCCATTAAAGAGGTAAGGTCTGCCACCCAAAGTATCTTGAAAAATTTCGTACCGTTTCCATTGGTCGTTGTTCAGTTCCTCCCGAATGACCACTTCCAAGCCACGGTTCACCAGCTTGGTGTGGAAGATGCGGTACTCGTAAGGCACCTGCGTGGGAACCGGGATTCCTGCGGGAGTCATGACCCACACAGTCATATACCGGGTCTGCACCTCTACCCATGTGGTCAGCTTGTACTGCTTTTTGAAGGTCTCCTTCAACTTGCCCTGCACCTCCGACCGGGTATAATCGTCATACAGAGTCGTGAGAAAAGAGGTCAACTGCCATGGGTCATGCTCGATGGGGTCGAGATGGTACTGGTACTCGTTGTAGCCGGGGTGGTCAGTGGGAGTGCGCTTGATCTTTTTGTCCAGTTCCTTTTCCAGCTTCTTGTAGTCCTGTTCTGCGCCCCGGATGTCCCTGTCCTCGGCGGAGTACATGGTCTGCCCGGACACCTGTGTGCCGCCGGAAAAAAGGATGCCGCAGGAGGAAAAGCCCGACATGACCATGAGGATGAGCAAAAGAAAAACGCCCACGATCACCAGAACGTGTGCGTTGCCTTTAGCGGTATTCATCAGCCCTTTCACGGCAGTGCTGACGGCAGTTTTGCCCTTTTCTACCGCCTGTTCCATGCTGGACCGGGCGGCAGATGCACCGTTGGATGCCGCTTTGCCGCCTGCGGTCTGCGCCGCCGTGCCCGAACGGGCGGCGGCATAGTAGCTCTGCCGGATGTTCTGCTTCTGCCGCCACCGAGAGAGCCAGTTGGAGCCTCCCTCGCCGGTGCCGGATGCGCCTGCATCTTGTGCCGCAGTCGGCTCTCGTGCAGAAGATTTTGCGGTTTTGGTGCCTTTCTTGCCCTGCATCTTGGCTTTCTTCTTTAGCTTCCGGGCATAGCGGCTTTTGGAAATATCACGGACATTTCCTGCCGCTTTTTCGCCCTCGCTCAACGCCCGCACACCGACGTTTTCATCCTCGTACTGGTCAACTTCCCGATGCACCGCAGACCGGGCGGCATGGGCAGCGTACATCTCCCGTTTCTGCGCCTTGCTCAACCGGCTCAGTTCGTCCGGGGTCAGTTCCGCCTTGCCAAACCGCAGATGCTGTGCCTTTTCCGCAGCTTTATCTGCATCGGTTTTCAGCTTTTTCTTTTTGGGCACCGTCTGCTCTACCTTGGCTTTTTTCGGGGGAGAACGGGTCTTTTTTGCGGACGTTTCCTCTTTGATGTTCAGCTTCGGTTCACTCATTTCTGCGCACCCTCCGAGACTTCACCCAACTTGGTGGTCATAATGCGGTAGAGCTCCAGATCGGTGGGGAAACGGTCCACAAACGGCAGAATGACATTGCCGAAAAACAGCAGCCCTTCGCCCTCGCCGGAGTGGGTAACGTAGGAAAGCTGATGGGGCGAAATATTGAGCTGCTTTGCAAGAATTTGCCGGTCTCCCGCCGCCTGATTCAGCATGATGATCATGTCCGAATTTTCAAAAATATTCTCGACCTCACGGGAAGAAAGCAGGTCTTTCACATTCTGGGTCAGCCCTGTGGGAATACCGCCCCACTTGCGGAAACGCTTCCAGATCTCGACGGAATAAGCGGCAGTCTGCTCCTCTTTTAGGAGGAGGTGCATCTCATCCATATAATACCGGGTGGACTTTCCGCTGCTGCGGTTTGCGGTGACACGCCCCCATACCTGATCCTGCACGATGAGCATACCGAGTTTCTTCATCTGTTTGCCCAGTTCCTTGATGTCGTAGCAGACGATGCGGTTGTTGACGTTCACATTGGTGCGGTGGTTGAACAGGTTCAGACTGCCCTTGACGTAGATCTCCAGTGCAGTGGCAACATGGTGGGCTTCTTTTTCGTCCTGTTGGAGCAGGGCGTTGTACAGATCCTCAAGAATGGGCATATTCTCCGGGCAGGGGTCCGCAAAATATTTGCGGTAAATCAGATGCACACATCGGTCAATGACGGTTTTCTCCACCGGCAGCAGCCCTTCTTTGCCGCCCACCACCAGTTCACACAAAGAAAGAATAAAGTCAGCTTTCAGGGAAAGCGGATTATCTTCCTCGGAGTAGTTGGCATTGATGTCCATGGGGTTGATGAACTGGGTACTGTTGGGCGAAATTTTGATGACCTGACCTTTCAGCCGGTTCACCAGCGGAGAATACTCTCCTTCCGGGTCGTTGATAATAATATCATCATCTGTGACCAGAAAGGCGTTAGCTATTTCACGCTTCGCGCTGAAAGACTTTCCAGAGCCGGGAGTTCCGAGGATCAGGCCATTGGGGTTCTTCAGCTTCTTCCGGTTCACCATAATCAGGTTGTTGGACAGGGCGTTCAGGCCGTAATACAGGCTTTCTTTGCCGGACTGATACAATTCCTGCGTGGTAAACGGAATAAAAATTGCCGTGCTGCTGGTGGTCAGCCCTCGCTGAATTTCGATCTGACAGTCTGCCAGCGGCAGGCTGCTCATCAACCCCTGCTCCTGCTGAAAATCCAAACGGCACAGGTTGCAGTTGTGCTTCTGTGCAATGCTGGATGCCAGAAAAACATTGTTTTCCAGTTCCTGTTCCGTGCGCCCGGTGTTCAGCACCAGAAATGTGACAAGGAACATCCGCTCGTTCTGGCTCTGCAATTCCTTCAGCAGGGCTTTTGCATCTCTGCCGTAGGTTGCCAAATCCGACGGAATGATGTCGATATCATACCCGGCGCGGATTGCCTTTTTCTGCTCCTCGATCTTGCTGCGGTTCAGCTCCGTAATGGTGCGCTTGACGGTCTTGATGGCACGGTTCTGATCGACACTCTGGATGTGCATGGTGACGATCTGGGACGAATCCATGTCCAGAAAATCTTTCAAAAGCTGGTCGCTGATGTCGGATGCCGTGATGCTCAGAAAGCTGGCGGCGCAAAAGATGCCGCCCATCTGGAAGGTGCGGCTGTTCCTGAATGCAAAGGCGGTGGGTGCAATAGCATCCTTCACCGAAAGGCCGCTTTTCACGAGGTCCTTCCAGTCAAAGTGGAACTTGGATGCGCCGTCCATGTTGAACATATCGTGCATGAGTTTCAGCCGCTGGACACCGTTCAGCGGCTTTGCCTGCACCCCCAGCCGGTGGAAGTTGTTCAGCAGATCGTTCTGGATGTGGTCGAGCCGAGGCTTGACCTGTGCCATGCTTTCACCCTCCACACCAAAGGTGATGAACTTGGTCTTGGTCAGACCATTATTGCCCTTGGCAAGCTGCTGGCGCAGCATCTGGCTGTACTCAGCACGAACATCATCGAAACCATCTCGCTGGTACGGGATACGGATGCTTTTCTCAAACTCGGTGCTGTCGGTTGCCATGTTCACGAAGGACAGCTCAAATTTGATGCTGGAATCAAAGAAGTTCAGAAAACTGCACCATTCCTCGAAAATCGCCGTCTTATCCTCCTGCTGGGCGAGCTGATAATTGATGTCCTGATACTGGATGGTCCGGGTGTAGTAGTTGGGCTTCACCCGGCAGGTGCCATCCTCAAACATCCGCTGCATGGGGATGGACTGCTGGGCGGTCCGGGGCACAACGGGCTTTGCATTTTGCCTGCGCTTCTGCGCAGACTGCGGCTTACTGTGCTTACCGGTCTTTTTCCAAAACGGAATCATGGGTCACGCCTCCCTTCATCAAAATCGCATAGTAGTTGTTGGTCTTGTAGGGGCGAATCTTCGGGCGGACAAACCGGGACTGCACATAGTACGACAGCAGCTTTTCCAAGGGCTGACCGTTTTTCTCGTACATCCCAAGGAAAAACGCTGGCAGCATCACCGCCATCATGCCGAGGGTAGCGGCGGTATTGCCGCCGGAATCTCGGAGTACAAAAAACAGCGGCACCCCAATGAGAGCCGCTGTACCGAAACAAAGCAGTTGCCGTTTGGTCAGGTTGAACGCCACTTTGGATTTGACCTTGGTCAAATCACGGGGCACGGAAATATACGCAGCCAATAAAGCACCTCCTTTAATGCGCTCCGAGGACGGATTTCGTCACGGAGCTGGTTTTGAACAGGCTGAAACAGAGCAGAACAGTGTAGCCCACAATGCTCCAAATGGAGTTGATGGCATCCCCAGAAATTGCCACGCTCTGGATCAGCACCGCATAAATCGCCACGCAGATGAGGATGAGAAAGCCCTGAAAGCCCAGTGCGAACAGGCATTTCAGGTAGTTCTGCCCCATGTGGCTCTGCTCGTGGTTGCCGAAGGTCGCCATGGGAATGGGCGCAAGGCTCACCATGCAGTAGATTTCAATCATACGCCCATAGACGATGACAAAAATAATGATGCTCAATATCCGCATGGTGATGCCGATGAAGAAACTTTGCAGGAAAAGCCCGAACAGGGGTCCTACATCCATCTGCATCAGGCTGGATTGCAGCATGGACAAACCAATGTCATTGACACGGGTGTTCCCGGCGATGATGCCGCTGGAATCGGACACTACTTTCTGGGTGACGTCGAACACCGCCATCACAATATCGAAGGTGTTGCTGATGAGCCAGACCGACACCGCCGTTTTGAAGATCCAGCGCATGATAAGGGCTGGCTCAAACTGCGCCATATTGTTGTGCTGGGTTATCATCTCAATTAGTTCATAACAGGCGATGAAGGTCAGGATGATGCCTGCAATGGGCAGCACCACGTTCCGGGAGAGGGCTTCGATCATGGCGAACACTCTTGGCTCAAAACTGGAGGGCTTGGTGCCCACCTGCTGGGCGATGTTTCCCACCTGCGTGTTCACATCGTCGAACAGACCAGAAAGGTTTGACATAATGCCTGCCGTCAGGATGCCTTTGATCCAGTCGGCAATGGCTTTGAGAACGGTTTCCATTCAGTCACCGTCCTTAGCTGAAGTGGTTGATAAGGGTCTTGAGAAGATTCAGGAGAAAAATAATGTGGGTCAAAAACTGCATAATAGCACCGCCTTTCGATGATGGGTGAATAAAAACGCGGCTTGGAGCACGGACATTCAATAAAACTGCAAGCTGCAGAGGGCTTTCCGTTGCTGCTCAAGCCACCGTATGGAACAATGCCCTCATTTCATCTATCATTTTTTCAAAATATTGATTGATGAATGATAGATGAAATGATATGATAAAAGAAATGATATGGGAGGTATACACCGTGCGAAACAAGAAACCGCCATTTGAAATCACAGAAGCAGCTCTTTCAGAGGTTATGGAAATCAGCGAACTGGTAGGCAAAATCTGTTCCACCCAGAATCTTTCCACAAGTCCGATTCTGCGCCGCCAGAATCGCATCCGAACGATTTATTCTTCTCTGGCTATCGAGCAGAACACACTCTCTTTGGAGCAGGTGACGGCTGTTCTGTCTGGAAAACGTGTGCTTGCCCCTCCAAAAGACATCGCTGAAGTAAAAAATGCCTACGAAATCTACGACCATCTCGCAGAATTGAATCCATATTCGATGGATGACCTCCTGCTTGCACATCGGACGATGATGCAGGGACTTGTGCGTGAAGCGGGAGAGTTTCGCTCCGGACCGGTTGGCGTTGTGGACAACAAGGGCAATGTCCTGCATTTTGGAACATTGCCGCAGTACGTTCCCTCTTTGATGGAGGAACTGATTCAGTGGACAGAAAACAGTCCATTTCCTCTTCTAATTAAGAGCTGCGTTTTCCATTATGAATTTGAGGTGATCCATCCATTTGCGGATGGCAACGGTCGTATTGGGCGGCTCTGGCACACACTTCTGCTGTCAAAGTGGAACCCCTTGTTTGCATGGCTTCCAATCGAATCCATCATTCACGACCATCAGGCCGAGTATTACGCAGCAATCAATCAGTCTAATGCACAAGGTGAAGGAACTGTTTTTATCGAGTTCATGCTGGGAATCATCAAAGAGGCTTTGACCGAAGCAATCAACGAACAGCCTGTAGCACAGAGTAAGGAAGAAGTGCGTTGGGCGAAAATTGCAGCTTTTCTCCGCATGAATCATATTATCCAGAACGTCGATGTACAGAATCTTCTCGATGTTTCTCCTGCCACTGCAAGTCGAGTTCTGAACACCTTGACAAAAGAAGGAAAGCTCGTCAAAGTGCGAAATGGTCGCTACTGGGCATATAAATTGGCAGATTGATTATGTACAGGCGGGAAACCCCGCCTGCGGCTCTTAGCCGAACAGACCAGACAGCAGAGGAATCAGGGTGATGCCCACCAGAGCAACGCCGCCGCCAGCCATGAGCTGCTTCATGCCCTGAGACTTGGAGCCGGGGTTGTCGTTGCCATAACCCTCCAGCAGATTGATAGCACCCCAAACGCCGAGACCGGCACCCAGAGCGACAACCAGAGTCTGAAGAACTTCGATAGCAGAGTTAAAGAATTCCATAGTCGTTTCTCCTTTATAAATGAACATTGTAGACCGTCCGTACACACCTGAAATCGAACATTTTTGAGCCGCGAACTGCGGCGAGAGTGAGCTTACTGGTGTACCTCTCTGGTCAGGATAAAATTAAACCGCCTACCGGGTCAGGCAGGCGGGAGCGAATCAGCATCCACCACGATGAACTCATCATCGGGGTAGATTTTTTCTTTTCGGTTCAGATATTTTTCAATATCGAAGGTGTTTTTGGGGTCGTAGTCGGAGGTGAGCTTGTAATTCGGATGCTGGGTCAGGTCGTATTTGTCCGAAAGGAAGGGGCGCACACCACGCAACTGCAAAATACACTTGCCGCCGTCCAGCACCGCCAGCTCGTCCCGGCTCAATAATTCGTGACCAAGTTTTTGGAACGATGTTCCGTAGGATGGCGAATTACCGCGCGTGTCCGAAGTGTTAAAAGAATCAATCGTTTCTTTTCCCAGAATTTCGGACAGGTCTTTCAGTGTACCGGGTTCCGAGCCGCCGAGAAAAATCTGACTGTCCATGTTGCCAATGATGGTATCCGCATTGTCCTTGTAGATAGCCTTTAGCTGGCTTTTTGCCTGCAAAACAAGGCAGGCTGAGATCTCACGGCTGCGGATGGTGGCTACCAGCTTTTCCAGATTGGGGATCTGCCCGATGTTGGCGCACTCGTCGATCAGGCACCGCACATGGACAGGCAGCTTGCCGCCGTATTGGTCATCCGCCTTATCACAGAGCAGATTGAAAAGCTGGGTGTAGACCATCGAAATCAGAAAATTGAAGGTGCTGTCCGTATCCGACATGATAAGGAACAGAGCTGTTTTCTTATCACCCAGCGTGTCCAGTTGCAGTTCATCGTACATGGTGAGGTCCCGCAGTTCTTGGATGTCGAAGGGGGCGAGCCTAGCACCGCAGGAAATGAGGATGGATTTTGCGGTCTTGCCGGCAGCCAGCTTGTAAAGTTTGTACTGCCTCCCGGCAAAACTGTTTGGCTTCTTTTTTGCCAGTTCCTCAAACAGCAGATCCACCGGGTTCTGGTATTCCTCATCGTCCTCCAGCACCTGCATGGTGTTGAGCATTTCCAACAGTGTTGCAAAATTCTGCTCCTCCACAGGGGCTTCATAATGCAGATAGGCGATCAGTGCAGTGAGCAAAAGACGTTCGCTTTTCTCCCAAAATGGATCGCCGCCGCTGCCTTCACCTTTCGTGTTGGTCATCAGGGTTGTGACCAGTTTCAGAATATCTTTTTCGCTGTGGACATAGGCGAAGGGGTTATAGTGCATCGACTTTTTGAAGTTGATGGTGTTCAGAATCCTGACCTTGTAGCCGTTTTTCAACATTGCGTTGCCACATTCAAGCAAGATCGTACTTTTGGGGTCAGTGACCACATAGGAGCTGTGACATTGTAAAAGGTTGGGCTTGAGCCAAAACCGGGTCTTGCCGCTGCCGGAGCCGCCCACCACCAGCACGTTTTTATTTCTCGCGTTCTTGGGGTCCGGCGGGCGATTGTTCATCATCAGCCGTTCCGTTTTGGTAAGGATGATATTGTCCTCAAACTTCGGAGCCATGAACGGCTCAATGTCCTTGGGGGTGCCCCACCGGGCAGAGCCGTACTCCATGCCGTGGCGGTACTTTTTTGCGTTTTTGCCACGCAGATAGACCGCCAGCCGTAGCCCTGCACCGCAGCACAGACCCACCAGCAAATCAAGCGGATGCAGGCTGGGCAGCGGGTTCGCAAACGCCAGCGGAACGGTTCCCATCATGGACATGATCTTATCGCCCAGTTCTTTGCCCTCGGCAAGCCGCCATGCTTCACCAAAGTTGGTTGCCACCAGTCCCAGCAAAATATAGGGCAGATACAGCGCCAGCAGCTTTGTCAGTTTTTTCGTGGTCACAGTCCACGCTCCTGTTCCTTGTGCCGGACTTTGCCGGGGAGTTCTGCCGCCGCCTGCACCAGTTCATGCAGTTTTGCCAGCACAGAGGGGCGTTTGTCCTTGTTGAGCAGAGATGCCGAATATTCCTTGAAAGCTGAGTGGAAGGCTTCTGCGTCCGGGGCTTTGAAAAAGACCAGATACCGGGGCGGCACCTCGGAGGTGTCCTTGCGGATAGCGTAGTCGATACCGTACTTTTTGGCATAGCGTTCCAGACCACGGATGCCGGTCTTGCTGATCTCCACGCTGGACACGCCCCGATTTTGCCGCAACAGGGTGCGGACACTTTGCTTACCTTGGGATGTTTTGGACTGGTACAGCCGAAACGCCGCCTTTACCGCCCGCAGGACGGTCCGGGCAGACAGCTTCGTGGTGGAGATCATAATGTTGAATGACTTCTGTTCGATTTCTTCCTGCACTGCCATCACCTCCCATGCAGCAGGATGCTTTTAGCGGTCATGCTCTGCCGGGGGCTTGGTGCGGGGCTTTTCTGTGGGCGGTTCATCGGGCACCGGCAGCACCAGCAGACGGTTGCCCAGCTTCAGAAAGGCTTCCGGCTGATGGAAAAGCTGCTCATATTTCTGCGCCATCTCCGGGGTCAGGGATGCGAAATCCTCCTCGCCCAGCCCAACCACCAGAAAAGTCCCGGCAACGGCATCATACATTTCTCCGTTTTCATCCCGAAGGGCACGGTTCAGGGGCAATCCCATGAGCTTGCCGTCATCGTCGTAGACGATGGCAACCGGATCTTCAAACGGGTAGCTTGCGCCGATGGAGCCACCCACAGCCTGCTGCAAAGCTTTCAGGTCGTTATCGATCTCGACCTGCTGCGGATGCTGTCCCGGCGCAATTTTCAGCACCGACAGAGTGCTCTCGTTCTGTTCCATTATCTTCCTCCTCGAATTTGATAGTGATTTCCTGCCCAGAACGGGCGGCGTTCAACAGAGCTGCTACAAAGAAGCCGAAAAAAGCGCCGGCTTCAAACAGCATAAACTCAAAGACAACTCGCATCAGTCAACCTCCGACAGTTCCACACCGATATACCGTTTTCCGTCTTTGTCGTAGAAAAACAGGTGTGCCAGAAGCCAGTCATCCAAGTCCAGCTTCTCATAAATGCTCGGCAGAATAAGGAAGTGATCATTGTCCTTCCGGCAGAGAAAGGCTGTATCCTCTAGGATGCGTTTGCCATCCACAATGCGAATCTGCTCCGGCTGATAGCGGATCTGGAAATCCGTAAAAGGAATATTGCAGGCTTCGTAGGTACCTCCATAATACGGAAGCTTCTTCTGCATTGCCGCATCGTAAGGCACATAATGAATGCCCTCTGCGGCACTGATGGTCACAACCTCCGGGCCGTGTTCAAAACCGTATATGCTGGCTTTGATAAGTTCATCAATGACTTCACCATTGGACAGCCCCGGATACATACTCTGGAAAAATTCCGCTCTCGTTGACATAGCGGTACCTCAGTCGATGCAGATGCAGGGCAGCTTCTGGTCATCTGCCATCAGGGTGATGCTGTGGCTTGCCAGATACTTCTGGAACAGGTAGACCTCATCAATGGTCAGCGAGATGACCTCGCCATCCATGTTGGTGCGAACCAGAATCACCGGTCCGGTCAGGTAGTGCTTGTCGCCCATCTTCAGCACCTGCGCCGGATTGTAGCAGAGCAGCAGCGAGGTGTTGGGGAGGTTCAGGCAGGCATCATCCTCCTCAAAGCAGGGCAGGATGTCGGGAGCCTCGTCCAGCGTGATGACGGTCAGCTCCATATCCGGGGCAATGGCTGCGAGGTAGACCTCGCCGCCCCGGTTTGCCGCCAGCGCAGCGCAAATACGCACGTCAATGGTGATCTTCTCGGAGCGGATGGTGCGGGTAACGTTGTTTTTCATAGGCGTTTCTCCTTTTGTTTGCAAAAGAAAAAGACCCCATCGGGTCTTTCGTTACGGTATAAGTCAGCGTTCGTTCTGCCGCTGCTGTTTGCGCTGCCACTGTTCCAGCAGCTTGATGATAGTGTCCTCCATCTGTTTTGGCGTGTAGCTGCGCGGGAAATACTTCCGCAGGGTGTCGTTTTTGATGACCACCTTGTCCAGCTCGTCCTTTTTCTCTTCGCCCATGACCGCAAAGGCAACGTCATACGAGAAGTGCCCTTCCTGCGCCAGCTTTTTAAGCCGCTGCGCTTGGGAAAGGGACGGTGCATTCTGGGTGTCGTTCATTGCTTCTAAAAAATCCCACTGTTGGGCTTCGTCCAGATAGGACAATTCCACAGCGGGATTGAAGGCAATTTTCTTTTCGTCCACCATGTCCAGCAGTTCCGGTACAAGATTGGTCAGGCGAATATAGCGTTTGACATTATCCTTACTCATGCCCACTTCTTCACCGATTTTCTCGGTGCTCAACTTCGGTGCAACTTGCACCGAAGTTAAATCTGACCTAGCACCTTGATTTTTTAGAGCTTCCAGCTTCATTTTGTAGGCGAAAGCCCTTTCACTGGGCAAAATGTTTTCACGTTGGAGATTCGAGTCCACCATGAGCAAAACTGCGGTATCATCATCCATGTTGCGGACAATGACCGGCAGGGTTTCCAGCCCCGCAAGCTGTGCAGCGTGCTGACGGCGGTGCCCGGAGATGATCTCGTAGCCACCCTCCGGGCGTGGGCGGGCGATCAGCGGAGACAACACGCCGTACTGTTCTACGCTCTCTACGGTGCGCTGCATGGATTCATCGTCCAAGACCTTAAAGGGGTGGTTTTTGAAGGGAAACAGCTCCCCGATGGGAATCTGCTGCACCTGTTCCCGCTGCTGCTCCTGCCGGGATTCCTCGGTGGAGAAAATGTCATCTGCCCCTTTCAGCGACACGTTTAAGCTGTTTTTCGGCATTCGCCATCACCTCCTTCGTCAGAGAGCGGTAGGCTTCGGCCACCTTGCCTTTGGGATCGTGCTGGAAAATGCTCTTACCCACGGCACTGATCTCCGCAGCACGGACAGACCGGGGAATGGTCTGGTCGAACACCTTGATCTTGCTGCCGTAGGCACCCCGAATCAGGTTGTCGATCTGCTGTCCGTAGTTGGTGCGGCTGTCGGTCATAGTCAGCAGGATGCCCTCGATTTTCAATTTCGGGTTGATCTGCCGCCGGACCTTCTGCACCGTCTGCAAAAGCTGTTCCAGACCTTTCGCAGACAGGTACTGCGCCTGCACGGGAATCAGGGTGGTGTCTGCCGCTGCCAAGGCATTGACGGTCAGCATCCCAAGGGAAGGAGTGCAGTCCAGCAGAATAAAATCGTACTCCCGTTTGGCACTGTCCAGCACCTGTTTCAACATCTTTTCCCGGTTCATGCAGTTGACGAGAGACACTTCCAGCCCTGCCAGTTCGATGTTAGCAGGGATCAGGTCAACGCCCTCTGCATGGTGCAGAACGCCCTCACCGGGCTGGATGGGCTGGTCGTTCATGGCTTTTGCCATCAAGGTGGAAAGGGTTGTAGGCAGTTCATCGGGCTGCTGCCAGCCCATGCTAATGGTCAAGCTGCCCTGCGGGTCAGCGTCCACCAACAGGACTTTCTTGCCCTCCATCGCCAGCCCGATGCCCAGATTTTCACAGGTGGTGGTCTTGCCGGTGCCGCCTTTCTGGTTGACGATGGCAATCGTGGCTGCTTTCTTTGAAATTTTCATCACCTCCGCATCGCTAAGTCGTGGTTGGTTTGGTTCTGGTAGAAAAGCTGCATCGTGGTGGGTGCGTTGTACAGAGAAGCGAGCAGATATTGTTTCATGTTTCGGATCGGGCTGCTGTTTTCTGCAAGGCACTTCAGCACAAAACGGATATGATCAGCATTCAGCTTCATAAAGCGGCTGCGTACCACCTCGGCAGGCTTATCGTCCCCGGCAATGCGCAGCAGCTTGCGGTTGGTGACACAGGTATCCACCAGCAAATCCACGATTTGATAGATGGTATCCTCATCGTCCGGGCAAAGCCGGAGCAGAAGGTCTATCTCTAAAGACTGAGAAAAAAATTCTTCCAGTTGGGTGCGTTTGCTCATCTCATCCGATTCTTCAGAATAGAAGGGATCAGTCTCACTCATTTCAGTATCATTCTCTTTAGTCTTATTACATCGTGATTTTGAAGGGTCTTGACTTGCGTTTTTGAAGCCTCCAGAATCGTGAAAATCACGATTCTGGAATATTGATTTTGACGATTCTGCCGAAAAGTTCTTCACATACACCAAACTTGGCTTTCCCAGACCTCTGCGTTTTCGTTCAATCAGACCAAACTTTTCGAGTTCCCGGAGCAGCTTGGTCGCTTTGTTGTCTGCGCAACACAATGCCCTCTTGACATCCTCTATCGTGAAGATGATGAACACCCGGTTCTGCTCGTCCAGCCAGCCGTTTTTCACGGACAGGCTCATGCGATCCAGCAGGATACCGTACAGGGTCTTGGCATCGGTTGACAGGCTCTGGAACCGTGGCTCCTGAAACAGAGCCTTTGGAATGCGGTAGAAGGAGAACAGCTCTCCGGCTTGTCCGTAGAAGTAGTCAAGGGTCATGTGGCTTTTTCAACGTTTTGCTCCAGCTTGTGTTCAAAAAATCGACCGCCTTTCGTTTGAAAATAAAAAGCGCACTCTTTTCTTATTGAAAAGTGGTGCGCTATGTAATATAATGGCTGTATAGTTTAGCTATCCAAAAGATAGTCGATGAGATATTCTTTCGGAATCATGAAAGATCGTCCGACTTTCAGGCAGCGAATTCTATGTTGATGGATTCTTCTGATGATGGCAGTCTGGCTTTTGAAACCGAGTAAAGTTGTTGCTTCTTCGACAGACAGCACATCAGGATAGTTCACAAATAATTTTTTATAATACTCTTTTGCTTGATTTTGATTCATTATCCTTGACTTTCCTTTCGTTTTGTGCCTAAGCAGAGGAGCGTTTTGCCCTGCATCCCTCCTGAACATCCCTCCAATTTCCATTTGGGCGGTCCAAACCGAAAAAACAGAGTAGGGGGAAAACGCATCGAAAAATCGTGGATATTTCAAATTATTGTTCGTTGAGGCGTGAATTTTGCCTTTGCACAGTGGGAACCAGATATCACTAGATATCACTGGATGACACCAGATGGAAGATGAGGACAAAAACTCAAAATCGTTCGGGAAACCATGTGGGTTCGAGTCCCACCATCGGCACTCCATCATAAAACAGCTTAGAATCGAAAGATTTTGGGCTGTTTTTCTTTTTCTGCTCAGTTTCTTATACTTTGGTGTTTTCCGGGAAGATATTAACGATTGCATTCGCCGAGGATACCTTACTGGAGAAATCCAGATGTGTATAAATGTTGCTTGTTGTGCTGATGTCACTGTGACCCAGCCACTCCTGAATCTCCTTCAGGCTCACGCCATTGGCATAGAGCAGACTGGCACAACTATGGCGCAGATCGTGAAAGCGGATACGCTTCATCTGGTGTGCTACCAGAAAATCTGGGAAATGCTGACTCAGAAAGTCGGGCCGAATCCGCTTTCCCATCGGGTCTACATAGATATAGTCAAGATAATCGGTGCAATAGCTTTTGCCGCAGACCTTCCGATTCTGCTCCTGCTCCTTTTTCATTTTATTGAGCATCTGCTCACAGGCAGGGATTAGGGGAAGTGTCCGGCAGCTCGACTTTGTTTTTGTCTTATCTCGTGCGATTTCCGTTACCGTTCCGTTGACCTTTGCGGTCACAACCGTATGCTGAATGCTGATTTTCTTGTTCTCAAAGTCAATGGCATCCCATTTCAAACCAACAATTTCACTGCGCCGCAGCCCGTAGAATGCAGCCATGATGACGCCAAACTCCGAAGGGTCACCTTGGATCACCTTGAAAAGTTGCTCCAGTTCTTCACCGCTGTAAATCTCCGACTTGAACTTTTCCTTACGAGGACGTTCAACGCGATCTGCCGGGTTGGAACGGATTATGCCGATTTGAAAAGCATACTGTAAGCATTTGCGGATGTTGGCGTGATAGTGAATGACGGTGTTTGCCGTAAGGCCACGATCCAACTCATGCTGGTAGAAGTCTTGGATGTATTTGGGATGCTGTTCCATATCCTGTAATGTATAGTGGAGCGGTTCGAAATATGGGACGATCTTGTGAATGATTGCTCTTTCATAGCTGGTATAGGTTGTGATTTCCACTCGTGACTTCATCATTTTCAACCAGTCCGTGATGAAGTCGGTGAAAAGTACCGGTGAGTTATCAAGGCAGGGGTCAACTTCTTTGATGGGGCTGACCTTCAGCCAATTATTGGCAACGGCATATTGCAGGGCATCGGTCAACTCCTTGTGCCAATCAAGAAGCTGCTGTACACTGGCCTCCTCCTGCTGACGCTCATAGCGGAAGAACGTTTCCAGATCGCGCGGAGAGAGTGCTTTCAAAGACAGCCGCTTCTTTTCAAAGTATGGGACAACTACTCTTCCCAGATCATAAGCATATCTGCCATAGGTTTCGGGCGGAAGGCTCATCACACTTTCTCGAAGCCAGCGGTTCAGATATTCCGATACCGGCAGGTCGGAAACCTGCTGCATCGTTTCAGGGTTAAACTCTTTTTGTGTTTTACGCAACAGAGATTCAGCTCTTTTTTTGTTTCCTTTAACCGGAAGTCCTGTGCTGATGGATTTGGTTCTGCGCTTTCCATTTGTGTCTTTCCAGCTCAGAATCATCTGATACATACCGTTTTGTTCTCTTAAATGTCCGGCCACATTTGTCATAGTGATGCTCCTTTCTGTTCGCAGCCAAACGTCCTTTGCTTAGGCATCATAAGTTTAGAAGACTCTGAAGTGTTTTGCAAGGATGGCGCAAGAGAGTTTGAAAGGCGCATCCCTCCAAACTGCCGATTCTGATCGATCAGGTACTCTACCACGCAGAGTTTTGGTATCTTATAACTGCGTCCTACACGCGCCGAGTGGATCTTATTCTGCTTGACCAGCAGATACGCATTCTTCCGGCAGATGCCAAGCATTTCCTGAAGAATGTCTACGGATACCACATCCGGGTAATCCTTGAACATCATCATGTACCGCTCTGTCTTGCGGTCGGGCTCTTCCTGAATCAAAGTGCAGGCTGCGATCTCGCTCATTCCGGTCCTCTCCTTTCCAGTTCAATATGTCAATTATTTGAAAGAAAATACTATATGTAAAGAGCGATGGCCTTTTTCCGGGTACCATCGCCCTTGCCAAAGGAGATATTTGAGTTTAGAACTTCATCGGCAGCGCATCCTTCCTGCACTTGCCGTTGTAGGTGGTGTAGATGGGGTAAACGTACCGCCGCCAGCCCGGAAGCTTGGCGGGATTATCCCGGCTGATACGGTAGAGCTCCATGGGATGGACTCCGCTCAGCGCACGGACAAGCCGCTCCGCGCTGTACTGTCCATGATACAGCTGCACAAAGTACATCACGCCCCGCAGGACAGCCGCCCGGAAGGAATCCGGTCTGCCCTCCCACGCTTCCACGATGTGCCGCAGGGCTTCGCAGTAGATTTCTTCGCCCAGCTGGTCGTACAGCTTCAGCGCCGTGCCCACGCAGCTGATACGGTAGTCGCTCAGCTGCATGCTGTCGTAGTTGAGGGACAGCCCCACCCGGTTGGTGGCTGCGACAAACGCCTTGGAAGGTGCATCGCCGCCCACCACCTTGGCGCGCAGCTTGATGCCCGCCGACAGGGGTGCGGCGTGACCGTTCTGCTCCGCAAAGAGCAGGGCTTCCTGCTCCATCGTCAGTCCGGTGTAGACCTTGCAGAGGATCGGGCGGTCCTCGCCGCCGTTGAGGAGGATGCAGCCCTCGATGGTGTGCTGCCCGTCCATCACATAGTATCTGCCGTTGCGGAAGCTGACCTTCGGCTCGTTAACGATGTACTCATTGAAGTCTCTGGCGATCAGCTCCACCCGCTTGCGCTCCACGCCCCGCTGGTAGATCTCGCGGGGATAGATCAGCTTGCTGCTGTGGATGACCGAAAGCTGGTACGGCGGGTTGATACCAATGAAGGTATTGTTTTCGTTCAGGCGCATCGCATTTCCTCCTTAATTCTCCAAATGTACTTCTCGGCTTCCTCTAAGATCTCAGCCACCTGCTGCTTACGCTTCGGGCTGGTGAGCAGGCTGGGATTGAAGGTGAAGCTGTATTCCAACCGCTGGATCATGGCATGAACCGCGGATTGCAACTCGGTGTACAGCATCATTTCCTCGATGCTTCCGGCGTTCTCAAAAGACGATTTGATGGGCGTATAGGGGTAGACAGGTGGTTTGCCATCCACCACCTCAGGCGGCGCGTAAAGCGCCGTAGAGCGCCGGATAGGCTCCATCTGCTGGATGCTGCCCATGGGGTTCAGCGCAAGGCTGATACGCACTGCATCATCCACCCTGCGCATCTCCTCCGGGGTCAGATGCCCCAGATACTTCAGCGCCCGGCTCTTGTCGATGGTGAAGATCTGCTCTGCCTGCACAACGGACGGCATATTCAACCCTGCGTTTTCCAACAGGCAGTGGGTCGGCTGGTTTACTTTCTTTTCCGCCTTGCTTGTCATGGTCGCAACGATCAGGGTCGGAGAGTGATAGTTGCCCACGTCATTCTGAAGAATGACCGCCGGACGGTCACCGCACTGTTCCGAACCGGTGCTCGCCCCGAAATGGGTGAAGAAGATGTCTCCGCGTTGGAATTTCCAGTTTTGCTGCAAAATTGTACCTCCATGTTGTTATGTGCAAAGCCCGCTGCCGGATGTTCCGCAGCGGGCTTCGTTCAAGGTATGGTGGTATGGTTGGGTCAGCGGTGCATGACTACATAATCGTAGCCGCGCCGCATCTGGCAGACGGTGCAGGTGTCCATGCTCCGGTCTGCGCTGGGTACAAGTGCGATCTTGAATGCCTTTGCATCCACAAAGTGCCGCAGACAGGTACCGCAGAGGGTGCGGATGGACTTGACCATCTCAGGGGTCAGCTCCATCTCCTCGTAGATCTCCTGCTCGCGCACCGTGGGGTTCAACTCATCCATAAAAGTGTCCTCCTATATGTATCAAAGTGGATATTCGGATAAAGAATAAATTGGGATACGTAAAAAACGGAAACTGCCGGATGCGCAAAAACGTACCCGGCAGTTCCCGGATCAATATGATTAAAGGTCTCGCATATTCGCCCTCGGCCCCCTACGAGTGGGGCATAAACATCTGGCAGCGGACTTGTACCGCTTCATTGGCATTTCAGCCACCCCGTCTGCTTTGTGACCGGGCCGCGAATTACGGAAGTATCATTATCGGAGTACCAGATGACGGAACTATTCAGTTTTCAAGGTTCATGAGGTTGGACGTTTTTCCCTGCGGCGAGTGCCGCTTGGAAAATTGTCCCTTCACTTGGTAGGCATCGAGAAGGGTCAATTCGTAGCATTAAAATTGAAGTTTTTCAAAAATTTAGTAATTCTCTTGATTTTGATACTAATAGTGGGCCGAGATACGCCGTAGACTTTAGAAATTTCAGTGATGTCGTATCCCTCGTAAGCGTACATGGTGATAATTTCCAAATCTTCGGTTTTCAAAGTTTCGAGTGCAGTAAGCAACTGCTCGTTCTCAATCTCACCAATCCATGCAAAACGGCTTTTAGTTTCGTGGTAAGTATCCGTAACGGAAACGGCTTCCTGATACTTGTTCATCAAGGGCGAGTAGGATTCTTCGCTCTGCTTAAAGGACGGCGCAGCCATTTCCTGCGTATGGTTCTGGTAAGAGCGATTAGCGTTAAAAACAGACCAGTCGTAATCGTACATTGCCTGAATCGCTTCGCTGCTCATACCGGCATCTTCATACTGCTTGCGGGTCATAGCCCACTGACTATCAAAATTCTTCTTTTCCAAACCATAGTTGAAGCCCATGTTAAACCTCCAAATTTTCGATAAAGCGTAAAAAGTCGAAAATTTGGAAGGCTACGGATATTTCGCCGCTTGGGGCATCCACGAAAAACGGACAAACATAAAGCCTGCTCCTTTTTACGGGAGCAGGCTACCTGAAGGCTAAAAAAATAGCCGGACAACCAACTAACAGAGCGGTTCTAAAGCAGAATCACTCTATCAGCTGTTGCCCGGCTATTTGGTGCGCGTTTCATACATTGCCTTGCGGCAATGGCCCGTTGCTCGGTGACGAACAGTCCATATTCAGGGTGCAATGCACCCGATTTTTGAAATTGTGTTTTGCCTATAAAGCAATCAACGCCTGCGATAGGCTAAATCAACCGTTGCTACGTTGCCGCACTTGAGGCACTTTATGCGGATAGTGCCTGAACAGCTCTCATCTTTTTGGTAGAGCTTGTGTCCGCAAACGGGGCAAAACCTCCAGCCGATGCTGAATTGTGCCTGCTGTATATTGCTCAGCGGTTTATTTTTAAAAGGACGATTATTTGACTGAATCATGTTTATTCTCCAAATCGGATGATGTTCAATGGATGGCAGTGGATGGGTTTGCCTTTTATGACCTGCATCTGCTGTAGTCTGATCCTGATAGCAGACCACGATACTCCCATCCGCACAGCCATCTCCAGAATTTTTTCATAGTTCGGGTCAGATGCGGATTTGTATAGGATTCCATTCGGCAGGCACAGCGCTGCCCGTTCTATTTCGACGTTGACCAGAAATGTCGGCATCAGCAGCTCTGCTGCAAGGGTGTTTGCCTGCCATTCTTCCCATGAGGGTTGTCCGTTTCGTTCCCGATAGGCAATGTGCCCACGGCACTTGACTGCTTTTCCATAGTCGTTCGGGAACAGATCAGCTAAAATCTGGTGTGCCGCCTCATGCGCTATCGTGAAATTCCGGCATCCGGTGCAGCCGTCTGCCGCAAGGGCAGAATCGATCACAACGTCCTTCGGCATGAATATCTCTACAAGCTTTGTACCATCCCCTAAAGTTACGGTAAAACCGCATCTTTGAAAAACGGTAAGTCCGAGGACGCTGCCATCGCTACATAGCGGCAGCATTTTCACATTCAGCCCAAGAACAGCGCTTGCAAGCCGTTCAGGGTCAATGGGTTCCGGGGCATCTTTGCTGATCCCGAAGCGGGTATAGTACTGGTCGATATACTTACCCGCTATGCGCGAAAGGTCTGCGCGGGATAAGTACCTTGCCATTACGAAGCACGGCTTTCCGGCACGGAGCAGTAGGCTTCCACGAACCACTTGCCCTGCTCAAGCCAAAGATTCCGCTTCTGCCCGCAAATCAGGCAGGTGAAGCAATGCCCTTTCACGCCAAAACGTGATGTACCGTGCTTGACTGCCAAGACACGATCAATGCCATAAGTGTGAGCCTTGTCATAGTTTATGGCAAGAGGGCGGATCTTGCCATCAGGAGTAAAACGAACGTCCACTTCGACGTATCTTTTCTCACGGCGAAGGCTGTAATCACCACACATCAGAAATCCTCCTTTTTTGCAGATTTATCAGAACGCAGCGTGTATTACTTGCGAACCATGCTGCGTGCCACGAGCTGCTTTTCGTTCAACAGCGGAACGGACACTGTATGTTTTTTCCACTCATCCATAGAGCAGGTTACCGCTTTGCACAGACGGCATTTTGTCCAGCCATCGGTTGCATCAAGATCTACATCATAGTTCATGGTTCCGCACATCGGGCATCTTACGTTTTCTTTTCTCATAATATCACCTCTTAAAAACACCGAACAAATACGATTTCGGTCCAGAATCAACACCAAAAAGCTGTTATTCGTGGATTTGATTCGATTATATACCTACTTTATGGAGATGTCAATTACGCATTTGTCGCTATTTTAGAGATTTCTTATTGATTTCCTGTATTTTCTATACTATAATAGAGCTACCGGATCACAAAGGAGTGTTCTTGTTATGAAAAAGAAAACCATGCTCACCAAAATGCACATAGCCCCATCCACAGTGCGCTATGATGCAGTCGCTGCGAGGGATAGCAATGAGGTTGGTCAGATTCTCGCAGGCACACGAAAAAGGAATGGCTATTCACTTGTAGCTTTCTCTGAACTTCTCCGTCACTATGGCGTCGATGTCAGTGATAAAGGAATCAGCAAATGGGAAAAAGGCTATACCACTCCTAGCATCTACCAACTAGTTGCAATCTGCTACGCATTGAACATCAAGGAAGGACCTTCCTACTTTACAAAGGCCTTTCAGAAACCCGCCCTTCTAAATGATATAGGGCAAAAAAAAGTTGCCGAGTACGAAATGGACTTGATTGCATCCCGGCGCTACCAGCCAGATACAGAAGAACCTGCGGAAATCGACTACATAATGATGCCAGTATCAGAGTTGCCAGTATCGGCAGGTCTAGGAGCTTTTCTTGAAGGTGAAATGTTCCAGCGGATACAGGTGCCTGCCAGCAGTGTTCCGGCAGGGGCTGAGTTCGGGATATACGTTAGTGGCGATAGTATGGAGCCGCGTTATCATAGCGGACAGATCGTATGGGTGAAGCGTTGCGAAGAACTTAAATGCGGGGATATCGGGATATTCGTATATGATGGCTGCGGATATCTAAAAAAATACGATGAACATATCCCAGACAAGTCCCAAGCAGAGTTCCTTACCGACAGCTATGGTGTGGTGCATAACCAACCGGCTTTGGTCTCTCTTAACACCAAATATTCGCCGATTCTTATATCTCCGGAGCAAAGATTCGAAATTGTTGGAAAGGTTTTGAACTAAAAAGATGGGAGGAGTTTTCGTGGATACGATCAAGCGTGTTCAGGATTTGATGCAGGAGCGTGATATGAATCTGTGTGTGTTGGCAAAGAAATGCGGAATATCGTACTCCACGATTCAAACCACCGCCCGTCGGGGAGGGCAGTTAAGCGTAGAGACGATTGAAAGGATCTGTCTAGGCTTAGGAATCACACTAAAGGACTTCTTCGATTCCTCATATTTGTAGTAAAAAGCCGCTCACCATGCTGGAAACCTGCACGTGATATGTACCCCTAATACTGGACACCCAGTATTGGGGGTATTTTTATGAAATACAGCTATGAGTACAAAAAGCAATGCGTGGAATTGTATCGACAAGGGAAATGGCCAGAAACACCAGCGGGAGTAAAGCAGAAAAATTTTCACGAGACGATACGGAAGTGGGCTCGCATGGAAGAAGCCTGTGGTCCAGAGGTTCTGCACCATAAGAGACAAAATAAAGTGTGGATTGCGAAAGAAAAATACGAATTGGTCGAAAAAGTTTTGGCAGGAGTATCAAACAAGGAGGTTGCGTTTACTGCTGGAATCAATGACGGCCTCTTGTACCAATGGGTCAGATGTTATAAAATGAAAGGGTATCAGGGATTGGCCGCACAACGAAAAGGCCGACCACCCAAGGAGCCTGACATGAAGAAGAAAATAGTACCAGCAGAACTGACCCCTTCAGAGCGAGAAGAGATGATTCGGCTCAGAGCAGAAAACGAACATCTGAGAGCGGAGAATGCTGTAATAAAAAAAGAGATTGCCTTGAGAGAAGAGAGATGCGCAGCGCAACTCAAGGCGAAAAAGCTGCGATCGTCCAAGAACTCCGCAAAGAAGGACACAGACTGAATGATTTGTTAGATGCAATCGGGCTGTCCAGATCAACGTATTATTACGAACTCGGCCGAACGGATAAAGTTGAAGAAAGAAATGCCGAGTTATCGTCTGAAATTGCTGTTATTTTCAACGAGAGCAGAAAAAGATACGGCGTAAGACGGGTACACCATGAGCTTCTGAACCGTGGGTTTCAGGTGAATCACAAGCGTGTTCAGCGAATTATGAACCAGCTTAAACTGTTCGGCAAACGTCCAAAGGAGAAGTACCATTCCTACAAAGGTGATGTCGGCAAGGTTGCCGATAACATTATTAACCGAGATTTCAGTACCGAGAAGCCTCTGCAAAAATGGACAACCGATGTGTCACAGTTCAATCTGTCTTGGGGCAAGTGCTATATTTCTCCGATTCTGGATATGAACACAAATGAGATTATTTCTTACAACCTCTCGACCAGCCCTAATATGGAGCAGATAAGAGATATGCTGAACAAGGCATTTGAACGCTTTCCCTCTGTACAAGGTCTGGTCATGCACTCGGATCAGGGCTGGCAGTACCAGCAAGCATTCTACCGTGGCGAACTTCAGAAGCACGGAATCATTCAATCCATGTCCCGAAAGGGCAACTGCTACGACAATTGCATTATGGAGACCTTCTTTGGCAGGTTGAAAAATGAAGTGTTCTATGGATTTGAGAAGGATTATTCCTCCTTTGAAGCCTTCTCCAATGCGATTGCCGAGTATATTGACTATTACAATAACAGCAGAATCCAAGCAAAAACAAAATGGATGCCTCCCTCTAAATTCAGAGAAGCATCCATGATGGAATATTAATTATTCAATTTTGATCCAGTGTCCAGAATACTGGGTACATATCAACGGTGAGCGGCTTTAATGCTGCTTCTATTTATCCTTTGGCAATCTCCAGATAAACGCTAATCTCCAGGATCATTACCATTGAAGGAATATGGACCGCTACACTGGCCGGGTCTTGGCGTAGTTGACGATGTGCGCCCGGAAGACTGCGATTTCTGCCATTCGCTTCTCAGCGGATTTGATTGTTCAAATGAAGAATCACTTATTCTCCGGCAGGTGCCACTTCCAATCGAGGATCTCCGGCATATCCTGACCGACCTCGTGGATGTAGTTCTTGTGCTCCACCAGCTTGTCGTTCATCTGCTGGACGAGGTATGCACCGCGGTTGCCCAGCTGGGGCAGATGCAGGACGGCATCCTTGACCAGATGGAAGCGGTCGATCTCGTTCTGCACACGCATATCGAACGGCGTGGTGATGGTGCCCTCCTCCTGATAGCCATGGACGCTCAGGTTGCGGTTTGTGCGCTCGTAGGTCAGCTCATGCACAAGCGTGGGATAGCCGTGGAACGCGAAGATGATGGGCTTGTCCTTGGTGAACAGGGCGTTGTAGTCTGCATCGGACAGGCCGTGGGGGTGCTTGGTGTTCGGCTCCAGCTTCATCAGGTCCACAACGTTGACGACCCGGATCTTCAGTTCCGGCAGAGCATCCCGCAGGATGGTGACAGCCGCCAGAGTCTCCAGCGTGGGCGTATCGCCGCAGCAGGCCATGACGATGTCCGGCTCTTCGCCTGCATCGGTGGAAGCCCAATCCCAGATGCCGACACCCTGCGTGCAGTGCTTGACGGCCTGTTCCATCGTCAGCCACTGCGGACGGGGATGCTTGGACGTGACCAGTACGTTGACATAATCCCGGCTGCGGATGCAGTGATCAAAGCAGCTCAGCAGGCAGTTGGTATCCGGCGGCAGGTACAGGCGGACGACATCTGCCTTTTTATTTGCGATATGGTCGAGGAAGCCGGGATCCTGATGGGTGTAACCGTTGTGGTCCTGCTGCCAGACGTTGGAAGAGAGGATCAGGTTCAGGGACGCGATGCTCTGCCGCCACGGCAGCTGGTTGCAGACCTTGAGCCACTTGGCGTGCTGTGCCACCATGGAGTCCACAACACGGATGAAGCTCTCGTAGCTTGCAAAGAAGCCGTGACGACCGGTCAGCAGATAGCCTTCCAGCCAGCCCTCGCACAGATGCTCGGACAGCATGGAGTCCATGATGCGGCCATCGTTGGCGAGGAACTCATCATTCGGAACGATGGTGGAGTTCCAGTCGCGCTCGGTCGCTTCAAAACACTTGTACAGGCGGTTGGACATCGTCTCGTCCGGTCCGAAGATGCGGAAGTTCTTGGCATCGGCATTCAGCTTGAACACATCGCGGATATAGCCGCCCAGCTCGATCATATCCTGCTTCTCGACACTACCGGGGAATGGAATATCCACGGCGTACTGCTTGAAGTCCGGGGTGCGCAGGTCGCGCAGCAGTTTGCCGCCGTTGGCGTGGGGATTGGCTGCAATGCGGCGGTCGCCGGTGGGAGCCAGCTCCTGCAATTCGGGAATGAGCGTGCCGTTCTCATCAAACAGCTCTTCCGGGTGGTAGCTGCGCAGCCACTCTTCGATCTGCTTCAGATGCTCTTCCTGATGCGGCGTGCCAAGGGTGATATCAATGGGAACCTGATGAGCGCGGAAGGTGCCCTCGATGGGTTTGCCGTCCACCACCTTCGGGCCGGTCCAGCCCTTGGGAGTGCGCAGAACGATCATCGGCCACTGGATGTGACCCATCTTCTCGCCGGAGCGGGCACGTTTCTGGATGTCGTGGATCTCATTGATGACGATATCCAGCGTATCGGCCATCTTGGCGTGCATCGTCATAGGGGCGTCGCCCTCGACGAAATAGGGTTTCCAGGAGCAGCCCTTGAAGAAGCTCTCGATTTCCTCATGGGTCATGCGGCCAAAGACGGTGGGGTTGGAGATCTTGTAGCCATTCAGGTGCAGGATGGGCAGCACCGCACCGTCGCCCACGGGGTTCAGAAATTTGTTGGACTGCCAGCTGGTGGCCAGAGGGCCGGTCTCGGCTTCGCCGTCGCCCACGGTGCAGGCAACGATCAAATCGGGGTTATCGAAGGCTGCGCCGAAGGCATGGGCGATGGAGTAACCCAGCTCGCCGCCCTCGTTGATGGAACCCGGTGTTTCGGGGGCAACGTGGGAGGAGATGCCGCCGGGGAAAGAGAACTGCTTGAACAGTTTCTTCATGCCCTCTTCGTCACGGCTGATGTTGGGGTAGACTTCGCTGTAGGTGCCGTCCAGATAGGCGTTGGCAACAAAGAAGTTGCCGCCGTGACCGGGGCCGGAGATCAGAATCAAGTCCTGGTCGTACTTCTTGATGATGCGGTTCAAATGCACATAGACAAAGTTCTGGCCGGGCACGGTACCCCAGTGGCCGACGATTTTGCGCTTGACGTCCTTGCGCTTCAGCGGACGGCGAAGCAGAGGGTTGTCCAGCAGATAAAGCTGGCCGGCCGCCAGATAGTTGCTGGCACGCCAGTAAGCGTCAATTTTCTGCAGTTCGGGTTGTGTCATAGATAGCCTCCTGTGTGATTGTTATTTAATGCAAAAGCGCCTGCAAAACAGCCTTCTGCCAGCCTGCGTAGCGGGCATCGTGCTCCTGCGGTGTCATTTTTGGGGTATAGCTGCGGCGCTGCATACCATCGTAGACCGTGCCGGGATTGTACAAACCGCTGGCAAAGCCTGCGGCACAGGCCGCGCCGAAGCCGGAAAGCTCCTGAATATCCGGCACACTGACCTCCACACCAGCCATATCGGACTGGAACTGCATCAGATAGCCGTTGGCCGTGGGACCGCCGTCCACACGCAGTTCCGCCAATGCCAGACCTGCGTCCTGCGCCATGCGCAGCACCAGATCCGTAATCTGGTAGGCAATGCACTCCACCCCGGCTTTAACGATTTCCGCCCGACCGGTGGTGCGGGTAATGCCGGTCAATAGCCCCGTTGCCTCGCTGTCCCAGTAGGGTGCGCCCAGCCCGGTAAAAGCCGGGACAAAATAGGTTTTGTCCGCAGGGTTTGCGCTGCGGGCCAGCGTTTCACTCTCGGCGTCGCCTGCCAGCAGGGCAACATCCTTTTTCAGCCATGTAATGACCGCACCGGTGTAGTTCAGATTACCCTCCAGTACATACTCCACCTTGCCATTCAGACCCCATGCAAGGCTGGTGGCAAGACCGTTCCGGCTTGTGACAAGCTTTTCGCCGGTCTGCATCATCACGCTGGAGCCGGTGCCATAGGTGGCTTTCGTCTGCCCCGGTTTGATACAGTTCTGCCCCAGCAGAGCGGCGTGGCTGTCTCCCAGTACACCGCAGATGGGAATGGCTTTCGGCAGAAAACCACTCAGCGTGGTGGTGCCGAACAGGCTGTCGCTCATGCAGACCTCTGCCAGACAATGACGCGGCACACCGTAGAGTGTGCACAACTCATCGTCCCATTGCAAGGTGCGGATATTAAACAGCTGCGTGCGGCTTGCATTGGAGTAATCTGTCTTGAAGTTGCGTTCCTCGCTCAAGCGGCTGACAAGATAACTGTCGATTGTGCCAAGCGCCAACCGTTCTTTTGCGGCCAACGCGGCGGCTTCGGGGTGGTTTTGCAGAATCCACGCCATTTTAGATGCGGAAAAATACGGTGACAGCGGCAGACCGGTTTTCTCACGCACCGCTTCGGCATGGGACGCCAGCGTATCACAGATTTCTTTTGCGCGGGCGCACTGCCAGACGATTGCCTGCCCGACCGGGGTACCGTCCGCCCTATCCCACGCGGCAACGGTTTCGCGCTGGTTACTTATGCCCATTGCCGCAATCTGTGCGGGGTCAATCCCGGCCTTTTCGGCAACCTCACGGCATACGACCAGCACATTTGCGTAGATTTCCTCCAAATCGTGGCTGACCCAGCCTTTTTCGTTGATATACTGCCGATGAGGTCGATCGGCACGGGCGGTCAGGCGACCCGCCGCATCAAACAGCATAGCCTTGGTTCCCTGCGTGCTCTGGTCAACCGATAAAATGAACTGTTCCATACACCGCCCCATTCAGCCGTTCAGCAAATCGGCGGCGGTTTTTGCGATTCCTGCAGCGTTCAAGCCATAATAATCGAACACCTCTTTGGAAGTGCCCGTGATAACCGGCGCGTCAGGCAGGGAGAGATTCTTCATCTTGCGCGGGCAGACTTCGCTGACAACCTGTGCCACCATGCTGCCCAGCCCGCCGAACGGTGCGTGTTCCTCCACAGTGACAACGACTTTCGCATTCTGTGCTGCTTTGATGACAGCTTCTTTATCCAGCGGCTTGACGCAGTACATATCCAGTACCGTGGCTGAGATGCCCTGCTCTTTCAGCAGATTGGCGGCATCCAGCGCGGGGCGAACCATCTCGCCGCAGGCGATGATGGCAACATCGGTCCCTCGGCCAGAACCGTGGCCTTATCCATTGTAAAGGGGCAGTTCTCAGCGGTATAGACATCCTCGACCGGGTTGCGGCCCACACGCAGATAAGCCGGCTTCTTGTCCTGTAACAGAGCTTCAATGAGCTTTGCAGTCTGGAAGCGGTCGCTCGGCAGGTAGACGCGCATGTTCGGGATAGCACTCATGGCCGCGATATCCTGTGCGGAGTGGTGGCTCATGCCCAGCGCGCCGTAGCTGACGCCGCCGGAAATGCCGATGAGGGTGACGTTGGTGTTGGAGTAGGCACAGTCGATCTTTGCCTGCTCATAGCTGCGCGTGGACAGGAAGCAGGCCGGAGAAGCGGCGAAAGCCTTCTTGCCGCAGCTGGCAAGGCCGGCCGCTACGCTGACGAGGTCCTGTTCTGCAATGCCCATCTCCACGAACTGCTCGGGGTAGGTGTCGGCGAATTTTGTCAGGCTTGCGCTGCCGCGGCTGTCGCTGCACAGAACTACAATGTCTTTATCGGTCTTGGCTGCGTTCAGCAGGGTGTCGCAGATCGCCTGTCGGTTCGGAATTTTGTTAGCCATTCTGAACAGCCTCCTTTCGTGCGGCAAAGTCCGCAATGATCTGCTGGTACTCTTCCTGATTCGGGAGATGGTGATGCCAGCTTGCTTTATTTTCCATGATGGAGCTGCCATAGCCCTTGGTGGTGTTGGCGATGATGACGGTGGGCTGACCGGCGTGATGCTTTGCGGCGGTGAAAGCTGCATCCATTGCCTCGATGCTGTCGCCGTCGACGCTGATGACGTTCCAGCCGAACGCCGCCCAACGCTGCTCCTGACTGTCCTGCTTCATGACGTCCTCGGTGTTGCCCGAGATCTGCAGGCGGTTGCGGTCCACCACGGCGCAGAGATTATCCAGCTTGTAGTTGGACGCTGCCATAGCGCCCTCCCAGACGGACCCCTCGGCCAATTCTCCGTCGCCCATCACGGTGTAAACGCGGTAATCTTTCTTGTCCATCTTACCGGCCAGCGCCATGCCGACGCAGACCGGCAGACCGTGGCCAAGCGAGCCGGAGTTCATCTCAATGCCGTTGAGCTTATTGTTGGGGTGCCCGATGTAGGGCGAACCAAATTTGGAAAACCGCGCCTTGATGTCATTCAAATCCAGAAAGCCGCAGTCGGCCAGCACGGCGTACAGAGCCTCTACCGCGTGACCCTTGCTCAACACAAAGCGGTCACGGTTCGGGTCGGCAGTGGTTTCGGGCGTGATGCGCAGATGGTTTTTGTACAGCACCAGCAGCGTGTTGAGCACGCTCATATCGCCGCCGATGTGACCGCCGCCGCCCGCCATGATAATGTCCACAACATCGCGGCGCAGGTCCCAGCTTTTCAGTTCCAGTTCATGCAGATTCATTTTCATTCACCCCGCAGATAGGCTTTGACTTTTTCTTCAATCGGATCATACAAATCAGGCTTGATGCCGATATACTTGCAGGCTTCATACAGTACCGGCACAACGTCCTTGTGAATGCCGACACAGTGATGGATATAGGGGCCCTCGACAATTTTAGCCTCCAGCCGCTTGATGTTCTCGACCTCGACCCAAAGATATGTTCCCATGCCGTTCGGACCGTCAATGCCCTTGGCATTTCCCAGCAGCAGGCTGTACTCGCCGTTGTCACCGTCAAAACGGGCCAGCGTCAGGTCGCCGTGCTTGGCCTCGGCTGTGATAGCACCGGGATAGTCAAACGCCAGCGGGTAGGTGATGCAGGGCTTGCAACTCGCCACCGACAGCGGCCACGGGCCGCAGTGCTGCAGCAACTCGCCGTTTTCCACATCGGGGTGGCGAATCGTCCAGTCTGCAAAGAAGCCGCGGGTGTCATCGTTGGCGGCAGCCTCGACCAGCAGTGCGGTGACGGCACCGTGAATATCGGTTTCGCATACGATGGGGATCCCCTTGTCGTTCAGCAGCGCATTGGCAGCGCAAGGCATAATGCCCAGCTCGCTCTGCAGGGCGTTCCAGCACTGAATCGCACCGGCATTGCAGTGGTATTTCTTAATCAGGCGCTCCATGGCAACGGCCAGGCCGGCAATGTTTGTCAGCTGCTCATCGTTGACCTTGATTTCCATCTTCTCGCGGCAGTAGGCCATCGTTGCCTGCACTTCGTCGCCGTCGGCGATGGCCTTTTTGACCTCGCTCGTCAGCTCCGGCAGCGGAACAGGAGCCAGCTGGATGTTGAATTTTTCGAGCAGCTCACCCTCGTTGCACATGGTCGACCAGAAGTCATAAGGACGGGGACCGATCTGCAAAATGCGGATGTTCTTGAAGGTCTTGACGACATTGCAGACCGCAAGGAAATCCCGGATGCCGCGCTCAAAGACAGGGTCGTTCAGGCGGCAGTTGGTCAGGTAAGTAAACGGCACTTGGAAGCGACGCAGGACTTTGCCGGTCGCGAACAGGCCGCACTGGGTATCGCGCAGGCGGACGCCGTTCGGCTCCGGACGCTCATCCAGAGGACCCCAGAGCAGCACCGGCACACCGAGGTCTTTTGCCAGACGTGCGCACTCGTACTCGGTGCCGAAGTTGCAGTGCGGCAGGAACAGACCGTCGATTTTTGCCGCCTTGAATTTCTCAACGATTTTGAGGCGGTCGTTCTCGTCGTAGAGCAGGCCCTCCTCGTTGATATCGTCGATGTCTACAAAGTCGACGCCCAGCTCACGCAGCCGGGCAGCGGTCAGGCCGCGGTACTTCACAGCGTCCGGTGCCGAAAAGATGCTGCGGCGAGTGGGTGCAAAACCCAATTTGATGTTTGCCATCTGCTAAAATCCTCCATTTCACATTCTTTTTCACGGTACGGCTTTTATTGATTTCAGTGTATCACATTCTTCGCGTTTCGAGAGGTGTTCCGCTGTTGGATACCTGAAATTCTGCAAATTGCAGGATTTTGACCCGTCCGCTTTGTTACTTTTGACGAAGGATTCCGCCAGATTCGCATTTTTCACTAAATTATTTAGTAAAATTTCAGAGACCTGCGCCTTGACATCCCGTTTTCCGTGTCGATACAATAGGAATAAGGAAAGAAAGGGAGGATTCCCATGCGTATCACCGCAAAGCAGCTTGCAGAGAAGGCAGGCGTTTCTCAGGCGACCGTTTCGCTGGTTCTGCGCGGCAAGCCTGGCGTCAGCGACAGCGTTCGTATCCAGATCTTACAGCTCGCCCGGGAGATGGGGCTTGAGCTGCAGTTCCGCGCCGCACCCACACCCAACGGAAAGACCATCCAGCTCATCATCTACAAACGGCACGGTCAGGTCATGGCCGACACCCCGTTTTTTGAACAGTTGACGCAGGGCGTCGCCGACGAGGCCGCCTCGCTGGGCTATCACCTGTCCATCAGCTATTTTTACGGCAACCAGCCGGCCAAAGAGCAGATCCACAGCATCCAGAGCCTGAACTCTGCCGGGCTGATTTTACTCGCGACCGAGATGCACTCGGAGGACGTCGCGCCGTTCTTTGATCTGTCCGTTCCTCTGGTCGTGCTGGACAACTCCTTCCCGGCGTTGAAATACGACGCTATCGCCATCGACAACGCCCTCGGCGCGTGGAAGGCCGTCCACTACCTCATCGACTGCGGCCACACCCGGATCGGCTACCTGCACAGCAGCGTTGAGATTCACAACTTCCGGGAACGGCAAAGCGGCTACCTGTCCGCCTGCCGTTCGCTTCCGGGCGATGCCGCCAAAGATTCCGCCCGGCGCATCATCCCCGTCCGGCCATCCAGCGAGGAAGCCGCCGAGGACATGGCAAAGTATCTTGACACCGAGCCGATGCTCCCCACCGCCTTTTTCGCGGACAACGACCGTATCGCCGCCGGGTGCTGCAAAACGCTGCTGAAATACGGCTACCGCATCCCGGACAATATCTCGGTCATCGGCTTCGATGATTCCGCCGTGAGCGAGGTGCTGAATCCACCCCTGACGACCATGCAGATCCAGAAACAGCGGATGGGCGCGCTGGCCGTCGAGCGGCTGAACACCCTGCTCTGCTCCTCGCCGCCGGAGCGCGTCCGCATCGCCATCGCACCCGAAGTCCTCGTCCGCCAGAGCGTTCTGGTGCGCAACTCAGCACCAGCCTCGAAAAAGAGCAAGAAGTAAACAGCCGCACTAAACTTTAGCAAAAAAATTAGTAAATTATTCTGTAAATTCCATATTCTTCGTTCATTTGCACAGTTGCCCCTGAAGTTAAGCACTTTTGCCAAAGAAATAGGATACAAGCTGACATCCCGTTCATTTTTCACCCGAAAGTGTATACTGGCCCCAGACCGTCCTGCCCGTTCTGTTCGGCTGCCTGCTGCTGGCATGGGTCGACAAACTCTGGAAGCGTGTTATCCCGAAGGTCGTGCCGTTCTGTGCGATGGCATTCCCTGCACCATCTGGGAGTGGATGGGAAAACAGCATCTGTAAGACCCGTTTTAAAAAATTTACTAAATCATTTACTAAAATATTCAGTCATTATTTCTTCACAAAGTACATTCTTTGTTCAAATTGCAACATTGCATCCTCTTTTGTTTGCAAGTTTCGACGAATTTGTTGAATACTTCTTGAAATTCTCGTTTTTTACAGGTTTTGGATGTTATACTGTTTCCAAGAAATGCAGACCGCCTGTCGCTCTGCAAACAGATGAAGGGAGAAATTACACATGGCAAGCAAGTATGATGGTCTCGCCCGCATTATTATCCAGAATGTCGGCGGCAAACAGAACATCAAAGCGATCACCCACTGCATCACCCGTCTGCGGTTCCAGCTGGTGGATGAGGGCAAGGCAAACACGGATATCCTGAACAAGACCGATGGCGTCATCAAGGTCATTCAGGCAAATGGCCAGTATCAGGTCGTCATCGGCAACGCAGTTGCCGAGGTCTACGACGCTGTTCTGGAAGTCGGACACCTGCATGGTTCCGGCACCGTCGATGAGGACGGCAACGCCATTGCCGCAGATGAGGGCGGCAAAAAGAAGGGCGTCGCCGCGACCCTGATCGACATGATCTCCAGCATCATGGCACCCACCATCACGCTGCTGGGTGCCTCCGGTATCATCAAAGGTCTGCTGACGCTGCTGACCTTCTTCCACGTTCTGGATTCCTCCAGCGGCGCGTACATGATCTGGTACACCGTTGCCGATGGTTTCTTCTACTTCCTGCCGGTCATTCTGGGTTACACCGCCGCCAAGAAGTTCAAGATGAACGAATTCACCGGCATGGCGCTGGGCATTTCCCTGTGCTATCCCACCATGGTGGCTCTGAAATCCGGCGAGGCACTGGGCACCGTGCTGACCGGCTCCGCCTTTGAGATGAGCTATTACACCACCTTCTTCGGTCTGCCGGTGATTTTCCCCAAATCCGGCTACACCTCCTCGGTTATCCCCATCGTCCTGTGCTGCTTCTTCGCTGCCAAGCTGGAAAAGTGGCTCAACAATCACCTGTCTGACATGATCAAGGCGTTCATCACCCCGGTCTGCGTTCTGGTCGTCATGTCCAGCCTGACTTACCTGGTCATCGGTCCTGTTTCCGGTGTCATCTGCGCTGTGTTGACCCTCTGCTTCGAGACTCTGTTCAACATTCCCGTCATCGGCGCAACGCTGGGCTGCGCACTGGTCGGCACCTTCTGGCAGGTTCTGGTCATCTTCGGTTTCCACTGGTCCATCATTCCTCTGGGTTACATCAACATTGCGAACCTTGGCTATGACTTCATCATGCCCGGCACCTTCGCCACTCCCTTCGCACAGGCCGGTGCTGTTCTGGGCGTGATCCTGCGCACCCGCGACCAGAAGCTGAAGAAAATCGGCATCCCCGCGTTCATCTCCTGCATGTTCGGCATCACGGAACCCACGCTTTACGGTATCAACCTGCCCAAGAAGGAGCCCTTCGTCATTGCCTGCGTTGCCTCCGGCATTGCCGGCGCTTTGGTGGGCGTGCTGGGCGCGAAGCGCTACATTCCCGGCGGTCTGGGCCTGTTCGGCCTGCCCGGCTATATTGATGCCGGCAGTACCGGCCTGTTCAGCATGTGGGTCGTGCTGGCCGCCTCGGTTTTGGCCTTTGTCATCGCTCTGGCTGGCACGCTGGTTCTGTATAAAGAGGACTGATTTTCCCCCTGCCATGCCGTCACTTGTGGAATGGTAAAAAGCAACGGCATGGTCGTGCAGGTCACGGCCATGCCGTTGTTTGCAATACATATCAAGGAGGTCTTTTGTATGAGTACCTTCCCCAAAAACTTTCTGTGGGGCGGTGCCACCGCCGCCAACCAGTGTGAAGGCGCTTACAATGTCGATGGACGCGGCCTTTCCACGGTGGATGTGATCCCCTTTGGTCCCGACCGAATGAAGGTCTCCCGCGGGCAGATGAAAATGCTGGCCTGTGATGAGGAACACCGCTATCCCTCCCACGAGGCCGTCGATCTGTATCATCACTACAAAGAGGATATCGCCCTGTTTGCTGAGATGGGTTTCAAGGTCTACCGTTTTTCCATCGCATGGACGCGCATCCTGCCCAACGGCGATGATGCGGTCCCCAACGAGGCCGGTCTCGCCTTCTATGACAGCCTGATCGATGAATGCCGCAAATACGGCATCGAGCCGCTCATTACGATTTGCCATTTTGATACGCCCATCGCCCTCATCAAAAAATACGGCGGCTGGAAAGACCGACGTATGATTGATGCCTACCTGCATTACTGCGAGGTGATCTTTGACCGGTACAAAGGGCGCGTTCACTATTGGCTGACCTTCAATGAAATCAATATGCTGCTCCATATGCCGTTCATGGGGGCGGGCGTGCTGTTTGAGGAAGGTGAAAACGAACTGGAGGTCAAATACCGGGCCGCCCACTACGAAATCGTGGCCAGCGCCCGCGCCGTAAAACTGGCCCATGAAATGATGTCCGATGCCATGATGGGCTGCATGCTGGCCGCCGGACAGTATTACCCCTTCACCTGCCGTCCCGATGATGTGTACACCGCCATGGAGGCTGACCGGGACAACTACTTCTTCATTGATGCACAGGCACGGGGCGAATATCCTGTCTGGGCCTGGAAACGTATGGAGCGCGCCGGCATCACACTGGACTGCACCGCAGACGATCTTGCCGTGATGAAGGAAGGAACGGTGGATTTTATTTCCTTCAGCTACTATGCCAGCCGTGCGGCCTCCGCCGACCCCGAAACGGTAAAGAAGTACCGCAAGCCGGGTAATGCGGCCATCATGTCTCTGAAAAACCCCTATCTGGACGCCAGCGAATGGGGCTGGCAGATCGATCCGCTGGGCCTGCGCATCACCATGAATACCCTGTACGACCGCTACCGGAAACCGCTGTTCATCGTGGAGAACGGGCTTGGCGCTGTGGACACCGTGGAAGCGGACGGTTCCATCCACGACCCTTACCGCATCGACTATCTGCGCGCCCACATTGAGGCAATGGGCAAAGCCATCTCGCAGGATGGTCTCCCCCTGCTGGGTTACACGATGTGGGGACCGATCGATTTAGTTTCCGCCTCCACCGGCGAGATGAAAAAGCGGTATGGGTTCATCTATGTTGACAAAGACAACGACGGCAACGGAACACTGACACGCCGCCGCAAGGACAGCTTCTACTGGTACAAAAAGGTGATCGCCTCCAACGGCGAGGACCTGGATTGAGGAGGGTATGGTATGGCTTTACAGGTTTCCCCTGATCACAGCCATCTGACGCAGAATGGCAAGCCTTTTTTCTGGCTGGCCGATACCTGCTGGAGCGCTTTTACCAATATATCAGACGATGATTGGCAGGAATATCTGGATCTGCGCGCCCGGCAGGGTTTCAATGTGTTGCAAATCAACGCGCTGCCCCAATGGGACCGCTGCGGAACACTGGAAAACCGCCACCCTTTCCCGTTCCGCGAAGGTGAACTGTACGACTTTTCAAGGATCCTGCCGGAGTATTTCGCTCATGCCCGCTCCATGTGCCGCGCCGCCGTGGACAAGGGTTTTACGCTGGCCATCGTGGTCATGTGGTGCAATTATGTGCCGGACACCTGGGCCAGCCATATCTTCGGCGGCAACGTAATGCCTCCCGAAGCCGTGGAACCGGTCGTCAGAACCATCTGCGACAGTTTTAACGAGTTTGATCCGGTCTACATTGTCAGCGGCGACACCGGCTTTGACAGTGAAGCGTCCATCCAGCGTTACCGACTGGTCACTGATCTGATGGATCGCTACGCGCCGGGTCTGCTGAAAGCCTACCACATCAAGGGACGCTACGATGGACTTCCGCAGGAATTTGGCGAGCGGGCGGATTTGTACCTGTATCAGTCCGGCCACAATGCAGCCGGGCAGGAGATGGCCCACCTTCTGGCGGAGAGCTTTGCCGCACGCACGCCACGCCGTCCTGTCATCAACAGCGAGCCCTGCTACGAGCAGATGGGATACAGCCACAAGGCTTACGGGCGTTTTCGCCGTACCGAAACCCGCTGGGCGCTGTGGAACAGCCTGTTATCCGGCGCGGGAGCAGGAATCACCTACGGTGCCCACGGCGTATGGAACTGGCAAAAGCCCGATATGCCCAAAAATCCGCATGGAGGCGAGGGATTCCTGCAGGCGCTTCCATGGTATGATGCCGTACTTCTTCCGGGCGTAGCAGATTTCCGCTTTGCAAAGAGGTTCTTCGAAGAGTTATCCATCACGGCCCCCGTTCCCTGCCAGAATATCATTGCCCAATATGCGGATTTCATTCGTGCGGCCCGCTCCGGAGAGCATACCATTCTGTACGTTCCCACCAACGCGCCGCTCACGCTCCACGGCGACTGGAGCACTTGTTCCGTCACCGCTATTGAACCGGAAACAGGCGATACCCAGCGGCTGGAACCCCGCTTTGACGGCAGCGTCACCGTCCTGCCCATGCATCATTTCCTGCAGGATGTGCTGATTGTGCTGCAACCCCAGCAACCGTCTTAAAAGTCAGAGGCTGTTGCAAAATAAAAATGCGATAGCAGCTTACACAAAGAAATAGTGCAAAAACAGAAACCCAGAACCCTTTTTGAGCCGTTTTGGCCCTGAAAAGGTTCCGGGTTTTGTGCTTTTTTTTCAGAGAGCTATTTTCCAACAGCCCCGCTTTGTGTTTTACAGTTCTCCCAGAATCTTCAAAAACTCATCAAACCGATAAGCACCCTCCAGATGGAGGTCTTTATTCTGGAACACCATGTAATAACGATACTGGCTCCCGGCTGCATTCTGCCATGCGCGGCCCAGTTTGATTTTCTCACGGGACTCGGCATTTTCCAACTGGTCGCCCTTGGTTTCCACCAGCAGCACTTTTCCGCTGTTGGTCATCACGATAAAGTCCGGGTAATGGTTGCGGAAAGCGTTCAGGCAGAACGCATTCCGTCCACTGGTGGGATTGCGGTGCCACCAGCGCACACTGTCAATGCCGGTCAGTGCCATTGCCATGTCGTACTCGAAATTATCGTCTAGCTCGCACTCCTGCTTGTACAGGCTCTTGGTCAGGGAGGAAGCCTTGCCGGACAGGGTGATATGCGATGTCAGCTTGAAGCGGGGCTGGGTGACGATCTTTCCTACCTCCAGCCAGTTGTAGAAGTTCTCTCTGGCGGTTTCCTCTTGCAGCTTGATGATGTAATCGCAGATTTTATTTGCAAAGTTGACGGGCATCTGTTCCAGTGCATCCAACTGGTCTTGGTTCATGCCGCCAATGATGTAGTCCACATAACGCTGCAACTCTGTATCGTCCACGGCGTTCAGCTTCTTCTGGCGGCTCAAGGTGGTGTGGATGATGTTGCGGCACAGTTTCAGCCGGTTCTCACCCGGCATCAGGGGGAACTGCTGCCCGATAAACTGCTGATACTGGGATTCCATTTTAGACGCACGGGGCGTACCATCGCCATCCAGATCGACCTGTGCCAGATTGTTGTCCAGATGGTCGAAGTCGATGTTGCTGGGCTTACCCTTCAAAGTGAAGTTGCTCAGCAGATTCTCCTTGGTCAACTCCTGCGTATCACTGGGCATTAGGATGCTCTGGGGGATTTTCAGGCAGAATTTGGGCAAAACGAGCTGTTCGATCTCGTCAGCAAACTCTGCTTTGACCTTTGTTTGTCCAACCATTTTCTGCGCCTCCTGCGGTAAGTCGCTGGCGGGGTCGTCCTTGTGCTGCTGCAAGGCGGCTTCAAAGGCGATGATTTCCTTTCCAGCTTGCGCCAGAATGTCCTGCACTGCCGGTGCGATCTTTTGGGGTTCGGTGGTGGAGTTGACGCACACCGGGTCCAGCCGCACCGTGTCCGGGTCATCAAAAATATCTTGCGGCTCCTTCGCAGGTGCCGGGGGCGTGATGCTAAAGGTGGTCTGCTGTGCCACAGGCAGCGGTGCCGGAGCAGGGACTTCCTCCTGTGCCCGGTAGTCCTGATCGGTAAAGCCTGCGTTATTCAAGCCCTTTACAATGCCATCCAGTGTGTGCTTAAAGTCCGCAGAGGAGGTCAGCACATAGGACATATTCAAAGCCGGGACCGGGTGCTTTCGGGTATAGGGCAGGCGCAGGATGCGCCCAACGATCTGCTCCACATCCACCTGACTGGTGCGGTTTGCCAGCGATGCAAGGATGTAGGCAAAGGGACAGTCCCAGCCCTCCTTCAATGCGTTGACCGTGATAATAAATCGGATGGGGCAGTTGGGCGAGAGCAGATCTGCATTTTTCAGCTCGTTGATGTCGGCGGTCTTAATGGCAATCTGCTCTGCCGGTATGCCGTTTTTCACAAGGATGGTGCGGATCTTCTCAAAGGTGGCAGCGTCCTCCTTGCCTTTGGGCTGTGCCTGAAACAGCACGATGGGACGGATGTAGCAGCCGCCGTTGCGGTATTCTGCCATAGCCTGCGCTTCCAGAATGCACATCGTTTTTTTGCCATCGCGCCTCTTGTCATCTATGCGCTGACCTATTTTCTCGCTCCGGCAGGCGTGTCCTGTTTTGCGGATACCTCTAGTCCTGTATTTCCTATCGCTGTTTCTGGAATGAGAATTTACGGACTTGGGTTTCTGTTTTCAGGGCTCAATATTTTTGCTGCGGTTCGGATGATGGCATACGGAAAGGGGCAGTTTTCCGGTTTGATCACATTTTTGTGTTCGTTTGCATTATTGCTTTTATTTCTGGCTGTGCTTCCTCGTATATTTGGTCTGACAGGAGTATGGCTCGCCGTTCCTGCAGCAGAAGCTCTGACCTTACTCGTTTCTGTATGGTTTCTGCGACCGATTCAACCACAAAAAGGAAAGGTTGTTCCGTAATCGTTCAATATTATTCACTCTGAAAGCAAATGGATAGCCACCTGATTTGATACACAAAATCCATTCTTCCAAGCTCTCAATTCCGATTTGTCGAGTTCAGTATACCACGCTTTCTCCCCGCAGAAAAGCTCCTGCACGAAAAAGAGCCGCCGCACAGATCACTGTGCAGCGGCTCTCTGGCTCTCAGCACCGGCAGTGTCACACCCTGCGCTCAAGGCTCTGCCGGAACAGCTCATACGCTACCTGCATCTCCTCCGGCAGACGTTTCAGGGTTTCCTGCTGCAACTCGGGCGGCATTCCGTAAAAGGCTTCGGCAATGCCGCCGATGATGCAGGCAAGGGTGTCGCTGCCCTGCAAAAACGCCCCGGCTCTCTGCAACAGGAACCGGGGCGTTTTACGATCTTATTTCAGGGTGCGGAGGTTCAGCCTGCCTGATGCAGCACCGACTGGAACCATGCACGGACGCCGTACTTGGTCTGCAGGGTCTTGAACATCGCCACGGTGGCGGTGTGGACCTTATTGCTCATGGCATTGCTGGCGGTGGTGGCGGCCTTCTGCTTTGCTTCCAGACTGTCTGCAGCAGCCACCTTTGCCTTGGTCTTCTGGAAGTCCTTCAGGATCTGTTTCTGGAGCTGTGCGTAGGTGGTCTTGACCGCCGCCTTATCCAGGTCCGAAACATTGCCGTAGGTCAGCAGGTTGGACAGGGCATCCCGTGCGCCGTAGAAAGAATCGGTCCAGTTTTCCGGGTAGGTGTAGTATCTGCCCTTCTGGTCCTTGTACCAGACCCCCTCCGTGGGCTGCTCCTCCGAGCGGGTCACGGGGCCGGGAGACACCTTGTAGCAGGCAGCGGTATCGGTGGTCAGCAGCGGATAGTAGGGCACGAACACGTTGTAAACGTTATCGTCAAAGGCGGTCCACTCCACCAGTGCGGTGTTCAGCTCCCCCTCTGGGCTGACCTGGAACACATGGGTCTCCACGTTGCCGGTCTTGGCAATGGGCTCCGTCTCAAAGAAGCCCAGCACGTCCTCCACCGAGAACTTTTTGGTCAGCTTGATGTTGGTCCACACCGGAACGATCTGGCCCTTTTCGTCCACATTGCTCAGTGCAAAGTCATTTTCGGTGTAGTTATCTGCGGTAAAGGTGTCCACGCCATTCAGGTAGTTCAGACCGGCAGCCATCCGGGGAGATGCGCTCTCGCCGTTGTAGGAGGCGGTCAGATCGATGACATTGGCAGCGGCATCTCCCACAAAGGTCCCGGCCTTCTGGGCCACTTCCACCAGATTTGCGGAGGCGACCACGTTTTCGGTGTCGTCCAGGTCGATCTTGCCGATGGCGGCAACATTGGGCTGCATAAAGGCAACACTGGAGGACAGCTTCAGGGCGATGTAGGTGTGGCCCGTAAGGTTCTCCACAAACCATGTCTCGTTCTGGTCCGCAATAAACACACCGGAGCCGCCGACTGCACCGGTGGTGTCGTAGATAGAGGTCAGCAGGGCCACGCCCTCCCGGGCAGTGGCGGCTTCACTGAGCAGGACCGTGGTGATCTCAGCTTCTTCGATGCCGTTGTCCACATAGGGATCCTCTGCCAGAACAGTCTTCATGCCGTAAAGGGTCTCCGTGGCAGAGACCATGACGCCCTTTTCGTTGGTGCCAGCCTCCTCATAGGGTGTGTGGTCGTGGGTACCGTCACAGTCCGGGCAGACCCCCAGGGCGTTGTCGTCCCGGCGTGCCGTGTAGCTGTAGCTGTCGTGGGTAAAGGTGTAACTGAAGCCATAGCAGCCGTTGTAGAGCTCCCCGGCCTTGTGCTTGCCAGCAGCACTGACGTAGTACAGCTTGTTGTAATCGTTGGTGCCCAGGTCCTCAATGCGCCCGAACATGGCGGTGCCATCCTCGGTCAGGTCACTGCCAACGTAAAGTGCCGTGCAGGCAGAAGCCGAACAGACCATGCTGAGCGTTGTCACGGTAACGATGACTGCTGCAGCGATTTTTTTGAATATCATAACAGAATCCCCTCTCTTTTCGTTTCAACGCACCTCGTTGATGTGACGCATTATACACCAATTACGAATAAAATGCAAGTATATTTGAAAAATAAGTCTCTTTATTCATATTTCAATGAATTATATTCATGTGTTTTTCTCAGACGCAGCCGCTTCGGGTCATCCAGTCGGGGCAGTTCCACCTTTTCCGGGTCGAAATAGGCCTCCACATATTCCCGGATGCCCCACTCCATGAACTTTCCGTGGAGGCATTTTTCCTGCAAGATAAAAAGAGTTTTTCCCATCATGTCCCCCTTTTCGGTCCGTTTGATTGTGTTGTGGGGCATTGCAGTCTATTTCCGGCTGCCAGAAATCAGAACTTTTCCATCGGCAGGATGGCGCAAAGCAAAAGGGGCTGCTGTGCAAAACCATGTACAGCAGCCCCTTTTCAGGTGCAGATCATAATTAGGAGGTACGATTGCTTATTCAGAAAACGGAAGAGATTGTATCAGATGCCTGCGGCAGCGTTCTGACCGGCAAGGCGGCCGAAGGTGGCACTGCGGCCTGCGGCGGCACCTGCCATCAGGCTGGGATAGCTGCCGGAGAAGTAGTTGCCGCTCATGTCACCAATGACATACAGACCGGGAATGGCCTTGAAGTCCTGGTCGATGGCGTGCATATTATCATCGATCTGGATACCGTCGATGGTGCAGATCAGATAGCCGCCGGCCTGACGGACACCGTAGAAGGGTGCCTCGCTCAGGGTGGAGAGGCGGTAGCTCTCCTTGCCGAAGTCCTCGTCCTCGCCCTTGGCGGCCAGCTCATTGTAATGGTTCACCGTAGCGGTAAAGGTCTCCTTCGGCAGACCCAGCTTGTCGGCCAGCTCCTCGATGGTGTCGGCCTCCACAATGTAGCCCTGATCCTGCAGGTCGGCGTTCATAGCCTGCACATAGCCCATGGGGAACACCGGGTCTGCACCGTTGACATGGGGGTACAGACGGCTGCAGCCGTGGGTGGCAAACTTCTCACAGTCCTCGGCATACTTGCTGTCCCAAATGGTGCAGTAGGTGTGGTGGGGCTGGCTTGCAGCAGCGTGCAGCACCAGATCGTAGGGCATATACTCGTTCATGAAACGCTCACCGTTCAGGTTCACCTTCAGGAACGGCTGGCTGCCCATCCAGAAGAGGGCACCATCGCTGGCCTTGCCGTACTCGCCGGTCTGGTCCGGCTTGATGGCACCACGGTCAAAGATCATGGATGCATGGGTGGTGTCCATGATGGCACCTGCCCACAGGCAGGCCTTGATGCCGTCACCTTTGGAGCCAGGCTTGGAGTAGTTGACGCAGGTCTGCTCCACGCTCTGGGGCTGCAGTGCCTTCATCATGGTCTCGTTGCCGCTGTAACCGCCGCAGGCAAGGATCACGCCCTTGGATGCGTTGTAGCGCACATACTCACCGCTGGCGTTCTTGGCGATGAGACCGGTGACACGGTCGCCGTCCTTTTCCAGCTTGACCATGGTGATCTCGTACTGCACTTCCAGCCCGTCGGCCTCGGCGTGCTTCAACACGGCATCCATGGTCAGTTGTGCGCTGTATGCTTCGCCGTACTGAGTGCTGTGGCCGACATCCAGAACCTCGTAATTGTCGCCCTCGTGCTTTTCGTCGATCTCGTGGCGGAAGTCGATGCCGCTTTCGGCCAGAACATCCGTAAACCAGTCCATGGTCTCGCCGCTGCGGTCTGCCCACACCTTTGCCAGACTGTGACGGGTGTAACCCTGGCTCCAGTTGCACAGGTAGCGCACAGCGTCCTTTTTGCTCACATCATCGCCGTCTGCCTGCTGCTGCTTGGAGCCGCAGGCTGCCAGCGTATCCCGGATGCCGCTGGCCATATCGTGACCAAACTTCTCGATGAGGATGGTCTTGGCACCAGCCTCGGCGGCAGCGGCGGCAGCAAAAGTACCGGAAGAACCGGCACCCACCACCAGAACCTCGCAGTCCACAGTCTGCTTGATATCGCTCTCGGCGATCTCCGGTGCCTCACCCAGCCAGTCGGCGGTAGAGGAGGTTTCCTCGGTGGACTGCTGTGCAGGGTTGATGGCACCGCCGCTGGCCTGCTGGATGCAGTCTGCCACAGCGTTCTGCACGGCCTTGCTGGTGACGGTTGCACCGGTCACGCCGTCGATCTGGCTGGTCTGGGCGTTCATGATCTGCTCAATGAGCTTGTCCTTGGCTGCAACGCCGATGCTCTCGGTCTCGCCGGAGAGGTCCAGTTCCACCTTGGTGATGGTGTTGGCATCAAAGGTGACAGTGGCGGTGATCTCGCTCATGCCCTTGGCAGTAGCGGTGTAGGTGCCGGGGGTGTAGATACCGGTTGCACTGGAAACGCCGGAGGCGCTACTGGCTGCATTGCAGGCAGCCAGACCGGCAGCGGTGACACCGCTCATGGCAGCAGCTGCTGCGATCTTCAGAAATCCTTTACGGGAGATCTTTTCCATAATAATTCCTTTCTTTTCTTGCTATATCCTTCGTATCGACAAAAATCTATTGCCGTTCTTGTTAAAAATATCACATTTACAAACAAAGAAAAAGAAGATATAATATCCCTATAAGTATCAAGTAAAACTTGCGTTTTGCGAAAAGGAGCACACCATGACCATCCAGCAGCTGCGCTATTTTCTGGCATTGTGCGAAGATTTGAATTACACCCACACCGCCGGGCGGATGTATCTGTCCCGGCAGGCTCTGCGGCTAAGCATTGCCGCACTGGAAGAAGAACTTTGCGGCAAGCTGTTTGTCAACAACCGCAATCATCTGGCTCTTACTGAAAAGGGTGAGCGGTTCCGGGCACAGGCTGCACCGGTGGTGCAGCAGTTCGATGCCCTGTGCCAGCAGGCCTACCAGGAGATCCAGTCTGCACCGCTGCGTCTGGGCATCAGTGTAGCACTGGTGCCGGACTATCTGCCCAACCTGGGGGAGGTGCTGGAGGCGTTCCGGCAGCAGTACCCCGGTATCCCCTTGGAGCACACTTCCTTGTCCAACGATGAAGTCCCGGTGCAGCTGCAAAACGGCACACTGGATGCCGGACTGGTGATGGATCTAGGCGGCTGTGCCACCGGGCTTGCACGCACTGCCCTTTCCCAGCACACCACCGCCGTCATGGTCTCCCGCAGCAGCCCTTTCTGGGAGCGGATCCATATTTCTCCGGCAGAGCTGGACGGGCAGACTCTGCTGGTGCCCGGCTTTGCCCCGGATGCCCTTGCGCCGCTGTGGCAGGCACTGCAGGAAAGCGGCGCACATCCACAGCTGGAGCTAGGCAAGCAGTTTTATCAGGTGCTTTACCGCACGCAGGAGCAGAATTGTGTGTCCCTGAACCGTTTCGAGGAAGCCTCTCACAGCCAGATGACCAACGTCCGGAATGTGATATTGGACGGTTTGCCGCCCATCTGCGCCGGCTTCCTCCGCCCCAAAAAGCAGCATAACGCCTGTGCGGAGCTACTGTGCCGCTTTTTGCAGGAGAGGTTGAAGTTTTGAGAACAGTCCTTTGCCTGGAATAGCAAAAGCGCAGGACCCTGCAAAGGATTCTGCGCTTTTTATGGGAAGTAAAAAAGGGAGTTCTGTCCCAGACCAAGGTCCGGGCAGAGCTCCCTTTTCGTTTATTGGGAATATAACAATTGATGTTCAAAAGAACGCATTGTTGTGGCAAGTAGGATGCTTGTTGGGGACTCCTCAACCACTGATTTTGGGAATAAAAAAAGACCGCCGACTTTTCACATGACGATGTGTGTCAACGGTCCGTTTTTCGGTATTTAGTTTTGTGTTCAGTTCGCCAAACTGGAAGTTATAGTGCAATCTTTTTCCATTTTCTAATCTTGGTTCTAAAGGTTCCGAACGGAGCAACTGTATTAATATGTATGAATTTGTATACTTCCCAGACAGCTGTTTTAGTTGCTTCGTCAGCCCATTTTCTCATATGTGGTTTAAATAATTCTTCCTCACTCAGAGAATCGATCATTGCATAAATAGCGTTGATATTCTCATTCAATCTGTCTTTCAATTCTTGCAGTGACAGCTGAGCATATGTATCTGTGAACCATTGATATAATTCGCCAAGCTGATTCCACTTAAAATTATCCGAAGGAGTTTTGACATCAATCCCCTTTTTCTCGTCTGCTTCCCATTTAAGAACAAGAGTTGTCCATATCGAAGGTGTTTTTGGGGTCGTAGTCCGAGGTCAGCTTGTAGTTGGGATGCTGGGTCAGGTCGTACTTGTCAGAAAGAAATGGTCTGACACCACGCAACTGCAAAATGCACTTGCCGCCGTCCAGCACCGCCAGCTCATCCCGGCTCATAAGTTCGTGACCGAGTTTTTGGAACGATGTTCCGTAGGATGGCGAATTACCGCGCGTGTCCGAAGTGTTAAAAGAATCAATCGTTTCTTTGCCCAGCATTTCGGACAGGTCTTTCAGGGTGGTAGGCTCGCTGCCGCCGAGGAAAATCTGGCTGTCCATGTTGCCCACGATAGTGTCCGCATTATCCTTGTAGATGGCTTTCAACTGGCTTCTCGCCTGCAAAACAAGGCAGGCAGAGATCTCACGGCTGCGGATGGTGGCTACCAATTTTTCCAGATTGGGAATCTGCCCGATGTTGGCACACTCGTCGATCAGGCACCGCACATGGATGGGCAGTTTGCCGCCGTACACATCATCTGCCTTGTCGCACAGCAGATTGAAAAGCTGGGTGTAGACCATGCTGATGAGGAAGTTGAAGGTGCTGTCCGTATCGCTCATGATGAGGAACAGCGCCGTTTTCTTATCACCTAGCGTGTCCAGCGCCAGCTCATCGTACATGGTGAGGTCACGCAATTCTTGGATGTCGAAGGGAGCTAATCTGGCACCGCAGGAAATCAGGATGGATTTTGCGGTCTTTCCGGCAGCCAGCTTGTAAAGCTTATAAGCAGCCTGTTTGTAACCAGCGATGGAACGACTGCAAGGATAGAAAAAATTTATGAAGATATTCTTGATGGAATATGCGATGCAGTGGATCAAAAAGTGGAACGTCTAAGGAATAGATATAAATATACCGATAAGGCAACATTTCGTTTCTTTAACGACTTTACAAAAGGCGTGAAAGGTATACTCGATATGTTCCCGGTAATCTTTTGTGCAGGTCATGGAAATTCCCCCTTTCCTCCTAAAAGGGTAGTGCATGATTGATAGTTGCTTTTATAATGTAAGAGGCGGCAGCACTTTTTGCTGTCGCCCCTTGATTACCCATTTGCGAAACCGGGCGGGGCTGTCAATAGCGGACGCAGCCCGTTCATTTTACTGTGGACTAATATGTGTTGCATTTTTTTGCTTTCTTAATTCTGTTCCCACTAACACAATAGATAGCACAAACGCTGAAAAATCAGCAACAGGCCCCGCTAGCAATACTCCCATAATTCCGAAACGAAGCGGGAGCAGCAGGGTAAGCGGAATCAAGAAAAAGGTCTGCCTTGTTAATGCCAACAGAGCACCTTTTAGCGCTTTTCCTATTGCGGTAAAAAAGCTGGAAGAAAGCAACTGCACACCATTTACCAACACCATGAAAAGATAGGTACGCATGAACAAAACAGCAAATTCAAAATACAGCTCGTCCCCGTCTCCGAATAGTGAAATGATAGATTGCGGGAAAAATTGAAATGCGATAAAAGCAATAGTGGAAACAACAAGATTCCACTTTATTGCAAGCATGTAAGCCTCCCGTACCCGATGATATTGCCTTGCTCCATAGTTGAAACCGATAATCGGCTGCATCCCTTGCGAGATTCCTACAACAATCGCAAGGATTATGGCATTTGTTTTCATAACAATTCCGCAAGCTGCCAAGGGAATATCCGTTCCATATTTTGTTAATGCGCCGTAATAAGTCAACGAATTGTACTGAATGATTTGAATCACGGTAACTGCAATCTGATTTGAGCTGCTGCTTATCCCCATGCTGCAAATTTTCAGGCTTTCTTTAATGTCAAATAAAAACGACTCTTTTTCAAAATGGATTGTTTGGAAATGCCATAGATAACGGAGTGCGAGTATGAAAGAAAAAATTTGCCCAATAACCGTTGCCCAAGCTGCGCCGGCAATTCCCCAATCGCAAACAAAAATAAAAATGGGGTCAAGAATGGTATTGATAATAGCTCCCACAACCATGCAGACCATTGAATACTTTGGTTTTCCATCTGCTCGAATCAAATTGCTCATACCATTCGTTACAATGAGAAACGGCATTCCAATCAATGTTATGCTGGCATACTGCTTTGCATATGGAAATACATCTGTCGTTGCCCCAAATGCCTTTAGGAGCAAAGACAGAAAAGTTTCTCCAACCAGCAAATAAATAATTCCGAAAATTCCCATCAGAACAATACCATTTCCCGCTGCTTTGGCGGCAGCTTTCGGCTCTTTGCATCCAAGACAGAGGGAAACACGGGAAGCACTGCCAATTCCGACCAGTAGTGCAATGGCAAGGCAGATGGTAGAAAACGGGTAGGCAACATTGGTTGCTGCATTTCCCAAATAACCGACCCCTTGACCAATAAAAATCTGATCCACAATATTGTAGATTGAGCCGACAAGAGACGCCACAATACTGGGAACAGCAAAATTTTTCAACAGCTTTGGAATTTTTTCATAGCCCAGAGGATTTTCAGTCATTGAACTCCTCCCCCTTTCTCTCTATATGGAGTTCCGATGTGATATTTCTGCCCGCCTGTATTAAGAAATCCATAAAAAGGTTCTGCTCGGATTCGCTCATACCCTGCAATAAAAGAGCTTCTGTCTTTTCGCATATCATCTGTATCTCGTCAATAATAGACAATGCTCTTTCTGTAGGATACAATTTACATGTCCGCTTATCCTTATCATTGGGAGAACGTGTAATCATTCCCTGCTTTTCCAATGTCGCAACCGTCCGTACAATATTGCTTGGATGAACATAGAACATATTCAACAAAGAATCTTGTAGAATACCGGGCGAACGACAGATTTTGATTAAGAACATATATTGACTGTTGTTGATTCCATAGGGGGCAAGTTGCTTGTCCAAATAGATTTTGTAAAATCGGTCTGTTACGGAAAGCCATTTTAATAGTTGCATAGATATATACCTCCAATCAGAACGTATTATACATCAATATGTGTGCGCGCGCAAGCATTTTTTCTGCCAACAAATATTTCCAAATTAAGGTATTGAATCCTTATCGTGTTTTTGTAGATAGGCATGAGAGGGATTCCGTAGTAGTCGGCATTGTGGGAATGTGTATAACTGGCTGTCTTATGGAGTTGTGGGTAACTCTGTTTGCAGAATGTGGGAAAGCTGCACTTTAGCTTTTCCATGTTCTGTGAATGTACAGGCGGGAAGACCCGCCTGCGGCTCTTAGCCGAACAGACCAGACAGCAGAGGAATCAGGGTGATGCCCACCAGCGCAACGCCGCCGCCAGCCATGAGCTGCTTCATGCCCTGGCTCTTGCTGCCGGGGTTGTCGTTACCGTAACCTTCCAGCAGATTGATGGCACCCCACACGCCGAGACCGGCACCCAGAGCGACAACCAGAGTCTGAAGAACTTCGATAGCAGAGTTAAAGAATTCCATAGTCGTTTCTCCTTTTATAAATGAAAGTTGTAGACCGTCCGTACACACCTGAAGCCGCTGTTGTTAAGCCGCAAACTGCGGCGGAAGTGGACTTTCTGGTGTACCTTTCCGGTCAAAAATAAAACCGCCTACCGGGTCAGGCAGACGGGAGCGAATCAGCGTCCACCACGATGAACTCATCACCGGGGTGGATCTTTTCTTTTCGGTTCAGATATTTTTCAATGTCGAAGGTGTTTTTTGGGTCGTAGTCGGAGGTCAGCTTGTAGTTGGGATGCTGGGTCAGGTCGTACTTGTCGCTCAAAAACGGGCGCACACCACGAAGCTGCAGGATGCACTTGCCGCCGTCCAGCACCGCAAGCTCATCCCGGCTCAATAATTCGTGACCCATCTTCTGGAACGTAGTGCCGTAGCTGGGGCTGTTGCCACGGGTGTCCGAGGTGTTGAAGGCATCAATCGTTTCTTTGCCCAGCATCTCGGACAGGTCTTTCAGGGTGGTAGGTTCGGAGCCACCCAGAAAAATTTGAGAATCCATGTTGCCCACGATGGTGTCCGCATTGTCCTTGTAGATGGCTTTCAACTGACTTCTCGCCTGCAAAACAAGGCAGGCGGAGATCTCACGGCTGCGAATGGTCGCCACCAGCTTTTCCAGATTGGGAATCTGCCCGATGTTGGCGCACTCGTCGATCAGGCACCGCACATGGATGGGCAGCTTGCCGCCGTACACATCATCTGCTTTATCGCACAGCAGATTGAAAAGCTGGGTGTAGACCATGCTGATGAGGAAGTTGAAGGTGGAATCCGTGTCCGACATGATGAGGAACAGCGCCGTTTTTCGGTCACCCAGCGTGTCCAGCGCCAGCTCATCGTACATGGTGAGGTCACGCAATTCCTGGATGTCAAAGGGGGCCAGCCGTGCGCCGCAGGAAATCAGGATGGATTTTGCGGTCTTGCCGGCAGCCAGCTTGTAAAGCTTATACTGCCGTCCGGCAAAGCTGTTGGGCTTCTTTTTTGCCAGTTCTTCAAACAGCAGATCCACCGGATTTTGATATTCCTCGTCATCCTCCAGCACCTGCATGGTATTCAGCATTTCCAATAACGTCGCAAAATTCTGCTCCTCCACCGGGGCTTCATAATGCAGATAGGCGATCAGAGCGGTCAGCAAAAGACGCTCCGATTTCTCCCAGAATGGATCGCCACCGGACCCTTCGCCCTTGGTGTTGGTCATCAGGGTCGTGACCAGTTTCAGAATGTCTTTTTCGCTGTGGACATAGGCGAAAGGGTTGTAGTGCATACTCTTGGAAAAGTTAATGGTATTCAGGATCTTGACCTTATAGCCATTCTTCAACATTGCATTGCCACATTCAAGCACGATAGTTCCTTTCGGATCGGTGACGACATAGGAGCTGTGGCATTGTAGGAGGTTGGGCTTGAGCCAAAACCGGGTCTTGCCGCTGCCGGAACCGCCCACCACCAGCACATTTTTGTTCCGGGCGTTCTTGGGGTCAGGCGGACGATTGGACATCATCAGCCGTTCCGTTTTGGTCAGGATGATGTTATCCTCAAACTTAGGAGCCATAAACGGTTCAATGTCCTTGGGCGTACCCCACCGGGCAGAGCCGTACTCCATGCCATGGCGGTACTTTTTGGCGTTTTTGCCACGCAAATAGACCGCCAGCCGTAGCCCTGCGCCGCAGCACAGACCCATCAGCAAATCAAGCGGATGCAGACTGGGCAGAGGGTTCGCAAACGCCACCGGGATGGTGCCCATCAGCGACATGATCTTATCGCCCAGCTCTTTGCCCTCCGCTAGCCGCCACGCTTCGCCAAAGTTGGTCGCCGCCAGCCCCAGCAGAAGATAAGGCAGATAGAGCGCCAGCAGCTTTGTCAGCTTTTTCGTGGTCACAACCCACGCTCCTGTTCCTTGTGCCGGACTTTGCCGGGGAGTTCTGCCGCCGCCTGCACCAGCTCCTGCAATCGTGCCAGTACCGAGGGGCGTTTGTCCTTGTTCAGCAGGGATGCTGAATACTCCTTGAACGCCGAGTGGAAGGCTTCTGCATCCGGGGCTTTGAAAAAGACCAGATACCGGGGCGGCACCTCGGAGGTGTCCTTGCGGATAGCATAGTCGATGCCGTACTTTTTGGCGTAGCGCTCCAGCCCACGGATGCCGGTCTTGCTGATCTCCACGCTGGATACGCCCCGGTTTTGCCGCAAAAGGGTGCGGACGCTCTGCTTGCCTTGGGATGCCTTGGACTGGTACAGCCGGATCGCCGCCTTTACCGCCCGCAGGACGGTCCGGGCAGACAATTTCGTGGTGGAGATCATAATGTTGAATGACTTCTGTTCGATTTCTTCCTGCACTGCCATCACCTCCCGTGCAGCAGGGTGATTTTAGCGGTCTTGCTCTGCCGTGGGCTTGGTGCGGGGCTTTTCTGTGGGAGGTTCATCGGGCACTGGCAGTACCAGCAGACGGTTGCCCAGCTTCAGAAAGGCTTCCGGCTGATGGAAAAGCTGCTCGTACTTCTGCGCCAGTTCCGGGGTCAGGGATGCGAAATCCTCCTCGCCCAGACCCACCACCAGAAAAGTCCCGGCAACGGCATCATACATTTCTCCGTTTTCATCCCGAAGGGCACGGTTCAGCGGCAGACCCATGAGCTTGCCATCATCGTTGTAGACGATGGCGACCGGATCTTCAAAAGGGTAGCTTGCGCCGATGGAGCCGCCCACCGCCTGCTGCAAGGCTTTCAGGTCGTTATTGATCTCGACCTGCTGCGGATACTGTCCCGGTGCAATTTTCAGCACCGACAGAGTGTTCTCGTTCTGTTCCATTATCTTCCTCCTCGAATTTGATAGTGATTTCCTGCCCAGTACGGGCGGCGTTCAACAGAGCTGCCACAAAGAAGCCGAAAAAAGCGCCGGCTTCAAACAGCATAAACTCAAAGACAACTCGCATCAGTCAACCTCCGACAGTTCCACACCGATATATCGTTTTCCGTCTTTGTCGTAGAAAAACAGGTGTGCCAGAAGCCAGTCATCCAAGTCCAGCTTCTCATAAATGCTCGGCAGAATAAGGAAGTGATCATTGTCCTTCCGGCAGAGAAAGGCTGTATCCTCTAGGATGCGTTTGCCATCCACAATGCGAATCTGCTCCGGCTGATAGCGGATCTGGAAATCCGTAAAAGGAATATTGCAGGCTTCGTAGGTGCCTCCATAATACGGAAGCTTCTTCTGCATTGCCGCATCGTAAGGCACATAATGAATGCCCTCTGCGGCACTGATGGTCACAACCTCCGGGCCGTGTTCAAAACCGTATATGCTGGCTTTGATAAGTTCATCAATGACTTCACCATTGGACAGCCCCGGATACATACTCTGGAAAAATTCCGCTCTCGTTGACATAGCGGTACCTCAGTCGATGCAGATGCAGGGCAGCTTCTGATCGTCTGCCATCAGGGTGATGCTGTGGCTTGCCAGATACTTCTGGAACAGGTAGACCTCATCAATGGTCAGCGAGATGACCTCGCCGCCCCGGTTTGCCGCCAGCGCAGCGCAGATACGCACATCAATGGTGATCTCCTCGGAGCGGATGGTACAGGTAGCGTTGTTTTTCATAGGCTTTTTCTCCTTTTGGTTGCAAAAGAAAAAGACCCCATCGGGTCTTTCGTTGCGGTATAAGTCAGCGTTCATTCTGCCGCTGCTGTTTGCGCTGCCACTGTTCCAGCAGCTTGATGATGGTGTCCTCCATCTGTTTCGGGGTGTAGCTGCGGGGAAAGTATTTCCGCAGGGTATCGTTTTTGATGACCACCTTGTCCAGCTCGTCCTTTTTCTCTTCTCCCATGACCGCAAAGGCAACGTCATACGAGAAGTGCCCTTCCTGCACCAACTTTTTAAGCCGCTGCGCTTGGGAAAGGGACGGTGCATTCTGGGTGTCGTTCATTGCCTCTAAAAAATCCCGCTGTTGGGCTTCGTCCAGATAGGACAACTCCACAGCGGGATTGAATGCAATTTTCTTTTCGTCTACCATGTCCAGCAGTTCCGGGATAAGGCAGGTCAGGCGGATAAATCGCTTGACCTGCGACTTGGTATCATTGGCTTCCTCTGCCACTTTTTCGGCTGCTGTCAACTTCGGCCCAATTTGGCCGAAGTTAAATCTGACCTAGCACCTTGATTTTTTAGGGCTTCCAGCTTCATTTTGTAGGCGAAAGCCCTTTCACTGGGCAAGATGTTTTCACGTTGGAGATTCGAGTCCACCATGAGCAAAACAGCGGCATCATCGTCCATGTTGCGGACAATGACCGGCAGCGCATCCAGCCCGGCAAGCTGGGCGGCGTGCTGACGGCGGTGCCCGGAGATGATCTCATAGCCACCCTCCGGGCGGGGACGGGCAATCAGCGGAGACAACACGCCGTACTGTTCCACGCTCTCCACCGTGCGCTGCATGGACTCATCATCCAAAACCTTAAAGGGGTGGTTCTTAAAAGGGAACAGCTCCCCGATGGGGATTTGCTGAACCTGTTCCCGCTGCTGTTCCTGTCGGGATTCTTCGGTGGAGAAGATGTCATCTGCCCCTTTCAGCGACACGTTTAAGCTGTTTTTCGGCATTCGCCATCACCTCCCTAGTCAGAGATTTATAGGCTTCTGCCACCTTGCCTTTGGGGTCATGCTGGTAGATGCTCTTGCCTACGGCACTGATCTCTGCAGCCCGGACAGATCTAGGAATGGTCTGGTCGAACACTTTGATCTTGCTGCCGTAAGCACCCCGAATCAGATTGTCGATCTGCTGCCCATAGTTGGTGCGGCTGTCGGTCATGGTGAGCAGGATGCCCTCGATTTTCAGTTTGGGGTTGATCTGCCGTCGGACCTTCTGCACGGTCTGCAAAAGCTGTTCCAGGCCCTTTGCAGACAGGTACTGCGCCTGTACGGGAATCAGGGTGGTGTCTGCCGCTGCCAGTGCATTCACGGTCAGCATCCCAAGGGAAGGGGTGCAGTCCAACAGAATGAAATCGTATTCATGCTTTGCACCTTCCAACACCTGTTTGAGCATCTTTTCCCGGTTCAGGCAATTGACAAGGGAAACTTCCAGCCCTGCTAGTTCGATGTTTGCCGGAATCAGATCAACGCCCTCTGCATGGTGCAGGATGCCTTCACCGGGCGGAATACTCTGATCGTTCATGGCTTTTGCCATCAAGGTGGAAAGGGTCGTGGGCAGTTCATCGGGCTGCTGCCAGCCCATGCTGATGGTCAAGCTGCCCTGTGGGTCAGCGTCCACCAACAGGACTTTTTTGCCCTCCATCGCCAGCCCGATGCCCAGATTTTCACAGGTGGTGGTTTTGCCGGTACCGCCTTTCTGGTTGACGATGGCAATCGTGGCTGCTTTCTTTGAAATTCTCATCACCTCCGATTCGCTAAGTCGTGGTTGGTTTGGTTCTGGTAGGAAAGCTGCATGGTGGTGGGTGCGTTGTACAGAGAAGCCAGCAGGTATTGTTTCATGTTACGGATCGGATTGCTGTTCTCTGCAAGGCACTTCAGCACAAAGCGGATATGGTCGGCGTTCAGCTTCATAAAGCGGCTGCGTACCACCTCGGCGGGCTTATCGTCCCCGGCAATATGCAGCAGCTTGCGGTTGGTGGCGCAGGTGTCCACCAGCAAATCTACGATTTGGTAGATGGTGTCCTCATCGTCCGGGCAGAGCCGGAGCAGAAGGTCTATCTCCAAAGACTGAGAAAAATATTCTTCCAGTTGGGTGCGTTTGCTCATCCCATCCGCTTCTTCAGAATAGAATGAATCAGTCTCACTCATTTCAGTATCATTCTCTTTAGTCTTATTACATCGTGATTTTGAAGGGTCTTGACTTGCGTTTTTGAAGCCTCCAGAATCGTGAAAATCACGATTCTGGAATATTGATTTTGACGATTCTGCTGAAAAGTTCTTCACATACACCAAACTTGGCTTTCCCAGACCTCTGCGTTTTCGTTCAATCAGACCAAACTTTTCGAGTTCCCGGAGCAGCTTGGTCGCTTTGTTGTCTGCGCAACACAACGCCCTCTTGACATCCTCTATCGTGAAGATAATGAACACTCGGTTCTGCTCATCCAGCCAGCCGTTTTTCACGGACAGGCTCATGCGGTCCAGCAGGATACCGTACAGGGTCTTGGCATCGGTTGACAGGCTCTGGAACCGTGGCTCCTGAAACAGAGCCTTTGGAATGCGGTAGAAGGAGAACAGCTCTCCGGCTTGTCCGTAGAAGTAGTCAAGGGTCATGTGGCTTTTTCAACGTTTTGCTCCAGCTTGTGTTCAAAAAATCGACCGCCTTTCGTTTGAAAATAAAAAGCGCACTCTTTTCTTATTGAAAAGTGGTGCGCTATGTAATATAATGGCTGTATAATTTAGCTATCCAAAAGATAGTCGATGAGATATTCTTTCGGAATCATGAAAGATCGTCCGACTTTCAGGCAGCGAATTCTATGTTGATGGATTCTTCTGATGATGGCAGTCTGGCTTTTGAAACCGAGTAAAGTTGTTGCTTCTTCGACAGACAGCACATCAGGATAGTTCACAAATAATTTTTCATAATACTCTTTTGCTTGATTTTGATTCATTATCCTTGACTTTCCTTTCGTTTTGTGCCTAAGCAGAGGAGCGTTTTGCCCTGCATCCCTCCTGAACATCCCTCCAATTTCCATTTGGGCGGTCCAAACCGAAAAAACAGAGTAGAGGAAAAACGCATCGAAAAATCGTGGATATTTCAAATTATTATTCGTTGAGGCGTGAATTTTGCCTTTGCACAGTGGGAACCAGATATCACTAGATATCACTGGATGACACCAGATGGAAGATGCGGATAAAAACTCAAAATCGCTCGGGAAACCATGTGGGTTCGAGTCCCACCATCGGCACCAAGCAAGCAGTCCGGACTTTTTTCAGGTTCCGGGCTGCTTTATTTTTGTTGCAAATCATACCTTTGTGTTCTCCGGGAAAATGCTGACGATGGCATTGGCAGAGGATACCTTGCTGGAAAAATCCAGATGGGTATAGATATTGCTGGTGGTGCTGATATCGCTGTGCCCCAGCCACTCCTGGATCTCCTTCAGGCTCACGCCGTTGGCGTAAAGCAGGCTGGCGCAGCTATGGCGCAGGTCGTGGAAGCGGATGCGCTTCATGTCGTGCGCCGTGAGGAACTCCGGGAAATGCTGGCTCAGAAAGTTGGGGCGGATGCGCCTGCCCATCGGGTTCACATAGATATAGTCGAGATAATCCGTGCAGTAATCCTTGCCGCAGACCTTCCGGTTCAGCGCCTGCTCTTTCTGCATCTTTTTGAGCATCTGCTCACAGGCAGGGATCAGCGGAAGGGTGCGGCAGCTGGATTTCGTTTTGGTTCTATCCCGCGCGATATCGGTCACAACGCCGTCAACCTTTGTGGAAACGACTGTGTGCTGGATGCTGATGGTCTTGTTCTCAAAATCAATGGCATCCCATTTCAGGCCAACGATCTCGCTGCGGCGCAGCCCGTAGAATGCAGCCATGATAACGCCGAACTCTGCCGGGTCGCCCTGGATCGCTGTGAAGAGCTGTTCCAGTTCCTCTGCCTTGTAGACCTCCGACTTGAACTTTTCCTTACGAGGACGTTCAACGCGGTCTGCGGGGTTGGAACGGATCATGCCGATCTGAAAAGCGTACTGTAAACACTTGCGGATGTTGGCGTGATAGTGGATGACCGTATTTGCCGTAACGCCGCGATCCAGCTCATGCTGATAGAAATCCTGAATGTACTTGGGGTGCTGCTCAAGGTCTTGCAGGGTGTAGTGGAGCGGCTCAAAATAAGGGACGATCCGGCGCGTGATGACGATCTCGTAGTTTGCATAGGTCGTAATTGCCACGCGGGACTTCATCATTTTCAACCAGTCCATGAGAAAATCGTTGAAAAGTACCGGGGAGTTATCAAGGCAGGGGTCAACCGTCTTGACGGGGTTTGCTTTCAGCCAGTTACTGTCAACGGCATACTGAAGGGCATCGGTCAGTTCCCTGTGCCAATCCAGAAGCTGCTGTACGGTCGCTTCCTCCTGCTGACGCTCATAGCGGAAAAACGTTTCCAGATCGCGCGGAGTGAGCGCTTTTAAAGACAGCCGCTTTCGTTCAAAGTACGGGATGATGACCCTGCCCATATCGTAGGCGTATCGACCGTAAGTATCCGGGGAAAGGTTCATCACGCTTTCCCGCAGCCAGCGGGTCAGGTATTCCGGCACAGACAGGTCACCGACCTGCTGCATCGTTTCCGGGTTGAACTCCTTTTGTGTCTGACGCAGAAGGGATTCAGCCCGCTTTTTGTTTCCCTTTACGGGAAGTCCTGTGCTGATGGATTTGGTTCTGCGCTTTCCGTTTACATCCTTCCAGCTCAGGACCATCTGATATGTACCATTCTGTTCTCTTAAATGTCCAGCTACATTTATCATAGAAACGCTCCTTTCTTTGTAGCCAAACGCTCTTTGCTCAGGCAACCTTAGTTTAAAATAAACAGGGCTGCTTTGCAAGGATGGCGCAAGGGATTTTTGGGGCTGCATCCCTCCTGAAGGTCAAGTCTTGTCCAGCAGGTACTCCACAACGCAGAGCTTCGGGATCTTGTAACTGCGCCCCACACGGACAGACCGGATCTTGTTTTCCTTGACCAGCAGGTAGGCGATCTTCCGCCCTACCCCCAGCATTTTCTGAAGATGCTCCACCGTCACCACATCCGGGTAATCCTTGAACATCATCATGTACCGCTCTGTCTTGCGGTCGGGCGCTTCCTGAATCAAAGTGCAGGCTGCGATCTCGCTCATTCCTGTCCTCCCCTTTCCAGTTCAATATGTCAATTATTCGAAAGAAAATACTATATGTAAAGAGCAATGGTCTTTTCCGGGTACCATCGCCCTTGCCAAAGGAGATATTTGAGTTTAGAACTTCATCGGCAGTGCATCTTTCCTGCATTTGCCGTTGTAGGTGGTGTAGATGGGATAAACGTACCGCCGCCAGCCCGGAAGCTTGGCGGGATTATTCCGGCTGATACGGTAGAGCTCCATGGGATGGACGCCGCTCAGCGCACGGACAAGCCGCTCCGCACTGTACTGTCCATGATACAGCTGCACAAAGTACATCACGCCCCGCAGGACAGCCGCCCGGAAGGAATCCGGTCTGCCCTCCCACGCTTCCACGATGTGCCGCAGGGCTTCGCAGTAGATCTCTTCGCCCAGCTGGTCGTACAGCTTCAGCGCCGTGCCCACGCAGCTGATACGGTAGTCGCTCAGCTGCATACTGTCGTAGTTGAGGGAAAGCCCCACCCGGTTGGTGGCTGCGACAAACGCCTTGGAGGGAGCATCGCCGCCCACCACCTTGGCGCGCAGCCTGATGCCCGCCGACAGGGGTGCGGCGTGACCGTTCTGCTCCGCAAAGAGCAGGGCTTCCTGCTCCATCGTCAGTCCGGTGTAGACCTTGCAGAGGATCGGGCGGTCCTCGCCGCCGTTGAGGAGGATGCAGCCCTCGATGGTGTGCTGCCCGTCCATCACATAGTACCTGCCGTTGCGGAAGCTGACCTTCGGCTCGTTAACAATGTACTCGTTGAAGTCCCTGGCGATCAGCTCCACCCGTTTGCGCTCCACGCCCCGCTGGTAGATCTCGCGAGGATAGATCAGCTTGCTGCTGTGGATGACCATAAGCTGGTACGGCGGGTTGATACCGATGAAAGAATTGTTGTCGTTCAGGCGCATCGCATTTCCTCCTTGATTCTCCAAATGTACTTCTCGGCTTCCTCTAAGATCTCAGCCACCTGCTGCTTACGCTTCGGGATGGTGAGCAGGCTGGGATTAAAGGTGAAGCTGTATTCCAACCGCTGGATCATGGCATGAACCGCGGATTGCAACTCGGTGTACAGCATCATTTCCTCGATGCTACCGGCGTTCTCAAAAGACGATTTGATGGGCGTATAGGGGTAGACAGGCGGTTTGCCATCCACCACCTCAGGCGGCGCGTAGACCGCCGTAGAGCGCCGGATAGGCTCTATCTGCTGGATGCTGCCCATCGGGTTCAGCGCAAGGCTGATGCGTACTGCATCGTCCACCCGGCGCATCTCCTCCGGGGTCAGATGCCCCAGATACTTCAGCGCCCGGCTCTTGTCGATGGTGAAGATCTGCTCTGCCTGCACAACGGACGGCATATTCAACCCTGCGTTTTCCAACAGGCAGTGGGTCGGCTGGTTTACTTTCTTTTCCGCCTTGCTTGTCATGGTCGCAACGATCAGGGTCGGTGAGTGATAATTGCCCACGTCATTCTGGAGAATGACCGCCGGACGGTCACCGCACTGTTCCGAGCCGGTGCTCGCCCCGAAGTGGGTGAAGAAGATGTCTCCGCGTTGGAATTTCCAGTTTTGCTGCAAAATTGTACCTCCATGTTGTTATGTGCAAAGCCCGCTGCCGGATGTTCCGCAGCGGGCTTTGTTCAAGGTATGGTGGTATGGTCGGGTCAGCGGTGCATGACCACATAATCGTAGCCGCGCCGCATCTGGCAGACGGTGCAGGTGTCCATGCTCCGGTCTGCGCTGGGTACAAGCGCGATCTTGAAAGCCTTTGCATCCACAAAGTGCCGCAGACAGGTGCTGCAGAGGGTGCGGATGGACTTAACCATCTCAGGGGTCAGCTCCATCTCCTCGTAGATCTCCTGCTCGCGCACCGTGGGGTTCAACTCGTCCATAAAAGTGTCCTCCTATATGTATCAAAGTGGATATTCGGATAAAGAATAAATTGGGATACGTAAAAAACGGGAACTGCCAGATGCGCAAAAACGTACCCGGCAGTTCCCGGATCAATATGATTAAAGGTCTCGCATATTCGCCCTCGGCCCCCTGCGAGTGGGGCATGAACATCTGGCAGCGGACTTGTACCGCTTCATTGGCATTTCAGCCACCCCGTCTGCTTTGTGACCGGGCCGCGAATTACGGAAGTATCATTATCGGAGTACCAGATGACGGAACTATTCAGTTTTCAAGGTTCCTGAGGTCGGACGTTTTGCCCTGCGGTGAGTGCCGCTTGGGAAATTGTCCCTTCACTTGGTAGCCGACGAAAACGCCCTTCAGACAACCCCAATTTGAAAGTTTTTGATAAAATTAGTAATTCTTTGAATTTTCTTACTAATATTTTGCTTTGTCGTACCAAATGCTTTAGAAATTTCAACAGTGTCATATCCTTCATAGGCATACAGAGTAATCAGTTCAAGGTCTGAGTCCGACAAATTTTCAAGAGCAGACAACAGCCGTTCGTCCTCAATCTCGCCGATCCATGCAAATTTGCTCTTGGTTTCGTGGTAGGTATCCTTTGTGGTAATGGCCTCCTGATAGCGCAACATCAAGGGAGATGCTTCTTCCTCGGAACTTTCATACGCAGGAGCAGTGAATTCCTGCGTCCGCTCGACGAAGGTACGCTCTGAATTGAACTGCTGACGGTCATAGTCGTACATCTTCTGGATGGCATCTTCCGCCATTCCCGCAGCTGCGTACTCGACGCGCAGCTTTTCCCAGTGTGCTTCAAACTTCTTCAACTCTAAGCCCTTATTAAAAGACATCGTAAACCTCCAAATTTTCGATAAAGCGTAAAAAGTCGAAAATTTGGAAGGCTACGGATATTTCGCCGCTTGGGGCATCCACGAAAAACAGACAAACATAAAGCCTGCTCCTTTTTACGGGAGCAGGCTTCCTGAAGGCTAAAAAAATAGCCGGACAACAGCCAACTGAGGGATCTTCAAAGAAAATTCCTCAATCAGCTGTTGCCCGGCTATTTGGAGCGCGTTTCATTCATTGCCTTGCGGCAATGGCCCGTTGCTCGGAGCGAACAGTCCATATTCAGGGTGCAATGCACCCGTATTTGTTAAAATGACTGGAAAATCACCGGCGTCTGAACGCCAGATCAAGCCTCAGGGTCTCCTTGCATTTACTGCATTTTACTTGCAGTGTACCGGAACACCCATCAATTTTTTTGTATAGCTTATTACCGCAAACAGGACAAAACCTCCAGCCGATGCTGAATTGCGCCTGCTGTATATTGTTTAATGGTTTATTTTTAAAAGCGCGATTATTTGACTGAATCATATTTATTCTCCAAAACGGATGATGTCCAATGGATGGCAGTGGATGGGGTTGCCTATTATGACCTGCATCTGCTGTAGTCTGATCCTGATAGCAGACCACGATACTCCCATCCGCGCAGCCATCTCCAGAATTTTTTCATAGTTCGGGTCAGATGCGGATTTGTATAGGATTCCATTCGGCAGACACAGCGCGGCTCGTTCTATTTCGGCGTTGACCAGAAATGTTGGCATCAGCAGCTCTGCCGCAAGGGTATTCGCCTGCCATTCTTCCCATGAAGGTTGTCCGTTTCGTTCCCGATAGGCAATGTGCCCACGGCACTTGACTGCTTTTCCGTAATCGTTCGGAAACAGGTCGGCTAAGATCTGGTGTGCCGCTTCATGCGCTATCGTGAAATTCCGGCATCCGGTGCAGCTGTCTGCCGCAAGGGCGGAATCGATTACGATATCCCGCGGCATGAACACCTCTACAAGCTTTGTCCCATCCTCCAAAATCACAGTAAACCTGCATTTCTGGAAAACGGTCAACCCGAGGATGCTGCCATCGCTGCACAGCGGCAGCATTTTCACATTCAGCCCAAGAACAGCGCTTGCAAGCCGTTCAGGGTCAATGGGTTCCGGGGCATCTTTGCTGATCCCGAAGCGGGTATAATACTGGTCGATATACTTACCCGCTATGCGCGAAAGGTCTGCGCGGGATAAGTACCTTGCCATCACGAAGCACGGCTTTCCGGCACGGAGCAGTAGGCTTCCACGAACCACTTGCCCTGTTCAAGCCAGAGATTCCGCTTCTGCCCGCAGATCATGCAGGTGAAGCACTGCCCCTTCCCGCCAAGGCGCGATGTGCCACGCCTGACAGCCAAAACACGGTCGATTCCATAGATATGGCTTTTGTCGTAATTGATGGCAAGAGGGCGGATCTTGCCATCAGGTGTAAAGCGAACGTCCACTTCAACGTATCTCTTTTCACGGTGGAGCTTGTTGTCATCACGCATCGAGGGGCCTCCTTCTCATTTTTTAGGTTGTTTTTTCGGTGGTTTAATTTGGATTTTTTACACCAAATTGGTGTTTACAGCTTGATTATACTGCGATCGGTTTTAGTTGTCAACTACAAATTTACAGAAATATTTTCGAAATCCAGTTGATTTTACTCAAGCTGCACGCCACAACGCAGTCACAACCGTTAGTGTTCTTTTCCTCCCATCTTCTCCTTAGCCTTGTCCGGCACGTCGATCAGGCCAAAGCGGTAGAACAGCCCATAGATGTATGACACACCCCGGATATCTCCCAGAGCCTTGGGTCTGTCCACTACCTCTCCGATTTTACCGATATTGTGATACGCCAGCGTCACGGAACTCCAAGCAAGGCTCTTGCTGCCCTCTCTGCGGTCGATCCACAGCTCCTTGGTGAACTCATCTCCCCTGCCCTTTTTCAGCGTATATGTAAAGGGCAAGCCGGATATCGTCTTGAACTTGTATTCCCGAAAAGCCACCACGCACTTCCAGAGGTTCTCTTCGCAAGGGTTCTTCTTCAGCGCAACCACAGCTCGGTAGTGTCGCTGCCGCTCTGCCCCGGCACTGATATTCGCCGCTTCAGCGTCCTCCGGGAAGTACACGCATTTCTCATACGGCAGATAAGAGGTCACAGAGGGGCGGGACAGCTGCAAAGCCGACATAGTGGAGGTAACAGCAGCAGAATAGCTTTGTGTTTCTCTGAAGGCATTAAAGGTCTGCTGGACGAGCTTTGCCGTGTCCGACTCGTAGACCCCGGCTGTGATGAGCAGCTTCCGAACCTTGATAGGGTTGAGGGACAAAGCGTCTGCGATGGCTTGCAGGCTCATTTTGTCCGTATAAAGGCCAGCAGCTGCTTTCATCTGCTGTGCCAGGTTCTTGGCTGCGCTATACTCTGGTTTCGATAGTTTTCGCCCACCGCCGGGCTTGCGCGCGCGTGTATTACTCATTAAATTTG